>NZ_JAGO01000001.1 GCF_000526695.1 Carnimonas nigrificans ATCC BAA-78
CTTCCACTCGCCGCAGCTTGCGCTTCAGTTCCTGGATCTCACGCTGTTCCGGCGTCAGAGCCTCACCTTTCAGCGGCGCCTTGCCTGCCCGCTCAGCGCGAAGCCTGCGAACCCAATACTCCATGGTGGATTTGCCAACCCCCATGGCCTCACACGCCGCCTTCAGCGTGTAGCCCTGGTCGACCACGAGCTGGGCCGCTTCCAAGCGAAATTCCGGGCTAAACGTTCTCTTCTTCGTCATCATCTGCACCTGATTGTCTCTGTGAGCCATCATACACTCAAAGTCAGGTGGCCAGATTCACTGTGCCACTACAATCCTTGAAAGCAATGGGCGTAACAGTAACCTTAACAATCTTCATTGTTCATCCTTTACATATAGGCATTCAGAAAACAAACATGCTTTTAAGCAGGCCTATCTATCCCTGGTCCATTGTGAAGCTCTGGCGGGAATTCGGGCTTGTGCTGATTCTGAGCCTTGCGGTGAGGTCTCGACTTCGTAAAGAGAATCAGGCAAGCAGCAAACAATGATGTACATGCCAACACATATAGCCCGCCTTCTACCGAACCCGTTTTCTCTTCCAGAATGCCAAATACCGTGGGTGCCACAAATCCTCCCAGGCCCCCGATGGAATTGATCAGCGCCAATACTCCTGCGGCGATACGTGCATCCAGATAGCCCTGAGGTATCGGCCAGAAGAGCGAGGAGGATGCCTTGAAGCCGATAGCCGCAAAGCAAATAGCGACGAAGGCAAATACAGGCCCACCCTGGGTAGAGGCAAACATGCCGAGACTAGCAATGACTAATGTGAATGCAGCCCATCCTTGCTGAAATTTCCATTTCGAGGCTAATGAGGCAAAGGTATACATGGCTACAATCGAAATCATCCACGGAATGGAATTCAGCATGCCTACCTGCATATTACTCATGCCTCCCATGCTGCGAATAATGCTCGGCAGCCAGAAGGTCGCACCATAAATCGTCAGTGAAATACAAAAATACATGATGCTGAAGATGAGTATTTGAGGGTCCTTTAGCAAAGCCAGGGCAGGAAGATGCCCTCCTACCGCGCGCTCTTTCTCCTCCTGCTCATTTGCCAGGGCATCAAGCAACACCGTTCGTTCTTCATTACTTAGCCATTTTGCCTGCTCAGGGCGGGAATCTAGCCATATCAATACAAAAGCGCCGAGAACAACCGAGGCTCCCCCTTCAAGCACCATCAGCCACTGCCAGCCATGCAACCCTAAACCGGATATATTCAGCAAAGCACCAGAGAGAGGGCCAGAAATAATAGTGGCCAATGCCGAGCCGCCAAGGAATACCGCAACCGCCTTGCCGCGCTGGCTAGCGGGCAACCAACGGGTGAAGTAATACAGCACTCCAGGGAAGAAACCAGCTTCGGCAAAGCCTAATAGAATCCTGAGAATATAGAACTGGGTCTCGTTCTGCACAAAGGCAGTAGCAGCAGAGACAATCCCCCATGTCACCATAATGCGCGTCAGCCATGCACGAGCACCAAACTTCTGCATAAGCATGTTGGAAGGCACTTCAAAGATTGCATAACCGATAAAGAACAAGCCAGCGCCAAACCCAAAGGCTGCTGTACTAATCCCGATATCTTCCTGCAAATAAGGCCGAACAAAGCCAACGTTCACTCTGTCAACATAGTTGGCAATGAACATGATCACGAATAATGGCAGGATACGCCATTTTATTTTTCGAACAGTCTGATCAAGTATTGACTCAGGTGAATGTGGTGTATTCATGGAGTATTACTCATGGAAGGAATAAATAGAGTGTCATGTACCCACTGAACACTTCTTGATTAAAAGCCAAGCTAAGCTTTTCGCCGTAGAGCTATCCATTACCTAAAGGTAGAAGACCCGGTGCTTCATTCTAAAAAATGTTGCTCTATCCCTTTGTTTAGGGAGGTTTCCGATTTTCTGTTATCAACATTTGAATCAATTGATATATATATTGACATAATACATCAACCATTTTCACAGATTTTAAAGGCTAAGATAATACAAAACCTCAATCATCATTTTAAATATACAGAAGGGGCAACACTGTTGCCCCTTCTTCTGGTAAAGCTATTCTTATAATACTTACTTATTCAACATCAGTTATTCTTCTGAATCTGGTCGCTATGATGGAATAACTGAAAATTCCCAGAATGCCATGTGCTGCTACAAACCAAAGCGCAAGTGAGAACGACCCTGTTACATTTACGACATAGCCAATTACGATAGGAGTGATAATTCCAGCAATATTGCCAAGTCCATTAAATACCCCTCCACATAATCCAATCATTTTTGGAGGAGCAACGTCCGAGACAGCAGCCCACCCAATGGCAGCAAAGCCTTTTCCAAGAAATGCCAAGGACATTAGTGCAATCACCAGAGTATTTTGCTCTGTAAAATTGGCTAGCACCAAGGTCGTGGATAGTAACATGCCAATGATAAAAGGCGTTTTTCTTGCTGCTGATGCATGAATTCCCTTTCTAATCATTAGATCAGAAAGAGCTCCTCCTGAGATACCTCCAAGGAATCCGCATATTGCAGGTAATGCAGCAATCCACCCGGCTTGCATTATTGACATGCCGCGCCCTTGAATAAGGTAAATAGGAAACCAAGTGATAAAGAAATAAGTCAGGGCAGTGATACAGTATTGTCCAACATAAAGCGCCCATAGATTTCTTTGTTTGAAAAGGATCATTATTTCATTTAACGAAATCCTTGTTTTCTTTTCTCTCCGGTTTTGTTCTATATTTACAAGAGCTCCCCCTTCTTCCATAAATGCTAGTTCTTCTGGTGATATATGCCTGTCTTGCTTGGGATCACGGTAAAACATAAACCATCCGGCTCCGGCTATAAATCCAAGCACTCCCATGATGATAAATACATATTCCCACCCCAATTCATGCACGATAATCCCCATCAATGGTGTGAAGATTACCACAGCCATATATTGGGCAGAATTGAACAGCGCCGAAGCAGTCCCCCTTTCAGAGGTGGGAAACCAACAGCTTACGACGCGTGAATTGGCAGGAAAAGCAGGCGATTCCACCAGCCCCAGCAGAAAACGTACAATAAATAGAAAGACTACTGCTGACATGGCTGAAAAACCAAGCCACCCGGTTACCCCCTGTAGCAAAGTACAGGTTGACCACAGAATTATACTGATTCCATAAACACGCTTTGCCCCAAACCTGTCTACAAACCAGCCTCCAGGGATCTGACCTATTGCATAGGCCCATGCAAATGCAGAAAAGATCACTCCCAGCATTACAGGGTTTATGTCCAGAGATTTGAGAATACTGGTACCAGCAATAGACATGGTTGATCTATCAGCATAATTAATGACCGTCAGACCAAATATCATCGCCAAGACCAAAAATCTTCGGCGTCCGTTTCGAGGAGTGCTCATGAGATATTCCTAAATAGAGGTACGTTCCATATATTCTCAGAGTCTGGATTTTTATATAACAAATAGCCATTAGACTTTTGATAACTAGAGGAAAATATTTCTCTACCATTTCAAATTATTAGATTGGCCTTTTTGAGATTTTCCGTTTTTAAATTAATAATTTTCATCATATCCGAGATATACCGAACCCGAATACACGTAACCATAAGGCGCGCACATATAAGCGACACTTCCTACATGCACGCGTTACTCTTTTGAATACTCTCTCCCCCCAACACCTAACGCACCATGCATGGTGTTTTGTTATCGAACTGCCAGCCGGGAATGATGCACTGCATCGCTTTTGCATCGTCGCGAGCACCAAGGCCATTGGCAAGATAGTGGCGGTTGGCTTCATGCACTGCGTCCATATCCAGCTCAATACCTAGCCCTGGGCGTTTGGGTACCTGCACCTGACCATCAATAATGCGCAACGGTTGGCGAGTCAGTTGTTGACCATCCTGCCAAATCCAATGGGTATCTATCGCGGTAACATTGCCTGGCGCAGCCGCCGCAGCGTGGGTAAACATCGCCAGAGAAACATCAAAGTGATTATTGGAGTGTGACCCCCAGGTCAGCCCCCAGTCGCGGCAGGTCTGGGCAACGCGCACGGCGCCTTGCATGGTCCAGAAGTGCGGGTCGGCAAGGGGGATATCGACGGATTGCAGTGATAACGCATGCACCATTTGGCGCCAGTCGGTAGCAATCATATTGGTTGCGGTCGGCAAACCGGTGGCACGACGAAATTCCGCCATGACTTCACGACCTGAGAAGCCCTCTTCTGCACCGCATGGGTCTTCTGCGTAAGCCAGTATGCCGCGCATATCCCGGCACAAGTGAATGGCTTCCTTCAGTGACCAGGCACCGTTGGGGTCCAGCGTTACGCGCGCTTCAGGAAAGCGCTCGGCCAGTGCGGTAATGGCCTCTATTTCCTGCTCGCCTTTAAACACGCCTCCCTTGAGCTTGAAATCCTTGAAGCCATAACGCTGCTGCGCGGCTTCTGCCAGCTTAACCACCGCTTCAGGTGTTAGTGCCGGTTCATCACGCAGTGCTTCCCATTGATCCTGTGCGTTGGCACCATCACGATAATCAAAGTCAGTCAGCCGGCGATCGCCCACATAAAAGAGATAGCCGAGCATATCGACGGCTTCGCGCTGTTGCCCTTCCCCCAATAGCGCCGCTACCGGCAGCTCAAGAAACTTGCCGAGTAGATCAAGCAGCGCTGCTTCCACTGCCGTCACCGCATGAATAGTGGTACGCAGGTCAAAGGTTTGGCTTCCACGCCCCGAGCGATCACGATCAGCGAAACGGGTACGAATGCTGTTGAGTACCTGATGGTAGTTACCGATCGAGCTACCGATCACCAGCTCTCGCGCGTCCTCAAGGGTTTGGCGAATCGCTTCGCCACCGGGCACTTCACCCACGCCCGTATTGCCACTGTTATCCTTCACAATGAGCAGGTTGCGGGTGAACCAGGGGCCATGGGCACCGCTCAGGTTGAGCAGCATACTGTCACGGCCAGCGACTGGAATTACTTCCATTTCAGTCACCCGAGGAGCATGGGATGTCACAGAAGCTGGAATGGTCATTAGCGGCGGTCTCCTATTAATGCGGTGAGTTCTTCCAACTCACTATCGCTCAATTCAATCAATGGTGAGCGCACCGGCCCTGCGGAACGCCCTACTGCGCGCATTCCCGCTTTAACAATTGAAACCGCATAGCCAGGACAGCGATTGCGAATCTGGGTATAAGGCAGCACAAAATCGTTAAGCTCACGGTAGACCTTGGCATGGTCGCGGGCGCGCACCGCAGCATAAAACTCAAGCGCCCATTCTGGCAGGAAGTTGAAAATCGCCGATGAATAAGTGGTCACTCCCATTTCAAGATAAGGAAGGGCGAAGGTTTCGGCGGTGGGCAATCCTCCGATATAGAAAAGACGATCCCCCAATTGGCTGTAGATACGGGTCATACGGTCAATATCGCCGATACCGTCCTTGTATCCGATCAGGTTGGGGCAGCGTTCAGCCACACGCGCCAGATCATCTGCCGCCAGTTTGCCGTTGGCGCGACCATACACAATGACGCCCAGTGATGTTGCACGGCACACCTGCTCGGCGCGTTCTGCAATGCCTTGCGAAGGTGCTTCGGTCAGATAGGGCGGCAACAGTAAAATGGCATCGGCGCCAGCGCGTTCAGCAGCCTGCGCCATTTCGACCGCAATCGACGTGCCATAGCCCGCTGCTCCAATTACCAGCGTGCGCTTACCGGCCACCTCGACGGCGGCCTTGGTGACCCGATTGACCTCTTCCAGCCCCAGCGAAAAAAACTCACCGGTGCCGCCGGGCGCAAACAGTCCTGGTGCGGGGTAGCCTGATAGCCATTCGAGATTATCGCGGAAGGCGGGTTCATCGAACGCCAGGTCGCTATCAAAGTGGGTAACCGGAAAAGAAAGCAGGCCATCGGCCAGCATCTGTGCAACTTCCTGGGGGGTGTATCGGCTCATGAGGACTCCAGCGAATGAATGATGTATTGATGATATGAGTCGATTTATGATTCAGTAAATATTAAAAAAAGTATTGATTGATTCCAGGTTTGGATTACTGATAGACGTACCTGACAAATGAATTACTATTTCATGAGAGACTTTTACCGAGATTTTGTACATGTTCGAACTCAATCAATTGCGCTGCTTTGTTGCGGTCGCTGAAGAACTTCATTTTCGCCGCGCAGCCGAGCGTCTGAACATGACGCAACCCCCGCTCAGCAGACAGATCCAGCTACTTGAATATCAGTTGGGAACATCACTGTTGCAGCGCAACAATCGTTCAGTGAAGCTCACTACCGCTGGGCGGGCACTACTGAAGGATGCCTATGAACTATTGAGGATGGCGCAAACCACCAGTATGCAGATTCGCCGCGTAGGGACGGGCAACGCAGGCAGTGTGGCGATTGGATTTACCGCTGCGGCCAGCTATCGCTATTTGCCGCAGGCGCTCCAGCGCTGGAAGTCGCGCTTGCCTGACGTCGATTTTCAACTGCGTGAGATGGTGAGCATGAGCCAGTTGGATGCCCTGGAGAATGGCAAGCTCGATTTAGCGCTATTGCGTCCGCTGATTCATCGTAATGAGCTGGAACACCGCCAGGTAATACGAGAGCCGCTGATGGCAGCACTGCCCGAAGGTGATCCTTTGGTCTCGAAACGGCATCTGACGCTGGACGATTTTGCCGGTCGGCAGTTTATTCACTATTCCCCCGATGAAGCCAGATACTTCCATGAGCTGGTCGAACGCCTCTTCGAACGCGGCGATGTCCGACCGCTCTATTCCCAATATGTCTCGCAGATTCACTCGATTCTAGCGCTAGTGTATGGCGGTATGGGAATTGCACTGGTTCCCGAGTCGGCCAACAAGTTACGCAATGAAGGCATCGTCTATCGGAACATCACAGGGGTCAGCGAGAAGCCGTTGGTTTCCCTCGATATGGTATGGAAGAAAGGCAATGATAACCCCGCGCTGGCACATATTATCGAGGCTGAAAATGCGCTGTTTGCTACCGATCCGATGGAAGTGAAAGCTAGCGAATAGCCCTTCTGATTCCTTTCAAATTAGCGACCTCGGTACTGGTTTTTATTATTAGCGAGTACGTTATCTTTCCCACACTCGCCACTGTTTCCCAATACGTTGCCTGCATTGATTGATTCAATCGTTAAATGTATTCAACTATCGTCTTATCTCTCCCCACTGCATTGGTCAGATCAGCAGGTGATGATGGCGTTATGCAAAGGGCGGCTGGTAGCAGCAATAGCCGTTCTGTTGTCCATTCGTGAGCCAAGGAGAGACTAGATGCTGTATGACGGCAACGCCCCGACGGGAATGATGTTGATCGGTACTGAATATGTGCGAGGAACACAGGCTTCTGTACAAGGAGTCGCACCTGCCACGGGAGAGCGTATTGAGCCGGATTTTGCAGGCGCTACGCGAGAGGAAGTCAAACGAGCCTGCCAACTGTCAGCCGCCGCGGCACCTCTCTATCAGGCGGTGCCGCTGGAGCAGCGCGCGCGCTTTCTCGACACTATCGCTGACAATATTGAAGCGCTGGGGGCGCCGCTGGTCGCACGCGCCATGCTGGAAAGTGGCTTGACCGAGGCGCGCCTGACAGGGGAACGCGGCCGTACTGCCAATCAATTGCGCATGTTTGCACGCGTGATTCGCGATGGTGGTTTCCTGGATACCCGTATTGATCCTGCCCAGCCCGACCGCCAGCCGCTACCGCGTGTTGATCTGCGCTTGCGTAACGTCGCGTTAGGCCCGGTCGCTGTATTTGGCGCATCCAACTTCCCGCTTGCGTTTTCAGTGGCCGGTGGCGATACCGCTTCAGCACTGGCGGCCGGTTGCCCGGTAGTCGTAAAGGCACACTCTGCGCACCCCGGTACTTCTGCGATGGTGGGGCAAGCGGTTGCCGACGCGGTAGCCTCTTGTGACATGCCCGAAGGAGTATTCTCGCTGCTGTATGGCTCCGGCAGTGAAATCGGTCAGGCATTGGTGGCTGACCCGCGCATCAAGGCGGTAGGTTTTACCGGATCGCGCCGCGGTGGCCTGGCGCTGGTACAGACAGCGCAGCAGCGCTCTGAGCCGATTCCTGTCTACGCCGAAATGAGCGCAATCAATCCGGTGTTGCTGTTCCCCGAGGCGCTCAAGGCACGCGCTGCTGAAATTGGTCAAGCCTTCGCTGGCGCATTGCAATTGGGCGCAGGCCAGTTCTGTACAAATCCGGGCATATTGTTTGCGGTCGATGGCCCTGAGCTGGATGAATTTGTTGCCGCCGCCAAGGCTGCACTTGAACAAAGCCCTGCCCAGGTCATGCTGACACCGGGAATTCACACTGCCTATACGGATGCCGTTGAGCACACCGCAGGGCTTGAGGGAGCGCACATTGTCGCTCGCGGCCAGCCAGGCGATGGCCCGAACCAATGCCAAAGCGTACTTATCGAAACCACGCTGGCTGCTTTCCAGCAACAGCCCGCATTTTTGGAAGAGCTTTTCGGTGCCGCTTCTGTATTGGTAAGACTGCCTTCCATCGAGGCGCTACCCGAAGCGCTGGAGAAAGTGGAAGGTCAGTTGACGATTGCCCTGCATCTTGAAAAAGGTGATTACGCCGCCGTGCGTAACGTGCTCCCCATGCTTGAAGCAAGGGCAGGCCGCTTGCTGGTGAATGGCTTCGGCACCGGCGTTGAAGTAAGCGACGCCATGGTGCACGGCGGCCCGTTCCCGGCAACCAGCGATGGTCGCACCACTTCCGTAGGTACGCTGGCCATTCGCCGTTTCCTGCGTCCGGTCAGCTATCAGGACTTCCCGCCTGAGTTGCTTGCAGAAGAACTTCACGAAAGTAATCCGTTAGGCGTACCGCGCCTGTACAACGGCAAACTACAACTAAGCGACTGACAGGCTATATTAACCATAGCGAGACGCTACGGTTATGGGTCTTCAAGCGGATTGATAAGCGCTTTTGCATTGATAACGCCATAGATGAACATGGCTAAAAGTGAATCCTCCAACCAAGCCGGACACTCGTATGGGTGCCCGGTTTTCTTGCTCTTTTGAGCCATTACCTGCCTGCCTCTCTTCCCATAGCGCAGATATCTCCTGCCTTATCGGACACCGAAGGCAACATATACCTTCCGTTCAAATAGCCTGATGCAATGCGCCTTCCTGACAACGGCAGAGAGCGCTCTGGCAGCTTTCCGACCATTGCTGACGTTCATTTCGCGCTCCACTGCATAGCCCCTATGCGACGATTGGCTATTTGTACATGGGCGTGTCTCCCTCTACAGTCAGTTCGTAGAGAGAACTTATGTTCCCCTAGAGAACAAAGTGGAGAATTTCTTCATGCGTCCCACCCCTGTGCAGCTTGTAGAGCAGGCTCCCATGAGCCGCATCCAGGTTATCGCGGTAGCCATGACCATCCTGCTCAATGCGCTGGATGGCTTCGATGTACTGTCCGTCAGTTTTGCCGCGCCCGGTATATCCCAGGAATTTGGCGTTAGCCATAGCATGCTGGGCACCGTACTGGCGGCTGAACTGGTTGGCATGGGCTTTGGGTCGATACTACTCGGTAACCTTGCTGACAAGCGGGGGCGGCGCTTTACCATTTTGCTCTGCCTTGCCATCACTGGGTGCGGCATGCTGGCTACCGCACTGGTGAGCAATATCTATAGCCTGCTGGCCCTGCGTGTTATCACGGGATTTGGGATAGGCGGCACGCTGGCGGCGATTACCGCTGCTGCCGCTGAGCACAGTAATGAGCGCAACCGGGGCTTGTGCGTGGCATTTTCTGCCGTGGGCTATCCGGTGGGAGGCATAGTGGGAGGGATCGTCGCCTCCTGGCTGCTGACCCGCTATAGCTGGCACTCGGTGTTTCTGTTCGGCAGCGTCGCCACTTTTATCTGCCTGATAGCAACGCTCTTCGCCATGCCTGAAACGGTTCCCCAGCTCTGCAACAGGCCGCGCCGCTCTTCTCTCGTAAAGTTGAACAAGCTGCTGAAGCGTATGGGTCATGAGGAAGTGGCAGCACTGCCGAGCACCGACGGCCCAGCGCCCGCCATTCCGCTGGCACAGCTCTTCTCCCCTCGCTGGATCAAGCGCACGCTGCTTGTGTCAGCCGCCACCGCCTTGCACATGGGTACCTTTTACTTCCTGATCAAATGGCTGCCCACCATCGCCGTTGGTCAGGGGTTCAGCGCTTCTGCCGCAGGCGGGGTGATGGTGTGGTCCAATATCGGCGGCGCTCTGGGCGGCATTGCAGCGGGATTTATCTGCCGCTATGTCTCCGTCTATACCACCGCGATTGGCGTGATGCTGCTCTCCTTCATCATGTTGAGCCTGTTTGGTTTCGTGCCGTCCAGCCTGATCCTGCTGGCGGTGGCTGCGGCCATCACCAGTTTCTTTACCAATGGCGGAATCGCGACTGTCTATTCGGTGATTACCGATGTTTTTTCTACCCAGGTAAGAGCCGCTGGCACCGGCTTTGCGATTGGCGTGGGGCGGGCAGGTGCGGCCGCTTCGCCGATACTGGCGGGCTTCCTGTTCGACAGCGGACTGAGCCTGACAAGTGTCGCCATGACCATGGGCTGTGGTGCGCTTGCCGGCAGCTTCTGTCTGATGCTGATCGACAAGACAAGCCCCGCTGAAAGTACAGCCCCAGCTTGATATCCAGAATTCAAAGACCCATTTCTCCTACAGGTGAGTGCATCCCATGTCTGATGTAAACCATCGCCGCCGCTTTTTGACCGGCACCAGCGCCATGCTGGGCGCCATTGCCATGGGCTATTCTTCGCGTGATCTTTTCGCCGCAGATGCTCATGCCTCCCCAGTGCGCGCCCCATCACCCGCAGAGAGAAAGATGACGAATACCAACGCGCCTGCCATCAAGAATCCGCTGTTTATCAACACCATTATTCTGGGCGGTTCGGTAGAAGAGAAAGTCACCGCCGCGCGTCAGGCAGGCTTCCAGCAGATCGAGTTGTGGCGTCAGGATGTCGAGCACTTTGCTCAAGGCCCCGCTCGCTTAAAAAGCCTGCTGGATGAACAAGCCCTCGGCCTGACCGACTATCAGGTGCTGCTCGATTTTGATGGTGCGCCTCCTGACAAGCGCGCTGCCAAGCGTGAAGAAGCCGTGCAGATGCTGGAAACAGCCAAAGCCGTGGGGGCAACCACCCTGCTGGTGCCCGCTTCCACCGATCGCGAGTGCCAGGCCCAGCGTGTTGTCGAGGATATGCGCTGGCTGACGCAGCAAGCCGCCCAACGCAATCTGCGGATTGCCTATGAAGGCATGGCGTGGAGCACCGTTAATCCGACGCTGCCCGCGGCGTGGCGCGTGGTGCAGGAAATCGACGCACCCAATCTCGGTCTGGTAGTGGATGCCTTCCACATTTTTGTGCGCAAGCGTACTGCCGCTGATCTCGATGGCATTCCGCTGGAGAAGATATTTCTGGTGCAGCTCTCCGATCTCGGTCATGACGAGCAGGTCACGGCGGATAATCTGGTGGATATCGCTCGCCATCGGCGGCTATTGCCCGGTGATGGTGACTTCCCGCTCGACTCTCTGCTGGAGCGCTTGAAGGGCTATACCGGCCCCATCGGTCTCGAAGTCTTCAATGATGAAATGCGCAGCCAGCCCCCTGCGGAAGTTGCCCAGAAAGCCATGAGCAAACTTCGGAAGGTGCTGGGCATTCCTCAGCGCCTGAAAAGAAGAGGCGATATGCCTGCGGTGCTGGTGCCGGTTACTCAGGGCGACACGGCGGAAGCGCTGGCTTTTATCAGCAAGGCCCAGCACGCCCCTGCCATCGACTTTCTTGAATTGCGCCTTGATATGCTCACCGAAGCACCTTCAGCGCAGGCGCTCAGCCGCTACGTCGCCAGCGCCCTGCATCAGATGGACAAGACGGGCGCCATTGTCACCTTCCGCACCAAGGCTGAAGGCGGTGAAACCGCTATTTCCACGCAGGAATACGTTCGCCTCTACGAATCAGTGCTGGCCCACGCCACGCCTGACTTTATTGATGTGGAAATCAATCGCGGCGAGCAGGCGGTAGCGGCCATTATCGAGAATGCCCGCCAGCATGGCGTCGGGGTGATTCTCTCATCCCATGACTTCAAGGCGACGGCGCCTCGGGATGAGCTTCTTGCTCTGATGGAGCGTATGCACGAGGTGGGCGCTGATGTGGTCAAGGTGGCGACCATGCCGAATGACATGGATGATGTGCTCGCTCTGCTCTCTGCCAGTTGGGCCTTCAAGCAGCAACACCCTGACCATGAGCTGATCAGCATGTCGATGGGAGAGTTGGGCGTGATCTCGCGCCTTGCGGGAGAGGTGTTTGGTTCAGACGCTACCTTCGGCATGATAGGTACAGGATCGGCCCCCGGGCAGGTGGAGGTCGAAAAGCTGAGCCACTGCCTGACCGATATACATTCGATCATCGCCTGATAGTCAGGCTGAAAGCAGGGCCGCTCGCAGAAGCGCCAATGGCTGCAAGCCTACCAGACGGCCAACGGCGTTGGAGAGCATTCGCGAGCGCCTGCGTTCCATACCATTACCGGCCCGTGCTCCCCAACCTGCATCGTTATCAAGGGGGCGAACACGCGGCAAACTCCCCCTTCTGTGCCTGAGATGGCTGCGCACGCTACTCTCTACCGTGCTCTTCTGATAACCACACTTCTGCGATAGCCAAAAAAGGCCGGAACACCCTTCTGGGGCTTCCGGCGGCATATTTAGGCTAGATATTTCGGCGTATCAGAAATCGAAAAACACCGTCTCCTTCTCCCCCTGCAACCGAATATCGAAACGGTAGCGAGTGATGCCATCGCTGCTCTCTTCTTTGTGAGCGATCAGTGTTTTGCGACGGTTGGGGGATTCGATCGCATTCAGCACCGGGCATTGCAGATTGGCCTGCGCTTCATCATCGAAGTAGAGGCGCGTATTCAGGTGAATATTGATACCGCGGGCAAAGATGGCCAGATTCACATGGGGGGCCATGTGGCGCCCGTCGGGGAATTCAACGGCACCAGGCTTTACGGTTACTACGCGCCACTCGCCCTCATTTTCGACGGTGGCGGCGGTACGTCCAAAGCTGTTGAACGGCGCTTGCAGATCATAGCTTTCGTGATATTCCCCCTGCGCATCCGCCTGCCACAGTTCCAGCAGGGCATCGCGAACCGTATCGTTATTGCCATCAATCACTCGGCCAACCAGCTCGATGCGCTCACCTTCAGCATCTTCATGGGCCATTTCGTTCCAGATCTCTTCAGCACGGGGCGGTAATCCGGCAATGCTTAACGCCAGCCCGATATGAACATAGGGGCCGGCGGTCTGGGAAGCGGTTTCTCGCAGCACGCTGGCAGACGCGGGCAGTGTATTGGGCTGCTGCATGGTTTACCCCTGATTCTCAAAGTAGGTTTGCAAGGCACCGCGCACCACGATATCGAAGCGGTAGGCGAGATAATCCATGGTGCGACTGCGCGCCATATCGAGACGGCCCATCATGGTCTCTACTGCCTCGGGGTCACGCAGGGTATGCACAATGGGGCACAGCGGTATCAGCGGGTCCCCTTCAAAGTACATTTGCGTAATCAGCCGTGTGGAGATGGCTGGCCCCATCACCGAGACATGAATGTGCGCAGGGCGCCAGCTATTGGCGTCATTCGGCCAGGGGTAAGGGCCGGGCTTGATGGTACGGAAGCGATACCAGCCTTCCTCATCGGTCAGGCAACGCCCCACCCCACCAAAGTTGGGATCAAGGGGAGCCAGATAGCCATCCTTCTTGTGACGATAGCGACCTCCGGCATTGGCTTGCCACATCTCGACCAGCGTATGCGGCACCGGCTTGCCGAACTGGTCGATAACACGTCCGAACATCATGATCCGCTCGCCAATCGGCAAACCCGCCTGCTGTTCGTTGTCACGGAAGTTGAGCAACAGGTCATTATCGTGGGCGCCCATCCGCAGCTTGCGGAAATCCGGGCCGCTCAGCTCGGAGACGGTGCGGTTGAGCATGCTGACCAGCGCCTGCTGGGGCGAGCGTGGCACCGAGGTCTTGTAGCCCGGCGCATAGGCCGGTGGATGCCACGTTCGATCTCGCGGCACGAAATGTTGCTTGATGTCATTCGCCATTGGCGGTCACCTTTCACCTGAATATCTCACCTGAATGTCCGGTGATGTTTTCCTGTTCAGCCACAGATGCCAAGTGAAATGCTCGCGCCGCCATATAACCATATGAATATACCCAACCAAGGTATAACACGCTTATAACGGCGGCGAGCACATAAAAAGGTATCCATGGATGGTTATAGGGTGCGGCTCTCTGCGGCTGCCAGCACAAGGCAGTCGTAGAATTCACGTGCTGCGAGGCTCAAGGGCAGCGTTATATTGGTGGAGACGCCCACCGAGCCGCCCTGTGGCTCCAGCGCTACCGGCAGTTGGGCCACGGCACCGGCATCGACCTCCTGATGCACGGCATCCCAGGGGGCGACCCAGATTGCATCGCTGCCCAGCATGTATTCCCGCCCTAGCCACAGCGAGAGTGTTTCCAGGGCGATGGTGGGCGTCCAGCCGCCCTGTTCCACCCAGAATCTCTCCACTTGCTCGCGCAGGGTGGTCGAGGGGAGCGGTACGATCCAGGGGTAGTGCATCAACCGCTCGCCCGCGTTGGGGTCTTCGACCAATGGATGACCTGAGCGAACTGCCAGCACCAGCGGTTCACGGTAAAAGTGTTCAAAGGTCAGGCCACGAATCTCGCGCGCTTCGCTCATCCGCCCCACCACCATATCCAGCTCGCCCTGGCTGAGCCGCGATAGAAGATAGGCACTGGGGCCGGTCACGGCCTGCACACGTGTACCCGGATTGAGCTTCCCCAGGCGCAACAGCGCAGTTGGCAGCAGATGGCGCTCTACCGTGGATAGCACACCTAAACGCACTACCGAGCGCTCGGCGCTGTGGCGAACGGCCTGAATCCCGTCGCCCAGGCTGCGCAGTGCTGGCCCTGCATGACGCAGCAGAGTCATTCCTGCGGCTGTCAGCGCGACACCGGCGGAGCTGCGTTCGAACAGCTCAGCGTCGAGCACTTCCTCCAGCTCTCGAATGGTTTTCGACATGGCGGGCTGGGAGATGGAGAGTGACTGCGCGGCCTTCACCATGCTGCGCAGCCGCGCCACCTCTTGAAACGCTATCAGGTGACGCAGTTTGACGCGCGGATTCAGCATCAGGCGCTATCCCCAGCCGTGCTGTCTGGCCAGCGCAAAGGCATGGTTGGCAGCCGGAACACCCGCATAAACGGCTACATGCATCAGCACCTGACGCAACTCAGCTTCACTGAGGCCGATGCGCTGGGCTGTCCGCAGATGCAGCTCCAGCTCTTCACGCCCCAGTGCCGCCAGAATGGCGGTGGTAATCATGCTGCGTTCGCGATGGGTCAAATCGGGATTGCTCCATAGCTCGCCCCACGCCAGACGCGTAATCATGTTCTGGAAGGGCGCATCAAAGGAACTCGCTCTGGCAGAAGCTCTTTCGACATGCTCTGCGCCCAATACACGCTTGCGTGTCTCCAGACCGCTGGCATAGCTCACAGGCTCGCCGGGCACGTAACCTGTGTTGTCGCTTAACCAGCGCTGCAACAGCGTGGCAAAGGCATCAGGCGCTTCAAGTGCAGGAACATGCCCTACTTCCTTGAGCAGTTCGATAGGCGCGCCGCCCAGTTCCTTCGCCAAGGCTTCAAGAGTCTCCGGCGGCGTTGAAACATCATCGGCGCCCGCTATCAAATGTACCGGTACGTCGCCCTTGGGCAGCGCGTCCATAAAGGAAGTCGCTCCCAGCAGCTCACACAATCTCGCGTAAGACTCACCATCCGTGCGGCCAAGCGCCACCTTCCAACCGGCGGCCAGCGCTTCATGCTGATGATGGCTGTGTGCCGAGAACCAGCGCGGCACAAACTCGTCCACCAGCGCATTCAGCCCCTCGCTGCGTACTCGCTCGGCGCGGGCCTGCCACATGTCCGGCGCCCCGATCACCGCACCGGTGTTGGTCAGCGTGGCAGAGAGCAGATGCTCGCTGTGCTTAGCCAGAAGCTGCTGACCAATCACGCCACCGATGGAGGTACCCACGAAGTGGAAACGCGATGCTCCGGCCACCTCTGCCAGTGCGATCACTTCCTGCGCAAGATCAGCGACGCCCAGCGGCTGATGCTCAGGCCAGGGGGCGCTGCTCCCGTGACCGGGAAGATCCCAGCTGAGTATCCGAAAATGGCGAACCAGGGGAGTGAGCAGTTCATCCCACACGCTCTGATTCATCCCCAGCGGGTGCGCCAGAATCACCAGTGACTGGGTTTTATCGCCAAGCAGGCGATAGCTCACCGTGCGTCCATTGATGGTACAAAAGGACATGAAGTACCTCCTTCAAGCTGTTGTGGTCTGTACTGCCAGCGCATCGAGCACACGATCTACCTGTGCTCCGCTGCTACCGAGATATTCTGCCAGCGGGCGCTGTTCAAGCGCTTCAAGACTATGGGAGAGATTGCGTGCCATCGCTTCTTCATGCACCTGAAGCCCGTCTATCAGTGCCGCCAGCAGTTCCAGTGCGCCTTCCAGCTCCACCACTGCATCCAAAAGGGGCGCCCACTCCGCGTGCCACTCCCCAAGGCCCCGCTCCAGAGGCTGGGCACCGCTGGTCGAGATCACGCCATAGTGGGCATGAATATGGCGCGCCGCAGCGCGAATGCGTCCACAGCCGATCGGATTGGATTTATGCGGCATCGAGGAGGAGCCGCCCACGCCTTCCTGCGCAGGCTCGCTCAACTCCCCGACTTCACTTTGGCACATCAAGGCGATATCGAGGGCGTTTTTCTCGGCGCCTACCGCTACGCCGTCGAGTGCTGCCATCAGTGCCAGCAGCGGCTGACGGTCGGTGTGCCAGGGCAGCATGGGGGTCGCGAGGCCGAGCTTGCCAGCCAGCGCGTGCATCAGCGCCAGGCCGTGTTCGCCAAGGCCGGTATGTACTCCGACAGGGCCGCCGAACTGCACAAAAAGCCCGTGCTGCACCACGTTTTCCAGACGTTCTTCCGCCTTGAGCATGGCCGCCGCCCACTGCGCCACCTTGACACCAAAGGTCATCGGCACGGCCTGCTGCATCAGGGTACGGCCGATCATCGGCAGGTCGCGATAGCGCCGCATCAGCTTTCCATATCCACCGCGCAGCAGGGCAAGCTGTTTGAGACTCGCTTCAAGGCGCGGTTTGATCAGCAGCATCAGCGCGCTATCGACAATATCCTGGCTGGTCGCGCCATGATGGAAGTAGCGGCGCAGCTCCTCGGGCAGCATCGCCTTCGCCTGTTTGACGAAGGGAATCGCGACATTGCCGCCCTTGCCCACATCGGCTGCCAACGCATCCATATCAAAGTGGGCGGGCAGAATGACCGCCGCCAATTGAGCCGAAACACCTTCAGGCAGAATACCGGCCTCTTCTTCGACCTGTGCAAGCGCCAGCTCCACCCGACACAGCGCCTCCACCACACTGCGGTCATCAAGCTCGGCAAGCCCGTGGCGACTCATGAAAGGGTGCCGGAAAAACCGGTCATACATGGTGACGCTCCTTCATAGCGACCAGGTTAAAGACGTTCGATGATGGCAGCGATGCCTTGCCCCACGCCAATGCACATGGTGCACAGGGCGTAGCGTCCATGAGTGCGTTCAAGCTGATGCAGCGCCGCCATGGCGATTCGTGTGCCGCTCGCGCCCAGCGGGTGGCCCAGCGCAATGGCCCCCCCATTGGGATTAACGTGATCAGCATCATCGGGCAGGCCAAGCTCCCGCAACACGCCCAGCGACTGGGCGGCGAAGGCTTCATTCAGCTCGATCACATCCATCTGCTCAAGGCGTAAACCGGTGCGCTCAAGCACCTTGCGTACCGCTGGCACCGGCCCCAGCCCCATGACCCTGGGTGCAACACCAGCGACCGCTGTCGCAACGATGCGCGCGCGGGGTGTTAGCCCATAGCGCTCCGCCGCCTGACGGTTTCCGATCAGCAGCGCACCGGCACCATCATTGACCCCGGAAGCGTTGCCCGCCGTAATGGTGCCGTCGGGGCGCACGACAGGCTTGAGGCGAGCCAGACCTTCAAGGGAAGAGTCGGGGCGCAGGTGCTCATCCTCGCTGACGATGAGCGGAGACTGCTTGCTCCGCGGAACTTCTACCGCCACGATCTCTTCGGCCAGTAGCCCCTTCTGCTGGGCGGCGGCGGCGCGCTGTTGGCTCAGCAGGGCGAAGGCGTCCTGATCCTCGCGGGAGATTCCGTATTGATCGGCGATGTTCTCGGCGGTTTCGGGCATGGAATCTACCCCATAGAGCGCTTTCATCTGCGGATTGATGAAACGCCAGCCGATGGTGGTATCTTCGAGCCTGGCTCCCCGCGAATAGGCAGATTCCGCCTTGCCCATCACGAAGGGAGCGCGGGACATGCTCTCGACGCCTCCCGCCACCATCAGGGAAGCCTCACCGGCCTTGATCGCACGGGCGGCAATGCCCAGCGCATCGAGGCCAGAGCCGCACAGCCGGTTAACGGTCGAACCGGCAACGCTCTCGGGCAGTCCCGCCAGCAGCAGCGCCATACGCGCCACGTTGCGGTTATCCTCACCGGCCTGGTTGGCACAGCCAACAACCACATCGTCGATCGCTTCCCGTGCAAGATCGGGATGGCGATCCAGCAGCGAACGAATGACCACCGCCGCCAGGTCATCCGGGCGCACAGCGGCAAGTCCACCGCCGTAGCGGCCAAAGGGAGTGCGGAGTGCATCGAAGATCAGTGCGTCTTCCTGTAAGGGCATGGCTATTCGACTCCTCAAGCCTGTACGGATGATCGGGCTGCGGCAATTGGCAGCCCCACAAGTGTCTCCAAGGTCTCACGATCAAGCCCCGGCACCATATCTACCAGCCGTAATCCTTCTGCCGAGCACTCCAGCGTGGCAAGGTCAGTGTAAATACGCTTGACGCACCCCAGCCCTGTCAGCGGATAAGCGCAGCGCTCAACCAGCTTGCTCTCTCCCTGACGAGTCAGAAGATTCATCATGACCCAGGTCTCTCTGGCCCCCTGAGCGAGATCCATCGCGCCACCCACCGCAGGAATAGCGCCCTCTTCACCGGTACTCCAGTTGGCGATATCGCCAGTGGCGGACACCTGAAAGGCACCCAGCACACAGATATCCAGGTGGCCGCCGCGCATCATCGTGAAGCTGTCGGCATGATGGAAATAGGCGCCGCCGGGCAACAGCGTAACCGGCTGCTTGCCTGCATTGATGAGATCGTAATCCTCTTCTCCTTCCGGCGGAGCCGATCCCATTCCCAACAGCCCGTTTTCACTGTGCAGCAGCACATCCATGTCGGCCCGCAGGTAGTTGGCGACCATGGTCGGCATCCCGATGCCAAGATTGACATAGGCGCCGTCGAAGATGTCTTCGGCTACCCGCTGAGCCAACTGCTGCTTGGTCCTTCTTTCATAACCACTGGACATAACCTTGCCTCCTCAGGATTTGAAGCCGCCCGCGCGCGTAACTGACCTTGGCACCGGCACCACGCGCTGAACAAAGATGCCGGGAGTCACCACCGCCTCAGGGTCTATCTCTCCGAGTTCGCGCACGTCATAAACGCTGGCAATGGTAGTACGCGCCGCGGTTGCCATGATCGGCCCGAAATTGCGCGCTGCCTTGCGATAGGTCAGGTTTCCCCATCGGTCACCGGATTCAGCCTTTATCAAGGCCACATCCCCTTTGATGGGGTACTCCAGCACATAGTGGCGGCCATCAATTTCCCGCACCTCACGATCGCCTGCCAGCTCGGTGCCGTAGGCCGTGGCGCAATAAAAGGCACCAATACCCGCGCCTGCTGCACGAATACGCTCCGCAAGGTTGCCCTGGGGCACCAGCTCAAGCTCTAGCTTGCCGCTGCGATACAGCTCGTCGAAGACATAGGAATCCGCCTGACGCGGAAAGCTACAGATGATCTTGCGCACCCTGCCCGCTTTCAGCAGTGCAGCCAGCCCCTGATCGCCGTTGCCTGCATTATTGTTGACCACGGTCAGATCGCGCGCGCCCTGGGCGATCAGGCCGTCGATCAATTCATTGGGAATGCCCGCAGTACCAAACCCGCCGATAAGCACTGTGGCCCCGTCCTGTATGTCGCCCAGTGCCTCCGCGACAGAAGTGACAACCTTGTTGATCATGGAACCTCGTCTTGAGTCGATAGAATGAAGCAAGCGTCCGGCTTGATTATCTCCCAACATTCACCTTGCGAACTATTATTCGTTAGAAGAACATGAACAGAGAGTAATCCTCTTCCTTCTTGGTGTGAAGGCACATTCATGCTATTTGCTTTATCATCCAATCAGGATTCGACTCAGGTGTTCGCCCGAACTGACCAAGACCAACCAGCCGACACAAGGATGCCCATGTCTGCGTCTCCCTCCTCGTCGCTCAAGCCTTCAGCCCATGAAGAGCGCATCAGCCCGGATGACAAGGATTACGTCACTGCGCTGGCCTGCGGCCTCGAAGTCATTACTGCGTTCGATGAACATCACCAGCGCATGACCCTCTCGGAGATCGCCGAACGTACAGGGCTTAATCGCGCCCGTGCGCGGCGCTTCCTGCTGACGCTGCATTCACTTGGCTACGTCAACAAACAGGCCCGCTATTTCGAGCTGGCTCCCAAGGCGCTGTCACTCGGTTACTCCTTCCTGTCGTCCAACAACTACCTGACCGCCGTACAGCAAACGCTGACGGACATTACGCAAACGCTGGGGGAGTCGTCGTCACTGGGCGTGCTCGATGGCGGCGATGTCGTCTATGCGGCCCGCTCGGCTTCCAGCCAGCGTCTGATGGGCATTCACATCTCGGTGGGTACACGCCTGCCGGCAGTAGCTACATCCATGGGCCGGGTGCTGTTGGGCGAAATGGAAGATGAAGCACTTGATGCTCTGCTGAGTCGCACGCCCCTGGAGCCGCTGACGCCCTATACCACCCTCCAGCGCGACGAATTGGTCAAGCAGATCCGGATGGCGCATGAGCAGGGCTACTGCATCCTCGATCAGGAGCTGGAACTCGGCCTGCGTTCGCTGGCGATTCCGTTGCGTGCCGCCAATGGCCGCCTGATCGGGGCGATCAATGTCAGTACCAACGCCGCCCGCGTTGAAATGACGACCCTGCTGGATACCTACCTGCCCGTGCTGATTGCTCATCGGGATAGCCTCGCCGCCCACCTCGCGTAGCGCCTTCCCCAAAAGATGCCCAAAAAGAAGAGAGGGCCGCTCTATCTACATGAATGAAGATGAAGCGGCCCTGCTTTCTTTTAAGTATGGATAATCATGCAGGATAGGAAGTCGCTGCGGCTATTTTTGGTCATGCAGCGCTCGCTGGCCGTCTTCTCCCGTCATCAGCTCCCTACCCGCCGATAATGGTGGAAAATGGCCCACGCTGGAAAATGCCTTCCCAGTCCTGGTCAAAGCAGCGTTTTCACCTGTCCTCTTGCAGATATTTAACTATATTTTAATGTTAAATCACCGACATTGAGCACATCTCTGCGTGCTCACGATTTATGTGACCAGCTATAACGGGAAGGAAAAGTAAACATTTAATCGTCGATTTTTATTGTACTTTAGTCTTACTCGAACACAGCCTGTATATACAAAGGTTGACCCTCTACCTATCATTTCACTCTTAGTTCCAAATTAAGTGTGCAAAAAAAATGAAAACCCGACATTCACTGCCGATAAAGATACTTTCGATACTCATAACATTGCTTGGGATAACGCTCCTTATAGGTGGTGTTATGCTCCTGCTGGCCGGAGGCTCCTGGTACTACGCCATTGCCGGTCTTCTGCTGGTGCCATCGGGGGTATTGCTGTGGCGCAACCGCATGGCCGGTGCCTACCTGTACGGCCTCTTCTTCATCGGCACGCTTATTTGGACAATTGTCGAAGCCGGTGACCGCATCTGGGCCTGGGTACCGCGCATGGCGCTTCCGGCAGTATTGGCCCTATGGCTGGCGCTGTGTCTGCCAAGGCTCGGCCAGGGCGTCAAACGCGGCGCTTCGTGGCTGATGTCCGGCGCGCTGGTTCTCTGCTTTATCGTTGCCATTGTGTGCGTGTGTGGCCCTCAGTTCAGCTACAGCTCCGGCGATCCGGCGCCTGACACGCCGCTCGCCAATGCGCACTATTCCGATAGCGAACAGGCAGATGCCGACTGGACCTATTATGGTCGCGATAAAAACGCTACCCGCTACTCTCCGGCAAATCAGATCACCCCGGAAAATGTCTCGCAGCTAAGTGTTGCCTGGACCTATCGTACCGGTGACATGCCTCCTGCCGACAAGCCCAACAAATGGGCGGCAGAAAATACGCCGAGCAAAATCGGTAATGGCCTTTATGTATGTTCGGCCACCGACAACGTTATGCGTCTTGATCCGGCCACCGGTAAAGAGCAGTGGCACTGGAAGTCTGGCGTCAAGTACGAAAGCGTTCCCTATACAGCAGCCTGCCGCGGCGTGACCTATGTGACCTCCAATGCCGTTCCTGAAGGTCAGATGTGTCATACCCGCCTGCTGGTTGCCACGCTGGATGCACGTCTGGTTGAACTTGATACCGAAACCGGCACGCCCTGCGAGCAGTTCGGTGACAATGGTCAGGTCAGCGTCATGAAAGGCATCGGTCACTCGGTACCGGGCTGGCTGGCAATGAACAACGCCATGCCTGTAGTCAACGGCGTTATCGTCACCAACCACGAAGTACTCGATGGTCAAGCGCGCTGGGCACCTTCCGGTGTTATCCGCGGCTGGGATGTTGAAACCGGCGCATTCCGCTGGGCATGGGACGTTAACCGTCCTGGTGAACATGGCGAACCGGCCGAAGGTGAAACCTATAGCCGTGGCACGCCCAACTCCTGGACCACCATGACTGCGGACGACCAGCTTGGGCTGGTATACGTACCTACCGGAAACTCTGCCGCTGACTACTACAACGGCATGCGTTCCGACAACGAAAACCGCGTCAACTCTGCCATCGTGGCCCTTGATTCACGTACCGGTGAAGAGCGCTGGGTATTCCAGACAGCTCATATGGACGTGTGGGACTACGACATGGGTTCTCAGCCAACCCTGATGGATTACCCCGGCCCCGATGGTTCCATGGTTCCCGCTATGCTGGTACCGACCAAACGTGGTCAGAACTTCATCCTCGACCGCCGTACCGGCAAGCCGCTGAGCCGTGTGGAAGAGAAATCCGTACCGACCGACAACGACGTACCGGGTCAGAAGCTCGCCAAGACCCAGCCCTATTCAGTGGATATGCCTCACTTCAGCCTGTGGAACAAGCTCAATGAGGCGCATATGTGGGGTCTGACACCCATCGACCAGATGATGTGTCGCATCATGTATCGTCATTCCAACTACAAGGGTGACTTCACTCCGCCCAGCATGGGACGCCCGTGGCTGCAATATCCAAGCTATAACGGTGGCTCGGACTGGGGCAGCGTCGCGTATGACCCGAACACCGGCATCATGGTGGGTAACTGGAGCAACCTTGTGTTCCGCAACCAGGTGGTAACACGCGAACAGTCGGATGAAGAAGGTGTCTTCTCCATTGATGACCCGCGCTTCAACCCCGGAGCCGGTGGTGCCGAAGGCGCTGGTGCGCAAGCGCAAACACCTTACGGCGTGCATGTGAGTGCCTTCTATGCACCTTTCACCAAAATGCTGTGTAACGAGCCGCCTTACGGCATGATCTCGGCGATCGACATGCATACCAAGAAGGTCATCTGGCAGCACTCGCTGGGCAGCGCTGAGCACAATGGTCCGTTTGGACTGCCAACGCACCTGCCGATCAACATTGGCGTGCCCAACAACGGTGGCCCGATCATCACCGCTGGCGGCCTGATCTTTGTATCCGCGACCACGGATCACAAGATTCGCGCCTTCGATATCAAAACCGGCAAGGAAGTATGGAGCCATACGCTTCCAACAGGTGGTCAGGCAACACCCATGACCTACTCCGTTGATGGTGAGCAGTATGTCGTTATCACTGCGACCGGCCACCACTTCATGGAAACACCGCCTGGCGATTACGTAATTGCCTTTAAACTGCCACACGCACAAGACGATCACTAAGCGTTTCATCATGATCGTGTAACCGGCATCCCCCCGCTTTGCAGCGGGGGGATTTTTTTGGCATATCTACAGCGCTGCAACATAAGCACGGAGCACCACGCAGCCTCTGATCTTTCTACCGCGCACGACTAACCGCGCTTCTCCTTCCGGCTCTACATCATTGAATTTCCTCTGTTCTCCACTTCCTACGCCCTACTCCCCATTCCTATTGAGGCAAGAGAAAGCCTTTCCGAAGGCACTGTCATCTGGCTGAAGCCATTGTGCCCACCCATAACGATGATGATCCGAAACAGCGACGCGACGAGGAGCCGATTCTCAAGGCCATTGCTGAACGCGACGCCATCCCCCCTTCATCAAAAGAGCACGGCGTACATCAACGAAAACGCTAGTGTTACCGCCAATACCCTGAGCGTATTTGGCAGCCCCAAGGAGCACGCCGCTGTTCTGGCTATCCCATTGAAAGCAGGGGGCATCATGCTTGCAGGTCATGCCAAAAAAGCGTCACACCAAATCAAACAAATGCCACAAACAGGCAAAATAAAGCACCATAATTTCACTTAAATCGCAAAACACGGCAATTTTATCTCACAACATCATTAAACAAAGGTAGGATTGGATTCAGCGCCTTGATTGGCTAGTTTTGACTCATGGCTTCGAAGCGGAAGCCTTGGTGTCACCCTACGACACCACTGTTTCACCCTGCACTGAAGCGAGGAATACGATGAACTATCAGCAAATGGCCAGCCACTGGCGTGAACATCAGGCCACCCACGCCTCCGATGAGCAGCGTCAGCACGCAGAAACCCGTCGCCGCAGCGGTATTGTCATGATCTGGCACAACAGCGTTCGCGGTTGGCATCAGGAGCTGCGCGATGCTTCGCGGGTTCGCCCCAACACTATCGCCGTCGCCCACGATGGCTCCATGCATGTTGCCAGGGGCGGTAACGACTGGGATGGCGCACGTCGCTGGGTCTCCGTGCTATAAGCTGATTTGACAACCATTCAGGACACCTACCCTTATGGTCCGCATCAAGTAACAGCACCGTTAGCACTCACGCAGGTGATCCCTGCCCCTCACAGCGCTAGCGGTGCCACCCTTTTCCCTTCCGTACTGCCTCTTTTCTGCACTACTTCTTTTCTGAATACCTTCCCCCTTACCCTTCTGCTACGTCTCATTCGATAGCCAGCGCTCTTGTATTCGCCCAGTGATCTGCATTGCATTCATACAAATACCGCATCGCGTTCGCGATACAGCACGGCACGCCCTCAAGCCCTTCATCGCATTTCCAGCAACCATTCAACGACCAGCTCCAACGAGCAATTCCAACGAGCAAAAGAGCGCGCCGATACTGAATGAACACCGCAAGTGCCGTACACTGCGCTTATTCCCCCTTCAGCCAAGGAGTCGATACGGTGGCGCAGCGTCTCTATCTAGCAGGTCCCGATGTTTTTTACCCCGATGCAGCAGAACGCGCAGAGCATGGGCGTCAGCTTGCCCAGCGCTACGGTTTTGTGGCGCTTACGCCGATGGACAATCAACTGCCGGAGCTGCCCGATGGGCCAAGCATGGCGGCCTGGATTTTCGCCAAGAACATTGATCTGATTCAGCGCGCCGATTTCGTGATCGCCAATCTCTCCCCCTTCCGCGGCCCTTCTGCCGATGCGGGTACTATCTGGGAAGTCGGCTACGCCCGTGGACGCGGACTGCCTGTATGGGGGTTCAGCAGTGACAGCAGCGAATATCGCTCACGAGTTACCGACGATGGTCTCGCGATCGAGGATTTCGGCGGCTACGACAACCTGATGATTACCGAAAGCGTTGAGCAACCGCTACAGCCTTCGCTGGAACAGGCTTTCGAGGCAGCGGCGCGCTACTTTCAACGCTAGCGCTATCCACTCGGCCATCGCGCTCAGGGCGATGGCTATTTGTTACACTTTCATGAACAAACTGACACTGCCGTTCATATCGGAACTTTCCGGCCGGCAGCGCTCGCCTTCCTTTCTGCGGAGCTGAATCAGTGCATCAACGCGGTACCCTTGCAACTCTTCCCTTCACGGTACGATGGCTGCTTCTGATCGTGCTGGCCGGTATTGCCAGTGTGTCAATGAGTGTCATCGGGCTGCCCGGCGGCCAGTTCATTGGCCCCATGCTGATGGCCATTGTGCTCGCACTGAACGGTATCTCGCTCACCATCCCGCGTTCCTGGTTCAACCTTGGGCAGGGAGCCATTGGCATCATGATTGCGCAGGCGATCACCTTTGCCGTGCTCGCCACGCTAGCCAACTATTGGCTGGCGATGCTGATATTGACCTTCCTGACCCTGCTGATGAGTTTTCCGGTCGGTATTCTCAACGTGCGCTATGGAGGAATGCCGGGCAGCACTGCCGCCTACGGCACAACGCCGGGCGCGGCATCGGTAATGGTAGCGATGGCGGAAGACAACGGCGGCGACCCTCGGGTAGTGGCCGCGATGCAGTACATCAGGGTCGTATGCGTGGTACTTACGGGCGCGATAGCGGCCCATTACCTGCGCAGTGCCGATGTTGCCCCATCCTCCGCCATTGATGGCACACCTCAGCAGCCGCTGCATATCGCCATCACGATCGTGCTGCTGGTGGCGGGTTCGGCCATTGGTCGCCGCCTGCTCCCGGGAGGCGCGCTGCTCGGTCCGGTACTGCTGGCGGCACCGCTGCATCTCGCCGGTTGGGTAGCTATTGATCTGCCTACACCGCTGGTATCGGTGGCCTACGCAGTCATCGGCTGCTATGCGGGGCTGCGTTTTGACCGCGAGACGCTGCTCTACGTGCTGCGCGCCATTCCGCTGATGGTTATCTCGGCGCTCTTGCTGATTTTGCTGTGCGCGCTATCGGCTGCCTTGATGCTGCACATCATGGGCACTGATTATCTCAGCCTTTATCTGGCCAGTAGCCCCGGCGGTCTCGATTCAATGACGATCATCGCCATGGATACGCACGCTAACGTGGGCATCGTGGCTTCACTTCAGATACTGCGTCTGTTTGCGGTGGTGTTTATTGGCCCGTGGATGGCAACCCAAATTGCCAAATTTGCCAAACCTGGCTCAGCGGGCAGCTAGCACTCGCCTTTGGTAAAAGGGAGATAGCAACGCTTCGCTGGTCGCGCGACCATAGGCAGGCGAGCACCGTGCGCACTTTGTAGAGAAACAGTGCCGAAAAACCGGCCAGCGCCGCGTGTTTCGGCGCGGCACGGCTGCCGTGCGCGAAGCTACGTTACTTCCTTCCCTTATTATCAAGGACAGCACCATGAGCACTGCTATCGCCCTTCCTCTCGACCAGCAATGCGTACTGGTGACCGGCGGCGCACGCGGTCTAGGCCGCGCCATCAGCCTCGCCTTCCTGCGTGAAGGCGCACGGGTCGTCATCAACTATCACCGCAGTGAAAACGCCGCCCAGCAGCTACAGCACGACTTCCCCGATCAGGCTCTCGCCCTCAAGGCAGATGTTACCCAGCCTGAACAGCTCGTTGCCCTGGCAGCCCAGGCGCAGCAACACTTTGGTCAGCCGATTTCCACCGTGGTGAACAACGCGCTGGTAGGGTTCAGTTTCAACGGTGAAGCCCGCACGCCTCTTGAACATATGGAGTGGCGCGAGCTGAATCAGCAGTTTGAAGGCAGCGTTCAAGGCGCTCTCAACTGCGTGCAGGCGACCCTTGGGGGAATGCGCGAGCTGGGATTCGGGCGGATCGTGTCGATTGGCACCAACCTGTTCCAGAATCCGGTGGTGCCCTATCACGATTACACCGCCGCCAAGGCTGCGCTGCTGTCACTTACGCGCACCATGGCACAGGAGCTGGGGCCGGAGAATATTACCGCCAACATGGTCTCGGGCGGTTTGCTGCGCAGCACTGATGCCTCCAGCGCCACCCCCGCAGAGGTGTTCGAGATGATTGCCGCCAATACCCCGTTACGCCGCGTGACCACGCCGCAGGAATTTGCCGACGCGGTGCTGTTTTTCGCATCGCCCTGGGCACGCTCGGTCAGCGGTCAGAATCTGGTGGTTGATGGCGGACTGGTAAAGGATTGATTCAATGACAGCTACTTTGAAGCAGGCACATTTCAACGTTTTCCTGTTTGGCGTCGGGCACCATCGCGCCGCCTGGCGCCAGCCGCACTCTCAGGTAGAGCGGCTGGGCGATGTCAGCTTCTACGAGGAGCTGGCGCAAACCGCAGAACGGGGCAAGCTGGATGGCGTATTCTTCGCCGATGGTCATGCGGCGATCGAACTGAGCGATGGCCCGCGCTGGTTCCTTGAACCGATCACTCTGCTCTCGGCCATGGCTCGCGCCACCGAGCGCGTCGGCCTGATTACCACGATCTCCAGCACCTTCGGCACGCCCTTTCATACCGCACGCCAACTGGCATCGCTCGATTACATCTCGCATGGGCGTGTGGGCTGGAATCTGGTGACCTCGATGTTTGATCCTGAAGCGCGCAATCACGGCTTCGACAAGATGCCGGCACACGCCGAACGCTATGCCCGCGCCGAAGAGATGATTCAATCCGCCCACGCTCTCTGGGATAGCTGGGATGATGGCGAGCCAGGCATGGCGCGCGACGGTTGGTACGCTGATGCCGAACGTGTGCGCGCAGTGCACCATCAGGGGCGCTTCTTCCGCACTGAAGGGCCGCTCACCGTGCCCAGACCACCGCAGGGGCATCCGGTGCTGTTTCAGGCGGGCGCCTCCGAGCAGGGGCGCGACCTGGCTGCGCGCTATGCCGAGGCAATTTATGCCGTCGCCTGGGATATCGAATCCGCGCAGCGCTACTACCGTGATATCAAACGCCGTGTGCGCGCCGCAGGGCGCACCGTCGATGTGCCGATCATGCCGGGGCTGGTTACTTACGTGGCCGCTACGGAGGCCGAAGCGCGTCAGCAGCAGCAACAGCTTGATGAAATGCTGCCGGTCGCCTCGTCGCTGAGTCAGCTTGAGTTCTTCATTGATCAGGATTGTTCACAGTGGGAACTTGATGCGCCGGTTCCTCCGCTCCCGCCGCTGGAAGCGTTCAACGGCCCCAAGGGGCGCTACGCCACTATTTTGCGCATTATCGAGGATGAACAGCCCACCCTGCGGCAACTGCTCGGACGGCTGGCCGCCGGTGGCGGACACTGCACCATGGTGGGTACGCCAGAGCAGATCGCTGACAATATCGAGCACTGGCTCGACAACGACGCTGCGGACGGTTTCAATCTGATGCCGCCCACACTGCCTGCCGGGCTTGATGACTTCGTGGATCAGGTGATTCCTGAGTTGCAGCGTCGTGGCCGCTTTCGCCGCGACTATTGCGGCACCACCCTGCGTGAACACCTTGGTCTTGAGCGCCCTGCACGCCATTGAGCAGGGGGCAGCCACCCCATCGCTATTTTTTATGGCCCACGATCAAGGAACATATCGCCATGCCCACCACCGTGATCAATGTGGTTGCAGGCTGCCTGTTGGATCAGCAGCAGCGCTTGTTGGTGGTGCGCAAGCGCAACACCCAGCGCTTCATGTTGCCGGGCGGCAAGCCGGATACCGGAGAGTCGCCCCTCACCACACTTGCCAGAGAGTGGCAGGAAGAGCTTGGCGTGCAGCCGGATGGCGAGATCAAGCTACTGGGCACCTTCAGCGCAGCCGCCGCCAATGAGCCGAATTGTCAGGTAACGGCGACCATCTTTTGCGTTGAGGGCATGTCCGCTGAAGCCATTACCTGCGCGGCTGAAATCGAGGAGTTCCGCTGGCTTCCTATTGAACATTCAGCCACGCTGCCACTGGCCCCCTTGCTGGAAACACAGGTTCTGCCCGCGCTCAAGGCAGCGCACGGCTTCTAACCCACGCAGTTGCCCACAGCGCACTGCCCAAGGGTTGTACTTTGATGTAAACACCCAACACTACTCTAACGGCGGCGAGCAATTATCAGGCACAACCACAAGCGGCGTTGATAAAGGCAAGCAGGCAATTTGAACCGTTATTAACGGCGCGCCGGCAGTATTGTATTCAGACTAGCCCCGCTGGGCATACGTTCTCTTCAGGTAAGCAAAGGCAGCCAATCAATGAGTCAGTGTGAGCAATTACAGGGAAATACGTTTGGCGAGCGCGTGGTCAATTTCAATCTTGGCCTGCGCTACGAAGGTGCCTTGCCGGAGGGATTTCGGGTCATCAATCCTTTTCTGGAAAATCCCGATACCCCTAACGTGATGCGCCAGTTTTACGACCGCTTTTATGCGGATAACCAACAGCGCCGCATGTTGATCGGTATCAACCCCAGCCGCCATGGCGCGGCAGTGACCGGCATTCCCTTCACCGATACCAAGCGCCTTGAAAGCGATTGCGGTATCAGTGTGCCGTGGGCACACACCCATGAGGTATCGTCGGTATTTGTCTACGACATGATTCGTGCCTATGGCGGCGCCGAGCAGTTTTATCGCGATATTTACATTAACTCGCCCTTCCCCCTGGCGATTGTTCGGGATAAAAACGGCAAGGAAGTCAATGCCAACTATTATGACGACAAAGCGCTGTTTGCCGATGTCGAAACGTTCATGATCGAATCCATGCGCGCCCATATTGCGCTGGGAATTGATACCCGCAAAGGATTTGTACTCGGCAAGAAAAACCGCACCTTCATTGATAAGCTCAACAAACGCGCTCATCTGTTCGACGAACTTGTTACTCTTGAGCACCCCCGTTATATCCAGCAGTACAAATCAAAAGACAAACCGTTTTATATTGATAAGTACCTTAGAGAGCTGCGCGGGTAATAAAAAGAAAGCCTGCTTTTCGGCAGGCACGGCCCGGTTAAGGCTCGGAACAGTATCATGCAGAAAATTCCTTGATAGGCATCTGAGACAGGATTATAGTTCCTCCCATAACGCCTTTGGCAGTAAGCCCTTCCAACTATCCCGGTCGGTGCCGAGCCCAAAGGCTTTTTTGCACGGATTTCCGAGGCGCGATGTCAACGGCAATACTCGTGGATGCAGGCTTTTTTGTGAAGCGCTTCCGCCACATAGAACCCAACAATGCTTACAATGGATCACGAGCCGCCGAATGCCTATTCAGATGGGCTATTTTACACCTATCAAATCCCGGAAACCGGGCCCGACGTGATCTCTACCGTATATTTGTCTACGACTGCCCACCTTATAGTGGCAAGCAACATCATCCCATCACAGGCAAGGCTATCGACTTCTCCAGGAAAGATGAATTCAAATTCCGCACAGAATTTCATCGGTCATTACTTACCAAACGCAAAGTTGCCCTACGCTTAGGGCAGTTATCTCAAGATGTAAAGTGGACAATCAAACCTGCGAAGATAAAAGAGCTTCTCAAAAGAAAAATAACAGTAGATGAGCTTTCCGAAGAGGATGTCACCCTTACCTTTCGCCAAAAGGGAGTCGATATGCGCCTGGGGGTTGATATTACTTCTCTCGCATTAAAGTCTCAGGTTGATCAAATCGTATTGATCTCCGGAGACGCAGATTTTGTTCCTGCCGCAAAAATCGCAAGGCGTGAAGGCATCGACTTCATACTGGACCCGATGAAGAGTCACATTCATGAAAGCCTTCAAGAACATATTGATGGCCTTCACACAACATGCGTCAAGAAGGTCTATTCCAAATATAAACAGGAAATACCGGCATTAAAAACAGGAGATTTACCGCCTTCTTAAAAACAGAAGGCTGAATAATTACCGTTCCACATTAAGATCAATGGACAATATATTCAATATGGATCAATATTATTATTCATATTAGATACCTCTTCCCATCCCCTCCAAAAAAAGCTGATGCACGCGCGTGTCCTGGGAAAGCTCGGGATGAAAAGCGCAGCCCAATAGGTGCCCCTGCTGCACTAACACCGGCTGGTTGTCGCGTTCGGCAAGCACCGTTACGCCATCACCGACGTGGGTAATGGCAGGCGCTCGAATGAAGACCATTTCAAGTGGCCCACCGCTCAGCGCGGTGGAGCCTTTGATAATGGCGGAATCGAGCTGCCGACCATAGGCGTTACGCTGCACGCTTACGTTCAGCAGGCCGAGGCTTTGCTGCTGCGGTTCAACTTCACGGGCCAGCAGAATAAGGCCCGCGCAGGTGCCCAGCACAGGGTGTTCGGCAGCGAAGTCGGTCAATGCTTGCAGAAGTTGATCGCGCGCCAGAAAACGCAGCATGGTAGTGGATTCACCACCCGGCAGGATAATGCCGCGAATATCATTCAGCTCTGCGGCGCTGCGTACCAGCACCGGCTCGGCCCCGAGCAGCTTGAGCCGTGCGGCATGCGCCTGATAAGCGCCTTGAACGGCCAATACCCCTACCCGCATCGCCATTATTCACCGCGCCCCTGTAACCATTGGTGCTGCTCCAGCGCAGCGACTGCCAGCCCCTTCATGGCCCCTGTGCATTCAGCGCTGCATGCCGCTACGATTTCCGGATCATCATAGTGGGTGCAGGCCCGCACGATGGCACGCGCACGCTGCTCGGCCTCTTCGCGGGGGGCATAGGTATAGCCATCGCTCATGAAGATGCCGGAGCCGACAAAAATGGCTTCCGCCCCCAGACTACGCATCAGCGCCGCATCTGCGGGGGTGGCGATACCGCCCGCCGAGAAGTTGGGCACCGGCAGTTTACCTTCCCTAGCAACCTGCTGAAGCAGCTCCACCGGTACGCGATAGTCACGGGCAGCCACATAAAGTTCATCCTCGCGCAGTGACGTGACGCGCTGAATATCCGCCATGATCTGGCGCATGTGCTTCACTGCATGCACAACATCACCGGTGCCTGCTTCACCCTTGGTACGGATCATCGCTGCGCCTTCGGCAACACGCCTCAGCGCTTCACCGATATCACGCGCACCGCACACAAAGGGCGTATCAAAGTGGTGCTTGTCGATGTGATGCACTTCATCGGCGGGCGTCAATACTTCGCTTTCATCAATAAAATCAACGCCCAGGCTTTGCAGCACCTGCGCTTCCGCGAAGTGGCCGATCCGCGCCTTGGCCATTACAGGAATCGAGCTGACCTCCATGATCTCCTGAATCAAACGCGGATTCGCCATGCGCGCCACGCCGCCTTCCGCACGAATCTGGGCCGGCACCCGTTCCAGCGCCATCACGGCGGTCGCCCCTGCTGCTTCGGCGATCCTCGCCTGCTCGGCGGTACACACATCCATGATGACGCCGCCCTTGAGCATCTCTGCCAAACCGATCTTGAGGCGCATACGCTCATCGCGGGATATGTTGGAAGGAATTGTCGCTACCATCTGCCTGACTCCTGAACTGACCAGCCCAATTACACGCTCGACCACGAGCGGAACGAATAACGCGATGCTGGCTTAAGTCACGGCAAAACAACAGATACACTAGCAGTACAATTCAACCGAACTGTACTGACAAAAGTAGCGGTACAGCGGCCCCCATGGATAAACAAAATGACCAAGCCAGGCGGTGAAGGCGCGCTCATTACCCGCGTCATGAATGATATTCGCGACAGAATCGAGCGTAGAGCGCTTAATCATGGAAATCGTCTGCCTTCCATTCGGGCGCAGGCGGCGGCGTTGGGGGTGTCCAAATCCACCGTGGTGGAAGCCTATGAACGGCTGGTTGCCGAAGGCTTGATCGAAGCGCGGCGTGGCTCCGGCTTTTTTGTCAGTGACCGCCTGCCGCCGTTCAACATCGCTGACGCTGGCCCGCGTATCGAACGCGAGATAGATCCCGTGTGGGTAACGCGCCAATCACTGGATACCGGCAGCGACACCTTAAAACCGGGGTGTGGTTGGCTACCCGAGAGCTGGATGCCTGATGAGGCCATTCGCCGTGGCCTGCGTACCCTGGCTCGTAAACCGCTGGCGCCGCTGACCAGCTACGGCACGCCGCAAGGACTACCAGCGCTGCGTCAGTTGCTGGCCCGACGTATTCGGGAGCGCGGCATCAACGCATCGCCCGCGCAGCTGATGCTGACCGAATCCAGTACCCAGGCCATCGACCTGCTGTGCCGGTTTCTGCTGGAACCAGGCGCTACCGTACTGGTGGATGATCCGTGCTACTTCAGCCTGCAAGCGATGCTGCGCGCGCACCGCGTCAATATTGTCAGCGTTCCTTACACTCCAAATGGCCCTGACCTGCGCGCTTTCGAGCAATGTCTGCTGCACGATCGGCCACGCCTCTATATCACCAATGCCGCGCCGCATAACCCCACGGGCGCTACGCTCACCTTCGATACGGCCCATCGCGTACTGCGTCTCGCTGAACAGCATGGTTTGACGATTATCGAAGATGACGTTTTTGCCGACTTTGAAACAACGCCATCACCACGCCTGGCCGCGCTGGACGGACTACAGCAGGTGATTCACATCGGTAGCTTCTCAAAAACGCTGTCGGCCTCGGTGCGCGTGGGCTATATCGCTGCGCGTGCCGACTGGCTGGAAGGATTGGTGGATCTCAAACTGGCCACTGCCTTTGAATCAGGCCATTTCTCTGCCGAACTGCTGCTGACGCTGCTCGGCAACGGCACCTATCGCAAGCACATGGAGGCGGTCAGGCGGCGGCTGGCGGAAGCCACTGCGCAAACGCTTGCCAGCGTACGGCAGCTTGGCATGACGCCGTGGCTAGAGCCAAGTGGGGGGATGTTTTTATGGGTTGCGCTACCAGAGGGACTGGATGCAGCGACCATCGCTCAGCAGGCGATCAAGCAGCAGGTACTGCTCGCACCAGGCAATGTGTTCAGCCTGTCGCAGCGTGCCAGCCATTTCATGCGCTTTAATGTGGCGCAATCGCTGGAGCCGCGCATTTACGAGGTGCTGGGGGAGATCATCCAGCAGCAACGCCCGGCGGCTCTCTTTTCAACAGAAGCCGGTCAGAAACAAAGCGATGCTGGAATTTAGCCCACGATCGGCAGAATGCCCAGCCGCGCCAGCAGAAAGCCGCCCCATACCACGGCAGCAAACAAAGCACTGACAAAGACCGCCGCTGAGCCAAGATCCTTGGCGCGTCCTGATAGCTCGTGAAACTCGCTGCCGATGCGATCAACCGTCGCTTCAACCGCCGAGTTGATCAGTTCAGTGATGATGACCAGCAGCGCGCTGCCCAGCAGCATCAGCCAGCCCAAAAAGCTGTTCGCCAGCCAGAACGTGGCGGGAAAGCACAAAATCGCCAGCACCACTTCAAGCCGAAACGCCTGCTCGGAGCTCCAGCCCGAGCATAGCCCGCGCCATGAGTAGTGCGCCGATTTTATTAGCCGGGAAATACCGGATTGTCTAGGTTTCATTACACAAAGCTCATTGTCGAGTGCCCACACACCTGCTTGAGGAAACATCTGCGGGCGCCCGTGAAAGATTCAAATACCCTACCCTTCACTCACAGAATGGTCATCAGCCAGGCGCAACATTACACGGCGCTATTCATGTTCAAAACGCTCAGCGGCCCGAGTGATCACACTTCACTATGGCGGAAGCGACAGCTTGCTTCTCGCTCATAGGCACCCTTGAGGATGCCTCTTTCCGGTACGGTTGGTTGCTGGGGGCAGGCAGTCGCCGCGCAAGGCCATCCTGCCTGGGGAGAACCATCCCAGCGCCGCGCCGCCACAGCATTAGTTATGAGCGATAATGGTGTCCATATCGTCGGCAACGGCTTCCATCACCTTCGACCAGGTCAGATAAGGGGTAGCCGCACGCCCCTGCACCAGCACCGCGAAGGTGCCCCAGCGCCCTGACTTGCCGCGAAAATAGCCTGCAATGGCGCGTACCGGCACGGGATCATTAAGGGTGCCGGTCTTGACCATAACGCTATTCTGAAAGTCTCTTGAACCGTGCCGAATATGGCGCGCCACCCCGTTACTAGGGGTTTGCATACCCGCCGAAAAGGTCGGGAAGAGTTGCGGCTGGTGATACATATAGTCCATGAGCGCAGTCAAACCGCGTGCGCTGGTATGGCTTTCCGGCGTCAGGCCACTGCCGCTGCCCAATGTCAAAGGCCCATGGCCTGGCACCTTATCAACGAAGCGCTTGAGTGCTGCCGTGCCGCTGGCAAGACTGGCTGGCGTCGCGGCCGATAGATCAACGGTCAGCATATCCGCCATGAAGTTGTTGGAATAATTGAGCATATCCATCAACGCCATTTGCAGCGGCTGACTCTGTACCGAGGCCAGCAAGGAGGCATTGCGCGGCGTTACGGTGTTGCTGACGGTAAAGCCTTCCGCCACCGACACGCCGGACTGCTGGAACAACTGACGCAGTGTGGTCATGGTTTCCTGCGCCGGATCAGAGGCCGAACGGTACACCGAGGTGGGGCCAGAGGAAGTCGATATCTGTCCGGTGATCGTCAGCGTATCCTTGCCACCAGAGGTGGTACGGCGCGCGCTGAGCTGGGTGGGCTGTGAGTCGCCCACTGTTTTCACCTTGTTGGTGACCGGCAAGAGCGGCGTAGCGCTGAAGCACCCGGCGACGCGCGCAGGGCTTCCCGGCACGCCCGGAATCACCTGGGTGCACCAGGCAGCATAATCAACGGCCACTGGCGACAGCAGCGCGTCATAGGAGTGCGACGACGTGGCGCGAGCCTGACAGCGATCCGTCACGACGCAGGGCGTTGGGCCGAACGGCCACTGGGAGAGCACCACACGACCGGTGACCCGCTGAATGCCCTGGGCACGCAGCTGCTGCACCAGTGTCCAGTAGCGCTCCGTGGTCATCGCAGGATCACCGCCGCCATCCACGATCAGATCACCGTGTAGGGTATTGCCACGTACCTGCCCAGAAGAGTAGAGGCTCGTAGTGAAGCGGTGCTGGGGGCCGTAGCGGTCAAGCGCGGCTCCGGCAACATAGAGCTTGGAGAGCGATGCCGGCGTCAGCATCGCGCGCGGCTGCTGCTGCGCGACGACCTGTCCGCTGTCGAGCATTTTGACTTCCGCACTGATATCGAAGTCATTACCGGCCAGATTGGACAGGGAAGGCAGACCAACTGCCCGCGCCACCAGCGGCACCGAAAGTAGCAACAGTACAACGCATAGCGATGCCATCGACTGCCAGTATTTACCGCCTTTGAGGTTATATGCGTTGCTCACCGACCCGCTTGCTCCTCTCGTTAACCGATTTTTTGCCTCCCATGTACGGACGCACCCACTGCCTGACCCGCCAGACTGGTTAACAGTCTAACCAATCCTCACGCATTTTGCCGGAGCAATTCGACCTGCAAGCGCCACAGTTGTTGCCCGCTGCGATGATACTTCTCCTCAAAAGGCGTCAAGGCGGGCGAGGCCGGTACAAATGGTTCAACCGTCGGCGTAATGCCCGTCACCAGTTGGGTCGCCTGCGCAAATTCTTCTACATAAATATGCCAGTTCGAGCGCAGTTCCAGCCTTCCTCCCAGCCGTAGAATCGTTGGCAGCACAGGATGTCCCTGCCAGCGCTGTTTCAACAACCCCGGTTTGGGATAAGGATTGGGATAAAGCAGATAGTGCTGCGTGGGGCGCCAGTCCGCGGCCAGGGCCAGCCGCCAGAAGTCCACCAGATCGGCGCGTACCAGCAGCGCGTTGTCGGGCAACCGGCCATGGTCTCTGGCGAGGCGATCTTCACTGCGATCAATGCCGATCACCACGGCTTCAGGATTCTGCTCAGCCAGACGTCGGGTTGATAGCCCCACGCCGCAGCCGGCATCAATAATCAAGGCTCTGTCGGCCAGCGGCGCACGCCACTGCTGAGCATGTTCGAACGCTAGACGGCTGTGCTCGGCCACGGGCCGCCGCCAGGGATGTTGCAAGGCGCGCTCGACGCGCTGTGCAAGGCCGTGATGTACGCCACGCTGAGAGCTTTCAATAGGAGAGGAGTTGGCCTGCATGAAGATTGGTCCGGGCAGAGAGATTCAGGCCATAGGGTGAAGCAAGTGCGAAACCGGCGCATAAGTCGCTTCTAACCATATGACGGAGTGATAACGGCAATGTTATCATTACGCAACATTTAAGCGCGCCCGCGGTTCTCCTTAGCGGGGAGGCCGCTTTCGCCACGCTCGCAACCTTGATATTTGCGATGCCACGGCGCGATACACCAGTTCATAACGGCCGCCGATAGTATTCCGGTAGTGGCTCCTATCGTGACATCAAGTACCGATAAAGCCTATCGACCACCTATCGAGACCGTGACGCAAGATGAGGATAGCGGCTTGTCATACTTACCAGTGATCGTTGGGATGGGTGGCATCAATCCGGCGGGCAGAACCTCTGGCCACCAGGCGTACCGCCGCACGGTGCTTGACGCCCTGCCCGCGCAGCAGCGACACCATACGCTGCTTGGGCTTGCTTCATTGATGGGCCTTGCACAGTGCGACGACCAGGGCAACTGGGCCGATAGTGAAGGCACGCCTTGCAGCGCCGAGGAAGTGGTGAGTCGTCATCAGGAGTACATCGCTCGTCACACGCTGATTCGCCGCACGGAAGAACCGGCCTTTGGTGAAGCGGGTATTCCGGCCAATCGCTCCACTACGCTCAATCTTGCGGAGCCTATCGAATTCACCCTGCGCAAGCGCGATCTTCCTGAAACGCCGCCCAGTGAGTGGCAGATCAGCGAAGTCGATAATCGTCGCGTCAAGATACAGGTACCGGCGGGCGATTTTGCGGTGCTGCTGCCCGATCATCGTACTCCGCTGGTCAACAGTGCCGCCCAGCTCCCCACAGGCTTCGAACCCACTGCGTTCTATCGCAGCGTGCACCATCCGCGCGCTCTGGCAATGACTGTGTTCGGCGCCTCTGACTGTATTGGTCAGAGCGGTCTTGAGTGGCAGGATATTCTCGATCGCCTGTCGCCCGATCAAATAGCGGTATATGCCAGCAATTCGACCGGCCAGCTCGATCAGCAGGGCTGGGGTGGCCTGCTGAAAAGCTATGTGACCGGCAGCCGTGCCACTTCCAAGCAGATGCCGCTGGGTTACGGGCAGATGCCCGCCGATTTCCTGAATGCCTACGTGCTGGGCAATGTGGGTACTACCGCTGGCCTGCTGGGTGCCTGCGCCACCTTCCTTTACAACCTGCGGCTGGCGGTAGAAGACATTCGCAGCGGACGTCGCCGTGTAGTGATGGTCGGCACTGCCGATGCACCGGTCACGCCGGAGGTCATTGAGGGCTTCCGTGCCATGAGCGCGCTGGCCGATGACAACAGCCTCAAGGCGCTTGATGCGCTGGAGCTGCTGACCGACAGCGACTATCAGCGCGCCTGCCGGCCCTTTGCCGAAAACTGCGGCTTTACCATTGGTGAAGCCGCCCAGTTTGTGCTGCTGATGGACGATCATCTGGCGCTTGAGCTGGGCGCTGAGGTGCTCGGTTCGGTGCCCGATGTGTACGTCAATGCCGATGGCTGGAAACGTTCCATCTCGGCCCCCGGTATCGGCAACTATATTACGCTGGCCAAAAGCGTGAGTCTGGCAACCTCGATTCTTGGGGAAGAAGCGGTGCGCCAGCGCAGTTTTATTCACGCCCACGGCACCAGCACGCCGAAAAACCGCACCACTGAATCCCATGTGCTTCATCAGGTCGCCAGCGCCTTCGACATCGAACAGTGGCCGGTGGCCGCGATCAAAGCCTACCTTGGACACTCCCAGGGCACTGCGGCCGGCGATCAGATCGCCAGTGCGCTAGGCACCTTCCAGCACCAGATATTGCCCGGTATCGCCAATCTGCACAGGGTACCCGACGATGTTCATGCCGAGCGCCTGGTTCTGCAACGTCAAGCCAGCGAGTGTCACGCTGATGTTGGCTTTATCAATGCCAAGGGCTTTGGCGGCAACAATGCCAGCGCCCCGCTGCTGTCGCCCGAGGTGACCGAACGGCTGTTGCGCCAGCGTCATGGTGAACACGCCATCACTGAATGGAAGCGCAAGCGCGAGTCCGTGCGTGAGGCTTCTCTCGCCTTCGAAGAGCGCTCGCAGACAGGCCATTTCGATCCGCGCTATGTGTTCGGTGAAAACGTGCTTGATGGCTCCGAACTGGAGATCACCAGCACCTCGGTGACGCTGCCGGGCTACGCCAACAGTATCTCGCTGAAGGTGGATAACCCCTTCGGCTCGCTCAGCTAAATCGAGCAACCTACAGGCTGCCTTTGTAGAAAGTATCTCTATAGAAAGGTAGACATCCTATCGACGGTGGCGCACATTCATGCGTCACCGTTGCTATTTTCATAATGACATTGTCGCCATGCCAACCATTGTCTATCCGGGTACCTTTGACCCGATCACACTCGGCCATCTCGACCTTATTACGCGAGCAGCCCCGCTGTTCGACCGCTTGGTCGTCGCCGTCGCCGACAGCAGTGCCAAAAAACCGCTGTTCGATCTTGAGCAGCGTATTGCGCTGGTCAAAGAGGTTATCGGGGAAGCTGACAATATTGATGTCATCGGCTTCGATACCCTGACCACCGAACTGCTGGATTCACTCGGTGCGAATGTGATGCTGCGCGGGCTGCGCAGTGGCACCGATTTTGACTATGAGTGGCAACTGGCGCGCATGAATCAGCTACAGCGCCCCGGCACTGACAATCTGTTCATGATGCCCTCCCCCTCGGTCTCTGCGATTTCCTCAAGTTTTGTGCGCGAAATCTCCAGGATGGGGGGCGATATTTCACGTCTGGTGCCTGCCGCGGTGCAGCGCGCACTTGCTGAACGTCAGCAGAAGGAGCGTTAAATGGCACTGATGATTACTGATGAGTGCATTAACTGCGATGTGTGCGAGCCTGAGTGTCCAAACGAGGCGATCTATCCGGGCGATGAAATCTACGAAATTGATCCTTCCCTGTGCACTGAATGCGTAGGGCATTTTGATGAACCACAGTGCCAGCAGGTATGCCCGGTTGACTGTATTCCTCATGATCCCAGGCATGCCGAAAGCTGCGATCAGCTGCTTGCGAAGTATCAGTTGATTACCTCGCAAGCCCAGTGACTGTTTTTCGCGTGACACACCTTGACTGATACCAGCCCGCGCCCCGCACATGTGCCCGCTAGCCAGGTGTGGCGATTGTCCTGGCCCATTATCCTGTCGAATATCAGCGTGCCGCTGCTGGGGTTGGTGGGTACAGCGGTCATCGGCCACTTGCCTGATGCCCGCTACCTTGGCGCAGTCACCCTCGCCACTACCCTCTTTAACATGCTGTTTTGGGCGTTCGGCTTTTTGCGCATGGGCACCACCGGCCTTACGTCGCAGGCTCACGGACGCCGCCATGACAACGAAGCCCGTGCCCTGCTGCTGCAATCGCTGGCCCTGGCGGTCAGCGTCGGTGTTGCGTTGATTGTGCTATCGCCGTGGCTGGTGCCCGCCGCGGTGCGTCTGATTGGTGGCGCACCGGAGGTTCAGGCGTTAGCGATCAGCTTTGCCCACATTCGCATCTTCTCGGCACCCGCCGTACTGTCCAACTACGTTATTCTCGGCTGGTTCCTGGGCCAGCAGCGTGCACGCACCACCCTGCTGCTGACCATCACCAGCAACGCCGCCAATGTGGCATTGACCCTCGCGCTGGTACTGGGAGCAGGACTGCACAGCGATGGCGTGGCCTGGGCAGCACTGGTGGCCGACTACCTTGCGCTGGGGCTGGGCATCGCGCTGGTCATACGCCATTCACACCGCCTGAGTAGTCAGTTCGCGCTGGGCATGCTGGGCAATATGGAGCGCTATCGCGCACTGTTTCAGGTCAACAAGCATCTGTTCATTCGCACTCTGGCGCTGCTGTTTGTGAATTCGTTTTTTACCTCACGAGGAGCCGCCTCAGGCACCACCATACTGGCGGCCAATGCGGTGTTGCTTGAGTTCATTATGCTCACTTCCTACGCGCTGGATGGCTTCGCGCAGGCCGGTGAAGCTCTGACGGGACGTGCAGCAGGAGCACAACGGTTCGATCAGTTTGGTGCAGCGGTGCGCGCCTGTGCCAGATTTTCGGTCTATACCTCATTGGGAGCGGCGCTGATTTTTGCCCTGGCTGGCCCGTGGCTGATTGACGTGCTGACCAGTATTGATGCCGTGCGCCAGGCCGCGCGTGAATATTTGCCGTGGCTGGTAGCGATGCCGGTCATCGCGGTATGGAGCTATTTAATGGATGGCGTGTTTGTAGGCGCCATTGCGACCCGCCCGATGCGTGACACCCTGCTGCTCTCCGTGGCAGTGTTTCTACCGGTCTGGTATCTATCGCAGGGGCTGGGCAACCATGGACTGTGGCTCGCATTCACGCTATTCATGGTCGTTCGCTCGGTCAGCCTGAGCGCGATCTACGTACACCACCGTAGAGGGATCTGGGCGGACGCCGCCACTCGGCACGAGCTGCACTGATGGAATAGCAACCAATAGGAGCGTCTTTTGTTAACCGAATCCAACCACACGGCATCCCATGCACCGCGCCGCCAGTGGGGCCTTGAGGCGTGGGACGTCATCATTCTGGTACTGGTCGCGCTCAGTCTGGTACTGATTTTATTCGACTCATTCTATCGCTTCACGCCGCTTCCCTGGCTGCTCAATGTGATCTGGCCCGCGTTGGATCATCAGGCCCACTGGCTCTCTGACCACGCCAGCCAGATTGATGTCTGGTTTCTGACCATCTTCTGGATTGATATTCTCGCTGGCTGGCTAGTGGCGATTGTTCAACGCCGCTACCATCGCTGGTTCTTCTATCCGTTCGTGCATTGGTATGACGTGCTCGGCTCCCTGCCCATCACCAACTTCCGCTGGTTCCGCATTTTGCGTGTACTGGGGCTGATGGTACGGCTGCAAAAGAGCGGCTGCGTCGATTTCACGCAATGGCGCTTCTTCCTGTTTTTCCAGAAGTATTACAACATCCTCATGGAAGAACTCTCTGATCGCGTTGCGGTGAAACTTCTCACCACCGTTCAAGAGGATATTCGTCACGACGGTGATCTTGGCGCCAATATCAAGGAGAGCGTCATTGATCCGCAGCGTGAACAGCTGTCAGCAGAGATCGCTACACGGGCTTCCGCACTTATTAACGAAGTACGCGCACACACCAGCGCCGACGTGGAAGGCTATCTGGTGGATTCCACGCGCAAGGTGCTGGAAGACAACGCCAATATTCGTATGCTGAAAAGCCTGCCATTTGGCAAGCAGCTATCGCACTCGCTGGAGAGCGCTCTGATTGATGTTCTCACCCAGCTATTGAGAGAAACCAGCAAGGGGCTTGAATCAGCAGAATTCAAATCTTCCGTGGAGCGTATCGTGGGCCACTGCGTCAACGACGTATTGGCTAACCCCACGCTGAGCGAGGGGCAGTTCGAAACGATACTGGTGGATACCCTGGAAATGCTGAAAACCAGAGTCGAGAAGAAGCGCTGGAAAGAGCGCTATGACGATCAGTAGCCGATACCAAACTTATCCGGCGGCATCCAGGTGATGCCGCCCGCGCTTTCAAAGTGAACCCAGCGGGCCACCGCCCTTGGCGCAGGCCCGCTGAAGCTACCGGCTAGCGCAACATCCAGTCGATCACCCGCTCAATCTGTTCATCCCAATAGCACCATTGATGATCGCCGGGGCCTTCGCTGTAATCGACGGCAATTCCGGCGGTGCACGCCGCATTCAGAAAGCGCTGGTTGGGCTGATAGAGGAAGTCTTCGGTGCCACACCATTGATAGAGCCTGGGGGCCGTGTCGGAAGCAGCGGAGAACTGTTCCACCAGCGTCAGCAGATCATCATCACTGCCCGCAGGAGAGCGATCACCGAAGATCAGCCGCGCATCGGGGGGAGGGTCGGCCCGTGTGGCGACGTCTGCAATATCCAGCGATCCCGACAGGCTGGCGGCGGCGGCAAAGCGGTGTGGTTCGCGCAGCGCCCATTTGAAGGCGCCATAGCCACCCATCGAAAGCCCTGCCACGAAGGTGCTCTCACGCTGCTCCGAGAGCGGAAACAGCCGCCCGGCAACGCTCGGCAGCTCATTCGACAGGAAATCAAACCAGCGTGGCCCGTAGGCCATATTGCAGTAAAAGCTTCTGCCGCTGGAAGGCATGATAACGGCGATGCCGCGCTCATTTGCATAGCGCTCAACGGCGCTATAACGGCACCATGCCGCTTCGTCATCCCCCAACCCATGCAACAAATAGAGCGTTGGCCACGGCCCCTGCCGGTGCTCGGGCACAATTGCTTGCAGGGAGGTATCAACCTCAAGCACCTCGGACCTGAACCTGCATGTCAGCAATGCCATGAAATCCCCCATTGTGTGATGTACCACCGACACTAGCACCGCACAGGCTGGAGCGCAGCACAGCGAACGTAGCACGTTTAGATGGCATGCTGGGCGCGCCGACGCGCCTTTGCACAGGCCGAATCATGAATCTGCGCGGCTTACGGTTGGGCAAAGGCCGGACACAATGCGTCACATAACCCCAACACCCGTTCAGGATAAATTTCTGGTTTCTACGGTCACACTTTGCTGAAACAGCTTTAAACAGCGGTTCATGCTTTACAAAAAGGGTTCATACCATGCTCATTTCGGTTCAGGCGCTTCGCGCAGCGGCAGCCTGGCTGGTGGTCTTCCACCATTTCATGCAGGTGTTCTTTGACTTCCATGCGCACACGGTTACCGGCCACCTTCTCTCCACCCGTGGTCAGGTAGGCGTTGATGTTTTCTTCATCGTCAGTGGCTTTGTGATCTACCTGTCGAGCGCCAACAAGCGCCCGAATTCGTCGCGCTTCATACTTGAGCGAGTGGTGCGCATTGCCCCTGCCTACTGGCTGTTCACGCTGCTGACGGCGGCCATTATTTACTACAACGCCAGCGTAATGCCCCCTTACGGGCTTGATGCCAGCTCATTGCTGAAATCGCTGCTGTTCATTCCTACGCAAAATCCTGCGCATTTCGGCTATTACCCGATCCTGCCCGTCGGCTGGACACTCAATTTCGAGATGATGTTTTACCTGCTGTTTGCGCTGTCGCTGCTGGTCGGCAAGAAATACCGCGGCTTTGTCACCGCAGGGCTGGTCATTGCGATTAGCTGCTGGGCGGCCCAGACCTCCTGGATTTCCACGTTCTATGCTCAGCCGGTTATCTATGAATTCCTGCTTGGCATCGCGCTGGCGTTCGCTTTCCAGCGCAACTGGCTGCCAGCACTCCACGGCAAGTGGCTACTGCTGCCCTTCGCTATCGCAGCGGCTTCCATCGCGACCATTCTCTGCTTCGATGACCAGAATCCATACCGGCTATTCACCTGGGGAATTCCTGCCGTGCTGCTGGTCGCTTCTTTCATTACGATGGAACCGTTATTCAAGCATCAACGCTGGCTGAAACACCTCGGTGACTGGTCCTATTCGGTCTATCTGGTGCATATCATTATTCTCTGGGGCGCAGCTGATCTGCTTCACGAGAAGCTTGGCTTCACGCCGCATCAAACCCTGCTGGTTTGCCTGCCCATTATCATGCTGCTGTCGTGGGGAAGTTTCACCCTTATCGAGATTCGCTTCTCGCGTCTGTTGAAGCAGCTACTGGGCCTCTCTTCCTCCAGGAAGTCGGCCAGCTCATCGTCGAACAAGGTACTCAACGCAGAAAAAACGGCCTGATACCTGCCACCTTCCAATACAACAACGCCCGCAGGAATATTCTCCCTGCGGGCGTTGTTGTAACTGGCAGTGGTAACTATTAGCCGCAGCTTAGCTGGGTAATTCTGCCGCTGCCGTCAACATGGATATCAACCCGTTCGGCACGGTAGTCCATGGTGGCAATCGTTTGGGGAGTGAGGACGCGCTGGATGCTGGCACCGCTGCGCTGAAGGATTTCCGAGAAGATCTGCTGATTGCCCGGCTTGCCAGCGTAGCCTTCCAGCTCACTCACGTTGCATTGGTCGCTCTGCACATTATCACTTGGCAGCGCCTCGCTTCCCCCTTGGCGACCCGTCGCTTGACTGGCGCTGCTGGTGGGGGCTGTCGTGCTGTTGCCCTGCGCTGCGGCATTGCCCTGAGTGCTAGTGGAGTAAGCGCCCACGCCTTCCGGCGCTCCGACAATCTCTTCCGTCTGAGTGCTGGAACAGCCGCCCAGAATGACACCCGCAGCCATCAGCGTTAATACAGGTACAAGATGAGTTCCCTTCACGACATCACTCCCGAGTTCACAGTTATTGAGCTGCCACATCACGCGCCGAACGCACGCCCTCGGCCAGTTCGCTGGTAAGTTTTGCTACCTGCTGTGCGGCTTCGTCGGCAGTGGCTGCCTTTTCAACACACTCCACCAGCGCCGAACCTACGACAACCGCATCGCTGAACCGGGCAATCGCACGCGCCTGCTCGGCAGTACGAATGCCAAAGCCTACGGCCACCGGCAGATCAGTATGCGTTTTGATTCGCGCTACCGCTGCCTCTACGTCAGCCGGGGTGGGCGCTCGCGCACCAGTGACACCTGCCACAGATACGTAATACAGGAAACCTGATGTATTTTCGAGCACCTTCGGCAGGCGCTTGGCATCCGTGGTGGGCGTTGCCAATCGAATAAAGTCGATATCAGCCTGACGCGCAGGCAGACATAGTTCGTTATCGTGCTCCGGCGGTAGATCCACCACAATCAAGCCGTCAACGCCCGCTTGCCTGGCATCGGCGAGAAACGCATCAACGCCATAGCGATAGATCGGATTATAGTAGCCCATCAGCACAATGGGCGTGGTGTTATTCTCTGCGCGAAAGCGACGCACTACATCAAGCGTTTTACGCTGGGTCTGGCCGCCTTCAAGGGCACGTAACGTAGCTTTCTGAATAGCCGGGCCATCAGCCATCGGGTCGGTAAACGGCATGCCCAGTTCGATAACATCGGCACCGTTGTCAGCCAGCGCCTTCAGCACCTGGAGAGTACCTTCAGGGTCAGGGTCGCCCGCCATGACAAAAGTCACCAGCGCCGCCCGGTTCTGTTGTTGAAGCGCCTCGAAGCGCTGCGTGATACGAGTTGCCATCAGCGGTTCTCCTCTGTGCCATGTTGATCTTCGTTACCTTCCTTGCCCGGCACGCCCACATATTCCCCATTACGCTTCAGATACTCGGCAACGCTCGACATATCCTTGTCGCCGCGACCGCTCAGGCTGATCACCATCAGGTGATCGCTGGGCAGCTGCGGGGCAATCTTGAGCGCGTGCGCAATGGCGTGTGCCGATTCAAGCGCGGGAATAATGCCTTCCAGATGACAGCAGCGTTTGAAGGCTTCGATCGCTTCGTCATCGGTGATCGAGACGTATTCCACCCGCCCTGTCGTAGAGAGATAAGCGTGCTCAGGGCCGATGCCGGGGTAATCAAGCCCCGCCGATACCGAGTGCGCATCCTTGATCTGCCCATCATCGCTTTGCAGCAGATAGGTGCGGTTGCCGTGCAGCACTCCCGGCTCCCCACCGTTAAGGCTAGCCGCATGTTCGCCGGTAGCGATGCCGTGACCGCCCGCTTCAACGCCGATCATCGCCACACTGCTATCGTTGAGCATCGGGCCAAACAGCCCCATGGCGTTGGAGCCGCCACCGATACATGCCACCAGAGAATCGGGCAGACGGCCCTCTTTCTTCAGCATCTGCTCACGGGTTTCGCGGCCAATTACCGCCTGAAAATCGCGCACCATCGCGGGATAAGGATGAGGCCCTGCCACGGTGCCGATGATGTAGAAGGTGTCATCGACGTTGGTCACCCAGTCGCGCAGCGCCTCGTTCATGGCGTCCTTGAGCGTGCCGGTACCGGAAGTGACGGGCACTACCTCGGCGCCCAACAGCCGCATGCGGAACACATTCGGCTCCTGACGTTCGATGTCGGTGGCGCCCATGTAGATCACGCACTTCATGCCGAAACGCGCCGCAACGGTCGCCGTCGCAACACCGTGCATACCGGCACCGGTCTCAGCGATGATGCGTTTTTTCCCCATCTTGCGCGCCAGCAGAATCTGCCCGATGCAGTTATTTATCTTGTGCGCGCCGGTGTGGTTCAAATCTTCACGCTTCAGATAAATTTTGGCACCGCCCAGCTCCTCGGTGAGGCGCTCGGCGTAATAGAGCGGATTAGGGCGCCCGATGTAATCGCTCTGGTAGTAGGCAAGTTCATCGCGAAATGCCTTGTCGTGGCGTGATTCCTGATACGCCTCCTCCAGTTCGAGAATCAGAGGCATCAGCGTTTCAGCAACAAAACGACCGCCAAAATCGCCATAGAACCCGTAAGGGTCCGGCCCGTCGGCGTAGAGAGGTGCAGAAGAGGTCATGGCTACCATCCTGTTATGCAATGAATATCCTGAGATTGAGCACACTCTAGCTCACCAGCAGCAGGAGAAAAACCGATAAAAAGGCAGCCATATGTGAGAAAAACTCACATACAGAGCATCACCTTTCACGGTATCATCAGTGATCGTTGACCGAGAATGCTCGCCCGATGAGCGCAGCGCTTTCATCCAGCGACACTACGCGAGCGCTAACCTTCAACGAACCGGCGTTCAAACAGGCCATGGGTATACCCTATAACACGGGAGCCTCGCTACAGATGCTGTTCGATTCAAGCCAATACCGTGCCCGATCTATTGGAAGGAGCTTCGATGACGCGTGATCCGCTGCCTTCACTGACCGCACTGCGCGCTTTTGAAGCGACCGCACGCCTGGGGTCCGCCAGCGCAGCCGCTGATTCTCTTCATCTGACTCATGGCGCCATCAGCCGCCAGATCAAGGCACTGGAGAGCGAACTGGGCACCCCGCTGTTCACGCGGCATGGGCGGCGTTTGGTGCTCTCCGCTGAAGGTCAGGCGTTTGCCGATCGCTGCACGCAAGCCTTCGATATCATTAGCGCTGCACGCCGCACGCTTGAGCGCACACGGGAAGGAGCGCCGTTGGTACTTACCTGTACAGGCAGCCTGCTGGCACGCTGGCTGATTCCTCGGCTGCCGCGCTTGAATAGCGAGCTTCCGGAGCTGCGCTTGCACTGGGTTTCTGATGAACGCGAAAGTGCTGCGGCAGAGCAGGATATTGACGCACATCTGGTATTCACTGAGCCAAACCCGGCAAATACTCACCAGCGTATCTTAGCCACCGAGCGCATTGGCCCCGTTATTGCGCCTCAGCTTGCCGCACAACTCGGCCTTGCGGCGGGCAGCGCCTCACATTCAGTGCTCAACCAGCCACTGCTGCATACGCTCTCGCGTCCGCAAGCCTGGCCCCAGTGGGCACGCTTGTACGGTATCGACGAGAAAGAACTACAGCTCGGACAAGGGTTTGAACACCTTTATTATCTGCTGGAAGCCGCCGAAGCGGGGCTTGGCATCGCCATCGCGCCACAGTTGCTGGTGGAAGACGCCATCGAAAGTGGACGCTTGATCGCTCCGTGGGGATTTGCAGCCACTGATGCCAGACTGACACTGATCAGCCGCGAAGATCTAGGAGCCACCGCCCAGCGACAGCTCAACGAACTGGGCAACTGGCTGGAAGCGATGCTCGCCTTACCCCTGCCTTCAAGACGCTGAAAGTGTGCGTAGTCACAATAAAAAATCCGCCGTTCAGGAGTACCGAAGCGGCGGATCTGTGTCGCTGACCAATCTGGCTCAGCCGTGCTTTTTATGGCACGCGGTATATAACTTCATCTGATCCATTTGACGCTGGATACATTGGGTATCGGTTCCTGCACAGCGCACGCGTGTCCAGGTTGTCGGACAATTATCGTGTGCAGCAGCAACGACATTGGTTCTCACCGTTGCAGGGCGCTCAGGAGAGCCTCCACCACTGGAACAGCCCGCCACTACCAGCGCTGCCGCGCATGCCAACCAAACTTTCATTCACTCTCCCCACTTTTTACGCCATATGCAGTTCAACCGGCCGCATCAGATCCTTTGCTGTGCAGGCTATTGTCCCTCACCAGTCAATCGCGATGGCCTCGCCAATGACAATCTCAGCGCCGACCGGCGTATCTGCATGCTGTGAATTGATCAACCTGGAATAAAGGAGATGCGATTCCGTTTCACGGAAAGCCTTCCCACCCAACCTGCCACCCTTCAGCAGACTCGGTGCCCTGATGAAAGTTCAATGAAGTCAAAGATGGCAATGGGTGCGGCGCCATCCTGCCTGATTGCAACTCGTCTTTAGTCTCGGTGAGTAGTCTTGATGAGCTTGCGGGAGAGTTACGGGTGAGCGCTTCCACCGCCAAAAAGTTCGATAGGCGCGTTGCGACGGCAGTAGTAAAGCTGTAGCTGGCATAACCGCGCGATCTCTACCGAGAGCGCCGAAGGCATCGAAACACACGCCAGCGCCGTAACGCCGGCACGCACAGCCTTCTGCACCAGCTCAATGCTACAGCGGCTGGAAACCACCAGGAGCGATGGCATCGTGCCGCTGGCAAGGCCGCTACCGATCACCTTATCAATCGCATTGTGACGCCCGATATCATGCGCGCAACCTAGAAGCTGCCCCTGACCATCAACGCCGAGCGCCGTATGCAGCCCTACCTGACGCTGCTGTTGAAGGTGCTCCAGAGCGCTCCGCAGATGCTCCTCGGCGACCAAAGGCCGATCAGGCAACTGCTGCAATCCATACATCAGCAGCGCTTCGGAAGCCGTTCCACAGCGACCGCAGCTACTCATTGAAGCGCCTACCCTGCGCTGCTCCTGAGCCAGACGCGCCAGACGTGCATCTACCTGCGCGCGCAGCAATAATCCATGGCGCAAGCGTTCAGTAGTGAAGCCGTGAATATCACTGCCTTGCTCGATCAGCCCTTCAGCGAAGCAAAACCCGAGCGCCCACGGCTCCAGCTGATCGGGAGTTGCCAGCACCGTGGCGTAATCGACCTCGTTCAACGCGAGCGTGATCGGCAGCTCTCGCGGCCCGGCCAGCGCCTCAATAGGCACATCACGTCGATCAATCACACCGGAAGCGGGCGCTTCAGCCATCGTGATTCGACTCAAGACGATGACCCTTGATCCACTCAATGGCGTCGAGCAGTCCATCGGCTTCATGGATGGCTGCACCAAAATCCTGACCGCGCGACTGTTCGTGCGGCACGGCGATCACTTCAAGCTGCGCAGCATCCGCGGAGAGCACGCCGAACGAGGTATCTTCCACGGCGATCGCTTCGGCGGCATTCAGCTTCATCAATGAAAGCGCCTTCAGATAACATTCGGGATCGGGCTTTGTATGCGTTACATCATTGCGGGTAACGCTGTGTTCGAAGAAGCGATAAAGCCCATAGGCGTTACATACGGCATCCAGCTCTCCACGACCAGACCCCGTCACGATAGCCATACGCAGCCCCGCTGCCGTTGCCCACTCCAGCACCTCGATTACATGAGGCATAAGCTGCGGCGGCTCCTTGCCAAATACCTCGATGGTGGTATCGACCTTTTGCTGCACCAGCTCTTCAACCCCTACGGGAAGCTGAAACTGCTCAATCAGCCTCTCCACGGTGGCATATACCGGCAGTCCCGTGTAATGCGCAGCAAACTCCTCCGCGCTCAAGGCGCAGTTATAGTGCCCCAGCAGGGTATTCCACACGCGCCAATGCGCTTCCTCGGTATTGGCAAGGGTGCCGTCAAAATCAAACAAGATTGCGTTGAGCGCCATTCGAACTCCTGAAACCGCCATTGGTTGCGGCTATTTGCTGCTTTAAAAGGGATATATTTCACTATTCAACCACATCTGCACCGCCTTCCTGGTGCAAAATTGACGGGGATGCGAAAAACTACTTTTGATAACCGTTCTCAACAATAGTACCCTTGAGCGCCGATAACCCTTACTCGAAAGACTCTTCCGGAGCCCGCCCATGGATCAGGCCACGACTGTCAGCAAGGCTGCACCTCCCCCGCCTAAGCGCAAGCGGGCTGCCCGACTGATGACAGTCGTTGACAAGCAGCGCGTTACTCCACAAATGATGCGCGTTGTTCTGACCGCCCCTTCTCTTGAAGGCTACAATGAGCACAGCTATGCAGCACACATCAAGCTGATGCTGCCGCATCCGGGTGAGTCAGAGCCTACGTTGCCTATCCTGACCGACAAGGGGCCGGTATGGCCGGAAGGCAAGAAAAAGCCAATTGTACGCACGTATACGGTACGCCACCTGCGCAATGGCGAGCTGGCGGTTGATTTCGTGCTCCACGCCGATCACGGCCCCGCCTGTTACTGGGCGCTGAACTGCGCTCCCGGCGATCAGGTCGGTGTTGTCGGCCCCGCTGGCCCTCTGCCGATGATAAAAGAAGCGGATTATATGGTGCTGGCGGGTGATACCAGCGCGCTACCAGGTATTGCCGCAATTCTTGAACATCTCGCTGAGGATGCCCAGGGCCACGCGTTTATCGAAATCCCCGATGAGAGCGAAAAGCAGGCGCTGCGCCATCCTCAAGGCGTCGGTATTACCTGGCTGGTGCGCGGCGCGGCGGCTCCCAGCCAATCGCATCTCCTGTACAACGCCTTGAGTGCGCTGGAAATCCCCGCAGAAGCCTCCCTGCAAGCATGGGTGGCGGGCGAAAACAGCGTGGTCATTGAGCTGCGTAAATTGCTGCGTGAACGCTACGGGTTAGCCAAGCCGATGCTCTATGCCGTTCCCTATTGGAAGGAAAGCCTCAATGAAGAGGCTTATCACAGCGAGCGCCACCGTGTCATGGATGAGCTATAGCACGCCCACTATTTCCGGCCCGTTGCTATCACTCCACTCATCATAAGCCAATAAAATATCGCCCCGCCGAGGTTATCGGCGGGGCGATATTTTTATATGTGTACAGAGCAGCAGGCAAGGCGGCGACAGCCACCTTGCCCAACCGGTCAGAAGCTGTAGCTAAGTGAGGCTACTGCACTGCGTGGCGCTCCATAGATGTTGAATGTGCCGAGTCCACCAACGCGCTCGTAATATTTCCGGTCGAAAATATTGTTCACGTTGAGCTGGCCGCGCAGGTTGGAAGTGAAGTCATATGCGAACATGGTATCGACTGTCGCATAGCCCGGTGCATTCACGCCCTGACTTGAGTGGAAGCTGCTCATGCCGTTGATACCGCCACCCATGGTGAAGTGGTTGAGCCAGCCACTGTCAAAGGCGTACTGCGTCCACAGGTTGTAGGTGTTTTTCGGCATCAGCAGGAAGGTCGCTTCATCATCTCCCGACTTGACCTTGGTATCCAGGTAGCTATAGCCAGCAATCACGTCCCACTGCGGGGTGATACTGCCGGTCACTTCTACTTCGACCCCCTGGTTACGGGTTTTGCCTACTGCCGAGTTATAGCTGGCCGAGGTATCCTGTACGCTGGTTGCACGGTTTTTGTCGTACATGCGGTACAAGCTAACTCGCGCATTCAGCTTGTCATCAAGATAACTACCCTTGATGCCCACTTCATACTGCTCGCCCTTGCGCGGCTCAATCAGATTGCCGTTTTTATCGGTGTCGGTCTGAGGATCGAATACCTGCGAATAGCTGGCGTAGAGCGAATGGTGATCGCCCAGGTCAAGCACCATCCCGGCATAGGGAGTGAACTTGGCATCATCCTTGCGATGAGCGTTGATATCACCGGTATCGGAATCAGCATAAACGCGAGAGTTGACGCGATACGAACTCAAGCGGCCGCCGGCAATCAAGGCTAACGGCTCAAACGGGCGGAATGTCAGCTTGCCATACAGACCGTACTCTTCGTGGGTTTCGCGGCCATTATGGTATTTAAAGCCGCCCACGCCCTGGCGCGCTGATCCCAGAATATTGACATAGCTGATGTCATCAAAATGATCGACACCGCGGAAGCCAGCGCTTGTGGAATCGACACCCGCTTTCCGATCTGACGCGCCATAAATATTCTGCGACTTGCCGGTTTCAGTTTCGGTGGCATAGCGCTTGTAGTCGGTGCCCACGACAAATTCACTGACATTGCCGAAGGTGCCGAACGGCTGGCTATAGCTGGCATCCAGTGCCAGCGAGTGCTGACTGACGGATGCTGAAGTACCGGCAGCAGTCACCTGATTGTTTTCATTCACACCCTTCCCACCGGCAAAGGCGTAGTTGTAATCAGTATTACGGTTGGAGTAACGCGCCCCGATATGGCCTACACCGCCATTTTCGAAATAGTGGGTCAGCTCGCCAATCCAGTCATTCTGCTGGCTGCTGAAATCGTTCCACTTGCCACCGAAGTATTTGTTGCGCGGATAGTGAATCAGCTTACCGTTGCGGGTCGGATTACCATTGCTGGGCGACATGTCACGATCGTTGCGCAGAAAACTGACGCGCGCCGTGGTCGCATCATCCAGATCAGCTTCAATCGTGCCAAAGAAGTTGTTCGAGGTGTTGTCGTTATGCTTGGAAAAACCGTCGGTTTTATTGTTCGAGACCACCATGCGACCGCGCACGGTGCCTGATTTATTCAAAGGGCCTGAAAGATCGGCTTCCAGGTAGCGCTGGTTCCAGCTACCGTAACTGCCGGTGACCTTGCCCTGAAAGGTATCGGTCGGGCGCTTCAGCACCATATTCACGATACCGCCCAGCTCACTGGTGCTATTGAAAAGCCCAGAGGGGCCGCGCAGGATTTCAGCACGGTCAAATACACCGACATCAGGCAGGGTGCCGTTGATACTTGCCATCGGCGCAGGCAGGCCATCAATGTCGTATTCGTTGTATTCATAACCGCGCGAGTAGATGGAAGAACGCCCCGCGTCATTGGGAAGAATACGCAGGCCAGGCGTTTTACGGGCGACTTCATCGAGGGTATGGAAGTTCTGATCTTGCATGGCATCGCGTGTTATTACGCTGATCGACTGCGGAATATCACGCAGCGCGGCAGGCGTTTTGGTGCCAACCGTGGCAGCGCTGACCGCATACCCCTTGGTCTGCTCGCTGGGCTGCATGCGATAAAGCTGGTTACCGGTAACGGTGATGGTATCAAGACGCGTGGAGCCTGAATCGGCATCCGCCTCACTGGCACTGGTAGGCGCTGACGCGTTGGGCGTCGCATTTGTTTGCTGTGCCAGCACCAACGGCGAGGCGTAAATATTTACTGCACCGAAAACAACGCAAGAAAGCGCGCGCAGACACTGACAACGGAGATTATCCATTGATACTGATCCCTTGAAGCGTGTGTAGTGTGATGGTTTGAAGTACCGCACCGCCAATGAGCGGTAATGTTGTTTTGTTTTACGATTAAACAACAAATGATAACGTTTATCAATTCCATTACGATTATACTTATCGCCTACATGTGGTCCTTCAAGGGTTTCAATTAAGTATTCAAGGAGTTAGCTGAACGCTTTTCTTCTCCCTGGCGATAGGCGGGCGCGCGGGATAGAGAAATCCATGGGCTGATGGCCATTTCTGGCCCGCACGGAGGCGCATCAGGACATTTGAAAACCGAGTATCGAGCCAGCAGCGGTGGTATTCCACGCCGTCCACGCCAGTGTTCCCCCCCAAAACACCAGCAAGGCACCACCCGCTAGGGCCACCCAGCAACCGGTTTCCGCCCACCGCTGCCGTTGTGACTCTTTTCCCACCATGACACGCAGTACCAACTTGCGGGCAAAAACCGTCAGTATCGCCAGCATCGACACGGTAAGCCCTGTACCCAGCGCCATCGCCAGCACGGCCATCACCCCAATCATCCACTGCCCCATCAACGCCGCAACACCCAGCACCAGCAGAGCGCCACTACAGGGCCGCATGCCCATCGCCAGCACCGCCAGAAGATCATCGCGCCAGCTTACGCCCAGCGCCGTGGTATCGACATGATGCCCAGCACAGCAGTGGCACACTTCTCCCTGTAGCGGCGGCGTCGCCCCCTTCATCGTTAGAGCGTTGGAGGGCGCTGTCGAGGCGGGCTGCCATTCAAGCCCCGTATAGCGCGTGGGTAGGCGCCTTAAACGACGCAGCTTTCGCCATGCCCGTGCCATGAGCCACACACCCAGCACCATCACCAATCCAAAGCTCAGCAGCTCCAGATAGCGAGTGCTGGCAACGGCCCGCAGCGTCGCGACTCCTAGCCCCAGTACCAGAATGGAGACTGCTGCAATAGCGACCAGTGCCTGCAAAAATGCCGCCAGCATGGAGAGCGCAATTCCTCGCCCTACATGACGCTGCTGGGTCGCCAGATAGCTGGTAATGACCGCCTTGCCGTGACCCGGCCCTGCGGCGTGGAACACACCATAACCAAAGCTTAAAAACGCCAGGGCGCCCGCCAATATCATGGAGGGCAGTTGCGTAAAGGAGACAAGGTTGCCCACCAACTGACGATGAAAGTGCCGCTGCCAGTTCAATACCTTGATAATGAATGTGCCGTAGAGGTGGTCAAAAAAAGGCAGGCTGCACAGCAGCACAATCGCCAGCACCACAATAACCGCCATGATGCCTACTCGCCGCGACATGACACCACTCCTGTATCGCTGAAGAAACGCCCCAGTCCATCGGGTGCCTGTCCCTGTTGGTCAATCATGGCAGCCTTGGCAACCAGTGCGGGGTCGGGATCGGCTGACTTAACCTCCGCCGAACAGCCTTGCGGCGCATTGACGAGTTCGATCGGAATATCATCAGGATCGTGAAGAAATTCAACATAGTAGGTACTGTCGTACACCTGGTAGGAAAACGGATGCTCCGCACTGACCGCCAGAGGTTTCTTGAGCGGTACGTCGAAACTGATGATGATGCGCTGGCCCGACTGTTCCACGCGAGGCGGTTTGACCTTGCCAATGGGCAGCTCCTTCCCAGACGTATCGCCACTGAACAGATGGGTGAGGTAGTGACCTTTTGACAAGGTACGGTTTACATCAGCCGCCAGCCGCTGCTGCCCCTCCTTGCCATCGTTTCGCATCTCTTCAATCAGCGACATGCTGTACATAGGGTCCATGAGCCAGACTTCGCGTAGCGCTATCACCTCGCCGCTATCGTTGAAATGTACCTCGGTGCGGTAATCAACCCAGCTATGCGGGTGAGCAATCGCCGGCGAACAGACACCCGCCAGCAGCGCCACGCTTGAAAGAGCCAGCAGGGCTAGTCTTGCACCAGCGAAAATACGATACAATATAACACTTTTCGATTCGAACATGTGCCGCTGCACCTTCATTAATTTATCGAACGCTAGAGCCACTCAACCTTCTGCACAGAGGACGCCCCAGCGATAATTGTACCGCTCCATTTTTAACGACTCGCGCCATAGGTGACGCCCTTCTCCATAGTGCACGATTGAGAAGGTGAACCTGCTCCATTTCACTCCAGACAGACTTTAACCCACTGATTTCTCTCTATCAGGCAGGCAGTGGCCAATAGTTTACGGCATGCACCTTCCTGTAAGGATAAGAAAGAGATCATCCATTGTTAGGAGAGAGTCGCTGCTTTGTGCTAAAGGTGAGTGAATACCCAAACCTTCTAGGGGAGAGCCACTATGCGCGTCGTTATTGCTCCAGACAGCTACAAGGATGCACTTGCCGCCAGCGATGCAGCAGCCGCGATCGCAGAGGGCGTTAAGCGTGGATATGCCAATGCAACCACCTGCCTTTGCCCCCTCGGGGACGGTGGTGAAGGGACTCTGGAAGCGATTCTGCACGCTTCCGGAGCTGAGCCACAGCAGTTGGACGTCAAGGATGCCCTTGGTCGCCCAACGACTGCCAGGTGGGGGCTAATTGATCAAGACGGCGTTAGCACGGCGATCATCGAACTGGCGGAGGCTGCCGGTTTGCAACAGTTGGCGCCAAACGAACGCGATGCCCGTATCACGACCACCTACGGCGTTGGCGAACTGATTCGCGCCGCTCTGGATCACCAGATCGACCACCTGATACTCACGTTAGGCGGTAGTGCTACCAACGACGGCGGCACGGGCATGCTCAGCGCGCTGGGCGCACGTTTTCTGGATAGTGACGGAGAAGAGCTGCCCCCCGGCGGTGCGGCGCTTGCGCATCTGGCAGAGATCGACCTGTCAGCGCTGGACCCACGCCTACAGCAAATCAACATTCAGGCAGCCGTTGATGTCAATAATCCGCTTACAGGCGAACAGGGGGCCAGTGCAGTGTTTGGCCCGCAAAAGGGCGCCAACGAGAGTACCGTTGCCGAGCTGGACCGTGCGCTCCAGCAGCTCTCAACCATCAGCCAACAGGTGCTGGGCCGTGACGATAGCACTGTCGCGGGAGCCGGGGCTGCTGGCGGCATGGGCTTCGCCGCCAGTGCGTTTCTGAATGCCGAACTGCGCCCCGGAATAGAGCTGGTCACGGAGGTGCTGAACTTTGAAGCGTTACTGCCGGATGCTCAGCTGGTGATTGTCGGGGAAGGCAGTCTTGACGCCCAAAGTCTGGGGGGAAAAACACCGGTAGGCGCGGCGCGTTTGGCGAAAAAGCACGGCATTCCATGCGTAGCGCTGGTAGGCAAGCTGGGCGACGGCTGGCAGGGTGTTCACGATGAAGGCATTACAGCGGCCTTTGCGCTGGCGGATGGCCCGGCATCGCTTGAGGAAGTGCTGCCCAAAACCGCCGCGGCGCTCGCCGACCGTGCTGAAGAGATAATCCGCCTATGGCGCGCAGCTCAAGAGATGTCGCTCTCCTCCTCATCGCCATCCTCGCCCTCATAAGAGGGAAGCGGTTTCTTGCTGCGTACCCCCAGTCGGCTCAGGGCCTGTGCCTGGCTGACCAGGCTGCCCTGCCCTTCCGACAAGCGCTTGAGCGCCTGCTGCTGGCTGGCGTTGGCTCGCGCCAGATGCGTGCCGATATCGTTCAGACTCTCGACAAAGCCGACAAACTTGTCGAGCAATCGCTCACCGCGCTTCACGATCAAGCGCGCATTTTCGTTATGCTGTTCAAGACGCCACAGATTGGCGACCGTGCGCAGGCTTGCCAATAGCGTGGTTGGCGTGACAATCACCACATTCCGTGCAAACGCATCATGGAAAAGCTGATCGTCATGCTCAAAAGCCAGCGAGAACGCTGCCTCGATGGGCATGAACAGAAACACCATATCAGGTGAATTAAGCCCCGGAAGACGGGCATAGTCGCGGCTCGCCAGCCCCTCCATATGTGCCCGCACCGAGCGCAAGTGACGCTTCAATGCCTGAGCGCGGGCAGCTTCGTCTTCGGCGGCAATGTAGTCACCGTATGCGTGCAGTGACACCTTGGCATCAACGACCAAATGGCGCTGTTCGGGGAGTTTGATAATGGCATCGGGCCGTCGCCGCCCTTCATCCGTGGTAAAGGCGACTTCACGCTGATACTCGATGCCCTTGCGCAGTCCCGAACGCTCCAGCACGGTTTCCAGCATCAGTTCGCCCCACTGCCCCTGCATCTTGCTGTCGCCCTTGAGCGCCTTGGTCAAATTGGTGGCATCTTCGCTGATCTGGCGGTTAAGCGCGCCCAACTGCTCAAGCTGCGCGCGCAGGCTTGATTGGCGCTGAATGTCCTTTTCGTTGATGCCTTCGAGACGAGAGCGAAATTCCTGAAGCTGCTCTCGCAGCGGTGTCAGCATCGCGGTCAAATCAGAGCGGCTTTGGGTGGCAAAGCGCTGGCTGCGTTCATCAAATATCTTGCCTGCCAACTGCTGGAATTCGGTTTTCAGCTGATCGCGCGCTTGTTCCAGCAGAGCGACACGCTCCTGATAGTGGGCCTGATCCTTGTGCAGCGACGTTTCAAGCTCGGCCACGCGGGTGCGCAAATTCACATTTTCCTGCTCGGTCTGCCGCTGCTGCTGCACCAGCATCGCCGTATGATCGCGCTCTCGTTCCAGCAGCGCTTCTCGTTCGGCCAGAAAACGCTCCGCCTCATGATGAGCGTCACGGCTCTCGGCCAGTGCCTGCTCCATTTCATCATAACGAGCCTGCTGCTCCTTCAGAGCACCTGCCGGCCCACTGCGAGCCCATCGCACGCCCAGCAGCGCACCTATTGCCAGTGCCAATACCCCAACCAGCATCAGCGTCATATGTGCTTCCGACATTCCACTCTCCTCGCATGAGCGCTCAGTATAGCGATCATGGCGCGGAATGCATGAATAGCAGAATTCATCGGCCTGCCAATCGTTTCTACAGATACCGAGAGACCGTTATTCCACCAGAGGGATCGCAAAAAAAGCGTGAGGCCACAGCAATGTTATTGCCGCAGCCTCACGCGATACCCACTTACTTCCCCGCAGGGCGCGCAGTGGAACTACTCTACGCTTAGAAATAAAGCCCCATCAGCCCGCCAAGTAGCAGCAGGTAGAGACTGAACAGCCATATGACCGGGAAGGCAAATCTCAGATGCTTGCCCATCGAGACGCCGGACAGCCCCACCGCCAGCCATACTGCCGGTGCAAACGGGCTAACAAACGTACCTGCGTTATTGCCTATCGCCAGTGCGTATACGACCGATTTGGCATCAATGCCAGCCGGTCCCGTAATCTCCTGCACCACGGGCAGAATGGCGAAGTAATAGGCGTCGGTGCTGGTCAGCATATCCAACGGTACACCGAAAATACCTACCGCAACGTGCACCCATCCCAGCGCATCTGCGGGCATCAGCGACGTGATATCACGCGCAATGGAGGTCAGCATGCCCCCTTTATCAAGAATACCGAGGAAGACCCCCGCTGCTGCAATAATAGCGCCCATATTGAACGCTTGCGGAGCATGGAGTTTGATCATTGCCGCCTGATCGGAGGGCTTGCGCACATTGATGGCAAAGCTGAGGCTCAGCGCAAGCATGAAGACCAGTGCCGGCGGCAAGACACCTTTCGCCAGCAGCGCGACCACGACCAGAATCAGCACCAGATTGAGCCAGAAATGGCGCGGCATGCCTTTGGCGGGCGCGCTCATGTCAACACCGCTGTACTGCACTGCCGCACGTCGCTGCAAACGCTTCAGACTAGGCAGGAAGCCGGTACGCCAGCTCACGCTACGCACCGCTTCGGCGGGGATGGGAAGTTCACCAACAATATGAGGCATTGCCGCCTTGTTACGCTTGATACGGCGCTGCTCACGATAGCCGTATCCTGCCGCCACTACCATCGCACCCGCGACACCCAACAGCTGCACAGGCAACAGGTCATGCCATAACTCCGCAGGACTTACCCCGGTAACCGCTGCGGCGCGACCGATCGGCCCGCCCCATGGCACCATGTTCATTACCCCCATGGAGAGCGCTGCGAGCATCAGCATCAGCACCGGACGCATGCCCAGACGCTGATAGAGCGGCAGCAGCGCGGGGATGATAATCAGGAAGGTAGCAGCACCCGAGCCATCAAGGTGCACAATGGCCGCCAGCAGAGGTGTCATCATGGCGACCAGAATCACGTTACCGCGGGTCAGCTTGATGACGCCGTTAACGATGGGGTCGAAAACCCCGCTGTCTTTCATGATGCTGAAAAACAGCACTGCGAACATAAACATGAAGGCAACGTTCGCTACCTTCGTAATGCCGGCTTCGACAAATCCTCCGATCTCGTTCAGCGAGAAGCCCACAATAAGCGCCCCGACCACTGGCACTACACTGAGCGCCACTATGGGGCTGAGTTTTTCGGTAAGCAGCGCAGCCACAATAACCGCAATAATGGCCAAACCTACGACTGTCAACATCTTCTTCCACACCCTTTTTAATTCTAATGAGAGGCGACATTAACCACAGTCGGGCCACTGGTATATGCCCCCTATACCAAAGGTGAAGAGGGGCAGAGCGAAAGAAGGGGGTTACTTGCGCTCAGCGAATGCCGACACCCTTCATCCAGGAGCGATAAACAGGGCTGTGCCGATATTTTCCGCAGAATCTTAAGGCTAGCTTTAAGCGCTGATACTCGGCCGTTGAACAGGGCACGCCACCCATTCACTTCAGGCGCTTGCGAGCCGGCAAATATCCGCTATCCGGCCAAGTGGAAGCTGAAGAGCGAAGATAAAAACGCTATAGTAAGCAGGTTCGATAGCATAGGCTCGTGCCAGAATTCACTGGGGCTGCTGCCTTGCAACAGTGAAGAGTGGCACCGCCACAATCTGCACTGTATCCCATCGTTTGATACAGTCGGAGATCAACATCAGGCTGAGCGTCCGATGGGCAATCGCGAAATTGGTGCGCCTCGGGCAACCTTGTTTATCATCCTCCCAGATACACCGTGAAACTGGCTACGCATGGAAACTACTTACCTCGTTCTAATATTGCTGTTTATCGCTTCTGCTACTGGTATTGCGGCCCGGTTCCTGCCATCGCTGCCTATACCGCTCGTGCAGATTGCCTTCGGGGCCGTGCTGGCATGGCCGGCGCAGGGAATTCACGTCAGCCTTGAGCCGGAACTTTTCCTGCTGCTGTTTATTGCGCCCTTGCTCTTCTCCGATGCGCGCCGGTTTCCCCAGCGTGAGCTGATGGCACTGCGCAAGCAGATACTGGCGCTGGCTTTCGGATTGGTGCTGGTCACCGTGATTGCCGTGGGCTATCTGATTAACTGGATGATTCCAGCCATCTCCCTGCCCATTGCGCTGGCGCTGGCGGCGGTGCTGTCGCCTACCGATGCGGTAGCCGTATCCGCCATTTCAGGGCGCTTGCCGGTGCCCCCGCGCCTTATGCGGGTGCTGGAAGGCGAGTCGCTGATGAATGATGCATCGGGCCTGGTAGCGTTCAAGTTTGCGGTTGCAGCCGCGCTTACCGGCGCTTCCTCGATCAGTCAGGCTTCCACCAGTTTCGTGTTTATCGCTTTTGGCGGCCTATTGCTTGGTGCCATTTGCGCCTGGCTATTCAGTCAGGTACGTACCCGCCTGATTGATCGCCATGGCGGTGAAAAATCGGCCACCCAGATTGTTCTGCTCCAGCTACTGCTGCCGTTTGCCGTGTACTTCCTGGCCGAGCACTTCGGCATGTCAGGCATTCTCGCCGCAGTTGCTGCGGGTCTGATGGTCAACTACACCGATCTCAAGCGTCAGGATCAGATCCAGACACGCCTTAAAACCCGCAGCATGTGGGAAATGATCGAGTTTGTACTGAACTCTCTGGTGTTCCTGCTGCTCGGCTTCCAGCTTCCCAACATCATTGGTGGAGCCTTCCACGCATCTACCCATGGCGGAGGTGGCTACTGGCACCTCGCTACGCTGTGCGAATATGTGCTGGTTATCACGCTGGCGCTGATGGTGATGCGTTTCCTGTGGATCATACTGGTGCTGTTCACCTCACGCACATTGAAACGCATCAAGGGGAAGGAAGTTCCGCCCTTCCCCATTCGCCTCTCCTTTGTAACTACCCTGGCGGGTATTCGCGGCACTATTACGCTGGCAGCCGCACTCTCGTTCCCGCAAACCCTGCTTGATGGCACGCCCTTCCCCGAGCGCGATCTGCTGATCTTCATCGCGACCGGCGTTATTCTGCTGACGCTGCTGAGCGGCAGTATCGGGATGCCCCTGCTGCTGAAAAATCTCGACCTTCCCCGTGATACCAGCGAGGATCGTGAAGAGTCCTGGGCACGCAAGAGAGCCGCCGAGGCTGCCATTCGTCACATCGAAAAATGCCGTCACGATTGGGTAGAAGCCACCAACGCCGGAGAAGCTCACGCGGCCAGCCCGACCTCCGATGATGCCGATGTCAAAAGCAAGGATGACCGTATCCTGATCTATGCAGAGCAGAGTACGCAGCTGATGAATGCCTATCGCGAGCGTATTGCCGACCAGCAACAAGGCTCTGATGATGAGGAAGAGGTGCGTTCAAGCTACAACCATCAAGTGTGGCGTCAGCTGATGGAGCAAGCGCTGCATGCAGAACGCTCCGAGTACTACAGCCTGCGTAGTCACAACCGCATCAATGATGAAGTGCTGCGCAAGCTGGTGCGCGAGGTGGATCTGCGTGAAACGTCGCTGCTGGCCAATATTGATGATGGTCACTAGGCAAAAGGAAGTCAGCATCAATGACCTCGGATAACAGCATCAACGACTGCCCCTGCCAAAGTGGACAAACTTACGCGGCGTGCTGCGCGCCCCTGCACCAAGGCGATGCCGTTGCCGACTCCGCTGAGGCGCTGATGCGATCCCGCTACAGCGCCTTTGCCCTCGGCGGTTTGGGCGACTACCTGCTGGCCACCTGGCACGATAGTGCCAGCGAAAAGGCACAGCTGGATACTGCGATGCTATCGAAGCGCGAGGTTGACTGGCACGGTCTGGAAATTCTGGACAGCCGCCAGCAAGGCGATAAGGCCAGAGTGGAGTTTCGTGCCCACTTTTCGGCGCCGGCGCCAGCGGGTCAGCCCGCGGTAAAGGAGTGTCTGCAAGAGCGCTCGCGCTTTATCCGCGAATCGGGACGCTGGTTCTATCTAAGCGGTACCCTTGTACCGGCCAGCGCATCGTCCACTCCTTCGCGTAACGGGCCTTGCCCATGCGGCAGCGGGAAAAAATACAAGCGCTGTTGTGCCGTCTGATCTTCCATCCTCTACATTCTCCTTCTAATACGCAAAGAGGCCGCCGCAGTTGAACTGCGACGGCCTCTTTCATTCAGGTGTCTTTATTGCGGCATCAAAGCGCTTTCTGAGTCACCAGCTTGGTCACAAGATAGGCGTCGATCGCCTCGCTGCCACCTTCTGTGCCGTACCCTGAATCCTTCACGCCGCCAAACGGCACTTCAGGAATAGACAAGCCATTATGGTTGAGGGTGAGCATGCCGGTTTCAACATCACGCCCAAGGCGCTGAGCATTGCTGAAGCCGTTGGTGTAAGCGTAGGCAGCCAGCCCGTAGGGTAGCCGGTTCGCCTCGGTGATAGCGTCATCCAGCGTTTTGAAACTGTTGGCGATCACAATCGGGCCAAACGGCTCTTCAGTCATGATATCGGCATCCACCGGCACATGCGCCAGGACAGTGGGCTGGAAGAAGTAGCCGGTGCCCTCAATAGCATTGCCGCCCGCGAGTACCTTGGCTCCGCGCTGACGCGCATCCTCGACAAGCTTCGACAATACCGGCGCACGGCGTTCATTGGCTAACGGCCCAACAGTAACGCCCTCTTCGTCCCAGGTGCCCACCTTCGCTTGTTCGAATTCCTTGAGAAACAGTTCGACGAACTTGTCATACACGCCTTCCTGAATCAAAAAGCGTGTAGGCGAAATGCACACCTGACCACAGTTGCGGAACTTGGCCGCCGCCATCTGCTTGGCTGCCAGCTCAACATCAGCATCGTCACAGATAATCACTGGCGCGTGACCACCCAGCTCCATGGTCACTTTCTTCATGTGCTGTCCCGCCAGGGCCGCGAGATGCTTACCGACTGGCGTGGAACCGGTGAAGGAGATCTTGCGAATGGTCGGGTGTGGAATCAGATATTCGGAAATATCAGCCGGTACGCCATAGACCAGGTTGATAACGCCTGCGGGAACACCGGCATCGGCAAAGGCGCGAATCAGCTCAGCGGGAGAAGCTGGAGTCTCTTCCGGTGCTTTGACAATAATGGAACAGCCAGTGGTCACCGCCGCCGATAGCTTGCGCACCACCTGATTGATCGGGAAGTTCCAGGGCGTGAAGGCAGCGACAGGCCCTACCGGCTGCTTGATGGTGAGCTGCTGAACGTCGAAATCACGCGAGGGGACCACCTGCCCATAGGCACGCCGCCCTTCTTCAGCAAACCAGTCAATGGTATCAGCGGCCCCTTGGGTTTCAGCCTTGGCCTGCTCAAGCGGCTTGCCCTGTTCCTGCGACATCAGCGCAGCGATATGCTCAACACGCTCGCGCAGCAATTCGGCCGCACGACGCATGATTTTGTAGCGTTCCAGGGTCGATGTTTTACGCCATACTTCAAAGCCTTTCTCCGCTGCCTCCAGCGCACGATCAAGATCAGGCTGTTCGGCATGTGCCAGCTGACCAATCACCTGTTCGGTGGCTGGATTGACGATATCCAGCGTCTTGCCGCCAGCAGCGTCACACCACTGACCAGCGATATAAAGCTGCACGTTCGGATACTGCACGTCGTTACTCATTACCGACTCCTTGGAATAGGGCTGAGCGTTTGGATTGCGGCGCCTTTACGATAGGGAGGATAGAAAGAATGTTTCGGCCAGCCGTTGTACCCAGCCCGCTATATCATTTCCATCATATAGTGGGGTATTGGGTTTATTAAGGGAAGAATCAACATCTATAGGTCGTAGGCCGCGTATCCAGCGCTCCAAAGGAGGCCAACCACGGGCAATAACAGCATGCGGCTATACACGGTAATAGTCGGTAGGGCCAGGGGCGCTGCCGCCCCATTGATGGGTCAGTTCACGCGCAGCGTTGATCACTAGCGCACCCAGTTCGACCACACGGTCATCTGTGATGCGGGAACCAGGGCCTGAGATCGACAGCGCGGCAAATGGCTCGTGATATTCATTGAACAGACACGCCGCCACGCAGCGTAAGCCGAGGGCATGTTCTTCATCATCAAAGGAGAAGCCGCGCTTGCGAATAGCTGCCAGATCATTTTTTAGCGGTTGCGGAGCGGTAAGCGTATGGGGCGTATAGGCGTGCATGCCTTTGCGATGCAGAAGCCTGGTGAGGTAATCGTCCTTGAGCGTCGAGAGCAGCGCCTTGCCCGCGCCTGATGCGTGCATCGGCAAAGTTCCACCAATAGAGGCCGACATGCGCATCAGTTGGTTGCACTGCACCTGATCAATAATGATTGCGTCAAAGGTCGCGTGATCGACCACGGCCAGATTGACCGTTTCACCAGAACGCTCCATCAGATCGCGAAGATGGGGGTGTACCATTGCCAAAAGATTGCGGCTATCCAGGAAGCTGGCCCCAACGGTGAAGGCCCGCGCGCCCATGGTCCATAACCCCTGCTCCCCCAGTTGGCGCACGAAGCCGTGCTGCGCCAGCGTTGACAGCAGACGGTGAGTAGTGGAGTTTGCCAGCCCTGCACGCTGTGCCAGATCAGTCAGACTAATACTGCCATGAGCATCAGCAATATATTCGAGCAGCGTGAGACCTCGCGATAGTGACTGCACCTGCCCTGATGACTGACCAGCTCCCTTCGAGGGAGTACGTGGCGATGAGTTACGGTGAGAGGAAGTAGGCACGGTCAGCGTCCTGGACAAAAATAGCGGGAGCGATAGCCTCTCGGCAAGGCAACGTCGGCATGGGGTAACGCAATATCCTTGCATGCTCGATAAAGGCAGCCATTTTATCAAGCCCTTTTCCTGTTTTCAGGAGGAATGCAAGATCAACCTTATTGGTCACCAAAACGTTGGAATGGGTAGTGGTAAGCTCTTGGCGTAGTTATCCGTGCCCGATTGCCTCAATGATAAAACTAGACTATTCAGGCAAAACCTAGCATTCAGGATTTCCCCGCCCCCGCACTATCAGCAATCAACCGCGAACAGCCCTTCCTTCTTTTCATCCCGACAAGAAAAAACCCCGACCAGCGATGCTGATCGGGGTTTTAAAATAAATGCCTGACGATGACCTACTCTCACATGGGGAATCCCCACACTACCATCGGCGCTAAGCGGTTTCACTTCTGAGTTCGGCATGGGATCAGGTGGTGCCCGCTTGCTAAGGTCGTCAGGCAAAACTGGTGTCGTTACCCACAGACAGAGACTGTCATTCCCTTACAGGGTTGCGGCCAACAACGAATTCGGTAAATCATGCTGAGCGAGAAACGTCTCACCGTATCCGGTGTCTGTCGCTTTCATCGGCTTAACCTAACCACTTGGGGTTATATGGTCAAGCCTCACGGACCATTAGTACACGTTAGCTTAACGCCTTGCA
>NZ_JAGO01000002.1 GCF_000526695.1 Carnimonas nigrificans ATCC BAA-78
ATATCAGGCAGACCATTAAAACGTTGCCGTTTTGTAGTTGCCGACAAGGGATATGATAGCCAGTCCCTGCGTCATTATTGTTCCAGCAAGGGAGTCCGTCCCATTATTCCTTATCGTCGAATGCGCAGGACTCCCCGCCCGGGACTGCCATATCAATTTGACAAGCCCCGGTATCGCCAACGTAATGCTGTAGAAAGGTTATTTGGCTGGCTAAAGGAAAAACGCCGAATCAACTCTCGCTTTGACAAATTGGCCAGTAGCTTCAATGCCATGGTGACACTGGCCTGCATTGGGCGCTGTATGCGAGCAGACTTTTCAGACAGAACCTAACATGGCGGTTATAAATCCGGGAATAATCAGCAAAGTAGTACGTTGACCGTTGAAAATAATGGCCGCCATAATGGTCAGGGTGGGCCACAGATAATTTACCATGCCAACTTCGATTGCTTGATGATTATTACTGGCGAATCCAATCGAAAGGCACAGGCACAACTCGTAAGAGACGAACAGTAACGTCCCCCAAATCAAATAACGGCGCGGAAAGCTATTCAATTTAGGGAATCCGATAGTAAATATTAGCAAAAGAGAAGCGATGGTATATACCATTGCGGCCCCGCTGACAGGTCCGATGCTTTGGCTAACTTCTCTGAGCAAGCCCACCATGGAGCTCCACAGGAATATGGCCAACAGCCCAATGGAGGTTGCTTTTCTGCTTTTCATTATCGACATGACGTGTCCATTAAAAAAAGGCCGTCTAAAATCGGGTCCGGCCATGACAAAACCAATTAACATGGCCGGAATTAGTGGGGCATATAAAGTTAGCGATCCGGGATTAACTCAGGCCACCTATCCAGATGGTTTTCAACTCCGTGTATTGATCGTGTGCCCATGCGGACTTGTCGCGCCCGCCAAAGCCGGATTCCTTGTAGCCACCGAAAGGGGTAGTCACATCACCTTCACCGAAGCAATTAATTGTGACCGTGCCTGCTCTAATAGCTCGCGACAGTTTTATCGCATTCCGTAAATTACTGGTGTATATAGACGCTGCCAGACCATAGTTGGAGTCATTGGCTAGCTCAACGGCCTGCTCCAGGGTGCTGAAGGTTGTCACCGCTAGCACTGGCCCGAAAATCTCCTCTCTGAATAAACGACTGTCGGTGCCGACACCATCTACCACAGTAGGATCGACGAACATCTCTTTACTGGCGTTGCCACCACATACGACATCCAGTTGTTCTTCGCTTGCGCGTTTAATGTAGGTGCGCACTTTGTCGAAGTGGGCTTTGCTTACCATTGAACCGAGGTTGTGATTGGGGTCCAGTGGGTCTCCCAATTTCCATTCTTTCAATTGAATGAGAAGGCGCTTCAGCAGTTCGTCCTTGATATCTTCATGCACGAGTAAGCGTGAAGAGGCCGAGCAATTTTCCCCCATATTCCAGAATGCGCCATTGGCAATATGCTCGGCCACTACGTCCAGGTCCTCGGCATCTGGAAGTACGATGGCCGGATTTTTGCCGCCGCACTCAAGTACGATCTGCTTCAGATTCGATTCGGATGCATATTTGAGGAATAAACGCCCTGTCTCGGTCGATCCGGTGAAGCTGACCATCGCAATATCCTGATGACGCCCAATGGCTTCACCCACCTCACGGCCGCCTCCGGGGACAACATTGAAGATGCCATCAGGTACTCCCGCCTGGTGAGCAAGTTCTGCAACCCGCAGCGCCGTCAGTGTCGTTTCCTTGGCAGGTTTGACTACAATCGAGCAGCCTGCTGCCAGCGCTGGACCAATTTTCCAGGCCAGCATAAGGATCGGGAAGTTCCATGGCAGCACTAGTCCTACAACACCGACCGGCTCGCGCACCACTAATGCCAAACTCTCATTACCGACCGGTGCGGTATGGTCGTAGATCTTGTCGATCAGTTCGGCATGCCAACGAATGGTATGGATTGCTTCGGGAATATCAGTAAGCTGGCATTCTCTGACCGGCTTGCCGCTATCAAGGCTCTCCATGACGGATAGCTCATGTGTGTGCTGTTCCAGCAGATCGGCGAAAGCCAGTAATATTTCCTTGCGCTCTGAAGGTGCTAGATGTTGCCAGCGGCCATCCTCAAAGGCACTTTTGGCCTGGGCAACAGCCAGTTCAACATCGTCGGCGTCACAGGCCGCTATATCGGCCAAATGTTCGCCGGTGGCGGGGTTGATACTTTCAAAGGTGTTGCCTGCCGCCGCAGTCTGGAATTTTCCGCCAATAAAAGGCTGGGTTGGGAACTTCATGTCAGCAGCGAGAGCTACGTACTGCTGAGCATCGAGTAACTCTACTGTCATGCTGTTGCCCCCGTAATGCTAGCCACTTCTTTCTTGAGCGTGGTGATGATTCCTTGCAGCATTTTCTTTTTATCGTCTTCCATGGCTTGCAGAGGAGCGCGCACGCCACCGGGATGTAATCCAATCAGCTCGCAGCCATACTTGATTGACTGCACAAACTTGCCCGATTCCTCGAGAAAATCCATCAAGGGCATCATGGCGGACATAATACGGCGTCCCTTGTCGAAATCCTTCTCGACCACACATGCTTGATAGAGTGCGATGTGCTCGCGTGGCAGGAAGTTGGATCCCGCGCATACCCAGCTGCGAGCCCCCCATGCGAAAAATTCCAGTGCTTGATCATCCCAGCCGCATGAGAGCTGAATGCTGGGGAATTCGCGCTGCAATAGATGAAGCTGAGATGTCTGCCCCGAACTTTCCTTGATGCCGATGATATTGCTGCTGCCTTCGGTTACCTGCTGGAAGTATTCGCGTCCCATTGATACGCCCATTCGCGCTGGGTAGTTGTAAAGAATGATGGGTAAGCCTGCCGCCTTGTCGATGGCAAGTGCATGCGCCGCGTTTTCTTGTTCATTTGGCAACGCATAAGGGGGAGAGGTCACCAGGATGGCATCCGCCCCGATTGCTTTGGCTGCCTTGGCATACTCGATGGCATCAGCGGTTCGCATAGCGCCGGTGCCCACTATAAGAGGAATTCGTGAGCCGATAATCCCCTTGGCTTTCTCGGCCAACATGACACGTTCCTCCGGGGTATGCGCGTAATATTCCCCCGTGGATCCAGCGACGATGATGCCGTGTACTCCTGCCTCTATCAGATGCTCCAGCACCTCTTCAAATGCCTGGATGTCGATCTCACCCTCGGAGGTGAGAGGAGTAATGGCTGGGGTATAAATGCCTTCGAGTTTCATGGAAAACGCCTTGTACTGGTTGATAAAAAGTTATGGACTGTGAGGGTTAGCGTGCCAATGAAGCAGCCTCATGTAGCGTCATGGCACGGGTTTCAGGTGCGAGTAACCACGATGCCAGTAGCCCGACCAATGTGACAGCCGCAGCGGCATACATGGTGTTATCAATGCCGATGGTTTGAAGGGATATTGGTACTAACCAGGTACCTACCGCTGCGCCGATACGTGACATGGATGAACCGAAGCCCACGGCGAGTGTACGAAGTTCAGTAGGAAATATTTCGTTGGGGTAAACAAGCTCAAGAATTTGTGCTCCACCAATGGCAATTGCATAAATGCCAAACAGGATGAGCACCGATATTTCGCCGCTGTCTGACATGGCCCCCAGTCCTAATAGCGCTATGCCAGACCATAAAAAACTATGGATGACCAGAGGGCGCCTACCGAGAACATTGACCAGGCTAGTGCCCAGCACACAGCCGACAACAAACAGCATGGTAATGACGATTGATCCCAACGCTTCCCAATCACCGGTTAAATGAAGTGCCTGCATTACTTTGGGAGCGAAGGCATAGACAGCGAAGACCGGAATAACGGCACATGTCCAGAAGATGGTGATAAATATCAGACGAGGCCCATAGCCAGAGCGCAGCAGGCTGACAAGAGACGCACAGGATTCGCTCTGTTGCTCGGGCAGGTTTTTCAGTGAGAAGCCATTTCCATACACTTTGCGGATTACGTTCTCCGCTTCATTGAACCGGCCCTTGCTAACGAGCCAACGCGGTGATTCCGGTGTGCCTAACCGGACAATCAACAGGAAAACTCCAATCACCAGAGGGCTTGCAAGAATCAAGCGCCATGAGCTTTCACCAGCGTATTGTAAAGTCGTGAGTCCGACCAGATAGGCAAGCGCTGCACCCGCGAAGAACAAAATCGTTAAGGCTGCCAAAAAGGGACCACGGTTCTTTTTGGGTAAAAATTCTGCCAGTAACCCTCCGGCCACCGGGTATTCGACTCCTATCCCTATTCCAATGACGAATCGTAGGATGAACAGCGCCATGCCTGATTCCGCCCACAAAGAGCCGAGAGAACATAGTACGAACACGAGCGGGCCCAGGAAATAGAGTTTCTGACGCCCAATATATGATGGTAACCATCCCCCTAAAAATCCGCCGAAAAACATGCCGAACAAGGTCGAGGCAGCGATCATTCCTTGCCAAAAATCACTGAGTTTAAGCTCATTGGCCAGAGGAATCAGAACCACGCCAATGATGCTGAGCACATAGCCATCGAGTAGCCAGGCGCCGCCGGTGCGTACCATTAGCAGGCGGTGGAAGCCATTTAGCGGTACGTCTTCAATCGAGTGTTGCTGTTCGGTCATGATTCTTCTTCCGTAAAGGTGGGAAGGGGAAGTGGCGTCAGATTTCAGCGCCAGCTTTTAATTGCCCCCACCAGAGGGCGGTGTTTATTCCAAATGAAAGAAGTGGCTCGTGGGGTAGCCTGGGGGGAGGCGTTGATCCCATAAGAAAATCAATCAACGTATCCTGTTTGCCTGCCAGCCAATCTGCCAACAGTGCGCCAGTGGCAGTGCCTCTGACCGTGCCTAGTCCATTACAGCCCAATGCACCGTAGACATTGGGTCCAAGCTGGCCGAAGTAGCCTGAGCCATTGCGCGTCATGCCCAGGCAGCCCCCCCAGGTGTATTCGAAATCGACTGTGGAAAGCTGGGGAAAACGCTGCTCGAAGGATCGTCTGTGAACAGCAAGAAAACGTTCGTTATAACCCGATTTGGCGGCTCCGTTAGGATTAAAACTGAAGCTGTTGCGCACCAGAATGCGATGGTCGGGTGTCAGTCTGAGGGTAGTGCCAAAGGGGTCGGCAGGAATAACTCCCCAACTGCTCAAGGCACCGATTTCGCTCTGTTCCGTGGCGCTAAGCGGACGTGTCAAACTGCCATAGGTGAAGAGCGGTACCAGGGTTTTAGGGAGCAGACCAAAATGGGTGCCAAAGGTATTATTCGCGAGAATTAACTGCTTGGCAGTGATCGTGCCATGGGGGTGATGAAGCGTAATATAGGGGCCATATTCCACAGCGGTAATGGGCGTATTTTCGAATAGCTCAACATTATCGGGCAGTGTATCTGCTAACCCTTTAACGAGTGCGGAAGGCTGTACCAACATGGTACCCGGGGTGTACAGCGCTTTCTGATAGTAGTTTGTGCCCAGCAATTGGCCTAGCTCTGCGCCCTCAATCATCTGGCAAGGCTGGCCCAGTCTTTCAAGCCCTCCCTGATAGGCCTTAAGTACAGCATTGCCTTTGGCGCTCGCTGCTGCCTGATATTTACCTGCATGTTGTAACTGGGCATCGGCTAACTGGTGCTCTTCCACCAGTGCTTTCAACATCATTTGCCCTTTCCTGTTCAGCGCCAGCGTATGAGCGGCAATGCGGTGGTCACCAATATAGTCAGGTGCACTGATATCGTGAGGAACATCAATCAGGAAACCCGCATTTCGGCCTGAAGCACCGAAACCTACTTCTTGCGCATCAATCAAAAGGATGCGGTCATCCGGAAAGTTATGTGCCAATTGACGTGCGGCTGACAGACCGGTGAAGCCTGCTCCTAGCACTACCCAAGGGGCTTTCAGGTCTTGCTCGGGCGTTGGCATCGCAATTCGCGTCCGGCTGGTATAGAACCACCCTGGCGTTTTGTCATCCTGGGGAAGAGCGCTGACCCGATGAGAATGACGAGTCGTTGTGGCGTAGTTCAGTGGACGTCCACGCGCATTTTCTGATGTGGGGTCCGCGAGCTTTTTCTTGTCGATAGAGGAGCGAAAGTGTAATACAGACATCGTTGGTGACCCCACATTAGTATTGGGTTGTCCTGGACACATTTGAAGGTATATAGGGCAATAGTATGGTGATGTGATTAAAAGTAATGATTTAACTGGTGTTGTCTTGGTTATTAAATAGATACATATCTACGCTTCGTCTGGTATCACGTATTCCATTAGATGCTGTCGAGATAATTCCCAATGTTCTCGTACCAATTGTTCAACCTTTTGGCTGTCTCGGTTCTCTATCGCTGTGATGATCTGGTCATGATGAGCTATCGCTTTATCCATATCTTCTTTGTGCCCTAGCGCTGATTGAGCTGAATAAAACGTATGAGCGAGCCGTGCATGATCTATCAATAAGCGCTGCAAACTTGCCAGCAGATAGTCGTTATATGACATGACTCCAATCATGTAGTGGAACTGATTGTTATAATAGACGCGAGCGTTAGTATCATTGGATACCATTGACTGCCGAAGATGTTGTTGGATATTTTTCAGCTCCTGAAGCTGTTCTTTTGTTGCATGAGTAGCAGCTAACAGTGATACGGCGGTATAGATAAGTGGGGCTGCCAAAAAGAAACTGTGCAACGCTTGATAGTTCATCGCTGTCACTCTGGCCGGGCGGTTCTGTTCAAGAACGATGTAACCTTCCACTGCTAACGTTCTCATTATTTCCCTCACAGGCGGGCGAGAGAGGCCAAACTCGTGGCCGAGAGACAGTTCATCCACGACAGAGCCAGGTGCGATTTCCATGCTGATGATGCGGCGTCTTAATGTTGCCTCAAGCGATGACTTGCGGCCGAACTCCGCCCCTGTCATCGGCATGGAAACAGACCGTCCTGAGTTGCGTGAATCTCTTTGTCTTTTCATTGTCTATCTTCTGAATACAATTTTTATTCACGGTAATGTTGTCGGATAGTGTGGACAATTCACCTTTCGTCGTTGCGACCAAAGGGTAAAAATAAGCAGGAGCTCGACATATATGGATTATCGACGCCATGAATCAGGAAGAGATGCATGCTGAAGCATGCATTTTTGACCGTAACCACCATATTTTTCATAAAGCAATACGACATCAGTCACTGATTGCAGTGATGATAGAGTGGGCAATCATGGCTGGTCTGGCGCTATGAGTTACATGCCAGAAGAGGGAGTTATAGGGAGCTGGCAGGTGGATAATAATGTGTGTCGCGGCCCTTATGGCGTTATTACGCTACAGGTCGCATGGTGTCCGAACTGTTTAAGAGGCTTCAAACAGCTCAGACAATAGGATGGCTGTTAATCAGGCTTTCTGGGAGGTAACCGTTTTTCGAGTATAACCACGTTGCGCGAGGGCAGCGTCGATTTGCGCCAATACGGTTTCCAGCGGCAGGGTAGAGTCAATATCTACAATGGGCGCGCCCTGGTATTCAAGCTTTGGCGTGATATCTATTTTTCTTTTTAATGCCGCTCGATCATGGTCAAGCTTTCTCGCATAAGCAGTGTCAATATCGACATTAAGCCGAATAACAAGATCAGGACGATGGCTGGTCATCCACTTGAAAGCATTGAGTTCATAATCCGCAAGTTTTGCCACCAATGGGCTGCCTTCACGTGTAGGGGGCATTTTTATCCCATCATAGGCGCGCGGATAAGCCATTTGCGGGTATCGGTCGGTAACGATCGTATTGCCCTTTTCATGCAGTGACAGCATTCGTTTAAAACGCTTGATCCTGCGATGCACGAAGAAGGCATTGACCAGAGCGGGCAATAGCTCAGGGAGCTTGTTGCTCTCCACACGCTGTTTCGACTTCGAGCCTTTTTTCTTGATCTTCTTGCCCAGGAACTGACCCACCAGCGGCCATTGGATTATTTTCCTGAAGATGGTGCCTGACTGTTTACCCAGGTGTACTGCCTCGGTAGGGCCATACTGCCGCAGCCGGTTGACTACGAATTCGCCTACCGTTGACTTGCCTGAGCCGTCGCAGCCAATAATGGCGATAATAGGGGGTGTTGATTGTTCCATTGCGTATCGTCGTTTCCTGGGTTAGAAGCGTATCGAGTCTTGTTGCTCATGGGCAAAGGAGTAAGCTTTGAATGCAACGCGCTTATTGAAGAGAAGCGTTCGATATATCCCGCCACGCAAGCGTTCGCCCATCCTTCCTGTTGGATATTTGCGCTTGAGTTGCTGGCGCGGCGCACAGTAAGTCGCGGGCGCTAATAGCCGATCAGCGATCATCCATACCGGATGTTAAAGAGACCCTGGCGTGAGACGCCTTGACTGCGGATATGGTCGTTGCATTGTTCGTCTTGCTGCACGGATGGTTGCTCTGACTCGCGCCATCCATGCTCTTTACCGTAGAGACATTGCCTTCAATAGTACCATTTTTCCAATAAATATCGGGCAGAATATTTCCATCAACCATGTATGGGCACGATATTGATCGTGACGGGTATTAGGTGATATTCGACGACATTAAAGGAAGTTTAAGTCGAATGTAGCCACCTGTACGAAGACGTTCTGGCCGGATGGTTATGGCGTTGGAAGGCCATTACGCTCGGTGAGCAGGCGCTAGGAGAAAGCGCTCAGAAGCGGCATAAATAACGCCTGACAAGATTCGCCGCCGCCGTATTCGACAACCAGGCCGATCAGGTAGAGAGTAGGGAGATACCGCTGGCCGCTACATTTAACCGCCAGCTGTTTTCCGATCTATACGCAACGCAGGTAATACGATGTCTTTAGCTCCCTTTATTGTCAGGCCCGGCCCTCAGGAATACGAATGTCGCATTGGTGTCATGGATACGCTGCCCGAGCGTTTGCGGGCGCATGGCATCAAGAAGGCCATTCTGGTGCATGGCAATGAATCATGGGCCAATGCCAAGCCCTTCCTTGACGCGCTTTTTGCTAGCGATGTCGAGCTAACGCTACATGCGTTTGTCGGCGAATCGACCTATGCCGAAGTAGCCAGAATTTCCGAACGGGTTCAGCAAACGTCGGCTCAGGCCATTATTGGTGTCGGTAGCGGCAAATTGGTGGATGTGGTCAAACATGTCGCTGAAGATATCGTGCCGCTCTATTCCGTGGTGATTCCTACTCTGGCAAGCAACTGTGCTCCCTGGGCGCCGCTCAGCGTGATGTACAGCGATGAAGGGGTGTTCGAGGACGTGGACTGGCTGAAGAAGCAGGTAGGATTGCTGCTGGTGGACCCGCGTATTATCGTGACCGCGCCTGAAAAATATCTGGTGGCGGGAATTGGTGACACCATCGCCAAATGGTACGAATCCGAACAGATTCTGGCACGCAAAGAGACCCAGGCCAGCGCCTTCCTTCAGGCTGCCCGTGGTCATGCGTATACCTGCAAGCAGGTGATGGTGGAAGAGGGGGCGCAGGCGGTCGCTGACCGTAATACCCAGCGTGTTAGCGACACCTTCGTCAAGGTCGCTGAAACCATTATCGCCCTCAGCGGGCTGGTGGGCGGCTTTGGGGATGCCTACGCGCGAGCGACCATCGCACACGCCATTCATGATGCGATTACTGCGTTTCCTGAGACTCACCACTATCTGCATGGCACCAAGGTGGCCTATGGCGTCATGGTCAATCTGGCCTACGAGCATAACTGGGACGAAATAGAGCGGTTGGTGCCTTTCTATACCGCGCTTGGATTACCCAAATGTCTGGATGATCTCGATATCGGTTATCTAAACGAAGCGCAGCTTCGCAGTATGGCTGACGATGCCCAGGATGATGCGCTACTCAAGGTTTCCATGTACGAAACAACTCCCGCCCTTATCTATCAGGCGGTGAAGGATCTTGAAGCGCACTTTGCAGGAAAATAGGCAAAAAAACCGCGGCCAGATTGCCCCATGAAGGGCAGCCTGGCCGCGAGTCTTGCGAAAGTGCCGAAGCGACTTATTGGGCTGGAGCAGGCGCGTAGGCACCGCTGCTGGCAGGCGGGGTCGCGGATTGGGTCGGCGCTGCGGCACCCTGTGAATTGGCGGGAGCCATTGTCGATTGGTCGGCATCCGCGGGCTGTTGATCTTCTGAGGGGGAGCTGGAGCAGCCAGCCATGGATGCCAACAGTACGCCCGCTGCGATAGTGCCTACAAACTTCTTCATGGAGATCATCCTTCCATTGCCAAACATCAGTATGTCTATGTGCGCTTGTATTAGTAGCAGCTCGTTGTGAAGTGCCTCAAGTAAAATAATGTTTACTCACGCATGGATTCAGTAATCGCTGTCTATATAGTAAGGCTGATGCGGTATGTTATATCCACGCTCTACAGAAGCAGGAAGCAAACCATATAAAACAATACTGTCGGGTTACATCAGTTAACAGTGAGAAAGCGCTGCCAATATAGCGTGTTTATTCGGATAAAGGATCATCAGTCAGGGCATTAAGACCAGGCTGAGAATTCGTTCATTGAAGTAATAAACGGCAGTAGCAAATGATCGCTTTCCGGGATGATGCCAGCACGCTGGTGGTACTGTTCGTCGATAGCATCACGCGGTGCCCTTCTCTTTGTGCTCGTCTCTGACCCATGGCTGCTCCGCCCAATATCAGTCACACTTGTACGCCTATTCGTTGCAAGGAGTTCTCTGATGAGCGAGGCTGCACGTTAATGCGTCGCTATACCATGGTGGTGACATCGTTGCTGCTGGCGCTGCTGTTGGTCAGCGTAGCGGCGCTCTGCATGGGGCGTTACAGCGTGCATTGGCAACAACTGGTGCAGCTACTGGCGGCCCCGCTGGGAGCGCACGGTGAATCTGACCCAGTGACCACTGCTGTTGTGCTGCAATCGCGCTTGCCGCGCCTCGTCGCGGCGATCCTGATCGGTGCAGCGCTTTCCTGCGCGGGCGCCTCCTATCAGGCGGTGTTCCGTAACCCGCTGGTGTCGCCCGATCTGCTCGGTGTGTTGAGTGGTGCTGCGTGCGGTGCCGCGGTAATGATCATTGCTGGTCTTAATCCGCTGCTGGTGCAAACGGGCGCTTTTACCGGCGGCCTGATTGCGGTGGCGGCGGGTATGAGCATTGCGCGGGTTTTCAAGGCGCAAGGGTTGCTCAGTCTGTTGATGGGTGGCCTGATTGCCAATGCGGTATTCACGGCGTCGCTCTCGCTGCTTAAATACCTGGCAGACCCGCTGGATCAACTGCCGGCCATTGTGGACTGGCTGCTCGGCTCGCTGGCGCAGGCCAACTGGCAGATGCTTGAGTGGATCAGCATTCCGATGCTGGTGCTGATTGCGATCATGATGCGTCTGGCGCCGCTGCTGGATATTCTCTCCCTGCCCGATGAAGAAGCCCAAAGCCTCGGCATTGCAGTGAAGCGCCAGCGACTGCTGTTGATCGGCATTGCGACGCTGGCTTCGGCGATGACCATTTCGATGGCGGGCATTATTGGCTGGGTGGGGCTGCTGATTCCCCATGTGGCCCGCATTCTGGTGGGGGCGTCGCACCGGCAGATGATGCCGGTATGTGCGCTGGCAGGGGCGCTGTGCATGGTGCTGTCGGACACGCTGGCGCGTTCGCTGTCGATCAGTGAAATACCGCTGGGGGTGATTACCGAGCTGACCGGCGCGCTCGCCTTCATTTTGGTGCTGTATCGGGTAGGGCGAGCACTCAATGGAGGCAAGGGTTAAATGCACCAGACATCGACCAGCGCCGCGCCACTGCTGACGCTAGAGCGCATCGGTTTCCACTATCGCCGCAAGCGCGCCATTCTGAACGATCTCTCTGTGACGATTGAAGAAGGGGAGTTCGTCGGCATTCTGGGCAAGAATGGGGCGGGCAAAAGCACTCTGCTCAGAATTCTGGCGGGTATCACGCCGCCCACCGCAGGCACGGCGCGCCTGGCCGGTACGCCGATGGCGCACTATTCGCCACGGGCAATAGCGCGCTGGCTGGCGTATGTGCCGCAGCAGCGGCTCGACAGTTTTGGCTACAGTGTCCGGCAAATGGTCGCCATGGGGCGGGTGCCTCATCGCGGCGTGCTGGCGCGTCTTGATAGCGACGATGAGGCGTATATTGATGAGGCCATGGAGCGTATGGGCATCATGGCGCTGGCGGAGCGCTCGGTGGTGGCGTTATCGGGCGGCGAGCGTCAGCGCGTGACCATTGCCCGCGCTCTGGCGCAACGGGCGCGGGCGATTCTGCTGGATGAACCGATGGCAGGACTCGATCCTGGCAGCCAGGCGAGCCTGCTGATGCTGCTCGCTGATCTGGTCAAGGAAGGGCACACGATCGTGATGAATTCGCACGCGCCCGAGGAGCTGTTTGCCTATGCCTCACGCGTGATTATGCTGGAAGGCGGCACGCTGGCGGCTGATGGTAAGCCTGCGCAGGTGATTAATGTTGAGCGCATGTCGCAGTTGTATGGCTTGCCGTTGAGGCAGGTTGACCAGCACGGGCGACGGTTCTTCTATCCTGCTGCTGAAAAAGGGCTGCTGCCATAATGGTGTGGTGGCTGTCCGGCTTCTAACGATGGGCTGTTGCCGTACATTCATCGACTCTCAAGTATCTATAATGAAACGAATACTCTGCTCTCTACTGGCCGCTGCGCTGCTCGGCTCTCTGCCGGTCGGCTCTGTGAGTGCCGCCCCTGCACGCATCGTCGAAGGATGGTATGCCCACAATGCCACGCTGGTAATGCTGGGGGCGCAGGATGCCATTGTCGGTACAGTGGCAAGGCCGTCGATGCTGCCATGGATGTTCACGCTGGTGCCGCAGTTCGAGCAGGCGCAGCAGTTTCCTTCACCGCGTCTTAATGGCGAAGCCGTACTGGCGCTCAAGCCCGATGTCACTTTCGTGCCGCAAGGCAGCCAGATTGCAGCGCCGCTGCGTCGGCTGGGTCTTGTCGTCAAGGAAGAAGGCTTCGACAGCTTTAGCGGTATGCGCGAGAGCTTGAATGACACCGCTAGTGTGATTGATACACCGCTGGCGCACTCACGCAATCAGGCGTACCAGCAGGCGCTGGAAGAAGCGCTGCGCCAGCCGAGCGAGGCGACTTCCCGACCAGCGGTGGTGCATATCGAATCGACCGCGCCGCTGCGGGTAGACGGCAGCCACACGATCATCAATGAATGGATTCGCGCGGCAGGTGGGAAGAACGCAGCCAGTACCGTTACTGGCAATAAGCAGCCGGTAGCGATGGAGCAGTTGTTAGCGTGGCAGCCCGATATCATCATCGTCGGCGGCACTGCCGGTGATATGAAGGCGTTGCAGCAGAATCCGCTCTGGCAGCAGCTCAAAGCAGTGCAGGCGGGCAAGGTCTATCGTAACCCTGCGGGCATTTTCCCTTGGGATCGCTACGGGCCGGAACTGCTGCTGCAAATCAAATGGGCGAAACAGATTGTGCAGCAGGGTAACGTTGATACAGCACGAATGGTCTCTGCCGTTACCGACTTTTATCAGCGCTTTTATGGCATCTCCCTTGATCGCGAGGATGCGAAACTGATGCTGGCAGGGCGACCTCCGGCCACGCCGCGCTGACCAAACGTCTGATTGAACGATAGGCCATCTGCGCTTTCAGTATGGGAAGAGGGCGCGCGAGTATGCTTCACATATGTCAGGCAGGTTTTCCATCAACGGTTTGGAGCAACATCATGCGTATCTTTTCAGGCAAAACGTGGGTCATTGTGGCGGGCCTCACCATGGGGCTTGGTGCTGCTGGCTCAAGTGCAGCGGCAGATTCTCAGGCAGCAACGGGCAATACGGATGCGCTGCCTTACAGCAGCGTTGAGAACAAACAGATAGAAACCTTCACTCTGGAATGCTCCGACAACGCTCAGCAAAACACCCTCGATATCAATGATTGCTTCAGTACCAAACTAGCGCAGATAGAAGCCGTTAATCAGAAATACGTCAGCGCTATTCGCAAGCATCTGGAAGCTTCATTATCCGATGATGATGCTGATCACAATCGTCGCAAGACATTGGAAGCCTTCGAAGCTGAAGACAAGGCGTGGGATACCTTGATCGACAAGGCGAGTACGGCTTCTTACCAGGATGCGATAGGTGGCTCGATTCGCGGCATGGTGGCTGCTTCACGCAAGCTTGCGCTTCTCGAAACGCGGATACATGACCAGTGGGAAAACTGGCTGCAAACCATGAGTTCCAGCGAGCCACCCTTGCTGCCTGAACCGCGCTTCACCAGCCAGTAACGCGCTCCTTCACACTACGATAAAAGGCACGCTTTCGGGCGTGCCTTTGTGTGTTGCGGAGGTGGAAGCAAGCGCTGTCGCGGGAAGGCAGTGCTTGTGTGATTACAGCAGCGACTCGATCGGCAGGAACGACATGAACCAGGCGGCGGTTCGTTTCAGCGCGCCCGCGTTCGGCTCCTTGTCGTAACGTGTTTCGCTGCCGTCGGCGTTACGTTCGATCCAATAGAGCTTGCCTTGCGAGTCCATTTTGACTTCGTAGGCCACATAAGGAACCTGCTGTTCAAACGAGTCATCTATCTGTTCGGCCAGATGTGGGCTATCGACCAAAAAGCCCATTTCTGTATTGATACGTGCCGAACGTGGGTCGAAGTTGAAGGAACCTACGAAAACGCGCTTGCCATCTGCCGTAAAGGTCTTGGCGTGCAGGCTGGAGGTGGATTTTCCGAACGGCCCGGAAAGGCGCGTCTTGTTGTCCGAACCTCCGGCTGGCTTCAGTTCGAACAGATGGGAACCATCCCTGAGCAGCTCAGGACGCCAGCGCGCATAGCCCGAATGCACCGCAGTGACATCGGTGGCTTGTAGCGAGTTGGTCAGAATGGAGACATCAACACCGTTATCGGTTAACTGCTTAAAGGTATCCACGCCGCTCTGGGTGGGCACAAAGTAGGCGGAAACGAGATTTACCTTGTGCTGGGGCGAGCCCATCAGCTTGGGTAGCTGTCCGATCAACAGTTGGCTGTCATCGGCCTTGTCAACGGTCTTGGCGGGGTCGTCGCTCACCAGCGTCATCGGCGCCCAATGGAACTGTAGCTTACCCTCGGTGAGCCTGGAGACGAGCTGGGAGCGCCGCAGGGAATCGACGTAGGTGCTGGATTCCTTGCTGGCAAGCTGTTTATTTAGCTCTTCCCCTATCTTCTCTTCGCCGGATTCATCAACGTCGCGCAATATCCGTTCAGCGGGGTACGCTGATTCACTGGTCCAGTAGAGCTGGAAACTTTGCGAAACAACATTTACGACGCGGCCAACAACGGCGAGATCCAGGTCGGCATAGATAACACCATGGCCGGTGCCGAAGTATTCATCGCCAATATTCCTGCCGCCGACAATCGACACCTGGTTATCAGCGGTAAACGACTTGTTGTGCATACGGTGGTTGAGGCGCGGGAACGCCACTACGTAATTCAGCCATTTGGGAATGCGGATCACGAAGGGGTTATAGAGACGCACTTCCACATTGGGGTGCTTGTTGAGCGCGGCGAGCTGCTGATCCATGCCGGGAATACCGTTGTCATCCACCAGCAAACGCACCCTGACACCACGCTCGGCGGCGCGGTGAACGGCGTCCAGCAACAGAGTGCCGGTAATATCCTTGCTCCAGATATAGTATTGGATATCAAGCGTGCGCTCTGCCGCATCGGCCAGCTTTACGCGGCTGGCAAAGGCTTCCAGCGGATCGGCCAGCGCCACATAGCCGGCTTCTCCCTGGTGCTGTTGAACCTCTTTGCTGACGGCCTTGCCGAGAGAGGTCTGGCTGGTTTCCTGCTGGGAAAGTACGCGCGTTTCGTTACGGTCCTTTAAGCTTGGCAGAGCACAGCCACTCAATAAAAGAGCGCACACGGCGGCCAGACAGGATGATTTGGTTAATGTCACGTATTCCTGGCGCATTGAATCTCGAACAATTTCTACTGGTGTATCAGATAAGCCACTGGGCTATCGCTTACTATCAGAGGCGGCCACTGTCGCGGGCGGTAACCGACGCATCCATCAAGCGTATCGACGGTGCCTGAATAAAAAACTCGCCACCTTGCAAAAACGGGAGCCATAGCGCCCCCGTTTAAGGTCTCTTGCCGGTTGATGCCGCTACTGGGCAGGCGTCTTGAGCTTTTCTCCCGCGCCCAGTTTTGCACGTAGTTTGCTTACTATGATACATGCTCCATATACTCCTTAATCACAACGGCCTGATTATGCTGTTCGTCCTTGGCGCCATAGAGCAGAGTGACCTTGCCCTGGTCCAGATAGCGGCTCAACTCCTGGATCGCCGTGGGGTTGGCCTCCAGCTCGGCGCGATATTTCGCTTTGAACTCCTGCCAATGTTCGGCTTTATGACCGAACCATTTGCGTAACTCCGTGCTCGGAGCAATCTCCTTGAGCCAGGCGGTTAGCTGCTCCTGTTCCTTCGATTTGCCGCGCGGCCACAGGCGATCGACCAGAATACGCTGTCCGTCGCTCTGCTCAGGGACGGTATAGGCACGTTTCAGTTGAATATGCGTCATGGACACTCCTTGAAAGAACAGTCATCTGCTGCAGTGGCGATGTCTGGACCTCAGCCAGGCTGTGATTCAGAACGTGATTTTCGGGTAGGCAGTGCAAGGCCAAGGCGACCCGCCAGTCTCACCAGATTGGCGCGATCCATTGCCAAGGCCCGCGCCGCTGCGGAGATATTGCCGTTGGCTCGCGTGATGGCAAGGCTGATCTGATGGCGCTGGAAGTCATCAACGGCGTCGCGCAGCCCGAGGGTTTCCTGAGGGGCGCTCTCCCGTGATGCTGGTGAATCCACTTCTGCGGACGATTTCAGCAGGCCAAGATCAGGCGGGGTGATGGTAACAACGCCGCTGTCATCGGCGTGGCTGCGTGCCATAAGTGCGGCCCGCGCGATGCTGTGCTCAAGTTCGCGCACGTTGCCGGGCCACGCATACGCCATCAGCGCCTGTTGAGCCTCGGGCGAAAAGCGCAGGGAGCGTAGTGCCATGCGGGAGCGGTTCTCCTCGGCGAAGGTGCCGGCCAAAGGCAGAATATCATCGCAGCGTTCTCGCAGCGCCGGCACATGTAGCGGGAATACGCTCAGCCGGTGATAGAGATCCATGCGGAAACGGCCTGCTTTGACCTCCTCCTCCAGCTCCCGGTTGGTGGCGGCCAGAATGCGCACATCGACACGATGATCACGATCCGAGCCTACCCGCTGTAGCTCGCCCTCTTGCAGCACGCGCAGTAGCTTGGCCTGGGCGCTGAGCGGCAACTCGCCAATTTCATCAAGCAATAACGTACCGTTATTCGCCATTTGGAACTTGCCGGGGCGATCCTGAGTGGCCCCTGAGAAAGCGCCCCGCACATGGCCGAACAGTTCGCTTTCGATCAGGTTTTCGGAAAGCGCAGCACAATTGAGGCTGACCAGCGGTTGATCGGCACGCGCTGAGCGCGCATGTAGCGCGCGTGCGACCAGCTCCTTGCCGACGCCGGATTCACCGGTAATGAGCACCGGCATTTCGCTGGCAGCCACCAGATCAATTTTCTTCTGTAGCTCCCTGAATGCATGGCTTTGACCGTCCAGTACCGGCCCGGCAGCGTCATAGGCTTGCAGCCGATAGGCTTCTGCGCGGCGCTGTTGATCTTCGGCCCGATGCCGAATGGCGTCGAAATGCAGCGCCGTTGAAATCGAAGCCGCCGCCAGTGAAGCGAAGGCTTCCAGCACAGGAAGATCCGAGGCGGAGAAACTCCCGACCGTGAGGGAATCCATCGTCATGGCGCCCCACAGGGTCTCGTCAATATAGATGGCGCAGCCCATACAGTCATGGACCAGCCCCTGATTCATCTCGATAAGCCCATCGTAAGGGTCAGGCAAGGGGCAGTCCGGCGGAAACAGATAGGCACCGTCAGCGCGAATGATATGCTCAAGCCGCGGGTGATGCGCAATCTCGAAGCGCCGCCCTAGCGTATCCTTGCCCAGCCCATCCACCGCGACGGGTTGCAGGGTGCCGCCGTCCAGTTTCAGTAGCGCTGCCGCTTCGCAGGGAATAACCTGCTTGAGCACGTCGAGCAGACGCTGATAGCGCGTGCGCAATGGCATCTCTCTGCTCAGGTCGGTGAACAGCGGAGTGAGCTGGCGCAGCAACTGCTGATGTTGAGTCCTATTGACTGAGATCATATCGAAACAGGTCTTTTTAACATGTCGCTTTGACACGACAGGATTGTTAACGCATTGATTTAAAGTAATTTTTAAATTGGCACGCAAAATGCCTTATCTAGAGTGAATCCACTCATGGAGACGCAATATGTTGACCGAGCAACAGCGTGACATCGTCAAGTCTACGGTTCCTCTACTGGAGAGCGGTGGCGAAACGCTCGCCAGGCATTTTTACCAAATCATGCTGGAGGGCTACCCCGAAGTACGCCCCTTGTTCAATCAAACCAATCAGGCCACAGGTCGCCAGCCTCGCGCGCTGGCCAACTCGGTACTGCAATACGCCAAGAATATTGATCACCTGGATCAGTTGGACGCGCACCTGGTCGGCACCATTGTGAACAAGCATGTGGCACTTCAGGTGCTTCCGGAACACTACCCCATCGTAGGCACCTGCCTGCTTCAGGCCATTCGCGATGTCCTGGGCGAAGAGGTGGCCACCGATGAAGTGATTGAGGCGTGGAAGGCGGCCTATCAGCAGTTGGCAGATATCCTGATCGGACTTGAAGCACAAAAATATGATGCACTAGAGGCCGCTCCCGGTGGCTGGCGAGGCGATCGCGCCTTCCGCGTGGTGCGCAAGGTGCCTGAAAGCGCTGAAATTACCTCGTTTTATCTGGAGCCGGTGGATGGCAAGCCGGTCATCAATTTCCAGCCGGGGCAGTTTATCGGTCTGCGCATCGTGATCGACGGCAAGGAAACCCGCCGCAACTATTCGATCTCCTCGGCGCCCAACGGTGCCAGCCTGCGCGTGAGCATCAAGCGTGAAGGCGAAGGGGCAGTATCCAATTATCTGCATGACCATATTGATGAAGGCGATACCCTTGATCTGTTCCCGCCGGCGGGCGAGTTTGTGTTGAATGAAGATCAACGCCCACTGGTGCTAATCAGCGGTGGCGTTGGTATCACTCCTACACTCAGCATGGCAGAAGCAGAACTGCAACGCGGGCAGCGCAAGGTGGTGTTCATTCACTATGCACGTAATGCCAACGTCGATGCCTTCCGCAGCACGCTTGAAGAGTGGCGTGAGCGCTATGCCAACTTCCAGCTTCATGTTGTGTATGAAGAGAGCCAGCCCAGTGATCTTCCTCAGCCTGACGCGGTTGGCCGCCCCGACAAGGGACAGCTGGAAGCATGGCTGCCGGAAAACCGCGATGTCGATGTCTATTTCCTCGGCCCAGAGCCTTTTATGGCGTTTATCAAAAAAGCGCTCAAAGAACTTGGCGTGCCTGAAGAGCAGACTCAGTACGAATTCTTCGGCCCCGAAGAAGCGCTGAACTAAGCGTTCAATATCCTCCTGCCTGCTACATGCAGGCAGGGCGGCTGTATCGCACTATGTGCCTCAACACTCGCTCTCTTCTCCTGCCAACGGGGGAGAGAGCGAGTGTTGTCGTTAAAACGATACGGACCCCGTGAGCGTTGCGGTACGCGGTGTGCCCAGAAATGCCGTGTAGTTGGAGCTGCTGTTGCCGTAGATCGAACCAGGGAAAATGCCTGCCCAGTAGTTCTCGTTGGTCAGGTTATCGACCATGAAGTTGACGCTTACGCGATGCCCGAGCACATTGGGATTAACGTAGCGAACTCCGGCATCCATCGTGGTGTAGCTGCCCGCCCAGGTAGTGTTGGCAGGATCTCCTGCGCGCTTGCCCACATAGTGCACATTGCCCACCAGCGTTACCCCGCGTAGCCGAGTCAGGTCATATTCGGCCAGCAGATTGGCCTGGTAGCGCGGTACTCCCACCACTCTTTGGTTCTCTGACGCTTTTTCCGCAGCTTCCTGTAGCTCGGCATTCAGGTAGGTGACTCCTCCCATCAAGCGCAGTTGATCGGTCACGTTACCGTTAGCCCATAGCTCCACTCCGTAGTTACGCTGCTTGCCTTGGTTAGCGTAGGTGCCATCATCGCCGACATAGGCCAATGGACGCGTTACTCTGAAAACAGCGCCGTTAAGATCAATGTCGCCTACGTGGCTTTTAATACCAAATTCGAGCTGATGGCTGCGAATGGGCGCCAGCATCTGAAATTCATTGGTTGCTCCAGAAGGCGCGATACCTCCTATTTCCAGCGATGTGCTGTAAGCACTGTAAGCCGTTAGATAATCAGTCGGCTTGTACATGAAAGCAATAGTGCCGCTGTTGCCTTGATCGCTATCGTTGGCAGTACGGTGCCCCTGCTTGTTCCATGACGTGTAATGGAAGAAGTTGCGGCTGCCGTTAAGCATCAGCGAATAGTGACGCCCGAAATCAAGCGTATCGCCGATCATCAGGTTCTGCTGTCTGGCCGTACTCGATTTATAGTGAGGCAGGCTGGGCGTGTCGGGTTTATCAAAGGCTTTCGGAGAGTTGATCGGCGCTGAACCGATCACTGTATTGGCTTGCTGCCCTTCATACCCTCGATCATCACCGTTGTATGTTTTCCAGGTAAAGCCATTGGTGCCGAATGACAAATGATGCTTGATGGGGCCAGTGTCGACGCTGCCATTGAGATTGATCAGGTTGCTGACAACGTCAAACCGCCATGCCTTTGAATTGATGCGTGTATACTTTTGCTGGTAGTGATCCGGTGACGTTAAAACGTTGGTGACATTATTGGTATCACGATGAACGTCCTGATGAAGCACCCCTGCTGTCAGTTTCCAATCCCCCGGAAGATCCTGAAGCACTTTGAAGCTTTGGGTATTGGTGCGGTTATCCGAGCCCGCGTATTTCTGTCCGTAACCGCGTCGCCGTGCATCCATCGCAGAAGGCAATCCATAGGTGGTGTACCCCTGGAAGCCGCCGGGCATCCCCATCCCTTTCCAGTGATAAACGCTATCGTGGAGCTGGATTACCGTGCCGTCACGCGGATGTATATCCAGATCAATGCTGCCCTGGGCGCGTCGAAGGCGCGAATCCTGCGCCGCCCCCTTGCCATCTTCATAGAGCAAATTAACGCGATAACCTATATAGCGGGAAGGCGTACCACTCAGATCCAGGCTATTCATGACGCGCCCATGCTGGGTGATACCGAAGGAGTAGGTATTCCGGTAATCGCGGGTGGGGCGCTTGGTGTAGTAGTTGAAGTTCCCTGCGGGGTTGGCGGCGCCATACTGAGGGCCGGTCAAGCTATTGATTACTTCCAGACGGTCGTACATTTCGGCAGGAATCGGGGTGGTCGCCACGATGTTAAAGCCATCCTGATGGATGTTCTCGACCACTCCGCCCTCAAAACCGCGTGACTGCGGCCTGCCAATGCCGTCGCCGCTACGAATTTCCATCTGCGTCGAAGGGAAGTACTTCAACGCATCGCCAGTGTCATGAACGCCCAGACGAGTGATCAGACTGCTATCCAGCACGTTGACAGAAAACGGCGTCTCCAGCAGGCGCTGCGTGCCCAGAATCCCAAGATCTGCCTGATCAGGATGAAAGGCGCGGTAAAGCGCCTGTTGCTCCTCGTCCATTGTTTTGGCACTGACCACCTGCGTAGGCAGCCGGTAGGCGTTTTCTGCAGCATTGGTATTCTGCGACAGCGTGCCAACGGTAAGGGCACTCAAGCATGCCGTAATGCGAAGAGGCCGCGCCCTGATGCGTTCATTCATTGCTGATGCTGGCCCCGTAATACGGATCGTCTGCCCCGGATGTGGCGAAAGGGAGATAGGCATGGATAGATGGTCATTGGTGGGCGCCGAGTATAAAGACTCAGGCTTGCTCAAGTAAATGACCATATAAAAAACAAGGGAATTGGTGGTTCGCACCAGAGGAACAACGCGATGATGGCATTACAAGAAAGCGTGAAGAAGCTGATCGGAATGGGCGCGCAGGAGCCAGGCCAGCGCCCAACAGCGGGAAGCAAGGCAATCGACGTTGGGGGAGCAATCCGCCAGGAACAAATAAAGCAACTTCACAGGACAACACAGGCCATACCGGCTCGATTCCCTCGGATGGTACTGGGGGGGGAGTACCCCTACCAGATCCGGGGGTTGTCGCTCGCTCCCATGCTGGTCGAGTAGTTGGTAGAGTAGGCACTTCATCAGGGGGCAATGGAGATGCTGACAAACCTGGACGCAGCGCGGTCGAGAGAACAAGGGATGATGGACAGCGATATTCTGAAGGAAGTAGATATCCCTCTTGGTATAGCGTCAAGCCTGCCATACCGGAATTTGGATCAGTAGTACCGCAATTCTAGCATGTGTCGAGATGGTCTACGGTGCTGAGCTGACCGGATGGTAATCGCCTGAATTCCAAATATAGACAATACAACCAATCATGTATTACCCGACAAAAATCACCGCTATGACGCCTTAACGTGCGGTAGCGGTGATTTTTGAAACTAATGAGCCACGTTATCGGTGATTAGCGGGCTGGTGCATGTTGTTGCCGCTCATGACCTTTCAAGGCTGCCAGAAGTTTGTGCGCTTCATCCTTGGAGCCCACCGCTGGCTGTGATCCCTCAAGCGGTTTTCTGGCGCTCTCCTTCACGCTCCATACCGTAACCAATCCAATCAGGCCGGTGGCAATCATATAGAAGGCGGGCACCATGGAATTACCCGTTGCTTCCACCAGCCATGAGTTGATAAGCGGCGTGGTGCCGCCAAATATCGACACCGAGAGGTTAAAGCCGATAGCCAGTGCGCTATAGCGAATATGGGTCGGGAATAGTGCCGGTAGCGCTGAGGGTGTAGTGCCGCTGAAGCAGCTATGGAATATGCCGAGTATGACCAGTCCCAGAAATACCAGCCACATGGCGTTGCTGCTCAGCAGCAGGAAGGCGGGGTAGGCGAGTACCACCAGTCCTAGTGCACCGAATGCCAGTACCGGTCGCCGACCAATACTGTCGGTCAGACGCCCCCACATGACAGTGAGAGGCAGCATCACGAACATCAGCATAATGATCAGCAACAGACTGGCATGGTTGCCCAGCCCCAGTGTCTCCTCCAGATAGCTGGGCATGTAAGCGGTCAGCATGTAGTTGGAAACGTTGAACAGCAGTACCAGGCCAACACATTGCATTAGTGGCCCAAGCTGCTCCTTCAGCAGTATCAGCATATTGGTGGCGGGTTTTTCCCTTTCCAGCTGTTGCTGCTTTTCCAGATGGGCACGGAAGGCGGGTGTCTCTTCCAGCTTCAGTCGTATATAGAGGCCGAAAATGCCGAGCGGCGCCGACACGAAGAAGGGGATACGCCAGCCCCAATCGTGCATCGCCTGTTCAGAGAGCAAAAAGCTCAGCAGACTGACCACCAGCGCTCCCAGCAAGTACCCGGTAATAGTGCCAAGCTCAAGAAAGCTGCCAGCGTAGCCGCGTTTTTTGTCGGTTGAGTATTCCGCAATAAACGTGGCTGCACCGCCATATTCGCCGCCTGTCGAGAATCCCTGAACCAGGCGCACCAGCAATAGCAGCAATGGGGCCGCGACACCGATGCTGGCATAGGAGGGGATCAGGCCAAGGCAAAAGGTGGCGATCGACATCATTATCATGGTCAGCGATAGCACTTTCTGACGGCCAATAACATCGCCCAGTGGCCCGAATACCATGCCGCCGATGGGGCGGACCAAAAAGGCTGCCGCAAAGGTGCCGAATGCGGCAATCAGTTGCAGTGAATGGCTGGCGCCGGAGAAAAATACCTGCCCGATCGTCGCTGCCAGATAGCTGTATACACCGAAATCAAACCACTCCATCACATTGCCAAGTGCCGCAGCGCGTACCGAGCGCCTATGGGTATCGTGTTCAATGATGGTGATGTCATCAAGCGACTGAACAGGAGAGTGAGAGAGCGGTGTCTCTGACTCATGGGCGAAAGAAACCATCGAAATATCCAATCATTCAGTGAAATAAAAACAGGCTCACATCACGCTATATTCAGTAATAACGAGACTGATTCGTACCGCGAGTGGAGGCGCGACGTGTGAAAGTAGCGTAGCGGCGCGCTCCATCTGCAAACGCGCTGGACAATGGAAAAGCGACTTACCGTGTGGAGGCCATTGTGAGCAACGGATGATATGGGCACTGCTCTGGAAAGTGAGCGAGTCGTGCCGTGAGTAGCGGCGCATGGGCTGTCATGCCGCGGCCAGTGTGGCGCGGACAATGGTGATCATTGGCGGTCGCCATGTACCTATAGTGAGATCCTGTACCGCTACACTCACTTCCCCTGCGGTAGGCGCGTCAGTCAGGAAACGGCTTGTTGAGCAGCTTCGCGTTTGACCAGCACAATAATCAGCGCCGCATAGGCCACGGCTGCCAGAGGAATGGCGTGTAATACGCCGTATGCAATCACATTGCCCATGGTCAATACCTTCTGTTGCTGGCCGCATAACAGCGTTGGTTGATACGTGTCTGCGGCGCTGATTATCAAAAAAGATAGCGATGGACACTCTACAAGCGCGTGGTCTAGCATAAAAACGAAGTTTTATGATTAATCCATTATGATTCGTGATAGCAAATGAAGCCTGTGCAGCGTCCTCTGGATCTTATTCTGTTGAATTCCTATGTATCCGTTATTGATAACGAAGGCTTTAGTGCGGCAGGCAATGCATTGAATCTCGCGCAGTCCACCATGAGTGCGCACATAAAGCGTCTGGAAGAGCAGCTGGGGCACGCGTTGCTGATTCGGGGCACACGCATACCGCGCCCTACCCCTGCGGGAGAGCGGCTACTGATGCATGCGCGGCAAATGCTGAAGCAGAGCGCACTGGCATGGCTGGATATTCAAGAGCAGCGCCTGGATGGTGTGATTCGGCTGGGTATTCCCGATGATTATCTTGTTTATCTGCCACGCGTACTGGCACATTTTGAGGCCCGCTTTCCTGATGTCGAGCTGGAAGTGAAGTGCGCACTCAGCGTTGATCTCGTTCAGAAAATCAGCCGCGGCCATCTTGATTTAGCCATCATTACCCGCCAGCCCTTTACGCCCGGGGGCGAAGTGCTGCTGCGTGAAAAAACCATTTGGGTGGGGGCTCAGGGCTTTGCGATCCAGCTGGATAAACCATTGCCGTTAGCACTTGCAGCAGAAGGAACCTGTATTTTTCGAGAGCGTGCCATCGCAGCGTTGGATGCGGCGGGTATAGCGTGGCGTATTGCCTACGAGAGCAGTAGCTTGATCGGACTGACGCGTGCCGTTGCTGCTGGTTTGGCAGTGACGGTGATGACGCCGACCATGCTGGAGCAGGGGTTGAGAGTCGTGGAGGATAATACTGGTGTTACCGGTGGTTTTCCCGCGCTGCCCGATACGGAAATAGCCTTGTTGCGCGCGGAGCACCGCTTGAATGATGCGTGTCGACAACTTGCCAATGAATTACAGCGCCGACTGCAAGTGCCGTTGGGGGGAGTACCGGCGACTGAACAATACAGGGAAGGATGGGGCGACTAACGCGTAGTCGATCCTTCCTGTAATAAAGGGATTTACCAACCGCCAGTGCATTCTTGAAGAGAAAAGGCTGTGTCACCGGCGGCTGGCAGGAAACTACACCTTAATCAGGGCCTTGCCGCTGAAGCCGCGATTTTTCAGCGCTTCAAGATGAGCGGGCAGGTGGGCAAAGTCATCGACCACCAGCGGTTCGGGTTCGATACGTTGCGCGCTAATGTCATTGAACAGTTGCTGACCCGCATCGCTCAAGCGTTTCCAGTCTGCGTCGCTGCCATAGACATGCAGTGCTCCTAGAGCTACTTCATGCATGGAAATACAGCGTCTGAAGGGGGCGCTGGGCCACTCGGGGAGGCGTCCAAGAATGGTGACGATGTGACCGTTGGCACCGAGTGCGTCGGTGAGCGCGAGGGCGTTCTCCGGCGCAACAGTATCCACGACAGCATAGTAGTCACGCTCGCCTTGCCACTGCTCGTGCTTATGCAGTGACTCCAGAGTGGTAGTGGCGCCCTGTTGCTTGAGGCGCTGCCAGTGGCGCGGGTGGCTCAACGTCGTGACAAGATAGCCGCTGGCAGCCGCCATTTGCACCAGATAGCGGCCAACACCTCCGCCGGCTCCGGATATCAGCAGTTTGGCCCCTGTGCGTTTGGGCACTTTGTCGAGGGCGCTCCACGCGGTCAATGCGGGGCAAGGAAGGCTCGCGGCGACATCCAGACCGAGGGTATCGGGTACGGTTATGGTGGCGCGCGCATCAACGGGCGTTAGCGTGGCGAAACTTCCGATCCTGCTGCCTAAACCGGTGTGGTAGGCCACTCGTTGTCCCATCAGGCGGCTGTCTACCTGCTCGCCCACCGCCACAATCGTGCCAGCGCCATCCAGCCCCGGCACCATACCGGTACTAGCGCCAAGGGCCTCAGGCATTTCCAGCACTTTCCAGTCAACGGGGTTAAGCCCGATATATGCGTTTTCCACCAGCACTTGATGGGGTTCCAGCGTTGGCACGTCCAGGGTTTGTAGCGTTAACTCCGCTGGAGTAGTGCCGTGCTGCCAGAGCCAGGCTCGCGTGTGATAGTGAGATGCCATAAGGTCGCCCTTTCATTCAGTCGGAATTTCAGGGATATTCTGGTTGCATGAATGGAAATTCAAGGCGAGAAAATCATAAGAATGCCATCGCCAGATGCCGACAGTGCCCTGCCCATGGCCCTTGCCTATACAACACCTGCTCTTTTCTGATCGTGTGTTTCTGATCGAATGAAGGCCACGAGCCGCATGCCTGACTGACGCTCAATATCGGTCTGTTCAACTCGAACGGTTTGAAACAACTGTTTCTTGAGTGTATATATTGAAACAAAACCAATCATAACAACGCTGATTATCTTCCAGGCTTTGGAGCCCACATCCTATGACACCCGCTGCTGTTACCCCTCCGCACCGACTACTGATGGGCCCTGGCCCCATCAATGCTGATCCTCGTGTATTGCGTGCCATGTCGGCACCGCTTATCGGTCAATATGATCCGGTCATGACCGGCTACATGAATGAGACCATGGCGCTGTATCGCGGTGTTTTCGATACTCGCAACGATGCCACGCTTTTGATTGATGGAACCTCCCGCGCAGGGATCGAAGCGGCGCTGGTGTCGCTGATACGTCCTGGTGACAAGGTACTGGTGCCGATTTTCGGGCGTTTCGGCCACTTGCTGAAGGAGATCGCCGAACGCTGCCAGGCGACGGTGATTACGCGGGAAGTCGAGTGGGGCAGCGTATTTGCTGCCGAGCAGATTGAGGAAGCGATCAAGGAGTGTGAACCTGCCGTGCTTGCTCTTGTGCACGGCGATACCTCCACCACCCTGTGTCAGCCGCTTGAGGATATCGGTGACATTTGCCGTCGCTATGGCGTGCTGTTTTATACCGATGTTACGGCATCGTTGGCAGGCAACACCTTCCCGATGGACAAGTGGCAGGTGGATGTGGCTACCGCTGGCTTGCAGAAATGTCTGGCGGGGCCTGCTGGCAGTTCGCCTATTTCGCTGTCGCCACGCGCTGTGGAAGTCATTCATCAGCGCTCCAGTGTAGAGGCGGGGCTTGCCGGTGCCGGGGATGAACTCAGTGCTGCCGAGCGCATTCGCTCCAATTACTTCGATCTTGCCATGGTGCTCGACTACTGGAGCGAAAAGCGTCTGAATCATCACACCGAAGCCACCAGCATGCTCTATGCCGCTCATGAATGTGCGCGCATTTTGGTCGCTGAAGGCATGGACAATGCCGTGGCGCGTCACCAGCGCTATGGCGGTGCCATGCTGGCCGGTGTGCAGGCGCTGGGGCTGAAGGTCTTCGGAGATACCGCACACCGCATGAATAACGTGGTGGGGGTCTATATTCCTGACGGAGTGAACGGCGAGGAGGTGCGAGCCGCGCTGCTGAATGACTATGCCATCGAGATCGGCACCTCCTTCGGGCCGCTGCACGGCAAGATCTGGCGCATCGGCACCATGGGCTACAACGCACGCCGCGATACGGTGCTAACAACGCTGTCTGCGCTGGAGCAGGTGCTGCGCCGCGCTGGTGTGAAGGTAACTGGCGGCAGCGGTACTGGCGCCGCGCTGGAATTTCTGGAGGCAGGGCAATGAAGAGTGATGCGGTGACTGTACTCGATCGCTGTGACCAGCTAGCGAAACTCTCTTGTTCAGAAGAAGGCATTGAGCGCGTTTATCTCTCTGCCGAACATCGTGCCTGCAATCAGTTGGTAGCCGAGTGGGCGCAGCAAGCGGAGCTGACCTGCTGGGAAGATGCGGCGGGTAATTTCTGTACGCGCCTGGAAGGTGCTGAGCCTGGGCTGCCCGCCGTGGTGCTGGGATCGCATCTGGATACCGTGCCCAACGCAGGCCGTTACGACGGGATATTGGGCGTGATGGTTGCATTGTGCGTGGTGGAGCGCTTCAAGTGTCGTCAGCAGCCGCTGCCCTTTGCGCTGGAAGTGGTCGGGTTCGGTGACGAAGAGGGCACCCGCTTCGGTACGGCGCTGTTCGGCAGCTTCGCGTTTGCCGGTCACTGGGAACCCCAGTGGTGGGAGCTTGAAGACAGCGCTGGCGTGAGCCTGCGTCAGGCATTTTTGGATTATGGCCTCGACCCTGCTGCCATTCAGACGGCTGCTCGCAAGGCCAGCGATCTGCTTGGCTATCTGGAAGTGCATATTGAACAGGGGCCGGTGCTTGAAGCAGAACAGCGCGCGCTGGGAGTAGTGACGGCGATTGCCGGAGCACGACGTTTTCAGCTTGGCGTTAGCGGCCAGGCGGGACATGCGGGCACCACGCCTTATACCTTGCGCCACGATGCGCTGTGCGCTGCCAGCCAGATGGTGCTGGCGGTGGAGGCGTTGGCGCAGCAGGGTGAATGTGTGGCGACCGTTGGGCAGATGGCGGTACGCCCCGGCGCGGTTAATGTGATCCCCGGCGAGGCAACCTTCAGTATTGATATTCGCAGCGAGCGTGATGCTCAGCGCGATGAAGTGTGGGATAGCATCGTGGCGCGTCTTGAGCACATTGCAACGGAACGCGGCGTTACGCTGTCGATTGAGGAAACCCATCGCGCTTCTGCACAGGCGTGCAGTGAAAGCCTTCAGCAGGCAATTGCGGAAGGCATTCGGCGCAGCGGCGATGAGCAGCCGCGCTTTCTGTTCAGCGGGGCGGGCCACGATGCCATGGCAATTGGCAAGCTGACCGATGTCGGCATGATGTTTGTGCGCTGCGAAAAGGGCATCAGCCATCACCCCGCGGAAGCCGTGACCGAAGAGGATGTCAGCATCGCGATTGATGCACTGGAGCACAGTGTGCTGGTGCTGGCCGAGCGGTACGCCGCGCGGACCTGATGCGTTCAGCGCAGCGATGGGGTAGTGTCAGCGCGCGGGGCCATGGGTGGCCTCAACCGTGACTTCCATAGGGTGAGCGAGGATTTAGCCAATGCCCCATATCGGGCAGCGTATCAACCGCTGTTATAGCGAGCTGACTCAGCAGGAGCAGCGGGTCGCTGACATCATTCTGGATCATTTCGATGATCTCGCGGTGTACAACAGTACCGAGCTGGCGAACCTTGCCAATGTCTCCAAGGCGACCGTAACGCGGCTGTTCAAGCAACTGGGCTTTGCCAACGCTCGGGAAGTAAAGGCTCACGCTCGCGAACTGCGCAGCCAAGGGGTGCCGCTGGCTAACGCGGCGGCAGACCAGGATGCGCCGCACGGTTTTGTCGCGCATCTCGCCCGTGAGCAGAAAAACCTGACGCGCTCGCTGCATTCGCTGGCGGATGGCAAGTTTGATGAAGTGGTGCAACTGCTTGAGAACGCGCGCCATATCAAGGTGATTGGCTTTCGCAATAGCTATGCGGTGGCGCTGCACCTGCGCCAGCAGCTTATTCAGTGCCGCCCCAATGTTACTGCGCTGCCTCAGCCGGGGCAGGTGCTCGGCGAAGAGTTATCTGGCCTGGCGGCCGATGATCTCGTTGTTGTTGTGGGCATTCGGCGGCGCCCGGCGTTCTTCGCGCGCCTTATGGCCCAGCTTGAGCAATCCCCCGCTGAGGTACTGTTGCTGGCTGACGGTACGGCGCGTGGCTATGCCGCACGGGTTTCCTGCTTTGTTGAGCTGGCGGTGGATAGCGTGTCGGCATTCGACTCCTATGCGGCTGCGATGAGTGTGGTCAGTGTGGTCGCCAATGGGGTGCTGCACCGCCAGATGCGTGCCGGGCGAACGCGCATTGCGGATATTAACGATATGTATACGTCGTTGGATGAACTGGAAAACAACCATTAAAACGCCAGGAGATGACATGAGCCAGTGGGATAGCGCCGTATGGGCAGCACCTGCCCTGAATATTGAAGGGGCCGCACAGGGGCCGCTTCATTCGCTGCGGGTGGCGGTCAAGGATCTGTTCGATATCGCCGGTGTGGCGACCGGATGCGGCAATCCGGATTGGCGTCGCACTCACGAGGTGCCTACCGAGAGCGCCGCGGCAGTAAAGGCGCTCTTGGCGGCGGGAGCCACGGTGGCAGGTAAAACGCACACCGATGAATTGGCCTACAGCCTGAACGGTGCCAACGTTCACTACGGCACACCGGTCAATCCGCGTGCTCCGCAACGCTTGCCGGGCGGCTCCAGCTCCGGCTCGGCAGTGGCGGTTGCGATGGGTGAATCTGAGATTGGGTTAGGCACCGATACCGGTGGGTCGATTCGTGTGCCGGCCAGCTATTGTGGGCTTTATGGCCTGCGCCCAACCTGGGGAGCCATTTCTCTGGAAGGTGCGGTGGGGCTGGCACCCGGCTTCGATACGGCAGGGCTATTGTGCCCTTCCTTCGAGCTGTTAAAGCGCGCAGCGCAGGTGCTGTTACCGCCGCAGCCGCAGCATGCTTTCAAGAACGCGATCATACTGCTGCCCGAAGGCGTTGATGTGCCGCAACCGCTATTGGAAGGCAAACTTGAGCAATCAGGTCTCACCTGCACCACGCTAAGCCTGAGTACCGTGACCATGGCGCGAGCCAGCGAAGCCTTTCGTGTATTGCAGGGACGGCAGTTGTGGCGCTTGCATGGTGACTGGATCACTCAGACATCGCCACGTTTCGCGGCGGATATCCAGAAACGTTTAGCGTGGAGTTCAACCCTGGATGCGCAGCAGGAAACTGAAGCGCAGGCGCAGGCTGATGAGGTGGTGGCGTGGCTCAATGAGCTGACCAGCGATGCTGAAACGCTGCTGTGTCTGCCCAGCACGCCGGGAGCCTCGCCACTGCTGGAGCTGGCTCCGGCGGAACTGGCGGAGTACCGCGAGAAGCTGATGGGCATGACCGCCCTGGCAGGATTGTGGGGGGCGCCAGCACTGGCGCTGCCGTGGCTCACCCAGCACGCTGCCCCGTGGGGCGTATCGCTGATCGCCCCACCTGGAAATGATCGCTCATTGCTTGAGCTGGATGCCCAGTATTAGTGCATGATGGGCATATTAGCCGCGTGAGAAGGGGTGGTGTTCGATCCAGTGGCGCGCAATATCGGCGCGTTTGCAGACCCACACTCGGTCATGCGCTTCGATATGGTCGAGAAAGCGCTGTAACGCACGAAAGCGCCCGGGGCGACCAATCAGGCGCGGGTGCAGGCCGATCGACATCATTTTGGGCGCTTCGTCACCTTCGGCGTACAGCACGTCGAAGGCATCGCGCAGGTAGCTGAAGAACTGATCGCCGCAGTTAAAGCCGCCGGGGCTGGCAAACTTCATGTCGTTAACATCCAGCGTGTAAGGCACCACCAGATGCGGCACCGTGCTGCCATCGGCTACCGTTACTTCAGTCCATAGCGGCAGATCGTCGCCGTAGTAGTCGCTGTCGTAAAGAAAACTGCCGTTTTCCACCACCAGCCGCCGTGTGTTGGGGCTATCCCTGCCGGTATACCAGCCGAGCGGCGTGCTGCCGGTGATCTCTTTGAAAATGCGCAGCGCCTGTTCCATATGCTGCTGTTCGATATGCGGTTCAACGTGCTGATAGTGCAGCCAGCGATAGCCGTGGCTGACGATTTCGTCGCCGCGCTCGACCAGCGTTTGGGCGATTTCAGGGCAGCGCTCCAGCGCCATCGCGACGGTGAAGGCTGACAGCGGTAGCTGGCGCTTTTCAAATTCTCGAATAATGCGGAAGAAGCCTGCGCGACTGCCATATTCATAGAGCGACTCCATGCTCATATGACGATCTTTATAGGACTCTGCGCCAATAATGTCGGAGAGAAAGGTTTCACTGCCGGCATCGCCGTGAAGCACGTTGTTTTCGCTGCCTTCCTCGACATTCACCACGAACTGTACCGCGATTTTAGCGTTGTTGGGCCACTGTGCATGGGGCGGATGGCCTGCGTAGCCGCGCATGTCACGGGGATATTGGGTAGTGCTCGACGCCATGTGTTTGTCCTTTTGATGAAGGGTAAGGGAAGGAGTCAGGAAGCCTGATCGTAGTTAATGACGGGCAAGATAAGCGTAAGGGCCGCTTAAGGGCTTGGGCGGAGGCGCGGCGCGGTCTGCGCGTTTGGCGGGTTTCAATCCCAGTGCGGCCAGCCCTTCGAGCTGCTGGATGGCAGCGGCCACGCCGTCAATCACGGGAATACCCAGCTCATGGGAAAGCCGCTGATTCAGATCCGCCATGCCCGCGCAGCCCAGTACCAGCGCATCAATATCATCTTCAGCCACGGCGCGCTGGCACTCTTCAAGCAACTGCTGATAGACGGCAGGTTCCATCTGCTCCAGACGGCTCACCTCTACCTCGCAGGCGCGTAGCCGCGCACAGCTATGGTTCAGACCGGTATGGGCGAGAATGGCTTCGGCCATGGGCAGCGTTCTAGCCAGGGTGGTGACCACCGAAAAGCGGCGAGCCAGTGCGGCAGCGGTGCGCATAGCGGCTTCTGCAATGCCGACCACCGGCACATCGGCCAGCTCGCGCGCCGCAGCGACGCCAGGATCACCAAAGCAGGCGATAACGATGCCACTGCTTTCTCCTGTATGGGTAATTTGATCCACCAGTGACAGCATGCCCGGCACGGCGAGCGCTTCTTCAAAATGACTTTCGAGTGACGCGGCGCCATCACTGTTGGTCAGCATCACGATCTCTGTGCGGGTACTGGCATTGCGGGCCGCATGAGCGATCTTCTCGCTCATGGCGACGCTGGTATTGGGGTTAATAACGTGCAGTTTCATTGATTCTGATCAACCTGTAACAAACCTTCGCCAGAGCCTCGGGCATCACCTTCAATATTTATGGCGTCAGCACTGGCGGCGTAATCACTTTTCATGGAAGAGCGTTGGCTAGCCCTGCGAAGGTGAGCGGGAAACGACACCGCACCGATCCTTAAAGCCTGTTCAACCTCTGCTGCGCGTCGGCTCTATTGCGTTAAAAACAGGCCCGAATTGATTATTTGCAGCGCCTCCTCGTCTGTTTTTGACTTGCATAGCGCTAGGCTCGTAAGACGTTGAACGGGCGCTTATAAAAAAGTGCCGTAACGGGACGCATTGATTTTATTAGGCTTCATTCCTTCCCCCCTGTAAAGCGCCTCTCGTCGCGAGGAGGGCGCGTGCTAAAAGTTTGCTCAGATGAGGCGCAATACGCCCTCTTTTGGTGCATTTCGCAGCGACCAAGCGATCTGGATGCGGCGCGTTAATAGCCTGACGTTTGGGGATTAGCATTTTCTTAATGAAGGAAATATGACAGGAACGCACGCTATATCTTTTTCTTCTCTTATTATCGCGGTGGCGCAGACGTTTATATCTATTCAGGCCAGATTATTTGGCACGGCAATTGTATGAGGATCACTACATAACGGCGCTGTTTTCAATAGCGTCCGGCCTGACAAGGAGTGAATTCATGCAAGATGCCCAGCGCAATGGCCCACAAGCGCCGGTGAGTGAAATGGCGGCCCCCGGTGCGATGGCTGCTGCCACCAGCCCAGTGCCCACAGGCTATAGCCGCCGTCTTTATAACCGTGATCTCGCCCCGACCCAGCAGCGCTGGGGAGCATACAATATCGTCGCCTTCTGGATGTCGGATGTGCATAGCGTGGGTGGCTACGTGGTGGCGGCGAGTCTGTTCTCGCTGGGGCTGGCGGGGTGGCAGGTATTGCTGGCGCTGGTGGTGGGCATTTTTATCGTGCAGTATTTTGCCAACCTGATGGCCGTTCCTTCACAGCAGGCGGCGGTGCCATTTCCGGTGATTTGCCGCATCTCCTTCGGCGTACTGGGGGCCAATATTCCTGCGCTGATTCGCGGCGTAATTGCGCTGGTCTGGTTTGGTATCCAGACCTTTCTTGCATCGAGCGCGCTGACCGTGGTGCTGTTGCGTGCATTTCCTTCCATGCAGGAATTGACGTACAGCAGCTGGCTGGGGCTTTCGGCGCTGGGCTGGCTGAGTTTCCTGCTGTTGTGGTCATTTCAGGCGATGGTGTTCTGGAAGGGTATGGAAGGCATTCGTCGCTTTATTGATTGGAGCGGCCCGCTGGTCTATGTGGCCATGTTTGCGCTGGCAGCGTGGCTGTTTGTGCAGGCGGGGCCGTCGCGTATCAGCTTTACGCTGAATGACCAGTCGTTGTCAGTGGGGCAGCAGTATTGGCAAATCCTGGTCGCCATTGCGCTGGTGGTGGGCTATTTCGCAGCTCCGGCGCTCAGTTTCGGTGACTTCGGGCGCTATTGTCGCAGCAAGGAAGCGCTCAAGCGCGGTAATTTCTGGGGTTTGCCGGTCAATTTCATTGTATTTGCGGTGACTTCGGTGATGATGGTGTCAGCCACCTTACCGGTATTCGGCGAGATGGTCTCGGACCCTATCGAAACGGTTTCACGGCTCGATAACACCTATGTGGCGCTGCTGGGGGCGCTTACCTTTGTAACGACCACGATGGGCATCAATATTGTTGCCAACTTTGTCTCGCCCGCCTTCGATTTTTCCAACGTCGCGCCACGCTTGATCTCGTTCAAGACCGGCGGCTTTATTGCGGCGATTGGGTCGGTTTTCCTGATGCCGTGGAAGCTGTTTTCCTCTCCTGAACTGATTCAGGATACGGTCGGCGTGCTGGCTGCGGTAATTGGCCCGATCTACGGCATCATCTTGAGCGACTTCTATCGCATCAAGCGCGGCAAGATTCATATCGACTCCCTTTATCAAATGGGAGAGAAGGGGCACTACTGGTATCGCAATGGCATCAACCCCTGCGCGCTTATTGCGCTGGTGCCCTCGGCGCTGATCTCTCTGATCTTCACCTTTATGCCTGGCGTGCCGCATCTCAATGACTTCTCTATTTTTGCCGGCGCACTGGTAGCAGCGGGAAGTTATCTATTGCTGAGCCGCACCAGTCTCGCGTCCTGCCGTGGCAGCGATGCGTAAAGGCGAGTTGTTTGGTGAAGGAAAATGCCGAGCGCAATCGACATTGAAGATGCTCTCCGCTTTGCTCTGGCAGTCAGCTCTTCATGCCGCATTTTGATGCAGAGTAAAAAGAGTCGGAGATAGAGAAGACTTTGATAGAGAAGGCTTTGACGAGGGGAGAGAAGGAGCAGAATGGCTGCTCGTATTCGCGGGCCATCACACCCAAAAGCCGCCCCTGGAGGCGGCTTTTGAGCGTTTCGAGACGATCAGAAATCGTAACGAAGGCGGATTTTGTTTACATCAGCCTGGTTGTCTGAGGTGTTGGCGAACTGGCGTTCGATCCACAGACTGAACTGGTACGGGAAGCGTGTCACGACACCAATATAGTTGTAGGTCTGGTCGAAGTCGCGCCAGCGCGTCGAGCTGTGGGCCGCGTAAGGCTGAATGGATTTGGCCCAGTCAGTAGGCAGATCGAAGGTGTAGCCCACGAAACCTTCCCAGCTGCGTGCATTGCCCACGAAGTAGTTGGAAGGATTGATGTCAGGATCTACGTTATTGGGCACGTAATCCTTGTAGTAACCGGCAGATGCCGCGAGATACCACTGCCCCGGTGTCCAGTCAACGGAGGCGCCGACCATGTGCTGGTCGAAGTCATGCTGATTGGATTCGCCGTTGCGGTGAACCTTGACGTCCTGATAGGTATAGGCCGCGCCGAGGGTCAGGTCATCAGTAACACTGTACTGCCCCGCCAGGCCTGCGCCGCCACCGCGACGGTAGATGTAGCTGCCTTTCCATACATCGCGGGTCGGGATCATCACTTCAGCCAGCAGCTTGAAGTCACCAAACGTATTGACGTAGTTGATCAGGCCGTCACTACGCTCGCCGTTGTCATAGTTGGAGTTGAAGCCGAAACCTGCTGGCTGACCCTTTTTATCCTGCACCCACTTGTCGAGGGGTTTACTGATGGTTTGGTAGTAAACGCCTTCCTGCTTGCCGTAGGTCAGCTGCCCGTAGGTCTTGCTGGCGACACCGGCATATAGCTGGCGGCGGTCGGTGCCTTTACCGTTTACGTGGCGGTTATCACCGAACCAGTGGGCGACATCGGTGCCCACCTCGTAGTAGGCCAGCAAGCGCCAATCGTCATTGAGGTAGTAATCGGCACGGAAGCGGAAACGTGTTCCATCGTCAACGCCGCGGTGGTTGCGTGAACCATCGTCCTGACCGCCCATCTCGTTGCTATAGGCACCACGAACGCTGCCGCCTACTTCCAGATTCAGGTTACTAAGGTAAGGCGTATCGTTGCCGCGCTGTAGCAGCGTAATTTCGGCATGAGCAGCGCTGGCATAGCATAGCCCCAGGAACGCGCATCCGGTAAAAGCCTTCATCAATTTCATTATGATCCCTCGGCCGGCGGTTTCGTGACCGAAGCACCGGCGGCAAGCAAATTTTCTTTGAAGTTCGGGAGAGAGGGCGGTATCAACCTCATCTGCGGCGCCAGTGTTGAGGAAAAATGTTACTTATTGGTTAACATTTGATTAAGTTTTCGCGTCTGGGGAACTTTGGGCGAGGTCTTTGGGGCATTCTTCAGTGGGATTACAGGGTGGCGCCATGCAGCGTGAAGGTCTTTTTGTCTTTGGAGAATTGCTCTTGGCGAACTGTCTTTGGCGAATGGCTCTTGGCTAATGATCGCCTCATGTTTCTCAGCAGGTCGCTGAGATGCTGCGCCCAGCGGGTCTGGCTGCGGTTGTCGGGGAGCGTCGCGTCGATGTGAAGACAAGGCAGGCCATGCGTTGACCTCGATATCCCCCTTGCCTATGATCTGGCTGAAGGGATGATAGAAATAAGTGAAAGAGCCATCTGCTCCACGCCCTCATTAGGAACGCTTTCAATACCTGGTCGATGCTCGCGGGTTCACACTGAAGCTCGTGTCGGGCGCTACGTTGTGGCAGCGCTCACCCTGTTTCGCCGGGAGGTTGTGCCTGCTTTTTGGGCAAGAAAAGTTCGAAAGCACACAAGGATAAAGAAAAAGGATGTGTGCAGGATGTCGGTAGGGCGTGCAGGGAAACGAACAATTTCAGCCACGGAAGTCGTGGTGCTGGTCATCGTGTCACTGTTGGTGCATGTGGCGATCATTTGGTTTCTGATGAAGGGGCCAAAGCAGCCCCCCGTTGAACTCACCACCTCGCAGGCAGTACCGCCACCGCCTTCCGTAGAAGTTGATCTAACACCGCCCCCCGAGCCTGAGCCAGAGGTGGAAGTACCGGTGATCGACGAGAATTCGGTCAAACCACCGCCGAAGAAAGTCGAATCCACGCCAGCACCTGTACCGAAGCCAATGCCTGTACCCAAGCCCAGGCCGACGCCTAAGCCAGAGCCTCCCAAGCCTGCGCCCAAACCGGCGCCGGCCCCTAAACCTGCGCCGACGCCTTCGACTCAGCCCTCAACGTCTTCCAGCACGGCATCACCAGCGGCGACCGGCAGGTCGAACGCCGATGGTCGCTCCGACAAGCTAACGCCCGCTACGTCAGGTATGCGCTCACTGGGTAATCCGCCGCCGCAATACCCCCGGCAGGCATTGCAACGCCGTATTGAGGGCACCGTGGGGCTGAGGATTCTGGTCACTCCACAGGGGCGGGCAGGGCAGGTGCAGATAACCCGCTCCAGCGGCTCCAGCCTGCTTGATAATGCGGCGGTCAACGCCGTCAGGAACTGGAAGTTCAAACCGGCGCGTCGGGGCGATACACCGATTTCAGGCTGGGCGTCGCAAAGTATCGCTTTCCAGTTACCGCAATAAACATCACGACATCGCACGCCGCCGCATGGGTGGCGTTGATAACAGAGTTCTTCGAGGCGTCGCCAGTAGCGACGCATAGGGAGTCAATATGGCCGACAACGATAACGTCAACAATGGTTGGAATTCAGGCGCAGCCTCCTATGGAGATGGCGGAACTCAGCAGGCAGCCGCTCACGGCGGGGGGCAACAGGGTGCGGCGCACACCGAACAGCCAGCGCTGCCTCCCATGGTGGGAGACAGTTTGCTGCACAGCCCCTTCAGCCATGCCGTAGTACCGGGCGTGCTGTGGGTACTGATCGCCTTCTCGGTGGTGAGCTGGGCGATGCTGTTGATCAAGGGCACTCAGCTCAGTCGTTTCAAGTCCAGCAACAAGCATTTCAGCCGTGAATTCTGGAAATCGAGTGATTTGAGTGAAAGTGCTGAAATTGCTGCTTCAAGCAGTGCGCCGATGGCGCATTTGGCGCGTACCGGCAACGAGGTGGTTCAAGGCACGGATATTCCGGAGCGCTACCGTAATCTGGGCGACAAGATCAATCGCTCCGACCGGCTGGAGCGCAGCCTTAAACGCCAAATCCAGCGTGAACGTCGCTCGCTGGAGAGCGGTTTGGCTATCCTGGCAAGTATCGGGAGTACCGCACCTTTTATCGGCCTGTTCGGTACAGTATGGGGCATTATGGAAGCACTGGTGCGCATTGGCGCAACGGGGCAGGCGGATCTTGGCAGCGTGGCTGGCCCTATCGGGCACGCCCTGATCGCGACGGGCGTCGGTATCTTCGCGGCAGTACCGGCGGTGCTGATCTATAACTTCTTTATTCGCAAATTGAAGCTGGCGGCGAGCGATCTTGAGCTGTTCGCAGAGGACTATTACTGCCTGGCGCAGCAGAGCGGTTTTCAATCTACCGGGCACGCGGCACCTGAAATGAGCGAACCCACGCCCGGCATTGAAACCAGAGTAGGCTCCTAAGAAGCTGTTCAATGTCTCGCGAGCTTGCGCTATGCAAGGCAAAAACAGGCGAGAACGCGGCGTTTATGTGCTGTAAATGAGCAGTCCGAGCCTGTTGTTAACGCAGTAGAACCGCCGCGCAGCAGACGTTGAACAGGTTCCAAGCGACAAAAGCCCGCTCAGGCGATGCACTTCTCTCGTCTGATGAAGGCTGCCGGGGCGGCGTGGTTGGCCCCTTTCAGGAATTCAGGAGTAGGTGATGGCATTTTCAGATAACTCAGATGACGACGACGTTCTCAGCGAAATGAACGTTACTCCTCTGGTTGACGTGATGCTGGTGCTGTTGGTGATCTTTATCGTGACGGCGCCGCTTTTAACCAAGGCGATTCCGTTGAACCTGCCTAAAACAGATGCGGTGGCGCCCGCCGATCAGCCCGATCCCGTCATTGTGAGTATTGATAAAGAGGGCAAGTACTACATTGATCAGGAAGCGCTGAGTCTTGACGCATTGCAGCAGCGCGTAGCGTCCGCTCACGAAGCGAATGAGCGCACCGGCATTCAGTTACGAGCTGATGAAACCACCGAATATGGCCCGATTGCCAAGGCCATGGCGACCATTCAAAAGGCGGGTGTCACCAGAGTGAATGTGATTACCAGCCCGAACTAGCAAGGCCGGCTGCTTATCAGGCGGCGCGCATAAAGGCGTTATCTGGCGCAGGGATAATCAACGGCAGCGTGAATCGCTTCGTTAACGTGGTCGGATGCGTAAATAAGCGCTGATAATGGCGTGGGTGAACGAACCTTATTATGATGGCACCATTGAACGATAACCACGCTTTTGCAAGGGACATAACATGGTAGCAGGAACACTTGCGCGGCTGATCGGCACGGTTGCCATCAGCACGTCACTGATTACGCTGGCAGGCTGTAACGGCAACGATGACGACACGCAGAACGAGGCCCAGCCGACGCCTTCGGTGGATAATTCCCATCTGGACGGCAACTCATCACAAAGCGATGAAAATGTCGCCTCCACGGTCTATAGCGGGCAGTTGCCGTGCGATGACTGCGATGCCATTGACGCGACACTGACACTGCGCACCACCCATGATAATCAGCCCAGCGGCTATACCCTAAGCGAGAAGCATCTCAAGGATGGCAACACCACCAACGTTGAATCCTCGGTAGGGCAATGGACCAAAACGTCAGGCACCGCCGACGATCAGGACGCTGTGGTCTACCAGATCGGCACCCAGGATAATCCGCACCAGCTCTTTCTTGAGCTGAAAGGAAATACGCTGCGTCTACTGGATGATTCTCTGGCGCTCTACAAGAAAGAAGGCGACTCGCGCAGCTATGAGCTGCAAGCCCAGTAAGCCATGGCTGTAAGCTAGCCCCGCAAGGTCTTCACTATTCCTGATACGTTCTCCCACTTCTTGCAAGTTGGGGGAACGTTTGCAAAGGGCGGTGCCGTTTGAGCTGTACGCCGACATTCCCCCTCTGGCTTCAACAATATTCAACAAGAGCCTCGGCTTCTTGCTTCGCGAAGCTCTACCTTCTCTATGATGTGGGAACAGCGTGAATAATCTGTCACTGCGCTATTGCCGGTTTGGTGCGCCCGCGAAGGTGCTGGAACTGGTCACGCTCCCCACGCCTTCTATCGCACCGGGACATATTCGCGTCAGAATGCAGCTCGCCCCCGTTAATGCCTCCGATTTGATCCCCGTCACCGGCGCTTACCGGCACCGCATTTCACTGCCTGCGATTGCCGGATATGAAGGCGTTGGTATCGTGGTCGAGGCGGAAGGAGAGAGCCGCTGGCTGCTGGGGAAACGTGTGCTGCCGTTACGTTCGGAAGGGGTATGGCAGCACTATGTGGATTGCCCCGCCGAGCTGGCTATTGTGGTGCCGGAAGCGATTGAGATGCCGCTGGCCGCACGCGCTTATATCAATCCCGTGGCCGCTTCACTGATGGTGGCGCATTTTCCTCCGCGCGGAAAAACGGTACTCATTACGGCAGCAGGATCGGATTGTGCGCTGCTCCTCGCGCAATGGGCACGCGCTGCCGGCGCTCATCAGGTCGCTGGCATATACCGCTCACCAGCGAGCGCTCAGGTGCTCGAAACACTGGGAATTACTGCCATCCATCACCGCGATACCCAGGCCATTCAGCGCTGGGCTGGCGCGGCTGATATCGTATATGACGCGGTTGGCGGCACGCTGGCAGACTTCATGCTGGACAATATGAGGTCAGGAAGCCGCTTTATTTCCTACGGCCTGCTTTCAGGAAAGGCGTTCAACATGCGGCGCTCTAATCCTGACATCCACTGGTTTCTGATTCGCGACTACCTGCGCCATATGTCAGTAGCAGACTGGCAGGCCATGTTCATTGAACTGTGGCCGAAGCTTCAGCGCAGTTACCTGAATGATAGTGAAGCCTATCCATTGCAACAGTGGCGCGCCGCACTTGCTGCGTATCAGTCAGGGGAGAGCGGCAAAAAGCCCCTGCTCGCGCTGAGTGCAGGAGCCATGTAGCAGACTTCATGCGTAATGAATATGTCGCATCCTCACCTACGCCCAACGCTTGAAAGAGCGGGGCGTGGTGTTTGTGATCCGGCGGGTAGTGTCAGGCGTCCAGGGTAGGGTAGTCGGTGTAGCCTTTGCTACCACCGTCGTAGAAAGTACCGGTATCAGGAGTATTGTAGGGGCCGTGGTGGTGGAGTCGTTCAACCAGATCGGGGTTGGCGATAAACAGCTCACCGAAGGATACAGCGTCAGCTTCGCCACGCTCCAGCAGGGCTTCGGCGTTCTCGCGATCCAACTGTTCGTTGGCAATCAGAGGGCCGTTAAATTTTTGCCTGATTAACGGGGTGACGCTGTCTTTGCCGACAAATTCACGCGTAAAAATAAAGGCGATCTGGCGCTTATCCAACTGCTCAGCCACATAGCCGAAGGTCTGCTCAGGCGTGTCATCCTCAATCGTGTTGAGATCGCCGCGCGGTGCCAGATGCACGCCAACACGGTCTGCGCCCCACACCTCGATACAGGCGTCGGTGACTTCCAGCAGCAGACGAGCACGGTTCTCCACGGAGCCGCCGTAGCGGTCATCGCGCTGATTGGCCGAAGATTGCAGGAACTGGTCGAGCAAATACCCGTTGGCCCCGTGGACTTCCACGCCGTCGAAACCAGCGCGTTTGGCATTTTCAGCGCCCTTGCGATAGTCGGCAATAACACCTGGCAGCTCATCCAGCGCGAGCGCACGTGGGGTAGGGTGTGGCGTCTCAGGGCGTACCCGACGCACGTGCCCGGGGGCAGCGATAGCGCTCGGGGCGACAGGCGTTTCACCATTCAGGAAACTGGAGTGCGAAACACGGCCCACATGCCATAGCTGCATTACGATGCGCCCGCCAGCCGCGTGCACGCTATCGGTAATTCGCTTCCACGCGGCGACCTGCTCATCTGACCAGATACCGGGAGTATTGGCATAACCTACGCCCATCGGCGTTACTGAGGTTGCCTCGCTCAGGATCAGACCTGCACTAGCACGCTGGCGATAATACTCTTCCATCAGGGCACTGGGCACACGGTCATCGTTAGCACGCGAGCGCGTCAGTGGTGCCATGACGATGCGATTGGGAAGTTCAAGCGCTCCGAGCTTTAGTGGATCAAACAGGGTTGTCATGCAGTACCTCAACAAACAAGAAATTTTTGTCAGGGTAGAGTACTGCCACTTCAGTTGCCAGCCATGCAAATGAGGAAGACTCATAGTCATTGGCAATCGCTGCAATTAGTGGCTTTGAAAATAACCATCCGCCCCCATCTTGGTCTTCATCCATGTAGCACTGTCAGATGCAGTGATGCTACTGAGCTGTTTTATCAAGGAAAATTCCGTATGAAAGTGCTGTTGATTGATGGTGGGCAGGCATTTGCCCACTCGGGTGGACGTTTGAATCACACCTTGCACGACGTTGCTCGCTCTACGCTGACATCGCTGGGGCACGAGGTTGAAGAGACCGTTATCGAGAACGGCTATGACATTGCCGAAGAAGTGGAAAAGCAGCTCGGCGCCGAAGTGATTGTCTATCAGATGGCCGGCTGGTGGATGGGCCTGCCGTGGACGGTCAAACGCTATATTGATGAAGTGTTCACTGAAGGGGCGGGGCGTATCTATGCCAATGATGGCCGTACCCGCAGTGATCCGAGCAAGCAGTATGGCAGTGGTGGGCTGATGCAGGGCCGCCGCTACATGGCCTCGCTGACCTGGAATGCCCCGCTTGAAGCCTTCGATGAGCCGGGAAATTTCTTCGATGGTCGTGGCATTGATGAAGTGTATTTGCCCTTCCACAAGTCGCAGCAGTTTGTAGGGCTTAAGGCGCTGCCGACCTTCCTGGCGACGGATGTGATGAAGGTGCCGGAAGTCGAGCGCTTCAAAGCGGAGTATCAGGCGCATCTGACCAAGGTGTTTGGTCAAGCCTGATAATCGCGGTAGATCTTAATAAAACGCGGGCCAGGGAGTGATCTCTCTGGCCCGCGTTTTTGTGCGTTGAAGATCTTCAGTACGCGTGCGGTGCCACTCGTCGAATCAGCGGCGCAGCGCACCACAGCAGTATGGCTGCCAGGGCACCGAATGCCGCCATCCCGAGGAACCAGCTCACTTCCTGCTGCTCGTTATAGTACGACCCCAGCACGCCGCCTCCGGCAAGCCCGAACGCCAGCGATAGATAGAAAAGCGCCAGCATCTGCGATTTGAACGCCTGGGGGGCCAGTTTAATGGCCAGTGACATTCCGATGGGCGCGAGGAATATCTCGGCGCTGGTGAAAATGAAGAGCTGCATGAGCTGCGCGACCAAGGGCATCTGGTGATCACTCTGTCCCAAAAAGGGGTAATAGGCCGTAAAGCTGATAGCGATCAAAAACAGCGCGATCACGAATTTTGCCGTTGAGCTCGGCTGGTGTTTGCCAAGGCGTGACCATAGGGCTGCGAAAGCGCCTGCGAGCACGATGGCCATCAATGATTCCATCGAGTTATACCAACTAACCGGCATGGCCCAGCCGAACAGGGTGCGATCGACACGCTGCTCGAAAAAAGCGATGAATACGCCGAAGGACTGCACGTAGAGCGCCCAGAAGACAGAGCTGGCGAGAAAAATGGGGATGAAGACAATCACCTGCGGTCGTTCAGTGTGGGTCACATTCCTGGAGAGCAGCATCACGATGAAGTAGGTCAGGGCGACCACGGCGGTTACCGTAAACAGCAACGGCCCCAGGCGAGTAGCGGTTAGCGTGCCGGTGACCAATAGCAGCGCGACGATGGCTACGACCCCAAGAGCGGAGAGGCTAAACACTCGCCTTTCCCGCACCGAGAGCGGGGAGGGCGCTCGTCGCTCACTCTCGGGGATGCGGTGGCGTCCGCGCGTGTACACCATAAGGCCAAAGGCCATACCGACCGCAGCAGCGCCAAAGGCGTAATGAAAGCCCGCCTGTTGCTGGAGCAGCCCCGTAATTGCAGGCCCTGCCATGCCGCCCACGTTGATGGCAAGGTAGAAGAGCGAGAAGGCGGAATCACGGCGACCGTGATCGTGCTGATAAAGCGCGCCTACAATGGCGCCGCAGCTTGATTTGACGCCACCACTGCCTACTGCCACCAGCGTCAGCCCCGCTGCCAGACCGCCGGTGCCGGGCAGCACTGCGAGTGAAATATGTCCAAGCATCACGATGATGCCCGAATAGAAGACGGTGCGTTCGCTCCCCAATACGCGATCGGCAAACCAGGCGCCGAGAATGGTCGAGAGATAGACGGCGCTGCCATAAGCACCGAGAAGCCCCAGCGCGGTGGGTTGAGAGAGGCCCAGGCCACCTTCTGCCATCGAGTGATAGAGGTAGATCAGCAGAATGCCTTGGGTGCCATAAAACGAGAAACGTTCCCATAACTCCATGCTGGAGAGGGTCAGGAGTGCACGTGAGTGGCCGAGGAATGAGCGTTCCTGCGCGTGCTTTGATGTCATCAGGGAGTCACTTTTATTAACGGAGTTGGTTATCGTTGTCGTGCTGTTTGAGCGCTGGCGGCCTGTATAGCACTGTAAATCGCACCAGTGGATCGTACTTTCGGCTTAAGAGTAGCCTAATAGTGCCACTATCTTTACTCCCCAAGGAGCGTGTCATGGAACCGCTAACCATCAACTATACCGCGTACCGCAGTACCGCCTTCAACAGTCGTGTGCGCTTCATCGTGCTGCACTACACCGCGATCAATTTCGAAGCCTCAGTACAGGCACTCTCGGGTAGGGCCAGCGCGCACTATCTGGTGCCTCGTCTTGATGATGAAAGTTACCAGGCGTCAGGGCACAGCGGCATGCAGGTGTTCAATCTGGTGGATGAAAGCGAGCGAGCCTGGCACGCCGGTGTGAGTTACTGGGCGGGGCGGGAAAATCTTAACGACACGTCGATCGGGATCGAGGTGGTGAATCTCGCCAGCGACGATAACGGCGTGTTTACCTTCCCCGCTTATGAAGAGGCGCAGATAGAAGCGTTGATTCAGCTCATCGCTAATCTGTTGGCGCGCTACCCTGATGTTTCCCCCCAAAATGTGGTCGCGCACTCTGATATTGCGCCCACGCGCAAATCCGATCCGGGGCCGGCGTTCCCGTGGCAACGCCTGGCAGCGGCGGGCATCGGTGCCTGGTACGACGAGGAGGCGAAAGCGCGTTTCGAGCATCAATTCACCACTCAAGGCGTACCGCAGCAGAGCGAGATGCTGGCTGCCCTGCAAGCCTATGGCTACGGCATCGCGTCAGTCGCGACCGCTGATGAATACAAGGCGCTGATCCGAGCGTTTCAGATGCACTTCCGTCCTGCTGATTATTCGGGGGAGCTGGATGCAGAAACCGCCGCAGTGCTTTATGCGTTGAACGAGAAATATGGCGGCTGAGCGTGCCGCCTAATAGTGCGTCAATAGAGGCAAACAGCGGTCAAATGGTCGCTGGTCGATGACAAGTATTAGCGTTTGCTTAGCGTTTTGTGGTTTCATCTCCGCTCCTTGGTCGTGGCGCCATAATCGAATGATGTTATTCCCTTCCTCATGATCGTTGTCGGCTGGGCGTTGCCGTGTTGGCGTGCTGACATTAATGCGGCGGTATCACTGGCATTGATGTTGTATCGCAGTGTTCAGCAGCCACGACTGATTTGAACGACCCTATTGCCATCAAGGAGAATCGCGATGTCCTCAGACCCTTCTCATCAAACGAAGGCTGACGATAAGCGAGCTTGGCTCGATTCCCACGAGACTGGCTACAGTAAATCCCTCAGTAACCGACAAATTCAGATGATCGCCATTGGCGGTGCCATCGGGACTGGCCTGTTTTTGGGCACCGGTGGTCGCTTACAGGTTGCCGGACCTTCCCTGGCGCTGGTGTATCTGGTGTGCGGTCTCTTCTCGTTTTTGATCTTGCGTGCGCTGGGTGAGCTGGTGATGCACCGTCCCAGCAGCGGCAGCTTCGTCTCGTATGCGCGCGAGTTTTTAGGCGAACGCGCCTCTTTCGTGGCCGGCTGGATGTATTTCCTCAACTGGGCCATGACCGGCATCATTGATATCACTGCCGTGGCACTGTACATGCACTACTGGGACGCCTTCGCGGATCTGCCTCAGTGGGTAACGGCACTGGTGGCGCTGATCGTGGTGGGGTCGATGAACCTGGTGGGGGTGAAATGGTTTGGCGAAATGGAGTTCTGGTTCGCCATGATAAAGGTGGTCGCCATTGTCTCCTTCCTGATAGTGGCTGCGGTGGTGGTTGGCGGCGGCTTCCATGTGTTGGGGCACGCGCCTGGCCTGCACCTGATTAATGAAAATGGCGGCTTCTTCCCTAACGGCATTTTGCCCGCGCTGGTGCTGGTGCAAGGCGTTATTTTTGCGTTTGCCGCTATCGAGATGGTGGGTATCACGTCAGGGGAAGCAGAGAATCCGAAGGAAGTGCTGCCGCGTGCAATCAATAGTGTCGTGTGGCGTATCGCATTCTTCTACATCGGTGCGGTGGTGCTGCTGGTGCTGGTGCTGCCCTGGACGGCCTATAGCAGCGGCGAAAGTCCGTTCGTAACTTTCTTCTCGGCACTGGGTGTGCCCTATATCGGTTCGGCAATGAATATCGTGGTCATGACCGCAGCGCTGTCGAGCCTTAACTCGGGGCTGTACACCACGGGGCGTGTCTTGCGTGCGCTGGCGCAGGGCGGTTCAGCGCCGCCGGCATTGGCGAAGATGAACTCGCGCGCTATTCCTTATGTGGGCATCTCGATGACACTGGGGATTTACGCGATTGGCGTGGTGCTCAACTATTTTGTGCCCTCGTCAGTATTCGAGCTGGTACTTAACATCGCTTCACTCGGCATCCTGAGCACCTGGGCATTTATCGTGGTGTGCCAAATGGCGTTCCGCCGCGCCGTTGCACGGGGTGAAGTTGCGGGAGTCGATTTCAAGATGCCGGGTGCGCCGGTCACCTCCTGGTTAACGCTGCTGTTCCTGGCTGCCGTACTGGTCATGATGGCCTTCGATTATCCCAATGGCACCTTTACCGTGGGCGCACTGCCCTTTATTGGGCTACTGCTGGCCATTGGCTGGCGCTGGACGCGCAAGCATCGTGAAATGCAAATGCCCACGACTATTCCTTCGGTATATCTGACCGATCGAGTGCTGGGTGACAAGAAGCGCGATAAGCACTAGAGAAGTCGCGGTAGAGTTTGGGCAAGGCACAAAAAGGGCCTGTGGATACGTTAGGTTGTCCACAGGCCCTTCTCTTTACTGCGTGAAGAGAAACCTGATGTTAACCGTCGCTGCGCACCTGCGCGTGGCTAATCAGGGCGAAGATGAAAATACCGCCAATCATGTTGCCCAGCAGTACCGGAAAGAAGAATACGAAGATGGCATCGTACCAGCCCACCATACCGTTCATCATCAGAAACAGCACTTCCACGACACCGACGATGATGTGGGTGAAATTGCCCAGTGCAATCACGTAGGTGATCAGGAATATCATCACAATCTGGCCGCTCTTCAGGCTGCTAAGAATCCAGACCAGGGTGGCAATCAGCCAGCCGGCCAGTAGCCCCTTGGCAAACATTTCGCTCGGCGTATTCTCCATCATATGCATGCCGATGCCCTTGATCGACTCAATGACAGGAGGCTCAAAGATGGGCAGCCAGGTGATGATGGCCGCCGCCACTGCCGCGCCTACCAGATTGCCAAAGAGTACCGCGAACCAGATGCGCAGCAGACGACCGAGGCCGCTGAGGGACGGGTTGCTCATAAAGGGCAGTACGGGCGTTACGGTATTTTCGGTAAAAAGCTGCTGGTTGGCGGTAATGACCAGAATAAAGCCGACCGTATAGCCCATGGCATCAATTAAAAAGCCCATGTCACTATCGGGCAGGTAGGTGTGCAGCAGCGCACGCGCAATCAGCGACGTGCTCATGGTGATGCCACCGGCCACGGCGGACCACCATAGCGCCATGAAATCGCGGCCCAGCTCCTTCTCGCCGCTCTGGCGAATCTTCTCGTGTACTGCCGCCGCCTTCGACGGCATGTTGGCATCTTCTATGGCCATAAAACGGTTTCCAGTGTGGGAATAACAAGCCCGGGCGCTATGAGAAGCGCGGGCACAGTCGGGAAGGTGATGCTTTAGACTCTGTTTGAAAATGCGTATACGAGAGAACCGTGGCGGTACATGGTGCTGGCAAGCCTCATGTTATCCCCGGATGGTCGAGCATAGCCCTCTCCCGATCATCGACCTTTCTGACAGTGTCTTGCTGCTATTACATGCCGTTTCAGGGGGCACGAAATTTTTAAGCGGCGGAGATTACCAGCGTTGAAGAGCGCCGTATACTGCCAAAGCCAGCCTTTGTTGCCGTATTAAGTGTAGTTCCACTGCATGACAGTGTAGGCGTCAAATGTAGGGAGCGTGAATAATTCACGCCAATGTGCATGCGCGTGGGTGTTTTTCCCTCTGTCGGCTTGCTTAGGTACGCTGTTTTAGCGCCCATAACCCGTCACTGAATCAAATGCTTAGGTTGATAAATGACGCCGTGACAGGGTGAATTCCATTCGACAAACAAGGCGCAAGGGCGAAGAATAAGACAACGATTCAGCATTCAGAAACGAGGAGATCCTTATGCATCCCGGTGTTTTTACCATCATCATGTTGTGTGTCGATGTATTGCTCATTGTGGGCGTATTGATTGAAGGTCTGGTGGAACCGCGCAAAGGTAACAAGATACTGGCGGGGGCGTTTGTAGTGACATTTTTGGCGATGTTGCTTGATACCTCGCTGTACTCTTAGGCCGTGCGTCAAGCGCCCGTCACGCGCTCTCATAGATGAAATGCCCTTTTTACCCCTTTGATGGAAGTCTCGACTGTTATGACAGATGGTTCCCAGCCCACCGATTTTCCCGCGCTCTCGGCCTTTGCTCAGCAGCACTCGCTTGAAGGGAAGCAGGCGCAGCATGCGTTTTTCGTGAGCTATCGCTCGGCGGCGCTTGATGGTGCAGGCAAGGCTGAAAAACTGGTACCGAAGATCATGTGGTCGCCCAAGGCGCTGGCCGCGTTGAGTGGCCCATTGAGCCAGCCGCTTAATGGTCTGCGTGGTGCGTTGAAGGCGTTCGACCAGAGCTATGGCAAGCGTGGCACTGACCAGCTTCCAGAAGCGGAGCCGCAGCGTAGTCAGGCGCTGCACGAACTGTACGATATCGTGGTGCGTTCACGCGATGCAGCAGAAGCGCTCAATCAGGCCATTGAGGAGCACTATGCTGAAAAGGGCGGCAAGCCGGACGTATTCAACAAGGTTCAGGCGACCCTCCGTGAGGTGAATGCCCAGCTTCAGGAAGGTGCAATTCCACTGAAGCAGTAACGCTGGATCAGGGCGATAAGTCTGTGAGTGGGGCATATCAACAACATCCAGTGTGAGAGTCGCGATGCACGTTGTGGGTGCGGAAGTTCTCATGCAGCCAGGCGATTATGATGCTTGCAGGCCCGGCATACATTGCTCAAACGCTTCACGCGGGACAATGGTCTGAAAGCGGCACTTTAACAATGGCGGCACTTTCTTCGGCTGCCATTTGTTTAGTACACTGCCGCTATTCGTAAGCGTTAACGTCATCCAACGCACACCTTTCCACAGCATTGTGCTGGGGCTGGTCGTGCTTATGACGCGTGCTTCCTCCGCTGCTGTGGTTTTATCCATACGAAGGAGAAGCCCCGTGTCACCTACCTCTCTTCCCGATGATCGCACCTTCAAGCGACGCTTGATGGGCATCGCTATCACGCTGTTTCTCACCTATCTGACCGTTGCACTGCCGCTGCCTATTCTGACGGTCTTTGTTACCCAGCATCTTGGGCTGAGCAATAGTCTGGGCGGTTTAAGCGTAGGTATCGCCTTTTTATCCACGATTTTCACACGCCCGTATTTTGGCTCTTTTGCCGACAAGCATGGCGCCCGATACACCCTGGGGTGGGGCATGCTGCTGTATGTGTCGGGTTGCCTGGTGTGCTTGATGGCCGTGGTGCCGAGCCTGTCGTCGCTGCAAGCATACAGTGTGCTGCTGGCGGGGCGGCTGATTATTGGTGTGGGTGAAAGCATGGCAATGGTGGGAGGTGTCGCCTGGGGGCTTGCCATGGCTGGCCCTCAACGCAGTGGCCGCGTGCTGGGATGGGTGGGCATGGCGCTGTATGGCGCCTTCGCCGTTGGCTCCCCGCTAGGTGTATGGATTGACGGGCAGGCCGGGTTTGCCGGCGTGATGCTGGTCAGTGCAGTGATGCCAGTGGTTGGGTTTATTCTGACGCGCTTTATTCGCAAGGACGTGCCGGTGCCGCACAGTGAACGTCCCTCGCTCTTCGCGGTATTGCCCTCGATCTGGAAGCCCGGCACCGCGGTGATGTTGCAAGGGATCGGCTTCGCCGCCATCGGCGCCTTTATCGCACCGCTATTTATCGCCAATCATTGGCAGCATGTGGGGCTGGGGCTGAGCGTTTTCGGAATAGGGTTTGTGATCAGCAGGCTTCTCTTCTCGCATTTGCCGGATCGCATCGGCGGCTTCAAGGTAGCTTATATATCGCTGATGGTTGAAGCCCTTGGGCAGTACGTGCTTTGGGCTGCCAGTAATCAGTGGCTGGCGCTGGTGGGCGCGCTTCTTACCGGACTAGGCTGCTCAATGATTTTTCCCTCCATGGGCCTCGAAGTGGTCAAACGTGTACCCGCACACCTTCGCGGCACGGCGATGGGCGGCTTTTCAGCCTTCCAGGATTTGGCATACGGACTCACAGGCCCACTGATCGGCCTCGTGGTCGGCGGCTTCGGCTACTCCTTCTCGTTCCTGATAGGAGGAATAGCGGCCACGCTTGGCCTGGCCATGGTGTTAGCGGCTGCCAAAGAACCCGAAAGGGGGAAGGTGAAGAGTGCAGGAAAAGCGGGTTAATAGGGGGCAGGGAGGAAGGGAGGCTAGGATGAGAGCGGTGTTCTATTTTCTGGAGGGCACGGCTCTGGATGCTGACCAAATCATGTCTTTCTGATCAATAAATGATCAATCCTGAAAAATATCCGAAAATTCATTAATTAATTGATTTTAATGAAGAAAAAGGCCATGAACGTTGCCGTTCAGGGCCTTTGAATTGGTGGAGGCAAGACTCTAAGAGTAACCCTTTTAAGTGACCGCTCCGGAAGCTCTTTTCTATGGTACTGGGTTATATTCTCTAATCTCTGAAGCATCTTCCTTATCAGGATGAAGTAGTTTTCTGTGAGCGATCATAATCTTCAATGATGCTCATATACCTTTCTCTGATATGCTGGCCCAGCCCTTCTAGTAGAGTCAGACCAGTTTCTGCCTTTCTAGACAGCTCCATTAATTCTGGCACACTCGCATTTCGTGGAGAGTTGTTTATAGCGTTATGAGCATTCTCGGCAGATGTCGTTATTGACTCGCAAAGTCTGGCTATATCGTCCAATTTAGGCTCTAGCCTAGCGGCTAGTATGGGGCGAGAGCTGAGTTTTTCCTTAATTAGCTGAGTAGTTTGTTGGCATACCCTACCTGCAATAAGCACTCGGGTAGTTTTTTCGAGCACTCGTTGATAAATTTCGTCTCGCCGGATTTGCTTATTTTTTACTGCTACCCTAAATGAAAGCCCAAAAGCACACGCTGCCAAAATGGTAGTTGCTACTTGGGTCCAGTGATCTATGTCCATTGTAGCTTCCATGTCTAATAAATGCTTCATTTGCACTATGTGGGGGTACGGATCAATCATTGTCTGAGACGGATACGTTGCAGGTAGGTAGGGGGCTTAGGTTCTGTCTGAAAAGTCTGCTCGCATACAGCGCCCAATGCAGGCCAGTGTCACCATGGCATTGAAGCTACTGGCCAATTTGTCAAAGCGAGAGTTGATTCGGCGTTTTTCCTTCAGCCAGCCAAATAACCTTTCTACAGCATTACGTTGGCGATACCGGAGCTTGTCAAATTGATATGGCAGTCCCGGGCGGGGAGTCCTGCGCATTCGACGATAAGGAATAATGGGACGGACTCCCTTGCTGGAACAATAATGACGCAGGGACTGGCTATCATATCCCTTGTCGGCAACAAC
>NZ_JAGO01000003.1 GCF_000526695.1 Carnimonas nigrificans ATCC BAA-78
CTTAATCTCACCCGCCTGATACAGAATAAAAGGCGTTGCTCGTAAGAGCAGTGGTGAGTGACGTTGCCGTCCGAATCGAAACGAGCGCCCACACAAATTGTCTGATCGATTTTTTAAAGAGCGTTGAAAGAAGCGGTGAACTGCTCCGTTCAAGTGGATGCGTATTCTACGCAATCCTGAGTGGAAGTCAACTGCTTTTTTGTTTTCGTTAACGTTTCCGTTAATTCAACAACTCAGCGATTTTCTTCCGGAAATCAACAACTTGAAAACCTTGCTGACTTCCTCGTTGAGGCCCTGCCCCAGCGATGGAGGCGTACTTTACGCACCACACCGCCTCTTGGCAAGGGCTTTTGGAAAAGAATTTAAACAAAAGTGAAACAAGCCGAAAAAAGAGAACCGCTCTCCCACGGGAAGAGCGGTTCTGCACCATCTGCATATGGCTATATTCAGGCGCCGGAAACGACTGTCACCTTAGCAAAGTTGCGTTTGCCTGCCTGAATGACATAAGCGCGATCAAAGGCCAGCAGCGCATCCTTGGCGATGACTTCTCCATCCACCTTAACGCGCTGGTTGCCCAGCAGATCCTTGGCCTGGGCACTGTTTTTCACCAATCCGGCACGGTTGAGCACATAGGCGATTGGCGCTCCGCCATTGCCGTCGAAGGAGACCTCGACTTCTGCGATATCCTCAGGTACCTCACCATCACCCAAAACATTACCGTTAGCCTTGTGAGCATTGGTCGCTGCTTCGGCACCGTGATAGCGGGTAATGATCTCGCGCGCGAACTCCATTTTGATATCACGCGGGTTAGCACCCTCTTCTACCTGTTGCTTCAACGCATCCAGCTCTTCGTTGGACTTCAGGGAGAGCAGATCAAAATACTTCCAGATCAGGGCATCCGGCATAGATACCAGCTTGTTGAACATCACCCCAGGGGAGTCTTCAAGGCCCACATAGTTATTCAGCGACTTGGACATCTTTTGCACACCATCTAGCCCTTCGAGCAGCGGCATGGTGATGACCACCTGAGGTGGTTGCCCAAAATGCTTCTGCAACTCGCGCCCCATCAGCAAGTTGAATTTTTGATCGGTACCGCCCAGCTCGACATCCGCCTCTAGCGCTACCGAGTCGTACCCCTGTACCAGCGGATACAGGAATTCATGAATGGCGATCGACTGATTAGCGTTATAGCGCTTTTCAAAATCGTCACGTTCAAGCATGCGCGCCACTGTGCTTTGTGACGCCAGCTTGATCATGTCGCCTGCCGACATCGCACCGAACCACTCCGAATTGAAGCGCAGCTCGGTCTTGTCGGCGTCGAGAATCTTGAACACCTGCTCTTTATAGGTTTCAGCGTTGGTCTTGACCTGCTCTGTAGTAAGCGGCGGCCGTGTCGCGCTCTTCCCAGTAGGATCACCGATCATGCCGGTAAAGTCGCCAATCAGGAAAATCACCGTATGCCCCAGGTCCTGGAACTGGCGCAGCTTGGTCAACAGCACGCTGTGCCCAAGGTGCAGGTCAGGAGCGGTCGGATCAAATCCAGCCTTGATGCGCAGTTTTTTGCCGGACTGAAGTTTATCCAACAGGGTTTGTTCGAGGAGAATCTCGTCAGTTCCGCGCTTGATCAACTCAAACGCTTGGGCAACATCACTCATTGCGCATCTCTCAGGCCGTCTACAGATGTAAGAAAAGAAGAATACTCGCGGAGGCCGCGCCTACTATTGCGCCTCGCCATTAAAGATACGAAGTGTACCACGCTCACCAGGGACATTTCTTCGCAGGCACCTTTGGCGTCATGCACGCCAGTTGGGTAATATCCAACTTCTGACCAAGACGTGCAACGCAGCCCTTCAGGAACCCTCATGTCTGCCCAGGATATCTCTGCTTCACTTGCGCAGCAGCGCTTCAGCGCGGTGAATACCCGTTTACATAATGCAGTGGCGCATTCCCAACGCGAGCCAGGTAGTGTCAAGCTGCTCGCGGTCAGCAAAATGCAGACGCCGCAGCAAGTTGCCGAACTATATGATCTGGGCCAGCGTGCGTTCGGTGAAAATTACCTTCAGCAAGCCCTGGAAAAGCAGCAGGCACTGCCATCACTCGATATAGAGTGGCATTTCATCGGCCCTATTCAATCGAACAAGACCCGCGATATCGCCCATCACTTTGCTTGGGTACACAGCGTTGATCGTGAGAAGGTAGCGAAACGTTTAAGCGACCAGCGGCCCAGCAATCTCCCCCCGCTTCAGGTATGTATTCAAGTGAATGTGAGCGGGGAAGAGAGCAAATCAGGCGTTACCCCGGAAACGCTGCCCGCACTGGCTGCCAGTGTCGCCGAATTACCGGGGCTGCAATTGCGTGGTCTGATGGCACTGCCTGCCCCCACATCCGACGTATCAGCGCAGCACCTCTCCTTTAAAAAGCTGCGCGAGCTGATGGCGCAGCTGAACGAGCAACTGTCCACTCTCAAACTGGATACCCTCTCGATGGGAATGAGTGGTGATATGGAAGCCGCCATTGATGAAGGCACAACTATGGTACGAGTGGGCACAGCACTGTTTGGCCCTCGCCCGCCCATCGCTTGATTCCAGACATTCACGACAGCCCTTCGACTGTCGTTCTTACTCTCTATTCAGGAGGCACGATGCCAAGTCACATTACGTTTATTGGCGCGGGACACATGGCCCAGGCCATCATCCGCGGATTGATTCACAACGGCCATCCCGCCACCGAAATTACCGCTACCGCCACGCGCGATGAAACCCTGGCACCATTGGCACAGCAGTTGGGAATTAATACCACCACTGACAATAATGCTGCGGTAGCTCGCGCCGACGTTGTTATTCTTTCGGTCAAACCGCAAGGGCTTGCCGCTGTGTGTGCCTCGATCAAGGACGATATTCAGCAGAAGCAGCCATTGGTGATGTCCGTGGCCGCCGGCATTCGCTGCGAAGCCATCGAACGCTGGCTGGGTGACGGCATCAGCGTTATTCGCACCATGCCCAATACTCCTTCCCTACTCGGACGCGGAGCCGCGGGCCTTTATGCCAACGACAAGGTGGATGAAAAACAGCGTAGTATTGCCGCCGAAATCATGCAGGCGGTGGGAATCATTGAGTGGGTAGAGGAAGAATCCCTGCTAAGTGCCATAACGGCGATCGCTGGCAGCGCTCCCGCCTACTTTTACTATATGGTGGAATCCCTTGAGAACGCAGGTGTCGATCAAGGGCTACCGCGTGAAAGTGCTCGCCGTCTGGCCATTCAAACGGCGCTGGGTGCCGCAGAGATGTGTACATTGGGCGAAGATGATCCGGCTACCCTGAAACGCAAGGTCATGTCACCGAAAGGCACCACCGAGCAAGCCATTTTTGCCCTTGAGCGCGGCGGCTTCGAAGCGCTGGTGAAAACAGCATGTGACGCGTGCGCACAGCGGGCAGAGGAGTTGGCCGAGCAGCTCGACACCCCCTGAAATATCCCTGACGAAGTTACGGCGCACTGAAACGCGCCCTATAAAGCTGATCGAATCAGCCTCAGCGGCCCGGTGTTCAACGACAGGCTTTTTACCGGGCCGACACAGCAAGTGACGGAGTAGCACCATGGGTCAGTCCCTTCTTTCAGGCCCCGGCTTGATCAATTTTATTTTCAGCTTCTTTATTTTCGTCCTGATGGCACGATTCGCCATGCACGCTTCGAGAGTAGATGGCTACAATCCGATTGCGCATGGCGTTATCAGGGCAACCAATTGGCTCATCAAACCCATTCAGAAGGTTATTCGTCCTATCGCCGGACGCTTTGATCTCGCTACGGTTATCGCCGCACTCGTCGTCAAGGTGATTGCGTTGGTACTAACAGGGAATCAGGTATATGGCGTCGGCCCGCTACTGATTGCGGCAGTCGCTGGCGTGATACTGATGCTGCTTCAGGTCTATTGGTATGCGCTCATTCTGATGGTTGTGATGAGCTGGATTGCGCCCCAGGACAATCACCCGGCCCCCATGCTTATCCGCCAGCTGACCGAGCCGGTCATGGCGCCCTTGCGCAAGGTTATTCCGCCGCTGGGAATGCTGGACCTCTCCCCTATCATTGCGTTTCTACTGATCAATTTTCTGGAATACGGCGTCAGCGCGCTGGCTAACCGGCTTGTGATGGCGGTAATTCTCTCGTGAATACGTTGCCTGCCGATTCCATCGGTATTGTCGAAACAAAAACAGCGCACTTTGATACGCCGCTGCAACTGGCCTGCGGGCGCTCTCTGGAGCGTTATGAGCTGGTGTATGAAACCTACGGCACGCTGAATGAGCAGCGTACCAATGCGGTACTGATCTGCCATGCGCTCACGGGCAACCATCATGCTGCGGGCTGGCATGAGGGCGACAAGAAGCCAGGCTGGTGGGATGCCTATATCGGCCCCGGAAAAAGTATTGATACCAACCGGTTCTTTGTCATTTCCCTTAACAACCTTGGAGGTTGTGACGGCAGTACCGGGCCAACGTCGATCAACCCTGATACAGGGCGCATCTGGGGGCCTGACTTCCCGCTAATGACCGTACACGATTGGGTCGAGAGTCAGGCGCGACTGGCCGACCATCTGGGCATCACACACTTCGCCGCAGTGGTAGGCGGCAGCCTGGGAGGCATGCAGGCGATCCAATGGTCGCTCAGCTACCCTGAACGTGTCAGCCATACGGCCGCTATCGCCACCACCCCCAAACTGACCGCACAAAATATCGCCTTCAATGAAGTGGCCCGACAGGCGATTCGCTCTGACCCCGATTTTCGTGATGGCTGGTATAGCGAGCATCAAACCCTGCCCAGACGTGGATTACGCCTGGCACGCATGGTGGGCCATATTACCTATCTGTCAGAACTGGCGATGGGCAACAAGTTTGGGCGCGATGTACGTAACGAACTGAATTTTGGCTACGGTATCGAGTTCGAAGTGGAATCGTATCTGCGTTATCAGGGCAAGAACTTTTCTGATCGCTTTGATGCCAACACCTACCTGCTCATGACCAAAGCGCTGGATTACTTCGATCCAGCAGGTGAAGCCGATGGCGATCTGGCTCAAGCACTCACCCCTGCTCAAAGTCGCTTCCTGGTCGTCAGCTTTACCACTGACTGGCGCTTCGCTCCCTCGCGCTCACGGGAGCTGGTAGATGCATTGGTATTGGCCGGCAAGCGGGTAAGCTACGCCAATATCGACTCCTCCTACGGGCATGATGCGTTCCTGCTGCCCCACCCCCGCTATGAAGCGGTGCTGGGAGGATTTCTGAGGCAGGCAGGGGATACGCTCGGCCTTGCTGCCAGCACCACGGCCGAGGAGGCTTCATCATGACCACACTGCGCCGCGACCTGGCCCTTATCTACGACTGGGTTCCCCCGCATTCACGCATTCTTGACCTGGCGTGCGGCGAAGGTGATCTGCTCGATCATTTGGCGCGCCACAAGGATGTGACCGGCTATGGGCTGGAGATTGACCATCAGGGCATTAACGCCTGCATTGCGCGAGGCGTAGATGTTATTGAGCAAAATATCGACGATGGCCTGAGCAACTTTCCCGCCGACTCATTCGATCTGGTCGTGATGACGGAAGCACTGCAAGCGCTGGAACGCCCCGATTTCGCGCTCAATGAAATGCTGCGCGTTGCCCGCGAATGCATTATTACCTTCCCCAACTTCGCGTACTGGCGGCACCGCCTGCACCTGGGGCTGAAGGGCCGAATGCCCGTATCATCGTCGCTGCCTCACGCATGGTACGACACGCCCAATATTCACCTATCGACCTTCAAGGATTTTGCGCGCTTGTGCGAGGACAACGGGTATACCATTGTGGACCAGGTCATTGGTCGCGGTGACTCATGGCGTGGCGTAGGGCGCTGGCGCAATCTGCTCGGCGAAACTGCCATATTCCGCGTCAAGCGCTAGTATCTCCATGACTGACCAACGCCCCTTTTCCATAGATACAGGGAGGCACTTCACATGAACTTTCATACCCGCAAGTGGATAAAACCGGCTGATCTTAACCCCAATGGCACGCTGTTTGGCGGCAGCCTTTTGCGCTGGATCGACGAAGAAGCCGCCATTTACAGCATTATTCAGCTGGATAATCCCAAGGTAGTTACCAAGTTCGTATCGGAAATCAACTTCCTCTCAAGCGCAACGGAAGGCGACATTATCGAGCTAGGGTTAACCGCCACGCACTTTGGTAAAACCTCGATCACCCTGAAGTGCCATGTGCGTAACAAGATTACGCGCAAGAGCATTCTCACCATCGAAAAACTGGTCTTTGTCAATATGGGGGAGGATGGTCAGCCCGCGCCTCATGGCAAGACGAAAATCACCTATATCGAAGATCGCTTCAATGACAGTGAAGAGAAGCATTAATCTCGCCACCAGCAACGGCCCTGCTCAGGGCCGTTGTTATGTGCAGAACAGCTCAATAACATCCGCCGTGCATGGGGCACAGCAGCGCTGCAAAAAGCCAGAAGCCCGCTGCGTGTGAGACGCCTTCCCTCAGAAAAAGCTACTCCACCACTACCTTGAGCGCAGAGGCGAGCGCTATCTCCGCTTGCTTTTCTCGGGCATCAATACGACAACGGTAGGCCAGCACCTCCACACCAGACTGGATAGCGTCCTTCAGGCCCTTGGCATAGGCAGGATCAATATGCGCTGCTGGGCGAACTTCGTTGATCCCCGTGTGAGCCACACAGAACAGCAGCACCGCTCGTTTGCCGTGACGTGCCAGCGTCGCTAACGTGTTGAGGTGCTTAAGCCCCCTCACGCTCACGGCATCGGGGAAATAGCCAATACCGTTCTCTTCAAGCAGCGTCACCTGTTTGACTTCCACGAAACAGTGGCAGTGATCTACTTGCAGTTCGAAATCCAGGCGAGCATCGCCCACCTTTACTTCCGGCCGGATATGGCTACCACCCGCCAACTCGCTAATCACGCCAGCCTCGAGTGCTTCACGCACCAACGCGTTTGCGCGCGCAGTGTTGATACTCGCCATTGCCACGCCACCCGTTGCGGTAGGCAGCTCAATAAGCTCCCAGCTCCACGCCAGCTTGCGTTTGGGATTGTTGTGATATGACAGCCATACGGTAGCGCCGGGCTGGTTGAGGCCACGCATTGCGCCAGTATTGGCACAGTGCGCCGTCACCGTTTCTCCGGTGGCAAAAGTGATATCGGCCAGAAAGCGCTTATAGCGCTTTACCAGCGTTCCAGTGCGAAGGAAGCTGATTTTCAAGAGAAAGAAGCCTTAAGCCAAAGGAAGGGATAATGCGCCATTTACTGAAAGAGGGCCTGCTCGGGTTGCATTGTGGCGCATTTTTCTATAAAAGACTGGCCCTTCGGTAGAACATGAGTACCCGCGAGGGTATACAACGGCGGCCCTTGAGCCAAGACACACTGCGTAATGAGGCATCCCCATGGCAGTAGCCGAAAAGCAACCGGATGCGCTGAAAGAAGCGCTCTCTAAGTTCACCCCGTACCAGGCGGAACCGGGTGAAGAGTACATGAACGACAAGCAGCTTCAGCACTTTCGCGGCATCCTGCTGGAGTGGAAAAGCGATCTGATGCAGGAAGTGGATCGCACTGTTCGTCATCTTCAGGAAGAAGCCAACAACTTCGCTGATCCTTCCGACCGCGCAACTCAGGAAGAGGGCTTTAGCCTCGAACTGCGTACCCGCGATCGCGAGCGCAAGCTGCTGAAGAAGATCAACGAAACCATGGAGCGCATCGACGAAGATGACTACGGTTTCTGTGAAGCATGCGGCGTCGAAATCGGCATTCGCCGTCTCGAAGCACGCCCCACTGCTACCCTGTGCGTCGATTGCAAAACGCTTGCGGAGCTGAAGGAAAAGCAGCTCGGCAATTAGTCGAGTTGCGCTGTCATCCGCCACAAGCAGCTCCGGCATTCGCCGGGGCCTGCTTCTCTTCTATTGTTCGCACTCGCGCAACGTGATGTGCATCGTCACGCTCCTTCCCGCATGATACCGACCATGATTTCGTTATACTGCACCTGACGATAATGACCAGCAGTTGACCGGAAACAGCCACACGCCGCTTTACGCTTCACCTCACCAGCAAGGGTAACAAGGCTCATGGGCAGTAATGCACCTCACGGAAACAATGTCTGTTTTTTTGCCAGCGCCAGCGATGCACCACCTGTAGAAGATGGCATGTTTCGAGTCACGCTGGATGACGATAGCGTTCTCGATCTGCCGATCAAACCGCTTCCCAACAAGAGAGCCGCCATCGCTCTACTGATGTCGAATCAGGTAAGTTTCAGCGTCGATGAGCAGTTGATTGGGCGCCTGCTTCCCAAAATAGTGCCACTTGCACCTGACGTTATCGTCGGGGTTCCTACCTCTGGCCTTCACTATGCGCGCGTCATCGCCGAGCATCTGGGGCATCATCACTATGTGGCATTAGGGCAGTCGCGCAAGTTCTGGTTCGATGATCGCTACAGTGAGCCAGCCTCGTCGATTACCTCGTTAGGCACCAACCGCCATCTCTATCTTGATCCTAATCTGGCCGAGCGGGTGGCAGGCAAAAGGGTGCTGCTCATCGACGATGCGATTTCTACGGCAGGTACTGCACAGGCGGCATTACGTCTGCTCAAGCGTCTGGAAGCTGATACGGTGGCGCTCGCCGTTGCGCTCACGGAAGGGGATCGCTGGGTACATACGCTCAATGAATTCGAGCCGGGCTGGGCAGACAACGTCATCAGCCTGGGACATATTCCTGCGCTAAAACGCAGTGGCAAGGGCTGGCAGGCCGTGCCTGACGCCATTCAGAAGCAATGAGTGATTCGCCCTTATACTGCGGACGCTTCGCCCCTACCCCGTCAGGGCCGCTGCATTTCGGCTCTTTAATAGCGGCACTGGCGAGCTGGCTGGATGCACGGGCGAGCGGTGGGCAGTGGCGGGTACGTATAGAAGATGTTGACGTGCCTCGCTGTCCTGCGGGTGCCAGCAGCATCATTCTTGGGCAACTGGATAACTTCGGGCTGGAATGGGATGGCGAGGTGATCTATCAGCACCAGCGCAGCGATCTCTATCAGGCAGCGCTTGATCTGCTCAAACACGATGGATGCGCCTATCCTTGCGGATGCTCGCGTAAAGAGTGGCAGGCGTTCGCTCTCTACCCCGGCTGGTGCCGCGATGGCAATCGCCACCCTGATCGAGCGCCGGCATGGCGTCTGCGCATCGCTCACTCGGCTCCAACTGCTGAAGTGAGCTGGCAGGATCGGCGCATGGGAAGGCAGAAATGGCCGCTTGCCGATCTAAGCGATGTGGTGATTAAGCGCAGAGACGGCTGGTGGGCCTATCAGCTTGCGGTCGTCGTTGACGATAACGCTCAGGGCATCACCGACGTGGTACGCGGCGCGGATCTGCTCGATAACACGCCATGGCAGCTGTTATTGCAACAGCACCTTCACTACCCCACGCCTCATTACCTTCACTTGCCATTGGCTACCGCGTCCAACGGCCAGAAGCTATCAAAACAGAACCTCGCCCCCGCCCTGCCTGACAACGGCGATAAAATACGCGCCTGCCTTTTCGATGCCATCAACACTCTAGGCCAGCAGCCCCCAGCGGAACTGCGCCATGCCCCTGTTACAGAGCAGCTTCATTGGGCACGGCACAACTGGCAGGTAGAGCAACTGCCCTCCGCCGACGTAGTTCATAAAGACAGCTAATCGTCCCAATACTTCACGCCTGTCTCAGTGTTGAAAAAATGTGCACCAAAAAAGAGTGCCCGCACCCCTTTGGATCAAAAAGCTCTGTCGAATCAATGCTTAGCGCCGCCTGCTCCAATAACCCAACAGCCCTTCTCCAGTTAACCTAATGATTATTAAATGAAAATTAAAAACTGGCACGAGTCACGCATAATACGAAGCAAGAAAAAGAACAGCAGCGACTGCCGCAACAATAACAACAGCAGGTATCGCTGGGTGTCGGAAGAGCAATAACAACAATATCTCTTCCAGAGCATGAAGAGCACCGCCAACGAAAGGGTGTTCCGCAACGAGCGGTGAAAGCAGCATCGAGACATTGCTATCGGACAAGGGTCACGAACAACAACAATAGACCCATCACCCGATGCCAAGAACAACAATAATGGCGACGGCACTGTTTCTCGATTCATACCGCCCAGTGACAATGCACATGGCACTTTGCTCAGCGTGGGTATGAAGGAGGCGCAAGCCTCCTTTTTATTATCCATGACAGACATGCCCCCTGCTGTGACTTTGCAACCCCCGACGCCTTGGTTAAACTGAGCCTATCTAATCACGTGCCAACGGCACCCCGATCACTTCAGGCATCGTAAAGGTTTGAAAAACCAAGCTGGCTCACAGCCCTCCCAACCGGCACCCCGAATACTTTCCCGCGAAGAGCACTCCCTTTCGAGGAGCATGCTCAGCGAAAACGCGATCAAGGTTCTTCAGCGTCTTAACAGTTCCGGTTATGAATCGTATCTGGTAGGCGGCTGCGTGCGCGACGGTCTTTTGGGCGCACATCCCAAGGACTTTGACGTCGCCACCAATGCAACACCTGACCAGGTGAAATCCCTGTTCCGCAACGCGGTCATCATTGGTCGTCGTTTCCGTATCGTGCACGTCCGCTTCGGTCGTGAAATCATCGAGGTCACCACCTTCCGTGGTACCCATGATGACGAAGATGATGATCATCGCTCGCAGCGCTCTGCCGCGGGCATGCTGCTGCGCGATAACGTTTGGGGCAGCATCGACCAGGATGCGTTGCGCCGCGACTTCACCATCAATGCGCTCTATTACGACGTATCGGATCGTTCCATTCACGACTGGGCCAATGGCATCAACGATCTCGAACAGCGCCGTGTTCGCCTGATTGGCGATCCTGAGCGGCGCTATCGTGAAGACCCCGTGCGTATGCTGCGCGCGATTCGCTTTGCGGCCAAACTGGGCTTCGAGATCGAGCCACGTACAGCGGAGCCGATCAGCGAACTGGCGCCCTTGCTGCTGTCGATTCCGGCTGCGCGCATGTTTGACGAGGTGCTCAAGCTGTTCCTCAATGGCGCGGCCCTGGCCACCTATCGCGCCCTGCGTGAGCGCGGCGTCTTCGCCATGCTGTTCCCGGCCACTTTCGACGCCTTCAGCGTATTATCCTGGGCCGAACGCTTTGTAGAGCAAGCGCTGATCAATACCGATGAGCGAGTTCAGCAAGGCAAGACGGTAACACCTGCATTTCTGTACGGTGCATTGCTATGGCCGGGTGTGGTCATGGACACCATTGCGGCCATGCATGAAGGAGCGCCGCACGCACAGGCACAGCAGCAAGCATCCCAGCAGGTAATTGGCCGGCAGATTCAGCATACGGCCATTCCCAAGCGGTTCAGCTTCCCGATGCGTGATATCTGGGAATTACAGCTACGCCTGCCGCGTCGCAAGGGCAAGCGGGCCGAACAGACGCTCAATCATCCGCGTTTTCGCGCAGCCTTCGATTTCCTTCTGTTGCGCGAACAGGCGGGTGAAATAGCCCCAGGGCTGGGCGATTGGTGGGAGCATTATCAGACTGCCGAGGTCAGCGAACGCGAAGCAATGATCAGGGAAGTATCCCACTCTCCGCGTGATGCGGAAGACATTCCTCCTATGCCGACGCCGCCCCCTCCGCGCAAGCGCCGTCCGCGCCGCCGCACTCCCAAGGCGTAGCCGTGCCATGACCGCTTCGTTATTGAAACATCGGGCATTTATCGGGCTGGGCAGTAATCTGGATCAGCCCTCCACCCGAGTGATCGAGGCCATCAAGGCACTCGATCAGCTGCCATTGTGCCGAGTTGCCCAACAATCGCCGCTGTATCTGAGCACTCCAGTCGGCCCTCAGGATCAGGACGATTTCGTGAATGCGGTGGTTGAGCTGCATACGGCCTATACGCCGCTCGCTCTGCTTGACCAGCTTCAGCGGTTGGAACAGACCCAGCGCCGAGTACGGCTTCGCCATTGGGGGCCGCGCACACTGGATCTTGACCTGCTGCTGTACGACACGCTCGCGTTGTTATCTCCCCGGCTGGAAGTGCCTCACCGCGAGATGCTGAACCGCGTCTTTGTCTGGGCACCTCTGCTGGATATAGCACCGGAAGCAACGCTACCCGATGGGCAAGCCATCAAAACACGGGTGCCTCTCCATGACCGCGCACAGCTGAAGAGAATTCCACTTCAGGACAACGACTGAACGTTTAAGCTATTCTCCCTCCCCCTCAAGCGTTCTACACTAGCCTTTTCTGTTGTCATGAGAGAGTGACCATGCCTGCCATTACGCTGTCGACCCTTAATGGACTTCGCGAATCGAACCGTTCGTTCAGCTGTTTGACAGCCTACGATGCTACCTTTGCCCGCCTTGCCAGTGATGCTGGCATCGAAGTGCTGCTCGTCGGCGACTCCCTGGGAATGGTGCTGCAAGGCCACTCCACCACTCTTCCGGTCACGGTAGAAGACATTGCCTACCACACACGCTGCGTGGCGCGCGCCAATGTTGACAGCCTGATTATGGCCGATCTTCCTTTTATGGCGGATGCCAGCCTGTCCGAGCTGCTTAACAACGCCGCAATGCTGGTACGAGCGGGGGCACAGGTAGTCAAAATGGAAGGCAATGGCTGGATGGCGGAAGGTGTTGAGGCGCTGTCGCAGCGTGGTGTGCCGGTGTGCGCTCATATGGGGCTGACACCGCAGCACGTTAACGCGTTTGGCGGCTATCGCGTGCAGGGGCGTGATCCCGATGATGCTCAGCGCATTATCGACGATGCGCTGGCTCTCGAAGAAGCTGGAGCAGCACTGGTGCTGCTGGAGTGTGTGCCGCGAGATTTGGCTCAGGAAGTGCGGGATGCCCTGGCGATTCCCGTGATTGGGATTGGCGCTGGCCCTGACGTCGATGGCCAGATTCTGGTGATGCACGACGTACTGGGCGCTACCCAGGGCCGCGTCCCTCGCTTCGTGAAAAACTTCCTGTTTGGTGAAGCCTCCATTGCCGATGCGTTCGCAGCCTATCGTGAAGCGGTCATCAGTCATGAGTTTCCCGCCGAAGAGCACTGTTTCTAACCTTCCATGGACACTGTCCCATGCAATTAATCACCACCATCAGCGATATTCGCGAGCAGGTCGCCAAAGCACGTCAGCAACACCAACGCATTGCGTTGGTGCCCACCATGGGCAACCTTCATGAAGGGCATTTGACGCTCGTGCGCGAAGCCCGCCGCCACGCTGATGTGGTAGTGGCATCAATCTTCGTCAATCCCACCCAGTTTGGCCCCAACGAAGATTACGACCGCTATCCGCGCACTCTGGAAAGTGATCGTCAACAGCTCGCCGACAGCGGCTGTGATCTGCTGTTTGCTCCCTCCGCGCAGGAGATCTACCCCAACGGCCTTGAGAATCTTACTCGAGTGCACGTTCCTGCTGTTTCAGAAGGCTTGTGTGCGGGGTCACGCCCGAGCCATTTTGATGGTGTAGCCTCGGTAGTCTCGATTCTGTTCCATAGCGTCTGGCCCGATGTCGCGCTTTTCGGCAAGAAGGATTATCAGCAGCTTGGCGTCATCCGCAAAATGGTGCGCGACCTGCATATGCCGATCGAGATCGTTGGCGTCGATACCGTGCGCGACAACAGCGGCCTGGCGCTCTCTTCCCGCAACGGCTATCTCTCCAGCGAGGAGCATCAGCAGGCGGCCTTGATACGCCAGCGCTTAAGCGATATTGCGCTCAACATTCGTGATTCAGGAGATATTGAGCGTGCGCTCACAGAGGGGCGCCAACAGCTCGAAAGAGACGGCTTCACGCTGGATTACCTGGAGTGCCGAGATATTCATCTGACGCCCGTTACCAGCGAGACGCAGGCGGTAGTAGTGCTGGTGGCCGTCTGGTTGGGAACAACGCGGCTGATCGACAATATTGAAGTGACTCTCAACACTGCTGTCGCTTGAAGTTCCTGAGAGCATAAAAGCGCCTGAAGCCCATACAGGGGAAAGCTCACGCCGCTCGGCGACTTCTTCCCCAACACGCAAATGCCCCTGACAACCGCTTATCACACGGTTGCCAGGGGCATTGTTTAGCCAGGTATTCCTATCAACACAGCAAGCCTGAATAGCGCTTCGGTACTATCCTCGCCGTGCCTGTCTGCGCTGTTTCCACCAGTGCACCAGATAGCACCAGCCCACAAACGGAATACCAATATAGAGCGAGATGCGCTGCTCGGGATCAAAGCCCACTCCCACCAGCGATGCGGCGCACACCAGCAGTGCCGCAATGGGAATAAGCGGATAGCATCTGACCCGATAGCCCAGATCCTCGACGCGGCCACCGTTACGCACATACTCGCGCCTGAACATCATTTGTGCCGCCGCAATGCTCATCCACACCAGCACCGCCGCCAGCCCCGAGATCGACAGCAGCGCCAGATAGACGGTATTGGGCGCATAGATACTGCTGGCCAGCGAAGCGAAGGAACCGATCATGCTGACGATCACCGCATTCAGCGGAATCCCCTTGCGCGTTAGCCGCGCATAACGACGTGCAATAAAGCCCTGATCGCCGAGTGTCCACAGCATGCGCGAAGCCGCATAAAGCCCCGAGTTGGCCGCCGATAGCATCGCGGTGATGATCACGAAATTGACGATATCCCCCGCGTAGGGAATGCCCGCCATATCAAACACCATGACGAAGGGGCTTTGATCAACGCCCGCCTGCTCCCTGGGGATCAGCATTGCCAGCACCAGTACAGTGCCGATGAAGAAGATCGAAAGCCGCACGATGGTCATGCGAATGGCTTTCTTGAGATCTTGCTGCGGATTCTTGGCTTCTCCAGCCGCCACCGCCACCAGCTCTGAGCCAGAGAAGGCAAACAGCACCAATAGCAAGGTCATGACCATTGACCAGCTACCGGTAGGAAAGAGACCTTCCCGCGTAAAGTTGGACAGGCCCGGCGCCTGATAGTGGGAGAAGCCCATCAGGATACCGGCACCGACAATCAGGAAGACAATGACGGTGGCTACCTTGATAATCGACAGCCAAAATTCGGTTTCAGCAAAGGTGCGTGCCGAGATGGAATTGATGATGAAAATGGCTGCCGCAAACACCGCGCACCACACGCCCACCGGTACATCGGGGAACCACTTCCGCATCAGTGAGCCTGCACCGATAAACTCCGACCCAATCGCCACCGCCCAGGTGAGCCAGTAAAGCCAGGCGACCGTATAGCCCGTGCCCGGCCCAAGATATCGGGCGGCATATACGCTGAATGAGCCGGTTTCAGGAACCTGTACCGCCAGTTCACCCAAGCAGCTCATCACCAGATACATCACCAGCGCGCCGATCATATAAGCGAGCAGCGCCCCCAGGGGGCCGGCCTGATTGATCGAATAACCAGAGCTAAGAAATAACCCCGTGCCAATAACACCGCCCAGCGCCAACATCACCATGTGGCGCGTTTGCATACTCTTTTGGAGGCTCTGTTGAGAACCTGTTGTCTGTTCGTTCATGCGGGTCTTACTCAAATCCAACAAGGTGTGTATCGCACAAGGACTACGCCCACACCATTCTGATTCACGCTACATGCGTTACCTTGAGCCAAAAGCGTCTCTATAGACAGAAGTCGCGATGACGAGAAACGTGCAACATATCGCTATCGAGGTTATGCAAAAGCCCCACAGGATGACCTGTGGGGCTTTCCATTGACGCTAGGCAAGCACTCGAAACCTAGTCGTTTTCGGCCAGGTCAGCTTCGAAAGCCGCTTTCTCTTCAGGAGTGATCTCCTTGATAGAGAGCTTGACGCGATTACGGTTGTCGATATCAAGCACCTTGACGGTAACCATCTGGCCTTCGCTAAGGTAATCTTTCACGTCATTAACGCGCTCAGGCACGATCTGTGAAATATGCACAAGACCATCGGTGCCCGGCATGAACGTAACGAAGGCACCGAAGTCGGCCAGACGCGCTACCTTACCGCGGTATAAGCGACCAATCTCAGGCTCGGCAACGATCCCTTCGATGGTTTCAACGGCCTTGCGCGAACCTTCCTTGCTCTCGGCGTAGATACGCACGCTGCCATCATCCTGAATATCAATGGAAGCGCCGGTATCTTCGCAAATCTGGCGAATGGTCGCGCCGCCCTTGCCGATCACATCACGGATCTTGTCGGTAGCGATCTGCATGGTCACCATGGCGGGCGCGTTATCGGACACTTCCTGACGGCCTGCGCTGATCACATCATTCATTTGGGCAAGAATGTGCTGGCGCGCTTCGTATGCCTGATCGAGCGCCTGCTCCATGATCGCTTCGTTGATACCTTCAATCTTGATGTCCATCTGCAGTGCAGTGACACCGTTGATGGAACCGGCAACCTTGAAGTCCATGTCGCCAAGGTGATCTTCGTCACCAAGAATGTCAGTCAGCACGGCAAAACGCTCGCCATCCTTGACCAGCCCCATCGCAATACCGGCTACCGGCGTTTTAAGCGGCACGCCTGCATCCATCAGCGCCAGCGAAGCACCGCATACGGATGCCATGGAGCTGGAACCGTTGGACTCGGTAATTTCGGAGACAACGCGAACCGTGTAAGGCCACTCCTGCTCATTGGGCATCATGGCAGCGACACCGCGCTTGGCGAGGCGGCCGTGGCCGATTTCGCGGCGCTTGGGCGAACCGAAGAAGCCAGCTTCGCCTACGCTGTAAGGAGGGAAGTTATAGTGGAACAGGAAGCGATCGCGGTGCTCGCCGTGTAGCCCTTCGATAAGCTGCGACTCTTTCAGCGTGCCCAGGGTGGTGGTAACAATTGCCTGCGTTTCACCACGGGTAAACATGGCAGAACCGTGGGTGCGCGGCAGTACGCCAACGCCAATATCCAGCGGACGAACAGTGCGGTGATCGCGTCCGTCGATACGCGGCTCACCGGTCAGAACACGCTCACGCACTACGCGTTTTTCCAGCGCGGCAAAGGCACCCGCCACATCGCCTTCACCATATTGGCTGTTATCACCCTGAGCGAGCAGTTGAATGGCTTCCTGCTTGAGTGCAGCAACGGCATCCTGACGCTTGAGCTTATCGGTGATGCGATACGCCTCGCCTACCTTCGCTTCGAAACCTGCCGACACAGCATCCTTGAGAGAAGTATCCACTGCTGCTGGCTGCCACTGCCAGGCAGGCTTGCTGCCTTCAGCCGCAAATTCCTTGATTGCCGAGATCGCGGTTTGCATCTCCTGGTGAGCGAAAAGAACAGCTCCCAGCATCTCATCCTCGGAGAGCTCCTTGGCTTCGGACTCTACCATCAGCACGGCTTTATCGGTGCCGGCAACTACCATGTCCAGCTCGGAACCCGCCAGCTCATCCTGAGTGGGGTTGATAAAGTAGCCGCGATCTTCGGTGAAGCCGACACGAGCAGCGCCAATTGGCCCACTGAAAGGCACGCCGCTGATAGCCAGCGCTGCGGAAGTCCCCAGCATGGCCGCAATATCAGGGTCGTTCTGCTTATCCGCTGACATCACCGTGCAGATGATCTGCACTTCGTTCATGAAGCCTTTGGGGAACAGCGGACGAATCGGACGGTCGATCAGGCGGGAAGTCAGCGTCTCTTTCTCGGTAGGACGTCCTTCGCGTTTGAAGAAACCGCCAGGAATTTTGCCTACGGCGTAGGTTTTTTCCTGATAGTGGACGGACAGCGGGAAGAAGTCCTGGTCTGCCTTGACATCCTTGCGGGCCACAACGGTACAGAGAACGGCAGTATTGTCGATAGTGATCATGACACTACCGGTCGCCTGACGGGCTACACGGCCCGTCTCCAGGGTGACGGTCTTGCCGCCATACTGGAAGGTTTTCGAAACAGGATTCACTCTGAATTCCTTAAATAATATCTACTTTTCTGTCGTGTTCGCGTTTTATGCGCTCGGCGTTATCTTAGAGGAGCGGGGCATCGGTGTCACTGGCACACCCGCTTTCTCCCGTTAGTTATCGCCCTTGTCAGAATGGCTACAGGAGCGCGCAGCATGGGCGGCATCAAAAGCGGGAAGCGCGTAGCCATGTCGGTGCAGACATCACGAGGAAAGAACACTAGCGTCTGCCCTATTAGAGGCATATAGAGGCATAAAAAAGGCAGCCACGAGGGCTGCCTTGCGATCCGTTTGGCGCGTGATTAGCGACGCAGGCCAAGACGTTTGATCAGGTTCTGATAGCGCTCGAAGTTTTTACCCTTGAGGTAGTCGAGCAGCTTACGGCGCTGGCTAACCATGCGAATCAGACCACGGCGGGAATGGAAATCCTGCTTGTGATCCTTGAAGTGTTCCTGCAGGCCGTCGATGTTGGCAGACAGCAGGGCAACCTGAACTTCGGGGGAGCCAGTGTCATTTTCGCCAGTACCGAATTCCTTGACGATTTCAGCTTTACGCTCGGCAGTAAGTGCCATGATGTTTCTCCAAATCAATATGCTTTGAAAAAAGCAGAGTGTCGAAGACCACGCATATTTGCAGTCTTCCGCGAAGGCAGCCCTCCTCCTGTATTGCTGCTGCAATCAGGTAGCAGTACTGCGCATAAGACGGCGCGGGGCCAATAACCCCTGCGCTGTCACTGTGACGAGCCCTAACAGACGCTCGTCGCAATAAATTCTTGCTGTGCTATCGACGGTCAGCGGTTCGCTGCCTTCAACAGCATCAATCTGTTGCCCAAGATTGAGCCGTGCCGCTCGCTCGGCATCAATATCAAGGCGGGGCAGATGGTCGATCAGGCAATCCAGAGGCAGTAGCCACGCATCACGAGTATCGCCAGCCGCTTCGATAGCCTCTATAGATAACAGCGCTGAAGCATCGAAACGCCCGGTCTTGATGCGCCGTAGCGCAGTCAAATGGGCACCACACCCCAGCTTTTCGCCGATATCCATGGCCAGTGTTCGAATATAAGTGCCTTTACTACAGGTCACCTCAACATCAAACCAGCCTGACTCAAGATCAAACTCACGAAGCGCAATATCATACAGGGTAACCTGCCTTGGCGCACGCTTAATCTCTTTGCCTTCGCGCGCCAGTTCATAGAGCGGACGCCCCTGATGCTTGAGCGCGGAAAACATCGGCGGCACCTGTTCTATCTCACCCTTGAACGCTTCAAGCGTGCTGCGCAGCAGCGATTCGCTTAGCGCCGGAAGGGAGTGCTCGGCCACCACCTTGCCCTCCGCGTCACCGCTGTCGGTGCTCACGCCAAGCTGAACTCTCGCGATATAGCCTTTATCGGCTTCCAGCGCGAAGGAGGAAAACTTGGTAGCCTCGCCCAGACACACCGGCAGCAGGCCGGTAGCCATCGGGTCAAGCGTACCGGTATGCCCCGCCTTGGCTGCCTGATAAAGCCAGCGTACCCGCCCAAGCGCCTGATTGGAGCTAAGCCCCTTGGGTTTGTCGAGCAGCAGTACGCCGTCGATATCACGTCCGCGACGACGACGTGCCATTACGACTGCTCCGTTGAATCACTCTGACTGGAGCCATCCTGGTCACTGTCACTCTGGCGCGACTGATCACTTTTAACGGCACGCTCAATGAGCTGCGACAGTTCGTTGCCTCGCGCAACGCTCTCATCGTAATGAAAGCGCAGTTCAGGCATATGACGCAGCTTCATGCGGCGGGCGACCTGGGTGCGCAGGAAGCCGGCAGCGTGTTTGAGAATCTTCTGATTCTCGCGCACACGTTCAGGATCATTCTCACCCAGTAGCGTGAAGTACACATCGGCATAGCCAAGATCGCGACTCACCTTGGCGTCACTGATCGTGACCATGCCAAGACGCGGGTCCTTGACTTCGCTCTGTACCAACAGCGCCAGTTCTTGCTTGAGCTGCTCGGCAACTCGGTCGGTTCGGCTGAATTCTCTCATCCAGACTCCTTCGCTCCATAAGACAGAAACACGCGAGCGGGCAGCACCTATACGCGTGCTACCCGCTCGATATGCTCGCCTCTTTAGAGGGAGCGTTCTACTTTCACCTGATCGAAGACCTCAATCTTGTCGCCGACCTGGACATCGTTGTAGTTACGAACACCGATACCGCACTCCATGCCGTTACGGACTTCGTTGACATCATCCTTGTAGCGGCGCAGTGATTCGAGCTCGCCTTCATAGATGACCACGTTGTCGCGCAGGACACGGATTTTCTTGCTGCGGTACACAGTACCCTCGACCACCATACAGCCGGCAATGGCACCGATTTTGGGAGCGCGGAATACGTCGCGCACTTCGGCGACACCCACGATCTCTTCTTTCCATTCGGGCGCCAGCATGCCGCTCATCGCCTGCTTGACCTCGTCGATCAGCTGGTAGATGACGCTGTAGTAGCGCAGGTCGAGCCCTTCGCGGTCGATAATCTCACGCGCGCTGGCATCGGCACGAACGTTAAAGCCCACGATAATGGCATCAGACGCCACCGCAAGGTTGGCATCAGTACCGGTAATACCGCCGACACCGGAAGAGACAACCGCTACCTTCACTTCACTGGTAGAAAGCTCTTCAAGCGCCTGACGAATGGCTTCAAGTGAACCCTGTACGTCAGCCTTGAGCACGATGTTGACCTGTGCAACATCTTCCTGCTCCATGCGCGAGAACATGTTCTCAAGCTTGGCTTTCTGCTGACGCGCCAGGCGCACTTCGCGGTATTTGCCGTGACGGAAGTTGGCGACTTCACGCGCTTTTTTCTCGTCATCAACAACGTTGAACTCTTCACCAGCGTCTGGCGTGCCGTCAAGACCAAGCACTTCGACCGGCATGGACGGGCCAGCAGAATCGACCTGTTGGCCAAGTTCGTTCACCAGCGCACGGACACGTCCATAGCGCAAGCCTGCCAGCACGATATCGCCTTTACGCAGCGTACCGTTTTGTACCAGCACGGTAGCGACCGGGCCGCGACCACGGTCAAGGCGAGACTCGATTACCACGCCCTTGCCTGGTGCTTCGGGCACTGCCTTCAGTTCCAGTACTTCGGAGACCAGCAGTACCGCTTCGAGCAGTTCATCAATGCCCTGCCCGGTTTTGGCAGATACTTCGACAAACTGGGTATCACCGCCCCAGTCCTCGGAAATAACACCGTGCTGGGAAAGCTCGTTACGCACGCGATCAATGTCGGCGCCGGCCTTATCAATCTTGTTGACGGCTACAACCAGCGGCACTTCTGCTGCACGCGCATGCTCAATCGCTTCGATGGTTTGCGGCATGACACCGTCATCCGCCGAAACGACCAGGATGACTACGTCAGTAGCCTGCGCACCGCGTGCACGCATCGCAGTGAAGGCAGCGTGTCCAGGCGTATCAAGAAAGGTCAGCTCGCCGTTGTTCTGCTTCACATGGTAAGCGCCGATGTGCTGGGTAATGCCCCCGGCCTCACCTGTGGCGACCTTGGCACGACGAATGTAGTCGAGCAGAGAGGTTTTACCATGGTCAACGTGGCCCATTACCGTGATAACCGGTGCACGAGTGACCTGCTCGCCGTCGTAGGAGATGCCTTCCAGCACCTCGGTTTCGAGGGCGTTATCCTTGATCAGCTTGGGCGTGTGGCCCATTTCCTCAACCACGATGGACGCAGTGTCCTGGTCGATGGTTTGGTTAATGGTGACCGCTGCGCCCATGGTGAACATGGTTTTGATCACTTCCGCTGCCTTGACAGACATACGGTCGGCCAGATCAGCAACGCTGATTGATTCGGGAATATTGACTTCGCGCACGATCGCTTGCGTAGGACGCTGGAAGCCATGCTGGTTATTCTGATCACCACCACGACGGCTGCCGCGACGCTCGGCACGCTTGGCCTTTTTACCCGGTCCGCTACGACGCTCATTACGCTCGTTGCGATCATCATCATCGCGACGCGGCCCGCCCTTGCGACCTGTTTTCTTGCCAGCATTATCGCCGCGACCACGGCGAGTGTCGTTGCGTGGCTCTTTCAACGGAGCATTGGCATTGACATCTTCCGCTGGCGCAGACTCATTGGCTTTGGCTTTATTGCCACCTTCTTCTGCGACTACCGCTGCAACGGCCGCCTGCTCAGGCGAAGTCGGCGCTGACGCCTCTTCCTTGGCAGCAGGCGCTTGCGCGGGCGCTTCCGGCGCAGCAGTGTCAGCAGCCTGGGCAGGCGCCTTTTCTACTGTCTCTTCGGGTTCAGGCTCGGACTCAGGACGCACATAGGTGCGCTTCTTGCGTACCTGCACCTCGATCGTCTTGTTGCGCTCGCCGGTACGAATACGACTTTTGGTTTTACGCGTCAGCGTAATGCGGTTACGGCCGGGGCCAGTACCGCCATGCTGAGCGGTGAGGTAATCGAGCAGCTTGCGCTTGTCTTCCTCGGAAACCACATCACTTTCCGATTTATGAGAAAGACCTGCCTCACCCATTTGTTCGAGCAAACGATCGACGGTGCGACCTACTTTGCCTGCGAAATCCTTAACTGTTGTTTCTGCCATAAGACCCTCCTGAACCCGTTTCCTTGCTTGCAACAGCGGCTGTGCCACTGGCTTTCAAGGCCGTTAACGCTTGCCCGCGTTATTAGGCCTCGCCCTCGAACCAAGGGGCACGGGCGGTCATAATCAGTGCTGCGGCGCGTTCTTCGTCCACGCCATCAATATCCTTGAGATCCTCAACCGACTGTTCGGCCAGATCTTCCATGGTGCGAATACCACGGCCCGCAAGAGCGACTGCTGTTTCACGATCCATACCTTCCATCGCGAGCAAGTCTTCTGCCGGGCCTTCGCCGTTAGCCAGCGTTTCTTCGCTCGCAATGGCCAAATTAAGCAATTCATCCTTGGCACGCGCGCGCAGCTCTTCTACCAGATCTTCGTCGAGCTCCTCGATTTCCAGCATTTCATCGAGCGGCACGTAGGCAATTTCTTCAAGCGAAGTAAAGCCTTCGTCCACCAGCAACCGTGAGAGTTCTTCATCAATCTCGAGATGGTTGATGAAATACTCGATAAAGCTATCGACTTCCTGATCGCGTTTGCCCTGAGCTTCTTCTTCGGTCATGACATTCAGCGACCAGCCGGTCAGCTCTGATGCCAGGCGAACGTTTTGTCCGGCACGACCGATGGCCTGCGCGAGGTTATCTTCACCTACCGCGACATCCATGGTGTGGGTTTCTTCATCCACCATGATCGACGCCACTTCCGCAGGTGCCATCGCGTTGATCACGAGCTGCGCGGGGTTATCATCCCACAGGATAATATCGACACGTTCGTTGCCAAGCTCGTTGGAGACTGCCTGAACACGCGAACCACGCATACCGACACAAGCCCCTACAGGATCAATGCGGCGGTCGTTGGTTTTGACGGCAATCTTGGCACGCGAACCGGGATCACGAGACGCACCCTTGAGTTCGATCAGCTGCTCGGCAATTTCCGGTACTTCAATACGGAACAGCTCGATCAGGAAAGCGGGCTTGGTACGCGACAGAATCAGCTGAGAGCCACGCGCCTCTGCATCCACCTTCCACAGCAGTGCGCGCACACGTTCGTTAAGACGATAGCGTTCACCAGGGATCATTTCGCTGCGTGGCAAAAAGCCTTCAGCATTATCACCCAAATCAATGATAAGGCCATCGCGTGTGGTTTTCTTGACGCCACCCGCTACGATCTCGCCTTCACGCTCGCTGTACTGGCGCACGATCTCGGCGCGCTCGGCTTCTCGTACCTTCTGGACGATAACCTGCTTGGCAGTCTGGGCGGCGATACGACCAAAGCTAACGGATTCGATCTGTTCTTCTACAACATGATCAAGCCCGATGGGCGGTTCACGTTCTTCACCTGCCGAGACCGGAATCTGACGCGCAGAGGTGGTGTAATCTTCGTCTGGCACCACCGTCCAACGGCGAAACGTTTCGTAGTCTCCCGATGTGCGGTCGATGGTGACACGAATGTCGACGTCTTGCCCTTCGAAGCGTTTGCGCGTTGCGCTGGCCAATGCTGACTCAACCGCTTCGAAAATGACATTACGAGGAACACCCTTTTCATTGGAAATTGCGTCAACGACCAGCAAAATCTCTTTGCTCATGTCTTTGCCTCGCCAGATAAATCGTTTAGTCCTGCAAACAACATTGCTATTTGCACTAGTTGGCTGCCGTTCGCCTGGATCACTGCTTAGTGCGTGCCGCCTTTGCCATCATTCTTTTCAAACTGCGGCACTACGTTAGCGCGATCAATCGTCTCGATGGGGAAGCCAAACTCCTCCTGGTCGACGCGTATAATGACGTCTTCCTCTTCGATACCCATCAAAAGGCCGCGGAACTTGCGCCGGTCTTCGAAGGCTTCGCGCAGTCGTACCTGCACGTAATGGCCTGCATATTTCTCGAACTGCGCCAATGTATAGAGCGGACGATCCATACCAGGAGAAGATACTTCCAGGTTGTAATGCCCAGAGATGGGATCTTCTACATCAAGAAGCGCGCTTACCTGACGACTCACCTGAGCGCAGTCATCGACATTAACGCCGTTGTCGCTATCAATATAGATGATCAGCCGAGAGTGCTTGCCCTGCGCCTGGTAGTCGATACCCCACAGTTCGAAACCGAGTGAGGTGACCGTCGGTTCGATCAGCGCATGAATAGCCTGTTCTCTGGTTGCCATAGAGCAGATCCTCAACACTGGAAATAGGGGGCATGGATAAAGGCCCTGCAAAAGACAGTTACGCACGCCGGGGCCGCGCGGAGATCGCTGGCACCCTGACGTTATGCAGGAAAGGAAGCCGACTGACAGCGTTATAGAGCAACGCTGCCACCGCGCAGAGACACCGGCGGAAAACTGGGTTCGGTGCAGAACCGCCCGCCAACAAAAAGCCCCTTCGAACAAGAAGGGGCTTTCCGAAAAAAACTTGGTAGCGGGGGCTGGATTTGAACCAACGACCTTCGGGTTATGAGCCCGACGAGCTACCAGACTGCTCCACCCCGCAACAACCATCGAATTTTAGTGAAGAACACAAGGTAGTCGAAGAAACCTTTTTACTCCGCGATCAACGTTCACCTGAAAATGAATGTTATCGCTTTGGTGCCGAAGGCGGGACTTGAACCCGCACGCCCGTTAGAGCACTACCCCCTCAAGATAGCGTGTCTACCAATTCCACCACTTCGGCTTTGGAGATGCGGCACTATACAAGGATCTTTGTTCGATAACAAGCGATTTAAAAAATACACTTGGAAATCAATTAACTTCTACCGGATACTCATGACCGTTATAGCGGCCCGATACATTACCGAAGAAGAAAACAGGACCCGACCTGCAAAGTGCTGGCGCATATTATCCACCCCGCGCCAAGGGCCGTCAAGAGAGCGTGTGCTCTATTGATCGTTACTGCCATTCTCACTGTCCGAGCCGGCTGCATCATCTGCTGCGGGCTGCTCTGATGCTGGAGCCGTCAGCTCGTTGCCATCGCTGTTGTTACTCGCAGCATTATTGCCCTGAGCAGGTGCTGCACTGTTATCAGCGTCGTCGAGCGAAGGAGCAGTGCTGCGGTGCTGCTGCTCAATCATATTGGCATCAGGAATACCGCTGGCCGCTTGCTGACCACCTGAATGTTTGGCCAACCAGCCGAGCGTTAGTGCTGTAACAAAGAACAACGCCACCAGTACGCCGGTCAACTTGGCAAGAAAGCTGCTGCTTCCGCGTGATCCGAAGACAGTTTGCGAAGCGCCACCACCAAATGCTGCTCCAGCTTCAGCACCCTTGCCTTGCTGAATCAACACCACGGCTACCAGCGCTACCGCCAGCAGTGCGTGAACCAAAAGAATCAAAAGTTGCATGTCATCAACCTGCTGCTTCACAAATAGTTAGAAAATCATTGATCTTGAGCGACGCACCACCAATCAGGCCGCCATCAATATCGGGTTGCGCCAGCAACTCTGCCGCGTTGCCCGCATTCATGCTACCGCCATACAGAAGGCGAAGTTGCTGCGCCAGGTCGGCATCGAACGAGCGCTGATAGTCACGAATAGAGGCCATGACCTCCTGCGCCTGCTCAGGTGTTGCGGTGCGCCCTGTGCCAATGGCCCATACCGGCTCATAGGCAATGACTACCTTTGAGCGTTGCTGGGCATCGAGCTGCGCCATTACATACCCCACCTGACGCAATACCACCTCGGTGGTTTTACCCGAATCACGTTCTTCAAGCGTTTCACCTACACACAGAATCGGCTTCAGGCCAGCACTGAGTGCAGCATGCACGCGCTGCAAGACATCTTCATCCGACTCGTGATAAAGCGAACGGCGCTCGGAGTGTCCGGCGAGCACGACATCAACCCCCAGATCGGACAGCATGGCTCCGCTTACTTCGCCCGTGTGTGGCCCGGAGGCAAGCGGGTTCAGTGACTGAGCGCCGACCTCGACGCCATGCGGCCCCAGCTTATCCTTCATTTCTGCAAGATAAGGGTATGGGGGCAACAGGGCCACCTCAACGCTTGCGGGCAGGCTTGCACCTTCAAGCGCGCGCTGGAATTCGTCGATTAGTGCGGAAGAGCCATTCATCTTCCAATTGCCAGCAATCAAGGGAGAACGCATCGGGCTACCTCAGTCAATGGGTGGCAAATGGTACTGAAGCCGTCGATGCAATACAAATCCAACGGCCCCAGTACGTCACTGCTACATGTTATTACGGATACTGTGTGCTATGCGTTCCGCCAGTTCCTTTACGTCGAAACGCGAATGAGCTTCTACCATGATACGGATAAGCGGCTCAGTGCCAGAAGGACGCAACAGCACACGGCCATCGTCCCCCAGCTCCCGGGTAACCGCCTCGACCGCCTGCTTGACCTCATCGGCTTCAAGAATGGCAGCACGATCGGCATTGTGATCCAGCCGCACATTGACCAGGGTTTGCGGCGCCTTGCCGAACCCGACCAATAGCTGCTCAAGGCTGCGCTGGAAACGCACCATGATAGAGAGCACCTGGAGCGCAGCAATAATACCATCGCCTGAGGTATGTACATGCTTGCAGACGATATGCCCCGAAGGTTCACCGCCCAGATGCCAGTCGGCTGCTTCCAGAAACTCATTGACGCTACGGTCGCCCACGTAAGCGCGCTTGAATGGAATGCCTTCTTTCTCAAGTGCTTGCGCCAGCCCCAGATTGCTCATGACGGTACCGACGACGCCACCATCCAGATTACCGCGACGTTTGCGGTCACGGGCAATCAAAAACAGAATATCGTCGCCATCGACTTCACGGCCGTTGGCATCAATCAGAATAACGCGATCACCGTCACCATCGAAGGCAACCCCCACATCCGCACGATTTTCGATCACTTTCGAGCGCAGCGCGATCGTATGGGTGGAGCCTACTTCACGATTGATATTGAGACCGTCAGGCGCGACACCAATGCAGCTTACTTCTGCACCAAGTTCTCTAAAGACACTTGGCGCAATGTGGTACGTGGCTCCGTTCGCGCAATCAAGCACTACCTTCAGCCCTTCCAGAGAAGAGCGTTCCGGCATCGTCGATTTACAGAATTCGATATAGCGCCCTGCTGCATCATCAATACGTGTAGCGCGACCAAGCTCGGTAGAACCCACTGTTTCCAGCGGTTTTTCAAGCTCCTGCTCGATCTCGCCCTCAAGCTCATCGCTCAGTTTGGTGCCTGCCGCCGAAAAGAACTTGATGCCATTGTCAGGGTGCGGGTTGTGCGAGGCGCTGATCACTACGCCAGCATGTGCCCTAAAGGTCTGAATCATATAGGCGATGCCGGGGGTTGGCATCGGCCCCAGCAGTAATACATCGACACCAGCGGCAGAAAAGCCAGCCTCCAGCGCCGCTTCAAACATATAGCCCGAGATACGCGTATCCTTGCCGATGATAACGCGCGCCTTTTTATGCCGACGCGCCAGCACTCGCCCGCACGCCCAACCCAGCTTGAGTACGAAATCAGCGGTAATCGGGGCAATACCCACTGTGCCACGAATACCATCGGTGCCGAAATAACGCCGCTCGTGGGGGGCTGCGCTAGAAGGGGAAGATACTGAACTCATGCCTGACTATTCCTGTTTATAACGGCCCAGGTCATATCCACCGCATCGCGGGTGGGGGCAACATCATGGGTACGGATAATGCGAGCGCCGCGCTCGACGGCCAGCGCGGTGAGCGCCAGCCCACCGGCAAGACGTCCGGCACCGTTTACGCCCAATGCACGGGGAGTGCCATCGGCCTTGGCGAGCACTGCGCCAATCATACTCTTGCGCGAGACACCGACCAACAGCGGCAGGCCAATCTGCTGACACTCAGCCAGCCGCTCAGCCAGTTCAAGATTGTGCTCGACCGTTTTTCCAAAACCAAAACCGGCATCAACCAATAGACGTTCGCGCTGAATGCCTGCATCAACGCAAGCGGCCACACGCTCTTCAAGCATGGTGATAACCGCCTGCGCAATCGGCTTATCGTAATGCGGCGCCTGCTGCATCACTTGTGGCTCGCCATTCATGTGCATAACGCACACCGCCATATCGGTTTCGCAGACGGCTTGCAGCGCCCCTGGGCGTACCAATGAGCGCACATCGTTGATGATTCCCGCGCCCAGCCTGCCCCCTTCACGCATGACCCTGGCAGAACTGGTATCGAGAGAGACCAGCGCCCCCAGTTCACTGACCAGCTTTTCCACTACCGGCGCGACTCTGTCCAGCTCTTCGCTCTCACTGACCTCACTTGCGCCGGGGCGGGTCGATTCACCGCCGACATCAATAATATCGGCACCTTCGGCAAGCATTTTTTCAGCCTGCTCAAGCGCAGTATCAAGAAAGGTATAGCGACCACCATCGGAGAAGGAGTCAGGCGTCACGTTGAGAATACCCATCACCCGCGGCCGGGTAAGGTCGAGGGGGCGGCCGGCACAATCAATAATCGAGGGGGAGAAATAGCAACTCATGGGCGATGGCATTCACACTGTAAAAAGAAGAATCTGCGTCAGACAAGAAAAATCGCGACCGTTACTATAACGGTCGCGACGGATGTTGCGGGCGCTAAACGATCGTCAGCGAGTCGAATCCCCTAGCGTGTTATCGCCGGACTGATCAGACGAGCCGCCATCCTGTTCAGGCTTCTTGCTGTCATCACTCGGTGCGCTACCGGCACCATTCTGCTCGATAATTGCCCCACCGCTGGATGAGCCATTGTCGCTGCTATCCTTGGGCGGCGAAGGAAACTTGCCTTCCATGATCTCTTTGATCTGGTCGGTATCAATTGTTTCGTACTTCATCAGCGCCTGAGCCATGAGATCAAGCTTATCGCGGTTCTCTTCCAGAATACGCTTGGCAGTGGAGTAGCACTCATCAATGATCTTGCGCACTTCGCGGTCGATCTTCGCTGAGGTTTCACCCGATCCCATCATCGAACTGCCGCCGGCACCGCCCAGGAACTGATGCGAATCATCTTCATCGTACATCAGCGGCCCCATCTCTTCAGAGAGGCCCCATTTGGCGACCATGCTGTGCGCAATTTCGGTCGCGCGCTTGATATCGTTCGAGGCGCCAGTAGTGACACCATTGGGGCCAAGCGTCATCTCTTCAGCAATTCGGCCACCAAACAGTGAGCACAACTGGCTGATCAACTGCTGACGCGAATAGCTGTAACGATCTTCGTTAGGCAGGAACATGGTGACACCCAGCGCTCTACCACGCGGAATAATCGTCACCTTGTACACGGGATCGTGATCGGGAACGATCAGGCCGATAATCGCATGCCCTGCCTCATGATATGCCGTGTTGCTCTTCTCTTTTTCGGACATCACCATTGATTTGCGCTCGGCGCCCATCATGATCTTGTCCTTGGCTTCCTCAAGCTCACGCATTCCTACCAGACGCAGGTTACGGCGCGCAGCAAAGAGAGCCGCTTCGTTCACCACGTTCGCCAGCTCGGCACCGGAAAATCCGGGAGTACCACGGGCAATCAACTGCGGCTTCACATCATCAGCCAGCGGCACTTTGCGCAAGTGCACGTTGAGAATGTGCTCACGTCCGCGAATATCAGGCAGCCCTACCGTGACCTGACGGTCAAAGCGACCTGGACGCAGCAGGGCGGGGTCCAGTACATCAGGACGGTTGGTCGCAGCAATCACGATAGTACCGTCATTCGCCTCGAAGCCATCCATTTCGACCAGCAGCTGGTTCAGCGTCTGTTCACGCTCATCATGACCGCCACCTCCCATATTGCCGCCGCGCGAGCGACCTACCGCATCAATCTCGTCGATAAAGATAATGCAGGGCGACTGCTTTTTGGCCTGCTCGAACATGTCGCGTACACGAGAGGCACCGACACCGACAAACATCTCGACAAAATCGGAACCGGAGATACTGAAGAACGGCACTTTGGCTTCACCCGCAATCGCCTTGGCGAGCAGCGTTTTACCGGTGCCGGGAGGCCCCACCATCAAAAGCCCGCGCGGAATCTTACCGCCAAGCTGCTGGAACTTGCTGGGGTCCTTGAGGAAGTCGACGACCTCTTCCACTTCTTCCTTGGCTTCATCACAGCCAGCAACGTCTTTAAACGTCGTCTTGATCTGATCCTGCGACAGCAGCTTGGCCTTGGACTTGCCGAAGCTCATCGGGCCGCCCTTGCCACCGCCGCCACCCTGCATTTGGCGCATGAAGAAGAAGAAAATGGCAAGAATAATCAGAATCGGGAAGCTGGCGATCAGCAATCGCGACCAGATACTCTGCTGTTGAGGCTCTTTGCCTTCGATCACTACCTTGTGCTCAAGCAGATCGCCGATCAGCTGCGGGTCCTGGGCGGCGGGCCGAGTCGTCTGAAAGTCAGAACCATCGTCGCGCTGTCCACGAATGGTGTAACCGTCAATCGTCACCTTGCTGATCTGATTATTCTGAATCTGCTGCACAAATTGCGAATACGGCACAGACTGCGGCGCCGAATCAACACTGAAGTTGTTGAACACCGTAAGCAATACTGCGGCGATGATCAGCCAGAGAATCAGGTTTTTTGCCATGTCGTTCAAGAGACACCCTCACTTCGCTACGGCTGCTCGGTCGAATGCCGGAAGCAGCCCTATTCTTTACTGCACATTCGGGAGCGACGGACGCCTCAGACGTCGCGGCCTATAAATATCTTAGTTAAGCCTTAAACCAATAAAGCCAAACATGGCATATGTTGCCTTGGCCCCACATACCTTTATACATGGTACATCAAATGGGGCTTAAACCGAGAACTTGCAACCAGCAAAAATACTGCGAGCGCAACTATTCCCCCTTGAAACCCTTGCCCAGCAGATATACCTCACGAGAACGAGCACGAGAAGCCGCTGGTTTACGAGTCACTACCTTGGTAAAGGAAGAGCGCAAATCCTTCAGATAGGATTCAAATCCTTCGCCCTGAAAAACCTTCGCCAAAAAATCGCCATTTGGCTTCAATACCTGCCGCGCCAGATCAAGCGCCAGCTCAACAAGGTACATGGCGCCGGGCTGGTCGATCGCATTCTGACCGCTCATGTTCGGGGCCATATCGGATATCACCAGATCCACCCGAGTATTACCCACCAGCTCCAGGATCGCCTCCAGCACAGCGTCCTCGGTGAAGTCACCTTGCACGAACTGCACACCCGCCAGCGCTTCCATCTCAAGAATATCGGAGGCCACAACGCGGCCGGTATCACCGATACGCTGCGCCACCACCTGACTCCAGCCACCGGGCGCTGCCCCCAGATCAATCACCGTCATGCCTGGTGAAAGCAGCTTGTCCTTGTCGTCGATCTCAAGCAGCTTGTAGCTTGCTCGCGAGCGATAGCCGTCCACCCAGGACTGTTTGACGTAAGGGTCGTCAAAGTGCTCCCGGAGCCAGCCCGCACTGGTGCGACTGGCCGAGTGTTTACGCTTGGGGGAAGAGTCGCCGCTTTCCTTGCTGCGACCGCCTTTACCGTCAGATGTCCGAGACACAAAAATCACCTAAAATTAACAACCACTGCACCCTGTTTCGTGCAGCCCTCGGTTCAATCAGGGCTGGCGGCGCTTTCACTATCCACGCAATGGCTGGGTGCGTTACACTTAAAGACCGAACAGCCACCGTTACAGGCGTCACAAACTACCATGCCGCAACATTCAACTCAAAAGCTGACCAGCGCACAAAAGAAAAGCTTCCGAGCCATTGGTCACCACCTCGACCCCGTTGTTCAGATATCTGAAAACGGTATTAGTGAGGGGGCTTTGGCGGAGCTTGATCGTGCGCTGAGCGACCACGAACTTATCAAGATCAAACTGATGAGTCGTGAACGTGAAGAGCGAGAAGAGCAACTTAATGCGCTATGCGATCACTCCAGGGCTGAATTGGTGCAGAAGATCGGCAAGATGGCGCTGCTTTATCGGCCCAATCCCGATACCCCTGCACGCCTTTCCAACGTTCGCCGCTTCGGCTGATTGATCGCTGTCAGCGCTGCCCCGCCTGTGAAAGCCTTGCGGAGCAGCGCGTTGTCCCGCCTAGAGAATAAAGCTCATCCCTACGCAAAACAGTAGTGCGGCAAACAGTCCGCGCAGCATCTTTTGCGACAGCCGATGCGCCAGCGCAACGCCCACTCGGGCAAACAGCATACTCATGATCGCCATGCCCACCAGCGCAGGCAAATAAACATAGCCCAGGCTCCAGTTAGGCAGGCTCGGATTGCCCCAGCCGAAGAACATGAAAGAGAGCGAGCTGAATAGCGCGATTGGCATACCGCCCGCCGCGGAAGTTGCCACCGCCTGACGCATGGGAATTCCCTTCCACGACAGTGCCGGCACGGTGAGCGAACCACCACCCACTCCAAAGATGGCTGACGCCCAGCCGATAATCAGCCCAGCAATCTGCAACCACAGCGGTTTGATAGTGACATGCTCCTGATCCTGTGAAGGATCACCTTTCGGCCTGAGATTCAGGGCCATCTGAATCGACATGCAAACGGCGAAGATACCGATAATCAGCTGTAGCTTATCGCCGGGAATCCAGGTAGCGGTTAAGGAACCGAGTACTGCACCAACCAGAATGCCCATCGCCATCCACTTGAACAGGTCCCAGCGCACCGCTCCTTTCTTCTGATGCCCCAGCACCGAATTAACAGAAGTGAATAGAATGACAGCGAGCGAGGTTCCTACCGCCAACTGAGTAAGCACGGTAGGGTCAATTCCCTGAGCCTTAAAAGCGAAGACCAGCGCGGGCACGATGATAATACCGCCCCCCACGCCAAACAGTCCTGCCAGTACGCCGGAACACGCCCCAACCACCATGTACAGCACAAACTCCATAACCTCTCTCCAAAACACCTGATGGCGTCGTTATTGTTGCGTTTATTGTCATGTCACAAAAAAAGCGCCCAGCGGAAATACCGTGAGCGCTCTTCATCACGACAGGAGCATCAAGGCTCCCGTTCGCGTATTACAGATGCTCGACGTCGCTGATCTCGTACTCGACGTCGCCACCGGGCGTACGCACCAGCACCACATCGCCCTCTTCCTTGCCGATCAAAGCACGGGCAATAGGAGACGTGACCGACAGCAGGCCATTCTTAATATTAGCTTCATCTTCACCGACAATGCGATAGCGCACCGTCTCATCGGTATCAAGATTTTCAAGCGTGACCGTGACCCCGAAGATAACCTTGCCGGTTTTCGGCATTGATTTAACGTCGATAACCTGCGAGGCCGACAGCTTGCCTTCGATCTCCTTGATACGCGCTTCGACAAAGCCCTGCTGCTCACGCGCCGAGTGATACTCTGCGTTTTCCTTCAAATCACCGTGTTCACGCGCTTCAGCGATAGCCGCAATGATGCTGGGGCGTTCAACGGTTTTTAACTCTTTCAGTTCTTCGCGAAGGCGGCGTTCGCCTTCCACGGTCATAGGCACTTTGATCATGCCAAATCTCCTGCATGAAGATCCTTAAGCCGCCGTACCGTGATCTGATCGCCGTATTCGAGCGCCAAACAAACAGCGCGAGCGCCCGCTAGCGTGGTCGCATAGGGCACTTTATTGGCAAGAGCAGTACGGCGAATCTCGGAAGAATCGTTGATGGCCTGCCGACCTTCAGTGGTGTTAACGATGTAGTCCACCTCGCCGTTTTTGAGTGCATCGACGATGTGAGGACGACCTTCGGATACCTTGTTGACAGGCTGTACGGGGAGCCCGGCAGACGAGAGTGCCTGGGCGGTCCCGCGAGTGGCGATCAGATCGAAGCCCAATGTTATCAGAGAGTGTGCCACTCCGGTAATACCCGATTTGTCGGGGTCACGTACAGAAAGGAAGGCAACCTTCTTGCCATCACCTGCCAGCGACGGAATCGGTTCGCTGGCGCCCAACTGGGCCTTGAAGAAGGCTTCCGCAAAGGTACGGCCGCTGCCCATGACTTCACCAGTGGATTTCATTTCCGGCGACAAAATGGGATCGACACCAATAAATTTGGCGAACGGGAAGACCGCTTCCTTGACGCTATAGAAAGAAGGGATCACCTCTTCAGTGAAGCCCTGAGCTTCGAGGCTGGTACCTTCCATGCAGCGAGCAGCAATCTGGGCCAGCGATGTACCGATACATTTCGAGACAAAAGGCACCGTACGTGAGGCGCGCGGATTCACTTCAATGATGTAAATCTCGTTATCCTGCCACGCCAGCTGCACGTTCATCAGACCTACCACGCCCAGCTCTCTGGCCATGGCCTTGACCTGCTCGCGCATTTCATTCTGCACATCTTCCGGCAGAGAATAAGGCGGCAGCGAGCAGGCGGAATCTCCCGAATGCACTCCAGCCTGTTCGACGTGCTGCATAACGCCACCGATGACCACCTGCTTACCATCGCTTACGGCATCAATATCAATTTCGACCGCTGCCGACAGGAAGTGATCAAGCAGCACCGGACTATCGTTGGAGACCTTGACCGCGGAAGTCATGTAGCGCTCAAGCTCTTGCGGCGTGTAGACGATCTCCATCGCCCGTCCGCCCAGCACATAGGAAGGGCGCACCACCAGCGGATAGCCGATCTTCTCGGCCTTGGCAAAGGCTTCGTCGAAGCTGCGCGCTGTCGCATTGGGCGGCTGCCGTAGCCCCAGCTTGTCGATCATTTTCTGGAAACGTTCACGGTCCTCGGCACGATCAATGGCATCGGGGGTAGTACCAATAATCGGCACCCCGGCAGCTTCAAGATCGCGAGCGAGCTTCAGCGGCGTCTGGCCGCCAAACTGTACGATGACGCCCTTCGGCTTCTCTTTATCGACAATTTCCAGCACGTCTTCCAGCGTGACCGGTTCAAAATAGAGGCGGTCAGAGGTGTCGTAATCGGTAGAAACCGTTTCGGGGTTGCAGTTCACCATGATGGTTTCATAACCATCTTCGCGCATGGCAAGCGCTGCATGGACGCAGCAATAGTCGAACTCGATCCCCTGACCAATACGGTTTGGCCCGCCACCCAGCACCATGATTTTCGGCTTATCGCTGGGGTTGGCCTCACACTCTTCCTCATAGGTCGAGTACATATAGGCCGTCGAGGTCGCGAATTCGGCAGCACAGGTATCGACACGCTTATAGACCGGGCGAATATTCAACGCATGACGATGGGCGCGCACCTCCTTCTCAGAGATACCCAACAGGGTTGCCAAACGAGCATCGGAGAAGCCCATCCGCTTCACGCGATAGAGCAGGTTGGCATCAAGCTGTTCGAGCGAGCCGGCACTGATGTTCTGTTCCGTTTGCACCAGTTCTTCCAACTGGCTCAGGAACCAGGGGTCAATCCAGGTAAGATCGAAGATCTGCTCAAGGGTGAAGCCCGCACGGAACGCATCGGCTACATAGAAGATACGGTCACTGCCAGCGCGCTGTAGCTCGCCCTTGAGAAGGCTGATGCTTTCTGCATCGAAATTTTCGAGCTTGGCGTCCAGACCATCGACACCAGTTTCCAGACCGCGCAACGCTTTCTGAAGGGATTCCTGGAAGGAACGCCCGATCGCCATGACCTCACCTACCGACTTCATCTGCGTCGTCAGGCGATCATTGGCCTGCGGGAACTTCTCGAAGGTAAAGCGCGGAATCTTGGTGACTACATAGTCGATGGATGGCTCAAACGACGCCGGCGTAGCGCCGCCAGTAATATCATTTTGCAGCTCATCGAGGGTATACCCGATGGCGAGCTTGGCCGCGATCTTGGCAATCGGGAAGCCAGTAGCCTTCGAAGCCAATGCAGAAGAGCGGCTGACGCGAGGATTCATCTCGATGACGACCATGCGCCCGGTCTGCGGGTCAACGCCGAACTGCACGTTGGAGCCACCGGTTTCCACGCCGATTTCACGCAGCACAGCGAGAGAAGCATCACGCATCACCTGATACTCTTTATCGGTGAGCGTCTGTGCGGGCGCTACGGTAATCGAGTCGCCCGTGTGAACGCCCATCGGGTCAAAGTTTTCGATGGCGCAGATGATGATGCAGTTGTCGTTCTTGTCGCGAACGACCTCCATTTCATACTCTTTCCAGCCGAGCAGCGATTCATCAATCAACAGCTCATGGGTCGGCGACAGATCAAATCCGCGACGGCAAATCTCTTCGAATTCTTCGCGGTTGTAAGCCACACCACCGCCAGAGCCGCCCATCGTGAAGGAAGGACGAATAATGCAGGGAAAACCTACCTCAGCCTGAATTTCCCAGGCTTCTTCCATGTTGTGCCCAACACGAGCGCGCGGCGTTTCAAGCCCAATCTTGCGCATCGCTTTATCAAAGCGGTCACGATCCTCGGCTTTATCTATCGTGTCGGCATTGGCGCCGATCATTTCAACGTTGTATTTCTTCAGTACGCCGTGGCGCTCAAGATCGAGCGCACAATTGAGTGCCGTTTGCCCGCCCATGGTCGGGAGCACCGCATCGGGCCGCTCCTTGTCGATGATCCGTTCTACCGTCTGCCAGGTGATCGGCTCGATATAGGTGGCGTCAGCCATGACCGGGTCGGTCATGATGGTAGCCGGGTTGGAGTTGACCAGAATGACGCGAATGCCCTCCTCGCGCAGCGCCTTGCAGGCCTGTGCGCCGGAGTAGTCGAATTCACAGGCCTGACCGATAACAATAGGGCCAGCGCCGATAATCAGGATGCTTTTTATGTCAGTACGTTTAGGCATGACGTTTCCCGCGTTCTGCGATGAAGAGCTGGGCGAACGACCCAGCACTTGGAATGTGATAGCTGCGCAATCGCGCCTGCGCAGTCAGCTAAATCAGGCGTTGGCGCGCTCTGCCAACATGGCGACAAAACGATCAAACAGTGGCGCCATATCCTGAGGGCCGGGGCTTGCTTCTGGGTGCCCCTGGAAGCTGAAGGCCGGGCAGTCGGTGCGCTCTACCCCTTGCAGGGTGCCATCAAACAGCGAGCGATGCGTGGCACGCAGCGTGTCGGGCAGCGTTTTTTCATCGGTCGCGAAGCCATGGTTCTGACTGGTAATGAGCACCTTGCCGCTGGCGATATCGAGTACCGGGTGGTTGGCGCCGTGGTGACCATTGACCATCTTGACCGTCTGCGCACCGCTCGCCAGCGACAGTAGCTGATGCCCCAGGCAAATACCGAAGACGGGCAGCTTGCGTTCGCAAAATACCTTGATCGCATTGATAGCGTAGTCGCAAGGCTCGGGATCGCCCGGCCCATTGGAGAGAAATACGCCATCAGGGTTGAGCGCCAGCACCTCTTCGGCACTGGTTTCGGCAGGCACGATGGTCAACCGGCAGCCGCGCTCGGTCAGCATGCGCAGAATGTTGTACTTGGTGCCGAAGTCATAGGCGACAACATGATAGGGAAATTCAAGCGCTTCTGAGGTGCTATATCCCTTGCCCAGCGTCCACTGCCCCTGATGCCATTCAAGACGCTCCTTGGTCGATACTTCACGGGCGAGGTCCATGCCCTTGAGGCCGGGAAACTCGCGTGCCAGCGCAATGGCGCGTTCGGCTGCGTCATCACCTTCAGCCGCACTTCCAGCCAGAATCGCGCCATTTTGCGCGCCTTTGTCACGCAGCAGTCGTGTCAGGCGACGGGTATCAATATCGGCAATACCAACCTTGCCTTGAGCGCGCAGGTATTCATCCAGTGCCTGCTGACTGCGAAAGTTGCTAGCGAGACGGGGAAGATCACGAATAACCAACCCGGCAGCACACACCTGTGCTGATTCGACATCCTCGGCATTAATGCCGGTATTGCCGATATGGGGGTAGGTAAGGGTAACGATTTGTCGCAGATAGGAGGGGTCGGTGAGAATTTCCTGATAGCCAGTCATTGCTGTGTTGAACACAACTTCACCACTGGTCTGGCCCTCTGCACCGATAGAGATTCCACGGAACACACTGCCATCCGCCAAGGCCAGTATCGCGGGGTTATTCAAGGCGTCATCCTCCGATGCATGCGTTGTTCAGCGCCCCTGGGACACCGCGCTCGCGGCGCTGGAAACGCTGAACATATAAATGTGAAAGGTGCTATGCCTCTGGCCCGGGCGTAAAAAAACGGGACGAATCCCGAAGGTTTCATCCCGCTTCCAAGCGCATATTTCAAGGCATCAACAGTAACATTAGTGGCCACTCCTGAATGGCGTTCACTCGGACTGCCGAGCCTTGCGCGGGGGCAAACCTTGCCCGAAGCCAAATTGTAGAGATTCTACTTGATTTCTCACTTAATAACCAGAGGCGAAATAAACGCAGCCTCCACATTTTACACAGCCTTTCAACCTTACACCGGCAGGAGCAATACGAGATTCATCAGAACAGTGTAGCCGCAATCACCACCGCGAATACCACGAATACGATGCCGGTAATCAGATCAATGGTCGCGCTCTTGCGCTCATAAAACCGTCTTACGGAGGCGAACGAAAAGGTGCGGGACACCAGCAGGAAAAACAGCAGCGACTCGAAGGCCACGATCATAACGATCAAATAGCGCGAAAACGCATCCATTTCGGGCTGAATAAACAGCGAAAAGATACTGCCAAAATAGACCACGGCCTTGGGGTTGGAGAGATTGGTAAGCAGCCCTTTAAACAGGCTTTTTCCATAGCCTGCCTCAATGCGCACTTTCTTGTCTTCAACCGCGAGTTCATCATTGCCCGTACTGGTTTTATTGCGCCCCGCAGCAATCAGCTGCACGCCCAGCCATAGAATATATGCAGCGCCCAGCACTGAAATGGCGATATGAACCGGCCTGATGGCTACGATAATCGAAAGCCCAGTTACCGCGAGCGTGGCCCACACCAGTATGCCCACCACTACGCCCAGGGAGGCAACAAAGGCTTGTTTTAATCCACGCTGAACAGAAGTTTGAGCAACAAATAAAAAATCAGGCCCAGGTGAGGCCAGCACCCCCAGATGAATCAACATCAAGGGCAATAAGTTAATCATGCACTACGATCCTTGAAACAAGTACCGGCACTTCTCGAATGAATGCCTTGTATCTCTCTGTTATTACTACGATTTTTTGCTGTACGTCGCAGTACGACCCGCCTGGGGTACGCAAAACGCATCTGCGCTTAGCCCTGCATCAGCCACCAGCTGCTCAAGCCGTTCCTGCGGCTCGAACTGTGCATCGTCGGCCAGCGCAAAGCAACCGAAATGGCACGCCACGCTGTGCTGCGATTTTACCATCCGGTGCGCCTGAAGTGCCTCATCTGGCCCCATGTGTACCGGGCTCATGAACCATTCAGGGCGGAAGGCACCTATCGGCAGAAGCGACAGGGTCATCGGCCCATAACGCTCGCCAACTTCAGTAAAGAACTCACCGAACCCCGTATCTCCTGCGAAGTAAACCGGGCCTGCGCTGCTTTCAAAAACAAATCCGCCCCATAGCGTGGTGCGTTTGTCCCACAACGAACGGGCTCCCCAATGACGCGCAGGCACAAAGTGCAGCCTATGCCCGCCGAGGTCGGCGCTCTGCCACCAATCCAGTTCGGTCACACGGGAGATGCCCGCATCCTTGCACAGACGCGCGTTGCCAAGCCCTACATACAGATGAACATCAGGAAAGCGCTGTGCAATCTCTCTCAGCGCCCAGACATCGCAGTGATCATAGTGGTTGTGGCTCAGCCAGATGGCATCAATACGGGGCAACTCATCCAATGCGATACCCGGCGCATGAAATCGCTGCGGCCCCGCAAAGCTGAAAGGGCTGACACGAGTTGACCACACCGGATCAGTCAGCACATTAAGACCATCGAACTGGAGCAGAAAGGTCGAATGGTTAACCAGGGTGACCTGAATTTCATTCGTCGAAGGTGCAGGCAGTGGCTGCCACGACGAATGAGGTAACGACTGCCAGCTCCATTGGGGCGTGTTGCCCTTACGCTCTCTGCACCACTTTTTGAAATCACTGCGCGAAAGGTTATGTGAGGCCGGAACGTTATAAAACTGCTTGCCATCGAAGTGATCGCTGACCGGGCCGCGATAACGATAGGCGCAGGCAAGCCCTTTGATGGTCAACCAAAAGAGAGGCGCTGATCCAGCCATGCTGTGTATTCCCTTGTCATGAAACAGTCGTTACAGGGCAACGTTGCTACGTTCTGACGTTATTTCGCCGCCGTTTTCAGCCCCAGCATGTCCTGCATATCGTAGTAACCCGGCGACTGCGCCGCCGCCCACAGCGCTGCGCGCACTGCGCCATTGGCGAAGGTCATGCGGCTCGAAGCCTTATGAGTGATTTCGATCCGCTCTCCTTCCGCCGCGAAGGTAACGGTATGCTCGCCGACGATATCGCCCCCACGAATTACGGAGAAGCCGATTTCGTCGTCGCTACGTGGACCGCACTGTCCTACCCGAGAAAATACACCACAGTGCTCAAGATCGCGCCCAAGCGCATCCGCCACCGCACGCCCCATCATTAGCGCCGTGCCTGATGGCGCATCCACCTTATGACGATGGTGCGCTTCGGTAATTTCGATATTGAAGCCGGCATCACCCAGAGCGCGGGCAGCGGTTGCCAGCAGATTGAGCGACAGGTTGACGCCGGTACTGTAGTTTTCTGCGTAAACCAGAGGAATAGCACTGGCGTGATGTTTGATTTCCGCTAGCTGCGACTTGTCAAAACCGGTCGTACCGATAACTGCCGCCTTGTTGTGTTCAGCGCAGAAGGCGAGCGCGTCCATGGTGGAAGCGGGGGTAGTGAAATCAATAATGACATCGAAATCAGCGCTTTCGCCAAGCGTGCCGGTTGCCGCTACGCCGATTTTTCCCAGACCGCAGATTTCACCAATATCAGCCCCCAATAACGAGCTGCCCGGCCTTACCACTGCCGCGACGAGCTGAGCTCCTTCCATTGCGTGCACCGCCTGTACCAACATGCGCCCCATTCTTCCTGCGGCACCTAACACTACCACTCGCGTCATTGTGCTACCTCAACTGTTCGCAACCCTACAATTCGTTACTGAAGCATAACCGCTTGGACTTCCGCACGCACGGCAGCTTTCCCAAAGGCGGGTAGCTGCCGCCCGCTTCTCCATCATAAAAAAACCGGAACGCCAGCTACCTGACGTTCCGGTTTGACGAGGAGCGCGACGCACTTACGAGCGCATGTCCTCAAAGAACTTCTTCACGCCGTCAAACCAGCTGCTCTTGCGCGGAGAGTGCTTGGTATCAGTGCCATCCAGCGTTTCCTGGAATGAACGCAGAATGTCCTTCTGCTTTTCATTGAGGCTCACCGGCGTTTCTACCACCACCTTGCACATCAGGTCGCCCTGAGCACCACCTCGTACTGATTTGACGCCCTTGCCACGCAAGCGGAACTGACGGCCGCTCTGGGTTTCGGGAGGAATCTTCAAGTTCACACGCCCATCGAGGGTGGGCACTTCAAGCTCGCCCCCCAGCGTGGCATCAACAAAGCTGATCGGCACTTCGCAATAGAGATCGCGGCCATCACGCTTGAAAATAGAGTGTTCCTTCACGTTCACCTGAACGTAAAGATCCCCTGCCGGGCCGCCGTTTACGCCGCCTTCACCTTCGCCATTGAGACGAATGCGATCACCGGTATCAACACCTGCCGGAATCTTGACCGATAGCGTGCGGGTTTCGCGAACACGACCTTCACCATGACACTTGCCGCACACCTGATCGGGGATTTCCCCTTTACCACCACAGGTGGGGCACGCTTGCTGTACAGCGAAGAATCCCTGCTGCATGCGTACCTGCCCCATTCCGTTACAGGTAGAGCATGAGTGTTTCTTGGTGCCAGGTTCAGCGCCGTCACCGTGGCAGTGTGCACACTCCGCCATGCGCGGTACGCGAATATCAACTTCTGTGCCAGCGACAGCAGACTCCAGGTCGATATCCAGGTTGTAGCGAAGATCAGCACCGCGAGCCGCGCCGTTGGCACCACGGCCGCCGCGTCCACCGCCGCCGAAGATATCGCCGAAGACGTCACCGAAAATATCGCTGAAGCCGCCACCACCGAAACCACCGCCGCCGAAGCCGCCACCGGCCTGGCCATCTACGCCTGCATGACCGAATTGGTCATAAGCTGCGCGCTTGTCGCCATCAGAGAGCACTTCGTAGGCTTCAGAGACCTCGACGAAACTTGCCTCGGCAGCCTCATCGCCCGGGTTGCGGTCAGGATGATATTTCTGCGCAAGGCGACGATACGCCTTTTTGATCTCTTTCTGGTCGGCGCTTTTTGCGACACCCAGTACTTCGTAGTAGTCACGTTTTGCCATAAGTCCAACGGCCTCCAAATAGCCGTTCAGGCTTTTGCCCAGGCAGGAAAATCCCTGCGGAGCCAATCTTTAACTGAAAATAAGAACAGAACTCGCCTCGATACCAAGGGGTATTGGAAGCGAAGCGGCGCGGGAGCCTTCGCCCCCGCGCCTGAGAGACTGATACCTCCAGCCTTATGGCCGGGAAGGCATCAGGTATCGCCTGTTACTGTTTTTTGTCGTCGTCTTTGACTTCTTCGTACTCGGCATCAACGACATCATCATCAGCCTTGCCTTCGCTACCAGCGGCAGCTTCTGCGGCACCTGCTTCAGCACCACCCTGCTGTTCAGCGTAGAGCTTCTGAGCCAGACCACTGGAGGCTTCAGTCAGCGCGTCAAGCTTGGACTGGATAGTATCCTTGTCATCGCCCTTGAGCGCTTCTTCCAGCTCGCTGATGGCTGCTTCGATTTTCTCTTTCTCGCCTGCTTCAGCCTTGTCACCGGCTTCTTCAAGCGTTTTACGGGTCGCGTGAATCATGCCATCGGCCTGGTTACGCAGCTGTACCAGCTCTTCAAACTTCTGGTCTTCAGCTTCGTGCGCCTCGGCATCCTTGACCATTTTATCAATCTCGTCGTCGGTCAGACCACCAGACGCCTTGATTTCGATCGACTGTTCCTTGCCGGTCGCCTTGTCTTTGGCCGACACGTTCAGGATACCGTTGGCATCAAGATCGAAGGCAACTTCGATTTGCGGAGTTCCGCGTGGTGCTGACGGAATATCAGCCAGATCGAAACGGCCCAGCGACTTGTTCTGCCCCGCCTGTTTACGCTCACCCTGCAGCACGTGAATGGTCACGGCTGTCTGGTTATCTTCTGCGGTAGAGAAGGTCTGCGTTTTCTTGGTCGGGATAGTGGTATTTTTCTCGATCAGAGGCGTCATGACACCGCCCATGGTTTCGATACCAAGCGTCAGCGGGGTAACGTCGAGCAGCAGCACGTCTTTAACGTCACCGCCAAGTACACCACCCTGGATGGAAGCACCAATGGCGACCGCTTCATCAGGGTTCACGTCCTTGCGTGCCTCCTTACCGAAGAACTCGGCCACTTTGCTCTGTACCAGCGGCATACGAGTCTGACCACCCACCAGGATGACATCGTCAATGGCAGAAGCAGAGAGATCAGCATCAGCCAGTGCAGTTTTACATGGTGCCAGCGAGCGCTGAACCAAGTCTTCTACCAGCGACTCAAGCTTGGCGCGAGTAACCTTGACGTTCAGGTGCTTCGGTCCAGTGTTGTCTGCTGTGATATACGGCAGGTTGACATCGGTTTGCGGCGCAGAAGATAGCTCGATCTTGGCTTTTTCAGCTGCTTCTTTCAGACGCTGCATGGCGAGCGAATCACCCGACAGATCAATGCCGCTGTCGTTTTTGAATTCGCTGACCAGATAGTCGATCAGTTTGGTGTCGAAATCTTCACCACCCAGGAAGGTATCACCGTTGGTAGACAGCACTTCGAACTGAGTCTCACCGTCAACGTCAGCCACTTCGATAATGGAGATATCGAAGGTACCGCCACCGAGGTCATAAACAGCGATGGTTTTGTCACCGCGCGCCTTGTCCATGCCGTAGGCAAGCGCAGCAGCGGTCGGTTCGTTGATGATACGTTTGACATCAAGACCTGCAATGCGGCCTGCGTCCTTGGTGGCCTGACGCTGATTGTCATTGAAGTAAGCCGGTACGGTGATAACCGCTTCGGTTACTTTCTCGCCGAGGTAATCTTCGGCGGTTTTCTTCATTTTCTTCAGTACTTCAGCACTGACCTGCGGCGGAGCCATTTTCTGGCCTTTCGCTTCTACCCAGGCATCACCGTTGTCGGCTTCAGTAATGGTATAAGGAACGAGTTTGAGATCCTTTTGAACTTCATCATCGCTGAATTTACGACCGATCAAACGTTTAACCGCATAAAGCGTGTTGTTGGGGTTGGTGACTGCCTGACGTTTGGCAGCCTGACCCACCAGCACCTGGTCATCGTCTGTGTACGCAACGATAGAGGGCGTTGTGCGAGTGCCTTCTGCGTTTTCGATAACACGTGCCGAGTCACCATCAAGTACTGCCACACAGGAGTTGGTAGTACCAAGGTCAATTCCGATAATGCGTCCCATAGGTTTCACCTCGATTCCGATTCACTTGGCGGTATGTACCACCAATCAATATTCATGTTTGTAAGTTCGGCGCTGAAAGCTTTGGTAATAGCTCTATGCCGTTCGACTGCTTGGGTATATAAGGGCGCTTGATAGCGTTTCAAGGGGCATTGTGATAACAACGCCTCAAAGCCACTCAGGGCGCCTTGCTGACCACCACCATCGCTGGACGCACTACACGGCCATTGAGGGAATACCCTTTCTGCATCACGTCAATTACGGTATTAGGCTCGACTTCAGGATTGGGCACCATCGTCATTGCTTCATGGTATTGCGGATCGAAAGGCTCGCCTTGCGGATCAAATACCTCAACGCCCTGTTTCTGCAGGGTGCTTTGCAGCATGTCGCGGGTCATTTTCACCCCTTCAAGGTGAACATCTTCGGTTCCCTGGCTCTGCATGGTATCGAGCGCTTTTTCAAGGCTGTCAGCGACCGGCAGCAGATCCTTGACGAACTTCTCAAGCGCAAACTTGCGCGCCTTTTCGACATCCTGCGCAGCACGTCGACGTGAATTCTGCGCTTCAGCCGCCGCGCGCAGCGCCTGATCCTTCGCATCGGAAAGCTCTGCTTCCAGTGCTTCTACACGCTGTTCAAATGCAGCGCTGTTATCCGGCAGCTCTTCCTCTACTACGCCTTCAACAACACTTTCTTCGCGCTGCTCTTCACCCTGCCGAGACTCATCAGTAACGTCATCTTGAGGATGGCGATTCTCTTCTGGCTTCTGAGACATTGGTTTCTCCTGAATAGTCTGTTACCGCTCGTTTTACTGCACACGGTAATGCTGAGCTGCTGCGCGCAGCGGCTATCCTGCCACGCTGCGGCGCTTGAATAAGTTGACACACATAGAATGGGGTTGGCGGCGCTAATCTCAAGACGGAATCCAGCCTAAAGCTGCACAAAAAATGCTGTATATTTTTCCAGGAGGCGTGTTATAAACAGTCAACCTGTATGCATACACATGCTCTCTACTCCCCACGCTAGCCTTTCAGGCCATCAGGAGAAGATCAATGCTCACTCAGCTCTCCATCCGCGATTACGCAATTGTCGATCGCCTGGAACTCGACTTCAGTCACGGCATGACGGCCATTACCGGTGAAACCGGAGCAGGCAAATCTATTTTGCTGGGGGCGCTCTCATTGTGTCTGGGCGAACGGGCCGAGAGTGGCTGTGTGCGTCACGGGTGTGAGCGCGCCGAATTGACGGCCCGATTCGATCTGTCGCAATTGGACACCGCTCGCGCATGGCTTGATGCCCGCGAACTGGGCAGCAGTGAGTGCCTGTTGCGCCGTACCGTCTCCGCAAACGGTCGCACCCGCGCCTGGATCAACGGCACCCCTTGTACCCTGGCTGACCTCAAGACACTCAGTGAGTTACTGATTGACGTGCATTCTCAGCATGCGCACCAATCATTACTGCGCGAACAGCAGCATCAATTGCTGCTCGATGAATACGCGGGCGTTACCGGGCAGGTGGCTGAGCTTCGCGTTCTCTATAAAGAGTGGTCACAGGCACGCAAGCGTCTGAAACAGGCACAGGAGAGTGGCAGCGAAGCGCAGGCAAGACGCCAGCTATTGCGCTATCAGGTGGAGGAATTGAACCATCTGGCGCTGGCAGAGGATGAGCTTCATCACCTGGAAGAGGAACAAACACGCCTTGCCCATGCCGAGCAGTCGCGCCATCAGGCGCAGGTAGCACTGCACTGCTGTAGCGATGACGAACAAGGGGCAACGGCCAGACTCATTCAGGCAAAAGGCGCACTCCTGGAACTGCCAGGCGCTCACGAGGGTGCCGTTGCCAACGCTATTGCCCTGCTCGAAGAGGCCAGTATTCAACTGGATGAAGCCGGCGATGAGCTAGCGCGCTTCATTGATGGCGAAGAACTTGACCCTGAACGACTCGCCTTTGTCGATGAACGTCTCGCCGATGTGCACCGCATTGCACGCAAGCACCACGTTATGCCCGATGAAGTGGTCGCTTTGCATACCCGGCTTGCGCAAGAGCTTGAGCAGCTGGACATGAGCGATGACGACCTGGAAGCGTTAAGCGTGAAGGTACGCGAACTGCGTGATCAATGGCGCACACTGGCACAGCAGGTCTCGGAGGCTCGCACCGCCCACGCAGAAGAGCTGGCGCAGCAGATACAGCAGCAGCTCAGCTTCCTCGGCATGGATAAAGCCGTATTTGAAGTTTCCATCAACCGACGTGACAACGCCCAGCCAGAAGGCATGGATCACATTCAGTTCCTGATAAGTGCCAACCCGGGCCAGCCACCGCGGCCATTGCATAAAGTGGCCTCTGGCGGTGAGCTATCGCGCATCAGCCTCGCTATCCAGGTAGTGGCTGCCGCGCACAGCACTATTCCTACGCTGGTGTTCGATGAAGTAGACGTAGGTATCTCCGGTGCCACCGCTGAGATCGTGGGACGCCTGCTACAGGAACTTGGCAACCAGGGCGCCCAGTTGCTGTGCGTTACTCACCTGCCTCAGGTGGCGGCCCAGGCACATCGACATGTGCATATCGAAAAACAGCAGCATGATGAAGCCATGCTGACTCATATGTCGGTACTGGATGAAGGCGGCCGCGTCAAAGAGCTGGCGCGTATGCTGGGCGGCGTCAATCTTTCAGAACGTACCCTGGCCCATGCCCAGGAGATGCTTACCGGCGGCCAGCGCCCTGCACGGCATTAACCTCAAACTCCATTGCTCAGATACAACAAAGCCTCATTGCCATGACTGGCAATGAGGCTTTTTGCTTTTGCGTTTGGCTCTACTACTGAGCCGGATCAGCTACCGCGGCGGCTGGAACCGTCCTGACGGGTAGCTTTCGATCCTTTCGGGCGCACATAAAGCACCAGCGCGTGATCGACCAGTTCATAGCCGCGCTCTTCGGCCAGCTCACGCTGGCGACGTTCGATTTCGCGATCGAAAAACTCGACCACTTCACCGGTTTCAAGGCACAGCATATGATCGTGATGATCTTCCTGGGCAAGCTCGAATACCGCGTGACCGCCATCAAAATTGTGGCGCACTACAAGCCCTGCCGCTTCGAACTGCGTCAAAACGCGGTACACGGTGGCGAGACCGACATCTTCACCTGCTTCAAGAAGCGAGCGATAAACGTCTTCGGCGCTCATGTGAAGGTCTTCTTCCCGAGTTGCTTCGAGAATTTGAAGAATCTTCACCCTCGGCAAGGTGACCTTTAAGCCTGCCTTGCGTAACTCTTGATTCCTGTCGGCCATTGGAAGCTCTTCGCAGTCACTGGGTGTATCGGTTATGATCGACCAACGCAAACGATATGGAAACTCTGGGGCAAATGCAAAACTCGATCAGAATCATCACTCTATTCTGCACGATCAGCCTGATATCAGGCTGCAGCCTTTTCAGCGTCTACAAGCGCGATGAGCCACAGGGCAACCTGATTACTGCTGAAATGGTGCAAACAATCAAGCCGGGCATGACGCGCGAGCAGATCCTGTACGTAATGGGAGCACCGGTGCTGAACAATGCATTCGATGCAGACCAATGGGATTACGTTTACCGTTTGAATGCGTCTGACGACAAAGTATACATCAAACGCGTCAGCATTACGTTCGAGAACGACAGGGCGGTCAATATCGAGAAAGACGGCGATATCGACAACACGCCACTGGTCAAGGCTCAGGGCGGCCCGGCAACGGAAACCACCGTATCGCAAAATCCAGGTGGCCCCGCAGTCAACACCAACTGATGCAGCCTCAGCTCCAAAAGGGGCTGAGGTGAGGCGTTGTCACGTAAGGCGCAGCCTGCATCACTAGCCGCATTGCTATGCGGCTGGTGCTGCTATGGGTTGCGCTTATTGCTGGCGCGCGCTCTTCTGGCCTGCTTTGGGTCTATTTTGAGCGGCGCATAAGCCTCTATTCGGTCACCTTGCTGAAGCTCTGTCGCAGCAGGGTCATGTACCTTCTGCCCAAATATGCCCAATGGCGCCTCTCGCCAATGTTGTTCCTGCGCAGGAAGAAACATTGCTTCCAGCCCCTGCCGGTAGCCCTCTGCTACCGACGTACCCTCATCGACTCTAAGAGCTACAAGGCGTTGCTCACCCCCGGCAGCAAGCGCTACTTCTATGTCGATCTTCCTAGCCACGTCCATAAACCTGATCGGCTCGACGGGTAAAGGCATCGACCAATTGACCGGCTACTTGTCCGAACAGTTGACCAAATGCCATGCTCAGCAGACGGTTGGAAAAATCGAATTCCATCTCAAGCTTCACCTGGCAGCTATTTTCGCTGAGCGGTTCAAAATGCCAGTGGCCCACCAGGCTTTTGAATGGCCCTTTCACTAGCGAAATATTGATGCGTTCAGGCCCATGCAGCTCGTTGCGCGTGATCATTGCCTGCTTGATTCCCCCTTTAGAGAGGGTCATCTCACCGATAATGTAGTCGTCCGTTTTCTCGATCAGACGCGAAGCCCGACATCCCGGCAAAAACTCCGGGTAACTCTCGAAATCATTCACCAAATCAAACATCTGCTGACTGGAGTGACGTACCAGTGCCGATTTATTGACCGAAGGCATACCTCATCCCCTTGGATACAGCTATCGGGCCTTGCAAGCCCGAGTTTCAGAATCAAAGTATTGAATGATAACATGTTGCCCCCATTTCAACGGATACTCGCGATGTAACCGACCCAATAGCGCTATTCGATTGGGTGCTTCGCGACTCTATTTTCCATTCACACCTGGTTATCGAATCGGGAGATTCCATGGGCAAGAAGAAAGGCCAGAAACAGGGCAGTAACCTGATTGCCCAGAATCGCAAGGCGCGCCACGAATACCACATCGAAGAGACCTTCGAGGCGGGAGTGGCTCTGGCGGGCTGGGAAGTCAAAAGTCTACGCGCAGGTAAAGGGCAGCTAACCGATACCTATGTGCTGATTCGCAATGGTGAAGCGTGGCTGCTTAACGCACAGATTGTGCCTCTGGAAACTACCAGCACACACCATGTAGTGGAGCCAGGCCGTACCCGCAAACTGCTGATTCACAAGAAAGAGATTGCGCAAATTTTCTCTCGCACTCAGGACAAGGGCCACAGTTGTGTGCCGCTGCGCCTGTACTGGAAGAAGCATATCGTGAAATGCGAGATCGCGCTGGTTGTCGGCAAGAAGATGCACGATAAGCGCGACACTGAGAAAAAACGTGACTGGGAGCGGCAAAAAGCGCGGGTTATGCGCGAAAATCGCTAACACTGGAGCGCCTGCACTTGAATTAATACGTGCAGGCCGCATATAAAAAGTCGAGACAGCATTGGCGCAGCAACCGCCTTCTGCTATTCTCGCTACTCTTTCGGGGGCGTTATGGATTCGACGCCGGTGGCAAATCCCGAGGTGCATGCCGAGAGCGTGACGTATCTCGTAAATAAAACGTTACTTTTAAAATAGTCGCAAACGACGAAACCTATGCTCAGGAAGGTGCTCTCGCTGCATAAACCAGCGTGACATGTTCCACCCTGAAGTGATGCGTCCATCCATCACGGATGGGAAAGAGCCCAGTTGATGGAATCGCCCTTCTGTCTGTCTTCGCCTTAAGGGTTAAACTTTAGAAGAATCGCTGCTGCGTATCCTGCCCGTTGGAGGCGTAGTGGCTAAATGAAAAAACGGAACTAAGCATGTAGAGCCGACGGAGGAGTACCGGCGGACGCGGGTTCAACTCCCGCCGCCTCCACCAATTCAAAGGCCCTGAACGGCAACGTTCAGGGCCTTTTTCTTTATTAAATTCAATGGATTACGTGATTTACGGGCATTTTTCAGGATTGATCATTTATTGATCAGAAAGACATGATTTGGTCAGCTTTGGGCATGGTTTGGTCAACATTTTGGTCAGCATTCTGAGAGGGGACGTTCGGAAAGGCTTCAGTCTTCCAAGGCTGTACCAGCCCCTTGTCAGGTGCCTTATTGAAACGTCCATGAATTCATGGGCACGCTGCCGCCCTCTTCTCTGTAAACCGCAACATACCGCAACGTTTTGCCACGTTTTCATGGCCACTAAAAACCGCTGTATCCCTGACTGCCTCTGGGCGCATTGAGTTTTTGACACTGCAACGTTTTTAACGATGCGTGCAAAACGCAGGCGCGGGGGGCATTGCGCGAAACGATGTCTGAAAGGCGTCACGAGAGCGCCTCAAACAGGTTCATGAAGGCGTTCATTGCACATCTAATGGTATGGCATAGAGTGGATGGAAAGCAGATCAGAAGGCAGACAGGAAAATGCCACAAAACCAGCAAATACAGGCATCTCTCGATCTGAACACTTTCTCGGCAGGAGAGCTCTACTGGCGAGGGATGTACAATATCCGAATCACAGAGAAATACTTAGCGGTTAGTGCGAATACCCTGAAACTAGGTTCTGTCTGAAAAGTCCTACATGTTAGCCTTTCGCTGTTGACGAAAGGAGATGGCCTGTGTAGTGGCACAGTGAATCTGGCCACCTGACTTTGAGTGTATGATGGCTCACAGAGACAATCAGGTGCAGATGATGACGAAGAAGAGAACGTTTAGCCCGGAATTTCGCTTGGAAGCGGCCCAGCTCGTGGTCGACCAGGGCTACACGCTGAAGGCGGCGTGTGAGGCCATGGGGGTTGGCAAATCCACCATGGAGTATTGGGTTCGCAGGCTTCGCGCTGAGCGGGCAGGCAAGGCGCCGCTGAAAGGTGAGGCTCTGACGCCGGAACAGCGTGAGATCCAGGAACTGAAGCGCAAGCTGCGGCGAGTGGAAGAAGAGAAGGCAATATTAAAAA
>NZ_JAGO01000004.1 GCF_000526695.1 Carnimonas nigrificans ATCC BAA-78
TCATCCATGTATCCAAATCCATGAGACCATCCTGTCGAAGACGTAAATGAAGCCGGCTTAGGACTTGTTCGAAAGTACCATCATCACGCCACTGGCGGAATCGCTGGTATACCGTCTTCCAGGAGCCAAATCGTTCGGGCAGGTCCCGCCATTGTGCTCCCGAACAGAGAATCCAGAAGATGCCATTAAGCATCAGGCGGTCATCTCGCCGTGGACGCCCCATTTTCTGTGGGGGAGAAACTATATCGGCAATCATATCCCATTGATGATCAGGTACCGCGTAACGTTCCACCATCAGGCCATCTCCTTTCGTCAACAGCGAAAGGCTAACATGTATGACTTTTCAGACAGAACCTAAGCATCATTCAGTAGAGCCTTTATGCAATAAGTAAAAGTCTGGGTACAAACATTAGATGACCGATAAAATAGCTTCCCGTCGCTTATTAAAGCGTTCGACCAATACTCCTCCCCCGCTCTGGTTACTCGCGATGATCACCCTGGGTGGGACGCTGGCAATTCATATGTTTGTGCCCGCACTTTCGAGTGTCTCCGACGAGTTTCGTGGCAGCTCTGGCCTTACCCCATTAACGTTGAGTGCATACATTATCGGGTTGGCCTTTGCACAGATTACCTATGGCCCGCTGGCCGATAACTTTGGCCGCCGCCCGGTACTTGTTATCGGGATGGCACTCTTTACGCTGGCGAGTATCGTGGCCTTTTTTGCCCCTGTTATCGAAATTCTTATTGGCGCACGCTTTTTTGAAGCGCTGGGGGGCGGCGCAGGATTGGTGCTGGGTCGCGCGCTGGTTCAGGATAATTATCATGGTCAGGAAGCTGCCAAAAAACTCTCCCTGATGAACCTGATGGTGATGATGGGGCCTGGTCTGTCACCTCTTATCGGCTCCGCTCTTGTCACGGTAACGGGGTGGCGCTCCATCTTCCTGCTCTTAAGTCTGCTGGGGCTGACGAATCTGATTCTTGTCCTGAAACGTTTACCGCCTGATGGATCAACGAACGGCCGGTCTTTTAAAGAGGTCACCCACCATTATTTACAGTTATGGGTCTCCCGCAGCTTTCTCGGCTATGCCATCGGCGGTGGTTTCGCTACCACGGCTCTTTACGCTTATATTGGCTCCGCCCCTTTTATATTCATTAATCAGCTAGGCAGCTCGCCCTCGAAAGTGGGCCTGTTTCTGGCCTTGAATATTTTAGGCGCATGGCTGGGAGCATTAACCGCTAGCCGTTTGGCCGGGCGCACGTCGATTAGACATGCGTTGATCCTGGGGAATCTTATTAGCTGTGTTAGCGCTCTCGTATTCCTGCTTTTAATTGTAGGAAATGCGCTCTCGGTGGCAGCGGTGCTCTCCTGCATGCTGGTGTTTAGCTATGGCGCCGGTATTGCGTCGCCCATGGCGCTCTCAGAAGCGATGAGCCTGGCACCGAAGGCCGCGGCATCCGCCTCGGGGCTTTATGGCTTCCTCCAAATGGTCATCGGTGCGCTGTGCGCCTCGCTGAGTGGCATTGGCGCGAACCATGCGTTATCTACCGCGATCGTGCTGTTGGCGGCTGGAGTGATTGCGCAATCTTCTTTCTGGATCGCTCAGCGCGGTACTCGCCAGCCGGAGGACGATTATGAGGGCTGCCAGGTAGCGGATTAGCCCGCCCAGCAAAGCCCCCTGCCAAGCTGTGCGCCATCCATTTAGTCGCGCTGGCGCTTGAGTTCATCCAGCAATACCGTAAACGCCGCAGAATGGCCTTTACGGTTAGGGTAATAGAGGTAATAGCCCGGGAACTGCTCGCACCAGTCGCCAAGGATGCGCACCAGCTTGCCTTCTGCCAGAAACGGGGTTGCCTGCTCTTCCAGAACGTAAGCAATTCCCAGCCCATCGACGGCCGCTTTAAGCATCAGTTGGGCATTATTGAAGGTTAATTGACCATCAACATGAACCTGCATGCTGCGGCCATTGTGATCGAACTCCCAGGCGTATAGCCCGTGCTGCGGTAAACGCAGATTGATACAGCAGTGCTCGGTTAACTGCTCGGGCATAGCGGGCGGTGGATGCTGGGAAAAATAGCCGGGCGATGCCACCACCGCCATTCTCATAGGGGGGCCTAACGGTAGGGCCACCATTCCTGGGCTAATGCTTTCCCTCGGCCTGATACCGGCATCAAAGCCTTCGGCGGCGATATCGGTCAGGCCGTAATCAATCGCTACTTCCACTTTTATATCAGGATAGCTGGGCAGAATACGCTGCAATACCGGCCACAGTATGGTTTCCGCTGCATGTTCAGTCGCCGTTAGGCGAATCCTCCCCGCTGGAGTTTCACGCAGATCACTCAATGCCTCCATCTGTTGGGTAATTTCATCAAGCCGTGGGCCGACCACTTCCAACAGTTTTTCTCCGGCCTGCGTCACCGAGACGCTGCGCGTCGTGCGGATGAACAAGCTAACGCCGAGGCGATGCTCTAGTTTGCGAATTGACTGACTCAAGGCAGACTGGGAAATGCGCAGTTGCTCGGCAGCCCTAGTAAAATTGCCAGCGCGCGCTACCGCGACAAAGGCAGCCAGACTATCCAGTTTTTGCATACCAATTGATAAGCCTTGCTTATAATTTATTGAAGTATCTGGCGGTTAATTTTATTGGTTTTAGTCTCTAAAGTGAACGTTAACCTCATTATGGAGAACACCATGAAGATTAAGCGCGTAGGCTCAATTGCATCCGTACCAGGGCCAAAAGAGTGGTTCACGGGAACCGTAAGAATCGATGCACACTTCGCACCTCCGGAACCTTCACGTGTATCCACTGCCGCTGTTACTTTCGAACCCTCTGCACGCACGGCATGGCATACCCATCCCGTCGGTCAGACACTCATCGTGACCGCTGGGCATGGCTGGGCACAGAAAGAAGGGGAAGCGATACAGGATATCTACCCGGGCGATATCATCTATTTTGAGCCGGAAGAAAAACATTGGCATGGCGCTGCACCTGATACTGCCATGACCCACGTCACTATTCAGGAAGAGCAAAATGGCTCCCCCGTTACCTGGATGGAACAGGTGTCCGACGAACAGTATCGCAAATAGCAGCGACTCCTGCCCAACACACACCGTTGCGGCCCTGACCTGACCCGATGCACAAGCCCCGCTCATCCTGCTGTCCACTTCGGCGGGCTCGGGGCTTGTGCTCTTTACCTTCCTTCCTGAATATGCGAATCGCTCCAAGCGCCATCATTGATGCTTTCGGAACGCTTCACTTCGTTAGTCGAGCGCCTGCTGCCGCTCAAGTTGAATACGAATACAGTTATGGTTTTCCACAACCCGGTATTCGAGCTGCCACCCCATGAAATCGCAGATACGGGTGACAATGGCAAGGCCAAGCCCCATGCCATCCTGATGGAGATTGGCCTCCCCGCGCGTAAAGGGGGCCAGCATATGGGCGAAGACATCCGCCCCCATCAGAGGCGCTTCATCCTGTACCTCAATGCTCCCAGAAGAGAGGCGCACGATCACCGTCCCGCGATTGCTGTAGGCGATTGAGTTTCGCAGCAGATTACTTAAGACAATGGTGACAAAAGTAACAGGGTAGCGCTCGGCAGGCTGCGCAGCGCCTTCCAGCCTGATGGTCCCCGGCGGCAGGGCCGTGTGCTGTTCAAGCTGAGCGATAACGTTCGTCACAATCACATCCAGTGGCTCCTGCGCTAGCTGCCGGTGAGGCTCTTGCTGCTCTCGCGCCATGACCAGAAACGCATTGACCAGTGCTTCCATTTGCGCGCTGGCATTGGCGATACGCTTCACCACCCGCCTTTGACTGGAGGGCAGCTCCGCTGCCAGCAACAGCTCACTAGCCCCCTGTATCACCATCAGTGGGCTTCTGAGTTCATGGCTCACGCCGCCGGTAAAGGCACGTTCCCGCGCCAGCAGCGTCAGAATCTCCTGGGTCGTGCGATCAAAGGCGGAAGCGAGCTGGCCTACTTCATCATTGGAGTAGCGCGTTGCCAGAATCTCCTGCTCTGTCGAGTATTGGAGACGACGAATATCCTCGGTCAGGCGCATCAGCGGATGAATGGCGATTCGCACCAGCCAGCGGCCAATCAATAGTCCGGCAAAGGCACAGATGGCCCAGCAAATGAACAGCGCCAGATAGATATGTTGCTGACGCCAGCCCAGGGCGTCACTGCGCTGCACCAGAATATAGCGCTGACCATCCACGTGTTCGGTAAGTGCATACCAATCACTGTCTGCGTGGCTGATGCGGTTGAAGCCATCCTTCGCGTCGCTCAACCACGCGGGTACTCCTGAGCCATCCTCTTCTTCTGCATAAAACCTGGAAGCGTAGGCTGTATCAATGGGGAGATCGCGACGGCGCTGATGAATCAGTACCTCCAGGGTATGGCCCAGATTAAGCTGGGCCGTTTCCGACTCGATGTAATGAATGCTGTAGACGGTGCCGAAGGAAAAAATGGTGGCAACCAACAGGCACATGGTAAATACCGCCCATTCGATCCTGCGTGTTAGCCGCTTTTTATAATAAGGAGCGCTCATGCCAGACTACATCTCATCGGTCAGTCGATACCCCTGCCCTCTCAAGGTATGCAGTAACGGTCGGCTGAAGGGCTTGTCAATGGCATTGCGCAGGTTATAGATGTGAGTACGCAGGCTATCGCTGTCCGGCATATCCTCTCCCCACAAATGCTCTTCAATGGTTTGTCGGCTGACGATATGGGGGCTTTTACGCATCAATAGCGTCAATATGGTTAACTCGGCGTTCTTGATATGCAGCGGCTGGCCTTCGCGAGTCACCACCAGCGTATCCAGATCAAGCGTTAGGTCGGCCACTTGCAAACGACGCGCAACCGCCCCGCTGGAGCGTTTCAATACAACCTCAATACGCGCCGCCAGCTCTTCCAGCGCGAATGGCTTGATCAGATAATCATCAGCGCCACTGTCAAAACCGAGCAGGCGATCATCCAGCGCATCACGCGCCGTCAGCATGATGATGGGTGTCGTGCTCTGCCACTCGTTACGCAGCTTGCTCGCGACGCTATAGCCGGAAAGCCCAGGTAACATCAAATCCAGCAGAATCAGATCGAACGATTGCGTGGTCGCCAATTCAAGCCCTAGCGTGCCGCTATGGGCAGCATCGACCGTATAGCCCCGCAGTTCCAGGTAGTCGATCAGGTTGGCCCGGATATCCGGATTATCTTCAATGACCAGGAGTCTCATGATGTCAGGCAGTACCGGTTAATTTACGGTGGGAAGGCTTCAAATCCATAATGTCAGAGCCAGCACCAGCGGTATAGCGATTACCAGCGCAATACTGATGTTCTCCCAGACTTTATCGTATTTTGAAGCCGCTGCTGTGGAAGGGATATAGTCGTGATGACCAGGAATAGAGCATTTATACATGGTGGACACCTCAATGCGGAAACGTGGCAGTTACCCGACGATGCCCTCCATTAATACAAACACCGTGTCAATTTTTCGTTAATCGAGAGAAGTCGCCCGCCATATAAAAGAGCCTGCTGCTGATACTACCTTCTGACCTTGCTTCAAACCTTGCCTTCGAGCTGCGCTAGCCGTGACGTAGCGCGGTTACCAGCCGCTCAAGACGCCAGCGAACATCCTCGCTCAGCGACTCGTTATCGCCATACGCACGCTCACCGTTCAGCGTCGCCTCGATAATATCGTCGTGGCGATCGCCCATCAGGCCGTTAATGGCCGCCATGAACCGCGACATCCGCGTTGCCACCTCGTTGTCAGGATAAAGGGTGCGGAAGGTGTCGTAATAGGCGACCTGCTGGCTCACCACCTTGCGGGTATCGTGAAAGCGCTGACCATCCAGCACAAGTGACTCAATGGAGGGCGCAAGGCTTTGGAAACAGCGCTGCCGGTAGTCGCAAATGGCCGTGGCGCTATCGAGCTGCTGGTGGATGATGTTACGCCGCATCAACGCCCAAACCGGTGGCAGCAATAGCTGCCGCATCGTGCGGATATTGCGTTTCAACTCAGCCTGATGACCACCGCGAAACGCATCCTGCAATTTGCCCATCGTCACCGTGGTGCAGTGCAGCAGCCCGCCACCCTTGTGATTTTTGCTGAACAGCCGCTGCGCAAAACGCAGATGCTTGAATTTGGCCCGTATTGATTTGAATCGCCGCCGCTCAGCAACCGTCAGATCGCCGTGCTGCTTCAATGCGTCCACCAGCGCCAGCAATGCACCACGCGATACCCCGTCGATCCAGAGCTGCACACACAGCGAGTAACACTGGTGAATCTGCTTGTCATCGGCACACAGCAAGGCACCACGCTCAGGTAATGACACCTGATCCTCAACCACATCATCCACTTCAATGGCGTCGAATAACCGCTCAAGCGTATGCGGCGGAAAGTGTTGCCAGCGGGACTCGCCACTCATCAAAGACTCCCTGGGCTACAAATAAACCCTACATAAACCACAAACAAACTACACATAAGCTACATATAAACGACAAAGCGGCCGCATGTATCTTCCTTCGGACATAAATGAAGTCACGTAGTTCGCTCACTTCTGATGAGCATCAGATTACGGATATAGATCAATAGCCCGGAAGCCTGCCCAAAAATAAAGACCGGGTCGTGGCGGTATATGGCATAACTCAGCAGCACTATTCCGCCAGCAATGCTAAATAGCCAAAAACTCACCGGCACTACACTGCGCCTGGCTCGTTCGCTGGCGATCCATTGCAGGACAAATCGGCATGAAAAGAGCAACTGCCCCAGGAACCCAACGCCAAGCCACAACGCGCTAACAGACATACACGCCTATTGGCTGAATCCGCCTCTGGCTCATTGTCTATTGCTCTTGAGTATTCGGGTGACTGACTCACCTACCGGCAGTTGAGCGGTCGGAAGTTTGCTGCGGTGGGTCAGCCACATCACACCAAACAGATCAATGATTCCCGCCCATAGCCGGTTATTCAGCCCGTAATGGGAGCACCCGGAGCGGCGAGAGCGATCATTGACAGGGCACGAGATACAGATGCCCCCTTGTCCTTGAATAAGGGCCGGAAGATAGCGGTGCATATGGTCAAAATAGGGTAAACGCAGGAAGGCACTACGCCTGAATACCTTGGTTCCACATCCGGTGTCAGGCGTGTTGTCTTTTAGCAGCGCGGCCCGAACAGTATTGGCGATTTTTGAAGAAAAGCGCTTGAACGCTGTATCACGGCGATCAATACGATGACCGGCCACCATGTCTACATCCTTCTCGCCCCCCAGCCGGAGCATGCCCGGAATGTCCGCCGGATCATTCTGACCATCGCCGTCCAGGGTCGCCAGCCACTGCCCTCTGGCCTGCTGTGCAGCTACCCAAATGGCCGTGCTTTGGCCGGCGGAGACCTCATGGCGGATCAGGCGCACGCAAGGATGCGTCGATGAATACCTCGTCAATACTTCATACGTGTTATCACATGACCCATCATCAACCACGATAACTTCATAAAATAGCTGATGTAATGCTATTTCCACTTCATCCAGCAGCGCGGTGAGATTATTTTCTTCATCCTTGGCAGGAATCAGCACAGAGATTATGGGAGCAGACATACGACACCATTTTCACAAAATAAAAATAGATCTTTAGGCTTCAGAAAGCTGCGTTCTGGCCCTTGTAATTTATCTACGTTCATACTCATTCAATGTGGCCTTCTAATATCCAGCGTGGATGGTCAACTACCGCACTGTTAGGCACCAGAATGAGTATTCTGCCCTTATAGGGAAACTGTTTTACTTCCGGATAATTCAATATATCGGAAGTAAAATCCTGTAAATCTCCTCCTATCCAGCCATGAGGGTACTGAATGGCAAAGTGATGAATGGACGAGGGCTTTCCATCAAGCAACACAAGGGGATAGTGCAAACGGCCATTGAATTGGAAAGTTGCCTGATAATGACCATCGGCATAAGCGACGGGAAGCCCCTGTTGTTGCAAAGTTGCAATTTCATGACTCACTGGAGAAACATCATAGCGTCCGCCTGAATTGGCGATGGTTATTTTTCCACACAATACCAGACTGATATTAATGATGGCTGCTATGGCACATAGTCTTGTATATAAACCAGACCTGTTACACATCCACAGGAACACGCCTGACAGAATAAAAACGATTACTACCGATAAATGAACGGGCACTACATCGGTAGCTTTTATAGGGATAATTCCTTGCCAAAGAAGGCCGCTTGCCACTGCCAGGAATAAGAACACAATAGCCAATCTGCGCGTATCAAAAGCACGTATGCCTGCCTCTCCCGCTAATGGGCGACAATGCCGGAGGCGAGGCGTAGACAGCTCCCCATCAAGGCCATTTATTTTCCCAGCCTGACCAGCCGAGGGCTGGCATTAACGGCATCATGTAATGCACCTGCTTACCGCTGATAAGGGAAAAAACGAGAAAAGGCGGGAGCAGCCACCAAAAGAGCAGGGATTTACAGCTACTGCGGTTCAAGCGAACCCACTGTTCGGCCCATAGAACCCAGGGAGCGGCAAATATCGGCAGCCAGCTACAGTACCACCAGAGAGGGCGCGCATGAGCGGCATTATCGCCATGCATTCGGTCAACTGTCTGTCCCCATAAAAGGCTCTGGGCAAATTCGTGACCACCTGCCCATGCAGCAGATAATGCCCATGTCATTAAAATAGCGATACTCATTAATATAGCGAGTATGCCCCCTACAATGTCCCTTCTTCCCAATGGCTCCCTACGCCACACGCCTGCTGTTACAAGGAGAGGAACAAAGGCCATTAATCCCACCGGCCCTTTGGTCAACATCGCCATGCCAAGCCAAATGCCGCTAATCAATGCCCTGCGGAAAGTAAATGTTCCTGGTCTGGTGAGTGGTTCAATAGCGCCCAGCACACAAGCGCTTAACAACACATCGAACATCACTAGACTGCTATAGAGTGACCATAATGGAAGTGACAGTAATACCAGTTGGCTCAATTGCGCTATCGGTGTTGAATATCCTAGACCACGCGCAATTCTATAAAGTTGTGTCAGGGCAAGAAGTGACGCCAACGGCGATATCAGGCGCGGCCATATATCATTGACCCCAAAAACATACCAGCCAAGCTCCATCAGCCAGAACAGCAATGGCGGTTTATCCGAGTAGGGGGCACCATTCATGAGCGGCACCCACTGGGAATGGTTCAGCCACATATCCCATGCGACTGAGACATAACGAGTACCATCAGTAGGAAGGAAGGGAAGAGAAACAGCACTTGCCGTAATCAATACCCAAATAAAAACAGTAGTGGCAGAGATGATATTGAAAGACTTGAACATCTCTATAAAAGCACCACCCAAAGAGAGGCTCACACGCCGATCAGGAGCATTACAGTAATCAGTAGCACTCTCAGAATGGTCACGCATGCTACGTCCTCGAATCACACAGTATAACCGAGCAGGTTAGGGTGAGAGGTACAGTAGCGAAGGGAATGTCAATTCAATGTTAAAAACATCCTCAAAAAACAGGCATGCATTATTCAATCATCATGGATATTCCAGCTAAAAATCGAATACTTAAGTGAAAGCATGGACAGTAGCAACTATCTTCAGGTTCAGATCTGACGAGAAATTGAACTTATTCACGTTAATTAATACAAGACCGATAAATCCGCTTATCTAAAAAAGCTGCTGTTATCATGATCGCTCAGCGCAAAGCGGTGAATCGCCTCAAGCGCTCTCGCGACAACATCGTCATAGGCTGCACGCGCATCGAGATCAATGATACGCGCCCCGTTGTAATGCAACCGGGACATCACCAAGATCTTTTCCTGCAACTCTTCAGCATCATGATCGGGTTTGCGCGCGCTGGCGGTTTCCAGATCAATATCAAGACGAATAATCAGGCTGGGCTGAATCTTCTCAAGCTGCTGATAAATCCGATGCTCACGCTCCGCCATACGGCGCTTCCAGCCCGGCGAAACACGCTGAATACCGATGCCAGGGCCATCAAACCGAAAGCCTTCGATCTGCGACTGCGGATAGCGATCAGCAATCACCAGCGTGCCACTTTCAGCAAGACGACACACTTTGCGCAGATTACCGGCGCGCCATTTGGAAAAGCCGTACATCACCAGCACCGCAAGCCAGGAAGGCTGCCGCGTGCGGAGGTTTTGCACCTTGGCGGTCTTGGCGGCCAAACGCCGCTCCAGCCAGGTGCCGATCAGCGGCAATTTCTTGATCTTGTCGCCCGACTCACCGGAAACCAGCCCCAAGTAACGCCACTCGGTGGGGCGCTCCTGCTGCAAGCGCGCCACCAGATCGTGGGTCAGAGTAGACTTCCCCGTACCATCGCACCCCACTACCGCCACCAGCCCGTTTATCACTGTGCAATGGTCAGTCATCTGTCGTGGTCGCAAAGAGGATTCCTCAGGCACGGTAGTAGCGCCAGCCAAGGCAGAAACAGTTTTATCAGTCATAGGCGTGGAGAAGCAGCCAGCTCGCTATTCGGGGAGAAGGAAACTGCCCTGAGTTCAACTGCACCTTCGATGCCGTTGTCACTTTTGTATGCAGCTCGATATTGATGGGTCTACTCCCGAATGAATGGTTGGAGGCTGTTTCCATTGTCAGCGGCTCGATTAACCAGAGGCGATAATTATCCGACAAGAGCGCCACATTAATACAAAACCCGTGTCAATTCTTCGTTAATCGAGACCAATGATCGGCTCTCTAAAGATGCCTGCGTGCGGCAACTGCCAGCTCTTGCGGTGTAATGGCACCCTCAACCCTGATGCCCCATGGATGGACAACGAGCACAATACCTTCCAGATAATCGGGAGAAAACTGCGTGTCGGCAAAATGCTGCGCCATGTAGGCAAGACATTCACTATGGGTAAACAGTACCTTAGCGCCAGAGCTACTTTCCGCCACGGTTTGCAGAAACCGTTCGAACGAAGGTTGGCTGCACGAGGAAGAGCCAAGCGGTGGGGATACCTTGATAGAGGCGCCTTCACTGAACCCTTGGGCACTTTGCCTGGTTCTCAGCGTATCGCTTGAAAATGTCCGGTAAGGCGGAGGCGCCACCACCCTCCACGCCGTTCCCATCGCAGCGGCCTGCTGCGCCCCACGCACGGTAATTCCCTGAGCGCTATTTAGGCATTCATGACTGGAACGATCGCAGCGCTCGGCATGTCGCACCATCACCATAACATGATCGCCATTCTCTTCATTCAGCAGATTCACAAGATGCTCCGGCGTCAGGTGCGGCAATCTATTCGCCGAGATAACCCCGCCAATAACTCCTCCCGCAGTGATGAACACCATCACTACCAGCACCAGTAACAGCGGATAATAATTAACCAAACGGGCCAGACGAAAGCGCGCAACAGACAATATAAACATGCAACTCAATCAGCGGAGAGAACTTCAAACCTCAGTCGCTGGCATGATGTGTGGTCGCACGTTAAATCCGGGTGAAGGGGCAATTGGGGAGAAGCGAACCAGAAATGAACCGGGGGAAGCGCAGAATAGTGGCATCGCTATAGCCACGGGCATGATTCGCTTTAGACGAATGTCATGCATGACCCGCCTTATATGCTCCCTTTATTCTATGCAGGTGGGATGTTGAGTAGCGTTCGCGCGTTTCTTTACAAGAAAACTGGTTGCCTTTATCGCCTGAAGCCAATCAAGCCGCGCAAGGCATATTAGACAGATAGCCCGCCAATCCTGATGAAGAATTACCCAGAGTTAGATGGAGCACACGCATGAAGATGGATGCGCCTACTGGAGCGGCAAATCTGCGTCTACAGCAGCATGCTACCCGTGCGGCTTTTTTTATTCCCGGCTGGATCGTGGCCGCCTGGGCGCCCCTGGTGCCCTATGCCAAGTCGCGCACGGGCCTGGACGACGCCTCTTTTGGGCTGGCAATTCTTTGTCTGGGGCTAGGCTCCATCATAACGATGCCGCTGGCGGGTGCGCTCGCGGCCAAACGAGGCTGCCGTATCGTCATGTTGGCGGCGGTGGTGGTGATGGCGCTGACCTTGCCGCTATTAACGATAGTCTCCAGCTTTACGACGTTGTGCCTCACTCTTTTATGTTTTGGCGCAGGCATGGGGGCAATGGACTGCGTGATGAACCTACAGGCGGTGGTCGTTGAGAAGCGCTCATCCCGCCCCGTGATGTCAGGGTTTCATGCATTTTTCAGTCTGGGCGGTTTATGCGGAGCCATTGCAGCGACACTGATGCTGAGTGCATCTCTGGGCATATTGGCGATGAGTTTTGTATGTGTCGCCATCGCTATAATCGTTACCGTCGGCTCTTCATCTCACTGGCTTCGTGAACATGCCGAAAGTGGCGGCGCTTTTATCGCCTTCCCTCGCGGCATCGTGATTCTGCTTGGCGTGGTGTGCTTCATTGCCTTCCTCTCTGAAGGAGCGATGCTCGACTGGAGCGCCATTTATATCCATGAAATTCGCCATATTGACGCCACTCATGCGGGATGGGGATTTGTCGCCTTCAATCTTGCCATGACATTTTGCCGTGTTGTGGGAGATAGACTGGTGGCGGCACTCGGGCGCCGAACTACCCTGATTGTAGGCGGAGTGGCCGCCAGCGGGGGATTGATGCTGGCGCTGACCCTGCCCTCGTTTCAGCTATCGCTGGTGGGCTACGTGCTGCTCGGGCTCGGGTGCGCCAACATGGTGCCGGTGATGTTTTCCATGATCGGTCAGCAGCACCGCATGCCCGAAAGCGTCGCGGTGCCTGCCGTAACGAGCCTTGGATACGCAGGCGTCCTGGCTGGGCCGGCGCTCATCGGCTTTATCGCGCAATTGACGTCGTTACCCCTTGCCCTGGCAATCGTCGCAGTCGCACTGCTGGTCGCCACTGCCCTGGGGGTTGGAATTCAGATGCACCTCGCGAGGGGAGAGCGCTAACGTCGCCATGCAAAGGCTTCGAAAGAGAAGCTTTCAACCACGGGGAAGAGCTTCTTACCCCCAAACTTAACGCCGTGAGGGCCGCGGCGATAACGTCAACGCCAACATCCGGTTCGTATCAGCTTCGACGAAGCTGCGTTATGATGATTCTCACGGGTTGCCCAACCAACAGTCAATGATAGGGACTGGGAGCTTATCCGCCCCTATCAGAGTTTGAACCTCTCCAGAACCTTCAAAAAGTTACACGGACAAAGAATTAGGGAGCAAATTCATGAACGTGATTGGCCTCATTGGTGGAATGAGTTGGGAGAGTTCTGCTGAGTACTACCGTATTTTAAATCAGGGAGTTAGAGATAGAAAAGGCCCGACAGTATCCGCACGTTGTTTGCTTTGGTCTTTTGATTTTTCAGAAATCGAAGCTCTCCAGAATCAAGGGGACTGGGATACATTAACGTTCAAGATGACTCAAGCTGCAAAAGCGCTGGAGTCTGGTGGAGCAGATGTCTTACTGATTTGCACAAATACCATGCATCGAATGGCAGATGATATTCAGGCCGCAATCGGCATTCCTTTGCTTCATATCGCAGATTCTACTGCTGAGAAAATTCAAGAGTCGGGTATTACTACGATTGGATTGCTGGGTACCGCTTTCACAATGGAGCAGACTTTCTACAAAAATAGATTAGTAGAAAAATATGGGTTGAATGTGCTTACCCCCGATGAAAATGATCGCGCAGAAGTACATCGTATTATATATGAAGAATTGGTATCTGGGATAACTACAGAAGAATCCAGGAAAATCTATCGGGATGTAATAGCCCGACTGATAGAAAGGGGAGCGCAAGGCATCATATTGGGATGTACTGAAATTATGCTATTGGTTAAAATAGAAGACAGTACTGTTCCCCTTTTCGACACAACCACTATTCATGCACAGGCAGCGGTAAAACTTGCCTTGGAAGATTCTTCAAGAGAATAAACCTTCTGATGGTCACCACCTAATAGCCATCTGTGTTCGTTTTCTGTAGAACACTGAGCCAATAATCTGCCACGGGGAAGAGCTTTCTGCCCCCCAAACTTAACGCCGTGGGGTATTACGCCAGAGCATAACCCCGCGGCCCCATAAGGGCCGCGGCAATAACGTCAAGGGAAAATAACGGCGCTCATTCAGACAACCGATTGCTGCTCTTCCAACGCCTGAGCAACCAGGTGAACATCGTCGGTTGCCGTTAACTCCACGAACGCTATACCTGCACTGGTGACTGCCTGACGTTTAATCGCATCTCTCTGTCGGTAATTGCCCTGATAATGTCCCGCCCCCTGAAACTCAACGACTGCAACAGGCATCCCTCTGCCATTGATAATCATAAAGTCAGAACGCTTGCTATTAACCGCCATATAAGCCGCTCTATCCCGGTTGGAGAGATAAGCCCCCATCGCTACTTGCGGAAATACTCGATAGCGCGGATAACGCTGGTATAAAAAGTCGGTTAACGCACAGTAAAGCTTGTACTCCGACTTGTTCATTAACGGTTTAGAACCAAAAGGCTGCCCCTGAATATCTACCTGTTGCTGGGTAGCCACCTGCTCAGGTGTGCGCCTGCGAGGCGTTTTTGACGGTCTTTTGGATTTTGATGACCGAACAACAAAAAAGACGATAACAAGGGCTACAACCGCCAAAACTTCAATCATTGAATACATTTCATGTATATCCGATATAGGGGGAATCTGCATGTTTCTCCTTCGCTCAGCTAGCCATAGCTGAAAGTATTATTGAAGCCGATAATGGAATATGACAGCGACTTATTCCCTTCGGCACTACGTAAATTGGCTCCCCCAAAAAAACAAAAATTGGCTCTTTATCATGGGTCCATATAAGCCCACGATTGCTCTGTCATATTTTATATCCTGGGCTCAGGAGCCATGGTCCATTTGTCTGAATCCTCTTTTACCGAGTAAGGAATCACCCGATGTCGAAATCTGATTTCAACCAGTCCCTGAGTGGCAACTCAATGCCGCGTTTTGGTGGCCCTGCGACGATGATGCGCCTTCCTGCTCATCCCAATGCTAAAGAGCTGGATGCTTGCTTTGTAGGAATTCCCATGGATATCGGCACGTCCAATAGGCCGGGAACACGTCTTGGCCCACGCCAGATTCGTGATGAAAGCCGCATGATTCGCCCTTATAACATGGCGACAGGTGCGGCTCCGTTCGATCACATGCAGGTTGCCGATATTGGGGACGTACCGATCAATACGTTCGACCTCAAAAAATCCATCCATATTATCGAACACTTTTATGATGAGGTGCTGGCCCAGGATACGATTCCACTCACTCTGGGCGGCGATCATACCTTGACCTGGCCGATTCTGCGCGCCATGCGCAAAAAACATGGGCCTGTTGCCTTGATTCATGTCGATGCTCACTCTGACACCAATGAAGACATGTTTGGTGAGACGGTGGCGCACGGTTGCCCCTTCCGCCGCGCATGGGAAGATGACTGCCTTATCAATGATCGTGTCACCCAGATAGGGGTAAGAACCACAGGCTATGCAGCCGATGATTTCGACTGGGGACGTCAGAAAGGCTGGCGGGTTGTGCAGGCGGAAGAGTGCTGGTTCAAGTCACTTGCTCCTTTGATGGAAGAAGTGCGTGCCCGTGTCGGCGATGCTCCCGTCTATTTAAGTTTCGATATTGATAGCCTTGACCCAGCGTTTGCTCCTGGTACAGGAACGGCTGAGCCAGGCGGTCTCTCTACCTGGCAAGCCTATGAAATTGTGCGTGGGTGTGCAGGGTTGAACATTGTCGGCTGTGATTTGGTGGAAGTCTCTCCGCCCTATGATCCTTCCGGCAATACAGCGCTTATTGCTGCCAATCTCTTATATGAAATGCTGTGTGTTGTCTCCGAAAATAAAAAATAAGCGGGAGTAACCCCATGTCGTCCCTTTTATCAGCAGAGAAGGCAAAAAGGCCCCGGCTTAAATTCGGTATGCTATCTCTGCTCGGCGCCTTTATTTATCTTTGTCCAGTACCCACGGAGCAGAGCTTTACCATTCCTTTCGGAATGGCGCTCGATTGGTTTAACGCTCCCGACTGGCCAATAGTGAGTCTGATCCTAGTGACTGTCACAATAATATCGGCGGTGCTGACCACAGTGATGTCCATAGCAAAACTGGGGCCACGGGAAGGCTTTATCGCAGAGACTTTCCGTGTTTCACCATTATGGGTAATCCTGAGGGTGCTGGGGGCGACCTTCTGTATTCTCTATTTTACCGGTGCGGGACCTGAAATGGTCACAGCACAGGCCACCGGCGGGACAGTGATCGGCTTTTTGGTCCAGAACCTGCTGGCACTGTTTCTGCTGGCTTCCCTGACCCTGCCACTCTTGACCAACTATGGATTAATGGAATTTGTAGGAGTCTTCACCTCGGGAATATTCAAGCGGTTATTCCATTTGCCTGGGCGTGCGGCGATAGGTGGCATGGCCTCCTGGCTCGGCTCGGCCCCTGTTGGCGCAATGATGACCGTACAGCAATATAACAATGGTTTCTTTACCCAGCGCGAAGCCGTAACGGTCGCCACGACATTTGCTGTCGCGTCTGTGCCATTTTGTTATGTCATCGCTCAAATTGTAGGGCTGGAAAGTGTATTCCTCAGCTTTTACGCATCAATAGTATTCATTGGCGTGGTATGCGCAATAATTTTGCCCCGTATTCCGCCTCTTAGCTGTTTTTCCAACACTTATAAACCCGGTACAAACGAGTCTCCAACGGGACTTATTCGACCCGATGAATCCATGTTTCAGGCCGGCGTCAGGCTCGGCGTTGCTCGCGCTGAAACATCAGGAGGCATGAGTGATTTTGCCAAGGCAAGTATTCGTAACCTGATAGATACCTGGTTTGGCCTGATTCCAGCCACGCTGGCGATCGCCATGATTTCAGTGATGGTGGCTGAATATACGCCTGTGTTTAACTGGTTATCCTTTCCCTTTGCATCACTCCTTGAATGGCTCAACGTAGCTGATGCACAAAAGGCGGCTCCAGGGATGATCGTTGGCTTCGCCGACATGTACCTTCCTTCTCTGCTCGGCACCCATATTGAAAGCCAGGAGACTCGCTTTCTCATTGGGGTGTTATCCGTATCACAGTTAATTTACATGTCTGAAGTGGGCGCCCTGCTGCTACGTTCCAATCTGGGAATAAAGCTGTGGCACCTGATTATACTCTTCCTGATTCGCACCCTTATTTCCATTCCCATCGCTATATTGCTGGCTCGGTATGTCGTCTTTTAATTCGCCCTTTAAAACCAATGGAGAGACTATGCCCACCGTTGGCGAAATACTTCCCAAACTGCTTGAAAAACACGGTTTCGATATCGTTTTTGGTATTCCAGGCGTGCATACGGTCGAGCTTTATCGTGGTTTACCAGATACTTCGCTTCAGCATATAACGCCTCGACATGAACAAGGGGCGGGCTTTATGGCGGATGGTTATGCCCGCGTCACTGGCAGGCCCGCAGCATGCTTTATTATTTCAGGGCCAGGCATGACCAATATTGCAACGGCCATGGGGCAGGCTTATGCAGATTCAATTCCCATGCTGGTCATTTCCAGTGTGCTAAATCGCAATGAGCTGGGCCTGGGCGAAGGCCGCCTGCACGAATTAAAGAATCAACAGGCACTGGTTTCAGGTGTCGCAGCCTTCAGCCATACCCTGATGTCGGCTGACGAATTGCCCGCTGTGCTGGATCGAGCTACCGCAGTTTTTCAGTCCTCGCGCCCTCGCCCGGTACATATTGAACTGCCATTGGATGTGATCGTCTCACCGGCTAATGAGCTGGCAGCGCACATAGGCACACCCCCGAAACGCCCCGCTCCGAATCCCGAAGATATTCTCTGTGCTGCGAATTGGCTGAAATCAGCACACTCTCCCCTGGTTATCCTGGGAGGAGGAAGCGTGCATGCTGCCAGTGAGGCGAAGCAAATGGTCGAGGCGCTGGGCGCTCCCGTGATACTGACGATAAACGCCAAAGGAGTTCTTCCTCCAGAACATCCATTGCTTGTCGGTTCGCTGCTCCCCCAGCCAGCCCTGCTGGATGCGTTGCGTGATGCCGATGTAGTGCTGGCGATTGGTACTGAGCTTGGTGAAACCGATACGTTGCTTTTCTCCAGCCGCCCCAGCATCGAAGGCCAACTGATTCGCGTTGACATAGATGCTCAGCAGCTTGCTCGCAATGCCCCCGCTTCACTTGGCATCGTCTCCGACGCAGCGACATTCTGCACGGCACTAGGTGCGCATTTGGATGGCGCGACGCCTTCATCATCCCGCGCAGCCGAGTTGAAACAGGCCGCCTTGCGCGATGTACCTTCACCCTACAAGACATATGGCCGAATAATGCAGCAGATTGCTGCCAAATGGCCCGATGTAGTGATTGCGGGAGACTCAACCCAGCCAGTCTATGGTGCCAACCTGACCTTTGATGCACCGTCACCCCGTAGCTGGTTCAACTCTTCCACCGGATTTGGAACGTTAGGATATGGACTGCCTGCCGCCATCGGCGCGAAACTGGCCGCCCCACACCGCCCGATAATCGGCCTGATTGGGGATGGGGGGATTCAATTTACATTACCGGAACTCGCCACTGCGGTTGAACAGCGGGTCTCCCTGCCGATCATCCTGTGGAACAACCACGGCTATGGTGAAATTAAAACTTATATGAAAGAGCGCTCCATTCCTCAAATCGGTGTGGATATTTATACCCCTGATTTCCAGATTCTGGCACAGGGGTTCGGTGCTCAGGCGACTCGTGCCGATAGTATGGAAGCATTGATGAGCGCACTTGAACATGCTTTCGCGGCCAATGGCCCTACCATCATAGAAATAGACGATGCCACCGCACAGGAATGGGAATTATAAGCAAATCATTCGATGGCAGGATTATTGAAATAATGATTCTGTCATGCAGCATATTAACCCTTTGGCTTTCATCATCAGCTCTCTCAGGTGAAAAGAGTTGGGAGTAGAGGCAGGGTTAATGTACTGGAAGGACACCCTGATACATATATCAATGACAAACATTAAATAGCACTCAAGGGATAATGAGAGGGACTATTACATGCCAATAACGAGAAGAGGGTTATTACTCGGTGGCGCAGCCGTAGCTGTAGCAGGAGGCGCAGGCATTCTTACCCCCATGCTCAGACGCGAAGGCCGTTGGGTGCCCGGAAGCCCCAGAAACGGGTATGTGGAGGGCACCGAGGGAAAACTCCCCAAACAAGCGGATGTGGTCATTGTAGGGGCTGGAATTTTAGGCATCATGACGGCCATTGAACTGGCTGAGCGTGGTTTGTCCCCAGTAATCGTTGAAAAGGGAAATATTGCTGGAGAGCAGTCGAGCCGCTTCTACGGCCAGGTAATGACGTACAAAAATCCCGATGAAATTTTCATGATGCACCATATCGGCAAGCAACGATGGCGCAAAATGAATGAAAAGGTCGGGGCTGATACAAGCTATCGCACTCAAGGCAGGGTAGAAGTACCGCTGGATGAAGAGGATCTGGAAAATACAAGAAAGTGGATTAACACCAAAAGTGCAGAACTCGGGTCTGATAACCCGTTCAACACCAGAATCATCCATGGAAATGAACTGGAACAGCGGCTACGCGGTGCTTCTTCAAATTGGACAATCGCAGGGTTTGAAGAGGATTCCGGGAGCCTGGATGCAGAAGTAGCAGCCTTCGTCATGGCAGAGTATGCCAAAAAAATTGGCATCCGAATCTACACTCAGTGTGCTGCAAGAGGAGTAGAAACGCAGGCAGGCAATATCTCTGATGTGGTCACTGAAAAAGGCGCGATCAGAACATCACAGGTGGTAGTAGCCGGAGGTTACTGGTCGAGGCTTTTCATGCAAAACCTGGGGGTTGATGTACCTACACTGCCCGCCTATCAGTCTCAGCAGCTTATCAGCGGCCCTCCCGGCGCTCCGGGTGGCAATGTGGCTCTCCCTGGGAACATTTTTTTCCGCGAGCAGGCTGATGGCACCTACGCGACCTCTCCCCGAGTCATCGTTGTACCTCTCGTGAAAGAGTCATTTATCTATGGCTATAAATACATACCGCTTATAACCGACCCTGATTTCCCAGTGCATATCGCTTTAAATAACCGGTTATTTACTACGTTGATGCAGCCACAAAGCTGGAAACTGGATGAGGTCACCCCCTTTGAAGAGCACAGGGATATGACGGCACTACCTGATCTACCTGCGCTTGAAGAATCACTGGAGACGCTCAAGGCCGAATTTCCTGCTTTCGAGAAGGCAGAGCTAATCGACAGATGGAGTGGCGCCATGTCTATTGCCCCGGATGAGCATCCTATTATTTCAAACGTTAAGGAATTACCGGGGCTGGTGCTCAACACGGCAACCTCCTGGGGAATGACAGAAAGCCCCGTATCTGCCGAAATCACGGCAGACCTGCTACTGGGAGAGACACCGCCTTTGGACGTGACGCCCTTTGATCTTTACAGGTTCTAGACGAAGCCTGATACGACCCGGTAATCCCTAGGCCCCCTAGCGATTGCTCGGTTGCAGAAGGGATTTCCCAACCATTTCCAAAGATCGGCCTGGAGCACATGGTCATGCGCCAGGCTTTGGCAGAGGCATCGCATCAGGGAATTTCAAGGCCAGACTGAGTCTTGTAGTGGGAACTGTTTCAAAACGATAGCGGTAGTTTTGCGGTGCGGCCGCCATCCACCACCATGACCTGCCCAGTAATGAAAAGCGATTCGTCCGAGCACAAAAAGGCTACCAGGCTGCCAATATCTTCTGGGGTGCCGAGTCTGCCCACCGGATGAAGGGCGAGTAGTCCATCGTGAGCCGCTGTCGGGTCGGGTTGGCTTTCGATATAAGCTCGGCTCAAGTCGGAATCAATCCAGCCGGGCGCCACACTGTTACAACGTATTCCGTAGCGCCCCAAATCCACGGCGAGCGCCTTGGTCATGCCGTGTATCGCTGACTTGGCGGTCGAGTATGCAATGTGCTGCGGATTGGCGGCGATGCCTTCTATCGAGCCAATATTGACGATGCTGGCATTGCGGTCGCGCATATGGGGCACAAGTGCTTTGGCGACAAAGGCAGGAGTGCGAACATTCAGGGCCATCATGCGGTCCCAGTCCGCTTCGGTCATGTCTTCCAGCTCGCACTCGAACATGATGCCAGCGTTATTGACGAGAATATCGACCCCCTGCCACTGTTCGAGCGCTTTTTGCACGATGGATTCGCCTGCCTGATGCTCCAGCAGATCCACCTGTAGCCCAATAACATTGTCATTTTCCTGCAACACTGAAGGTAGGGGCTGGCGTTGCGCTACCAATACGCTGGCCCCTGCTTTCAGTAGGCGCTGGGTGATCCCGAGTCCTATTCCACGACCACCACCGGTGACTATTGCCGTTTTATTCGTCAGATTCATGCGCTTGGGTCCATAGTAATGAAGGGCTCGAATGTGTATTGCAGGAGGCGCGCTGAGATGATCTTTTTCTGTTCATCAATCATGAAGTTATGGGCACTCAAGAAGATTGTTCAATTTGTCGCTGCCCCACTATCTGTTCATGGGACCGTTACATCACTCCTCTCGATCAACGTCAAGTAGCCCGTCACTGGCGTTTTACACAGCATCAGACCCTTACGTAGGCCGTACCATCGTTCAGTTGCTTGCCCAACAAAGCCTAAAGTCTAGCTGTAATCCCCTATCGACCTTCGTACATTAGTGCCGTAACTCACGGCACTGGAACCATGGCCGATCCAGTGACGTCACCAGCGAACCCAAAAACGTATCTCCTGTTGAGGGGCCTCACAATGATTACATTCATCATATCTATCCTGCTGTTGATAGTAGGCTACTTCACATACGGAAAGTTCGTGGAGCGTGTTTTTGTAACCGATCGCAAGCGCCGCACGCCTGCGTTCACCATGCGCGACAACATCGACTACCTGCCGATGAAAACCACGCGCAACTCGCTTATTCAGCTGCTGAACATCGCTGGCGTTGGGCCAATCTTTGGGCCAATCATGGGAGCGCTCTATGGCCCGATCGCATTCGTTTGGATCGTGGTCGGTTGTATCTTTGCTGGCGCAGTGCACGATTACCTTACCGGAATGATCTCGATCCGCAACCATGGCGCGCACTTGCCGCAGCTGGCGGGCAAGTTCCTCGGCAAGGCCATGAAGCACGTAGTCAATGGATTCGCTATTTTGCTGTTGCTGCTGGTAGGAACGGTTTTCGTCACATCACCGGCGTCGCTGCTTGCCAACATGACGCCCATCTCAATTACCCTGATCACGCTGGTGATTTTCGCCTACTACCTGGCGGCAACGCTACTGCCGATCGACAAGATCATTGGGCGCATCTACCCCTACTTCGGTGCGCTGCTGCTGTTTAGCGCGCTTGGTATTGGTCTCGGCATGGTCTTCACTGGTGCACCGATTCCAGAGCTTTCGTTTAAGAATATGCATCCTGACGGCGCACCGATCTTTCCGTTGCTCTTTTTGACCATCTCCTGCGGAGCAATCTCCGGTTTCCATGCCACACAGACGCCAATTATCTCGCGGACCACCGAGAATGAAGTCAACGGGCGCAAAATTTTCTACGGCATGATGATTACTGAAGGCGTGATCGCAATGATCTGGGCGGCGGCGGCAATGAGCCTGTTCCAGGGCGATCACACGCTCTCCGACGTTCTGGCGGCTGGCGGCCCGGCAGCGGTGGTCAGCGAAGTATCGACCTCCATACTCGGTGCCATTGGCGGTACGCTGGCGATTCTTGGCGTCATCGTCCTGCCGATTACCTCCGGTGACACCGCTTTCCGCAGTGCGCGCATGATTATTGCTGACTACCTGAACATTGATCAGCGCCAGCTAGCACGTCGTCTGCTGATCGCGGCACCACTGTTCGTGGTCTCCTATGCGCTGACACACATGGACTTCACGCTGCTGTGGCGCTACTTCTCATGGGCGAATCAGATGACAGCCGTGATCGCACTGTGGGTGGCCACCATGTATCTGGTACTGGCGCGCAAGCCTCATTTGATCACGTCCATTCCGGCGGTGTTCATGACCATGGCGACCTTCACCTACCTGGCCTACGCACCTATCGGCTTCGGGCTCTCACTACAAATGAGCTACGTCGTGGCAGCCATCGGCACGCTGCTCTGTATTGCGCTGTTCATGAAGCGCGTGCGCCGGCTGAGCGGCGGTATCTTCGCAGTAGATGAGCCGGAAGTACCCACAGCCTACAATGGCAAGCAAGGCTCTCCACTGGCGACAAGGGTGTAGAGGGTCTGGAACATCAGCCTTCTGTCACCTGACGAAATTCCCCTTTCTGCAATATCGGCAGGAAGGGGAATCTGTCTTTCCTGGTCAAAATGCTGCCCCGTAGATAACTCTTTCTTCGAGGATTGAGGAACCAGACGACTTGGGGCAGTTCGCGGCCAGAGCGCTGTTGTTACTCAAGATCAAAAACATCTCGGTTAATTCTGGCTGGTTGGCTTCTATTGGCACGGTGAAAGGCATCAGCGCACCGCCATTAAACGATTACTCACTGCGACTCGCCATCTCCGACCTGCTCCGACGGCAACAATCGCGTAGAATGCGCTCTCCGGCTTTGGACGCGGCGCACTGGTTGCCGACGTCCCGCCCTCATCATTCACATTATGGCGCTACGCGCGCCGCCATCAGCGGGAGAGCAGGATGAGCGTATCGGCCATGCCTACGCAGTCGTTAACGTCAACCAGCCAGGCCAGACGTGCTGCCATCGGCAGTTTCGTCGGCGCCGTGGTCGACTGGTATGACTTTCTACTCTACGGCATCATCGCCGCGCTGGTCTTCAACGCCCAGTTCTTTCCCAACGTTAGCCCCGCCACCGGCACATTGGCGGCACTGGCAACCTTTGGCGTGGGTTTTCTATTCCGCCCCCTGGGCGGGATCGTTTTCGGTCACTTTGGCGATCAGCTTGGACGCAAGCGTATGCTGATCCTGACCGTCGTTCTGATGGGAGGTGCCACGGCGCTGATCGGGCTGTTGCCTACCTACTCCACCATCGGCGTATGGGCACCGATTCTGCTGGTGCTCCTTCGTGCAATCCAGGGCTTCGCGGTAGGCGGAGAATGGGGCGGCGCAGCGCTGATGGCGATCGAAAGCGCGCCCCGCGGCAAGCGGGCCTTCTATTCAAGCGGTGTACAAGTGGGTTACGGGGTGGGCCTGCTGCTCGCCACCGGTAGCGTTTCGCTGCTGAGCCACTACCTTGATGATGCAGCGTTCAATAGCTGGGGCTGGCGGCTGCCGTTCCTGTTCAGCGTCGTGCTGGTGCTGATTGCGTTGAAAATTCGCTCCAGCATCGAGGAATCACCCGAGTTTCTCGAGACAGTAAAAACAGGCTGACGAGAAACCGGCCAAGCCGCCAATTATAGAAGCGCTGCGGCGTCATCCGAGCGCTTTCGTTACCATTATTGCCATGCGCCTGGCCGAACTCTTCACGATGTATATCGTGACCACCTTCGCGCTGAGCTATTCCACCGGTTATCTCGGGCTGTCGCGGGATCTATTCTTGCATATCGGCCTGCTGGTTGGTGCAATCAGCTGCGTTACCATCCCGCTGTTTGCCTTCCTCGCCGATACGCTCGGTCGCCGCCGCATCTACATGATCGGCGCCCTGATCGGCGCCGTTGCAGCCTTCCCCTTCTTCATGGCGCTACAGGCAGGTTCAGTTATCTGGATCGTGATCTTCGCCGTCGCGCTGACCAACCTCTCCCATGACATGGTGGTTTGCGTACAGCAGCCGATCTTCGCCGAACTGTTTGGTGCCGGCTATCGCTACAGCGGTGCTGGCGTCGGCTACCAGGTCGCGAGCGTGGTTGGCGGCGGCTTCACACCGTTCATTGCCGCTGCGCTGGTTGATCTTGCAAGCGGCAGCTGGGTTCCGGTGGCCGTCTATCTCGCCGGCGGATGCCTGCTATCGCTTGCCGGTGCAGCCTGGATGCTGCGCTCAAGAAAGGAGGTTTAGCGTAGTATTTACCGCCCTTGTTAGCGCTATGTGATTAACCGCGCGCCTGGAAAAGACTGCGTTTTACCCTGCTGCTCCTTCATCGCAACCTGTATTGCCTGAGCAATGCCTTCTGCGAGAGGGGGTAGCTAAATGGCCGATATGGGCTTACCGCCTCCCCTCTTGTTATTACCTTTCAATTTTTATTATCTTTCAGTATTGGCGTATGGATAGTGGCTGTTTTGAAACCCTATCATAGCGCTATTTGTAATTAACGAGAGGCCACATAAATGGGCGCCAATGGGTAATAGACAAGTACTTCGCAGCCTTCGGGGACACTAATATGTTCTACAGTACGCCCCTCTTCCAAACTGATGACCGATATACTGCCACTATTTTCATTGGCGACCAGGAAATACCGACCATCGGGAGTAAAAGCACCATCCAGAGGTTTATCCTGAACCTGGGCCGTAAAAAGATGGTGCAGATCCTTATCGTAAAAGCTGGCCACTGGCTCAAAATCCCCAATCACCGCCAATACTTCGCCATCGGAGCGAAAGCGTACCAATTGCCCGCCTTTGCGGTGCCCCACAATAGGTACGCGATCAAGTAGTTGCAGATGATCACGGTCTATTACGAACAGCTCCGGAGCATCACTGCTGGTAGCCACGACCCAGGGCCGGATAGGCGAGGTATCAATACCGTTCACACTCCCCGGTACAATGAGCGTCTTAATAACCTGCCCCTCAGTACCATTGAGGTCCACCTGACATAATGACTTGTCTTCTTCATTTTCAGTAATCAGCTGGTTACGCCCGGGGATAGTGGCGAGACGATGCACATTATCCGATCCCACATTTATATGACCTACCAGCGTATCGCTGTGCGGATCAATGGCAACGACAGCAGCGCTCTCTTCACAACAGCAATAGATCAATCCGTTAGCCCCCAGGCGAGCTGTATGAGGCCCTTTGAAAGGTGATACGTCAATCAGCTTGATTAACCGCTGCCGAGCAAGATCCACAACCGCTATATGATGCTCAGGATGCGGATTATCCCCATGGATGCCGTCGCCATATATAGGAACATATGCCTTGCCCTGTTGGGGCAATATCAAAAGCTCATGGGGTTTTGGGGGAAGGTCATCAATAACGTTACGAATCTCAAGTGTGGCAGGATCAAGGAACAGAATCCTGCCAGCAGACTTGTCTACCGCTATTAAGCCAAAGCCGGATACATTGCTTATCTGCATAATCCTTTCCTTCCTTGAGATATTTGAATCATTGAACGATTACAGGTGATACGCCGGCTGGCCCTTCACTCCTATCGCTGAATCCTTCTACCTTCTGATGTCTGTTTCTGAATATAAGCGATGTGATGCCCTCTGTGGAGCCATAAAAATAGCAGTAATCATGGCTATACCCTGGAGTACCCCAGAGGCTATTCCTGAAGAGGCCCAACCGCTGAATAGATGAATGATGTTGTATTCGACATGTAACCGTTGATAGTTGCAGTCATTCAGCTACTCGTTCACGGTTTTATCACAATCACGGGGGCTGAAAAGAGCAGGAGCAACCACAAGAACTATTATCGGTCAGCAGTATGTAATGGAGTCACGACGGTAACAAGGTTGGGCCTGGTGGGTTTAACCAGCCGTGCAAGACACCGACTATCCATGAATAGTGCCCGCAAATGGCGATTGTTTACGCTGCATGCGTTATGCCGCATGAAGAACGGGAGAGCCAGCAAGACGCTTAAGCAAAGAGAGAAGGGATGGTATAAGCGCGGTCAGGGAATTCACCGCAGCGCCAATAGGGAAAGAGCCAAAAACCAAAAACCCCGTAACTCATTGAGCTACGGGGTAAAATTCTGGTGCCGGCACGAGGAGTCGAACCCCGGACCTACTGATTACAAGTCAGTTGCTCTACCAACTGAGCTATGCCGGCTAAATCACACGCTATGAGTGCTAACCCGAGGGTTGGCTGGGGTAGCAGGATTCGAACCTGCGCATGTCGGCACCAAAAGCCGATGCCTTACCACTTGGCGATACCCCATCAAATAAGTGGTGGCCAGAGACGGAATCGAACCGCCGACACGGGGATTTTCAATCCCCTGCTCTACCAACTGAGCTATCTGGCCCCTTGCCAACGGATGCGTATTTAACCGGATACTTCCTGATAGGTCAAGCAGTTAAAAACTTTTTTTTACTCGACTGCATAAATTCATATCAACAGCGTGCCGCCAAAGGCTAGCCACGCCTGTCTACATGGGGCTTGCCGCTTATTCACTCGGCGGTACGTAGCCTTCTGCGCTGTCGGTAGGTTCGTTATCGAGAAAACGTTCGAGCTGCTCCATCAGATACTTGCGTGTCTCGGGATCAAGCAGATTAAGGTGCTTCTCGTTGATCAGCCGGGTTTGCAGCACTTGCCACTCTTCCCAGGCCTGTTTGGACACCGTTTCGTGAATACGCTGCCCCTTCGCGCCGGGAAGCGGCGGAAAGTCTAGCCCGGGCAGCTCTTTCTGGTACTTGCGACAAAATACAGTAGCCACTATTGATACTCTCGTTTAATCATCATTCGAACTGTTCACCCCACCATGAGGCCAGTGGGGAAACAACGCAAGGCAGGCTGCCCGGTTGTGCCGCGTTACGCGCTCACCAATTGCTGAAGCAGTTTCTTGACCGGCGCAGCAAGCCCCATCCCCATTAAGTCGGCGGGGTGAACCCAACGCTGGCGATTATCGGCAACACCGTGAGGAGGTATTGCCACACGCACAGGCACGGGGGTTATCTCCAAACGGAAATGGCTGAATACATGCACGAAGCTCGACCATGCCGCGCTACGCTCTGCGCGTGGCGCATAGGTGTCGAGCCAGTCGTCGATAGCACCATCATTGGCAAACTCGGGCAAACTCCAAAGGCCGCCCCAGATACCGCTATCAGGCCGTCGCTCCAGCAGCACTTCGCCATCATCGGTGGTCAGCATCAGCATTCGCGCCTGGCGGGTCGGTATCTGCTTCTTCGGTTTGGATTCAGGAAAGCGCGTTTCTTCGCTACGTGCGTGAGCCTCGCAGCGATCTTCAAGGGGGCACAGCAAGCATGCCGGTTTGGTACGAGTGCAAAGCGTGGCGCCAATATCCATCATCGCCTGCGTATAATCCCCCACCCGATCAGTCGGCGTATAACGCTCTGCTATCTCCCACAAGCCACGCTCCACTGCTGGCTTGCCAGGCCACCCTTCCACCGCGTGAAAGCGGGTCAGTACACGCTTGACGTTACCGTCAAGGATAGCTGCACGTCCGTTACCAGAAAGGCTGATAATCGCGCCAGCGGTAGAGCGCCCAATACCTGGCAAGTCGGTGAGCGCGGCGACGCTTTCAACCGGAAACTCTCCCCCATGCTCGTTGACCACTTGCTGCGCGGCGCGATGCAGGTTGCGCGCACGGGCGTAATATCCCAGCCCGGTCCATAGATGCAGTACGTCATCCAAGGGAGCTTCAGCAAGGGCGTATACGGTGGGAAAGTGCTGCATAAAGCGTTCGAAGTAGCCGATCACGGTGGCTACCTGTGTCTGTTGCAGCATGATTTCCGACACCCACACGCGGTAAGGAGTCTGTTGCTGCTGCCACGGCAGGTGCTTACGCCCGTGTTCATCAAACCAGGCCAGTACACGCGAAGAAAACTGCTGTGGCTCCAGCGCAGGGCGCGGGTGATTCGCTTCCCCGGGCTTCTTAGTGGTGCTTTGAATCAAGAAAGGCTCCTTTTGCGCTGTGCTGCTCTGCGCAACAGCCCATTGCTTTACGGTCGATTATCGCTAGAGGTTCATCACATGCACTTCATCTGATGAATAAGGCGTGAGCACTGCCGGCACGCGTGATTAAACAGTGCCGAATAATATCCCATGTGGTACCGTTAACCCCAGTCACGCGAGCGTTTGCACGGTGTATTGCCCTTGCTGTCGAGCAGGCTTCTACGCATCGTGGTTACTTACTCGTAAGCAACTTTCATCGCACTATCTTTTTAGTGAAGGCTGGCCCACCACGATCCCAGCCGGCAGCCAACTACCTGGAAAGCAGGACGCAATGACTGACCAAGCCAGCACTCTCGCCACTCCTCGCACCGCTACCGTTACCCGTGATACCGCTGAAACACGTATTCACCTCACCATTAATCTCGACGGTACTGGCAAGCTTGAGGTTCAAACCGGTGTTCCCTTCCTTGAGCACATGCTGGATCAGGTAGCGCGTCATGGTCAACTTGATCTTGCCATCAAGTGCGATGGCGATATTGAAGTCGATGACCACCACACGGTAGAGGATATCGGCATTGCGCTGGGACAGGCATTTCGTGAAGCACTCGGCGACAAGCGCGGCATTCAGCGCTACGGCCACGCCTATGTGCCGCTGGATGAAGCACTGTCGCGCGTGGTCATCGACTTCTCGGGGCGTCCCGGCTTTTACATGAACGCCGCCTTCACTCGCGCCACCATTGGTCGCTTCGATACCCAGCTGGTCAGCGAATTCTTTAACGGTTTTGCAAGCCATGCCGCTGCTACCCTGCATGTCGATAATCTGAAAGGCGAAAATGCTCACCATCAGGTCGAGACGATCTTCAAGGCATTTGGTCGCGCGGTGCGTCAGGCAGTTAGCCAGGATGAGCGCATGGCGGGCCGCATCGCCTCCACCAAAGGCACGCTGTAGGCAAGTCGGTAGAGTGCGCCATCTCACGCTTATGTACATGAGGTTTTCATGACCATTGCAGTCATCGACTACGGTATGGGTAACCTGCATTCCGTTGCCAAGGCTCTCGAACATCTCACCAGGGAAGCCGTTATCATTACGCGCACCCCTGACGACCTTCGTAATGCATCGCGGGTGATCCTGCCAGGGCAGGGTGCCATGCGTGACTGCATGGGCGAGCTTGAGCGCACCGAGCTGACCGGTATCGTGCAGGAGATGCTCGATGACGCCGACAAGCCATTGCTCGGTATTTGCGTGGGGCAGCAGATGCTGCAACAGCACAGCAAGGAGAACGGCGGCATTCCGTGCCTGAGCTACCTGAGCGGTGAGGTCAAACGTTTCCCTTCTGACATGCAGGAAGACGGTGAGCGCCTGAAGGTGCCCCACATGGGCTGGAACCACGTCACCCAGCACCATCAGCACCCGCTATGGGAAGGTATCCCCGACAACGAGCGCTTTTACTTCGTTCACAGCTATTACGTACAAGCCTCCAACGACGCTGATGTCTTCGGCACCGTGCGCTACGGTGATATCACTGCGCACGTAGCCACCGGTCGTGATGCCACCTTCGCTGTACAGTTTCACCCGGAAAAAAGCGCTGCCATGGGGCTGCAACTGCTCGCTAACTTTATTCGCTGGGCGCCCTGACAGCGGCACCTGGCCCGATAGGATGCTGCTGGCTCAGCAGACAGGAACGACAAGGTAACCGATATGCTGGTAATTCCCGCCATTGATCTAAAGGACGGGCACTGCGTGCGCCTGAAACAGGGCCGCATGGAGGACGCAACCAACTATGGCTCCGATCCCGTCGAGATGGCGAGCCGCTGGGTAGAGGCTGGCGCACGCCGTCTGCATCTTGTGGATCTCAACGGTGCCTTCGAGGGCAAACCGATCAACGGTGACGCTGTTACTGCCATTGCGCGTGCCTTCCCTGACCTGCCAATCCAGATCGGCGGTGGCATTCGCTCTCGCGAAACCATCCAGCACTATCTGGATGCTGGGGTGTCTTACGTCATTATCGGCACGCTGGCGGTCAAGAATCCCGATTTTGTCACTGAAATGTGCCGCGAATTTGCGGGCCACATTATTGTGGGGCTGGACGCTCGCGACGGTATGGTCGCCACCGACGGCTGGGCCGAAGTATCGGAAATTCAGGCGCTGACACTGGGCAAGCGTTTCGCCAACGACGGCGTAAGCGCCATCGTCTACACCGATATTGCTCGCGACGGCATGATGCAAGGGGTCAACGTCGAGGCGACGGTAGAGCTGGCGGAACACGCGGGCATACCGGTGATCGCATCAGGTGGTGTGACCAACGAAGATGATATCAAGGCATTGGCGGAAGTAGCGCCACGCGGCATCCTGGGCGCGATTACCGGACGCGCCATTTACGAAGGCAGCCTTGATCTTGCCAGCGCTCAACGTTTGAGTGACTCCATCGCCCCGCCTACCCGCTGATTCAGGAGCTTCGTCATGACGCTTGCCAAGCGCATTATTCCTTGCCTTGATGTCGATCAAGGGCGCGTTGTCAAAGGCGTTAACTTCGTTGGAATTCGCGATGCCGGTGATCCGGTGGAAGTTGCCAAGCGCTACAACGATCAGAACGCCGACGAAATTACCTTTCTCGACATTACCGCCAGCCATGAAGGGCGCGGCACAACGCTGGAAATGGTCAGCCGCATCGCGGGGGAAGTGTTTATCCCGCTGACCGTCGGCGGCGGTATTCGTAGCTGCGATGATATTCGTGCGCTGCTGAACGCTGGGGCCGACAAGGTGTCGATCAATACAGCGGCGGTGACTCACCCGGAATTTGTGCGGGAAGCCGCCGAACGCTTCGGCAATCAGTGCATTGTGGTCGCCATTGATGCCAAGCGTGTCTCGGAGGAAGGCGAAACGCCTCGCTGGGAAATCTTCACGCATGGTGGCCGCAAGCCCACAGGGCTTGATGCGGTGGAGTGGGCCAAAAAAATGGCCGAGCTGGGTGCAGGAGAGCTGCTGGTGACCAGCATGGATCGCGACGGCACCAAGATCGGTTTCGATATCGGCGTGACCCGCGCCATCAGTGATGCCGTTGATGTACCGGTTATTGCCTCAGGCGGCGTTGGCAATCTTGACCACTTGGTCGATGGCATCACGCAAGGGCATGCCGATGCGGTACTGGCCGCCAGCATTTTCCACTTCGGTGAATATTCGATTGATCAGGCCAAACAGCGCCTGGCCGAAGCCGGCATTGAGGTACGTCGCTAGCGTATAGCGGGAAGCAGCGTGGATCGGGGCTTGCGCATCATTTCATCTCTCTGTGCGATGAAACGCCATGAGAAAGCCTGAATGCCCCGACCTCACGAGAACATCTACTCTTCCAATGCAAGGCCGAGGTTACTGACACCATCGTTGGCGCCCAAACGCTTAAGCGCCTGGATTGTCTGCTTGACCGCCCCCTGCTCTTTCAGCAGCTCCATGATTTCACTCTGAAATTCCTGCTCATCGAGCTGTAATGCCTGAGCTTCTTCACTCTGTTCACCACGCAGTAGCGCCATCTCTTCCACTTCGCCACGGGAGAGGCGAGACAGTTCAACTACGGCTCCAGGGCGTTTGCCCACCGCTGCTTCCAGGCAAATACCCAGCGCCATGATGGCGTCACAGGCCATCTGTACCCCCAGGCTGGTGTCACCGCCTTCCAGCAGCTCCTCCAGTTCGGCTTCCAGCGGCAGCAATTTTTCGGCCTGAAGCTCGAAATTGATTTTCGCCGCAGGGGCCAGCAATTTCTCCCACACCAGCGCCATACTGCTATCTATCTGACGGCGGTTACCTTGCCCACTCACCTCACAGTACAACCGGTAGTTATGCAGCATCCGCTCGCACAGCGTTGCTGCGGCGGCAATGCTGGCACGCTCATCCAGTGACTCGAACGCCGCTTCCAGCGTATCGAAGAGATCCTTTTGCATATACAGATGCCCGCAAATATCCCATTAAACAAGAAAGTGGCCGGTTTCAGGGCCAGAAGAAGGCGGCGGGAACCCGAGCTCTTCCTTCAAGATTGATACCCTCGGCCTTGAGCAAGCGCTGTTGCTCAGCAGCGCCCGCGTGATCAGCCAATTTGCCGGACGCATTGATAACACGATGCCAGGGCAGCCCATGACCGTTTGGCAATTGCCGCATAGCGGTGCCTACCATGCGCGCCGTGGCACCTTCTGTCATCGCAGCGATACGCCCATAGCTGGTCACCCGGCCTTCCGGTACACGCGCCACGATAGTAAAAATCTGTGCTTTCAGCTCAGGAGACATCTTTTGCTCCCGTAAACGCCACCGCGCTATCGCTGTACAAAAACATTTGATAAAACAAAAAGGCAGCTACCCTTAACACCGTATGAGCAAGATCAGCGCACCTTGTCAGGCTTACCCTGCGCTCGTCAGACAAGGATACCCCACCTATTATCACGGCGGGAGTTGGCACCATGCACATTTATTTTTTGCAGCACCATCCAGACCATGGCCCGGGCCGTTTTGCAGATTGGCTGACCGGAATGGGCCATAGCTTCAATACCTGCCACCTTTATGAGAATGAAATTCCGCCCAAACCCAGCGATTTCGATGCGCTGGTGGTACTGGATGGCCCCGACAGCGCCCTTGATGACACGCCTTACCTGCATATCAAACGCGAACGCAAGCTCATTCAGCGTGTGCTGAACAGTGCCAAACCGCTTATGGGCATCGGCTACGGCGGCTGCCTGATAGCGCAAGAGATGGGCGCACTGGTATCAACGGGCAGTTATCCCGAATTCGGCTGGAGCAGTGTGCGCAAGGCACCTGACTGTCCGCTGAATTTACCGGAGACCTTTGACGTATTTCATTGGCATAAGGAAATTTTCGGGCTACCGCAAGGAGCACTTCCCATCGGGAGCACACGCATCGCACCGCTCCAGGGGTTTTGCTGGGATTCCGAACGGGTTATCAGCCTGCTCTTCCATATCGAAATCACCGCTACCGCCGCACTCGCCATTACCGAAAGCACCATGGTCTATGCTGGTGTCGACGATGACACCGACTCCCCTGCTGCCATTCAAGTCGATATCAAAGCCGACCGTCGCTTTGATCGGCTTGCCCCTTTGCTTGATCGCATCATGCTGCAATGGCTGCGCCTCTGAACATGCGTTGTTTGACCTGGATAAGTTAAAAATCCCTCGGGCGTATTTCACGACCGAGGGATGGGTGTAATAGGAAGCCGATCTTTACCGCCGATACTGCTGCGCTCTACTCAATACGGCACAGCCATACTTCTACCTGTAACGTTTTACAGCGCAGCCAGTGCATCCGTCAGCTTATCGACACTGATAATCTGCATTCCTTCGGGGGCCTGTTTGGGGGCGTTAGCGCTAGGGACGATGGCCTTGGTAAACCCGTGCTTGGCGGCTTCTACGATACGGCTCTGACCGCTCGGCACCGGGCGAATTTCACCCGACAGCCCCACTTCACCAAATACGACCAGTTCGCGCGGCAGCGGCTGGTTGCGCAAACTCGATACAATCGCCAGCAATACGGCGAGATCGGCGCTGGTTTCCAGCACTTTTACCCCACCTACCACGTTGACAAAGACATCCTGATCGCCGCTGAAAAGCCCACCGTGCTTATGCAGTACCGCCAGCAGCATCGCCAGTCGCTGGCCGTCCATCCCCACAGCAACACGACGCGGGTTGCTCATCTGCGACTCATCCAGCAGTGCCTGCACTTCCACCAGCAAGGGCCGAGTCCCTTCCCAGACCACCATCACCACACTGCCTGCGGCTTGTTCTTCACTGCGGGTAAGGAAGATGGCACTGGGATTCTTGACCTCCTTAAGACCATGCTCAAGCATCGCGAACACGCCCAGCTCATTAACGGCGCCAAAACGGTTCTTTTGCCCCCGCAAGGTACGAAAGCGCGAATCGCCACTGCCTTCCAGCAGCAAAGAGGCGTCGATCATATGCTCAAGCACCTTGGGGCCAGCGAGCGTGCCATCCTTGGTCACATGCCCTACCAGCAGCAGCACGGTGCTGCTCTGCTTGGCGAAGCGCGTCAGTGCCGCTGAAGATTCACGCACCTGCGCCACACCACCCGGTGCCGAGGAGATATCCTCAAGGTGCATGGTTTGGATAGAGTCGATAATCAGAATATCAGGGCGTTCACGCTCGCAAGTCGCCAGAATCGTTTCAATACTGGTTTCCGCCAGCATGTGCAGACCTTGGGTAGGCAAATGCAAACGATGGGCACGCATGGCAACCTGCGACAGTGACTCCTCCCCCGTGACATAGAGCACTTTCTTTTGCTGAGCGAGCTTGCAGGCAGTTTGCAGCAGCAGCGTCGATTTACCGGCACCGGGATTACCGCCCAGCAGCACCGCCGAGCCTGGCACTAAACCGCCCCCCAATACGCGGTCGAATTCGCTGAAGGTTGAGGAAAAACGCGGTACTTCGGCCAGATCAACACTTGAGAGATCAACCACTTCACTGGAAGCGCTGCCCGCGTACCCCTGGCGTCCGGTCTGGCTGCCACCTGAGCGAGAGGGAGAAGAGAGTCGCACTTCGCTCAGGGTATTCCATTCACGGCAACTGCTGCATTGCCCCTGCCATTTGGAATACTCGGCACCGCACTCAGTGCAGACAAACGCGGATTTGGGTTTGGCCATAACAACTCTCTTGATAAACACCTGACGTAGCGCAGCCCCGCACCCGAGGCAAAAAGGCAACGGGGGCAAGGGCGCAGTGAGTTTCGCAGTGAAGGGGCGATTTTTAATGCAGAGGATTTAACCCTACTGGCGTTTCAGGCGCAGCGCATTGCCGTTTTCGAAACGATGAAGATCGGGCTTAATCAGCTCCAGGGTATTTTCATCCACCCGCAGGAAATAGTATTCACGCTGGTCGTTACCCTGGGAAGGAGTCAACTGGATCACTTTAGCGCTTTTATTCTCGGGTGTGCCCGAGAGCGCTCCCCAGGAGCCTTCATAGTGCTCGTCAGGCGGATTTTGGGGGTGATTCTTGTAACTCGCCTCCATCGTAAAGACGTGGTCGGCCACGGATGCGGTGCTGTTATCGCCTTCAAGCGTCAGGGTGGTGTCGATACCAGTACAACTACGGCAGGGGAACGTCCCTTTGAAGGTTTCTGTTTCAGGGGCACTGGTCTCGTTTTTCTGGATCGCTTGCTGGTCCGAGCCATCGTTTTCCTGATGGCCTACGCAGCCTGCCAGCAGCAATGCTACAGCGGCAGTTACCGTTAGATTCCTTAACATCATGAGGTGCTCCTTGCTCCCGGTCATTATGGGTAAATGCGATACAGCCGTTAGCATGATTTCACTGAGCATCGCCTGCACAGGCGATAACGTCACAATAGCATACCGCTCATCTATCAGCAGAGTGTATCGAGTTGTCACTGGAGATGTCTTGCGCAGACCATCGCCACGCGCGATTATGAGGGTTTTGATGCGAACCTGCGGAGCCTATCTTTCCCATGAGCACGTTCTGGAGCCCAGCGGTACACGAGCTGACCCCCTATGTTCCCGGAGAACAGCCACGCCAGCGCTTGGTAAAACTGAATACCAACGAAAACCCGTACCCGCCGGCACCCGCTGTTACCGACGTGCTGCGCCACTTCGATAGCGATAGCTTACGGCTCTACCCCGACCCAAGCTCTGATGAGCTGCGTGCAGCGTTAGCACAGCAGTACGGCGTCGCGCCTGAGCAAGTGTTTGTCGGTAATGGCTCTGATGAAGTACTGGCGCTGGCTTTTATGGCCTTTTTCCGCCAGCAAGCGCCCCTTTACATGCCTGATATCAGCTACAGCTTCTATCCCGTGTACTGCGAGCTATATAGCGTCGAGCGGCGCACGCTTCCTCTTGATAGCCAATGGCGTGTTGATCTGGGTGCTTTCCCGCAGGATAACGGCGGCATTATTTTCGCCAATCCCAATGCTCCTACCGGCCATGCGCACCCCAGGGCGGCAATTCAGCGCTTGCTTGAACGGCAGCAGCATTCCGTCGTACTGGTAGATGAAGCCTATGTGGATTTCGGTGCTGAAAGCTGCGTGCCGCTGATTGAGAGCCACCCGAATCTGCTGGTGTGCGGCACCTTCTCAAAGTCACGCAGTTTGGCAGGGCTTAGGCTCGGCTTCGCTATTGGGTCGCGTGAGCTGATTGAGGGTCTGGAGCGCGTGAAAAATTCCTTCAACTCCTACCCTATTGATCGTCTCGCTTCCGCCTGTGCGATTGCTTCACTCGCCGATCAACTTTACTTCGAGCGCAACGTGAATGCGGTCATCAACACCCGTACATGGACAACCGAGGCGCTTGAAGCGCGCGGCTTCGAGGTACTGCCTTCCCACAGTAATTTCGTTTTTGCTCGTCCAACGAAAATGAAAGGCGCAGCGTTATTTGATGGCTTGCGTGAAAAAGGCATCGTGGTACGCCACTTCACGGCTGAGAAACTGGCTCCTTTTCTACGTATCTCAATCGGCACCGATGAGGAAATGCAGCAGCTTATCGACGCGATAGATGAACTCCAGCCATGAGTAACGCGTTCCCTGAGCTTACCGGTATTCACCATGTCGCGCTGATTACCGCCGATTATGCCGCGTCACGCCGCTTCTACATCGAAATATTAGGCGCACAGGTCATCGACGAAACCTGGCGGGCAGAGCGTGAGAGTTACAAGCTGGATCTGCGTTTACCGGGCGGTGCTCAGTTGGAACTATTTTCATTTCCCTCTCCTCCGCCGCGCGTGGATAACCCCGAAGCGTGCGGCCTTCGTCACATTGCATTCGGCTGCTCCGATATTGCGGCAGCTATTGAAAGGCTGACAACACTTGGGGTTCCCTCCGAGCCGGTACGGGTTGATCCGCTCACCGGTAAGCGATTTACCTTCGTGAAAGACCCGGACGGCACGCCCATTGAGTTTTACGAAGTGGCGTGAGGGGAGAATTGGGGAGCGTTTGCTCAACGGGAGAGTGCATTACGTATAAGGTGACCGGGCCACAATCCTTACGACCTCCCCCCTACCTCAAAGGCACTGGCTTTTCCGAACACGGCCTATGGCTGTCCGTTAGCGCGGCTCCTATACAGACAGCATCTGTATTCCTGCTCCTGATAATGCTCTGATACAGTACAAACAGGGTGCCGGTATGTGCCCCTTCCTCCGCCACCGAGTCCCAGGCGCTGTGTCCGCACTAGCCGCAGTCAACCTCGAACACCCTTCTCGTCGTTTCTTCCGCCCAAGAAAAAACCCCGGCCAGCGATGCTGATCGGGGTTTTAAAATAAATGCCTGACGATGACCTACTCTCACATGGGGAATCCCCACACTACCATCGGCGCTAAGCGGTTTCACTTCTGAGTTCGGCATGGGATCAGGTGGTGCCCGCTTGCTAAGGTCGTCAGGCAAAACTGGTGTCGTTACCCGCAGACAGAGACTGTCGTTCCCTTAGAGGGTGCGGCCAACAACGAATTCGGTAAATCATGCTGAGCGAGAAACGTCTCACCGTATCCGGTGTCTGTCGCTTTCATCGGCTTAACCTAACCACTTGGGGTTATATGGTCAAGCCTC
>NZ_JAGO01000005.1 GCF_000526695.1 Carnimonas nigrificans ATCC BAA-78
AACGTTGCCGTTTTGTAGTTGCCGACAAGGGATATGATAGCCAGTCCCTGCGTCATTATTGTTCCAGCAAGGGAGTCCGTCCCATTATTCCTTATCGTCGAATGCGCAGGACTCCCCGCCCGGGACTGCCATATCAATTTGACAAGCCCCGGTATCGCCAACGTAATGCTGTAGAAAGGTTATTTGGCTGGCTAAAGGAAAAACGCCGAATCAACTCTCGCTTTGACAAATTGGCCAGTAGCTTCAATGCCATGGTGACACTGGCCTGCATTGGGCGCTGTATGCGAGCAGACTTTTCAGACAGAACCTAGCCTGCCTCACACTACAGACATAACGTGCAAGGATAGCATTCGGCCCGGTCGCTGTCAGGCACAGCGGCCCCGTTACCGGCTTCCAGAGACGCGTCGAACAGTCGAAAAACGGTCAGATAGGGAAAGTTGAATATCTGTGAGAAAAGTCTCCCGGCGAGATAATTATCACCCCTCAAGGGATAATTTTTGCAGTTAAATAGAGAAAATAAGGCAATAAATATCATCATTTCGGCAGAAATAACCCTAATAAGCCTGCGCTATTATTTGTTGCCGCTGTGGTTTTTAGAGCTGGTTGACCAACGATGCAGGCCATACGGACTGCTTCTCCCGGATTAATGGCTCGCCTCCCTACAGGCGTCATGCACTGCCATAAGAAGAGGTGCTGGAGCGAGTGACTTGAACGCCTTATGTTGCTGTCCAGAAGCAGCAGGGCGCCGAAGCGCCCTTGTCATATCCAACGGTGCACCGAGCATTCTCTCAGCTATCCGTTGACGTAAACGGCCACTACCGCTCGGGCCACTGGATATGCTTGACCTCGAAGAATTCGCGGAAGCCTTCTTCGCCGCCTTCCCGTCCCAGACCAGAGTCACCAGGGCCACCCCACAGAGCGTCGACACGAAAGCCGCCGCCGCCATTGATCGTCACCGTTCCCGAACGAAGGCGGTTCGCCACCTGGAGCGCCTCTGGCGTTGGCCCCCAGACATTCGCATTAAGATGGTATTTGCAGTCGTTGGCGATGCGAATGGCTTCTTCGACATCATCGTATGGAATCACCACGCCTACCGGTGCGAACAGCTCTTCCTGAGCAATCTCGAACGAATTGTCCAGGTTCGTCACCAGTGTCGGTTGCAGGTAGAAGCCCTCCAGACCTTCTGGTCGTTTACCGCCGGTAGCGATGCTGGCACCGGCTTCCACGGCACGGGTCAGAAACGCTTGCACGCGGGAAACCTGCTCGTCAGTGATAAGCGGGCCAAGCAGGGTGTTCGGGTCCAGCGGGTCGCCTATCGGCATGGATTCCAGATACCGCGCCGTGCGCTCCACGAATTCATCATAGTGGGCGCGCGGTACGATGGTGCGTGTTGTGGCGCCGCAGGCCTGGCCTGTGTTGCGGCAGAAGCGCAGCGCGGAAGATTCCACCGTAGAGGCGATATCGACGCCGGGCAGAATCAGGTTTGGTGACTTGCCGCCAAGCTCCAGCACCAGCTTTTTCAGCGTCGGTGCCGCCAGCTTCATCAAGAGGCTGCCCACAGGAGCGGAACCGGTAAAGGTCACCATATCCACCTCGGGGGCGGTCACGACCTGTTCGGTTACGGCGGGCGGCCCAAAGATGAAATTCACGGCGCCGGCAGGGAAGCCTGCCTGCTCCACCAGTTCGATCAATAATCCTGACGATAAAATGGCTTTAGGGGAGGGCAGCAACAGCGTTGAGCATCCCGCTGCCAGTGCTCCCCCCAGTTTCCACGCGGCCATCATGAAAGGAACATTGAACGCTGTGATAGCGGCGACCACGCCAACCGGTTCATGCCGGAACATGCTTTGTGACGTCATCGGGTCGTGGTGCAGGCCCAACGGCTGCTCGTAACCGCCATTCGGGCCGCGGAGTGCGGCATCGGCAAACCAGCGGAAAACTTTCGCGGGATTATCGACATGCAGCGCCGCGCTGGAAATGGGCGCGCCTACTTCGGCGGCGACCGTTTTGATGATCGTGTCTCGGTTTTTCTCTATAAGATCAGCGAGCCGATGCAAAAGCGCTGAGCGTTCTTTGGGTTCCAACTGTGACCACGGCCCACCATCGAACGCCGCGCGGGCAGTCTCTAGCGCAGCTTGCACCTGGCCGGTAGAGGCTGAGGTGCTGGTGGCAATTTGCTGGCCATTGGCAGGATTAATCGAGATGACGTCGGCATCTTCGCCTTCACTCCACTGCCCATCAATATAGTGTTTTACGGAAGAGTAGAGCATCTTCTAGCCTCCTCATGTGATGAAATCATGTCTACAACGAATGCCGATCCGGCGTTATTTGGCCGTATAGCCCCCATCGACGATCAGCTCCGAGCCTGTCATGTAGGAAGAGTCGTCGCTGGCCAGGAACAGCATGACGTTGGCAACTTCTTCGGGACGGCCCAGCCGCTTCATCGGGATATGGCCCAGGAAGTAGTCGGCAGCGGCTGACTCGGTGTTCATGAACTCTGTTTGCGGAGTGCTGATGAGGCCCGGATGGATCGAGTTGACGCGAATACCCTGCTCGGCCAGGCTGGCTGCCGCCGATTTTGTCAGCAGACGGTTAGCGCCCTTGGAGGGCGAATAGGCGGGATGCACTTCAGGCAGAGCCACCAGCCCCGCAATAGAGGAGAGGTTGACGATAGAGCTGCCTGCTGCCATGTGCGGCGACACGGTTTTAATGCCGAGAAACTGGCTGTTCAGGTTGAGATTGACGACTTTGTTGAAAGACTCCAGCGTCACAGTCTCCCAGCTCTCCGGTGCGCCGGGAAGACCAGCGTTATTCACCAGTACGTCGATGCGGCCATGAAGCTGCATGATGTTGCCAGCCACTTCTTGCCATTGTGACTCGCTGGTCACGTCCAGCTTCATGGCGGTGGCCTGCAATCCACCCTGTGAAAGCTCGGCGCAGAGCGCTGTGACGGCCTCTTCCTGAATATCGGTTGCCACGACCTGGGCGCCTTCTGCGGCAAACAGTCGGGTGGCAACGGCCCCCATTCCGCTGCCTGCGCCAGTAATGATAATGACCTTGTCTTGTAAACGGCCCATGTTTCACCTCTCTCTCAACGTTGCTGTTAGCGAAGATTGCTCCCGCCGCATTCATGTGGATCGTGCGGAGTGGAGCGTTTGAAGTGCATCTTTATATTGGTGTTATCGGTAATACCGCTGCCGGTACGCAGCGTGGCGCTACCGGTCACGAGTGCGGTTTTTGCAGCGATACGGATACCGCCCGCTCTTATTGAGCAAACGCGTTGATGCCAGTCAGCTCGGCTGACAGTTGCCACAGGCGTGCGGCCTGTTCGGGATCAATGGCGTAGCTGCGTACACCGGTCTCGGTTGGCTCGGGGCTGTCATCGCGCACGGCAACGTCGCAGTCCTCGCAATAGAGGCCGCCCTTGCCTTCAAGCAGTGGTGAAGTGGCAGCCCATACCGTAGTAGCCGCCCCTTGCGGTGCTGTCTTGAAGGTGGGATCAATGACTTCCCCCTGGTCGTTGAGCCAGCCCAATGCCGTCATTTCTGTCATGTCCATGTGACGCTGTAGCGGCGTGTAGATCTTGCCCGGATGTACCGAGAACGCACGCACGCCTTTGGCCTGGCCCAGCGTATCCAGCTGTTTGGCGAATAGCGCGATGGCAGTTTTGGATTGCCCATAGGCCAGCCATTTGTCATAGCCGCTCTCGAACTGCACATCGTCCCAGCGCATCGGTGAGTAGTGATGCCCCAGGGAGGAGAGCGACACCACGCGAGCACCAGACGCGATAGCGGGCCACAGCAGGTTGACCAGGGCGTAGTGGCCCAGGTGGTTGGTGCCGAACTGTGACTCCCAACCGTTGCTAACGCGGGTTTCAGGATTAGCCATGACGGCGGCGTTGCAGATCACCAGATCGGCCTTGCGACCGCTGGCGACAAAACGTTCGGCGCAGTCGCGCACGCTGCTTAAATCGGCGAGATCAAGCTGATCGAGTTCAACATTGGGGAGGTCAGCCAGCGCTTGGCGCGCTGTTTCGAGAGTGCGCGCCAGCACCAGCACCTGCGCTCCGGCATGGGCCAGCGCTCGGGTGGTTTCCAGACCAAGGCCAGAATGGCCGCCGGTCACGATGGCAAGTTTGCCGTTGAGATTAATGCCGGCCAGCACATCGGTGGCGGTACTATGCCAGTCAAAATCGGAATTCAGGGGTGTTTGTGGGTCAGACATCATCGCTTTCCTCGTAACGTGACCATAAACGGTAGTCTTCAAATAACGAACGCTCAATGCGAAATGGTACGATTTTTATCTTTAATCGTACGGTGTTATCTGTCTGAGCAACGGCGGATCAGGGCGTGGATGAATCTGGTTGGTGGAAAGCGCAGAGCTTATTGCCATCGGGGTCGCGCACATAGGCCAGATAGACGGGGCCCACGGGTGTCTCGCGCTCGCCCGGCGGTTCTTCGCAGGTGGTGCCGCCATTAGCCACGGCGGCCGCGTGGAAGGCGTCGGTTTGCTCAGGGCTGCTCATGCTCAAGCCAATAGTGCCGCCGTTGGCGACGGTAGCGGGCAGGCCGTTGAGCGGCTGGGTGATGACCAGCAGGCAGCCTTCATGCTTGTAGAGGACGCGCGGCGAGTTGAAATCCAGCTCAATGCCGGGTTGGGCGCCGAGGACGGCCAGCACCGCGTCATAGAACTTCTTGGAGCGGGTTAGGTCATTGCTGCCCAGGTTGACGTGGTGGAACATGGTTTACTCCTGCACTGCTTGATGGAAGTCTTCGTTACTGCGTCGAGCATAGCGCAGCCATACGTTGTCGCCGGGCAAGGTCTTTACTTCGATCAGTGAGAAGCCCACGGGCGGCTGTGGCTGCATGTGCTCACCACGCTCGGTGAAGGTTGGCGTGTCGATGGCATCGTCCAGTACCGGAGCGATGACCAGGCTCAGCTCGTCTACCAGGCCAGCATTGAAGAAACCGCCGTTGACGATGGCGCCGCCACCAAGAACCATGATCTCGATGCCGAACAGCGTCTTGAGTTTACGCATCGCCAGAGGCAGGTCGAACTGCTCATCACCGGCGAAGATGTAGGAAATGCCCTGCTGGCGCAGGTAGGACACATATTGATCCGAGGCGCGTTGGCTAAGCAGTTCGATGAGGTGTCCGGTGGGGCGGTAGCGATACTTGCCCAGAGCGCCGTATTCGCTGAGAGTGATCGCGTTCTGTTTCCAGGCCAGCTTGCCAGCCGGATCGGCGACCACGATGAAGTCTTTCAGCTCGGTGGGTGCCACCCAGTCCTCGCGCGGGTAAATGGGTGCGTTCGGGGTGAACTCTGGCGGTTCTTCGCCAGCGAAGAATTCCATGGTTACGCGTCCGGCCAGCCAAGCCTGGCAGCCGAAGCTCATATGCGTGTCCTCGTAGTTCTTCACCAGGTCGAAGCGCGCCGGAGAGCTCATGTAGGGGCCACGGATCTTCGCGTTCAGCGAGGTTTCCATGTGACAGATGATCTTGGGTCGATCCACGAAATACACTCCTTATATAAGAAGTACCCGGTGCAGGCCTGCCTGCGACGGGTACTTGGTTGGATGTAGCTACTACGCTCACACGACGGAGCCAGCCTATGGTTGTTACTCCGCTGCGCTACGTTTCCTGATCGTTTTCGCCACCGTTTATCTCTAGCTCGTGACGTCCTGAACAGGCTCTTACAGCTTGATTTCGTTGAATACTGCGTCGTCGAAGGCGGTGTCTTCGCCGCGTTCGCGCCAGCTGTTCAGATCTTCCAAGCGCTTGGCAATGGTGGCGTCCCAGATCGAGAAGGCATCACGTCCCAGCATCAGGCGCACGGGCGGCTCGGCACTGTCCACTACTTCGAGCATGCGCTGGGCAGCTTTGGCGGGGTCACCAGCCTGCTTGCCGGAGGAGCTTTCCAGATAGGTCTCGAATGGTTCAACCACGGGCCGGTAGGCGTCGATACGTTGCTCCGGGCGCATATTGACATCGCCGGCGAACTCGGTGCGGAACGCCCCTGGCTCAACCAGGGTCACGTGGATGCCCAGCGGTTTGGCCTCAATGGCCAGCGATTCTGTCCAGCCCTCGATAGCGAACTTGGCTGCGCAATAAGGGCCAGCGGCATTCATCGCCACCAGGCCTGCGATGCTGCTGACGGTAAGAACGTTGCCCGAGCCTTGCTGACGCATTTGCGGCAGTACCGCACGGGTCATCTCGGCGGCGGCGAAGAAGTTGAGCTCCATCTGTTCGCGCAGTTGGTCGGGGGCAAATTCCTCGCAGGCACCCACTACGCCGCGCCCGGCGACATTCGCCAGCACGTCGATACGGCCGAAACGCGCCAGCGTATCGGCCACTGCCTTGTCACGGGCGGCAGCATCGGTGACGTCTACTGCCAGCGGCAGCACGCGATCTTCATACCCTTCAGCGATGGCTTGCAGGCGTTCCAGGCGGCGCGCAGTAATCACGGCTATGTCGCCATTGGCGATCACTGCTTCAGCCAGGGATTTGCCGAAGCCGGAGGAGGCGCCAGTGATGAACCAGACTTTTGGTGTAGTGCTCATGGTGTCGATCCTGTATGTAATTCAAGTGTGTATTAGGTGAGGGGGGACATCAGCCGCGAAACCTTGGCGGCTTCGAGTCGTGGCTGATGCTTCCTTCCCAGAGTAGTGAATCAGTTAACCACCAATGGGTTTTATTTCTACCCCATCAAACGAAGTTTCCATGCCGCGTTCGCGCCAGGCGTTGATATCCTCAATGCGCTTGGCAATGGTTTGATCCCACAGGCCATAGGCATCGGGGCCGAGCACCAGGCGAGTCGGAGCCTTATCGCTATTGGCTACGGCGATGATGACGGCAGCCGCTTTGACCGGATCGCCGATCTCCTTCCCTGCGGAATTTTCCAGGAAGTTCTCGATTGGGCCGGTGACATGGCTGTAGGTATCGAGGCGCTGGGCGGGGCGTACGTTGACATCGCCAGCGAAACCGGTACGGAACGAACCAGGCTCAACCAGGGTGACGTGGATACCCAGCGGGGCAGCTTCCACTGCCAGCGCTTCGGTCCAGCTTTCGATGGCAAATTTGCTGGCGCTGTATGGCCCGCAGCCGGGAATCGCCGCCAGACCAGCGACACTACTGACGGTAAGAATGTTGCCTGAGCCTTGCTGACGCATTTGCGGTAACACGGCGCGTGTCATCTCGGCAGTAGCGAAGAAGTTCAGCTCGAACTGATTGCGCAGCTCGGCTTCTGAAAATTCTTCGACCGCTCCCATTGAGCCGCTACCGGCCACATTTGCCAGCACGTCGATGCGGCCAAAGCGGGCCAGCGTGTCGGCTACCGCTTGTTCACGGGAATCCGCATCCGTCATGTCCAGTGCGAGCGGCAGCACGTTATCTTCGTGACCCTGAGCGATGGCCTGTAGACGCTCCTGGCGGCGCGCAGTGATCGCTACGCTGTCGCCGAGGGCGATAACCGCCTCGGCCAGCGCCTTCCCGAAACCGGAAGAAGCACCGGTAATCAGCCAAACCTTCTTTGTATTGCTCATGAAATTCGTCCTTTTAATCAGATAATGGTGAGTCCGCCATCGACCACCAGCTCGGCACCGATGATGTAGGAAGCATCGTCGCTGGCCAGGAACAGGGCAGCCTTGGCGATCTCTTCAGAGGTGCCCGCGCGGCCAATGGGAATGCCTTTGAGCAATTCCTTCATCGTGTCAGGGGCTTCAGTGAAGTAGGTAGCCATCGGCGTTTCAATCAAGCCTGGGAAGATGCCATTGACGCGGATACCACGCCGAGCGAAGTCCACTGCTGCTGCTTTTGTCAGGTGGCGGCTGGCACCCTTGGAAGCGCTGTAGCCTGGCGGCACATCGGGGAACACGATAATGCCCGCCGCCGAGGAGATGTTGACGATGGCGCCACTGCCCTGTGCTTCCATATGCGGAGTAACCGCCTTGATGCCGTAGAAGTGGCTGTTGAGGTTGACGTCCATGACATGATGGAAGTCTTCGGCGGTGGCCTTGTCCCAGCTACCATCGCGTGGCCCTGGGGTCCCAGCGTTATTGACCAGGATATCGACTTTCCCGTAACGCTCGACGGTATCTGCAACCACGGAGGCCCACTGTTCCTGCTGTGTTACATCGAGCACTGAGGACGATGCTCGATGCCCTTTGTCGGTAATCTCCTTGACCAGCTTGTCCATATTGTCCTGGCAATTGCTCTGGTCAGTGATGACTACCGTGGCACCTTCGGCAGCAAACAAACGGGCAATCATTGACCCCATGCCGGTATTGCTGCCAGCGCCGGTAATGATGGCGACTTTATTGTGTAAACGATTCATAAAGAACACTCCAACTGATGATGTGAGTACGCTCCGAGCGATGGGAAAGCGCATGAAACAGCTCTGGATACGCAGGCTGTCGCCAGTGACGGCGTTAGCAGCCACATTGCTTGCTCAGCGCCGTTGCTGCGGGCGCGAATCCGGTACAGAACCTGGGCGGGATGCTGAAGCCAAGCCACGTCAACTGCTTGGCCGCCAGCACCCCTGACTGTTTCTCTGGTTAGGGGCGAGTGACCTACTTGAATGTGTCCAGCAGGGTGGCGCCATCCTTGCCGATGATGCCCAGCGGCTTGGCCGTGGAGTCGTCGGCAATGGTCTGGTAGTGGGCCTGCACGTCTTCGGGCGTGGTCTCGGGATTCTTGTAGCCTTCGTTCTCCGCGAGGGAGAGGCGTTGCATCAGCCCGCCCTGGGTTAGCCAGGTTTCACCGGTGACGTCACAGCTTTCATGCGCGAAGTAGGCGACCATGGGGGAGACCATCTCGGGAAGCATGGTGCTTTGGAGGGTCTCCTTGAGTTCATCAGGCACGGTGGCTTCCGAGGCCATATGTGACCAGGCCGTGGGAGCGATAGCGTTGACCCTGATGCCCACCTTGAGCGCTTCAATAGCCAATGTACGAGTGAATGAGAAAATGGCGCCCTTGGAGGCCACGTAAGGTGTCTGACCTTCCCAGCCCGCGAGCGTAGGCGAAGCCGTGTTGATGATGCGGCCCGCGCCGCTGGCGAGCAGATGCGGCCAGGCGGCGGCAATGATGTCTACCGCTCCCAGGTAATTGATATCAATATGGCGGCGAATTTGAGCCATGTAATCGGCTTCATTCGCATAGGTTGGCTTATTGATACCGGCATTGTTGACGACAATATCCAGCTGACCAAAGGCATCAATGGCGGACTGCACGATAGCCTGAGCATCCTTGGAGACATCGCCGTAATTGGCAACGGCCTTGCCACCCGCTGCCTCGATTTCAGCCACCACCTCATCGGCAGCCGAGCTTCCGCCTAAGTCATTGACTACAACAGATGCTCCGCGGGCCGCCAGCAGCAGCGCATGAGAGCGACCAAGGCCATTGCCACTGCCCGTTACCAGGGCCACTTTTCCATCGAAACGCAACATATTTGCTCACCTCTTTTCTTGAGTAGATGGGAGCCATAGAGCCGCTATTCGCTCCCAGACCATTTAGAAGAACCTTCACCCAACGTCAGATGTGCTGACTTACTGAGACGATTGAGCGTTTGATTTTCCTTTTTACGGTTGGTTGAAAAGGAGTGGGGAGAGGGCAAGTGCCTTCGAGGCCGCTCGCAGGCGTTTGGAGAGGAACTTGAGTTGCCCTGCCTCAGTGATGAACGACTTGCTTCACTATGGTGTGTGCAGGCTCCCTTCCTCGGGAGCCGCAAGGGGGTGTCAGGCGCGCTTCAAGCCCCTAGATGCTTGTTGAAAAACGGTACCAGTTGCTCCAGCGCCTGGGCGGTGGGTTCCGGCTTGTCGTAAAGGTCGTAGTGGCTTGCGCCTTCGACGATCTGGATGCTCTTCTGCTCCGATTTCGCGCGGCCATACAGCTCCAGGCCATCACGATAGGAACCGAAAGCGCCCGGCACGCTGCCAATCACGATATGCAGCGGCTGCGTCAGCAGCACTTCGGCAAACTGGAAGGCGTCCCAGCCCACGGCGGCGGCGGTACTGGTGAAACGCAGCTTATTGGGCGATCCCGGCTGCTGGCCGCGCGGCGTGGTGTAGTACTCCACCGCTTCAACAACGTCGATGTCGTCCATTCCTGCTTCGGCGCGCTCGGCTTCGGAATTCGGGATATAGCCAACGATCATCGGCTCGCCACCGCGTGCTTCGGCGGTGCGCTGTTGGGCGATGGCTTCCAGCGTATTGAGGGCGGCGTTGGGAGACATGTCGCCTTCGCGCATCAGGCGACCATAGTTGGCAGCTACCACGGTGCCTACTGCCTTGAAACGGCGTTCGGTCATGGCCGCGTTGACGGAATAGCCGCCGCCACCGCAGATGCCCAGCACACCGATCCGTTTTTCATCGACGTAGGGCAGCGTGACCAGGTAGTCCACTGCGCAGCGGAAGTCTTCAACACGGGTGGCAGGGTCTTCAAGAAAACGCGGCTCGCCGCCACTGGCACCCTGAGTGGATGCGTCGAACGCCAGGGTGATAAAGCCTGCATTGGTCAGCGCTTCGCCATAGATGGCACCGGAAGTCTGCTCCTTGCAGCTACTAATGGGGTGAGCGCAAACGATGGCCGCATAGGTGCGGTCAGGATCGAAATTTTCGGGGAGACGCAGTGTCGCAGCCACGTCCCAGGTGCGGTTTTTGAAGGTGACGGATTGAGTCTGGCTCATGACGTATTCCTCAAGTAGGGCCTGCTCCCGTCTGGGAAACAGGCATGATGAGTACTGTTTGCTGCGTCAAGGAGATCAGGCTAGGCCTGCTCGATAAGCGACTGTGTACTTGATCTCTCTATCAAGATAGCTATCTATAAAGGTAGCTGCTTTTGCACTGAATCAGGCATGGAGATGACTTCCTGACAGGGAAGAGCAAGCACTCACAAGTACCTTGTATAGAACGGCACCAGCTTGCTCAGGGCCGCTGTAACAAGATTAGGCTGATCGTACATCCCCATATGGGTGCCGCCATCGACGATCAGGAGATCCTTGTCATTGCTGGCAGCGCGACGATAAAGCTCCTCGCTCATCCAGCGAGTACCCGCGTCGCTGCCGGCGATCACCTGGAGCGGTTGGGTAAGGAACAGCTCAAGGTTGCTGAAGGCATCATAGGTCACCAGCTGTGCCAGACTGCGCGTGGTCATCTTGCCCGGTGCGTTGCAGTGCTGAGCGCGCGGAGTACGATAGTAGTCGTAGGCTTCGCCAAAATCGGGATGGATGCTGGCGGCGGCATCACGATCCTCGGGCACGGTAGGCAGGTAGTGGGTATCTTCACCATTCGCTTCACTGGTGCGTGCGGCCATCGCCTGATCGCGTAATGCCAGACAGTCCTGAGGGTTGCCAGTGTTGTCCCAGCCATGACGGTACATCTGTCCGTAGTTCACCGCGCTGATGGTGCCCAGCGCCTTGATGCGGGTATCGATCAACGCGGCGTGGGTTGCGTAGCCACCGCCAGCGCAGATACCCAATGCACCGATGCGGGCATTGTCCACATAGACGAGCGTGGTGAGATAGTCGATGGCGGCGCTGACATCCTCGACCCGCTGATAAGGGTTTTCGAGATGGCGCGGCTCGCCAGTGCTATCGCCCTGGTAGGCGGCATCGAAGGCCAGGGCAATGAACCCTTGTTCGGCGAGCTTTTCGGCATAGAGGCCAGCGGTCTGCTCTTTTACGCCACCGGCAGGATGCACGCAGACAATGGCCGCGTATTGACGCTGGGGGTCAAAGTCAGCAGGCAGGTACAGATGACCGGCCAGAGGGAAATCGCAGCTCTTGAACGTAACGGGCTTGCTCATGGTGAAAGGCTCCAGAAAGGGGACACTTGCGTGATGCTGCTCCAACGATAGGTGTTTGGGTGCGAACGATCAATGCTTTAGAATACTGCATTCTTTGTTATAAGTACGGGAAGGACCATGGACCCACTTTCTGATGTACTTTCATTGCTGAAGCCGCGCAGCCAGTTCTATGCGGGATTTGACGCCGCCGGGGAGTGGTCCTTCGACTTCCCTGCCCATGAAGGCATCAAGTTTACGGCCGTTATGCGTGGCACGTGCTGGGGAATTACCGACGGGCTATCGGAGCCGGTGCGCTTTGTTGAAGGAGATTGCTTCCTGCTCAACAGTGGGCGGCGTTTCGTTCTGTCATCTGACCCAACGCTACCCGCACAGGACCCCGGCGACATTCTGGATATCGCCAACTGCAATGGCGTGGCCGTGCATAACGGCGGTGGCGAGATGTTTCTGATCAGTGGTCGCTTTGATTTTTCCGGCAATCACGCTGCCGTGCTGTTTGATGCGCTGCCTTCGATCATCAATGTGCCAGGCTCTTCGGGGCAGGCGCAGGTGCTGCGCTGGTCGCTCGAACAGTTAGCCAATGAGCTGAGAACGCCGCAGCCGGGCGGCGCGCTGATGTCCACGCATCTGGTGCATCTGATGCTGGTTCAGGTCTTGCGGTTGTTTATGTATGCCTCCAGCGATCTTCCTCAAGGGTGGTTTCTGGCACTGACCGACCCGCAGATCAGTTCGGCTATTGTGGCGATTCATGCCGAGCCAGCCCGCCGCTGGACGCTGGAAGAGCTGGCGCGCGTGGCGGGAGTGTCGCGCACGGTATTCGCGCAGCGCTTCAAGGCGTTGGTGGGGAGCACCGCCATGGACTATATCGCCCGCTGGCGGATGCTGGTGGCGGCCAATTATTTGCGGGAAGGTGCACAGAGTATTTCGGCCATCGCCTTCTCGCTGGGCTACGAATCCGAAAGCGCTTTCAGTACAGCATTCAAGAGAATAATGGCCTGCTCGCCGACGCAGTTCCGGCGCCGGTCGTTAGGCTAGCTGGTAGGCATGGAAGGCGTGCCACTGGTGAGTTACAGCGCTTTTATCATGGCAATGTTGAAGGAAGTAGGGCTAAAAAGTGGTGAATGTCGGGAATTTGTTCAGAAGGAGAAAAGGTACGAAAGCGCATCAGCATTACTGCGCGGCACACTGCATTGTCCGCGCAGCTTTCCTTCATACCCTTCCCGCAAACGGTACTGAATATCTCACTCCCTTCGATACTCAGCGTTTAAAGGGCGCGTCGGGTGTTATCAGTTGGCCGGTGACTTCAGCGGTTGAGGGTATTTCCTGGCACGGGTTTCAGGATGACGCCGGTGGGGGCCAAACATTGCCACACAGATAACGCCACCAAGGAGCAGGGCACCCGCGACCACCATCAGGCCATAGTCGTAGCTTTGAGTGGCATCCTTGATCTGGCCGAGCAGTGGCGGCAGCCCCAGGCCAACGCCATTGGCCAGCGTGTTAATCAAGGCGATAGCAGCGGCACTGGTGATACCCGACAAGCGCTCGGTAGTCGTCGCCCAGAACACTGGTGTTAGCGCGAATACCAGCCCCACCGCCAGACTCAGGCAGAGATAGGCCACTATTGCATTGCTGGAAACCAGCACGGCTCCCATGCACAGTCCCGCCAGCAATAGTGGGGCGCCCATGTGCCAGGCGCGCTCCTGATGACGGTCAGAATGGCGACCATTCCAATACATGGCGATGCAGGCGATGGCAAAGGGCGCTCCTGACAGCGCACCGATGGCGAAGTTACTGTTGGCCACATGCATGGAGGAGATGATCATCGGCATAAATAGAGTGAGGCCGATGGTGCCGAACGCTTGCAGGAACCAGATCAGCGAAAGTACGCCTACCAGCGGTGAGGTAAAGGCGGTGCGCAGTCGAGGGCGCTGATGCCCATGCTCTGCCGCTTGTTCCTGAGCCAGTTGCTGTTGCAGCCATTTTTTCTGATCGTCCGGCAGCCACTTGGCGTTGGCGGGGCGATCGGGCAGGCAGCGCAGTGCCATTATCCCCAGTACCACGGCGGGGAAGCCTTCAATCAGGAACAGCCAGCGCCAGCCCATCAAACCGCCTATCCCCGACATGCCGAGAATGGCTCCCGAGAGAGGCATACCGATCATAGAGGCGGTCACCGAGCCCATGTAAAAGAATGACATCGCTCGAGCTCGGTTGCTCTTGGGGAACCAGCACGAGAGATAATAGATGATGCCGGGGGCAAAGCCTGCCTCGGCCCAACCAAGCATAAAGCGCATGATATAGAGCTGGGTAGGCGATTGTACAAACGCCATCAATGAACTGACGATACCCCAGGTAATCAAAATGCGCGCTATCCAGACCCGTGCCCCAACATGCGTCATGATCACGTTGCTGGGCACTTCAAACAGGATATAAGAGATATAAAAAACGCCGACCCCAAATCCATACATGCTGGTCGTGAGACCAAGATCAGCATTCATTTGCAGTGCCGCGATGGAGATATTGGTTTTATCGAGATTGGCTACAAAATAGCAAATGACAATAAAGGGAATGATTTTGAGATTTAGCGTGCCGATGGTCGACTGCCGTATGTCGTTTGCCATGGTTTACTGCCCGCCCTGGAAGGAGTTTAGGGTCACCTTACCCAGCGATACTCTCGATTAAGGAAGGAATAATAAATTCCACCTTTGGCGCGAGACCTTGGTCTATGCAGTGGATGGCGATCTGAGGGTGGTGAAACACTCCGTGGTAGCGCTAAGAACCTGTTTTTACCTCGCATAGCGCTAGTTCGAGAGACGTTGAACAGGTGCTAAGAATGAAGAGAAAAAGAGAAGGAAATAGAAAAGAACAAAAAGAAGACAGTGCCCCTGCGCTTTCACTGGGCAGCGCCTGCCTTGGTTTGCCTTCTTGCAGCAGCTCTTAAACGCTGGCAGTTACCCTTCCTTCAGGGCCAATAATGCGACTTTTGTTTAAAGACATGCATTAGTCGAACTCCCGTATCATGAAGGGAGTTGCCTGTGTCGGCGGCAATAAGTGTATCTATATATTTCCCCTGACTGAGCGAGCATTAATTTTATGAAGGCCGTTACCATTCATGCTCCCCATGATCTCCGTATTGATGAAATCGTTTCCACCGAGCCTGGGCCTAACCAGGTAGAGGTACGCATTCGCAATGGCGGCATCTGCGGTTCTGATCTTCATTATTATCATGAAGGCGGTTTCGGGAGCGTACGTATCAAGGAGCCCATGGTCCTTGGGCATGAAATTGTCGGTGAAGTCATTCGCAGCGGAGACGCCGAGAATCCCCTTGCAGCGGGTACGCGAGTAGCCATAAACCCGGGCACGGTACCCACTGAATGCAAATTTACCCGTGAAGGGCTGACCAATCATGCGCTGGACATGCGCTTTTATGGCAGCGCCATGCGTTTTCCTCACGTTCAGGGCGGCTTTCGTGAACGGCTAGTGTGCGAGCGTTCGCAGCTGGTAGTGCTGCCCGATCATCTGAGCTTTGAGAAAGCTGCCTTCGCCGAGCCATTGGCGGTCTGTCTGCATGCGGCGCGTCAGGCGGGGGATCTGCTGAATCGCCGCGTGCTGGTGTCGGGAGCGGGGCCAATCGGCGCGTTGACGACGCTGGTTGCGCGTTTGGCAGGTGCTCGCGAGATCGTGGTCACGGATATTCTGGATGCGCCGTTGGAAACTGCCGTCAAGGTGGGAGCAACGCGCACCATCAATGTCGCGACCTCCCCGGATGCCCTTGCCCCTTACGCTAACGAAAAGGGCACCTTCGACGTTATCTTTGAATGTTCCGGCAGTCAGGCAGGTCTTGCCGCTGCGCTCAACGTAGCGCGCCCGCGCGCCACCCTTGTTCAGGTAGGGATGGGCAACGATGTCGAGGTGCCGCTGGCGACGCTGGTTGCCAAGGAGTTGCAGCTAAAAGGCACCTTCCGCTTTATTGAAGAATTTGAAGCCGCCGTCGCCACGCTTGCGCGTGAAGATGTGGATGTTGCGCCACTGCTGAGCCAAATCTTCCCGGTAGAACAGGCGGTCGAGGCGTTCGAGCTGGCAAGTGACAAAGGGCGCGCCATGAAGGTGCAGATTCGCTTTTAAGCGGCCGTGCTTAGGTACTGCCCGTCACACTGGCGGCGGGAAGGCGAGTCGAAGCCCAGCTATCGCGGTATAGACACACGATGAGAAGCGCTGCCAGCAATGCACAGCGTTTCGCTTTATAGATAGAGTCCAAGGATATTATTCATGAGTACTTCTCTCTCCTCTCTGACATTATTCGATCTTACAGGCAAACGTGTGCTGATTACTGGCGCAAGCCAGGGGATCGGCTTTGCTCTCGCGCAAGGATTGGGGGCCGCAGGTGCAACCGTGATTATCAACGGTCGCCATCAGGATGCATTGGATGCGGCGGCAGAGGAATTGTCAGCGCAAGGCATTACTGTCGAGACGGCTGTGTTCGACGTGACTCAAAGCGACCAGATTGCGCTGGCCGTGGAAAAGCTGGAGCAGCAGGGCGCCATTGATGTGCTTATCAATAACGCAGGCATTCAGCGCCGAGCGCCGCTGGAGCAGTTTTCCCAAAGCGACTGGAATGACATTGTTCAGGCCAACCTGACCTCTGTCTTTAATGTCAGCCAGCAGGTTGTACAGGGCATGATCAAACGCAATGCGGGCAAGATCATCAACATCTGTTCCGTTCAAAGCGAACTGGGTCGTCAAACCATCGCGCCCTATACCGCCACCAAAGGCGCCGTAAAAATGCTCACCAAGGGCATGTGTGCGGATTGGGCTCGCTACAATATTCAAATCAATGGCCTGGCCCCTGGCTACTTCGAGACCAAAATGAACAAGGCGCTGGTGGAAGACGAAGCGTTTTCCGAGTGGCTGTGTCAGCGCACGCCGGCACGTCGCTGGGGCAAGGTAGAAGAGTTGCAGGGAGCGGCGATCTTTTTTGCCAGTGACGCAGCGAGCTTTGTTAACGGCCAGATTTTGCTGGTTGATGGCGGCCTGACCAGCGTCGTCTAAAAGCCTGTTTTTAACGCAGTAGAGCCGACGCGCAGCAGACGTTGAATTGGCTCTAAGCGCCGCCTGAGCATGTTCATGTAATGCTGCCGTGTAATTCAGACACAACATGCAACGGAGCGACGGCAGCGGTTCCATGCCAGGTTTTGTATAATTGCTTCCACAAGAACACCTGAATGAAATGTTCAGGTGTTGTGCTGGGAGCTATTTTGATGATTCGCCCGAAGGTAGGGTAGGATTATTTCTGGCCGAGTATATGCCTGTTCGTTGCGCGCTTCTCTTCTGCTATGGAATAGAAAACTGACGCATGAAGTACCGGGCATGTTCATTACATATACGAGATAACGTTCGAGGAGGACATATATGAAAAAGGGATTATTGGCTGTGTGTGGGTTGGTAGTGCTTTCAGCTTCACTGACTGGCTGTACAGGAACCGTCAAGGGTTCCAACCCGGGATGTACCTATAACTATGCATTCGTTCCCGCATTATCGGTTTCCCGCTGGCTCAACCAGTGTGGCCCTGTCCAGCATTCAGGCAACCACCAGGCGCTCGGCACGCTGCGCGACTAATCTTTTTAAGGCCCCGTACTGTTCTGCGGGGCCTTATCCTTCCATGGGTGTATTTATGGAAGGATAAATTATCATCCCCCCCTTATTCTCTCCGCATGTCGCTGTGGTTATTGTTCGTGCCTGGCAATGGGGTGCGTGGCTGGTATGGCCCCACTTAGGGTATGCCCCCTGGCTAATGCTTTGAAATTGCAATGCCCTTTGGTAGATAGCTTGTTCTCGAGCTATTCTGAAACGTTCCCAAATTTAGCTGTGAAGACATCGACTGGCTGCTGCCTCATGCCCTGATAAGGCTCTTAATAGCATGGATGAGGACAGGCGAATGTATCTGATTCAGCCCCGTGGGTAGCGATATTTTTATAATAATCAATGTGTCGAAAGAGACGAGGCCGAGGCTTTTGGTATGCGTCTGCTTCTGGTAGCCCACCAGCATAATATTGACCCAAGGCACACCATGGCGGCTCCCTGCCAAAAGGGCTGCGATAGGGGAGTGTTCAGAACAATGGCCGCCAGCGCTGCGGATAGCACTGGGATGAAATAAGAGGCGCCAGCCAGAATAGCTATGTTGCCATGCAGGATACCGACATTCCACGAAGCATAGCCAAAGCCCAGCGCCATGGCAGCAAGAACAGCGTAAGTAATAGCGTGATAGTTCATTACCATATGGCTGTGATTGCTCAAGCCGTGTTGTACCCATAGTACCAGCGCGACCATTATGAAAAATAAAACGACCCCATTGTTACCTCGCGCGATTCGAGCGGTAACCGTGCAGTATGCGGCCCAGATGAGCGCGCCAAGAAAGGCCAGCCCGTAGCTGAGAGGGTTTACGGTTATGTTATGCCACATAGAAACAAGGCTGATTCCCTGGTCGCCGCCAAGAATCCACATGATGCCTAGGTTCTGTCTGAAAAGTCATACATGTTAGCCTTTCGCTGTTGACGAAAGGAGATGGCCTGATGGTGGAACGTTACGCGGTACCTGATCATCAATGGGATATGATTGCCGATATAGTTTCTCCCCCACAGAAAATGGGGCGTCCACGGCGAGATGACCGCCTGATGCTTAATGGCATCTTCTGGATTCTCTGTTCGGGAGCACAATGGCGGGACCTGCCCGAACGATTTGGCTCCTGGAAGACGGTATACCAGCGATTCCGCCAGTGGCGTGATGATGGTACTTTCGAACAAGTCCTAAGCCGGCTTCATTTACGTCTTCGACAGGATGGTCTCATGGATTTGGATACATGGATGATCGA
>NZ_JAGO01000006.1 GCF_000526695.1 Carnimonas nigrificans ATCC BAA-78
TGCAAGGCGTTAAGCTAACGTGTACTAATGGTCCGTGAGGCTTGACCATATAACCCCAAGTGGTTAGGTTAAGCCGATGAAAGCGACAGACACCGGATACGGTGAGACGTTTCTCGCTCAGCATGATTTACCGAATTCGTTGTTGGCCGCAACCCTGTAAGGGAATGACAGTCTCTGTCTGTGGGTAACGACACCAGTTTTGCCTGACGACCTTAGCAAGCGGGCACCACCTGATCCCATGCCGAACTCAGAAGTGAAACCGCTTAGCGCCGATGGTAGTGTGGGGATTCCCCATGTGAGAGTAGGTCATCGTCAGGCATTTATTTTAAAACCCCGATCAGCATCGCTGGTCGGGGTTTTTTCTTGCGTGGAAGAAAAGAGGGGAAGGGGGCGCGGTTGATTGCTGATAGCGAAAACGCGGTGGACTTAAGGGAGTCGGAAGGAAGGAGGCTACGGCTACGGAGAGTGGTGAATTTGCAGTCTATAGACCGCGCAAGCAACATCTAAATTCTACAGAGCTTCGCACATCTATAAGAGAATACTGCCTAATAACGGTGCTTGCTTCTCCCCATGACACCTTCTCGTATTGCCATGTGCACCTATCGCCCTGTTTCGATGGGAACTTCTCATGTATATGGACGATCCTATTAACATACTGGCAGCTGTTGCCCTGATAGCCAAAAATGGGAACCTAACACCTGCCGCTGCTCTATCGAGAATAGAGAGCTTAACAACTGCCTAATATTGTTATTGGCTCAATATGGTATCCTGCCCCCAGTAAAATCCAACAGGAGTAGCTTAGATGCCCAGGTTTGATTCTTCCCAAACGCTGAGTAACCAACAGTCCTCTGCCATCCAAGGCTTTATGACTCATGTATATGCCTGGATGTGTGGTGGCCTGGCAATTACCGCAATCGTTGCCTTTTGGCTGGCGCAAAACCCGCAATTGGTTGCCGCAATGCTAGGCAGTACTGGCGGTATCCTCGTACTGGTAGTGCTCCAGTTAGGGCTTGTCTTCGTCCTTTCTGGTATGGCGCATAAGCTGTCTGCACCAGCTGCTACGGCCATGTTTGTAGTTTATTGCGCTGTTACTGGCATTACGTTCTCCAGTATCTTTCTGGTGTATACCATGTCTTCGATCGCGAGCGTATTTGCTATCAGCGCTGGAATGTTCGGGGCCATGAGTATCTACGGCATGACCACCAAAAAAGATCTGAGTAGCTGGGGAAGCTTTTTGTTCATGGGACTGATCGGTGTTGTCATCGCTTCCCTAGTGAACATTTGGTTGCGGTCAGAAGCGCTGATGTGGGCGGTTAGCTTTATTGGCGTCATTGTCTTTACCGGCCTCACCGCTTATGACACGCAAAAAATCAAAGAGCTGGCGATTGCAGGAGAGACTTCTGCCAACAACGTTGGAATCAGTCGTCATAACGCCACTATTGTTGGCGCGCTCACACTTTATCTGGACTTCATTAACCTTTTCATTATGCTGTTGCGCATCTTTGGAGATCGTCGCTAATTGATGTGCAGGATAACAAAAAGGGGCTTCGGCCCCTTTTTTATTGCCTGTCCAAGATACTATCAGGCATCGTCTGTAGAGAGTGCCACCAGCGTCACTACTTCGGCTCCCAGCGCTAATGTGCGGGCGTGGCAAACAAAACCTTGCGGCAGCTCCGCTGACAAATCAATTTCCAGGCGCATCATCAAATGCTCGGGATGCGCTTCGTCGTATATGGCACTGGCATCATGAAAGTAGAATGCCTTCCTAGCTAAAGGATATAACGCTTTATAGAGGCTCTCCTTGGCGGAAAATATCCGTGTGAGCCACCTGGCGCGACTCTTCGAGCTTTCAAGCGATCGCCAATAAACCAGCTCTTCTTCTCTTAGAATGGCAGATGCCAAACGCTCTGCGCGCTGCTCATCAATCCATCCCTCAATGTCGATACCCACTGCTGATATGTTGTGGCAACGCGCAATAATGGCAGCAGCGATGCCGTCACTATGGGTCAGCGATCCTCTCCACCCTTGGGGCCAATAGGGGCACCGTTCGCCCGCTACTACCCATGGAGACTCAGTGACCTGATATTGCTGAAGCGCAGTTTTGGCACAGATACGTGCTGCCAAATATTCTGCCTGACGTTTAGCGACCGCTTTACCAAAGTTATCGGGCAAGGGAACGTTATGGCGTTCAAAATCAGTTGTTTTGAATAAGCTGTGCGAAAAGCGGGTGATGCCAAGGGTTAACGGTAGATCACCGATCAACTGGCGGGAAAGTGCGTTGAGAAGTGACGTGGGAAGAGGGGAAATAAAACTCTCGCCATCCAGAGCGGAAGGCGAGAGGGCCGCTAGCGGCTGCATGCTTAAATAAGCCAGATAATGAAGATAAAGAGTGCCAGCGGGATAAGGAAGATGACCCATTTCACCAACTGGTACAGCGGCTGATTAAACTTCTTGAGCTCTTTACCTTTGCCGCGAATTTTATATAGGTATTTGAACGCGCGATTGATTCCGCCCGTGCGATCGTTATCGTCGTTTGGCGATGCAGCGGCTTTCATTACCGTATTGCTGAACCAGCGATTGAAAGCAGCCGCCCAGCGGTACTTCATCGGGCGTTCCACATCACAGAAAAAGATCAAACGATCGCTTTCTGCCTTGTTTTCTGCCCAATGGATATAGGTTTCATCGAAGAATACCGCTTCACCATCGCGCCAGCTATAGGGCATGCCATCGACATTGATAAAGCACCGGTCATCATTGGGCGTGCGTAAGCCCAAATGGTAGCGGATAGAGCCAGCATAAGGGTCACGGTGTTTCATCAGTTTGCTGCCCACGGGCAGCTCAGTAAACATGGCTGCCTTGATAGAGGGAATCCTGCTGACGATCTCGGTAGTGACCGGGCAAAGCTCCTTGGCGGAAGGGTGCGCTTCGTCGTACCACTTCAGATAAAAGCGCTTCCATCCACGGCGAAAGAACGAATTGAACCCCGCATCATCCTTCTTGTCGGAGCCTTTAATATGGTTCTCAAGTGCCTCCGCCTCTGCGCGAATTTCTTCCCAGCGTCGAGTCACTTCCTCAAGCTCTGGAAACTCACTGGCAGGGTGGAAGGGGCGATCAGGTATCCGGGAAAACAGATACATGATCATGTTGATAGGTGCCAGGAAACTGGAGTGGTCGGAAAGCTGGCGAGTAAAGCGATGGCGAATCCGGCCACGGTTATGCACGTAGAGAATACTGGCGGCGATATACCCCAGTACCACGATGACAATAATCCACTTGATCATGCGAAAGTCCTGAATGGCGTTATGCGATACCCACCAGGTGGGGCGCAGTGCTCAATGCTAATGGGAAGCGGCAATAGTGTCGCATTACGCATTGATACACTGCAAGACAAGTGGCCTCTCTCGTGCTGCCGAAGCTACTTTTCTTCGTTTACGGTAGCTTCAAAATCGAGTGGAATATGATCGGCCAGATTCTGGAAGCCAACTGTCTGGAGAATAGGCTGGGCGTACTGCTGCTTCAGCAAATCACTGGTGCGAAGCGACAGCGCTTTAGCCGTCTCGATTTGATAGGCGTTCTCACTGCTGCGCGTCATTTTCAGTGGCACGGTATCAGAGCTTGAGTGGTGTTTGCTGGTGACCGTGAGCTTCACATCGCGCGTAATTGATGAGCCTACATCAATATTGAACCAACTGGGATCAATGTCGCCGGTAATGGTTGCCTTCGGGTCGCCCAGCATACCTGTCAGCCAGGCAGGTACCTGCTGAAGCAGATCCAGCTGTGACAATTCCAGGGGCAGGTTCAAGTGGCCCTCATCATCAATGGTGCCGGCAAGACGATTGATATGATAGACAGATTCCACATTGCCGGAAGAGCGTTGATCAATAAAGGTAGCGCTCACGCGGCTCTGGTCAGGATCGAATTTCCACGCAGCACTGCTGGCGGTACTGAATAGCAATGCAGCCCCGGCAATCACCAGCGGCATGAAACGGATAGACTTCGACATTGGACTTCCTTGTAAAAATAGGTAGCTCATTGAAAATGCTTTAGTTATCATACGCAAATTGTGATCGGGCCTATAGCTCAGTTGGTCAGAGCAGTCGACTCATAATCGATTGGTCGCAGGTTCAAGTCCTGCTGGGCCCACCAATCATACCTCTCCTTATTGGGCGCCGGTTATCTGAATTGGTTCCCTGATTCTGCTGGCAAAACATTCTTCCTCAGCTTCATCTCAACGTGCATTCCCAATGCAGACAATGACTTCAATATGCCTCCTCAATCGACTGATGGGAGGGTAGTAGTCAAGCTCAGCAGTGCGTGAATAAAACGGTTCATCGGTAGCTCTCTACTATTTATGCCTCTACAGAATGGCAGGCCCGGCACTCATTAGTTGCCTGGAAGTCAGCCCGAGCCACTAAACGAAGGAATATGGTTCGCTTCAGTTCTCCTTGGATTAACGCACAATTCATTGTTGATTAGAGACCGCCATATTGATTTAAAACGGTGTCTTTTTGTTCATATGTGATGGGATTGAGTAACGATGCGAATAGCGAGGTGAGAGTGGGGTGGGCCTATTCGAGTACCAAAGCATGCAATGAGAGGCACTAAAAGTAGTGGAAGTTCTCCAGAGGCACTGGCTAACAAGGGGGGAATGCGGTTGGGAAATCCCTGGGCGGCATAAAAAGGTGGTAAAGGGCGTGATAATGTGCTCATCCGTGAGCCAGGTACGGCTCCCTCCATGGCGCCGCTCACTACCACGCCCGGTGAGTCTACTGTATTACGCCCCGTTGTCAATTTGGTTATTTGTTTTTTTATTATAAAAAGTGCTGCCCATGTTTCGGGTCGTTTTGATTGTAATAAAATGTTGTTTTGTCACTGCCGAGAGACGGCACGAGCATGCTCGTGCCTACCCTTCATTGGCAATCTTTTCCTGGATGTCCCCCACGAGAAGGCGCTGGCTCACTTCCCACTGGAGCGCTGCTCTCGCTTGGTGCGTGGTGCCGACGTTGAATGTTTCGCTGATAGTGTCGTGCCTTTTATAGTGGCATGTCGGGGAAGCGGCCGCAGCGAACGAACAGTATGCTGATTTGCCACGTCAGAAGTAGATTTTGCCGTATCGTCTTCGGACGCCCAAATAATAGCGCAGCACAGGAGGGCCGCCACTAAAACGCCTAGCCAAGCCCAGCCACCAATAATGATTAAACACCCGATGGCGGTCCCCAATCCTGCCAGCATAATGACTCGCATGAAAAATGGATGAATATTGAGATGGCGCCCAATAAAAGCGAGTAGCGTGACGATGATGGCTACCCAGAGCAGGGTGGTAGTAAGCATGAATCCCTCCGTGTGTTGCTTAGGTAATAATTAAAATAAGTAATCATCGCTACTGGGTGGCCTGCCATCACCAGAGTTGTGTAGGGCCGCTGTTGGTGCGCTTGACTCTTTTTCCTAATAAGCGATACTGATCCTCGCTTTGGAACATAAATGATGCTTGCGATATATCGTTTTAGCATCAACAATGAGTCTTGTGAACCAGGCTCGATTAAAGGAGATTACTGATGCGACTCAAACTGTTGGCTGGTGTAAGTGCTGTAGCAGCTCTCACTGCTCTTGCTGGATGTTCCAGTGCCCCGCAGTCCCAGTACGGTAAAGCGGCTGGTAACTACCAGGGCGTGCTGCCTTGCGTAGATTGCGCAGGTATTCGCACTGACCTGAAGATTACCAACGACAATGATATCTCCGGCTCGTTCAATCTTCGTAGCGTTCGTGAAGGAAAAAGCGACAAGGTTCTTGAAACCAAGGGTAACCTCCAGGTTCAGACAAATGCAGGCCCGCAAAGCCTGCCTACCGTATATGTCCTGAAAGGTGCTGATGGCAACACCATCTACAACCTGCGTCCTCTGGACAACGGCGATCTCCAGCTGTTGAAGCCTGACCAGTCTACCGCTCAAGGCAATGACGCAGTGGTACTGAAACGTCGCTAATCGCCGTTTCACCGGTAGTCATCAACTACCGTGACACCAAAAACCCCAGCCATTTGGCTGGGGTTTTTTGATCGTAGGAGGGGAGAACATTCCCACTATGTGGCGGGGCTTGCCAGCTTCCGCCACACGCTTCTTTCAACTAGCTATCATCGCCTCGCGAAGGTTTCGCTGGCTTGGCGCTGGCATAGGCTTCGCCATGACGCGCATCATTCAGTTTGGCTAGCATACCCTGACTGGTGTGTCGGAACGCCGCCAGCTGCGCTTTTGACAGAGTGCCACCTTCCGGCAGCTTGATACGCATCGGGTTGACCGGGCGGTTATCGACCATGATTTCGTAGTGCAAGTGAGGGCCAGTGACGCGCCCTGTACTGCCGGAAAGTGCGATACGCTGCCCTGCGCTAATCTGTTGGCCTGTCTTGACCAGTGGGCGGGAGAGGTGAAGATAGCGGGTTTTCAGGCCGTTACCGTGGTCAATCACAACCATCTTGCCAGCGAAACGGTTATAACCGACCTGCACGACACGTCCGGCTGAAGGCGCACTTACTACAGTGCCGGTGGGCATGGCAAAGTCAGTGCCGTGGTGCGGTGCAATGCGTCCGGTGACCGGGTGGTGACGATGCAAATTGAAGGGAGAGCTGATTCGATAGCTGCCGCTGAATGGATAGCGTTTGAACGAAGGATCAAGGCTTTTCCCGTCCGGCGTATAGAAGCTGTCGTTGTAGCGCACGATTTTAAGGTTCGCATTAGCACCTTCATACTGCGCAGCCATCAGGCGAGAGCTGACCGGCACGCCTTCCACAACATCGGACTGCACCAGTACCTGGAAGTGGTCGCCATCACGGGTTTGGCGGTGGAAGTTCATTTTCTTGGCCAATACCCTGGTCAGCTCAGCGACTTCTGAGCTGGAAAGTCCTGTGGCCTGTGCTGATCCGCCGAAATTACCGTTGACCGTCCCTGCGAAAAGACGCTCGGTTTTTTCCACCTTGCCGCTTACATTGTCGAATGCAAAAGCGCTGTTTGACTCGCTTCGCGTAAGCTCAACCCCTTTGACGGGGGAGTTCATGATCCGAAGCCCAACCAGATCGCCATTGTCGTTCAAGCGATAGGAAATGGTAGAACCATCGTGGATGTTGGTCATCATGGAGCGGGTTTTCGCATCGGGCGCCGACTTCAGCAGGCGCATGACTTCCGAATAGCCCATTCCAAGGTTGGCACTGACAATGCCGGTGAAGGAGTCGCCGGGCTGTACGGTATAGACACGCCAGTCATCGGCACTATTGCCCTTGGCATCAATTTCATCCGCCAGGGCTGGGTGGCTGTCCTGACGTGCGTCATATTGAGGTTCTTCAAAATCGGCGTCAGTAGCGCTGTCGTCCTGATCAACAGGTACATGGGACACGCTCTGCACGGATGCAATCAGTGCCTCTCGATCAAAACCGGGGGCTGCTGCGGTAGCCTTGCCTTCTAACGCGTTGACAAGTGCCAGGGCACTGGCTGCATTGACCGTGCTGCCAGCCGGAGTATTGGCTACGGTGTCGGCATGGCTGTCGGGTATTAGCTGCTTGATGGAATCTTCGATGGAAAGGTGATCAGTGCTGTTGTCCTGTTTTGACAGGGTAAGTTGATGGACGCCGAGCACGGCGACCATCGTCGTTACAGGGATAATAAGCAGCGCCTGTTTACGAGGTAAAAAAGAAAACCTGGGTGACATATAAATAACTACCGAAAAGAACGAGAAAACGTAAAAAATCCCGTTGGGATGATAGCGGAACGCACCGCGTCAGGCTAGGGCGCAGCTGGGGCGAAGCGGTGAATGGCACAGTGAGAAATTGCGTGAGGTTAATAGCCTTCCCCTAGAGATAGTGAAACCCTATAGGGGGTGGCATTTCTTGCGCTGAAGAGGGGAGATAATGCGCTATCAGGCCCTTATCTGGCGTAGCCGTCTCTGCGGTTGGTGCTTTTCCGGGATTAAGGCAAAACTGTGGAAGCTCTCGATCATCAAACCGCACAGCACGATACGACGGGATGACGGCCCTAGACTGCAATTCATCAGTCCATTGCTTGAGTGAGCACTGGCTGGCGCTTTCTCTCTGTTAGCGTTGCTTGCTAGCGCTGCTGGCGCGGACGAGTTCGCTAGTATCTGCGCAGGTGGGGGATTGAGCAAAACACGACGTAATGCCATTTTCCCCTAAGTGAGCGGTATTTATCTCGAAATACGTGTAAGCAGGCGGTCAAAAGCGTTGGCAAAGTCACGAATATCGCGCTCGCCCAGCGTTTTCTGACCACCGGTATGCTCCCCGCTGGCGCGCAGGGTCTCGAAAAAGTCGCGCATGCCAAGGCGGGCTTTGATGTTGTCACGATCAAGCGGTTCGCCGCGCGGTGTAATGACCAGCGCACCTTTCTCGATAGCGTCATGGGCCAGGGGCAAGTCGGCCGTAATGACCAGATCGCCTGCATTGGCGCGCTCGACAATCAGCCTGTCTGCCGCGTCAGCCCCCTGAGGAACACAAAGTACCGAGACAGTGACCGAGCGCTGAATGGGAAGCGCATGATTGGCAACGAAGGTCGCGGCAGTATGGGTGCGTGTCGCGCCCTTCACAATAATCTCGCGAATAGCCCTGGGGCAGGCGTCGGCGTCGATCCAGATAGCGGCCATGATGTTTTGCCTTGGCTGATATTAAAGCGTGCATGGTAAACCATTCATTGCTAGAATACGCGCTCCTCACATGTGAAGACCTTTCCATCCCGGCCATTGCGTTCGTTCCCAACGGAATTTTTCTCTCCGTAAATAGCGAGCAGTCATGTTGACGGTGCTCAAACGGCCCGGCAGGTTGATAGTGTCGTCAGCTTTATTGCGCTGACATGCACTGTCGGCAAACTAGATGGATGCGAACGGCGTGCAGATTCCGCGCCTGCCTCGCTTGATGGTCGCCGCAGGTGTGTGTATCGAACCTGTTTTTGGCAGGGTCTATGCCAGGTGCGACCTGTTGCAAATCCCTTAAGCGGCATTTGCAACCTCTTTCCCCCCGCTGTGAATGCTGCGGTTTATTTTGCCTTGTCACCTGGGAAGGGTGACCGCGCAGATCGCACAGCCTACTCAAGGTGTGAAATGACCTCGAATTCCGACGTCTCCTCGAATACCCAAATCGACAGCTTCTCTGAACTCGAACTGCTGCCGTCTCTTTTGAAAGCACTGGATGAGCTTGGCTACGAAACGCCTTCTCCGATTCAGGCACAAACCATTCCATCGCTGCTGGAAGGCCGCGATCTGCTGGGTCAGGCGCAAACAGGTACCGGTAAAACTGCCGCTTTTGCACTGCCTCTTTTAACCCGCATCAATCCTGAAGAGCGCAAGACTCAGGTATTGGTGATGGCACCTACCCGCGAGCTTGCCCAACAGGTAGCGGTTAACTTTGAGCGTTATGGTAAGCACCTCGGTAATCTCCAGGTGCTCACGGTAACCGGTGGTCAGGAGTATCGCGATCAGCTGCGTGGATTGCGCGGTGGTGCGCAAATCGTTGTAGGTACTCCGGGACGTATCATTGACCACCTTGAGCGTGGTTCACTGAAGCTGGAAGAGTTGCAGGCCCTGGTACTCGATGAAGCCGATGAGATGCTGCGCATGGGCTTTATTGATGACGTAGAGCGCGTTCTGCGTGATACGCCCGAGTCCACCCAGCGCGTGTTCTTCTCTGCAACACTGCCGCGTGAGATCGAGAAAATCGTGAACCGCTATCTGGTTGATCCTGTCAAGGTACAGATCGAAACCAAAGCGGTCACCACAACCATCAAGCAGAAGATGTGCCGGGTAGAAGGCAACTCCAAGCTTGAAGCGCTGTCGCGCATTATCGAAGTAGAAAGCGTCGATGCCGCTATCGTCTTCGTGCGTACCCGTGCGGCGTGTACAACCGTAGTGGAGCAGCTGACGGCGCGCGGTGTATCCGCAGCAGCGCTCTCCGGTGACCTTGACCAGAGCCTGCGTGAGCGTACCGTGGCTCGCCTCAAGCGCGGCAAGGTCGATGTGGTAGTAGCTACCGATGTTGCGGCGCGTGGTCTGGACGTTCCACGTATTACTCACGTCATCAACTTCGATCTGCCTCACGATACCGAAGCCTACGTGCACCGTATTGGCCGTACCGGCCGCGCTGGACGCGAAGGGACTGCGATTACGTTTGTCACTGGCCGTGAGATGCGCAAGGTGCAATGGCTTGAGCGTGCGACTGGTCAGCCGATCGACACCATGCCTCTCCCCGACGAGCAGGCGGTGCGTGCTCATCGCGATGCGCGGTTTAAACAGCGCGCCGAAGCGGCACTGGTTGATCCTGATACTCGTCAGCGTCAACTGGTTGAAGCGCTGCTCGCCGAAGGGTACGACGCTGCTGATCTTGCCGTGGTGTTTGCGCAGCTGGCTCGCGCTGATGAAGCGCCGATTCACGCTATTCGCAGCAGCTCGCCGCGTGATCGTCGTGAAGGCGGCAATGATCGTCGCGATTCGCGTCCTCCGCGCCGCAACCGTGACAGTGCCCCTCGTGAAGGCATGACACGTTATCGCGTGGCCGTTGGTCATCGTGATGGCGTCAAGCCTGGCCAGCTGGTAGGTGCTCTTGCCAATGAAGGCGGCATCGAAGGTGCGCGCATTGGTCGGATCGACATTCGCCAGTCCCACAGCCTGGTCGAACTGCCCAATAGCCTGCCGGCCAGCATTCTGGGCAAGATGGCTCGGGCACGAGTAGCAGGGCGCTCGCTCGAAATCAGCGAGGACTCTCAGCGCTCTGATCGCCGCAATGAAGGTGGTAACAACCGTCGTACTGGCTGATAGCAACTAGTACCTCGGCAAAACCCCGTGGCTCAGGCCATGGGGTTTTTTTCGTTATGAGGCAGGTGCTCTACCTTGCAGGACCACGTTTAAGCCCGCTGTCGCAGCTGGCCGTTATTTTTACTGATGTTTTCCGATACGCTATTTGGCTATCACTCGCCTGATTCCATATAAGCGCTGTGAAGACACATTGTCGAAGAGTGCACTGGGTGTACGCAGCTTGAGCGGCGAGGAAGCCTTGCTCTGATTTAGACTCTTCTTACAAAAGAGCGCGAGTTCACAAGAGCCATGGCCGTTTTCTGGCACGTTATGGTCTGTTCGCCGCAGCCTCTCAAGGGACGTTACGCCTTCCTGGGGGAGCCGCTGATGAGTGGTTAGCAGCGCTTTCATCTTCTGTATAACAAAGTCTGGTACCCAGTCGCAGAGAGGCTCGATATCAAACTTTTCATTGTTGGCATTTACTTCATGGGTGACCAGATGATTGAGAATTAGCCGCTTATAAAGTTGGGTGTCCAGTTGCAGGCTGATCCCGTAGTCACCGAGCATCTTGCAGCGCAGTTGGTGGGCAATTTTCAGGCCCGCTATATCAAGATCGCCAAAATAGTGCAGTTGCGTTATCTGCTCTGCTTCAAGCAGTTGCGATACGCGCTCGGCTTGTCCTGATACCTTGTTGCCAGAGCCGTAGATAACCAGTGACCAGCGTGCCTGAACGCGGTTGATGTGGCACAACCGGTAATACACATCAGAGTTTTCAACAATGATGGCAGGGCGATCGGGATACCCTGACGATTCATATGGCAAGGGTGGTGCCTGACGTACAGCATTCAGGTCAGCCAGGGTCAATGCGACATGCCGCCAGCCCGTGGAAGGCATGGACTCTAGCGCTTTTTCATCACCAAACACCTGTAGTGATCGCTCGCGATGACCAAGCGTGTCAGGAAAAAGCGGCTTGTCGCTCACGGTTTGGTGAAACAGATAGGTATTGAGCTGCTGTAAACGTTTCCTGACCGGTAGTGTGAGAGGGCCGGTAATGCGTGAAGCCAGCCAGGGGTGCCAGGCAATGTCCGGTGCCATGCTTGCCGGGGGGGTAGTGCTACCTTCGAAAATAAAATGGTCTGGCAGACGCAGGCCGCGCCAGTGGGGTTGCCAGCGCGCCTCATTTTTGGGCTGGGCACGCCAATGGCCCTTGAGCAGTTGCACAATCGCCTGACTCAGCAGGCTGGGAGCATCATGGCTCAAGGCTTCCTGATGGTGTGCTTGTATGACCTCATTCAATACCGCTCGGGCCTCTACAGTGCGGCTTGCCTTGCCGAAAGAAAGGCAGTGTTTGCTGGCGGTTGACTCCAGCCGGAATAGCCAGGTGGTTACGTTGCTCATGCTTTATCTACCTGCACGTTTAACTCAGAGGCCGGATTAGCGACCAGGGAGGCAGCCCACAGGGTATGGCGTTCGTTATCAAGGAGGATTTGGTCACGTAGCCCCGAATTCTTCGCCTTGTTCAGGAAAAGGTGGTTGTCAAACATCGACTCGGCATTTGCGTCCGAAATACCTGTCAGGTAGATGAGCTGGATGTTATAGGCTTTGGCCATCTGAGTCTGAAGTCGTATCAGGTCGTTGGCATTTGAGGTGCCCAGCGGATTGTCGGCCAGCAGGAAGCCCGCACCTGGAATACCTGTGTCGTACTCTCGTATCTTGCCGACCGTCACATACAGCAGGAAAGCTGCGGTGAGCTTCTGCCCTCCAGAACCCTCCAATCGAGTGATATGAGTCCATTTGGGACGATTGGCGTTCGTCTTCAACAGGCGTACATCCAGCGCTCCTTCGCCAAATACCGACTGAACAAGATCAGCCGTTAGAGTGTCCCGGTTGGGCGCGTAGGGAATCTGGCCCTTGGCGATCCAGTGCTGTAAACAGGTGCTGGCAACCCCCTTGAGATCCACGGTGATCTCATTAAGCCGCTCCGTCATTTTGACAATGGGACGACCAGGCAGCACAGGGCAGTCATCCGGAATCCTCACGGATTTGGTACGTCTGAGCAACTTAAGCGCTTTTTCCAGGTGAGTGGTCAGGTGGGTAACGGTCAGATCAATCGACAGCTTGAATTGTTCGAGAGTGCCCTGCACTGCTTTAAACACCTCCGTGATGCCTATGTCGATCTTTTCAAGGTCGCCCAGCACCTCATGATAGGTGGCGATGGCGTTCAGTTGTCGCAGGTGTAGCCGGTTGGCACTCACCTCCGGGGCCTTGGCCGATTCTTCTTCAATCCGCTGGCGGAAACGCCCCCAGACGGTGGCGACACGCGTATCGTGCTGCTTCAGTGTTGCTTGCAGATGTGCGTATGTTTGGCACTGGGTGGTTAATGTTTCAGCGTATTCATCAATATTCAGAATCTTTATGGGCAAGCCTGCCGCCGAGGAGGGGGTAATGGGTTGAATCCCGACCTGGGCCATGCGTGCAGTTTGCAGCCGTTCTTTCACAGCATCGCTGCGGTCTGACTGGAGTGTTCGCTGCTCCTGCAAAGCAGCGAGCTGCTGCCTGATGGCATGGAGATCGTCGCTGATGGAGGAAAGGTTATTCTGGATCGCCTCTATGTCGGTCGGCTGATCTTCCCACACAAATTCTTCATCCAATGCCGCGCGGGTTTTTCCGCAGTGATCGGACATATGTGCCAGGCGGGCCTGCTCTTTAATCTGAAGGTCCGTGAGTCGCTGTTTCTGTGTCTCTAACTGTGCAATGCGATCATTGATTAACGACAGATCACTGATGGCTGCCGTTTTGATGTCGTGGGAATAGGCCGGATACACCGAATGCGCCGATAGCCGGGCAAGCGTTTCATGCTGTGTCTGCTCTGCATCATTACGCTGCTGCTTGAGTTGAGTTACCAGATCACTCTGGGCTGCTTCCAGCAGTTGAGCATGCGCCTTAAGCGCCGCCCCATGTGCATCCTGAGGATTCCGAACCGAGCTGCTCTCGATCGCTGTTATTTCCGAATAGAGAGCATGATTGCGCAGTTGCTCCCACTCCCGGATCTGGATGCCGATGCAGGTACTTTCGGTATGCTTGATCTCCGTTATTCGGGTTTTCTGTGCCAGTTCATCACTCTGGCGCTCAAACTCTTCCCGGTTGCGCTGAATCTGCCCAGCCAGTTGCGCCAGCCTGACTACTGCGGCTTCGTGCGCCGCCCACTCGGTGTCAACAAATCGCGTCAGCCTGTCGTGTACCTTTTCCGCCTGATGGCGCTGCTGTTGCGCGTTTTCAAACCGTGTTCTGGCCTGTGCTTTTTCGTCACGCAGTTGCTGTTCATGCTGGTGAGCCTGCTCCAGCGCGGCATCGGCGTAGGCAAGTCTTGAGCGGGTCTGGTCGCGCTGTTCAATCAGGTTCGACCAGTGTTTGCCATGCTGCTGATGGTGCTGGTGGCACTCATCCCTGAAGGATGTCAGTGTTTCGAGAAGACGCTCCGCGCTCTTCACGCTGGCTTCTTGTGCAGCAACACTGTTTTCCAGCTCCTGCAACCGTGCGGCATAGGCGGCCTTGCTATAGCCGTGCTTGTCAGGGTTTGAAAGCACCACCTGTGCCGAATCGGATGTCAGCCCTTGGAGATCCCGGGCTTCATCCAGCTGGTAAATGACAATGGGGGCTCCTTTCCAAGGCAGGGTGGCGCTAATTTCACTGATCTGCGCGAAGGTGGCGTCATCCAGTGTCACCAGACTCAAATATCTGCCCGGGTTTTGATCCACGACTGTAGCAATGCGCTGCGCATCATCGTTGAAGGCGGATGCGAGGTAGTGAGGGAAGGCCCACACTTTATCGCGCGCAATGCCCGCGGCATACAATTCCTCAAGCGCCTGATGAATCTGTTTGGTGACCAGTTCGTGGCCTGTACGCTTTAATTCATTCAGTGTGTGTCGGGCTTCCAGAAGACGTTGCTTCAGGCCGTTCAGCGTGTGCGTGTCTGCGCTCAACACTGTGTTGAGCTGTGAAATGCATAGTGTGCTGTGCCAGTTGGTATCCTCAAGATCAAGCGCATTCCGGGCCGAGAGGGGAAGTAAGTGATAGTGTTCAGCCAACGCCTGTGCGCTCTCTACTGCCGCCAGGTGCCGTTGCTCGGCGTTGTTGCAATCATGTTGAGCCTGGCTCTGCTCCAGTGATGCTTTTCTCACCGCCAATTGATGGGTTTCCAGCGCCTGCTCTGTCTGATTGGCGGCGACCCTGGCCTGTGCCTCGCCCTGTTCCGAATGACGCAGAATGGATTCCAGTCGCTGCTGGGCGGTAGCGGGAGATTCTCCCGGCAGGATCACTCCCTCTTCGCGTAGCGCATCGAGCCGTAATTTGCCTTTACGCTTGTCTTGTCGGCACTGGCTGCTTTCCGACTCCAGGTTACCCAGTTTTTTCTGAAGCTGGCCGCAGGATTGTCTGAATGCTTCACTTTCCTTATCGAGCTGTGCCAACGTCGCCTTGATGTCGGTTTCCTGCTGGCGGTGATTGCTGATCGCTCGTTCCAGTACGCCCAATGCCTCGCCAGCGGTACGCTCAAAGATGATCTGTAGCGGTTTCTCGGTTTCGCTTTGGAAAATCTTCAGCTCTTCCGTTACCTGCCGGTACGCACTCAGCGCCTTCGCATAGGCTTTGTAATCTATGGCGGCGTGCGTGATTTGAAGCTGACGGTGGCAGGTATCAGCCTCTTGTTGAAGTGCATCGACCCTGGCCTTTTGTTCGTTGAACCTGAGCTGTGCCAGCGCGTGCTCAAGCAGCGTCTTGCGCTTGCCCTGCATGTCGCGGCGAGCGGTAGTCTGGTCAATACTTTCCTGTAAACGTTGCGATTGTTCGCCAAGTTTTTCCTGCTCTGCTTGAGCTTCCCCGATAAAGGCAGTGAGATCACGCATTGCCTCACGGAAGCTGTCATCCATTTGCCGTTGCTGTCTCTGGGCGTTTTCCAGCTCACGGGCTGGCCCCAGAAATGCCTGCCAGTTTGACAGTACATCCTTGAGAAAGGACTCGTTGCGGCGAATGCCTTCCAGTTCCCCCTGACGTTTGACCTCGTGCGCCACCAGCTCTCTCAGCCGCGTAGTGGTATCACTGGACATGGTGCAGATGAAAAAGGCACCGAGAAAATCGTGCTCGGTTTTATAGTCAATGAACCTGGTCAACCCGCCTTCTTCGGAGTTGAAGACAGTCATCATTTTGATCAGATCAATATTGATCTGCTGCTCCAGCAAGGCCGCATGCCACTCCTTGATGGTATTGGTTTTGCGCCAGTGGATGCCATCCTCGCTATTCGCCCTGGCATTGAGCCAGTCTTCAAAGTTACGCAGACTGTTGGCATGGGGACGTAGTCTGGGAATACGCTCGGCGCGTGAGTAGGAGGGCACTTCGTCAAACGGAGTACCCAGCAAATCGGGCGCATCACAGATAAACATGATGCGCTCTACATCACCTCCACGACGCTGATGGGCGTGTCCCAGCAGCAGCGTTTGGCCGGAGCCATTGATCATTTCTACCAGGATGACGGACAGCTCCTGATAGAAATAATTGTGGTAGTGAAATTCAGGCTGACGGCGATTGGCCAGATACTGGGTGAAATCGTTGGTGCCTGGCTCAAAGATTGATAACAGCAATGCAATGTAGGTGGACTTGCCGCCACCGTTCCCCAGTTGCTGATAGGTGCTGACAACAGATGTTGTCTTCCTGACGGGAAGGCCGTGTGCGGTATCAGTAGCCTGGTCAGGCATATGAAGGCCGATGTAATCCAGCGTGAGGTCCTTGTAGAAGGCTTCTTCAGAACCCGTGCCATCCATATAGACTCGTTTAATCAGCCACATGACTGGGTCTCCTGCGAGTGTTGTGTTTCAGTGGTTTCGGCAGGGTTGTAGTGGCACAGTGAATCTGGCCACCTGACTTTGAGTGTATGATGGCTCACAGAGACAATCAGGTGCAGATGATGACGAAGAAGAGAACGTTTAGCCCGGAATTTCGCTTGGAAGCGGCCCAGCTCGTGGTCGACCAGGGCTACACGCTGAAGGCGGCGTGTGAGGCCATGGGGGTTGGCAAATCCACCATGGAGTATTGGGTTCGCAGGCTTCGCGCTGAGCGGGCAGGCAAGGCGCCGCTGAAAGGTGAGGCTCTGACGCCGGAACAGCGTGAGATCCAGGAACTGAAGCGCAAGCTGCGGCGAGTGGAAGAAGAGAAGGCAATATTAAAAAAGG
>NZ_JAGO01000007.1 GCF_000526695.1 Carnimonas nigrificans ATCC BAA-78
GGCCTGCGCGGAAGATGTAACGGGGCTCAAACCAGATGCCGAAGCTACGGGTTCATCCTTCTTGGATGAGCGGTAGAGGAGCGTTGTGTAAGCCTGCGAAGGTGTGTTGTAAAGCATGCTGGAGGTATCACAAGTGCGAATGCTGACATGAGTAACGATAAGAGGAGTGAAAACCTCCTCCGCCGGAAGACCAAGGTTTTCTGTTCGACGTTAATCGGAGCAGAGTGAGTCGGCCCCTAAGGTGAGGCGGAAACGCGTAGCCGATGGGAAACGGGTTAATATTCCCGTACCGGATATTACTGCGATGGGGGGACGGAGAAGGCTAGGCGGGCCTGGTGATGGTTCCAGGTGAAAGTATGTAGGCTGAGCAAGTAGGCAAATCCGCTTGCTCAAGGCCGAGATACGAGACGAACCCAATCCTTGTGATCGGGGAAGCCGTTAATGCCACGCTTCCAGGAAAAGCCTCTAAGCTTCAGGTAATATGCGACCGTACCCCAAACCGACACAGGTGGTCAGGTAGAGAATACCAAGGCGCTTGAGAGAACTCGGGTGAAGGAACTAGGCAAAATGGTACCGTAACTTCGGGAGAAGGTACGCCGCTTAAGGTGAAGGACTTGCTCCGTAAGCCTTGAGCGGTCGAAGATACTAGGTGGCTGCAACTGTTTATTAAAAACACAGCACTCTGCAAACGCGTAAGCGGACGTATAGGGTGTGACGCCTGCCCGGTGCTGGAAGGTTAATTGATGGTGTTAGGATTCGTCCGAAGCTCCTGATCGAAGCCCCAGTAAACGGCGGCCGTAACTATAACGGTCCTAAGGTAGCGAAATTCCTTGTCGGGTAAGTTCCGACCTGCACGAATGGCGTAATGATGGCCACACTGTCTCCACCCGAGACTCAGTGAAATTGAAATCGCTGTGAAGATGCAGTGTACCCGCGGCTAGACGGAAAGACCCCGTGAACCTTTACTACAGCTTCACACTGGACGCTGATGTTGTCTGTGTAGGATAGCTGGGAGGCTTTGAAACTGTGACGCCAGTTGCAGTGGAGCCGACCTTGAAATACCAGCCTGACATCATTGGCGTTCTAACTTGCCCCTGTTATCCAGGGGAAGGACAGTGTGTGGTGGGTAGTTTGACTGGGGCGGTCTCCTCCTAAAGAGTAACGGAGGAGCACGAAGGTACCCTCAGCACGGTTGGACATCGTGCAATGAGTGCAAGAGCATAAGGGTGCTTGACTGCGAGACGGACAGGTCGAGCAGGTGCGAAAGCAGGTTCTAGTGATCCGGTGGTTCTGTATGGAAGGGCCATCGCTCAACGGATAAAAGGTACTCCGGGGATAACAGGCTGATACCGCCCAAGAGTTCACATCGACGGCGGTGTTTGGCACCTCGATGTCGGCTCATCACATCCTGGGGCTGAAGTCGGTCCCAAGGGTATGGCTGTTCGCCATTTAAAGTGGTACGCGAGCTGGGTTTAGAACGTCGTGAGACAGTTCGGTCCCTATCTGCCGTGGGCGTAGGAAGTTTGAGAAGAGTTGCTCCTAGTACGAGAGGACCGGAGTGAACGAACCGCTGGTGTTCCGGTTGTGATGCCAATTGCATTGCCGGGTAGCTATGTTCGGACGGGATAACCGCTGAAAGCATCTAAGCGGGAAGCCCCCTTCAAGATGAGACTTCCCTGGGGCCTTGAGC
>NZ_JAGO01000009.1 GCF_000526695.1 Carnimonas nigrificans ATCC BAA-78
AATGGTTGCTCCTCCAGGGGCACTGTTTGAAGTAAGCGCTGGTCTGCCACACAGATCGTCAGTCACTCTCATTATCAGCGGGAGTGTCAAGCGAGTGGCAGTGAGATACGTCTCAAGCGTATCCGGCGAAAATCGTGATTAATCGGCTGGAAGTAACGCGTAGCTGCGTTGCTTCTGACTTATGACCCCTTCGGGTTATATGGTCAAGCGATTAAGCGCACACGGTGGATGCCTTGGCAGCCAGAGGCGATGAAAGACGTGACAGCCTGCGATAAGCACTGGGGAGGTGGCAAATGACCTTTGATCCAGTGATCTCTGAATGGGGAAACCCACTCACCATAAGGTGAGTATCCGTACCTGAATACATAGGGTGCGGAGGCGAACCGGGAGAACTGAAACATCTAAGTACCCCGAGGAAAAGACATCAATTGAGATTCCCCCAGTAGCGGCGAGCGACCGGGGAGTAGCCCTTAAGTCATCATTGTTCTAGTGGAAGCGTCTGGAAAGTCGCGCAACACAGGGTGATAGCCCCGTACACGAAAGGGCAATGATGGTGAAATCGAGTAGGTCGGAGCACGTGAAACTTTGACTGAATATGGGGGGACCATCCTCCAAGGCTAAATACTCCTGGCTGACCGATAGTGAACCAGTACCGTGAGGGAAAGGCGAAAAGAACCCCGGAGAGGGGAGTGAAATAGATCCTGAAACCGTGTGCGTACAAGCAGTGGGAGCTCTTTAGAGAGTGACTGCGTACCTTTTGTATAATGGGTCAGCGACTTATTTTCAGTAGCGAGCTTAACCGTATAGGGGAGGCGTAGGGAAACCGAGTCTTAACTGGGCGAATAGTTGCTGGAAATAGACCCGAAACCGGGCGATCTATCCATGAGCAGGTTGAAGGTTGAGTAACATCAACTGGAGGACCGAACCGGGATCTGTTGAAAAAGATTCGGATGACTTGTGGATCGGAGTGAAAGGCTAATCAAGCCCGGAGATAGCTGGTTCTCCTCGAAAGCTATTTAGGTAGCGCCTCACGTATCACCATCGGGGGTAGAGCACTGTTTCGGCTAGGGGCCCATCCCGGGTTACCAACCCGAGGCAAACTCCGAATACCGATGAGTGCAGCGTGGGAGACACACGGCGGG
>NZ_JAGO01000010.1 GCF_000526695.1 Carnimonas nigrificans ATCC BAA-78
CGCGTGGAGAGCCACGGAATATCCTGTTTCATTCGGATCAGGGTTGCCAGTACACCAGCCGGGCATTCCGGCAGATGCTCTGGCGCTACCGAATGACACTGAGTCTCAGTCGCCGTGGCAATTGCTGGGACAATGCCCCAACAGAGCGCTTCTTCAGAAGCCTGAAAACGGAATGGATACCAGAGATCGGCTATCCCGATGTTGCTGCGGCGAAGCGATCTGTCACTGATTATATGATCGGTTACTACAGCAGCCTCCGGCCGCACAAGCATAACGATGGGATACCGCCGAATTTGGCAGAAAAGAACTACTGGAATGCTCAAAGCTCGGTGGCCAAAAGCACTTGACCACTACAGTATGGGGCACATGGTACCTTTATTGATCGGAACAAACCTAGCAGCAACAAACAATTGGTCTTTTCGGATAGCAGAGAAGAGCTAATAAAACAGTTCAAAAAGGGTGAAATCGCGTATGCTCAAACACCACTGGGTGCCTGCACAACGGTTGCGCCCTGTGACCAGAAGCTTCTTCGGTCGATGACTTCCTGTCTATCGTGCTCTAGGTCTGTTATCAAACAGAGCAAGCTTGATCGTGTCATTGCTAGGCAACAATTGTTCGTCGACGAGCTGGAAGACACCGCTCCTGATAGCGTAGAGTTTCGCACAGAAAAGGAGGAACTCCGCCATCTCCTCGAATACAAAGAGCGAGTCATGGGCAAGGCAGGTGAACAATGAGTGCATTGAATGATTATTGGGAAGCGTTAAGTAGGCTGAGTTCCAATACGCCGGTCAGGGTTCCCAAGAGCAGCCCCATTAACAAAGATACTGTTGCGCTTGAGGCTGGCCGCAAGCGAGGATCCATCAAGAAATCTCGTACGTCCTTTTCCGAGCTGATTAAGGCTATTGACGATGCGGCTGATAACATCAATCACTCATATCAATCCAATGATAATAGGCTGAAAGCTGAGAAAAGCGCTAAGAACAACTACCGGGAACTCTATCACCAGACTCTTAACCGTGAACTGATGCTTATGGAAAGACTTGTTCAGCTTGAGAAAGAGATTGAGAACCTAAAGAAAGTTGTTCCACTTCGAAAATAGGAGATGGATCATGTGGATGCAGAAAGAAATTACTTTGAAGCCCCGTTCTCGTGGCTTTCACCTGATAACCGATGAGATTGCACAGGCTATCGACGACTTAAATAATATAAAAATAGGCTTACTGAGTGTTTTTATAAAGCATACTTCAGCTTCATTGACGATCAACGAAAATGCCGACCCGACTGTACGAAACGACTTCGAAAGCTTTTTTAATCGTGCAGTGCCTGAAGATGAGCCGTATTACCAACACATATTTGAAGGGAGTGACGACCTTCCCGCACACTTAAAAAGCAGCCTCCTAGGTCCCAGTGTTCAGATCCCTATCTCTGATGGCCGAATGAATATGGGCACCTGGCAAGGTATCTATCTATGTGAACACCGCAACCATGGCGGCAGCCGGCGCATCGTCATTACTGCGCATGGGGAGTGACAGAGATATGGACAAAATCGTATGTGAGGTGTCCATGCGCCAAGGAGTCGATATGGACAGCCAGGAAATCCCTTCTCCCAGTAACCATGGGAAGTACAGGCGTCCATACGACGTCCATCTCAGCCGTAATGACGATATGCCCGCGCATATCAAGGCCAGTCTGCTGGGCACTCAACTGACACTGGCAGTGGAAGATGGCCGTTTGGCGACCGGAACCTGGCAGGGCATCTGGCTGGGCGAGCACCGTGACCATGGCGGCAGCCGTCGGCTGTTGGTAACGTTATTCGGTGAATAGAGGCACTAAGCCTTCTTCTTCTTCGAGAGAGAGAGAGAAGCGAATAAAAGTGCAGAAACAGGCGGCCGGAAGCAGCTTCGCTACCAATCCAGCGCCTGCTTGACGAAAGGGATCGTCAAGCGCCGATGTGCCGAGAGTGATGCGGTATCAAGGCGCTCCAGCTCCGCAAAGAGTGCCGGAAGACGCCGAGGCCCGCGGTGCATGATATAGCGGGCAACTTCATCGGGAAGCTCCATGCCGCGCTGCTGGGCGCGCAGCTTCAACGCCTCGGTGCGCTGCTCATCATCGAGCGGCTGAAGGTGAAAGGTAGCGCCCCAGCCTAGTCGTGACGCAAGGTCCGGCAGTTTGATATCGAGCTGGCGCGGTGCTGCATTGGCCGCGATCACCAGCCGCCTTGAAGCATCACGCATGCGATTGAAGCAGTGAAACAGCCCCTCTTCCCAGCGCTTGCGCCCTACTACGTAGTCAACATCGTCGATCGCCAGCAAATCCAGGCGCTCAAGATCTTCCAGCATTAACGGCGGAAAGTGCCCCAGCTCCTTGAGCGGTAGGTAAAGGATGCGCAGGCCATGGTCGTCAGCCTCGTGACAGACCGCTTGCAGCAGGTGACTTCGCCCCGTCTCGGCACCGCCCCACACATATACCAGCGGTTCCGCTGCCCCTGCGGCCTGTGCTTTAAGCGCCGCCAGCGCGGCCACATTGCTGCCGGGATAGAAGTTGGCAAAGGTAGCATCATCGCGTGGGCCAATACCCAACGGTAGCTGCCAGGGCGAGTTCATGCCGGTCTCCGCAGGCGCTGTTCAAAGGCGCACACGCCCTCTGCCCGCATGGTGGTGGCAGGAGAACAGCAGTCAGGCAGTTGGCGCAAGGCCAGGTGGTGTAGCGTCATCGCATCCTCGCGGCAGCGTTAGTGTTGCAACCTCACCGAGAGGGAAGCGTACAACCCCGCCATAGTACCCAACCACGTCCGGTGACGCGAGACGTGATACGCCAGGGCTAGCCGACTGACCTTGTGCCATGCCATTGCTGGCACGACGATGATATACTCCGCGCAGCCAGTGTTGCCGTACCTGCGCTGGCGTTTGAGCGTTGTTTTCAGCGTGATTCCCCTTTGACCGCAGCCACTTTCGAGAGCGCCATGACTACTTCCGATCCTTCATCTCAGGCTTCCATCAGCTATAAGGATGCTGGTGTCAATATCGACGCCGGCAATGCGCTGGTTGACCGCATCAAGGAGACCGTCAAATGCACCACTCGCCCTGAAGTGCTGGGCGGTCTGGGCGGGTTCGGCGCGCTGTGTGAACTGCCCAGCGGCTACCGCAAGCCGGTGCTGGTATCGGGCACCGATGGCGTAGGCACCAAGCTGCGCGTTGCCATGATGCTCGACCGCCACGACACCATCGGCATTGATCTGGTCGCCATGTGCGTCAATGATCTGGTGGTGGCGGGTGCTGAGCCGCTGTTCTTCCTTGATTACTACGCTACCGGCAAGCTGGATGTCGATATGGCGACCGATGTGGTCAAAGGCATCGGCAGCGGCTGCGAACAGGCCGGCTGCGCGCTGGTAGGTGGCGAAACCGCTGAAATGCCTGGCATGTATGAAGGCAGCGACTACGATCTGGCAGGATTCTGCGTGGGCGTGGTCGAAAAGGATGAAGTCATCGACGGCAGCAAGGTAGCGCCCGGCGACGTGGTACTGGGGCTGGCCTCTTCCGGGCCGCACTCCAACGGTTATTCGCTGATTCGCAAGATTGTCGAACGCGCAGGCGGCGATCTCACCACTGATCTCGACGGCACTCCGCTAAGCGATGCGCTGATGGCGCCTACCCGTATTTACGTCAAACCGCTGCTGTCACTGATCAAGGAGAGCGGTGTAGCAGTACATGCCCTCTCCCACATTACCGGCGGCGGTCTGCTGGAAAACCTGCCGCGAGTGCTGCCCAACAACGCTACTGCCCATATTGATGTCGCACGCTGGCAGCGTCCTGCGGTATTCGACTGGCTGCAACAGCAAGGCAACATTGAGCCGCACGAAATGTACCGCACGCTGAACTGCGGTATTGGCATGGTGGTGGTGGTTCCTGCTGCTGACGCCGACCGCGCCATCGAGCACCTCAAGGCACAGGGTGAAACGGTCTATCGCATTGGCGAAGTACGTGCGCGCCAGGGTGATGAAGAGCAGGTGGCACTGGAGAACCTTTGATGAGCGAAGAGTATACCGGCTTTGAGGCTTCCCCTGCTGAAGCACCACGTATCGTGGTGCTGATTTCAGGCAACGGCAGCAATCTACAGGCCATGATCGAGGCGCAGACCCACGATGAGCTGGGGGGCGAGATTGCCGCAGTAATCTCCAACCGCAGCGATGCCTACGGTCTTGAGCGTGCGCGCGAGGCAGGCATACCGGCCGTCGTGCTGCCGCAGGATGAATACGAGAGCCGCGAAGCCTACGATGGCGCTCTGATCAAGGTCATTGAGCGCCATGAACCCAGTCTGATTGTACTGGCGGGCTTTATGCGCATTCTCAGCCCGATATTCGTCCATCGCTTCTATGGTCGGCTGATCAATATTCACCCATCGCTGCTGCCCGCCTACAAGGGGCTACACACTCACCGCCGCGTGCTGGAAGATGGCGTCGCCACCCACGGGGTTAGCGTCCACTTCGTGAGCGATGAGTTAGATGGCGGCCCCATCATCATGCAGGCCGAAGTTGATGTGGAGAGCAGCGATACCGAACAGACGCTGGCGATCAAGGTGCAGCAGCGCGAGCATCTGATCTACCCCATTGCGGTGCGCTGGGTACTGGAAGGTCGGCTGCGCCTTGAAGGCGACAAGGCCACCTTCGATGGCATTGAACTTAAAGAGGGCGGTATGCGTCTGAGCCACGCCGATGCGCTCAGTGACATCGACGACGCCTGAGCATTGCTGGCATCCAGCCAATGAAATGCCCCGCCGGGTACAAATCCCGGCGGGGCATTTTTTGATCCGAACAGCGTGCGAATTAGGTACGCGGCAACGTAACGCCGCGCTGGCCCTGATACTTGCCGGCACGATCACCGTAGGAGACCTCACACACTTCATCGGATTCGAAGAACAGCATCTGCGCAACACCTTCATTGGCGTAAATCTTGGCGGGCAGATTGGTGGTGTTGGAGAATTCGAGGGTCACGTGCCCTTCCCACTCCGGCTCCAGCGGTGTGACATTCACGATGATGCCGCAGCGCGCATAGGTCGATTTCCCCAGACACACGGTCAACACATTGCGCGGAATACGGAAGTACTCCACGGTGCGCGCCAGAGCGAAGGAGTTGGGCGGAATCACGCACACATCCCCCTTGATATCGACAAAGCTTTTTTCATCGAAATGCTTGGGATCGACCGTCGCCGAGTGAATGTTGGTGAATACCTTGAATTCATCAGCGCAGCGTACATCGTAGCCGTAGCTGGACGTACCGTAGGAGATCAACCGAGCGCCATCGTCGGATTCACGCACCTGCCCCGCTTCATACGGCTCTATCATGCCGTGCTGTTCAGACATGCGCCGGATCCATTTATCGGCTTTGATACTCATCGCGCTGGCTACCTTCATGAAGCAAATAACGAAAATTTATGTGGCGCCATGATAGCGGCAACCTCGCGCCCTGTCGCCCCCTGCCACTTATGTGACGCAACCTGTGCTCCGACCTGGGCAACCGCAGTCGCAGCGCTTATCCTGACCTTCCGATAGCACCGCGACCAGTACCCTGAACCAGCCAAGTATCTTCGGCTTACTTCCCACGGCACGCTCCCCGTCACCCTGAATAGCACAGGACACCCCGTGGCTATTGCTAGCTAAAACCGATGGTCGGCCCTTTCTGCGCCGGGCCTGCCAGCGCTTCTTCGATGGCAGTAGCTGCACTGAAATACTCACGCGCAGCCTCGCCTTCAGGCTCCGCCACCACGCTGGGAGTACCGCCATCGGCATGCTCGCGAATCGACCGTAGCAGTGGCAATCGCCCAATCACGCGGGTGTCGTAGCTTTGCGCAATCTGCTCGCCACCACCTTCACCAAACAGCGCGTCCACATGCCCGCACTCGGAACAGATGTGCGTGCTCATGTTCTCGATAACGCCCAGCACCGGCACGTTGACCTTGCGGAACATCTCAATGCCGCGCCGCGCATCCAGCAGCGCGATATCCTGCGGAGTGGTAACAATCACCGCACCTGCAACCGCTACCTTCTGCGCGAGACTAAGCTGAATATCCCCCGTGCCGGGCGGCATATCAATCAGCAAATAATCAAGCTCGCCCCAGTCGGTCTGATTGAGAAGCTGCATGAAAGCGCCCGCCACCATTGGGCCACGCCAGACCATCGCTGTCTCGACGTCGGTCAGAAACGCCATCGACATGACCTTCAGACCATGAGCTTCAAGAGGCAGCATGGTTTTCTCATCCCGTGCCCGAGGGCGAGTGCCCGGCGCCACGCCCAGCATCTGAGCCTGACTCGGGCCGTAAATATCAGCATCGAGCACGCCCACCCGCTTGCCACCAGCGGCCAGCGCCAGTGCCAGATTGGCCGTGACGGTCGATTTCCCGACGCCGCCCTTGCCCGAGGCGACTGCCACTATCTTCTTCACACCATCAATCATCAACTGCTCCCGAAAACAACGGTTCGCTCGGCGTATCATGGCGAGCACAATGGGCGCAGTATAACGCGCCAGCCCGCCTTCCTCTCAAGCATCCTCCACGAGCAATCGGTAACACCTGCCTACCCTAACTCTCCTTCTCGCGTTAGACTTGTGGTTTCTCTCTTTCCGATACAACCAGAGCTACGCGCAGCGCGCTCCTTGATTGTTTCCGACAGCTACAGCTTCCGAGGCGTCATGTCCACACGCAAGATTCTTGTTACCAGTGCCCTTCCTTACGCTAACGGGGATATTCACCTCGGCCACATGATGGAACACGTCCAGACCGATATCTGGGTGCGCTTCCAAAAAAGCCGCGGCAATACCTGCTACTACGTGTGCGCTGACGACGCCCACGGCACGCCCATTATGCTGCGTGCCGAACAGGAAGGTATTACTCCAGAAGAGCTGATCGACAAGAGCAATCGTGCCCACCAGGCTGACTTCGCGCGCTTCGGTATCGGCTATGACAAGTACTACAGCACGCATTCGCCGGAAAACCGGATGTATGTGGAGCAGATATACACCACGCTCAAGGAAAACGGCCATATCGCCACCCGCGATATTCAGCAGATGTACGACCCTGAAAAGGGCATGTTCCTGGCTGACCGCTTTATCAAGGGCACCTGCCCCAACTGTAAGACCGAAGATCAGTACGGCGACAACTGCGAAGCATGCGGCGCTACCTATACCCCCGCTGACCTGATTGATCCGGTCTCTGCCATTTCCGGTGCGCGTCCGGAAATCCGCAGCTCGACCCACTACTTCTTCAAGCTCCCCGACTTCCAGCCCTTCCTTGAAAAGTGGCTCGCGTCTGGCACCGTCCAGCCGCAAATCGCCAACAAGCTGGGCGAATGGTTCTCGGCGGGCCTCAATGAGTGGGATATCTCCCGCGACGCGCCCTATTTCGGTTTCGAAATTCCTGATGCGCCCGGCAAATACTTCTATGTGTGGGTCGATGCGCCTATCGGCTATTTCGCCAGCCTTAAACAGCTGTGTGATCGTGAAGGCATTGATATCAACGAGTATCTGCGCCCTGACACCGATACCGAGATGCACCACTTCATCGGCAAGGATATCGTCTATTTCCACGCGCTGTTCTGGCCCGCAATGCTGGAAGGGGCCAATTTGCGCAAGCCCACCAGTGTTCACTGTCACGGCTTCTTGACCGTTAATGGTGCCAAGATGTCGAAGTCGCGCGGCACCTTTATCAAGGCCGAAACCTACGCGCGCCATCTCAATCCTGAATATCTGCGCTACTACTTTGCCGCCAAGCTATCGTCACGGCTTGATGACATTGATCTCAATCTTGAGGACTTCACGACTCGCGTCAACTCGGATCTGGTCGGCAAGGTGGTCAATATTGCCAGCCGTTGCGCGGGCTTTATCAAGAAAGGCGGTGGCACCCTTGCCGCGACGCTCAGTGAGCAGGAATTACTCGACCGCGCCATTGCTGCCGGTGACGAGATCGCTGCCGACTTCGAAGCACGCGAATATTCACGCGCGGTGCGTCACATTATGGAGCTGGCGGACGAAGCCAACGCCTACATCGCAGAACAGGCGCCGTGGGCACTGGCCAAGCAGGAAGGCACCGAAGAGCGCGTGCGCGACGTATGCTCGCTGGGCATCAATCTGTTCCGTCAGATCATCACCTATCTGGCCCCGATCATGCCCAAACTCGCCGAGGAGGCACGCCAGTTCCTCAACCTGCCAAGCCTCGACTGGGAGAGCCGCAGGCAGCCCCTCGCCGATCACGCCATCAATCCCTTCAAGCCGCTGCTTCAGCGTATTGACAGCAAGCAGGTCGATGCCATGATCGAGGACTCGAAGGAAGTCGCCGCACAAGAGCTGGAGCTGAAAAACGGAACGGCATCGGCCAACAATGAAGCGAGCGACATCGAGCCCATCGCGGACACCATCGCTTTCGATGACTTCATCAAGGTTGATTTGCGGATTGCGCGTATTGATAGCGCGGAACGGGTAGAAGGCTCCAACAAGCTGCTCAAGCTTAACCTGAACCTTGGCAACGAGACCCGCACCGTATTTTCAGGCATAGCCAAACACTATGCGCCTGAAACGCTTGAAGGTCGCTTGACCGTGATGGTGGCTAATCTGGCGCCACGCAAGATGCGCTTTGGCGTGTCGGAAGGCATGGTGCTGGCTACCGGTGACGATGAAGGCATCTATTTGCTCTCTCCCGACAGCGGTGCGCAGCCGGGTCAGCGAGTCACCTGACCCCATGAGCAGTGCCAACGCTATTCTCGTTGAGCAGATCGACGCCGTGCTGCCACAAACCCAATGCGGCAAATGCGGACATGGTGGCTGCTTGCCCTATGCAGCGGCCATCGCCGAGGGCGAGCCGATCAACAAATGCCCGCCCGGCGGTGAAGCTACTCTGCATACGCTGGCGCAGCTATTGCAGCGGCCCCTCGTGGCCCTGGAACAGCCTGCCGAAATGCCGCAGCTTGCGGTGATTCGTGAAGATGAATGCATCGGCTGCACCAAGTGCATTCAGGCTTGTCCGGTAGATGCCATTGTAGGAGCCGCCAAACAGATGCACGGAGTGCTTGAGGCAGAGTGCACGGGCTGTGAGCTGTGCGTCGCCCCTTGCCCCGTTGACTGCATTGATATTGTCGAACATCCGCAATGGCAGGCAGCGCACAATGAACTCGCTCAGCAGCGTTATCTGAACGCACGTGCAGCCAACGGTAGAGTTCGTCACCGTGCGCGCAACGCCCGCATTGAAGCGCGCAAGGCGGCCCTCGCCAACAAACGCATGGCGCGCTTCAAGCAGCGCTTGGCACCGGAATCCACGCCGGCTCAGCGCCCGCAGGCTCAACCAGCACCGTTTTCTCAAGGCTCATCGCAAGGATCGCCCAGTCGCAACAGCGCGCTGGTTGCACGTCTTCAGCACAAGCTGTCACGCATGGCCGCCGATGATCCCAAACGCGGTGAGCTGGAGCAGCGCCTGGCCGAGATGCAGCATTCTGCCAGCGCAGCGCCTCAGCAGACCCGCCAGCTGAAGATGGCGCTGGCTGCCGCCGAGCAGCGCCGCCGACTGGCCGAGCGCCATGTGCAGCACTGCTACCGTCAGGCTGGCCCTGATGAAATTACCGCTGCCCAGCACGCACTCGAACAGGCCCGCACCACTGAACAAGCGGCACGCACGGCGCTTGAGCAGAGCACTTCCCTTCATTGATTTAGATTTGGCATCGCCATGAACAACGACAAACGCCGTCAGATATTCGAGCGCTTGCGCGCCGATAATCCGCACCCCACCACGGAACTGAACTGGACTTCACCATTCGAACTGCTGGTGGCGGTGGCGCTGTCGGCCCAGTCCACCGACGTAGGCGTCAACAAGGCTACCGCCAAGCTCTTTGCTGTCGCTAATACGCCACAGACGCTGCTGGCGCTTGGGCTGGAAGGCATCAAGGCGCATATCAAAACGCTGGGGCTTTTCAACAACAAGGCGAAGAATCTGGTCGCCATGTGCGAGCAACTGATTCGCGATCATCAGGGAGAAGTGCCCGCTCAGCGCGCAGCACTGGAGGCATTGCCCGGCGTCGGCAGGAAAACGGCTAACGTCATTTTAAATACCGCTTTCGGCGAACCCACGATTGCGGTGGATACCCATATCTTTCGGGTATCAAACCGCACGCGCCTCGCCCCAGGCAAAAATGTTGATGAAGTGGAGCAGAAGCTGATCAAGGTCGTGCCCAGGGAATTCAAGCAGGATGCGCATCACTGGCTGATCCTGCTGGGGCGTTACACCTGCGTTGCGCGCAAGCCGCGCTGCGGTAGCTGCATCATTGAAGATCTGTGCGAATACAAGGAGAAAACCGACCTCTGAGTTCGCAAGCCCCGAAAGGTGTTATTCAATGGGGCTACTCGCCACCTTCCCCGCCACGCAGTGGCGCCCTAGTGTGATCGCGTGCCAAGCGCAGCTCCTCTTCAGCGCTTCCCGCATGGCGAGCTGAATTTATAGAAATTCCGCAGGAATCCACTTTATTGCCCAGTTGGGGAGAGGTGATGCCATTATGGTCGTTTTGTTTTGTACCCTGCGCATCACGAACCGCTTCTGTCGGGAAGAATTGTCCAATATCCAGCAACGGTCCGCCAAATCAATGGCTGCCGCCAGGTTATTCATGCTGGAATTATAACGCCCCGGAAGGAGTTGATCGGGCACGCTATGTCCGCCATCCCGTACTCGCGTCTGTACACGAATGAAAGAGACCATCGCACTATCCAGCCCAATGTAGATAAGGCTGATGCGATACCCAAGGCTTCTGGCTTTTTCCATCAAACGTATTGATGCGTTGCCGCTCAAGGTTGTCTCAACAGCGAAGGACCGATATTCCCCGAGATATTTTTCTCGCTGCAGGATGGCAAGACGGCCCGCGCGACTCTGCACACTGCGCTCATTCCTGTGGCAGGGTCTATCTCAAGTGCAATTTCATCCGGATTAACAATGGCTATATCACCCCACCGTTTGGTGAGGCGAGAAGACAACGTCGTTTTTCCTGCACCATTCGGCCCAGCAATTATCCAGAACTCAGGCCGTTTCATGTCGAAGAGGCAGATGTGCAACTATACGGGTAACGGCACCTTCGGGCGTAAAATCGACACGAACCAGCTCTCTCTTTCCTGATGGGTACTCAAGGATGACATGCCCCTCAGGGGTATCTTCCTCAGTATAGCCAATAGGATCGCCTGCCTTGAGATGCGCCTCTGCCGCAGCAGAATCGGTGCATTCAATAATCTGCTCAGTGGTCAACCTGGAAGATGGCGTTTGATCCTTATGATGAGAGACTGTCATGATTCAAACCTCCAGACTTGATCTTGCCGCATACCCTACCACATGCGGTAATTACACTCGCTAATGCCTTTCTTGATGCACAGGATCAATACACTTATAGCGCAGGATCTCCGAAGACCTGTGCGAATACAAGGAGAAAATCGACCTCTGAGTTCGCAAGCCCCGCCATGTGTTATTCAATGAGGCTACTCGTCATCTTCCCCGCCACGCTGTGGCGTCCTGGTGCGATCGCGTGCCAAACGCAGCTCTTCTTCAGCGCTTCCCTCTTTCAACATCTCCTGCTCACGCTCCCACGCCCAGTCTTCCGCCCTTTCACGCTCGGCGTCCTCAAGGTGCGCTTCCCGTTCATCATGAGCCTGCTGCGTTTCACTCCAGTACTCCTCGGTGCCCGCCCAGCGAGTGGCAACATGGGGAGTCGTCGGCATACTCGGGAAAGGCGCTGCCGGTTCAGGCGCTGACCGCTGCGCACGCCGCCAACTGAAAAAGAGCGCCAGCAAGACGAAGACCAGCCCGGAACCGACGAAGAAGCCGTTATCGCCCAAACGTTCCATCAAAGGAGATATAAGCGGCCCCGCCAGCACCGACCCCAGCGAATTGACGAACAGCATCCCCTGCGCCATGCCTACCATGGCACCAGCAGGAGCGCGGTCCCCCGCGTGGCTAATCGTTACGGGGTAAAGTGCGAAGGCAGCTCCTCCAAACAGGAAAAGTCCCGCCCCCAGCGTCCAGTGGTTGAGCGCCAACAGCGGCAGCAGTGCCGAAAATCCGACCAGAAATGCGGACAGCCAGATCAGCACCCATTGGCGATCGGTGCGATCAGACCAGAGTCCAATGGGGTACTGTAGAATCATGCCCCCCACCACGACCACGGCCATCATGATCCCGACGATACTGCCAGCGCCATCGGCCAGATGATTCAGATACAGGGGCAAGACACTATAGATCGCCCCCATCATGATGCCGGCGCCTAACGCTCCCCCTGAACCGGTAGGCGTAATCCGTGCCAGCTGCCACGGCGGCAGCGGCGTCTGTTGTTCAATCAACGGGGCGCTGCGGGGAATCATGGTGATAGGCACCAGGGAGAGCGCCGCGATCATGGCAGCAAAAATGAACGGTAATTGGGCATCGCTGCCATTCAAGGGCGTATTCAGCGGGCCGATCAACAGTTGCCCTACCGTCATCGCCCCGTAAAAAGCGACCATATAGAAGGCAAGAATACGGCCACGGGTTTTACCGTCGCCCATGCTCAACAGCCAGCTTTCAATGACCAGAAAAGCGCCCGCAGTTGCCCAGCCGCATAACAGGCGCGCCACCAGCCACACATAAAGATCCAGCCATACAGCCTGAATCAATGCCGTTACGGCCACCAGAGCACAAAAACAGGCGTAGGCACGAATATACCCCGCCCTCATCAGCAACCGTTCGTTAATCAGTGCGCCAGCACACAGCCCAGCGTAATAAGCCGCTGAGACATAGCCAATCGTTTGCACCGAATAATCTGCCGCCGACAATCGCAACGGCACTAGCGTGGTAAGAAACCCATTGCCTAGCGCCAGCATGAAAAAGCCAAAAATCGGAGTGCAAATCAGTGCAAACGTGTGTTTCCCCATAAATCACCTTTGAAATTGACAACACTCCCCAGAGTGACTGTTATCGTTTTATTATTCAAGGTAGAGAGAAATACGCGCAGCACCGTTAAAGATAACGGTATAAGAAAGAAGCTGGCGCTTATGTCAAAAAGAAGTGATTCCGGGCGTTGTTATTCCTGTAACGAGCAGGAAGGAGAGGAACATGCGGCGAAATATTGCCATGCTGCTTCCGCCGAAAAGAAGGTACGGGACTGATGGCTGCTCAGAAATAGCGTAGTGCTAAGCTGATCGCGGACGGGAGCACGCAATTCCGCCAACCACAGCGTGATGCCCTGACCTTGCAAGCGTTGATCCAGTCGCTCCAGCGCTTCTAACGCCGCACCATCAATGTAGAGAACGCCTGACATCACCAGCACCACATGCACAACATCACTGCGCTGCGCCAGACGGCTATTCACGAAGCGCTCAAGCGCCCCCATATTGGCAAAATTCAGATCACTGTTCGGGCGTACCATCAGCAAATGGGCGGGAATATCGACCTGGAAACGCTCAGGGTTGCGAAAGCCACCTTCAGGCAAACGGCCAATCTCATCAATATAAGGCTTGCTATTGCGTGCCAGCAGCAGCGCCAGCGACAACCCTACTCCCACGCCAAGCCCCGGCATCACTCCAAACAACAACACCCCGGTGAAGGCTGCCAGCCAGGCACAGCCATCGGCGCGCGAATAACGCCAGCAGCGGATTAATGACGTGAAGTTCATCAATCCAGCCGCTGCCTGAATCACGATAGCGGCCAATACCGCGCGAGGCAGATCAACAAACATATCACTCAGCCACATCATCACCGCGATCAGTGCCAGCGCCGAAAAGAGTGATGAGAGCGGCGTGCGTGCCCCTGCCGCTTCACTGACCGCCGCTCGCCCCAGGCCACTGGTAACGGGAAAGCCCCGGCTCAGCGCTGCCAGTACGTTACATACCCCCAACACCCACAGCTCACGCAATGGATAGGTGGCTTCACGACTACGCGCCGCCAAGGCTTCAGAAACCGACACAGCGCTCACGTAATTCACCAACGCAATACCAAGCGCGGGAAGTAACAAAACACTTACCGCTGACCAGGAGAGCAGCGGCAGCGCCAGTGATGGTAACCCCTCAGGAATACTGCCCACTTTTGCCAGCGGCAGCGACCAGCCCTGCATTACCGCTATTGCCAGCACCATCAAAATGGCAGGCCCACAGCGCCCTATAAGCTGAGCGATGGCACCAGGCACCTTCAATATCAGCAGCGCAGAGGGCAGCCAGCGCTTCACCATCATCAATACTGCCAGCGCCCCAACCCCGCTCAAGGCACTGCCTATTTGAAGTGCGGGCAGCTGCTGCCATACCCCCAGCAATTGCTCGATCAGGTTGCCGCGCACACCTTTGAATCCCAGCCAATCGCCCAGCTGCGAGAGCACGATCATTAGCGCAGAAGCCACCGTGAATCCCTGCATCACCGCCGGACTCACAAAGTCGATCAAACGGCCCAGTCGCAACACATAAAACAGCAGCAGCCAGCCACCTACCAGCAGCGCCAGGGTGCTGGCCGCCGCCGCGAGAAGCTCGGGAGCCAACCCACTTTGCTGCAAGGTACTACCCACCAGTAGCGCAGAAAGGGCCATCGGCCCCATCGACACCACCCGACTACTGCCGAACAGCGCATAGGCCAATAGCGGCAGAACCGCGCTGTATAGCCCCATTTGCGGCGCCAGTCCTGCCAGCCCCGCATAGGCCATGGCCTGCGGCACCAGCAGCGCAGCGATGATTAGCCCCGCCGCCACATCAGCAATACGCTCACTGCGGCTTAACGCGCGCCACCGAGCGATGCCCGGAAAACGACCGGGAGAATCGCCTTCCAACCGCGTCTCAGCCATGCTCAACCGATGCACCAACAAAAATCTGCTCGCCCATATCATCTATATAGCGCGCTGCTTTTTGTTGGGTAAGCTCAATACATCCCTGTAAATCAGACAGCGTATCAGAACGTTCAAACGCCACCTGCTGATAGCCGCCGTCGGGCAGCGCCTTGCGAATCACACCGCTGACGCGATACTGCCCCGCCATCTTTTCAGGCGCGGCGATAATGTCATGCCCCTTATGCTCTATGGCTGACGCCGCTTTTGCCGTTGTCGCGTTATCGGAATTGCCTAGCCATGAAAACCATCGCTTGATCACGTTATCTCCTGTTATTGAATGATGGAGAAGCCATTTGCTATCACGGGAAGCGAAGGACGCCAACGCTTACTCAATGATAAGATAACCGCCATCACTCGTTATCGCCGATTACGCGATACTAAGCAATGGAGTTCTGCATGACACAAGTGAGCGTGGCAACCATGATGAGCCAGCGCTTTCGTGGCTACCTGCCCGTCGTTATCGACGTGGAAACCGGCGGATTCAATCCTCGTCAGGATGCCCTTCTCGAAATCGGCGCCACCCTGCTCACCATGGATGAGCAAGGCCAGCTTGTGCCCGACCAACAGTTCAGCGCCCATATTACGCCGTTTGAAGGGGCCAACGTCGAGCAGTCAGCGCTCGACTTCACCGGTATCCGGCTCGACAGCCCGCTGCGCCAGCAGGCTGCCGTTAGCGAGTCAGACGCACTGGGCGAGCTATTCAAACAGGTACGCAAGGCGATTAAATCCCACGACTGCACGCGCGCTATTCTGGTTGGCCATAACGCCGCGTTCGATCACGGCTTTCTGAATGCGGCAATTGAGCGTTGCGTTATCAAGCGCAACCCCTTCCACCCATTCTCAAGCCTTGATACAGCCTCACTATCAGCGCTCGCCTATGGGCAAACCGTACTGGCGCGCGCGTGTCAGGCCGCCGGCATCCCCTTCGATCAGCAAAATGCCCATAGCGCAGGTTACGACGCCGAGCGCACAGCGACTCTATTCTGCTCCATCATTAATCGCTATCGCGATCTGGGGGGCTGGGAACTCACTCTGCGTGAGCAAGCCATGGAAGCACGCGAAGAAGAAGAGTAAGCCGCGCCGCCTGCCAGCATTGGTAATAATGCTCCACAAAGAAGGCCACCCGAGCAGATCGAGTGGCCTTCTTCTTTATCACTAAGTGAATAGCGGGCTGATCGCCTAGCTATCGCCCTCTTCAGTAGCATTTGCGGCTGCGGCTTCCTTGAGCAGCGGCTCCAGCTCACCGTTTTGATACATTTCAATCACGATATCGGCACCGCCTACCAGCTCACCGTTGACCCATAGCTGCGGGAAGGTAGGCCAGTTGGCAAAGGTTTTCAGCTCAGTACGAATATCCGGATTTTCCAGAATATTGACGAAAGCAAAGCGCTCACCGCACGCCATCACGGCCTGAACCGTTTGCGCCGAGAAACCGCACTGAGGAAACTGCGGTGTGCCTTTCATATAAAGCAGAATCGAATTCTCGCTGATCTGCTGCTTGATCGTATCAATGGTCGAGCTCATGGTTGAAATCCTTTACAGGTTGCCTGGCGCTTTCCAAGAAAATCGCCTACTGACTGGAGACGCAGCACTACCACGTCTCATCCTATGCCGTTAAGGATGAGGCGTGTTCGACCAGCTTTCAAGGCAAAAGGCTTTTTAAACGAAATTTGGGGTGGGAAAGGTGGCATTTCTACTTCAGACACCAGTAGCAAGAAGAACCCTGAAAAGGCGGTCTAGCAGAAAACTGCCATAAGCCTCTGACAATAGGCACAAAAAAAGGAGATCATATTTCTATGATCTCCCTTCAAATTTGGTGGAGCCTAGCGGGATCGAACCGCTGACCTCCTGCGTGCAAGGCAGGCGCTCTCCCAGCTGAGCTAAGGCCCCTTAGGTGGTGCATACTTTATTACCAATACCTTGAAAGGTCAAGAATTTTTTACGCCGAGTCGATCACTCCCCTTCTTAATCGAGTCGCGTGGTTTGATAAACTACAGGTTGACCTCATATCCGTCACATCGCTGCTTAACGCCCGGGGCTTCTTTTGGCATCTACTTCTGAAACCAATCGTCAGCATGAACACTTCAACGCCAGCGCTTTCCTGAAGCACATTCAGCAAGCGCCGGGGGTATATGTCATGCACAACGAGCAGCAAGAGATCATCTATGTTGGCAAGGCCAAGCGGTTGCGCGCGCGTTTATCGAGCTATTTCAGAGCGACCGGCCTGAATGTAAAAACGCAGGCGCTGGTGCGTCATATTCGTGATATTCAGGTCACTTACACCAACAATGAAACCGAAGCGCTGATTCTTGAACAGACGCTGATCAAGGCGCACCGTCCGCCTTACAATATTCTGCTGCGCGATGATAAATCCTACCCTTATATCTATCTCAGCGACAAACACCCTTACCCGGCACTGGAGTTTCGCCGTGCGCGGCAAAAGCGCAGCGATGGCCGCTATTTTGGCCCTTTCACCAGTTCGCTGGCGGTACGTGAGAGCCTGTCGCTGATACAGAAGATATTCCGCTTGCGCAATTGCAAGGACAGCTTCTTCGCCAATCGCTCCCGCCCCTGCCTGCAATACCAGATTGGCCGCTGTAGTGCGCCTTGTGTCGATCTGATTAGCCGCGAGGAGTATCGCCGCGATCTTGATAACGCCACCAAATGTCTGGAAGGCAAGAGCGAAGAGGTCACTACCCAGCTTAGCCGCGACATGGAAGCCGCCGCCGCAGCGATGGAGTTCGAGAAAGCGGCGTGGCTACGTGACCAGATTCAGCAGTTACGCCAGTTACAAACCCAGCAGACGATGGAAGTTCAGGAGGGTGACGCCGATATATTCGCTTACGTGCAGCGGCCTGGCGGCTTCGTTATTACGCTGATGGCGGTGCGTCAGGGGCGCGTGATGGGCAGCCAGCACTTCACCCCGCGCAACGGGTTGGATGTTAACCAGAGCGAACTTCTGGGCGGCACCATCGCACAGTATTACATAGGCGGCGAGCGCAAGATTCCCCACGAAATCATCACCAGTGAACCAGTCGATGACAGCAGTACCCTGCAACAGGCGCTGAGTGCGCAAGCCGGCCGTGCCGTACGTTTAACTGACCAGGTGCGCGGCCATCGGGCGCAGTGGAAGCAGCTAGCGATAACCAACGCCAACCAGCACCTTGCCTCTGAACTCGCCAATCAGCAGCGTATTATGGAGCGCTTTATCGCGCTGCGCGATCTGCTTCATCTTGATGAAGTACCGACACGGCTTGAATGCTTCGATATCAGTCATAGCCACGGTGAGGCAACAGTGGCGTCATGCGTGGTGTTTGATCAGAACGGCCCGCTGAAGTCCGATTACCGCCGCTTTAATATCGAAGGAGTGGCGGCCGGCGATGATTACGCCGCCATGCGTCAGGCGCTCCAGCGCCGCTATCAGCGCATTGTCTCGGAAGATGCCAAGCGCCCCGACCTGCTGGTGATCGACGGTGGTAAAGGACAGCTAAACATGGCCCGCGAGGTATTGGCAGACATTGAAGGTATCGGTCCGCTGAAGATAATGGGCGTTGCCAAGGGCGTTACCCGCAAGGCGGGGCTGGAAACACTGTACCTTGAAACGCCTGACCATAGCATTGAGGTAGATGCGACCTCCCCTGCACTGCACCTGCTGCAACATATACGCGATGAATCCCACCGGTTTGCCATTACCGGCCATCGCCAGCGTCGTGACAAGGCGCGCCGCACCTCGACATTGCAGGAAATAGAGGGTGTAGGCCCCAAACGGCGCCGCGAATTGCTACGTTATTTCGGGGGATTGCAAGGCGTCAAAGAGGCCAGCCGTGATGATCTTGCCAAGGTGCCGGGCGTTAGTGCACGGCTTGCCAGCCAAATTCACGCAGCGCTGCATGGGCACTAAACCATAAAGGCCTTCCGGTCATCCGTCAGAGACGTTTACAGCCCTCGATAAAACATTGATTTCGAACATCAGCGACAGCGGGTGATACTTAAGATAAGGTTGTTATCAAGGATTCAGCGATTAGCGTTTCCAGTCGGCTTTCCCTAAAATGAGAATGAAGGATCGCTTTTAGGCCAAATACGCTACGAAATATCGGCACCGATTGTCTTGCCAGGCGCTTATACAGGTATCGCCAGGTCTCTGACAGCTGCCGTATAGCGGATCGCAGTTAGCCTTTTCACCGAACATAGAGCTCTTTAGTAGGCTTTTTCGCTTAGGCGCCGCAGAGCGTCTGCAATGCGTAAGGAACTTCCCAGAAATGAATATTCCCAACATTCTGACGCTGGTTAGGGTCGTTTTTATCCCGCTTCTTGTCATTGCGTTCTACCTGCCGCCTCCGATGAGCTACTCACTGGCCGCTATTTTGTTTGGCGCCGCCTCCGTTACCGATTGGTTCGATGGTTTTCTGGCACGCCGCTGGAACCAGAGCACCCCCTTCGGTGCCTTCCTCGACCCGGTCGCCGACAAACTCATCGTCGCTGTTGCTCTCGCGTTGTTGATTGAACGCTACGCTGATATCTGGATGACGCTTCCCGCGCTCGTCATTATCGGACGTGAAATCGTTATTTCAGCGCTACGCGAATGGATGGCAGAACTCGGCAAACGCGCCAATGTCGCCGTCTCCTCCATCGGCAAGCTCAAAACCGCACTGCAAATGTTCTCCATCTTCCTGCTGCTCGGCGCCCCACTGGACTCCGGCCTCGCCCTCGCCGCCGGCCTGATGCTTTATGCCGCCGCCTTGCTGACGCTATGGTCAATGTTCCAATATTTACGCGCCGCCTGGCCCGAACTGGTTCGGGATTTGTAGAAACAGATTCCCATCGGGGCAAACAGCCCCGATGGGGATCGTGAGTTTACGCTAGGGGGGAAGGTGGGCTGATATTGAATAGCACACGCTAGCCACTCAAATGGTACTAGCCCAACCACTTCTAGACTGCCTATGCGGCAGCGCACCATGACCGGCCTTGAGCCGGTTTTTTTGTGCCCTTTCTGAGCAGCCTGTGCGGCAGCGAACGCTTCACGTCGTCAAACAGCGCCTCTGAGACATTTCTGAGCTACCTGCGCGGCAGCGAACGTTGACCGCCTGCGTGAGTGCTGCAGAGCGATTTTCTAAGCTGCCTGCGCGGCAGCGCACATAAACAAAAGCCCCGGCGACTGTGGAGGTCATTTCTAAGCCGTCTGTGCGGCAGCGAACAGGATCGGAGCGCTGAATAATTATCGCGGGAATTTTCTAAGCTGCCTATACGGCAGCGCACGGCCCAACTGCGGGAATGGTTGGAGGTTCTACTTTCTGAGCTGCCTATACGACAGCGCACGAGCAAGACTGGGAGAATCGAGCGTCAGAGCTTTTCTGAGCTGCCTTACGGCAGCGCACAACTCAAAGCAAGAGCAACCTTTTGATTATTAAATAAAAGCTCTGCATTCAGCATCTCTCCCCTTTTCCTATCATTCAACTAACTTATTGATACTAAAGGCGCTTGAGCAATTAATGGGAAAAGGGTCGCCGAGAAAAAATGTTAGCAATGTATTTAAACTCTACAAGTCATAGCGGAAATCAATCAATATATCGCTGCTCAAAGGGGATTCATCAACGCTACCAGCACTGGAGACAGATTCTTGCGATAAAAAAAAGCCCGGCTAAAAAGCCGGGCCATAACAGGGATCATTGCAAGGGAACACTATGTGAGACGCCAGGATGCGTCGGAAGTTCCCCAATGATCTTAAATTGTTCGCTGCTGTCGCTGACAAGAGCAATATCAGCTCAGCAAGCTGGAATATGGTGCGGGCGGCGGGACTTGAACCCGCACGATCTTACGATCGAGAGATTTTCTTACCGGCTACGGCTTTCGCCGCCATTATCGCGATGAACGATCATGTTTGTGGTCTGGACTATCCCTTCATCATGGCCGCATAGCGACGTTAGATGCTGCCCGTCTAGTCTCTACACCTTCCCTGCCATCAATAGGTTTAGGGCTTGGCTCGGGATTGGCATCAGCCAGCGGCTATTAGCTTTCCCCGAATTTGAGCAGTTCTACATCCAGCGTTTCCACCGGTGCACTCAAGTTGTGGTTTAAGTCTCTTGTGTCTACCGATTCCACCACGCCCGCTTGAGTCGTCGACTATTGTGGACAAATTTATTCGCCACGTCTAGCGCTACCTTTCTCAACACGTTGATTTTTATCGGGATCAACCCACGCCTTTCAGCCCCTTAACGACGTCATATATGTTCAGGGCCATACCAAGTGCGGGTTAACTGCTATTAGCTGCTCTCCAAGAAGGCTACACACAGCCCAGCTCCCATCATAAAAAGATAAGCCAGACCATCATCCAACCCCACTCTAGCGAAGCGCTTATTACACTACACGGCCACCGCCTATAATATCACGCTCGAAGTAGGCAAAGCGTCAGCGAGAGAACACCCCGCAGGACTAAGCGCTGATATGCAGTGAGAGCACTTGCCAGCACGGAAAATAACGGTGCAGATCACTTAGTAATGCCATCCGCCCTATCACGGATAACAAACGGATAGCCTTTATAGCTATTGGTTGAAGGGCTGGTATTGAATATCACATCGCTTCACGGGAGGCTGGAAGCCATAGTCACTACATTGGCATCATCGCAAAGACGAGCTATTCGGTAAGAAGCAAAATTTCTGGAGGAAAAATAAATCCAAGCTTTCGAATGAGAGCTGGAATCAGATAATACAAGGAGGGAATTCCTGAAGTGGAGGCTGGAGTCGGAATCGAACCGGCGTACACGGAGTTGCAGTCCGCTGCATAACCACTCTGCCATCCAGCCTCACGATCTTTTCAAGATCAGCATACACATTGGAGCGGGAAAGGAGATTCGAACTCCCGACCCTCGCCTTGGCAAGGCGATGCTCTACCACTGAGCTATTCCCGCTTGTGTACGAGGGCGAATTATACGGACTGGAGAGACATTGTCAACCGAAGTCGTTGCTTTGTGAGGAAAATATCTGTCTTCAGCTTTAACCTGCCAACAGCGACTCAGAACAGAGCGCTCCTGTGCGAGAGTGCCTGTTAGACCCGGCTATTCGAAGGTCCAGGCAAGGTGTTCACGGAAATTCAGCCTATTTTAAACAAGATATACCCCTTGAGACTGCCCAACAGATTAATGACAGCAGTGCTGCCGCCCTTGGACGGCAGCAGCTCCAGCATATACCACTGCTTTTATCATGCTTAACGGAATGACATCGGACTAACTCAGGCTCTTACCTATTTTTTGACCCACCCTTTGCCCGCCATGCAGTTATCAAAGGTTTCATCATTATCAGCCTGCTTCTGCATGACCTGGCATTGCGCGGTATCACTGCTTTTATCCTGAGAGGTGGCATCAGGCTTGACCCATTCACTGCCGCCGCAGGCAGAAAGCACGCACACGGAGAGAAGCCCAATAATCGAAAGCCCTAAATGTTTCATGTATAAGCCTCACTAAAGCAAGTTGACCTAATGTTGAGCCTATGAATAAGCCGCGACTGCTGCATACGAACTACAGTCTATCTCCAAGGCCACATGCAAACTACTGCATTGCTGTATAAGTTTGTAATGAGCGGAAATTGTTAAAATTAACTTAAATAATCACACATATCAGTCGCTCGAAGATGAGGCAAATATCTCATAGGTATGTAACAACTATATGTTTGTATAACAACATAGATGATCGCTGAGGGGAACGCATCATTTTCATCATCATGCTTCCACCGAGTTAACCCAGCATATGCGTGGCTCCATCCAACATTCTGGTACCAACAAGGCCCGAGCTTCAGCCAAAAATACGCCGAGCAGCACAAGCGTGGAGTAACCGAAAATGTCGTGAACATTCGTGGGTGGAAAATAGAAAACAAAATGTTATATAGTTTCATTTTTAGCAGTAAAACTCACAGTGAGCGGTACTCCCTGATCCTCCAACGTCATCAACGCACACACGTAATAATTTTTAATATCAATAACTTACCTGAGCTTTAGATACCCCATGTCTGATTCAATTTCGGCAAAAGCGGCTCCTTCCGAGCCACTGGCTCCTAAAAAGGCCACGCAATTCTCACAGCGACTGAAGTCGATAGATGCGCTGAGGGGCCTGGTGATGATCTTCATGTTGCTGGACCATGTTCGGGAAACCTTTTTCCTGCATGCTCAGGTAGCGGACCCAATGGTCGTAGATGAAACGCCGCCTGAGTTGTTCTTTAGCCGTATGCTTAGTCATTTGTGCGCACCGGTTTTTGTCTTTCTTACAGGGCTTTCTGCCTGGCTATTTTCAATCAAAGCGGGCAATGGGCGTGCAGCGGTATCAACATTTTTACTCAAAAGAGGAATTTTTCTGGTTTTCCTAGAAGTCTCTCTGGTAAGTTTCGCGTGGACATTTGAATTTCCGCCCAGCACTCTCTATTTACAAGTCATCTGGGCCATTGGCTTAAGCATGATCGCGCTCTCTGCCATGGTATGGCTACCACGTACTGTGTTGATAATTATTGGTACCCTGATTGTCGCAGGTCATAATTTACTTGATGGTCTGCACTTCCCCATGGATCATATTTTTCATGTTCCCTGGGCCATCCTTCATGATCGTAGTGTGCTCGATATAGCCAGCGTTATAAAACTGCGCACGTCTTACCCCGTACTTCCCTGGATTGGCGTTATCGCGCTCGGTTATGCGGCTGGGCCCCTTTTTACTCAAAGGGTTAACACCGCGCAGCGCCAAAAGGTGTTATGGATTAGCGGCTGGTCACTCATTCTCGGTTTTATTCTATTACGCATGGTCAACGTCTATGGAGACTCTCCCTGGGCGATGCACAGCTCAGTTATGGAAACAGTGATGAGTTTCTTCAACATCACCAAATATCCACCATCACTACTGTTTATCATGCTGACGCTAGGTATTGGGCTACTCCTGCTCCGCTGGTTTGAAAAATTGCAGAATACCCACTCATTTGGTTTGCCATTGCCGCAGCTGATTACCTTTGGGGCTGCTCCCATGTTTTTCTATCTGTTCCACCTTTATATGCTGAAGTTGCTATATATTGCGGCTGTCGCTATTTGGGGACTTAACCAGGGGAAGTATTTCGGTTTTGATTCCACCTGGGCAGTTTGGCTAACAACTATCTTATTGGCGGTGTTTTTTTACTATCCAGTACGCACCTTCGCATCATTTAAGGCGCGTCGTCGGGATATTGCCTGGCTTAAGTATCTGTAAAATAACGTGATGCGAGTCTGTACTAGAAGCCCTGCCACAAGCGGGGCTTCCTGAGTTTTATAACGCTGTTTCGGTTGTCACTACCAATTGCTTACCCAGTGTCAGAATGGCGGAATCAAATACGTCCATTTTTATTGTATAATTCACGTCCAGCAGACGGTCAATATGGGATGGATGAGTACCCATTCGATACGCCAGATCAGCGTTCGAAATCCCCTGAGCGACCATCTCGTTGGAAATAATCACCTTAAACTCCGTAGCGGTTGGCACACGCACCCAGTGCTCCCCTTCCTGCTCGGCTGTTGATGCTGGCAAAGATTCGCGGTCGTCGATATAGATGCTAATAGTTGTTTCCAGCATCTCTACCGAGTTTTTCAGTGTTTCTTCTACCGTATCGCCAGCAGCAATGAATTTAGAGAGATCTCTACACGTAGCCATATAACCGGCTGAATCAGGTGCCACCTGAATCGCGTATTTCATTTTGTACTCCTTTTGCGCTGTTCGATATTAGCCCTGCCCCAGAGTTATTCCAAGTACGTCTTTATCGTAAGAATCCGGTTTATCCCTGCCAGCCCGACAACGAACAGAGCAACAAGCAGACGTTGGTCGACTCCATTTTTCTGAACTGCCTGTACGGCAGCAAACTTGGTACCTGGGTACTGCCCCTCGCCGGGGTATTTCTGAGCCGCCTATGCGGCAGCGACTCCTCCATGAAATAATCGCTCTATCTCCACCTTTTTCTGAGCTGCCTGCGCGGCAGCGAACTAGCGGTGGCTGAATCTAACAAACGGGCACCATTTCTGAGCTGCCTGCGCGGCAGCGAACCGTGTTCCGTCATCGACCACCGTTGTCGTGCGTTTCTGAGCTGCCTGCGCGGCAGCGAACGTCTGCTGCCGGTGGATAGCATCTAACTGAGTTTTCTGAGCTGCCTGCGCGGCAGCGAACGAGTCGTAAACCATTCCGTGGCTATCAGCACTTTTCTGAGCTGCCTGCGCGGCAGCGAACATAAACAAAAGCCCCGGCGACTGTGGAGGTCGTTTCTAAGCCGTCTGCTCGGCGGACAACAGATGCGGTTTTCCCCGCCCATGCGGGAAACTCTTTTGCTGGTGACGACAGACAAAAAGCGTTGCGGGAAGCGTCGGTAGTCTCATGCTCACTTTCCATCAAAGCCCTGCCACCATGGTTCCGTGCTTATTTTAAATGTAGTCGTGTAACTGCATGTGCTCGGGGAACTTCTGTAGTTGAATTATTGCGTGCTCTTCCATTTCATTTCGGTTGAACTCAATTGCGCCTCAGCGCCTAGCGCAAATGCCTGGTTATTCCCATCGTGCCCCATCGCCAGACCCGCAAATACAGGAATGCCCAGTGGTGTCGCCCACTCCCTGAAAATGGGCAGAAGCTCAGGAGTATCACGCGGCCCCTTGCAGTCGGTGAATTCTCCCAGGCAAATTGCCTTGATCTGTGTGGTATCCACGCTTTGCAGAAGCTGCAGGAAGCTTCTTTCAAGAGCATAAAAAGCTTCTTTCACATCTTCCAATAGCAGAATGGTGGATTCCTTCAGTTTGAGAGCAGCAGGCGTTCCACAGAGCGAGGCGAGCACCGTGAGATTGCCGCCAGTCAACTTCCCCTCAATAACCTGTTCGGGGCCATTCTCAACGGCGAACTGGCCCGCTTCCCGAGAGACCGCTCGCCCAATGGAGGCGAGTGACTGCCAGCGCGTTGTTGAGGTCACATCGGGGTCAGCCAGTGTCAGTCTATTCAGCTCGGTAGCAGTGCTGCCGTGAATGGCCTTCAAGTCATGTGCATCAAAGGCGACCAGAAGCGCGGTCACATCAGAATAGCCGACCAAGGGAATTGAGCGTGCACGGGTGAGACGAGACCATTCGATATGTTCAATAAGCTGTGCTGCACCGTAGCCTCCCCGAAGACACCACACCGCGTCGATGTCCGGCTGTTCGAATGCCCAATACAGATCCTGCAAACGCTCCTCCGCACGACCAGCCAGATAACGATGACGATGGTTCAAATGGGGACTGGTGACAGCTTTAATGCCCAGTGTTTTCATGCGCCGCAGGCATTGCTCATAGGCATCGGGCGTGGTGGCACCGGAGGGTGAAATCAGTGCAACCTTGCGCATCAAGGGCCAAAGCGTGGCGGTCATATGTTATCTCCGGTAATAGCGAGCGGGCTGTCGCTGGCGAATGCGTAATTGTTCGTTACTTCCAAAAGGTAGCGTTCAGAGAGGAAGTATATTGCTGTTATGACGGTGACATGCTCGAATCGGCCGACGCTCAAATAGCATGGTTCTGATAAACTTGGTTTTCGATCAAGGAGTAAAACACCATGAGTGAAGAATATAGCGATACCAGCGACAGTGCACGAATCGCTGCCCTACAGGTAGGCTTCGCAGCGCTGCTTGAATTGGTGGGGCGCGATCATCCTGAGGTGCACTTTCGGGTGATTGAGTGCCTGCGCCAATCGGGAGAAATTCCTGACAATGCACCGTATCGGCGTGGGTTTTCAGAGCTGGCCGAGATGGTAGAAGGGCTTTCCGCGCAGCGTTCGCCCACCAGTGAAGCAGTGGTGGAAAATGATGAGCCTTCTACTACTAAAAACTAAGTACTGCTGCCTCCTGATACATAGATGAGCGCCACCCCTAGCAACGCCGGCACCATGGCGATAAGACACAATAACAATAGCTTCCTCGCTTGCAGACGTCGCTGGTGGCGCAGGTAGGCGATCAAATCAAGCAACACTATGGCGAGCGTTATCGCCATAGGGATCACCACAAACAGCATTCCGAGCACGTAATAGAAATGTGATAAAGGCACAGTGCTTCCTTTCTGATAAATCACGCCATTTTAACGCGTCTGGTTCGCAGCGGCAGCTTTTGGTCGAAGAGGGGAGTGAAGCGCGGAAGTATCCGTGTGGCCCTGTCCAATAGAGAATAGAAGAGAAGATAGAGCTGGTGCGCTTCGGAGGTTTTTTTTATAAGCCTTTGATTTAAAGCGTTTTTAACAAAAAGAAGTTGGTTAAAAATGAGCGGAATCGTTGGTGGAATTTGCACCAGCCATTTTTATCAAATAAAACAATCATGTAGGTTTAGAGAGTTCCCCGCTGCCTATGCGGCAGCGAACCTTCGCCTTGAAAAAGCGCTAGGCACTGAACCTTTCTGAGCTGCCTGTGTGGCAGCGAACTACCTCCATCAAATATCGCAGGATTCATATATTTTCTGAGCATAGGCGGGGATAAACCGCCATCTTCTTCACTCATCACATCTTCGTGGAAGAGGTTCCCATGAGTAAGACAAGACCTACTCATCGCACTTCCCCCACCGCTGCGTTCATTTGATCAAGATACGAGCCCCCATCATGCAAGCAGCACAACAGGGGCTACTAACAACACAACGATCGGCGCAACTGCCACAGTATCTGGGGAGCAGCACTATCGGGCCATAGCCATACAGTTTTGCGCTCGCAACGGAAACCAATAATCGCCGGCCCGATGCGAATTGCACTTAACGCAACTTCAGCGCCCTCGGCATCGAGCCAGCGCCGTGTAGACTCATCCCAGCAGATGTTCGGTAGATTGGCGCGCACTTCACGCCTGGTCTCAAGAACAAGCAGCAGCAGTGTCAATCCTCCCAGCGCCCAATGACACCAGAGCGCGACCAGCATCGAGAAAAACAGGGCCAGTATCAGCCCTGCACCCAATGCGTACCTAGACGGGACGAACATTAGTGGTGTGCTGGTCACGCGCAAAGTCGGTAATCTGGTCAACCATTGGCTGTAACGCTGGGTTGGCGCAGGGTTCTCGACGCATCAGCCACATGAACAACTCCTGATCCTCCCCTTGCAGCAACAGCCAATAGTCATGCTGCTTCTCGCCACTGAGGGAATCGAAACAATGATCAAAGAACGGCACCAGCAGCATATCAAGCTCCCACATGCCGCGACGGGAGTGCCAGCGCAATCGTTTACGGGTCGTTTCATCTAACACTTTAGTCTCTCCTCTGCTCGCTGTTCGAACAGTAAACAATCATCTATCGGCGCGCAGTATACGAAGTTTAGCGTGGCGTGTCGGAACGTTCTGCTAATCGTTTGTTTTTGCGCAAATTGTTTTTCACTGATACGAAGGCTATGCTGATCCCGCGATCGCCTCACATACAGCATAAACAAGTAGAAGAACAACAGCTTGCCCATCGGGCAGGCATACCAAACGTCTGGAGAGCAATTCGATGACCAAATCGGAGTTAATTGAACAGATTGCCGCTCAACACCCCGACCTGTCAGCCCGAGAGGTAGAAGCTGCGGTACGCTTGATTCTCGATGACATCACGCATGCGCTGGCCAACGGTGGTCGCGTTGAAATTCGTGGTTTCGGCAGCTTTTCGCTGCACTACCGTGAACCGCGCGTTGGTCGTAACCCTAAAACGGGCGACTCTGTTCCTCTTGAAGGCAAGTTTGTACCTCACTTCAAGCCAGGTAAAGAGTTACGCGAACAGGTGAATGCCAGCCGCGCACTAGGCTATTGATCTGCCGCCATCAGCTATTGGCTAACGCACCGACCCATCGCTGCTGCTAGAATGGTGGTTTGATCAGCTCTGTAAAGTTTGGCTTATTGGACGAGGAACATCTATTTCATGCGTTGGCTAAAAACATTAGTGCTGGCGGTTATCGCCATCGTAATCGCACTGCTGGGTATTCTGTTCAGCATTCGCAATCAGCAGGAAGTTCCGCTCGATATCATCTGGGCCAAGCTACCGGAAGCCTCTCTAGCGCTGTGGCTGCTGTTAAGTTTGGTAGTAGGCGTTATTCTCGGCATGCTGGCCATGACCGGCATGTATGTGCGTTTGCGCACCCGGCTTGCAGGTGCCCGCAGGGATATCAAGGGCAAACAGGTAGAGATAGATAGCCTGAAAAAGCAACATATTCAGGAACATCACTGACGGCACGCAGTGCCCCTCTACATCCTGACGGTAGTGGCACTTGCTGTCGCTGCTGGTGGGCGGCACAGTGCCCAGCGCACCTTCTTCTCGCCTACTTGGGGTGCCTCAGGCAGCAAGAGATTTACTGCCTGGGCCGGCATGGCGGCTGCCAGTGGAGAGATGTTACTGGCATTGCCCGCCGTGCCATCAGAGGGAATTCATTAATCCCATTCAATAAGCTCGCGCTGGCAAGGCACTCCTCAACCAGCCGATAGCCTCAGAAGGGATTACGCATTGCCCGGCTGGAACTTGATCTGCTCAAGAATACTGGCGACTGCCTCTGCCGGCTTCTCGGCACCGGTAATGGGGCGTCCTACCACCAGATGCGTACTTCCATCGTGCAACGCTTGCGAAGGTGTCGTGATGCGCTGCTGATCGTTGGCCGCGGATGACTTGGGACGAATCCCCGGCGTTACTTTGAAGAACTTGCTTCCACAGATCTGACGTACACGCCGCGCTTCACGGGCAGAACACACAATACCTTCCATGCCCGATGACTGTGCCAACTGCGCCAGCTGCTCGACCTGCTCATCAATCGTAGCGCTCACTCCTACTTCGGCAAGCTCATTACCGGCCAGACTGGTCAGCACTGTCACGGCAATCAAATGGGTTGCCATGTTATTGCGCGCCAGCGCATCCGCAGCAGCCTCCATCATGCGCCTGCCGCCCATGGCGTGCACATTGACCATCCACACACCTTGCTCGGCCGCTGCCAGCACTGCGTTGGCTACGGTATTCGGAATATCATGGAATTTCAGATCGAGGAAAACATCGAAGCCACGATTGTGCAATGCGCGCAGTATCAGTGGTCCTTCACGAGTAAACAGCTCTTTGCCAACCTTCACGCGACAAACGGTGGGATCAAGCTGATCCGCTATTTCGAGGGCATCGTCAAGTGTAGAAAAGTCGAGCGCCACTATTAGCGGTGAATGCATAGCGTTGTCCTTTAAATTAACTGAAAGCGCTCTGCTGCCTTAAAAACAAAAGTGATGGCAGCGAGCATCCCAACCGGCAGCAGCTAGAGATAACGTCCAACCGATGGCGCTTGTTTATACCTGCGCAATCCCAGGTTGCCAAGCGATAGAGGCATTGATTGTCCAGAGAGCGCTAAAAAAACGGTGAGGCTGACCGATACCAGGGTTCGGGGAATCTTTCCCCGTTTCCTCTCGTATCCGCTTTGGAGCCGCATATGAAAACCTGGTTAACCACTGCTATCTACTCACTTCTGCTTGCGTCCACTCTGGCGTTCGCAAGCCCTCCCCCCATCAACATTAATACTGCCAGTGTGGCCGAGCTGGTAGCGCTACCGGGCATCGGTAAGGCAAAAGCCGAAGCCATCGTTGCCGAGCGCGATGCCAATGGCCCCTTTGTCGATGCTGAAGACCTTTCACGCGTTAGCGGCATTGGGACCGCCACTGCCAAAAAGCTGGAACAGCATCTTGAATTCAGCACCCCGCAAGGAGACTCGGCGAAACCAGCGCCCAATGACGCGCCCAGGATGTAGCGCGCAATCTCGTAAGCGCTAGGCACATCCAAGAGCCTGTTCAACATCTCGCGAGCTAGTGACATGCAAGGCAAGTCAAAAACAGGCGAGGATGCGGAGTTTACGTAGTGTAAATGAGCAGCCCGACCCCGTTTTTAACGCAGTAAAGCCGATGCCCAGCTGACGTTGAACAGGTGCAAACATACTCGCATTTCCATAAATTCCCGCCTAGGGGAATAGCCCGTCGGGGGAACTATCTGATAGAGCTTGCTTCCACAAGGCACAGCTCCTGTACAAAAGAGTGTTCCTGGTGACGCTCTTTCCTGTAACGGCACACTTTTCCATTGAAAAAATACCCATATGGCCCAAAATCACCAGAGACTCAAGTAACGCACGGATGTTTTGCATGCCGATTCTATTGTTCCCTCTTATTTATTTTATTGTCGATATCGTCGCGCTACTCATGCTGGGCCACGCTATTGGCCTATTGCTTACCCTTGTTCTCATCGTGGGGACTGGAGCCATTGGCGCGCAGCTCATCAAGCGTCAGGGCATCAGCTCGCTGCGCAATATTCAGCAAGGCATGGCTGCCGGTCAGGTCAACAAATCTGATCTGATCAAGGGCGGTTCTTCTGTTATCGCGGGCTTTCTGCTGCTGATGCCCGGCCCCATCAGCGATATTCTGGGCCTGGTGGCACTGCTTCCACTGGTCAGCCGCAAGCTGATGGGCAAGCCACCGGTCGAAATTTATAACCCCACAGCGGATCGCAACGCACGCAGCACCTACGAAGGCGAAAGCCATGCCGCCAATGATGATTCGCACGCTTCCAATGGCACTATCATCGAAGGCGAATTCATCGAACATAAACGCGATGAACCTCCTCGCTCTTAAAGCCAGTTTCTGAAGCCTCCAGCGGCCGGTCCAAATGGGCCGGCCCTGTTTTTTTGTTCCCCCTTCCCTTCTGCTTCAGCCCTCTCTTAACTTCTTCTGAAAGCGCAAAAATTTTCCCGGGGCCTCTTGAAATTGCCCATGCCGACCATATGTACATCGGGCACGAGGAAGCTCGTAGAATATTGAGGCAAAGCCTCACGGGTGGGCTGCTCAACCAGACAGGCAACCTGACTCGACATTTATTTATCACCAAGCAACTTCAGGAGAGCGTTTGCAATGAGTATTCGTCCCTTGCATGAGCGCGTCGTTGTTCGTCGTCTCGAGGAAGAACAGAAAACTGCAGGCGGCATCGTTCTGCCCGGCAGCGCACAGGAAAAACCTACTCGCGGTGAAATTCTCGCTGTGGGCAAGGGCCGCATCCTTGAAAACGGTGACGTACGTCCCCTCGACGTCCAGGTGGGCGACAAGGTGATCTTCAAGGAAGGCTTTGGCGTTGAAAAGCAGAAAATCGACGGCGAAGAAGTGCTGATCATGAGCGAGTCCGACATTCTCGGCGTGCTTGAAGACTGATTGACGCCATGCTCTCGGTCAGTTCATGCCTTTAGGGCAACTGACCACTGATCCATACGTCTACTGAACAAGTAACTCGAAATTTGAGGAAGAGTGAACAATGGCAGGCAAACAGATTAAATTCGGTGATGATGCACGCAAACGCATGGCAAAAGGCGTCAACACCCTTGCTGATGCAGTAAAAACCACGCTCGGTCCCAAAGGCCGCAATGTCGTGCTCGACAAATCCTTCGGCGCTCCTACCGTCACCAAGGACGGTGTATCCGTCGCGAAGGAAATCGAACTGAAAGACAAGTTCGAGAACATGGGCGCGCAGATGGTCAAGGAAGTTGCTTCCAAAACTTCTGACGTTGCTGGTGACGGTACGACTACTGCAACCGTTCTTGCCCAGGCAATCGTCAACGAAGGTCTGAAAGGCGTTATCGCCGGCATGAACCCGATGGACCTGAAACGCGGCATCGACAAGGCCATCGCGGCAGCAGTTGAAGAAGTCAAATCCCTGGCCGTACCGACCAAGGACTCCAAGGCAATCGCTCAGGTAGGTACCATCTCTGCCAACGGTGATGCCAACATCGGTCAGATCATCGCCGACGCCATGGAAAAAGTGGGCAAGGAAGGCGTTATCACCGTTGATGAAGGTCGTGGCTTCGAAGACGAGCTGGAAGTGGTTGAAGGCATGCAGTTCGATCGCGGCTACCTCTCGCCCTACTTCGTCACCAACCAGGAAACCATGTCGGTAGAGCTGGAAGATCCTTACATTCTTCTGGTCGACAAGAAAATTTCCAACATCCGCGAACTGCTGCCGGTTCTCGAAGGTGTTGCCAAGGCAGGAAAGCCTTTGGTGATCATCGCTGAAGATATCGAAGGCGAAGCGCTGGCTACTCTGGTAGTCAACAACATGCGCGGTATCGTGAAAGTGGCCGCTGCCAAGGCTCCTGGTTTTGGCGACCGTCGCAAGGCAATGCTGCAGGATATCGCAGTACTGACCGGCGGTACTGTCATTTCTGAAGAAGTAGGTCTGAGCCTCGAAGAAGCTACTGTCGAAAGCCTGGGTAATGCACGCCGCATCACCATGTCGAAAGAAAACACCACCATCATTGATGGTGCTGGCAACGACGGTGACATCGAATCTCGCGTTAACCAGATTCGCGCACAGATCGAAGAAACTTCTTCTGACTACGACCGCGAAAAACTTCAGGAACGTGTTGCCAAGCTGGCTGGCGGCGTTGCCGTTATCCGCGTAGGCGCAGCTACTGAAGTTGAAATGAAAGAGAAGAAAGCCCGCGTTGAAGACGCCCTCCACTCTACTCGCGCTGCGGTAGAAGAAGGCATTGTGCCTGGCGGCGGTACTGCACTGATCCGTGCCCTGACCAAACTGCGCGACCTTAAGGGCGACAACGAAGATCAGACCCACGGCATTCAGCTTGCCCTGCGTGCTTTCGAAGCACCGCTGCGTCAGATCGTGACCAATGCTGGTGAAGAAGCCTCTGTCGTCGTCAATCAGGTAAAAGCTGGCGAAGGCAACTATGGCTACAACGCTGCGACTGGCGAATATGGCGACCTGCTGGAAGCTGGCGTGGTTGACCCGGCCAAGGTTACTCGTACTGCACTGCAGTCTGCTGGCTCCATCGGCGGCCTGATGATCACCACTGAAGCAATGGTGACTGATGATCCTGAAGAGAGCGGCAGCGCAGGCGGCGCGCCTGACATGAGCGGTATGGGTGGCATGGGCGGTATGATGTAAGCCATCCCCTTACCTGCTTCAAGCGGTAACATAGAACCACGCGGCTCCGGTCGCGTGGTTTTTTATGCCTTGAATATTTTCCTTGCAGCGCTTCAACAGCCCCATCAAGCAATTAATGGCACTCAGCCCCTGTTGCCCTTCCATTGCATTTTGGTAACGCCGATGCGATGACACCCTGCCAACGGTATAATAACGCTCCATTCATTGACCCGGCCTCTCCGCGCATGAACTCAGCCCCATTACTCTCCCGTGTTCGCATTGTTCTCGTGCATACTTTCCACGCAGGCAATATCGGTTCAAGCGCCCGCGCCATGCGCACCATGGGCGTAACTGATTTACGCCTCGTTAACCCGCGCGACTTTCCTTCCGACCAGGCAACCCAAATGGCAGCCGGCGCCACTGAAGTTATCGAGAAAGCTCAGGTTCATACCACGCTGAAAGACGCCGTCGCCGACTGCCACATGGTGATTGGTGCCAGCGCGCGACTTAGAGAGCTGGCACTGCCCTGCTTTGAACATGGCGGCAAGATGGCGCAGGAAACCATGTCAGAAGCTGAGCACGGCCCGGTAGCACTGGTCTTTGGCCGAGAACGCTCAGGACTGACCAACGAAGAACTACACCACTGTACTCATCAATTGCGCTTCCCCACCGATGACACCTACGGCGTGCTCAACCTTTCCCAGGCCGTACAAATTGCCTGCTACGAACTACGAAATGCATGGCTTGAAAGCAACGAATCGACTTCGGATAGCACCTCTCCCAAGGCCCAGCGCCCCAAAGCCTCACAGCTTGACTACTTTGAGCAGCTGCTTGTACAGCTTCTTACGCCCACAGGCTTTCTCAATCAGCCCCACGCCCGCACCGAAGAGAAACTTAACGCCATCTTCCGCAGAAGTGATATGAGCAGCAACGAACTATCAATGATGACAGGAGCGCTTAAAGCGCTAGCAGGAAAGAGGGATTAACGAAACACTAGCCAGGTATCAGAGAATAAAAGCGAACAATACCTAATACCAAAAAAGCAGCTAGTGCTGGGCAGTAACTCATAAAAACATGCCTCCTTATCGGAGGCATATTTCCATGCTATAAGCACGCAGCAAAGCATTCGTCAAAACCAGGGGATTGTCGCACTGCTACTGAGGCCATAATAGTTGAAGCGGCCCGATGTTGCTTGCGCTTGTAGTAAGCCATGCTCAATAAAAAGCGTAAAACGTTGGCCTGTTGAACGACTATTGAGCGAAACGAAAGGCAACTCAATCTTCCTACTTGCACACTCTGCAAGTCGACGCTGTGCTTCTTCCAGCCCCAGGTCATGTCGCTTTGCCAAACGTCTCGCCCGGCTTGGGCTTCCTGTATTGAATTGACGTCTTGAAACAACGCGATGCTTCACCTGCTCCGGTACAGTACTCACAGTGCCTAACGTAATATGATCGCGCATTCCCGAGAGCCAGGATGTATCAAGCAGCTGCCCAAGCCTTTGCTTGCTACCATGCACACGCAAAAGACTGCCCATAGTACGCTTTTTTACCCCAACTCTATGTTCAGGGAAACTTACACCGATATCATCAGCCTCAAGGTCAAATAAAGCACGATGAAGTTTACCAACCAGAGCGCCCATCAGTAGTTGTGGAGCAAACTCAGGGTCTTCGAGTAACCGAATATCCAAGTAGTGATCCATGGTCACCCCGCATCACCAAATACACCACCGCGAATCAGAGTTGCCATGACAAAGTGCTGCTGTTCGATCGAAGGCACTTTATCTTTTAGCAGCCAATTATCGAGCAAATTATAAAAATCCATTTTATCCTTTGGCTGACGATACGCAGCCCCCTGAGTAGTCACCGAGCCGTATGGCTCAACAGCAATAGGGCCAAGATTCCGCCCATCTTCCAAGGCAGGATACCAAGTATCAATGGTACGCAAAGCATTCCCCAATTTTTGAGAATGAATCGCCGCAATATTTTCTTCGCCAATACTATAGAGCGTTTTACTCTTGTCACCACGAGACCGCTCAAGAATCAATTCCTGAGAAGGGAAAACCTCTTGCCCTGCTCCTAAACGAACAAAAGCGATAACATCCAGCAGAAGGTAGCTGTCGCCAGAGAGTGCAGCCTCAATCGCATGGCCCAGCTCTTTCGTTTTGGCATCACCTTCAAATTCGCGCAGTGAATAACTCTGCGCATCAAAGGTCCACTGCTTCTCAGCGATCCCCCCCTTGAGTTGGCTGACGACTACCTCTACCGATTCGGCACCAATGCGGTTGCGCCACAGAAAACGCGCATTTGCCAGATTCTGAGCATACCGATGGGCCAGTTCCCCGAATCCATGTTCAGAGGTGTAACCAGCAACGGTTTCCAACAATTTTTTCTGGTAGGCAGATTCGTTACATGCCGAGGGGTAGCCCGCCCCAGCAAGTACTCGCAAGGTAAACTTAACCGCCAAGGTATCCGCTTCGTGAGGCAAGGTAGCCACATCGACGGTTTGAAGATTTGGATTCTCAATTTGAGCATCAAGCCTGGCAGGATCTTGATCCTTGGCTTTCAAACGATTGGAAATAGTACCGCGAACCGACTTTTCACGAACCGACACTCCACTCCATTTCTGATAGTTTTCTCGATCATCCCAATTACCAGCGCTGAACAGAGCATCAGAAGGGTCCAGTTTACGTTCAAAGGCAAGCACACTGGCAGTTTTCAATTTCATTTTTTCGCCGGCCATTACACAGCTCCTTGAAAAGCAGTAGATAGTGAGTCAGAGTAAAAATTCTTTAAACGATAGAGACCTTGTTGAGCACTCTCGATATCGACGCTCCAAAGTAACGCCTCCGGGTCCCTTATACGGTGCGGACTTACCCACTCCCCAATGGAGTAGATACTCTCTACAAATTGAAACTTAACCCCAGGATCGCGAACATTGACCACTTCACCTGGATTATAAAGTGGAGAAATAGCAGCGTACCCCACTGGAATAGGCACCAGCCATCCGCGATAGGGGCGACGGATGCTCCATCTAACCTGCTGCTTTATCTCTCCGTCAGACGACACTTCTTCAACCTCACGACACTCATGGTTGATTCGGCACAGATCAAGCCAGGCATCAAAGGCTGTTGCCCCCTCGTTATCTTTTTGAAGGGTCTTGGTGTGTGCTTTGAGCAAATCGTCGCGCTGTACCAATGCAAATCCGGGCAATAAGCTCCTCATCACCCGACGCCAATTAGTATAAGCCTGCTCACTGTCATCAGGATTGAAGCTAATCAGCCTGGGGCAATAGCGCTCATCTGCTACGGATGTCGTTGGAACTACACTGCCACCTGCGATGCGCATCCCTTGTGCCAAGTGGTAAAGACGCTTGGCGATCTCATTGCGCTGCTCCTGGCTATGCAGGACATCACCGTTAAATCCAACATCTATTAATAACGAAATGTCGATATGAGCGCGCCCCTCCTCAACAATGGCAGAAGTCTTACCTGTTTTATCTACCGGATTTCGCGTGAGATGGAAGGCGCGCGTTATTCCTTTCTTGGTGACCTGGGGCTCCATGGAGTGACATATCACACCTATACCGTTAAACATAAGCCCCATGTCATCAGGCAAACGGCGCTCCAATGCCTGCATGACACCGACAAAGGCACTCATGGCAGGAAAGCCCCATGTCATGGGCCCTGAAATGGCATTAGCATTCTGAATACGAAGCCGCGGGAGTACCAGTAAATGGTCTATCATAAGGCCTCCTCCGTATGCTCTTCATCCGGAAAAACTGCAGCCTGAAGATCGTCGAGCTGACGTCGAAAATCTTTCATGGTTTCCTCGAACTGGCTTTTCCAATGCCGATGCTCAGTATCGGCCAATTTCAGTGTGTTTTTCCTGTTCAGCGCCTTATTAAGCCACAATGCCGCACGATCACTTACAGCCTGATGCCAATCAGATAAACGTCGAGCCTCCGCAAAGTCACTATCCTGCTCCACTCGACCAGGATCCAACCAGTAGCATTCAGTATCAGACAGTTGGTTTTTTTCATCGGCACTCCAACCAGCAGGAAGTGAATGCATATCGAAAGTAAACAGCATCAACTCATCAATCAGTATCGTCGTAAAATCATCTCGCCAATCGCGTGTCCCCATATTCTTGCGAGGGCCAGACTCAAGGAAATATTTCAACTCATGTACCGTTCTTCTCACTATCGGACGACGTCCAAAGGATCTAAAAGCATCGCGCGTGGGAGGATATATTGATCGTGATTGCCATTGGGGAGGGAGCGAGGCCAATAGATAGTTCTGGCCTCCGCGTTCACTGTTCAATTGGGAGATGTTTTGAGGCTTGGTACCACCCAACTTCTGTACTACAAGATCGGGGTAATCGGCATATTCTTCTCCCTCGAAGTACTTGTTCTCGCGACGAGCCTTGCGCCCCTGCTTGGCATGCTCTCCAAACCGAGCCTCACTCAAGCGTATATGGAATGGATGTATCAATGCTGTGGGGTATAGAGGCGCCAGCATAACATAGTTGCTATCTTGAGTAGGGTCTTGGTCTACCAGCCAATATAGCTGTTTGCCCATTGCATGCGAGCAGGGAGTTCCCTTGGATTCAACAATACCTGCAAATGCATTTACCCAGGTTTCGCCCTCTTCTTGCTTAGGACTTAATGCTCTAATAAGTTCTTGATCTCTTGTTAGAGAGCGTTCCAGTAATGTTTTACCTTCCCATTCAAGTCGTAAAAATTTATATACATCGAGCGCTGCTGCATTACCGACAACATCCCCTTTGAACCCATCACTCAAACAGTGACTGCCAACATACTCAAGCTGCGCCAATTTCCCAGGTTCTACATACAAATTAGTGCCTTTTGCATCAGGGTGGATCGCTTTCAACGAGTGCGTCACCACCTGTAATTGGCTCACTCGCCGCGCCGCATCAGCAATCCACGTTTGCGGCTCAAACTGCTCTTGTAGTTTCAAATACTTTGGATCATCCGGTGACAGCTTCTCAACTTTGGCATTAAAGCGGTCATTAATGAATGAATCGACCAGTTGCCGGATTGATGCAACGGAAGCTGACATAATCTGCTCCTTAAAAAACTAAAAATATAGGCGACCTTAATATCTAAGATAACTACAGCATCAACTACTGAGAGCTGTAATACCTTATACCGAGATGTTCATCAACAAAGGGATTCACGAAAGCGCTCGTTCATTGCCGCGTCCGCACCCAAGCACTCCTAGGAAGTGCTAGGCAAGAGATTATTTGTATTCCCATTACTGTTGTCTCCTCAGGATCATGCTATTCATTGAAAGAAATAGCTATACTAGTCATCTGCGTAATTTCGGTATGACTCTTCCATACAGGACAGAATGAATGACCTAAGTCAGAAAACTAACCCGGCAACCCAAATGCTTCACTATGGAGAGCACTCCTCACCTGATGTACCGCGACTTGGCCGTCAGATCCGAGAACCAGTAACAGTTTGTAAGCACAACATCCTATCCTATAGTTTCAAGGTCGTACTTGCTCCTGGAAACCAACATGGCATAAAATACTGGGTCCTAAGCGCTTATGCGCTTAGGACCCAGTTGTTAATTATCTTCTACCGGAATGATAACCAACCATTCACACACCTCCCTCTCTACCTACAGAGTATCCATATCGTGTGTTTTCACCCGTTCAATAAGTGGCCGCTTACTGAACGGGTAGCCGCGCGGTAGACTATAGGGTGGCTTCGCAAAAAAGTCAACGCCTAGCACCTCTCAATATAGTCATCCTCAAAGTAGACCACTTGCTGGACAGGTTAGCGACTAATCCTATCGGAATGGCAGGTCACTCGAAGACTAACCTCAGTAATCCTTATCAAGCCCATCGAATTCTTTTGACAAATTTCAATTCATATTGCAAGCACCTCAATGGATTCCGAAAGAGGGGCCAATTCAGCTAAACTACTTTGGTGGCCGAGTAGGCCGCTCAGAAATAGCAGCTCTCAAATTAAACTGCCGCACAGGCAGCTCAGAAAGCGTTGAGTACGGCGGGGGTTTCGCAAACTGCGTTCGCTGCCGCACAGGCAGCTTGGCAATCTCTGCAGCGGTGTGCTGCAGAGTGCACACATTCGCTGCGGTGAGGAGTAGGCAGCCCTATGAATTGTCCAAACGTTTCTCCCGAGCATGGCACTATGCCTTTGAATAGCGAGTCTGGATTGCAATACGATGGTAGGGCGGAGTTATCTTAAAACCATCTCCTCTTTCTCAACACGCTCCTAGCGACGCACAAACCCAAGTGCTGGATGAAAGCTCCAACCATAAGGCGCATAGTTTGCATTAAGCTGAGCACGACCAAACTTGCAAGCGCATACCTCAATTGATAGCTCCATTGCCTCCGCCTGGTGTGTTAGAGCATCTAGATAATCAACATCATTCCAGGGAGAAATGTGCTGATTTTGAACGACCGAGTCAGGCAATCTACCTATTTCGGTCTCGGCAGGGCGCCAATCCTCATGTCGCCCCTCTCTATCAACTCTCTTGACCTCATATTCTTCGCCAGTTTCATCAGGTAAGAGTAGATACTCTTGCTTGCTCTCGGAACTATCACGGAAACGTTGTTGCTGCATAGGCAAAGCAGACAAGCTCATGGAACAGGGCCTGAAAAATAGGTACGCCCCTAGTGTGGTACGAGTTGCTTCGCCACGACGCTTGCGAGGATTCAGTCTATTGGTAGATAAAGTGCTGTTCTCTACCTTCATTAGCGCTGACAAACGAGCATGCTCAAGATCAGAAAGTTTTCCTTTGATATCCAGATTTTCTGCAGACAATAGGCGTGGTCGAGAGTCTATGCACGAAATTTCGCTCTCTCTTAGCAAGTCACTCATTTGATGAGAGTTCAGTAACCATGCACCCTCCTCAAACCCAGGCTTGCTATAGGCAACTTCTTTCTTCTTTAGGTGCCGCACATTAGTCGACAGTAAGGCCACATTTGGAGTATTCGCTATCCGTTCACGGTGGCGTTGAATACGGCCAGCCAGCTGGATAATCGAACGCATTGATGATGGCTCCACGATCGTCCAGTCATAATCGTGATCTCTACCAACCTCTGTTACAGGCGAGCCAAGTACTATAAATAGTTGATCAGACGCACCTTGCGCATCAATACGCTGACGTATATCAGTCAGTTCAAAGACAGCATTCGGTGAGTGTCGATCGAGACAAACATCCAGCCGTTCCTCTATACGCGAACGTAGCAGCAACGGAAACTGGGAGTGGTAAACGCATAGATGAATATGGTGATTCTCGGGAAGGCTGGCCTGGTAAAGCACTTTAGCCGTAGCGACCAATGGCTCTATATTAGCCATGCGAATCAACCCAAAACTGATGCGCTTACCACTCGCGGGGTCAATACTGTGATGATGACCATGTAACAGGAGCGCGTTATCAACGAAGCATTCTGCAAGCGCCTGATGAATATCCTCACTACGTGCAGAAGGAGAAGATAACTGCGCCAGATATGCTTTCCGTAACACATCCTTATTTGCCAATCGTGCCGATCTGCGCTGAGCAAATGCTTGATGTGCGGTATCGAAAGAGGCTATATCACTGCATTGGTGTTGCGTGCATCCATATTCATCAAACCAGGCGCAATATGGTGCGGCTGTTAAACCAACTGTCCCGCGATGTCGCTGATACTCCGCTCGTCCTTCATAGTAAGCGTCGAACAGCCCACTGACCAATGCGGGAGGTAATGTTGCAGAAGAGAGCAGCACCCGGGAACCAAGCAGCCCCGCCCAGTACACCAAGCGTGTAACAGCAGGCAAATCCTTGATATCAAAATCATCGGGCTCATCCAATACCAGGTCGCTACTCATCAAGCGCAACATCGGTACAATCTGATGCCCGCCTCTCATGCTTTCAGTAGCAGGCATCAAATGATCAATGGTGCACACCAACACCGGCGCAGCAATCAGAGAACGCGTATTGGGATCTTTAGCAACCCGGCTCAGCAAAGGATGATCATCAATCTGACCGTCGTAGCGTACGTGGAGCTGCTCATCCAGCAGCTCCGCACGAGATTCCGAGCCTCCCCGCTCTCTCTGCTGATGTTCAAATAGGGCTTTGGAAGCACTCCCCCCACGCGGATAGCCAAATCATCACTTCCCAGGCCCAACTTGTTGCGATACGTCTGCCCGGTCTGAAGTGTCAGAGTTCTTAAGCCAAGAGCGATAGAAAACCGAGTGCCTTCATCAGGATCACTGAGGGCGTACATGATACGACCGTTCGCGATCGTTTTCCCACACCCCGTAGACGCCATATTGATACCAAAGAAACCATGCTCACGGCTCTTTTCACGCAGGCCAGCGGCAAGGTCAAACGCTGTATCCTGCCAGCGAAATCGAGCATCACGGCTACGCTGGCGAAATCCTTTATGACGAGCAATACGCGACAGCCCAGCCATCATATCAGGCAAACGGTGCACTATTTCCGCCACATTACGTGTAACACCTAGCAGGTGTTCATCCAAAGACTGGCAAAGCTTCGTTTTTCCTTCGATTTTCAACGTATTGGCAAAGAGCGAAGTAGACCACTTTCCCGCAAGACGCCCCTTATCTTCAAGACTCGAATAGTAGTGATCAGCCAGCATCAATGCCATGCGTGAGACATGCATTAGGAAAGGAGATTCCAATGGAGGCGAAGTCTTCAACTCCCTTAGCTGCCTAGCTACACGATTAGCACGTTTACACCACTCATCGTGCGAAATGGGCAACCCTTTGGAAAATTGCCAATAAGGCTGAATTTCCGTTTGAGACGCATCGCTAATCTGCTCATTCCAGGCGGCCGATAGTTCCCTTGGCAGGGATGGGATAGCCGAGGGGGAAAGAACACCCTTTTTACCGACTCGCTCCTGATGGCCGTTATGATCATAAGCAGGTTGGGCTGGTAATCTATGATGGCTGATAATTAGCCAACCGATGGCCGCAGCTAAAGGCGGAAGATGCGTAAAGGGGCGCTGTTCATCAGCGTCAAGAGTATCCAAACCGTCCCGTTTAAGACAATCAAGCCACTCGTGTTGATCAATAGAGCTATATTGTTCAAGCCGAGTGAGCCACGCTTGGTCATCCTCCTCTCCCACAAATGCTTCCAGCAACCTAAGGGAGACCCACTCATGACGATAGAGATTGCGCCCTGTGAGACTCCCTCGCAGTCGTGCCTGAAACGCATCACTCGCTTTTCCCAGATCGTGAAATAACGCGGCCATGGATGACAATAGCTGAATAAGGTGACCGCTGTGCCAATCATTTTCATCTGATTCGCGAACAATGTTACGTCGCGTCGTATTCGTCGGTGTGGCGCCTTTTAGATTGAACTGACCAGCATTACCTACAATCCAAAGTAATTCACTATGGTCATGACCACGTATCCAGTGACAAGCAACAGCGGTATTTTTTCTGGCACGTTTTCGCAACAGTTTGCGAAGCGTATCAAGCCCTGCCTGAGTAATCGGTGTTTGCCAGGTACGGTCCCCCCGACGCTCCGCAAACTGATCAAGAATACGCCGAGTTTCTTTCAACGCATTTTTGCTGCACTGAGAAACAAATAAAACATTCATACACAGCGCGTTCCCAAATCCAGTGCGACTTCCTTGACAGTATCAATCATGAAATCAAGTGACTCGGTACGGGTTAAACGTTCGATACAGGACTGGCGAAACTCTTGCTCCTCATCTCCCTTCATGGCTGATATAAATGCCTGGGGAAGAATAACGGCATCCTTGATTAAATCAGCAATATCAAACACTAGCCCACCCCGACGGGTTTTCCCGTGCAGTACAGCCAAACCATGCGGGATACCCAAGACCCAGGTTGCAGTGGCGGCTAATCCATAAGCCAGATAATTGCCATGATCAAGAAAACGGTTAGCTGGATCAGCCCCTTTCCCCCGTTTGGCTCTAGTAAATTCACCATAATCCACCGCAGATACTGCTAATTTGAATAACGTTTTAGTTAAACGCGCTTCCAGTGTTAGAAGATCAACGGTGCTCGCCGCATTGGCAATCGACTCACGTTGAGGAGCAAGCGCCTGATTAAGCGCATCTGAAGGAATAGAAAAACCCGAATCACGCAATGCACGGTGATTCCAAAGGGCTGCAATTCGCTCTAATCTGCGTAGTTGAAACAAACGCGCCGCTTGCAACCTCAAATCATCATCAAACCAAAAGCGAACCCAGTGCTGAAGATACTCCGTCGGGCGATACTCACTCTGGGGTGTTAGCCAGGCAACATCCACATCGACCTCAGTTGCCGAAAACAGTGGTGTCCCACCACCGCCACAAAAACCAACTAAAACGCCAGCCTTGGAAAGCTCGCGCATAGCCGCTTGAGTAATGGAAGTACCGGTTCCCAAAAGAAGTGATGTGGTATTGGCAATTGGGATATTCCAGTAGCGTGACCGGCTGCCCTCATCTGTAACGTATTCAACACGGCCACCATTTACCAATACTCGACAATGCTGAAGATAATAAAGGTTTGCACGTTTGGAGTGGAGAATGGTTTTCAATTCATTTGAAGCTATCTCTTCCATTACCATCCTCCTTCAGTGATAAACACAAGGATACCAGAGACAGCACATAGACATGTGCTTCACACAGGCTAGAGCGATGACCGTAGACTACCATTTTTTGACCTTTATAACGGTCATCGCTTAATAAAGTATCAAGGCTACCTGTGCGGCAACGAACCTGCATTACTCCCCTAGCCATGTCCGCGTACTTTTCTGAGCTGCCTGTGCGGCAGCGAACAACTCCATGCGAGAGGCCCAGAAATCACTGAATTTCTGAGCTGCCTGTGCGGCAGCGAACTTGGGAGGCAGCAGCGTGTGATCAGTCATGGATTTCTGAGCTGCCTGTGCGGCAGCGAACCAGCTCTCATGGCTATCCAGCCGCGGGCCAATTTTCTGAGCTGCCTGCGCGGCAGCGAACAGATAACTCGCACCTCCCAGTTGATACCTACTTTTCTGAGCTGCCTGCGCGGCAGCGAACCTGGATCGCTTGTTGCTGAGGCCTCAGCAAATTTTCTGAGCTGCCTGCGCGGCAGCGAACTGGCGATTCTGCTCGGTTCACCATGCCTTACTTTTCTGAGCTGCCTGCGCGGCAGCGAACAGGAAATACGACGCGACCACGCTGACAACAGTTTTCTGAGCTGCCTGCGCGGCAGCGAACAAATTTCGATGACGTTTAACAGATTGAATATTTTTCTGAGCTGCCTGCGCGGCAGCGAACCTCAGGTGGCTGATGATGATGTTTTGAATTTTTTTCTGAGCTGCCTGCGCGGCAGCGAACTTAACCACGTTATCAAAGAGCACCGGACAGCGTTTCTGAGCTGCCTGCGCGGCAGCGAACGCCGCCCTGGGTGTTCGCCAATCAAGCGTTAATTTCTGAGCTGCCTGCGCGGCAGCGAACGGATTTCCCGACCGCTGCGACGCATCGCCAATTTTCTGAGCTGCCTGCGCGGCAGCGAACTCCCTCCACGCCATACCACTTTGCCAACGATATTTCTGAGCTGCCTGCGCGGCAGCGAACCTTTCCACGCTTGGAACGCTCGCATTGCTGACTTTCTGAGCTGCCTGCGCGGCAGCGAACTGCTTGGCTACATGCGCTCGTCCGATAACACTTTTCTGAGCTGCCTGCGCGGCAGCGAACTAGAACACTAAAAAGGTAACTCACTGATAAACAAACAACAATCCAACCTGCCCATATATCCCCCCCTTTTCCGCAAAGGGTCTTTAACCTGTTGATTTATTTAGGATAGAGAACGTGGTTATAAAAAGGGTCTGGACAAGGGGTAGCTACATGATAGGACTTTTAGGCACAAGCTCATATTGGGAGAAGGTTTGCCCTGTACAGATTAAAGCAATCACTGAAAAATAAACTCATCGCTCAATTGTTCATTACGCCCAAACACAAAACGCCCTGCCATCTTTCGATAGCAGGGCGTTTCCTTTAAGGCTCAGCCGTGGTGGCTAGCCTTGGCTTTGATCAATCAGCCACTGGCAGGAATTAGTCCTGGCTCAGTTTCTGTTTGATCAGGTCACCGATGGTGGTCGGGCCTTCAGACTCGGGCTCTTCGGTACGCAGCTTGTTCAGCTCGCGACGAGTATCAGCCTGATCTTTCGCACGTACAGAGATGTTGATCTGACGGTTTTTGCGATCGACGTTAACGATACGGCCTTCAACCTTGTCGCCTACGTTGATAGCGGTGCGAGCATCTTCGATACGCTCTTCAGCGATTTCGGAAGCTTTCAGTACAGCGACAACGTCGGTAGCGAGTTCAACATATGCTTCTTTCGCATCAACTTCAGTGACGGTACCGGAAACCAGTGCGCCTTTGTCGTTCACAGCCAGGAACTCGGAAACCGGGTCACTTTCCAGCTGCTTGATGCCGAGAGAGATGCGCTCGCGCTCAGGATCAATGGAGAGGATAACCGCTTCTGCTTCATCACCTTTCTTATAGTGACGAACGGCTTCTTCGCCTTGCTCGGACCAGGAGATGTCAGAGAGGTGAACCAGACCATCAATGCCACCGTTCAGGCCGATAAAGATACCGAAATCGGTAATCGACTTGATGGTGCCAGCAACGCGGTCGCCCTTGTTGTAGTTGGCGCTGAACTCTTCCCACGGGTTAGCAGTGGTCTGCTTGATACCGAGAGAAATACGACGACGTTCTTCGTCGATGTCGAGTACCATGACGTTAACGTCTTCACCTACCTGCACAACCTTGGAAGGATGGATGTTCTTGTTGGTCCAATCCATTTCGGATACGTGAACCAGACCTTCAACACCTTCTTCCAGCTCGGCAAAGCAGCCGTAGTCAGTCAGATTAGTGACTTTGGCAGCGACAACAGTGCCTTCCGGGTAACGACCCTTGATGTTGACCCACGGATCTTCGCCCAGCTGTTTCAGACCGAGGGAAACACGGTTGCGCTCGCGATCGAACTTGAGCACTTTAACGTTGATTTCGTCGCCAACAGAGACGATTTCAGACGGATGCTTGATGCGCTTCCATGCCATGTCGGTGATGTGCAGAAGGCCATCAACGCCGCCGAGATCAACGAAGGCACCGTAGTCGGTAAGGTTTTTAACGATACCCTTGATCTGCTGACCTTCCTGCAGAGTAGCGAGGAGCGCTTCACGCTCGGCACTGTTTTCTGCTTCGAGGACCGCACGACGGGAAACCACAACGTTGTTGCGCTTGGCGTCGAGTTTGATCACCTTGAAATCAAGTTCCTTGTTTTCAAGATGAGTGGTATCGCGGACAGGGCGCACGTCTACCAGAGAACCAGGCAGGAACGCACGGATAGAGTTGACATCAACAGTGAAGCCACCCTTGACCTTGCCATTGATAACGCCCTTGACGATCTCTTCGTCTTCGAACGCTTTCTCGAGTTCTTTCCACGCTTCAGCACGTTTGGCTTTTTCACGGGACAGACGAGTTTCACCGAAGCCATCTTCTACCGCTTCCAGTGCAACGCTGACTTCATCGCCAACGCCAACGGTCAGTTCGCCGTTTTCGTCCTTGAACTGCGAGGCCGGGATCTGACCTTCGGACTTCAGACCTGCGTTAACAGTGATCCAGTCGCCGTCGATATCCACGATTGTTGCGGTAACAATCGCACCCGGTTCCATGTTGATGTCGTTTAGAGACTGTTCAAACAGCTCAGCAAAGCTTTCGCTCATGTTATTCCTGCGTGATCTTCGTTAGACGGCAGAATAGCCGCGATCTCCATACCACCAGCGAGTATGGGCCAATGTAATGCACTCTGAGGATGTTAACGCTGGTTCGACGTTATGCGCCTTTCCTGAGATAGTCGGCAGATAACGCCCTCACATCTGGACAGAGCACCTTGAGAAGCAAACAGCTCGGCCATTTAGACCTTGCTTAACCCTCTCTCGACCGCCAGCTGGCGAATTCTCGCCACGACTGCGTCGATCTCAAGCTCGGTGCTATCAATGGTGATGGCATCCTCAGCAGGTTTCAGAGGAGAAACCGCACGGTTGCTATCACGCTCATCACGAGCCTGAATTTCTTCCAAAAGGTCGCTAATACTAGCAGAAACACCACTTTCAAGCAACTGAGCGTGACGTCTTCGGGCACGCTCTTCCGCCGAAGCCGTCAGAAAGATTTTCAGCGGTGCCTGCTCGAAAACAACAGTGCCCATGTCGCGCCCGTCAGCCACCAGCCCCGGCGCCTTGAGGAAATCACGCTGGCGCTTGAGCAGGGCCTGGCGCACTGCCGGCAGCGCCGCCACTACTGAAGCTGCCGTACCGACCGTTTCCTGACGAATGGTTTGGGTTACATCGTCACCGTCAAGTTCAATGGTGAGCTGCCCTTCTACCGCGATAAATTCTACTGGCAGCGCCCCTGCCAATACCACGACGCCCGCTTCGTCCTCAGCAACCAAGCGGTGGCGCTGTGCGGCCAATGCCGTGAGACGATAGAGCGCACCGGAGTCCAGCAAGTGCCAGCCGAGTGCTTCAGACAGCAGGGCAGAGACGGTGCCTTTGCCTGCCCCGCCCGGGCCATCAATGGTAATTACGGGAATGTCTGTCATGGCGTCTGCTCTTCAGTTGAAAGCTGCATGCCGATTGCGCTGGTCAGTGCCAGAAAGTTGGGGAACGAAGTAGCGACGTTGGCGCAATCATGGATAACAATGTCACCCTCGGCGCACAGGCCCGCTACCGCAAAGGCCATCGCAATGCGGTGATCGCCCAGGCTGTCCACTTCTCCACCGTGGTAGCGGCCACCCACGATATCAATGCCATCGTCATAAACGGTGTTTTCAATGCCGAGCACGGTCAGACCATCGGCCATTGCCTGAATGCGGTCAGACTCCTTCACGCGCAGCTCAGCAGCGTTGCGCAGGCGGGTTACGCCTTCGGCATTGGCTGCTGCCACGAAGAGCACCGGAAACTCATCAATCGCCAAAGGCACCTGATCTTCAGGAATATCAATACCTTTTAGCTGCGCATGGCGCACGCGCAAATCGGCTACCGGCTCACCGCCCACTTCACGCTCGTTGAGCACCTCAATATTGGCCCCCATCTCGCGCAGAATATTCAGCACGCCGACTCGGGTCGGGTTCATGCCAACATGTTCGAGCAGCAGATCAGCATCGGGCGTAATGGATGCGGCGACGAGGAAAAATGCCGCAGAAGAGATGTCGGAAGGCACATCAATCCTGCCACTGGTCAGCTTGCCACCACCTTCGATAATGGCTGTTGCACCGCTGCGCTCCACCAGATAGCCAAAGCCGCTCAGCATGCGCTCGGTATGATCGCGAGTGGGCGCAGGTTCGGTCACTCGGGTAGTGCCTTCGGCGTACATACCCGCCAGCAGCAGGCAGGATTTTACCTGGGCGCTGGCCATTGGCAGTTGATAATCAATGCCGTGCAACGCCTGAGCGCCGGTGATCTTCAACGGCGGGCGTCCACCCTCTGCTGTCTCGATATGAGCGCCCATGGTGCGCAGCGGGTCAGCAACACGATTCATCGGGCGCTTGCTCAGAGAAACATCGCCGGTCAGCTCGGTATCGAACGCCTGCCCCGCCAGCAACCCGCTGAACAGGCGCATGGCGGTTCCTGAATTGCCCAGATAGAGAGGCCCTGCCGGCTTTCTCAAACCATTCATTCCTACCCCATGAATGGTGACCTTGCCATTCAGAGGCCCTTCGATGGTCACCCCCATCTCACGGAATGCCTGCAAAGTAGCCAGGCTATCCTCACCTTCCAGAAAACCTTCCACCTCGGTAACGCCCTCGGCCAGTGCGCCCAGCATGATAGAGCGATGCGAAATGGACTTGTCACCGGGCACACGAATGGTGCCGTTCACTTTGCCACCGGGCGACGTGCGATAAATCAGGTTCTTGGATTCCATGTCTTGATAGCTCGCTTGGAAACTGGATCGGTTCAAAAGGGATTGGAAAAACTGGCGCGCGTGGCGGGCACGCGAGAAGCTACCCAGCAGAGCGTCGCCGTCGCTGCTCTCAATGGCGTGACGCAGCTGCCGAATGCCGGATTCGTAATCACTCAGTGCATCAAGCACCGCATCGCGATTGCTAATGAAAATATCGCGCCACATCACGGGGTCGGAAGCAGCAATCCGGGTAAAATCACGGAAGCCTCCGGCGGCGTAGCGAAATATTTCCAACCGCTCATCCTGCTCCGCCAGGGTGTCAACCAGCGAAAAGGCCAACAGATGCGGCAAATGGCTGGTCCGTGCCAGTACGGCGTCGTGACGCTCGATGGTCAGCTCCAGCACATCAGCGCCGAGCCGGCTCCACAGCGTGCGCACCGCAGCAATGGCAGGGGCCGAAGCATTGGTGTCAGGAGTAAGAATGACCTTACGCTGCCGATATAGATCAGCATTGGCAGCCGCAACGCCACTGCGCTCTGCGCCGGCAATCGGGTGGCCGAGCACCAGCCATTCAGGCATGGTGCCGAACACGGCCCTGGCGGCATCACGTACTTCGCCCTTCACACTCGCCACGTCGGTCACGATCGCTTTAGTAGTGCGCGCTTCCAGTGCTTCGCGCATGGCAGCAAATACCGACTGGCATGCCAGTACCGGTACCGCCACGACAATCACATCCGCGGTAGCAGCGAGGGTCACGATATCGACAGCCTGGTCAATAAAACCTAGCGCCACGCCCTGACGCAGCTCACTACTATCAGTATCGGCGGCGATGATCCGCTGCGCGGCGTTACGCTGCTTCAGGCCCGCGGCAATCGAGCCGCCAATCATTCCCAGCCCAATAATACCGATCGTCTGGGTATCGAAGTCGGCCACGCTCATATCACAGCACGCCTACCGGATATGAACCCAGCACCTTCAACTCAGCGGCGCATTCGGCCATCTCCTTGAGTGCTGCGGCAATATTCGGTTCTGCGCGATGCCCTTTAATGTCGATAAAGAAGACGTAATTCCAGATGCCGCTACGGGAGGGCCGCGTCTCGACACGCGTCATATCAACGCCATGTTCGTGCAGCGGACGTACCAGATCGTGCAAGGCACCGGGCTGGTTGCGCATCGACACTACCAGCGATGTTTTATCATCGCCGCTGGGCGGCACATCGCTATTGGCAATCATCAGAAAGCGGGTGGAATTGTCGGGGCGATCCTCGATCTTCTCGTTGATGATCGTCAGACCATAATGGAGTGCGGCCATATCTCCCGCAATCGCTGCACTGTGCCATTCACCCTTGACCATGCGCGCCGCCTCGGCATTGGAGGAGACCGCCACACGCTCGGCATGGGGATAGCGCGCATCCAGCCACTGGCGACACTGTGCCAGCGACTGCGGGTGCGAATAGATACGGGAAATCTTGTCGCAACGCGTATTTTCACCCGCCATCAGGTTGTGATGAATACGCAGCACCACTTCGCCACAGATCCTGATATTGGAATTGATGAATGAGTCGAGAGTGTGGTTAACCACACCTTCCGTGGAATTTTCGACCGGCACCACGCCATAGCTGGCGGCACCTGCTTCGACTTCACGGAACACATCATCAATCGACGGCAGCGGCTGGGCATCGGCAAAGTTACCGAAGTGCTTCAGCGCCGCCTGCTGGGTGAAGGTGCCCTCTGGGCCGAGATAAGCCACCTTGATGGGCCGCTCCAGTGCCAGACATGCTGACATGAATTCACGGAACAGATGCGCCATCTGCTCGTCGGGCAGCGGGCCGGGGTTCAGCTCCATAATGCGGCGCAATACCTGGGCTTCACGCTCGGGCCGATAAAATACTGCGTTGGGATCTTCGCCTAGCTTGACCGCCGCCACTTGCTGCGCACAGCGTGCCCGCGCACTGATCAGCGACAGCAACTCGCCATCAATGGCATCAATGCGCTGACGTAGATCGTTCAGGTTGGTGAGCTGCTCAATGCCTTGCGCCAGTACGGAAGCGGTGCCCTGCTCAGCACCGTTATTATCATATTCACTCATAGTGATGGTTACCCGTGTTTGCGAGCGAACTCCTGCATGAAGGCGATCAGCGCATCAACGCCCTCTTCCGGCATCGCATTGTAAATGCTGGCGCGCATACCGCCGACGCTGCGGTGGCCATTCAATGTGAACAGCCCCGCCTGCTGGGACTCTTCAAGAAACCGCTTGTCGAGCGCTTCATCATGCAACCGGAAAGGCACATTCATGATCGAGCGGCTGCCCACATCCATCGTGTTGCTGTAGAAAGCGCTGGCATCAATGGCGGCATAGAGCTTGGCCGCCTTGCGCCGATTGATCTTCTCGATGGCAGCAACACCGCCCTGCGCCTTGAGCCATTCAAACACCAGACCGCACAGATACCAGGCGTAAGTGGGTGGCGTGTTCAGCATGGATTTCTTCTTCGCTGCAACGCTGTAGTCACACATCACTGGAAGGTTGGGAACCGCGCGATCCAACAGGTCTTCACGAATAATGACCAACGTCAATCCTGCCGGGCCAATGTTTTTCTGAGCACCCGCGTAAATGATGCCGAAGCGCGACACATCAACACTGTGACCGAGAATCGACGACGACAGATCGCATACCAGCGGCACGCTGTCATCGACCTGGGGCAGCTCGTGATACGCAATACCGCCAATCGTTTCATTGCCGGTAAAGTGCAGATAGGCCGCATCATCGCTGAGGTCGATCTCGCTGCTGGCAGGCACCCGCCGATAGTCTTCACCCTTGGTAGAGGCCGCAATACGCACCTTGCCCAGACGCTCGCCCTCTTCAAAAGCCTTCGACGCCCAGTTGCCGCTATCAAGATAGTTGCCGGTACCGCCATTACCCAGCAGGTTAAGCGGTACACAGGAAAACTGCGCGGTGGCTCCGCCCTGCATGAACAGCACCCGATAGTTGTCGGGAATGTTCATCAATTCGCGGAAGTCTTGCTCGGCGCGCTCGGCAATTTCAACGAAATCCTTGCCGCGGTGACTCATCTCCATCACCGACAGCCCTTTGCCGTGGTAATCGACCATTTCATCGCGCGCACGCTCAAGTACCGCAAGAGGTAATGTGGCGGGGCCTGAACAAAAATTAAAGTATCGAGTCATGATTGCTAGTGCCGATTAGTCATCTTGAGGCGCATCATCCGATGCGTCGCCGTTACCTGAAGCATCCTCAGTCGCCTGCTGTTCTGCATCAGCAGCAAGCGCTTCTTCTTCTGATAGCTCGGCATCGTCGATGGATTCTTCATCGAGACGTACGGTTGCTACCAGATGTTCATTTTCTGCCGTTTTGATCAGACGCACGCCCTGGGTGTTACGCGAACTGCGAGACACTTCGCTGACCCGTGTGCGTACCAGCGTGCCGCGATCGGTAATCAGCATCATCTCGTCCTCTTCCGCTACCTGAATAGCGGCCACCAGAGCGCCGTTACGATCGGTGGTTTGCATGGCGATAACGCCCTGACCACCACGTCCGCGCAGCGGGAACTCTTCCAGACGGGTGCGCTTGCCGTAACCATTTTCAGAGGCGGTCAGAATATAGACCTGCCCACTGTCAGTGGTTTCAGCCACGACATTGCCAGCCTCATCGCTGTCACTATCGCTCGCCGACTCATCCGCTGCTGCGGTGTCGGCTGCCGCGTCAATGTCAGTGGTACGTGGAATAATCAGGCTGATCACACGGGCATCGTCAAGCAGGCGCATACCGCGCACTCCGCGGGCAGTGCGCCCCATGGAGCGCACATCATTCTCATCGAAGCGGATAGCCTTGCCATTCGAGGAGAACAGCAGCGCATGGTCGCTACCGTGAGTAATCGCGGCGCCCACCAGCTGATCGCCCTCTTCCAGATCAAGCGCAATCAGACCTGCCGAACGTGGACGCGAGAACTGATCAAGGGTGGTACGTTTTACGGTGCCGTGGGCCGTCGCAAAGAAGATAAAGCTGTCTTCGCGATACTCCCTGACCGGCAGAATGGCGGTAATCCACTCGCCCTCGTCAAGGTTGATCAGATTGACCAGCGGACGGCCACGCGCATTACGGCTGGCTACGGGCACTTCATACACTTTCAGCCAATACACCTTGCCGCGATCAGAGAAGAGCAGCACGGTATCGTGGGTCGAAGCGACGAGAAGATGCTCGATCACATCTTCATCTTTCATCGAGGTGGCCGATTTACCGCGACCGCCGCGCTTCTGCGCCTGATAATCGGAGAGCGGCTGGGTCTTGGCATAGCCTGAACGGGAAATGGTAACTACCATCTCTTCTTCGGCGATCAGATCTTCAATGGAGAGATCACGACGGCTGACCTGAATTTCGGTGCGTCGCTCATCGCTATACTGGCCGCGAATCTGCTCAAGCTCTTCGCGAATCACTTCCATCAGACGCTCGGGAGAGGCCAGAATCGCTGACAGCTCGGCGATCTTATCGAGCACTTCGTTGTAATCAGCGATCAGCTTCTCGGTTTCCAGCCCGGTCAAACGGTGCAGACGAAGATCAAGAATGGCCTGCGCCTGTCCTTCCGTCAGACGATACTCCTGACGGTCATCGGAGAGGCCAAATTCATCGCCGATATCTTCTGGCTGACAGCTATAGGCGCCTGCACGGTCGAGCATTTCCAATACCTGACCGGGCGGCCAGCTGCGGTCGATCAAACGTTCGCGCGCTTCCTGTGAACTTTTGGAAGCACGAATCAGCTCGATGACTTCATCTATATTGGAGATGGCAACCGTCAGACCTTCGAGCACATGGCCCCGCTCCTTGGCGCGGTTAAGCTCATAAAGAGTGCGGCGAGTAACCACTTCGCGACGATGGCGCAGGAAGGCTTCCAGCACATCCTTGAGGTTCAGGGTGCGCGGCTGGCCATTTTCAAGCGCCACGATATTAATGCCGAAGACATTTTCGAGCTGGGTCTGGGCAAACAGGTTATTGACGACGACATCGCCGGATTCACCGCGCTTGGTTTCGATCACCACGCGCAGGCCATCCTTGTCAGACTCATCGCGCAGCTCAGCGATGCCCTCGACGCGCTTCTCCTTGACCAGATCGGCGATCTTTTCAATCAGACGCGCCTTGTTTACCTGATAGGGAAGCTCGGTGATGATGATGTGGTCACGCCCGGATTTATCATCGTGTTCAACGGTGTGGCGCGCACGAATGTAGATACGGCCACGTCCGGTACGGTAGGCGTCGAGAATGCCCTGCTTGCCGTTGATGATACCGGCAGTGGGAAAGTCGGGGCCGGGAATGTACTCCATCAGATCGTCGATGGTCAGATTGCGATCATTGGAGAGCGCCAGACAGGCATCAAGCACCTCTCCCATATTATGGGGAGGAATATTGGTCGCCATACCGACCGCGATACCCGAAGAGCCGTTAACCAGCAGGTTGGGCACCTTGGTGGGAAGCACGTCAGGGATGCGCTGGGTACCGTCGTAGTTATCGACCCAATCGACGGTATCCTTGTCGAGATCGGCCAGCAGCTCATGCGCCAGGCGCGCCATGCGCACCTCGGTGTAACGCATGGCAGCCGCGCTATCACCATCAATGGAGCCGAAGTTGCCCTGCCCGTCGATCAGCGGATAACGCATCGAGAAATTCTGTGCCAAACGCACAATCGTGTCGTAGACGGCGCTATCACCGTGCGGGTGATACTTACCGATAACGTCGCCCACCACACGCGCAGACTTCAGATAGGCGCGGTTCCAGGCATTGTTGAGCTCATTCTGGGCATACAGCACGCGGCGGTGTACCGGCTTCAGACCGTCACGAACATCAGGGAGCGCGCGGCCGATAATGACGCTCATCGCGTAGTCGAGGTAAGACTGCTTGAGCTCATCCTCGATGTTGACTGGCAGAATCTCTCTGGCGATGTCACCCATGGAGCTATTAATCCCGATTTGACCTTAAAAGCGATACGAGGGCAGACGACAGCATGGCAGCGTTCAAAGGCATCGAACGCCAACGACACTGCCCTCTAATATAATGACCAACGAGTGTATCACACAGAGCGCCCAGCGCTCGCTTCCAGAGGCGATAAAATATCAATCGCTGGCAGACTGGCCGCTCATCCCAGCGCAATGGCTGATAACATCTCCAGGCGCCCTTCCGGCCCTGTTTTTACATGCTCTCCCTTCCTGATCGGGAGCACTGCCCATCTCGTCTCGCTAGCATGCAGTGAGCGCTTTCGCCATAATGGCGCGATTGCAACCAAGGAAGCACCATGTGGTTTAAACATTTACACCTTTATCGAGTGCACGAGCAGCCCAGCCTCAATGAATCAGAACTTGAACAGGCATTGGGTGCTCAACTGTTCCAGCCAGTAGGCAAGTATGAAGCCAAACGTACTGGGTTCGGCGCGCCGGGTGGCCGCAATGATACACGCCTGGTGCACGAGATTGCCGGCCAGCGGCTACTGCGCATGCGCCGTCAGGAGCGCGTGCTTCCTGCTGCCGTTATCAATGAAGAGGTCGAGGAGCGCTGCGCTGAATTCGAAGCCGCCAATGGATTTGCGCCCCCTCGCCGCGAGAAGCAGACGCTCAAGGAGAAGGTGGTCGAAGAGCTGCTGCCGCAGGCCTTCACTCGTAATACGCATACTGACCTATGGTGGGATACCCAGCGCTCGCTAATCGGTATAGCGTGCGCTAGTCGCAAGCGCGGCGATGAAGTGCTGGATCTGCTGCGTCAGGCTCTCGGCTCTCTGAAGGTAACCCCTGTCGCAACCAAGGTACCGGTAGCCCGCACGCTGACACAGTGGCTGAGCGACCCCACAACTCGTCCGGAAGCGCTGACCATCGGCGATAGCGTAGAGCTGCGCGGTGAGGATGACGGCGTGCTTAGAGCGCGCGCCATTGATCTTGAAAGCGGCGAAATTCAGACCGCACTTGCCGCAGGACGGCAGGTGAGCCGTTTGGCGCTGCATTTAGAGGACGAACTGGGCTTCGTGCTACAGGATGATCTGGTACTCAAAAGCCTGAAATTCGACGACCGCGTGCTGGATGAAGCTGATTCCGATGCGGGAGATGGCGACGCAATCGCCAGGCTGGAAACTGAATTTGCACTGATGAGCAACACGCTGGGCAAACTGACGGATGCTCTACTGGAGTGGCTGGGTGGCGAAACTGATGTCGCTGCCGCTCCGTGGGATCACTCATAATGCTTCCTGGCGCAACCGGGCTGCTACACGCAATGACTAAAACGCAACGTGATAACGATAGATGAAGTCTGACATTTCCGAGAATGCAGAGGGCCGCTTCGACTCTTTGCGGCCTTATCGCGACAACGAGGTTTCCGGAGTACTCAACCGGCTCTCGCATGATGACGAATTTCAGGCGGCGATAGCTCGCTATCAGCTGCCGCGCCTGGAGGGAATTGCCCCCTGGCTCGCCCGTGCAATCGTCGGCTTTGGCCTGCGTCGCAGGATGCGTGGCGTCAATACCATCTCTGACTTCCAGATGCATATCGCTGACTATATGCGTCAGATGATGGACCGCACCGTCGATGAGCTGATTATCGAGGGGCTGGAAGAACTTGATCCCGGCAAGCCGCGCCTTTTTATCAGCAATCATCGCGATATCTCGCTCGACCCGGCCTTTGTCAATCTTGCCCTGCATTTCAAGGGGCGCGACACCGTGCGCATCGCCATCGGTGACAACCTGCTTGAGAAGCCTTTTGTCTCAGCGCTCATGCGACTGAACAAGAGCTTCGTGGTGCCGCGCTCGTCATCGGGCAAGCGCGAAATGCTCAAGGCTTTCCAGCTGCTGTCAGAATATATTCAGTATTCCATCCAGCACGACAACCACTCCATTTGGCTTGCGCAGCGCCAGGGACGTGCCAAAAACGGCATTGACCGCACCGATCCCGGCATTATCAAAATGCTCAGCATGGCCGAGCGGTCACGCCAGCGCGACAAGCCAATGGCAGATATTTTCTCCAGGCTGAATATCGTGCCGGTGTCTATCAGCTACGAATATGACCCGTGCGATGTCAATAAGGCGCGGGAGCTTGAGGCTGCTGCCGAGGGGCGCGAGTACCGCAAACAGGCGTTCGAGGATATGCGCTCTATCGCGGCGGGCATTACCGGCCAGAAAGGTCGTGTCAAAGTGTGCTTTGGTACTCCGCTGGATCAGCGCAGTTTCGATTCCACTGATGAACTGGTGCAGGAGATTGATCGCCAGGTATTAAGCGGCTACCGGCTCTTTCCTTCCCACTATCTCGCACTCGAAATGCTGGGCCAGCATCCACAGTTGCTTGATATGAGCGAAGTAACCGAGCAGGATCGGCAGCGCTTCAATGCTCGCTATGCTGACGTGCCCGACAATCTGAAAAACTGGTGGCTGCATCAGTACGCCAACCCAGTAATCAACTGCAAGGCCCCTGAGCTGCTTGAAGGAAGCTAGCACACGTGTGAACGTACTCTTCTTGCCAGTAGCAGTCACTCAAAGGCGCTCTTTCAAAGAGCGCCTTTATCATATGTGAAGTGCTATTCATCAACGTTGCCCCACCTGCCATCAACTGCGCCAGAACGCAGGCGTCAGCAAGACCAGCACTGTCAGAATTTCCAGACGCCCCAGCAGCATGGCAAACGATAACAGCCATTTCGCGGTTTCCGGCATGCTGTGATAATTACCCGCGGGGCCAATCATGCTTCCCAGCCCAGGCCCGACATTGCCCAGCATGGTGACCGATGCACTCAGCGCGGTTTGCATATCAAGCCCCAACGCCGACAGCGATACCGACAGCGCCACCACCATAAAGAAAAACAGCGATGAGAAGGCAACCACCGAACGGATGATATCGTCGCCGAGCGGTCGCCCGTTGTAACGTTGCGCAAACACGCCGGCCGGATGCACCAGATGACGCAATTGGTTAACCAGCATGATGACGCCAACCTGAAAACGGAATATCTTCATCCCACCGGTAGTAGACCCCGAACAGCCACCGATAAACAGCAGATAGAAGAACAGACAGACGGCAAAAGGCCCCCAGTCGTTATAGTCCGAGGTGGCATAGCCAGTGGTAGTAATCACTGACACGACGTTGAAGGTCACGACGGTAAGGTTATCGAAAAACGAAGCTGAACCAGCGTACATGCGCTCTGTTAGCATCAGGGCGATCACTATCAGCACCAGCACAAAGAATCCGCGCACCTGCTGATCGCGCCAGATGGTGAACGAACGCTGTGTCACCATGCGCAGGTAGAGCACGAAGGGCAAGGCGCCGCTGACCATAAAGACCACACATGCCCACAACAGCGCCTTGTTGTTGGCGTACTCTCCAAACGAAGCGTCGTAATTGGCAAAGCCACCTGTAGAGACCGAGGTCATTGCGTGCACCACCGCATCGAACGGTGTCATGCCCAGCAACCAATAGGTCACGATCGCCAGCGTCGTTTGAGTCAGATACACCAGCCCGATTGACTTGGCGGCGCCCCCCGCTCTCGGCACGATTTTATCCTGCCAGCCGGAAGATTCGGTGTTAAAGAGGCGCATGCCGCCCACCTTCAGGAACGGCAGGATCGCAATCGCCATGACGATAATTCCTACCCCGCCAACCCACTGCAACAAGCCGCGCCACAGCTTGATGCCATCAGAAAGATTATCCAGGTCCACCATCACCGTGGCACCTGTACTGGTAACTCCCGACACCGCTTCGAACACGGCATCGGCGACCGACAGGCGCGGCGACCCCATAATCAACGGCAGACTGGCGAAGGCCGAGAACACCAGCCACGCCAGCACGGTCAGAATGAACATCTGGCGTGGCCGCAGGTGCATATTGGAGTTACGGGTAATCACCAGAAGCAGCCCGGAGACTGCCAGGGTAATCAGCACGGAGCTGGCAAAGGCACGCAAATCGGGATCGTGCTCGGAGATCAGCAGCACCAGCGGCACCGACATCATTACGGCCAGCACCAGCAGCAGCACCGCAATGATCCGCAGCACCGGCGCAAGGCCCGCCTGATGGGTAATGGGATGAGGCAGGGAGCGCAACCACGAGGAGGGCGACATCACGGGAACTTACTTCCTCAATCTAAACGGTTTGCCGCGATGAAATAGCAGCAACACCAATATCTCGCGACCACCTAACCGCCAACTGGCCGACGCAGCAAAGAAAACCGCGTCAGTGTACAGCGCCGCGCACACCTTTTCGAATACTGAATAAAACAACCTTCTTCCTTGCCCAGTACTGGCAAGATCATGCCAAACAGGCGCCTGTAATCTGACGAAAATGGCTTGCACCACCGGTTTTTAGCGTCCTCCAGCCATTTCTTCGATAGGCACGATAGTGTTGTGACGTGACAGCGCTGCTCCATCACCACGGTTGCGCTTCCCTTTATAGTAGCCGACACTTGCGCCTTGTTTACCGACCAGTACCCCACCATGTCGCACCCCAGTATCTCTCCCCGCTCCCAGCAGCGCGAAGCCCAGCGCGTCAATCTGGCTACCGTTTTTACCGATGCGCTGCTTGCGCTTATAAAGCTGGTAGTAGGTTCGCTCACCTTTTCAAACGCCCTGATTGCCGACGGTATCCACTCTCTTGCGGATCTGTTGACCGATATTATCGTCATGGGCGCTACCCATTTTGGGCGGCGCGCGCCGGATCACGACCACCCTTATGGTCACGGGCGTATCGAAACCATGGCGAGCCTGTGGCTCGGCGTAGTGCTGTCAGTGGTTGCAGGTGCCATCATCTGGGAGAGCGTGCAGCAGCTCTGGTTAGGAGAGAGCGCCCATTACGCCAGCATCTGGGCGGTAGCGGCCACCATTGTGGCGCTGGTGGCGAAAGAAGCGCTGTTTCACTGGACCATGCGCATCGCCAAACGTCAGCAATCACCACTACTGGAAGCCAGCGCCTGGCATTCGCGCTCTGATTCACTCTCATCGCTGATCGTACTGGTAGGGCTGGTGGGTACCTGGTTCGGCCTGTTCTGGCTGGATTCTGTAGCAGCGCTGCTGGTCGCTCTGCTGGTGGCCAAAATCGGCTTCGATACGCTATGGCAAGCGGGCCGCGAGCTGATTGATACCGGTCTGCCGGAAGATCAGTTGGCAGAGTTGCGCGCCTGTGCCAACAACATACCGGACCTCAAGGGGCTGCACGACCTGCGCGCCCGGCGTATCGGTGGCGATATTTCGCTGGACGTGCACTTGCAGGTGGAGTCCGATATTTCCGTGACTGAAGCTCATGAGATCGGCATGGCATTTACGGCACGCCTGCGCCAGCAGCGTGACTGCCTGCGCGATATCACCTTCCACATTGATTATGAAAATGACGCCGCAGAAGAGTGGGGAGTAACGACGCGACTCATGCCGCTGCGCAGCGAAATCACCGCCCTGCTCGATCACTGCTGGAAAGAGCTTCCCTGCTGGCGCGAGCATATCCACCTGGGGCTGCAATACCGGCGTCTGCCTGGGGAGCCGACTCGCCGCATTGATCTGGATATTTACCTTCCCGAAGAGACACCTGCCACACCTTCCGACACCCTGCGCACGCTGGCAGGCAGCCCCTCATGGCTGGGCGATATTCGGCTCTGGCATGCAAATGACCAAACGCAGTAGAGCACACCGCCGCTTGCTCCTGTAAGCTGGCTCAATCTTCACTTATCCGGGATGACGTGACATGAACACTACCTCTGCTCTCCAGCAGTCTCGCACCATCAATGAATTGCGTTCATTCATCAAGAAGCTGCTGTACGACTCCTCTATTCTGGATACATCGCTTGCCATAGCGCGCGAGCATAGTGGTGAAAAGGATGCCGCCGAGCGTATCGCTGAAGCGATTACTGCGCGTACCAGTATCAACATTCCTGCGCAGCGCCAGCAGCAGTCGGCGGGAGATGTGCTTTTCCTTGAACTGTTGAAAGAAGTCGTCGAAGAAGAACAGGGCCTTTATTAAGAACCTGTTCAACGTCTCGTGAGCAAGCGCGATGCAAGGCAAAAACAGGCGAGGAAGCGGAGTTTACGCGTTGTAAATGCGCAAGCCGAGCCTGTTTTAACGACGCGCAGCAGATGTTGAGCAGGCTCCAGGACCCTGCTCAGGTTTTATCAGCCTGACACCGACTGGCACCCTACCGGCAACAGCTCCTCACTCAGCGCTGCGGAAGCGCTACACTGCCACTTTTGATCGGCCTCATTACTGGGCATTAACGCGAGCCAGGCACCCTCGCCTATATAGCGCGAGGCGCCCTTGCCGAAGGTATAGCGCAACGTGCCCGCCGCATCGACCTGCCACTCCCCGTAGGTATCAGTAGCGGCACTGCCTTCAACCCCCAAGGCTGCCATCGAGGGCGTAACGCCGCGCAACAGCAGATCTTCCACATTGACCTGCTGCCCTCTCAACACCATATGCGCCGATGATACTTGCGACTGCGCTACATAGCGCTGATAGCGCGGTATTGCCACCGCAGCAAGCACACCGATGATGGCGATTACCGCCATCATTTCCAGCAGCGTAAAACCGGCATCATCACATTGAGAACGCCGCCGTTTGAATTGATGATGCCCCACCGCCAATGCCGCCATTCGAGATGCAATGCTCATTCTGTTTTCCCCTGTGAAGTGAACACTCTCTGATCGGCAGGTCGGGCACCTTCCTTTAGCCTCAAGAAATCGCGTGTGCCGCCGATGAGGAAAATGCTTTTCCTCCATCAACCGGTATTCGCAAGGGGCTTATCATGAACCTGGCTCTGGTATCCGCGCCTGACAATAGCGCTACAGGTAGTACCAACATAGCGCCCGCGAACACTGCACCAACGCGACCGGTATTGCCCCACATTGATCTCGCCTCGTTACCACGGCACGGATTACCCACTGCTTTACTGGTGCGCCTCAATGTGCTGCCGCTGGAGTTCACAGATCACCAGTTGAACGTTGCCATTCCTGAAAACGCATCCGGCGCACTGATCCAACAGCTCAGTATTGCCTGCGGCTGCGATATCGAGGCGATAACGGTGCCAGAAGAGCTGCTTGCTCCCTGGATCACCTCCTACGCCGCGCTTGTTTCGGGCGACGCACCTGTTACTGATGAAAGCGCCTCCATTGATACCGTATTGCGGGATCTGGCAGCGAGCTGCTGCTACCGCCACGGTTCGGATATTCATATGGAACCAGCGCCCGATGGCTATCACGTCAGGCTACGTATTGATGGCATTCTCCAGCCGCTGGCACAGCTTCCCGTGGGTCAAGGACAACGATGCGTAATGCGTCTGAAGCTATTGGCAGGACTCGATGTCGGTGAACAGCGCCTCCCACAGGATGGCGCCCTCAATATCACTCTCGATGATGGCGAGCGCGCCTCCTTCCGCCTCGCGACGCTGCCTACCGTTGACGGCGAAAAGGTCACGCTGCGCTTGATTAACTCGCCCTCTCGCCAGCTCAGCATTACCGAACTCGGCATGTCACCGGAACAGTTGCAGCTACTGACGCAGGCGCTGCACTCAAGCCGTGGCCTGATTCTGGTTTGCGGGCCTACCGGCAGCGGCAAAACGGTCACGCTGTACAGCGCGCTCATGCATATCGACCGCCATCATCGCCATGTGGTCAGTGCTGAACATCCGGTTGAGCATCGCCTTCCCGGCGTTCAACAGGTGCAGGTAGAGCCTCGTATCGGCCTCGACTTCGCGACGGTGCTACGAGCGTTTTTACGTCAGGACCCTGACGTCATGATGATCGGTGAGATTCGCGATGCTGAAAGTGCTGAGATTACCCTCAAGGCTGCTCAAACCGGCCATCTGGTGCTGGCAACCGTGCATGCAACCAACGCTGGCGCATGCTGGTCACGCATGCGGCAACTGGGAATTGCTGAAGAGGATCTTCACGAATGCGTGAAGCTGATCATCTCGCAGCGGCTTGTTCCCGCACTATGTCGGCACTGCCGTCGGCCCGCTGATGCGCGCACCAAAATGAAGATTGCCCAACAGTTGCAGCCACCAATAGCAGCACTGGCCCCTGCCACTGCCACCGGTTGCCAACACTGTCATGATGGCATTCAAGGGCGATTGGGCATTTTCGAGTGTGCGTCTCCTCCCTTTACCGCGACTTACAGCGATATGGGGCCGCTGTACCAGGCGGGGCTTGTGAAAGCCGCTCAGGGATTAATCGACGTTCAGGCGCTCTCTCATGTCATCTGAGCAAGCACGCCTTCGCCCGCACGCCAATAAGGTATGGCGCTGGCAAGCAATCTCTGAAGACGGCACGACCTTAAAGGGGCGAATAGCCGCCCCCTCCAGACAAGAAGCGATGCAGCGCCTCTCTCGCCAATATCACTGGATAACAGACGTCAAACGGTCGTATCGGCAAAGGCGCACTCGCAATAATGCAAGTTGCTGGGCACAGCGCCTGACAACACTGAGCCAGTTACTGGCAGCGGGAATTGGATTAAGCGAAGCACTACAACAGCAGGCACAGGCCGCCGTCAGCGATCAGGAGTTTTTATTCTGGGATAGTCTGGTGGAGCGCATCACCTCTGGCATGCCCCTCTCTACTGCGCTGGAACATGCAGGCATCGCAACCACACTGGTGCTGGCCGGGCCGCTTGTATCACTCGCTGAACAGAGCGGTGGACTGACTCATACGCTGGCAAATTTGGCGAGTCAGCTCGAAAAACGTCTGGCATTGCAGCAGCGGTTGATCGCTCCGGCACGCTATCCCGCATTAATTGCCCTGGTCAGCATTTTCATGATGGTCGCGATGATGATCTACATCGTGCCGGTATTTCGCGACCTGTATGGCAATGAGAGCAGCGCGCTACCGCTTCCCACCAGCGTGCTGTTTTCGCTCTCGGCACTGCTGCACAATCACACCCTGCTGCTGCTGATACTGCTGTTTGCCACACTGGTGCCGAGCATCGTGGCCTGGCGCAAACGCAGACACTGGCTACATCGGCTCCCCTGGGCGGGCAGGATGGTGCGCTCGGCGGCACGAATTGAACTGCTCGACAGCCTGGCACTGGGCCAGCGCAGCAATATTGGTCTCGATGTTACTCTGTCACGTCTCGGCACCCACTACCACGGCATTGCCGTCGGGAAGATCCTGACCCGGTTGAACCTGGGGTTTAGCATCACCGAGAGCATTCGAGACAGCGGTGGCTTCTCGCCTCACACCTTGAGCATCATTGCCAATGGCACCCGCTGCGGTCAGTTGGCGTCCGCCTTCGAACACGCCGCGCTACTGGAACAGCGCCAGTTGGAACGACAGCTTGGAAGGGTGGAGCTACTCATCGAACCGGTCATGATGTTAGCCTTGACGCTGGGGCTAGGCGCTATTGTTGTGGCGCTGTACCTGCCCATTTTCGACCTGGGCCAGCGACTATAGCTTCATCACCGAATCAGGAAACAACATGCTAACGATTGGTCTGACTGGCGGCATCGCTTCGGGCAAGAGCCTGGTCGCTCACTACTTTGAAGGCTATGGCATTGGCTGTGTCGATGCCGATCAGGTAGCGCGCGAGGTAGTAAAACCGGGCCAGCCGCTGCTGGCGCTAATAGCCGAGCATTTCGGCAACGAGGTGCTGGAAAGCAGCGGTGCCCTCAACCGGCGCGAGCTGCGCCGCCTGATCTTTGCCTCCCCCGAACAGCGCCGATGGCTGGAAGCGCGTATGCATCCGGTAATCCGCAAGCGTCTCTTTGAGCAGCTGGATACGCTGACCGGCCCCTACCGTTTAATGATGGTGCCGCTGTTATTGGAATCCGAACACTATGCAGCCAGAGCAGACCGGATACTGGTGGTCGATGTCGATGAGCAGACCCAGATTGATCGGGTCACTGCCCGCGACGGCGGAAGTGAACAGCAGGCAGAGGCCATTATTGCTGCGCAAATGCCGCGCGCAGAGCGTCTTGCGCATGCGGACGACATCATAGATAACAGCGCGGGGCGACACTCTCTTCAACAGCAAATTGCTGATCTTCACGCCACCTATTGCGCGCTCGCCAACGGCAGGCAGTGATTGTTTCAGCCTGATATCATGGCGGCATAGTAGCGCCAGCGAGCTATCGCTTCCGTACCATGTTTTCCGTACCGTGTTTTCATCAGCAGGAGAGACAAATGGCTGCCAGCAAGGCACCGTTACAGGTCAAATGTCCGCAATGCGGCACTCAGGTGGTCTGGAATGAAGAACAGAGTCCCTACAGACCCTTTTGTTCAAAGCGCTGCCGCTTGATTGATTTGGGCGAATGGGCCAGCGAAGGACATCGCATTCCCGGAGAGCCAGCGATGGATGAAACGGATATCGACGCGCTAGTGGCGCGCCTTGAACGAGGTGAACAGCAGTAGCACTTTCTTCCTTCTGCCCCTGCTGTTCACTTCTACCGTGCTGATGCACATGGCTTACACCACAAGCACGCTCGGTTCCATTCCCCCCACCTATGCGGCCTGCCTCGACAGGCCGCTTTTGCACGCTATTGTGCGGGCAGGAAAGCCGAGATCGCCGCAATGCCTTGCGCCCCGATGGCGCGGGCACGGTCGATATCGTTCAGGGCCATACCGCCAATGGCAAATACCGGGATGTTAATGTCATCCAGGCGGCGCTGTAGCCCATTCCAGTAAATGGCGTCAGCGTCGGGGTGACTGGCGCTGGGAAGTACCGTACCCAACACCGCGAAGTCGCACTCAATCGCTTCCGCATGCTCAAGCGCTGCGCTGCTGTGAGCTGAAGCTCCCTGCCAACGGTTGGCAGGCAAGACCCGCTGGGAACAGCCAAGCAGCTGCGCTTCTGTGAGCTGTACACCGGCCAGATTATGCTGCTCGACCAGGGTGCTCAGCGCTTCGATATCGCACAGATGATGGCCAATCACCAGCTTCGCTCCCGCGTTGGCAGCAAGCTCGGCGGCTACCGGTACGCGCGCCTGATACTCATCAGCGCTCAAACTGCTGGCACGCAGCCGTACCAGTTCTGGTGAGTGCTCAGCCAGCGAAGCCTCGAACCTTTCACGAAAACGGGCATCGTCCTTTTCATCTTCGGTCACCATCAGCGCGTGAGGCAGCATAACTGCCTTGACCACTGCATCATTGGCAGAAGGAAAGTGATAACGCGCCAGCTCCACATGCGGCACCCAGCGCACCACCTGTCCTTCTGCACCGTAGGGGTCGCCGCTGAAGTCACGCACTTCCCAAACATCAAGCAGAATGCGCTTATCACTGTATTCATGCGTGACCTTGATCAGCGGGCTTGCTCGATGCACCTGAATACCCAGCTCTTCCTGAAGCTCACGCTTGAGGGCTTCCAGGCTGGTTTCATGAGCGTGCAATTTCCCCCCGGGAAACTCCCATAATCCGCCCTGATCGACGTAGGAGGGCCGGCGTGAAAGAAAAACGCGATCGTCGCCGTTATAGATCACCGCTGCTACGACGTGCAGACGCCGTTTGGGAACCACAAATTGTTCAGAAGTAGTGTGCCCGCGTTTCATTGATCAGAGATCCCCCGGGACCGAATAATCATTGCCATGCGCAGAGATAGGATGCCCCCGCTGTACATCATGCCTTTCACAGTAACTGCCTATTATCAATAACGCTGTATTCACCGCGACGCTGCTACGCCGCGAGAACTGCTCGTGCTGATACCCTTAACTGCGGTAGTCAGCGTTAATGCTTACATACTCATGGGAGAGATCGGAGGTCCACACCCGCTCGCGCTCACTGCCGCGCGCCAGGCTCACCACAATCTCGATATCTTCCCTGGCAACAGCCGCGCTGCCAGCCTCTTCGCTGTACTCTTCAGCGCGAGCGCCATTGCGTGCGATCGTCACACCATTCAGCGCAATACTGACCTGATTGACATCAAGATCGTCAATACCGGCTTTTCCTACTGCCATCAGCAGCCTTCCCCAGTTGGCATCACTGGCGTAGAGCGCTGTTTTCACCAGCGGTGAGTGAGCGATGCTGTACGCCACCGTCAGCGCTTCGGCAGAAGAGGCTGCTTCACGCACATCCACGGTGATGAACTTGGTAGCCCCCTCTCCATCACGAATAATCGCCTGGGCCAGCTCAAGCATTACCTCTTGCAAGGCATCGCGGAACAGCCGCTCATCTTCCGCCGTGATGACCGCACCACTGGTGCCGGTAGCCGCCAGCATGCAGGCATCGTTGGTGGAAGTATCGGAATCGACGGTAATGCGATTAAACGAACGCTCCGTGGTATGCGTCAGCAAGCGTTGCAGCATCTCTTGCTCAATCGCGGCATCAGTAGCCACGAAGGCCAGCATGGTCGCCATATTGGGACAGATCATGCCGGAGCCTTTGCTGATGCCGTTGATGGTAACTTGCTGCCCACCGATCTCGATGGAACGAGTAGCTCCCTTGGGACGCGTATCGGTGGTTAAAATTCCCCATCCCGCCTGCTCCCACTGGTCTGCTGCCAGTTGTTCAAAGGCCAGGGGAATAGCGGTAGTGATCTTGTCTACCGGCAACGGCTCACCAATAACCCCAGTGGAGAATGGCAGAACGCTGTTCGCTTCAAGCTGCGCCTGATGTGCAACTGCCGCAGTACAGGCGTGCGCCGCTTGCAGCCCCGCCTCACCCGTGCCCGCATTGGCATTACCGGTATTGATCAGCCAGTAGCGCGGCTGGGCGGTCGCGAGATGCTGTTTGGCAACACTGACAGGCGCTGCGCAAAACGCATTTTTGGTGAAGACGCCCGCCATGGTAGTGCCTTCAGCGAACTCGAACAGCACCAGATCGTTGCGGCCCGGCGTTTTGATACCCGCACTCGCGATGCCAATGGTGACACCTTCGAGCGCTGGCAAAGCAGGAAAACTGGAAGCTCCGGTAGCCATGATAGGGTCTCTGCTCCTCAACATATGGGGGGCTGACAGCATTACGCTGGCCGCCGCATGTGATCTGAATACGCCGCTTGAGTTTTCAAGCGGCGCAGGTGTGAATTAGCTCAAACGGCCATGACACTGCTTGTATTTCTTGCCGGAACCGCACGGGCAAGGATCATTGCGCCCTACCTTGGGTTCTTCGCGCTTCACCGTGGCAGGCGCTGACTGAGCCACCTCTTCACCACTGGCAAGCGCCGATTCGTCCAGCGCTACTTCGCTGATATCACTCTCATGGGTTTCAGACGCAGCAGCCTGCTCACGCTCCAGGGCAGCCCGACGCTCACGCTCGAACTCATCAATCTCTTCTTCGCGGCGCACCTGAACATGGCTGAGCACTCGAATAACGTCACTCTTGATGCTCGCCAGCAGCGATTCAAACAGGTAAAACGCTTCGCGTTTATATTCCTGCTTGGGATTCTTCTGCGCATAGCCACGCAGGTGAATGCCCTTGCGCAGGTGATCCATCGACTGCAAGTGCTCTTTCCAGCGGCTATCGAGAATTTGCAGCATCACCTGGGTTTCAAAGCGATTCATCACTTCATCACTTAGCTGCTCGCGCTTCTCGGCAAACAGTTCGGCGTGCTCTTTCTGCAACTCTTCAAGCAGGGTCTCGGCAGCAAGGCCAGGCTGCTCTTCAAAGAGTGCGTGCAGATCTATTTCGAGATTGAAGTTTTCCTTGAGATCAACTTCCAACCCTTCGATATCCCACTGCTCTGCCAGCGTGCCTTCAGGAATATGACGCTGGAAGGCGGTATCCAGCACCTGACGACGAATATTGCGAATATTGTCCGCAATATCGGGGCTTTCAAGGATTTCATCGCGCTGGGTATACACCACCTGACGCTGGTCATTGGCAACATCATCGTATTCGAGCAGCTGCTTACGAATATCGAAGTTGCGCCCTTCCACTTTCTTCTGCGCGCGTTCAACGGCATTGGTTACCATACGGTGTTCGATGGCCTCACCACGCTCCAGCCCCAGTGCCGTCATCAGTCGCTGCACACGATCGGAACCGAACAGACGCATCAGGTTATCTTCCAGCGACAGGAAGAAACGGGTCGAGCCAGGATCACCCTGACGCCCGGAACGACCGCGCAGCTGGTTATCAATACGGCGCGATTCGTGACGCTCGGAGCCAATAACGTGCAGACCGCCCGCTTCTACCACAGCATCGTGACGCAGCTTCCAGGCCGCCTTGATCTCGGCAATTTGCGCATCGCTGGGATTTTCCAACTGAGCAACTTCAGCCTCCCAGTTACCTCCCAACAGAATGTCGGTACCACGGCCAGCCATATTGGTCGCGATGGTAACTGCTCCCGGCTGCCCTGCCTGGGCGATGATATGCGCTTCACTCTCGTGATGCTTGGCGTTCAGTACATTGTGCGGCACCTTCTGCTGGCGCAGCATCGCATCAAGCAGCTCGGAGCTTTCGATCGAAGCAGTACCGACCAGTACCGGACGATGGGCGGCGACCTGCTCCTTGATATCCTCGATGATCGCTTCGTACTTCTCCTGCGCACTCATATAGACCAGATCGTTATGATCCTTGCGCACCAGAGGCCGGTTGGTCGGGATCACCAGCACGTCGAGCTTGTAGATTTGCTGGAATTCGTAGGCTTCGGTATCGGCAGTACCGGTCATGCCGCCCAGTTTGTTGTAGAGGCGGAAATAGTTCTGGAAGGTAGTCGATGCCAGCGTTTGGCTCTCTTTCTGCACTTCCACGCCTTCCTTGGCTTCAACTGCCTGGTGCAGACCTTCCGACCAGCGCCGCCCCGGCATGGTACGACCGGTGTGCTCATCAACGATCACCACCTCGTTGTTGGCAACAATATAATCGACATCGCGGCTGTAGAGATGACGTGCTCTCAGCGCAGCATTGGCGTGATGCAGAAGGTTGAGGTTTTGCGCGGCATAGAGCGAATCATCGTCCTTGAGCAGGTCAGCGTCACGCATCATCTGCTCGATTTTCTGATGGCCCTGTTCGGTCAGCTCAATCTGTTTCTGCTTTTCATCAATGATGAAATCGCCGGTCTCGCTGTCTTCAGGATCGCTGCACGCCTGCATACCGCTGACCAGACGATCAATGCTCTGGTACATCTCGGTATTGTCTTCCGCCGGGCCAGAGATGATCAGCGGGGTACGCGCCTCATCAATCAGGATCGAGTCAACCTCATCAATCAAGGCAAAGTTAAGCTTGCGCTGCACCTTGTCTTCCAGAGAGAAGGCCATGTTGTCGCGCAGATAGTCGAAACCGTATTCGTTATTGGTGCCGTAGGTGATGTCCGCTGCGTAGGCATCACGTTTTTCATGCGGCAACTGGCCGGCAAAAATAACCCCGACACGCATGCCCAGGAACTCATACAGCGGACACATGATGGCAGCATCACGGCTCGCCAGATAATCGTTGACCGTGACCACATGCACGCCGTTGCCCGACAGCGCATTAAGATAAGTGGGCAGCGTACCTACCAGCGTTTTACCTTCACCGGTTTTCATCTCGCCAATGCGCCCTTCATGCAGCGCCATACCACCAATCAGCTGCACGTCGAAATGACGCATGCCCAGTACGCGCTTGCTGGCTTCACGCACCACCGCAAAGGCTTCGGGAAGCAACGCATCAAGGGTCTCGCCCTTCTCGATTCGCTGGCGGAACTCATCGCTCTTCGCTCGCAGCGCGGCGTCATCCAACCCTTCGAACTGTTGTTCGAGCGCGTTGATACGAGTGACCACTTTCTGCATGCGTTTGAGATCGCGCTCGTTCTTGCTGCCGAGCACCTTGCGGACTAGAGAAGTTAACATCGTGTCATCCTGTACTCGCTTGCTATCATCCACTGCGCGCAAGCGATCATTGTAGTGTGCGTATGATGCCCGACCATGCAGGGCACCAGGGAAGTTGGACTAGTGGCGGAAGACACCTGGCGGGCCACGACGCAGGAAACACCGCTGCCCCGTCGTCATGGCGATAAACAGTGCTTGTGGCAGTGCCACACAGCGCAGAATTACCTGTCCCAGATAAACCCGATGCGCGCGTCGCCCTTGTCGCACGCTGCGACGACGTGACACCGCACGAATGGTTTCAGGTACCTGGAAGGCGATACGCGAAAGCTCAGCCGTCATCAGCTCCAGTCGGTGTTGCATCAGCGCCGACGACATGGCGATGGGCAGCAGACAAGTCACCAACAGGCCAGTTAACAGCCAGCCATGACGGCGGCGGCTAAACGAAGGACGGTAACTTCTGTTGTGGGAAGCTGACTCTGACATGATAAATTATGCTGTATTCCCTGCTTGCAGCGCGTTGCGCGATATCAGGGGCAATAAGACATTACCTTGAGCATTTATAACGGGTTGATGATAGGCCGATGAGTATAAAGGTTAAGAAACGGAACGCACAGCCCGTCTCGCGTTTACTCGCGAATTCGTCCCGTTCCCAGGTGTCCCGCAGCGAACTTGCACCCCTGCTGAGCAAGGCTCAGGCGATTGCCAAAGCGCAGCAGCAGCTAGAAGAGCACCTGCCTGAAGAACTCAAGGGGCATGTGCTGGTGGGCGGTGTGACCGACGGCTGCCTGACCATTCTGACCGACCGCGCCGTCTGGCTTACCTGGCTGCGCTTTGAGCGGGCGCGCCTGCTGGCGCTACTGCGCTACCTGCCTGAGATGGCCAGTGTCAGTTCGCTCTCTTTCAAGGTAAGGCCGCTCAAACCAACCCACGTAGCCCCTCAACAGCGACGCTATCTATCGGCCTCCGCCGCTGAGCATATCAAGGAGTGCGCCGACTATACCGACGACCCTCAGCTCAAGGCAGCGTTGGCGCGCCTTGCTGCCCATACCACGACCGACAGTGACTCCAGTTGCTAGTGTTTGGGCTGAGCTATAAATACAAAATGCCGCTCATTGAGCGGCATTGTCTGGCCTGACGACAACATCCCGTTACTTTTCAGTGAATCAGGCGGTCGCAGGTGCCGAATAGTTGACAGGAGCTTCTTCGCCCTCTTCGAAGGTCGCAATTTCCCAGCATTCAGGGTGTTGCAGCAGACTGCGCACTAGCTTGTTATTAAGCCCATGACCTGACTTGTACCCATAAAATTCGCCAATCAGGCTATGGCCCAGTTGGTAGAGATCACCAATGGCATCAAGCACCTTATGACGCACAAACTCATCGTCATAGCGCAGCCCGTCTTCGTTAAGGATACGATATTCATCTACCACGATGGCGTTATCCAGGCTGCCACCCAGCGCCAGATTGCTGGAACGCATACGCTCAAGATCGCGCAGGAAGCCAAAGGTGCGTGCGCGACTCACTTCCTTAACGAAGGAGGTGGTTGAAAAATCGACTTCCATCTTCTGGCGCTGTGATGCAAATACCGGATGATCGAAATTGATTTCGAAGCTGACCTTGAAACCATCGTAAGGCAAAAAGCCGGCAGTTTTATCGCCATCTTCGACTTCGATCGGTTTGGTGATGCGAATGAATTTTTTCGCCGCTTGCTGCTCAACAATTCCCGCTGACTGAAGCAGGAAGACGAAGGGACCAGCGCTGCCGTCCATGATAGGAATCTCTGCGGCACTCACCTCAACGTAAGCGTTATCAACCCCCAGACCCGCAAGCGCTGACATCAAGTGCTCAACCGTCGCAACCCGAGCATCACCTTCGGCAACAGCGGTACACAGCATGGTGTCATGCACACGCTCAGGGTGTGCAGGAATCTGAACCTGTGGAGAGAGGTCGGTACGAACAAATACAATGCCCGTGTCGACGGGTGCCGGGCGCAAGGTCAGATACACCTTTTTTCCCGAGTGCAGCCCCACTCCAGTGGCGCGAATGATGTTTTTGAGGGTACGTTGGCGAATCATGACTACCTGTCATTCAAAAAGCGGGATGATACCCATTCAGCTTATCAGCTTGCGCAAACGTCTACAACGAACGGTGTTCGAAAAACCAGACCACTACTTGTTTAACCCGGGTTAAGCGGCTATCCATTACACCCGCTAAGTGACATAAAGACGAAAACGCCGATGCGGGCACTGGCACACATCGGCGTTTTCATGTCATCGCTACTGCGATTAATCAGCCTGGCGACGCAAGAAGGCCGGTATATCAAGGTAATCGTCAAGATCACGAGACTTGGCAGCGGCGTTGCCACGACGCTCGCTGAACCGCTCATCACGATCTCGGTCGCGATCACGCTCACGAGCAGCTACGGAAGGACGGCCACCACTAGGCTGCTGAAGCTTGCGGTAATCGCTGTCACTACGCGCAGTACGCGCTTCGTGCTCAGCCGCACGCCCTGCACCTACCGGCGTGCGAGCATCTTCAAGACCTGCAGCCACCACCGTGACACGCAGTTCGTCGGACATATCCATATCAATGGAGGAGCCCACGACCACGGTAGCATCTTCGGAGGCGAATTCCTGAACCGCGATACCCACTTCGTTGAACTCACCAATGGCAAGATCAGGACCAGCAGTAATGTTAACGAGAATACCGCGCGCGCCGTTAAGATTCACATCTTCAAGCAGCGGCGAGCGGATTGCTTTCTCGGCAGCCTCGCGAGCGCGATTCTCGCCCGTCGCGGTGCCAGTACCCATCATCGCCATGCCCATTTCTGACATCACGGTGCGCACATCGGCAAAGTCGACGTTGATCAGGCCCGGGCTGGTAATCAGCTCAGCAATACCCTGCACAGCGCCCAGCAATACATCGTTGGCAGCACTGAATGCAGTCAGCAGGCTGGCGTTCTTGCCCAGCACTGTCAGCAGTTTTTCATTCGGAATGGTAATCAGAGAGTCAACATGCTCTGACAGCTCTTTCATACCCTCTTCTGCGGCGCGCTGACGCTTGGGCCCTTCGAAGGGGAACGGACGCGTTACGACTGCAACGGTCAGGATTCCCAGTTCCTTGGCCACCTGGGCAACAACAGGTGCACCACCGGTACCGGTACCGCCCCCCATTCCCGCAGTGATAAATACCATATCGGCGCCTTCAAGCAGTTCCGCAATACGATCGCGATCCTCTTGCGCCGCCTGGCGTCCTACCTCGGGGTTGGCACCTGCACCAAGCCCTTTGGTGATTTCAGTACCCAACTGAAGCACTGTTTTTGCAGCAACTCGTTTCAGGGCCTGCGCATCGGTGTTCGCGCAGATGAATTCAACCCCTTCGATACTACTCTCAACCATATGGTTGACAGCGTTGCCACCTCCGCCGCCAACGCCGATCACTTTGATGACCGCATTGTTGGATGGCGCATTGTCAACTAATTCAAACATAAGCCCCGTCTCCCTAAACCGCTATGCGGTCTTTTCAAAAATTGCCCTTGATCCAGCCGCGAATTCTATCAATGGCAGATGGCAACGAGTTACCGATAGAGCGAGTTCCTCGTTCGGAATAACTGCGATGGGACTGCCCCTCACCGCGTCCGACGTTCTTCTCGAACGAAGCCTCGTCGTAACCCTGCTGAGGGTGGCGCAGCCCATACAACAGCAGCCCCACCCCAGTGGAATAGATAGGATTGCGCACCACATCGGCCAGGCCACGCACGTTCTGTGGTACTGCAATACGGACTGGCATGTGGAAAATCTCTTCTGCCAGTTCGGTGACGCCTTCCATGCGAGAAGTACCACCTGTCAACACGATACCGGCAGCTACCAAATCTTCGTAGCCGCTGCGGCGAAGTTCCTCACGCACAAGGGTAAAAAGTTCTTCATAACGTGGTTCGACTACCTGTGCCAGTTCCTGGCGAGAAAGCTCACGAGGAGCCCTTTCGCCGACACCCGGCACACGAATGATGTCATCACTTGCGGCCAGCTGCGTCAACGCACAGGCATACTTCACCTTGATATCCTCAGCGTACTGCGTAGGTGTGCGCAGCGCCATGGCAATATCGTTGGTTACCTGATCACCGGCGATGGGTATAACCGCTGTATGTCGAATGGCACCTTCCGTGAACACCGCCATATCGGTGGTGCCACCACCGATATCTACCATGCAGACACCCAGCTCACGCTCATCGTCCGTCAGGACTGCGTAGCTGGATGCGAGCTGCTCAAGAATGATGTCGTCTACTTCAAGGCCGCAGCGACGTACACACTTTTCGATGTTCTGCACTGCATTAAGTGCGGCAGTGACAAGATGGACTCTCGCTTCGAGTCTGACTCCCGACATACCCAATGGTTCACGAATCCCTTCCTGGGAATCAATCGCATACTCCTGCGGCAGCACGTGAAGGATACGCTGACCTTCCGAAACAGCACGAGCACGCGCGGAGTCGATTACACGCTCAATATCGTAGGGAGTGACTTCACGCTCCTTGATCGCCACAACGCCGTCTGAATTCATTGAGCTGATGTGGCTACCCGCGATACCAACGAATACCGAATGGATATCGCACCCTGCCATCAGTTCAGCTTCTTCGATGGCGCGCTGAATCGACTGCACGGTGGACTCGATATTAATCACGACGCCTTTCTTCATCCCATGGGAAGGATGGGAACCAATACCGGCGATTTCGATACCACCATCGTCTGTTGGCTGACCGACAATGGCGACGACTTTGGATGTTCCAATATCCAGACCGACCACCATGTTGGAAGCGTTGGAATGTCCAGCCATATGTCGGCGTTACTCCCTGTAAAATTTCGTAACTAAAATTGAACCAAGATGACCATTGCGTAAACACGCCGATAAACCGGTACCAGCCACTCGTTATTAAACGTTATCAAACTTGCCCGGGGAACGGCGTGCGAGCCAGGCGAGTGAAACCGCATAAGCAGCTGGCACCTTCGTGCCGCGCCTCGTTCAGGGCGCCACTGGCATCCCCTCGCGGCACGATGGCCCTAAAACACATCTTACATGAGCGTATTGCGGTTTGAAAATACTTTTATTGCAAATAAAAAGAAATAGCCCCTCGTGCGACGAAAGACTATCCCTTTATTTAAGCCACCCTTTACGTTAGGGCGAACTTAATTATCTACAAATTTTATTTTTACTGCTAATTAAGCATGTTAATAAACAGCACTATCAATATAAATCAAGGTGCATGTGTTTCACCGTGCCAGCCAACGGCAAGACCATTGGGATAACGCAAATCAACATAGCGAATATTATTGGCATCCTTCGATAGCGCTCGCTGCCAGGCCACTATAAAGCGCTGTACGCGCACGTCGAGATCGCCTCTTCCCGGTACAACCCAGAAGTTGTTGTTCACCTGGAAACGCCAAGCCCCGCGGGCCTCAAGGCGCACCTGGGTAACCGTCATGCCGAGCGGTTTAAGGCGTTTTTCGAGACTGCGATAAAAGCCCAGCACATCAGCACCACGCTCATCAGGACCAGCCAAATAAGGCATATCATCAGACAGGTTGCCACTATTAAGCACCTGGAATGATTCACCCTTATCGTTCAATAAATAGTTATCGTTCCACCAGGCTACCGGCCGCTGTTCCTGTAGTTCAAATTTCAACCCACGGGGCCAGACGCGAGTAATGCGCGCCTCATCCACCCATGGGATTTGCAACGCTTGCTCACGCAAGGCATTCAGATTAACCGACAGCCAATGCTGCCCGGTCACATTGCGGGAGAGCTGACGACTGAGATCGGCGCTATGGATGTACTTGAATTGACCATCCACCTGCACCGACTGAATCGGTTGATCGAGCCAGAACCACAGCACTCGCCCGCCTGCGCCCAGCACCACGACAATCAGCACCACACCGAGCAGACGGTTAAACAGACTATTGGGCATTAGGTTTCTCGCAATTCACGTCGATTACAGCTCCACATGCTTGAGATCGAGCTTGCTACGTGCCAGTGCAAGACTGATCGAGCCGACATCACCCGCGCCCTGAGTAATCAAGATGTCACCGTCACGCAATACTCGTTCCAGCATGTCGGGCAGTGCGGCCTTCTCTTCAACGAATAGCGGATCCAATTGCCCGCGCTGTCTGATCGAGCGCGCCAGTGAATGACTGTCGGCACCGCTGATAGGCGCTTCCCCCGCCGAGTAGATATCCAGCAGCAGCAGCGTATCAACGCCTGAGAGCACACGCACGAATTCATCGTAAAGTTCGGCGGTGCGGCTATAGCGATGCGGCTGATAGACCATCACCAGACGTCGCTCCGGCCAGCCCTGGCGAATCCCCTGAATCACCATCTCGACTTCACGCGGGTGGTGGCCGTAGTCATCGACCAGCATGATCTCCCCTGCCCCATCAGCGAGTGCGAAATTGCCATGGACCTGAAAGCGCCGCCCTACTCCCGCAAAGCTTGCCAGCGCACGCTGGATATCCTCATCGGCTACTCCAGCATCCGTCGCGATCGCGATGGCGGCCATCGCATTCAGCGCGTTATGACGCCCCGGCATGGCGAGAACCACTTCAAGGGAAGGCAAACCGTTGGGGCGTACCGCATCAAAGTGTATCTCGCTGGCAAACTGACGGAAGTTTTCGATACGGAAGTCAGCATCTTCGGCAAAGCCGTAGGTCACAAACTGGCGATGGATACGCGGCAGCAGCTCACGCACGGTGCTGTCATCAATGCACACCACCGCCTGACCATAAAAGGGCAGGTTATGCAGGAAGGAGATGAAAGCGTCCTGCAAGCGTGCAAAATCACCTTCATAGGTAGCCATGTGATCAGCATCTATATTGGTGATGATCGAGCTCATCGGCTGAAGGTGCAGGAAGGAAGCATCCGACTCATCGGCCTCGGCCACCAGATACTCGCCCTCTCCGAGCCGCGCATTGGTGCCGGCACTGGTCAGAAGGCCCCCAATCACAAAGGTAGGATCAAGGCCGCCTTCTGCCAGCAGCGTTGCCACCAGACTAGTGGTGGTGGTCTTGCCGTGAGTACCGGCGACCGCGATGCCATTGCGGAAGCGCATCAGCTCCGCCAGCATCTCTGCACGTCGCACAATAGGAATACGGCGCTCACGCGCATACTCTATCTCGGGGTTGGTCGGATCAATGGCGCTCGATACCACGATCACATCCGCCCCTGCGGCATTCTCGCGCTGATGACCGATAGCTACCGAAATTCCCAGTTGAGCCAGGTGGCGGGTTACCGACGAGCGACGCTGGTCGCTGCCGCTGACCTCAAACTCAAGGTTGTGCAGCACTTCGGCGATTCCGCACATTCCCGAGCCTCCGATGCCCACGAAATGGATGCGGCGAATTCTTCCAGTGCTACTGCGCGAGAGAAATTGCGGACGTTTTTCCGCGCGCAGCGCGTTCAATTCTTCATTTTTCAATGGCTATCTCCATACACCCATTGGCCATCTGTTCCATTGAGCCAGGCCGCGCACGTCCCTGTGCAGCGGCGGCCATCCGATGCAGGCGTTGCGGATCAAGCAGATCAACGATTTCTCTGGCCAGACGCTCGGCACTCATCTCGGACTGCGGCAGCAGCACTGCTGCATCATGATCACTCAGGTCACGCGCATTAACAGTCTGGTGGTCATCTACCGCATGAGGGAAAGGCACCAGAATCGACGGCTTGGCAGCCGCCGCCAGCTCTGCCACGGTCAATGCTCCCGAACGGCACACGACCAGATCGGCCCATTCGTAGGCTTGCGCGACATCATCAATAAATTCACTACAGAATGCTTCTACCGACGCCTTTTCATAAGCGGCGCGAGTCGCTTCCAGCTTGTTGCGCCCCGCCTGATGACGCACTTCGGGGCGCTGTTCCAGCGGTAATGTTGCCAGCGCGGGAGCCACCGTCTCGTTAAGCGCCACTGCGCCCAGCGAGCCACCCATCACCAGCAGGCGCACGCGCCGCGCTTGCAGCTCTTCGATACTGCGCACATGGTGGCCCACTTCAGCAACTTCCGCACGCACCGGGTTACCAATCACTTCAGCATGGCGCGAAGCAGGAAAAGCCCCAGGAAAGGCGGCGTACACTCGGGTAGCGAAACGGGCCAGCGTGGAATTGGTCATTCCAGCCACCGCGTTCTGTTCATGAATCACCAGCGGCGTGCCGGTCAATTTCGCTGCCAGTCCGCCAGGGCCACTGGCAAAACCGCCCAGCCCGATTACCAGCGATGGCTGCACCTGCCTGATAATCGCGCGCGCCTGAGCCACTGCCCGCGACAGACGCCACGGCAGCTTCAGCCAACCAGCGGCACCATTGCCCCGCAGTCCACTGATCGCAATGCGATGAAGCGGGATACCGGCCTGAGGCACCAGTTCGTTCTCGATACCGCGCGGCGACCCCAGCCAATGAATTTCAACACCACGCGAAGCCAGCTCGCGAGCCAGCGTCAGTGCGGGAATCACATGGCCTCCGGTGCCGCCCGCCATAATCAGCATACGCATGGGTGCTTGTTCAGACATGGTGGTCTCCCCCGCTGAAAGGACGGTGATCATCGCGCTCGCGCCGCTTTCGCCCCTGACGCGAGGCATTGAGGAAGGCGCGGGTTTCACCATCGACACGCAGCAATAGCCCCACCATGACGCCCGAGATCAACATGCTCGATCCGCCGTAACTGACCAGCGGCAGCGTTAGCCCTTTGGTGGGCAGCATACCGGTGTTCACCGCCAGATTGATAAATGCCTGAGCGCCGAAAATAACGGCAAGGCCGTAGCAGACGAAGGCCGAAAACAAACGGCCGGTCAATTCAGCCGTGCGCCCGATGCGAAAGGCGCGGTATACCAGAATGGCAAACAGCACCACAACGCCGACTGCCCCGATAAGCCCCAACTCTTCAGCAAGCACTGAGTACACGAAGTCGGTGTGTGCCTCGGGGAGGAAGAACAGCTTCTGAATACTGTTACCAAGCCCTGTGCCGGTCCAGCCGCCGCGCCCGAAGGCGATCAATGCCTGAGTCAGCTGATAACCGCTCGCGTACTGGTTGGCCCAGGGATCAAGGTAGCTGGTAATACGCTGCACGCGATAAGGCTCAGCAAAGGCGACAAAGACGCCTAGCACAATCACCCCGCCCGATAGCAGAGCGAAGCGCCACAGCTTCACCCCAGCCATCAACAACATACCCATCGCCGCGGACAGCACTACGACCGTTGAGCCATAGTCAGGCTCCATGATCAAGAGCACCCCCTGAAGAAACACCAGCAGCAGCGGTAGACCAAAGCCGCCCCAGGTATTTCTTACCCGCTCGATATGGCGAACCATATAGCCCGCCAGATAGACCACCAGACAGATCTTGGCGACCTCTGACGACTGCAAATTGATAATGCCCAAGGGTATCCAGCGTCGCGCACCGTTAACCGAATGCCCCATCACCGGTGTCACAACCAGCAGTATCAGCCCCACCAAAAAGAAGGTAGGGCCATTGGCACGCCACCATGACATGGGCACTCGCATCACCACCATGCAGGCGATAAAGCCGAGCACGATATAGATACCGTGGCGAATACTGTAATAGTACGGATTGCCAGTGGAACTGGCCGCCACTTCGGTGGATGCGGAAGTCACCATCACCCACCCGAGTGCCGCCAGCGTCAGCGCCGCCAGCATCAGCCATCCATCAAGGAGCTGATCGCGGGTTGAAAAGCGGTGTTCCAGCCGTGAAAGAAGACTCATCGTCACTCCTTGACCGCGTGGGCGCTGGGTTCGCCCTGACGCTCAAACCACGCGCGGAAGGCATCGCCCCGCGCTTCGTAATTGGCAAATTGATCGAGACTGGCACAGGCAGGCGACAGCAGCACGGCATCACCAGCCTGTGCCAGCTCAGCGCCTCTTGCGAGCGCTTCCTCCATGGTAGCGAAACGCTGACATGCCACGGCGTGCCCAAGGGCTGCCTCCAGCAGTGCCGCATCGCGTCCGAACAGCAGCGCAGCCTTGGCATGTGCTGCCAGCGCTGGCGCCAGAGGAGAGAAATCCGCCCCTTTGCCCACACCGCCGCCCAGCCAGATAATCCTGCCCGTGAGAGTAGCGGCAATACCTTCAATGGCCGCCAGACTAGCTCCCACGTTGGTGCCTTTTGAATCATTGATGTAACGCACGCCAGCGTGCTCACCCATCACCTCGACACGGTGCGGCAAACCGTTGAAGCGCTGCACGGCTGTCAGCACCGCCTCACGCGGCCAGCCCATTGCCACACTGATCGCCAGCGCAGCCAGCACATTCGCGACATTGTGAATACCCGCCACGCGCAGGGCGGAGGCCGCCAGCCAGGGCTGATCGCCCTGACACAGCCAGGATTCACCGTTATGCACGGCAATCCCCCACTGGTCAGCCGCGGGCGCTCCGATGCCAAAGGTGTGCGTGGGCAGCGTTACCTGCGGCCAGGTGACGCTGTCATCGCGATTGACCACAGCGCACTGCGCACCTTCAAAAATGCGCTGCTTGGCCGCCTGATAGCCCGCCATATCACCATGTCGATCCAGATGGTCTTCACTGAGATTCAAAAAGCACGCTACTTCGGGTGCCAGTTGCTCCACCATTTCCAGCTGGAAGGAAGAGAGTTCGAGCACATAAAGATCGTGCCCCTGCTCCAGAAGCGTTAGTGCAGGCGTACCCAGATTGCCGCCAACGCCGGCATCAACGCCACAGCAGCGCGCGATATCGCCCACCAGTGTTGTAACGGTCGACTTGGCGTTGGAGCCGGTAATCGCAATCACTTTGGCGTTATGAGGCAGCGCACGCTTGAATAGCGTCAGCTCCCCGATCAGCCGCTCCCGTACGTCCTCAAAGACCGCCTGCTGAGGGTTAACCCCAGGGCTTATCACCACTTCGCGGGCAGCACTCATGTCGATCAGGGCCAAATCGCCACAATGGAGCGGCACCTCGCCAAATTCGCGCCTAAACTGCACCGCCCCCGCAGGCTGCTCGCGGCTGTCGGCCATGACAAAGGCGATCCCGTGGCGCTTTAAATGTCGCGCGATCGCAAGACCAGACACACCTAGCCCGACCACCAGCAGATGGTCGGACGGTACGTGGAAGGTACATCCTTCAGCCATTCAATACGCCTCAGCGGAATTTAAGCGTTGCCAGGCCAACCAGCACCAGCACGAAGGTGATAATCCAAAAACGCACGATAACGCGAGGCTCGGGCCAGCCTTTCAGCTCGAAATGGTGATGCAAGGGCGCCATGCGGAAGATACGTTTTCCGGTCAGCTTGTAAGACCCCACTTGCAGAATCACCGAGACCGTTTCGGCCACGAAGATGCCGCCCATGATCACCAGCACAATCTCCTGGCGCACAATCACGGCCATGATGCCAAGCGCAGCGCCCAGCGACAGCGAGCCTACATCCCCCATGAACACCTGCGCGGGATAGGTGTTGAACCACAGGAAGCCAAGCCCGGCCCCCACAATGGCCGCAGCAAAGATACACAGCTCATTGGCCCCATTGATGAAGGGAATATGCAGATAATCAGCGAATACGGCATTCCCGCTGGCGAAGGCGAAAATACTCAGCCCCAGCGTTACCAGCACGGTCGGCATGATAGCCAGTCCATCGAGACCATCGGTCAGGTTCACTGCGTTGGAGCTGCCCACAATCACGAAGTAGGTGAAGACGATATAGAAAAGCCCCAGGGGAATCGCATAATGCTTCAGCAGCGGAATAATCAAGGCCGTTTCAGCAGGCGTTTGCGCATGCAGGTAAAGCACAATGCCCGCCACCAGCGCTATGACCGATTGCCAGAAATACTTCCAGCGCGCCGGCAGACCGCGCGAGTTCTTCTCGACCACCTTGCGATAATCATCGACCCAGCCGACCACGCCCATGCCCAGGGTCACCAGCAGCACTACCCACAGATAGAGGTTACTCAGGCTGCCCCACAGCAGCGTGGTCACGGCAATCGAGATCAGGATCATGCCGCCGCCCATGGTGGGAGTACCCGCCTTGGAGAGATGCGACTCAGGACCGTCCTGACGCACCGACTGTCCTATCTGACCGTCAATCAGGCGGCGAATAAACCAGGGCCCCACCACCATGGAAGTGACCAGCGCCGTCAGCGCACCCAGTACCATTCGAGTGGTGGTATATCCAAACACGTTAAAGGCTGAAGAGAAGTGAGACAGCCATTCCGTCAGAAGTAGAAGCATTTACTCAATCACAATGTTGTTAGTTGGCCGAACAGCATCATTCGGCGAAAACAGCCGCTGTCAGTGCTGCACAACGGACTGTCCATCAATCTTCCTGTCGTTAGGCTATGACGCCTGGACAGACTCTACTGACACCTTATTCGGCAAAATGCTCAACCGCTCGTTCCATCAAGGTGCTGCGCGACCCTTTGATCAGCACGGAAGCATTGGCAGGAAGCTTCTCATCAGCTGCTGCCAGAAACGCTTCCCAGTCATCAAAACACTCGCCACCAAAGGCGTGGGCCGCCGCAGTGGCAGACTCGCCATAAGCGATCAGGCCATCAATGCCAAGCGCTTTGGCATAGTGACCAATCGCAGCATGCTGTGCAGCGCTCTGCTCACCGAGTTCACCCATTGCCCCCAGCAGACACCAGCGCGGCCCAGGCTGTAGCGCCAGCGTCTCAAGCGCCGCACGAAAAGCCCCAGGGTTGGCATTATAGGTGTCATCCAGCAGCGTTCTGGCGCACTTGCCGCGCCGCAGCGCCATGCGCCCACCCACCGAGGCTACTCGCTCCAGGCCGCGCACAATCACGTTAGGAGCAACACCCAATGCGCTCGTTGCCGCCGCTGCCGCCAGCGCATTACGCACGTTATGTTCGCCCAGCAGCGCAAGAGACACCGTCCCGGCATCAGCATCGCCGAGCTGAAGCTCAAAATGGTAGCGACCGTGGGCATCATGCCCAACATTGCGTGGGTGTGCATAGGCAGCGGAGGATATGCCGAAGTCGCGAATGCACTCTTCACCACCGCGCAGTATCGCCAGACGACGCCATAGTGGGTAAAAGGTATCGTCGCGGTTCAGTACCGCGATTCCACCTTCCGCCAGACCGGAGAGAATCTCCGCCTTGGCCTGCGCAATACGCGCAAGGCCGCCAAATTCTCCCATATGGGCACCGGTCACATTGGTGATAACCGCTACCTGCGGCTGTACCAACGGCGCGGTCCACGAAATTTCACCTACATGGTTAGCGCCCAGCTCGACCACGCCCCACTGATGCTGCGCCTGAAGCCGACACAGTGTGAGGGGTACTCCGACGTAGCTATTAAGATTGCCGTGGGTAGCCACGACCTGCTCCTCGGAAGATGCCTCTTCGAGAATGGCCTTGATCATCTCCTTGACGGTGGTCTTGCCGCTATTGCCGGTGACAGCCGACAGCGAGCCGCCCCACTGCTGGCGCACGCTGCCGCCCAACAGCCCGAGCGCCAGGCGGGTATCCTTGACCACCAACTGACGCCCTATGGCGGCTGGCACCTGAACGCTTATATCGTGATCGACCACCACTGCTGCCGCACCAGCTTCCAGCGCTGTCGCTACAAAGAGATGGCCATCCATTGCTTCGCCGCGCATGGCAAAAAACAGGTCGCCTTGTGCTACGGCACGGCTGTCGGTGCGCGGCGCAACAAACGGTTGATCAGTGCCTTCAAACTGGGCGCCCATGGCGTCAGCGGCTGCCTTCAAGGACGTTATCATGTTAACCACCCTGGCCTACCCGCCGCTGCACAGCGGCGCGGGCAATATCAATATCGGAGAAGTCGTGACGGATACCGTTGATCTCTTGATACGACTCGTGTCCTTTACCGGCAATCAAAATCATATCCTCGGCACTGGCAGTGGCAATGCTGGACTCAATCGCCTGACGCCGGTCGCCTATCTCTTGTATATCAATGGCTGCGCGTACCTGCTCAGAGATACCGGTACCAATCTGCGCACGAATGGCGGCGGCATCTTCACTGCGCGGGTTATCATCGGTAATCACTACATGCTCAGCCAGACGCGCAGCGACTTCGGCCATCATGGCGCGCTTGCCCGGATCGCGATCACCGCCGCAACCGAACAAACACCAAACCTTGCCGCCAGCGTGATCGCCGAGTGCCGTCAGCGCATTTTCAAGAGCATCAGGAGTGTGGGCGTAATCCACCACGACCAGCGGTGCCCCCTTCTCTGCGATACGCTCCATGCGACCAGGCACCGGACGCAGTTCAGCGGCAGCATCAAGCAGCCTGTCGAGAGGGTCGCCCAGCGCGTATAGCGTGGCAATCGCTAGCAGTGCGTTATCCAGATTGAAACGTCCCAGCAGCTTAAGCGACAGTTCACGCAGCCCTTCCGGCGTATCCAGCGTGGCATGTTGATCACTGCTGCCGGCACGCCACTGGGTTACGCCAAAGTCCGCATTTTCTCCTGCCACGCGCAGCTTGCGAGCGCCTGACGGCGTACCGGCGGACACAAGGTTAGCGTAATCATCAGCACCATTGACGACCGCCACCTTAAGTTCACTGCGTTTGAACAGTTTTGCCTTGGCGGCAGCATACGCCATCATGCTGCCGTGATAATCAAGATGATCGCGGCTCAGATTGGTCAGTACGCCTGCATCAATCGACAACGCATCAAGGCGGTGCTGATCCAGCGCATGGGAGGAAGCCTCAAGTGCCAGCCGTTGGCAGCCGTTGGCAGCCAGCTCGCCTGCTACGGCAGCTAGCGTAATCGGGTCAGGCGTCGTTAAACCAGTATCGAGCAGAGCGTCGGGATGCCCAACCCCCAGGGTGCCCGCGACACTCGCGGAATGCCCCAGTGCATTGGAGAGCTGCGCCATATAGTGGGTAACGGAACTTTTACCGTTGGTACCGGTAACCGCGATGGTGGTCATCTCTGCCACCTGCGGCGGCAGTAACTGCTTAAGGAAGTCGCCCAGCCAGACAGCGGATTCAGGCACTTCGACAATTCTTTCGCTCGCCAGGGGAGCGCTGCCTTCACACAGCACCAGTGCTGCTCCCGCACTCAATGCACTCTCGATAAAGGTGCGTCCATCGCTACGGCTACCCTGACGGGCAATAAAAATGTCACCGCACTCAACCGCGCGGGAATCCAGCCGTAAGGCCGCACCTTCATGCAACAATGCAAAGGCAGGCTCGGGGGCAGAGACACCCGATGCTGCCAGCGCTTGCCTCAAGGCCATCGGCGTTACTCGCAGCACACCCGAGAGCGCCACCGGTGCCATATCAGTCATTGGTGCCTCCACTCGCCGCCTCTTGCGCTGCCTGCCGGCTTTGCAGTCCGGTAATTTCCCTGGCCTGTTCAGCGTCCTTCACCTGTTGAGCAGGAGATTCAGGATTATAGGGAGCTGCATCGCTATCAGGCGGAACATCCAGCATGCGCAGCGCGGGGCCAGCCACACGGGAGAATACCGGCGCTGAAACGACACCGCCGTAGTAGCCACCCTTGCGCGAGTTATCAATGGAGATCACCACAATCAAGCGTGGGTCAGAGGCGGGCGCAATGCCCACGAAGTTGGAACGATAGGAGTTACGCTCGTAACCGCTCGCGCCCACCTTGCGCACCGTGCCGGTTTTACCGGCAATACGATAGCCGTCGATATTGGCACGCCCGCCACCACCATAAGGGCCAACCACGGTTTCCATCATGTTAACGACCTTGTGCGCCGTTTCTGGCGAAATCAACTGATCGCACTGCGGCTTCTTGTCCAGTCTGAGCAGCGACGGCTGCAAGCGGCACCCATCGTTGGCCAGCGTGGTATAGGCGGTCGCCAGCTGCAAAGGAGATACCGACATGCCATAGCCATAAGCGAGCGTGGCACGCTTCGCTGCGGACCAGCCGCTGGGTGGCGGCAGACTACCGGTGGCCTCTCCGGGGAAACCTGTACCCAGGCTGTGTCCAATACCCATCTGGTTGTAGCGGTTCCAGATAGTGTCATTGGGCACCGACAGTGCCAGCTTGGTCATGCCCACGTTGGAGGACTTGGTGATGATGCCGGTCAGGGTCAGGCGACCAAAATTGCGCACATCGTGAATGGTGTAGCCATCAACCCTGACATAGCCGGGCGAGGTATTGATAACCTGATTCGGTGAGACCTTGCCTGAATCTATGATCGCCGACATCGCCAGCGGTTTCATGACCGAACCTGGTTCAAAGGCATCGGTCAGCACACGTTCACGCAGCCCTTCCGAGTCCATCCCTGCACGGTTATTGGGGTTGAAAGAAGGCACGTCAGCAGAAGCGAGCACTTCACCGGTACGCGCATTCATCATTACCAGACTTCCCGCATCCGCATTGTGCTCTTCAACGGCACGGGCCAATTCGCGATAAGCCAAAAACTGCAAACGCTGGTTGATCGAGAGATGCAGCTGACCGCCAGGGTGAGCGTCCTGCATCAAGTGCAGATCACGCACCAGACGCCCCTTGCGGTCCACCAGTACGCGGCGCTGCCCTTTGGTGCCCGTCAGCCAGCGATCATAGGCAAGCTCAAGTCCTTCCTGCCCTTTATCATCAATGTTGGTTACCCCGAGAAGCTGGGCTGTCACCTCGCCAGCGGGGTAATAACGCTTGTATTCATGCTGTCCATACACGCCCGGAATATCGAGATCGAGTACCCGCTGCCCCAGTTCAGGCGTCATGCGCCGGTGCAGGTAGATAAAGCCGCGCGAACGCAGCCCGTTGACATGATTAATGAAGTCGCTGGGATTTTTTCCCAGTGCCTGGGCAAGACGTGTCAGTTCAGTGCGGTCGGTCGGTAGCTGTTTGGGGTTGGCCCAGATAGTGATAACCGGAGTCGAGACCGCCAGCGGCTCGCCATCGCGGTCGGTAATCATGCCACGGTGGGCGTCGATACTTTCCACACGCACGGTGCGTGCATCGCCCTGCCCGGCAAGGAAATCCTGGGTGACGACCTGTAGATCAACGATACGCCAGACCAGCGCCGCCAGAGCTGCCAGTATCACCACCAGCATCACGTTGAAGCGCCACGATGCAGCGGCCAGCGGACGGGCACGCTGGCGACGCGAGTCGGAGCGTTCGTTATTCTTGCGGTTGTTATACTGACTCATGGTTTCAGCACCCTGGTCGCATCGGCCGCGGGCACTTTCATTTGCAGGCGCTGCTGGGCAATTGCCTCAATGCGGGAAGGTGACGACCAGGTACTCTCTTCCAGCAACAGACGGCTCCAGTTGGCCTGAAGCGCATCACGCTCGTGCTCAAGGGTTTGCAGACGTGCATATTGGACGCGCGTCTGGTGGGTCACGGTGACCACCGCGAAGGCGGTCATCAGGTTGATCACAGCGAGCACCACTACGCTAAATAGCGTAGCGCCAAAAAACAGTTTGCGATAAAGCCCACCCACGCGCGCGTTGAGTCGCCCGGTCTTTCTTTGCTCAGCAACCGCTGCCATAGCGTCCTCGTCATAATTTGCGTGCGACGCGCATCACAGCACTGCGCGCACGCGGATTTTCATCAACTTCCGCTTCACTGGCACGCTGAGCCTTGCCTACCAGCGCCATATGCCGTTCAAGCTGATCTTCTCGAACTGGCAGGTTGGCCGGCAAATGCGTATCGCCACGCGATTGATCACGAAAGAAGCGCTTCACCAGTCGATCTTCAAGGGAGTGAAAGCTGATAACGACCAGGTGCCCGCCCGGCGCCAATACCTCAAGCGCCGCCTTGAGTGCGCGCTCAAGCTGCCCCAGCTCATCGTTGAGGAATATCCTGATCGCCTGGAATGCCTTGGTAGCGGGATGCTTGAATTTATCCCACGCAGGGTGTGCTGTCTTGAGCACTTCAGCCAGATCAGCGGTACGGGTGAAGGGGATTTCGCGACGCCGCTCGCATACCGCACGCGCCAACCGCTTGGCAAAGCGCTCTTCGCCATACACCTTGAACACCCGCGCCATTTCGCTTTCGGAAGTCGTCGCAATCCACTCCGCTGCCGACATCCCCGAGTCAGGGTCCATGCGCATGTCCAGCGGGCCATCACGCAGGAAGCTGAAGCCGCGCCGCGCATCGTCCAGCTGCGGTGACGAGACGCCAACATCCAGCAGCACGCCATCGACGCGCCCCTTGATATCCGCCTGTTCAGCAACAAGGTCCATCTCAGCAAACGTCGCCCGGTGAATGGAGAAGCGCTCATCGGTAATGGCCGCAGCCGCCGCCAGCGCTTCGGGATCGCGGTCAATCGCCAGCAACCGACCGGAAGGAGAAAGGGAGTTCAAAATGGCACGGCTATGCCCACCGCGCCCAAAGGTGCCGTCTATGTATAGACCATCGGGGTTACCGACCAGCGCGCTCACCGCACCATCGAGCAGTACGCTGACATGTTTGTACGCTGCATCCGCGGCAGCGTCTGGAGAGGTGTGCGTCCCAGCTACTTCATCCCTCAACGCGATGACACCTGTTGACTTGAGTGGAAATAAAATAAAAGTGCGAACGGGAGCCTGAAACCCACCGCCGCACCTGCTAAAGGCCGCGTCCGCAACGTCATCCTGACGACTACGGTGGTGCTGCCTTACAAGAATTTCAGGGAGAGAGCTGGCCGATAAGCCGGGTTCTGTCGTGGACAGCCATTCCTCTAGGGCAGGCGTCGCCGCCTGCCTCAAGCAACCTACCCGCCCCCATGTGTGGGCCGCACCAAAGGGGGCCTATTCGGTCTTGCTCCGAGTGGGGTTTACCATGCCACGCCTGTTGCCAGCCGCGCGGTGCGCTCTTACCGCACCCTTTCACCCTTACCGGCAGCCCGTCTGAAACGGACCTGCGTAGGCGGTCTTCTCTCTGCTGCACTTTCCGTCGGCTCACGCCGCCCAGGCGTTACCTGGCACTCTGCCCTATGGAGCCCGGACTTTCCTCCCCCGCCATACTGCCGAAGCAGCATAACGGCGGCGACTGTCTAGCCTGCTCTCTCGGCTCGGAGAATACCAGCGCTCCCCCCTTCTCTCAAGGTAAAAACGCATCAAAACGGCCCTTAATGAGCGCTACCCTTGTGCATCCTTAAGCTGCTGGGCACGTTCGTACCATTGTTGCTTCCTGCCCCCCAATAGCCGCGTCGCTACCGTCGCTATCTGCTTGGTGCCCACTCCCGCCTCAAACATCGCCATCAGCAGCTGCTCTGCGTCGACACTGCCTTCCTCTTCCGACTGCTCTGGAGCACCTTCCACAATCACCACGAATTCACCGCGTGCCTGATCGGGGTCGTCCGCCATGATCGCGAGCAATGCTTCGGCACTGCCTTCCAGAAAGGTTTCAAAGCGTTTGGTCAATTCGCGCGCCAGCACCAAACGCCGTTCACCAAAGACCGCTGCGATGTCGGTCAGGCTATCGGTGATGCGGTGGGGGGATTCGTAAAACACCAGAGTGGCGCTCTCCCTGACCAGCGCTTCCAGTGCGTTTTTGCGCGCACTGCTACGGGCCGGCAGAAAGCCTTCGAAACGAAAGCGGTCAGTGGCTACCCCCGCTCCGCTTAGCGCCGCAACCAGGGCGCAGGGGCCAGGCACAGGCACCACACGCAGGTCGGCACTACGCAGCTGGGCCACCAGACGATAACCTGGATCGGAGATCAAGGGCGTGCCCGCATCACTGATCAACGCGATTCGCTCGCCCTGCTCAATACGCGCCACCAACTGCTCCGCTCGGGTACGCTCGTTGTGATCGTGCAGCGCCAGCATCGGCGTACGAATATCAAAGTGCGCCATGAGTCTGGCACTGTGTCGCGTATCTTCAGCGGCAATCACATCGACACTGCGCAGGATATCGAGCGCGCGGGTGGACATATCGTCGAGGTTACCAATCGGCGTGGCGACAACGTACAATGCCCCCGGCTCTCCCGATTCAGCTCGGGATGACTGCATGACATGGGAGGCTTGGCTCATGAAAACTCCAGTTAGGGTCGGGCACACATGGGTAGCGGCAAAGATTGATGGGCGGCAGGAATGCGCCATGCGATTGTACCCGCGCTGGCGCATCTGGCAATTCGCAGCGACGTGTTACTCACGCGAGTTCACAATTGGCGATATCCAGATACATGCAACTAAACTACCTTCACGCAAGCTAATGGTATAAAGACCTGTTCTTTACACCATGCACTCTTGGCGCGTTCGCTTCCTTACCGCCAAATCAAGGGGATCAGGAGACATTTTTTATGCGAGATACGCTGCACCGTTTGAGCGGCCTAACGCTGGCATCACTCATCCTGAGTGGATGCGCATCTTCACCGTTTGGAGGCGATCAGTCTTCTTCTACAGACCTGCTCCAGAATGCTGACCAGCAACAGGGAAGCTCCGCCGCGCAGAGCCGTCTACAGGCGGCGGAAATGCTGATTCAGCAGGGTGACCAGCAGCACGCCGCCGAGATCATCAATAAAATTGATGGCCGTGATCTCGATGCCAACGGGCGCGCTCGCTTTGCCGTTATCAAGGCTGAAAGCGCCTACAACAGCGGTGATTACGCCTCTGCGTTGAGCATTGCCAATGGCGCACTCGATCAGCTCAGCTTCTCAAGCGAGCAGCGCTATCGACTCGAAGCAGTACAAGGGCAAGCACTGGGGCGTCAGGGCGATCATATGAAAGCTGCCGCGGCTCTTATCAGTGCCCAGCGCAATAACAACAACGACCCAACGCTCAACGATGCCATCTGGCGCGAACTGGCGGCACTGAACGAAAGCCAGCTGAGCCAACTCTCCAACCCGGATGCCCTGTCGGATGGCTGGATTACCCTCGGCCAGCTACGCCTGCAAAATTCGGGCGATCTCGCTGAATTCAAGCAGCAGGTCGAACACTGGCGCTCAGCATATCCCGAGCACCCTGCGTCGCAGCGCCCGCCCCATGAGCTGACCGCTGTACAAAACCTGAACGCAGAAGAAGTCACACGGGTTGCAGTGCTGCTGCCACAAAGCGGGCCTTATGCCACCGTCGCTGACGCGATCCGACAGGGCATGGAAGCGCAGAATCAGGCGCTGGCTGCCAGCGGCAGTAGCGCCCCTACCCTTGATTTCATCGACGCCGCCAACGGCTCGCTCGACGATCTTTACAATCAGGCCAAAGCTCAGGGCGCTCAGGTAGTCATCGGCCCGCTCGACAAGGATCAGGTGACTCAGCTCGAAGGCCGTCAGCAGCTACCGCTACCGACTCTGGCACTCAACTACGGTAACGCAGCCACCAACCAGGCCAGCAACCTGTATGAATATGGGCTTTCTGCAGAAGATGAAGCGCGCCAGGTAGCCAACTTCGCGTCCCAGCAGGGCCATCACACCGCTAGCGTGCTGGTGCCGGACAATGGCTGGGGTGGCAGGGTACTGGATGCCTTCTCACAGCAGTGGCAGGCCAACGGCCAGCAGGTAGGCAACATTCAGCGCTACCAGCCCAACGGTTCCGCCACATCAACCGTAAGGTCCGCCATTCAGGGCGGCACCGACATGCTGTTCATGTTTGGCCTGCCACCCTATGCTCGCCAGGTTCCTCCGGCACTTCGCTACTACAATTCGAACGTGCCGGTATACGCCACGTCACATGCCTACTCGGGCAACCCCTCACCCAGTGATGACAGTGATTTGAACGGCGTGTACTTCCCCAATATCCCCTGGGAAATACCCAATGTGGTAGGCGACAATCTGCCCTACCCCGAGGCGTATCATGCTCTGCATGGTGATGACGACCTGCCGGCTTCCGCACTCAAGCTGGCAGCCATGGGTGTAGATGCCTATGAACTCGCCAAGCGCCTGCCGGTCTATCAGAGTATCCCCAGCATTCAGTTGCAAGGGGCCACCGGTACATTGACGGTAGGCGACAATCGCCGCTTTTCACGTCAGCTTCCGTGGGCAGTATTCCGCGGTGGCGTGCCAGCCACCCCCTGATAGCGCTCGTTCATGTTGCGCAATCAGCGCGCCTTCGGGCAACGCATGGAGACCGAGGCTGCCCGCTTTCTCGTCCAGCAGGGGCTAGAGGAAGTGGGTCGCAATGCACATGCCCGAGGCGGGGAAATAGACCTGGTGATGCGTGATCACAACACACTGGTGTTTGTCGAGGTGCGCTATCGCCGCAACAATCGCTACGGGTCGCCGCTGGAGAGCGTTACCGCCACCAAACAGCGGCGGCTTATTACCGCGGCAAGCGCTTATCTACAGAGGCACACCCTTAACTGCCCATGCCGCTTCGATGTGGTTGCGGTAACAGGGGGCGCATCCCATACGCTAGATTTTCACTGGATCAAAAACGCTTTCGAGCTTGCGCTTTGACCAGTCAATCGCACTACACTCATCTGAAACAACGGTAATCATGGATTTGCAATCACGCATCATCGACCACTTCAACGCCAGCATTGATACCAAAACCTATGCCAGCGAAGTACTTCCCGCTTATATCGAAGCGGCCAGTCACAAAATGGTTCAGTGCCTGATCGACGATGGCAAGATTCTGTCGTGCGGCAACGGCGGCAGCGCGGGCGACGCCCAGCATTTCTCCTCGGAGCTACTGAATCGCTTTGAGCGTGAACGCCCCGGCCTGCCGGCTCTGGCGCTGACCACAGACTCTTCCACCATCACCTCCATTGCCAACGATTACAGCTACAGCGACGTGTTCGCTCGTCAGATCAGGGCGCTGGGGCAGCCGGGCGATATCCTGCTGGCAATCTCCACCAGCGGCAACTCATCCAATGTGGTGCAGGCAATTCAGGCGGCCCATGATCGCGAAATGAGCATCATTGCGCTCACTGGACGCGATGGAGGCAATATGGCGTCACTGCTTAGCCAGGAGGATTGCGAGATTCGCGTCCCGGCCACCTCCACTGCGCGTATTCAGGAAGTTCACCTGCTGGTGATTCACTGTTTATGCGATATGATCGACTATCAGTTGTTTGGCGAAGCCGAGTAAGCGCTTCATCCTGCGACACCTCTTTACAGCCATTTTGACAATACAGCGAGTGAATCCAGTGAACTCCACATCGACGCTTAAAACCATCGCGGCCGCCATCGCACTGGCTTCCATCACCTGCATAGCGGGCTGCAGCTCAACCGGTACGACCGCCGAAGGTCAGCCACCTGTACGCAGCGCACAAACGGTCGACAAGGATGGCCAATTGGCGGGCGCCATTTACAGCGAATACATGAGGAAGCCGATTGCCAGCCAATCACACGTTAATGTGAGCGCATTCAACGGCTATGTATTACTGACCGGTCAGGTACCCAGCAAGGAGCTGAAACAGCAGCTGGCAGATATCGCGCGCAACGCCCAGGGCAATCGCGGCATCTATGATGGAGTGAAGATTGCAGTAAATACTTCCAACTGGCGCCGCATGCAGGATACCTGGGTCACCAGCCGCGTGAAGCATTCGCTGGATATTGATAGCAATCGGGTACTGGTCTTGACCGAAAACAGCACGGTTTACCTGATGGGCATGGTGTACGACTACGAAGCCACCAAACTGGCTAACCAGGCAGCGGGCGTGGACGGTGTTAATTCGGTAGTCAAAGCGTTCCAGATCATCAAGTAAAAAGAGACATCCGGAAAAACTTCACCGCCCGCGCTGTAGCGCCAGCTCTTCCAGAATCGGCAGCATAAGCCGGATAGCAGAATGGATGAGCTGGCTCTAACGCAAAGCACTGCCTGCAAGCACTTCCGCCTGCCACAAAAGCGGCAAGAACACAGGTCAGCGCAGCGGTTCTGAACCCCATCAATAAAGAGAGGCTGGTGACATAATCACCAGCCTCTTCTTTTCTGCCTGCTGCTTGACGACGCGCCTGGCGCTACTACTTGATCCTACTTGATCACACGCAAGGAGGGACGTTTGCGTTTCTTGTCGTCGTCTTTCTTCCCTTCACCGGTCGTTTCGGACGATGCTTCTTCATCGCTCTTGCCCGGTACGCTTTCAAGAGACGGCCCTTGCTCCTCTTCAACCTCGGCATCAGGCAGCACTGGCTCCTGACCAAAGGCCATGCCCGCGCCTGTTTCGCGTGAGTAGATAGCCATCAGCGCTTCGATAGGCACCCACACTTCCATCGGCTCACCGCTGAAACGTGCGTTAAAGCTGATCATCGCGTTTTCAATACGCAGATCGCGCACGGCCGTCGGGGTAATGTTCAGGACAATCTGACCGTTCTGCACAAACTGGGTAGGCACCACCACATTCTCACGAGTGGCATCCACCACAATGTAGGGAGTGTGGTCGTTGTCCAGAAGCCAATCATAGAGAGCGCGAGTGATATAGGGGCGGCTGGAACTCATGGTGTATTACTCCTTGCTGAATGCAGGGCGCCGAAGCAGATTACGTTCGGCAAGACGCCTTGCGGCGTCAGGATGACACTTGGATCAACGGCGCAGCTCACGCTCCGCCTCAAGCAGCGAGTCACGGAAGGATTCACGCTCGAAGAGGCGATCCATATAACCGAGCAGCGGTTTGACCTGCTTCTCGGGCAGCTCGACGCCCAGACTGGGCAACCGCCACAGAATAGGTGCTACGCAGCAATCGACCAGTGAAAACTCTTCATTCATGAAGAATGGCATCTCTTCAAAGATGGGAGCGATGCCGGTAAAGCCTTCACGCAGCGCCTTGCGGGCTGCTTCAGTATCTTTCTTGGTTGCCGTACCAGAGACAATGGTATCCACCAGGGAAGACCATTCACGCTCGACGCGGCACATCCACAAACGGCTTTGCGCACGTGCTACGGGATAGACCGGCAGCAGCGGCGGATGAGGAAAACGCTCGTCGAGATATTCCATCATCACTTTGGACTCATAGAGCGTCAGATCACGGTCAATCAGCGTTGGTACGCTATTGTAGGGATTCTGATCAATCAGCTCTTCTGGATGATTATCTTCATCCACTTCAATTACATCTACAGACACGCCTTTCTCAGCCAGAACGATACGTACCCGATGGCAGTAATGATCATCACGGCCTGAATAGAACGTCATCGAAGAGCGCTTGGCTACGACTCCCATGGAACACTCCTTGAACTAAGCGAACCTAAATAATACCACGCTCGCTGACGTTGGTGGTGAGCAATTGACTGCGACACGCTGCGAGGATGGATAACCTGATACAAATATCGCCCAACACTGCCACGGCAATAAGGCCCGAAGCTGCATTGAGCGATATAAAAAGGGCGTGCCCGAAGGCACGCCCCTGCCGCTGACTGGAATCAGCGTTTGGAGAACTGCGGACGACGACGTGCTTTGCGCAGGCCGACCTTCTTACGTTCAACCTTACGAGCATCACGGGTAACGTAACCCGCTGCACGCAGAGGAGAGCGCAGCTCTTCATTGTAGTCGATCAGTGCACGGGTAATACCGTGACGAATCGCGCCTGCCTGGGCAGAACCACCACCACCGGCAACGGTGACAGTAATATCGAACTGCTCGGTAGTGTTGGTCAGCTCGAGCGGCTGACGAACGACCAGGCTAGCGGTAGGACGGCCGAAGTAGCTGTCCAGTTCACGTTGATTGACGGTAATCTTGCCAGTGCCCGGCTTGAGAAACACGCGAGCAGTAGAGGTTTTGCGGCGACCGGTGCCGTAATACTGAGCCATGAGCTTCGTCCCTTAATTAGATGTTCAGTTCTTTGGGCTGCTGTGCAGTATGCGGATGCTCAGCGCCAGCATAGACGCGAAGCTTCTTGTGCATTGCACGACCCAGCGGGCCTTTGGGCAGCATGCCTTTGACGGCGAGTTCGATAACACGCTCAGGCGCGTGGTCGATCAGCTGGTCGAAGGACATGGAACGCAGACCACCGGGGAAGCCAGTGTGGCGATAGTACTGCTTATCGGACGCTTTATTACCGGTTACACGCACTTTGTCTGCATTGATAACGACAATGTAGTCGCCAGTATCAACGTGAGGAGTGTATTCAGGTTTGTGCTTGCCGCGCAGGCGACGAGCGAGTTCAGTGGCAAGACGACCGAGTGTCTTGTTGGTAGCGTCTACGACGTACCAGTCACGCTGAACTGACTGCGGTTTAGCGCTGAAAGTTTTCATCGAAAATACCTTAGTCGAGCACTATCAATCCTTGCGAATTGAAAAATGCCAATCCCTATTTTTCTTGGTTGCCTGAACTCGCTGAACGCGCCAGCGGGACAAACAACATTTGAGCGAGCGCGCATTGTACAGGGTTTATCTACTGTCGTTAACCCCATGCGTAGAATATTTATCAGCGCCCTGCCCGTTTAGCTCACTGCTACCTGCCCCTCATCACCCCGCTTGCTGCGACTTGTGCGGCACATTGAGAAATTCCTTGCTTTCCATCTCCTTGAGACGCGACAGGGTGCGCTCGAATTCGAAGACCAGATTTCCGTCGCTGTAAATGGCGTCCACCTCACTGGCAAGGGTCATGGCCATTTTGACGGCACGGTCATAGAACTCATCGACCATGCTGATAAAGCGACGCATCTGGTCATCCTTATAGCCATCCATCTGCGGCACATGGGAAACCAGCACCGTATGGTAACGATTGGCCAGCTCGATATAGTCATTCTGACTGCGCGGGCCATCGCACAGCGCCTTGAAATCAAACCAGATCACACCGCCCGATTCACGCTTTACATCGAGCGCACGCCCATTGATCCGCACCTCGCCATCGCGCTCACCGTCATTTTTTGCCACCTGGGTGAATAACCGCTCCAGGGCCGCTTCGTTATCACTGTCATCAGGCGTCAGAAACAGCTCCACCTGCTCCAGCGCACGCGAACGGTAATCAATCCCGGAATCCACATTGACCACTTCACAGTGGCGATTCAGCAGGGCGATAGCCGGCAGAAAGCGGGCGCGCTGCAAACCATTCTCGTAGAGCTTGTCGGGCACGATATTGGAAGTTGCCACCAGCACTACCCCTTCAGCGAACAGCGCTTCAAACAGGCGCCCAAGAATCATCGCATCGGTAATATCATTCACATAAAACTCATCGAAGCAGATAACGCGCGCTTCCTGCGCAAACCGCGCCGCCACCTTCTTCAATGGGTCGGATTCACCCTTGAACACACCCAGTTCGTGGTGAACACGCTGCATAAAGCGGTTGAAATGGGTACGCATCTTGTCGCTGAAAGGCAGTGCAGCGAAGAAGGTATCCACCAGCCACGTTTTGCCGCGCCCTACTCCGCCCCAAAAATAGAGGCCGCGCACCGTGGGAACAGGTGAGTCAGCCGGATCGTGGGTTTCAGGCTCGGCCCGGGAGCGCGAAAAAAGCCCGCCCAGCATCGACTTCGCCGGTTTCTCTGAAGTTTTTGCGGCCGGTTTTAACTGCTCTCGTGGCGTCGAGGTCAGCTCTTTATAAAGCCGCTGCAAATGCTCGACTGCCTTTTCCTGCGCCGCATCGTACTGAAATCCGTCCTGCTCAAGATCGTGCCGATAACGCTCCATTGGCGAAGCAGATCGCCCCGTACCAGTCACATTGCCATTGGAGGAACCACCAGACGCTGAGCCAACTGAATCAGACACCATGAATTTTATCCACTCTCGACTATCGGTTTTATTGATCATCATCCAAGCGCCAGCCTTGCTGGAGGGCGCTCGTTTCACTACTTTCGCACAGAGCATTGGCTCTTGTCGTTGCTGCCCCTGTATAATATACGACAGCCTTGTAGACGATGGCTTATAGAGGGCCTAAGTTATAGCGCTGCCGGTGATGCCTTGAGCTAGCCGCGCGCACGTGTATTGGTAGAAAGGAGCGGCGATGAGCAACAGCGTATGGATTTCAGGTGTTATCTGTCTGGTGGTGGGTGCCGTCATCGGCATCATCATTGGCCGATTGATGAGCAGCCGCCGCAGCGCGGGTGACAGCACCAGCAGCGAGCAGCGCAATCAACAGCAACAGTTGCGCCAGGATATCGACGATCACTTCCAGCAGCTGACGCATATCGCCGATCAGCTAAGCCAGCAGAGCAAGACGCTCAACGGCACCCTTGCTGAGCAGGCGAATCGTCTTAGCCAGAATGACAGCGTCAAACGCCGTCTGGCAGTCTTGTCAGGTGCGCGCTCGGCCGAAGAGGTCGCCGAGGAAGAAGCCGCGACGCTTGGCGTGCCGCGTGACTATGCCGACGCCAAGGGCACCCTCTCGGAAGGCTTCGGTATACGTCATCCTCAGGATGAATACGGCGAGCAGGTCAAGGAGCCACCGCGCTTTTAACGCCAGTCGGTCGCCTGAACCAGATAGCCCGCGCTATTGATTTGGCGCGGGCTACTTTTATTGGCCTTCCTGATGTTCAGGGGGAGCCGTTCCTCCTTTCACTGAACAGCAAACGCTGCCAGCTTCCGGTGTAGCGATTCAGACAGGGTTATCAATATCGACAAAGCGGTGCTCAATATCGAACTGCGATGCCAGCCACTCTCCCAGCGCAATGATGCCATCGCGTTCGGTGGCATGATGACCGGCAGCAAAGTAGCTGATACCCAGCTCGCGAGCCAGATGTGTGGTGCGCTCGGAGATTTCACCGGAAACAAACACGTCAGCCCCGCCTTCCGCAGCCTGCTCAATCATGTCCTGAGCGGCTCCCGTACACCAGCAGATGCGCTTAAGCGGACGCGAATGCCCTTGAATACCCAAGGGAGGGCGCTGTAGCTGCTGGTGCAAATGCTCGCCAAACTCGGCGTGGGAAAGCGCCTGATTAGCATCACCGATATAGAGAAGCCCCTGCCCCAACGGGCCATCCAGCGCTTTGTCTACCTGCCACCCCATCCGTTTGCCAAGCAGCGCGTTGTTTCCAATGTCAGGATGTGCATCCAGCGGCAGGTGCCAGGCGACCAGATTGATATCGTGGCCCAGCAGGGTAGCAAACCGACGGTGTTTGATACCGGTTACGCTGGCCGGTTCGTTTTTCCAGAAGTAGCCGTGATGCACCAGCACCATATCCGCTTCCCAGGCCACCGCCTCATCGAGCAGCGCCTGACATGCGGTAACACCGGTCATCACGCGCTGTACGCGCTCGTTTCCTTCTACCTGTAGCCCATTGATGGTGAAATCCTTGAAGCGGGCAGCGCTGAGCTTATCCTGCATTGCATCCACCAACTGCTGACACGCGACCATACGACTCTCCTTTCACCTCTTGAACATCATGAGCGCTGCGTGCACTCTGCGTGTTTTACAGACGCTGGATTTTAATCATACCAGCGGTAAGATAAAGCGCCTTCGTACCGAAGGCTCGGCAGTATTACCTCTGGCAGCGGTGTCTCAACGGACTGAGCGACTTCTGCCAGCGGCTGGGTAGCGACTCAACGCTGAGCATTTTCATACGATCTGCACCAAACTCATAGAATAACGACTCAGCGACATTCAAGGGATTTTTACCAACCATGAGCAAAACTCTGGCAAAGCTCATTTGGCCTGTTATCTGCGGCGTGCTGCTGGCCATAGTGCTGCTCGCGTATTTGCCCGGCCTGTCAAGCTATCGAGGCACGCACGGCGCACTCTCTTCTTCACCCGCCAGCTACGCCGACAGCGTCGAACGCGCGGCACCAGCGGTCGTGATGATCTCATCCCAGCAGCAGGTCAATGCAGCAGGCGGTTCACCACTCGGCGATAATCCGCTCTATCAGCAGAATCAGGCATCCAACACGCCGAATCAGCCGGTCAATCTGGGGTCGGGGGTTATCGTCAGCGATGACGGCTACCTTCTTACCAACAACCATGTGGTAAAGGAAGCAGATGATATTGTCGTCACTTTGCCCGATGGACGTGTTGCCAACGCTACCGCCATCGGTTCGGACCCCGATACCGACCTGGCGGTCCTAAAGATCAATCTGCCTGATCTACCCATCATTGACTTCGCCAACTCGGACACCATTCGCACCGGCGATGTCGCCCTTGCCATTGGCAACCCGTTCAATATCGGGCAAAGCGTGACCATGGGAATCGTGAGCGCGGTAGGACGTGCAAGCCTTGGCTTGAGTGCCTATGAGAGCTTTATCCAGACCGATGCGTCCATCAACCCCGGCAATTCGGGCGGCGCGCTGATTAACAGTAACGGCAAGCTGATCGGTATCAATACCGCTATCTTTTCGACCAAAGGCAGTTCACAGGGAATTGGTTTTGCGATTCCGACCAACGTGGCGCGCCGTGTGCTTCGCGATATTATTGCCCATGGTCATGTAGTACGCGGCTGGCTTGGCATTGAGGCACAGCTGCGCGCTCCCCCTGCCGAAGTCGAGGATTTGAAAACCAACGATAACCTGATTATCACCAAGGTAACGCCAGGCGGTCCGGCAGCCGAAGCGGGTGTCCGGGAAAACGACTATATTCTGGCGCTGGACGGCGCGCCCATGTTGAATCCAAGCAGGGCGCTGCGCGACATTGCCGGCCTGCGCCCCGATTCAACCGTCACCCTGACGTTACTGAGAGATGGAAAGGTAGTGATGACGCCCATCAAGGTAGGCTCCCGACCCGAAAATATCGCGCCGGTCTTCAACGCGTCGGAATCTTCTCAAAGCTCCTCACCGTAGCCTCGATCAAAGGCGCGCTCTCAGGCTCCCCTGCTTCTTTCAGACGCGCCAACAACAAAGCGGATGCTGGTGTCAGCATCCGCTTTGTTGTTTTACCTTCCGAGAAACACTATTTTTTGCGGGCGATCCGGTTTTCCGCTGCTCTTGCATGGGCCGTCAGCGATTCACCGCGCGCCAGCACCGAGGCTATCTCGCCAAGCTCAGAAGCCCCTTCGGCAGAGCACTGAATGATGGACGAACGCTTCTGGAAGTCATACACCCCCAGTGGTGACGAGAATCGCGCTGTTCCCGAGGTCGGCAAGACATGGTTCGGGCCAGCGCAGTAGTCGCCCAGCACTTCAGCGGTATAGCGCCCCATAAAGATAGCACCAGCGTGACGCACATCAGGCAGCAATCTTTGTGGCTCGGTAACGGATAGCTCAAGATGCTCTGGGGCAACCCGATTGATGATCGCCAGCGCCTCCTGCTCATCGGCCACCTGAATCAGTGCACCACGCTTGGCCAGCGACGTGCGAATGATATCGGCACGCTCCATCTGCGGAAGCTGACGCGCAATACTCGCTTCAACAGCGTCGAGGTGCTCACTGTCCCAGCTAATGAGAATCGCCTGCGCCTGCTCGTCATGCTCGGCCTGCGAGAACAAATCCATCGCCAGCCAATCCACGTCAGTGGTGGCATCCGATACCACCAGGATTTCCGAAGGCCCGGCGATCATGTCGATGCCCACCTGACCGAATACCGCACGTTTGGCAGTCGCAACGTAAATATTGCCAGGGCCGACGATCTTGTCGACCTTCGGCACACTCTCGGTACCGTAGGCCAGTGCAGCTACCGCCTGAGCACCGCCAATGGTAATCACCCGATCAACACCTGCCACATAGGCGGCGCCCAGCACCAGCTGATTCACTGCGCCGTCCGGAGTAGGCACCACTGTAACGATTTCGCTGACGCCCGCGACCCGCGCCGGCATCACGTTCATTAACAGCGATGACGGATAGGCCGCCTTCCCGCCCGGCACATAAACGCCGACCCGATCAAGCGGCGTTACCTTCTGCCCCAGCACCGTACCGTTATCTTCGGTGTACTGCCAGGAGTCAGCGCGCTGGCGCGTGTGATACTCATGAATACGCTGCGCCGCTGCCTGCAAGGCATGCTGCTGCTCTTCTGGCAGGCCATCGAAGGCTTCCTTCAATGCAGGCCCGCTCAGCGTCAGTTCATCGAGCGAAGCAGCCTTGAGGCGGTCAAACTGTTCGGTATAGCGCAGCACCGCTGCATCACCTTCACGCTTAACGGCATCAATGATGCTATCAACGCGGGTTTGAACATCGCGATTGGAGACCCCCTCCCATGACAGCAGGTCATCAAGGCGCTGCTGGAAGTTACCATCAGAGGTGGATAACCGTGCAATCAGCGGATTACTGGATGCCGTAGTGCTACTCATGCGTTCTCCTCCTGGCGTTCACGACGTGCTTCAACCGCTTGCGCCATCCGCTTGATGAGCGGTTTGAGGCGTTGGTGCTGCATGGTCATTGATGCCTTATTGACGACAAGGCGCGTGCTGATATCAGCGATCAGTTCACGCGGCTCCATACCATTTGCCTTCAGCGTATTGCCGGTATCGACGATATCCACGATTTCATCGGCGAGATCCATCAAGGGCGCCAGTTCCATCGCCCCGTACAGCTTGATGATTTCAGCCTGAATTCCCATGGAGGCGTAGTAGCGCTTGGCAGTATGCACAAACTTGGTCGCCACACGACGGCGCGAAGTGCCCGGCTGCTTGCCGGCCACGCCCGCGGTCATTAGGCGACAGCGCGAGATATTCAGATCCAGCGGCTCATAAAGCCCCTTGGCGCCATGTTCAAGCAGCACATCCTTGCCCGCCACTCCGATATCAGCAGCACCGAGCTGCACATAGGTAGGAACGTCGGTGGCGCGAATCACAATCAGCTTGACGTCATCCAGCGTCGTATCGAACAGCAGCTTGCGGCTTTCGCTCAGCGACTCGGTAGGCTCAATGCCTGCTGCCGCCAGAAGCGGCAGTGTTTCCTTCAGAATTCGCCCCTTGGAGAGGGCAATAACCAACGGCTTACTCATGATAACGGCTCATATGTGCAGATCTGTGTGCAGAGCACGGTAGTGCTGGGGTCGCCTGCCGGTTTAGCCCGCCACGCGACGAATTTTGACACCCATTGATTGCAGTTTTTCTTCGATGCACTCATAACCGCGATCAATGTGGTAGATGCGATCAACGATGGTCTCGCCCTGTGCAGCGATGGCAGCAATAACCAGGCTCGCGGAGGCGCGCAGGTCAGTAGCCATTACCGGCGCACCCGACAGACTTTCAACGCCCTTGATAAGAGCGGTATTGCCTTCCAGCGCGATATCGGCCCCCATGCGATTCAGCTCCTGAACGTGCATGAAGCGATTTTCGAAAATCGTCTCGACCACGCGGGAAGTACCTTCGGCCACGGCATTCATGGCGACAAACTGCGCCTGCATATCGGTAGGAAAAGCGGGATAAGGTGCCGTGCGCAGGCTCACCGCGCGCGGGCGCTTGCCGTGCATATCGAGGGTGATGGTCGATTCGGTCACTTCCAGCGAAGCGCCCGCTTCTTCAAGTTTTACCAATACCGCTTCAAGAGTATCCGAGCGGGTATTGCGAACCTTGACGCGCCCACGGGCAGCTGCCGCCGCCACCAGAAAGGTACCGACTTCAATGCGGTCAGGCATCACCGAATATTCACAGCCATGCAGCCGTTCGACACCTTCCACAGTGATGGTGCCAGTACCATGGCCCTTGATTCTGGCTCCCATGGCAATCAGGCATTCGGCCAGATCGACGATTTCCGGTTCACGGGCAGCATTCTCAAGAATGGTGGTGCCCTTCGCCAGCGCCGCTGCCATCAGCAGGTTTTCAGTACCGGTAACGGTCACGACATCCATCATGAAGTGAGCGCCATGCAAGCCGCGCGGCGCACGCGCCCGCACATAGCCGTTTTCGACCTCAATCTCGGCGCCCATCGCTTCAAGGCCACGCAGATGGATATCCACCGGACGGCTGCCAATCGCGCAGCCGCCGGGCAGGGAGACATCGGCACTGCCGTAATGCGCCAGCAGCGGCCCCAGCACCAGAATGGAAGCGCGCATCTTCTTGACCAGATCGTAAGGGGCGCGACAGTCGTTGACCTTGCCACCAAGCTCAACGCTCATTTTGTCGCCCACGACGCAATCAATTCCCATGCGCCCGAGCAGCTCAAGCGATGTGGTGATGTCCTGAAGGTGCGGCAGGTTATGAATGGTGATGCGATCAGAAGTCAGCAGTGTGGCAGCAAGAATCGGCAGTGCGGAGTTCTTGGCGCCAGAGGCCCAGACCTCACCATCAATGGGAGCACCACCGGTAATAATCAGTTTGTCCATGTACTTGATTCGCTGGCGTCAGTTGGACGCGGGTGGTTGTTGCGCCCACTGTTCAGGCGTAAAGGTTTTGATACTAATGGCGTGCAGCTCACCGCTGGCGATCTCGTCGTTCAGTGCGCTGTATACCAGCTGCTGGCGCTTGACGGGACTTAGCCCTGCAAAACGCTCGCTAACCGCCGTTACCTGAAAATTGCAGCCTTCACCCTGAATGTGGAATTCGCAGTCATCCAGGTGGGCGTCGAGTTTTGCCTTTACATCGCTAGGGTGCATGACCGAAGCCCCTTCTTCTGAATACTCGCGCAGTGTCGGGACAAGATTTGCCCTGCTGGCTGCCGAGCCACGGAAATAAAGCAATCGAAGGCGCTCTCGGCAGAAATTTCATGCCGAACAGAAGCACCGTCAATCAATGTGAGGGCATACATAGTAAACGACGCGGCAGCGGATCGAAAGCCAAAGGCTGTGACGCAGGCGTGTACGCCATTCTCGCTTCAGCCTTGATGGCTGGCAGCTCGTCATCTTCCCAACGGGAATCGTGCTCGCCTCGTTGAAACTGCGCCCACAAAAAAGCCGCCCCAATAAGGGGCGGCTAGCGTGTGCCGACAGGTTACGGCAACTGACCGACGTTAGCCGGCCAGCGACGGCGCTGCGTTAAACACCGGCGCAAGTCCTGATACATGAACCAGCTCCTGCAAGCGCTCGGGCAGCTTTACCTGCTGCACCGCCACCTGATGCCGACGCGCCTGGCGCAGCCATTCAAGCAGTACACAGAGAATGCCGCTATTGACACTCTCGGTAGCGGTCACATCCAGCACAACGCTACTGCCAGAGTGACGTGCCAGCCAGGCTGTGCCTGCATCGGCCAGCGCCCTGGCATTATCAAACCCGGGACGCCCCGCAACATGCAACTGGTCATGTGAGACGCTCAGCTCAACGTCCGAGGAGTGATAAAGACGCTCGCTCATTAGCTGTCGCCACCGTCCTGGATCTTATCGATCGCCTGGCTCGGATCCCAGCTATTGATCACGGCATCGAAGTCACGGTTGTGCTGACGCATGGACTGATCGAACTGATTACGGAACGTCAGGCCAAGGTTAATGCCGTTAACAATCACGTTGATCACTTTCCATTCACCGTTGCGTTTCGACATGGTGAAGCTAACCGGATAGTTCTGGCCGTTGGTGCCTTTGACTTCAGCACTCACGTTGGCCTGGTCATCATAACGCTGCTGCTGGTTCAGGTTATTCACTTCCAGGCTATCGTAATTGATGCTCAAAAGCCCCTGAGTCAGCGTATCAATGGTCGATTTCTCAAAGACCCTGGCGAAGTTGGCGCGCTGCTCCGCCGATGCAAGACGGTTGTAACGCCCCATCACCATCTGGGAAATACGCGGAAAATCGGCAATGGGCGAGATGTTTTTCGCCAGCAGATCGCGCAGCTCGTTGGGATGCTGCTTGAATTCTGCCGCGCGGCCATGAGTGTCCTGCTGCAACTGCGTGATCCGCGTTTTCACCAGATCAACAGGGGACTGCTCGTCTGCACGCACATTGCCCGCCATTACCAGCGCAGCCACTGCGCCTATCGCCACACACATTTTGAAGAATAACTTCATTGCAAACCTCCTGAATCAAACTACCGACCTGGCATATGCCTACCGGTTTTTGGAAAGGAATCCTGACCTTCCCCTCTTGGGTGCGAGTTACTGACCACTCTCGCTGTCATCCTGGCCGCCCATGCCAGAAACGAACTGCTGAATAAGAGACTCCAGCCCCATCGCCTGTTGGGTATTACGGATAGTACCGCCATCCTTGATCATCTCGGTATCGGCACCCGTGGTCAGCCCTACATACTGCTCACCCAGCAAGCCCGAGGTAAGAATCGCCGCCGTACTGTCAGAACTGAGCTTGTCCTTGAGTGTATCGGAAATTTCCATGGTCACACGACCATCAAGCCACTTGGGATCAAGGTCAATATTGACTACGCGCCCTACGGTCACGCCCGACATGGTGACGCGGGAATTGGGCTTGAGGCCACCAATATCACCGAAATCAGCCGTCACGGTATAAGTACTGCCGCCTGACGTTGGTACCAATCCACTTACCTTGAGGCCAAGGAACACCAATCCAAGGAAAGCCACCACTACAAATAGACCAACACCAACTTCCAAACCTCTGGTGCGTTTCATCAAGCGCCTCCGAACATCAGCGCTGTCAGCACGAAATCGAGCCCCAGCACTGCCAATGAGCCATAAACAACGGTGCGCGTAGTCGCGCGAGAAATACCTTCAGACGTGGGAACCAGGTCATAGCCCTGGAAGACTGCAATCCAGGTGACTACCAGACCAAATACCACGCTTTTGATGATGCCATTGACGACATCGTGACCGAACTGAACGCTCGACTGCATGTTGCCCCAGTAGGAACCGGAAAATACACCCAGCCATTCAACGCCCACAATATAGCCGCCATAAATGGCCACTACAGCAAAGATGATACTCAGCAGCGGCAGGGAGACCAGCCCAGCCCACAGACGCGGCGACAGCACGCGCTTAAGCGGATCGACACCAATCATCTCCATGCTGGAAAGCTGCTCGGTGGCCTTCATCAGCCCGATCTCGGCGGTAATCGCCGACCCCGCACGACCGGCAAACAGCAGCGCTGCCACCACCGGCCCCAGCTCGCGCAGCAGTGCCAGCGCTACCAGCTGCCCCAATGCGGCGTCGGCACCATAATCGACCAGAATCATGTAGCCCTGTAGCGCCAGCACCATGCCGATAAAGAGCGCCGATACCAGAATAATGGGCAGCGACAGCACGCCGACCACATGCATCTGGGTGATCCACAGACGCACGCCTGACCAGCGCGGCACGCCAAACAGCGAGCGCAGCAAAATGAATGCCGAGCGCCCAACCGCTGCCAGTACGTCTAGCGTCCGGCGCCCTATTGAACCAAACCACGCAATCATCGCTGGCCTCCTGTACCGAGCAGCTCCTCGGCAAATGGCGGCGCGGGGTAATGGAACGGCACAGGGCCATCCGGCTCGCCGTGAATAAACTGACGAACGCGCTGGTCGGTCGAGGCGTTCAGCTCAGCGGGTGAGCCTTCTGCCATCACACGGCCATCGGAGAGCAGGAAGACGTGATCGGCAATCGACAGGGTTTCGCTGATATCGTGCGACACCAGTACCGATGTGGTATCGAACGCGCTGTTCAAGTCCTTGATAAGCTTGACCAGCACCCCTTTCGACACCGGGTCCTGCCCGACAAACGGCTCGTCATACATGATCAGCTCAGGGTCCAGCGCAATCGCTCGCGCCAGCGCCACGCGACGGGTCATGCCTCCCGACAGCTCTGCCGGCATCAGCTCGCGCGCTCCGCGCAGCCCTACCGCTTCCAGCTTGACCAGCACCTGATCTCGAATCATGGATTCAGGCAGATCTGTGTGCACCCGCAGCGGAAAGGCGACGTTTTCATAGACAGAAATATCCGAGAACAGCGCCCCGCTCTGAAACAGCATGCCCATGCGCCGACGCAGCGCAAAAAGAGCGCGACGCGACAGCCGATGCACATTGTGACCATCAACATTGATCTGGCCTGTATCGGGCACAAGCTGACCACTGATCAGCTTCAACAGTGTCGTTTTACCAGTACCACTCGGCCCCATGATCGCGGAGATCTTGCCACGCGGAATACGCAGCGATACGTCGCGAAAGATCGCGCGCCCCCCCCGATAAAAGCTGAGATTGGATACTTCGATTAAATCAGAGTGCGTCATGCCACTCCCATGAAAAGCCTGACGTTAGCGCGCCCAGGAAGGGAACACGCGCGTCGCTGGGACAAAGAAAAACCCTTTTTCGACAGTGGTGTGGGGGAAAAGTTGCCTTCGACAACGAAATGCCATCATCGGGCCTTGTATCCCGCTCCCCGAAAGCGTTACGCGCCGGGAAAACTGCCGTAAAAGAAAGGGTTTATCACCCTACAATTACCGAACACTGTACATTAACATAACGTTCATCTCTACTAATGCAGCCGTTGGGCGATAGATTCGCTTGATGCTCAGGGCAACTCGGGCGAGAATCCTGCACCATGAATACCAACCTTGATTTCGACTTTGCACGCAGCGCCGAACGTACCCTGACGCTTGAACGTAACGCCATTGATGCGCTGATTCCGCGCCTGGATGGTCAGTTCACCCTCGCGTGTCAGTTGATTTTAAAGTGTGAAGGCCGCGTCGTCGTTACCGGGATGGGAAAATCCGGGCATATTGCCCGCAAGATTGCCTCAACCCTCGCCAGCACCGGCACACCAGCGTTTTTCCTGCACCCTGCGGAAGCCAGCCATGGCGATCTGGGCATGCTCACCGAACGCGATGTTGTGGTCGCCCTGTCACATTCGGGAGAAACCGCTGAAGTTACCCGTTTGCTGGCGCTTTTCAAGCGCAAGGGCGTCAAGCTGATCGCGCTTACCGGAGCCTCCGCTTCAACACTGGCGAATCACGCGGATGCCCTGCTTGATGGTGCCGTGGAGCAGGAAGCCTGCCCGCTCAACCTCGCGCCCACCTCTTCTACTACGGTGGCATTGGCGCTCGGCGATGCCCTCGCCATTGCCTTGCTGGAAGCACGCGGCTTCAGCAAGGAAGACTTCGCGCTGTTTCATCCCGGCGGCAGCCTGGGGCGCTACCTGCTGCTGACCGTCAACGATGTGATGCGCAAGGGAGTCGAAATCCCTCACGTATCGCCCTCTGCTTCAGTCAGGGTAACGTTGTTTGAAATCACCACCAAAGGGCTGGGCTTCGCTTGTGTGACCGACGACGACAATCGCTTGATCGGCGTCTATACCGATGGCGACCTGCGCCGCACGCTGGACCGTAACCTTGATATCGACACCACCCTGATCGGTGATGTCATGAGTGTACAGCCTGTCAGCGTACCGCCCAAAATGCTGGCTGCCGAGGCGCTGCGCATCATGGAGCAGCGTCGTATTACGGCGTTGAGCGTCGTTGATGAAGAGCAACGGTTGCTGGGCGCTCTCAAGATCGAAGATCTCTTGCAACGCAGCGTTGTATAGCCACGCTGAACGCTACTATAAAAGCCCACACCCTTTGTTATCAGGAACCCTTATGTCCAACACCGCCCCTTCTCTTGCTGCCCGCGCTGCCAACATCAAACTGCTGGCGCTCGACGTGGATGGTGTGCTGACTGACGGTACGCTTCTCTACAGTGCCGATGGCGGCGAGAGCAAATGCTTCACTACTCAGGATGGACTGGGCATCAAGCTGCTGATCGACCACGGTATCGAGGTGGCTATCATTACCGGTCGCCGCTCTGCCATGGTGGAGCGACGCGCCAAAGAACTTGGCATTCATCATCTGGTACAGGGACGCGATGACAAGCTGGCCGCACTGCGTGAACTTTGCCAGACGCGCGATATCGCGCTGTCAGCCTGTGCCTATTGTGGCGATGACCTGCCCGACTTGAGCGCCATCGCAGCAGCAGGACTCGGCGTCAGCGTCCCCAACGCTCCCGCCTACGTGCGTGATCGTGCCGACTACGTCACCGAACATCCGGGCGGAAAAGGAGCGGTACGGGAACTGAGCGAGCTGCTGCTCAATGCGCAAGGCCGCTGGGGAGAGATTGTGGAAGGCTTTCTTACCACTGAGGCCACCACTCGCTAGGCTATATGCCCTATACTTGGGGGCACTGAACGCTGCCGAACTGAACCTTGGCCTCTCAATGGCATCAAAAACGGCAATACAAGTGTCATCGACTGCATAGACTGAGGAATGAGCAACCTATGGCGTGGTTAAAGCAAAACGCATACCGAATCGGGATCGTGCTGCTGCTGTTGATAGCGGGTGCCTTTCTTGCGCTGATTGATCAACGCTCAAGCCTCGTCTCTCAGCACTCGCCTATTCCGGAAGGTGATCACGGCACGCCTGATCAATACCTTGAGCAGGTCGTGTATACCCGTTACGACGATCAGGGCCGACCATATCAAGTCCTTGAATCACCCAAGATCAGCAACTTTTCACAAGCAGATGAAAGCATTGCCGATCAGCCTAAACTCGCCATGCTGGATAGCAACAACCGCCACTGGCACGCTACCGGCGACACGGGCGTTGTCAATCAGGACAACACTCACGTTGTGTTGAAAGGCAACGCGCAGGTCACCGAGCCAGAGCAGCAGTGGCGGCTTACTACCGATATCCTCAATTACAACCGCGACCAGGGACGTATCTGGAGCGATAGCGAGTCAAACTTTTTCCAGGGCCAGCACAAGACAAGCGGCGACCGCTTCCAGGCGTGGACAGATACCAGCCGCGCCTTGCTGGAAGGCAATATCAGCAGCACCTTTATGCCACGACATTAAACGCTGCCCAGCACGACGTTCAGGCATTGGGAAAATGAGTACCGCCACGCGCCGAGAGTGCAGTGGCAACGCAACCCACCCCACTGCCAGCAGCACATTGACCATTTTTACGTGACTTATCGCAAGGATTTTCGGCCATGACCCTGAAAAGGTGTATCGCTCCCGTCCTCACCGCAGGCGCCCTGCTCGGCAGCGTAGTCTGCGCACCGCAGGTGCTGGCCCAGGCCAGTACTTCCAGCCAGCCCATCAATGTCTCGGCCAACACCCTGAGCGTTGATGACCGTGCAGGTACGGCCACCTATACAGGAGCGGTGCATGTCACTCAGGGCGACCTGACGCTCGACTCACAGCGTCTTGACCTTTATCGAAATAACAGTACCGGTGAAGCCACTCGTGCCAAGGCGACCGGCACCAGCAGCAAACGCGCCTTCCTGAAACAGGACGCCACCCAGAGCGATCCGGAAATGCACGGCTGGGCCAATACCATTACCTATCAGATCCCCCAGCGCAAAATGATCATGCAGGGCAATGCTGAGCTGCACCGTGGCAATGACACCTTCCACGGCGCTTATGTCGAGTACTACATCGACTCACGCCGCGTAAACGCCAATGGCGGCGGTGGCAGCAGCACGAGCGGCGGCAATCAGCAAAGCACGTCCGGAGGACGCGTCAACATGACCATCACTCCGAAAAGTAACCAGCAGTAATGCGCCTGCATTGCGGAGTCTTTGATTGATGAAAACATTGCACGCCACCCACTTGGTGAAAAGTTTCAAGAAACGCCGCGTGGTCCAGGATATCAGCGTCAGCATCGAACAAGGTCAGGTCGTTGGTTTGCTGGGGCCTAACGGGGCTGGCAAGACCACTTCGTTTTACATGATCGTGGGACTGGTTCAGGCGGATGCAGGCAAGGTAGGCATTGATGATGTCGATTTGAGCACTGCCCCCATGCACGTTCGCTCACGCGCGGGTATCGGCTATCTGCCGCAGGAAGCCTCTATCTTTCGCAAGCTGACCGTTGCCGACAATATTCTGGCGATCCTGGAAACGCGCAAGGATCTCGACCGTCAGCAGCAGCGCCAGCGCCTTGATCAGCTCCTCTCCGAGTTCAGTATCGAGCACATTCGCGACAACAAGGGCATGAGCCTGTCAGGGGGGGAGCGCCGCCGCGTCGAGATCGCTCGCGCCCTGGCCACCGAACCCTCCTTCGTTCTGCTTGATGAGCCGTTTGCGGGGGTTGACCCCATTTCGGTCAATGAGATCAAGGGCATCGTCCGCCAGCTACGCGACCGCAACATAGGCGTGCTGATTACCGACCACAACGTGCGTGAAACCCTGGATATCTGCGACAACGCCTATATTGTCGGTGAAGGGCGCATTATCGCCGAAGGTGATGCTCACAGCATTCTGGCGAACCAGCATGTGCGCGATATCTATCTTGGTCAGGATTTCCGCCTCTAGTTCTTCCTGTTACATCAACGGCGCTGCCTGATGGCTCGGGATATCACCAGCGTTATCCTGCCGGCAGCGCCGTTCTCCTCTTCTGTTCCTCCCACTGCGTGGCCCTTATGCAAGATGGCACGCTGCTTGCTAATCATTTACCGCCAGCTATTGCGCGACGCGCCCCAATAAGGGTAGCGTTATCGGTACCGTTCGCACGCTATCCTCCACGGTGCGCGGCTTTGCTCAACGATCAACGCTGGTTCTCCCGATGATGAAATCCTCTCTCCAACTGCGCACGGGCGCGCATCTTACGATGACGCCTCAATTGCAGCAGGCCATTCAGCTGTTGCAGCTTTCAACGCTGGAGCTTCGTCAGGAGATTCAGACGGCGCTGGAGAGCAACCCTATGCTGGAGATCGAGGAAGAGTTCAGTGATGAACCCAGCGAGCCAGAGGCGTCCGATGACGATAGCTGGACAGAGGAGATCCCTGAAGAGCTGGCGCTTGATAACGAGTGGAGCGACACCTTCCAGGATGCCACCCTGGGTGACTTCTCTTCGATGTCGGGAGCAACCGAAACGGCTGATTTCGAACGTGACAGCAGTAGCGAAAGTCTGGTCGATCACCTCACATGGCAACTGTCGCTGCTCGATTTCTCCCCCCAGGAGCAGCAGATCGCCGAAGTCTATCTGGACGGGCTTGATGAGAACGGCTACCTGCGTATCGACCCTGCCGATGTCAGCACAGTCGTCACCCTTGAAGAACACCAGCAAGACTTGCCTGAGCAGGTGCTGGCACGTCTTCAGCAGCTTGATCCAGCGGGCGTCTTTGCGCGCAGCCTGCAAGAGTGTCTGCTGCTACAGCTTGATCTATTGCCGCCACACACTCCGCTGCTGGCACAGGCGCGCCGCCTGGTGCGACAGTTTCTGGACGCTCTGGCTGCGTGCGACACCCGGCTTTTGCAGCGCCGCCTTAACCTTAGCGCTCCGGAACTCGATCAAGTGATCGCGATGGTGCGCGCGCTAACGCCCCACCCAGGCCATCAATATGCCAACGCGCAATCCCCCTATGTGATTCCCGATCTCACCCTGCGCCATCATCATGAACGCGGCTGGCAGGTCGAGCTGAACCCCGAGGCGCTGCCACGTGTACGCATTCAACCCGACTATGCCAGCCTCATCAAAAGAGCCGACAAAAGCGCCGACAACACCTTCCTTAAACAGCATTTGCAGGAAGCGCGCTGGCTGCTGAAGAGCTTATCAAGCCGTAATAGAACCTTGCTCAAGGTGGGCTGCGAAATCATGCAGCGTCAGCATGACTTTATTGCCCACGGAGAAGAAGGTATGCGCCCGCTGGTTCTGGCTGATATCGCAGAAGCGGTCGAGATGCACGAATCGACCATTTCACGCGTCACCACCAATAAATATATTCACACTCCCCGCGGCGTATTCGAGCTGAAATACTTCTTCTCCAGTCAGGTCGGCAAGGATGGCGATAGCCACGCCAGCACCGCCATTCGCGCTCGCATCAAAAAACTGATCAGCGAAGAGCCCGCTCGCCGCCCGCTCTCTGATGCCAAACTGGTCACCGCCCTTGCGGATCAGGGCATGGTGGTGGCTCGCAGAACCATTGCCAAATACCGCGAAGCGATGGGCATTCCCCCTTCCAGCGAACGCAAGCGCCTGGGCTAATCAGGCGCCTGTCTATTGCTGCACACCACCTGATTGTCAGCTACCCGCCTGCTGCCATGAGCAGCGTTACTCACATGCGCTCACCTGCCCTGTTTCAGCACACTCGCCTTCTGCTACTTTCCTATTTGGTTCGCCGAACTAAAAAGGCTACACTCGAAGTGTCATCATTCTGACTCAAGGAGGCATGCCATGCCGCTGAACATTACCGGGCACCACATCGAACTGACCGATTCGTTGCGTGACTATGTGAATCAGAAACTGACCCGGCTAACGCGCCACTACGACAACATTACCCAGATGCAGGTAACGCTGTCGGTAGAGAAGGAGCGCAAACAGGCCGCCAGCACGCTCAAGATCGCCGGAGCGGAGCTGCACGGTAACGCCGAAAGCGATGATATGTATGCCGCCATTGATGCGCTGGCCGACAAGCTTGATCGTCAGTTGCTCAAGCACAAGGAGAAAGTACAGGCGCGCACCAAGGGCACCGGTACGGCAGGACTTTAACAGCGCCGCTCTCCTTCCCCGCTGCACGCCACAATAGCGACAAGCGCAGCGGCGGGCATCACGCATCACTTCAGCGCTATTCGCACCAGCAACCAAAGCGAATGGCGCTGATCGTCACGCCCACTTCACCTGGCGTGAACATGCCTTCTTGCAAACTTCCCACTATCGTCATTTTATTGCTTTATTAAGATGGCACTATCAGGTCTGGCGGGCGCCAGCATCTCTTCAAAGCGCCACAGCCAACCGCCTTTAGCTCGACAACAAGGATATCCTTGGAATGATGCAACTCGTGATCATCAGTGGTCGCTCAGGGTCCGGCAAATCAATCGCCCTGCAAGCGCTGGAGGATCTTGGTTTCTATGCCATCGACAACCTGCCGGCGATGCTGCTTGGATCGTTGATTGAAGAACTTGAAACGCAGATACCGGCACGCCACAAGGTCGCGGTCAGCATTGATGCGCGTAACATCGCCCATGCACTGGAGCGCCTGCCCGAATTCATTGAACTGCTGAAACCTCGCGATATTGATATCCAGGTCGTTTATATTACCGCCGACTCCGCTCAACTGCTGGAGCGCTACTCCGCCACTCGACGCCGTCATCCGCTGACCCGCGACAGCGAAATGACGCTGGATGAAGCGATCGAAACCGAGCAGCACTATCTCAGCCCGGTACGCGATCTCGCGGATCTGGTGATAGATACCTCCCATACCTCGGTTCATGAACTACGCGCACGAATTGCCGAGCAGGTCGCCTGCCACACTTCGACGCATCTCACACTCAGCTTTGAATCCTTCGGTTTCAAACACGGCGTGCCGCGCGATGCCGACATGGTGTTCGATGCCCGCTGCCTGCCCAACCCTTACTGGGAGCCTGCGCTGCGTGACTCCACCGGTCGCGATGTCAATGTTCAGCAGTTCCTGGCCGCTTCATCGGAAGTGAGCGAGATGTTCAACGATATCTGTCAGTGGCTGGAGCGCTGGCTGCCGCGCTATCTCTCTACCCACCGCAGTTACTTCACGGTGGCCGTGGGCTGTACCGGCGGCCAGCATCGTTCTGTCTACCTGGTGGAACAGTTGGCTCACCGCTTCGCCAGAGAGTATCCCTCGGTACGACTGCGCCATCGCCAGCTGGAGCTACAGCAGCAAATCGACCGTCGCCACACCAGCGGCCCTCACCTCGCGCCGTAATATCGTTATAATAAGAATCACTCAAAAACTTGCCTGACCCGACTGCTCACCCTATGATCGGTCGGGTTTATGCAGAGTTACCCTTCATCGGGAAATAATGACTCGCTGCCAGATCGCGCAGCGATAACATTCCTCATAACATAGCCCATCAGCCAGTAAAGGATTCAGATGCCCTCCCGCGATAACGAGCCCGGCATACCCTCCTCCCATTCATCAGCACCATCTGCCGCAGACTCCTCAGACTCTACCGAAGAGAGTCTCTATCCGCACGATATGCACCCTGGCCTAATGCCAGGCTTAAGCGTGGAAGATCAACGCAACACCTTCCACCTCGACAAGGTGGTATTTGCGCTCACGGCACTCCTGATTGTCGCCTTCATTGCCTGGGGCGTTGTCGCGCCCGACTCGGTAGGCCAGGTCTCCTCCAGCATGTTCAGCTGGGCGATCCGCGATTTGGGGTGGCTGCTGAATCTGGTCATGATTCTTGGCGTATCCATCATGGCGTATCTGGCCTGCTCACGCTTCGGCAACATCAAGCTGGGCAAGGACGATGAAGAGCCTGAATTCAGCCGCTTCGCATGGATTGCCATGATGTTTGGTGCCGGCATCGGTGTCGGTATCTTCTTCTTCGGGCCATCGGAGCCGCTCAGCTATTACCTGACGCCTCCGCCCCATACGGTAGCAGCACAAACACCGGATGCCATCCACCATGCCATGGCACAGTCACACTTCCATTGGGGGGTGTCGATCTGGGGGCTTTACGCCATGATTGGCGGCGCACTTGCCTATAGCACCTACCGCCGTGGGCGCGTATCGCTGGTCAGCTCGCTGTTCCGTCCTCTGTTTGGACAGAATCATACCGAGGGGGCTGCCGGCAAGGTCATCGACATGATGGCGATTATTGCCACGCTGTTTGGCACCGCTGCCACTCTGGGGCTATCCGCCATCCAGATCAGTCAGGGTATCGACATCGTCTCGGGTGCGGGCACCGTCAGCAATACCGTTTTGATGGTGATTATTACCGTACTGACGCTCTGCTTTATTATCAGCGCGGTATCAGGGGTAGGTCGCGGTATTCGCTATCTGTCGAATCTCAATATTTCGCTGACCCTGGGGCTGATCGTATTCGTCTTTATTACCGGCCCCACGCTGTTTCTGCTTAACCTGATTCCGGCGGGCATTCTCACCTACCTCGACAGCATGGTCGATATGGCCAGCCGTGGCCTCTCCTGGGGTGAAGATACCGTGCAGTTCCAGGCCATCTGGACATCGTTTTACTGGGCCTGGTGGATCGCATGGACGCCTTTCGTCGGTATGTTTATCGCGCGTATCTCGCGCGGCAGAACCATTCGGGAGTTCGCGGTGGCGACCACTCTCGCGCCGACCTTCATTCTGATTCTGGCCTTTACCGTGTTCGGCGGCACGTCGATCACCTTTAGCCAGTTGGGTATCAGCGGTTTTGACGGCAATGCCTCCAGTGAGCATGTGCTGTTTGCCCTGTTCGGCCAACTGCCCTTAAGCAGCATTACCCCGTTTATCCTGATCTTCGTGCTGGCGGTCTTCTTCATCACCTCGGCGGACTCCGCCTCGATGGTCATGGGCTCACTCTCCGAGCGCGGCAACCCTGCGCCCAACAAGCTGACCGTAGTGTTCTGGGGGCTGTGCATGATGGGCATTGCAGTGGTAATGCTACTGGTAGGTGGCGAAACCGCACTTACCGGCCTGCAAAACCTGACCATTCTGGTCGCTCTGCCATTCTCGGTGGTGTTGATTGGGGTCGCTATCGCCTTCCTGCGTGATCTAGCGACCGACCCTGCGGCCATACGTCTCAAGTATGCCAACAATGCGATGCAAAATGCCGTCATCAAAGGGCTGGAAGAACACGGCGATGACTTTGAGCTGGTCGTTACCCCCGCCGAGCAAGGACGCGGCGCCGGTGCCGATTTCGATTCCACCGCCGAGAAAGTGACGGATTGGTATCGTCGTACCGATGAGCACGGCAACGAGATTGATTACGACTATGAATCCGGCGAGTGGGCTGACGGCGATGCGCCCGATTCCCAACAGGGTTCCGACCACCACAGCGACCAAAAGCGCTAACGGCAACGTCGCGTAACAACCTCTCAACAACAATGCCCCCGACGAATTTCGCCGGGGGCATTGTTTTGGACGTTATTTTAGGAGTTTGAAACGAGGACGTCACCACGTCTCTTTTGTGTCTCACACAGGCTTCAGCCAGCGACGGTCATGCCGTCAACCCACCAGCTTCCGCTGTGAATATTGCCGCGGCGATCAACGTCATCACCTACTGCTTTCAACTGGGCAAACATCTCGCGCAGATTGCCTGCTACCGTAAAGCCTTCGATGGGATACTGAATCTCACCCTGCTCGACCCAGAAGCCTGACGCGCCACGCGAGTAGTCGCCAGTCACAGCATTCACACCTTGCCCCATCATCTCGGTGACAATCACCCCGCGTTCGATACCCGCAATCATCTCCTGATAGCGGCTGAGGGGCGCGTCAATGCGCACATTACGGGCACCACCTGCGTTAGCGGTAGTGGCTAATCCCAGACGACGCGCGCTATAGCTGGAGAGCAGATATTGGGCGAGCACACCTTGTTCAATGAAACGGTTATTGCGAGTAGCGACCCCGTCAGCATCGAAATTGGCACTGCGCAAGCCACGCCGCTCGCGCGGTGATTCGTAAAGCGACAGCCATTCGGGAAGCAGCTTCTCACCCAGCGTATCGCACAGAAACGACGCCTCACGATACAGTGCCCCACCCGCGATAGCGCCCAGCAGATTTCCCACCAGGCCAATCGCCATGCGCGGTGCAAAAATGATCGGGTAGCGGCCAGTGGTAACATTGCGCGGCGCGAGCCGTGCCAAAGTGTTGGCGGCGGCCCGACGGCCCACCTCCTCAACCGAGTATAGATCATCAGGGCTGCGGGCCGCCGTATAGTCAGCATCACGCTGCATGGCATCGCCACTGCCTGCAATCAGGCGGCACGCGACACTATGGCTGGTGCCCTTCTCAGCGTGAAGAAAGCCGTGGCTGTTGCCGTAAACGCTCACGCCAGTACCGCTGGAGAGCAATGCACCTTCGGAGTTGGTAATTCCCTCTACCGCCGTGCCAGCCGCTTCACAGCGGCGTGCAATCTCAATCGCCTGATCCGGTTCGAGCGCCCAGGGGTGATAAAGATCAAGGTCGGGGAAGTCGCTGGCCATCAGCTCGACGGGGGCAAGCCCGGCTTTATCATCCTCTCCCGTATAGCGGGCGATATCATAAGCCTTGGCGACGGTCTCCTTGATCGCTGCCTCGCTGCCATTGCTGGTCGAGGCACTGCCTTTACGCTTACCGACATAGACAGTGACGCCAATCCCCTGGTCAGTAGCCAGCTCCATGGTTTCGACATCGCCAAGCCGCACCGAGACATGCATGCCCTGCTGTGCTGAAGCGCCCACTTCACAGGCCGTCGCCCCTAGCTGACGCGCCTGCTCCAGTGCATATGCCGTCTGCGCTTCGAGCCGCTGCTGCTCACGGTGAGCGTCGAAAGCCTTGTCCATGAATCCTCCTGATAAAGCCTGTGTACAGCGTCTGCGGTGCCATGGTTGCCGCAGACGCTGCCGTTATAAACTAATAGCAACGCCAGCGCCTCAATGGTGGGCATCGGCTGCGTTGCTGGGCATCTGGCAAGCGCTATAGCGCGCCGAGATGGCTATCCCTTGATATACTGGGGCAACGAACACTCCAAGGATGACAGCATGGCACCCTCTCGACACAGCTCCGATGACACCCCCGAATTCGACGAAGCGCCCAGCAAATCACAGCTCAAGCGCGAAATGGAGGCACTTCAGAAGCTCGGTCGCGAGATCATCGAGATGAAACCTTCGCAACGCGCACGCCTCCCGCTCTCCGACGATATGCTCGCCGCGGTAGAGGAGATGGGGCGCATCTCTTCCCACGAAGCACGCCGTCGCCATATGCAGTACGTTGGCAAGGTGATGCGCAGTGAAGATGTCGATGGCATTCGTGCGGCATTTGATGCGATGGAGCAGCGCAAAAATGATCGGGACCAGGCTTTCCACCGTCTTGAACAGCTCCGCGACCGGCTGATCAATGAAGGCGATGGAGCGCTTGATAGCGCCATCGAGCAGCTACCGGGCATTGATATTTCCCAGCTACGCCAGCTTGTGCGCAATGCCCGTCGTGAAAGAGACAAGGAGAAGCCACCCGCCAGCGCACGCAAGTTATTCAAGCTGCTGCGCGAACACTCCGACACCATTGATGCCGAAGCATAATCACACCCAGGCACCACGCGCCCGCGTGGGCCGTGCGGCACTCAGGATTGGGTGCCGCCTACCGTAATGTTATCGAGCTTGAGCGATGGCTGCCCCACGCCGACCGGCACCGACTGCCCCTGCTTGCCACAGATGCCCACGCCATTATCGAGTTCAAGATCATCACCGATCATCGAAATACGCCCCATCGCTTCAGGGCCGCTGCCGATAATAGTCGCCCCTTTGACCGGTGCGCCCAGCTTACCGTTTTCGATCAGATAGGCTTCACTTGCGGCAAAGACGAATTTACCGGAGGTGATATCGACCTGACCGCCGCTAAAACCGACAGCGAATAGCCCCTTGCGCACCGATGCGATCATTTCGTCACGCTGATGCTGGCCGCCCAACATATAGGTGTTGGTCATGCGAGGCATTGGCAGATGTGCATAAGATTCGCGACGTCCGTTACCGGTCAGGGCATGCCCCATCAGGCGAGCATTCAGCTTGTCCTGCATATAGCCGGTCAAACGCCCGTTTTCGATCAATGTGGTGCACTGCCCGGGCGTTCCTTCATCATCAATCGACAGCGAGCCGCGCTTCTCATCAAGCGTCGCATCGTCAACCACAGTAACGCCCTCCGCGGCCACCTTCTCACCGAGACGCCCAGCGAAGGCCGAGCTTCCCTTGCGGTTGAAATCACCTTCCAGTCCATGGCCCACCGCTTCATGCAGCAGAACACCGGGCCAGCCCGCGCCCAGCACCACCGGCATATCGCCAGCAGGAGCCGCCACTGCATCGAGATTCACCAGCGCGACCCTGACCGCCTCCCGAGCAATCGCCTCCACCATTTGGCGCTGCTCAAGCTCTGCCAGCGAGAAACGCCCGCCGCCACCGCTGGAGCCGCTTTCACGCCGTCCATTGCGCAGGGCAATGACTGAAACATTGAAACGAATCATCGGACGACTATCAGCCGCCAGCGTGCCATCACTGGCACGCACCAGTACCACATCGTGAACCAGCCCCAGCGAGGCCGATACCTTCACGATGGCGGGATCAGCACTGCGTGCGATGCGGTCGGCCTGCTGCAATAACGCCACCTTGATATCAGCACCACTATCGCCGCCTGGAGCAGCGGTCCCATAGCGCGCCTGCGCGGTACGCGGCTCGGCCGGACGCGCGACCTTCGACTGTCCCGAGCGCACAATACGGGAAGCGATGCGCCCCGTTTCACGCAAGGCTTCAGGCGTAATATGGCTGGCGTAGGCAAAGCCGGTTTTCTCTCCGGCCATTGAACGTACCCCCACCCCGCTATCGAGACTGAAGCCACCGCTTTTCACCACGCCATCTTCCAGCGACCAGCTCTCTCGCGAGCCGTACTGAAAATAGAGTTCGGCGAAATCAATGCCCGGCCCCATGGCAGCAGCCAGCCCTGCGTCCAGCGAATCAAGGTCGAGTTCGCCGGGTGTCAGCAGCAGTTCGCTCCCATAGCGCAACAGCTCCTCGGAGGTGGGCAGAACAAGTGGAGATGAGGCGCAGTGTGCAGTCATTCGTCGGTACTTTCCTTGGTGATAGTGGGCGCGGACCAGCCACCGTTGATGGCGTAGTGAAGCTCCGTGACTTGATTGAGCCAGCCACCGAACGCCAGATGCAGCGCCAGCAGCGCGCCTCCTATTTCAGGCGCACCGACGGCCAGCGCAGCCAGCGGCAGCGTTTGGGATACCGGTAGCCTGATCGCCAGCTGCTCATTAAGCTGCTGGTTCACTAGATCCACACTGCCATCAACGGTGAAGGTGGTGGAAGGCGCTTTGATCAACAGGGGATCGACGTGCTTCAACACGCCATCCGTCAGGGTCGCGTTGCCTGCAATGCTGTTGAAGGCAGTGCCATGCTCGGTGACATCGGAGAAATCGAGCCGCAGACGCCTGAAAATATTATCGAAGTTGAGCAGCCCCATCAGACGCGCAGAGCGAAGATTCAACGCCACAATATTGCCAGGCCCGATATCGACCCCCAGATTGCCAGACACGGAATTGAGCTGCGGCTGCCATGGCGCGCCCGGCCACGCGAAACCCGCCTTGAGCCTGCCGTTGCGGGTGGTGGCAATATTATTCAAATCAAGCAGATTCAGCAGTTTGGCGATATCCCCCAGCTTCAGATCAATGCTGCCCTGGGTAACGCTCGCCTCGCCCGCGGGCAGCCAGCTCATGTTACCAGTGAGCTGCGTACCGGCCAGTTCAGCCTGTAGGGTACGCAAGCTGATTTTGTCGTCGGCGGTATGCCACTCAGCATTCAGGGAACCTTTCTGGTCACGCGCCATGATATTGGCGATGTTGAGCGTGCCAGCGGGCAGCGATCCAGCCTCTGAGGGAAACTCAGCCAGCGGCTCGGTTGGCTTGTTGACCGTGACGGCCTGATCGTAAAGGGAGAAGCGCTCATGCTGGCTGGCGGCGTTTTGCTGCGACGCACGCTGCATGGCGTCCAGCAGCGGATTGAGATTCAGCTCATTCAGATTGACGGCAATCGGCAACGGCGCTTTTGGGTCCCAATGTGCAGTGCCATTGGTGTAATGACTGCGCAGCGAACCCTCCCACACGTCGTCGGTCATTTGAGCGTGGGCATGTACGTCAGTCAGACATTCTCCGTCCACCACCAGACAATCGGTATCGAAGCGCACGTCATTGATGACGATAGGATTCTCTTCCGACCCCGGTTCGGCGCTCGACGGCGTCTGTTTGCCGATGCGATCGAACTCGACACCTTGCAGCGCCTTCATCCACGCCCCCGGATCGAGACGCGCATTATCCATGCTGATGCTCCAGCCACTGCGCGACTGCCACTCGGGCTTGCCGGGCCAGTGCTCGATCCACACCTGCCCCTGGCGCATCTGATCGCGCCAGCGCGCCTTGACCAGATTATCGACCACGACATTTCCCACACCGTTGGTCAGATCCATTCGCAGCTGTATGTCACGCGGATCGTCAGGCTCCTTGCCGAGCGGCTCGGGCAGCGGCACTTTCACGCCACGACTGTCGCTGTCTATATCAAGCGTAACGATCCCATCAGGAGTAAGGCGCATTGCCCCCTGATAACGTGAGCTACCGTAGGTGCCGGGCGCCAGCCCCGATAGATGCAGCCACTCCATGCTCTTCAATACATCGGCACTGCCATTGAAATTCAGATCACCCACACCATCGTTAAGCAGGAAGTCTGCCTTCACAGGGCCATCGAAAATGCGCCCGTTGGCGTTGCCATTGATCGCCACCTTGTCGCCCTGCATATGCAGTTTGGCGTTGGCATTGATATCGCTGAAATTGAGCGCGTTGGCTATCAGCGTGGCGTTGGCACGCGCTACGGTGCCCTGAGCGGTGAAGTCCGCCTGACCATCGTGATCACCGGCAAACGGCAGGCGCAGCCTGATATTGCCTTGCAGGGGGCCGTGCGCTTCCCAGCGTGAAAACTGGGTATTCAGCTCGCTTTTATTGAAGGGCGCGACTTTCAATACTTCAAGCAGCTGGCTAGCGTCACCCTTTACCGGCGCATCAAGACTCAGCAGCTTATCTTGTAACGAGAAGCTGCCTTCCCCACCCTTCAAACCGTTGAGTTCAGCATGGTGAATGGCTCCATGCAGCTCCTCGCCATCCAGATGCAGCGTGCCATCCACGTTAGTGACCGGCTGCCAGCCGTCCAGATAGCCCAGTGTTGCATTGCGCACATCAAGGTCGAGCAGCAGGCGATTGCCACTGGAGGGATCACCAAAATCGACATGCCGCTCAAGCTCCGGGTGACCGTCCGGTGCGCCGAAAACCATCGACATGCTGATCTTGCCCTTCGGTACTTCACCTGAGTGCACATTCTTGATCAGCCACTCGCCCAGTGCCGGGCTCATGACATGCAGCGGCACCCAGTCGCGGGCATCGCGCACCTTCGCGTTCTCGAAGGCAAGATCGAAGGAGAAGTTATTGTGGTGATGGTCAGGCAAGTCGAGGAAGAAATCGCCTGAAGCATGGGCACCATCGCGCACGAAACGGATATCACTGCCGCCCATCTTGACGTAGTTGTCATTCAGCTCCCATGACAGCCTGCCCGACAGCGACTCCAGCGGCCAGCGCGTGTCGAATACCGTCGGCATATGCAGGCCAAGGCCCTTCTTGTCGCCAGTTACCCAGGCACGGCCAAAGCGCAGCGTGGCATCCACGCCGCCCGACACCGGCCCCAGCGCAGGAATCTCTTCATGGGAATTCATGGTCGCGCCGCTCAGATCGGCACGTATCCGCAGGCGGTCGCGCATCGGCACATCGGGGCGCAGGTTGAGATCGAGGCGAGCCTTATTGATCCGGCCACTGGGGTGCAGGTCAATGTAGGTCTGGCGCAGCTTCTGCGAGAAAGGCAGCAGTGGCCACACCATGTTGGCAGGTTCAAGACGGAAGGCCGGCAGCAGCACCGAAAGCTCTTTATCGCTTCCTTCTACCGTACCAAAGGCGGGCAACGCCAAGGGATCCCCCTGGCTATCCTGGGCCTCCATCCTGGCGAACCGCCCTTGCCACTGGCGGTCGTTATAATGGGCGTACAGCGTCGTCGAGAGGGAAGTGAGATCGGCGCGCCGTGCCGGTTCGTCGGTTCGGCCAATGTGAAGATGACCAAGCTCAAGTGATGAGCGCACCTCAGCGGAATCGGTGCCTGTCCAGCCAAGCTGGAAGTGCAGATCACCTTGCGCTGAAAACTCATAATGGGCACTGGCGCTGAACATGCTCGCCACTGTCGAAATCTGTCGGGCATCGCCACGCAGCTCGGCCTGCCCCGAGGTATCGCCCTCAGGCGACAGGCTTGCATTCAGCGATATACCGGCCTGCTGGGCAGAATCGGTAACCGCCGCTGCCTGTAGCACGGTAGCGCCGCTGCTATCCGCCACCAGCACCGCACTGGGAATACTGACGCGGTGGTGTTGCTGTAGCCCGTAAAGATCAACGCTACCCTCGCTGATGCGCGCGCGGCTGTCAGCAAGATTGATCAGCCAGCGCTTGAGGTCTTCCTGTGAGAAGGCGCTGGGCTGGTCATCGCCGTCGTCGTCCCACCAGCGTCCATCGTCATGCTGATAGAGCGACAGCGCGGGGCGATCAAGATCGAGCTGGTTGAAGGCGGGCTGATTCAATTGGAGAGAGCGCAGCAGATCCAGCTTGATGCGCCCTTTTGCCAGCGTAAACAGCGAACGGGGAGTATCGCTGTCTTCCTGCTGCTGGGAAACGTTCAGGCGATCAACGTCGATCACCAGATTATGGCCCTCAAGGCCAATCGCCAGGTGATTGGCGATAAGGTCGATGCCCTCTGGCAGCGGCAGCCATTTGGTTAATTCGGCGTTGCCATCGAGACGCAGCGGAGTGATGCGCAGGCCAGCCGTGATCAGCGCGACAACCGTCAGCACGACGGCCATCGCAATCAAAAGCCCTCTGGCTACCATTTGCACCAACATCAGCACTTGAGCCAGCGCCTCCCTGCTGCACCTTCCATGACCGGCAGCGCAGGCTGCATATCGCGCAAAACACTCACGTCAAACAGCCCTCCCTGGCCTGCCGAATATCGTTAACTTCATTCACAGGACTACGTTAACACCAGGTCATAGTGGTCCTGCGCATACTGAGGGTCGCTTCGCACCCGGATCGGCTTGCCAAGCAGCGCTTCGAGATCGGCCAGGGCAGTCGCCTCTTCATCCATCAGACGCTCGGCGACACTGGGCGCGGCGAGCACCAGATAGCCGTTGGCACCATACGCGCGCTCTTCGCGCATAATCGCGCGAAAGATTTCAAGGCACAGCGTCTCTGCGGTTTTGATCGCACCGCGCCCCGCACACAGAGGGCACTCTTCGCTCAGTACCTGCTCAAGACTGGGGCTGGTGCGTTTGCGCGTTAGCTGTACCAGCCCCAGTTCGGTAACGCCGGTCAGCGAAATGCGCGCCCGATCCTTTTCGAGCGATTTTTCAAGCAGACGCAAGAGCTGGCGGCGATGTTCGCCATCTTCCATATCAATAAAATCAATGATAATGATACCGCCCAAATTACGCAGCCTTAACTGGCGCGCAATCACTGTGGCTGCTTCGAGATTGGTCTTGAAGCTGGTCTCTTCAAGGTTGCGATGCCCGACAAAGGCGCCGGTATTTACATCAATGGTGATCATCGCCTCGGTTTGGTCAATGATCAAATAGCCGCCCGATTTAAGCGGCACCTTGCGCTCAAGCGCGCGGGAAATTTCGTCTTCGACCGAGAACAGATCGAAAATGGGACGCCCGCCCGTGAACAGCTCCAACCGCGACTCCCACGCTGGCATAAAGTCCCGTGCAAACGCCTGCAACTTAAGGAAATTATCATGGGAATCAATGCGCACGCGTTCGATATCGTCGCGCATTACGTCTCTTAAAATGCGCAGGAAAAGTGGCAAGTCGTAATAGATTTGTGCGGGCGCTTCTATCGCCACCTTGCGCGCCGATACCTTGCGCCATAGTCGGCCAAGAAACAGCACGTCAGCCAGCAACGCTTCGCGCGCCACGCCTTCAGCGGCAGTACGCACAATAAAGCCACCCGGTGGAGCGGCTTCTCCTGCGACCTCAATCACTTCAGCAGCCAGATGACGCAGGCGCACGCGCTCTTCTTCGCTGTCGATACGCTGGGAGACCCCAATGTGGGAAGCCTGCGGCATCAGCACCAGATAGCGTGAAGGAATGGAGAGATGCGTGGTTAGGCGCGCGCCCTTGCTGCCCAGGGGGTCTTTCACCACCTGTACGGTGAGCACCTGACCTTCATGGGCCAACGAACGAACGGGAAGCACCGGCCCTTCGTGATCCAGCGGCATCAGCGCCTGCGCGTGAATAAACGCCGCACGTTCAAGCCCGATATCGACGAAGGCGGCCTGCATTCCCGGCAACACCCGAATCACCTTGCCTTTATAGATATTGCCAGTGATTCCCAGGCGGCGATGGCGCTCGACCGCGACCTCCTGTAGCACACCATTTTCAACGACGGCTACGCGCGTTTCCATTGGCGTCAAATTGATCAGCACTTCGCCGCTCATGTCACCGTCCTTGTTGCGCCTGCGCTTTGCTGGCAACACCGCCTGCCAACCATCTATTTGTTATTGCCAGTAACGAATACCGGCATCGTCCAACAGCCGCACTGTTTCAAATAGCGGTAGCCCTACCACTGCCGAATAGCTGCCTTCCAGACGCTCTATAAATGCAGCGCCCTTACCTTGAATGGCGTAGCCACCCGCCTTGTCGCAAGGCTCGCCGGTTGCCCAATAGGCATCGCGCTGGGCAGCGTCAATGTGTGCAAAGCGCACCCTCGACTCTACCCACATGGAACGCGGAGGCTGCCCCGCACGGAGCAGCGTTACCGCGGAAAAGACCGAATGCCAGCGCTGACTGAAGCGCGCAAACATGGCATCGAATTCAGCCTTGTTGGCCGGCTTGCCGTAAATATGATCATCCAGCGCTATCGCCGTATCGCCCCCCAGAACCCAGCAGTGAGGATGCTGCTCGACCACCGCCTGAGCCTTGCCGAGCGCCATGCGCAGCACATAGGCTGCCGGTGCTTCATGAGGAAGCGGACGTTCATCAATATCAGCAGCGCACACCAGCGCTGGCGTTACCCCGATTGATGCGAGCAGTTCAAGCCGCCGGGGTGATTGTGAAGCGAGACACAAAGGGAAACCATCAGACACGGGCTGGTTCCATTCGGGCGACATATAAAATCCGATATATAACCATAGTTTACACGCAATACCCTGATGGATGGAAAAGGAGTCGGCTCCCATCCCGATTTTTATGCAGGAACAGGTAACGATAAAGGCAACAACATGCGATGTCATCGCCCGGAAAGCCGTACAAAGAGCTTACAAAACCGGCATAAGAAGAAAACGCACTGCCCCGCCTAGAGGCCGCGCTGAATGTTGTACAGCAGGGTAGAGAACCACGGCCACAGCAGCCCGCTAATCAGAGCGCCATAGATAAACTGGATATGCAGCTCGGAAACTCCAAACAGCACCCTTAGCCACTGCTCACATAGCAGTACCAGCCCGGTAATCACCACCACCACAGGCGCTTGCTGCCACAGGGAGTAGAGCCGGATACGGGAATAGAGCAGCAGCGTCAGAAAACAGACACCCGACAGCAGCAGTGCGTTTTGTCCCAGCGGTGTGCCATTGAGCAAATCCAGCGGCAGGCCAATGATAAAGCCGTGAAATACCCCGACACGCAGCGGCTGCGCCAAACACCAGAAGATCAGCGTCATGGCGATCCAGGGCGGACGCAGCAGCAGCAGACTGTCAGGCATCGGCATCAATTGCAGCACCAGGGCCGCAATCAGCGTAAGCCATACCATGGGATATACTGCGCGGTTTTTCTCAGCGGCCATGTGGAGCGTCCTCGGCAGCAGGATGGTACAGCTTGTCGATGGCATCAATGGTGGCCTGCTCGACACGCGCACCGGAATCCGTAGAGACCGCATCGCGTGCCGACAGCATCAGAAAATCACGGCTACGATCAAGCTGAGCCGCAGGCCGCGCTTCCACTTTGGCAAAAGGCCCATTGGTACGCGACTCCACCTTGGTGACTGTCGCCACCGGATAGCCGGGCGGAAACTCGCCCCCCAGCCCCGAGGTGACCAGCAGATCCCCCTCCCGCACGTCGGCGTTGGCCGGCACATTGACCAGCTGCAAGTGGTGAGGGCCACCCACACCTTGAATCACAAAACGCAGTCCATTGCGCACCAGCTGAACAGGCATGGCATTGCTGGGGTCACTAATCATCATGACGCGGCTCGAAAAACGCCCGACCGACACGACGTGTCCCACGACGCCGAAGGCATCGACTACCGGCTGCCCTTGATAGACGCCATGGTCGGCACCGCGATTGACAATCATCTGCTGAATGAAGGGATCATTGTCGAGGCGCATCAGCTCGCTGGTAATAAACTGCATCTGCTGCTGGGGCGCAGCGTGCATCAACTGGCGTAGCTGAACGTTCTCTTCCGTCAAGGCATCCATGCGCAGGCTGCGCTGCGAAAGCCGTGTAAGCTGTTCACGCAGCGCACGATTTTCTTCCACCAGCGCACGCTGGGATGAAAAGGCAGTTGCCCCCCAGCTCATCGCTTCAGCGGGAAGACTGACAAGCCACTGCACCGGCGCCACCACGGTCGATGCCTCGGTGCGCACTTTTTCCATCCAGGTATAACGAAGATCTACAAACAGCAGGAGCGCCGCCAATATAGTGCACAGCACCATGCGGAACCCTGGGGAAGGACCATGAATGAACAATGGCTTGATAGGACATCCTCCACGCATCGACCACCCGCCTGACCGATATTTCGCACCAATAATGGCGAAATGATCTATCGCTCAGGCAGGTGTGAAGCCGCTAGTCGATCGAGAAGAGTTCGAAGGCGTGCTGATCAATCATCTCAAGCGCCTTGCCACCACCACGCGCAACACAGCTGAGCGGTTCATCTGCCACGATAACGGGAAGCCCGGTCTCTTCGGCGAGCAGCTTGTCGATATCACGCAGCAGCGCGCCACCACCGGTAACGACCAGACCACGCTCGGCAATATCGGAGGCCAGCTCGGGGGGAGATTGCTCAAGGGCGCTCTTGACTGCCGAGACAATCGACGACAGCGGCTCTTGCAGCGCATCAAGAATTTCGTTCGAGTTGAGCGTAAAGCTGCGCGGCACCCCTTCGGCCAGATTACGTCCACGCACATCAATTTCGCGCAGTTCACCGCCCGGGTAGGCACAGCCGATCTCTTCCTTGATGCGCTCGGCAGTTGCTTCACCGATCAGGCTGCCATAATGGCGCCGTACATAGGCTGTGATCGCTTCATCAAAACGGTCACCGCCAACACGCACGGATTCGGAATAGACCACGCCAGAGAGTGAAATAATGGCAATTTCGGTCGTACCACCACCGATATCCACCACCATTGAACCTTGCGCTTCTTCTACCGGCAAACCGGCACCGATAGCGGCCGCCATAGGCTCTTCAATCAGGAAGACTTCGCGCGCGCCAGCGCCTTCTGCGGATTCCTTGATGGCGCGACGCTCCACCTGAGTCGACATGCAGGGCACACACACCAGCACACGCGGACTCGGTGTCAGGAAGGTACTTTGATGCACTTTACGAATGAAGTGCTGCAGCATCTGCTCGGTCACGGTAAAGTCGGCGATAACGCCATCTTTCATAGGGCGAATGGCGGTAACGTTACCGGGCGTACGCCCCAGCATCCGCTTCGCATCAACCCCCACCGCAGCAACACTGCGCATATTGCCGGACTGACGAATGGTCACCACGGACGGCTCGTCGAGCACGATGCCCTTACCACGAACATAAATAAGCGTATTGGCCGTACCCAGGTCGATCGAGAGATCGCTTGAGAACAAGCCACGAAGACGTTTGAACATTGTATAAAGATACCTAGTGCAGATCGCAGTACGGCGCAAGTGCGCACGTTATCATTGCGCCTGTGTCGCGGCAAGCGAGGCCACCGCCACACGTGTTATTATATGCGAGCGTAAACGTGACATACTAACGCCTGAACACAAGCGGCAGGCACATATAATAGCGGATATTATCCGTTGCGCCTGAATGATAGGCAATGGCATAGGCCAACGCCTGCAGCAAACATCCATAATTCGGCAAGGTGGCAGTGCATCTGCTGCGACAAAAGGCGCGCCAGGGAGCGTTCGGCACTCATGCTGAATACCTCGCGAGCCTTCACGGTAAAAGCGCCACCTGCCCATTGAAGCAACAGGACCCTACAGCATGGCGATAGAACACGCCGACGTCCTGCGTGCCGCCCATCTGGCACGCATCAGCATTGATAACGCCGATGCCGACCGTTATGTCGGTGATCTGACGCGCATCCTGAACATGGTGGACCGTCTTCAGGAAATTGACACCGAGGGCGTACAGCCGCTTTCCCATCCGCTTGATGCCACGCAACCGCTGCGTGCCGATGAAGTGACGGAAAGCGACCAGCGCGATCAGTTCCAGACGGTAGCTCCCGAGGTCGCCAAAGGGCTTTATCTGGTACCGCGCGTCGTCGAGTAACGCTATCGCTTCGACATTGCCCAGCCGCTGGGCAACGCCCGTTATTTCTCACGAAGCCAGCGTATACCGCCCCGAGACGAGCACCATCGTCGCGGCGTGCTGCACACTGACTTCGTACCCTTACCCAGCTTTCGGATACATCACGCATGCTAGACCTGACCCTTGCCGAGATGGCCCGCGGCCTGACCTCGGGCGAGTTCAAAAGCGTTGATCTGGTACGCGGTTTTCTCGACCGCATCCAGCAGCGCGACGCTGACATCAATTCATTTATAACCGTCACTGGCGATGCGGCGCTTGAGCAGGCTGAAGCCGCCGATGCCGCACGAGCCAAGGATGACGTGGGCGCTCTCACCGGCGTACCGCTGGCGCTCAAGGATATCTTCTGCACCGAAGGTGTTCTGACCACTGCCGCGTCAAAAATGCTCTCCAACTTCGTGTCACCCTATAACGCGACCGTTGTCGAGAAGCTGAACAGTGCCGGCACCATCAGCCTCGGTAAAACCAATATGGACGAGTTCGCGATGGGCTCCTCCAACGAAAACAGCTTCTTCGGCGCCGTGAAGAATCCCTGGGATCACTCATTGGTACCTGGCGGCTCTTCGGGCGGCTCTGCCGCTGCGGTGGCTGCGGGGCTGGTGCCTGCGGCACTGGGCACCGATACCGGCGGCTCGATTCGTCAGCCCGCTGCCTTCTGCGGAATTACCGGTCTTAAGCCGACCTATGGCCGAGTATCGCGCTACGGCATTATCGCCTATGCCTCCAGCCTTGATCAGGCAGGCCCTTTCGGTCGCTCCGCCGAGGACTGTGCGCTGCTGCTCAACGCAATTGCTGGCCACGATGGCCGCGACTCGACCAGCGTATCCCGCGTGGTGCCTGACTATACCGCCACCCTCGCCCAGCCCCTCGATGGCCTCAAGATCGGTCTGCCGGTCGAATACTTCGGTGACGGTCTGGATGCCGGTGTCGAGCAGGCGGTACGCGAAGCGGTCAAGGTGTATGAAAGTCTCGGCGCTCAGGTCGTGGATGTAAGCCTGCCGCATACGCAACTGGCCGTCCCCGCCTACTACGTGATTGCCCCTGCTGAAGCCTCCTCCAATCTGGCGCGCTATGACGGTGTGCGCTTCGGCCATCGCTGCGACAGCCCTGTCGATCTCGAAGACCTTTACAAGCGCTCTCGTGGCGAAGGCTTCGGTGAAGAGGTCAAGCGCCGCATTCTCATGGGCACCCACACCCTCTCGGAAGGCTTCTACGACGCCTATTACCGCAAGGCGCAGCAGGTACGTCGCCTGATTCGTCAGGACTTCCTCGACGCCTTCGACAAGGTGGACGTACTGATGGGGCCAGCGGCACCTACCCCCGCCTTCAAGCTGGGCGAGCAGGCTGACCCGGTCTCCATGTACCTGCAGGATATCTACACTATCGCGATCAATCTGGCAGGCATTCCCGGCATCAGCGTACCGGCAGGTTTCGTCGATAATCGTCCGGTGGGCCTACAAATTCTGGGGCCGCACTTCGGCGAATCGCATCTGCTGAATGTTGCCCACGTATTCCAGCAACACACCGACTGGCACCAGCGTCGGCCTGAACAGTACCAAGGTTGAAGAGGACAACGACTATGCAATGGGAAACCGTGATCGGGCTTGAAGTCCATGTCCAGCTGGCGACCCGCTCGAAGATCTTTTCCGGCTCTTCGACAGCCTTCGGTGCCGAACCCAACAGTCAGGCGAGCGCCGTTGACCTTGGGCTTCCAGGCGTGCTGCCGGTGCTCAATGAAAACGCCGTCGCCATGGCGCTGCGCTTCGGTCTCGCGATAGATGCCGAAATTCCTGACGTATCGGTATTCGAACGCAAGAACTACTTCTACCCCGACCTCCCGAAGGGGTATCAGACCAGCCAGATGGCGCAGCCCATCGTGGGCAAGGGCGTGCTGGAAATTCTGCCTGAAGATGGCGAGCGCAAGCAGATACGCATTCACCACGCGCACCTTGAAGAAGATGCCGGCAAGTCACTGCATGAAGACTTCGCTGGCATGAGCGGCATCGACCTGAACCGTGCGGGCACCCCGCTGCTGGAGATCGTCTCCGAGCCTGACCTGCGTTCGGCCAAGGAGGCGTCCGCCTATCTGCGCGCCATGCATACGCTGGTCACGTATCTGGGCATCTCCGACGGCAACATGGCAGAAGGTTCGATGCGCTGCGATGTGAACGTCTCCATACGCCCTAAAGGCCAGCAGGAATTTGGCACGCGCGCCGAGATCAAGAACGTCAACTCGTTCCGCTTTGTTGAACGCGCCATCGCTTACGAAGTAGAGCGCCAGATTGATATTCTTGAAGATGGCGGCAAGGTGGTGCAGGAAACGCGCCTGTACGACCCCGATGCCGATGAAACCCGCAGCATGCGCACCAAGGAAGAAGCCAACGACTACCGCTACTTCCCTTGCCCTGACCTGCTGCCGCTCGTGGTCGACCAGGCGTATGTTGACCATCAGCGCTCCCTGCTGCCGGAACTTCCCGCTGCCAAGCGAGAACGCTACGAAAGCGAGCTGGGGCTGTCGTCCTACGATGCGGGTGTACTGACTGCGCACCACGACACCGCTGACTACTTTGAGCAGACCCTTGAGGTGTGCGGTGATGCCAAGCTGGCCGCCAACTGGGTGCAGGGCGAGCTTTCCGCTCAGCTCAACCGCGACAGTCTGCCAATCAGCGAAAGCCCGGTTAGCGCCGCACAACTGGGCGGCCTGCTGGTGCGCCTCAAGGACGACACCATCAATGGCAAGGCGGCCAAGCAGGTCTTCCAGGAGCTGTGGCAGCGCCGCTTCGAAGATGCCGATCAGGTCATCGAAGCCAAGGGGCTGAAGCAGGTCACTGATACCGGCGCACTCGAAGCTGCCATTGACGAGGTCATCGCAGCCAATCCTGTGCAGGTTACCCAGTATGTGGAAGCCACCGAAGAGAAACGAGGCAAAATGGTCGGCTTCTTCGTCGGACAGGTGATGAAAGCCACCCGCGGTACCGCCAATCCTCAGCAGGTGAACAAACTGCTGAAAGAGAAGCTCGACGCGCTGCTGTAAGCCATGCGCAACAAAAGCTCCCCTGCCGTAACGTGACGGGTGAGCAACCAAAGAGAGGCCCTGCCGCTTACGCCGCAGAGCCTCTTTTTTATGCAGGTGATAGACAAGTTCTCAAAATGGGGCATTAGCGGCCAATCATGGCGTTATAGCCCTGCTCCTTCCCACTGCTTAAACTTGCCGACAGGATACCCGGCCCAGGCTGTCTTGCCTGACAGCGACGGGCGATTGACGCTGAAAACGAATGGCTAGCCTTCCCCCTTCTACCCTGCTGCACCCTTGGCACTGGGCTGATTCTCCTTCATACCGTTATGCCGAAGTTATGCTATTCATTACTAACGGTAATAGGAGACGAGCGGTTTTTGCGCATCGGCAGCGTAACAATCAAAAGACACAGGAATATCATGCCGATCCCCAGCCATCCACTTGAGGTCAGGCGCTCTCCCACTACCGCTGCAGCAAGCAGTGCAGCCACCACCGGTTCCAGCAGGGTAATGGTCGTCGCGGTACTTGCAGCCACCCGCGACAGTCCATAACCAAAGCAGAGATAGCCGAGGAACATCGGCACGATGGCGAGATAGCTCCCCACGGCGAAGGATGTCCATGAGGACAGCAGCGATGCACCGGTCAACACCACCAGCGGCAGCAGCAATAGGCCACCGCCACCAAAGATCGCTCCCATGGCATAACGTGAGCTGATTCCTTCCCGCATCAGGCGTTGAGCGCTGTAGCTATACAGCGCGTAGGTGAAGGCCGCCACCAGTCCTAACGCCATGCCCCACAGCGCTTGCGGGCCGGCAGGCAGAGCGTCGCTATGCCCACTGCTGCGCGATGCGCCTAGCACCAGAATACCGCCGACACCCACCACAATGCCGACCTTCCAGCGTAAACTCACACGGCGGCCATCCAACACCCGCTCCAGCATGGCTGAAAAAGCGGGCGCCGCGCCAATCGACACCACATTCCCTACCGTGACTCCCGCCTCACGCATGGCGCTGTAAAACGCCAATGGGTATATCGCCACGGCGATTGCGCCCACCAGCCACCAGCGCCACTGCGCCAATAGCAGATGATGGCGATGACGCATGCCGCGCAGCGCCAGGCTGGCCTGCAATAGACCGCCCAGCCCCATCGCTACCGCGCCAATGGTCAAAGGGCTGACCATAGGGGCAGCGCTCGCCACCACACCGGTCGTGCCCCACAAAAATGCTGCTACTGCAACGGCCAGCGGCGCCCACACGCTATTCATAACGCCTCCAGCCAACGCTGTGCATAACGGCGCGCATCGTTGACAAGCGCAGCACTTCCCGCCAGCCCTGCACGGGCAATGGCACCTTCCAGCAGGAACGCGATCTGCTGCGCCAGATCATCCGCTTGAACAGAAGAAGGTGACCGCATCTCACGCAAGTGGCCGGCAATAATGCGCTCGACCTCTTCTTTATGACGACGCACTGCCTCCCGCCCCTGATCCCCTGCCTCAAACTCCCCCGCAGCATTGAGCAGGCCGCAGCCGCGAAATCCCATGGAAAAGCGTGATTCAGCGTGATCTACATACGCATCGAAGACAGCAAGCACTGCCGCGAGATGAGAATCCGCGTGCGCTTCACGCTCGCGATAGAACCCCAGCCATTGGCGATGCCGCTCCTCGATATAGCACGCCACTAGCTCGCTTTTGGAAGCAAAGTGGTTGTAAAGACTTTTTCTTGCCACCCCCGCTTCACGGATGATGGCATCAATGCCCGTGGCGTTAATGCCATTGCGGTAAAACAGCAGCGCCGCTGCGGCCAGCAGCCTGTCGCGAGCACCAGCGCCTTGCGCGAGCTCACTATCGGGAGCCATGGCAACCTCCTGAACAGAACAAAGTAGGTAGACCAGTCTATCTATACAACAAACACAAAGAAACCACGACTATTCGCCTATTACCTGTAAAACACCCCGCTACAACCTGGTTGTAGCGGGGTGTTCCTGAACAGCGCGAGAATGGAAAGGATTAGCCTTCCAGCACCTGATCGACGAGTGCCTTGGCTTCCTGCTGAATATGCTTCAAGTGCTCTTCGCCCTTAAAGCTCTCCGCGTAGATCTTGTAGACATCTTCGGTGCCGGAAGGACGTGCGGCAAACCAACCGTTGTCAGTCTCGACCTTCAAGCCGCCGATAGGGGCATCATTGCCGGGAGCATTGGTCAGAATGCGGGTAATCGGATCACCGGCCAGCGTCGTGGCACTGACCTGCTCGGGCGACAGCGCCTTGAGCTTGGCTTTCTGCTCGCGGGTCGCGGCAGCATCAATACGCTGATAGACGGGAGCGCCGAAACGCTCGGTCAGCTCCTGATAATGCTGGCCCGGGTCCTTACCAGTGACCGCGGTAATTTCTGCCGCCAACAGCCCGAGAATGATGCCATCCTTGTCAGTTGACCATACGCTGCCATCCTTGCGCAGGAAGGTAGCGCCAGCGGACTCTTCACCGCCAAAGCCGAGCTTGCCTTCGACAAGCCCCTGCACAAACCATTTAAGCCCTACCGGCGTTTCGAACAGCTCTCGCCCCAGCCCCTTGGCGACACGATCAATCATCGCCGAGGAGACCAGGGTTTTACCCACGCCGACGCTTTCGTTCCACTGCGGGCGGTGAGTAAAGAGATACTCAATTGCCACCGCCAGATAGTGGTTAGGATTCAGAAGCCCGGTTGAGCGCGCGACGATACCATGACGGTCGTGATCGGTATCACAGCCGAAGGAGACATCGAAGCTATCCTTGTTGTCGATCATTGCCGCCATCGCGTAGGGCGAGCTGCAATCCATTCGAATCTTGCCGTCCCAGTCACGCGGCATAAAGCGGAAGGTGGGATCGACATGCTGCGACAGCACCTTCAGCGGCAGCTGATACTGGCTGGCAATGCGCGTCCAGTAGTGAACACCCGCGCCGCCCAGCGGATCAACGCCAAAGGTCAGCCCTGAATCACGAATGGCGTCCAGATCAATAACCTGCGCAAGGCCATCAACGTACTGGCTGATATAGTCAAATCGTTGAGTGCTTTCAACATTAAGCGCCGTTTCGTAATCCACGCGCTTCACGCCATCAAGCCCCAGCGTCAACAGCTCATTGGCACGGTCTTCAATCCATTTGGTGACATCGGTATCAGCCGGGCCGCCATGGGTAGGATTGTATTTAAAGCCGCCATCAGCAGGCGGGTTGTGCGAAGGCGTAATCACGATGCCATCGGCCAGCCCGTCGCTGCGCCCCTTGTTGTATTCGATAATCGCATTGGAGATAACAGGCGTCGGCGTATAGCCCGGCTCGCCACCGGTCTCCTCGACACCGGCATCAATACGTGTCTCGACCCCATTGGCAGCCAGCACTTCAAGTGCCGAGGCAAAGGCCGGCTCTGACAACGCATGCGTATCCATGCCCATGAAGAGCGGGCCATTGACGCCCTGCTCACGCCTGAATTCACAGATCGCCTGGGTAATGGCAAGAATATGCCACTCGTTAAAGCTGCCAGCGAACGCCGAACCGCGATGACCCGAAGTACCAAAGGCAACCTTCTGAGCCACATTATCGGGGTCGGGGCGCAACCCGTAATAGCGTGATACCAGTCGAGGCAGATTGGTCAGCATAGCGTCGTCGGGCAACTGGCCTGCATGGGGATCGATACTCATAGGGATTCCTGTAGCCACTCGTGTTCGATAAAAAGGTGAATCTATCGAAGTGTACCAGCGGCAGCGCATAAAGGCAGGTGAGCGAATGTAAAAGAGTCGCAACCATCTTTATCACTACCGCAATGGCGTTCCATTCTCAGGGGGGGCTGCGGCTGCATTATGGCAGCCCTTCTTCCCTATGAGGCGGCTGAATCTTCCCTAGAACGACCGCTCAGGGCGCGTTTCAACTGCTCACGATCAAGCTGCTTCTCCCACGCTGACATCACGATAGTGGCCACGCTATTACCGATGAAGTTGGTCAGCGAGCGGCACTCGCTCATGAAACGGTCAACGCCAAGCACCAGCACAATGGCACTCACCGGCAGGCCCGGCACCACCGATAACGTCGCCGCGAGTGTCACGAAACCGGCACCGGTCACGCCGCTGGCACCTTTGGAGGTCAGCATCGCCACCAGCAAAATGGTGATCAGCTGCATGGCGCTCAGTTCGACATTGGTCGCCTGCGCGATAAACAGCACGGCCAGTGTCATATAGATGTTGGTGCCATCCAGGTTGAATGAGTAACCGGTCGGCACCACCAGCCCCACGACCGAACGCGAGCAGCCAGCACGCTCCATCTTCTGCAATAGCTGCGGCAGCGCTGATTCCGAAGAGCTGGTGCCGAGAATAATCAGCAATTCATCCTTGAGATATACAATCAAGCGAATAATGCTGAAACCGCTGAAGCGTGCAATCGCGCCCAGCACGATCAGCACAAACAAGATGGCGGTCGCATAGAAGCTCAGCACCAGCTCAACCAGCTGAGTCAAGGAACCAACGCCGTACTTGCCCACGGTAAAGGCCATCGCGCCCAGCGCACCAATTGGGGCCAGCTTGGTGATAAAGCCTACGATCTTGAACAGTACCGCCGAAGCCTGCTCGATGGCCGAGGTGACGTTGCGCCCCTTTTCGCCCAGTGCAGAGAGCCCCGCGCCGGTCAGAATCGCCACCAGCAGCACCTGTAGAATATTACCTTCGGTAAAAGCGCTGAACATGCTGGAGGGAATGATACTCAGCAGAAAATCGGTAACGCTGTGACCGTGCTCCGCCGCTGCGGTATATTTCGCCACCGCGCTGGCATCAAGCGTGGCAGGATCGACATTGAAGCCGTCACCGGGGCGCAGCACCAGCCCCGCAATCACACCGATCGCCAGCGCAAAGGTCGATACGACTTCAAAGTAGATCAGCGCCTTGCCGCCCACGCGCCCCACTTTTTTCATATCGCCCATGCCCGCGATGCCAGTCACAACCGTACAGAAAATAACCGGCGCAATAATCATCTTGATCAACTGGATAAACGCATCACCCAGCGGCTTCAGCGATTGCGCCAGATCAGGGTAGAAATGGCCGAGCGTGATACCTGCCGCAATGGCGATCAGCACTTGAACATAGAGGATGCGGTACCAGGGGGCGCCAGTAGACATTGTTGCTATACCAATAGGGGGGTGTTTTTTATGAGGGGCATTACAGTAATGCCATTATCAGTCCAGGTACATAGTGCTTTGGGCGCAAGCCCTTGCCAAGAAAAACCTTTCTCAGCCATCAGCCTTCTGCGTGAATGCAAGAAAAACGCTGCCAGGGCATTACTCCCTGACAGCGTTTTCCTGTAGTTCAATCACTTCTGCTGCGCTGGCTACTGACGACTACGCACCTCGCCCCAAATCTGCTGTAGTAGCTGCAACTGCCTGCCTTCCAACAGCGGCACAAACATCAGCCTGTCACGCTCCTGCCGATCGGGAGTGGCCTTGATACCTTGCTCGGCAAGCACCGCTTCCGCCCCTTTATTGGGGGTGTAGTAATGGCTGTAGCGCGCATTGAGTGCCGCAATCTCGGGCCGCTGCATGAACTCGATAAACCGGCGCGCCAGCTCAGGATGCGGGGCGTGAGCAGGAATCGCCAGGGTATCAACGCCGCGCTGGGAACCTTCACTGGGGATAAAGAAGCCGATATGACGATAGCTATCAGGAGAAGCGTCGCGCCGGTAGTCAAAATCACCGCTGTAGGTCACGGCGACCTTGGCTACCCCGCGCACCACCTGATCAATGGCGGCAGTGCTATCGCTAAAGCCCTGGAAATTGGGTCGCTGTAGCGTTGCTGACACCGCCCGCCCCGCCTTTACCCAATCATCCTGCCCAACACAATCGAAGCCCAACCCCAGCGCCGCACAGCTGGCCCCAAACAGCACCTGAGCATCGCCGCCCAGCAGCGAGAACGGCTGACGAGGGTTCGCTTTTTCATCAAACAGCGCTTTCCAGCTATGGGGCAGATCCGGCAGGGCCCGGGTGTCATAGATAATGCCGGTAGCACCCCACAGATAAGGCAAGCTGTAGCGGCCACCCGGATCATAATCGGCCTTCAGAAACTCTTCAGCGATCTGCTGACGTGCCTCAAGCTTGCCCAACGGCTGAATCAGTTTGGCCTCCACCAGACGCGGCACGAAGTAATCGGTCGGCACAATAACGTCGTACTGGGCATCACCGCCGCTGCGCAGCTTTGAGAACATCTCGGCGTTGGAGGTGAAGTAGTTCTGCACAACCCTGGCGTGATACTGCTTTTCAAACTGAGCGATCGCCTTGGGCGATACATAATCCGTCCAGTTATACAGATAAAGCGTTGACTGTTCGGCGGCCTGGGCACCGCCCGCACCACCGAATAAAACGGCTGCCGCCAGCACAGCTCTGACACCCTGCACCAATGCAGTTTTTCTCATGCTTACTCCTCACTCATGAATGCAACGTCTGCCTGCGTGGGGCGCAGAGTGCCGCGGCTATACCCGTAGCAGCAGATGTTCGCGCTCCCATGAGCTGATCACGTTGAAATAGGCCGCATGTTCGGCACGCTTGACCGCCAGATAGCTGCGCACAAAGCGCTCGCCCAGTACATTCATCAGCGGGCCGCTTTCCGCCAGCATATCCAGGGCAGGAATCACATCATCGGGCAGGTCATGGCGCTCGTGTGACGAATAGCCCACCAGCGGTGGACGCGGCTCTGCCTGCTCAAGCATGCCAAGATAGCCGCACGCCAGCGATGCCGCCATCGCCAGATAGGGGTTGGCATCGGCGCCCGGCAGGCGGTTCTCCACCCGCATATTGGCACTGTCGCTGACCGGCACGCGCAGCCCGACGGTACGGTTATCGTAGCCCCACTCTGCGTTGGTCGGGGCACTGCCGCTGTGTTCACTGCGATGCAGACGCCGCCATGAATTGATATTGGGTGCGAAGAAGGGCATCGCCGCAGGCAGGTAGCGCTGCAAGCCGCCAATAAAGTGCAGGAACATACGACTGGGGCCATCTTCATCGGCAAACAGGTTGCGCTCTTCCCCCTGCCGTTTGAGGCTGTGGTGCAGATGCATAGCGCTGCCCGGTTCATTGGCCATCGGCTTGGCCATGAAGGTGGCGTACATGCCGTGGCGCAGCGCGGTCTCCCTGAGCGTCCGCTTGAACATGACGATCTGGTCGGCCAGTTTCAGCGGATCGCCGTGCAGGAAGTTGACCTCCATCTGCCCGGCACCCTCTTCATGAATCAAGGTGTCGAGATTAAGCCCCTGCTGCTCGCAGAAGTCGTACATCTCTTCAAACAGCGGATCGAATTCATTCACCGCATCAATACTGTAGGACTGCCGCCCGTTCTCCTTCCGTCCTGAGCGCCCTACCGGCGGCTCCAGCGGGTAATCGGCGTCGGTGTTGGTCTTGACCAGGAAGAACTCCATCTCCGGCGCAATCACCGGTTCCCAGCCACGCTCGGCGTAGAGCGCCAGCACCCTGCGCAGCACATGACGCGGTGATATCTCGACCGGCTCCCCACTCATGTAGGTGCAGTCATGAATAATCTGCGCCGTCGGTTCGGCAGCCCACGGCACCAGATAGAGCGCATCCGGGTCCGCCATCAGCTGCATATCCAGCTCGGCAAAGTTCCAGAACTTCAAGTCATCATCGTCGGGATAACCGCCCGTCACCGTTTGAATAAAGACGGAATCAGGCAAGCGGGGCCGCCCGCCGCGCAGGTATTTGCCGGCAGGCATGATCTTGCCCTTGAGGCCACCGGTCATATCGGTAACAAGGCACTCAACCTCAGTGATGGCGTGGGTTTCAAACCACTGTTCGATGCGGGGATCAACACTATTGGACGACATGGTCACATCCGAAGAGGATTAAGAGAACGGCACCTTCCCGCCACTGGTGTGCGTTGTAGCAACGCACAAACAGTAGCTGACACTACTCAAGCGCCTTGTACGCTATGCTGCCATATCCCTTGAAGAAATACTTCACTGGCATGACACGCTGGCACCGCCCGGCTCCCATGACGTAAAAACCCCACATTGCCGGATGGGCAACATGGGGCTTTCATCACCGCCTGTTCTTTCAGCAGCCTTACTGAGAACGCACCTCACCCCATAGCTGCTGGAAGTCGGTGAGATCCTTGCCTTCAAGCGCTGGCAGAAAACGAATGCGCTTCATTTCGTCGTCGGTGGGCTGGGAAGGCGCCTTGCGCAGCTCCTCATCCAGGTAAGGAATCGACGCCTGGTTGGGCGACGAGTAATAGGTCCAGTTCGATAGCTGAGCGCCTACTTTCGCATCAAGAATATAGTTGATAAAGGCATGGGCCAGATCCGGATGCGGCGCTCGCTTGGGAATCACCATTGCATCGACCCACATCTCGGCGCCCTCTTTTGGCACCACGTATTTCAGATGCTTGAAGCCTTCGGGGTCTTCATTACGCGAGTTGAGGAAGTCGCCATTGAAGCTGACCCCCACCTTGACCGTTCCACGCGCCAACTGCTGAAGTACCGGCGTGCCATCCACATAGCCGTTGAAGTTGCTGCGCTTGCTGGTTTTCATCAGCAGCTTGCCCGCATCAATCCAGCTAGCGCGATCCTTGCAGTCATAGCCATGGCCCAGATAGGCGCACGCCGCACCGATCATCACATTACCGTCGCCCTGAATGGCAAAAGGCTTGTTGGCGTTGCTCTGCGGATCGAAGATCAGCCCCCAGCTATCGGGAGCATCAGGGAAGGCGCGAGTGTCATACACCAGACCGGTAGTGCCCCACTGATAGGCAACGCTGTACTTGCTGTCCTTGTCATAATCAGGATCAGCGAAGCGCGGCATCAGATTCTTGAAGTTGGGCAGCTTGCTTTTATCAAGCGGCTGCACCAGTCCAGCACTGATCATGCGCGGCACATAGTAGTTGGAAGGCATTACCACGTCGTACTGGGTATCGCCCCCCGACTGCAAACGCGCGTACATTTCGCCAATGGTGCCGAAGTAGCTCTGTACCACATCGACATCATATTTTTTCTCGAACTGCTTGATAATGGCCGGGTCCATATACTCCGACCAGTTCAATACATAGAGCTTGTCCTTGGCGAGTGCCTGCCCCGGCAACAGCGCCAGCCCCAGTGCACACAGCGCCCCAGCACTGGCCAGCTTTGAAAAAAGTGTCATTGTTTCCATTCCCCTGCACAGCTTGATGGAAAATCCGAATGCCTGACGCCAGCGGCCCCAGGCAGTGAATCAATTAAGATTACCCTCACGCTTACGCGACTTCAGCGTAAAGATCAGGCTGATCAGCGCAGCCACCAGCACCGCCGCAATCATCAGCGAGCCGATGGCGTTGATATCAGGCGAGATACCGCGACGAATCGCACCCCAGATATAGATCGGCAAGGTAGCGCTCTCCGGCCCCGAGGTGAAGAAGCTGATCACGAAGTCATCGAAAGAGAGCGTAAAGGCAAGGAAGAACCCAGCCACCAGCGCTGGCTTGATCGCAGGGATCACAAAATAGAGCGCCCGCTTGATCGGCCCCGCGTACAGATCCTTGCTGGCATCAAACAGCGCCGCATCCAGATTGACGAAACGGGCGTAAATCAGTAGCGCGACAAAGGGCAACTCAAAGGTGACGTGGGAGATAATCATGGTCAGCATCCCCGGTTTGAGAATGCCAAACATCGAGTTCAGCCGCACAAAAAACGTCATGTCAGAGATACCGAACACCACGTCGGGCATTACGATCGGCAGATAGATCAGAACAATCAGCCAGCCCATGCGCCGCCCGCGGTGGCGATAAAGCCCATAGCCGAGGAAGGTGCCCAGCACCAGCGCAATCACTGACGACGACAGCGCCAGCACCATCGAGTTGTAGAAGGCGTGAATAACCGCATCATTGCTGAACAGGCTGACATACCAGCGCAGCGAGAAGCCGGCAAAGGTAGCGGCGCTGTTGATCGCATTGAAGGAGAACAGCACCACCACCGCCAGCGGCAAATACAGAAAGAGCAGCACAAGCCACCAGAACACTGCAAACGCAGGGTGAGCACGACGTTGTCTCATATCACGACCTCCTCACCACCGCCGAGGCGGCGCCCCAGCCGCCGTAGCAGCCAGATACCCAGCAGCGTGGCTGCCAGCATCAGAATTGAACCCGCCGCGCCATAGGGCCAGTTGGAGCCATCCGCAAACTGGGTCGCGACCAGATTACCGATCATCATGGCGCGGCCACCGCCCAACAATTCAGGCACCACGTACATGCCGAAGGCGGGAATCATCACCAGCACCAATCCCGCCAATAGCCCTGGCAGGGTTTGCGGCAAAATCGCGGCAAAAAAGGCGCGCAGCGGCGACGCATAGAGATCCCGCGCCGCTTCAAGCTGGGACATGTCAAGCTTCTCGAAGGCACTGTAGAGCGGTAGCACCATAAAGGGCAGGAAGTTGTACACCAGCCCCAGCATCACCGCGAACGATGAGGGATAAAGCCCCAGTTCGGGCGAAGCCAGCCCCAGCCAGCTTGCCAGAGTGGAAATCGGGGTGCCCGGCGCCAGCAGGTTCATCCAGCCAAAGGCACGAATTACCTGATTGGTCCATGACGGCACCACGATCGCCAGCAACATCACCACGCGCAGGCTGGGCCGTGCGGTAGAGATGTAATAGGCGATGGGATAGGCCACCAGCACCGTCAACGCCGTCGAAAACAGCGTGTAGTAGAGCGAGCGCAAGAGCGTATAGAGGTTGCCGGGGCTCCAGCCAAGGAAGCCGTAGCCTGCCAGCTGGCGGAACGAATCAACGCTCAGCGGCATTTCAGGCTGGCCGTAGGTGCCGTTGGTCAGAAACGCCATCGACACCAGATAGAGGCTCGGCAACACCAGAAATAGCGTGATCCAGGCAGCCGAGGGGCCGGTGGTCCACAAAAGATGCAGCACCGCGCTGCCGCGTGATGCAGGCGAGGAAATATTGGACATCGCTGTGCTCCCGCCTATTCGTTGATCAGAATGACATCTTCAGGATAGATCTCGACCTGCACCTGGTCGCCGATGCGAAACAGTCGCTCGCCAGAGTTGGTGGCCTCGGCAACAATATGCTGGCCGCCGCAATCGAGGTGATATTCCACCGTGGCGCCGCGATAAAAGCGCTCCCGCACGCGACCGGGCAAACGGTTCAGCGCCAGGGTCGGGTCGGCACCGGCACTGCCTGGGGCGGAAAGCTCGATGATTTCGGGGCGGATCAACGCCAGCGAGGCCGTACCGCCAGCGCTGCTTTCAGTGGTCAGCATGCCCAGTTCGGTATTTATGGTATAACCGTTACGCGAACTCACCGGAAACAGATTGTCGTGACCAATAAAGCGCGCCACAAAGCGGCTGCGCGGACGCTCATAGACTTCCGGCGGCGCTCCCACCTGCTCGATGCTACCGCCGTTCAGCAGAGCAATACGATCAGACATCACCATCGCTTCTTCCTGATCGTGGGTCACGAAGACGAAGGTCATGCCGAGGCGTTGCTGAAGACGCTTCAACTCCACCTGAAGATCGCTGCGCAGGCCCGCATCAAGGGCGGAAAGCGGCTCATCCAGCAGCAGTACATCAGGCTCGTTGACCAGCGCACGCGCCAACGCAATACGCTGCCGCTGACCACCGGAAAGCTGGTGAATCTGGCGCGCCAGCAGATTGTCGATTTTCAGCGATGCCGCCATCTGCTCGACACGGGTGTTGCTTTCAGCCTTGCCAATACCGCGCATTTTCAGGCCGAAGGCAATGTTGTCGCGCACATTGAGATGGGGAAACAGCGCATAGGACTGGAATACGGTATTAACGCTGCGTTTGTGCGGTGCCACATCGGTCACGTTGCGGCCACCAATCTCGACACTGCCGCTATCCGCGGAATCAAGGCCGGCCAGAATGCGCAACAAGGTGGTTTTGCCGCAGCCGGAAGGGCCTAGCAGCGTGAAGAATTCGCCCGCCTCGATCGTTAAATCGACGTTGTCCAATGCCACAACGTCATTGCCAAAACGCTTCGAAAGCCCCTTCAGGGTAATCGAGGAAGCGTCTCGCGAGACCGAGCGGGCTGCTGCTTTATCGGGAAATTCTTCGCGGGTTGCGCTGTCTGTGGGCATTCAGGCATCTCCACTGCACCGGAAATTACCGGCTGGCTATGGGTGAATGTGGCGCCCTCCATGCTCCATGAAGGCGCTCAATTATAGCGTGCATACCGCGTGTTACAGAGACGCGATATGGCGGCGCGTTTTTATAAGGTGCGCACTGTTTGCTGAAAGATCAGAGCATATCGCGCAGCTTGTAAAAACTCGTCGCAAGCACCAACAGAGGTGTGCGCATGTGCTTGCCACCGGGAAAGGCCCGATGCTTGACGCTGCCAAACAGGTCGAAGCGCTCGGCCTGTCCGGCAATGGCCTCGGCCAACAGCTTGCCAGCCAGACCGGCAAACGCCATTCCATGACCTGAATAGCCCTGCGCCCAATAAAGACCATTGCCCTTGCGTCCGAAATCAGGGGCGCGATTCATGGTGATCGCCAGCCTTCCTCCCCAGCGATAATCAATCGCGGGGCTTTTCAACTGCGGGAACAGATAGCGTATGCGCTGGCGAATGCGCCAATCGAGCATCAGCGGCTGACGGCCCGAATAGCTCACCTGGCCGCCGAAAAGCAAGCGATGATCCGCTGAAAGCCGATAGTAATCAAGTACAAATCGAGCGTCCGATAGCGCCGCCTGAGTAGGCAACACGTCAGCCACCTGCGCGGGGGTCAGGGGTGAGGTGGCAATAATGTAATTATCGACCGGCATAATATGCGCATCAGCGCTGGAAACCAGCCCTTCCCCATAGGCGTTGGTCGCCTGCACCACATACTCGGCATCCACCCTGCCGCGGTTGGCAATCACCTGCATACGACCATTAGCCTGCTGCTCAATGGCGGTGACCCGATTACCACAGTGAATGGCGGTGCCCGCACGCTGAGCTGCCGCCGCTAGCCCTAGCGTGTAATTGAGCGGATGCAGGGCTCCAGCTTCGTGATCGAGTACGCCGCCTGTATAGGCATCGGTGACCACATGCCGTTGCAGGGCACTTTTGTCCAGCCACTCCAACTGGTGATAGTCGTAGCCACTGGCCATCTCGGCAATCCACGCCCTGGCCTCTTTACCATGACGGCGCTTGTTGGCGGCGTGCACATATCCCTTGCGGTAGTCGCAAGGAATCCTGTGGCGCTCGATCAGCCGCTCGGTCAGCGCTACCGCCTCACGGCTCATATTCCACACGTCACGCGCAGCCTGTTTGCCTAGCGCCTGCTCGAAGGTCGCCATCGAGGTGCCCAGACCCGGCAAGATTTGCCCGCCGCTGCGCCCGGAGGCGCCATGGCCGATATCCGCTGCTTCCAGCAGCACCACCGAATAGCCGCGTTCAGCAAGATGAAGTGCCGCCGAACAGCCGGTAATACCACCGCCAATCACGCAGACATCGGCACGCCGCTGCCCTTCCAGCGAAGGCGCAGGGTCGAGCGACACGCGGCGCGTGGCATCGTAATAGCCCTGCGCGCTGTCAAATGACGCTTTAGTAGAAAGAGAGAGTGAAGTCATACCTATCCCGCGGCGAACCCTATATACCGCCTTGCCTGATCACACCAGGTGAAGGCGCACCATCGAGGGATAGTCACATCCCGCTAACGACATACAAGCACCAAGGCAGCGCATATCAACGCCAGATCGAACACCATGAAAGGCAGGGATTGTGTCGCGACTACGACCAAATGCCAATAAGCAGAGCGACAAAAAAGTGCTTTTGCGGAAAAAAAGAGGAAAAGAGCGCTACAACAGAAGGTGCTCAATGCGACCTGTCACGGGCCGCATTTCATCGAGAAAACCCTTGCCTGAATGGTTCTCTCAGCGCTGACTACACACAGGGCACTGCGCATCGCGGCTGGCCGCCATCTGCCGCCATTGGCCGCTCACCCCATCAAACAGGGAAAGCCCCTCGACAGCACTGCCGGCACCGCTAATCAGCTTCAACGCCTCCAGCGCCTGCCAGCTACCGATAACGCCCACTAGCGGTGCCGCCACGCCACTTTCAGCGCAGCTGGTCGCTTCATCGTCCCCGTCTTCACCATACAGACAGGCATAGCAGGGGGCATCGGCGCGACGTAGATCAAACACCGCCAACTGTCCTGAAAAGGCGATCGCGGCACCGGAGACCAGCGGCGTTGAATGAGCTACACAGGCACGATTGATGGCATAGCGGCTTGAAAAACGGTCGGTGCAATCAAGCACTACATCCGCCTGCCCCACCTGCTGGGTCAGGGCGTCGTCATCAAGGCGCTGTTCGATGATCTCGACCTGACAATCGGGGTTCAGCGCTGCAATGGCCTGCGCAGCGGAAGCCGCCTTGGTTTGCCCAAGACGAGCTTCATTATGAATGATCTGACGTTGCAGGTTGGATAGCTCCACTCGGTCAAAATCGGCCAGCACCAGCGTGCCGATACCGGAAGCCGCCAGATACAGCGCGGCCGCTGACCCCAGCCCTCCCAGGCCGATAATCACTACCCGAGCGTTCAGCAAGCGCTGCTGCCCTTCCACATCAATTTGCGGAAGCAATACATGGCGACTGTAGCGCAGCAATTGATGATCGTTCATGACAGCTCCCGACAGTTGGAGAGGAGGAAAAGAAGGAAGAAAGGTGCTATACGCTGATTAGGCAGCATCCGTGGCAACGGCGCACTGCCCGAAGGTTACGCGCTCATGGCCGCCAAGATCACGAGCGCTGGCGATCTGGGAGAAGCCGTGCTGCTCCATCAAATGGCGCACGGCAGCCGCCTGATCGTAACCATGCTCCAGTAGCAACCAACCCTGAGAAGCGAGATAGCGCGGGCTGGCAGCGATAATTTCGCGGATATCGTCCAGGCCATCACTACCGGCAACCAGTGCCGAACGCGGCTCAAAGCGCACGTCGCCCTGATCCAGATGGCGGTCATGTTCGGCAATATAGGGAGGGTTCGACATGATCAGCGCAAACGAATGGGGGGCCAATTCATGGTGATCAAACCAGCGGCTGTGTAACCAGCGTGTATTGCCAAGCCCCAGCCGCTCCGCATTACGCTGTGCCAGGGTGACGGCATCCGGCACCCGATCACAGCCTGTGACCTGCCAGTCGGGGCACTGGCTGGCAAAGGCCAGTGCAATTGCGCCGCTGCCAGTACCCAGATCGAGGGCGCGACCAGAAGCGCTGCCCGCCAACGCGAGCGCCTGCTCAACCAATAGCTCAGTGTCGGGACGCGGAATCAGGGTAGCGCGGCTCACTTCGAGCTGTAGCCCGAAGAACTCGCGAAATCCCAGCAGATAAGCCACTGGCTCACCCGCAGCGCGCCGTTCAACCCATTCGTCAAAACGCGCGGCCAGCGTACTTTCCAGCTCGGTATCACCAAAGCCATATAGCCAGGCCCGCGACTTGCCACTCAGTGCAAGCAGCAATACTTCTGCATCGAGGGCAGCGGTCGAAGAAGTGGCCGCTAAACGTTCACGCGCCTTTTTAAGCGCCTGGTCAAACGTCATCACGTCAATCGCTTTGCAGCGCCGCCAACTGGTCGGCCTGATGCTCATGAATCAGCGGCTCAATCACGCTCTCAAGATCGCCTTCCAGAATATCGCTGAGCTTATAGAGCGTCAGATTGATACGGTGGTCGGTCAGCCGCCCCTGCGGGAAATTGTAGGTACGAATACGTTCGGAGCGATCCCCCGAACCTACCAGCGAGCGCCGGGTTTCGGACTGCTGCTGATTGTGTGCCGCAACGGCTTCCTGCTTCAGACGCGAAGCCAGCAGCGACATCGCCTTGGCCTTGTTCTTGTGCTGCGAACGCTCGTCCTGACACTCCACTACGGTGCCGGTCGGCAGGTGGGTGATACGGATCGCAGAGTCGGTGGTGTTGACGTGCTGACCACCGGCACCGCTGGAACGGAAGGTATCAATACGCAAATCGTTGGTATTGATCTCAACATCGGTCACCGCATCGACTTCAGGCATCACCGCCACCGTACAGGCAGAAGTATGTACGCGCCCCTGGGACTCAGTGGCCGGTACGCGCTGGACGCGATGAGCACCTGATTCGAACTTGAGCCTGCCGTACACGCCACTGCCTTCAAGTCGTGCAATGACTTCCTTGAAACCGCCCTGCTCGCCATGACTGGCACTCAGCAGTTCAACACGCCAATGGCGTTGCTCGGCATAGCGCGAATACATCCGGAAGAGATCACCGGCGAAGAGCGCCGCTTCATCGCCGCCAGTACCGGCACGCACCTCAAGGAACACGCCACGCTCGTCGTCGGGGTCCTTGGGAATCAGCAGCTTCTTGATCTCGCCGTCGAGCGCTTCGATACGCGGTTCAAGCTCTTCAAGCTCTTCGGCGGCCATCGCGCGCATGTCAGGATCTTCATCGCTGGACATGGCGTGCGCCGCATCACGTTCGTCTTCCAGACCACGATAACGCTGCCAGGCCGCTACAAGCGGCTCCAGCTCAGCGTATTCACGGGAATAGTCGCGGAATCTGGTTTGATTACTGATGGTTTCAGGGTCGGACAGCAGCGCTGCGAGTTCTTCAAATCTATCCACGGCACCGTCGAGGCGCTCGCGTATGGATGGCTTCATATAAGGGCCTTTAGTGCACCTGCCGGGACTCGGACGCCGGGGCGCTGTCGCTGGCGGGTGTTTCTGGCTGATGGGGGCGGTTATTGTGCTGAGTCTCGCTCTCGCCATCAAGCAGCAGTGCTGTTGCAGCCTCAACAATATCCTGACGATTTTCGCCAGACGCCTTGCGCAGCCGGGCGGTCGTACCGTGCAGCAGTTTATTGGTCAATTGATTCGATAGACGCCGTATCACTTCGTGCGGATCTTCGCCGCGCTCAAGCTGGGCGATGGCATGGGCTTCAGCCGCCTGACGCAACCCTTCGGCCTGGCGACGATGACGGCGAATCAGCTCGCCGACGCCACGCTCACGGCGCTTGCGCCGCCACTCATCGACACGGGCGTCGATAATGGTATCGGCTTCTGCGGCGGCGGCCTCACGCCCACGCCGGCTCTCTTCAATGATTTCGTTGAGATCATCAACGCTGTAGAGAAAGATATCGTCCAGATCACCCACTTCCGGCTCGATATCACGGGGCACCGCAATATCCACCATAAAGATGGGGCGGTGACGACGCACCCGCAGCGCACTCTCGACAGCGCCCTTGCCCAGTACCGGCAGCGGGCTGGCAGTGGAGCTGATAACGACATCGGCGCAGCTAAGCGCCTGCGGCACCTCTTCAAGACCGATCGCGACACCGCCCACCTCCGCCGCAAGCGTCTCGGCGCGCGACTTGGTGCGGTTGGCAATGATAATGCCCTGAATACCCGCTTCCTTCAGATGGCGCGCCACCAGCTCAATGGTCTCCCCTGCGCCAATCAGCAGGGCGCGCGAGCGTGCCAGGTTATCGAAGATACGCCCTGCCAGACTGACGGCGGCATAGGCCACGGAGACAGGGTTTTCACCGATGCCTGTATCGGTGCGCACCTGTTTGGCCGTGGCGAAGGCAAACTGGAAGAGCGCGTCCAGGGTACTGCCGAGCGCCGCGAAGCGCTGCGCCGACTGGTAGCCACTTTTGACCTGCCCCAGAATTTGCGGCTCTCCCAAAACCATGGAGTCAAGCCCGCAAGAGACGCGCATCAGGTGACGAGCTGCCTGCTCGGCGCTGAATTGGTAAATGCTGTCAGCAAGGGATTGCACAGCGATATTGTGGTAACCGGCCCACCACTCGATAATCTGTGCGACTGCTGCTTCATTGACCGATTCAGCGCCAAGGTAAAGCTCGGTGCGGTTACAGGTCGAGACAATCACTGCTTCATCAACACCCGCGAGGGTAATGAGATCAGCATAAGCCTGCTCAAGCTGTTCGGGAGAAAACGACACCGCCTCGCGCATATCGAGGGAAGCGGTACGGTGATTAATGCCTAACGTAAGAAGCGTCATAAGCCATCTTTTCATGCATCAGGTTGCCACTCCTTTACATAAAACAACGCCTACCCACATGGGAGTATTTAAAGGCGATATCCAGAAAAGGAAGAGCAACATGGGCGAAAGCGCGGGAATCCGCACTACCGGCAGATGCGCTAAAGGATAACACATTTGTCGGCCTGGCTCCCATCGTCATAGCGCAATAGAGGCGCTCACTCTCGTGGCAGAACCTGATATTTCATCCAAAGCCCCCTCACCATGCGGGCTACAGCTCCAAACAAGACGATGATAAGGGTTATTTATTGCGATGATAGCGGGCTGTCGGCTGTGGGTGGCTAATTTGCCAATGAAGACTTCCCGATGCGCGAGCAACGCACTGACTGGCGCTAGTCCTACTATTATTGGCATGGCCGTTTTGCCAACTCGGCGCACTTGGCGCTGGTAGCCACGCGAACACCACTTCCATAACGCCGGGGTGTTCAAGCCTTCTATAAAAGGAAGGGAAAGAAAAGGAGAGCACCACCCTTTTATTCGCTGGCTCACAATGAAGCAATACATGAAGAAGATCGTGCGCCCGTCATCTCACCCGTGCACGTTTACAGCAGTCCTTTATAATGAATGGCTTGAATAATGGACATTACGCTTTGCAAAGGAGCTGCGTTGCAATGAATCACTTGCGTGTAGTGATCGCTTTTATAGCGGCACTTGTTATTTCAGGATGTGCGGTATCCCCTCCTTCTCCTTCAGTGGACAGGGAAAAAGGCGACTGGGAACATCAGCAGCAGCGCCTGGAGGCGCTCAATGAATGGCAGCTGAGCGGCAAGATCGGGCTGCGCTCCCCCCGCCAGAATCGCAGCGCCAACCTCGACTGGACCCAGCAGGCAGCCGACTACACCATTATGGTGTCTGGCCCGTTTGGCGTAGGGCGCAATACCCTCCAAGGCCATCCCGGTGACGTGACGCTAAGAAATGGCGAAGGCACCTTTAGCGCCGCCACGCCCGAGCAGTTGATGGAACAGCAGCTTGGCTGGTCACTGCCCGTCTCATCGCTGGATCGCTGGGTACGTGGCCTCGCTGCCAACGGCTCTCAGGGCACATTCAGCTATGATGATGACGGTTTCCCCGCCACGCTTGAGCAGGATGGCTGGACCATCAACTACCTGCAATGGAGCTATGCGAACGGCTATTGGCTTCCCGGGCGTCTACGTTTGACCTATGGCGACATTCAGGTCACCTTCGTGATTACACGCTGGCAGCCACAGCCGCAGCAAAACGGTGCGGCCCAGAGCGCGCAGACAGTCCCTTCAAATTGACAGCGCACCCCGCGTTGACTACCATGGCGCGCGCTGCAGTCGGGGTTTTCGGGTAGCGGCATACGAATCAGGCAATCAATTGCTTGACCTGCCAACCTTAAACCCGTAAGATGCGCGCCGTGCTCAGGTAATCACCTGACACACCCGCCGCTCTCGCTGCTGCTCGTTTCGGTCGAGCTGAAACAAAGTGAGACAGTGTTGCTGGGGTATAGCCAAGTGGTAAGGCACCGGTTTCTGGTACCGGCATTCACAGGTTCGAATCCTGTTACCCCAGCCATTTCTTTATAGTGTTCAAAGCCTGATTTTCTTCTGCATGGCTTTACGCTGATTCCCTCGACCATCGAATCCCTAGATACTTTACGTAACTGTGGCATTGCTACATTTACCCATTATACCCAGCATCCAAAGGTGGCTGCGCCGTGTCCAAATTGATGGTCTTCGCCGGGAACGCTCATCCCGAACTGGCCCATAAAGTCGCCGAGGCGCTCGATAATCGTCTCGGTCACGCTACTGTCGGCCAATTCAGCGATGGCGAAATTAATGTCGAGATCAATGAGAACGTGCGAGGCAAGGACGTTTTCATCCTGCAATCCACCTGTGAGCCGACCAACGATAACCTGATGGAGCTGATCCTGATGGTAGACGCATTGCGTCGCGCGTCGGCCACCCGTATCACTGCGGTAGTCCCCTACTTCGGCTATGCCCGTCAGGATCGCCGCGTACGTTCAGCGCGCGTGCCGATTTCCGCCAAGGTAGTGGCCGACATGATGGTCAAGGCCGGCGTTGACCGCGTAATGACCATGGACCTGCACGCTGATCAGATTCAGGGCTTTTTCGATGTACCGGTCGATAACGTCTACGGTTCACCGATTCTGCTCGACGATATCGAGCGCCAGAACTACGACGACGTGATTGTAGTCTCCCCCGATATCGGTGGTGTCGTTCGTGCTCGCGCCGTAGCCAAGCAGCTCGATGTTGAACTGGCAATCATCGACAAGCGCCGCCCGCGCGCCAACTTCGCTCAGGTCATGCACATTATCGGTGAAGTGAAGGGGCGTACCTGCATCCTGGTCGATGACATGGTCGATACCGCCGGCACCTTGTGCAAGGCCGCCGAAGCGCTCAAGAAACAGGGCGCGCGACGGGTACTCGCCTATGCCACGCATCCGATCCTGTCTGGCCCGGCGGTGGACAATATCAACGAATCAGTGCTCGACGAACTGGTAATAACTGATACCATACCGCTCGCCGAACACGCGCAACGCTCTGGCAAGATTCGTCAGTTGACCGTTGCAGGGCTGATTGCGGAGGCTATTCGCCGCGTCAGCAACGAAGAATCCGTCAGCGCAATGTTCCACTAAGCGGGCGTTCACGCCTCGCTTTATCATTACGCTGCGGTATGCAGAGCGAACGCAGCCTTCAGGCGAGCGTTCGCTACTTTCTGCGAAACGGGCGCGTTCTGGTCGCGGATCGCCCCCGAGTCATTTCGCATTACTTACTTGAGCATCGTGAAGATGCGCATAAAGGATAAATCATGAAGCACGACTATACTCTTACTGCTGTTGTGCGCACGGATCTGGGGAAAGGTGCGAGCCGCCGCCTGCGCCGTGCGAACGAACGTGTTGCTGCCATCGTTTACGGCGGTAACGCTGAGCCGCTGCCGATCGCTATCGACAAGACAGCGCTCTACAAGGCTATCGAAGAAGACAGCTTTTACTCTTCCGTGATCAACATCAATGTTGAAGGTGGCAAGCCCGAACAGGTTATCGTTCGTGACCTGCAGCGCCACCCTTACAAGCCGTTGATCAACCACGCTGACTTCCAGCGCATCAACGCCAACGAAGAGATCACTCTTAACGTCCAGCTGCACTTCAACAATGCTGAAGAAGCCAAGGGCGTCAAGGAAGATGGCGGTGTTCTTAACGTGCTGCACAACGAAGTTGAAATCAGCGCGCTGCCGAAAAACCTGCCTGAGTACCTCGAACTCGACGTAGCTGAGCTGGCGCTGGGCGAAACCCTTCACCTGTCTGACATCAAGACTCCCGAAGGCGTTACCCTTACTGCTCTGGCACATGCCGAAGAAGGCGACGAAGAAGCTAACCTGGCAGTCGTTACCGTTGCTCATCCTGCTGAAGAGCCGGAAGAAGACGACGAAGCTGCTGCAGAAGGCGAAGAAAAACCCGAAGAATAATTCGGCGCTTTCTTTGATCAACACCCCGCGTGCCTATGGTGCGTGGGGTGTTGTTATTATGGTCATGCAGTTTTCCTTCCCTTGATTGGATGCATGACTGCTACGCAGCAGCTCTCATCCCATGAATGGGCATTTGGCCGCGAGAATCGCCTTAAAATAGTCCACTACTCGCTGTAAACTGCGCGGTGCAACCAAGTTCCCCAGTAGAAGCCAGCGCTCTGATTGTCCCGCGCGACAGTATTGTGCAGCTTCCCGGAATCTTCCCAGCCCAACTCCGTGACAGGTAATTGCCATGCCCCTATCTCCCGTCAAGGCCGTGATCGGTCTCGCCAATCCCGGTAACGAATACGCCGAGACCCGCCACAACGCAGGGGCCTGGTTTGTTGAACTGCTGGCACGGCGGGCAGGCGCCACCCTGCGCCCGGAACGCAAGTTCAACGGTGACTACGCCAAAATCAACGTGGACGGACAGGATGTTCACCTATTGATTCCCTCTACCTACATGAACCACAGCGGCAAGGCCGTCGCGCCTCTCGTACAGTTCTTCAAACTGTCCCCCGATGCGCTGCTCGTCGCCCATGATGAGCTGGATATCGCCCCCGGTACGGCACGCTTCAAATTCAGCGGCGGTCACGGTGGACACAATGGCCTGCGTGATATCATCGCTGCACTGGGCAATAGCCGTGACTTCCATCGCCTGCGCGTCGGCATCGGTCATCCCGGCGAAGCATCGAAAGTGGTGAATTACGTACTGGGCCGCCCCGGCAAGGGTGAACGGATTGCCATCGACCATGCGATTGACGCTGCCGCCGACGAGCTTCCCCTGGCGCTGAGCGGCGATTGGGAACGCGCCATGCAGCGTTTGCATTCACAAACCTTCTGAGTCTCAGGCAAGGGGCGCGTTTCCTCACTTCCCCTCACCTCGTGTAGAATGCCCCCAACCGAGTCATGACTCTTTTTTTGCTAACCCTTATATTTCCAGGATGATCCATGGGCTTTAACTGCGGCATTGTCGGACTGCCCAACGTCGGCAAGTCCACGCTATTCAACGCGCTGACCAAATCCGGTATTGATGCTGAAAACTTCCCGTTTTGCACCATTGAACCCAACACCGGCATTGTAGCGATGCCCGACCCGCGCCTTGATGCGCTGGCGAAGATCGTTTCACCGCAGCGCACTGTGCCGACTACCATGGAGTTCGTCGATATTGCAGGGCTGGTTGCGGGCGCTTCAAAGGGTGAAGGTCTGGGCAACCAGTTTCTTGCCAACATTCGTGAAACCGACGCCATCGCCCACGTAGTGCGCTGTTTCGATGATGACAACGTGATTCACGTTGCCAACAAGGTCGATCCGCGCGGCGATATCGAAACCATCAATATCGAACTTGCGCTGGCCGACCTTGATAGCGTAGAGCGCGGCATCCAGCGCCTGGCGCGTATCGTCAAGAGCGGCGACAAGGAAGCCATTGCCATCAAGGCCATTCTTGAAAAAATCCAGCCGCACCTCGCGGAAGGTCAGCCGCTGCGCTCCTTCCCGCTTGACGACGATGACCGTGCGCTGCTCAAGGGCTACAACTTTCTGACCCTGAAGCCGACCATGTACATCGCGAACGTCGATGAAACCGGCTTCGAGAACAATCCCTACCTCGATATCGTCAATGAGATTGCCGCAGAAGAAGGCGCTGGCGTGGTTGCCGTATGCAACAAGCTGGAAGCCGAAATCGCTGAGCTTGATGATGGCGAAGAAAAAGAGATGTTCCTGGCAGAAATGGGCATGAGCGAGCCTGGCCTTGATCGCGTGATTCGCGCCGGTTATCAGCTGCTGGGGCTGGAAACCTACTTTACCGCAGGGGTTCAGGAAGTTCGCGCTTGGACAGTGCGCATCGGCTCTACCGCGCCCCAGGCGGCTGGCGTTATTCATACCGATTTTGAAAAAGGCTTCATTCGCGCCGAAGTGATTGGCTATAACGACTTCATCGAATACAACGGTGAGCAGGGCGCCAAGGACGCTGGCAAGTGGCGCCTCGAAGGTAAAAGCTACATCGTTCAGGATGGCGATGTGGTGCACTTCCGGTTCAATGTATAAGCAGCGCTATCGTCACTGCTGATAACCTTGACAAAGCCCCCTGACTCCTGGGGGCTGGCTCGCCGGGCCATAAGCTGAGGGTGTAGCATTGTTGGCCGTTGCCCATGAATGGCCCTATGCCCCAGTCTGTCTTCTGAAAAAGCGCCACTGGCGCTTTTTTTGCTCCCTATTCTCCCTGACTGCGCCCGTCTTGCGCCCCCTCTTCTCTTACTGGCGTTACCCGCCCAGCGCTCCCTTTTCCCTCTTTCTCTGCCCAGCCGTTGCTCATCCACGCCTTCCATCACTCGCCGACAGCAATCAAAACATGCTCTGACATCTTAAGTGTCACTAAAGGGTCACACCCATTCCTTACCCTTGCCGCATCGTCTAACCCTGTCTGCAATTAGAGGCCGTTCTTCCGATGAATCCATCGACAGGCAACGAATATAGCTTGCCCACCACTTCCAGCCCGCTGAATGTCCCCGCATCGGCAAATCGCTGGTTCATTCCCTTGTTTGCGCTGGTAGTCGTCGGCGGTCTTTTCTATATCTTTCACGCGCTGGCGCTGGATCTTGAGAGCGCCAGAGCCGTTCCGTGGCTAATGCTTGGGCTGGCACTCCTGATTGCGCTGGGCTTCGAGTTCGTGAACGGTTTCCACGATACCGCCAACGCAGTCGCTACCGTCATCTATACGCGCGCGCTGCCCGCTCATGCTGCCGTCCTATGGTCGGGGTTGTTCAACTTCCTGGGCGTACTGGCCTCATCCGGTGCTGTCGCTTATGGAATCGTGGCGCTGCTGCCGGTCGAGCTGATTATGCAGGTGGGATCATCGGCGGGGCTGGCGATGGTCTTCTCGCTGTTGCTGGCGGCCATTCTCTGGAACATTGGCACCTGGTACTTTGGCCTGCCGAATTCCAGCTCACACACCCTGATCGGCTCGATCATGGGCGTCGGGCTTGCCAACCAGTTCCTCGCTCCTGCGGGCGCAGCAGCCAGCGGCGTTGACTGGAGCCAAGCCTACAAGATTGGCCTTGCCCTGCTGGTATCGCCGCTGATCGGTTTTATTGGCGCCGCCGTGCTGCTGGTGCTGATGAAAACCGTGATACGCAGCAAGGATCTGATGAAGTCACCGGAAGGCAACACGCCGCCGCCTACCATGATTCGTGGACTGCTGATTCTGACCTGTACCGGCGTCAGCTTTGCCCACGGCTCCAACGACGGTCAGAAGGGCATGGGCCTCATCATGCTGATTCTGATCGGACTGGTGCCTACTGCCTTCGCGCTTAACCGTACCCCTGATGCTGAATACATGGACGCTTTCAGAAGTGCTTCTACGCAGTTTGAGCAGACCCTCGACCGCTATGCTGGCAACGCAGCACCGGCTGACAACGTGCGTGAAGAAGTGGTGCGTGCAATTGAGACCCATCAGTGGACGCAGAGCACTACCGCTTCGCTGGCGCAGTTTATCGGCAATACGCGCACCGAAGTAGAACACTTTGATTCGCTGGCACAGGTTCCCAATACGCTGGTGACCAACCTGCGTAACGATATTTATCTGTCAGGACAGGCGGCAGCGCTGCTCCCGCAGCAGTCCGGCCTGGCCCTCAGCGAGGGCGATCAGCAGGTGCTCAAGAATTTCGAGGGGCAGGTCAACACCGGTTCGGGCCTACAATGGTCAACCATTCGTAACATGCTTATGGCGTGGGTGCTGACCCTTCCTGCTTCTATTGCCATCGCCTTTGTGCTTTACGTTGCCATGCGCGCCATGTTCTAGCCTTTCACTTCCATAAATCCCCAAAATCCGCGACCTTGAACAAAACACCCCGAAGGCTGGACACTCTCCAGCCTTCGGGGTGTTTTCATGGGAAGCATGACCCAAATTCACACGACCGGCTTCTCACGGGCAAGGCCGCCTGATGAAGCAATCACAATGGCTCGTTCGCTGCACAAAATATTACAATTCCTTTACCTGTTTATGACACTCGCCGCATAATACTGCCGCCGGATTCGCTGGACAGACTCCTGCGGTCGTTGGCGCGTAACAGCTACGGCGTCATCTCACTGTCACAATTTTGTCATGTGAAGGTAATAGTCTTGCCCCGGCACTCCCCTTCCTAAGCGTGAACGAGAAATTTTATGTCCATGCCTGAAACTGGCAAACACGACACCCCCACCACATCAGGGCAACTTTCCAACCGTTCCAACCGATGGGTCATGCCGGTCTTTCTATTGGTGTTGCTGGCCGGATTCTCCTATGTCTTCTATTCGCTGGGCATCAGCCTGGAAGGCGTCTCCGCAGTTCCCTGGATACTCTTGACCGCAGCGCTGCTGCTGGCCTTTACATTTGAATTCGCCAACGGCTTTCATGACACCGCCAACGCAGTCGCCACCGTTATCTACACGCGCTCAATGGCGCCGCAGGTCGCGGTACTCTGGTCAGGACTTTTCAACTTTGCCGGTGCTCTCATGGCATCGGGGGCAGTGGCCTACGGCATTATCGCGCTGCTCCCCGTTGAGCTGATTACCCAGGCCGGTTCCTCTACCGGTCTGGCGATGGTGTTTGCGCTGCTGCTCAGCGCGATTGGCTGGAATCTGGGCACCTGGGCGATGGGTATCCCCAACTCCAGCTCGCATACCCTGATTGGCTCCATTTTAGGCGTTGGCCTTGCCAACCGCTTTCTCGAATCCAGCGCGTCGATTGCCAGTGGCATTGATTGGGGACAGGCAGAGAAGATAGGGCTGACGCTACTGATTTCACCGCTGGTCGGCTTTATTGGCGCAGCAGTGCTACTGCTCGTCATGAAAAAGCTGGTACGCAGCAAAACCCTGAACGAACGCGCCTCCGAAGATTCAAAACCACCGCTGTGGATTCGCTCGCTTTTGATTCTCACCTGTACCGGCGTCAGCTTTGCCCACGGCTCCAACGACGGTCAGAAGGGAATGGGACTCATCATGCTGATTCTGGTGGGGCTGGTGCCAACGGCCTTCGCCTTGAACCAGAGCGGTAACGCTACCCAGATGACCAGCTTCCGCACCGCCACCGCCCAGTTGGAGCAGATGCTTGAGCAGCACGCACCGTCACTGCCTGAAGAAGTTGATCACACCGAAGAAGTGACCGAGGCGATCAAGCAGCACCGCCTCACGCCGCTGACACCCGCCGCGCTGGCCGAGTACCTCAGCGCTATCAGAGCAGATACCGCGGATTACCACTCATTTGCTGATGTCCCGAGCGATGACGTTAACCAGCTACGCAACAATATCTATATCACGGGGCAAGCACTGCAACTGATCGAAGAGAGTTCGCAGGTGCGGCTCAGTGACAGCGATCTTCAGGTGGCCGAGCAATACCATCAGGCAGTCAAGGCCGCCACTGAATATATCCCGCTATGGGTGAAGGTCGCCGTAGCCCTCGCGCTTGGTCTGGGCACCATGATCGGCTGGAAGCGCGTCGTGGTGACCGTGGGTGAGAAGATCGGCCGCAGCGGTCTTGATTACGGTCAAGGGATCGCGGCCCAGGCGGTGACCATGGGCACCATTCTGTTTGCCGACAAGCTGGGCATGCCTGCTTCGACCACTCATGTGCTCTCCTCCGGTGTTGCCGGCACCATGGCTGCCGAAGGATCTGGGCTACAGTGGGGCACCATTCGCAACATGATCCTGGCATGGGTACTCACCTTGCCAGCAACGATGATTCTCTCGTTCGTGCTCTTCATCGCGCTGGGAAAACTGTTCTAACGCCGTCGTGATGGCAAAAGGCGACGCCACTGGCATCGCCCCTGATGAACCCACCCTGCCTGGTGGGTTCATTTATTTCCCACTCCTTTTTCCTGCGCCTCTGCGCTTATACCTCTGAACGCTGACGGCGCATCTCTCACACAGCCATAACGCCGCACCGCTGATATCTTTCCTACCTGCCTACCGTGCTGATTATCTCTCTATTTATTGTCGTGGGAGGCGCGATGACGACGCTTCAACCACCACCTTACCAGCAGCGCGATCACAATCAGCAGTGGAATCAGCCACAGCAAATGTCGCTCAATATTGCCCAGATAGCGGGTAAATACTGACCCGAACAGATAGCCGCCGCCCACCAGCAGGGTCGCCCAGACAATAGCGCCAAGCAGATTGAACAGAATGAAAGTATTCACTCTGACGTGGCTGGCACCAATGACTACCGGCCCAATGAGACGCAATCCATAAAGAAACCTGACGCCAAAAATCGCAAGATACTGATGGCGCTGAATCGTTGCCTGCATACGCTTGATATGCGCGGTCTTGTCACTGCCAAAGCGGTTAATCACCTTCACCCCATAATGCCGCCCCACCAAAAACAGCAGAATATCGCCCAGCGCACCGCCGGCTGCTGCTGCGAGAATGGCAAAGGGAAGGTGCATCCACTGTCGGTGTGCGGCGATCCCGCCGAGGATCGTGACGGTTTCGCCTTCCAGCATGCTGCCAAGAAACAGCGCAAGATAGCCGTAATGATGAATAATATCCGCAATATCGGGCATGGTAGCGTCACATCAGCCAAAGCAATGAATGGAGAGAGGCTGAGCTTAAAGCAATATAAGAGGATGCACATGGATTTTTTAATCGCATCTGTTGACCTTTCCCTGCTGCATCAGTAAGATGCGCTCCCAGTAAAGGCTACGTAGCTCAGCTGGTTAGAGCACATCACTCATAATGATGGGGTCCCCTGTTCAAATCAGGGCGTAGCCACCAAATTCAAAACGCCCTGCGCACTCTCCAATGCGCAGGGCGTTTTTTATTGCCATATAAAAGGCAACATGTCGCACAACCGCCCGCCGCCTTCTTCGGAAAACGCCATGGACGGCGGCACCGCCCATGCAATCCTCTAGCAATCTCTCCTTAGAATTCGTTCAACGCCTCGCTAGCTAACGCTATGCAAGGCAAAACAGGCGAGAACGCGGAATTTACGTGGTGCAAGAGCAGCCCGTGCCGGTTTTTAACCCAGTAAAGCCGGCACGCCGCAGACTTCGAGCAGGCTCTTACAGCCGACTGTTACAAAATGCCGTCAGTGCTTTGATCAGATAGGCAGGATCAGCGCTGCCCGCTGTTTCACGAATGGAGTGCATCGCCCACTGCGCCAATCCGATATCCAGCGTAGGAATACCCAGCTGGGTCGCGGTAATCGGCCCGATGGTGCTGCCGCAGCCCATGTCGGCGCGAGTCACGAAGGTTTGTACCGGCACGTCGTGCTCGGCGCACAGCGAGCGGAACAGCGCCGCAGTAGCGCTGCTGGTGGCATAACGCTGGTTGGCGTTCACCTTGATAACGGGGCCACCGTTCAGGCGAGGGCCATGACCCGCGTCATGCTTATCGGCAAAGTTGGGGTGCAAGGCGTGCGCGTTATCGCAGGAGATCAGGCTAGAGCGCTGAATCAGGCGCACACGCCCTTGCTCGCCGCCTTCCCCCACACTCTCGTTAAGCCGTGCCAGCACATCCGCCAGGAAAGTCCCCTGCGCACCGCTGATGCTGGCGCTGCCCACTTCCTCATGGTCGTTGGCGACCAGCATGGCCCCTTCCGAGCCATCCGCGTCGAGCAGTGCTTCCAGACCGCAAAAGCACGACAGCAGGTTATCCAGCCGCGCACTGGCGTAAAGCTCGCCCTCAAGCCCGATCTGCGCGGGGGGCTGGCAATCATAAAGCCCAAGCTCGAAATCGAGAATTTCACCGTCAACCGCGCCATACTGCGCCTCGATGAGCCGACGGATCAGCGCATCGCTGCTCTCCCCCGCGCCCGATTCGATGGAAGCCAGCACGGCATTCATATCGGTCTGGGCGTTCAGGGCACGCCCGCGATTGGCTTCACGATCCATATGAATCGCCAGATTGGGAATAATGGCCACCGGGCGCGCAGAATCCACCAGCAGCGAACCTATCTCGCCATTACGACGAAGCTGCACCCGCCCCGCCAGGCCCAGATCACGATCGAACCACGGCGACAGCAGCGCCCCGCCGTAGACCTCGACACTTAACTGCCGCCAATCTCGGGAAGCAATCAGCGGATGGGGCTTGAGGCGCAACTGGGGCGAATCGGTATGAGCCCCGATCAAACGCAGCGATGTCAGGGGCTTTTGCGGCAGCCGGAAGGCGATCAGCGCACCGTCACCGCGAATGGCGAAGTAGCTTCCTCCTGCTTCCAGGGACCACTCTTCGGTTTCATCAAGTGCCTGAAATCCCTTTTCCTTCAACCGGTTAACCATATTTTCCACGGCGTGCCATGGCGTCGGCGACGCTTTCAAAAAGGCAAACAGGCGTTGCAACAGGGCTGACTCAGGCATAAAGCATCCTTTTCAATATGGTAGAAAACGTTAAGACACGATGATAAAAGGCAGGGGAGATTTCACATCGCCCCCTATATGGGGTGAAAATCACCATATAGTCATTAGGCAACAGTCGTTTACGGGCAGCAATAATCGACTATCCTGACAGGACAGTACCTGCTTTTGTCCCACTACTGCTACACTGGGATTCTACCTTAACGGCGCAATACGGTGAGCTTGTACGCAAGACCAAAACATTGAGGGCTATAACTGTCTGGCTATCGACCAGACAGACCCTTGCCATGCTGCCAGGAGTGATCCCCCCGGCAGCTGGGTCAGGCGCGCCATGCAGTCGTATTCATGGCAGCGCTGCCTGCTACACTAAACAAACTGATAATGCCGTTACCAGCGCCTGGCGTTGTTGTTAATCAGATACGGCGTAATTTGACCAACGTCATCTATTCACTACGCTGAATATCGCTCTAGCGTGTGTATTCGAATCGGGAGTCTGTCTTTGATGAGGCCGCTAATTGTTACCACCCGCACACTGGCCTTCACTGTCTGTGCGACCATTGCGATGCCCTCTCTGGCAGCGATCACACCCAGCGGTGATGATGCGCAGGCATCCCGTGAAGTCACCCAGTCGATTCGTATCGGCCATTACGAAACCGTCAATTTTGATCGGGCGTGGTCGAACAAGGCATTCGACCGGTTGCTCGACATGCTCGATCCACAGCATCTTTATCTGCTGAAATCGGACATTGATGAATTCAGCACCTTGCGTACCTCCTTCGGTGATGATGTTACCAAGGGGAACCTGACGCGCTCCTATGCGTTCTACATCCGCTTTCAGGAGCGTCTGGAACATCGGCTTGAATGGCTGATTGATACCCTCAAGAAGACCGATCAGTTCGACTTCTCCAGCGATCAGACCCTCTCTCTCGACAAGGAAGTCTCCGACTGGCAGCAGGATAACCAGACACTGGATGCGGTGTGGCAGAAGCGTCTCACCAACGCCGCACTAGTGCAGCAGGTCACCGAACCCAAGACCAGCCAGCACGAGATTCGTGACCGTTTGGTGAAGCGCTATCAGGAGCAGCTCAAGCGCATTCGTCAAACCAAGTCCGAAGATGTGCTCAACCTGATTATGGGGGCTGAAACCAGCTCGGTCGATCCGCATACCGAATACATGTCGCCGGACGAAAGCGAATCCTTCGACATCATGATGCGTTTGTCGCTGGAAGGCATTGGCGCCACCCTTCAGGCACAGGATGAATACGTCAAGGTGGCCCAGCTGGTGCCGGGCGGCCCCGCTGATCGTAGCGGCAAGCTGCACACGGCTGACAAGATCATCGCAGTGGGCCAGGGTGAAAAGGGCGAGATGAAAAGCGTCGTCGGCATGCGCCTTGATGACGTGGTGAAGCTGATTCGCGGCAAAAAAGGCTCGGTGGTACGGCTTCAGTACATTCCTGCCCGCGCTGTCGATGCGACCCAGACCCGCACCGTGACCATCGTTCGCGACAAGGTAAAACTGGAAGATCAGGCGGCCAAAAGCAAGGTGGTCGAAGTGAAGCGCGGTGATCGTACCCAGCGCATCGGCGTTATTACCGTGCCTGCTTTCTACCTCGACTTCGCCGCCTATCAATCGGGTGACAACAACTACCGTAGCTCTACCCGCGATGTCGCCAATCTGATCGACAAGCTTAAAAAGCAGCACATTGATGGCCTGATTCTCGATTTGCGCGGCAATGGCGGCGGTGCCCTGCAAGAAGCCAACTCGATGGTGGGCCTCTTTGTTGACCGTGGCCCCACCGTGCAGGTGCGTGATGCAGAAGGACGTATCAATCTGTTCGGCGACACCTCCCCCGGCCAGGCGTGGTATGGGCCAATGGCTGTGATGGTTAACCGTCTCTCAGCATCCGCCTCTGAGATTTTTGCCGGTGCCATTCAGGATTATGGCCGGGGCCTGGTACTGGGAACGCGCACCTTCGGCAAGGGCACGGTGCAAACGCTGACCGATCTTAGCCAGGGCGAAATGCGGATGACGCGCGCCAAGTTCTACCGCATTTCTGGAGAAAGTACCCAGGAGCGCGGCGTTGAACCGGACATCAGCTATCCGAGCGTCTATGACGAGAAGGATATCGGTGAGAGCGCCCTGCCCAACGCCCTGCCCTGGGACACGGTCCGTGCGGTGGAGTACTTCAGCTATGGAGACCCTGCCAAGAGCGTGCCTCAGCTTCTGGAGCGCCACAGGCAGCGTATCAATCAGGAACCGAACTTCCGCTTCCTGACCCAGGAGGCCAAACTGCTCGCCGATCTTCGCAAGGAGAACACGACGGTCAGCCTGAATCTTGATAAACGCCGCGCCGAGCGCAAAGCGCAGGACGAAGAGCAGCTCAAGCTCGAAAACGAGCGCCGCAAGGCACTCAACCTTGAACTGCTGAAAAGCTGGGCAGACAGTGACGACGAGGATGACTCTCTCTCCAGCGAGAAGGATTCACCGCTGTCACAGGCTGAAACCCAGGAGAGTGCGGAGATATTGGCCGACTATGCCGACCTGCTGAATGAAGAAACAAATAGCAGCGCCACTACAAGCCATTAACGCCCTTGCCACGGCGAAGTAGCCAGACATTACTTCGCCATGGGCAGACATAAAAAAGAGAAGCCACTGACCGGCTTCTCTTTTTTCGTTGATATACACGTTTCTTCGCTGCCAGCAAGAAAGCTGAGTAAACGGATTAATAGACGCGCCCTGATACCGTACAGACAAAAGCCGACAGTCACAGATAACCGATGTCAGGGTGCGACATTATTACGCAGGTAAAAATGCACAGGCGAGGCTAATCAATAGCAAATAGCGCCCGCTGAATGCTTCAAGGGCACCCGGCAAAGATAAACATGGGGCAAGTTCGGCACTGGAGAGTTAGCCAGCAAACTAAATACGATACCGCCGAGACTATGTCACTGCCGATACTGGCACTATTACTGGAACTATTACGCTATTTCGACAGCATTGCGCTCTTGCATCGACAGCGCAATTTCAACCACATCCAGTGCAGAAATATCATATTCCGCTACCAGATCATTTAAACGAGTCGCAAACTTTTGATCGCGAGAGGAGGAGTCGATACCACGCAGCATCTCTCCCAACTGGGCTTCCAGCGCCCACTTTTCCTTAATTGACAAGCCACTGTCGCGAGCCATGACATTCCTTCCAGAGAAGTAACAACCTACCAATATGGGGCACGGTAACGTGCCATTATGAACGTTATGTGCACATTATAACTGGATTGAGCATTAATAACGCGGCGTAAACCGTTTCCTTTAAGCCTTCCACAACGAATCGTTCGACAGTATACCGATACGCCCTTTTGTTATATTAAGGCGTTATTCGACACTCATACTGTACAGCTCTCGGCAGAACCGAACACGGCCAATTCGAGCAGGAAAGCACCGGCGCAGCGCATGAACCTTGCATTATGGCTTAAGATTAATCAAGCGACATACTGCCCATGGTAGGAGAGAAATTTCAGTACCTGCGGCGGCGGAGCGTCAATACTACCATAGGAGCCGCGAATCCGTATAGATCGCCACGGGAGCTAACGTCCCCCTCCCGATAGTGATACAGTGCCGATCTTTTCAACCCTGTGCGAGTAGCTCATGTCTATTTACACCCCCTCTTCACTATTTCCTGGCGAACTCCTGGATACCTTGATCCATAAAATCGAACAGTGCCGCGTGCCGGGCAAACGCAGTGTCATTGGCATAGTCGGAGCACCGGGGGCGGGCAAATCCACGCTGGTAGAGGCATTGCTTGGCCGCCTCAAGGTCAAAACCGCCGTGCTGCCCATGGACGGTTTCCATTTGGCAAACTGCCAGCTGGAACGCCTGGGCCGGGCCGAACGCAAAGGCGCCCCCGATACCTTCGATGCAGAGGGCTATGTAGCGCTGCTCGCGCGCTTGCGGCCAGCCTATACACGCCACTGCATCTATGCGCCTACCTTTGAGCGGCGTATCGAAGAGCCGATTGCCGGCGCCATCGCCATTGAAGAAGATGTTGAACTCATTATTACCGAAGGCAACTATCTATTATTGGATTCCCATGGCTGGGAGGGAGCTGCCGCACAACTCGACGAATGCTGGTATCTGGAAATAGATGATACCCAACGCCGCGAACAGCTTATCGCCCGCCATCAGCACTTTGGCCGCTCCCGTGAAGAGGCGATAGCCTGGGCCGAACATACCGATGAACCCAATGCGCGTCTGATTGCCTCATGCAAGGCAAGAGCCGACTACATCGTGTGCACCACTCCAAATAAATAGCGTACAATGGGCACGCACCGCATGGCGCTGCTTTTCATCGCAGGAAGGTGGTGGAAGAGGCGCCATGCTGCCGCTACGTGAACTATCTTCACGGCAGTGACATGAGAAATGTACTAGTATGATGCCCGAGGGGGCGGTTCAGGCCCTTCCCTCATCCAAGATCACTATGCAAGGAAAGCAGCCATGAATATTATTTTCTGGATTATCTTCGGACTTATCGCTGGTATTATCGCCAAATGGATCATGCCCGGCAAAGATGGCGGTGGTTTTATCATGACCATCATTCTCGGCATCGTCGGTGCTGTAGTAGGTGGTTTCCTCGCCCGCTTGCTCGGCCTCGGTGGGGGTGTTAGCGGCTTCAACCTCCCAAGCTTCGTGGTTGCTGTCGTAGGTGCCATTATCGTACTTTGGATCTACCGCAGGGTGGCCAAATAACGTTAGCAGGCAACGTTTGTCTTGAAGGCCCCGCTTGGCGGGGTCTTTTGTTTTATAAATGCCCCTAATACGTTATATCTATCATTCACTATCCATGTTCGAATCATTGTCAACATAATGCTATCCCTTCAAGCCGTGTAACTTGCCTGATAACAGTGCTTACTTTAGCGACGACTTGAGTTCAAGATATAAGTTCCCTCATCCAATACCCCCTTCATTACAGTGGCCTTTTCCTGCATTGCTCGCCCGAATATTAAGTGATGCTGATAAACCTAAGCCTTTCTTCCCTCACGCGGGTGGACTATAAGCTGTCATGTAAAGCATATCGGCTATCATCTCAAGATATTTTTAAGTAGAAAAACAGCAATGCACCTTCTATCACACCTTCTTATTGCGATCGTCATCAGATAATATTTCCCTCCAATATTAACTTCTGCTAGCATTGCGCCTACATAAAGTTGTGGTATGAAATTAACTGACTCCCAAACAGGTGAAACCAATGGCCGTTCTTAGCGACTATTTGAAAATGGAAAAAGAGCTGGAAGAACTCCAGGCTCGTCTCAAGGCAATGGAATCGAACGACAGCTTCAAAAACGAGCTTGAGTTCAAAAACAAACTGGAAGCCCTGCTTGAGCAGTATGGTAAAAAGGCTTCTGATGTTATTGATATCCTTGATCCGCAGGGTAATCTGAACCGTGGTGCCAAATCCACCAGCAACAGCGGTCAGGGAACTCGTCGCAAGCGTAAACTCAAGGTATACAAGAACCCGCACACTGGTGATGTCATTGAAACCCGTGGCGGCAACCACAAAGAGTTGAAAGCCTGGAAAGAAGAGCACGGCTCCGAAACCGTTGAAGGCTGGCTGGTAGACGAGCAGTAAGCACTGCTCCGACAGCAAGACTTGAAGCGCCAACCCCTGCGGTTGGCGTTTTTTTATGGCACTATGTTCTCATCTGACGCACTGATATAGTCAGCTTATTAAGCGCACCTACCCTGCACGCCTGCGACATGATGTCGCGCCCTGCCCCGCCGCTCATCCCAGTACATAGCGGCTTGCTGCTTCCCTTCCTGATAGCCGGAATAAGACTTTAGCCTAATGCGGCATACTGACACATAGAACAAAAGCCTTACATTTAGTATGGTTATGCCGCCATCAGGGCTTGCAAGTGAACACCTTCCTGATAGCGGGAAAGCCTGCTGAGCACTCCTGAACGGATGCTCCCTGCTATGCGTCAAGGGTAACAATAAACGGAACGACACGATGAAACTAAAAATTATCGGGCTGGCGGTAGCGGCAGTCGCTACTGCGTTTACATCGACCAGCGCCATGGCATACGGTGCCGGTGATTTCTGGGTGCGCGGTGGACTTGCCTTTGTGCGCCCGACCGGGGGACACACTAATCTTAACGGCGCTCTCAGCGGTACTCGCATCGAGAAGGTGCAAAATGACCACGGCTTTGCCTTCACGCTGGGCTACCGCTTCACCGATCAGTTCGGTATGGAGCTGCTGGCCGCACCAGAGAGCTTCAAGCACGACTTCAACGTAAAATCCGGCAGCACCAAGGCAGCTTCGGGCAGCGTGCATGTTCTGCCGCCGACCCTAACGGCCCAATACTATCCGCTTGGAGGCACGCCTTCACAGGTACAGCCCTATGTGGGTGCCGGTCTCGCCTATGCGCGCTACTCCAGCGAACATATCAACAACGGTCTTGATGTCCACATGGGTAATGCCTGGGGCTGGGCGGCACAGGCTGGTGTTGACTATATGCTGACCAGTCATCTGGGCGTGAACGCTGCGGTTTGGTACATCAAATCCGATCCCAATACGCGCGTCTCTCAAAACGGCCAGACGCTTTCGAGCAAACGCATCGACGTGAATCCAGTGGTGGTCATGACCGGCCTCACCTGGCGCTTCTAAACCGTCGCAGCCACAAAAAGTGCCTCGCTTATATCGCGAGGCATTTTTTATCCACAGCATCCGCTACTGTCCTGCTACTTATACACCTTCCTGCAATAGACAGCTTCACCTATCGCTTCGAATGTGCTCCTTCTTCAACAGGCTAGTGTAACGAGGGTGCGCCGGTATTAGTGCCTGAGATAAGGTCATCTATCTCCTGTAGCGTTTGCACCACTGGCATGCGCGCACCTTCACTCAATTGTGGAAGATACACTTGCGCGGCAGGCGCGATACTGCTGGAAACAGGCAACGGCTGACCTTCGCTCAGCATCACCCGCAGGCGCGCAATAAATACATAGCGCAGCCATTGCGGTAGCGACATGGTATCGAGAGAGAACGGCTCACGGCTGGCAAAGGCTTCCGGTGTTGGCACCTCCTCCTTCCAGATACCCGCCGCACGCATTGCCGCTTCAAGCCGCGTCAGCGCTTCACTTAACTCTGTACGTTGAGACATTGAATATCCACACCCTTGAAACTCGGTATATCCCTGGCACCTGAAAGTGCCACCCTATCTGGGGCCGCACTATAGGCAGAGCGCGGGGTGATTTCAATCGACGCTACCCACAGCGCTGCCCGTAGATACACCTGTCACAGAACATTCACAGAATAACTGGATGGAGCTGTGGACAACATTGGGATAGTTCATGCCAGCCTTATCCCCGCAAGGCTTCGCGGCGGGCGTATAAAAACTGATCAATAGCGATGATTGCCTTCCCTACACGCAAACGGCACACTGCTCGCCTGAACAGGTGCTGACACCAGCGAGCCTCCACTACTACTGCCCATTGTTATTCCATGACCGCTTTGCAAACACTGAGTGACTTCTTCGCGCAGGCCCAACTGGATGCCTGCTATTTCACCATGGGACGCCACGTTGCGCCGTTAAGTGCCCAGCATTTTCGCGATTTCGAGGAAGAGAAAATCGCCTGGGAAGTGCCATTTGGCGGCCATGCGCGCTTCGCGGTAGTGCTCAAGGCACCGGAACAGTCACCGCGTGACGCTGCCGTGTGGTGTCTGGCGCTGCCGCTGGATGAACTCGGCAAGCTCGATCCCCAGGCGCGTGATGGGCTGCTCAGGCGGCTGGCCGAACAAGTGGGCGAGCGCCCTTCTGGTGAGGCACTCCAGGACCCGCTCAAGGATAATCCTCTGGCCTTCAAGCCGGATGATTTCGCCCGCGCGGCACTGCACGCCTACGCTGCACGCGCCTTGCAGCTTGAAGAGAAGACAAAAGCCGATGCCGCCCGCCGCTACTACACCCAGCCCACAGCAGGGGACGACTGGCAGCAGCTCGACTACCAAAGCGTCGCGGATATGTGCGCTACCAAGGATGCGCTGCTTGAGCAGAGACTGGCAGCGCAGCTAGCGCTACTGCCCGCCGCACCAGCCACCGCACTGTGCCGGATGCTGGAGCACTTTCCGGTAACCCAGGAAGCGTTACTCAAGGCGCTTGAACAGCGTGCCACCGATGATCCTGAACGTGCCGGTGACTGCTGGCGTGCGATAGTCTCAAGCCACCACCCGGCGGCCGCTGCCATGGTGGAACAGCTATTGAGCAATTCTCCCACGGTAGAGCAGTTGGCCATCATCAGTGCGCGCGGCTGGCACTGGCTGGAGCACGAGCAACGTCTCAACCTTTACCTGATGGCGCTGGCTCAGCAGCCTGACATTGATGTTGCTGCATGCGTGCGCGACATCGCTCAGCTACCGCGCCTGCGGCTGTTGGTGGTTATGGCATTGCGAAATGCGAGGGAAGAGTCACTGCTCAAACGTCGTCTGCGGGCCGACATGAAGGGCGAGAACTAGCAGATATATTCATTATCAGGAAAAAGGAAGGAAGACGGCGACAAGCGCACCACGCTGCCGCTTCGCGTTTCGTTAGTGCGGAGCGCTATTCCTGCCCTGTTAATTTCAGCGGTTCGGGTTCACCAAGGATGCGCGGCTTACGCCCTAGCACATATACATCCAGCACCGTCAGCGCACGCGCCGCCAGCTCGCGGTTGTTGACGTAGGTATCACTCCCCGACTGCTGCCCCCAGGCGGCACAACCATAGGCATTCAACCCTTTGGCACGGGCGATGAAGAGCGCTCGCGGCAAGTGCCAGTCCTGGGTAATCAGCACCACTTTTTGCAGACCGAAAATCCTGTTCGCTCTCACCACGGTATCGAAGGTGCTTAGCCCCGCATAATCGAGCGTCAGCGCACTGCGCGGCACATGGCGGCGCTGCAAATCACGCCACATCGCAATCGGTTCGTTATAGTGAATCGAGCGGTTATCCCCCGACAGCAGAAGATGCGATACCCGTCCGGAGCGGTAAAGCTCGGCAGCAGTATCGAGCCGTGCAGCGTAATAGGGGTTGGGGGAACCGTCACGCATACGGAAGGAAGTGCCAAAGACCACGCCAACATCGGAGACCGGGCACATCGCGCTATCGGTATAGATACGGTCTCTTGTGTCGTACCACACCCACAGGTTGGCAGCAGCGAAGCCAACGCCCGCCAGCAGCGTCAGCGTTAGCCCCGCCACGAGCGTCCATCCGGCTATTTTGGCTGCCATGCGCAGTGGCGCTGATTTCATGAATAGATCACCCGTGCAGCATACCCAGGATGCGAAATGCGAGCGCTAGCATGCACCAAGGGATGGGCCGCGTGCAACGCAGAGCCCTATGCCACACCATGAAGGTACTCAAAAAGTGCGAAGTCATGGAAAGAAAACGCCGCAGCGTCGATGTTAACGACGTGCGGCGAGAGCATTGCGCCAGCCTGTGCCAGCGCCAATGGATAGCTTTCCCTACGATCTTTCTGTCACCCTACAATCTTTCTGTCACCCTACAATCTTTCTGTCACGGTGCCATGACGGTCAGAACATGCCAAGTTCAAGCTTGGCTTCATCACTCATCATGTCGCGCGACCAGGGCGGGTTGAAAACAATCTCGACGTGCACCTTCGATACCTGCTCAGCCCCCAATATCTTGTGCTTGGCGTCGGCGGCAATCACCTCCCCCATACCGCAGCCCGGAGCCGTCAGCGTCATGCGCACGGTGATCATCTTTTCACCGCTGATCAGCGACTCGACGCGCACGCTGTAGACCAGCCCCAGCTCGACGATATTGACCGGAATTTCAGGATCGAAACAGGTGCGCAGACACTCCCAGGCGAACTGCTCCAGTTCAGCGTCACTGGCGCCTTCAGGCAAGGTGGCCGCCGCTATCGGCTCCAGGCCAATGGCATCGAGCTGGGCACCTTCAATCAGATAAAGTCGCCCTTCATAGCCCACGCTTACCGAGTTGCCACGCGCCTGCATCACCTGCACCTCGGCATCTTCCGGCAGCTCAACCACCTTGCCGAACGGCACCGAAATGACATTCACCGCTCGCTGAAGCGGCAGGTTCTGGCCTTTATAAAGACGCTCTTCGACGCTGCTCATATCACCCTCTTACCATTCCAACCACGCGTCTTAACGCATCGCCAAAGGCGACCACTTCCTTCAGGGTATTGTAAGGCGCAACCGACGCACGACAGCTTGCCTCAAGCCCGTAGGAAGCCAGCAGTGGCTGCGCGCAGTGATGGCCCGTGCGAATGGCGACGCCAAACTGGTCGATCAAAAGGCCGATGTCCTGTGAATGCACACCCTCTACCACGAAGGAGACCACCCCGGTCTTGCCCGGCGCAGTGCCTATGATGCGGGCGCCTTCAACGCTTTTGACCTCGGCTTCGAGCGCTGCCGTCAACTGCTGTTCCCACGCTTCCAGCGCCTCGAAGGGCAGTGCCGCAAACCACTCAAGCGCAGCACCAAAGGCGACTGCTTCAGCAATAGCAGGCGTACCCGCCTCAAACTTGTGGGGCGGTGCGGCAAAGGTAGTGGAGCCATCCAGTTTGACCAACTGAATCATCTCGCCCCCGCCCTGCCAGGGAGGCATCGCATCGAGCAACTCGAAGCGCGCGTAAAGCGCACCGATGCCAGTGGGGCCATACACCTTGTGTGCCGACATGGCGTAGAAATCGACACCGAGCGCCTGCACATCAACCTGCGCGTGGGGCAAGCCTTGAGCACCATCCACCAGCACCTTGGCACCGCAGGCGTGGGCCAGCCGTGTAATTTGCTGGATCGGGTTGATAGTGCCCAACACATTCGATACATGATTGACGCACACCAGCCGAGTACGCTCGCTGAGGAGTGCCTGATACGCGTCAAGGTCAAGTTCACCGCACTCGGTGACGGGAATCACCTTGATCACCACACCGCGTTCAGCTGCCAGCAGCTGCCACGGCACAATATTGGAGTGGTGCTCCATCATCGAAATGATGATTTCGTCGCCCTGCTCCAGAAATGCGCGGCCATAACTTTGCGCCACCAGATTGATCGCCTCGGTGGTGCCGCGGGTAAAGACAATCTCACGCTTGTCGCTGGCATTGATATGACGCTGAACGCGCTCACGCGCCTGCTCGAAGGCAGCGGTCGCCTCATCGGCCAGAGAGTGCAGACCACGATGAATGTTGGCGTTGTAGCAGTGATAGTAGTCATCCAGCACATCAATCACCGCCTGCGGCGTTTGGCTGGTCGCAGCATTATCGAGATAGATCAGCGGCCGATTGTCGTTGACCGTGCGCGCCAGAATAGGAAACTGCGCGCGCAGCGCGTCGACATCGAAGGTCGCCTGAGCAGGTTTCTGCTCCGTGGCTTCGCGTTGCATAGGGGCTCCTCACCGCACTTGTTACCAGGTTGCTGCACTTGTGCTCATCTGTAGCGGCGCAGCAACCGCAAAACGAAAAGAGCGACACCCTCATGGAGTGCCGCCCTCGCCCGCTATCACGCGGAGATATCGACCAACCCTTCCAGATCAAAACGATCGGGCAGCATTCCTGCTACACGCCGCTCAACCCGCTGGGCGACCGCTGCAATCGCGGTGGATTCAAGCACCTCACCGGCAAAGGCCAGCGTCAGCAGCGCACGGGCATGTTCATCGGCAATGCCACGCGCACGCAGTGCAAATACGGCATCTTCATCAAGCTGGCCGGTGGAAGCGCCGTGAGAGCAGAGCACGTCATCGGCATAGATTTCCAGTTCAGGCTTGGTATCGACCTCGGCGCGATCCGACAGCAACAGGTTGGCATTGTTCTGATAGCCACGTACCTGCTGGGCATCCTGCTTGATATAGACCCGGCCATTGAACACCCCACGGCCACGGTCGTTAAGGATGCCCTTGTAGTTCTCGTTGGAGAAGGTGCGCGCCACGTTGTGATTAACCACGGTGTGGTTATCCACATGGCTGCGCCCATTGACGAAGAACAGACCATGGTACTCGGTGTGTCCGCCCTCGCCATTCAGCTCGGTGTCGATATCGTTACGTACCAGACGGCCACCCAGCGTCAGGTTATGCTGCTTGAACAGCGAATCACCCTGCTGCTCTACCTTCAGATTGGCAACATGCAGATCCTGCTCACTGGCTTCATTGAGCTTGTAGTGATCGAGCCGCGCACCGTGCGCCAGCGTGCCTTCCGTCACCAGATTGGTGAAGTTGGCGGCACCCTGCTCAGCCACGAAATGCTCGACCAGCGTAGCGGAGGCATTATCGGCCAGCGAGATCAGCACCCGCGGATGACTCATCCACGGCTGATCGCCAGCGCTGGAGACAAACAGCACATAGACAGGCTTTTCAAGCTCTACGTTGCGCGCCACCTCAAGATAAACGCCCTCACCGGCAAACGCCTGGTTAAGCGCGGTAAAGGGGCCAGCGCTGGCCGCGAGCTGGCTGCCAAACTGCTGCGGCAGTTCGCTGCGCTGTGAGAGCGTGCCCAGCGACACACCTTCAGGCAGATCGTCAAACGACGAGCGCTCGGCATCGAATACGCCATCGACAAACACGAGCCGATACGCATCAAGATCGAGCTGAAGTTCATCAAGGTTGGCCGAGTGCAGCGATGTTGCCAGCGCAAAGTTCGTTTTACCGATAGCGCGCACATCGGTGTACTTCCACGCCTCTTCACGAATAGAGGGAAGTCCGTGAGCTGCGAATGCGTCGAAGCCCTGTTGGCGCAGCTCAGTCAACGCAGCGCCGGTCTGTGCCTTGAATGCTTCATCAAAGTGACCGAGCGCCGCCTTGGTCGCGACACCTTGCGGGGCATCGCGACGAATAGCGGTATCACTCATGCTTCAGCCTCCTCGGTCACCCAGTCGTAACCACGTTTTTCAAGTTCAAGCGCCAGATTGGCATCGCCGGAGTGGGCAATCCGACCATCGACCAGTACGTGAACGTGATCGGGGGTAATGTAATCCAGCAGGCGCTGATAGTGCGTGACGATCATGATCGAGCGCTCTTCGCTGCGCAGCGAGTTGACGCCCTTGGCCACGATCTTCATGGCATCGATATCAAGCCCTGAGTCGATTTCGTCAAGCAGCGCCAGCTTCGGCTCAAGCACCAGCATTTGCAGGATTTCGTTGCGCTTTTTCTCGCCGCCGGAAAAGCCTTCGTTGACTGCGCGCTGCAGGAAGGCGCTATCCATCTTCATGAAGGCGCTCTTTTCCTTGATCAGCTTCATGAATTCAGGCGCGGGAATTTCGCCCTTGCCTTCGGCTTCGCGCTTGGCATTCAGCGCGGCGCGCAGCAGATAGATATTCTTCACGCCAGGAATTTCGACCGGATACTGAAAGCCCATCAGAATGCCCGCCTGAGCGCGCTCCTCGACTTCCATCTCAAGCAGATCCTTTCCTTCATAGGTGATCGAACCGGAGGTCACTTCGTAACCATCCTTGCCTGCGATCACCGCTGACAGGGTCGACTTGCCCGCACCATTCGGCCCCATGATGGCGTGCACTTCGTCCTTCGGGATGGTCAGGTTCAGCCCCTTAAGGATGGGCTTGTCTTCATCTTCAATCGAAACGTGCAGATCCTTGATCTCGAGCATGGTGTGCAACCTTTGACTGCGAACTTCAGCACCTCACGGCGCTGTATAAATCATGAGATTACCCGGCACTAACCGAGCGTGAATATAAAACGGGCCGTTGCAGGTTATGCAACAGGTCGGCGGGAAATCACCTCGGGCCAGCACTGCTGCGCCCTGAAACCTGGTATTTCCCGCGACACGACCACTGTGACTGTTTTCTAGCCGACCGAACCTTCCAGAGTCACGTTCAGCAGCGCCTCTGCTTCCACCGCAAACTCCATCGGCAGCTCCTGGAAGACATCCTTGCAGAAACCATTCACGATCATGCTGACCGCATCTTCCTCGCTCATGCCGCGTGAACGGCAGTAAAAAAGCTGATCGTCGGCGATTTTCGAGGTAGTGGCTTCGTGCTCCACGGTCGCTTTGGAGTTGCCGATTTCCTGATAAGGGAAGGTGTGGGCGCCACAGCGATCGCCAATCAGCAGCGAATCACACTGGGTATAGTTACGCGCCCCCAGCGCACGCGGCGTAATCTTGACCAGTCCGCGGTACGACTGGTCGGACTTTCCTGCGGCAATGGTTTTGGCAATGATGGTCGAGCGTGTGTTCTTGCCCAGATGCAGCATCTTGGTGCCGGTATCGGCCTGCTGATGCCCAGTAGTCACCGCCACCGAATAGAACTCACCCTGGGAGTCATCACCGGTCAGGATGCAGGAAGGGTACTTCCAGGTAATGGCAGAGCCGGTTTCCACCTGCGTCCAGCTGATGCGCGAACGGTCGCCACGGCAGTCGCCGCGTTTGGTGACGAAGTTATAGATGCCACCCTTGCCGTTTTCATCACCGGGATACCAGTTCTGCACCGTAGAGTATTTGATGTAGGCGTCGTCCAGCGCTACCAGTTCAACCACGGCAGCGTGGAGCTGGTTTTCGTCACGCTGTGGTGCGGTGCAGCCTTCCAGATAGGAGACGGTCGCGCCCGATTCACAGACGATCAGAGTACGTTCGAACTGCCCGGTGTTGGCCGCGTTGATGCGGAAGTAGGTGGACAGCTCCATCGGGCAGGCGACATTTTCCGGCACGAAAACAAAGGAGCCATCGGTGAATACCGCGGCATTCAAGGCAGCAAAGTAGTTATCCCCCTTGGGGACGACCGTGCCCAGATAGCGCTGGATCAGCTCGGGATAGTCGCGAATCGCTTCACTGATCGAGCAGAAGATCACCCCTGCTTCGGCGAGCTGAGCCTTGAAGGTGGTCGCAACCGAGACCGAATCAAACACCGCATCGACGGCTACACCAGCCAGTGCAGCGCGTTCATGCAGCGGAATACCGAGCTTTTCGTAGGTTTCAAGCAGCTTGGGATCGACTTCATCCAAGCTTTGCGGGCCGTCGGTTTTCTTCTTCGGCGCGCTGTAATAGGAGATCGCCTGATAATCAATTTTGGGGTAGTGAACGTGCGCCCACTCAGGCTCTTTCATGGTTAGCCACTGATGATAGGCATCCAGGCGCCATTCGAGCATCCACTCAGGCTCGCCCTTCTTTTCCGAGATGAACTTGATCTTCTCTTCATCCAGCCCGGGTGCCAGCGTCTCGCTCTCGATTTCGGTAAAGAAGCCCTGCTTGTACTCGCGCTGCTCGACGAGCTTCTCCATCTCTTCAGTTGCCATTTCCATCTCCCCTGCGAGCACTCAACTGCGGCTCGATAATGCAAAATACGGTGATCACGGTCGTTTTACGTTACTCGCTGACAGTACGGCGTGCCGTGTGGGTCAGGAGTCAGCGTCGCTGACCAGCAGCGACTCTCTTGAGAATGTTGTTGCCGAAGGCGCCAGCGCACGGGCCGGCATAATCTGTAGCGGCTCGCGCTGGGCCAGGTGCGCCAGGGTAATGCTGTCGAGCATCTGGCGCATGGCCAGCGAAACGCGCTGCCAGTTATCCGCCACCCCGCACAGCGCCGCCAGTTCGCAGTCGTTGTCAGAATGGCTACAGGCGGTCATCGCCACCGGCCCTTCAATGGCAGCGATGATGTCACTCACGCGAATCTGCTCGGCACTGCGCGCCAGCAGATAACCGCCCTGCACACCGCGTCGTGACTCCACCAGCCCCGCTTTGTGCAACATCTTGAGCGTTTTGCTCACGGTCGGGCGCGGCAGGTGCACCTCTTCGGCCAGCTCGGGAGCGGCCTGAGGCCGCTGGGGCTGGCGTGCAATCTGCGCCAGCACCACGGCTGCGTAATCGCTGAGTTTCGACAGTTTCAGCATCGAATCCCCTTCACACTCCCGACAAAAAATGTTGCTGACCTTAATTGCGGACTATTTTAGTCCTGATTAACCTCGCTGTGAAGCTATCAGGGACATCAATCACGCTTATGATCAAATAGCGGCACGTTTGACGACAATCGACTACAAATGAGATTTACTTTTATTTGAAAATAATCGAATCAATCTCGCAATGTGTCGTGCATATAGACACTCGTGTTAAGGAGGTGTTCAAGGAAGGAGGCCGCATAACGGCATGTGTAGGGAAGGAGAAACTAAAGAATGAGCTTTCGGGGCCGAAGAAGACCACAGATAGTGTGGAAGGCGAACGCAGCTCGCCCGGCAAATACCAAGACACCAACACAAGCCCGGGGCGATACCAAGGGTGCGAGCGCAAACTCAAAAGCCCGACCACAGGGCCGGGCTTTTCCTTACAGCTACGCGCCGTTTACAGCGTAATACGCGCTATTTCGTCGGGCTTGGCAGGGGGCCGTTCACCTTCTGGGGTGGCCGGATATTTCATCTTCTGCTTGATGGTCACAAAGAGCGCGCCACTTTTATCGTCGATGACAAGGCTATTGGGGTTCGCGCCCAGCGTGAAGGTGTTGAGCACATCGCCTGAAGCTGGATCGAGTTCCGTCACACTGCCCGCTTCGCGGTTGGTCACCAGCAAGACCTTGCCCTGCTTGGCAAAGCTCAGCGCCAGCGCGCCCTTGCCGCTGTGCAGACGCTTGAGCTGCTCGCCTGATTGAGCATTCAGCACCACGACATCACCGCTTTCCTGATCGGTGACATATAGCTTGCCGGCAGCGTCCAGCGCGAGATTGGTCGGTTTTTCGGCGTGGGCGCTGAAGCTGTTCAGCTTGCGGAAGCTGGAAGTATCAATCACGTCGATACGGCCATCGAAGTTGGAGGTGTAGGCGCGCTGGTGCTCGGGGTCAATCGCCAGCCCCGCCGTCCATTTACCCAGATCGTTGATCGTTTTCAGCAGCGTCATGTTGCGCGTATCGACCACGTAAAGCTTGCCGGGTGCCGCAACAGCAGTCACGTAGAGCCGCTGATGGACGCTATCAAAGCGCAAGGTACGCGGGTGAACAGGGTAATATTTCTCGCCCTCTTTTTTGCTCGCCAACTGGCGAACGCCCTCGACCTTCCCGGTTTCAAGCGAGAATTTGCTGACCCGCGCATCCATGGTATTGCCGATAAAAAGCTCCCCGCGCTCATCATCAAGCGCCAGAGAAAACGCCTTGAACGGCACCTGATAGGCCGCCTTTTCAGCCAGGGTTTCGGGGTCCAGAGCGAAGATAATCCCCCCCTTCCCATCATCAAAGCGCTGGGCCGCCGCCACGTATAGCGTATTACGCTTGGCGCTGTAGACCGTTTCGTACAGCCCTTCTGTCAGCGCTTTCTTGTTAATGCTGGTGCTACTCGCCTGCTGCTGGGACTGCGCCTGCGGGGAGGTAGCGGTCTGCGCCAACACCTGGGTGGAAGCCATGCCCAGCATCAGGGCTGCACCAAGGGCGGCCATGCGTGAGCTTCCTTTCGAGAATATCCCGTTCATTGATGAGTACTCTATAAGGTAATAAAAGTGTCGACAGTATTCAGAACCGTCGGGTGATCGCTCTTTTAAGGAAATCAGGCGCGTGCCGGGCAGCCTATCGATACGCGGCGCGCGCAAAACAGCGCGTCAAAGGTCAAAGGAGGCTGACAGCCGCAGGGTGCGAGGCGTCCCCATGGTGACGTAGCCACTTTGGTTGGCTGACTCCCAATAGCCGTTATTGGTCAGGTTATCGACGTTGGCACGCAGCGTCATCGGCATGCCTGATAGAGACGCCTGATAGCGCAGGCCGACATCCAGCCGTGTCCAGGGGCGCAAGCGATAGCGGTTGCCATCATCGGCAAACTGCGAGCCTGAACGAATCACGTCGCTGGTCAGCTCCATACCATTAGTGCCCGGCAACTGCCAGCTATTGCTCAGCGTGGCGTAGTATTTGGGCACACCAATGGGGTCATTGCCATCATGATTGGTGGTGCCTTTCAGGTCAGCGTCCATATAGGTGACACCGCCCATGACATGCCAGCCGTCGATAGGCTCGCCAAAACCGCTCAGCTCAAGCCCCTTGACGTTCTTCTTGCCATTCAATCCGTAGCTGTTGCCATCGCCCGAAGCGTTGGGCTGTTCGATACGGAAGGCACTCAGCGCGCCGCCAAACTTTTCATAATCCAGCTTGATGCCGGTTTCATACTGTTTGGAACGCACGATGCCAAGGGTTTGCCCAGCATTGGGGTAAGGAACACCGCTGCTATTGCTCAGCGGCACCTGCGGCCCCGCCTGGAGCGACTGAATATAGTTGGCGTACAGAGAGACATGCTCGGTGGGCTGATAGACCACCCCGTACATGGGGGTGTAGCCGTTGTCATTGAAATCGGAGGTAGGCGTGCCGCTGAGGTTCCAGTTGCGCACCGTGAGCTGCTGATAGCGCACACCCGCTGTCAGCTTCAATTGATCGTCAAACAGTGAGGCGGTATCCGACAGCGAGATACCGTTGGCGCGGGTACGCGATGCCAGGCTCGGTGAACCGGTCGACGCGGGAGCGTTAAGCGTCACATCAGTGGGCGCATGAATATTGAAGTTCCCGTCGGTCTCGGTACTGCCGAAGGTGTAGGCGTTATAGCTGCGCGATACGGCACCGGAGAAGCCGAGATTCACCGCATGATTAACCGCACCGGTCTCAAAATGACCGCGCATGCCGGTTTGATAGGTGAAGTGTTTTTCATCGTGATGGGTATCCATGGGCATGCCGAAGGTGGCATCGCCATTGGATCTGACAACCGTGGGCGATCCCGCACGACTGAATTCGTGTGCCTTGCTAAAGCCGAAGCCAGCGTAGCCAGTCCAGTCATCGGTGAAGTCGTACTCCCCGCGCCACATGCCGTAGGTCGATTCGAGACGCGAATAGTTCCAGTCAGGGGTGTAATTGGTGCGTGCGGAAGGTGCCACCGGCATGGCATCGAGCTGCGAATTCAGGTAAATGCCCCCGCGATTGCCCTTCAGCGTATCGCGTTCATAACCGATATCCACGGAGCTGCGCAGCCGCTCACCTCGGTAATCAAGCCCCAGGGTATAGGCTTTATTGCGATTATCATCATCGCCATTGATCGGCGAATCACCGGTGCCATGCAGGGCGTTGAGCCGCACCCCCCACTCGTTGTCATCACCAAAGCGCCTGCCAGTGTCAATCGCTGCGTAGCGGTGATTATCAGTGTTATAGCCCAGGGTCGTTCTGAAAAGCGGCGTATCGCCGGCGCGTTTCGGTTCGATATTCACTGAACCACCCACAGCACTGCCCGTTGGCGAGACACCATTAAGAAACGCACTGGCGCCCTTGAACACCTCAATCCGCTCGGCACCAATCGGATTCATCAACTGGCGCGGCAACAAACCGTACAGGCCACCATAGGAGACATCATCACCCACAAGCTCGAAGCCTCGAATATGGAAGGTTTGCGCGTTATTGCCGAAGCCGTTGCCAATCTGTACGCCGGGATCACCGCGTAATGCAGCACCGAGCGTCTGCGCCTGCTTGTCCTCTACCCGCTTGGCGGTATATGACACGACGTTGAACGGTACATCGAAGGCATCCTGCTCCCCCAGCACCCCCAACCTGCCCCCGGTGGCGATCTGTCCATTGGACCCCGGATGCACCGGTACCGGCTGATCACTGCCGGCCACAAATGCCTTGGCGGTCACCACCACCGTATCCATGGCCGTGGCCGACCCTTGATCGGCCTCGTTTGCAGAGACGCTGCCCTGCTGAGCCATCACCAGCGGCGATCCTACCATCAGCGCGCACCCCGCTGACCACCCCCCAATGCTTCGCCAGGCCGCCGTTGCTCGCCGTGATCGTCGCTGAATTTCGTCCCGCATGATAACTCCCAATCAAAATCAATCGTACTTCTTCACGCAAGTGTTGAGCAGCCTCATCCGTGCCCGTGCAGGGCAGCATAGTGTTATCGGAACACGGCTCTGAGACGCGGTATGAGGAGGGCGGTAAAAGGCGCCGCTACCACCGGGGCGCAACATTTCATTACGTAAAGTGAATAAGAATTTATATCATTTATGTGAAAAACAGTGGCAGTATCCCACAAATGACAATGTGAATCGATATCAAAAAAAGCGTACACTGCGCCCCATTGACTGAATGAGATTCAGTGTCAGAAAACCGCTTTAATACAACGAGTTGGTGCAACGTTGCCCACTAACCATCCATCATCACAGGGAGCCTTCCAGCGTGCTGCACCCAGCCTCCGATGCCCTATCGCCACCCACCACCGCGCCGCAACCGCTTGATATCAGCAACAGTCAACGGGGCGTTTGGTACGGTTCACTGTGGAGCGGCAACGAACGTATCTACACCACGGGGCAAGCGCTGGAGATCCACGGCCCCATTGATGCGCCGCTGCTTCAGCAGGCCATTGAACTGACCCTTGCCGAAGTGGCAGTGCTGCGCGCGCGCTTTGACAGCGATGAACAGCAGCGGCCCTGTCAATTCCTTGATGCCTTCCCTCCGCTCGCACTCGAACGGATCGACTTACGTCAGCAGAAAACGCCGCGCGCTGCGGCCTGGCAGTGGATGCAGCAACGGCTTGCCAGAGAAGTGATAGCGGCAGAAACACCGCTCGCTGAAACAGCGCTGCTGCAACTCGGTGAGCAGCATTGGGTGTGGTACTTGAGCACCCATCATCTTCAGTTCGATGCGTATGCCTACACGCTAGTGCAGCAACGTTTGGCCGAGCACTATCAGGCGTTACAGCAGCACACCACTCCCCGCCCGTGCTGGTTTGGCAAGCCTGACGAAGTAATCGCCGACGAGCAACACTATGCCGACAGCAGCGCACGTCAGCGCGACCGTGAATACTGGCACCAGCGCCTCGCTGACCAGCCGGTAGCGACCTCACTGGCGGGGCGCTTCGCCCATGCCGCTTCATCCCCCTTGCGCCACCATCTCGCGCTTTCCGTGGATCAACAGGAGGCGTTGGATAACTGCGCAGAGCAGCTTGGTGTTGCCGTGCCCGAGCTACTGCTGGCGCTGGTGGTCAGCTATCTGATGCGTATGAGTGGTGAAGGTGCTCCTGCTGTGGCACTGCCGATGATGGGGCGTCTGAACAAGGCAGCGCTTTCAACACCGCTCTCGGTGGTCAATATGCTGCCGTTTAGTGTCGCGATGAGTAGCGAGGCAACCATTGGCGAGTGGGCCCAGCAGGTAAAACACGAACTCAAACAGCTTCGTCGGCATCAGCGTTATCGCCATGAATGGCTGGCCAGCGAGCTTAACCGGATGCCGGGCGAGAATCCGCTATTCGGCATGCAGGTCAATATTCTGCCGTTTGCCCATAGCCGTCTGTTTGCTGGCTGCAACACCAGCACCCATCACCTGGCCCCCGGCCCCGTGGATGATATGACGCTGAGCCTCTATCTCGGGGGAGACAGCGGCACGCTGGGGATCATGCTGGAAAGCAACCCTCGCCTCTACAGTGACAGCGAAACCCGCGCCCATCTGGAGCGGCTGCAACAGTGGTGCGATCAGGTGACTCGCCATAGCGATCTTCCCATCGCTGCACAGCCCTTGGCGCTGCCTGCCGAGCTTGAGCGCATCGCCCAGTGGAATGCCACCGAACATCCCGTTGAAGAGACCGATCTCGCCACTCTGTTTGAGCGTCAGGTGGCAGCAACCCCAGAGGCCATCGCGCTCATTGCTCAACAGCAGCAGCTCGATTACCGCACCCTGAATGCCCGCGCGCAACGACTGGCCGCCTTGATCAGCCAGCGCCTCGGTAACACGCCGGCACCCCGCGTAGTGGGTGTGGCACTACCGCGTTCACTGGAGCTGGAAATTGCGCTGCTGGCGATCCATAAAAGTGGTGCCGCCTATATGCCGCTGCCGCTCGATCAGCCCAGCGGCCGCTGGCTCACCATGGCACAGCGCGCCAAGGCCACCCTGCTAATCAGTGACAGCGAGCATATCGACCAGCTACCGGCCGATATCGACCAGCTTGATATCAGCGCGCTCGCCGATCAGCTCAATGAGCCTGGCCCACTGGATCACCAGCCGCTGCCGGCGCGCGCTCCACACGATGCTGCTTATGTGCTGTTTACCTCCGGCTCGACAGGGGAACCCAAAGGCGTGCTGGTGGAGCATCGTGCCATCGTTAACCGCATCAAGTGGATGCAGGCCGCCTACCCTATCGCCCCTGGCGACCGTGTGCTGCAAAAGACCCCGATTGGCTTCGATGTCTCGGTGTGGGAGCTGTTCTGGCCGGTCATCAGCGGCGCCACCCTCGTAATGGCGCGCCCGGATGGGCATCGCGATCCCCACTATCTGGCGACCCTGATTCGCGATCAGCGCATTTCGACGCTGCATTTCGTGCCCTCGATGCTCAATGCCTTCCTTGATGAATTGGAGCTGACTCCAACCGAGCTGCCTGCGCTACGCCAGATGTTTGCCAGCGGTGAAGCGCTCAAGGTCGATACGATTCGTCGTGCGCAGCGACTGCTGGGCAGCCAGGTGGAGCTGCACAATCTCTACGGCCCCACCGAGGCGGCGGTGGATGTAACAGCATGGCGCTGTGCCGAACTGGGCCAGCGCGCCAGCGCGCCGATTGGGCGTCCGATCTGGAACACTCAGATCGAGATTCTTGATCGTCAGCAGCAGCGCTTGCCCATCGGCTGTGTGGGAGAGCTTTATATTGGCGGGCGCAATCTGGCGCGTGGCTATGTGGGACGCGATGACCTGACGGCTGAACGCTTTATTACAGCGTTGGAAGGCCAGCGACTTTATCGCAGCGGTGATCTCGCCAAATGGAATGAACAGGGTGAGATCGAATATCTGGGCCGCATTGATCATCAGGTTAAACTGCGCGGCCAGCGTATCGAACTGGGCGAAATTGAAGCCGTCCTGGAGCAGCACACCGACGTAGGACAGGCCGTAGTGCTGGTAATAGATGACCGTCTGATCGCCTATCTGGTGGGTAGCGCCCCCTTCCGCGATGAGTGGCAGGCCAGGCTGCAAGCACACCTGCGTCATTGGCTGCCTGACTACATGGTGCCGCAGGTATGGATTGAACTTGATACGCTGCCTACCACCAGCAACGGCAAGCTGGACAAGCGCGCCCTTCCAGCACCGCCCACGACGGCCAGCACCACGCGCGCGGCGTCGAATGCTGCTGAGCGCACGCTATGCCAGCTCTTTGCCGAGGCGCTGGAGCGCGATGAATATGGCGTCGATGATGACTTCTTCGCCAGCGGCGGTCACTCGCTGGCAGCGGTTCAGCTAGCGCTGGCGATTCGCCGCACCACCGGCGAAGAGGCCAGCATCGCCACTGTTTTTGCTGCCCCTACTCCTGCGCGCATGGCGGTCGAGCTGGCGCGTACTCAGCGTGAAGGCGCACTGGATACGCTACTGCCATTGCGTCGTGCCCAGCATCCGGGCAGCGCCCCGCTATTCTGCTTCCACCCTGCCGGTGGGCTGGCCTGGTGCTACGCGGGGTTATCCCAGTCGCTTGCGGATGAGAGCGAGATTATTGGCGTGCAGGCGGATGGCCTGAGTGCCGGTAGCTCGCTGCCCGCTACCCTGGATGAGATGGCACAGCGTTATGTCGCGGCCATTCGCGCACGCCAGCCTCATGGCCCCTACCGGCTGCTGGGCTGGTCGCTGGGCGGCATGGTGGCGCATAGCGTGGCCGCCATTCTGCAAAGTGAAGGCGAACAGATCGCCCTGCTCGCCCTGATGGATACCTACCCCAGCGACGTGTGGCGCGACCTGATGCCGCCCGATGAGCAGCAGGCACTGGTCGCACTGATGCGCATTGCGGGCGTAACGCTGTCTGAAGATCAGCCGCTGACTCGCGCTACCGTGGTCGCTCTGCTTGAGAAGGAGCAGCACGCCATGGCGAGCCTTCCCTCTGAAACCCTCGACCGGCTGGTGGATGTCGTCATCAACTCATGTCGGCTCGTGCGCAGCGCCGAGCACCGCACCTTCAAAGGCGATCTGCTGTTCTTCAATGCCGCCGCGCCGCGCGATATGCCGGGTCTTGTCAGCACCCGCTGGCAGCCGTGGGTGAATGGCACCATTGAGCACGTCGATCTTCCTACCGATCATCCAGGCATGGTGTCACCCGCCATGTTGAAGAAGATCGGTGCCCATCTGAGCCGCTGGCGTCCCGATGACCATAGCGCTTGATACCATCGCCCAGCGCATCGCCGGTTGGTTCAATGAGAGCCAGCTGGTCGGGCTGGGTGAAGCACACCATACCCCCGTGGTGATGCGCACGCTGGGTAGTTTGATTACCGAGGGAGCGCTGGGAGCGCAGTGTCGCGATCTGGTGGTGGAGTTCGGTGCCCAGCGCCACCAGTCACTGGTCGATGACTACCTTGCCGGCGCACCACTGGGCGCGGCGCAACTCGCCCCCCTGTGGCGTCAATCCGCCCACGGCACCCTATGGGCGCATCCGGTTTACGCCGCACTGCTGCGCAGATTGCGGGCCTACAATCTGAGCAGGCCCGCGCATCAACGCTTTCGGGTCTGGCTGGCCGAACCTGATGGCTGTACCGGTGACAAGCCTGCCCCACTGGCCCGCAGCGCCGCCTTCGCTGAACTGATTCAGCGTCAGCTTCTCGATCAAGGGCGGCGTGCCCTGCTGCTGTTTGGCATGCGCCACCTGGCACTCTCCCCGATTAACCAACGCCCCTCGCTGGCGTGGCAGCTCCGCCAGGAAGGCGCAACACTGCGCACCCTGTGGCCCGAGCTACCACCACGCTGCGCCCCCTTTCACAGCAGCGCTACACGACTTCGGTTGATTGATTTCAGCGCCGCACGTTATGCGAGCGTGGCGCATACGCACGTTGCCCCCTGGGGCGGCACGGCTCAACCGCTCGGCCAGCTCTGTAGCGGGCTGTTGCGTATTCCCGGGGCACACCGCCCCCTTCGAACACACTGACAAAAATGATCACTGAATTGCTGGATGCTTGCGGCGCTTGAATGCGCCATGGCCGTGGCGTGACAAAAGCTAAGATGAGAATGATTAACGATGCTTTTTAAGATACCATTTCGTCCATTACACAGTAGGGCCTGCTCTCTTCCAGGCCCTGGGAATGCTCTCAATGACTGACCTTGCACTACAGCAGCCCATCGAAAGCGCCGCTGCCCATACTCTGCTGGAGCAGTACTCTTCCGGCGACTTCTTCTTCAATTCGCCCACCCGAGCGATGCTGGCTTCCGACTGGCGTATCAGTCGCAGCATTCAAGGCAGTGATGCGGAACAAACGCTCCAGGCGCTGTTTAAGGAAGGTGCCGACGGCGAGCTGGATGCCCCCATCGTTGTGGGTGTGCTGCCCTTTGCCGACGATCGCCCTGGCTGCCTGATGCTGCCGAACAAGGTGCGCAGCATGGCCCCCATTGGCGAGTGGGCCGCCCGCGAGCCTGAGCCGTCCCTTGACCTTCAGGCCATTGCAGCCACCCCGATACCTGACTATCAAGGCTACTGCACCAATGTAGCGACCGCTTTGGAGGAGTTTCGCAGCGGCCGACTAAGCAAACTGGTACTGGCGCGTACGCTCAAGGTCAAGACCCGTGACAGCGTGCCCATTGCACCGGTACTCCAACGCCTGATGAAGCGCAATCCTGACGCCTATGTTTTTGCCAGCCCGACGACTCCCGAAGGCGGCAGCGTCTTCCTGGGTGCCAGCCCCGAGCTGATCGTGCGCCGCACAGGCCGTCATATCAGCGTCAACCCGCTGGCCGGATCTACAGCGCGACGTGCCGATGCAAAAGAGGATCAGGCCGCCGCCGCCGAACTGCTGCGCTCACCAAAGGATCTCTACGAGCACTCTTTCGTGGTCGAGGATATCGTGCGTCTACTCACTCCGTTGTGCCGTGAGCTGCATGTACCCGAGGGGCCAGAGCTTTTGAGCACCAACAAGCTGTGGCACCTCTCCACCCGCATTGAGGGCGAGCTGGCTGACCCTGCCACCACCTCGCTGGCTGTTGCCCGTGCGCTGCACCCCACTCCCGCCGTGTGCGGCGTGCCCACACAGGATGCCTTCGCCGCCATTCGGCGCTGGGAAGGATTCGAGCGCGAGCTGTTCAGCGGCATGGTCGGCTGGTGCGATGCCAACGGCGATGGTGAATGGGCCTTGTCGCTGCGCTGCGCCCAGGCCAGTGCCAACGAACTGGTGCTGTACGCTGGCGCAGGTACGGTGGAAGGCTCGGACCCTGACGCTGAATTCGCTGAAACCGGCACCAAGCTCGGCACCATGCTGGCCGCCTTTGGCCTCGATGAGCGCCTGGGCCAGCTTCATCACTCTACTTCCCTGCCATCCGAGAAAGAATCATGAGCACTCTATCGCGCCCGCTGGCGCTGACACCCGACGACAGCGTTGATGCCCTCTGCCCTGACTGGCCCGCCGACTTCATTGAACGCTATCAGGCGCATGGCCTGTGGACGCACGATACCTTTTCCTCCCTGCTAGCGGATCAGGCGCAGCGCCATGGTGAACGCATCGCGGTGATTGATGGCGAGCGCCAGTACAGCTATCGCGAGCTTAACGATCTCGCCCTACGCGCGGCTCTTGGTCTGACTCAGCTAGGGATCAGGCGCGGTGATCGCGTGGTGCTGCAACTGCCCAACCGCGTCGAGTTCATCATCGCCGCCTTCGGGCTGTTTAGGATTGGCGCGCTGCCCATCTATACCCTGCCCGCCCACCGTCGCCAGGAGCTGGAACACTTCTGCCGTTTTGCAGGGGCACGCGCCATTATCACCGTCGATGAATTCGAGAAATTCAGCCATCGTGATCTGGCCCTGAGTGTGCAGAAGGCGGTGCCCAGCGTTGAGCAGCTGGTGATCTGCGGTAAAGCCGAGGGTCTCACCAGCTTCGATTCACTATTGAAGGCAGCGCCTCGCGACGACCAGCTACCGCCTCCGCCCAAGGCGCGTGATCTGGCGTTTTTCCAGCTCTCCGGCGGAACAACGGGCGTCTCGAAGCTGATCCCACGCCGTCACGACAGCTACATTTGCAGCCTGCGCGGCAGCAACGATATCTGCCAAATCAGTGAGCAGACACGCCTGCTGATTGCGCTGCCCATCGCCCATAACTTCCCGATGAGTTCGCCCGGCTTTCTCGGGGTGATGCTGGCCGGTGGCAGTATCGTGCTGGCTCCTTCCCCCTGCGCCGATGTGTGCTTCGAATTGATTGAGCGCCATCAGGTCACCATGGCCTCTGCGGTGCCGCCACTGGCATTGGCGTGGCTGCAGGCCGCCGAGCGGCTGGGCACCAGGCAGCTTGATTCACTGGCGCTCTTGCAGGTTGGCGGCGCCAAAATGGTCAGCTCTGCCGCCAAACGTGTTCGCCCCGTACTGGGCTGTCAGCTACAGCAGGTATTTGGCATGGCAGAAGGTCTGGTCAATTACACGCGCCTTGATGATAGCGAAGAGATCATCACTCACACTCAGGGCCGCCCGATGTACCCAGAGGCCGATGAGGTACTGATCGTTGACCAGCACATGGCACCGCTACCGGCGGGTCAGCCGGGCCAACTGATTACCCGCGGCCCCTATACCATTCGTGGCTATTTCAACGCCCCCGAGGTAAATGCCGAGAACTTCACCGAGGACGGCTTTTACTGTACCGGCGATATCGCAGTGCTCACCGATAATGGCGACATCGTGGTGGAAGGTCGCGAAAAGGACCAGATCAACCGCGGCGGTGAGAAGATCTCGATGGATGAGGTCGAGAATGCGCTACTGGGGCACCCCGGCATCTACGACGCTGCGGTGGTGGGTATTCCCGATGAATACCTCGGCGAACGAGCGATTGCCTTCGTGGTGCCCAAACAGGGGGAAATGCTGAAGAAGTTCGAGCTATCGAAATTCCTGCGTCAGCACATCGCTGCCTATAAGGTGCCTGACCGCTTCGAGCTGATCGACGCCTTCCCGCAAAGTGGCGTCGGCAAGGTGAGCCGCAAGGTACTGCGCGAAATGCTCAGAGACCAGCTCGACCACGCCTGATATCCACCTGCCCGGCTTCAATGGCGCATGTTTGCACCGCTGTCGGGCATTTTTGTAACGATTTTCCGAACATCAATTGAGAGAGCACCATGAGTATTCCTGCGATTACCCCCTACCCCATGCCCGGTCGCGACGAGCAGCCTGAAAACCGCGTCAACTGGCAGCTCGATCCTCAGCGCGCCGTGCTGCTGGTGCATGACATGCAAGAGTATTTCCTCAACAAATACTTTCAGGATCAGGCGCCCATTCCGGTGCTGAAAAATCATATTGGACAGCTTCTGGCAGTAGCGCGAGCGCAGGGCATTCCCATCTTCTATACCGCGCAGCCTACCGACCAGCCTGATGAAGATCGCGCGCTGCTCAACGATATGTGGGGGCCAGGCATTCCCGCGCACCCTGAGCAGTATCCGATCGTTGCCGAGCTGGCACCGCAACCGAACGAAACCGTACTGACCAAATGGCGCTACAGCGCCTTCCAGCGCTCCGACTTCCGCGAGCAGCTTCGTCAGCTTGGCCGCGATCAGTTGGTGATTACCGGCGTGTACGCGCATATCGGCTGCATGACCACCGCGCTGGATGCCTTCATGGAAGATGTGCAGCCATTTTTGGTTAACGATGCCGTGGCCGACTTCTCTCTTGAAGAGCACCTGATGGCGTCACGCTATGTAGCCAAGCGCTGCGGCGTTAGCCTGAGCACGGCGACCGCGATTGCCTCCCTCGATGGCCAATCGCAACAGGAAGGCACTGGCTTTAGCGTGGCCGACCTCGACAAGGAAGTGGAGCGTCTGCTGGAAGAGCCCATCGACGAACTGCCCGGCGATGAAAACGTAATGCTGCTGGGCATGGATTCGATTCGCTTGATGAGTCTGGCGGAGCGACTGCGCAGTGCAGGTATCAATGCCAGCTTCGCTGATCTTGCCGAACGCCCGACGCTGGATGAATGGCGTGCGCTGGTACGTGCCGGAGGTGTGCAGTGAGTGACGGTGAATTCGCCGGCAAGGTGGCCGTCGTCAGTGGTGCTGCCCAAGGCATCGGGGCAGCGGTGGTACGCCGGCTGATTGCCGCTGGTGCGCGCGTGGCGGCGCTTGATATCAAGCAGGAGCAGCTTGAACAGCTGGCTAACGAACTCAATGCAGGTGATCGGCTTACCCTGCATCGCGTCGATGTCGCCAACAGCACAGAGGTAGACCGCGCCATCGCTGACGCGACCGCACATCACGGCCCCATCGACTATCTCGCCAGCGTTGCCGGAGTGCTGCAAATGGGCCGCGTTGTTGATCTCACCGATGAGCAGTGGCAGCACGCCCTGTCGATCAATGCCGGCGGCCCCTTCCGCCTCGCTCGCGCGGTAGGCAAGCAGATGATCGAGCGCCGCGCAGGCAGCATCGTGGTGGTAAGCTCCAACGCCGCAGGCCCGGCACGCTATGAGATGGGCGCCTACGCCGCCTCCAAGGCAGCCGCCACTAAAATGACTCAGGTGCTAGGGCTTGAACTTGCAGAATACGGTATTCGCGTCAATATCGTCTCCCCCGGCTCCACCGACACCGATATGCAGCGCGGCATGTGGGCCGACGACAGCGGCCGCGATAACGTGATTCGCGGCTCCCTCGACACTTACAAGGCTGGTATTCCCCTGCGCAAGATCGCTACCCCCGATGATGTTGCCGAAGCGATTCTGTTTTTGCTTTCAGAGCGTGCGGGGCATATCACCATGCATGATTTAAGGGTGGATGGTGGGGCTACGTTTGATCAGTAGATAGATTGATGGCAGGAGGGTAATTCAGGAACCTGCGCAGGACTTCACTGTTAGCGTTTTTTCAAACGTTGGTGATGGATTTTGAAGGGGACCTTGCAGGCCCCCTTCCACCCCGCCTGCGTCAGGCGCGTCAGACCATCCACTTGCAAAAATGCGCTGCAAGCGGATGATTCCACGCCTTCCTTTAATGAAGGTTGCTGATATTGGTGGTACGGATTAAGGGGAATTCAGGAGGTTTGGGGAGGTTGCAAGGTCAGCGGCTTTATCGGTGGGTTAATTCAGGAGACTGCGCAGAACTTCACTGTTGGCATCTTTTCAAACGTTATTGACTGCTTTCGAAGGGGACCTTGCAGGCCCCCTTTACCCCGCCTGCGTCAGGCGCGTCAGACCATCCACTTGCAAAAATGCGCTGCAAGCGGATGATTCCGCGCCTTCCTTTATGAAGGTTGCCAGTATCGGTGGTGTTGATTAGGGGAAGTTTGGGAAGGTTATAAGGTGAGCGGCTTTATCTGTTGGATGATTTGGAAGACTACACAGGACTTCATTGCCGGCATATTTTCAAACATTGGTGATGGATTTCGAAGGGGACCTTGCAGGCCCCCTTTCCTCCCGCGCCTTCCTTTAATAAAGGTTGCTGATATCGCTGGGGGCAGCTCAGCAAAAAAACAAAGCTGAGACGAGTTACTTGTCTTTTGCCTTATTCCCCTATGGCCCAGGAGCCATCATCCTTTTTAACCAGTTTCATTGATTTAGTGGCATTGTTAGCTGGATTCAATACGTCACAGCGATAGCTATTATCACCATCTTCAGTACAGTTTTTTAGTTCAGCCTTGGAAACCTGTTCTTTGGCGGCTTCGAAATTTTTAAGCAGCTCATCTTTAATAGGCGCTGAGGCATCGTCTCCGCCTATCTGCGATATCTGCTGCTCTTGCTCATCAATAAGCCCCACCAGCGCCTTGTGCAGGTCGTCATCGGTTGGAGCGTTGTTCGACGAGCAGGCTGAGAGAACAAGGGGCAGAGAGGCGGCAGCGGCCAGTAACCAGGAAGCTGATTTCATACTGATATTATTCCTTTATGGACAAGGTGTTCTGTGTAAAACCAGTCTGCATCATACCTATTATTCATATATTCGCTATTGGTCTTATTTTCTTTTTTCAATCATGGGAAATTTGCCAATCCCCCCTCTCAGCATCACGCCCATTGTTTCCGTTATTGGAAGTTGCTGCCATTGATCGCTTATCGAAGGAAAACGCTGCCATTTACCAAGGGTACATTGGCTCATTGACTCCGTGCGCTATGCTTGCACGGCTTCATCACATTGGGGCGATGCTCGGAAGGGAGAGTACGAAGACAAAAGCCCTTCTCGCATTCACGGGAAGGGCTTGGGCAGAACATCGTCAACAGCGAAAGACTGCGCAGGCTCGGGTATGAGCGACCTTATTCTGCAAACAGATCCTCAAGCACGATGGTTTCCGAGCGGTCGGGGCCGGTGGAGACAATCGCGATGGGCACGCCAACTTCCTTCTCAAGGAAGTTGATATAGGCGCGGGCATTGGCGGGCAGAGCGTCGATACTCTTGGCACCGATGGTGGATTCGCGCCAGCCGGGAAGGTCGGTGTAAACCGGTTCGACGGCTTCGTAGCCTTCAGCATCAATGGGGCTGTCGAGCAGGTTACCGTCCTTGGAGCGATAGCCGACACATACGCGGATATTCTCAAGGCCGTCGAGTACGTCGAGCTTGGTCAGGCATAGTCCCGAAATCGAGTTGACCAGCACCGAGTGGCGCAGCGCAACTGCGTCGAACCAGCCGCAGCGGCGCGCACGTCCGGTGTTGGAGCCAAATTCATGGCCCTTTTCCGCCAGATGACGGCCAAAGTCGTCAAACAGCTCGGTGGGGAACGGCCCTGAGCCTACACGGGTGGTATAGGCCTTGGTGATACCCAGCACGTAATCGAGATAGAGCGGGCCAACGCCGGAGCCTGTGGCAACCCCACCTGCGGTGGTGTTGGAGCTGGTGACGTAAGGATAGGTGCCGTGGTCAATATCGAGCAGCGAGCCTTGCGCGCCCTCGAACAGGATGTTTTTACCTTCAGCGCGCAGCTGATGCACCGCGCTAACGGTATCGCACATCATCGGCTTGAGCTCTTCCGCCATCGCCATGGCTTCATCGAGCACTTTCTGGAAATCGACGGCTGGCTCGTTGTGATAGTGAGTCAGCACGAAGTTGTGATAGTCGAGCACTTCACCCAGCTTGCTGGCAAAACGTTCGCGATGCAGCATGTCGCCGAGACGCAGGCCACGTCGCGCCACCTTGTCTTCGTAGGCGGGGCCGATACCGCGGCCGGTGGTGCCAATCTTGGCGACGCCGCGCGCCTTCTCGCGCGCCTGATCCAGTGCAATATGATAAGGCAGGATCAGCGGGCACGACAGCGACAGACGCAGCCGCTCGCGCACGGGAACGCCGCTATCTTCAAGCTCTTTCATTTCACTGAGCAGCGCTTCAGGGGAGAGCACCACCCCGTTACCGATGATGCAGCTCACGTTGTCATGCAGGATACCTGACGGAATCAGACGCAGGATGGTTTTCTTGCCATCAATCACCAGCGTATGTCCGGCGTTGTGGCCGCCCTGATAACGCACCACGGCAGCAACGGAGTGAGTCAGCAGGTCAACTACCTTGCCTTTGCCTTCATCGCCCCATTGAGTGCCGAGCACCACGACATTCTTGCCCATTGAAATGTGCCTCTTGATAGCTTCGAAAAGGTAAATCGGGAAACTGCCCAGGCACCGCGTGACGGATATTCGAACGCATTCGATATCGGCCAGACCAGTGCGCGGCGCCTCCATTACGTTATTTCATGCGACAGCGCTGCGGTGGCAAGCAAGCCGGGCAGCGCGTCTTTCCTTGTTCAGGTCAGCTCTTTTACCTGCCATTCACCGTCTTCCTGCACCAGCTCGCGGTTACAGCGATGATCGACCGGCCCGGTAGACTGGTGTGGCAGCGCGTTCACCACCCGCTCACCCTGATGACGGAGCTGCTGCACGAGTGCCGCCAACTGGCTGTCGTTGACTGCGGGCGCCCAGATGCCGTCGTGTGCTGGCTGCTGCTCTTCAAGGCTGGCCAGCATTTTCAGCTCAAGGGAACAGCCCGTTGCAGGACGCGAACGGCCAAAAGCGCGCCCGGTATGGTCGTAGCGCCCGCCCTTGACCAGCGCCTGGCCGTAACCGGGCACATAGGCCGCAAACACCACGCCAGTGTGATATTCATAGCCGCGCAGCTCAGTCAGATCAAGATAGAGGGAGACGCCGGGATATTCGTTACTGATGCAATGCGCCAGCTGTTCAAGCTGCGCTAGCTGCTGTTCGACTTCCTCGGGAAGATCGGCAAGCGTGGCGCGCGCTTCATCAAGCACCTCGATACCGCCATGCAAACGTGGCAAGCGTTGCAGCACATCACGTAATGCAGAAGGCATCTCCACTGTCGCCAGCAGCGCGTCGATTTCGCTGTAGGACTTGCGCTCGATGGCTTCAAAAAGCTGCTGCTCGGCAATCTCGTCCAACTGCGCCTGTTCGATCAATACACGATAGATGCCGATATGACCAAACGCTAAATGAATATCGCGAGCGCCTGCATAAGAGAGCGATTCAAGCGCCAGCCGCACGATCTCAAGATCAGCCTCAATACCTGCATGACCGAATAGCTCGATCCCTACCTGCAACGGATTACGCCCGCCCTGATACTGATCAGCCGTCGCACGCAGCGCATTCACGCAGTAGCACAGCCTTGAAGGGCCGGGGCGCACCAGCGAGTGGGCATCCATGCGCGCTACCTGAGGGGTGGCATCCGCCGATAGCCCCATCATGCGGCCGCTAAGTTGATCGGTAAGCTTGAATGTTTGCAGTTCTAGATCGCTGCCAACGCCTGTCAGCAGAGAGTCGAGAAACTCGGCGGGAGGCGGCACGACCAGTTCATAGCCCCAGCGCTGATATAGATCAAGCAAGCCTCGACGGAGTGTTTCCATACGCAATGCTTGCGGAGGCAGCACCTCGTCAATGCCATCGGGAAGCAGCCAACGATCGGCTATCGTCATCTCTGAAAACCTTAAAAACCTAGCCCTGCCCCTCGTACAAGAGCAGGCAGTTCGCCAAATTGACCGTAGATTATGCTGCGCCGTACAGACAACAGCGCTGATCTACAGCCACAAAAAAAACCGGAGCAGCGCCCGGTTTTAAAGATTCTATCACGCTATAGCAGCAGTGCCATCCCACCTGCCCGACAAATCATCGTTATGCAGGTGGGAGATGGCATTTACTGGCTGGCTCCGCCGGACGGATGCTCAAGATAGCGGAAGAAGTCAGACTTCGGCCCTATGACAAGAATATCGTTGTTGCCTTCGAAGCTTTTGCGATATGCCTGCATCGAGCGATAGAAGCGTGCAAATTCCGGCTCTTGCTTATAAGCGTTGGCATAGATATTGGCAGCTTCGCCATCACCTTCACCACGCAGACGGTCAGCTTCCTTGCGCGCATTGGCAAGAGCGATTTCACGCTGGCGGTCGGCATGTGCACGAATACGCTCGCTCTGCTCCTGCCCCTGGGCACGGTATTGGCGTGCTTCGGCGTGGCGCTCGGTACTCATGCGCTGATAGACCGCTTGAGTAACCTGTTCCGGCAGTTCCACGCGCTTGAGCCTGATGTCCAGGATCTCGACACCGATCTCATTGCGCATCGCTTTATCCAGCGACTCCATCGAGTCGGCCAGCATATCGTCGCGATCTTCGGAGATGATCGTATTCACCTCGCGGCTACCAAAGGCGTTACGCAAACTCTGCTCGACACGCGGCGAAATCAGCGCTTCGGCGCGAGCAGTATTGCCGCGCGTGGCCTGATAAAAACGGTTGGGGTCCACAACGCGCCATTTGAGGAATGAATCCACAATCAGCGCATTACGGCCCGCCGTCAGAAAGCGACTTTGACCATTCTCAAGGGTTTGCACACGCGCATCGAAAGTGTGCACCGTGTTAATCAGCGGCCACTTGGCGTGCAGACCGGGCGCAATATCGGTGGCAACCACTTCACCGAAACGTAGCTTGATCGCGCGCTGGGTCTCGTTGACCACATAGAGACTGGTACTCGCCAGCCACGCCAGCACCGCCAGCACCGCAATAATGACCAGGGAACGATTGTTAACCATTAGCGGGCACTCCGTTCTGTCGAGCGTTGAGAGCGTGATGCCGAGCCGCTGCTGGAAGAAGCATTCGATTGAGTGTCGCGTGCATCGCCATTGCTGTTGCTGCTGTCATTGCCTGAGTGTTCATCGGCGCTGCTGGCCGAGTCTGCCTGATGCTGTTTACGCAATTGATCAATGGGCAGATAAATCAGTGACTGATTGCCGTGATCAACGTCAACAAAGGCTTTCGGATTGGACGAATAAATACCACTGAGCGTGTCGAGATAGATACGCGTGCGAGTCAGATCGGGCGCACTGCGGTAGCCATCCAGCATCGACAGGAAGCGCTGGGTTTCACCCTGGGCGTCGGCCACTACCGCATCGCGATAGCCATAGGCCTGCTCAATGGTACGCTGAGCCTCACCATCGGTACGCGGCTTGAGCGCATTCTCATAGGCATGTGCCTGGTTGATCTCACGCTGACGATCCTCGCGGGAGCGAATAACGTCATCAACCGCATCCTGGATTTCATCAGGGGCGGATGTGCTCTCAAGGTTCACCGCCTGAAGGCGCAGCCCTACTCCGTAGCGATCAAGGGTTTGCTGCAAACGCTCCGCTACAATACCGCCCAGCTGCTCGCGGCCGCTCAGCAGCGAATTTTCGACCGGCGGCGTCATGGAGATAATCGGTGCATCTTCAGCATTCTCGGAAGAACCGTTCGGTGAAGCCGAGGCTTCCGTCGCCTCCTGCACTTCCTTCACTTCAGCGGTACTGGTCAGCACGTTCTGCATACCACTGGCACCGACTACATGGCGCAGCGTGGAATCCAGCGCATCGCGCAGGCTCTCTTCGGGATCACGCACATTGAGCACGTAATCACGCGGATTATCGACCTGATACTGCACCGAGATATTGACCTTCACGATGTTGGTATCGGCAGTGAGCATCGAGGATTGCTGATCAAAGGAGCGCACCGCCGAGACGTTGACCTTGTTGAGCTTGTCAATCAACGGCGCATGCCAATGCAGGCCAGGCTCGACAGTGGTGTGATACTGGCCCAGCCGCAGCACGACAGCGCGCTCGGACTGATCGACCAGATAGAAGCCGGAACCGGCCCACACCAGCAGACCCACACCCACCAGCCCCGCAGGCAGCAGCAGCGGATTGCGCGGTGCGGAGCTGCCGCCCTTATTGGGGCCGCCGCTCTTGCCTTTATTGCCTTTTTTGAAAAATCCGGAAATGCCGTCCTGCAGCTTCTTCAGCGCTTCGTCGACATCTACCGATTGACCGCTCTTTTTCTTGCTGCGATCACCGTTGTCTCCCCAGGGCGATGGAGGACGCTGACTGTCTTTGTCTCGACCGTCTGATCCTTCCCCGCTTCCCCAGGGATTACGGCCTTTGTTATCGCCGCCATTACCTGGCTCGTTCCACGCCATACAAAGATTCTCCAGGACTTCATTGATCAGCGCTGAGGTGCGCCCTAATCAAGCTGCGGACGGTCAGGCACCATGCTGGTAGTGTAAGCCTTAAGGCATACCTCTGACAGTGCGCGCACAGGTTCGTCTGCGGCCTGCTTCAGCAGCAGAACCTCATTCATCAGCGGGATACAATAACAGAAAAAAAAGCATTAACGTCAGTTCAATCGCTACAACCTGAAAAGTCGTAATTGACGTTAATGCCTTGTTAAGGAAGGAAAAGCCTAGAATTCGCTTTCAAATGCTTCACTGGGAAGATAGTCGCGCGGATTCTCCTGGGCGCGTGCCAATAAGCGCAGGAAATCGTGCTGCGGCAGGCGTATGTCGAGGCGCGTGTTGCCCTTCTCGTCAAACGTCTCCTGACGCACCGCACCCAGCTCGTGCAGTTGGGCGCGCAGCCAGCCTTTCTGCGGCGCAAGTTCAAGCGATAGCTCGATGACATCCTCGCCGAGCAGCTCGCCAAGCGCCTGATCGAGCAGCTCGAAGCCATTTTGCTGCTGCGCCGACAGCCATACCACCAGCGGCTTGCCCTGACTGTCGCGCTCAAGACGCGGCTGCGAACCAAGCAGGTCGATCTTGTTCATGACCAGCAAGCGCGGCACTTCATCGGCACCGATTTCAGACAGCACCGAGTTGACCTGCTCGATATTCTGATCACGCTCAGGGTCTGCGGCATCAATCACATGCACCAGCAGGTCGGCTTCCGAGGCTTCTTCAAGAGTCGCCTTGAATGCCTGCACCAGCTTGTGCGGAAGGTGACGAATAAAGCCTACCGTATCGGCCATGACCACGGTGCCAACGTCAGAGACTTCAAGACGCCGCAAGGTCGGATCAAGGGTCGCGAATAGCTGGTCAGCGGCATAGACCTGCGCCTCGGTCAGCGCGTTGAAGAGCGTTGACTTGCCAGCGTTGGTGTAACCCACCAGCGAGATAGAGGCGATATCGGCGCGCGAACGGGCACGACGGTTTTGCTCACGCTGGGTACGCACCTTTTCGAGACGCTTATTGATCTGGCGAATGCGGGCGCGCAGCAGGCGACGGTCGGTTTCAAGCTGGGTTTCACCCGGGCCACGCAAACCGATACCGCCCTTCTGACGCTCAAGGTGCGTCCAGCCACGAACCAGGCGCGTGGACATGTACTCAAGCTGCGCCAGCTCAACCTGAAGCTTGCCTTCATGCGTGCGCGCACGCTGGGCGAAGATATCAAGGATCAGCCCGGTGCGATCAAGCACACGGCATTCAAGTTCACGCTCGATATTACGCTCTTGCGAGGGCTTGAGCGCATGGTTGAAGATCACCAGCTCAGCCTTGTGCTCTTTCAGTGCATGACGCACTTCATCAAGCTTGCCTTCACCGATAAATAGCCGCGCATCAGGGTAGCGGCGGCTCCCTTCAATCAGCGCAGCAGGATCAGCCCCTGCGGAACGCACGAGCTCAAGTAATTCTCTAGGGTCTTCGGCCTCACGACCATCCTGGAAATCAATGTGAACCAGGATGGCCGTTTCGCCGGAATTGGGGCGTTCAAAGAACAATCAGCGCTTCTCCAATCAGACTTCCTGGCCTGGAGCTGCTTCAGGAGCGGGAAGGCGAACATTACGCGACGGTACTACGGTAGAAATAGCGTGCTTGTACACCATTTGACTGACCGTATTGCGCAGCAGCACGACAAACTGATCGAAGGATTCAATCTGTCCCTGAAGCTTGATGCCGTTAACCAGGAAGATGGAAACAGGAATACGCTCCTTGCGGAGGATATTAAGGTAAGGATCTTGTAGTGACTGTCCTTTGGACATGAGCGCTCTCCAAAAATATAAATGCTGCAACGTTGGGGTCTTATAAGCCGACACTGAATCGGGATCGCTGGTCGGAAGCTGCGTGCGATGGGCAATGCCTGCCTGCACTTGCACACTGGATTGGCTACCGCAGCGGCCTTCGCTGCGCCCCATTTGGCCCGGAGTGAAATTCGACAGCGGCGGCACATAAAGGTTTCTTGCATATGCCTGCCGACACCGCGCAAATGCCGACCATGCGCGCTATCCACGCCGTTGATGAGAACTCACTAAACCGGTTCATCAGTGTACGCTAACTGGAGACGTTTCGTACAATTTTCAACAGTCGCTGCTCAAGCTCTGCGTCGGGCACCTGAATTCGTTCGACATTGGGCCAGCTACGCAGCCAGGTGAGCTGCCGTTTGGCTAATTGGCGGGTAGCGATGATGGCCTGCTCACGCATGGTCGCCCAATCGCACTCGCCCGCCAGATAGCGCCACGCCTGTCGGTAGCCCACGCTTTTGATCGAAGGCAACGAAGGCGAGAGATCACCGCGCTGGTAAAGCGCCTGCACTTCCTCAATGAAATTCGCCTTCAGCATCGCATCGAAGCGCTGCTCAATGCGGCGGTGCAGCTCACTGCGCTCGGTGGGTTCCAGGGCAATCTGCACGATTGAATAGGGCAGACTCTGACGCTGCTGTTCGCGCCAATGATCGGTAAGCGAGCGGCCCGTCTGACGGTACACCTCCAGGGCACGCAAAAGCCGCTGGGGATCGTTGGGATGAATGCGCTGCGCTGCTTTAGGATCAACCTGGGCGAGCTGGTGATGCAGCGCGGCCAGACCGTGCTGGGCAAGCTCCTGCTCCAGTTCGGCACGATACGCAGGATCGCTGGCTGGCAGGTTATCGTTGCCTTGCAGCAGCGTTTTGAAATACAGCATGGTACCGCCCACCAACAGCGGTATTTTTCCCCGTGCACTGATCTCCGCCATCGCCGCGAGTGCATCAACACGAAAATCGGCAGCGGAGTAAGGCTCTGCCGGATCACGCAGGTCGATCAGGCGGTGTGGCGCTCGCGCAAGCTCCTGGGCACTGGGTTTGGCGGTGCCGATATCCATGCCACGGTAGACCATGGCCGAATCCACACTGATCACTTCGCATCCCAGCGATTCGTGCAGTGCAATGGCGGCATCGGTTTTGCCCGAGGCGGTCGGCCCCATCAGGAAAAGCGCAGGAGGATGGGCGTTAGTGCTGTGTTGATTGGGCATTTAAATAGTTGGAACGTAGTGGAGTAACGGAGGAAGAGGGAACGGTCAATAAGCTGAATGGGCGCTACATCGCCACCAATAGCGCTATTGGCCGCGCAGAAACAGGCGATCGAGATCCTTCATGCCGAGTTCGGTCCAGGTCGGGCGGCCATGATTGCACTGCCCACTACGCTCGGTTATTTCCATGTCGCGCAGCAAGGCGTTCATCTCTTCGATGGTCATGCGTCGATTGGCACGAATGCTGCCATGGCACGCCATGGTAGAAAGAATCTCATCAATGCGCCCACGCAGCGCATCGCTGCGACCAAAACGCTGCAATTCATGCAGCATTTCACGCACCAGCGGCTCCACGTTCTCCTGCCCTTTGGGGCGCATCAGCACCACGGGGATCTGCCGCACCAGCAGCGTTTCCGGGCCAGCAATGCCTAGCTCGACCCCCAGCCGCGAAAAGCTCTCGCTCTCCTGTTCGGCCAGCTCTGCTTCGGCTTCCGATACAGCAATAGAGACCGGCACCAGCAGTGATTGTGCCTCGATTCGGCCATTATCAAACTGGCGCTTGAGGCGCTCGTAATTGATACGTTCATGGGCCGCGTGCATATCGACAATCACCATACCGGCGCTGGTCTGCGACAGAATATAAACGCCGTGTAGCTGAGCCACCGCATAACCCAATGGCGGCGCCTGGGTATCATCCTGCGCGAAGCTGTCAGCACGCTCGCTGCGCGTCGGCCCGGTAGCAGCGCTGTTGTTCGTGCTGCTGGCTGCATCGCGCTCGCCCAGCAGCGCCTCCTCGCGGTGCTGCGGATGTAACGCGCGATAGCCGTCGAGAAAGGCTCGCACACGATCCCCTGAAGGAGCACTGCCACCACTCCGCTCGCCCGATGGTGTCTCTGCGCTATAGCGTCCACGCTGCTCATTGAGCGACATCCGCTGCTGATGCCACGGCGCTTCGGGCGCTGACGCTGGCTGCTGAATATCATTCAGCACTTCACCCGTAGCAGGATCGACCGACTCGCCTGGTTCGCTCCCTTCTTCTTCATGCTGAGAGGAGCTACCTGCACGGGTATCAGAGAGCGCATGATGCAGGCTCGAAAAGAGAAAATCGTGCACCAGACGACCATCGCGGAATCTCACTTCGTGCTTGGTAGGATGCACATTGACATCGACTACATGGGGGTCAAGCTCAAGATAAAGCACGAAGATAGGCTGGCGACCGTGGAACAGCACATCGCGATACGCCTGACGCACGGCGTGCGCCACCAAACGGTCACGCACCACCCTGCCATTGACGAAGAAATATTGCTGATCGGCCTGGGCGCGCGTATGTGTCGGCAAGCCTACCCAGCCCCATAGCCGCAACCCTGTCGCATTCACATCGACTTCCAGCGACTTGTCGAGTAGCTGTGTCCCCAGCAGGGAACCTACCCGAGCGCGCCGCTCGGCCATGGAGTGAGCCGGTTTGAGATGGTGAAGGCTCTTCTGATTATGGCGCAACGACCAGCCAATTTCGTAACGTGACAGCGCAAGCCGCCGGAAGGCTTCTTCCAGATGGCCGAATTCAGTCTTCTCGGTACGCAGGAACTTGCGCCGCGCGGGCGTATTGAAAAACAGATCACGCACGGCGAGCGTAGTGCCCTGCGGGTGCGGCGCAGGCGAGACGCGGGAGGCCATGTCGCGCCCCTCGGCGACCACGCGCCAGCCCTGGGTCGGATCGTCACTGACATTTGAGAACAGCTCAAGGCGCGATACCGAACTGATGGATGCCAGCGCTTCGCCACGAAAGCCCAGGCTGGCAACACCTTCCAGCTCATCAAGCGACGTAATCTTGCTGGTCGCGTGACGCGACAGCGCCAGCGGCAAATCCTGCTGATCAATACCGCTCCCGTTATCGCGTACCTGAATCAGCCTGGCACCACCGTTTTCGATATCAATGTCGATACGGCTGGCACCGGCATCGACGGCGTTTTCTACCAACTCCTTGAGCACCGATGAGGGGCGCTCGACCACCTCACCCGCCGCAATCTGGTTAGCGAGGCGCGGCGCCAATACCTGAATGCGCCGCCGAGCGTGACCGCTTGCGCTCTCTTCCGTACTCATCAGTTGCCCTTGGGAATAGTCAACACCTGCCCCGCTTGCACCACATCCAGGGCAAGGTTATTGGCCTTTTTCAGCGCCTCGACCGTTACGCCCTGGCGCTGGGCAATCAGGGTCAGGGAATCACCGGGGCGCACGCGATACTGGTTGCTCCCTACCCTGGTGCCCTCCTGGTTCGCCAGATAGGTACCGGGCGGCGGATGCTGATGGAAGTAGGAGGTAATTCCCGTGAAAATCGCCTGGGCAATTTGCTGCTGATGAGAAGGTGACTTCAGCATCCGTTCCTCGGAAGGATTCGACAGGTAACCTGTTTCAACCAGCAGTGAGGGAATATCCGGCGATTTGAGCACCACAAAGCCTGCCTGATCCACGCGGCCGGTATGCAGACGATTGAAGCGCCCCAGATGGTCGATCAATTGACGGCCCGCGCTCAACGAGGCGTTGATGGTCGCCGTCATGCTCAGATCAAGCAGCACGCCGCGCAGCATCTCATCCTTGTCGCTCAGATCAAGGTCGCCTTCGACGCCACCGATCAGGTCGGAATTATTCTCTTTTTGCGCCAGCCAGCGCGCTGTTTCAGAGGTAGCGCCGTGCTGCGACAGTGCATAGACCGAAGAGCCACGCGCCGAGCGGGAGGCCGCTGCATCGGCGTGTACCGACACGAAGAAGTCAGCATGATCCTTGCGCGCAATCTCGGTACGTCCGCGCAGCGGTACAAAGGTGTCGTCATCGCGGGTCATGCGCGCCACGAAGCCACGCGAATTATCAAACAGCGACTTCACACGCTTGCCGATTTGCAGCACGACGGTTTTCTCAAGCGTACCGCCGGGGCCATGGGTACCGGGGTCCTTGCCGCCATGCCCCGGGTCGATAATGACCACGATATCGCGACCATGGCCCTGGTTCGCCTTCGGGCTGACCGCTACAGCAACATTGGGAGATACGGGCGGCGTCTGCGACTGGCGTTCGGCATTGGCCTGCTGCTGCTTGATGATATCGGCAATCGGATCGCCCGCTGCGCCCTGTTGTGCCATCTGCTTCGGCTGCGTTTCAGGATCACCGTTTTCACCACTGTCACCGGCCTGCATGTCTACCACGACACGGCTGCCCTGCTTGCCTGGCGCTGCCCCTAGAGGAAACTGGCCATAGGCCACGGGGTGCGCCAGATCAATCACGACGCGCAAATCATGCCCATTGCGCGTTGCCCAACGGATGTTCTTGAACAGCGCTTCCTGCCTGGCACTGTCAGCGATATTCGGCTGCGTGCTGGTATTTTTGAAATCAACCACCAGTCGCGCCGGGTCTTTCAGCGTGAATACCTGGTAATCAACGTCGCCATCAACGTCGAATACCGCTCGCGTGGTGCCATCGTGGCTCCAGGTACGAATTCCGGTTAACTGCATTGCCTGAGCGGTACTGAACGCTTGCAGCAACAGACAGCCCATCATCAGCAGGCAGGCAAGCCACCAGCGCGACTTTGACATAAATACCAGGGGTAAACTCACTCTGCCTCCGATAAGGTTCGATCAAGCGCCGCCACTGCGCGCGCTCCCGCGTCGCTGTAAGCGGTAATACACGCTTTACGGCCGCTCTCAAGCACATCTATATGAATACGCAGATCAGGGGCAGGCAGGCCACCTTCTCCGCGTGAGGGCCATTCGACCAGATAAAGCCCCTTCTCCTTGAAGAGATCGCGAGCGCCGATAAATTCAAGCTCCTCGGGATCTGCAAGGCGATAAAGGTCGAAATGATAGATGCGCCGCTCGGCGATGTTATAGGGTTCCAGCAAGGTATAGGTAGGGCTTTTGACCGCCCCGTTAAATCCCGCGCCCCTGAGAACACCTCGCGTGAGCGTGGTTTTGCCCGCGCCCAGTTCACCTTCAAGAAACACACAGCCGTTGAAATCGAGGGCGTGTCCAAGCGCGCGACCCAGCGCAATCTGCGCGTTTTCATCACGCAGCGTGCACTCAAGCGACGCGACGCCACTGCTGAGCGAAGAAGAACCTGATGACATGCGAACGGTTAGCCTTGGTGCGAGGGGTTGACAATACGATGCGCAAAGGATGCCAGATCTGACGCCATGAGGCCACGTTCACCGTACTTTTCGGCAGCACTATCGGCAGCCATGGCATGCACCAGCACACCGGTACGGGCGGCATCACTCGGCGACAAGCCCTGCACCAGCAGTCCTGCAATGATACCGGTCAGCACATCGCCCATACCGCCACTGGCCATACCGGGGTTACCGAAAGGGCACAGCGCGGTGTGAGCATCATCATCGCCATCGACAATCAAGGTACCATTGCCTTTCAGCACGATAACTCCGCCGCGCAGCTGCCACAGCCGCTGCGCGGCTGTCTTGCGATCCGCCTGAACCTCGGCGGCGCTGATCCCCAGCATAGCGGCTGCTTCGCCTGGGTGCGGGGTGAGAATCCAGTTATCACGCTTAAGATCGGCATAACAGGATTCAAGCAGATGCAGCGCATCGGCATCCACCACGACCGGACGCTCGCTCTTCAGCACCGTAGCCAGCAGCGACTGCCCCCATTCGCCCTGCCCCAGCCCCGGGCCAACCGCGACGGCACGCGCGCCTTCAAGCAGGTCATCAAGCTGCGCGCCCTTCTCTACAGCACGCACCATCAATACCGGACAACGCGCCAGAGCAGGCGCAAGATGCAACGCATCGGTCGCCAGACTCACAAGCCCTGCCCCGGCCCGAGCCGCTGCCTCACTCACCATAATGCAGGAGCCGCCAAAGCCCGGCTGACCGCCCACCACCAAAAGGTGCCCAGTGTGGCCCTTATGGCTACTCGGTAGCCGTGGCGGCAGCATGGCGGGCAGCAGGTCATGATCCAGCAATACCGCCTGTGGCGCTACCCGCTCGAATATCTCGGCATCAATGCCAAGGTCATCAAAGACCCGCTCACCGCACACATCGGCGGCATTCCCGGTGTAGAGGCCCAGCTTACGACCAATAAAGCTGAGCGTTACCGATGCCTCCATGGCCTGCCCAACGTGACCGGTATCGGCATCGACGCCGCTGGGTAGATCAAGCGCCAGCACGGGAGCGGGATGTTCATTGACCCACTCGATCACTTCCTTGTAACGCCCGCGTGGAGCACCTCGGGTGCCCGTACCGAGCAAGCCGTCAACGATAAGATCAATATCGCCGCTATCGCTCAGCGTCGTATCAGCCCAGTAGATCGGCACGCCCTCCTCCAGCGCCATGCGATACGCCTGAGCCGCGTGCTCGGTCAGCGCTTCCGGGTCCTTGAGCGCCAGTACTTCCGACGCCAGCCCGCTGCGTCGCGCCAGCGCCGCCACGATATAGCCATCACCGGCATTGTTGCCAGCACCGCACAACACCAGAATACGGTGGGCGCTCGGCCAGCGCTTGCGCAGTAGCGTGAAGGCGGACTCACCGGCACGGCGCATCAGTTCGAAACCGGACAGCCCGCCTTCCATCGCGAGACGATCAAGCTGGCGGGTCTGGGCGGCGCTGTAGAGCTGCGCCAGCAGTGGCACTGGCTCCGCACGGCGCGTATGACGAGGTTGGCTCATGAAAACTCCCGATAGCGACAAAGAGCAACGCGATCGGCCTGGCCGCGTGCTCACCAATGCGAATAGTGTGCCAGCCGCCCCGTGTGACGCAACTGCCGACTTTCGCGCTCAGCTACACCTTCAGGCATAATAGCCACGCCCACACCCTGTACGGTAGCTCTCTGGCCTGGGAGCCTGTTCAATGTCTCGCGAGCTAACGCCATGCAAGGCAAGAACGCGGCGAACAGACGCTTATACCCAGAAGTGACCTGCTGCCGGCCACCCTGCACGCGACTACCGTCTTTCAGCCATTCTTGTATTCACGCTATGTCCTCACCTTCCTCTACATTGCCGAATGACGCCCCGCAACCGCTGGATCAGCGGCAACTGCAAGCACTCAAGGAGAAGATCCAGGTGTGGGGCCGCGAGCTGGGGTTCCAGCAGCTCGGCGTGGCTGATATTGATCTAGGCGAGCATCAGCACCATTTGCAGCGCTGGATCGAGCAGAAGATGCACGGCGAAATGGGCTATATGGCGGAGCATGGCGCCAAGCGCTGGCACCCCGAGCAACTGGTGCCGGGCACCCAGCGTATTATTACCGCGCGCATGGATTACCTTCCCCCTGAAGTGGAAACTACCCGTGTACTCGGTCAGCCCGAACGCGCCTATATTTCGCGCTATGCGCTGGGGCGCGACTATCACAAGGTCATTCGCAAAAGGCTCACCACCCTTGCCAAATGGATCGAAGCCGAGGTAGGCAGCATTGGCTATCGTGCCTTTGTCGATTCCGCCCCCGTACTTGAGCGCGCTCTGGCGCAGCGCAGCGGGCTGGGCTGGTTCGGCAAGAGTTCGATGCTGTTGAATCCCAAGGCAGGCTCGCTCTTCTTTCTGGGCGAGCTGTTTACCGATCTTCCGCTGCCGGTGGACGCGCCCTTCGAGCGCGAACACTGTGGCAGTTGCGATCGCTGTCAGGTGGCCTGCCCCACCGGCGCTATCGTCGATGACAAGGTAGTCGATGCGCGGCGCTGTATCTCTTACCTGACCATTGAGTTAAAGGGGCCGATTCCTCTCGAATTTCGTCGTGCCATCGGTAACCGTGTCTATGGCTGCGACGATTGTCAGCTGGTCTGCCCCTTCACGCGCTTTACCCGCGTCAGTTCACTTGAGGATTTCAGCCCTCGCCATGAGCTGGATCGCGCACGGCTGATTGATCTGTTTCGCTGGAGTGAAGAGCAGTTTCTGACCAACACCGAAGGCAGTGCCATCCGCCGCATTGGTCATGAGCGCTGGCTGCGCAATCTCGCGGTGGGGCTGGGGAATCACCCTCCTTCCGCGGAAGTAGTCGCTGCACTGCATGAGCGGCGTGAGCATCCAAGCGAGCTGGTACGCGAACATGTCGAATGGGCACTGGCTGAGCAGCAGGCCAAGGCCGACGCCGTTATTGCCAGAGATTAACGCCCTGTACAGGGGCGGCGTTGCGCTTCGCTCTCAACGGCTTCATTACGACTGCGCTTTTTGACGCAGCAGATAAATATCCATCACCCACCCCTTACGCTCGCGCAGCTTGTCACGTACTTCGCGAATACGCTCGCCCACTTCAGCAACGCGGCCATGAATCAACTGCTCATCGGCACTGCCTAGACAAGCTCCCCAGAAAATCTCGCTATCAGGCGTGGCAAGCTGCAAAAAACTGCATTGACCGTCCAGCATCACCACCGCTTCATCCACCCCTTCGGGCAGCCCCTCATCACGCAAGCGCCGTCCGGTAGTGATATGAATGGTGCCATTGAGCTGATTGAGCGCGATTTGATGCCCTGCGGCGAGCAGTTGAATACTGGAAATGCCCGGTATCACCTTAACCTCAAGAGGCACGACACCACGCTGCTGAATCGTCTGAGCAATTCTGATGGTGCTGTCGTAGAAGGCAGGGTCGCCCCAGACCAGAATGCCCGCCGTTTGCTGCGGGCTGAGCTGTTCGCGCAGCACTTCTTCCCAGCGTTCAGCGCGCTGCTCATGCCAGGCCGCCACCCGCGCCAGATACTCCCCGCTTGCAGCACGCGGAGGATCGGGTAATCGCACCACGCGCAACGAACTGCGCCCAAAGCGCCTCAACAGCTCCTCGCGCAATAAGCGCAGCTCGCTGCTATCACTGCCTTTATCAAGCACCAGCGCAATATCAAGCTCACCAATGGCATCAATGGCCTGCTGGGTGAGCTGACGTGGATCGCCGGAGCCGATGCCGATAAGTGAAAGCGTTACCATCATTAAATTCCAATTCTGGTGGAAGCGTGCCTGGAGGCGAGGTTAAACATAGGCGGCCAATGGTACAGCCGTCGTGCTGAGCAGGCATCACCTGAGTCTTCCTGGAGAGCAGGCCGCTATTAATGTCTTCACCACGCGACTGCACATACGGGCTTCTCTCCAGGGAAGCCGCACTCAGAAGGCAACCCGTTTATCACGGCATGGCGTTCAGACTGCTGCCCCCTTGCGCCTCAACGGTTATAACGTCTTCTGATATCAGGGGGTTGGCTCTGCCCGGGTCTGGAAGGCGATGGATTCCAGCCCATCAACAACACGCAGGGTGGGATTGAGGGATTGCGCATCGACAATCACGATGTTGTTGTTACGCACCGCCTTGAGCCGGCTGGCAACAGGGTCCGTGTATAGAAATTCGAGCTTCGCCAGCACATCGTCCCCCTGATAGCGAAGTCGCTCCATGGAGGTAATGACCAGAATGTCAGGGTCGAGCTGCGCAATCCTCTTCCAGCTCACGGTCGGCCACTCTTCGCCAATATCAATCAGGTTATCCAGGTTAAGCTGGCGCGCCAGATAGGCAGGTACGCCATTGTTGCCCGCCACCCACGCATCGCCATGCAGGGTGGCACTGGTGAACCAGAACACCACGCTTTGCCGGGGGCGCGTACTCTGTACGCGCTGGCTTACCGCCGCTATTCGCTGGCGCAGCGATGATGAAAGCGCTTCTCCCTGCTCGGGCACATCAAACATGCGCGCTACTTCATTGACTTCTTCCAGCACCTGACTGAAATCGAAGGGAACCCTGCGTGCGCCAGCAGCGCTGGAGCCGGCAGTTACCGCTTTATCCTCGCAATCGGACGGCGACACATAGGGAGTCACGCCCAGCCCTAAAAAGTGGTCGGCACTCGCGACCGCCCCGCGCGGGCCAATATCGTAGACATATTGCGCCATCACCAGATCAGGGCGGGCCGACAGTACCCTTTCGAGAGTGGGCGCGTTATCTGCCAGACGCGGCAAGCGTGGAGTGAGATCGGCATATTTTTCAGGCAGCGGGCCAAACCACAGGCTGGTGCCCACAATGCGATCCTTGAGGCCCAGCGCCAGCAGCAGCTCGGTAGCTCCCTGACCAATGGTGACCACACGCTGGGGCGGTGCAGTAAAGGTCAGGGTGTGCCCACAGTTGTCGATCTGATAAGGGAATGGCGCGGCGGCAGCCGACTCGGCCAGCAGTGACAGTACAAGGGCCAGCCACGCCATGGCGACGGGCAGAAACACGGATGAATGAATAGTGCGACGGCGCATGGCTGATAGCCATCTCCCCAATGCGTAAAGGTGCTGACCAGACGCAGGTATCGCTAGCGCTGTCAGGGCAATAGAGCCGTCATATTAGGGTGGCATTTTCCATGGTGCAAACGATTGAAACTTAACTGAAACATTCTACAGTGCGGCCCAACAGCGTCGTGGCGGCAAGGCCACCCGCTCGCAGCCGAGAGCCTGTCTGGGCTTGCTCGATAGCACCTCGGCAAATACCGACACAAAAACAAGGGATAAATATTCAGAATGGCCGCTGCAAAACGGTAGACCGTGACTAAATGCGAGCCATCCAGCGCTCCCAGTGAGGGCTTAGCATCAGTTGGCGGGCGCGCGCATACTTCCAGAATCCGTACTTCTGATAATCGAAATCCCAGTCAGAGCGGCAGCGCTGCTGCACGGCCCAGGCGCCCCACTTCACATCCGCTACGGCTCGCATTATCCACACTCGTGCTTCGATCTGTGCCGTTACTGCGCCGAAATACGCCTCGATCAGCTCATGACAATGTTCAGCGTCAACAAACATCTCCCCCAGGAAGACACCCAGCTCATAGGCGCGCTCGTTATTCGAGGCAAACTCGAAATCCACCAGTTTGAACAAGTCAGGAGCACCCGTCGTGTCTGTGCGGAAGAGAAAGTTGCCCGGCATGGGGTCGTTATGACACGGCACCAGATCAAGCCCCGACGCCATAAAGACCTCACGGGCACGCTGGTACTGCGCAATCAGCCAGGCGAACCACGACGGCTGCTGCGTACCGAGCGAACGCCCCTGCGCGATATGTTCGTCAGTCATGGTAAATACATCCTTGCTGGTCGCCAGCAGCGGTGCCTGATGCAGGGCTCGGTAAGTGGCAACCGCCGCGTGCAAATAGCGCTCGCCGCTGAAATCCGCCGACCGTGCAGAGTGATAACCACAGAGAAACTCGCTGATCTCTATTCCGTGTTCGGCATCGAAATACACCACCGCTGGCGCTATTCCCAACTGGAAAGCCTGCTGCTGAGCCGCGATTGACTGGTGACGATCAATAAAGGCGTCCGTACCGGCACCAAAGCGTTTGACGAAATAGTGCTGATCGCCGCGTGACAACCGATAGTTGTCGTTGACCAGCCCTCCCGTAATGGGCACAAGCTGCCAGTCAGGGGCACGCGCCCATGGGGGAAGCAGCTCACGAAGGGCGGCATGATTCATTATGAAGCCCCTAGCGTGCGTAGCCGTGCGTCGCTGTTCTGCTCAAGCCAGGTTTCGAAGCGCCACAAGCGCCAACTGGCGTATTTGCCAAACTCCTGATGGCGACGCGGCGAGAGGTCCGACAAACGCTGGGCGATCAGCCCCCAGCGCAGGTCATCCAGCATCGCGTAGACCATCGCGCGCTGAAACTCGCGCTCATTAAAATAACCACGCCACTGCTCGAAGCCTTCTCGTGCCACAGCTTCGCTGTCGTAATACTCCATCAGGCAGCAGCCTAGCTGTTGAAAAGGATCGGCCAGCCCCGCCATATCGAAATCCACCAAGCGTACCCTTCCATCGCTATGCAGCAGCAGGTTGGAGAGGTTGGCATCACCGTGAATCAGCACCAGATCAACGCCAGTGGCCTTGATGGTGGCTGTCGCACGGGCAACGAAATCACTCCAGCGCGCCAGGCGTGCGGCGGCAAAATCGCTATTGGCAGCAGCCCACGACAGCAACTCACTCAACTGTTGCTCAACCGCAGCGCTGGCCCATGATCCAGCCGCTGTCAAGTGCTCAAGCGCCTTGAACGTCGTAAACACCGCTTCGCGTGTGGCAGGGGCGTACATATCCTCAAGCCTCGCCACGCGCCACTCGGCACCCAGCGCTTCCATCACCAGCGCGGGATAGTCGGCAACGTACTCATACACCGCAGGCGCTAACTGCTGCTCAGCGGCCACACGCGCAACGCGGCTGGCATGTTCGGTATCAATATAAAAATGGGTGTCAGGAAACCAGGACTTGATCATTACTGCCCGTTCACCGCGTTCGGCCTTGAGAAGTTCGGCATCGACACCGCGCCAGCTAGGTGACGCAAGCGACGTAAAAGGCGTTGCCATGCGGTGTGGTTCACCGCCCAGCCAGCGGCTCGCTAGTGCGCTGAGCCGCTGCTGATGATTAGCTGGCATCGGCGTGTGCATCATGGCGAGAAGGTAACAACGGCCATGCTCTCGCCCCACTCGTGCGCCGCAGCTCGGCTTCCAGGCGCACTGCCAACCGCAGCAAGCGAATATCATCACAGCGGCGTGCCACGAGCTGCACACCTACCGGCTGGCGATCAGGCCCCATGGTTGCGGCGATCACTACGGCGGGATGCCCCGACTGATTGAAAGGAGCGGTGAAAGTGCAGTGCCGCAGCGGCATCTCGGGATCAGGCCCCAACTGTTCGGCGCTGAAGCCGATCACCGGCGTTACCGGCGTCAGCAGGAAGTCCGCCTGATCGAACAGGGCGTTGGTCGCGGCAACGCCCTGCTGCACCCGCGCATCAATGGCGGCCATCTCCTCCAGCGTCCAGCGGCTGGCCGGCGTGCACCACGTCACCAGCTCCGGCGGTACGGCCTGCCTGAGCGGTGCGGGGCAACCGGCATACTCCCGCCAGGCGCGCAGCTTGAACGTATCATCAATGGCGGCGTACACATCTTCTTCATAAGGCGTGCGATGTTGCGAAGCGTCTACCCCCAGCTCAGTCAACGCCTCTGCCGCCATTTCCACAGCATACAATGCGGCGGGATCAGGCGTTGGGCCGAAGCCAAAACTGGGATAGACAGCAACGCGGGCATCATGCAACCCATTGGCAGGCTCGGTGAGCGGCAGCGAAAAGCGATCTTTGGGATGGACCCCCGCCACGGCGCGCAGCAGTGGTTCAAGATCAGCCGCATGGCGACAGAGTAGCCCCGCCGACCGTACATCGGAGGCAGGAGTATGAGCGATCAGCCCCTGGGTCGGCTTGAGCGCCGCAAGACCGCATTGAGCTGCCGGTAAGCGCACTGATCCCGCTATATCGGAGCCAATCGACGCCATTCCGATGCCCGCGGCCAGAGACGCGGCGCCCCCTGAGCTGGAGCCGCCAGGACTCGCCGCCGTATTCCAGGGGTTACGGGTAATGCCATGACGCGAGCTTACCCCGGACGCGCTCATGCCAAAATCGGGCATGGTGCACTTCGCCAGCACGAGGGCATGAGCCTGCTTCAAGCGCTCCACCGGCGGCGCATCCTCACTGGCTAAACGGCCATTACCGTGAGCGCTGGAGCCGTGATACCAATACATGCCGCGAGCATTCACCGAATCCTTCAGCGTTACCGGTACACCTTCCAGCGCTCCTACAGCTTCGCCACTGCGCCAACGCATCCGCGAAATTTCAGCAGCGGCCAGCGCCTGTTCGCTCTGTATCTCGTAAAGCGCATTGATGGTGGGATTCACGCGCTGCGCGTGCGCTATAAAGCTCTCTGCCACCGCCACAGGATCAAGTTCGCCGCTGCGGTAACTCGCCAGCAATTCAGGCAGGGAGATCGCGGCCAGTTGCTCAATGGGTATCACTGTTGCCCTCGTATTCACAGATGCCCGATACAGGCGTTACCCACTAGGGTAATGGATCGCCCCGCGCCGCTCTACAGCGCTTCACTCTGGCGGCGCGCTCCTCCCGTTAGTCAACGCACTGGGCGGGCTTGCCTACCATGCCAGTGGTATATCCCGACGAATATCACCACGCTAACGCCAGCACCGTATTACCGATAAGCATGCTATCGGTAGACAAAACCAGGGTGCTATCGTGTAGCTAATGTGCTCAGCGAGCGCACTTACGCTATGCCAAGCATCCATATGCCGCTTTCACGATGAGGAGATGTCATGAGCCATTCCCTGCCTGAGCAGATGCAAGTGATTGAATTCAACGGCGCGGGAGGCCCGGAGGTAATTGCCGTCGCCCAGCGCCCAGTGCCACAGCCCGCTGAAGGAGAGGTGCTGGTGCGGGTGGTCGGCGCGGGCATCAATCGCCCTGATGTGATGCAGCGCCAAGGCCACTATCCGCCGCCGGAAGGTGCATCCGATATTCCCGGGCTGGAAATTGCCGGAGAAGTGGTCGTCCTTGGCAGCGGTGTCGAGCGCTTCTCCGTGGGCGATCGGGTGTGCGGGCTGGTAGCTGGCGGTGGCTACGCCGAATACTGCTGTGTGAACGAGCACAATGCACTGCCCGCCCCCGCCCACCTCGATCTGGTACACGCAGCCGCCCTGCCCGAAACCTTTATGACGGTGTGGACCAACCTGTTTCAGGATGGAAAGCTCAGCGCCGCGGATCGCGTGCTGATTCACGGAGGCAGTTCAGGCATTGGTACGACCGCGATTCAACTGGCACGGGCTTTCAAGGCGCAGCAGATTATCGTGACCGTTGGTAGCAAGGAAAAGGCAGATGCCTGTCTTGAGCTGGGCGCCACGGACGCCATCAACTACCGCGAGCAGAACTTCGCCAAGGAAGTGAAGCGGTTAACCGATGGGCATGGCGTTGATCTGATTCTCGATATGGTGGGCGGCGATTACGTGACCCAAAACTACCGCGCCGCCGCTCAGTATGGCCGTATCGTGCAAATCGCCACGCAGCAGGGTAACTCCGACAATGTTGAAGTATTCCGCCTGATGTTGAAGCGCCTTACCCACACCGGCTCTACCCTGCGCTCGCGTACCGTTGAAGAGAAGGCGGTCATCGCCCGTGAATTGCATGAAAAAGTGTGGCCGCTGATTGATGAAGGCGAAGTTGGCCCGGTCATTGATACCATTTTTGACTTCAGCGACGCGCGCAAGGCTCACGAGCGCATGGATTCGAGCCAGCATATCGGCAAGATCGTGCTACGTGTCAGCCACGAGCCATAGCCTTCATGCACCCATAAACTACCTCCACAGAAAAGGGGCCAGACAAGGCCCCTTTTCGTTCTTCACGCCTGCGCTTTTACCGTGCTAAGCGTTGTTATGCAGCTTGAGTGTGATACCCAGCTTCGCGTACTGCTTCACTTCCCCATTGAGCTGATCGAGCAGCACCGGGTCCATGCGCCCCACATCGGTCAAGGTGACATCGAGCTGGTCGCCGCTATCGGCGCTGATGTGGAAGCTCGGCGCTGAATCCTGCCGGTCAATGTTATCGAGCACTGCCAGGCGCAGCACCACAATCAGGCGCTGCACATCCTTTTGCGAATAGAGCGAAAACGCCGGGAGCAGATCGGGCTTTATCTTTTTGCGACAGCAGCGCACCAGCGTCGCCAGAAGCAGTTGCTCTTCCTTGCCAAAGCCAGGCATATCGGCATTGGCAAGAATGTAGGCCGAATGGTGGTGCATGCTGCTTGAGTTGATCTGTAGCCCCACCTCGTGCAACCGAGCGGCCCACAGCAAGCGCCGGCACCAGTGCTTCGACAGCTTCCAGGGAGCTACCACCTTGTCAAACTGCTGCTGTGCTGCCCGCTCGACACGCCGCGCCTGATCAGGATCGACACTGTACCGCGCAGCCAGCCCATCGACGGTGCGCTGTCGCACATCCTGATGATCAATAACGCTGCCTGCCAGCTCGTATAGCACCCCTTCACGGAGCGCCGCATCGTGGGTATTTAGCGCATCAAGCCCCAGCGCCTCCATGATGCTCAGCATAATGGCGGTGCCAGCGGTAATGATCGCTTCACGCTCGGGGTCCATGCCGCTGATCGCAATCTTGTCGACCTTGCCCAGCGCCAGCAGCTCATCACGGCACCGATATAGCTGCTTCAAGGTGATGCGATCAGCAGGCTGATCGTCGCGCTGGCTGGCCCAGAGTGCCAGCGCCTTGGCGGTACCCGATGTTGCGTACACCGCATCGAAGCTGAATTTCTTCAGGTCGGCGATCACCGGCTTCAATTCGCTGCGCGCAGCGACACAGGCTTTTTCAAACGCCTTGGCCGTGATCTCGCCATTACTGAAAAAGCGTTCGGTGAAAGAGACGCTGCCCATACTGCGCGAGGTGAGAAAATCGGTAACGAACTGATGCCCGGAGATCATCTCGGTGCTGCCGCCGCCAATGTCGATCACCAGCCGCTGCTCGTTGGTGGGCGTGGTTTGCGCCACCCCTTGATAGATCAGGCGCGCTTCTTCACGCCCCGAAATCGTTTCAATGGCGAAAGGCAGAAATTCGGCTGCACGCGCAAGAAACGTGGCGCGATTGCTCGCTTCTCGCAGAGTATGAGTAGCCACCACCCTGACCTGTTCAGGCTGAAAGCCCGCCAGCCGCTGAGCGCACAAACGCAGCGCATCAAGCCCGCGCTGCATCGCTTCATCGCTAAGCTCATTTTCTTCGTTAAGCCCGCTGGCCAGATGCACCCGCTGCTTGAAGCGCAGCAGCGGTTGCAGGTGCTGGTCAATCACCCGCGCAGTAATCAGGTGAAAGCTGTTCGAGCCGAGATCGAGGGCGGCAAACGGCGCCTGAGCAGACTCGGGCTGAGGCGGTTCAGGGAGTACATCTTCACTCATGGAGTACCGCCGGCTTGTTTCAAGTAATCGTAAATCAACATCTGTGAGCGCACTTTTTTACGGTTGCCGCGAGGCTGGTAAAGATTCGACTGATGAGCGTCGATAATGCGCGCTTTGGTGTTATCTCGCCACTGTATTTCAAGAATATCCTTCACCTGCGCGGCAATTGCAGGCGCCTTGAGGGGCGCACTGACTTCAACGCGCTGGTCAAGGTTGCGCCCGTACCAGTCGGCCGACGAGATATAGGAGCGCGGCTGACCGCCATTATGGAAGCAGAACACCCGAGCGTGCTCAAGGAAGCGATCCACGATACTACGCACCTGAATGTTATCGCTGACGCCCTTGATGCCGGGGCGCAGACAGCACATGCCGCGCACAATGGCCCGCACCTTAACCCCCGCCTGCGATGCGCGTTCCAGAGCGTGGATCAGTTCCTCATCGACCAGATTGTTGATCTTGAGGAAAATTTCTGCCTTTTTACCCCGTTCAGCCGCTTCGATTTCCCCCTCGATCAGCGCCATCAAGCGTGGTCGGGTGGTGACCGGCGAGACCAGCAGATGCGTGAACTCGGGCACCCTATAGGGCTTCTCAAGATAAAGGAACACGCGCTCAACGTCGGCAGTAATCTCGTCATCGGCGGTAAACAGACTGAAATCGGTATAGATACGCGCGGTTTTTTCATTGAAGTTGCCGGTGCCAATATGGCAGTAGCGCTTGATGCCTTCTTCTTCCTTGCGGGTAATCAAGATCAGCTTGGCGTGTACCTTCAGCCCTTGAATACCGAAGATGACCCGTACCCCTTCCTGGGTAAGGAACTTGGCCCACTCGATATTGGCCTCTTCATCAAAGCGCGCCTGTAGCTCCACCATCACGGTCACTTTTTTACCGTTACGCGCCGCATCCACCAGCGACTCGATGATCTGCGAATCACTGGCAACGCGATAGAGACAAATATTGATCGAACGCACCGCAGGATCGTAAGCCGCCTGTCGCACCAGTTCGGTTAGCTGCTCGAAACGGTGATAGGGGTAATAAAGCAGAATATCTTCGGAAGCAATGGCCGTGAAAACATTGCGATGCGCCTTGAATACCGGATGGTTCAAGGGCGCTACGGTAGGATGCTGATAGGATTTACGCCCCAGATTGGGAAAGCTGACAAGATCACGGGTATTCCGATAACGTCCGCCCGCCACCAGCGAATCGTTGGGCGACATCTGGGTATTCTCCACCAGAAAATCGAGCATTTCCTGCGGCATATCACCGTCGTAGACCAGACGTACGGCTTCGGCCTGCTCACGCTGACGAATACCCTCTTCCATCAGTTCGAGCACGCTATGTTCAATATCGTGGGACAGGCGGTATTCGGCATCACGAGTCAGTTTGAATTCATAAGCACGCACCGAATCAAACGGAATAATGCCTTCGAACAGCTCTTCAAGGCAGAGCGTGATCACACTGTCGAGCAGCACAATACGCTTGTTGCGCTTCTCATATTTGAACGGCAGCTTGATAAAGCGCGGCAGACGATCACGGGGCAGCTCTACCGCGGCATAACTGGCGCGTCCGTCATGCTTGATTTCAACGAAGAAATAGGTGGAATCCTCATTGACGAGATCGGTAATCGAGGTGGATTTACCAATCAGCAGCGGCACCAGATAGCGCTTGATATCGGAATGGAAGAAGCGCTTCAGCCACTCTTTCTCCTTGTTGGTCAGCTGCTCCTCTTCAACCAGCATCATGTGCTTGCTGGCAAGCTCCCGACACACGTCAACACTAATCGTATCGAAGAGTTTCTGTAGATCCGCCACCTTCTGCTGAATATCAGCAAACAGCGCCTCGGCAGCGCGCCGCTCATCCTTATTGCGCGCAGCAGCCACCTGACGCCGCACTTCCGCCACGCGAACACTGAAAAATTCATCGGCGTTATTGGAAAAAATACCTAAAAAATGCATTCGCTCGATGATCGGCACCCGACTGTCTGCCGCCTCTTGCAGAACTCGCTCGTTAAACGCAAGCCAACTCAATTCCTTCGGGTATAACGACATTTCCACCGCCCTGTATTAACCATTTTCTTTTTTTAATTTAGAACACTAATGTGACAGTCAGGTAAATGACCCTGACAGGATATATTAGATAGTTTCCAGCGCCCGGCAATTGGACTGTTGAAGCAGCTATACGGTACTCGCTCGCGTGATAAGCTGGAACCATCTTTAGCCACTCTCCCTTTCAACCACTCTCCACGAACGAGGATTCCATGGCGTTCAGTAAAGCGCAGTTAGACGAAGTTGCTGTCATTCTTGAGCAGGCGGGGCGGGCCATCGTGATGCCCTCCTTCGGCAAGCTGTCAGCGGCGGAGATTCGCGCCAAAACCAGCGCTATCGACCTGGTCACCGATGCCGATGAAGCAGCCGAGCGTTTTATCAGTGATGCGCTGCTCACTACCTTCGATAACGCTATTGTGATTGGCGAAGAGGCGGTAGCGCAGGGGCAGACATCTCTCGATACGCTGATGCACGCGGAGCTGGCATTTGTGATCGACCCCATTGATGGCACGCGCAACTACGCCTCCGCGACGCCGCTCTTTGGCATCATGGTGGCGGTGGTCGAGCGCGGAGAAGTGGCAGCGGGCATTATCTACGACCCGGTAACCGAGCGGCGCTATTGTGCAGTGAAAGGCCAGGGGGCCTGGGCGCAGTGGTCTGATGGCAGCAGTCATTCTTTACAGGTCGCCCAGCCGGTGGCGCTGGAGAAAATGGAGATGCTGATCTCGACCGGGCATCTCGATGAGCCGCTCAAGAGTCAGGTGAATGCACGTTTGGGCTGTTTTAGTGCGGTTTCGATGCTGCTGTGTGCGGCCCATGAGTACCGGCTATTGGCTGAAGGCTACCGTCACGGCTCTTTCTATCGCAAGCTCATGCCGTGGGATCACGCCGCTGGTTGGCTGATTCATCAGGAAGCAGGCGGCTACTCGGCCCATTTCGACGGCACACCGTACCGGCTCGATAACCTTGCAGGCGGATTAATCTGCGCTCCCGACAAGGCCAGTTGGGAAGCACTGCACAGGGCATTGATAACGCCGTGATCACACGCTGCCTGTCGCTGGTGGGGCTACTGACACTGCCGCTTGTCGGCATGGCAGAGCCTATTGATCTGAGCGTGCCGGGGCCTGACTTCGAGGCCGAGGCACACAAATATGGCAGTCGCTCGGAAACCACTCCCCCGCTTAGCGACACTAATCCCTATCTGATCTCGCAGCCGCCGAAACAGCGCGGTGTCGATGTTCATGGCGGCCTTGAGGCGGGCTACATGACCGGCAGTCACGGCGCTTCCGGCCACTATACTGCGGGCCATGTTCATCTTGACCGCGGCAACACGCGCGTCACCCTTGGGTTCAGCGAATCGAAGCTGAATGGCGGTAATTGGGGAAGGTAGGGAATTAAACGTGGCGGCAGCGGAGCACGCAGCAGCCATGGGGGAGCAGCAAGCGCCTGCTTGTGGAAGGAAAATCCGCGGTAGCGCACGACAGACACCTTCGCCGAGCGCTACTGCTTCAGAAGGAAGAACGGCTGGCGGCCTAGAGCGCCAGAAAATGCTCGCGGTAGTAACGCAGCTCTTCGATGGATTCACGAATATCATCAAGCGCCTGATGCGTCGTGCGCTTCTCAAAGCCCTTGAGAATGGAAGGCTTCCAGCGCTTCGCCAGCTCTTTCAGCGTTGATACATCAAGGTTGCGATAGTGAAAGAAGTCGGCCAGTTGAGGCATTTCACTCTGCATGAAACGGCGATCCTGATGCACGCTATTGCCGCATAGCGGTGAGGTTCCCGGCGCCATGTGCTGACGCAGAAACTCAATGGTCAGACGCTCGGCTTCAGCGGTATCGACACTGCTGCTGCGCACCCGCTCAATCAGCCCCGACTCCCCATGGGTACGGGTATTCCACTCATCCATCGCATCCAGCAAATGATCATCCTGATGCACCGCGATAACCGGTCCTTCTGCAATCAGGTTCAGATTGCCATCGGTGACAATGGTCGCCACTTCGATAATGCGATTCACGCTGGGATCGAGACCGGTCATTTCCAAATCAATCCAGCCTAGACGGTCATCAGCCGGGTTGATTCCCTCTGCTGCTTGCGACATTGACACTTCTCCACCAAATCAGGATAACCGCACAAGAGTAAACCTGTAGAATGACAGGTCAAGCAAGCCATCATATTAGCCAGGGGACGCATGAGCGGACGCAAACTTACCCGCCAGCAGCAGCGACGCATTGATCGTATTCAGGCCGAACGCAATCGGCGCGCCGCCAGTCAGGAAGCGCGCGAACAGCAGAAGCTGGAGTCAGGGGAATTTGGCCCTGAGCAGCGTGGCCGTGTCATTGCGCACTTCGGAAAAAGTCTCGACGTAGAGAGCGAGCGCGGCAGCGTGCATCGCTGCCATTTACGTGCCAACCTCGAATCACTGGTCAGCGGGGATAACGTGAGCTGGCGTGAAGGCGATGACGGCAGCGGTGTGGTGGTGGCTCGCCTGCCGCGTACCTCAACGCTGGAGCGCCCAACCTTTCAGGGGGTGCTCAAGCCAGTAGCCGCCAACCTTGATCGAATCATGATCGTCTTCGCGGTGGAGCCTGCTCCCCACGCCAATCTGATTGATCGCTATCTGGTGGCCGCTGAAGAGACCGGCATTCAGCCAGCGCTGGTGCTTAATAAGGTCGATCTGCTGAATGATCAGCGCGCGCCAACGCTGGCGCTGCTGGAGCGCTATCAAGGGCTTGGCTATGACGTGATTGAAGCGTCTATTTCAGCCCCTGGGGGGCTTGCCGCGCTGCGCGACTTCCTCAAGGGCCATATCGCTGTTTTTGTCGGGCAATCGGGGGTGGGCAAATCATCACTGATTCAGGCGCTGCTGCCCAACGAGGCGCTGCGCGTCGGTGAGCTTTCCAGCGAGACCCGCAAAGGGATGCACACCACCACCACCGCCCGCCTCTACCACTTCCCCGATGGCGGCGATCTGATCGACTCCCCCGGCATTCGCGAATTCGGGCTGGGGCATCTTGATGAAGAGGCCATCGCCGACGGTTTTATCGAGTTCCGCCCCTTCCTTGGCCGCTGCCGCTTTCGCAACTGCCGCCACGTTAACGAACCCGGCTGCGCACTGCTGGCCGCCGTCGATAGTAATGAGATCAGCACGGAACGCTTCGCCAGCTTCCGCCGTATTGTCGCCGACCCGGAGCGCTAGCAATCACAGCGCTCTTTAATCCGACCAGAAGCTTCTATCCCCTCGCCGTGGTCAGGCGGTAGCGCCACCGTCCGCGCCAGTAAAGCGTGACCACGGCAAGCGGCTCAATGTCGATGCGCCCCACAGCCGCTGTCTCAATGTCCAATGCGTGCGCAATCGCTGCACGCATCACGCTGGCGTGCGTAACCGCGGTTATTTTTCGCGCGTCATCACGCATCGCCTCCAACCACCGCCCTACCCGCAGCCGCTGCTGCTGCAACGACTCACCGCCGTGAGGGGCGGCTTCCGGTGCAGCCAACCACTCCGCCAACGCTTGCTGCGGCAGTTGCTTGAGCGCCATGCCGCGCCACTGCCCCATGTGGCACTCTGCCAGCGCTGGCTCACTGCACCAGACTCCTTGCGGCCACAGCGTTCGGGCCGCGTCACTGGCGCGCAGCTCCGGTGCCACCAACAGCTTCTCGTCAGCGTCCATAATGATAGGCGCAAGCGCTGGCTCGCCGTTTTCCGCAGGTGCATCAGGCAGCGCAAACAGCCCTTGCCGATCAGCCTTGATGGAGGGGCGGCATATCAGTCGTATTCGACACTCGTTCAATGTTCTGCCTTCTTCTCTGGCTATCCACCCTGCCAAGGACAGGAAAACGTGCTTCAATCTCGGCAAGCGTCGGGTTAACCCGTTATGATAGAGCCTTCAATCAGCATGAAGGCTGACTGAAAACGACGCTGTTCGTATGCAGAAACCGGCGCAATTCCGGTGCGGTCGCGCCACTGTAACCCCACGCGAATGCGATATCGCCGCTCGCCCAGGGAAGCCAGACCTCTACGAACACCGCCCCCACTTAACCGGAACGCGTTATTCCAGGACATCTCATGACAGCTCTACACACTTCTTCCAGTGACACACTAGCAGCCCCCATTCCCTTGAGCGAACTTATTCCCTGGGCCATTTTTGGCGGTTTGCTGCTGTTGCTTGCCATCTATTTTGTCGGCGCAGAACAGGGCGCTACCGCTCTCTTCAAAGGCGTGTACATTCATGAATTCGTACACGATGGACGCCATTTGCTTGGCTTCCCTTGCCATTGAGGAGCTGTAATGACCGCACAATTACTGCTTCGCGGCATGCTGATCGGGCTGCTGGCGAGCATACTCGCCTTCGCCTTCGCCTGGTGGGCAGGCGAGCCCAACGTCAGCGCAGCAATTGCCCTCGAAGAAGCCTCCAGCCATGGGCACCAGCACGGTCCTTCAGTGGAGCCTGACGAAGAGCCCGTCAGTCGAGAGGTGCAAAGCACGATAGGGCTCTTTACCGGTATCGCCGTCTACTCTACCGCGCTGGGGGGAATTTTCGCGCTGGCATACGCCTTTGCCCAGGGCCGTACCGGGCGGCTGCAAGGACGCACTCTCGCACTGATAGTGGCGCTGTGCGGCTTTGTTGCGCTGGTATTGGTGCCCTGGCTGAAATATCCGGCCAATCCGCCCGCGGTCGGCAGCCCTGACACCATCGGGCAGCGCACGGCGCTTTACTTTGGCATGCTGCTCATATCGGTGGTGGCGATGATTGCCGCCTGTCTGTTGACGCATCAGCGTCGCCAGCACCACGATGTCTGGTCGAGTGCCTTGAGCGGTGCTGCCCTGTACGCCGTTATCGTGGTACTGGCCTGGATACTCCTGCCAGGGGTAGACGAGGTGCCGCAAGGTTTCCCCGCCGATATTCTGTTTAATTTCCGCCTGACCAGCCTGGGGATTAACGCCATTGTATGGGCCTGTCTGGGGCTGGGCTTCGGGTACTGGATCGAGCAGCAGCGGCGCAGTTCGCAAACACTGGCGTGAACGTATAACGCCAGGGCAACCATTCTCCCGCAGCGATGTGGGAGAATGGAGCCTGCCGAGTGATACCCTGCGCAGCAGGCCCACCCCCTTTCCCTCTTCCCATAACGAGATCACTATGCCGATTATTACCATTCAACAGTTTCCGCGCAGCACTGAACAGAAGCGCGAACTGGCGCAGCGCATCACTGATGCCCTGGTCGAGACCTATCAGGTAGCGCCGGAGTCAGTGCAGGTGTTCTTTCAGGAGAGCAGCAGCGATAACTGGGCCAAGGGCGGTGTGCTGGGCGTTGATCGGCAGCCCAAAGGCTAACTCTTGCTGAAACTGAAGCTGCAACTGAAGGGAGCACGGTTGGAGCCCGGAAGGCTGCGCTACTATGCTGCACTCAGCCTTTCTTCTCTTATTGGCGAGTGGCATGGCGGCAAGGGTGCGGCCACTGACGCAACGCGACATAAGGGGAGTTGAGTCACCCCCTGTTAAGGCAGACAATACCAGCGGCTGTACGTCCTACAGCAAACGAACAACTGTGACGTTGGGCAGACAATTCACTACTCCATCAGATAACCGAATTCTCGCTAGCGGCTGGGCCGTAATGCGACCCGTGAGGGGCATGTTAGTACCTAAACCTGTTCTGGAAGGGCATCTCAATGCAAGCACTCAGATGGTATGACACGAAAGACATTCGATTGGATGAGGTTGAAACACCCAGCGTTGCGCCAGGCCGCGTCAAGATCAAAATCAAATGGTGCGGTATTTGCGGCACCGATCTGCACGAATATCTGGCTGGCCCCATTTTTATTCCGGTAGGTACTCCCCACCCGCTCACCGGCGATAAAGCGCCTGTAATTCTCGGCCACGAATTCTCCGGTGAAATCGTTGAAGTAGGCGATGGTGTCAGCGATTACGCGGTGGGTGATCGTGTTACCGTCGAGCCGATCATCAATGATCCCAACTCCAAAGCGAGCCGCCAGGGGCTATACAACCTGTGCGACAAAATGGGCTTTTACGGTCTGGCAGGAATGGGCGGCGGCTTTTCCGAGTATGCCTCCGTGCCCGCTTCCATGCTGCACCGACTCCCTGACAGCGTTAGCTACCAGCAGGGTGCACTGACTGAACCTGCATCGGTCGCGGTACATGCAGTGCGCCAGAGCCGCTTCAAGGTGGGCGATAAAGCGGCGGTGTTCGGCGCAGGCCCGATCGGGCTGCTGGTCATAGAAGCGCTCAAGGCAGCCGGTGCGAAAGATATCTATGCGGTAGAACTGTCGCCACAGCGCCGCGAGCGCGCTGCTGCGCTGGGGGCACAGGCGATTGACCCCGCGCAGGTCGATGCCGTTGAAGAGATTATCGCCCGCACCGACGGCGGCGTGGATGTCGCCTATGAAGTGACTGGTGTGCCCAAGGTACTTGAGCAGAGCATTGACTGCGTGCGTATTCAGGGCGAAACCATGATCGTCAGCGTATGGGAAGGCGACGCGCCGATATTGCCCAACAAGGTGCTGATGAAAGAGAGCCATATCACCGGCATTATTGGCTACCGCAACGTCTTCCCCGCCACCCTCGCTCTGATGGAGCAGGGTTACTTCAAGGTCGAGGATTTCGTCACCAAGCACATCTCGCTCTCCGATGTGATCGACGAAGGCTTCCAAACGCTGCTGAAAGAGAAGGATCAGGTAAAAATTCTGGTCTCTCCCGAGCAATAACCGCTCCCGACGCTCCTTGCCTATCATCACCGGTGAGGAGTGTCGCATGGCGCGCCCTTTCGCTTCACAGGGCGATGCTTGTCCCCCTACGCAAACAGGCGCGGCCAATAGCCTGCGCCTGTTTCGCTTCCCACTTTCAGCAAAAGCAAAGCGATGCGTCTCCTACTGCTGATAGCGCCCGCTTGCCCTGTTACCGCTTGATGGTTCGCTTGATAGCTACGCGCTGATTGTCACCACCACCGCTTGCCACGGCTGAAGCTGGATGACTTGAGCGTCCTGCTGCGGCGACTGTTCATCAGGATAATTGCTGAGCGATACGCTCACCACTGACGCACCAGACGGCAGCGCGGCTTCCTGCTCTTCTTCCGTAAAGTTGATCGCGACCATATAGCGCTGATCCCCCAGAGCGCGCGTATAGCTGTAAACGTTAGGGTCCTGGGGCGCGAGGTCATGATAATCACCATATATCAACGCAGGCGTTGCACGACGCAGCGCTATCAACTGGCGATAGAAGTGATAGACAGAGTGAGGGTTGTCCTGCTGATGTTCGGCGTTGATGTCGCGATAGTTGGGATTGACCGCAAACCAGGGTGTATCCGCCGTGGTAAAGCCCGCCTGAGGTTCAGCGCTCCACTGCATGGGCGTGCGCGCATTGTCGCGTGAGGTTTGCGCGTAGCTCTCCAGAAACTCTTCAGCACTGACCTGCCCCGACACGACTTCTTCCTGCCAGGCACGCTTCACTTCGATATCCTGATAGTCGTCGATGCGCTCAAGCGGGAAGTTGGTCATGCCCAGCTCATCGCCCTGATAGACATAGGGGGTGCCTTTCAGCGTGAACATCATGGTCGCCAGCGCCTTGGCCGATAGCTCGCGCCATTCAGCGCTGTCATTGCCGAAATGGGAGACCGCACGCGGATTATCGTGGTTGGTCAAGAAGGTGGTGCCCCAGCCCCCTTCACCGTAATCGGCCTCGTAGATATTCCGATTGATCTCTTTAAGCTCAGGCAGTGTCCACTCGGTTTTACGCCAGCCATCACGGTCAAGACGCACCAGATCGAAATGGAAGATCATGTTCAGTTCGTTGCGATCTCGCCCTACCAGCGCCGGTGTCTCCGCATAGGTAATGCCAAAGGCTTCGCCCACTGTCATCACATCGTACTTCGACAGCACTTCACGGTTCATTTCCTGCAAGTAGTCGTGCAGATGCGGCCCGTTCGCGTAGGCATATTCAGGAGCGTGAAGCTGCTCAGGCGTCAGCTCAGGCATGTCCGGCTGCTTGGAAATCAGCGGGATAACATCCATGCGGAAACCGGCCACGCCCTTGTCGAGCCAGAACTTCATCAGGCTATAGACCTCCTCGCGCACGCTGGGGTTTTCCCAGTTGAGGTCGGGCTGCTTGGCGGCGAAGTAGTGCAGATAATATTGGCCGGTACGGTCGTCCTTGCTCCAGGCACTGCCGCTGAAAAACGAGGCGTAGTTATTGGGCGGGCCACCGTCGCTATTGCCATCGCGCCAGATGTAAAAATCGCGATAGGGGTTATCCTTTGACTGGCGGCTCTGCTCAAACCATTCATGCTCATCGCTGGAATGATTGACCACCAGATCAATCACCAGACGCATATCGCGCTGCTTCATTTCACTGAGCAACTGATCGAAGTCGGCCATGCTGCCGAACTCCTTCAGTACCTTGCGATAATCACGGATATCGTAGCCGTTATCCACGTTGGGCGAATCAAAGTGCGGACTCAGCCAGATCACGTTGATACCGAGCGTACTCAGGTAATCCAGCTTCTCGATAATGCCGGGAATATCACCCAGGCCGTCGCCGTTGCTATCCTTGAACGAGCGCGGATAGATCTGATAAACGGTCGCTTCTTTCCACCAGGTGGGATGCTCGGGTGATGCGGTGCTCATATGGTTCGTCCCTGCGATTGCTGATAACACATGCTTGATGGTTGCCATCGCCTTCAACAAAGCGACATGACGAATAAAGGTAGTGTTTTAGGGAGCGCTTGATAAGGTGGTGAGACCTCCTCTTTGGTCTAAGAGCCTGTTCAACGGCTGCTGCGCACCGGCTCCACTGCTTACCGAATCGCTGCGTTAACGCATCATGGTTTCATATATCAGCGTGCACTTTTTTTACCGGCCAGCATCAGTTTTACCGGCCCGCACCAGAGCTATCTCACGCCTCAATCGGTGTCCCAACCACGGAGCCTTTCGCCCCATGAACGTGTCATTGCATGGCATAACGCATCTGACCACTACATTTTTGCTGTTTGCACTTACCGCCGTGCTGGAAATTGTCGGCTGTTACTTGCCGTGGCTGTGGTTACGCCAGGGGGCCAGCAGTTGGCTGCTGTTACCGGCGGCGGCGTGTCTTGCGCTTTTTGCCTGGCTTCTCACTCAGCACCCTGATGCCGCAGGCCGCACCTATGCCACCTATGGGGGCATCTATGTCGTGGTGGCACTGCTGTGGCTGTGGTGGATCGAGGGCATCAAGCCCAGCGTTTGGGATATCACCGGTGCAGTCGTTATATTGATCGGCGCAGCGATCATCGCGCTTGCCCCTCGTTCATAGCCGGCTCCCCCTTCTAACCGATGCCTCTTCATACAAAGACAAGCGCCAATCCGATACACTGAGCGTTATTCGCGCCCCGAGAGTGGGTGCACCATGCCTTAATTATCGCGTTCCGCGCTTTCTAACCAGAGCCGTTCTTGTGTCCAGCAGTGTTTCTTCCCTGACCCCCTCTTCGCGCGTAGCGCCTCGTGATGTAGCCGCCGTAGCCGCTGGCGCAGCGGTCGAATTTTTCGATTTCAGCGTTTACGCCACTTTCTCGGTCATGATCGGCCACGCCTTCTTTCCCTCGGAAAGTGCCGTTGCCAGCTTGCTGCTGTCGCTATCGGTCTTCGGGCTGGGGTTTCTGGTGCGTCCGCTGGGTGCGCTGCTGATCGGCAGCTACGCCGACAAGGCGGGCCGCAAACCGGCGATGCTGCTGACCATGGTGCTGATGGCGATAGGTACTGGCGGGCTGGTGGTGCTGCCCGATTACGCCACTCTTGGCATTGCCGCGCCCATTCTGCTGGTCGTGGTAAGAATGATTCAGGGGCTGGCGTGGGGAGGAGAAGCAGGCCCTGCCACCACCTTTATCATGGAAGCCGCACCGCCCCATCGTCGCGGGCTATTCACCAGTTGGCAGATTGTCGCCCAGGGAGCGGCTGGCATTAGCGCAGGCGCCATCGGCTACCTGCTGAGCGTGGTGCTGAGCGATGAACAGCTTGCCAGTTGGGGCTGGCGCATTCCGTTCGCTTGCGGACTGCTGATTTTGCCGATTTCGATCTATCTGCGCCGCCATCTGCGTGACACCCTTGTGCCCCACGACGAGAGTACTGAAACCTCGCAGCGCGCCTTGATCAAAGAGGTGTTCAGCCAGCATTCACGCTGGATTGTAGTAGGTATCCTGATTATTTCAGGCAGCACCATCTCACAATATTTCCTCAACTACATGGCAACCTACGCGCTGCACGATCTGCACTACCCGACCCGCGTTGCCATGCTCGCTCCGGTGCTGATTGGCATTGGCGTGATGGTCTTTTCGCTACTGGGCGGATGGATGGCTGACCGTTATGGTCGCGTGCTCACCATTGTGGTGCCGCGCCTGCTGCTGACCCTGGCCCTGTGGCCTGGGCTTGTGCTAATCAACCGTGTGCACAGCGAAGTGCTGTTCTTCTGCATTGTGGCGCTATTTACCGCGCTGCAATGTATCAGCGGTGCCGGCCTGCTGGTGGCCGTGTGCGAAGTATTCCCAAAACAGGTGCGGTCAACCGGCTTCTCACTGGTATATGCGCTGGGCATTACCCTGTTCGGCGGCAGCGCTCAGCTGATCTTCTCATGGCTCAGCGATATTACCGGCGACCCGGTAAGCCCCGCCTGGTATCTGATTGCCACTAATATTCTCTGTATGCTCGCCGCCCTGACGCTAGGAAAAAAAGAGGCGCGCCGCTAATCGACGCGCCTGCTGAAAGCGAGCGGGAGAATGACTTCCCCGCATCGCAATAATGCACTTGGCGAGCTACAGCCCGAAGCCTACCGGCCCCAGCCCCACGCCTACTCCGCTTCCCCAGCCGTGGCGGCTACCGTATCCGACAGAAGGGTACACCCGCACACGGCGCGCATTGTTGTAGTACGAACGGCGCTCAGGGTACTGACGGCTCTCGAATACCGGACTATTGACGGCATCTTCGGTAATCGCCTTTTCGCGCGCACGCTGCTCAGGTGTTTCGCTGGCGGTGGGTGGATTGGCCCCCTGACCGGTGTAGGCAGGGCCGGCACAGCCAGCAAGCAGCAGCACAGCCACTAGCGGGCTAACCTTGATAAGCTGCATGACTTCCTCCTTGCGACTCGCGCGCAGGCATTCACCCTGCACGCCATTGCTCGCATGATAACAAACCTGCCCCTCCTCCTCAGCGGCCCCCTTAGTCGATAAACAGCAGCAACAAAGAGAGCAGCGCCAGAATCCACATGGTCAGGCGAATTTCGCTCGCCTTGCCCACCGCCAGCTTGCACACCACAAAGGCCAGGAAGCCGAAGATAACGCCATGGGTAATCGAGTAGGTGATCGGAATCAGCATCATCGCGATAAAGGCAGGAATGGCTTCATCATAGCGATCCCACTCGATGGCGCGAATCGGTGAGAGCATAAAGACGCCCACCATGATCAGCGCAGGTGCCGTGGCAATGGCAGGTACCAGCGCCAGCAGCGGCGACAGAAACAGGAACGGCACAAACAGCACGGCACAGGTCACTGCCACCAGGCCGGTACGACCGCCCTGGCTGATGCCCGCGGCGGATTCGACGAAGGCGTTGGCGGGGCTGGTGCCCAGAAATCCAGAGATCAGTGACGAAGTAGCGTCGATCACCATGGAGCGCCTGATATTGCGCGGATCGCCGTTTTCATCAAGCAGATTGGCCGCCTGCGACAGCCCCATAAAGGTAGAGAGCGCGTCGAAGAAGGCGGTAAACAGCAGAATAAAGATAAACGGCCAGTAGATATGTTGCAGCGCCCCGACAATATCCACGCGGAACAGACCGCGTAAATCGGGCAGCGCAAAAATACCGTCGAAGTTGACCAGCGTATGCAGGCCGGGCGCGTAGGCAGAACCATCGCCCCACCAGCGTCCAATCGGCGTTGCCATCACGGTGGTCGCCACAATGCCAAGGATCAAGGCTCCCGGCACTCGCCGCGCAACCAGCGCCGCCGTTACCGCCAGCCCCAGCAGGAAGGTAACGACCGGCGCTGTCAGATCGCTCATTCCCAATACAGTAGCCGGATTACTGACCAGAAAGCGGGCATTGACCAGACCGACCACGGTAATGAACAGCCCGATACCGCAGGCAACCGCGTGACGCAGCGACGCAGGAATGGCGTCGATCACATATTGACGCACGTTCAGCACGGCCAGCACCACAAACAGCACCCCCGCCCAGAACACACAGCCCAGCGCGATCGGCAGCGGTACATTGCCGCCCACCACCATGGTGTAGGTGAACAGCGCGTTGATCCCCATACCCGGCGCCAGTAACACGGGGCTGCGCCCGTAAAGACCCATCGCCAAGCTACCGAAGGCACTGATCAGCACCGTCGCGGTCAGCCCTTGAGAGAAAGGAATATGGGCGCTGCTCAGGATGGTGGGGTTCACCACAATGATATACATGGCCGCCAGGAAGGTACTGACTCCCGCCACAATCTCGCGGCGCGGGGTACTGCCTTCCCGGGATATTCCGAACAGTCGGTCCAGCACGGGCTGTCTCCTTCGACACGCGCACAAGGCGGTGCCCTTTACTTTATTGGTAAGCGGCTTTGATGACGTGACTGCAAGGTGGGATAGAGCGAAGGCACGTCGCTGAAAGGTGCGCATTATAGTCATTTTTCCCGCACTACCGACAGTCCAGCGCACGACAGCCATTGTATCGCGCACGCTGGGCCGCTAGTCTCAAGGCATTATTGACCACATTGCCCGATTGACACTCGCTTGCGGAGCCTCTGATGTCGAACTCACCACTGCTGCCATTGATTGCGGAACCTTCCCGGCTGAATGACGTGCTGGGCCATTCGGATCTGCTGATTATCGACGTACCGCTCAAACAGGAGAGCTACAGCGAAGGCCATGTGCCGGGGGCGATCTATCTTGATCACACCCGACTGTTGCGCGGTAGCGGCGCGGTGCCCAACGATGTACCCAGCGAACAGCAGCTATCGGCACTCTTCTCGTCACTGGGGCTAACGCCCAATACCCATGTGGTGGCCTATGATGATGAAGGCGGTGGCTGGGCCGGACGCCTGCTCTGGACGCTTGAGCTGCTGGGCCACCGCCACTACTCCTACCTGAATGGCGGCATTCATGCCTGGCGCGCCGAAAAGCACCCGATCGAAACCACACCGAACCGTGCCACGCCAAGCGACTACCGCGCCAGTATCGAGCATCCCGAGGTCGCCGTTGATCGCGAAACCCTGCTTCAGCGGCTGGATGACGTGGTGGTGTGGGATGCGCGTTCCGCCGATGAATATAACGGCCTGAAGGGCAACAACCAGCGGCTGGGGCATATTCCCGGCGCAATCCATCTTGATTGGGAAGAACTCAAGGATCAGCAGCAGCATCTGCGCCTGAAACAAAATGCCGAGCTACTCACACTGCTGGAAGAGCGCGGTCTTACTTCCGAAGGAGAGATTGTCACCCACTGCCAGAGCCACCATCGCAGCGGCCTGACCTGGCTGGCCGGACGCGCGCTCGGATTGAACATTCATGCCTACCCCGGTTCGTGGAAGGAGTGGGGCAACCGCGACGACACTCCTATCGAATAGACTCGCGCATCACTGGAAGCCGCATCGAATAGCGCGGGTATCATTGAGGGCGTGTGCTGTACCGACCGAGGCAACGCCTTCTCTTTGGCTCTCGCTCTTGAGAAATCCGCTGGTCAGCAACTCGGGGCGCAGCGGCTGGCCGATGCTCTTCCGACTCTTCTTGCGAGCCGGCAGTGGAGCTTGCCACGGTGGACAGTTACACTGGCGCTGGCTGATCTCCAGCGAGAAGAGCGCCCGCCCACGTTGCTTATAAAGCAGCGTACGCGCTGATGTTCTTATTGGGCACGCGCTCATAGGCGGCTCTCTCCTGGCAGCACGCTCTTTGGCGGCTTGATGGCAGCGAAGGCGGAAGTACCCGTTACCCTGTCAGCCATCCCGGGCAGTGACCCTGCCTTTCTTTAACGCTCCCTTCGTGATTCGACGCTATGTCCAACTCTTTGCGCGACCGCTTGTTTATTGCACTTCAGCACTCGCTACCGCAGGCGCTGCTTTCCCAACTAGCGGGCAAACTGGCGGATGCGCGCACGCCATGGCTGAAATCGCTGCTGATCCAGCAATTTGCGCGTCACTACCGCATTGATATGAGCGATGCTGTCGAACCCAGGCTCGATGCGTATCCAAGTTTCAACGAGTTCTTCACCCGTGCCCTTGCTCCTCACGCAAGGCCGCTGGGCGAGCATCTGGTCTCCCCTGCCGATGGTGAAATCTCGCAATTGGGCGCAATAACCGCGGGTCAACTGCTGCAGGCCAAGGGCCGCCACTACAGCATCGACGCGCTGCTCGGCGGTAGCGGCCAGTGGAGCGCCCCCTTCCAGCAGGGGCAGTTCGCTACAGTTTATCTATCGCCGCGAGATTATCACCGCGTGCATATGCCGTGCGCTGGCACGTTGAAGCGCACCGTCTATATTCCCGGCCAGCTCTTTTCGGTCAACCAGACCACCGCCGCCAACGTGGACCAGCTATTTGCACGCAACGAGCGACTGGTGTGCCATTTCGATACAGAATCCGGCCCCATGGCGCTGGTGCTGGTGGGGGCGATGATCGTCGCCGGTATCGAAACCGTCTGGGCCGGTCAGGTGGAACCACACGCGACACGTATTCAACGCCACGATTTCAGCGCTGGTATTCGTCTTGAAAAGGGTCAGGAGATGGGGCGCTTTCGCCTGGGTTCCACGGTGATCACATGCTTCGGCCAGGGCGTAGCGCCGCTTGCAGGTCTCAGTGCAGGCGACGCCATTCGCCAGGGCAACACGCTGTTTACGCCCGACGCGCCTGGCCCTGTGGTGCCCGCCTAGCATTGATCCCGTGTGAAGAGAAATGCCCGCGCGCCCTAGCGGTCAGGCAGCGACGCCTTGTTCAGTAGCTGCGGCATATGGCTGTCACCCTGTACCCGAGTCCGACTGGTCGGCAGATACTCAGGATAGTGCGTCGCGACCCACGAAATCATCGCCTCACGCACGAAGCAGCAGGTATTCCACCAGTTATCCAGCCCATCGGCAGAGACCAGAATACGCAGCTGCATGGCGTGCTCATTCATGTCGCACACTTGCAGCGCACGTTCACGACCGTTGTAGTCGGGCGCCCGCTCCAGCACGCGGGCAAACTCTTCACGCAGTTCATCCAGCGGCAGGCGGTAATCGAACCAGAGGAAAATGGCACCGATCAGATTGGTATCGGTGCGCGACCAGTTGGAGATCGGGTTCTCAATGAAGTAGGTCAGCGGAATCACCTGACGCCGATCATCCCAGCTACGCACCACAATGTAGGTGGTGGTGATCTGCTCGACATAGCCTGGCTCGCCGTTGATTTCGAGCAAATCATCAATGCTGATCGGCTGGGTCATGGCGATCTGTAACCCGGCAATCACGTTGGAGAGCACTGGACGCGCTGCAAAACCGACCGCCAGGCCCGCCAGCCCCGCGGAAGCCATCATACTCGCACCAAACTGCCTGACGGCGGGAAACAGCATCAGCATACCGGCCAGTCCAAACAGCGTCACAATTACCATGGCCGTGCGGCTCAGTACGCGAATCTGGGTCAGCATGCGGCGCGAGCGCTGCGAGCGATCCCCCACCTTGTCGAAGCCGATGGTATAGATGGACTCGATGCCGCTGATAATCCCCACCAGCAGCCAGGTGGCGGCACCGATCATCGCGCACACCAGCAGGCGTTGCAGAGGAACCATCCATGAGAGGCCATCCAGCAGCGGCGCTGAATTGACCATCACCGCGAAACAGAACAGCGGCACCAGCCAGCGCATCGGCGCTGCGATATGCTCCTTGAGCGAGTTAAGGCGCGGTTTGCCCTTTGCCAGCCGGCTGAAGAGCAGACTGGCGATCAGCGAAAGAAGCAGCGACACCACCATGGCCACCACCGCATAGACGGCCAGTCTGGTCAGCGGTGACTCATTCCATAGCGCAAGCATATCGAATTCCATCAGACACTCCTTTTTACGGATGTTCATGTAGATGGTCTTCGCTCAGGAGATTCCGGTAACGCTCCACCTGAGCGTTATTTGTTGTTCTTGCCTTGCGGTTCAGGTCCGGGAGTATTCAAGCCGACGATAAGTCAGCATGTACGAAAAATGCCCTGGTTACGATAGGGAAAAGCGCTGTACTGCGTCAAATGGTCGGGAGAGCACGGCGCGCCAGGACTATCGGGCAGCGCGACGATCGCGCTATCATGGCGCGGAAAATCGGCCATATGCGCCCGTGTTTACTACCTGATGCTCGCTCATCACAGGGAATAGCCTTGACCTCCAAGCCACGCTCCAAAAGCACCGCCAAACGCAAACCGGCGTCTTCCTCACGCGCCAAAAAACCGGCACCGGCCGCGCCGCGCTCCCGCTATAAAGGACTCGCCATCGTATTCATTCTGGTCGCTGCCGCCACCGCCTATCTGAACAGCGGCTCAGGCAGCCATGGCTGGCAGCAAGGGCTGGAGAACATGCTGGGCTATCTGCCGCGCTATGTCATTGCGGCCCTGATCGCAGCGGCAGGGGGCTATCTGGCAAGTCTGATCGGCGGCAAGGGGCGCGCTGACAAGACCTTCTCCATCAGCGCCGTGATTATATTTTTGCTGGTGGCGGCGCTGCTGGTATTTAAAAACGGTTGGGTCAACGATCAGCTCAACGGTGGTCACAATGGGCTGTCGCGCTGGCTGGGCGGTTCATCGTCGAGCACTACACATGAGAGCACCCCGAGTAAACCTGCACCGCAAGCCAAACCGAATGCCGGCTCCGAGCGCCCTACTGCCTCTAAACCCACGCCGCCTGCCTCCCATAACGTGGACTTGGGCGGCTGGGCACAGCAGGTCAACAAGCGCCTGCCCAGCAAGGTGGATCAGTATACGCAGCTATCAAAAGTCATTTATGCGCCCAAAGCCAATAAGGTCAGCGTTAATTACGATGTTGATAACTTCGATTCCCTTGGCGTCGATGAAAATGACTTTGTGGCAAAAATGGCCGTCAATATGAAGAAGGAGTACTGCCAGGGCGCTTTCTTCAAATCCGCGCGTCAGCAGGGAGCCAGTGTCGAAGCCAATTATCGCTACCATTATGGCGGCATTATTGGTTCGCCGATCACGGTCAAGCCCAGCGAGTGCCGCTGATAGCCACGCTCCAAATAGTGTCTGCCATGACTGAAAAACGCGCCGCCCTGATTACTCAAGGCGGCGCGTCTTGTTGATTGTGCTGCGAGTAGTAAGCTCGATATAGCGATAACCAGCGCTATCTAGGCACGTTCCGTGGGGAAGGCGATTACCTTATCAAGACGGCATTCACCGGCCGCCAGCATTATCAGCCGATCCAGCCCCAGCGCGACGCCGCTGCACGCAGGCATACCGGCTTCCAACGCTGCCAGCAGGCGCTGATCGCTATCAACCCGGGGCTTGCCCAACTGAGCACGCTGCGCATTGTCTTCCTCGAAACGGGCCGCTTGTTCGGCGGCATCGGCCAGCTCATCATAGCCATTGGCCAGTTCGACGCCCTGCCAATACAGCTCGAAACGTGCAGCGACTTCAACGCCATCCACGGGGTCACGGCGCCTTTTAGCCAACGCCGCCTGACTGGCAGGATAATCCACCACCGCATCAAGCAGTGCCACTGCCCCACCGCTATCCTTGCCGAGCTGCGGCTCAATAACGTGACTAAACAACAGATCGAGGCAATCATCGCGGGAAAAATCAGCGGTATCCATCCCCCCCACTTCAGCCGCCCTTGCCGCGAGGTGGGAGGTTTCGGCAGTAAAGGGGTCAAGCTCAAGCCACTGCTCGAAGAGCGCGCGATAGCGATGCACGCTGAGAGAGATCGGCTTGCCCAGCACCCGCTCGATCAGCTCGACGCACTCCTCCCGCAGCAGATCAAGCCCGTAGCCGGGTTGATACCACTCCAGCAGGGTAAATTCGATGTTATGGCGCTGGCCCACTTCGGCATCACGAAACGCATGCGCTATCTGAAAGATGGGGCCACTGCCAGCCGCCAGCAGCCGCTTCATATGAAACTCGGGCGAGGTTTGCAGCCACAGTCGCTGCCGCTGGCCTGACAGTCGCGCTTCTACCTGAAGCGAATCGAGCAGCGGATCAACACTCCCCCCCTGTCCCAGCACCGGAGTCTCGACCTCCAGCACCTGCCGTTCGGCAAAAAACTGCCGGACTGCGGCCATACGTTCGGCACGAAAGCGCAGCGCATCCAGCGACGCGGTAGGCGCCCAATCGGCCACGGACATAAGGATCTCCTTCAAAACGCAACAGCGCCGGCATAATGCCAGCGCCTGTGCCCTGCGCGATCAGCGCGCCGGAGCCAATGTTGCTGCGAGACAGCGCACCGTCAGGCGCGGCTAACGTATTCGCCGCTACGGGTGTCGATCTTCAGCACTTCGCCCTGATTGATAAACAGCGGCACGCGCACCACCGCACCGGTAGAGAGCGTCGCGGGCTTGGAGCCACCCTGCGCAGTATCACCCTTCAGGCCGGGATCGGTTTCGGTGACTTCAAGCTCAATGAAATTGGGCGGCGCAATCGAGATGGGGTTGTCATTCCACAGCGTTACCACGTAGGCAACCTGCTCTTTCAGCCACTTCTCGTTGTCGCCAACGGCCTTCTTGTCCGCAGCAAACTGCTCGAAGGAGCCGTCGGTTTTCATGAAGTGCCACATCTCGCCGTCGGTATAGAGATACTCCATGTCCAGCTCAAGCACGTCAGCGCCTTCAAGGGATTCACCCGATTTGAAGGTACGTTCCCATACGCGGCCGGTATTCAGGTTACGCAGTTTAACGCGGTTGAATGCCTGGCCCTTGCCGGGTTTTACAAACTCGTTTTCAACGATCGAACAAGGATCGCCGTCGAGCATTACCTTGAGTCCACCCTTGAATTCGTTGGTAGAATAACTTGCCATGAACACCTCGTGATTAGCGGGCAGCAGCGCTGCCTTCTGACATTGCGGTCTGACACCACAATCATCAATGAAAAAAACCGATGGATTCCTGTTTGACGCGCCGAAAAGCAAACGCCAGCCAATGTCTGGCGGGCAGAGTACGGTTTGCACTCGCCATTCCCCCACGACAAATACGGGCAAGTAAAAGTGGCGAACTCTGCGTGACATATCGCCTTTACTCGACCTTTACTCGTAGAAGCATTGATAGCGCGCCGTCGGCAGCAATCATCAGGACATAGGCAAATGATAACCCGAAGTACCCCTCAAGTGCAGGCCATCGCTACCGACATTCATACCGCGCCCCATCGTGACTGGAAATCGCAGCTCGCAGGCGCCGTGCGCGATCCTTTGGAACTGTGCCGCCTGCTCGGTCTCAGTGATGAGTGGCAGGCAGGTGCCCTGGCGGGCGATGCGCTGTTCAAGGTGCGTGTCCCCCATGCGTATTTATCACGTATTGAACGTGGCAACCCCGATGATCCTCTGCTGCGTCAGGTGCTGCCGATCCAGCGTGAAACCGACAGCGTGGCGGGCTTTGTCAGCGATCCGCTGGAGGAAGCCGACCATCAGCCGCTGCCGGGGCTGATCCACAAATATGGCAATCGTGTACTCCTGATTACCAGCGGTGCCTGCGCCATCAATTGCCGCTACTGCTTCCGCCGCCACTACCCCTACGCCGACAACACCCCTTCGCAGCACGCGCTGGACGATATTCTGCATTATTTGAACGAGCGACCTCATATCAATGAAGTCATTCTCTCTGGCGGCGACCCGCTAGCTTCAAGCGACAAACGGCTTGAGCAGATGGCCGAGCGCTTGACTGCGCTCGATTCGATCACCCGGCTGCGTATTCATACCCGACTGCCGGTGGTGATTCCTGACCGTATCGACGAACATTTACTGGGTTGGCTGGCACCGTTAAACGTACACAAGGTGATGGTGCTGCATATCAATCATGCACAAGAGATTGATGACCATGTGATCGCGGCCTGCCAGCGGCTGCGTGAAGCGGGGGTGATGCTGCTCAATCAAAGCGTGCTGTTACGCGGCGTCAACGATAGCGTCGCAGCGCTCGCCCGACTCTCCGAGCGTCTGATGGATGCGCAGGTACTGCCTTACTACCTGCATGTTCTCGACCCTGTGGCGGGAGCGGCCCATTTTGATATCAGTGATAGAGAAGCCGTTGCGCTGGTGGAACAGTTGAGAAAGCAACTCTCGGGCTTTCTGATGCCGCGGCTGGTCAGAGAAATTCCCGGTGAAGTCAGCAAGACCCCGCTCTACTAAGTATCTGTTTTTCCCTTTATTACGCGGTTTATGGCCCCTGTTTCCTCATTGCATTGATATTTTTCTCGATATTTCCTTAATGATATTTTCATGGCGTTATGGTAATAATCCCCCTGCTTTAGTCGGGTAAGAACCTTCGCTCAGATCGACGGGTACCCGCTACCCATGAGCAACACTACCTGCATATCTCCTGCCATGTCCGATCATGGCTTTAGCTAGGAACTCACAATGTCTTCTTCTCCTCACTCATTACCATGGAGGCTACCCGCGTTTATCGCTGGTGCCATCATTGCCCTTTTGGGGCTATTTCTTGTTATTGCTGGCGCTTGGCTGATGAGCCTTGGCGGCTCCTGGTACTACCTGATTGCCGGTATATTCGCACTGGCCAGCGGTATCGCCGTCTGTCGCCGCAAGATCATCGGACTGTGGATCTACGCTCTGCTGCTGGGCGGCACCCTGATCTGGGCACTCTGGGAAGCGGGCCTCGACTGGTGGTCGCTGGTACCTCGTGTCGCCATCCTGTGTCTGTTTGGCATCATTCTGCTGCTCCTCTGGTGGCGTCAAACGCTGGCTCCGCACCGTAACAGCGGCAACGCGGTACTGTCCGTGGCAGTGATTGCCTGCGCAGTGGTCGCGGTCATTTCCCAATTCAAGGATCAGGAAGCCATCCAGGGAAAAATTCCCGCGCAGCAGGACACTCGCGAGGTTCCTGCTACCGAAGCTGCCGGCGACGACTGGACCTCCTACGGAGGCACCAATGCGGGCACGCACTACTCTTCCCTGAAGCAGATTACGCCGGACAACATCTCGCATCTGAAGGAAGCGTGGCGCATTCATACCGGCGATGCACCGCGTCCTGATGCTCCGCCTGAAATCACCAACCAGAACACGCCGCTGAAGGTTGGGGACAACCTCTATATCTGTACCTCGTACAGCAAGGCCAAATCCCTTGATGCAACTTCTGGTCAGGTCAACTGGACCTTCGACCCCAAAATCAGTACGCAAGGGGCCGACAATTTCTCTGACTGGGCACACATGACCTGCCGTGGTCTGGCCTATCACGATGAGAATGCCTACGCTGACCAGAATGCCAGCAACAACACGGATCAGAATGCTCCGCAGCAGTGCCGCCAGCGTCTGTTCCTGACCACTGCCGATGCACGTCTGATTGCGCTCGACCCGAAAAACGGTCAACGCTGCGCCGACTTCGGCAACAACGGTGAAGTCGATCTGACCAAAAACATCGGTCACTTCACACCGGGCGGTTACTACTCTACCTCTCCGGCCATTACTACCAGGGATCTGGTGATTGTTGGCGGTCACGTTACCGATAACGAATCTACCGATGAGCCTTCTGGTGTGATTCGTGCCTACAATGTCAGAACCGGCCAACTGGTATGGAACTGGGATGCGGGCAACCCTGATGCCACCGCGCCTATCGCCGAAGATGGCACCTACTCGCGCAACTCTGCCAACGTGTGGGCACCGATCAGCGTTGATGAGAAGCTCGGTCTGGTCTATCTGCCCATGGGCAACCAGACGCCCGACCAGTTCGGTGCTACCCGCTCGCCCAGCAACGAGAAGTACAGCGCTGGTCTAGTAGCGCTGGATCTGGCAACAGGCAAGGTACGCTGGAATTATCAGTTTGTTCACCACGATCTGTGGGACATGGACGTACCGGCACAGCCTGTGCTGACCGACGTTCGTACACGTGACGGTATGCGTCAGGCGGTCATTCAGCCGACCAAGCAAGGCAGTCTGTTTGTGCTTGATCGTGCGACTGGCGAACCGATCGTGCCCATCGACGAGCTGCCTGCCCCGCAGGGCACAGTGCCGGGTGATCACTCTGCGCCGACTCAGCCTCGTTCGCAGCTGAATCTGATTCCACCGCCGCTCACTGAAAAGAGCATGTGGGGAGCATCACCGATTGATCAGCTGATGTGCCGTATCAAATTCAAGTCACTGCGCTATGAAGGTCAGTTCACACCACCTTCCGAGCAGGGTTCGATTGTCTATCCCGGCAACGTAGGGGTATTCAACTGGAGCGGCATCGCTGTTGATCCTGCACGCCAGGCAATCTTCACTTCACCGAACAAGCTGGCCTTCGTGTCACGCATGGTGAACAAGGAGAAACTGGGCGGAGATCTGCAAGGTTCTGCCAGCGAGTCAGGCTTGCAGCTGAACAACGGCAGCCCATGGGCAGTGGAACTCGGCCCCTTGATGTCGATGTTTGGTCTGCCGTGTCAGGCTCCGCCGTGGGGTGATGTTGCGGGCATTGACATGAGCTCGCAGAGCGTTACTTGGAAACACCGTAACGGCACCACTCGTGACCAGACACCGGTTGTCCAGATGCCTCTCGGCATGGGCGTACCTGCACTGGGTGGCCCGATGACGACAGCAGGCGGTGTATCGTTCCTCGGCGGTACTCTCGACTACTACCTGCGCGCTTATGACATCAACACCGGTGAAGAGATCTGGAAATCTCGTCTGCCTGCCGGCGGCAACGCCACTCCGATGACCTACATGGGCAAGGATGGCAAGCAGTACGTTGTCATTACCGCGGGTGGTCACGGCACCTTCGGTACCAAAATGGGTGACTACGTGATTGGTTATACTCTGGAAGACGACTAATCAATCCACGGTAACACCCGTAACGCAGCCGCCCCGCTCGATATCGAGCGGGGCGGTTTTTTATTGCCTGTCTCACTACAGATACCTTCCTTCGCGCTGATAACATCAACACTGGTGAGAATATCTGGACGTCTCGTCTGCCTGCCGGTGGCAACGCCACTCCGATGACCTACATGGGCAAGGATGGCAAGCAGTACGTTGCTATTACCGCGGGTGGTCACGGCACCTTCGGCACCCACATGAGTGACTACGTGATGAGGTATATGCTGGAAGATATCTCATCCTTCCAGAGCAGTACCTATAACGCAGCCGCCCCGCTCGATGTCGAGCGGGGCGGTTGTGCTTCTTGCCTCTTCGTCAATTACAGCAAAGGGATAATCTATCTATCGGGCAGCGCTTAAGGCGATGTTTTACTCGGCGTGTGCCGCCGCCAGACGAGCGCGCTTGCGCCGCAGCGAACGACGCAGGGCAAGTGCATAAACGGCCAGCCCCACCAGAGCCAGAATAGCGCCTGACCAGCCAGTCATCGCCCAGCTACCGGTAACGGTTGCCGACACGCCGCCCAGCCACGCACCCAGTGCATTGGCAAGGTTGAATGCAGAGTGGTTAAGCGATGCCGCCAGGGTTTGAGCGTTTTTCCCGACATCCATCAGACGTACCTGGAGCGGTGGCGTAAGTCCCATGCAGGTACCCACCAGGAACACAGCCGGCAGCACCGTCCATGACGAATAGGAGAGCGGCGTAAACAGCACCATCACCACCAGCGTCCATACCAGGAAAATACCCGCAGCACGCATGGTGCCCTTGTCGGCCATCGCGCCGCCAACCTGACTGCCGATGATAGTCCCCACCCCAAAGATGGCCAGCGTTGCCGGTACCCAGCTAGCGGAGAGATGGCTCACATGGGTAATGGTCGGGGCAATAAAGCTCAGCACGCAGAACATGCCGCCAAAACCGGTGGAGCCGATCGCCAGCGTCAGCCAGATATCGGGGTTCTTCAACGCACCCAGCTCCTGCAACGGCGAACTTCTCGGCATATGGTGATCATTCGGCACAAACAGCACGATAAGCACGGCGCTGATAGCGCAGATAACGCCCACCATCACATAAGCCATGTGCCAATTGGAGAGCTGCCCGATCCATACAGAGAGCGGGTTGCCTAACAAAGTGGACAGGGTTAGTCCCAGCATCACCCGCCCTACCGCTTTGCCGCGATGACGCGGTTCTACCAGCGAAGCACCGGTCAGGGCTGCTACGCCAAAGAAGGCACCATGGGGCAGCCCTGCGATGAAGCGCACCACCATCAGGCTGCCAAAATGGCTGACAAAGCCAGTCACCACGTTGGCGATAACGCACAGCACCAGCATCAGAATCAGCAGCAACCGGCGCGGCAAGGCGGCACCGCACACCGCCAGCAGCGGTGCGCCTACCACCACGCCCAGTGCGTAGATACTGATCAGATAACCTGCCTGCGACTCGCTGCTGCCGGTACTACTGGCCACCTGGGGCAGCAGCCCCATCAATGAAAATTCACCGGTACCGATACCAAAGGTGCCCAGCGCTAGCGCAAACAGCGCCAGTATGGCGCGCCCTTTGGACAAGGCAGGCATCGTGGGGGGTTGAGATGCGGTCATTGGAGTTGTCACCTTTTACGCAAAAAAACGTGCGCAAACAGTGAAGTTCGCGCACGCTTAAGAAAAAATTTCGTTAAAACTATATGACCTGCTGGCTAACGTCAATGACGAGGCGAGAAGTAATCGCCGCCGCGCCAGAACCGCCGCTCTACCTTGCTGATATCAAGCCATCGCTGCCGCTTGAGGGCGAGCATGACTCACTCGCGAAATGGCAGAGAGTGCCGCAGCCAGCGTCGCTGTGGTGGTGTTGAAGTTAATGCCTACGCCGAATACGGATTTTCCTTCGGCACGCAGCTCGACAAAGGCCACCGCTTCGGCTTCCGCACCCCGCCCGCGAGAGCTTTCCTGATAGTCGATGACATCGACATCAAAGCCCTGCTGATTCAGGCCATCAATCAGTGCAGAAAGCGGGCCATTACCCTTGCCATTCAGCGTCAGTTCACCGTCTGGAGTAGCCACCTTCGCCGCAATACTGACCTGTTCGGCTCCCTCTTCTATACGCTGGGAGAGCAACCGGTACGGCGCATCGAGGCAGTATTCATCGAGGAAGGCGCGATGAATCATTTCAGAGGTAATTTCATGCCCGCTGTCATCCGCCACGCGCTGCACGACCTGACTGAACTCGATCGACAGCCTGCGCGGCAGTGCAATACCGTGATCCTGCTCCAGCAGATAGGAGATGCCCCCCTTGCCCGACTGGCTATTCACACGAATGACCGCTTCATAGTTGCGCCCCACATCCATGGGATCAATCGGCAGATAAGGCACGCTCCACAGCGGCGACTCGCCCTGCTCGACCAGCGTCTGGCGCTTGTTCATGCCTTTTTTGATCGCATCCTGATGCGAGCCTGAGAAGGCTGTAAATACCAGATCGCCGACATAGGGGTGGCGAGGATGTACCGGCAGCTGGTTGCAGTACTCTACTTCGCGCATGACCGGCGTCAGGTTCGAGAGATCAAGCCGTGGATCAACGCCCTGAATGTAGAGGTTCATGGCCAGCGTCACCAGATCGACATTACCGGTACGTTCACCATTGCCAAACAGCGTACCTTCGATGCGATCAGCTCCCGCCATGACGCCCAGCTCGGCAGCGGCAATACCAGTACCGCGATCATTGTGCGGATGCAGGCTGATAATGGCCCGCTGACGTTCACTCAAATGACGGCAGAACCACTCGATCTGGTCGGCATATACATTGGGAGTCGCCACTTCGACCGTGGCCGGCAGATTGAGGATCACCGGCGTGGTGGTGGTTGCACCCCAGGCGTCCAGCACCTCTTCACACACCTCCAGCGAATACTCCAGCTCAGTAGTAGTGAAGTGCTCGGGGGAGTACTGGAACGTCCACTGGGTCTCGGGCTGCTCATCCATCAGCTCACGTATCAGGCGAGCATGACTGACGGCCAGATCCTTGCAGGCATCCTTGTCAAGATTCAGCACCGTATCGCGGAACAGCGGCGAGGTCGCGTTGTACAGGTGCACAATCACACGATTGGCCCCCTTGAGCGCTTCCATGGTGCGCCGGATCAACGGCTCACGCGCAGGCGTCAATACCTGTATCGTCACATCGTCAGGCACGCGCTGGTTATCAATCAGGTCGCGCAGAAAGTCGTAATCAGTTTGCGACGCCGAGGGAAAGCCGACTTCAATCTGCTTGAAGCCCATCCCAACCAGCATCTCAAAGAAGCGCCATTTACGCTCGCCGTCCATCGGATCGACCAACGACTGGTTACCATCACGTAGATCAACACTCGCCCAGATGGGTGCCTTTTCGATGCGCTTGCCCGGCCACTGACGATCAGGCAGATCGACGATATCAAAAGGGCGATATTTACCTTGCGGCGCGGTGAACGAGGTTGAACTCATGATGACAACTCCACAAACATGGGCTGCGGGCTTATCGCATTAGCGATGACATACAGGCAGCGGGGAAAAATAACAGCACGAAGGGAAGGATCACTCGCCTTCGTGCTCATAAGTGACAGAGATCACTAAAACATGACTACAGGAGATAACCCGTAGCATGAATATGCTTCTCCAGCCGTTAATACCTCAGAAGCATATATCACTTGTCTTGGAGCACCACATTAGCAGCAAGATGCGAACAACTCAACATTCAAAGCAACAATATTCTACTTTTTGATAGATATAAAGCAGCCTTCAACAAGCATCTTCATCCCACCACAATCTGCGCTCTACTATCTCCCCCATGACGCAAAAAATCGCCACCCGACAGGCCGGAAGACGATTTTTTATATCAATTCACACACGTAGCATGACGGACAGCGGCCAATAGAGGGCTAGTGCTCAGTCGCAGCTGTCAGCCATGTGATGCAATCTGGGCCGCTAGAAAGCGTACCTGGCAGTCACCGACAGATTGCGCGGCGCGCCATATACACCATAGCTATTCATATAGCTGTAGTACTTCTCATCGAGTGCATTATTCAGGTTAGCCTGAAGCTCGAAGTCAGACGTGACCTGATAGCGCGCCAGCAGATTAACAACCGAGACACTGCCCTGCTTGGCGCGAGCGCCGGGGGCATCGTAATAGGTACGGTTATGCCAATTGAGGCCGCCGCCAAGCGTTAGCTTGTCCCACTGCGGTAGACGGTAGGAACCGAACAGCTTGAACTCGGTACGGGGAAGGAAGGTGTTGTAGCCCTGACCGTCGGCGGTGCTGGCAATGAAACGGGTCAAACCAGCAGTCAGATTGAAGTTCTGTGTTATGGCGCCGTTAAGCTCCATATCGACACCTTTGCTGGTAACGCCCTTTACCGCGCGATAAGCCTGCTCATCACCGCCGTTTACCTTCTCCTGCCCATCCTGCTGTGCGGCATTATTTTGCTCTATACGGAATACCGAGAGTGTTGCCGTCAGCTGATCGTCGTTCCAGCTGCCTTTAAGACCTGCTTCATAACTTTTCCCAGTGATCGGATCGAGTGTCTGGCCCGTAACATTGCGATAGGACTGCGGTTCGAAAATACCGGTATAGCTGGCAAATAGCGTGTAATTCCGCGCCACATCATAGGTCAGCCCCACATAGGGGATCGCCTTGTTGTTGCTCATATCGCCGTTGTCGCCATGTTTTTGATACTTCACATAACGACCGCCTACCAACAGATGCAGGGGTTCGAGCAAGGTAAAACGCGCATTCAGATAGGCTGAGCGCTGGATGGTAGTATCGCTGGTAGACAAGTCACCGCCACCTGGGCCGTTAGGGTCGATCGGCTGATCGTCGTGAATCACATAGCTGGAGGGATCTGTTGCCATCTGCTCAACGCCCGCCTCATCAAGATTGCCCCAACGGCCATCTCGGCTCTCCTTCTGATGCAGATAGCCCACTCCTGCCACCAATTGGTGTTCACGCCCAAAGAGCGTGAATGGACCACTCATATTGGTGTCGATACCCTGGGTTCGACGTACATTGTGATACGCACTCCAGCCGCCATTGATGACCCCACCCGAGCCAGGTTCTGGGTAGCTCAGATACGCAGTGCGGCTATCACTGCGCATACGCGCCGTGTCGGCAACGGTACGCCATTCCCAGCCGTTGCCCAGCTGTTGGGTAAGGGTGGCAAAGAGCTTGGAAGAAGCATACTCGTAAAAGGAGTTTTCAGGCGCAAAGCTGTAATGACGGCTGTAGTGAGTCTTGTTGCCATTTTCATCGAACAGCGGCACACCGCCCCACGTTACCCGAGAGGGGTGAGTATTCTGATAGGAATATCCCACCGATGCCTGGGTAGAATCGCTTAAATCGGCATCTACCACGCCATACAAAAACTTCTTGCGCGAGTGATAGCGATCCACCCACGAATCGCCGCTGTCATAGCCGGCAATAACCCTGCCGCGCACGGCACCTTCACGATCAAACCTCGTGCCGGCATCAATCACTGTGCGACGCTTGTCGTGGCTGCCCAACTCTCCGCTTAAGGTAGCGTGAGGGTCAGCGCGATCAGCGTGCTTATAGTGAAAGTTGACCGAAGCTCCGGGACTTCCTGTGCCATTAAGCATGCCGTCAGCGCCACGTACTACATCGACGCGCTCGAAAATGGCAGCATCCTCCGCCCCATCGCCCATGTACCACTGCGGCTCAGTGCCTACCGGAAGCCCTTCATAGGTAAGATTGCTGATGCGAAATCCGCGTGCGTAGAAGTTGCGTCGCGTGTTATCGACACTCTGCACATTGACCCCCACCGCCTGCCCCAGCACTTCATCCATCGTTTGCAGGTTTTGGTCAGCAATACGCTGCGAGGTTATTACGCTGACCGGCTGAGGAATCTGCCTGATCGGCAGATTGATCTTGCTGCCCGCGGCGGTCGATTTCGTCGCATAACGATGGTTCCACTCATCCTCCCAGCGCGTTTGGGCAGCACTCACGCTGATGGTGTTCATGCGGTATACAGGCGTACCGTCATCACTGTCGGATGTCTGGGCATGGGCGCTGGCGGAGTAACCAAGCATCAGTGAAGAGGCGACATACAAGGAGGTACGGAGAGAAGTAACGCGGTGAAAACAGAAGGAGGCAAACATGGGGTTCCCAGTGAGTGATATGCACGGTCATTTTTATGTTAATGATAATTACTATTTTTAAGATTCATGAAAGATTAAGATCACTCACCGCATAACGCAACCACATGCGCTCAGAGAAATGCCAATCCTGTTCCTGACATGACCGCTGTTACTGCCTTCAGCCCACAAAAAAACCTCGCCACTAGGCGAGGTTTGATCGGAATCGAAAGCACGGCTACTCGTCGAGCAGGTAGAGCAACGCATCCAGCCCAAGGGTTGAAATCGACTGTCGCGCCTGCTCGCGTACCAGCGGCTTGGCATGGAAGGCGACCCCCATGCCAGCAGCGGCGAGCATACGCAGATCGTTGGCGCCATCCCCTACCGCCACCGTTTGCCCCATGTCGAGTTTTTTACGCTGCGCGATACTGGTCAGGATTTGTGCCTTGCGCATCGCATCCAGAATAGGCTCCCGCACTTCACCGGTTACTTTTCCATCACTGATCACCAGCTCATTGGCGTGAACTTCATCGAAGCCGAGCTTATCTTGCAGATAGCGCGCGAAGTAGGTGAAGCCGCCGGAGATAATCGCGGTGTGATAGCCGCGCTGACGCAAGGTAGCCAGTAGCCGCTCGACTCCCGGCATCAGCGGTAGCTGTTCGGCAATTGATGCGAGACGCGCTTCACTCAAGCCGCCCAGTGTCGCCATGCGGCGCCGGAAACTTTCCTTGAAGTCGATCTCGCCGCGCATCGCACTGGCGGTTACCGCAGCCACCTCGTCATATACGCCGTGCTCGCGTGCCAGTTCATCAATCACTTCCGCCTGAATCAGAGTCGAGTCCATATCGAAGCACACCAGCTGACGACGGCCTCGCCATGGATTTGGCTCCTCAACCACCAGATCAACGCCCAACTCTGTCGCCAGGGAAAGCGCTTTATCGCGCAGCCCAGCGCTCTCATCACAGGAAAAAACGCCGGCATCCAGATCGAAGCGCAGGCATTCGCCATACTCAGGCTGCCACTCCGGCTGTTCAGAATGAGAAAGCCAGCGGCGTTCGGCTATCTCTGCATACCGGACATCGAATAACTGCTCGACACGGGTTACCACCTCTGGTGTCAGACGCGATGCCATCAACGTTAAACGCACACTCATGCTTCGCTCCCTTCCAGCGCCAGATGATTCACTCGCTGTAATCCTTGTGGCAGTTTGGTGCCGCGCTTGCCGCGTTCGCTCTGATAGGTATCAAGATCCGCCGGCTTCAGCGTCAGCTTGCGTTTACCCGCATGTACCACCAGTGAAGCGCCTTCCGGCACCACCAGCAGATCACGCACAAACTCTTCGCGCGCGGCCGATGCCTTGCCGGGAATACCGATCATTTTGTTGCCCTTGCCTTTGGTCATCTCTGGCAGCTCGGCCAAATCGAAAACCAATAGCCGCCCTTGATTGGAAACCACCGCTACGCGCGCTTTGCCTTCCGCCAGACAGGGAGTGAGCACCGCACAGCCTTTTGGTAGCGTCAGCGCCGCCTTGCCGGAGCGCGAGCGCCCTACCAGATTTTCGAGTTCAGTCACAAACCCATAACCGCCATCGCTCGCCAGCAGATAGCGCGCCTTGGGCTTATCGAGCATCATCGCGACAATTTGTGCGCCAGCAGGCAGATTGATCTTGCCAGTCACCGGCTCCCCCTGGCTGCGCGCCGAGGGAAGCTGGTGCGCAGCCAGCGTGTAGCTGCGGCCGGTATCATCAAGCAGCACCAGCTGCTCGTTGCTCTTGCCGCGCACGCTGCACTGATAGCTGTCGCCCGACTTGTAGCTGAGCGAAGTGGGGTCGATGTCGTGGCTCTTGGCACCGCGAATCCAACCGCCTTTCGACAGCACCACGGTAATTGGTTCGGAGCCGACCAGATCCATCTCGGAGAGCGCTTTGGACTCTTCACGCTCGACCAACTGGCTGCGCCGCTCATCCCCGAACTTCTCAGCGTCTTCCTTCAGCTCCTGCTCGATGAGATTGGTCATCTCCTCTTCACTGCCCAGGATCTTCTCAAGGTACTGACGCTCTTCTTCGAGCTTGTCGCGCTCTGCGATGAGCTTGACCTCTTCGAGCTTGGCCAGATGCCGCAGACGCAGCTCAAGAATCGCTTCGGCCTGACGTTCGGTCAGCTGGAAGGCGGCGACCAGCGCTTGCTTGGGTTCATCTTCTTCGCGAATGATGCGGATCACTTCATCAATGTTCAGATAAGCGATCAATAGCCCGGCGAGAATATGCAGGCGGTCGTTGACCTTGCCAAGACGATGTTCAAGACGACGGCGTACCGTGGTGCGGCGGAAGGTCAGCCATTCACCGAGCAACTCGTTAAGTGCCATCACCCGTGGGCGACCATCAAGGCCGATCAGGTTGAGATTAACCCGCTGGCTCTTCTCAAGATCGGTGGTGGCAAACAGGTGATCCATCAGTTGCTGAATATCCACGCGATTGGAGCGCGGCACCACTACCAGTCGCGTTGGCTCTTCATGGGTGGACTCATCGCGCAGATCGACCACCATCGGCAGCTTTTTGGCCTGCATCTGGCTGGCGATCTGCTCCAGCACCTTGGCACCGGAGACCTGATAGGGCAGCGATGTGATGACGATATCACCCTCTTCGATCTTGAAACGCGCCCGCATTTTTACCGAGCCACGGCCGCTCTGATAGAGCTTGCGCAGCTCTGAACGGGGGGTAATGATCTCTGCGGCAGTGGGAAAATCGGGCGCAGGCAGATACTTGCACAGATCGGTGACGCTGGCGTCGGGATGACGCAGCAGATGTACCGTGGCCGTCACTACCTCATGCACGTTGTGCGGCGGAATATCGGTCGCCATGCCCACGGCAATTCCCGAACCACCATTCAGCAGTACATGAGGCAGCCGCGCTGGCAGCACCGATGGCTCCTGCAGGGTGCCATCAAAGTTGGGCGACCAGTTTACGGTGCCCTGCCCCAGTTCGCTCAGCAGCAGCTCGGAGAAGCGCGACAGGCGTGACTCGGTATAGCGCATTGCGGCGAAGGATTTGGGATCATCCGGGCTGCCCCAGTTACCCTGTCCATCCACCAGTGGATAGCGATAGCTGAACGACTGCGCCATCAGCACCATCGCTTCGTAGCAGGCGCTATCCCCGTGAGGATGGAATTTACCCAGCACATCACCGACGGTACGCGCCGACTTCTTGTACTTGGCACTGGCACTTAGCGCCAGCTCGCTCATCGCATAGACAATACGCCGCTGTACCGGCTTCAGACCGTCGCCGATACTAGGCAGCGCACGATCCAAAATGACGTACATGGAGTAATCGAGATAGGCCTTCTCGGTGTAGCGCTTGAGGGGCATCTGCTCGATATCCCCCGCGGCCACCGCTACCGGGGCTTCGAATTCATTGTGATCTGCCATTTATACCTCTACCTCAGCCTGATCCCCGTAGTGTTCCAGCCAGTGGCGACGATCAGCCGCGCGTTTCTTGGCCAGCAGCATATCGAGCGCTTCGATGGTGCCGTCGTCTGATTCTCGCGTCAGCTGCACCAGTCGGCGCGTATCGGCAGCCATGGTGGTTTCGCGCAATTGAATCGGGTTCATCTCCCCCAGACCTTTGAAGCGCTGCACGTTGGGGGTGCCGCGTTTGCCTTCCAGACGCTTGAGAATCTGCGCCTTCTCACTCTCATCAAGGGCGTAGTGCACCTCCTTGCCCAGGTCGATGCGATAAAGGGGCGGCATCGCAATGAAGACATGACCTGCATCGACCAGACTCGGAAAGTGGCGCACAAAGAGCGCGCACAAGAGCGTAGCGATGTGCAGACCGTCGGAGTCGGCATCGGCGAGCACACACACCTTGTTATAGCGCAGCCGCGACAGATCATGACTGCCCGGGTCCAGCCCCAGGGCGACCGCGATATCGTGAATTTCCTGCGATCCCAGTACCTCTCCGGAATCGACTTCCCAGGTATTCAGAATCTTGCCTCGCAGCGGCAGAATAGCCTGGGTTTCGCGGTCGCGTGCCTGCTTGGCACTGCCTCCTGCTGAATCGCCTTCGACCAGGAAAATTTCGCTGGCGGCAGGGTCCTGACTCGAACAGTCGGCCAGCTTGCCAGGCAGCGCTGGGCCTTGAGTGACCTTCTTGCGCACCACCTTCTTCGCCGCACGCAGACGCCGCTGGGCGGCACTGATCGCCAGCTCGGCCAGCTGCTCGGCTTCGGCAGTGTGGGAGTTGAGCCACAGCGAGAAGGCATCCTTGACCGCCGCCGCGACAATCGACGCCACCGTGCGTGACGAGAGCCGCTCCTTGGTCTGGCCTGCAAACTGCGGATCGTGCATCTTCACTGACAGCACGAAGGCGATCCGCTCCCACAGATCATCTCCGGTCAGCTTGACGTTCTTGGGAATCAGGTTGCGGTATTCGCAAAACTCTTTCAGCGCCTCGATCAGCCCGCTGCGCAGGCCATTGACGTGAGTGCCGCCCAGCGGCGTAGGAATCAGGTTAACGTAGGACTCCTGTACGCCTTCGCCTCCTTCGGGAAGCCATTGCAGCGCCCAATCCACATGGTGATCGTCATCCTCGGCATGGCCCAGTACCGGAGAGCTGGGCAGCAGCTCGAAGCCATCGAGCGCTTGCGACAGGTAATCCTTCAGGCCATCGGCATACTGCCACACGGTGTCGCTGCCATCGGTATCGAATAGCGTTACCTTAAGGCCGGGGCACAGCACCGCCTTGGCCCGCAGCAAATGACGCAGGCGCGTCACGGCAACCTTGCCACTGTCAAAGTAGCTGACATCGGGCCAGAAACGCAGCAGCGTACCGCTGGCACGCTTGGCTGTAGTGCCTATCTCGTGCAGCTCCTCAACCTTCTCGCCGTGCTCAAAGGCGATCGCCTGACGCACGCCATTACGCCACACCTCGATTTCAAGCCGTGTAGAGAGCGCATTGACTACCGAAACGCCCACACCATGCAGGCCGCCGGAGAAGCGATAGCTGTCGTTGGAGAACTTACCACCGGCGTGAAGTCGCGTCAGGATCAGCTCAACGCCGCTGACGCCATGCTCGGGGTGAATATCGGTGGGCATCCCACGACCGTTATCTTCGACCTCGACCCCGCCATCGTCGCGCAGGCGCACGACAATCGCATCGGCATGTCCGGCCAAGGCTTCGTCAACGCTGTTGTCGACGACTTCCTGCACCAGGTGGTTGGGGCGAGCAGTATCGGTATACATCCCGGGGCGTTTACGCACCGGGTCGAGGCCCGAGAGGACCTCAATGGAACTGGCGCTGTATTGGCTCATGTGGCTCAAATAATCAGGGTGTTAAGACAAATGGAAGTAGGCGAGCACATCGGGCAGATCGCCCACGTAACTTTCCAGCGCATGATCGCCTTCGGCATCAACCTTGATGGTGGCGCCCTGGTAATAGGCAAGCGCCTGACGATAGTCGAGTACCTCGTCAACGGCGCCCAGCATCACAAGATAATGTTCAGGGGCGCTGATCTGCGCGGGCTGCAACTGGCGCAGCTGATCGACAAAGTGCGGCTCAATGGTGACCTGTGAACCGTTGGTTTCATTCAGGTGCGTCTGCCCGACCCATTCACTGGCGAAAACAGCAGGATGAACCGCCGGATTGATCAACGCCACCGCCTCAATGCCGCGCTGTTCGGCGGCACAGGTGGCATAGAAACCGCCCATCGAGCTGCCAATCAGCCCAAGGCGTGCCGTGCTGTCATTGGCAACGCTGTCGATAATGGCGTCGATCTGGGCCATCGCTTTGGCAGGCTCCGGATCGAGCTGCGGCGCGATGAATTCAACAGGCTGCGGCAGAGCCGCCATGGCACGCTCGGTAGCCTGCGCCTTGAACGAATCGGGCGAGCTGTTGAAACCGTGTAAATAAAGAACCGTATTAATACTCATACAGCATCCATGACCAGTCATTAAGCAAAAAGTGCCTGCGCTGGTGAGAAACAGGTATTTCGTAAAAAAGCTGCATCAATCATGGCGACTGATGCAGCTTTGGCGGCTGTCATGCCTGACTCACTGCTTTAGATACATAATAACTGTATACGCAAACAGTAGTCAGGCTCAAGCACTATCGTTACGCCTTGCGCACGATATCAATCAGATGGCGAGTAGAGTCGTCGAGTTGATCAAGCCCTTCGCCAGTGATCAGATTCTGCTCGGTTTCAGTGGCAATTTTCTTGCCGAGCTGCACGCCCCATTGATCGAAGGAGTCGATATCCCAGATAACGCCCTGCACGAATACCTTGTGTTCATAGAGCGCTACCAGAGCACCGAGGGTTTCAGGGTTAACCGAGTCGATCAGCAGCGTAGAGGAAGGCTGGTTGCCCGCATAGCGCTGGTAGGGAGGCGGAGTCTGTTCGCTCTTGATCGCGTCGTCGCCCAGCATCAGTACACGAGATTGCGCGAAGCAGTTGGCCAGCGCCAGACGGTGCTGAACCTTGAAGCTTTCACGCAGCGCGTCGTTTTCGATTTCGTCGTAGCGATTGAGCGGCGCGATGAAATCACACGCGACCTTCTGAGTGCCCTGGTGCAGTAGCTGATAGAACGCGTGCTGGCCGTTCGGCCCTACTTCACCCCAGATAATCGGGCAGGTCGAGTAGTCAACGTGCTGTCCAGCATTGGTGACCGATTTACCGTTGGATTCCATTTCAAGCTGCTGGAAGTAGCCCGGCAGCGACTTGAGGCGACCGTCATAAGGCAGCACCGCCAGCGAGCGAATGTCGAGGAAGTCAACGTTCCAGACACCGGCCAGCGCGAACAGTACCGGCAGGTTGTCTTTCAGTTCGGTGGTGCGGAAGTGCTCATCCATTTTGTGAGCACCGGCCAGCAAGCGCTGGAAGTTATCCATGCCGACTTCGATGGCGATACCCAGGCCAATGCCGCTCCACAGCGAATAGCGACCGCCGACCCAATCCCAGAACAGGACTTGGTGCTCAGCGGCAAAGCCCCACTCGTCCATCTTGTCGGCCTGAGTAGAGACACCGATAAAGTGGTTGGCCTTGAGTTCAGGCTCTTGCGCGCCGGTGCCCAGATTCAGCCAAGTCATCGCGGTATCGGCGTTGGCCTTGGTATCGATGGTGGTAAAGGACTTCGACGAGTAGATAAAGATGGTGGTTTCAGGATCGAGCCTGGGCAGAATATCGGCAAGCTGCGTGCCATCAATGGTGGAAGCGAAGTGAACCGCCACTGGATTGGCTGCTTCAGCGCGGAAGCCGCTGAGTGCATTGGAGACCATCAGCGGGCCAAGATCAGAACCGCCAACGCCCAGATTCACCACGTCGGTGATGGTTTTACCGGTCGCCCCTTTCCAATTGCCGGCGTGCAGTTTTTCAACCAGCTCAGCCATGCGCTTGAGTGACTTGTGCACATCGGCGACGACATCCTGTCCTTCCACGACCAGCTCATCGCTGGCGGGCTTGCGCAGAGCGGTATGCAGCACGGCGCGATCTTCGGTGGCGTTGATTCTGTCACCGCGGAACATCTGCGGAATCGCCTCTTTTACGCCCGCTTCTTCAGCCAGTGCAATCAGCTTGTCGAGGGTTTCACCACGCAGACGCTGCTTGGAGAAGTCCAGGGTAATACCCGCTGCCTGACGGGAAAACGTGCTGAAACGATCGCCATCTTCGGCGAACAGCTCCTTGAGGTGAACGTCGCGCATGCCGCTGTCAAGATGTTCCTGAAGGGCTTTCCACGCCGCAGATTGTTTAATCGACATCAGTCGTCTCTCCCGTTTTGAATGTAATTGTGCCAGCGCCTGATGCACTGGCGTTGCAATCCCGCCAGGCCCCGCGCCGCGTAACGCCAGCGCAGAACGATATAATAGAGGCAAGCTCACCACTGGAGCAGTTTACCTGTTAAGAGGTAACATAGCGCCCGCTACGCCGAGATGACAATGTCGCCATTTCTGGCTGCCAGCTACCCAATGATAACGCGTTAGCATACCGCTTTACGTTGTCATCTTACGAAAGTTTTGGTCAACCGCAATGAACGATACTCAGCACGACAGAATTTACGCTTCCCCTCGGGGCCACGTCACCAATTTCTCGTTCGATGAGCGGGTGGCTCGCTGTTTTCCCGACATGATCAACCGCTCGGTGCCCGGCTACGCGCAGATTGTCTCGATGTGTGGGCTGTTTGCCGAGCGCTGGCTGCGCCCCGGCGGCCGCCTTTACGACCTGGGGTGCTCCCATGGAGCGGTCAGCCTGGCGGTAGCAGAGCGTCTGCCTGAACGCGCCTGGACGATTACGGCGGTTGACCTGTCGAATGCGATGGTGACGCATGCAAAACGTAATTTCACTACACATGTGCCCGCCGCGCGACAGCAGGATATCGAGCTGCTGGAAGCCGATGTGCTGGCGCTTGAGTATCAGCCTGCGTCGATGATCGTGCTCAACTTTACCCTGCAATTTTTGCCGCCCGAGCAGCGCGCGGGGCTGATTCAACGCCTGTTCGATGCGCTAGAGCCGGGCGGTGTTCTGGTGCTATCGGAGAAAATCACTCGCGAAAGCAGCGCCATTGATGCAGAAATCTTTGATCTGCACCACGACTTCAAGCGCGCCAACGGCTATTCACAGCTTGAAATCAGCCAGAAACGCACGGCGCTGGAAGATGTCATGATTACCGACACCCTCGCCACTCACCATCAGCGTTTGCAAGAGGCTGGGTTTGAGCGCCATTTCACCTGGTTTGAGTACCTAAATTTCGCGTCGATGGTGGCAATCAAGGCGTCAGCGGAGAATGCTTCCTGATGGCCTATGATCCTGAACACCGCGACCTTTACCGAGCCTTTATTGATCAGGGGCTGCATCGTTGGCTGGCGCTGCTTCCCGAACAACTGGCTTCGGGGCTTGACCGGAAGCGCTTCGGTGATCTGCCCGCCTGGCAGCGCGCTGTGGAAAAACTACCCGCCTTGCCCGAACAGCGCCGCGTCTCCCTTGATAGCGACACCCTGACGGTCGAGGTATCACTCAGTGACGCGGATCGAGCCAAAACCGAGAGTCTGCTGCGTCAACTCAAGCCGTGGCGCAAAGGGCCGTTTCAACTGGCCGACATTTTTATTGATACGGAGTGGCGTTCTGACTGGAAGTGGCAGCGCGTAGCGCCCCATCTCAGCAACCTGACCCACCGCCGCGTGCTCGATGTGGGCGGTGGCAGCGGCTATCACGGCTGGCGCATGGCTGGTGCAGGCGCGGCCTTTGTGCTGGTCATTGATCCATCACCGCGCTTCTTTTTCCAGTTTCAGGCACTGCGCCACTTTATCGGTCACGCGGATCAGCACCGCACCCACTTTCTGCCGGTCGGCATCGAATCCCTTCCACCCCAGCTGGAAGCCTTCGATACGGTGTTCTCAATGGGCGTGCTCTACCACCGCCGCTCCCCTCTCGATCACCTTCACCAGTTGCGTGAAGCGCTGCGCCCCGGTGGCGAGCTGGTGCTGGAGACCCTGGTAATCGAAGGTGACGAAAATAGCGTGCTGATGCCCGGCGAACGCTACGCGGCCATGCCCAACGTCTACTTTCTGCCCTCATCCAAAGCCCTCGCCCATTGGCTTGAGCGCTGCGGCTTCACCGATATCCGCGTGGTCGATGAAGCCGATACCAGCCTCGATGAGCAGCGCAGCACCGAGTGGATGACCTTTCAGTCACTCAAGGACTTTCTCGACCCCGAAGATCAGCACAAGACCATCGAAGGTTACCCCGCCCCACGCCGCGCGGTGCTCGTCGCGACCAGAGAGAAGTAAGCACAACGCTCGTGGAGAGCACATACGCCTGTAGGGGCTATTTCCGTTACATCGCCAAGCCCGCCATTCTGGAAACCGTGGAGCCCGTAGGCTCCGACGCATGTCACCCAGCTAGCGAAGTTGAAGAAGGCCGACATTACCAGCAAAGCCGAACGACTGGCGAACGGTAGGGACTGGATGCCTGCCATCTCCAAGGATAAAACGTCGAAAACCATGCAGGAGCAGGACGATACCCCGGCCACAATCGGGATGTTTCGCTTTATGCGATACATCAAGAGGCGGGAATAACGCGGCCTGCAAGCACCGCGCCCGGATTTAAAACAAATTATTGCTGAGAATTCGGAGTGTCAGATTGCGTATTCTTTGAAGAATTAACCTCTTGCTCTCTTTGCCACTGACGATGCATCCGATTCGCTTTGCGGCGCTCATGCAGCCTATCAAAGCCACTAAACACATCTACTTTTATGCGTTTTTGTCCTTTGGCAACCGGCCTCCAGTTTTCCTCAATTTTCTTGATATGTTTGGCGATCTCAACCAGTGGCTCATCTCCAACATAACTGACTCCCTCATAGTCGAGCATACTTAAGGTATATGAATTTTTCTGACGCTGTTGGCTGGACACATCACGCTTCCAGCTAATGTCAACTTTATAGGTCCTGCCCTTCAGTTGTCCAAATTCAGACAAATAACTCACCATACCTTGACCGGGTTTGAGGACGCTTATTTTCTGAAAAGGGATTTCGATCCTGTCTCCGCATTCCTCCCTATTTTCTAGTGCAGGATCTAGGGCGATAGAAATGTCATATGCTGTCGCATTTCCGGTGTTGTCGATGTGAATATCAAAATGCCGCATTGACCACCGATTAGGTGTAAGTGTCACGACGACATGTGGCTGAGCTGCAGCCTCAGCCATCCTTGTCGTTTCATGGGCAAGAGTCTTGGTTACGCGCCATAGAAAAAAAGTTGCGATAGCGGTAACGATCGTTCCTAGAACACCGCAAACGCCAATAACAGTATTAACCCAAGAGGGAATGCCATCCATAAGATATCCTCTAAATTCTCCGGTGACGTATTGCTTCATGGCAGTTTAGCGTGACCCAATAAAAATTATGAACGAGTCGGGCTTTCGGGCTATGCCCCGGCTTGCTGAGGCAGGTTGCGGAAAAGCATGCCGTCCTCGACGCTGGCGTTTCGTTGCCTATATGTCACTAAGGATGTTTCATTCCAATCGACAGGATGGCCGCCCAGCCTTGCAATGGAGCTTCCATGCCACGCCTCATGCATGAAGCCGCCTGCTATGTCAGAGGCACTTATGCCCTTATCGCCAGGTGTGACCTTGCCCGTGTCAGGGCGCGTCACCGTGATTTCTCTCCAGCCCGGCAAAGAACTGGTGACGGTTTCCGCTATCGTGCGCTGGATCGTCAGCGACACATCCAGCGGCATACTACCAACGAGTAGACCGAGCTTTACAACGTGGATCGCGTTTCTCGCTCTGAAGGACTCGACCGGAGCGCTTTGGCTTGAGCGCTGCGGTGTCACCGATATCCGCGTGGTCGATGAAGCCGATACCAGCCGATGAGCAGCGCAGCACCGAGTGGATGACCTTTCAGTCACTCAAGGACTTTCTCGATCCCGAGGATCAGCACAAGACCATCGAAGGTTATCCCGCTCCACGCCGCGCGCTACTTGTCGCGACCAGAGAGAAGTGAGCCTAATTGTGACTTTCAGGTAGGTTGTTCACTCGGGTCCAACCCTGAAAGACTCAAGGTGCCGAATCCACAACCTTCAGGAAAGGGAAACCCGAGTGAACAGTTACAAGAATGAAGGCCTGCGTCCAAGTGAAGAGGCCAGAGCACAGGGCGTCAGCGTGCGGACCATATACAAATGGCTACGCCGTTTCCGGGCAGAAGGTCCGGCAGGGCTTGGCAATCGCAGTTCCAGGCCCTTCACCTGCCTCCATGAATACGATCAAACAGTGCACCAAAAAGTGATTCAACTGCGTCGAGAGCGCCGTACCTATCGCCAAATCTCAATGACGTTGAAGGTAGGTAAAAGCACCATGGCTCGTATCCTGGCACGGGGGAACAACCAACTTGCCAACCAGGCACCGCCCACTGAATCGGTATGAATATGAATCGCTTGGCGACATGCTACCCCCGATATCAAGAAGCTGGGGCGGCTCGAGCATCCATCCAGAGCATCGAGTTACTGGGAGAGAACCGTCAACTCACACGGAGTAGATTGGGAATACGTCCATGTGGCAATAGATGATCATTCGCGCGTTGCCCTACCACAATACAGGAAGATGACGGGCATGAGTGCCTGCGGGGCGCTGTTGCAGCCGCTGATTCATTACACACGCTTAGATGGGCGTATCAATCCCCAGCTACCGCCCTCGTGAGTTTGCTCGTTTGTGCCATCAACTGGGACTTGAAGCAGCGCTTTACGCCTCCTTATACACTTCGAACAAACGGCAAGGCGGAGGGAGCGATTCACCCAGACCGCTTTGCGGAAATGAACCTATGCACAGAGCCATGACGGTTCGAATGAGCATGGTTAAGCTCTGAAAGAGTGGTTACGCCAATATAACTACCAGCGGCTACATGCGGGAATAAACGATCAACCTCCAGTCAAACGATGGGGGCCAATCGTGAACAACGTACTAGGTTTACATAGGAGCCTTTATCCACGCGGTGCTACAGAGTGAATGCCAAACCAAGAAAACAGAACAATAAAAAATACCGCTAATATAATAGAAAAGAGTCCAACCAGCATATTGTAAGGCAGCTTACTAGCAAATTTCACAAAAGAAGCAACAATAAGAAAAATAATAGAGACATGGCAAATAAATATCCCAACACCCATAACCAAGAGAAGGACCGGATGATATTGAATAGCAAAGTATATCTGTCGCCCACAAGAAATCATTACTGAGAACATAAAAGAGGCTAGCGCTTGATCACTTATATACTCTTTAAAATCATCAAATGTTAAATACTTCTGACGTTCGGATACTATACCACGTTTCTTCAACCATGTATCACCCCCAAGATGTTCCAACCAAACTCCAGAATGCACCCATAAAGATAGAAAAATCACTAAAGCACCGATAAATGAGCAAGTAAACCAAAATTCTCCCGACCGCCCATTTGCAGGTATACTGTAGAAAAAAAATAATTCAACAAAAAATCCTAATGCAAGTACTAATAGCATTAATATATTGTTTTTAAAATTAAATACTGTAGACTTTTCCATACTTACCCCTTTGCTATCAAGAACATACTCAACCAATAGTTTATAACTATTGCAAAATAAAAACCCATAACAAAATAGTCTAATCATTCATTACCATATGGTAATGTTCAATATCCTCCTGAAAATTATGACTCTGAGGGTATATTGCGAGGTATTCCCATGGATCAGACTGTCCCCATTCGCGAAGCCTACCGCGAAGCGTTTTCACGCGTTCCCGATTTCAATATTCAGGATCTGGCGCGCCAGCTCTCGATCAGTCACGGCCATATCCAGGCCGCGCGTATTGGCGAAGGCGTGACTGGCCTGGCGCTGACGCCCTGCGATCTGGTTATGCGTCTGCCGTCGCTCGGCGCATTGGAAATCACGACGCCATCGTCATGCTCGATGCTCTCAAGCCGCAGCGATCAGCTGAAAATTGCCAGCAGTGACTCCTCCACCGTATCGCTGCGCATGCTGCTCCCGCATTGGCATTGGGCGTGTCTGAATCAGGATGAATATCCTTCCATCGAGGTTTTTGACCGTTACGGCAGGCTGCTGCACCGTCTTGCCAGTCGCCCCGACAGCCCGGTAGCCGAGGGCTGGCAGCGTATTGCGCGGCTTCAGATTGAGCATCAGCCAGCCTTTACCGAGCTGGTGGATATCCACCGCGAACCGGCTGGTGCTACGGCTCCCGAACTTCCCTACCTCGCCGATGAGTGGAGTGCGCTACGCAGTGACAGTGATATCACGACGCTGCTCAACAGGCATCGCTTGCGCCGCGTGGAAGCCTACGCTGCACTGGAAAACCGCTTTACGCAGCGCATGACGCCGCAAGGCTTTATCGCTACGCTTGAACGAGCTGCGCAGGCACAGCGTCCCTTGTGTCTCGGTATCGCCAATACAGGCGCGATTCATCACCATACGGGCGTGTTTGGACATGTGGGGCGCCGTCAGCGTCATATCGAAGCGTGCGGTTCACGCGCTACCCTGCGCATCGAACGTGAAGCCATCGCCCATACCTGGATGGTCAGCTACCCCAGTAAAGGTGGTATGCGTACTCGCCTTGAAGCCTTTGGCGGCAATGGTCGCCTGATCGCGAGCCTTACCGACGCCGCGCCGATATGCATGCCGGCCAGCACCATGCGCGCGATGAGTGTGTTTGGCTAGCGAGGCGCCCTTCCGGATGAGAAGACAGGCGCTAAGGAAGGGGTTATTAGGCCAGTAACGCCCGGTCGGTTGCTCAAATAGCCACCCTCGGGTACGATTTTCTGACTTCCTGCTGTGCTTTTGCATGGAACGCCAATTTACCAACACTTTCCTAGCCTCGGCCTTGATTGACCGGGGCTTTTGCGGCTCAAGACCATGGAGCCGCCGATGAACAGAGCATTACGTCGCCACCACGAACAACGGGTAAAAGCCAACTTTCTGCGCCGAGAGCGTAGACACCCCATCTGGCTGAACGATACCACCGATAAAGTGACGCAGGATCAAGCAAGAATCACCATTAATGCAGGCCGATTTGCCCACCATGGCTGCATCTGCTCCTGCTGGATGTGCGGAAATCCACGCAGGCACCGCCATGAGCGCACCTTGCAAGAGCGTCGGCATGACGCGAGCTTCTCTTACTACGACTGATCCCGATGGCTAGATACGCGACGCCCCGTAGAGGTGTGTGCCTCTACGGGGCGTTGGTCTTGGCGCCGTTGGTATTGACGCGGTTGAACGAAACTACTTGAGCAGCGTCGGCAGATCAGCCGCTGACTTGCCCGGGAAGTAGCGTTCAATCAAGGCGGCAAGCTCTTGCTTGAAACCTTCCACATCCGTGTGACGCTCGATATTGGCATCCACCTGCGCATGGCGAATCATGCCAGCCCCAACCGTGACGTTGGTCAAGCGGTCGATCACGATAAAGCTGCCGGTGCCGGGAATGGTGCGATAGCTGTCGAGGGGCAGGCGCTGAGTGAGCGCTACGCGCACGCGAGCGATATCATTCAAGCCAAGCTGCTCGGCCTGATAGTACTCAAGATCGTTGACGTTGATGCCGTAGAGAATCTCGTTCACTTCACCGCTGGTTTCGCGGGTCGCCAGCTTGATATCGTACTGGCGGCCTGGAGTAAGCGGCGCTTCGCCCATCCACACCAGGTCAGCATCGAAGGCATCGCTCAGCACTACGTCATCATCTGCACCGACAATCCAGTCGCCGCGCGAAATATCAATTTCATCTTCAAGCGTAACCGTAATGGCCTGCTCGGGATAAGCGCGCTCAAGATCACCATCGAAAGTTACAATGCGCTCAACGGTGGATTGCTGACCGGAAGGAAGCGCCTTGACGGCCTGCCCCGGACGCAGCACCCCAGCGGCGAGAGTGCCCGCATAGCCACGGAAGTCGAGGTCGGGGCGCGTGACGTATTGCACCGGCAAACGCAGTTCGGTGAGGTTTTGCGCCAGCTCGGTATTGGTGGTTTCCAGCACTTCCAGCAGCGATTTGGCCGAAGGATCAGCAAAGTACCACGGCGTATGCTCGCTGCGATTGACGATATTGTCGCCTTCCAGCGCAGAGATGGGCACAAAGCTGATTTCAGGTACTTCAAGCTTTTCGGCAAAGGCCAGATAGTCGCGTTTGATTTCCTCGAAACGCTGCTGGCTAAACTCCACCAGATCCATCTTGTTGACCGCAATCACGAAATTCTTGATGCCCAGCAGATCGCAGATAAAGCTGTGGCGGCGCGTCTGGGTTTGCACTCCGTAGCGCGCATCAATCAGGATCACCGCCAGCGCCGCTGTCGATGCCCCGGTCGCCATATTGCGCGTGTACTGCTCATGCCCTGGGGTGTCAGCGATAATAAATTTGCGCTTATCGGTCGCGAAGAAGCGATAGGCGACATCAATGGTGATGCCCTGCTCACGCTCGGACTGCAAGCCGTCGACCAGCAGCGCCAGATCGACACGATCACCGGTGGTGCCCTGGGTTTTCGAATCGCGCGTAATCGCTGCCAGCTGATCTTCGAAGATACGCTTGGAATCAAACAGCAGCCGCCCGATCAGGGTCGATTTGCCGTCATCCACGCTGCCGCAGGTGATAAAACGCAGCAGACCTTTCTGTTCCTGCTCGCGCAGGTAGCGGTCGATGTCCGAGGCAATCAGCGTTGACTGTTCCTCGCTAAAGCTCTCATGTTGCTCTGCCATTAGAAGTACCCCTCACGCTTCTTGCGTTCCATCGAACCCGCCGAGTCCTTGTCGATAGCGCGCCCGGAACGCTCGGAGGTGCGAGCCAGCAGCATCTCCTGAATGATTTCGGGCAGCGTCGCGGCGTGCGATTCCACCGCGCCGGTCAGCGGATAGCAGCCCAGCGTTCTAAAGCGCACCCAGCGCTCCTCGGGCGTCTCGCCCTCTTCCAGCGGCATACGCTCATCATCCACCTTGATCAGCATGCCATCGCGCTCAACCACGGGGCGCGGCGCTGCATAATAGAGCGGTACGATGGGAATTTCTTCCAGATAGATGTACTGCCAGATATCCAGCTCGGTCCAGTTGGAGAGCGGGAAGACGCGGATCGACTCGCCCTTGTTGATCCGGCTGTTGTAAATGTTCCACAGCTCCGGACGCTGGCTTTTCGGGTCCCAGCGATGGTGCTTGTCGCGGAACGAGAAGACACGCTCCTTGGCGCGGCTCGCTTCCTCATCACGACGTGCGCCGCCAAACATGGCATCGAACTGATACTTGTTCAACGCCTGCTTGAGCGCTTGCGTCTTCATGATATCGGTATGCTTGGCACTTCCGTGATCGAAGGGGTTGATACCGGCTTCACGTCCTTCTTCATTGGTATAGACGATCAACTCCATCCCCGATTCCTTGGCCATACGGTCGCGGAATTCGTACATCTCACGAAATTTCCACGTAGTATCGACGTGCATCAGAGGAAACGGCGGCTTGCCGGGATAAAATGCCTTGCGCGCCAAGTGCAGCATTACCGAGGAGTCCTTGCCGATGGAGTACATCATCACCGGATTGGAGAACTCGGCCGCCACTTCACGAATAATGTGAATGGACTCGGCTTCCAACTGCTTAAGATGAGTCAACCGTTCAGATGACGGTGTCATCTCGACGGTAGAACGAGCGTCGGATGTCATGCAGAAACCTCATGGAGAAACGGTGCGGGATTCGATCTAGCCATCGTTGTTTAACGCGTACAGCGCCTTGCGTTGACCTTGCAACAGGCTATCGCGTGAATATAGAGGCAGCCACCCGAATGGTACTACGCATTGGCAGACGCGTGGGCCATGGGCAGTGCGGGATGCACACACCCTATAGCGGCGTCGCTATAACGTCAAAGAATCAGCGCCTATGTAGTATGAAGATCTGGTTATAACGACACCGAATAAACGGATAACGTTTTCGCTGCCAGAGATGCCAAGGAAGAGAGCAATTTCGTTTGGTTTCGCCCCTGCCCACGGTGCACGTCTTGGCGCTCAGAGCGCCCCTACTCCAGCGGAAAGCGCACGACCTGCCACTCGCGCAGCGTCTGTTCATCCAGCGTTACGACCAGATATCCCGGCAATAGGGTCGCATCAATCGTGAACTCATCCTGATGGGCATCAAACTGATCGACACAGCCGGGCGATGTCAGCACCTGCGCTGCGCCACGCTGCTGCGCCACCGGAGTATGAATATGCCCAGACAGCACCGCCGCAGGCGGCAGAGAAAGGCGATCAATGCAGGCCCAAAAGTCGCCCTTGTCGCGCAGGTCTATGCTGCCCATCCAGCGCGTTGGCGGCTCAATAGGGGGATGATGCAGCGCAATCAGGTAGGGCCCATCGCTCGCCTCGACACGGGATTCAAGCGCAGCGAGCTGTTCAGCGCCCACTTCGCCGCCATCCCAGCCTTCCACCCATGAATCCAGCCCGAACAGTCGCCACTGCCCAAGGCGCACTTCCTGCAACAGCGGTCTATGTCGCACCATCTCCGCAGGATCATCGTGGTTGCCGGGAATCCAGCCCCATTCGACACCCAGCGCATCACAGCCTTCAATAATCCGCTGGTAGCTGCGCGATGAGCCATCATCACTGACATCACCACATAGCAGCAGGTAGTCGAAGCGCTCGTTGCCCAGAGCGCGCAGTGCGGCCCGAAAGCGCTGCTCAGGGTTGCTGCCCCTGACCTCCGCGGCGGGATCGGCCTTTAGGTGAATATCGCTCAGTTGAATCAAACGCATGGTGAGTGATGTCTCGCTGAAGCAGTGGAAAAACCGTGTGCAAAGTTCACACATTTCGCGACAAAGTTCGCTATATTACGCGACTTGCCTCTATGTTGCGGCGCTCGCGCAAAATCGCCGCCGCATGTTTTCACAAGTGATTGATTTATTGCACCAGGTGGCCGAGTCCCTATTCATGCTGAAAACGCCCTACTATCTGATCGACAAGCAAAAACTGCTGCGCAATATGCGCATCATGGACCAGGTGCGCCAGAGATCGGGCGCCAAGACCCTGCTCGCATTGAAGTGCTTCGCTACCTGGTGCGTCTTCGATGTGATGTGCGACCATATGGATGGTACTACCTCATCATCTCTCAACGAAGTGCGCCTTGGCCGCGAGAAATTCGGCGGCGAAACTCATGCCTATTCGGTGGCCTGGGCGAAGCACGAGATTGATGAAGCGGTCAGTTACGCCGACAAGATCATCTTCAACTCGATTCAGCAGCTGGAGCGCTTCGATCAGGCGGCCAGCGGCATCAAGCGCGGCCTGCGTCTTAACCCCGGCATTTCGTCATCCTCGTTTGATCTCGCTGATCCTGCTCGCCCCTTCAGTCGGCTTGGCGAATCACAACCGCAACAGGTGCTGGAAGTTATCGACCGCATCAGCGGCGTGATGATTCACAACAACTGCGAAAACGCTGACTTCGCGCTGTTCAACGACATGCTCGACACCATCGAAACGCGCTTCGGCGCCATTCTTGAGCGACTGGAGTGGGTGAGCCTGGGGGGAGGAATTCACTTTACCGGTGAAGATTACCCGCTGGAAGCGTTCTGCACGCGCCTGAAAACCTTCTCCGAGCGCTTTGGCGTGCAGGTTTATCTTGAGCCGGGCGAAGCTGCCATCACCGATACGGCCACCCTTGAAGTGAGCGTGCTCGATACCCTGCATAACGGCAAATCGCTGGCAGTGGTCGATTCCTCCATCGAGGCACATATGCTCGATCTTTTGATCTATCGCGAAGATGCCAGCATCAAGCCCAACCAGGGGGAGCACGAGGTGATGGTGTGCGGCAAGTCGTGTCTGGCGGGCGATATCTTCGGCACCTTCCGCTTTCCGCAGCCGCTCAGGGTGGGCGATACCCTGTCGATCGCTAATGCTGCCGGTTACACGATGGTAAAGAAAAACTGGTTTAATGGCGTTGCCATGCCCGCCATTGCGGTGCGGGAGCTGGATGGCAGCATCACTGAAATTCGCCGCTTCGGCTATGAGGATTACGCGTCCAGCCTGTCGTGAGCGGACGTGTTCGGCGCATTCACTTCATTGTGAGTGCGCTACGGTTTTTTCACGATATTTATCTTCACAACCACGTTTATTAACGAGGGAATCCCTACTGAAATGAAGAAAAACGTCCTTATCATCGGCGCTGGTGGCGTCGCTCGGGTCGTGGCACACAAATGTGCGCAAAACAACGATGTCTTCGGTGATCTTCATATCGCCTCGCGAACGCTCTCCAAGGCAGAGGAGATCGTCACGTCGATTCACGACAAGCACTCGTTGAAAACGGCCGGCACTATCAAGGCTCATGCGCTTGATGCTCTGGATGTAGAAGCAACCAAGAAGGTCATTAGTGAGACTTCTGCGGCCATCGTGATCAACGTTGGCTCCGCCTTCCTGAACATGTCGGTGCTGACCGCCTGTATCGACACCGGTGCGGCCTATATCGACACCGCTATTCATGAAGATCCGCTCAAGATTTGCGAAACACCACCGTGGTACGGCAACTATGAGTGGAAGCGCCGCGAGGAAGTGGCAAAGGCCGGCATTACCGCCATTCTCGGTGCCGGTTTTGATCCCGGCGTCGTCAACGCCTACGCGCGGCTGGCGCTGGATGATTACTTCGATACGCTGGAATCCATTGATATCGTCGATATCAATGCCGGTAGCCATGGCCGCTATTTCGCGACCAACTTCGATCCTGAAATCAACTTCCGCGAATTTACCGGTCAAGTATGGTCGTGGCAGAACCGTGAGTGGGTAGCGAACAAGATGTTCGAAATCGGCCACGAATGGGACCTGCCGGTAGTGGGCAAGCAGAAAGCCTATATGACCGGCCACGATGAAATCCATTCGCTGTCACAGAACCTCGACGTGCCCAATGTGCGCTTTTGGATGGGCTTCGGCGATCACTACATCAATGTGTTCACGGTGCTGAAAAATCTCGGCCTGCTCTCGGAACAGCCGGTCACTACCGCAGAAGGTCAGGAAGTCGTACCGCTCAAGGTAGTCAAGGCGGTGCTCCCCGACCCCGGCTCGCTGGCGCCCGACTACACCGGCAAAACCTGTATTGGCGACCTGGTAAAAGGCACCAAGGATGGCAAGGCGGGAGAAGTGTTTATCTATAACGTGGCCGATCACGAACAAGCGTATCAGGAGACCGGTGCCCAGGGCATCTCCTATACCGCCGGCGTGCCCGCCGTGGCTGCCGCACTGCTGATTGCCAGCGGCGAATGGGACGTGAAGCGCATGGTCAACGTCGAAGAGCTGCCACCCAAGCCCTTTATCGAGGTGCTGGAGCGCATCGGCCTGACGACGCAGATTGAGGTGAGGTAGGTGGCAAGGGGCGATGCCTCTGCGCGCATACAAAGTACACATTAGATGCACTACCGTACCTTAATAAAGAAATATGCTTAACGCTGGTAAATCACCAGCCGCAACGAAGATCTTAAATCAAGGTACGGTAGACTATAAAATAATCCCTATCGGATCATCTATCCAAAAATGATTCATTACAGCGAACAAGTGATTCGGCTTTAAAGCTCTGATTAAAAGGCTGGATTAACTGTCAATATGCAGCGATGCTCTATCAATCCTTGACCCAGCTACCCTTACAAAATTAATCATGTCCTAAACGGAAAGCTTGCAAACGGGGTAAAACAGTCGCAAGATCCACTGCCTGCCCCTCCCCAAATCCAAAATATAGCTCCTTGAATAATCCATATAGTTTATCAGAGGCATTGCGATTGTTTTCATTAGGAGTAACGGTAACCAAGGGTGGACATAATGTTTGCTGAGCATCTTCAATATTTTTAAACAGACCAGCAGCTACAGAAGCAAAAATGCACGCACCTACCCCTGTCGGAGAATACTTAGGCACTAGAATTTCCTTACCCAACATATCTGCATATATCTGATTAAGGACGCTATTCTTCTGTGGAATCCCCCCACCATTTATAACCCGCTGAATAGAGAGCCCATGCTGGGACATGCGATCATGTATCACTCTGACATGCATTGCCATACCCTCCAAGGCAGCATGCATTTCATCTGCAGCTGTATGCCCAAGATCCCACCCCAAGGTGACACCCGAGAGATCTGAGCGGGCCAGTACAGTACGATCGCCATTATCCCAAACCAAGCGCAACAAGCCTGTATGGCCCGGTCTTCTACCTTCCAGTTGGTCACATAGAGCGGCTACTGATGTCCCGGCACGGCGCGCAATGGCATCGAAGATATCACCTGTCGCGGATTGCCCAGCCTCTACTCCCAGCATGCCAGGCACAACACTACCAGGAACTACACCACAGATCCCTGGTACTGGTGACAGCGCATTGTCCCCCAGGGCAATAATACAAGTTGATGTTCCGACGACATTAACAATATCACCGGCTTTACACCCACAACCGATAGAATCCCAATGACTGTCAAAAGCACCAAAGGAAATTGGGATCCCAGGTTTTAAGCCTAATTTGTCGGCCCATTCAGGCGATAATGTTCCAGCAATATCTCCCGCTGTGCCATAGTGTCCGTCAAGTTTGTCGTTAATATCATTAAATAGAGGATCTACTCTAGACAGGAAATCCTGAGGTGGTAACCCTCCGAATTCCTCCCTCCACATCCATTTATGCCCCATGGCACACACAGAACGCGGAAGCTCTTCCCGTGACTTCAAGCCACATAATGTGGCAACCAGCATGTCACAGTGTTCCATAGCCGTATATAAGCGATTACGTTTGTCAGGAGAATGACGTAAAAAATGTAATAGCTTTGCATATCCCCATTCATGAGAATATGTCCCACCACACCACTTCAGGACTTCCAGTTTTTCTTCATTTCCTAGGGCTGTAATTTCTTTTGCTTCTTTATGTGCGCGATGATCACACCACAGGTAATAGTCATCTAACGGACGTAGTTTTTCATCTACCATGACTACGCTTGAACCAGTAGTATCTGCGGCAAAAGCAGCAATAGAGCGTCCATCTACCCCCCCTTTTTGGCAGGCATTACGCATTGCTCCAACAAGAGCCATCATATGGTCATCATGGCTTTGTTGCGCACAAAGAGGGTCATTTGGCGAACGTTTGAGAGGATACTCAGCGATTTCAGTTGCAACTGTTTTTCCTAAAGCGGTGTCCATAATAGTGACACGCACGCTAAGTGTTCCAAAGTCAGCCCCAGCTACAAGTGTCATACTGGCTCCTTATTGCCCATAAGTCGCATGAGCGCCATGTTTACGTAGAAAATGGCGATCCCTATACATAGAAGAGATTGGTGCCACCTGGGGATTAAGCTGCATGGTATGCCATGCCATACGAGCACACTCCTCAAGTATCAAAGCATTCAGAGCGGCTTCTTTTGGTGTTCGGCCCCACACAAAGGGGCCATGGCCTGCTACTAATACAGCAGGGATTTCCAACGGGTCACTATTACTAAAAGTTTCAACAATTGCCTCACCAGTAGCGGTTACATAACGCTCACCTAACTCTTCAGAACGAAGAGAACGCGTAACGGGTATCTCTCCTCTAAAGTAGTCAGCATGAGTGGTACCAAAACATGGAATTGGGACCTGTGCCTGGGCAAAAATTGTTGCGTAGGTGGAATGAGTGTGGATGACTCCGCCTATATCATCGAAGGCTCGGTACAATACCAGATGGGTATCAAGATCAGACGATGGTCGTAAATGATGATCAATCAGAGAACCGTCGATATGAACAGTAACCATATCTTCTGACTTCATGGTTTCAAATGAGACACCAGAAGGCTTAATAACTATATGATTATTATTTCTATCAATCCCGCTAGCATTACCGAAGGTAGCGACAACCAACTTATCCCTGACAATATCAAGATTAGCCTGTAATACAGATTGTTTAAGGCCAGCAACCGAAGACATAGGGATCTCCTTTATCAGGTAAGGATAAATATAGTACTTTTTATTACATCATATCCAAATTAGTGATCATCCCAACCAATGTAGTCATTTGCATTATTTTCAGTAATCAACTGCGGATCGAGCAATATGGTTTTTTCCTGAGGCTCTTTCCCCTCAAATAACTGATAGGCCAGGTTAAGTGCTTTCTCAGACATCCCATAGGGATCCTGACTCGCAGTAGCCTTGATCAATGAATTACCAGATTTTAGTGACTGCACAGTATCAGGCGCACCATCAACACCCGTGATAATAAGTTTGGAGCGATTAAATTGACGCGCAGCCAATTGTGCCCCTTGGGCCATGGGATCATTTGCGGCGAAAACAGCATCAAGATTATCGTATCGAGTCAGTAGCCCTTGCATTACATTTAAGCCACCATCGCGACTTCCTTGCCCATTTTGATCTTTAGAAACAACATTGATCCCTGCTGTGTTAGAGAATACCTCCGAGCAACCTTCAAATCGGTCATTAAGAGAAGAAGATGAAGGTCCCTTAATAATCGCTACATTCCCTTCGCCTTTTAACGTATCCACAATATACTGACATGCCTTGCGACCCGCTGCCTTGTTATCTGTCATTACGGTAACTTCAGCACCTGGGGCGGAAACATCAAATGCTGCAACAGTAATACCGGCATTTTTTGCTCGCAGGACTGCTGGAGCTATAGCCTTCTCATCCACAGCATTCAGCATAATAATATCTACACCTTTTGCAATGAAATTATCTATCTGACTGACTTGTTTGTTTAGGTCATAATCAGCTGAAACTGATGTAACCTTGACATTGGGGTTTATTTTCTTGGCAGCGTTAGTAACGCCTTTGACTGTAGCGACAAAATAAGGATTGCCTAATAAAGCTACTGAGATACCAACGTTCTCTAATTTCTTTTCCTGTGCAGCAGCAACACCAGAGGTAGCTATCAATGCACTTGACAAGATAATAGTAGTAATTTTGTTGAACATTTTATGTCCTCTCACAGCATTTAGAAAATAATATATTAATTACAAGACCAACATCCTGAGTTCTAAGTTCTGGCTCCGCCCTTCATTCTGTAACGATCCAAAGCTACTGCAACTATAATGACAAGCCCTTTAATAATAAACTGCCAAATATCAGAGACTCCCATAAGAATTAGACCATTTGACAATACAGCGATGATAAGTGCCCCTACCAACGTCCCCCAAATAGACCCCACCCCTCCCACTAAACTCGTACCGCCAAGAATAACTGCAGCGATTGCATCAAGTTCATTAGATTGACCAAGTTGTAACCCATTCGCTGCATACAAGCGGGCTGAGGACATTACGCCACCAAGACCAGCAAACAGTCCAGAAATACCATACGCAAACAAAAGGACAAGCCATACTTTAATACCAGCTAGCCTTGCAGCCTCTTGATTGCCTCCAGTCGCATAGATCCATGTACCAAGGACAGTTGCACGGAGAATAAACCATGAGAGCAGTACCACTACCATGGCAATAATAGCCAGGCACGGAACTCCTAAAATATTGCCATTCCCGATGAAGGCAAAAGGTAAGTCAGGATTAAATATGGTGGTGTCATCCCCCATAAGACGGGCCATGCCACGTACAGCGGTTAGCGCCCCAAGAGTGACTATAAAAGGCGGTAATCTCAGGAAAGAAATAAGCACACCATTGAACAAACCAAACGCAAGTCCTGTAAGGATGCCTGCTGGAATACCCAATAACCCTAGTCCAGGCCAAAGAGATATCTTCACAGCCACTATTGCCGAAGCAGCCAATATAGATCCTACAGAAAGATCTATGCCCGCCGTCAAGATAACGAAAGTCATACCAGCCGCAAGTACAATATTAATTGATGCCTGCTGCATTACAATTGATAAATTGTTCCCTGTTAAAAACTTGCCGGTCATTAACTGGAAAGCAATAGCCAATAGAATGAGTACCGGGAGCATCCCGAGGGCCACAAATGTCGAACGCATACGAGTGGCAACTCTGGATTGGTCTCGCAGAGGTGTTGATGTCATATCAAATTCTCCTGAATCACTTCAGATGCTTTGTGCACGGTGTTAGAACGATTCAATCCTGTGGATAGTGTCATTAGTGCTTCTTGGGTAATTGGGTGTTCTGAAGTAGCTGTGACTTCGCCAACAATCTCTCCTTCACTCATGACTAAGCAACGATCCGCAATACCAATAATTTCTGGCAATTCACTCGACACAACGACAATAGCAAGACCATGAGAAGCCAGTTCATCAATCAGCTTATAAATTTCTGACTTAGCGCCAATATCTACCCCTCTCGTGGGTTCATCCAATAAAATAACTTTAGGATTTGCTTCAAGTAGACGCGCTAAAAGAACTTTCTGTTGATTCCCACCAGAAAGAGATCCTACTTTCTGTTTTATTGACAGTGTGCGTATGGCTAGATTTTTTATTGCTCTATCTGTTCGCTGGGACGCCATAGAAAAATGACGAATGCCGCCCAGAATGGCGTCTCTAATAGACACCATCACATTTACATTGTCAGAGATTGTCATATCCAGGAAAAGACCAAGACCTTTACGGTCCTCCGTGAGATAGACTATCCCCTTGTGTAGCGCTTCTCTGGGGGATTTGGGAGATACATTCTCCCCCTCAACATGTACATTTCCCCGTACGGCTGTGTCAGCGCCATAGATCAGTCGTAATAATTCTGTGCGTCCAGAGCCTACCAGCCCTGAAATTCCAAGAACTTCTCCGCGATGTACCTGAAATGAACACCCTTTTACCAATTTTCCATCAGAGAGATCATCTACCGACAATACAATATCACGAGATGAATCACTCGCTTTATGCTCTTTCTTGTAGAAAGATGATATATCACGCCCAACCATCATCGTGACTAACCGCTCGGCATTAATCTCATTTTTATCAAGTGTTCCTACATAAGTACCATCCCGAAGAACGGTACAGCGGTCAGATAACCGGTAGATTTCCTCCATGCGATGGGAAATATATATGACCGCAATACCCTGAGTTTTAAGCCTTGCAATTACTTCAAAAAGTTTTTCTGTCTCACGACCTGATAGTGAAGTGGTAGGCTCATCCATTACAATAATACGCGCATCAAGCGATAAGGCCCTGGCAATCTCCACTAACTGGCATTCACCTAATGACAAGTTTCTTACCAGTGCATCCGGTTCGAAACTGACTCCAAGCCTGTCAAGCACAGGCTTGGCCGAAGCCAGCATTGCCTTCCGGTTGATCACTCCACCTCGTGACTTCTCAACACCTAAAAATATATTTTGCGCCACAGACAAGTTAGGGGAAAGAGACAGCTCTTGATATATAACAGCAATGCCATAAGACCTTGATGCACGAGTATTGCCAGTAGGAATAGTTTGTCCATCTACCAGGATTTCCCCGCCCTTATCCGGTGTTAATGCACCAGAGAGAATCTTCATCAAGGTGGATTTTCCTGCGCCATTCTCTCCCATCAAGGCATGAACCTCTCCACTCCACGCAGTCAAGGACACGTCTTGCAATGCCTTGATCCCATCAAATGTTTTGGAGATATGATTCATTTTCAATAGAGGTATATTAGGTTCGTACATATATTCCCCCTTAGGAGTCGGCAATCGTGTAATGGATATTCTGGCTTTCCAGCATTTTTGCATCAGCATCAGATAATCCACTGTCAGTCACTACTTGGGATACTCGCCCTAATGGCAAGACAACTAAGGGAGCCTCTTCCTTGAACTTACGACTATCAACCAGAAGTACGACCTCATTGACTCGATCAGCAAAATGTCTGGCCAAATGTGCCAATAAAGGCTGGGACTCCATCATTCCCTGTGCACCTACACCAAGCGCACCTACAAAAAACTGGGAAGCAAAAAAGGTATGGTCCTCAAGCCCAGGGTCGTGAAGGATGCCTGGCTCGCGATGCAAGTCACCACCACCAACGGTCAACTGACAATGACCAAATTCAGATAGATAGGCCGCCAGTGGCATTGAATGCGTCAAAATACGGACATTTCTATCAGCAATATGCATACCGAAATGAAAGCAGGTAGAGCCACCATGAATAACGATCAAACTACCTTCCCGCACCAGCTTACTGGCTTCTCTACCTATAGCTCGCTTAGCTTCGACAGCTATATCTCTATTGTCTGTGAAGGGGAGAGCGATAGCGCGGCGCCGGTGTGCGTCATTTATTGCAGCGATTCCTCCATATACTTTTTGTACACATCCATCGTCATCGAGCTTATCTATATCCCTCCTGACAGTAGCCGCTGAAACACCCAGGATATCTGCCAGCTCATTCACGGTAATAAATGAACGTTGCTGAAGTAGATACTCGATTTGGGTATGGCGGTCGAATTCACTCATTACGGAGCTCTTTTGGTTATGGGCAATCACACACATGATTAACCTTAATCACGTACGGGCAATACTCTCCCCTTTTTGAAAAAATTGCTTCAATAATTTAGTATTATAGACCAAGGTACATCATGTTATTTTGGCGGGAAATGTCGATCAGAATCAGAGATTCCATCCTCAATACTATACTTTAGGATAAAGCTGGTTTCGGCGCATACTAGCCAATTGCATTCGGGCGCTAAACATCATATTTGGAGGTACTTCTATCAGAAGAGAAATGGACAAAGGATAGATAACCTCTTACTTTCAAAGGACATATCAAGCTTACAAAATAATTAACATTAATTTTTCAGAATTCTAAAAATCACTTGAGTAAAGATGCCTATATTGAAAATTTGGTCAGCACAGCCTCTCCAATCCGCTATTTTCTTTCTTATCCGACTTTCGTCATACACCCCCATTTTTCAGCCTGCTGCCGGAGGTGGTGCGCTATAGTCATCAACGTCTTAACAATCATGTTAACGACGTGCTTGAGGAATACGTATGAAAATGCTCCCTCTCTCTTCCATGGCGTTGATCGCCATGATGTTCAGCATGAGCGCAGCGGCTCAGCAGGGTGGTTTTATCGGTCCGGGCGGGGCGCAAAAGCAGGATATGAATGAGTCCCGGGCGATATCTACTGTCAGCGAGGCGCTGAAACAGGAGGACGATACGCCGATCATCCTGCAAGGGAACATTACCAGGCAGCTATCACACGAATACTATGAGTTCAAGGATGCCAGCAACAAAACCATCACTGTCGAGATTGATGACGATGATTGGGAAGGGATACAGGTAACGCCGCAGGATAAGGTGCAGTTGGAAGGGGAAGTAGAGCGACATCGCGATGGTCGAATCGACGTTGATGTTGATCGCGTGACGCTCATTAGATAAGCCGCCATAACAATCGGCCATCTGCTCTACACATTAACGCCCAGCCTGTTGCTGGGCGTCTGCGTATGATGCTTTGACAAGCCTTGCGAACGCTGCGCTATCAGGCGCCTAACGAACCGGCACTGCGACCGTGCTCCAGCGCGTGATCCAGCCATTCGCCCAGAAAGCGGTTGAGCTGGAGCTTTTCATCGGGCTGATGCATATGTGCATTGGGGTAGCGGTAGCGCCCCTGAAAATGGCGCTTGCGCTGGAAATCGACCACTTCCGCCATGCGAACATCATGATAAAGGTGCACCCGCATACGCGGTGAATCCACCAGCGCCTCCAGCATGCCGCTTTGAGTAACGTTCAGACGGGTTGTGTAAGGCGCCTGCTCTTCGACCTCGACATGCAAGCAGCCGAACGAACGATCGCTTTCGCCCAGCGCAATATCAATGCGCTCCCCCTCGGCACGCCCGCTAACCAGCCGCGACAGCCGCAGAAAGTTACTGGCGCACTCAGCCTGCAAACTCTTGAGGTCTGTCACATAGGCACGTTTGGCGGGCGTAGAAAAACTCATCCATTACTCCTGGCACGCAATGACGCACGCTCTCGCGCCAGCCACTGCATTGCAATAACCATCATGCCATTGTCCAGCTTGCCTTCCTCCAGCAGTTGCATTGCTTTAGGGAAGGGAATGACATGCACTCGAATATCTTCCTGCTCTTCTGCAAGACCATGAACGCCGCCCACCGCACTGCTGTCGAGCAGGGCACAGTACAGGTGTACCCGCTCGGTATAGCACCCCGGCGAAGGGTAGAAGGAGTAGAGCGGGATCATCTCATCAATGTGGCATCCCGCCTCTTCCCATACCTCGCGACGCCCCACCTGCTCCGGCGTTTCATCGGTATCCATCAACCCGGCAACAACTTCCAGCACCCACGGAGTAGTGCCATCTCGGCGCGCCACGATACCCGCACGCACCTGCTCGACCAGCACCACTGCATCCGCCGCAGGATCATACAAGAGCACCCCGACGGCATCGTGATGCTCATGCACTTCACGGATTACCTCTTCACTCCAGCTCCCATCAAAGCGACGGTGCTTGTACTTAAGCTTCGAGAAGGTAAAGAAGCCCTGATATACCGGTGTATCCGCAGTGAGTTCAACATCACCCGCAGTAAACTCGACGTTGCCGTCACCTCGCTTCACTTGCCTGGCGTTATCTACCACTACAGCACCCCGTCATCCAATACGCTATGCGCTTGCGTTTCGGCCCTGAGTTTCAGAAGACGAAACACGACTCTGCCAATGGCAAAAAAGCGCGACTAAACACACGATTCTGCATCAAGATGGCGCTTACTGACGGCAAATTCAAGCACCAGTGCGGTATGAAGCCCTTGTCTTCTGCTCCTTCCACGGGTTGGTAGAAGCCAATGGCATCCGCATAATGGATACTTTCCGTTATCTCAAAAAACACCATTCGCTTCAGAATCAGCATAGGCATATTACCGATGAAAGGCCGCTACATGACACATTGGCGAGACCCCGCCAAGGACCCGCGCCAGGAAGCCAAAAGCAATGTCATTACGCGTGCAGGCTTCGAGCGTATGCAGGGCCTGTACCACCACCTGACCAGCGTGCGTCGCCCCGAACTGTCGCGAAAGACAGGGGAAGCTGCCGCCCAGGGCGACCGCAGTGAAAACGCCGATTACACCTATAACAAACGCGAACTTAACAAGACCATTAGCCGTATTCGCTATCTGGGAAAACGGCTGGATGAACTGACAATAGTGGATCGCGCCCCCGACGATCCCAACCGGATATTCTTCGCCGCCTATGTGACCCTCGAAGATGACAACGGTGAGGAGCTTGAGCTGCGTATTGTTGGCCCCGATGAAACCGTGCCTGACAAACGCTGGATCAGTGTGGATTCTCCCATGGCCCGTGCACTGCTGGGCAAGCGTCTCGACGATGACGTAGATGTTGCCGCGCCTGCGGGCGTTACTCACTATATTGTGACGGAGATCCGCTACGATAATGCAGGGGGGACGAGTTAACGTAACGCCATATGCACCCCATAGGTGACATGTTGCATCTGGGGCAGTCGATGAATCCCTTTACGGTGCCAGGTGACTATTCATCTGCCTACCCCAGGTACGGCGCTCTTCTTTTGGAAGACGTTTGTGGTGAGCACAGCTATATAAGGGCTGACTTAATCAAACAGGATAATTTGCCGGATGGCCTCGCCGGCAGCCAACCGCTCAAAGCCTTCATTGATCTGATCCAGCGTGATGCGGTGGGTAATCAACTGATCGACGGGCAATCTACCACTACGATAAAGCGCCATGTATTCAAGCGTATCCAGTGCTGGCACATGGCCACCAAGATAAGAACCCAGCAGCTTTCGCTCTTGAGCCACCAGTTGACTGGGGCTTAGCTGAATACGCGCATCAGGATGAGGAAGTCCAGCAGAAACCGTAGTTCCGCCTTGCCGCGTACACGCATATGCAAATTCCAGAGCAGCAGCCACGCCTGCATAATCAGCGGCAATATCCACGCCGCCCTCACTTTCGGTCAACACATGCTCAATGGCATCAGCCTGGGAGGATAACACCCCAATATCCGCCCCTAATGCCAGCGCTTGGTCAATCTTGCTTTGCTGGATGTCAGCGACAATAACCCGACGCGCACCAGCGGCAATGGCTGCCAGCACTGCCGATAGGCCAACGCCGCCCAGCCCCACGATCAAAACACTCTGGCCTGCACGCAGTTTCGCTGTTTGAAGCAAGGCCCCTGCCCCGGTCAGTACGGCACAGCCAAAGACCGCCGCTACATCAAAAGGCATCTCCTTATCAATCTTTACTGCCGAGCGCTCGGACACTACTGCATATTCGGCAAAGCCCGACACACCCAAATGATGGTTGATTGCAGTATCTCCCTGGAACAGGTGACGCCCACCATTGAGCAGTACCCCTTCCCCGTTGGCCCGCGCACCTGGAGCGCACAGGGCTGCGTGCCCATCCAGACAGGCTGCACAGCTCCCACAGCTGGGTACAAATGACAGCACTACGTGATCGCCTGCGGCGAAACGAGTGACATTTGGACCGACCTCAACCACTTCTCCGGCTGCTTCATGCCCCAGCACCATCGGCAGGTCCCGCGGACGATCACCATTAATCACCGAAAGATCCGAATGACACAGCCCCGCTGCACGTATCTTGATCAGTAGCTCGCCCTGATCGGGAGGCGTCAGGGTAAATTCTTCGATCGCTAACGGCTGATGTTCGGAATAAGGACGTTCGGTGCCCGTTTTACGGAGCACTGCTGCACGCGTGGTGATAGGGGGCATATCGAATCTCCTTGATTAAAAACAGCGGTCATCTCTTCTGCTATTGACGGCAGTGATGCCAATCACATGAGCTTGCTCACACATTCATCATATCGAGCGGCTTTTCGGCACTTGTAGTCTCACAACGTCTTATTGCGCCAGGACGCTACAGTGGCCCCTGTCTTGAGAACATCCGTCCATGAGAGATGTATCGCTACCAGCCACGAGATGCGCAGAAAAATCTCACTTGAGTAACAAGCTTCTTTCCCCATTACGCGATACACTTGAGAAGTATTCTCGGTTAACGATCAGGGCCAGATAGCTCACGCAAAAAACTGGCCTTCCAACTACCCCGGTATTCCGCTGAGAGCTGCACTGGCTCACGGTTTGTTCGCTCTATTGTGCAGGAGTTTCCTGTTATGCCGCTGCGTTCTCTCTCGCCCGTGAACTCTCTGAGGATCACATTGGTTGCTGTTGCGCTCATGGCGCTAAGCGCGTGCAGCAGCGTAGTCACTCAGCGCGATTACGATCCCACACGCGATTTCGCTGCCTATCATCGCTGGCAGTGGGCAACGCCGCATGTTGTCTTTACTCCCGACAATACGCTGGCCCGCAGCAGCCTGACGGCTGAGCGCATCAATCAAGCGCTTAACGAACAGTTGCCCGGCAAGGGGCTAATGCCTGCGAACACTGCGCAAGGTGCCGATGTGCTGCTTCAGGCAACCGTGGCATATACCCAGCGCATTCAGGAAGATCCGTTCTATGACGGCCCGTGGGGGCCTTGGGGGCCGCGTGGCTATTATGGCCGACCCTATGGCTGGGGCGGCCCGAGCTTTTATGCACCGCGCGTGCGCAGCTTCCCCGTTACCATCCTTCAGCTTGACATGTATGACCGTCACGACGGGCAACTGGTGTGGCGCGGACGAGTCGCACGGGATAGCAACGACGGTGCATCACCCCAGCAGCGTGCCCAGATCATTGCCGGACTGGTAGAAGAAGCCTTGAAACAGTATCCGCCAGCCCCCTGATTGCACGCCTTCACATCACCAGCAGCCCCAATGCGGGGCTGTTGTCATGATGAGAGAAGCAGCAGCCCCATACCTCCATTAACGTTTGTAGCTGCGGCGCGGTGAGGAAGCGCGATAGATGCGGTAGCGCCCGTCTTCTTCCAGCGTATCGACACGCTCAAAGCACGCTTCCAACGACGCGCGATAGGGAAGAAATACATTCGCGACGATATAGAGCTTGCCACCGGGACGCAGTCGGCTGGGGGCCTGCTCGATCAAACGCCGCGCAGGCCCGATATCAACGTCACGCGCCTGATGAAACGGCGGATTCGAGACAATCAGGTCAAAGGAGTCATCCACGCCTTCGAGCATATCGCCGATCGAGACCTCGCCCTCAAGCCCGTTCAGCGCCAGCGAGCGCTTGGTGGTCTCAACAGCGAAAGCGTCAACGTCCAGCGCCGACACCTTGGCCCCCGCACGCGCCAGCCACAGGCTGATAATGCCATCGCCGCACCCCACATCCAGCGCGCTGCCAGAAATTCCCTTGGGAAACTCCTGCGCCAGACGCGCCAGCAGCATATCGGTTCCTGCATCCAGACGACCATTGGCAAACACGCCCGGATGGGTAGCCAGTTTCAACTCAAGCGCGGAGTATTCGCCCCATTCAGCCTCGTCAAAACTGACGGGGCGGGCGTGGGTGGCAAACAGCGAACAGCGGCGGGCGTTATCCAGTCGAATGCAAGCAAGCCCTGCTGCTTCCAGCACCTTGGGCACACGTTTGATTCCCCCCTGATGCTCACCGATGATTTCAATCGGTGCTCCTTCCGGCAGCCAATGACATAGCTGCTGAAGCCACCACAGCCCCAGCGCATGACTTTTCGGCCAGAACAGCAGCGCCCCTTCGCTACGTTGGTCAGGGGCAGCAAGCCCCAGATGCACCTGCTGCCCCCGCTGGTTCAGCACATTGGCTACCGCCAGATCAGTGACCCAGGTGTGGCCGGTGTGCGGCAAAAACGGAGCCGCTGACAGCGGCACTGCTACCTGGCATGCATCGCTGCTCAGCTGCGACGCCTGGCGCTCCAGCAGTTGGCAAACAGGAGGAATAGTATGAGAAGCCATAAAGAAGTTCAGATCCGATCAAACGGTGGCAGCACTCGACTGCCGAGAAGAGATGAGACGCGCTATCAGATAGCGGTAACAACGATAGGATAATGCAATGCTGGCGGTGATGCCCTTCATCGGACGCGCTGCCAGCATTATAACGGGCGATAGAGGCTATAGTGCAGATAACGGCCCATGCGCCAGAAGGGATCGACGCGGCAGTGCGCAAATTCGAGCTGGCGAAGCTGAGCCAACTGCTCTTCGCTGGGAAACTTCTCACGCAGATAATCGTGAAAGACCCGAATGCCGGTGATGCCTCGTATTTCAAGGCCCGCTTCCGTACACCACTGCTCAATTTCACGATGCGTCAGCGGTGAGATAGGCGTGAGCCGCGTACCGCGCCCCTTGCCCGCCAGATCATTTCTGAGCGCCTTGTCCAAATTGCCCTTTACTACATTGGACATCAGCAGCGCATCACGATTGAAGACCATCAGCGACAGCCAACCGCCCGGCGCAAGCTGACTTACCAGCGCGTCGAACCCCTCACGCGGCTGCGCCATCCACTCAAGCACCGCATGACACAGCATCCGCGGCCATGGCCCCGGCGCGACCGTCGCCAGCGACTGCAAATCACCCAGTACCAGCGTGACATCCAGCCCCTGCAAACGCTCGCGGGCAAACTCAAGCATCTCGGCTGCCGGCTCTACCAGAGTAACCCGATGGCCCCGCTCGGCAGCCCATGCCGACATCTGGCCCAGCCCTCCCCCTGCATCCAACAGAGGCTCACCCGCCCATGGAATATCTTCCGCCAGCGCCTGCTGCACCAGCGCCAAGCGCAAGCGCCCCCGCGATGCACCGTATAGGCTGCGCCCGAACTTCGCCGCCATCGCACCGGTAAAATAGCGATCCCCCGCCATGCAAAGGCACTCCACTGCCACTATAAAAGGGCAGCAAGTTTACTCGCCCCGGCAGCCAACCCCAAGCGCACCCTTTCCCTCAACCGCCAGATTCCCTATAATTCGGGCCTTCACCTTCCGCATATGCCCTTATAGCTCAGCTGGATAGAGCGTCCCCCTCCTAAGGGGAAGGTCGCAGGTTCGAATCCTGCTGAGGGCGCCAGATAAACATTAAGCACTTTATATACGCCATGAGTGGTGCAGCTTTCCTGTTTGCCTAGCCACCCAATGGATGTCACTTAAGTACAACCACCACGGCGAATCTTGCCCAAGCCCTTTCTGCTTCCAAAAACTGTATGGTCCAGGTAGCGTTCCTTTCCTCACAGTCCAACCCAATGATGATCGCCTCCCCCTGCTCTGGATTGTGCCGTATAGAGTCAATCGTTTTCTGTACCAGCCCATTTATATTGAACAAGTCACACGGAAGACCAGGGTGTGAATATGGTCGGTCAAGATCGCGTATCAATTCTTTGGTTCCAACAATCAGGCTCATTGGTCGGCATTGAGAGAGCACTTCGAAGCTCCGGAAGAATGCACCTTAGGACTACTGAAGAGTGCAGTATCCGCTTCATATCAAGTAATTGGGCCTATCTGTGAACCATAGTCTGAGATATCACTCGTAGACCCTTTTCTTGAACAGGTGACTGACAGTCATCACTACCAGTGGGACCAAGAAGGCAATATACGTGCTATTAATTCCGAATGGATTTTCAGCCAGAAACCATCCAATAGTCCCTATCACCGATATAATAATTCCAGCCAACGCGCCTGTGTTACTCCCAAATCTAGGAGCATAGAACGATAGTATAATTAATACTGCGAGCGACGCTCTTAATGCTTTTCCCAAAAAGGCTATAGCCAGAATCTGATCAGCAAAAATAGCCAATATCAAAGGGGCAACCCCCAAAACAATGGTAGCCGCTTGGGCACATCTCAGTGACTTCTTCTCACTGCCTGAGGTGTTAACGAAGACATCATAAAAATCCTTGGTGAATAGCGTTGCACATGCCATTGTATTTGCCGAGACAGCCCCAAACATAGCTCCTGCAATACCGATAACGGCAATACTGGCCGACCAGGCTGGCATATGAGCAATCACTTCAGGAAATGCGTTAATTGATTGAATTTCTGGATATAGGTATGCGGAGCAGACCCCGATCATCGCCAGAGCTAGACCGAAAGGTATCATTAAGATAAAAGTGTAATTACAAGCTCGCCTTGCTATTTTAGGCGACGGTGTTTGGACAATGGCTTGAATAAGATATTGTGTCGCAAAAATTGACCCTACACCCGCCAATACCCAAGCAATAATTTGCCCACCTCCCACTGATGTTATATTCAGCATTTGAGAAGGAAGGTGCTGCTGGAGGTGGGAAATACCTCCTGATTGTTTAAGCGCCCATACAAGAGCCAGGGTAACGCCAAGTGCTTTCAATAAAGTGTTAATAAAATTACTGTAAATAACTGAGCGTAACCCTCCCATTATCACCAAGATAACCGTCACAGCACCACATATCAAAATTGCCTGAGTTCTACTAATTCCTATGGCAGAGGCCAGGACGGCTCCCCCTCCTGCATAAAGCGCCACTGTCACAATACTTAGAGCTATAATAGAGAGCGCGGAAGCCGCATATCTAACACGCGATCCATAGGCATCACATAATACTCCAGAAACAGTGTTATGCCCACTGGACTTATAACGGCTTGCCATAATCATTCCAAACAACAAAAATCCCAAGGCAAAACCAAATAGAGCCCAGGCTGCTGAAATACCAGATAGAAATCCTGCCTGTGCAGTTCCGATACTGACGGAACTTCCTATATATTCAGAAAGCATCATTCCGGCTATTAACCAAGCGGGAAACGAGCGACCACCAGAGGCAAAGGCACTACCACTTCTTGTATGCTTTTTAGCGTTAAAACCAATCCATAGCATTACTAACAAGTATACAATCAGGGCAGAGACAACAATGATACTACGCATTATTCAAGCAATCCTTTTCAGCACTACCAGCGACTGATTCATCATCAGAATTTCATATAACTTATAGGCTGAATAATTATTCTCACCATTACACATAGGTAGATGAATTCTTTTTTTGGATTAACTGATTTATCGTGAGTATCAAAGCTGTATGAATAGTGCCATTTAGCATCATTAGAGTGAAACGGCTGTAGGCTACCCCCTCAGGAATATACTATTTGACCTTACATCTTTTGATAATTTTTCTAATAACGGTATGCAAGGACAGCTTGGACTGATGACCTTTTCTGCCTGGGCACAACCTTTCATCCAGAGAGATGTCTGTAGCCTTGCTATGACTTTAGGAGGTGATGCGGATTGGTAATATTCCAGTCCGATAAAACAGATAAGTGAGCAGACCACTATAGCGCCACATTTCGCGTAACTCGGCGTTTTGACACCGCGATAGACGTACAGTCGTCGTACATCTTGTCTCACTTGTAGGCTTGAGACACAAAGCCCCACTCCGAACGGTCAATGGAGAAAACCGCTGCCTGTAGCGGCTTTGACCTACCACTATGAGCAAGGTGCATAGCTTTCCTAACCCTTAAGGGATGAAAGTCATTGGCCGTCGCTCTATAATACTTTGTGATTAGAAAAATCCATGGGGTGCATAGATTCCCATGCAGAAACGCGCCTACACCGAAAAATAAAGCACGTCAAGACCGGGACTGTCACCTCTCCCCACTCGATATCAGCCATGGGCAATGGCCAACCGATACCGGCAGGGGCTGACACCCTCGATAAAAATCCAAAAGAATCCATTCCAGTGATCCCGTAATGTGATCATCGAGAGGTAGCTATTCTTGAAAGACAAACACAAGACAGACGTTGGGCAGTGGATGCTCACTCGTCGCAGTGCCGTTACTGGCTTGCTAGGCTCCATGGCCTTGTTGACCTTGCCACGGATGGGGTGGGCTAAAAACCTTCAGTCCGACTACACCCTGCCATCGAAGGCGTCTCGCTTTCTCAATGTTTCCGCTGCACTTACCGAGCGCAGTGATCTGGACCCTTTGATCGCCAATCGCACTTACAAGGCGATCACTGAACTCGACCCTAGTCAAACAGCGGCCATCGAAAAACTGCATGCACTGCTCACCGATGGAATGAGTGCGCGTGAGCTTTTCAATGCGGCAACCGATGCGGGTCTGAAAGATACCGTCGTGAATATCCAGACGGCCTGGTATACCGGCACGGTAGGCTCCGGCGAAGATTCTCGCTTGATCGCCTACAAGGACGCGCTGATGTACCGCACGGTAGAGGATGGCCTGGTTGTGCCTACCTATTGTGACTTTGGCCCGCTGTGGTGGTCAGGCACGCCTGTACCGCCGTCTCGGCTACCTGCCAATAACAGTGCATCGTAAATCGTTGGGAATAGACATGAGTGAAGTGAAATTTGCATCCAACGGCGATGCACAGGCAGACGTTATTATTGTGGGTTCAGGTGTCGTTGGCGCATTGATCGCCAACCAGATGCGTGATGAAGGCCACTCCGTACTGATCATCGAAGCCGGTTTGCGCATCAATCGTGCCCAGGCCGTTGAGAACTGGCGCAACATGCCGCTGCGCAACCGTGCGGGCGGTGACTTCCAGGGGCTTTATCCCCAGTCGGAATATGCTACCGCGCCGCTCTACTTTCCGGCGAACGACTATGTTGGACTGAGCGGCCCCAACGGTTCCAGTTTCAAACAGGGCTATCTGCGTACCGTAGGGGGCACCACCTGGCACTGGGCGGCTTCCTGCTGGAGGCACCTGCCGGAAGATTTCCGCATGAAGTCGCTGTATGGCGTTGGTCGCGACTGGCCGATCTCCTACGAAGACCTGGAACCCTATTACTGCAAGGCGGAAGAGCAGATGGGGGTTGCCGGCCCCAATGATCCTGAGATGCAGTCTCCCAGCCAGCGCAGCCGCCCCTATCCGATGGACATGGTTCCCTGGGGTCATGGTGATCGCTACTTCGCTGAAGTGGTCAACGATCACGGCTTCAAATCCATTCCGATTCCGCAGGCGCGCAGTACCCGCCCATGGAATGGCCGCCCTGAGTGCTGCGGTAACAACAACTGCCAGCCGATCTGCCCGATTGGTGCCATGTACAACGGAATTCATACCGTCGAAGCTGCTGAATCCAAAGGGGCGAAGGTACTTGCGGAATCCGTTGTCTACAAGATCGACACCGACAGCAATAACCGCATCACCGCTGTGCATTGGCTCGACACCGACGGCGCCAGCCACAAGGCGACAGGTCGTCAGTATGTGATCGCCTGTAACGGTATCGAAACGCCGCGCTTGCTGCTATTGGCCGCCAACGAGCGCAATCCGCGCGGTATTGCCAACTCGTCCGATCAGGTAGGGCGCAACATGATGGACCACTCCGGCTTCCATTGTACCTTCCTGACCAAAGAACCCATGTGGCTTGGCCGTGGCCCAGCGCAGAGCAGCTGTCTGGTAGGCCCGCGTAGTGGCGAGTTCCGCTCCGACTACTCAGCCTCCAAGTTCATTTTGAACAATATCAACGAGGTGCCTGGCGCTGCGACCAAGGCGCTGCAACTGGGGCTGGCTGGACGCGAGCTGGAAGCTGAAATTCGTCGCCGCGCCATTCATGGGGTGGATCTCTCCATCAGCCTTGAGCCGCTGCCGGATCCCAATAACCGCCTGACGCTAAGCGACACCCGCAAGGACAAGCATGGCCTGGCGTGCCCTGATATCCACTACGATGTGGGTGACTACGTTCGCAAAGGCTACGATGCAGCCAGCGAGCAGCTTCGCCAGATCGGTCAGCTATTCAATGCCGAAGAGTTCAACATCACCACCAGCCTGAATGCCAACAACCACATCATGGGCGGTTGCATCATGGGCAGTGATCCGTCGGATTCCGTCACCGATGGCGACTGCCGTGCGCACGATCATGACAACCTGTGGCTGCCGGGTGGCGCTGCCATGCCTTCGGCAAGCGTGGTGAATACTACCTTGAGCATGGCGGCACTGGCGCTGAAATCCGCAGATGCCATCTCCCAGGCATTGAGCCGTGACGCACAAGGAGCCACTGCATGAAACCATTACTTTCCCGTGGCTTCGGCATGAAGGTCATGACCTCGCTGGCTCTCTCGGTCTGCATGGGGTCGGGCGCTGTCTGGGCGGCTGATGCGTCCAGCGATACAAGTGCCGACAACAGCGCCGAGGCGAGTGATCAGAACCATGTAACTCCTCATGTGGGCACCACGATCCACGCCCCCCGCCACGGCCCGGCTGCTGCGCCCGGTATCAACGTTGATATCTCCAGCTTCCCGCAAAGTGAGCAGCAGGAGATCAACCAGGGACATGCCCTGGCGGTAGCGGGCGACTGCGCGGCGTGTCACTCACTGCCTCACAGCAGTGACGACCAGATGTTTGCCGGTGGATATGCCATTTCATCCCCGCTGGGCACCATTTTCTCAAGCAACATCACCCCTTCCAAGCAGTATGGTATCGGTAACTATACGGAAGAAGAGTTTAGCCGCGCGGTGCGTGACGGCGTCCGTCGTGATGGCGCCAACCTCTATCCGGCAATGCCCTATACCTCTTATGCGGGCATCACGGATGAAGACATGCACCATCTGTATGTGTACTTCATGCGAGGGGTGAAGCCTGTCGAGAAACCTTCACCGGAGACGCAGCTTCCCTTCCCCTTCAGCATCCGCGCCTCCATGAAAGCGTGGAACATGCTCTATCTGGATCAGAAACCGTTCGAAAACGATCCCGATCAGAGCGAAGAGTGGAACCGCGGTGCCTATCTGGTAGGGCCGCTGGAGCACTGTAGTGCCTGCCATACGCCGCGTAACGTGATGATGGCTGAAAAGGTAGGCGATCACTACCTTGCGGGTGGCAGCGTCGGTTCCTGGTATGCGCCGAACATTACCTCTGATGAAGTCAGCGGTATTGGCAGCTGGTCGAATGATCAGATCGTTCAGTACCTGAAGACAGGGCATGTGCCCGGCAAGGCGCAGGCAGGAGGCGGTATGGCGGAAGCTGTCGAGCACAGCCTGCAATATCTGCCCGATTCCGACCTTCAGGCGATTGCGGTGTATCTCAAGTCCACGCATCCGATTCGTACCAGCGACGAAGAGAAAGCGCGTTTCGATTATGAGCGTTCACAGACTGAAGGTCTTGAAGATGAGCTGAGAGGCAAGCACCCCCAGAATTCCAATCACACCATGGATTCCGGTGCGGCCCTGTACAGCGGATATTGCGCAAGCTGTCACCAGCCCGACGGCTCAGGCAGCAAGAATCAAGCCTACCCTTCACTCTTCAACAACTCGGTGACTGGCGCGGACAACGCCAATAACCTGGTTTCCGTGATACTGGAAGGGGTTGATCGCAACGCAGATGGCCATCATGTGCTGATGCCAGCCTTCGGTCAGAACTCCTACGTTGACGAGCTGAATGATACGCAAATCGCCAGTATCGCCAACTATGTGACCAAAACGTTCGGTAATCCGGATGTTCAGGTCACACCGGAGCAGGTAGCGCAACTGCGTGCCGGCGGCCCCAAACCGCTGATGGCCCAGATGCAGCCCTACATGCTGCCGCTGATGATTATTGGCGCGATCGTGGTGGTACTGCTGATCGTTCTAGTGGTCGTCAAAGTCAAACGCAGGAAAAAGAGAGCCTGATGATCGTTTGATCAAAACCGTTTTGGGTGAGAAGCAGTAGCGCCAAAACGGTTCAGGTAATTGATAAAGCCTTGGCAATCGCCAAGGCTTTGTTGTTATTGGGAAAGCCTCACGGTCAGTACATCTACCGCTTCGTTCTACCCCTATTTTTACCACGCGATACCGGCAAATGTCCTGTCAGACGGGCACAGAAGTGAGCCTCTACGGGGAACAAAAGCTGACTCATAAAGGCCCAGCGTTGCAGTATTCATTCTCGCCCGGCAAGACAATGACTCTCCCGCTCTTGCCTTCAAGTCCCCAATCTGACCTTCCTGCTATCTACCTTCCGACCATTAATGCTCGGATTACTCATGCGCTTTCATATCAACGTGATAAGGCATCTCGCCATCCAGTACACGCTGTGCTCTGGCGCGATCAAAGTCGCCTTCCCATTTGCCTATCGCTATCGTGGCGACGCAGTTGCCCAGCACGTTGGTCAAGGCGCGAGCGATGCCCACAAACCAGTCGATGGGAAGAATAACTGCGAGCGCGGCCACCGGTAAGGAAGGAATTGCTGACAGCGTAGCGGCCAGAATAACGATGGCGGACCCCGGTACACCATGGGCGCCTTTGGAGGTCACCATGGCGACGGCGATAATCAGCACCAGATCGACCGTACTTAGTGCCGTGCCGGTGAACTGAGCAATAAAAACCACAGCCATCGTAATGTAGATGGAAAAGCCATCCAGATTGAACGAATAGCCGGTGGGAATTACCAGCCCTACCGTAGAGCGCCCTACTCCTAGCCACTCCAGCTTGCTCATAAGCTGCGGCAGCACTACATCGGAGGCCGTGGTGCCGAACACAATCCCCAGTTCGGCGCGCAAATAGACCACCAGCTTTTTAAGGCTCACGCCGCAGAAGCCTGAAATTGCCCCCAGCACGACCACGATAAAGATCAGACACGTTGCAAAATAGAGCGCCAGGAAGCCGACGAGATGGCTGAGTGAGTCCAGCCCGTAGTTGCCCACCATATACGCGACAGAGCCGAATACCCCCACAGGAGCCGCGCGCACCAGGATGCCCATCATGCGGAACATCACGGTGCTCAGCCGATCAATCAAATCCACGATAGGCCGCCCTTTTTCGCCACTCAGCGTCAATGCCACGCCGAACAGCACCGAAAGGATCAGCACTTGCAGCACATCGCCGTCAGCAAAGGCGCCGATGAAGGTATTGGGAATAAGCCCGGTAAGAAAATCGACTAGGCTATTCATATGAGCGCCGTGGGTAGCGGCCTCCAGCGCACTCTCACCTTCATCGAGCTGAATATGAGTATGCGAGCCAATCCCCGTGAGCAGCGAAACCACCAGCCCCAGTATCAGCGCGAAGATAGTCACCACTTCGAAATAGATAATGGTTTTGCCAACCAAACGCCCCACATGCCGCAGGTTGGAGTTGGAGGTAATGCCATGCACCACAATAAGAAAGACCAGCGGCGCAATCACCATCTTGATCAGCTTGATAAAGCTGTCGCCCAGCGGTTTGAAGGTAGCGGCTGTTTCAGGGAGTAGCCATCCCAATAGCGCACCTGCTATCAGCGCAATCACCACTTGCCAAAAAATAGAGCGTCCGAAGCGCCGACCTACCGCTGTACCCATTGCTATCTTCTCCCCATTGAACCCGATATTGCCCCAGTCTCAGTCATCTATTGGCGAATCATGACCGCTCAATGGATACCAGATAGCCTAAGTATGCAAAATACAGGCCATGCGCCTCTTGCCGACACGGATACATGTCAGGAAGCCGTACACCCAGCAAGGGCATGGATAGCGCAACGTGAACATCAGGCCATCAGGGAAGAATAAAGGGAGAAATAGCGATAGAGGCCCTTCGCTTATCAGGAAGGAGTAGGATAACCAGCGTGGCGTTGAGAAAAGCAAAGCGCCCCGTCTGGGAGAGTGTGCCCATAGCAGCCAGACATTCGCACCAAAACGGTGCAGATACTCAGCATGAATTACAGAATCTGATGCACGGCTTCACTTCCCGCCAAATCGGCGGCTATTTGAAAACAGGCCGCGCCGTAGGAAGAGTTCATGCGACCCGGCCTACGGGGCAGGCCAATCCAGGAAACGCAGGCTTAGCCTTGATGCAAGGCGCTGCTTTTAACTCTCCAATACCTGTTCATCAAAGGCAGAAGGAAGCCTGCCTTCTATATATAGCTGCGCAAGGGTGGCAGCGCCCTGGCTGGCGCTATGGAGAGGCACTTGCACTTCAAGCCCTGCCTGCTGGAGCCGCGCAACAAGCTGACCACGCAGCCACGAGCCTTCACTGAGCAAGCCACCGCTCAAGGTGACGCTGCGCGATAGCCCTTCGGTGGCCTGACGGGCGGTTTCAAACAGGTGATCGACGGCAGCGTGACATAGCGTGGTAGCGTTCTGATCACCGCTGGCCGCCAGTTCAATCACATTACGAGCGAAGGAGGCCAAGAGCGCGGAAGGCGCATCGGCGCTGTGGACATTGCTGATATAGTCGTCGAGCGATCTGAAGTGCGACAGGAAAGCGCGCTCCAGTGCGCTGGCGCTCGGTGCTCGCTGGGTGATACCGGCGATGGCACGCCACACCGCTTCCCGCCCCAGCCACGCCCCCGAGCCAAGATCACCGGCGAGAAACCCTAGCCCATCCACCCGCCGCCATACCTGAGCACCATTACTCGCCACAGCGATACTGCCGGTGCCAACAGTCAGCAAGGCCCCCGCTCCTACGCCCACGGCCCCCACATAGGAAGCCACGCTGTCGGTGGTAACGATAGTGCGAGCGTTGGGAAAGACGCTTTGCAGCCCCTCCTTCAATACGCTAACACGCTGCGGATGATACTCAGCCCCCGCCATCCCAACGCCGATCAACGCAACCACGGCCTCTTCTCCCGCGAGCTGGCGCACATAGTCGTACAGCGACTGGGCAGCTTCCGGCGGAAACAGCGAGAATGCGTTGCCTTCCGTGTCAAAGCGAAATTCCTGCGACGACAATGGGCGCCGAGAGCAGCCATCAAGCGCAACCGCGCGCAAGCCACTCCCGCCAATATCAATCCCCAGCACCACCTTCTCTGAGGAGGGCGCAGCGATCGCTTCACTGGAGTGTCGAGCCAGTTGATCGGCCCGTGAAGTGCATGAAGGGTGTTCAGAGGAAGGGAACGAAGAAGAGGTCATGAACCGTCCGTTATTGCTGATTCAGAAAGGCATCACTATCCCATAAAGGAACGTCTGAAAGTGTCAAAAATGGCCACCCGCAGGTGACCATTTGAATAGGTGCCCGTCGTGGCGCTACCTTCAATCGGCACTAACCACCGACACCGGCACCTGCCATACGCGCATGCCCGAGGTGGTATAGGCCCAGTGTTCGCCGTTTGAACCCTTGCACAGCGCTACATTGGAGGTCGCTGGCTCTGAGGGGATCAGCACCTTGCCCAACAGCTCAGCGTCAGGTGAGTAGATGTGCAGCCCTTCCTTGCTACTGCTCCACACATTGCCCTTGGTATCCACATCAATGCCATCAGGGCCGCCGGGGGATACGCTCACGAATTCGCGCTCATGAGTCAGCGCATGGTTACGCACGTCATACGCCATGATGCGATGGTGCTCCTCGGAGGAATCCGCCACATACAGCACCTTGCCATCCGGGGAGAAGGCCAGCCCGTTTGGCTTCGCTACTTCTTTGGTGGTGAGCTGGGCAATATCCCCCGAGGCGGGATCAAAGCGATAGACGTGCTCCGCAAGCTCCTGCTCGCCGCCGGGATAGCTTTCGTCCTGGCTTTTCAGCCCATAATCAGGATCGGTAAACCAGATCGCGCCGTCACTGGCGACCACCACATCATTGGGACTGTTAAACCGCTTGCCCTGATAGCGATCTACCAGCATTTCCCATTCGCCATCCGCATTGCGGCGCTCGATACCGCGCTTACCGTGGGAGGCGGCAATCACTCGCCCTTCGCCATCAACTGCATGACCATTCTGGAAGTCGGACGGTGAGCGCTCGACCTTCAAGCCGCCCTCTTCACTCCAGCTCATCAAACGGTTGCGAGGAATTTCACTGAACATCACCGAGCCATCGGGCAAACAGACGGGGCCTTCCGACCATACCGACTGTTTGGCGATCACGCGGGCTTTCCGGGATTGATCCACCAGCTGATTAAAGGCGGCACTGGAGCCTTTGAACTCCACTTGAGGTGTCTCCTCCGCCGCAACACCATGGCTCAGGGTCGAGAGCGCCAAAGGGAGCGTGCAGAGTGCGAGCACCCGCGATGTCGTAGCGCGAGAAAAAGGACGAGAAAAGAGATTGAAACTCACATGAACCTCCTCAACAGAGAGCAACGGATTAGCGATGCCGCCAGTAGCGGCTTGCGCCGGCGGCCTGTTCTACAGTAACCCGTAAACATAGCGCACGAGCTGGCGCATGACCTGAACAAAGTCTTTCAGGTTTATACATTCTTCACATTTATCACGCACCACCAGATATCGAAGGCAGTGAAGCCGCGCGCTTTTCGCTACATAAATGCGGCAAAAGCGCTCCAGCTCTCGTCTCATGCCGATAGTGCCCGTCTCTATGCGGCCATGACCAGGCGCACCGCAATGCCCCACATAAGCAGCGCCACCGCGCCATCCAGCAGCTTCCACGACAGCGGATTGGCAAATAGTGGACGTAGCCAGCGTGCTCCATAGCCCAGCGCAAAGAAGAACAGCAGCGACGCGCAGATTGCTCCGCAGGCGAAGGCGATTTCGTTCCCGGGAAAGCGCGTCGAGATCGTGCCCATAAACACCACAGTATCCAGATAGACGTGGGGGTTGAGCCAGGTCAGCGCCAGACAGGTGAGCAGCGCCTGCTTGAGCGATGGCGTTGCGTCACCCTTCACCACCAGACTGTCGTTGGCACAAAATGCTGCGCGCAGGCTTTTGGCCCCAAACCACAGCAGGAACAGCGCGCCACCGTAGCGCATGACCGGATCAAGCCACGGCAGCAGCGCCATCACGCGGCTGAAGCCACTCACGCCCAGCGTAATAAGCACCATATCCGACAGCGCACAGGTCAGCACCACTGCCAAAACGTGCTCCTGCTTGATCCCTTGCCGCAGCACGAAGGCATTCTGGGCACCTATTGCCAGAATCAGGCTCAGGCCAATACCAAATCCGGTAGAAAACGCGACCGACATCATCGTCCTTATATGGGTTCAGGAAGTAAAACGGCGCTCAGTGTAACGCTTTCTCCCCTTCGGCCACTTGTTCATCACCAAAGCTCCCGCAGGGCAGGTGGCCTGCGAGGCATGAAGCCGCGAGGCCGACCATCACTTTAAAGCGAGTCACCTCAGATGCGCTGCCACTGCAATCGTCATATCCCCTGTCGCTGGAATAGATATAAACGAGGGACTGCCGAGCAGATCTTCAGCGAACCATGCTGGTGAGAAGGCTCGCAGTAAGCGAGCATAGGCGGCACCGATCCATGAAGGCGATTGCCGGTGAACGGCATATGAAGGTGCGAGGGGAATAGTTGCGGTAAGACGTTAATACCCGCTTTGCGCCGCCGGCGCGGGTGACCGGTGTGAGGAGGCTAGGCTCTCGGCTTGCACATTGGCTGGTCTGCGCTGCTGGCCCCGATTTTGGCTCATCCGCCGATAGGGGTGGCGGTTGGTCGCTACACGCAGGGCGGGCATGTGCCATACCCGTGCTCAAGGCACCCCTGCATAATAACCACTTTTTTATTGTGGTTATAGGGCCATGCGACAGTTTTACACATATTTTTTACATACTCCGCCATAATTTCCATTCAAGAAAATGAGTTTTACGCCAAACATGGCCGATACTCGCATAAAAATTCACTATTATCGGCACACAAAAGCGGTTCACTCCCTCTTGCGATCATCCCCTATTTTTTCCGATTGATGCATAGATGGATGTATAAACGAGGAGGCAGCCCCTCCTCCATCACTGTCTTTCAGGAGATGCCCACCATGGCGTTCAAAAAAACCGTTCTCTCTTCCCTTGGCGTGGCGACATTGGCGGCTGGCTTGAGCCAGGCACCGCTGGCCGTGGCAGCCAACGTTCAAAGCGGCACCTATCAGGTAGAGCCGGCCCACACGCAAGTGCTGTTTAGCGTGAATCACTTTGGCTTCACCAATTACCACGGCGTCTTCTCAGGCGCATCGGGCACCCTGACCCTGAATGCCGACGACACCTCCAAAAGCAAGGTTGATATCACCATCCCCATCGGCACCGTGCAAACCACGTCGGACAAGCTGACCGAGGAGTTGAAAGGCACCGACTGGTTCAACACCCAGGCCCACCCCAATGCTCGTTTCATCTCGACCAAGGTGTCTGGCAGCGACAACGACAGCGCGACGGTAGAGGGCAACCTGACGCTGAACGGTGTGACCAAACCGGTCACTCTCAACGTGCGCTTCCATGGCGCGGGCGAAAATCCGCTCAACAAGGCGTATACCGCGGGGTTTGATGCCACTACCACCATCAAGCGCTCCGAGTTTGGTATCAAGCAGTACGTTCCAGCGGTGAGTGATGAAGTCAAACTGACCATTGAAGGTGCGTTTGAAAAGACGAAGTAGAGACGCTACACCGCAATCTTTCAGTGCCCTGCTTCCTCGGCGGGGCTTTTTTTGCCCCACGGCTCCCCTTCTCATCCAGACACATTGCATGCAACATGGAAATAATGGTCGAAGGGGCACAGCCCGCGCGGGCGAGGTTACTTTCTATGCAGTACCCCACCTGGCTCAACCGCTTTACCTTCGCCGCTAATATCGCGGGAGCTGGCCTATTTCCAGGTATCGGGTAATGCTGGTGAGAATTCTTCGGCCCAACATCAGTCTCAGTGATATCAAAAGCTCGTGAAGCCCGACATTGGTACTCTGTCACCGCCAGTGTGTTCTTGAAAAAGAATGGAAAAAACGGGACATCTTGAGCGCCAACGCTCAGCTAGGGATAGGCGCGTTATCATTACCCTTACCGCACAGGCTAGGGTGCTACGTGAGTAGATCACCGCTCAGCGCCGCTTACCTATGCGCTACCCATTCATTTGCCGTGGAGAATCCCATGACACTCAACAAGCACTCAACCGCGCTGATTATCATTGACTTGCAGGAAGGCATTGCCACTGAAGGCAGAGCGCCCTACTCCTCCGAGCAGATTGTCACTACCAACAAGGCCATCGCCGCTCGCTTTCGCGAAGCCGGCGCGCCGGTGGTGCTGGTCAAGGTAGCTTTCAATGCAGATGAAGCGCCCAGCAGCGCGGTTTCCTCACCCTCACTGCCCGAGCAGACCCCGGAAGGATTTGACACGTTGGTAGAAGGTTTGCAGCAGCCAGAAGATATCGTAGTTACCAAGCACCACTGGGGCGCTTTTATCGGCACAGACCTTGATCTACAGCTACGCCGTCGCGGCATTGATACGGTCGTGATCACCGGCATTGCGACCAATTTCGGCGTCGAATCCACCGCGCGCTCAGCGTGGGAGCTTTCCTACAACGTGGTGATTCCAGAGGATGCTTGCACCTCTTTCAGCGACGAGATGCACCGTTTCTCGTGTGAGAATATTCTCAAGCGCATTGCCGTGATCAACCGCAGCGACGATCTTCACTTCGACTAAGGCATCGCACCTTTATCCCCATGGACGGGCCACCTGATGGCCCGATTAGCTGTACCGAATGAACGAACACACTATGCCGCTCGATCTCACCAAACTGCTCGCCGAGCAGCCCATGCTGGTACTGGATGGCGGACTTTCCAATGAGGTAGAAGCACAGGGCGCAACGCTTGCCACTGAGTTGTGGTCAGCGCGTCTGCTGCTTGAAAGCCCTGATCTCATCAAACGCGCCCACCGCGCCTACTTCGACGCGGGCGCGGATGTCGCCATTACCGCCAGCTATCAGGCGTCACTGGCAGGATTTACCGCCATTGGCTTAAGCGAACAGCAGGCGATTGAGCTAATCAAGCGCTCGGTTACTCTAGCGCGTGAGGCGGCGGATGAAAGCAGGCACAGCGCGGCAGGCGCGCGCATTCGCCCCCTGGTGGCGGGATCAATCGGCCCTTACGGGGCTTATCTGGCCGACGGCTCAGAGTATAGCGGCGACTATTCGGTCTCCGAACAGGAGCTGGAAGACTTCCACCGCCCGCGTATCGAGGCCTTGCTGGACGCTGGCGCCGACCTTCTCGCCATTGAAACCCAGCCCTCGTTCAGCGAGGTCACTATCCTGATGCGGCTATTGCAGGATTACCCTGAAGCCCGCGCATGGGTCAGCTTCAGTGCGCGTAATGGCCACGAGATCAACGATGGCACGCCGATTGCGCAGTGCGCAGCGTGGCTGGAGCAGCAACCGCAGGTCGTCGCTCTGGGGGTTAACTGTACCCAACCTGACGTGATCTCCTCGTTGCTTGGTCAACTTTCCCGGCACACTTGCAAACCCTTGGTGGTCTATCCAAACTCAGGCGAGCAGTATGATGCGCACAGCAAATGCTGGAGCGCCACTGGCGAAGCAGGTGCCTCTACTCTGGCCCCGCGCATCAGCGAATGGTATGCCCTGGGGGCGCGCCTGATCGGGGGCTGCTGTCGCACCACGCCTGCCGATATTGCTGAAATAGCCGCAGTGCGTGCCACGCTGCCCCCTGCTTCGATTTCATCACCTTAAGAGCCGACACCATGAGCCACGCGGGATCACACAGCGCCCAGCTTGAACACCAGCAGTGCATCATTGCCGGAGGCGGCCCTGGCGGCCTGGTGCTGGGGCTGCTGCTGGCGCGCGCTGGGGTCACGGTGACCGTGGTTGAAAAGCACGCCGACTTTCTGCGCGATTTCCGTGGCGATACCGTGCATCCTTCCACCCTTGATGTGATGGATGAACTCGGGCTGCTCGATGAGCTGCTCAGGATTCCCCATACCCGCGCCGAGCAGCTGCATGCAGAGATGGGCGGTCAACAGATCACCATCGCTGACTTCTCACGGCTCAAAAGCAAATGCCGCTTTATTGCCTTTATGGCGCAGTGGGACTTCCTCGACTTTATTGCGCGCGAAGCAGGCAAATATCCCAACTTCCAGCTACTCATGCGCACCGAAGTCACCGAACTTATCAACCACAATGGCCGTATCTCGGGAGTGAAAGCGACCTCCATCGACGGTGATATCACGCTAAAGGCCGATCTTGTCGTGGGCGCAGATGGTCGTCACTCCAAGGTGCGCGAACATGCAGGCATGAAGGTCGACGCGTTCGGCGTGCCCACCGATGTGCTGTGGATGAAGCTCAGCCATCAGCCTGACGATCCGCCCTATACCATGGGGCATGGGGGGCCGCGCATGGGAGTGGTCATGATTGATCGCGGCGACTATTGGCAGTGCGGCTACGTGATTCGCAAGGGCAGCTTCGATGATATCAAGGCGGCGGGGATTGACGCCTTCCGTGAAGAAGTGGGCGAGGCGCTGCCACTGCCCACCGCACGCATGGAGGAGATCGAGCGCTGGAACGATGTCTTCTTGCTGCGCGTTCGCATCGACCGCCTGGAGCACTGGTGGAAGCCGGGACTTTTGTGTATCGGCGATGCTGCCCACGCCATGTCGCCGATTGGCGGCGTGGGCGTCAATCTCGCCATCCAGGATGCGGTTGCCACGGCCAATATTCTGGCAGCGCCGCTGCGCGAAGGACGGCTGAAGGACAAGCACCTGGCCGCGGTAGAGAAGCGGCGCAGCTTCCCGACCCGCGCCACTCAGAAACTTCAGATGATGATGAAGCGCCGCCAGAAGCCTGACAGTAGCGATACCTCCACCAGCGCCACCAGTCCTGCTTCCGAAAGCACACCGAAAGGACCGCCGCGTTTTATTCGGGCGCTGGCAGGTTCTCCGGTGCTGGCACGCCTGGCAGGGCGCTTGATGGGGCTAGGGTTCCGCCCCGAGCATATTCGTCATGCAGCGGTGCCGGTCAGCTCGCCCCAACCGACGACTCCACCCGACTCGCCGTCATAAACACCTTGCTCAAGGTCTGCTGCGCCGCGGCTTTGCTGGGTTAAAAACCGGCTCCAGGCGCATCGCGATCACCGCAACGCTCCGCTGTCCGATTATCAGAAAATCGTCGGGGCCATGTTATAAAGGGCGATCTCTTGCATAGCGCGCGGCCATTTACTGCGCCTTACCGCTGTGCAGAAAGTACCCGTTCATCAGCATAAGCGTCATGCGTAGCTCTCCCCACACGGCGCTGGGTCGAGTACACTCTTGGCGTCATTAGTTTAGGGAAACCACGATGGGAAGGACGTTCGAAAACCGCAAGGCCTCGATGGCCAAGACGGCAGCCGCGAAAACCAAGGTCTATAGCAAATACGGGCGCGAGCTTTATGTGTGCGCCAAGCATGGCGGCCCCGACCCCAGTGCCAACCTTGCGCTGCGCAGCATGATCGACCGGGCCAAGAAGGATCAGGTGCCCAGCCACGTTATCGACAAGGCGCTGGAAAAGGCCAACGGCGTTGGCGGTGAAGACTACTCACCCGCGCGCTACGAAGGGTTCGGCCCGGCCAACTCGATGCTGATTATCGAGTGTCTGACCGACAACCCCAACCGTACCTTTGGGGATGTGCGCGGCAGCTTTACCAAAAGCAAGTGCAAGATCGGCACCCAGGGCACCGTATCGCACATGTTCAACCACAATGCGATCTTCTCGTTCAAGGCCGACGCCGAACGTAACGAAGAGAGCGTGTTGGAAGCCTTGATGATGGCGGATGTCGATGTCACCGATATCGAGCAGGATGACGACCAGATCAACGTCTTCGTGCCGCCCACCGAGTACGGTAAAACCACTCAGGCGCTCACCGATCAGTTCGGCACCATCGACTTCGATACCGCAGAAATTCAGTTCCTGCCGCAATCGACCATGACGCTTGAAGGTGATGAGCTTGCCCAGTTCGAAAAGCTCTGTGATCTGCTCAACGACCTGGATGACGTGCAGAACATCTACCACAACGTAGAGCTGTAGCCAGGCAGATAGCGCGCGGTGGGTACGGCAATGGTCACCGGCGCTGGCAGCGCAGTAGAGGGCAAGGCATGGATCGTCTCGAATGTGACCGCATGTTGGTGGCGGTACTGGAAAGCGGCAGCTTCTCACGCGCTGCCGAGCGTTTGGGCATCAGCACCGCCAAAGCCTCCAAGCTGATCTCCCGTCTTGAATCCGACCTTGGCGTGCAGTTGATTTCCCGCACCACGCGCGCCCTCTCTGCCACTGAAATCGGTCAGTTCTACTATGAGCGGGTTCGTGTCCTGCTCAATCAGATCGACGAACTGGACAACGCTGTCCAGCACTCCTCAAGCAACCCATCGGGCAGGCTGCGCATTACCGCGCCGCTCTCCTTTGGCGTTAGCCAACTGGTGCCTGTGCTCAATCGGTTTGCTGAGCACTACCCCGATATCCAGCTTGATGTCAGCTTCAGCGACAAGTTCGTCAGTCTGGTTGATGAAGGATTCGACGCGGCAGTGCGTATCGGCATTCCCGCCGATAGCCGTTTGATGGCCCGCCGCCTGTGCAGCGCCAGCGTCGTGACAGTGGCCTCACCTGCCTATCTGAAACAGCACGGTGAACCCACGACACCGCAGCAGCTTGGCGAGCATGAGTGCATCATCGACACCAATGTGGCGGAGCCGTGCTCATGGCGATTTTCATGCGGCCAGTCGGATCTCTCGGTCACTGTCAACGGCAGAATCAGGTTCTCCGACCCGACGGCCTGCCTCAAGGCCGCTGAAAGTGGTCTTGGCATCGCGCGCTCCCCCGCCTTCGTCGCTGATCGCGCTATCAGCACCGGCCGCGTCAGGCAGATTCTGCGCGAACACGTTACTCCTCCCAATCACGGCATCTACGTGCTCTACCCTGCCAGCCGCCATCTCGCGCTGAAAGTGCGCGTACTCATCGACTTCCTGGTAGAACAGTTTCCCGAGCCGCCGCCCTGGGAAGCCCACCTGCACCATTAACTGTCCCCAAGAACTGTCCCCAAGGGCAGCTTTACATCATCTCCCCCGTTATCTTGCCCCGTCGCCTTGATGGGTGGCACCTGCCGCCATATGGATAATCGCCTCTCTTGCTGACGGCACTAGCGAAATGCTGATACCTTTACATATTCTTGACGTTGCCGCTGCGGCCCACGCTGGAGTGAGTCATGGAAAAACCGAAGGAACCGATCACTGTTTCGCCTACTGCCCGCTGGATATATCTGGGCATCGGGTGGCTGTTTGTCGCGCTGGCCGTTATCGGCGCTTTCCTGCCGGTCATGCCCACGGTGCCGTTTCTGATTGTCGCGGCCTGGGCGTTCGAACGCGGCTCGCCACGGCTGCATCGCTGGCTCTATCAGCACCCGCTATTAGGCCCACCGCTCACCCGCTGGCGCGATCACGGCGTCATTCCTCGCTACGCCAAATGGCTGGCGGTTGTCTCGATGAGCGGTAGTGTCATACTGATGCTGATTATCGGCTTGCCCTTTATTCTGATTGGTGGCGTCGCGTTCATCATGATCGCCACCGCCGTGTACATCGTGACACGGCCTTCCAACGTGAGGACATCACGCAAGTAACCCTTTTCATTCACTTTGAAGGAGTACCCAATGAGTCGTGCAGATATTCCCACGTTTACGCTTAACGATGGTAACCGCCTCCCCTCCATCGGGTTCGGCACCTATAAGCTCAATGGCAAGGAGGGCGTTGACAGCATGACGGCCGCTATCAGCCGCGGCTATCGACTGCTGGACTGTGCCTTCAACTACGAAAATGAAGGTGCCGTGGGTCAGGCGGTGCGTCAAAGTGAAGTGCCTCGCGATCAGCTGTTTGTGGCATCGAAACTGCCGGGCCGTCATCACAAGTACGATCAGGCAGTAGTAACCATCGAAGAGTCGCTTTATCGCACCGGGCTGGATTATCTCGATCTCTACCTGATTCACTGGCCGAACCCCAAGCAGGGAATCTATGTCGAAGCCTGGCAAGCCTTGATTGATGCCCAGAAGCGCGGGCTGGTGAAGTCGATTGGCGTCAGTAACTTCCTGCCGGAGCATATTGATACCCTTATCAAGGAGACCGGTGTAGCGCCAGCCGTCAATCAGGTCGAGCTATCCCCCTATTTCGCGCAGAAAGAACAGCGCGCCTTCGATGCCAAGCACAATATCGTGACGGAAGCCTGGAGTCCGCTGGGCCACGCTTCGGCGCTGCTGGAAGACAAGCATCTTCAGGAAATTGCCGATCAGCACAACAAGAACATTGTGCAGATCATTTTGCGCTGGCACTTCCAGCTCGGCGTGCTGGCGATTCCCAAATCAGCCAATCCTGAGCGCCAGAAGCAGAACCTTGAGCTGTTTGACTTCGAGCTGAATGACGACGAAATGGCCGCTATCGAACGCCTTGATCGTCCGGATGGCCGCACCAACGATCAGGACCCCGCCGAATACGAAGAGTTCTAGGAAACTGTTCGACGTCTGATCAGGCCATTGCACCGACAGGCGCGGGCAGTCAGCGGATATGCCAAAGGGCGTCTGTCATGCAGGCGCCTTTCTTCTATCTGGCGGCCCCGTGGACGTTACGCGCCGCCCCCGCTAACGTATTTGCATCAATCTGACACTCGCAACGATATGGACGACAAGATGAGCAAGCGCCCGAATATATTGATAGTGATTGCCGATCAGGTGAATGGCCGCCTGTTCGAAAATGGCCCCGCTGACTACCTGAAAGTGCCTCACTTGCGCCAATGGTTCGCGCAGGCGACCAATTTTTCCAACAGCTATACCGGCAGCCCGCTCTGCTCACCAGCCAGGGCATCGCTGATGACGGGGCAGCTTCCTTCCCATACAGGCGTCTACGACAATGCCGCCGAATTTCCTTCCAGCCTGCCCACCTACGCCCACCACCTGCGCCGTGCCGGCTATCAGACCCTTTTGTCGGGCAAGATGCACTTTGTCGGCCCCGATCAGCTGCACGGCTTCGAGAAACGCCTGACCACCGATGTCTATCCCGCTGATTTCGGCTGGACGCCCGACTATCGCAAGCCGGGCGAGCGCATCGACTGGTGGTATCACAACCTGGGGTCGGTGACCGGCGCAGGCGTGGCGGAAACCTCAAACCAGCTTGAATATGACGACGAAGTAGCCTTCTTTGCCGAGCAGGCACTCTTCAATCTGGCGCGTGGTCACGATCAGCGCCCCTGGTGCCTGACGGTCAGCTTCACCCATCCTCACGATCCTTATGTAGCGCGCCGCAGCTACTGGGATCGCTACGAAGAGTGCCCCGCCCTGCTGCCAGAGATTCCTGCCGTCCCCTTCCAGCAGCAGGATGCCCACTCGCAGCGGCTGATGAAGGCCAGTGAATTCGAGAAATTCGACATTACTGACACCGATATTCAGCGGGCGCGGCGCGGCTATTTCGCCAATCTGTCGTTTATCGACGAGAAGTTCGGTTCACTACTGAATGTGCTAGAACGCACCCGCATGCGCGACAACACCATCGTGCTGTTTCTGTCTGACCACGGCGACATGCTTGGCGAGCGCGGTCTGTGGTTCAAGATGAGCCCTCGCGAAGGTTCATCGCGCGTGCCGTTCGCCATCCAGCTTCCCGGACAGAGCGGCCGCACCATTGAGACGCCCGTCTCCACTCTCGATCTGACCTCAACGCTGGCTGATCTGGTGGGCATTGATCTGAGCGAGGTCAGCCCCTGGAGCGACGGTGAGTCGCTGCTGCCATTGATGCGCGCTGAAGGCGGCCATGCGCCGGTGGCAATGGAGTACGCAGCCGAAGGCACAGAAGCGCCGCTGGTGACACTGCGCGACGGTCGTTTCAAGTACAACCATTGTGAAATTGACCCGCCGCAGCTTTTTGACCTTGAAAATGACCCGCATGAATCCCACAACCTGATAGAGGAAGAGGAGTACGCTGAGTTGGCTGCCCGCTTCGCTGAACGCATTGCCAAGCGCTGGGACATGGCCCGCTTCGATCGGGAAGTACGCGAAAGCCAGGCGCGGCGTCTGGTGGTTTATGAGGCGCTGCGTCAAGGCCACTACTTCCCGTGGGATTATCAGCCCTTGCAGGCCGCCAGCGAGCGCTATATGCGCAACCACATGGATCTCAATACGCTGGAAGAAGATCAGCGTTTTCCGCGTGGCGAATAGCGAGGCGAGCAGGAACAGCCCCCGTTTCCAGGTACTGAATCGCCAGGTACTGGGGGCAAATCGCCAATGTGTCATCTACTGTCTTTCGATCCACCAATGTCCCTGGTCATAAGGAGCAGACATGAGTATGTATCGCACCGTTAACCCTGCCACAGGTGAAGTAGAGAAAGAGTTCGATACCCATACCGACGAGCAGATGTTCGCCAAACTGGATACCGCTCATGCGTTGTGGAGCAACGATTGGAAATTCCGCTCTTTCGAAGAGCGTCGCAAGATCGTGCAGGGCGCTGCCGAAGTGCTGCGTCGTGATAAAGAGAAGCACGCACGCCTGATTGCGACCGACATGGGCAAAGCCTACAAGGAAGCCATCGGCGAAATCGAGCTGGCCGCCGATATTCTGGCCTACTACGCCGACATTGCAGAAGAGACGCTGGCTCCCCAAAAGATCGACACCGATACCGGCAACGCAACCGTGGTCAATCAATCCCTCGGTGTCATCTACTGCGTCGAGCCATGGAACTTCCCTTACTATCAGCTGGCGCGCGTGGCAGGCCCCAACCTGATGGCGGGCAACGTGGTGATGGTCAAGCATGCCCCCAGCGTACCGCAGTGCGCCCTCGGCTTCGAGTCGCTGTTCAAGGACGCTGGCGCGCCGGAAGGGGCCTACACCAACCTGTTCCTCACCAACGATCAGTCCGAACAGCTCATCGGCCGCTTCGAAGTGCGCGGTGTCGCACTGACCGGCAGTGAGCGCGCCGGTAGCGCCGTAGCCTCTCAGGCAGGCAAGGCGCTCAAGAAAACCACCCTTGAGCTGGGCGGCTCCGACGCCTTCATCGTGCTTGATGACGCCGATCTGGATGAAGTCATCCCCTGCGCAGTAGCAGGCCGCATGTCAAACAACGGCCAGGTCTGCACCGCTGCCAAGCGCATGATCGTCCATGAATCGCTGGTCGATGAATTCACTCGTCGTCTGGGTGAAGCGCTGAAAGAGCTTCACTACGGCGATCCGCTGGATGAAAACACCACCCATGGCCCGATGAGCAGCGAAGATGCCATGCAGCGTGCCTTGGATCAGGTACAGAAAGCGGTGGATAACGGCGCCACGCTGCTCACTGGCGGCAAGCGTATCGACCGCAAGGGCTTCTTTATGGAAGCTGGTATTCTGACCAATGTGAGCAAGGATAACCCGGTCTATTACGAAGAGATTTTTGGTCCGGTAGCGACCATCTATTCGGTCGCCAGTGAAGAAGAAGCAATTGAGCTTGCCAACGACAGCCCCTACGGTCTGGGCGGCTCGGTTTACACCACCAATATCGAACGCGGCGTCAAAGTGGCCGAACTGATCGAAACGGGCATGGTGTTTATCAACAAGCCCACCGATACCGCCCCCGAACTGCCGTTTGGCGGCGTAGGCAACTCAGGCTATGGCCGTGAGCTTTCCAAATTCGGTATCGAGGAGTTCATCAACCGTAAGCTGATTCACACGCCTTCCTAAGCACAATCCGCTATTACCGGTAGTCCCTCGCTAGAGGCTACCGGCACACCCAGAGAAGCGCCGATGCTGTAAACCAGCTTCGGCGCTTTTTATCGCTTTTAGCTCAGTTCTACCTCATCACATCAGTTCAGCGAGCAGCACTGCTGCCTGCACCGCTTCCCGCCTGAATATCTTCCCTTCACTCTCACCCGCTGCATCGAATCGCCCTCGCACCAAACGGCAGCCATCAACGACTTCCCCAAACAGCCCCAGGCACCTGATACGCGGCCAACATTTGCAACCACGCCTTCCGGTGTTATAAGAACTGGATCAGTGAAGGAGCCTTGACCGCGTGAATCTGCGCCACATCGAAATCATCCATGCCATCGTTCAGTACGGCAGCATCTCCTCGGCGGCACGAGCGCTGCATGTCTCTCAGCCCAACGTGACCCGCGTACTGGCCCATGCCGAGCAGCAGCTTGGGTTTGCGCTGTTCGAGCGGAGTGCCCAGGGGCTGGTGCCGCGCCCCGAAACGCTGCGCTTGATTCCCGAGATCGAGCAACTTATGCAGCAGCGCGGTGCCATTGATACCCTGGTGGCTCATCTCAAGCGGGGAGAATCCTGCCATTTACGGCTGGGGGCCGCCCAGACACTGGGGCAAACGATCCTCCCGCAGCTACTGCTTAAAGCGCACCAGCAGATGCCGGAAGTAGCCGTTGAGCTGACCACCGGCCACTGGGAGACGCTGTGTGATGCCCTTCTGCGCCAGCGTCTCGATGTTGCGCTGGTGTTTGGTCAGCACACCCAGCCCGGCATTCAGCGTGAAGTGATTGCGACGTGCCCGCTTATGGCACTGCTCCCCCCCGGTACTCCGCCTCGCAGCACGATCCGACTCGACGAGCTGGGGCATTCGCCAGTGTTGATGCAGCCGCAGGACCCGCTGGGAACGCTGCTGCACTCAGCGCTTGAGCACCACGCCATCGAGCTGCACTCCCCCTGGCTGATCCAGTCCTATACCGTGATCGCCGAAATGGTCGCGCTGGGCGCAGGCATCGGCGTCGTGGACGCTTTTACCGCCCGCCGCTATCCGCAGCTACACAGTGTTCCGCTTACTCCCGCTCTCACCGGCGAGATTTCACTGATTACCCTCGCACGCCAGCAGCTATCCTTGCCCGCCGAAACGCTCTGTCAGCTCTTGCGCCACCACCTTTGAAAAGCCGCCGTCGCTTCATCTGACCATTGCCCATAACCTGGGGTTATTGCGCGGCGTCAAACAGGTATTCGTATTCCCCCCTTCATCTCTGAATACTAAGGACTTGACTGAACTCTCCTTCGATCAGGTGCCTTTCAACATGCAGATTCCCCAACCGTACCTTCTGTTTCTTGGTGATGTGAGTGATCCTCTCGCGATCAAAATGGCGCGAGGCATCCATAGCTGGCGCCCCGAAGCCTGCATTGGTCAGTTACGCCTGAATCAGGAGACCCCATCAGTCGGCATCAGTGATCTGACGCTTGCACAGGGGCGTGAAGGAGGTGCCAAAACCTTGGTGATCGGCACCACCAACGCAGGCGGCAAGCTGCCGCAGCACTGGCTCGATACGTTGCTGGAAGCCGTCGAATGCGGCTATCACGTTGCCAGCGGCATGCACCAGCGTTTGTCTGATATTGCACCGCTGGCGGAAGCTGCGCGCAGAAAAGCTGTCGAGCTATTCGATATTCGTCACTCGGCCCCCCTGCTTGATGTGGGTAACGGTAAAAAACGCAGCGGCAAGCGGATACTCACCGTCGGGCTGGATTGTGCGGTGGGCAAGATGTTCTCGGCACTGGCGATTGAACAGGAGCTGAATGCACGCGGGCTGAACAGCGATTTCCGCGCCACGGGGCAAAGCGGCATTCTGATCGAAGGCAGCGGTATCGCCATTGATGCCGTAGTGGCCGACTTCATTTCCGGCGCAGTGGAACAGCTTGCGCCCGATGCCAGTGACGACCACTGGGATGTGATCGAAGGCCAGGGCTCGCTCTACAACCCCAGTTTTGCAGGGGTCAGCATGGGGCTTTTACACGGCGCCCAGCCAGATTATTTGGTGATGTGCCATGAATTTGAGCGTCCGCATATGCGCCACCTTCCCCACTTTTCACTGCCTTCCTATGAAGAGTGCGTCAACGCCAACCTGGTTCATGCACGCACCACGAATCCCAATGTGCGGCTGGCGGGCTTCTCGATCAACACCTCCAATGTCGATGAAAAACGTGCCCGTGCCCACCTGGCAGAACTTGAGGAAAAATTTGGTGTGCCCGCCACCGATCCAGTGCGCTTTGGCATTGCGCCGGTGATTGATTCACTGCTCGCCATGGATGCGTGAATATTGATGACCTTCTCCAGCGATTACGCCTTCCAGAAGCTGCCATTGGCGCGCCCGTTTGCCATTGCACGCGGCACCCGCACCGCCGTCGACGTGGTACGGGTAACGCTGAGCGATGGCAAGCATCACGTTACCGCTGAAGCCACACCCACGCCCCGCTATGGTGATACCTGCGAGGCGGTCGAGCGGGCTCTTCAGCACTATCAGCCATTGCTTTTGCAGCAGTTGAATAACCACGGTCAGGTGACGACTGCCAGAGAGTGGCTGAATGCCAACATGGCAGCAGGAACCGCTCGCAATGCGCTGGACTGCGCCCTGTGGCTACTCGAAGCCAAACAGCAGCACACTTCGCTGGAAAACCTGGTCGCCCAGGCACTGGATGAACCACCGCTCACCTACGAGCAGATCAAGACCGTGCAGACCGTCGGCATTGATAGCCCAGCGGCCATGGCACTCGATGCCCGCGCCCAGTTCGACAAGGGCATCCGACTGCTCAAGATCAAGCTGAATGGTGAGCAGATTGAGGAGCGTATGCGCGCGATTCGGCGCGCCGTGCCCGAAACGCGTCTAGTGGTCGATGCCAATGAAGCATTTACTGCCGCTGACTTGCCCCTCACCCTTGAGCTATTGGCCAGTCTTGGTGTGGAAATGGTCGAGCAGCCTCTTCCCGCAGGGCAGGACAACCTTCCAGCAGAAGCACGCCAGATTGTGCCGCTCTGTGCTGATGAAAGTGCGCATACCGCAGACGATCTCCCGCTCCTGCTTGAATGCGGCTACCGCATGATCAACATCAAGCTCGATAAATGCGGTGGGATCAGTGAAGCCATCAAATTGATCAACGCCGCCCGCCACCATGGGCTAGATATCATGGTCGGCTGCATGCTGGGCAGCTCACTCGCCATGCGCTGCGCCCTGCCCATTGCCGCCCGCGCCTCACTGGTCGATCTGGATGGCCCCACCTGGCTGGCACACGACGCAGCGCCAGCGCTTGTTTTCCACGCAGGGCAAATATCAGGCATGGATATGGCCGAGTAATTTGATGCGACGACAATCACGATAACAACGGACAACAACAAGGATTGCCATGACCACGCAGAACACTGTCAACGATAGCCATGCGCTGATCCTCAAAGCAGATCACCTCAGTGTCGCTTTTGAGAGCGAACAGGGGCCTACCCAGGCGCTCCATGAGATCAGCTTCGATGTATATGAAGGTGAAATTCTTGCCATTGTCGGCGAAAGCGGCTCTGGCAAGTCGGTTACCTCACTGACCACCATGGGGCTGCTGCCGGAAAATGGCCGAGTGACCAACGGTCATTTGTGGTATTCCCCCCGCGATGGCGATGCCATTGATCTCACCACTCTTGATGATGAACAGAGCCGTATTCTGCGTGGCACGCGCCTAGGGATGATCTTTCAGGAGCCGATGACCTCGCTCAATCCGGTGCTGAAGGTGGGCGATCAGCTTACCGAAGCGGCACGGCTGCATTTGAAGCTCTCTGCGCGCAAAGCGCGCGATGAGGCTCTGGCGATGCTAAGCAAAGTGCGTATTCCTTCCCCCGAGCGCGTGATGGATGAATTTCCCTACTCGCTCTCGGGCGGGATGCGCCAGCGTGTGATGATTGCGATGGCCTTGATGACACGCCCACGCCTGCTGATCGCCGACGAACCGACCACCGCACTGGATGTGACCGTTCAGGCCCACGTGCTTGAAATCATCCGTGAACTGCAGCGTGAATTTGGCATGTCGGTGATTTTCATTACCCATGACATGGGCGTGGTCGCTGAGCTGGCTGACCGCGTGGTGGTCATGCAGGCGGGGCGCGTGGTTGAGCAGAACAGCGTGCACGATATTTTCGCGGCCCCTGCCCATCCTTACACGCAAAAGCTGCTGGCCGCCGTGCCACGCCTGGGGGCGATGCGCGGTATGCCCCTGCCCCACTCCTTCGAGATACCGGGAGAGAGCGCTGCCGAGGCTCAAGCCAGTATTGACTACGACACCGATCCACTGCTGGAAGTCGATGCCCTTGAAGTACGCTTCCCCATTTCCAGCGGCTGGTTTGGCCGTGCCCGCCAGGAAGTGCTCGCCGTTGACCGCGTGCCACTGAAAATATGGCCGGGCGAGACCCTCGCGCTGGTGGGCGAGAGTGGTTCGGGCAAATCGACCATTGGCCGCGCCCTGCTACGGTTGGCCAAAAGCAAGCAGGGCTTCATCCAGTTTGCTGATACGCGGCTCGATAATCTTACCGATGACCAGTTTCGTCACTGGCGCGGCGATATGCAGATGGTCTTTCAAGACCCCTACGCCTCCCTCAATCCGCGTCTGACCGTTGGCTTCTCCATCGCAGAGCCGCTGCTGATACACAAAAGAGTGCCTTCACTCAACAAGGCAATGCCCACCGTAGAGCGTTTGCTTGAGCAGGTCGGCCTTAAGGCAGAGCACGCCCGACGTTATCCCCACGAATTCTCGGGAGGGCAACGTCAGCGTATTGCCATTGCTCGTGCCCTCGCCCTTGAACCCAAACTGATTGTGGCTGACGAGGCGGTATCGGCGCTCGATGTGTCGATCAAGGCGCAGGTCATCAATCTGATGATGAAGCTACAGCGGGAATTGGGTATCGCGTGGCTTTTTATCTCCCATGACATGGCCGTGGTTGAACGTATCGCCCATCGTGTAGCCGTCATGCATCTGGGCAGGATCGTCGAAATTGCCCCGCGCGAACAGCTGTTTGCGGCCCCGCGGCATCCGTACACCAAGCGCTTGATGGAGGCCGTCCCGATTGCCGACCCTGCCCAGCGCCATCACCGCCCTGTTGATACCCAGGAGCCACGCTCTGCGGTCATTCCGCGCCATCAGCAACAGCCGCCCTATCACTACCGTGAAGTGGGCGAACAGCACTGGCTATTTACCGAAGGAAACCCTTGAGCCACACGCTACCGGCACAGCAGTCGGTTTCTGACTCACTGCGCACGCTGGGTACAACACCACGTAAAACAACAATGACCAGGATGTTGATGATGATTCCAAGCAAAAAGGTGCAACGCTGTCTGCTGGCAGTGCTCTTCACCACTCTCGCTACCGGAGCGCACAGCGCTGCGGCGCATGAGTTGCGCCTCGCCATGCAGAGTGACATTACCGGACTGGACCCGCACGACACCACCGATAACCTGAGCTATTCGGTGCAGAGCGCCGTCTACGAGCGGCTGTTTCAGTTTGACCGCCAGATGAAGCTGGTACCTGCGCTGGCGACGGGCTACCGCGCCAATGACAACGCCACCGAGTTCGTGATCGACCTGCGCGATAACGTGCGCTTCTCCGATGGCGCACCCTTTAACGCAGCGGCGGCCAAAACCAACCTTGACCGCCTTGCAGACCAGGGGATGGGGCTGAAGCGCAACAACATGTTCTCGATGATTGATCACACTGAGATCATCAACGAGCACCGCATCAAAATTGTGCTCAAGCAGCCGTTTGGCGCCATGATCAATACCCTGGCCCACCCCTCGGCGGTGATGATCAGCCCACAGGCGCTCAAAAAGTACTCGAATGAGAATGACCTGCGCGTACATCCGGTGGGTACCGGCCCCTTTATCTTCACCGGCTGGGCATCGGGGCGCAGTGTCAGCTTCGTGAAAAACCCCAACTATTGGGAGAAGGGCTGGCCCAGGGTAGACAAGGTGACCTTCTATCCGACACCGGAATCCGCCACCCGTGTCGCACGGCTGCGCGCAGGCGAAGTGGATGCAGTGATGCCACTGGATGCCCAATTGACCAAAGCCATTGGCAGAGACACTCATCTCAAGGTTGTCCACGATGCCAGCGTGTTGCAGCACTATATTGTCATCAACAATCTGAAGCCTGCGCTCAAGGATGTACGAGTACGCAGGGCGCTCAATTACGCCATGGATCGCAACATCTGGCTGCGCGCGGTGCATGGCAACATGGGCACGGTGGCCTCGGCACCGATGGCTAACGCCATTCCCTTCTATCAAGCCCAGGCCCCCTATGCGCATGATCCGCATAAAGCCAGGGAGTTGCTGAAGGAAGCCGGATACCCTGACGGGCTATCGCTGAACATGTGGATTGCCAACGACACCAGCTCGATACTCGCCAGCCAGTTGATCAAGCAGCAGTTGGCCGCGGCTGGGGTCAGGCTTCAGGTAGTCCCCATGGACTCCGCCACTCGCACCGGCATGATCTACAACGTCAGTGACCCCAACGCTGCCCGCTATGATCTGGTACTGCGCGGCTGGTCTCCTTCCACCGGTGATGCCGACTGGGCGCTTCGTCCGCTCTTCACTACCGGCGCCTGGGTGCCAAAGCTTGATAACGAATCCTACTACTCCAATCCCCAGGTGGATGACGCCATCCAGGGCGCACTTGGCAGCGCTGATGCCGATAAGCGCGGCGCGCAATATGCGCGTGCCCAGCAGCTTATCTGGAAGGATGCGCCGGTGATCTTTTTGGGCAACCCCGACAACCTGACCGCTCTTTCCCGCAATCTTGACGGGGTCTACATGCTGCCCGATACCACTTTCGCCTTTAATCACGCCCACTTCGTTTCAGACAACGTCCAACAATAAGGAGGGGATATGCTGAGTTATGCCTTGCGCCGCCTGCTCGGGATCATTCCCGTACTGATTGTGGTATCACTGCTGGTATTCGCCTTCGTCAAACTGATGCCCGGCGACCCTGCGCGCATCTACGCAGGCCCCGATGCCTCTCTTGAAGCCGTCGATGCTGCACGTCACCAACTGGGGCTGGATCAGCCTCTGACCATTCAATATCTACAGTGGGTCGGCAACTTTTTAACCGGCGATCTGGGCATCGCTTACCGCAACCGTCAACCGGTAGCCGATGCCATTGGCGAGAGCTTTTTCCCTACGTTGTGGCTATCGCTGGCGGCCTTCGCCTGGTCATCGGTAGCAGGCATTGCCATTGGCGTCTTCGCAGCGCGCCGTCGCGGGCGCTGGCAGGACTACACCGCCATGAGCATCGCCGTATGTGGCATTTCGATGCCCTCTTTCTGGCTGGGCCTGCTGTTGATCCAGTACGTTGCCGTGCCTTTTGGTCTGTTCGCCACCAGCGGTTATGCCAAGCCTCTCGATATCGTGCTGCCCGCCATTACCCTCGGCTCCACCGTCGCGGCAGTGATGGCGCGCTACACTCGCTCCGCTTATCTGGAAGCGACCCATGAAGACTACGTGCGCACCGCGCGTGCCAAGGGCCTGACCAACCGTATGGTGGTATGGAAACACACCTTTCGTAATGCGCTGATTCCGGTTCTCACCATGCTGGGGCTGCAGTTCGGCTTCTTGCTGAGTGGCTCGATTGTCATTGAGAGCGTCTTCAGCTGGCCTGGGCTTGGCTGGCTATTGATCGAATCTATAAAAACGCAGGATCAGCCGGTTATTCAGGCCCTCGTGATGCTGTTTGTCACCATGTTCCTGGTGATCAATCTCGTGGTGGATCTGCTTTACGGCTTTATTGACCCTTCTGCGCGCCGGGATTAGCTACAAGCCGCCCGGCACATGAGGGTCAGACACAACAATAATGGGCGAAGAAGCTGGATTTTCACGCTGTTAACGCAGCCTTTAAGCCACTCTTCGTCACCGCATAACCGAGCACAGGCAGTTCTCAGCAACTGCCTCAGGAGCACACCATGACATCCACCACTGCCATGCCCACCGCCGCTTCGTTATCGTCACCGTTTCAACGCTGGCGGCGGCGCTTTTTACGCCATCGTGTTGCGCTGGCTGCCAGCGTCATTCTGCTACTGCTCGTAGTGATTGCCCTGCTGGCCCCAGTGCTGGCGCCCTATAATCCTTACCAGTCCGATTGGCTGGCGATTTCCAGCTTTCCTACCGCTGCTCACTGGTTTGGTACCGATGAACTGGGCCGCGATATTCTCTCACGCATTATGTATGGCGCTCGCCTCTCGCTATGGGTGGGTCTGGCATCAGTATCGCTGGGCACGATCGGCGGCATTGTGCTGGGCCTGATCGCTGGTTTTAAGGGGGGCTGGCTCGATAGTCTGATCATGCGCAGCTCCGATGTGCTGTTTGCCTTCCCCGGCATGTTGCTGGCCATTGCTGTGGTAGCGCTATTGGGCCCAGGGCTTAACAACGTCATTCTCGCCGTAGCCATTTTCAGCGTGCCCATCTTTGCTCGCCTGGTGCGCGCGCAAACTCTGACACTGCGCCACAGCACCTATGTGGATGCCTCACGCAGCGTCGGCGCATCCAACACTACACTGATGTTTCGCCATATTTTGCCGGCAACGCTGCCAAGCGTAGTGGTCTACTTCACCATGCGTATCGGCTCCAGCATCCTGACCGCCGCAGGGCTTAGCTTTATTGGCCTGGGGCCTGAGCCGGACGTACCTGAATGGGGCAATATGCTGGCATCCAGCCGCAGCCTGATGATGGCGGGCGCCTGGCACGTTAGCGTCTTCCCGGGCATGGCGATTCTGATTACCGTGCTGGTGTTCAATCTACTCGGGGATGCCCTGCGCGACACCCTTGACCCCAAGGCGCGCTGAGCGAGCATCGCTATGCGATTAAGTGATTCAATGAGGAATCCATGAGCCACTCCGATTTTCACTGGCGTCCATTCGAACGTGACGGTGCCACAGCACTGCTTCAGCGCCACCAACACGAAAACCTCTGGCTGGCGCCTCGGCTACCGACGGGTCCCCATGACCGCCTGTCAGATGTGGCAGGCGTACGGGTCGGCCACTGCACACTGGCTGATGGCGAGATTCAGAGCGGATGCAGCGCGCTGGATATGGGCGCGACTCCCGCCCGCCCACTACCCTGTGGCATCGCTATTCTGAATGGTTTTGCCAAGCCGGTAGGACTCACTCAAGTGGCAGAACTTGGCACAATCAGCGGCCCTATTTTGCTTGGCAACACCTACAGCATCGGCGCGCTTTTCGATGCTTCTATCCAGTGGGCAACACGACAGGAGCCGCAACTGGGACGTGAGCTGCCAACCTTCAATCCCGTAGCGCTTGAATGCAATGACGGCTTTCTCAACGATTTGCAGGCGCGTGCCCTGCGCCCCGAGCATGCACTCGCCGCGATCAATAGTGCCGCAGTGGAGTTCGACACAGGAGCCGTTGGCGCAGGGCGCGGCATGAGCTGTTTCGGACTCAAGGGCGGTATTGGGACAGCCTCGCGCATGGTGACTACGGCGACCGGCCAATGGACCCTCGGCGCTCTGGTGCTCAGCAACTTCGGCAAGGCCGAGGATTTCACTCTTGACGGCGTGCGGCTCGGGCCGTGGCTGGCAGCACAGCTTCAACAGCATGAAACCGCTCATCCAGAAGATGCTGCCACTCAGCCTGAAAAAGGCTCGATCATTATTGTGCTGGCTACCGATGCGCCGCTGGATAAACGCCAGCTTGATCGCGTGGTTCGCCGCGCAGGAGTGGGGATTGGACGTACCGGCGGCTACTGGGGCCACGGCTCTGGGGATATCGCGCTGGCTGTCTCTACGGCAGCCTCTCAGCCGCTGCTTGAAGATCACACCCTGGACCCGCTGTTCAAGGCCAGTGCCGATGCAACCGAAGCCGCTATCATCGACGCCCTGCTCAACGCCGAGCCAGTTACCGGGTTTCGTCAGCATCAGCGTACTGCGCTCAGCGACTGGCTCACACAACTGCATCAGCAACTGCCATAACGAGCGTTTGCTACAGGAGCATCATCATGAAAGTTTTTATTGTTGCCGACATTGAAGGCGTTGCCGGCGTAACGCGACCGACTCAATGCCAGCAAGGCAACACCGAATACGAAGGCGCACGCGGTTTGATGGAAGGCGAGGTCAACGCCGCCATCGAAGGCGCACTGCTGGCCGGCGCGACGCGGATTGTGGTCGCCGACAGCCATGGCACCATGGGTAACCTGCGTGCCGACAACATCCACCCTGCCGCCGAACTGGTACAGGGCAAGCCGCGCGAATTCTCAATGGCTCAGGGGATCGAGACCGACCACTTTGATGCCGTCGCCTTTATCGGTCTGCACTCACCGGCCAGCGTCAAGGGCGTACTCGCTCACACCATTAACGGACGCGCCTTCCATCGCGTGGAGCTAAACGGCAAAGTGGTAGGCGAAAGTGATCTTTACGCCGCCTTCGCTGCCGAACACGGCACACCGCTGGTACTCACTTCCGGCGATGATTGCTTCTCTCAATGGGTGTCAAAGCGTCATCCAGAGGTAGAGGCCGTTTGCGTCAAGACCATGCACTCGACCGTCAGCGCTCAATCGCTCTCCCCGCAAACCGCCCGAAAGCTGCTGCGTGAGGCGATGGAGAAAACGCTCTCCCGACCGCTGCCTTCCGTAACACCGCACTTTACCGCTCCTTTCTCGATACGCCTGACGACTACCCGACCGGTATTGGCCGATGGCTTTGCGATGCTGCCTGGCATTGTCCAGGAAGAAGCTCAGGTGGTCAGCTTCACCTGTGACGATATGGGCGGCGTTATTCGTACCCTCGGTGCACTGTCACTCTATTCAGGAAGCCTGCTATGACGACCCGCCCGCGCATCTACTCCTTCACTCAGGAAAGCAACGACGGTTACGCCATTGCGCTGCACGGCGGTGCCGGCACCCTGGATGAAAACGCCCTCGACGATGAACGTCTGGCGTACTTTCACCAGACGCTGCGCCACTGTCTAGCGCAAGGAGAGAGAATACTGGCAAATGGCGGCAGCGCACTTGATGCGGTAGAAGCGACAGTCAAGGCGCTGGAGCTGGCAGAAGAGTTCAACGCCGGCCACGGAGCCTGCATGACCTGGAATGGCGAGCACGAACTCGACGCAGCCATTATGGATGGCGCTACCCGACAGAGTGGTGCTATCGCCTCTATCCGCACCACCAAAAGCCCCATCGCCGCCGCCCGCGCAGTGCTCGACCATAGCGACCACCTGCTGTTAAGCGGCCAGGGCGCCGACGACTTTGCACGCCTCGCGGGGCTGGAAAGTGTCGATAACAGCTACTTCACCACCCCCATGCGCTTACAACACTGGCAAGACCTGCACACCGAGCGCGCAGACGCAGAACGTGACCTCTTCCGTTTCGGCACCGTCGGCGCCGTCGCCCGCGACCGCCACGGCAACCTTGCCGCCGCCACCTCCACTGGCGGGATTACCAACAAGCGCTGGGGCCGTATCGGCGACAGCCCACTGGTCGGCAGCGGCACCTACGCCGATAACCGCAGCTGCGCCATCTCCTGTACCGGCCACGGCGAGCTGTTTATTCGTGCCGTTGCCGCCCACGACATCAGCAGCCGCATGCGCTACCTCGGCGAACGCCTCGACACCGCCTGCACCACTCTGCTCGCCAATGATCTTAATGTCCCCAACGGCGCCGGCGGAATGATCGGCGTCGATGCCCAGGGCAACCTCACCCTCGCCTTCAACTCACGCGGCATGTACCGCGCCTGGAGCAGCGAGTGCGGTGCCGCCGGCAGCGCCATTGGCGAAGGTGTGGTGGAGTGGCAGCCGATGAAGGCAGAGGGGTGAAGAGGCACTTTCAGTCACCACGCGCCCTGCCGTGGAAGAGATCCCCAGTGTTGATCACACGTTCAAACGGTGAGTCTTATATCCTGATGTCTTTGGACAAATATAAGTCACTGGGGGAACAGCCCACCTGCTTCTTTCGCTGAACAATGCACATCGCCAGAACGCTGTTTGCGCAAATCCCTAATGCGTCAAACATAGCTGGTCGTGCAGATTTATGCCGTTACCAACGGCTCAGTGCTGCCTACCGGCGGCATTCGTGATCTATCTCTACCGCATTACCCTCTCCTATCGGTAAAATTTCCCAACTGATTGCGGATTAATGGATGCTCTGGAGGGCGAAAAGTGCTCTACCGTTTTAACGGAAGATGAAAAGTAGCGCTTATTTAACGGTATTCAGCCACTGGCGAGGTATCAGATTTTTCATGAGCATATTTCCACGTCCAGGTGTAGATAACTCAGGGCTATTCTTTGCCCACTCGATGCTGATGAGACCAAGGCCGTTGTTGCACCAAAATAGTCAGAGGCCGCCCTTCTACTCAATTACTCAATACTCTGCCAAGTGTTCTCGAAGTGATGCCCCACCTCTTTCTATCCTTGAAGGCCGATTCTGCGCAATCACAAGTGCTTCATACTCCGAGTATTTTTACACTAAAGGCCAGTAGGCAATCAGTATGGGTTGCACAATACTACTCCTCAAAGGCGCGCCAATAGTGCCCCCTCTGGAGTTACCCAATCATGCTAAAAAAATTAACGATAGCCATTGGTTTAGTCCTTACCACCGCTCCCATAGTAGCCAACGCCCATGACTGGGTTATTTCCACCAATGACGCTAAATACCAGCGGGTTAAAGACACCGATACCTTCTCACAATCTGGCCCTGGTGATTCCGTAGATATTTTCGATGCCTCAGTGAACCCACTCAAACTCTTGCACCGGGTTCCTGTAGCGGCAACTATTGCAGGCCCTCCTCAAGCAGCTGCCATTTCCAGCGATGGAAAATTGGCCATCGTTTCTGCGCCTAACCATTATGATGCTGAGCAGAAAAAGCCGGTCTATGACAACTATCTACAAGTAATTGATCTGAGTAGTGAACAACCGAAGGTTATTGCCAAGGTCGAGACCCTGGCCCACCCACAAGGGGTCGCGCTTTCCAAAGATGGCAAACTACTGCTAGTTGCCACAGTTGCCGGCACTCTTGAAGCCTATTCAATTGACGGCACACAACTAACTCGCACGGCTAATTTAATCTTGTCCAAAGGACGCCTGGCGAGTGTTGCTATCACTCCTGATGGAAAATCGGCACTTGTTTCTCTACGAAATGAAGGCGGCTTAGTCACCTTAAATATTGATAACGGTCATGTGACCAATAGCAAAGAAAGAGTTAGCTCGGGACTGGCTCCCTATAGTATTGATGTCAGCGCCGATGGCAAATGGGCCATTGTGGGTAATGTAGGTGGTTCTGGTCTACCGGGTACTCCAGGTATTCTTGCCGGTGATGCCGACAGCATTACGCTAATTGACATCAGCAAGCGCCCTTTCCGCGCCGTACAATTTATTACCACGAAAGCACTGCCAGAAGGCATTGCGATATCCCCCAACGGCGAGTGGATTGCCGCACAGACGATGGATGGCTCGCAACTAACGCCTGATAATCCTGGCGTCCATACCAACGGCAAGCTGCAACTATTTAAACTTAGTAATGGCCAGGCACATTTTGTGAATGAGCTTGACTCAGGCACAGCAGGTCAGGGGCTGGTCTTTGCCAAGGATAATAAAACCTTGATTGCTCAGTTTAACGTAGAAAAACAACTAGCCATATTCCAAATTCAGAGCGGAAAGTTGGTTGATACAAAAGAACGTATTGATGTACCTGGCGGCCCCTCTTCCCTACGCACCATGCCTCGCTAGCCAAGTTATATTCATTAAAACAGCCTCAGAATGTTTATGTGACGACACTCTGAGGCTGTTATCGTTATATTTTATTAACCAGGAAGCACTGAGAGAACTTTGCGAGTTATATCTCTATATAAATCAAGAAAGTTTAGGTCATAATGAAGACACGACCGCTGATGAAACGAATGATTTTGCAAAGCTCACGCAGGTAACTCTCTTCCAGTAAATGCTGTGACAATGGGGAGATTGTTATCCAAGCCTCGGTACCAAGTCTGGAGGAAGCTCCCAAACAAAATGACCTGCTCTAATACTTCTCCCATTCACTCACGGAAAAACACCTCAGACAGCGCTGGCATCCCCTTAGCCAAGCCGTCAGGTGATTGGGCAGCGAATCAAGTGCTACACCAAAGAGTGACCGTATCAGTTATGGGCTATGCCCCCGCACCGATCTAGCGTTAGTCATGCAGGCTGAGCAAAAACCAGAGAATTATTGCAGCACTACTGTATCCGAAGTTAATACGACAATATTAGATCAATAAGTAAACATTAAAATTTTGTTAAGTATTTAAAGCAGTTACCATAATTTTTATGGAACAGCCTTCAACACAGATAAAATAACAAGGGGGTGCATGCTCCATCACTAAACCACAGTTTACAAGGTTAGATTATTAGACGTAGGTATAATAATGACTCTTACTATTTTATTGATGATAGATATCCAAAATTTTCCTCCTCAGTGATATTTTAGCTTTATCCAACTACAGGTTTACTGTATAAAAATCTAAGTATCGTCAGAAACCCGCTGACAGGTCATGCATCATCCACCTGTGTGCTGCCCCTTCTTCAATAGGGGGCTATTGCGAATGGTCACTGAAATACCGCCACTATAGGCCGTAGGACAGTGAGGATTGGCTTCTTTTGGGGGAACTACAATGGATAATGCAGGTATGGCAGTACACGCAGGCGATAGCCTGGAAACCTCCTCTCTTCCTCCCAGCAGGAAAGTGCGGCTCTCCTCCCCGAAGATAGAAGCCAGGGTGCGTCCTAAAGTGCTTTACGTCACTCCGGAGCTTGCTGACTTTGTCAAAGTCGGTGGTCTGGGGGATCTGTCCGCGGCCCTGCCCCGAGCGATGCTGAAAGATTTTGATGTACGCATCCTGATTCCCGGTTTCCCTCGGGTAATTGAATCCGGCCACCCCATGATCTCGCTGGGGAGCCTGCCCGGTTATGCCGATATACCGGAATGCGAGCTGCTGCAAATTACCCTGCCGGATGGGCTTGTTGTCTTTACCCTCAAGCATGCAGACCTGTTCGAACGCCACGGTTCACCCTACATTGATGAGCATGGGCAAGACTGGCCGGATAACCATATCCGCTTTGCTCGTCTCTCTCTGGCCGCCGTACAGCTGGCCGGTCTCTCCGATTCCTGGTGCCCCGAGCTGCTTCACCTGAATGACTGGCCGACCGCACTGGCAGCAGGCTATGCACACTGGCTGCATCTGGATATTCCCAGCGTATTCACCATTCATAACCTTGCCCATCAGGGCATTTTCCCGATGGATTATTACCATTCACTGGGCATTCCCGAGTCGGCACTCAACGGCGACGAGATGGAATATTATGGTCAGCTGGCTTTGATCAAGGCGGGGCTTATATATGCCAACCAGATTACAACCGTCAGCCACACCTATGCGACCGAGATTCTCACTCCAGAAATAGGCTTCGGCATGGATGGCGCTCTGCGTATGCGAGCCGCAGAAGGATGCCTGCGCGGAATCGTCAATGGCATTGGCAGTGAATGGTCATCGGAGCATAGCCCAGAACTGAAACGGCACTTTTCCATTCATGATCTGGCGGGCAAACAGGCTAACAAGGAATATATTGAAGAGCTGTTTAACTTAACACCCAGTGAAGGGCCGCTTTTTTGCATCATTTCCCGACTTGTCCACCAGAAAGGGCTGGATATTATTATCGCTACGGCCAATACCATTGTGGAACATGGCGGCAAGCTGGCTATTCTTGGTACAGGTGAAGCGGGTATTGAAGGGGCACTGATAGAACTTTCCCAACGCTATCCGGATCAAATCAGCTGTCATCTTGACTTTGATGAGCACCGTTCCCACAACCTGTTTGGCGGCAGCGATTTTCTTCTGATGCCTTCCCGCTACGAACCCTGCGGTCTTTCCCAGATGTATGCGCAGGAGTATGGCTGCCTGCCGGTTGCCCACAAGACGGGCGGACTGGTCGATACCGTTGTCGATGATGTTACGGGAATTCTGTGTGATTCCATTGAACCCAGCGCATTTACAGAAACTCTCCAGCGTGCGTTGGCTATCTATGAAAACAAGGAGAGATTGCACGAAATGCGAGCAGCGGCGATGAATGCCGATTTCAGTTGGCAACAACCCGTCAAGGAGTACAAGGCCGTCTATGATCTCCTGCTGAAGCCCACCCTCCAGAGTGCAGCCTCGTGATCATTTAAGGTGGGATGTATAGAAAATCGCCATAAAGTGGCCGATAAATGTACTCAAGTGTTCTATATAAAGGGTTGGGAAGGGTGAATAGAAACGCGATTCATCCTTCTCATGGATGGATTTGACTGGGGAACCAACATGCCTAGCCGGGATAAGCAAACCCTGTTGCCATTGGATAGCGCGCGTGTACAGGCACTGGTGGATGGACGCGATGGCTCGGCTTATGAAGTGCTTGGTCGCTTCCCTTTAGCGGACAAGACAACCGCTGCAAAAAATACCTCCACGGGGGTGCGTATTTTCATGCCGGAAGCCGAGCGTGTTGAAGTCACTGACGCTCAGGGAAAATCATATGGCAGCTTGCAGGATACAGACGGCAATGGCCTTTTTACCGGTGAACTCACCAGTTCCCTAAAAGGGCACTATCGGCTGCGGGTTACATGGCCCAGCGGGGCTATTTCTGAAAGCGAGGACCCGTACGACTTCCCCCCCTCACTCAGTGATCTTGATCTTTATCTGATAAACGAAGGCACGCATCGTCATCTGGCGGATGCCTTGGGTGCCAACGTGATTGAGATCGACGGTATCAGCGGTACTCGCTTTGCGGTGTGGGCTCCCAATGCCCAGCGTGTTGCCGTTATTGGCGATTTCAACGGCTGGGATGGTCGGCGGCACCCTATGCGTGCCCGTGCCAGCTCAGGGGTATGGGAACTGTTCATCCCTGGTGTCAAGGCAGGTGAACGCTACAAGTATGCCATCACTCCGGCTGGCTCTTCCCCCGATGGGAAACCCTCCATAGAGAAGGCAGACCCTGTGGCACGGCAGGCTGAACTTCCACCGTCCACTGCCTCGATCGTGACCTCTCCCCTGCCGTTTGACTGGCACGATCAACAGTGGATGAGCGAACACGCCAGCAAGGACCCTCTCAGCTCAGCGATTTCGATTTATGAAGTGCATGCGACGTCATGGCGGCGTAACGCCCAGGGGGGCACGCTTGATTGGCATCAACTGGCTGATGAACTGATTCCCTATGTGCAGTCGCTCGGATTCACGCATATAGAGCTGCTGCCCGTGGCCGAATTTCCGTTCGGTGACTCATGGGGCTATCAGCCACTGGGACTGTTCGCGCCTACGGCACGGCTGGGGTCTCCCCATGATTTTGCTGCCTTCGTGGACCGTTGCCACTGTGCTGGCATTGGTGTGCTGGTGGATTGGGTCTCTGCCCATTTCCCCAATGATGCCCACGGCCTTGAACGTTTCGATGGCACTCCGCTGTATGAATATGCCGATCCGCGTGAAGGCTTTCATCAGGACTGGAATACGCTGATCTATAACTATGGCCGCCATGAAGTGCGAGGCTTTCTGATTGCCAGCGCGCTGGAGTGGATAGAGCGCTATCACATCGACGGGCTACGGGTGGATGCAGTGGCCTCCATGCTCTATCGCGACTACAGCCGCGCACCGGGGGAATGGGTGCCCAATGTAGACGGCGGGCGCGAAAACTATGAGGCCATGGTGTTTCTGCGCACGCTGAACCAGACCATCCATGAAGCTCACCCCGGCACCTTGATGATCGCCGAAGAGTCCACGTCCTGGCCTGGCGTCACCGCACCGGTGGCAATGGGCGGGCTAGGCTTTACCTTCAAATGGAACATGGGCTGGATGCACGACACCCTGCTCTACATGGGGCGCAACCCCATCTATCGCCGCTTTCATCATTCTGAAATTACCTTTTCCTTCCTTTATGCGCCGTCAGAAAACTTTATTCTGCCCCTCTCCCATGATGAAGTCGTACACGGTAAAGGCTCCCTGCTCAACAAGATGGTAGGGGCCGATAGCTGGCAGAAATGTGCGACATTGCGCGCCTATCTCGCCTTCATGTGGGGACATCCGGGCAAGAAGTTACTGTTCATGGGGGCTGAACTCGGTCAGTGGCAGGAGTGGAACTTCAATGCCGAGCTGGACTGGAAATTGCTGGATGATCCCCGCCATAAGGGCATTGCCAGAGTAATCGCTGATATCAACCGCCTCTATTGTCACCACCCCGCCCTGCACCATATTGATCGTGCGAGGGAAGGATATAGCCTGGTGATAGGCGACGACAGCGACAACGACGTACTGGCCTTTCTGCGCCAGCACGACGGTCGCTTTATGCTGATCGTCTGTAACTTTTCCCCCATTGTGCGCCATGACTATGACATCGGCGTTCCCAAGGGTGGGCAATGGCAAGAGATCTTCAACTCCGATAGCCATTTCTACGGCGGCACGGATGTGGGTAACTTTGGGGGCGTGGCGACACGTGATATACCTCATCATGGCTTCGATCATTCACTCTCTTTGTGCTTGCCCCCCTTGGCGACCCTGTATCTTGAACCGTTCGGTTAACTCCAGGCCGCCCCCCCAGCGGCGACCAGCCAGCAATGCCCTCTTCCACTTGTTAGTCTCATGAGAACATTCCTGATGAATGATTCCTATAGCAGCCCTGATGACAGCACCCTGGTCAACGATTTTCGTACCCTCATTGTCAACAAGCTCACTTATGCAGTGGGCGTATCATCGTCCCAGGCCACGCCACGCGAGTGGTTTGTCGCTGTTGCCCTGGCGGTGCGCGATAAGCTGGTCGATACATGGCACCTCTCTGCTGAACAGGAACAGCAGCGTGGCAAGCATGTGTATTACCTCTCAATGGAATTTCTCATTGGCCGGCTGCTGTTTGATAACCTCAATAACTCAGGCTGGCTCAAGGTAGCGGATCATGCCCTGCGTGATCTTGGTATCGACTTACAAACACTGCGTGAACTCGAACCCGATGCAGCACTGGGTAACGGCGGTCTTGGCCGGCTGGCAGCCTGCTACATGGAGAGCATGGCCACCCTTGATATTCCGGCCTATGGCTATGGCATTCGCTATGAGCACGGCATGTTCCGGCAATCCTTCGCTGATGGCTATCAGCAGGAAGAACCTGAAGACTGGCTGGAGCAAGGTAACCCTTGGGAGTTTGCCAAGCCGCAAACGCGCTGGCGAATCGGCCTGGGGGGTGAGGTAACCGAGGATGAACACGGGAAAAGCACTTGGCTACCCGAGACTGACATACTGGCCACGGCCTACGATATTCCAGTGGTCGGCTGGCGTGGCAAAACCACCAATACCCTGCGCTTATGGCGAGCAGAGGCAGAGAACGGCCTGGCCCTTGATCTGTTCAATGCAGGCAAGCATGTCGAGTCAATGTCGGCAGATGATCAGGCACGCGCCATTTCCCAGATCCTTTACCCGGGCGATGACAATGAGCCCGGAAGAGAGCTACGCCTGGCACAGGAATTCTTCTTTACTTCCGCCTCACTACAGGATTTGATCCTGCGCTTTCTGCAACAGGATAGTGACTTCACCACGCTGCCGGAACGGGCCGCCATCCAATTAAACGATACCCACCCCGCCCTGGCCGTGGCGGAGCTTATGCGCCTGCTGGTCGATAGTCACGGCGTCAACTGGGACGATGCCTGGCACATTACCGTCAATACCATTGCCTATACCAACCACACCCTTCTGCCGGAAGCGTTGGAAAAATGGCCGTTGAGCACGATGGCCCGCCTGCTGCCGCGCCATTTGCAGCTGATTGAGCAGATCAATACACAGCATCTCCAGGAATTGAGTACACGCGGCATTGATGACGCCGAACTGCTCAAGGATGTGTCGCTGATCGATTATGTTGAGGCCAGGGATAGCGATAGCAGAAAAGCGAAGAAGAAGAAAAAGGACAAGAAGAAAGAGAAGCACGGCAAAGTGAATGCAACATCCGAACATCAGCTTCAGGTGCTGCCTGAAGGCACGGTGAAAATGGGTAACCTTGCCTTCCTCGGCTCACACAGCATCAATGGGGTGTCGGGGCTGCATACCGAACTGATGCGGTCGACCATATTCAAGCATTTCAACCAGTTATATCCGGACCGCATCAATAACAAAACCAATGGGATTACCTTCAGGCGCTGGCTGTTTGACGCCAACCCGCGCTTGACCGAGCTGCTGGTCGCCACCCTGGGTGAGGATGTGCTGGATCATGCCGAGACTCGCTTGAAGGAGCTGGCACCCTATGCAAGCAACGCTGAATTCCGCCACGCATTCAGTCAACAGCGCCAATTAGCCAAGCAAAAACTCATTGATACGGTCAATGAACAAGTCGGTATATCCCTGAATCCGGACGCGCTCTTTGATGTACAGATCAAGCGGATACATGAGTACAAGCGGCAACTGCTCAACGTGTTGCATATAGTCGCGCTGTACCAGTCCATTCTTGATGACCCGCACAAACAGATTATACCGAGAGTCAAGATTCTCGGTGGCAAGGCAGCCCCCAGCTATCGTCAGGCCAAGCTGATTATCAAGCTCGCCAATGACGTAGCGCGCACCATCAATGCCAATGCGGATCTTCAGGATGCTCTGAAAGTGGTCTTCCTGCCCAACTACAACGTCAGTCTGGCGGAAATCCTCATTCCTGCGGCAGACCTCTCCGAACAAATCTCGACGGCTGGCTATGAAGCCTCAGGCACCAGCAATATGAAGTTTGCGCTCAATGGCGCATTGACCATTGGCACAATGGACGGGGCCAATGTCGAGATGAGCAAGCTGATTGGTCAGGAGAACATGTTTATCTTCGGCATGGATGCTGACGAGGTAGATACACTCAAGGCCAACAATGCCTTCAATGCCAAGCAGGTGGTCGAATCATCGCCCCGCCTTGCCAAAGCCTTGAAGGCCATCCGTTCAGGCGCGTTTTCTCCCGAAGAGCCGGATAGATATGTCGGGCTGGTCGATGGCCTGCTGGAACATGATGCGTTTTTTATCTGTGCAGACTTTGATGCCTACTGGAAGGCCCAGGGTGCGGTGGAGCAGGCATGGCTGCAACCTGATCAATGGTGGCAGGCCGCGATACTGAATACCGCCAATACTGGCTGGTTCTCGGCAGATCGTTCCATCAATGAGTACGCCAGAGATATCTGGGGAGTACGCGGAGATAAAGCCAATGATTGACAATACTCCCCTGTCAGACGAAGAAAAACTCGATGCCCATCGTTTCGGCTCACAAAACGGAGGGCCGGTAGATGTCATCGCTGGCATCGCTCTGTCTGAAGAAGATGTGCAGCGAATGCAGGATGCCAGCAACAGTGTTCGTGTCCGCGAAGGTTCCGCGTATCCACTGGGCGCCACCTGGGATGGACTGGGGGTCAACTTCGCCCTGTTCTCGGCCAATGCCACGAAGGTGGAGCTATGCCTTTTCGATGATGAAGGTACGGAAACCCGTGTCGAGCTACCCGAATATACCAATGAAGTGTGGCATGGCTACTTGCCCGATATTCGCGCAGGACAGCTTTATGCCTATCGGGTATATGGCCCATATGATCCTGAAAATGGTCACCGCTTCAACCACCACAAGCTGCTTCTGGACCCCTATGCCAAACAGATTGTCGGCGACCTGATCTGGGATGATGCGCTGTTTGGCTATATCGTTGGGCATCCTGACGGCGATCTCTCCTTTGATACCCGCGACAGCGCCCCCTTTATGCCCAGATGCCGGGTCATCGACCCCGCGTTTACCTGGGGGCGCTCCACGCGTCCCACGGTACCGCTCGATGAAGCGATCATTTATGAGCTACATGTGCGTGGCTATACCAAGCTACATCCTCATGTAGATGAGCGGTTTCGCGGCACCTTCTCCGGCCTGATGGCCCCTCATGTAGTGGAATATATCCGCCACCTCGGGGTGACCTCGGTCGAACTGCTGCCCATGCATTACTTTGTGGATGACCGAGGGCTACAGGAAAAAGGGCTCCACAATTACTGGGGTTACAACACGCTAAGCTTCTTTGCGCCCCACCCCCGCTACATGGCTACCGAGAACGTCAATGAATTCAAGGAAATGGTCGCACGCTTTCATGCCAGTGGCCTGCAAGTCATCCTTGACGTGGTTTATAACCATACCGCTGAAGGCAACGAGCTGGGGCCAACCCTATCGTACAAGGGCATCGACAACGCCACCTACTATCGCCTGATGCCGAATGACAAGCGCTACTACATCAACGATACCGGCACCGGTAATACCCTCAACCTGAGCAGTCAGAGGGTGTTGCAGATGGTTACCGACTCCTTGCGCTACTGGGCCCATGAAACCCATGTGGATGGCTTCCGCTTTGACCTGGCCACGATTCTGGGGCGTGAAGATGACGGTTTTGATGAAAATGGCGGCTTCCTCGATACCTGCCGCCAGGACCCTATCCTTAGCGTGTGCCGATTGATTGCCGAACCCTGGGATCTTGGTCCCGGCGGTTATCAGGTGGGAGGATTCCCCCCCGGCTGGTCGGAATGGAACGACCGCTTTCGCGATACGGTAAGAAGCTTCTGGCGTGGTGATGACAACGTTATGGGCGACCTGGCTACCCGCGTCGTAGGCTCGGCAGACCTGTTCAACGAACGTGGCCGACGCCCGGACGCTTCCGTCAACTTCATTACCGCGCACGATGGCTTCACCCTGCACGACCTGGTGACCTACAGTGATAAACACAATGATGAAAATGGTGAAGATAATAACGACGGCACCAATCACAACCTCTCCTTCAACTACGGAGTTGAAGGGGAAACTGATGATGAGCAGATCAACACCATTCGCCTGCGCCAAATGCGCAACATGATTGCCATGCTCATGTTCTCCCAGGGCACCCCCATGCTCTTGGCAGGGGACGAATTTGCCCGCACCCAACAAGGCAACAACAACGCATATTGCCAGGATACCGAGATAAGCTGGGTAAACTGGAAAATGGATCAGAACAGACGCTCATTGCTGCTGTTTACCCAACACGTCATCGGCCTGCGCAAACGCAACCCAACCCTGCGCCGCACCCGCTTCACTACCGGTATCTTCAACGAAGTTGCAGGGGTCAAGGATGTCACCTGGCTAAGGCCCGATGGCAAAGAGATGCAAGAACAGGATTGGGAACAGCCCCATGCCAGAAGTCTCGCCATTTTGCTGGATGGCCGCGCCCAGCCCACGGGAATCCGCCGCCCAGGCTGGTATACCACGCTACTATGGCTGGTCAATGCGCATGTAGAAGCGGTGACCTTCCAGCTTCCCAAAGCCTCGGAAGGCACACACTGGGAAAGGCTGATTGATACCTATGAAGATGACCCCAGCAGGGAGGAGTGCCCACTGCTCTCCATGGGCTATCTGTGTGAAGCGCGAAGTATGGCATTGTTTAAACTTAGCCATGATTAAAGCGCCGGTTTAAGGAGGTTTAAGGTTAAAAACCGAGGCCATTGCCTGTAGCGAGCTGTAATTGGGAGCTGCTACAGGTGGTGAGGGTTGTATGGTTGGGGGGCAGGAGGGGTTACGCCCCTAGCTGTAACTTCTAGGTAGGTTGCTGGCTCGGCCCCAATCCTGGAAGACTGAAGAAGTCGAATCCACAACCGAAGAGTTCTTCAACGTAACCGATTTTAGCCTCTTTTCGCCACGTAGTACTTGATTATGCGAAGCGCGTAACGCGCACTCACGGCAATGAAGTAAACTTTTGACGAATACCTTTAGTTTAAATTCTCCAATATTTATTCACTGCACTACAACTCTCTTAAATTAAAAACATCATATATTGAGTTAGTTCACTAACGGTTAGCCCTGAAGGAAAAAAATATTTTCAACAATGATATAATTAAGAATACGCCCAGAGAGCCAAACCAACCGAGCATAAGTCCTTTAAACACAAAGCGAACAGTATCATTCCACGTTATCATAGATAGAAATATTTTTAAATAATAATAAACCAGTATTATAACACAAATACTTGCACAGCTTATTATTCCGTTTAGCAACGCATCTTCTTTTGCATCTAACTTATCGCCTTTATTTTTTATCGTTTCGGGGTATACAAATGTGACCATTACCCCTAGAATCGTGAATAATATTGCTGAAAAAGTTAATAATGTATCGAGATATTTTTCCAAATCCTTACTGTCATAATTCATATCATGAGCTCCTGCAACACCTGATATGATCATAATTATTGGAATCCCAATTCTATTTATATTCTTCACTTTAAACACACTCTAAAAATAAAATAAAAAATCAACATTCCAAACAAAAATAAAAATTCTAACTACGATTCCATCATAACATAAATAGACACAACACATTATTTAAATTCAGTTATTTATAAATCAACCATCTAGAAATACCATGAATTATACCACCCGAAGAATTTTTGCTACTTTTTTGCAGCTCTGCATTTCCGAAGCTCAGCCCGAGCCCAGACAGATACCTCTGCTCTGCCATGTCACTGCACAGCTCTTGCTTCTCTTCAGCGAGGTCCCGAGGTAATTCTATCCATCTTGTGATTCCAGCTTGTCACAGTACATTTTTAAAATGCACTAAAACATGAGTTACCAGCAATAAACCTTGGGGATATTTTTGGATTATTTTTCATACACATTTTGAAAGCCATAAATACTGCACAAAGACTATGCAACTAGGAATAAGTTCGTTAAATAAAAGGGGCAAATCATGGGTTTGAAACCAGGACCAAAACCAATAGCCAAGTCTACTGGCAAACCAGATCAACCTCGACGTGACAACAAAAAACTCTAGGGAACACTCCGGGCTTAAAGCCGAGAAAATCTTAAACCAAATAACGCAACCTCAATATCGAGTCAAATTAAGCGGTACTGACTCTTGTTAATAAAGCCCAAAACACACTTTTGCCCCAAATGAGTTTTAAATACTATTTAAATCAATAAGAAATTCTAATAGGAATAAGCCTCGCGATGAATACGAGGCTCACATACGACTAGATTTTTACCACTAATTCAGAATTATGGTATACAGCATCGTTTATATTTCTTACCACTGCCGCATGGGCAAGGCTCATTTCTTCCAACTTTTCTACCTTCTATCTGCGGCTGCTTACCAAAGGAAATTTTTCTTACGTCTTCTATATGATGCTCTGGTGAAATAGGCTTTAGGTCAGCAACTAACCTATCCATTTCACCTGATTGGTTCCACTTGCTTTCGTGGTATGAAGCAAATCGGAGCTTATCTTTAGTTGGGCTAAAACAACATCCAACCCAAGATTCTGCTTTGCATGTGTATTTTCGCTTATCACAATGTGTAACCAGTCTCTTATAGGCAGTATCATTATCATCTTCATTACAATGGACAGTTAAACCAGTTTTTTCCTCTAACAAGGGAAGAGATATATCATGGTGATGATGATCTTTTTTAAATTGAGTAATCATCTTTGAAATTGCTTTATTGAGTAGATCTATACTATTACCACTCATAGATAGAAGGTGTAATCCTAGCTTCTGAAGACAATAATCTGCCGAAAACTCAATATCATCGATAATTCTTCCAATATGAGACTTTCTAGGAAATGTGAGAAAGCCTTCAGGAGTTTTTGGGCCATCATAACCATCTCTTCTGGCTAAAATGGCTAATTCAAGATCTGTGGAAATATCATCGTCAATCATAACTAGCGTTGGATCTTCCTCAAAGTATAAGTTTTGCTTTATGTAAGTTGAAAGAATTATTAGTTCATGATTAGAAAGAATTGAATCACCATAGTCACTCCGTTTATTAAGATAGTCGATAACCCAAAGAGGAGATGGCAACATTTCTGTAATCAGATCCATTAAAAACACATCCATTACATAAGGGTGTTTTATTACATTGGTTGTTTTATATTTCAGAAAGTGCCGAGCTTGGGCAGCAAGAGCTGGGAAGTGATCTGATACGATACAAACAGGAAATATCGTCTTGAAATCTGATTGAATATTAACTTCTTTTCCAAATTCGTCTTTGAAAATATAACCTTCTTTTTGCAACAGTTGGCTACACAAGTCGGCTTGGTCATAGGCATCTTGAATCGCTTTTTTAAAATCATCTTCAAGCTGCTGACTATTACCTTTACGAGCTTCAATAGTGAGCTTCTTGGACTTAGCTTGCACTACTATCGCGAAACGACCAAATGTGACTAAAACGTCAATTTCGCCAGCTTTGTCTTTACCATCGAAGATATCGAGATTGGTTAATACATTCTCTTTGCCAAATACTAATGCTAGGCGTTCAGCGGTAAAACCCTCAGTAAAAGCACCTCTGTGTTTGCTTGCAATAGACTTGTAAGCTTTGTCTTCGTTAAACCAAAAGAATGGGCTTTCATAAAGAGCTTCCCATAAACTGTAGGCTTGAAAACTGACGAAGGTTTCTTCGCCAATTTTTATTATAGGAAACGCATTCTTATGATTAAAATCATCTACAGATTTAAAGCATTTCATTCCTTCTTCGGGCCTGGCTGATAAAGCTGCGATCACAGCCTCGACAACCTCTTCGCCTAAACCACTTTGTGTTACCACTTCAGAGATAGTAAAAATGACATAGGTAGGTGGTATGGCAATGACCAGCTTTTTGCTGAATAGGCTAACTGATTGGCTTTTTCTAGTTGAATTTGTTCTATAGCCGAAATAACATGGACTGCTTGAGAGATTTTAAACCCTTTGTTTGCCTCAACCCAATCCTCATCAAGAGAATATCTTCGCTTGGCTAAATCTCTATATTGATATTTAAAAACCCCATCCCCTCCGTAAAAAATAGCTTCTCGCATAAAGTGATTTTTATCTCTGTTTGGGGCTAATTCTCGCATGAACTCACCAAAATTAGGGATATCATCACCACCCTTGGGACCCAATTTTTCAGACAAGGCAGCAAAGTCTAGTGGTGGATAAAAGCTATGATGTAATTCATCGAGAAGATGCCAGACATGTTCCGCTCTTTTTTTAATTCATCTAAGCTCAGTTGCTTCGCCCTGAATCCGCTTTTACACGCTAAACCAATGAGTATTAAAAGCTCTGTTCTGGATAAGCGAGTTCTATCAAATGCCTGCGCGAAGGCTTCAGCGTCCAACTTTTCACCAGAAAAATGAATAAAAGTGTCTTTCCAACAGAAAAAAGCTATAACTTCCCAGAAACCTTCTTGGGCAGCAATTACCTCTAGCTCATCAAAAATTTCTTGCTCAGTTCTCATAGTGTCCCGTGATGTGTGGTTACTTATATTAAATTTAACACATACTGAAGCATATCAATTAGAAGCAGGCCTTGTTTTTCATTAGTTATTTTAATCAATAGCCACGGTATTACAGCAATGATACAAAATAGTTTCTGTCCAGAAACAAGTTACAGCTTCACCATAATCGGTTTTATGTATGTAAATAAGCAGAACACAACAACCAATGACACCTCAAGCAGTATCTAAAGCATTAGCAGCAGTTCGCAAAGATTTTTGCTTCCTGCTAACAGGCCACGAAAAAGCCAACCTAAATTTTAGCCGCTAAAATTTAGGTTGTGGCCCAAGGAGGCTGAAGCCCTAAATCGCTGTAAACACCCTCCAGAGGCTCAAGATCAAGAGGCCATTTTCGATATAATGACGCACGAAACCTTTTTGCAAGAAAGTACATTAAAAGAACAAACGGATGCCTAAATTCTACCGAACCGGCTTGCCTCTCTTTAATCTTTTCACTTACATAGGAATAATTTGGATCTTCAAGGAAAGCTAAAAACTCATCTGTTGAAGTTTTTTGTAATAAATCACTAATTGAGTTGAGTAAATGGTCTGCACTTTTACTATCATCAATGAGCTGAATGTCACCAAGACGTTTTTTCGCTTCGGTGTTGATGGCATTCTTCCATGCATTTATATCGGCCGTCGCATTTTCTAATAAAATCTTTGCATTACACAATAAATCATCAGTAGTTTCCATCAGAGCCATACTTTTTGCGAATGTTCTGTGGACCTCTGGTGAAGCCGCTATATTACCTTTATAGATAGTATCATGAGTAAGCTCCGCATAAGCATGTTGAAGCAAAGTCCTTAATTGCACTTCGCAGGGGGTGCCTTCTTTTATCTGAACACCTTTGTGCTCAATATCCCTAGCGGCGTAAACAATATAGTGAACAGATTGATAATCAAATAGTCTCGGATCATCACCTTTCCACTCATCAAATTCTTTATCCTTTGAATAAGCCCAACTTGTAGCTTCTTCAACTATATTACACAACAGCTCAAGTTGAGATGTTAGCAGCACAACAAATCGAATGCCTGCTTTATCAGTGATTTCCTTGTAAGGGTCTTTATACTTGTTCCGCTTCCTGATAAATGCCTTCGTGACCAGAGAATCCACCTGTTTTACTCTTTGAGATGGTGGTATTTTCACCCATTCCAAGTACGCACTTTTTGTTCCCGCATGAGACAAAATACTGGAATCAATTTTAATCAGTACAAAGTCAGCCCATGCTTTATACATGGGCAATTCAGCTTCATACAACTGGATGAACTCGTCGCGTTTCACTATTCTTGCTCAGTCAGCTTACCCTGTATTCTCAGGGTAGTATGTTCATCAGTAACGTCAATAACCTGAACCATTTCTTCAAAAGTATCAGCTGGAGCTGTCAACTTAACGCTGGAAGAGAAGTTCATTTTACGATGTTGCAACTTCCTCTTAATTAAAGAGTTATCTTTAACTATTGCGTTAGTTGGAAAATTTTTACTTTCCATGTAAGCAGCATAATCATCTCTTAATTCCTCTTCCATGAATTGGTCAGCGAAACTACTAGTCTGAACTGTATTGCTTTGATCAGTTTTCAGGTATGTGTGTAGAGCTTGTTGAAGATCGACCTTACTTTCTGTCGACAGATCAGAATCATTAATGAAATTTTTTGTATATTCAAAAAAGTCCCGAGTTCTCTGCTCTGAGTTTTCAGGAATTCTTAAGCCCAAGAAACCAGAATAAAAATACCTTGCAGCCTTTCTATCATCTTTTGCTTGGATGTTACTATCAAAAACATAGGCTTCAAAGTCGTCAGCATTTCTAATTTCATTACTAACACTTTCCCTGCTTATTTCAACAAATGCACCAACTTTGTAGAGTTTCGCTTGAGGAGTAAGTATTAAGTTGTCCAAGTAATCCATAACAATCTTATCACTCTCTTCTTTTCCAACGAACCCTGCTTGCTGCTCTGCTTTAATGATGAATAAGCATCTTTTATTCACAGCTCCAGCAGTTCCATCAATAATTACTAAAGTTCCTCCAGGCCAGCTCTTGCTTGTATGAGCGGTGGTATGCAACTCAGCAATTTCTACTGAATTTTTTATAAAACTAGCATCGTCATCAGTTAAGAGTCGGGTAGCACAATGAAAACAGCTAGCAGCGCCATCCTGAGCTATGTCCATTTGCAAGCTGTGCGAACCATTACCGAGTACACTACTGATACGCTGTTGTAGCTTATCTAAACCAGTACCAGCTAACTGTGTTAATACACGACTAGGAAACGGATCAACACGCCCTTCATCGTTAGGCTTATAGACGTTATGTAAAATTATTCTGTGAAAATTAAGGTTATCAAATGTAAAAGTCATTAAAAGCACCACTCCCTACATTATTTTTTATTTAAAACCACCGGCGTTAAGAGACCCGATCATCTATCATATCCGCCCAGTCTTGCAGCATTGATACACGCTGCTCTCTATATTCTGCCTTGTTATAAACAGCCCTAACACCTTTTTGTTCATGAGCTAAGCATTTTTCAATCCAGTCAGTATTATAGCCTGCTTCGTGCAACAGGGTACTAACCGCCCGTCTCAGATCATGCGGCCCAAACTTGGCTAGAGACTGCCCATCTTTCTGCGCAGCCTTGTAAGTCAGCTTCAGCACTTGATTGATAGTGGCAGCACTCATCGGCGCATCAGAGTCGTACCGTGAAGACAGCATATAATCTGAGCCACCAGCGAAGGTTTTCAGGGCAATAAAGATATCCAGTGCCTGTTGTGAGAGAAACACCTGGTGAGTGTTATATCGTTGCATCCGCTCTCGCGGCCCAAATCTGGTCATATCCGCTGACCATACCAACATATACAGATGTTCGACCTTCTGAGCTCTCCAATTACCCAACAACATCCCTCACATCTTCTTCACGAACTCTGATTTCAAACTCATTGCTCCGAATTTGTCGATCTTGCAATCAATATCATGATCTCCATCGACCAGGCGGATATTCTTGACCTTGGTTCCCATCTTCACAACACCACTCGATCCCTTGAGCTTCAGGTCTTTAATGACAGTGACACTATCGCCATCGCTCAGTACGTTTCCAGCGGCATCGCGGTGAACACGTTCTTCCGACTCAGCCTCAGTCGTGGTCTGAGCCGACCACTCGTGACCGCATTCAGGGCAGATGTAGAGTCCGCCACCATCTTCATAAGTAAGGGTGGACTGACATTGGGAACAGGGAGGAAGAGTGCTCATATCAACAAATCCTTGAAACGTGCTCCGGCATATCCGAAAGCTGTGCCAATACCATGATTACATCGCTCATCTGTTCATAGTATCGGCGTTTTATTTGAACAGCATGCTCTCTGCATACCATAAAAAATACCATTGACGACGTGTATAAAATCATCAATGGCATTTATTTTAACAATTAAAATCAACTAGTTATAAAAAGCAATCACTCCCACTCAATCGTGGCGGGGGGCTTGCTGCTCACATCATAGGCGACCCTGGAAATACCGGCGATCTCGTTGATAATGCGGTTGGAGACCTTTTCCAGCAGTTCATAAGGCAGGTGCGCCCAGCGGGCGGTCATGAAGTCGATGGTTTCGACAGCGCGAAGGGAGACGACCCATTCGTAGCGGCGGTTGTCACCAACAACGCCGACAGATTTTACCGGCAGGAAGACAACAAAGGCCTGGGAGGTTTTTTCGTACCAGCCGGCATTGCGCAGCTCTTCAATGAAGATGGCGTCGGCTTCGCGGAGGATGTCGGCGTACTCTTTTTTCACTTCACCAAGAATACGTACGCCGAGGCCGGGGCCGGGGAAGGGATGGCGGTAAACCATGGCTTCAGGCAGGCCGAGTTCGACGCCGATCTTGCGCACTTCATCCTTGAACAGTTCGCGCAGTGGCTCGACCAGCGCCATTTTCATGGTCTCGGGCAGGCCGCCTACGTTGTGGTGCGATTTAATCACCTGGGCCTTGCCGGTTTTGGTCGCGGCGGATTCGACTACATCGGGGTAGATGGTGCCCTGAGCGAGGAAGCTGACTTCAGTGAGCTTTTCGGCTTCGGCATCGAACACGTCGATGAAGGTGTTGCCGATAATCTTGCGCTTCGCTTCAGGATCGCTGACGCCTGCGAGCTTGGAGAGGAACAGCTCTTCTGCGTCGGCGCGAATTACCTTGACGCCGAGGTGTTCGCCGAACACCTTCATCACGTCGTCGCCTTCGTTCTTGCGCAGCAGACCGTTATCAACGAAGACGCAGGTGAGCTGGTCACCGATGGCCTGATGCAGCAGTGCCGCTACCACGGAGGAATCAACACCACCGGAGAGGCCGAGCAGTACCTTTTTATCACCGACCTGCTCGCGAACGCGGGCGATCTGATCTTCGATAATCCGTGCAGGAGTCCATAGCTGGGCGCATCCGCACACCTCTACCACGAAGCGCTCGATAATCTGCTTGCCGCGAATCGAGTGGGTTACTTCCGGATGGAACTGCACACCGTAGAAGCGCTTCTCTTCCCAGCTCATCGCGGCAATCGGGCAGCTTGGCGTCGATGCGGTCACGGTGAACTGCTCAGGGGCGCGTGCCACCTTGTCGCCGTGACTCATCCACACGTCCAGCAGCGGCTTGCCGCCCTCGCCTTCGCTATCCTTCAGCCCCTTCAGAAGACGGTCGTCGGCATCCACCTGAATCTGCGCGTAGCCAAACTCACGCTTGTTGGAGCCTTGCGTTTCGCCGCCCAGCTGATGCGCCATGGTTTGCAGGCCATAGCAGATGCCAAACAGCGGAATGCCCATCTCGAACACGCATTCGGGAGCACGCGGTGAACCAAGCTCTGCTACGGATTCAGGGCCACCGGAGAGGATGATGCCCTTTGGCGCGAAGTCGCGAATCTCGGCTTCGCTCATGTCGAAGGGATGAATTTCGCAGAAGACGCCGATTTCGCGCACGCGGCGCGCGATCAGCTGAGTGTACTGAGAGCCGAAGTCCAGAATCAGGAGCTTATCGGAATGAATATCGGTCATAGAGGCTATTCCGGCGGTTAAAGCTAAAAAAGGCTGCGCTAGCGCGACGGCAGCCAGTATAAAAGAAGCAAGCGCTCCCGCCTAAACGGGAACGCCTGAACGGTCATGGCAACGCTGGATTACGCGCCGCGGTAGTTGGGGGCTTCCTTGGTAATCTGCACGTCGTGTACGTGCGATTCAGCGAAGCCGGCAGCGCTGATCTTGACGAACTGCGGCTTGGTGCGCATGTCATCAATGGAGTGGCTGCCCGTGTAGCCCATGGAAGCACGCAGACCGCCCATCAGCTGATGCACGATGGCGCTCATGGCACCTTTATAAGGCACGCGCCCTTCGATACCTTCCGGCACCAGCTTCTCGACACCTTCGCTCTTGTCCTGGAAGTAACGATCGGAAGAGCCCTGGGTCTGGGACATGGCGCCCATCGAGCCCATGCCGCGGTAAGCCTTGTAGGTACGGCCCTGATAAAGCTCGACCTCACCGGGCGCTTCTTCAGTTCCGGCCAGCAGGCCGCCGACCATCACGCAGGAAGCACCGGCGACAATCGCTTTGGAGATATCACCGGAGAAGCGAATGCCGCCATCGGCGATCAGCGGTACACCGGTGCCTTCCAGCGCTTCTGCTACGTCGGCAACAGCCGTAATCTGCGGTACGCCCACACCTGCCACGATACGTGTGGTGCAGATCGAGCCGGGGCCGATGCCTACTTTCACGCCATCTGCGCCAGCTTCAACCAGCGCCTTGGCAGCCGCCGCCGTGGCGATGTTTCCACCAATCACCTGCACATGGGGGAAGCTCTTCTTCACCCAGCTAATGCGATCCAGCACGCCTTGCGAGTGGCCGTGCGCGGTATCCACCACCAGCACGTCAACGCCTGCTTCCGCCAGCGCCTTGACGCGATCTTCGGTGTCAGCGCCGGTGCCTACGGCGGCGCCCACCAGCAAGCGGCCATCTTCATCCTTGGCGGCGTTGGGCCAGGTGCGCGCTTTCTCGATATCACGCACGGTGACCAGGCCGATCAGGTGATCGCCATCGACCACCAGCATTTTTTCGATGCGGTTCTCTTGCAGCTGCGCCTTGATCTCACTGATCGAGGTGTTGTTCGGCACGGTCACCAGACGCTCACGGGGCGTCATGATCGCCGCGACATCATCGCCAGTTTCAGGCAAAAAGCGCATGTCACGGCCGGTTACGATGCCTACCAGCTTACCGTTATCAATCACGGGGAAACCGGAGTAGCCGTACTCTTCCGCCATCGGCAGCAGCTCATTGAGCTTCAGCGTCGGGCTAACGGTGACCGGGTCCTTGACGATCACGCTCTCGTGCTTTTTCACCTTGCGCACTTCCGCCGCCTGCTTCTCGACGCTCATGCTCTTGTGAATGATGCCAAGCCCCCCTTCCTGCGCCATGGCGATCGCGAGGCGCGCCTCGGTTACCGTATCCATGGCAGAAGAGAGCAGCGGAATATTCAGTGAAATAGCACGCGTTACCCTGGTTTTCAGACTGACGTTCTTCGGCAGTACATTGGAGTAGCCGGGTACCAGTAATACGTCGTCAAACGTAAGCGCTTCCTGAGCTATACGTAGCATGATATGTATCCTTGAGCTGTAAAGACATTGAAAGAGGCTGATAAAAATGGGTAGAGCAGCGTTGCCAGTGCGTTAGTGAGGGCAGCAACATCGCCCTCGCGGCCATAAGGGCAGCCGCTGATAAAATTCGGTGAGAAAGGCGTGCCATGCGGTTTTATGAGGCCCATATACACGAAGCCGGTCAGCTTTCGACGCGCAAAAGTGCGCAGGGAAAGTGACCGGCTCAGGGCAGGCTCGGCGCGTACCGCCAGGTGGCGGCACACACCGATCGAAGCGCCTGAAACAGCCCCGCAGCCCCCTCTCCCGAGCCTTGCCGGGCAGTGAGGGGCGTATGGTGCGGGCCAAATAGAGCATGGACGTCTTCGATGTAAAAGTTAATCGCGAATTCTAATGGATCGAAGGCTATTCTGTCCAGCGCGAACCCACGGGCTGAATGCCAACACCGGACAACTCCCCTTCCCGCCCCTGAAATGCGGTGGGTACTTCTTCAATACGCCTGCTACACGCTCAACCGGCTAACTGGCTCGCCTTGCGAAAACGGCTGATCAGAAGCGCGGCCAGTAATGTCTGCTGAATATCGCGACGCTGAACAAGATAATAAGGCACCTGGGGCAGTGTCTCTGCAATCGGAATCTGCACCAGGCCATACTCCACCTCAGGGCAGTCGATGGGCAGAATGGTCAGAAAATCGCTCTGCCTCACCAGGCCCGCCGTCGAAGAGATACTCTCGCACACCACATCAATGGAGAGGCGCATCGGGTCGGCGCCGGCACTTTTGAGCAATGCCTGAAAGTAGCCATTGTGGGAAGTGGGCACCGTCCAGTCACACTGAAGCAGCTCCGCGACGGAAGTAGCCTGCGCCATGGGATGATCCCGGCGGGCGAAAATGGCATAGGTTTTCTCGAACACCTTTTCAAAGACAAGGTCCTGATTGAAGGTGTCGGGGGAGTGAGTATTGATCGTGAAATCGAGCCTTCCCTGACGTAGCTCTCCCACGAGAAACCCTAACGAGCCTTCCAGCACCTTGACCCGCGCATGGGGATACTGCCAGTAAAAATGGTGAATAATCGGCGGCATCAGCGTATTGGCAACGCTGGGAGAAAGCCCAATGTTAATGCAGCCCGATAACTCCCCCTGCTGCTGCTGAATATCTTCCTGGGCAACCCGCAGCTCTTCGAGAATCAGGCTGGCGTGCTGATAAAAACCCTTCCCGATTTCGGTCAGCATCACGCCTTCCCTGCGGCGCACAAAAAGCTGTATCGCCAGGCCCGTTTCAAGCTCTTTAATGGTTTTGGTCAGCCCCGGCTGTGAACGCTCAAGCGTACGACCAGCGCCACGAATGCTGCCCTGGCGCGCTACTTCTACAAAGGCTTGTAGATGATGAAACTTGATCTGAAATGTCATGCTTCTTCCGATAACCTGAAATTATCACCCTTAAGAAAATAACATCTATCGAGCGCCAGTGCTCCGTGTCAGATTGGAGGAAGCGGCCCACGCCAACATGAACGGGCCTTCTGTTTTCCATCCACGGTCAATGTCGTTATGCCCCACTTACACCAGAATGCACGCCAGTTGCTCCCCCAGATGACTGAATGGCGGCGTGATTTTCATCACTATGCCGAATCGGGCTGGGTGGAGTTTCGCACCGCAACTCACGTAGCAGCCGAGCTGGATCGGCTGGGGTTCGAGCTGGCGCTGGGGCGAGAGGTGGTTGATGCAGATACGCGCATGGGCCTGCCTGACCAGGCCACTCTGGATAAGGAGCTGGCTCGCGCCCGTACACAAGGCGCTCTGGAGGCGTGGCTGCCCTTCTTTGCCGATGGCTTCACCGGCATTGTGGCAACGCTGGATACTGGCCGTGCGGGACCCGTTATCGCGTTTCGCGTCGATATGGATGCGCTCGATCTTGATGAACGCAGTGACGAGCTGCACCGCCCCGGCAAGGAGGGCTTCGCCTCCTGTAACCCCGGCATGATGCACGCCTGTGGTCATGATGGGCATACCGCCATCGGGCTAGGCTTGGCACGGCTTTTAATTGCCTATCAGGATCAGCTACACGGCGTGATCAAGCTTATCTTTCAGCCAGCAGAAGAAGGAACTCGTGGTGCCCGTGCCATGGTGGCCGCCGGTGCGCTGGAAAGTGTTGATTACTTTACCGCCATTCACATAGGCACCGGCATTCCTGCAGGAACGGTCATCTGCGGAGATGACAAGTTCATGGCCACCACCAAGCTTGATGTGCGCTTTCACGGGGTGGCAGCACATGCAGGCGGTCAGCCGGAAGCGGGTCGCAACGCCTTGCTGGCAGCAGCGCAGGCCGCACTGGGGCTGGCCGCCATCGCGCCCCACAGCGGTGGTGCCTCCCGCGTCAATACCGGCGTAATGAGGGCGGGCAGTGGCCGCAATGTGGTGCCCGCCGACGCCCTTCTCAAGATTGAAACCCGCGGTCAAACCGACGCCATCAACCAATATGTAGTGCAGCGTGCTCAGGAGGTCATCACAGGCGCCGCAACCATGCACGGCGTGACGTGTGAGCAGAAGATCATGGGTGCAGCAACTTCCAGCCATCCTTCTCCTGCATGGGTGGACTATCTGCGTGAGGTCGCTTCCCGCGTTACGGGGGTAGAGCATGCGCAGCCCCACTGTGAGCGCGGTGCCGGGTCAGAGGACGCTACGCTGATGATGGAGCGCGTTCAGCAGCAAGGTGGTCTGGCATCCTACATGGTGTTTGGGACCGAACTCAGCGCAGGCCATCACAATGAAGGGTTCGACTTCAATGAAGAGGTTATGCAAACCGCGGTCGAAACACTGGCACGCATAGTGCTGGAATTTCCCTGGCAGGAGCCGATCCGATGACTCGTTACAACGATTTTGCCAATGCGGTGATTGAAGGCAAGCAGCAGCACTTCATAGAGATGGCCGATGCCATCTGGGATCACCCCGAAACCCGCTTCGAGGAGCAGTGGTCCGCCGACCACCTTGCCAGCGCACTAGAGAAAGAAGGCTTCACCCTTGAGCGTAACGCTGGCGGCATTCCTCACGCCTTTATCGCGAGCTATGGTCAAGGCAGCCCCGTTATTGCGCTATTGGGCGAGTATGACGCTCTGGCAGGTCTGAGCCAGCACGCCCATTGCGCTGAACCTTCCGCTATTACGGAAGGCGGTAACGGCCATGGGTGTGGGCATAACCTGTTGGGAACAGCGGCGCTGGCTGGCGCTATCGCGGCCAAGCAATGGCTTGAGCAGAAAGGCGGCAGCGGCACCATTCGCTTCTATGGCTGCCCGGGGGAAGAGGGCGGCTCCGGTAAAACATTCATGGTGCGCGAGGGGCTGTTCGACAATGTGGATGCCGCGCTGACGTGGCACCCGGAAACCTTCGCGGGCATGTTGAATAACCGCACGCTGGCCAATATGCAGGTGGCCTGGCGCTTTACTGGCACTCCTTCTCATGCCGCCGCCTCTCCTCACCTGGGTCGCAGTGCTCTAGATGCCGCCACACTCATGACCGTGGGCAGTAATTTCCTCAACGAGCATCTGATCGACCAGGCGCGCGTCCACTATGCCATTACCGATAGCGGTGGCGTCTCGCCCAATGTGGTGCAGCCGCATGCTGAAGTGCTCTATTTGATACGTGCCCCCGACATGGCCGAAGTCGAGCGGATATTCGAGCGTGTCGATAAGATTGCCCAGGGCGCGGCTTTGATGACGGAAACCTCGGTCAGCTATCGCTTCGACAAGGCCTGCACCAACTACCTGCCCAATCGCTCACTCGAACGAGCCATGTATGAAGTGTTGCAGCACTTTGGCACTCCACAGTGGAGCAGCGCTGAACAGGAGTTTGCTGCTTCCATTCGCGCCACCCTGAGTGACAGCGATATCGACACCAGCCTGCAAACCATCGCCAATACCGGTGGTGACGCTGGTGCCGACTTTATCCGCCGTCATCGCAGCACCGTATTGGCGGATGAAGTCGCGCCCTATGCAGAGAGCGACACCCTATGGGCTGCCTCTACCGATGTCGGCGATGTTAGTTGGAAAATGCCGGTGGCTCAGTGCCATACCCCCTGCTTTGCCATGGGCACCGCCTTGCATAGCTGGCAACTGGTGAGCCAAGGGCGCACCTCGATTGCCCATAAGGGCATGCTGCTTGCAGCGAAGGTGCTAGGGGCTTCTGCCATTCGCCTATTGGAAGACAAAGCGTTGCTTCAGCAAGCGCGTGCAGAATGGCAGCAGCAGCTAGACGAAAAGCCATATCGCTGCCCCATTCCTGAAGGAATAACGCCCTCCCCGCTGAAGTAGCGGCAGGGTCAAAACACCACAATTACAACAAGCGCACTATTGTTCAGGAGCTGCACCCATGAAGACTTCTTCTGCACCGCCCAGCGGAAGCGCTCTCTTTTCTCGCGTGGAAAAGATCGGCAACAAGGTACCCCATCCATTTTTACTGTTTATCTATTTGATCGGCGTTCTGATGGTGGTAACCGCCATTCTGGGCAGCCTGGATATTCAGGCGATCAATCCGGTCAATAATGAAGCAGTAACGGTCAATAACCTGCTCAGTGCCGATGGCATTCACTGGCTGCTGCCCAATATTGTCAAGAATTTCAGTGGCTTTACGCCGCTGGGGGCCATTCTTGCGCTGGTTCTGGGGGCCGGGTTTGCTGAGCGAGTGGGGCTATTGCCAGCGCTGATGGTGAAAATGGCCTCCCATGTTGGGGCAACCTACGCCAGCTACATGGTGCTCTTCATCGCCTTCTTCAGCCACATCTCTTCCGATGCGGCCCTGGTTATCATGCCGCCCATGGGTGCCTTGATCTTTCTGGCAGTCGGCAGGCACCCCGTAGCGGGGCTAATGGCCGCCATTGCAGGCGTGGCATGCGGTTTTACCGCTAACCTGTTGATTGTCACCACCGACGTACTGCTGTCAGGCCTTAGCACCGAAGCCACCAAGGCCATCGACCCAAGCCTTGAGGTCAGCGTACTCGATAACTGGTACTTCATGGCGGTGTCGGTCATCGTACTGACCATTGTGGGTGGGCTTATTACTGACCGCCTGGTGGAGCCGCGACTGGGGCCTTGGCAGAAGGAAAACGACGAAAAACTGCATCAGCTCACGCCTCTGGAGCGACGCGGGCTGCGTGTTACGGGGCTGGTCGCTCTAGTGTTTATCGGTCTTCTTGCCCTGTTGGTGGTGCCGGAAAACGGTCTGCTGCGTGATCCGGTGAATCACACTATTCTGCCTTCTCCCTTTATCAAGGGTATTGTGCCGCTGATCATCCTGTTTTTGATCATCGTCTCGCTTGCCTATGGCATAACCACCGGCAAGATTCGCCGCCAGGGCGATATTCCACCGCTATTGATTGAACCCATGAAAGAGATGGCCGGGTTTATCGTGATGGTGTTTCCACTCTCCCAGTTTGTCGCGATGTTCAACTGGAGCAATCTCGGCACCTTTATGGCGATAGGGCTGACTGATCTGCTGGAGACGATCGGCATGAATGGGGTGCCCGCCTTCCTTGGCCTGACACTGCTCTCCGCCCTGCTGTGCATGTTCATTGCCAGTGGCTCGGCCATCTGGTCGATTCTGGCCCCGGTTTTCGTACCGATGTTCATGCTGCTCGGCTTTCACCCAGCCTTTGCCCAGGTACTGTTCCGCGTAGCCGACTCGTCCGTGCTGCCGCTGGCCCCTGTCTCGCCCTTTGTGCCGCTGTTCCTCGGCTACTTGCAGCGCTACTTCCCTAAAGCACGCCTCGGTACCTACTACTCACTGGTGCTGCCCTATCCCATCGCCTTCCTGTCAATCTGGCTGATATTACTGGTGATCTGGTACCTGGCAGGCTTGCCCATAGGCCCCGGCGTTTATGCCACGCTAGCGCAAACCGCCTCGCCATAAGCTTCAGCCGTAGAGCCTCGACACACGGCCCCGCATCAGCCACACCGATACAAACGCCAACCACTACAAACCCATCAAGGAAGGCGCGGAATCATCCGAGGGCAGCGCATTTTTGCACTCGGATGGTCTGACGCGCCTGACGAAAGCGGGGGTGAAGGGGGCTGCCAAAGTCCCCTTCAACATCAAGCAATAACGTATGTAAAGATGTCAGCAGTGAAGTGCTGCGCAAGCTCTCGATTAATCACCTCGATAAACACACCAACACCTGCAACCTCCATCAAGGAAGGCGCGGAATCATCCGAGGGCAACGCATTTTTGCACTCGGATAGTCTGACGCGCCTGACGCCAGCGGGGGGAAGGGGGCCTGCAAGGTCCCCTTCAATATCAACCAATAACGACTGCAAAGACGCCAGCAGTGAAAGCCTCGGCTCCCTACCTCCCAAAAATTGAAATACCCCCAGCCTAGCGCCCTCCTCCCTCATCAATGTCATACTAGCCACCATATACATCACCATCCGAGCTGCCATGTCCTCCTCATTCCTCAACCGCTTTCTTGATACGTCTGAGCCATCACCGGATAACGACGATGAGGCGCTGACGGTGACTGCGCTGAACAAGCAGGCGCGGCAGCTATTGGAAGGCAATTTCAACAGTGTTTGGGTGCAGGGCGAGATTTCGTCACTGTCGCAGCCGCGCTCGGGGCATGCCTACTTCACCTTGAAGGATGACGATGCTCAGGTGCGCTGTGCGCTGTTTCGTCAGCGGGCACTGGGGGTAAGAGCGCCGTTGCGCGAGGGGCAACTGGTGCAGGTACGCGCGCAGGTATCGCTTTTTGAAGCACGCGGTGACTATCAGCTTATCGTTGAAGCCGTGCGTGAAGCGGGAAAAGGGGCGCTACTAGCAGCGCTGGAGGCACTGCGCGTCAAGTTGGGTGAGGAAGGTATTTTCGCCAATGGTCGCGCGCTGCCCTACCCGCCCGAACGGTTGGCGGTGATTACGTCACCAACGGGCGCGGCACTTCAGGATGTCATCAGCGTGCTTACGGCGCGCTGGCCGTGGGTGAAGGTCATTCTTGTGCCGGTTCAGGTACAGGGCGATTACGCAGCCGAGCAGATCGCTTCAGCAGTGCGACGAGTGAATACGGAAACCCAGGCCGACGCCATTCTACTGACCCGTGGCGGGGGCAGTTTCGAGGACCTGTGGTGCTTTAACGACGAGCGCGTGGCCCGCGCCATTCATGGATCGCATATACCAGTGATGTCGGCGGTCGGCCACGAAACGGATACGACGCTGGCCGATTACGCCGCAGACGTGCGCGCCCCTACCCCCTCTGCGGCAGCCGAACGTCTGGTGCCCGATCAGCGTGAGCTGCGTCGCCAGCTGGCACAGCTCGCGCGCAGGCTGCTGGCGGCCAAGGATAGTTACCTGAACCGGCAGCACCAGCGCCTTGACTACATACGCGCACGCCTGCGCCATCCGGGGGAGCACTTGCGTCATCAGCGCCTCTGGCTGACGACGTTAGAGAACCGCTTGCACAGCGCCAAACAGCGCCGCCAGCTCGACGCCGAACGCCATCTGCAACAGCTCTCCCAGCGCTTGCTCAATGTCCAGCGCAGCCGATTGAATACGCAGCTTCAACATTTGAATGCACTGGAGGCTCGGCTACGTTCACCGCTGGAACAGTTGCGGCGCTACCGCGCACTACTGGCATCCCTTGAGCAGCGTCTGATACGCGCCCAGCAGCGTCGTCTTCATCAGTATCAGCAGGAAATACGGACTGCGCACGAACGGCTACAGCGCCAGTCGCCACAGCGTCGCTTGATCGAGTACCAGCAGCAGCTTGAGCTGCTTGAGACACGTTTACAGCGTATCGGACCGCGCCTCTCCCAACAGGGCAACACGCAAATGGGAAGACTGGAAACACGCCTCTACGCCGCCATCAAACACCACCAGCAGCGCTCTGCCGAGCGTCTTGGCATTCTGGGTAAACGGCTGGATATCGCCAGCCCTCTCGCCACATTAAGACGTGGTTATACGGTGCTGGAGAAGAGCGATCACAGCGTGGTGCGCAGTGCCGCTGATGTGCAGGAAGGAGAGAGGCTCAGCGCCCGACTTGGTGAAGGACGGCTGAGCCTCGAAGTGAAGTCAAAAACACTCAAGCAGTGATCAGCGCTGGCCGCGTTCTCTGTCCCACTGGGACTCTATCGCTGCCAGCTCATTGATCTTGCGTTTAAGATCCGTATTTTCACGCTCAAGCTGCTCTATTCTGGCTGACTGGCTACTGCTGTCTTTGTGCGCTGCCGATAGCGCGGCGTGGGAGCGGATCAGCTTCATATGCTCGGCACGCTGCTCGGCGTCCACTTGCAGCAGGCTGAAGAACGAACGCAACCGCTGCGGCGAATCAGACACACCGCTTTGATACAGCCGCTGCGCCTGTACAAGCTCCTGCTGATCGCTCGACCAGCCCAGCGCTACCGCCCTGACCAAACGATCCTGAAGCGAACTGCTGGGCGCCTGGCGCTCGATGCGATCACGCCACTTCTGATCGGCCCTTTGCGCAGTCATGGCAAAAGCCATCCAGCTATGAAGGGAGCAATCGCTGTTTTTCAGCAGCGGAAGTCCTTCCGACTCACAACTGCTGCCACTGCTCGAAACCAGCTGACAGCCTGAGAGCGTCAGCAATACGCTGACCACGCAGGCAGTAAGGGGGCCACGGTAATTAAGTGCTGATAACGGCATAAGGTTCTGCTGGAATTTTCCTGATTGAAATAAGTGCTTACTGGCTATCGGTGGCGACCGGCGGTGTGTATTCGCCCTCTTCAGCCTGCGGCAACATCAGGCGGAAGCACACATCCTCCTGCGCATCATCGACCAGCCGCAGGCTACCGCCCTGAATCAAGGCACTTTCCGACGCGACGGAAAGACCAATACCCGACCCCTTCAACGGCCCCTTGCGGCGACTGGAGCCCTGGAAAAACGGCTCAAACAAGCGAGTCTGCTCTTCCGCACGGATAGGGTTACCGGTATTGGCGATTTCTACATAGAGCCACTCAGCGTCGGTCCACACACGTACCCACAAGGTGCCGTGATCCTCGCCGTAGGCGATGACATTGGAGACCAGATTATCAATGATGCGGGTAGTACGAACGCGATCGGCCTGCCAATACACCGGCTGACGCGGCAGTTCGAGCGCTTGCCCCTTACTTTCAAGCGCCAGACGATGTTTTGCAACAATTTCGTGAATTAATGTTACTACATCGAAACGAGATATCGTCAACGTGCGATTACGTTGGGTTTGATTGTAATCCAGTAACTGCTCGATCAGGATTTGCAGCTCGGCGCTGCTGTCATCAATCAGCAGCACAATTTCACGCTGACGCTTGCCCAACGCCCCCACCATGCCATCTGCCAATAGCCCGGTGCCTTCACGAATGGCTGCCAGCGGTGTCTTCAGCTCGTGGGACATATGGCGCAGGAAGGAGCGCTTCTGGGCTTCCAGCTCATCCAGCCGCTTGCCCAGCCAGTTCAAGCCCTGATTAAGCGATACCAGCTCCGCCGGCCCATTGATGACGACCTCCGTATCGCGGGGCGGCTCCTCAAGCGTGCGAATCTGCTGCTCCAGCAAACGGATCGGATGCGTAATGCGCCAGGTGAAGAAGATAATCGCGGCCAGCGTCAGCAGCAGTGTAATGCCCAGCTCGATCCATAGGGTGGCATAGATATCACGCGCTTCGTTGCGCATCGCCTGCAACTGCGTATCGACCAGATCGTTGGTCATTACTTCAATGGTGCGCACGTCATTGCCCAGTTTGAGCAGGTCTGACAGCAGTTGATGCTGCTCCTCGGCGTTGTTTCCGGGAAAACGGCGCAGCCTGACAAGGGTCGCGCGGATATCCGACTCAACCTCAAGCCCATCCAGGCGCTTGGCCTGCTGCTCAAACAGCGCCGAAAAGCGGCGCAACCGCTCACGATAGGAGTTCAGCAGGTTGTCGTTGTTGACGATCACATACTGGCGCGCCACGCGCTCAAGCTCACTGCTCAACATGCCGAGCGACTGCGTGCGGCGAGTATCATCGACACCGGCACGGGCGCTGTATTCCCCCAACTGCGCCAGGCGCGATACATCGTGGGCGGCCTGATAGATCATGACCAGAATCGGCAGCATCGCCAGTGCAAAGCCGAGCAACACCAGATACAGCAAGGACATGCGCCGTGGAGCGCGCCCCTTACGCCGCGAAGAAGTCACCTGTCTGGATAATGCCATGGGAAATCCTTACCAAAACACGCTGGTAAACAAGAGTGAATAGATAGCATCGTGCCGAGAGGCTGGCATTAGCGCCCGTTTCTCGGCACCTGATGTGACGACAGGGAAGTGTTAAAGCACTGGCTTCACCAACCGCCGCTACTGTTTAGGGGGCATCACCCGCCTGCAACAACTTGACCAGAATTTTTGAATTACGCGCGTGGTTGTAGCCATCACCACGCTCTTTGGGCAAGTCGTTCAGGCTTCCGGGGGTGAAGCCGTGCTCAAGAAACCAGTGCGACGTATGAGTGGTCAAGGCAAACAGCGCACGGTAGCCGCGCAAGCGGGCTTCATGCTCGATCTCTTCCAGCAGCAATTCTCCGCGCTCGCCATTACGGTAATCAGGATGAACCACCAGCGATGCCAGTTCGCCCATTTTCGCTGTGTCGAAGCGATGCAGCGCGGCGCAGGCGATGGTCATGCCGTCGCGCACGATCACCCGATAATCCTCGATTTGGCTCTCCAGCCGTTCGCGAGAGCGATGAATCAGCACCCCTTTCTCTTCCAGCGGCTTCATCAGCTCCAGCATACCTCCCACGTCACCGCGCTCTGCCACGCGCAGCTGCTCGTAGCTCTCCTGGGTAATCATGGTGCCGATCCCATCGCGGGTGAACAGCTCGCCCAGCAGCGCATTGCTATCGTGCCAGCTCAGCAGGTGCGCACGGCCCACCCCTCCTCGCGCAGCAGCACAGGCGGCATCCAGGTGGCGCGCCAGCTCCGGATTCGCCGCACGGTCAAACGCTACGCGCTGCGCCTCATGCGGCCCCAACTGGCGCAACAGCTCGCCGTTGCCATCACTCAGGCCCTTGGCGTCTCCCAGCAGCACCAGCTTGTCAGCCTTGAGCGCCACCGCCACGCTGCGCGCAATGTCAGTCGCTTCCAGATCGAAGACTTCACCGGTACTGGAGTGGCCCAGCGGTGGGATCAGCACCAGCATGCCAGCGTCGAGCAGCTGCTGGACCGCCTCTGAGCGCACGCTGCGCACTTCACCGGTCTGGAGATAATCAACGCCATGGCGCACTCCCAGCGGGCGTGCCATCACCAGATTGCCGCTTACCGCGTGAATATCCAGCCCGTGCATGGGGGAGTTGGGCAGCCCTACCGAGAAACGCGACTCCAGCGCCAGGCGAGCGCGATTGGCTTCACTCTCGATCACCTTCATCGCCTGGCCTGATATCACCCTGCGTTGCTCGATCAACGGCGCTTCAATGGAGGCGCTCCTGAGCGCGCACTCGATCTGCTCACGCACGCCAAACACCACCACTACCCGCACACCCAGCGTGTGCAGCAGCGCGAAGTCCTGAACCAGCGTATCGAGATGATCGCCCTCGAAGACGCCTCCTTCGATCAATACCACCAAAGTGCGGTGACGATGCCTGTCAATGTAGGGAGCACTGCCGCGAAACCACTCGGCAAAACGAAACCCTGATGTCATGGTTAGCCTCTGAAGCTGACGCTCTTTTTCATGAATGACGCACGTTGAATCACGCGGGTAAAAGCGGAAGCAAGCAGCACTGCTCGTAGGCGAAATGCCCCACAACGCCGTCATGCTTGCTACCCTGTACAATACCGCACACAGCGCGTGAGGTCGCGCTTCCCGCCGGGGCTGCCACGCTCGGCACAGCCGCCAAAAGAGCGTGCCGCCGGATGCCTTGATGGTCATCCAGCGCGTTTCAACGCGCTGGGGAAGGCGACGTTAACGGTATCGGTAAAAATTTTCAGCCTGCGGAGCTAGCCAAGTATCATTGGCTATAGGCCACGCCAGCTTCGCCGCTATCAAGACACACTATTTCAACTACATTTCCACCACAGGGATTCATCGCTATGGCAAGCAACGACAACCGCGAAATCGAGCTGAAACTTGCGCTAGGGCCAGAAGGCCGTACCCAGCTGATGGCAAGCGAACTGCTCAGCCAGCTCACGCCAGCCCGCATGTCGCTGGGCAACCGCTACTTCGATACACCTGACGGCCAACTGCAACAGCATCGGCTGGCGCTGCGCCTGCGCAAGGGAGAAGGCGAGCGCTTGATCCAGACATTGAAAAGCGTCGGCACCAGCACAGGCGGCCTGAGCCAGCGCGGTGAATGGCAGTGGGAGTGCGATACCGATCAGCTCGATCTGGAGGTGCTGAAAGCCCTTGCCCAGCAGCATTCGGAATTGGCGCCCCTCGCCGATGACGCCTTGCTTGAGCAGTTACAGCCGCTCTTCTCTACCGACTTCGAACGCGTCGCTTACACCATTCCCTGGCAGGATGCCGTGATCGAACTTGCGATTGACCACGGCAGCATCGTGGCGGGCGATCAGACGCGCGCTATCAACGAAGTTGAGCTGGAGCTGAAACAGGGCAGCCCAGAAGCGCTGTGGGCGCTAGCCGATGTTGTGGTCAAGGAAGCGCCGATGCGCCCTTCCGATAGCAGCAAGGCGAGTCGGGCAGGTGCCCTGCTCTCCCCTCAACCGCTTGGCGACGAGCTACCGGAAGAGCCGGAGGCACTCTTGGGTGCCGCCATCGCCGCGCTGGACTACGCCGAAGATGAACGCGGCAGCCACCACGGCATCGAAATAGCGCTATTGGCGCTGCAAAAGCTCGATATTCACTATCCTGAACTGGGTGGCGAAAAACTGATCGAGGCGTTGAGCCAGCCCGACTGGCAGCAGCATACCCAGGTAGGTATCGAAATGCTTGCTTTGGTGAATCGGCTAGGTGCTGACCACCAGGACTGACAGCACCAGCCAATCAAGCCGCTTCCCGCGCTGTTACTCAAACGGCGCGGTATCGCCCCGTCCTTCCCTGAGAATCTGCGGTGGCAGCTCGCGCAGATCCACGACCGTGGTAGGTTCCAGCGAACAGGCACCGCCATCAATAATAATGTCGAGCTGGTGACCGAAGCGATCACGAATGTCTTCGGCGTCTGTCATCGGATACTCATCATCAGGGGCGATCAGCGTTACACTCATCAGCGGCATCCCCAGCGTATCCACAATAGCGCGCGCAATCGGGTTATCAGGCACACGCACACCGATGGAGCGACGCTTGGGATGCAACAGCAGGCGCGGCACTTCGCTGGTTGCCGCCAGAATGAAGGTATAAGGCCCGGGCGTATGCGCCTTCAGCAGTCTAAATACCGCGTTATCTACCTTGGCGTAGGTACTGATTTCGGAGAGATCGGCACACACCAGCGTGAAATTGTGCTTGTCATCCAACTGGCGCAGCCGCTTGATACCTTCCACCGCTTTCTTCTCGCCCAGCGAACAGCCCAGCGCATACCCAGAGTCAGTGGGATAGGCGATCACACCACCCTTGCGCACCCGCTCAACGACCTGGTCGATCAACCGCTGCTGCGGTGTTTCCGGATGAATTTCTAGAAAATCGCTCATCGTGTTCTCCTATAACAGCGCCGCCCTGCGAAAAGATTCCAGACGGATCACTTCAGGCAATCTTGAGCAGACAGCCCAAGCCCCCCTTCATTATTATGTGCCAGCAAGCGTCTGCCACAAGCAGCATCTCCATGGAGAACGCCCGCCTACGCGCAGCGTTCCGCCCATCAACGATTATCAGCCCCCACTATAACGCTTAAACCAGCCACACAGACGCGGATGCTGCCAAATGGGGGGAACGCCAGTGCCCGGTGGCTCGCTGAAGCGGCCCGGCGCAAAAGGGCCACGCGTCATATGGAAATCACTGCCCAGCGACGCGTAAAGGCCACGCTCATCAAGCTGACGGGCGAGATCGCGGCCGCGATCGCTGTTCTGAAAGCCACTGACCAGTTCGGCCCCTTCACCACCAGCCGCCGCGAACGCATCCATCAACAGCCCACGCTTGCGGCGCGTCAGCCCATAGCGCAGTGGATGTGCCAGCACGGCTACCCCACCGCTGCCGGTGATCCACTCCACCACTTGCTCCAGCGTCGGCCACAGCGCCTTGATGTCACCGGTTTTGCCAGCGCCAAGGTAACGTTTAAACGCCTCGGCACGATCGCTGACAATTCCTGCATCGACCAGCGCCTCGGCAAAATGCGGCCGCCCCACTGCGGCTCGCCCTTGCGCTTTTTCACGCGCCCGCTGGTAGGCGTTGGCAAGCCCTTTCTTCTCCAGCTTATGGGCGATGCGTTCGGCGCGCTCTTCACGCGCACGCTCAAGGGTGTGAAGTGCTTCTGCCATGGGCGAGGATGGCACCAGCGCCTGCTGCTCGCCATCAGGGAGAAGTGCCACGACATGAATGCCGACGCCCGACCACTGGGTGGATAGCTCGGCACCGGCAAGCAGCGCCATGCCGTGCTGTTCGGCAGTCTGACGCGCCTCAGCCACTCCCGCGAGGGTATCGTGGTCGGTAAGCGCCATCCAACGCACACCGTTGGCGTGGCACTTGGTCACCAGCTCTGTCGGTGTCAATGCGCCATCAGAAGCAGTGGAGTGCATGTGAAGATCAATTCCCGCCACCTCCGGCCCCATGCGCTCGGGCAATCTTGCAGCAGCGGAGGGAAGCGGTGGAGCGTTGGGGTCGGCCATTGGCATCATCAATTGATAGATCGTGGGTAGCTCAGCAACAAACTCTCTGGGAATCTCGGCCCTGGGCACAAGCGCGCCGTCAGCGCTCGGCAAGGCCCGAAAGGATCGTGCTGAAACAGGCATCTTACGGCGCATTCTAACGTTGCCTTAACGCTACCGATAGCGCTTTTACGACAGCAAGGCTCTTCACTCGCTGACCGAGCAGGTATAGTAGGAGCCTTGTTTACGGGGAAGCGCTCTTCCTGAAGCCTGTTCAACATTGCTGCGCGTCGGCTCTACTGCATTAAAACAGGCTCTTGGCGACACTGAGTACAAGGTGTCGGCTTGCCCGCTGCCCACTGCAACCATCAAGAGTTCATTCATGAAACTGCTGCTCGATTTTCTGCCGATCGTTGTCTTCTTTATTGTGTACAAGATGACCGGCAGCCTGATTATCGCCACTGCGGTGCTGATCCCTGTCACCATTCTGCAAGTGCTGTTCACCTGGTGGCGCTACCGCACCGTTGAAAAAATGCAGCTGGTAACGCTGGGGCTGGTGATCGTGCTGGGTGGCCTGACGGTGCTGCTCCACGACGGGGATTTCATCAAATGGAAGCCGACCATCGTCAACTGGCTATTTGCCGCTGCCTTTTTGCTATCACCACTGGTGGGGCGCGGCGAGAATAAAGGCAAGCCCGTTGTGCAGCGCATGATGGAAAAGAACGTCACCCTGTCGGGGCGTGTCTGGATGCGCCTTAACCTCGCCTGGGTATTCTTCTTTATTGTGCTGGGTGCCGCCAATATCGCGGTATTTACGCTTTACAGCGAGAACGTTTGGGTTAACTTCAAGCTGTTCGGCATGCTCGGTCTGACGGTCGTCTTTATTCTGGTGCAGGGCGTTTATATTGCCCGTCACGCCGAGCAAAACACCCCTTCCGACCGCTGAAGGCATGGCATTTGCCGGTTCAACGCGCTCGCCATCATCATCATCAACAGGAGCTATTTAATGCTGTACGCCATTGTCAGTCAGGATCACCCCAATACGCTGGATAAACGCATGGCCGCTCGCCCCGATCATTTGGCGCGACTGGAACAGCTCAAGGCGGAAGGACGCCTGATCGTTGCCGGCCCCAATCCTGCCATTGACAGCGAAGCGCCCGGCGAAGCCGGCTTTACCGGCAGTACCGTGATCGCGCAGTTCGATTCCCTCGACGCTGCCAAAGCGTGGGCAGCGGAAGATCCCTACAACGCCGCCGGCGTTTACGCATCGACCAGCGTGAAGCCGTTCCTCAAGGTCTTCCCGTAAGTATCGCTACGCCCGCGCAGCCTACCCCTTGAGTCGTGGGTGCGCTACGCTGGCGTAACATGAGGTGTGGGCGTGGTGTCGTGCACAGCGACCTGCCACGCCCTGATCTATTTTGTGAAGACGGAGAGCTTTAATGTCAGCCAGTCATGTTGCCAACGCTTCTTATGCTGTCTATGTCGCCAACGCCAAGGACGCATCCATTACGCTGCTGCACCTCGACAGCGATGCCGAAACACTCACCACGGTCGACAGCTATTCAAGCGATGCCAAACCCGGCCCCATCGTCTTTTCCGCCGATGGCAGCACGCTCTATAGCGCGACCCGTGGGGATGAGTCGATCAGCAGCTATCGCATTGATCCGCACAACGGTGAATTAACCTCCGTGGCCCGTACCCGGATAGGCGCGGGTCTGGTCTATCTGACGCTAACGCCCAATCAGCGCTTCGCGGTAGGCACGTCCTACTCCGACCATAAGCTGGTGGTGGTGCGTACCGCCGATCTTGACCAGCCGTCGGCGACTCCTGTTGCTGAAGTCGAGGGGATCAACCGCGCGCACTCGGTTGTGGTCAGCCCCGATGGCAACTTCCTGTATGTCGCATCGCTGGGCGACGACAAACTGCACGGATTCCGCATCAGCGATGAAGGCAGCCTTGAGGCACTGCCACCTGTGACGGTCGCCGAAGGCTTCGGCCCGCGCCACCAGGTAATCAGCAGCGACGGTCGCACTCTCTATGTGGTGAGTGAATTCCTGGCACAGGTTGCGCGGTTTGCCATCGACCCCGCCAGCGGCACGCTGTCACTAGAGAAGATTTCGCCGCGTTTCGATGCGCTGGAAGGTCTCAAACCGGGCTTTGCCGACGCCGCCGACTCCGAGCAAGGCACGGCGGGGCTGATCTGGGCTGCTGACCTGCATCTTGCCGAGTCGCAGGGCTATCTGTTCGTCTCTGACCGCACCTCAAGCCAACTGATTGGGGTTGATCTTGATCTCAATGAAGTATCGGCAGCGCCGACCGAAACCCAGCCGCGCGCTTTCGATATCAGTGGTGATGGACGCTTTGCAGTGGGCTGTGGAGAGCAATCCACCGAAGCGGCGCTTTATCGCGTAGAGGCCAGCAATGGCGCGCTGACACCTCTCGCCAAAGCGGCTGTGGGCCAGGGCCCTGATTGGGTTGCCATTCTGCCGCTGGGCCGCTAACGCTACTGCCAATGGTTGGCCGCTTTATCCTTCAGCGCCGCGCTTGCCGCGGCGTTGTGGGCAAAGCAGCAGCTATCACCGCCACTGCCGGTACATCGCTCCTCCTCAATACTGGCAAACATCCTTCCCCACCGCGGCTAATCTGCTTCGACGAACGTCAATCCCGCCACCGAACATGCGCGTCAGCATGAAGCACTTCTCGTCACTTCTCTCCACTCCTCGGCGGCGCTCGCTCTACTGCTGGGATGCGCCATTATTGCAGCGCATCGCTCCCTGACAGCGATAGCCAAGGCTCGAAGTAGCGACCTGCATCACCTTCCTCGTGGTTATGCACAGGCGAAGGCTTCTGACAGCATTTCGCACGTTATTCACACCCTAACGGTGCAAGCTCAAGAGGACTCTCTGGCGCGAAAAGGCGTAGTGAAGCGCTATTGCCGGCTATCCACACCAGCTGTGGACAACTATGTGCAAGAGCGTTGCAAGAATCTCCAAACGCCCCTTATCATCGGGGCTGGCGCCAGTTGTACACTTTTCAGGCACTCACAATAACGCACCTTTTCAATAGGTTATATAATGCTCATGGACATGAATGATGTAACAACAGACGCTCTTCGCACTCATTTTCGATGAGTCTATTATCACTTCTCCTCCAGTACAGCTCAGGCTATCGCGCCTCCACCACTGTTCACACTATCTGTGAATAACCTTGTGAACGTTAGCCGGAATAACCTTCAGCAGCGCTGTCAGCATGGGGCCGCGCGGAATATGTCTAATTTTTGACCGCACCACCCTCTTTATCCACACCGCCTGGCGGTGGCTGCACCACTGCTCAGCATGTTCTTCTTTATAACAATGCTTAACCGCTCGCCGCCGATCCCTCATACTGGCACCATCCAGGCTAGGGGGAAGCGAGACTTCATTCAGCGTTAACGCGCCTTGCCAACGCCTCACTACACCAGTGCCCAGCGCCCCATTCGATGACCAAGCCCTACAGACCTATGCCACACACAACACCTTCCCTTGCTCCTCTAAGCGCACTGACCACCGCCAAACTTGAGTGGAATGGCGATGAACCGCAGGCGGTCGATTTTGACGACGTCTATTTCTCGCGTGAGGATGGTCGTCGCGAAACGGAGCACGTATTTATTCAGCACAACCACCTGCCGCAGCGCTTTGCCCAATGGCATGAGCAGCGCCCCTTTATCATTGCTGAAACCGGGTTTGGCTCAGGGCTCAATGCCCTCTGTGCCTGGCAGGCCTTTGCTCAACATGCACCGCCGCAGGCACGTCTGCACATGGTGTCGGTGGAACGCTACCCAATGACGCAAACGCAACTTGAGCGTGCGCTTAGGGGCTGGCCGGAATTCAGTGCGCTGGCCCAAGTGCTGGTGGAGCAGTGGCCGCAGCCAGTGGCTGGCGTGCACCGCTTAACACTGACACCGCGCTTCACGCTGGATCTCTATTTCGGGGAAGCCAGCGAGCGGCTGGGCCAGTTGGATGGCGAGGTGGATGCATGGTTTCTGGATGGCTTTGCACCAGCGAAAAACCCCGATATGTGGCAATCGTCACTCTTCGACGCGATGGCGCGGGTAAGCCACGCTGGCACCACCTTTGCTACCTTTACCGCAGCCGGTGTGGTCAAGCGTGGTTTGGCAGCAGCGGGCTTTCATTGGGAGAAGGTGGCAGGCTTTGGGCACAAGCGCGACATGCTGCGCGGCTACCTCGCCACCCCTGCTGCCGACCAGCGGCGTGCAGCAACACCGTGGTTCGCAGGCCCGCGAGGCGCACCTCGTCAGAGCGATCATATCGCGGTAGTCGGCGCCGGCATCGCCGGTTGTGCTACCGCAGCCGCACTGGCCGCTCGTGGGCATCGGGTCACCCTGCTTGATCCTGCTGGCATTGCCCAGGGCGCCTCGGGTAACGATCAGGCGGCGCTTTATATCAAGCTGGCCGTCGCCAGCAATCTGCAAAGCCGCTTTTATCTTGCCGCGCTGCTTTATTTGCGCCGTCTGCTGACATGTATCGCCCCCGCAGCAAGCTGGTGGGAAGGGTGTGGCACGCTGGATGTCGCCCTCGATCAGCGTCAGGCCGATCGCCAGCAGCGCTTTCTTGCCAATCACGCGCTGCCCGACACCATTGTGCGCGGCGTCACTGCCGCTGAAGCGAGCACGCTTGCAGGCAGCGATCTTTCCTACAGCCACGGCGCACTCTTCTATCCAATGGGAGGTTGGCTAGCGCCGCGCGACTTCTGCCAGCGCCTGATTGAGCATCCTAACATTGAGCACCAGGCGCTGGGCGTGGATGCCTTGCAGCGTGGCGCTACCGGCTGGCAGCTCAACTTGTCCGATGGTACCCGAATGACCGTCGATCAGGTCGTGGTATGCGCGGCCTGGGCCAGCCAGCAGCTTGCACCGTTTGAGCAACTACCGCTGATGCCGATACGGGGCCAGGTGAGTTGCGTTGATATCAGTGCAGCGTCTATCACCCCATTAAGCTGTACGGTGTGTGCCAATGGCTATGCACCACCGCCCTATCGCGGTCAGCAACTGTTTGGTGCCACCTTCACGCCGCACTCGCTGGATACCGCCCCCAGCCAGGCAGATGCCGATTATAACCTTGCCGAACTCACCACGGCGCTACCCCAGTTGGCGGCTGAATTAACGGCTGAAGCTCTTGATAGCCATCAGCACGCCCGTGTCGGAATTCGCACCGCCACGCCAGACAAATCGCCCTTTGCAGGCGCGATGCCTGATATAAAGCAGTGGCAGTCGCTTTATGCCGAGTTGCAAAAGGACGCCAAACGTATCAACCCTGATCCAGGGCCGCGGCTTGCGGGGCTATGGGTCAACGTGGGGCATGGGTCGCGGGGCATGGTCAGTGCGCCGCTGTGCGCTGAGCTGATTGCCGCACAGATCAGTGGTGAACCGGCCCCCATGGAACTGGCACTGGTCGATCATCTTGACCCCGGCAGGCGAATCATCCGGGAGCTGATTACGACAGAAAGAAGGCGCGCCCGCGGCACGGAAGAGAAGTAGGCAGGCAAAAAAATGGGCCCTCAAAGAGGGCCCCAATACGCACATACACCTTGAAACACGTTAAAAGACTCTCTCGAAGCCTCAAAAGTGTGGTTCCTTGCAGCGCGCTGCAAGAAAGTGTCGCTACTGTAATAAGTTAGCAGCATAATTAAAATCACTCTAACGGAATATCAGTGTTGCCGCTAAAGCACCAATATTTTTAAAAACGGACTGGATTCTTGCCGATTCGACAGCAAACCTATGAAAGCCCATCGTCCTGTGCGTGGATATGCGCCACAAAAGAGTGATACTGCTGACGCGTCATCACCTCAGTGGTTTCGGTATCCAGATCGTGAATAACCGTCAGTTCACCGCTTTTCAGCTGCTGTTCGAGGTGATCGACCCACCCTTCACTGCCAGCGCTTGAGGTATCGGCGGTATCGTAGCCCTGCCGCGTGGCAAATTCCCCCAGCAGCGCCCGTCTGAGTTCAGCGGGCAGCTCCTGATAGCCAAGCATGACAAAGCGGGATGGTAGTTCACTCATCGCTGGCCTCACTGCTGATCGCTGCGTCACGTTCAATCCCCGCCAAACGCTCAAGAAAGCTTGCTTCGTCGATCACCTCAACGCCAAGCTGCGTCACGTTCAATCCCCGCCAAACGCTCAAGAAAGCTTGCTTCGTCGATCACCTCAACGCCAAGCTGCTCGGCCTTGGCAAGCTTGCTGCCCGCCCCCGGCCCCGCCACGACACAGAAGGTTTTCTTCGACACACTGCCCGCTACCTTAGCCCCCAACTGTTGCAACCGCTCCTTGGCTTCATCACGGGTCAACTGTTCAAGGGTGCCGGTCAGCACCCAGGTTTGGCCTTCCAGCGGCTGAGGACGATCAGCGCTTTCGACCTCCGCCCAATGCACACCGGCCTGTTGCAGCGCTTTGACGGTATCTACATTGACCTGCTGGCGGAAGAAGGTGTGAATATGGCGCGCCACGATTGGCCCCACATCCGGCACGCTCATGAGCTGTTCAAGGGCAGCGCTCATTAGCGCCTCCAGCGAGCCGAAACGATTTGCCAGCACAGCGGCGGTTGCTTCACCCACTTCACGAATACCAATGGCATAAATAAAGCGTGCCAGGGTGGTGCTGCGCGCCTTATCCAGCGCAGCCACCAGATTGCCCGCAGACTTCTCCGCCATCCTCGGCAATTCGGCCAGTTCCGCCACGCCCAGCCCAAACAGGTCGGCGGGGGTCTTGACCATCTCGCGCTCTACCAGCACGTCAATCAGCTTTTCGCCCAGCCCGTCGATATCTAGCGCCTTCCTGCTGGCAAAGTGCTGCAAGGACTCCTTGCGCTGCGCAGGGCAAAACAGCCCCCCCGAACAGCGCGCCGCTACTTCACCTTCCAGACGTTCGATCTGGGAGCCGCACACCGGGCAGTGACTGGGCATAACGATTTCATGCGTATCATCAGGGCGCTGGTCGATGACGACCTGCACAATCTGCGGAATCACGTCCCCCGCCCGCCGCACGATCACCTGATCGCCGATACGCGCATCAAGCCGCGACACTTCGTCCATGTTATGCAGAGTGGCGTTGGTCACCGTTACTCCCGCCACCTGCACCGGTTCAAGCCGCGCTACCGGTGTAAGCGTACCGATACGCCCCACCTGAAACTCGACCCCCTTGAGGGTGGTCATCTTCTCTTCGGCGGGAAACTTGAAGGCAATGGCCCAGCGCGGCGCACGCGAGACAAAGCCAAGCTCGGCCTGCTGCGCCAGCGAATCAATCTTGAGCACCGCGCCATCAATGTCGTAATCAAGGGAAGCACGACGCTCGCCCATCCGCTGGCAAAATCCGATAACGCCGCTGGCCCCCTGCACGATGGCCAGTTCGGGATTCGAGCGAAAGCCCAGTGCCCGCAGTCTAGCCATCATCTCGGAGTGCGTATCCGCCCATTCAGCGCCTTCCAGCTGCGCCACCTGATAAGCGAAAAATTCCAGCGGCCGCTGGCGGGCAATCGAGGCATCAAGCTGACGCAGGCTGCCTGCTGCAGCGTTGCGCGGATTCGCAAACACCTTGCCGTTCTCCTGACGCGCGCGCTCATTCATGCGCTCGAACCCGTGCTGACCGATAAAGACTTCGCCCCGCACTTCCAGCAGTGACGGAACATCATTCCCGAAAAGCTTCAGCGGAATCGAGTCGATGGTGCGCACATTGTGGGTAATGTCTTCGCCGGTAGAGCCGTCGCCCCGTGTAGCGCCCTGCACCAGAATGCCATCGCGATAGAGCAGCGATACCGCCAGGCCATCAAGCTTGGGCTCACAGCAAAATGCCAGCGACTCAGGATCGCTGCCCAAACGGGTGGCGGCGCGTTTAACAAAGGCGCTGAGCTCTTCATCGCTGAAAGCGTTATCCAACGAGAGCATGCGCACGCTGTGAGTCACGCTGGCAAAGTCACCTGCTACCGGCGCACCCACGCGCTGAGTCGGCGATTCAGGCGTTACCAGCGCGGGATATTGTGCTTCCAGCGCCTCCAAACGGCGCATTAACTGATCATAATCGGCATCAGGAATATGGGCTTCGTTCTCGACGTAATAGCGATAGTTGGCTTCGTCGATACGGTGGCGCAGATCGTTGACTTCATTAGCGATGTCAGCAGGAATCTCTTGAGAACTCACAGGGCGAATCCGTAGGTGCAGGACACATGTCCAGATAGAAAATAAGGCGCGCAGAAAGAAGGCGTGACAGCGTTACTGTCCAAGCCATGCGCATGGGCGACATTTTAACAGAGGAAGGGGGAGAAGAAGGAAGAAGACGACAGAGAAGCGCATGGCTGGGAGTGAGCACGGCATGCCGCTATCAAAAACGCCTTCGGCCCAAAAAGGCACGAAGGCGTTGTAAGGCGGAAGCGGACATTCCCGCTAGCGGCTATTGCGGTAGAGGTGCATGCGGCGCTCGAAGTCACCGACCCGCTGACGCAGGAAGCCTACCGTTTGCACGGTCATGACGCTTTGGTTTTCATCACGCAGCTCACCGTCAAGATTGCGCACAATGGCTTTCGCCGTTTCGTACATGGCATCGAACGCCTCGCCGATATGCTCTGCTGACGGCAGCGGTAGCAGGAAGGAGACGCAGCGCGTCGAAAACTTCTCCATGTCGAAGATCGGGAAGCGGCCCGGCTTGAGTGCGTTGATTACCGAGAACTGCAAGGGGCTGTCGGCAGCTTCCGTTTCGAAGCGATGGAACATTTCACCTTCTGACGAGTAGTTGAGGCCACAGGCGAGGAATAGCTTGGTCAGATCAAGTCCTTTGAAGCCAAGCTCGCTGCGCGATACAACGTTGATAATCACCAGCTCGTCGGCATTCCCCAGCACTTCACGCGGTACATCACCGTCAACGCGGTGGCGCAGCGCTTTTTCGATCACCGGATGCATCTTCTGTTCCGGCTCGGGCAGATCACGCACCCAATTGCGCTCGGCAGCCGGGCGTGGCGCAGGCTCGTGCTCCTCGTAACCGCGCGAGCTACCAGCGGCCGGCGCTACCCGATCATGGTGATCATCATGGCGGCGGCGCGAACGCTCGGCAGGGGCATCTTCTTCAAAGGTATCCACCGCTCCCAGATAGGGCACACCATGGCGCATGGCGGATTCACGCGGATCCGAGCCGTAGCCGCCGTCATGACGCGACGGTGCAAACAGCGGATCGTCGTCGCTGGCATGATCTTCGTGATCGGCCTGACGGTGACGATAATCATCACTTCTGAGCTGCTCGTGGCGCTGGCGCTCGTTGCGGTCGGCTTCATGCTCGGCGCGCGCCTTGCTCTCATATTCAGCGCGACGCTGCTGCTCCTGTTCAAGACGCTGCTGCTCACGCAGGCGCTCTTGCTCCTCGCGCTGTTGGCGCAACGCTTCGGCTTCACGCTCTTTCTCTTCACGCCGCTTGGCTTTCTCTTCAGCGCGGCGTGCGCGATCTTCCAGACGTTTGACCCGCGCCTGCTCACGCTTGATGGCACGCTTCTCACGGCGCTCGGCGGCCGCTTCCTGAAAGCGGTGCACACCGTCCATCGGACGTTTCACCAGAATTTCCGACAACCCTTCGTAGCGCGGGTCATCAATCTCTTCCTCTTCGCCCTGGAACATGCCGTAACGACGACCGTTGTTCTGCTCATCGTCGTCGCCTTCATACTCCTCGTACTCTTCCTCTGTGTACTCCTCCTCGGCGTACGCTTCTTCCTCATACGCTTCGGCGTCATGTACCTCAGAGGAAGGCTCGTCAGCGGTGGCGACTGGCTGGGCGTGTTTTTCCTCAGGCTGATGCTCCTGCGGCTCGCTACTTTTCGCGACAGGCTCATGATGCGCGCTGGCAGGCGCTGCCGACTCGTCTTCCGCCTCTGTCGCTGGCAACTGAGGCGCCGCGCTGGATGCCTCCGCGTGCGCAGCCGCTTCTGCTTCTGCCGCTTTGGGATCGACATCACCGGCATCAGCAATATGGGGGGCAGAAGGAGACTCAACCGCAATAGGTTCCGGCTCGACAGTGGCATCGTGCAGCGCTGTGTTGCTGCCGATATGAGGCTCGGTAAAGGCGTGCTGCTCGTCCCCCAGCCCTTTCTCGGTAAAGGGAACCCGCGTTTTAAGGCCGCGCCGCTCGAACGAGCCGCCCTGAAGATCAGGTGCCGCCACCCGCTCCGACTTGACCACTCGCGCGTTACCACCGGGCAGCTCCCACGCAGTTTCGCGGGCGCGCTCCTCTTCGCTTTCACCATCGACAAGCTGATCGTCAATCGTGCCGATCTGCTGCTGTTTACGATAGCGCCGCACACCGTCGATCACGATCACGACGATAAATACCAGCCCCAGAACAATAAGCCATTCGCGTAATTCCATGGAGTCTCGACCTGTTCACACGACCACACCACGGCGTGATCAATAAAGAAATGCGCACCCGAACATAAAGAGGATCGCGACCAGACGCTCTGCTGGGTGGAAAAACCGACCCACAAAGATGATTGTTGCAAGTTTTCCATAGAATCCAGCGGGATAACAGTAACGGTTGGTTATAGAACAGAAAAAGCGTCAAAATTATCGCTGCAAAATGCTTTAGAAACACTCACTGGCCCACTTGTCAATGCCAGTGGCAGAAAGAAGCGGTGCTGTTTTCGCCGCCTCCCTTTTAGAGCACGGGTTCTTCCTCGCTCATCATGCAAAAAGCCAACGCGATAAATGCCGGTCGTTCACGCGCACCTGACGTTTAGCGCCGACCTTTCGCTGTCACAAAGAACAGCCACTGGTGTATCGTGTTACGCTTCATGAATGGGGTCGAACTTCATCCACACCTTCAAACCGCCAGCTTCACGAGCCATACCACTGATGAGCAGCACAGCCACACCCCACGACTCCGACCCTCGCCTGTCTCAGGCGCTGCTTGCGGCACTACCGATCATGCTGGGCTACCTGCCCGTCGCATTTGCCTTTGGCGTTGCCGGTGTGGCGCACCAGGTCTCGGGCACGGCACTGGTAGCGATGTCGTTGCTGGTGTTTGCCGGCGCCAGTCAGTTTGTACTGATGACAACGCTGGCAAGCGGTGGGTCGTGGCTTTTGGTTGTGGGGCTATGCACGCTGATGGACTTTCGCCACCTCTTCTACGGGGCGATTCTCAGACAGAAGATGCCGTTTGGCAGCCGTCGGCGCTTTTTCTCGGCCTTCTTTCTTACCGATGAAGTTTTTGCCACCGCCCTCACCCGTAGCGGCTATATCACGCCACAGCAGCGCGAACGCTGGATGTTACAGGTCGGTGTGGCCGTCTATCTGGTGTGGGTTGCGGGTACCGCACTGGGCGCCGTGCTGGGCAGCCAGATCAGCGATGCCTATCCCGCCGCGATGCAGGCGATGCTGTTCTCGCTACCGGCGCTGTTCCTACTGCTCAGCCGTGAATGTACCACCGCTGGCAATCTGCCTTCGGTGGCAGTATCGGCGCTGGTTACGACGCTCTGTCTGATTGCGGGGGAGAAGCATCTGGCACTGCCATTAGGCGGAGTGAGCGGTGCGCTGGTCGCTCTTATCAAGCCGAGCAGTGCGGCGGCAAGCGAGACACAGGAGCAGCGCAATGACGTTTAGCAACGCTCTCCCCGCCATTCTGCTAATGGCGGCTATCACCTATTTATTCCGCCTGCTGCCGCTGCTTATGCGCAAGCAGACCAACGAGCTGTTCGGGGAGCGTGTCAATAACGCCCTCTCAGCGCTGGGGCCGTCGCTGCTGGTGGCGATTGCCGTCACCACCATCGTGCCGGATATCATGGAGAAAGCGCAGCAATCAACCGGCCAATTGCTGCTTTATGCGCTGGGGCTGGCAGCAGTGCTGCTGATTCACAGGCTGGTCAAAAATGTAGGCGTGACGATTTTGCTGGCGATGCTGCTCTACGGCGGGTTGAACGCTTCGGGACTGTTTTAACGCCCTTCTCTGTACATGCGTGTGGCCGGTCTTCCCGAGTTCACAGAGCACGCTCAGCGTTCATGATCATGCTGCTATGCGCAAACCATGGCGATCACGCATCGGCCAGCGCGGCAGCCGCTTCTACATCCACCGATACCAGACGCGAGACGCCCGGCTCCTGCATGGTTACCCCCATTAAACGATCAGCCGCTTCCATGGCAATCTTGTTATGAGTGATATAGATAAACTGAACGTTGGCTGACATATCCTTCACCAACCGCGCATAGCGCCCCACGTTGGCATCATCGAGCGGCGCATCGACTTCATCGAGCATACAGAAAGGCGCAGGATTGAGCTGGAAGATGGCGAACACCAGCGATAGCGCGGTCATGGTCTTTTCACCGCCGGAGAGCAGGTGAATGGTGGAGTTTTTCTTGCCCGGCGGGCGCGCCATGATCGCCACGCCGGTTTCAAGCAGATCGTCGCCGGTCAGCGTTAGCCAAGCCGAGCCACCGCCAAACACACGGGGGAAGAGATCACCAAGCCCCGCGTTGACCTGCTCGAAGGTCTCCTTGAAGCGGGTGCGCGTTTCCTGGTCGATCTTGCGGATGGCGCGTGTCAGGGTTTCAAGCGCTTCCTGAAGTTCATCGTGCTGCGCTTCAAGGTAGTTGCGCCGTTCGGACTGCTGCTCATACTCCTCGATAGCCGCCAGGTTGATTGCGCCCAGGCACTTGATGCGCTCGGCGGTCTCCTCAAGGGACGCCTGCCAGCTCGATTCCGTGGCGTCATGTGGCAGATTCTCGCTCAACTGGTCGCTATCGTGGCCCAGTTCGGCAAGATATTCGTCCTGGCTGGTGGCCTTGAGCACCAGCTCCTGTACCTGCATGCGCATCTCTTCAAGCCGCTCGCGCAGTTTTTCAAGATCGCTCTCATGGCCTTGCCGACGCAGCTCGTAATCGCGCATACGCTCGCCGATATCGCGTGACTGCTCGCGCACCTTGCCCAGCGCCTCTTCTTCACTGCTGCGCTGTGCCAGCAATTCATCCAGCTCGGCGCGCTGCTCTTCCAGCGGCTCACTCAGGTTTTCACGCTCTTCAAGCAGCGCTTCACGGCGCATATGCAAACGCTCACGCTGACCGTCGCCGCGCCCACGCGAACGCAGCATGCCTTCCCGCTCGGTATTGAGCCGCTGATATTCAAGCGCCAGTTGGCTCACCTGCTCACGGGCGGGCGCTACCGCGACCCGCGCACTGGTCAGCGCCTCGCCACCGGAACGGCGCGCCTGTTCAAGCTGCTCCCGACGTTCACCGCTTTCAAGCAGTGCCTGCTGCGCCTGTTCGACCGCTTCGCGCTGCTCTTCAAGCACCAGGGCACGCTCTTCCTGACGCTCGCGCAGCACTGCCAGCTCTTCTTCCAGTTCAGCGGCACGTCCCCCGAGATGCTCAAGTCGCGACGCGATGTTGGCCTGCGCCAGAGCAATGCGCTCACGCTCGCTGCCCTGCTGACGCTGCTGATTGGCGAGTTCGGTGAGCCGAGCGTCGCCATTTTTCAACTGATCGCGCTGCTGGGCAATCGCCACATCCAGCTCACCAAGCTGCTCATCAAGGGCAGCCAATTCCAGCTCGACGTCATCGCGGCGCTGGCGTTGACCAATCACGCCATCTTCGCGCGCCGCGCTGCCGAGCTGCCGACGCCAGCCATGCCCTAACCAGAGGCCGTCAGCGGTGATCACGCTGTGTCCGGCGGGCAAATCAGTCAGTTGCTCGCCGGCCTTGAGGGGCGATGCTGCCACATGAATGGTATCGAGCCATGGGCCTAGCGCGCCTGCGCCCTCTATCTTGCCCGCCAGGGTATTCTCACTGGCGGGATACTCACCCTCGTCGATAACGCCCAGCTCTCCTGTAGCGGGCGGCTCGATAGTAGTCACTGGCGTCGCTACGACACGGGCATCGAGCCACGGCGACAATACCCAGGAAGCGGCACTTTCCCACTCCTTGCTGACCCGCAGCCGTTCAGCCAGCTGCGGGGAGTCGCCCAGCCCCTGCGCGGTCAGATAGGCGGAAAAGCTATCGTCCTGATGTGCCAGTGCAGCGTCAATCAGCGCACTGAGCGAGGCGTGTTCACCACGCAGCTGATGCTGACGCTCCACCCGCTGTTCGCGCTCCGCGCTATAGTGCTGTAGCGCTTCCTCGACTTCGTCACGCTCGGCGTTCAACAGCTCGCGCTGCTCATCCAGCGCGGCGAGCGTCTCTTCGAGTTCAGCCAACTGTTCAGCATAGGTTTCACGCTGCTCTTCAAGGCCCGCCAGTTCAGGAAGTTCGCTGCGCTGAGCCTGACGACGCGCCAGTTCGGTACTGATCGACTCAAGCTCGCGCTCCAGGCTACGCACGTCGCCCTGCAGACGTTCGACCTCGCGGGCGCGGGCGTTATCCTGCGCCACTGCATCATCCCAGGCCGCCTGACTGGAAGTTTGGCCTGCTTCGACCTCTTCCAGCCGCGCCTGCAACAGTTCGAGCTGCTGCTCCGCCTGCTCGCGCTCCGGCCCAATCTCTTCAAGACGCTGTTCAAGCTCGGTCAGCCGCCCTTGATCCTGCTCTTCGAGCGTCGCCAGCTCCTGCACTTCGCGATCAACACCGTCGAGATCAGTCGCAATCTGACGATGACGCGCCTGGGCGTTGTCGATCCACTGTTCGATACGGGCAATCGCTGCGCTGGTTTCGGAAAAGCGGGTTTGCTTGCTGTCGAGTTCTACGGCTAGCTGATCGTGATCCAGACGGGCCTGTTCGAGCAGACGCTCCGCTTCACGTACCCCATACACATTGCGCTCACGCTCGATCTCAATATCACGCACCTGCGCTTCAGCCTGCTGCTGACGATCCCGCAGCGCACGGGTACGCATCAGCGCCAGCTCACCCTTGAGACGATGTTCCTGCTCTTTCAGCCCTTGATAGCGCTTGGCAGCATCAGCCTGCCGCTTGAGGCGTTCAAGCTGCTTATCGAGTTCTTCGCGCAGGTCATTCAGGCGCTCCAGATTTTCCTCGGTGCGACGCATGCGATTTTCGGTTTCGCGACGTCGCTCCTTGTATTTGGAAATCCCGGCGGCTTCTTCGAGGGTAGCGCGCAGCTCTTCCGGGCGCGCTTCAACCAGACGGGAGATCATCCCCTGACCGATAATCGCGTAGGAGCGTGGGCCAAGCCCAGTGCCAAGAAACAGATCGCTGATATCGCGCCGACGGCACTTTTCGCCATTGAAGAAATAGAGCGACTGGCCGTCGCGCGTGACCAGACGCTTGACCGAAATTTCCGCGTATTGTGCGTAGGCACCGCCCAGCTTGCGCGAAGGCTCTTCAGGATCATTATCGAAGGTGAGTTCAATGGAGGCCTGGCCGACTGGCTTGCGCCCGGTCGAGCCATTGAAGATGACATCGGCCATCGACTCGCCGCGCAGCATCTTGGCGGAAGATTCACCCATCACCCAGCGTACCGCGTCGATAACGTTGGATTTGCCGCAGCCATTAGGCCCGACGATGGCCGTCATGTTGCTTTCAAACGGTACCGTCACAGCGTCGACGAACGACTTGAATCCCACCAGTTTGATAGATTTAAGCCGCATGGCGCTTGACTATACCCGCTTGCTAGGCAACCGCATCTGAATGAAGCTGCGCGTCATGATTAGTGCCGCCCTCCCGCTGGGAATAGCGCAAGGTACGGCACCCTGGTGTTGAAGGAGCCCCTGCAAGGCTACCCTAAAATGAGCTATCTCGCGCAAGGCGACAGATCAGGACAACGCCTGCGACCGTCACAATGCTCAACATCAGCGCAGATTATCATTGGCGGGTGGTCTCAGGCGAGCCACCATTATCGGCCTGCGCCAAACGCTGGCGAGCCAGCGCAATGCCTTGACGCAAGGTGGCTTCATCGGCGCTGTTCGATTGCCCTGCCAGGGCCAGCCGCCAATGGTCAATGGCGTTCTGGTAGTTGCCCTGAGTGAACGCAGTGAAGCCCAGCAAGCTATGCATGGTGGGCTGGCGCGGATCGAGGCGCTTGACCTCATCGAGGGTAGACATGATATCGCTGTTCATGACGCGCCCGGCAGCGAAGAACTTCGCCTGTGCCAGCTCTGCCAGCAGCGCAGGGTCATGCTCGGCATGGTGCAGCTCGATCACCCTGGAGAGTGCATGCACGGCATCCTGATAGCGGCCGGTATCACGATACAGAGGATAGAGCAGCTCCCATACATCAGCGTTGCTCGGGTGCTGTCTGGCTTCAGCTTCAAAGCGCTGAATATAATGCTCGGGAGAAGTATCACCACTCTGCTCCACGCTTTGGCGCACGCCATAAAGCTCCACGTTACTGCTACTGCCGGTAAGGAGATAGGCTGTCCAGGCCACAGCCACGGCAACCACTATCGCCAGCGCCCACCACAGCGACCCCTGATAAGGTTCCGCCAGCTCTCTTTTATGCATCGTGGTACTGTCGCTGAGCAGGCTGCGCTCCAGATCAAGACGCGCCTCGTTGAACTGCTGGGCGGAAAGCTGCTGTTCATCACGCTGCTGCTCAAGCTCTGCCAGCCGCGTATAAAACACCCGCACGTTGGATGCGGTCGCGCTGTCTTCCTGCTCAAAGCGCTGCTGCGAGCGGGCAACCTGTGGGGCCAGCCGCCACGCCCATAACGCAAACAGTGCAAACACCACCACCAGCAGTGCCATTCCTAACCATAGCGCTATCATCAGCGCGCCTCCCTGTTACTGCTCTGCTGCTCGCCGTGACGTGCCAGCAGGCTTGCCAAGCGCGCACGCTCGGCCTCATCCAAATCATTCACCCGTAGCCGACGCCGGCGTCGGATCAGTAGCGTCAGCACCACTGCTCCCAGCACCACCGCAACCGCAGGCAGCCCCCACAGTAGCCAGGTGCGGCGCTCGATACGCGGCTTGTAGAGGACGTATTCACCGAAGCGCTGGACCAGGTGGTGGCGAATCTCGTCGTCGCTCTGCCCTGCCTTCAGCCACTCGGCAATACGCTGACGAATATCGGCAGCGATAGGCGCTCCCGAACTTGCCAGGCTTTCATTTTCACACTTGGGGCAGCGCAGCTCTTCGGTCAGCGCGCTGTAGCGCTGGCCCAGCGCAGGGTCCTGAAATTCCGGCGGCCCGTTATCCGCCAGGCTTATCCCCGCCGACAGACACAGCAATAGTGCCGCGACCGCCAGCATCATCCGCTGAAGCATTGCGTTAAACCTCACTGCTGCAACCTCTTAAGGGTCGGCATAATGGTGTTGTCGACATCTTCTGCGGTGATATACCCCGTGTGGTGATAGCGAATTACCCCATTGGCATCCACGATAAACGACTCAGGAGCGCCATAGACGCCGAGATCAAAGCCCAGAGAGCCATCAGGATCGAAGATATTGAGCGCAAAGGGGTTGCCGAAATCACTCATGAACTTGTCGGCTTCACTACGCTGATCCTTATAATCGACGCCTACGATGCGCACCCCGCGCTGAGCAAGATCAAGCAACTGCGGCATCTCCTGCTTGCAGGTAGGACACCAGGCCCCCCACACATTCACCAGGGTCACCTGCCCCTTGAGCACCTCGGGCGTGACCTGCTTGTTCTCATCATCGACCGTCGCCAGCGTAAAATCGGGGAACGGCGTACTCAGAAGCGCCGACTCGCGATCGGTGGGGTTGTTCCCTAACCCATGCCACAGCAGTACCGCCAGCCCCACAAAGATCACCAGCGGAATGAACAAAATCGGTTTGGCCTTCATGCCTGCGTCTCCTTCACTGAACGGCCGACACGGCGGCGTTTCTGACGATAGCGCTTGTCGCTGGCGGCCAGCAGTCCGCTCACTACCATCATCAGCGCGCCCGCCCAAATCCAGCGAACAAAGGGTTTGACCTGAATGCGCAGCGCCCAGGCTTCGCCATCCAGAGGTTCACCCAGCGCGACATAGAGATCGCGGAAGAGATTGAACGACAGCGCCGTTTCGGTCAGCGGCTGGCGCGTCACCACATAGATCCGTTTTTCAGGGTACATCGTGCGCAAGCGCTGCTGGTGGTGCGTTACCTCAATGGTGCCGCGCGTCGCCACATAGTTGGGGCCTTTGATATCATCGAGCGACTCCAGGGTGAAGTGATAGCCGCCGACCTCCACACTGGTGCCCGGCGCCATGCGCACATTCTTCTCAACGCTGTAATGCGACACCAGCACAATGCCGACGATAGTGACCGCCAGCCCAATATGCCCAATTACCATGGCGTAGTGGCTGCGCGGCAGCTTGCGCAGCCCCGCCAGACCCGCACGACGTAACTGGTGAATAAAGTCACGCAGCAGCGGCAGCGTAATCCAGAGTGCCATCAGCAAGCCAATGGTAACGCCGAGGCTCCATTCACCGTCATACAGCAACGGTGCAGCTATCGCGATGACCAGCGCCGCCAGCGCTCCCCAGCCGCTGCGTTTAAGCAACACCTTGAACGGGGTGTCCTTCCACTGCGAAACCGGCCCCACGCCCATAAAGATCGCCAGCAGCGCCGATAGCGGCACAAAGATCATGTTGAAGTAAGGTGGGCCCACCGAAATCTGGCCGAGATCCAGCGCGTTCAGCAGCAGCGGATAGAGGGTGCCAACAAGCACCGTCAGCAGCATTACCAGCAGCACAATGTTATTGATCAGCAGCATCGCTTCACGGGAGAGCCAGGAGAAGGCTCCACCGCCGCTGACGCGCGGCGCACGCAGCGCATAGAGCAGTAGCGACAGCCCTACGGTAATGCCCAGCAGCACCAGAATATAGTTGCCGCGTGAAGGGTCATTGGCGAACGCATGCACCGAACTGAGCACACCGGAGCGCACCAGGAAGGTGCCCATCAACGACAGCGAGAAGGCGGTAATCGCAAGCAGCACTGTCCAGCTTTTGAACGCGCCACGCTTCTCGGTAACAGCCAGCGAGTGAATCAGCGCGGTGCCCGCCAGCCACGGCATCAGCGAGGCGTTTTCAACCGGGTCCCAGAACCACCAACCGCCCCAGCCCAGCTCGTAATAGGCCCACCAGCTGCCAAGGGCAATGCCCCAGCTCAGAAATGCCCACGCGACGACCGTCCAGGGGCGTGCCCAGCGTGACCAGATGGCATCGAGACGACCGCCCAGCAGAGCGGCAATCGCAAATGCGAAGGCGACCGAGAAGCCAACATAGCCCATATAGAGAATAGGCGGATGAACGATCAGACCAGGGTCTTGCAGCAGCGGGTTGAGATCCACGCCATTTTCCGGCGGGTTCGGCAGCAGGCGTGCGAAAGGGTTCGAGGTGATAATGACGAAGCTGAGGAAGCCGACGGCGATCAGCCCCATCACGCCCAGCACGCGGGCGAGGAAGTCACGCGGCAAGCGTTTTGAAAACAGCGTGACCGCCACGCCCCAGCCCGCCAGAAGCAGCGACCACAGCAGCATGGAGCCTTCATGCCCGCCCCACACGGCACACAGCTTGTAATACCACGGCAGCAGCGAGTTGGAGTTCTCAGCCACATAGGCCACGCTGAACAGGTCATTGGCGAAGCTCAGGCTGAGCATGACATAGGCCACCGCCACCATGACGAACTGAGCCACGGCCATTGGCTGGGCCACGGCCATCCACAGCGGCTTGCGCCACCAGGCGCCGAGCAAGGGAAACAGCGCCTGCACGCAGCTGGCAACAAAGGCAAGAATCAGGGCGAAGTAGCCAAGTTCCGGTAACCACTCAAGGAACATTCAATCATCCACTATCAGGCTATGGCGCGATCGCAAACGCTATGTGCTGCGCAGATCGGGCCAGGTGAGTCAGTCGGTTGTTGCTGTGTGATTATCATTCTGATGGTCAAGGCGTCGTTCCAGACCGCTAACCGTTGCAGCGCTTTGGATCGCCTGGGGCGAAATGCCAGCATCAAGCTGGAAACGGTACTGATGCGGCATTTCTCCGCCCTTCTCAAGCGCCTTGACGACTTCAGGGGGCGTGTACTTCTCATCATGCTTGGCGAGCACCTGGGTGGCATCCAGATCGTGACGATCATCCAGCTTGCCTACCACCACCACTCCCTGTCCTTCACGAAACAGATCGGGGAGGATGCCGTCGTAATGAACGGTCACATCATCCGCGAAATCTGTGACCACAAAGCTGACCGACACGCCGTTGGGATCACGCTTTACGCTGTTGAGGCGCACCACGCCACCTGCGCGCAGCGATTGCCCCATGGGGGCTGCTCCGCTGGCAATTTCGCGCGGCGTGTAGAACAGGTTGATATTGGAGCGCAGCGCGTAAAGGATCAGGCCAATCGCGATGCCGGCCAGCACCAGCAAACCGCAGATCAGCACCAGACGCTGGCGACGTTTTGCATTCATGATGGAGACCTGCTGTCGGTGGAGACGTGAGCGCGTTGAGGGCTATCGTCAAGGGCCTGGCGACGGCGCTCCTGACGTCGGATATCGGCAAGCACAGCGCGCCGCTCGTAACGCCCATAGAGTGCCGCAATAAGCAATATGCCCAGCACTACCGCAAAGGCGGGCCACACAAAGCGTGCGTAGCCATTCATGGCAAGGAAATCGGAGAGCGAAGCAAAGTAGATGGTCATGATGCTTTCCCCGTACCCAAGGCAATTTCCTTCACCCAGCGAGAACGCGCTTCACGCTTCAATAGCTGGTTGCGAGTGCGCGTCAGCGTATATGCTGCGAAGAACAGATAGAAGCCCAGCACGCTGAAGAGCAGCGGTAGCCACATGGAAGCGGGCATCGCGGGCGCCTTGTCGAGACTGAAGGTGGCCGGCTGATGCAGGGTATTCCACCACACCACCGAATACTTGATGATCGGCAGGTTCACGACGCCAACCAGGGTCATGATGGCCGCCGCGCGCGCGCCGCTGTCACGGCTGGTGAAACTGGCGCGCAGCCCGATCACACCGAGATAGATGAAGAGCTGAATCAGCATCGAGGTGAGGCGTGCATCCCACACCCACCATGTGCCCCAGGTAGGAATGCCCCACACCGCTCCGGAAAAGAGCGCGGCAAACGTCATCGCAGCCCCGAACGGCGCCATCACCATCGCCGCGATGTCGGCAATCTTGATCTTCCAGACCAGGAAGATAATGGCCGAAACAGCCATTACCGCGAAGCAGGATTGCGCCAGAATCGCAGCGGGAACATGCACGTAAAGAATCCGCGCAGAATCGTGCTGATAGCGATCAGGAGGAGCGATTGCCAGCCCCCACACGACGCCTACTATCAGCAATATCAGCGCGGCACTCCATAGCCACGGCAGCCAGGGGCCGGTAGTGGTATAGAACCACTTGGGAGAGCCCCATTTATGTATAAATCGCCACATGCATTTGCCAATAAGTCGTTATTAATGAGTGCCTCATCGCACACATCACCCTGCTGCCAGTTATCGCGGCAGAGCTTGCTAGTCAGAAAGCGTTAGTCGCAGCGCGGCGGCTGTTGCCCAGGGTGCCAGCCCCAGAGCAATCGCCAGCATCGCGCCCATCAGGGCGAGCTGCGGCGCAATACTCGCCCCTTGAAGGGCTAGCTGCGCGGCACCGGCCCCGAAAATCAGCACCGGCGTGTAAAGAGGGAGTACCAACAGAGAGAGCAGTACACCGCCACGCTGCACGCCCAGCGTGAGCGCCGCTGCGATACTTCCCACCAGACTGAGGGTGGCGCTGCCCAGCGCCAGGGTAACCGCTACCGCCCACCACTGCTGCCACGGCAGCCCCAGCATGGCGCTGAACAGCGGCGAAAACAGCGCCAATGCGAAACCAGACACCAGCCAGTGGGCCAGCACCTTGGCAACAATCAGCGGTGCCTGCGGATGCGGCGACAGCATGAGCTGTTCCAAGGTGCCATCATCGTAATCGTTACGAAAAAGGCCATCCAGCGACAGCAGCATCGCCAGCAGCGCTGCCACCCACAAAAGTCCCGGTGCCAGTTCAGCCAACCGCTGCGGCTCAGGCCCCAGCCCAAGCGGAAACAGCACCACCACCAGCGCGAAAAAGAGCAACGGCCCCGCCAGCTCCTGCCGGCGTCGGAACCGCAGCACCAGTTCACGCTTCAACACGCTACAGAAGGCGCGCCGCAGGCTGACCCTGGAGTGATCAGAGCTCGACATGGTGGCCTCCGCGTCCATCAAAGCGAATATGCCCTACGCTGCCGCTCAGCTCCAACGGGTGGTGGGTCGTGACCATCACGGCACCGCCTGAATCACGATGCTGGGCAATCCAGCGCTCCAATTGCTTAACACCTGCGGCGTCAATGGCGGTAAACGGCTCATCGAGTATCCACAGCAAGCGAGGTTCAAGATGCAGCCGTGCCAACGCCACACGACGCTGCTGGCCTGCCGACAATCGCTCTACTGTCACATCTTCGAAACCGCGAAGGCCCACCGTTTCCAATGCCTGCCAGCGGCGCTGCTCGGCATTTGGCGCACGGTATTCAGCCAGCGCCTGATACCAGGCGAGGTTTTCGAGCGCCGTCAGTCCTGCCTTGACGCCAGAGTGATGGCCCAGATAAAGCAGATCGCCGCGCAAGGCGCGAGCATGACGATCCAGTTGCTCGCCTTGCCAGTACAACTGCCCCTGGTACTCGGCAAACTGACCGCTGAGTATTTTCAAAAGCGTTGTCTTGCCACTGCCGTTAGGGCCTTCGATCCACGCCAGCTGTCCTGCTTCAAGGGAGAAGTCGAGGGCCGAGAAGAGCACGCGGTCATCGCGCTCGCACCCAAGTCCAACGGCAGACAACAGAGCTGGCACTGAACATTACTCCGGTTAGAATGAAGTCGCTACACGCCATCAAGCCGATTGATTACTGCTATCACGCGCTTTAAAAGGTCGCCGATTATACAGGGTGATCGCTGCTCGCCTCTACCCACGTGCACACGCTTCCTTTTTATTGGATATTCACGCTACAACTGCTCGACAACTGTTTGCACATACAGTATCTTTTTTTCGGCATACAGGATAACGCTTGCGTATCACTCGCCCTTATCGAGAAAGCGGCAGCGCCTGCCTGCACCTGGTAAAACTGCGCAAGATACCGTCGGCGCAGCGCAAGGCCACTACCGTTTGCATGTACAGGCCCACCGTTTTACAGGGCGATCACTTTAGCTATCGCGACCTTTCGCACTACCGGGCGAGCCGTCGCAAGGAGACTTCTGATGAGTACTGCTGTTGAACCCAGCTTTTTCTCGCGGCTACCCAATGTCCCTCTTAATGTGGATGCGTGGGAGGCTATTGCGGCAGGCAGCATGACAGAGATCCCTCTGCTCGGTAATGTAGCGGCGGGAATGCCCATAGAGGCTTGTCTTGAGCAGGAGAAAGTGTCGGTGCCGACCCGCCTGGTGCGCCACAACACCTACGCTTTGCAAGTGCGCGGCGACTCCATGATCGAGTGCAATATCTTCGATGGCGACATTATTATCATCGAAAAAACGGAGTCAGCCGAGAATGGTGAAACCGCTGTGGTGATGATCAATAACCGTGAAGTAACGCTCAAAAAGCTCTACATCGAAAAGAACGGCGTGCGTTTGCAGCCTGCCAACCAGTCGATGCCCCCGATTTATCTGAAAAACGGCGACATACAGGTACTCGGGCTGGTAATGGGCGTCGCTCGTCGCCCAGCTCAGGCGGCCTGATGGCAACCGCGCACCGCTATCAGGTACCCGCCGTCGCAATGAGCAACCCTCACTGCGCCGAGTTTGAGGTCAATAAAAGCCGGTTCATCGCATGGGTTGCACGCTGCGAAAGCATTGCGGACGCCCAGCGTCTCGAACAGCAGGCGCGAACTACCTATGCCGATGCGCGGCACCACTGCAGTGCCTTTATCGCTGGCCCTCCCGGAGAGCAGATCGCCATTGGCTTTTCAGATGATGGTGAGCCGGGAGGAACCGCAGGGCGTCCTATTTATCAGGTGCTTGCCGGCAGCGGCCTGGGCCAGCTTGGCTGTATCGTGATCCGCTACTTCGGCGGTATCAAACTGGGAACCGGCGGGCTGGTCAGGGCCTATACCAAGGCGGCCCTGCTGGCGCTTGAGCAGCTCCCCACCCAGTCGTATGTCAGCACCGAGCAAGTACATCTGCAAGTGGGCTTCAGCGATGAACACCCTGCCCGCCAATGGTGCGAAGCAGCCGGTGCGCGCATTAGCGATGTTGCCTATTCCGCCAGCGGGCCGGTACTCACTCTGGACTGGCCCTGCGATCAGCCGTTGCAGCTCGATCAACTGGCACTTTCACTTGCCACGCCACCGCAGTTGATTGAGGCTGACACTCCATAAGCAGCACACGGAGTCGGTTTCCTTGCCTACTTCCCCCCTGGCCGATGACAAATTGTCCCCCAAGGTACCTGACCAGCTCCCGCTGATGAGCATTTTATGAATCATCATCGAGCTAATCGGGAATATTCAAAAAGCCAGCGCTTCGCATCAAAGCACTGGCTTTTTTCTTTTAGCCCCACATATAGCGCCACAGCCCCTTGCTCACTTCTGGCGTGTGCTGGCTTGAAAATGCTCACCTGCTTCAGCACTCGACATTATGCCAGACTCCCATGTAGAGAAAATCCTTCATTGGCAATCGGCTCAAAGGTTCCAGCTACAGAGCGGCGACAAAACGCAGCAGGCGCTGCCGCAAGCGCTCGTTTTCATCGCGCAGGCGCTGATTTTCATCAAGCAGCTCAAGCGCCAGCGCCGCGCCCTGCCAATCCAGCTCCAGTTCTCGCTGCAACCGCACTGCGCGACGCACCACCCATACCGTGCTGATGTCGAACTGCCAGCGCGGCGCCACACTATTGATCGGGGTGATAATGCCGTGCTCCACAATGGTCACCAGCGTTTCACCGGGCACCGAGGTACGCTGGCACAGCTCATCGAAGTCGAAACAATTTACACTGGTCACGAGTCACTGCTCCTCAGCGCCATTTGGCGCGTGGATTGAAGTGTTGGTGATGTTCGGCAAGCGTCTTCCATGCGGCATCATCCCCTTCTGCCGGACGCTCGGGCAGCACGATTTTCAGCTGTGCGATCAAATCGCCCTGGCCATTGCGCTGCGGCAGCCCCTTACCCTTCAAGCGCAAGCGCGCCCCCGCATGACTGTTGGCAGGCACGGTGAGCTGCAAGCGACCTTCCAGCGTCGGAATTTCAATTTTGCTGCCCAAGGCTGCTTCCCAGGGGGCCAGCGGTACCGTGAGCAGCAAATTGTGTCCATCCACATCAAAGTCAGGATGCGGAGCAAACTGCACCTTGAGATAAAGATCGCCGTTAGCGCCGCCATTACCTCCAGGGCCGCCCTGCCCTTTCAGCCGAATCCGCTCACCGTCACTCACGCCTTTGGGCACCCGCACCTTCAGGCTCTTTTCGATATCTTTGGGATATCCCTGCTCATCATGAGTGCGCAGGGTAAAACGCACCTCTTTAGGCGCAGCGGCCATGACTTCTTCCAGAAACAGAGGAAAATCAAGCTCCACATCCTGCCCGGGATAAGGCCGATGCGCGAAGTCATCGAATCCACCAAAGCCTGCGCCGCCATGCCCTGTACCGCCGCGCTGGCGTCGCTGACCGAACAGGTTATCGAAGAAATCCGAGAATTCAGATTCGCTGCCGCCCGCCTGATGAGCACCGCCCTGCTGCCAGCCATCCCATCCGGGCGGCGGTTGGAACTCCTCGCCGCCGCGATGCCCATATTGACGCAGCTGATCGTATTCGGCGCGCTTCTCTTTGTCGCCGAGCACTTCATACGCTTCACCTACTTCCTTGAAGCGCTCTTCCGCGTTCTCTTCCTTGCTGACATCCGGATGATACTTGCGTGCCAGGCGCCGATACGCCGACTTGATCGCCTTGGCGTCGGCATCTGCGGGCACATCCAGGATCGCGTAATAATCCTTGAATTCCATATATCCCCCAACGCACGGAGCAGATGCTCCTGTCACAGCGGCGCCACATTCACTCTACACCGCCCCTATTCCTCTATAAAATGGCAGCTTTTACACCATTAACAAGCGCTGCCCAGAGAATAATGATAGACGTTCCCCGCCCCGATAATGCTACTCACGCGCGCATTGGTCTAGCACCCATGGAGGGCGTAGTCGATGTACACACCCGCGCACTACTGACGGAAATCGGAGGCTTCGACTGGGTGGTGACCGAATTTGTCCGCGTGGTCGATGCCCGCTTGCCACCGCGCGTATTTACTCGGTTGTGCCCAGAGTTGATGACTGGCGCAGTGACCTCAGCCGGTACACCGGTAACGCTGCAACTATTGGGTTCTGACCCTAGGGCGCTGGGCGAAAACGCACAGCAGGCGGTGGCTTGCGGTGCTCGTTCAATTGATATCAACTTCGGCTGCCCCGCCAAGACAGTCAATCGTCATCGCGGGGGCGCATCGCTGCTGCAAAATGCTAATGACGTTTATCACGCCGTGCGAGGTGTCGTGGAGGCACTGCAAGGCAGTGGTATCAAGGTAAGTGCGAAGTTAAGGCTCGGCTTTAATACCAAACAGCTGGCACTCCATTGTGCCTGTGCCGCCGAAGCCGCTGGAGCTTCCCATCTAACGCTCCATGCGCGCACCAAAAAAGAGGGCTATCGTCCGCCTGCACACTGGGAATGGGTCGCACGCGTGCGTCAGCAGGTACGCATTCCGGTGGTGGTCAATGGGGATATCTGGTGCCTGGAGGATTTTTGGAAGGCGCGCTCACTGTCGGGCTGCCGGGACGTTATGCTAGGGCGCAGCGCACTGGCCGACCCATGGCTGGCGCTGCGCATCAAGCACTGGCAGGCCACCGGCGAACGTCTGGCGGTAACGCGCTGGGAGCAACGGGCTGAGGTACTGCAACAATTTGCCGAACGCTTGATGGCAGCACCAGCTCCGGGGAGAGCGCCAGACAAGGTCATTGTTTCGCTGCTCAAACAGTGGCTGGCGATCATGCGCCAGCACGATGCTGAATCGGCTCAACGTTTTGCTGAGCTAAAACGCATCAACCACCTGCCCGAGATGCTCGCCGCGTTTAAATAGAAGTTGCCGCCACGAACGTCATGCCACCGGGCCGCCCCTACCCTGCTTCAAGACAAGGCCGAGATTCCTGCTAACCGCTTGCTGAAACACCAGCGAGCAGCCGTTGTGCATCAGCCATGTACGATCAAGCGTGTTTCGATCGCTATCCCGGCAATTTATGCGCTGAATATTGAGTACAAGTACAAACAGAAAACCCCGAACCGGCATGTACCGATTCGGGGTTTAGAATATGGCGCGCCCGAGAGGATTCGAACCTCTGACCCCTTGATTCGTAGTCAAGTACTCTATCCAGCTGAGCTACGGGCGCTTTTTGTAGTGCTTTCAAGCTAACGTTTATTGGCGCTTGCTGCTTGATTGCGGGGCACATATTACCCACTCATGTGCAGGAATGCAAAGGTTTTTTCATATCACTGTAAAATGGGTAGCTCTTTCAGATTCAGAGACAGGTTAACCTTCCACGCACGAGAAACTGCCATGGGAACGTATACAACGTAACAGCAAGAACAGAATAAAGAGAAGCTGTGAGGAAAACCAAGAGAAAGAAAAGCAGATTACAGCAGGAAGGAAAATAAAGATGGCGCGCCCGAGAGGATTCGAACCTCTGACCCCTTGATTCGTAGTCAAGTACTCTATCCAGCTGAGCTACGGGCGCGTATGTGTAACTTGGAACGTCACACGGTGTACTTAATGGCGGAGAGAGAGGGATTCGAACCCTCGATAGAGCTATAAACCCTATACTCCCTTAGCAGGGGAGCGCCTTCAGCCACTCGGCCACCTCTCCTTAAGTACGGCGCGTATGCTATTAAATTTAGCGCGGGTTGTCTACCCCATCCCTTCGATTTTCTCTTATCAATTGAAAACGTTAGAGATGAAATAGCACAAAGCAGTCAGCCACTGATAGGGGCATCGTCGTCACGATCAATCATCGCGCCATCTTCAGCAAGGATACGCTGGTAAATCTCTTCCCGATGAACCGCAACGTCACGCGGCGCGTTCACACCAATGCGCACCTGATTTCCTTTCACGCCCAGCACCGTCACGGTAATATCATCACCTATGGTCAGGGTCTCGCCGACTCGACGAGTAAGGATCAACATAAGATCTCCTTCTCTCAGTGACGTTCCACAGTGATCGGATAAATGAATCGTCACCGTTTCAACGCACTCAATCCACTTTCTGTTTCAGTCCACTTGCTGTGCGCCGCCAGGCCTGGGCAACTGCCTATCATTGAGCGGGCTCACCGACATTCTGCTCGATAAGCCCGACCATTAATGAATAACCATAGCTGAAATATCTTCAGTCAGGCCCTGCTGCGCGAGAAAGTGAACGATCTTTTATTCTTCTTCGCTGATATCAGTACGATCAAGCCCGAATGCAGTGTGCAGGGAACGTACCGCCAGTTCGACAAACTTCTCGTCGATCACCACCGAAATCTTGATCTCTGAGGTCGATACCAGGCGGATGTTAATACCCTCTTTCGACAGCGTCTGGAACATCTTGCTGGCAATACCGGAGTGGGAGCGCATGCCTACACCAACCAGCGACACCTTGGCGATATCCGGATCACCCTTTACTTCTCCACCAAGCTCGGAAACCACCTGCTCTTCAAGAATGCGCTGCGCTTTCTTGTAATCGCCCTTCGTCACGGTGAAGGTGAAGTCGGTGCGTTCGCCGCTGGCAGAAGCATTCTGGATGATCATATCAACTTCGATATTGGCATCCGCAATAGGCCCAAGAATCTTGGAGGCCACGCCGGGCACATCCGGGGTGTCCAGTATGGTCAGCTTGGCTTCGTTGGTATTGAACGCAATGCCCGAGATCAGGGCTTCTTCCATATGCTGTGGCAATTCGTATTCCTCCGCAACAATCAAGGTACCGGGGCCATCCTCGAAGGACGAGAGCACCCGCAACGGGACGTTATATTTTCCGGCAAATTCGACAGAACGAATCTGCAGCACCTTGGAACCCAGACTTGCCAGTTCCAGCATCTCTTCCAGCGTAATGGTTTCAAGGCGCTGCGCCTTGCTGCACACGCGAGGATCGGTGGTATAGACGCCGTCAACATCCGTGTAAATCTGGCACTCATCGGCCTTTAACGCTGCTGCCAGCGCAACAGCCGTGGTATCGGAGCCGCCGCGCCCCAGGGTGGTGATGTTGCCGTTTTCATCGACACCCTGAAAACCGGCGACCACCACAACCTGGCCCGCATCAAGCTCCTGCTGCATCAGTTCGGTATCAATGGTCTGAATGCGAGCGCGTGAAAACGCCGTATCGGTACAGATACCCGCCTGCGCCCCCGTATGAGAGATGGCGGGAATGCCGCGCGCCTTCAGCGCCATCGCGAGCAGCGATACCGTGACCTGTTCGCCAGTGGAAATCAGCATGTCCAGCTCGCGGACATCGGGTTCTTCACCGATTTGCTCCGCCAGCCCGATCAAGCGATTGGTTTCGCCGCTCATTGCCGAGGCCACTACAACAATCTGATGCCCCTGCTCACGGAATTTCCTGACCTTGTCGGCGACTGCCTGGATGCGCTCAATCGAACCCACCGAGGTGCCGCCAAATTTTTGTACGTATAACGCCATGATGTCCTATTCTTCCGCCGTTGCGGGTAACGATGGGCGGGCCTAGCCCAACCGCTCGCCAACCCATCCAGACACGCTCGCCAGCGCAGCGTCGAGATGCTGCGGCTCGGAGCCACCGGCCTGCGCCATATCGGGCCGACCGCCCCCCTTGCCACCGACCTGAGCCGCTACTGCATTGACCAGCTCACCAGCCTTCACTTTAGCGGTCAAATCGCTGGTAACACCGGCAATCAAGCCCACCTTGGTGTCGTTCTCAACCGTGGCCAGCACAACAATGCCAGATCCCAGCTTTTGCTTGAGCTGATCGAGCATACCGCGCAGATCCTTGCTGGAAACGCCTTCGAGCCGCTTGACCAAAAGCTGCGTACCGCCCAGTGCCTGAGCCTCCTGCACCAGATCACCGCTCTGGCGACTGGCTAGCTGCGACTTGAGCTGCGCTACCTGCTGCTCAAGCTGCTGATGCGATGCGACCAGCCCTGCCAGACGCTGTTCGAACTGATCGGGGCGACTCTTGATCTCGGCCGCGGCACGCTCAAGGGTAGTGCCGGTGCGCTGGAAGTGATCGAGCGCCACCTGACCGGTAATCGCTTCAAGACGACGCACTCCTGATGCTACACCGCTTTCAGCGATGATATGGCACACACCGATATCACCGGTACGTACAACGTGCGTACCGCCGCACAGCTCAATGGAGAAGTCATCAGTCCCCATGGTGAGCACGCGCACCTTCTCGCCATACTTGGCTTCAAACAGCGCACGCGCGCCGAGTGCCTTGGCTTCATCAAGCGTCATCAGGCGGGTAGTAACCGGCGTATTGTGACGAATCTCCGCGTTGACGATGCGTTCAATCTCGTCGAGCTGCTCTCGGGTAATCGGCTCGAAGTGCGCGAAATCGAAGCGCAGGCGTTCATCGTTAACCAGTGAACCTTTCTGCTGTACGTGATCGCCGAGTACGCGGCGCAGCGCTTCATGCAGCAGGTGAGTGGCGGAGTGGTTCGCCATGGTGAGCTGGCGGCGGCTGTCATCCACTTCCGCGCTGACCGCTTCACTTATGCTCAGCGAGCCTTCTTCCATGATCCCCTGATGCAGATAGTGTCCATTCTGCTTCTGGGTATCGGTTACCTTGAAACGTCCTTGCGCGGTGCTGATATAGCCGTGATCTCCCACCTGACCACCAGCTTCCGCATAGAAAGGAGTGCGATCAAGCACTACCACGGCGTGCTGACCGGCAGCCAGCAGTTCAATCGGCTCATTTTGATCGTTAAGCAGCGCGACAACCTTGCCCTCATCCTTAAGATTGTCATAGCCGGTAAATTCGGTCTGACCATCAAGGGAGAGTGCTGCCACCTGCTTGGCATCAAACTGGCTGGCCGCACGCGCACGTTCACGCTGGGCATTAAGCTCACGCTGAAAACCGCTTTCATCGAGTTCAATGCCACGCTCGCGAGCGATATCAGCGGTCAGGTCGTAGGGGAAACCGTAGGTGTCATACAGCTTGAAAATCGTTTCGCCATCCAGCGTATTGCCTTCCAGCGCGGAAATAGCGCTATCGAGCATACGCATGCCGTTGTCCAGCGTGCGAGCGAACTGCTCTTCTTCCTTCAACAGCACTTTTTCGATTTGTGCCCGCGCCTCGTGCAGATCGGGGTAGGCATTGCCCATCTCTTCGTCGAGCGCAGCCACCAGTTTGAAGAAGAAGGGTTCACGCACGCCCAGCTTGTGACCATGACGCACTGCTCGACGGATAATGCGGCGCAGCACATAGCCGCGGCCTTCATTGCTGGGCAGAACACCGTCGCTGATCAAAAACGAGCAGGAGCGGATATGGTCGGCGATAACACGCAGCGACGGCTGGTTGATATCCTGCTGGCCGGTAAGCTCGGCCGCAGCCTGAAGGAGCTTCTGGAACAGGTCGATATCGTAGTTGGAGTGAACGCCTTGCAGGACTGCCGAGATGCGTTCAAGCCCCATACCGGTATCAATGGAGGGGTTGGGCAGTGGGTGCAGCTCGCCGCTGGCATCGCGCTCGAACTGCATGAAGACCAGGTTCCAGATCTCGATGTAGCGGTCGCCATCTTCTTCGGGTGTGCCCGGAGGGCCACCGGCCACATCGGGGCCATGGTCGTAAAAGATTTCCGAGCTGGGACCACAGGGGCCGGTATCGCCCATCTGCCAGAAATTATCTTCGCCCAGGCGTGCTACACGTTCGGCAGGAACACCGATTTCATCAATCCAGATCGCAGCGGCTTCATCATCAGTGTGATGCACCGTGACCCACAGTTTATCTTTCGGCAGCCCCAACTCCTGGGTCAGAAAAGTCCAGGCGTGATTGATGGCTTCACGCTTGAAGTAATCCCCAAAGCTGAAGTTGCCCAGCATCTCGAAAAAGGTGTGGTGGCGCGCGGTATACCCGACATTGTCGAGGTCGTTGTGTTTACCGCCGGCACGCACGCAGCGCTGCACCGATGTCGCACGGGAATAGGGACGATGTTCGCGGCCTACAAAAACGTCCTTGAACGGCACCATCCCCGCGTTAACGAACAGCAAGGTCGGGTCGTTATTGGGAATCAGAGAGCTGGACGGGACGCGCGTATGCCCATTGCGCTCGAAGAAGGTTTGAAACGCTTCGCGTATTTCTGCGCTTTTCATCGTCATTCCGTGGTTGATTCGAATTACCGTTACCGTGCCCGCAGGAAGCCGGATCAACCGGTACATTGACAGGATGATGCGGGAAACAAGCGCTGGTGATTACCAGCACTTTGGCGTGATCGCTGATCGACACGGTAATGATGGAAAAAGACGATAGTATACCGCTTGACGTGGCGGTATAAAGAGGAGAGCACCCGATTGACTTAATTGGATCTCATTCATCCCTGCTACAGATGCTTGTTAGACGGGAGTGAAGCAGGCCCATAGGGGATCCTTTGAATACGCGATGCCGCTTAGACGGAGAAGCCGGCAACGATTACTGATCGTCTGCCGCCAGCGCCGCGTAACTTTGCTCAGCGTTGAAACCGCGTGATGCCAGAAAACGCAACCGCTTGGCACGTTCGCGCGCATCGCCGGCCGGGGAGCTGTACTTGCGTTCCAGCACATCTCTTGCCATCGTCCTCCAATCAACCTCGGCGGCTTCCAGCGTCACCGCGATCAACGTCGATGATACGCCGCGCTGGCGCAGCTCCGCCTCGATCTTGAGCGGCCCCTGCCCGCGTCCGATGCGCGAGCGCACAAACACTTCACAGAAACGCTCGTCAGACTGCAATCCCGCCTGCTGTAACTGCTCAATGGCTTCGGCAATATCCTGACGGGTATAACCATTACGCTCCATTTTAGAATGAAGCTCGGCGACTGAATGCTCACGCCGCGCCAGCAGCATGACCGCATGGTCATAAGCGGAAGGAAGGTCGCCAGCGGCGGCGGAATGTTTACCTGAAAACATGGCAAGTTCGCGTTGTTGGACAGTAGATATTGAGAACACGGCGGGTGGAGAACAGCGGAGAGTGAAGAGCGCTTTTTCATCGGTCTGAATAGCGACACAAAGCAGCTTTCACCGGCTAGCCCAGGCTGTTGAAAGCTCCTGATGGGCAAACCTGGTTGATTGGACAAGCTACGCAAGCGCCTGCCTCGCAAAACCGTATCCGACAAAAACGCCCTTGAGGTTCCCTGGGGAGCCGCAAGGGCGATCGTTCAATCACTCAGCAAACATATGCCGTGCGATTACAGCAGATCATCCTGATCGTCGGCGCTTGCACCTGCGCCAGCTTCACCCGTTTCCTTCTCTTTTTCCTCGACCACTGGTGTCTGAAGCAACTGGGCGCGAATCTGGGATTCGATCTCTTCCATTATCGCGGGATTTTCCGACAGGAACTGGGCGGCATTGGCCTTGCCCTGCCCGATTTTCTGGCCCTTGTAGCTGTACCAGGCACCGGCCTTGTCCACCAGGTTGCACTGCACCCCAAGGTCTACTACCTCACCAGCATGATAGATACCGCGACCATACAGGATCTGGAATTCGGTTTGACGGAACGGCGGCGCCACCTTGTTCTTGACGACCTTCACGCGGGTTTCGTTACCGACCACTTCATCGCCCTGCTTCACCGAACCGATGCGGCGAATATCAAGACGCACACTGGAGTAGAACTTCAGCGCATTACCGCCGGTAGTGGTTTCGGGGCTACCGAACATCACGCCGATCTTCATGCGGATCTGGTTGACGAACATCACCATGCAATTGGCGCTTTTGATATGGCCGGTAATCTTGCGCAGCGCCTGCGACATCAGACGCGCCTGCAAGCCCACATGGGAGTCGCCCATTTCGCCTTCGATTTCGGCACGCGGCGTCAGCGCGGCAACCGAGTCAACCACGATCACATCGACACCGCCAGAGCGCACCAGCATGTCGCAGATCTCAAGCGCCTGCTCGCCGGTATCAGGCTGGGACATCAGCAGGTCATCAAGATTGACCCCCAGTTTTTCGGCATAGCTGGGATCGAGCGCGTGCTCGGCATCGATAAAGGCACAGGTTTTGCCCTGCTTCTGAGCCTGTGCAATCACCGAGAGCGTGATGGTGGTTTTACCGGAAGATTCCGGGCCGTAGATTTCCACGATACGACCGTAAGGCAAGCCGCCAATACCCAGCGCGATATCAAGCCCCAGCGATCCACTGGAGACAGAAGGAATAGCCACGCGTGGCGCTTCGCCCATGCGCATGACAGCGCCCTTGCCGAATTGCTTCTCGATTTGAGAAAGCGCCGCGTTGAGTGCCTTGGTACGGTTTTCGTCCTGAGCCATGAAAAGTGTCCGCGTCTGATAATCGAAAAGAGCCGAATAAACTATTTGGCATTATGGGTGAGCACTGCTGCCCCAAAGCCTTGGCGCAATCTTGTGGAATCACCGGAAACCATGTGCAGCAACGAGTGAACACAGCACTACACATGGTTTTATATACAGCATTGTACAGTGCCTATTGCCCAAGCGCTACCGTTGCAACGTTCAGGTCAGCTGTGCAATCAATCCTTCAAGGGCTGCGTCTACTGCCTGAGCGCGCACAGCCTCACGATCACCGCTGAAATGATAACACTCAGCGTGTTGCTGCACCTGGTTGCCCCATGCAATAAACACCGTCCCTACGGGCTTGCGACGGCTCCCTCCTCCCGGGCCTGCGATACCGCTGATCGCCACCGCAAGTGATGCGCCACTGGCCTGGCAAGCGCCAGCCACCATCTGGCTGACTACCTCCGCGCTGACCGCGCCTACCTCGTTGAGGGTCGCGCTCTTTACGCCCAGCTGACGCTGTTTGGCTTCATTTGAATAGGTAATGAAACCGCAGCCAAACCAGCGCGAACTACCGCTCACCGAGGTGATCGCGGTCGCCACGCCGCCGCCGGTACAGGATTCAGCCGTCGTCACAAAAGTGCCTGCCGCGGTAGCCAACTCACCGAGGCGCGACGCCAGTTGAATGGCGCGGGAGCGATAGGGTATTTCGGCCATGACGTACCTTCAATTGAATGGTGGCGCTGCCAGCAGCGCACAATGATCTAATTCGAATCCCGCATCTTCTCGCCACGAGAGAGAATCAGCAAGCTGCCAGCCTGAAGGAGATGAAGAATTAGCCAGCATCGTCTCGCTCAAGAAACATGACAGCCCCCTGTGAGCCGCATATGACCGCGTGATATTCTTCGCCCCATTATCCCGTCAGCCCTACCCTCAGGAGTGGAAGCGCACCGTGTCAGCCAGCGACAGCTCAGCTCAATCAAAACACACCCCCATGATTGCCCAATACCTGAAGATCAAGCACGAGCATCGTGACGTGCTGCTGTTCTATCGAATGGGCGATTTCTACGAGCTGTTCTTCGACGATGCCAAACGCGCCGCGCAGCTGCTGGACATTACGCTCACGGCACGCGGCTCCTCTAATGGCGCCCCCATTCCCATGGCGGGCATCCCTTACCACAGCGCCGAATCCTATCTGGCGAGGCTGGTTAGACTCGGTGAGTCAGTCGCCATCTGCGAGCAGATTGGTGATCCCGCTACCAGCAAAGGGCCGGTAGAGCGTCGTGTGGTGCGTATCGTAACGCCCGGCACACTCCACGATGAAGCCTTGCTCGACGCCAATCGCGACAACCTGCTGGTTGCACTGAGCGCAGCTCCTCTTGCTGCTGGGGAACCAAGCGAGCAGCGCAGTTGGGGAATTGCCTGGCTGGAAGTCGCCAGCGGTCGCTTTGGAGCATTGGAAGTAGTGGGGGATGTTGAGCTGATGGCCGAGCTACAGCGCCTTAGCCCCGCTGAACTGCTGGTGCCGGACGCTTTAACCCTGCCGGAAGGATTGGCACAGCGCAGCGGGCTACGCCGCCAGAGCGACTGGCTCTTCGACTACGACAGTGCGCTGCGACTCCTGTGCGATCAGTTGCAGGTACAGGATCTCAAGGGCTTTGGTGCCGACCATCTCGATCACGGGCTATGCGCAGCAGGAGCGCTGCTTGACTACGCGCGCGACACTCAGCGCGGCGCCCTGCCCCATGTTTCCAGGCTGGAAGTCGAACAGCGTGATGATGCCGTCGTCATTGACGCCGCCAGCCGCCGCAACCTTGAAATCGACCTCAACTTGAATGGCAGCGGCGACAATACGCTGGCCTCCGTGCTGGATACCACAGCGACGGCGATGGGAGGGCGTCTGCTCAGACGCTGGCTCAATCGTCCGCTGCGTGATCGTCAGCAGGTCGAGCAGCGTCAGGCAGCCGTCGCCATGCTGCTGGAGCAAGGTGCGGTTGATAGCTTGCAGCCACCGCTGAAACGGATTGGCGACGTTGAGCGCATTCTAGGGCGTGTGGCGCTGCGCAGTGCGCGCCCACGAGATCTGGCGCGGCTGCGGGATGCACTGGCCGAGCTGCCGGCGCTGGCCGAGCAACTGGCCCGCTTCCCTACCGGCAGCGTGCTGGATCAACTGCGCGAACACAGCGTGCCCTACCCTGAGCTGGCCGCTGAGCTACTGGCGGCGGTCATCGACACACCTCCAGCGGTGATCCGTGAAGGAGGCGTGATTCGTGAAGGCTACGACGCCGAGCTTGATGAACTGCGCGGACTCAGCGAGCACGCGGGCGATTTTCTGCTCTCCATCGAGAAGCGCGAAAAAGCGCGCACCGGCCTGCCAAACCTGAAGGTTGGCTATAACCGCGTGCACGGCTACTTCATTGAAATTCCGCGTACGCAGGCTACCCAGGCGCCTGCCGACTATATTCGTCGTCAAACGCTGAAAAATGCAGAGCGATTCATCATTCCTGAACTCAAGGAATTTGAGGATAAAGCGCTGTCGGCCAAGTCGCGTGCGCTGGCACGCGAAAAGCTGCTCTATGAACAGCTGCTCGATCTGCTCAACGAGCATCTCAGTGCGCTGTCAGCCACGGCGAGCGCGCTGGCAACCCTCGACGTGCTCACGGCATTTGCCGAGCGGGCCGACGCCCTCGACTTCACGCGCCCCATACTGCGCGACGCACCGGGCCTGGAGGTCGAGCAAGGACGCCATCCGGTGGTTGAGCATGTCAGCACAACGCCCTTTGTGCCCAATGATCTGCTCTTTGATGACACCCAGCGCATGTGCGTGATTACCGGCCCTAACATGGGCGGTAAATCGACCTATATGCGCCAGAATGCACTGATTGCGCTCCTCAGCTACACCGGCAGTTTCGTACCTGCAAAGCGCGTCGAAATCGGCCCGATTGATCGCATTTTTACCCGCATCGGCTCAAGCGATGATCTGGCGGGCGGACGCTCTACCTTTATGGTCGAGATGACCGAAACCGCCAATATTCTGCACAACGCCACCGCTCAAAGTCTGGTTCTCATGGATGAGATCGGGCGCGGCACCAGTACCTTTGACGGGCTATCGCTGGCCTGGGCAGCCGCCGAGGAGCTGGCGCGCCTGCAAGCCTTTACGCTTTTTGCCACCCACTACTTCGAGCTGACCACGCTGGCAGAGCAGCATCAGGCCATTATCAACCTGCACCTGACCGCTGCCGAGCATGGCGACGATATCGTCTTCATGCATCACGTAGAGCAAGGCCCCGCCAGTCAGAGCTACGGCATTCAGGTCGCCAGACTGGCAGGCGTACCGCGTACCGTTATTGAGCGCGCACGCGAACAGCTCAGCGCCCTGGAGAAGAACAGCAGTGGCGAGCGCCCCACCATACCGGAGCCGCCTCGCTCCACGCCGCAGCAAAACGATTTATTCGCCAGCACGCCTCATCCTGTCGTGGACGCACTGCAAGCGCTGGATATTGACGGACTAACGCCACGTCAGGCCCTGGAACAGCTTTACCGCTTGCGCGACAAGCTATAGCGCCGCCACATTAACGCGCTTCAGCCAGAACAGATGAATCGCGGTCAGGCCCCTTCCAGCACGATACGGGAAGGGGCCGCATATTGCGAAAACGCACGGTACAGCCTCGACGTAGCTGCCCCAGCATCCTAGAATATGCTCCCCAAAGAGGCGCGCCTGCATTCAGGCTACCTTGAAGAGTTCATCGTTATCCTCCCACTCTTCAGTGTTGCCTGCCCCAAGACTCGTGACCACACGGGCGAAAACTGCGTCCAGACCGTTACGACTTCGGAGAAATTCCATGGCATTTGTTGTTACCGAGAACTGCATTCGCTGCAAGTACACCGACTGCGTTTCTGTATGTCCGGTCGACTGCTTCTATGAAGGCCCCAACTTCCTGGTGATTCACCCCGACGAGTGCATCGACTGCGCCCTCTGTGAGCCAGAATGCCCCGCCAAAGCCATCTTCTCGGAAGACGAACTGCCCGCCGATCAAGAGCATTTTATCGAGCTGAATGCTGATCTGGCCGAAGAGTGGCCCAACATCAGCGAGCAGAAGGACCCGCTGCCCGACGCCGAAGCGTGGGATGGCAAGGAAGGCAAGTTCCAGTACCTCGAAAAGTAAGGCATTTCAGGAAAGCAGGTTGGTATCACTTGCGGGGAGAAAAGCTCGTGGTGAAATCAACCTGTTGCTGGGGCTGAAAGAAAAAGTATTTTTCTTGCTTCTGGAGTCAGCCAGATTACGCCATCGAACATAGTGCGTAATAGCAAGTTAGATACAAATAAGCGACTGAACAATAAAGCTCATCTTATAATTAGCTACCGATTCAGATAGCCAAACATGCGATGAATACAAACCGCTTAAGTCATGCGATTTCACTCCCACCATCCCACTTTATTCTGACAGTCACCCATCTTTCATATCCCCCGCGTTTAATTACTATTCACACTAAAAACAAGGGCTTCACTACTCGATTTTGCTGAGTAATGAAGCCCTGTGCCTTATCTCATCGTATAGGATATTACTGCCTGCCTTTAAGCAGGTAGCGCGTCACGCTTACCCCGCAGCAGCTGGATCACGACCGCTGCCAGGATATTGGCCGCCAGCGCAATCAACCCTGTGTACATGGAGTATGCGTCTCCGCCAATCATCAAGGTATGCACCGGTTTGATACCATCACTGAACGCGAGCCATGTTCCCAACGAGATACCTACTGCCCAGCCAATCAACAAGGCAGGGGCACGGAACCACTTGAAGAACAGCCCAAACACAACCGCCGGGAAGGTCTGGACAATCCAGAGACCGCCCAAGAGCTGTAGATCCAGCGCATACTGGGTAGGGAGGAAAATGATACATGCCAGCGCCCCCACCTTGACGCCAAGAGAGGTGATCTTGGCAACCTTCGCTTCATTGGCGGGAGTCACCTGTGGATTCACATAGGCTTTCCAGAAGTTGCGAGAAAACAGGTTCGCCGCACCAATCGAGAGCACTGCTGCTGGTACCAGAGCACCAATCGCCAGAGCTGCAAAAGCAAAGCCTGCAAACCAGCTGGGGAACAGCGTGTTGAATAGAGCCGGCACGATATCGTTGGGTGAATCTACATGCACATTCGCGGCGTAGGCCATATAACCCAGCATGGCAATCAATCCCAGCAGCACGGTATAAGCTGGCAGGAAAACAGCATTCTTGCGAATGGTATTAGCACTTTTAGCGGCGAAAATCCCCGTCAGGGTGTGAGGGTACATGAATGCCGCCATGGCTGACCCCAGCGCCAGAGTGGCATAAGGCAGATATTGCTGAGGATGCAGTATAAGCCCCGTTGCGCCGCCCTTCGCATCATAGGCTTCGCGTGCCGAATCAAGAACAGCGCCGTAGCCACCCAACTGCATGGGAATCAGGATGATGGCAACAAGCACCACCACATAGATCATGATGTCCTTGACGAAAGCGATCAGTGCGGGAGCACGAAGGCCGGCAGCATAGGTATAGAGCGCCAGAATCAGGAAGGCCGCCGCAATAGGTACTTCACCGCCAAGCCCCAGCGCCTGAATACTCACCTTCATGCCGACCAACTGCAAGGCAATATAGGGCATGACAGCCACAACACCGGTAATTGCCACAGCCAGTTCAAGCCAGCGCGAACCATAGCGCCCCAGCACAATATCGGCTGCGGTGACATGCCCATTGTCGCGCGCTTCTTTCCATAGTTTGGGCATGATGACGAAAACAATCGGATACACCAGCACGGTATAGGGCAGCGCGAAGAAGCCATAGGCACCTACCGCGTAGACAAGGGCGGGCACGGCGATCACGGTATAGGCGGTATAGAAGTCGCCTCCTACCAGGAACCAGGTAATCCATGTGCCAAACTTGCGGCCACCAAGCCCCCACTCATCCAGATGTTCCATGGAGGAGCCTGATTGCCAGCGTGAGGCCATGAACCCCATGATGGTCACCAGGGCAAAGAAGAAGATGAATACCGAGAGGGCTATCCAATTGATCTGGGTAGGCATTACTCGTCCTCCGACTGATATTCACGTTTGTAGAGCACCCATAGAATCAAGGAGGTAATAGGGATGGTGGCAAACTGATACCAGTAGAAGAACGGGATACCCAACCAGGCCGGCTGAACATGGTTGTAAAAGGGCAACCATAGCAAGCCTACGAATGGGAGAAGAAGCAGAAGGCGCATCATGTCATATTTCCAACATCAAGCTGCATACGGCAGCATTTTTTTATGGAGGCACAAGATCCGCTATTCCTGTTGCAGTGGTCAATAAAAAATGGATGAGACTTTGGTAGGGAGAGGGATATTAAATTGCTCTCCATCATCTTGTTTTACATACAAATAAATCATGAATATTTATATAAAAAAGATGATGAAGCAACAATCATGATCCTAAAATCAGTCATTTCTCAATTAAATACCATCCCACCATCAATCAGCAGCGCCTGCCCCGTCATGTAATTAGAGTCCTTCCCGGCCAGGAAGGAAACACCATTGGCTACATCCTCCGGTTCAGAGATACGTCCCAGGGTAATCAGCTTGGCATACTGCTCCATTCCCCACTCAAGAGGTTGATCGTGCTCATCGGCCAGTGCTTGAGCAATACTTTCCATCATCTGAGTACGCACAATCCCGGGACTGAAAGCATTAACCGTAATCCCCAGCGGTGCCAGATCCTTGGCGGCCACCTGGGTAATGCCACGGATAGCAAACTTGGTAGCGCTGTAAACGGCTTCATCAGCATTACCGAGATGCCCCGACTGGGAGGAGGCATTGATAATCTTACCGATAATATCGCCCTTATGAGCGGGTTTACGTTTTTTGAAGTGTTTCACCGCCGCCTGAATGCCCCAATAGGTGCCACCAACATTAACGTCGTATACCCGGCGATATATTTCAGGCGTCACTTCTTCTATGGGTGTAACGAATCCAATGCCCGCATTATTGATCATCACCTCCAGACTGCCCAGCTGCTCAACCACCTTATCTACAGCGGCAAATACTGCCTCGCGATCTGATACATCTACCTGTACTGCCACGCTACGCTGCCCAAGCTCTTCTATCTGTTTAACGATATTCTGAATATTCTGCGACTTGCCCAGCACACCAATATCAAACCCATCTCTTGCAAGCCGCAATGCAATCGCGTGTCCAATGCCTTGGCCTGCACCTGTGACGATGGCTACTTTGGTCATAAGAAAATCTCCTCTTCATTTATACCAATAGTGTCGGTTCAGTTACTTGCTGATCCTGGATAATTGAACGTTGGGGGGAGACCTGCTGTGCATCCAAACGCTGGTGATATTCAGTAACGGCTTGCTCGGGAGTAAGCGTTCGATTGGTTACCGCGCGCATCATGGCAATCATTGATAGTGGATCTTCGGCATCTAGAATCTTGCGTCCGAAGAGTGCCGCACGAGCACCCGCGTGCTGGGCCTGAGAAAGTAGTTCCAGACAGTCACGCGTCGTGCCACTACCACCCCCCATGATGCCCACCACCAGAGTAGGGTCAAAAGCAGCTAACTCGGCCAATGAGTCCGCCCCGTTGTAGGCCAGTTTCAGAAACGCAGGGCGGTCCTTTTCAGTGATGCCGGCTAATGCACGCGTCAGCATATCGTTATTGAAATCACCAAAATCCCTGGGAGCAATGGGAGAGTACGATGGATTAAATATTTCCAGAAAATAACGGACGCCTGCTTCTGCAGCTTCGGCACGAAATTCACGAAAACAGTCCAGTGCAAAGACATCTTCTTCCGCAATACCGCTAAAGGTAACCGAATAGAGCCCAAGGTTGACGGGCAGGTCAAACAGATTGGCAGTGCGGAATGGAGTGGCACTCTGCCGATTAAAATCCGCATGCCTGATGCGCCAGACATCTGTAGTATCATTTAGCCTGACTGCTGGCTGAATCGCACTGTCGGCAAGCGCGCCTCTCTTGTTCAAGCGCTCCATTGTCGATACGGAAGTCAGCATGATATCGACAATATCCTGTTCAATGACTCGCTTAATCTCATCATCAAACTCACCAAGATTGCGGAGTCGGGTATTGGCTCCTCGTACACGCCCTACTCCGGATAAGCCGGCTGCCATATCAGCATCCTTGGCATCCGCAAGAATAAAATCCTCCGGACTGAAACTCCCCTTTTTCATACACTCCAGTTTTTGCTCAAAACGTTTCATTAATATGGTCTCCTTAAATCTTTAAATTCACTATTAATGAGATAATCAAACTATTCGTATGAGGGAGAGTTCTCAGGCGCAGGACTATTCGTGCTCAGTAAGCCTGACGCCACTTCAGGGGAGAGTCGTACACCATGTTGACGGATTGCTTCCTCCCTGCTGCTGGCGATTTCCAGCTGCTGGCGTGCCTCATCCCAGCCCAGGATGTCAGCACATAACGCCGCAACCTCTACGATGACCTCGCTGCTGAGCGATCCTGAAAGCGCAATCGGCAAGCGGCGAAAAAGCACATCAGAGAGATGCTCAACCCGCTCGAATTGGCACACGTAGTAAAACTCACCCCGAGTGTAAGAAGGCAGGGAAGATAATGTTTCATTACCACCAGCACACTCAGCACAGTATCGGGCGATGGCTTCGCCCGTTGTGCCATAACGATCCAGCAAGGCAAGTGCTCGCTGGCTATTGCTTCTGCATGAAGCCGTGGCAACGCGCTCTATCCACCGTTCTTTTTCAGCGGCACTGGTTGGATAATCTTTTCCACCACCAATGGGTAACTCCTTGGTAACCACTTCTCGCGCCTTAGCAAGTTGACGCAATACCTGGTCCGTTACTTCTTCTGAAAAACCACGAAAAGTCGTCCATTTCCCCCCAACCAGAGAGAGTACATTCCACGGCCCAATAGCATCTTCTTCTACCGAATGGTCACGGCTGACCTGCCCCGGGTCCTTGGCATCAGAATTGGGCAATGGACGCACGCCGCTGTAGTGGTAAATGATCTGCTCCCTTTGGAGAGAAATACCAGGGAACAGATCACGAAGAGCATCAATGACATATTCACATTCATCCTCTTCACACACGGCATCATCAGGGTTCTTGATCGGTATGTCGGTAGTGCCAGCAAGCACATGCCCCATAAAGGGGTAGAGAAGTAACAAGCGACCATCTTCGGCCCCAAAGTAGACCATACGACCATTGAGTTCCTGCAGCAGTTGTGGCGAATCAATAATCAGGTGGCCCCCCTTGTTACCACCGATATGCTCAGTCTGCTTGCCTAGTATGGCGTTGATCTGGTCAATCCATGCACCGCCAGCATTGATAACGATTTTAGGTTTTACTTCGAACTCACCCGTTTTTTTATCCTTTAATCGGATAACGTCATTATCAATACCTTCAAGCGCTATATAATTAAGCGCAGCAGCACCATCATGGGTTCGGCACGCCTCTTCAATCAGCTCATAGCCGAGACGCTCCGCCTGTGTAATGGCTGCGTCATAGTAGGTATGCAGCCCCTTCACATCATGACGGATACTTGGCATCGCTTGACGAAGCTTATTGCCCAGCAGCATCGAATGGCGCGGCATACTGCGATAGTGGCGACCAAAAAAGTCATATACATAAAGCCCTAGCTCAGTAATAAGAATACCGCGTTCCTTGATTTTGGCATCCATACGCAGGAATCGTTTGATGGAGGGCACAATGCCAGCACACCAGTTCGTGGTGGGAATCGACGAGGGCAATGGATGAACAAAATGAGGGGCATTGCGTAATAGCAGATTGCGCTCAATCGTCGAATGCTTGACCAGATCGAACTCACCGGTTTCCAGATATTTGAGCCCCCCATGAATCAGGCGTGAAGGCCCAGCGCTGGCACCGGTCATGAAATCACGCTTATCGATAATCAAAACATTCACGCCCTGCAAAGCAAGATCACGAAATAGCCCTACCCCATTGATACCAGCACCAATAATCAGTACATCGACTTCTGGAGTTGTTCTGATCCGATCCAGCGCCGCCTGACGATCAGGGTATGGCGCGTTGTTGCAGGTATTCTGGGTCATCGCGCTGTCTCCTTCTGTTTAACAGATACAGCAGAGACCTCATCCGGGGATTCGCCATAAAGCGTTGGCCAGCTAGGCTTCAAGCGTTCGATCAGTTCGTTGTAATGCTCGAAGCTCTTTTGGCACCTTTCTATATTTGCAGGTATGGGGGAATAGGCGATGTGATTCCCTCCCTCTCCAACCGCAGACTCCAAAGCGTCAAATGCTCCCACGGCAACACCTGCACACATGGCTGCTCCCCATGCGGCCGCCTCTCTGATACATGAGGTTTCAATGGTCAGATTCAGAGAGTCCGCAAACAATTGAGCAAGACGCGGCGAATAGCTGCCACCGCCTGTAATCGAGGCGCGATTGAAATTAAAGGCCGATCCCAGGCCATCAACATGAATACGATGATTAAAGACAACTCCCTCAAGAATGGCCCTGAGAACATGCCCTCGGCCATGCCATCCTCTTAATCCCAGCAAGGCGCCGCTGGCGGGTTCCTTGTATGGGGAGCCGTAGAGAAAGGGGTGATAAATCAGTTGTGAAGGAGAGGCAAATGCCTCTTCCAGCTCATCGTCCATATCCGCCAGGAAGGAAGTGGCGCTGCCTTCATCCCCATGCCGCCACTGACGGTAGAACCATTCAAGATTGCTGGAGGAAGCAGGAGAGATCGCCATGTTTAGCCATTGCCCTGGCCGTATGCCATTACGTGTCGCCCAGCGCAGGTCAGGGCGAGGCTCATCCGAGAAGACCTCATTGATGCTGAAGGTGCCAGTGGTAATGGTCATTTTCCCCGCCTCAGCATTACCCAGCCCTACTGCACTTGCGGTTACGTCATGCAGCCCCGTCGCAACGGGAGTTCCTTCCAGCAGGTGAGTCTCACGGGCAGCTTCAGCACTCACATAGCCTGCAATCTGGTCCGGCATAAGCACTTCAGGAAGCGCTTTTTCAACTTCACTGATGCCGAACAAGGCAAGCGCATTGTCGCTATAGGTTTGCGTATTGACGTTGGTGAAGCCCGTACTTGATTCGGTGAAGTCAGCCGCAATTTTCCCCGTCAACTTGAACCGCAGCCAATCCTTGCATGAAAGAACATGGCCAATTCGTGCATAACGCTCTGGCTGGTTATCCTTCATCCAGGCCAAAAGCGTCACAGGCGCATACGGTACGGGCATTTGACCAACTTCATCCAGTGCTGCCTGCGTCAGGTTCATATCCTGCCAGCGAGCCACGACTGAACGAGCACGTTCGTCCATGGAGGTAATTCCAGGACCGAGAGGCTCCCCTTTGGTATCGGCGACATAAAGCCCATCACCGTGAGCAGTAACGCCTATGGCTGCGATGTCGGCCCCGCTTAAGCGCGCATTTTCCAATGCTTCCCGGATTGCATGGGCACTGCCTTGCCAAGCCTGTGCCATATCACGCTCAACCCAGTTTGGCTGGGGAAAGGAGATCGGTGATGCGCTACGTCCAACACCGATGACCTCTCCTTTCATATCGAATATGACCGCCTTGGTAGAACTTGATCCGCCATCCAGTCCAAGCAAATAACGTCCTGACATCGTAGCCTCCAACCCATTGCGAATACCCGCTATCGTGTTGGAAACGTTTTAACGTTATAGTGATATAAATTCCTACTAGACCTTCGAAGGACACTTAGCAACAAAGCTATTTTTTACATTAATATCATCTGGTTACTTAAAAAAAGCGATGAAAAAATATAACACCAAGGTGTTTTAATATGAAAAAAGCGTCGAAAGCAAACAGTGCTGCCGAACGTCAGCAGGAGATACTCACTCATTTAATAGAGGTAGGATCATCTTCCCTTGATGATCTTGCCCACAGGTTCGATGTCAGCCTGATGACGGTCCACCGGGATCTAACCACGCTGTCACTACAAGGGATGGTCGTGAAGCACCATGGAAGCGTGAGCATCCACTCTTCCAATGTTTTTGAGAGCAATTTTGAATTCCGGTCGTTACTTGCGGTAGAGGAAAAAAAGCGACTGGCGGCAGTAGGCGCACAGGAAGTGCATTCCGGCGAATCCGTTCTGCTGGATGACTCAACAACAGCCTCCTTTCTTGCACCGCTATTGGCAGACCTCGAACCACTCACGGTTATTACCAATGGGCTTAGCAGTATCGAGCAGCTGAAGACACTGCCAGGTATTCGCTTGATTACCCTGGGAGGCGAATATTATCCCAAGTTCAATGCCTCCTTTGGTTTGCTATGCGAACAAACGATCCAAAACCTGAAGGTTGATATCGCGATTCTGTCTGCCTCTGCTGTGGATGGTATCGAAGCCTATGTACAGGACCCGGCGGTGACCCAGATAAAAAGAGCCATGCTCAATGCGGCCAGGCGTACCGTCTTGCTGGTTCATAGTGGAAAATTTGGCAAGACAGCTCTACATCGGCTCGCCAGTCTCACCGACTTCGATCTGGTATTGATTGATCACGGATTATCGCCAGAGCATCAGCGATTGCTTGAGGAGGCGGGGGTAAACTTCAGACAGGTGGAGTAATACGAAAGAAGACACCACGGAAGCAGTGATTGCCACCACTTTTTAATCACCTCCAAGGCATGCCCCCACTCTCTTGAACGAGTGATTCAAGACAAAACCGCCGTGGTCTCTATTCCACAGCGGTTTGCATTTTCCTTACGGTTTTACTGAATGATTAAAATTATTCTTTCATTTCAAACGGGCCAACATAGTTCTTGACGTTTTCCGGGGTAATCAGAGAGCAATCATAGAGATGCTTTTCACCTTCAACGCCTGTCTCGCCAGTAGTGACATACTTGTCAGCCATGGTGACAGCGTCCTTGGTAAACCTGGCAACTGGTTGCAGCACGGTATAAGGTAACTCACCGTTCTTGATCGCCTTGACTGCATCAGGAGAGCCATCGAATGAGCCGACCACAATATTCTTGAGCTTGCCCGCCTGCTTCAGCGCTGCAATAGCACCCATGGCCATGTCGTCATTGCCGCTTAGCACCCCCTGAATATCAGGATGGGCCTGAAGCATGCTTTGGGTCTTGTTATAACCTTGGGTGCGATCCCAGCTGGCGATGTCAGAAGCTACCAGTTTCATATCCGGATACTGGCTGAGTACGGTCTGATAACCATTCGAACGGGTAGCCGCATTGTTATCAGACGGTGGCCCCTTGAGCTCAATATAGCTACCTTTCTCCCCCATTTTCTCTACCCAGTATTGAGCACCGAGTGCTGCACCCTGGGCATTATTGGAAACCAGCTGTGCTTTAGCCAAACCTTGCTGGTTGATCTCGGCATTGACGATAAATACCGGAATATTAGCCGCTACCGCCTTGCGTACAGCACCGATGGAGCCATTGACATTAGCTGGATCAAGAATGATCGCTTTTACTTTATTGGTAATGGCAGTATCTATCTGCTGGCTCTCAGAGTTGGTATCCCCCTTGTGTGAAGTAAGATCAACCTTGTAGCCCAGCTCTTGAGCGGCCTTCTTGGCAATCTGTCCTTCTGCATACCAATAGGGGTTGGCGGGATCATTGACAATAACGGCCATGGTTCCCTTATCTTGAGCAGCCATTGCACTGCCTGCTATCAGCGCTGTAGCAGCAAACCCCACAGCCAGCGCACGTTTAAAGATATTTCCCATGATGAACATCCTCCATGCTTAATATTAGGAATTCGCACCGACTACTTCAGGAGACTACAGCCGATTTGGAATTCCGATTGCCTGTCACTGCATCAACCACACCACCTGGCTTTGAGGAGGGAGGTATTGCTGTACTACGCTTCTTGCGTCCGCGGTACTGCACGCTGTTGAGCAGCACGGCAAGGATGATCACGCCACCGGTGAAGACCATCTGCCAGTAGGCTGATACACCAATGATAACCAGACCGTCAGAAAGAAAACCGATAACAAAGGCCCCCAGCAGTGTGCCGCCAACAGAGCCACGACCACCCGATAGGGCCGCTCCGCCGATAACCACTGCTGCGATAGCGATCATTTCATAGGTTGTGCCTGCGGTCGGGCCTGCCGAGGTAAGCTGTGATGAGAGCACCAGTCCTGCAATGGCTGCGCATACACCAGACAGCAGATAGACCGACACCTGCACTCGTTTTACCGGCACTCCGGATAGTTCAGCGGCACGGGCATTACAACCAATGGCATACACCCAACGGCCATAGGGGGTGCGTCGCAGCAGCAGCATGCCAATCACCGCGACAGCAATAAGTACCCATACACTGACAGGCACGCCTAACAGACCGTTGAAACCGAGCCAGTCAAAGCCGGTATTTCCCAGTTCCGGGTCACCTTCCAGAGTATTAAAGGTGAGGCCATTGGTCATCAGCATGGCAGCACCACGAGCCACATAGAGCATGCCCAAAGTGGCGACAAAGGCAGGCACCCGGAAATAGGCAATCAATACGCCGTTGATACCACCAACCACGGCACCGAGCATTGCGGTGAGGATTACCACTGCCCAGACCGGTGGATACAGAGTGACGCCAAAGGCGTGAATACCCACTCCCTGCATCAGAAAGCCGGCAATAACCCCTGAAAGGCCCAGGGTGGAGCCAACCGAAAGATCAATCCCCCCAGTCAGGATGACCAATAGCATGCCAAGGGCCAATAAACCGTAGATGGCCACATGAGATGACATGGTGAGGAAGTTGTTGGTAGAGAAATACACCGGCGACAGGGTCGAGAAGATGATGATAATGGCGATCAAGGCAAAAAAGGCGCGTCCGTTGAACAGCATTCGCAGGAGGTCGAAATTGCCATGCGGGCGTGTCGATGCCGAAGTTGACTGAGTCATGGTTGAAGTACTCCTCAAAGCCATAAGGCTATGTCGTTCATGCGGCAACACTTTCACCTGAGGCTGCCATGATTTCTTCCTTGGTCACATCTGCCCCAAATTCAGCCTTGATGCGCCCCTTGCTCAAGACCACTACTCGGTGAGCAATGCTCAGGCATTCGCCGACCTCAGAGGTGGAAAAGAGTACTGCCAGTCCCTTTTGTGCTGCGCCTTGAGCCAGCAGCCTGAATACTTCTGCCTTGGCACCGATATCTATGCCACGGCTGGGCTCGTCAAGCAGTACGACCCTGGGCTGAGTTGCCAGCATCTTGCCGATCACTACCTTCTGCTGGTTGCCCCCCGAGAGAGAACCGATCTCGGCATGGGCGCCCCCCGCCTTGATACGAACCTGACCAATAGCGTTATCAATCACTTCGGTTTCGCGCGGACGGGAAGTCAGCAGCCAACGGGTGAAGTCCTTGATGCTGGCCAGCGACAGGTTTTGCCCAACGGATTGCGTTTGTACCAGGCCGTCGCGCTGCCGATCCTCTGGTACAAGCACAAGGCCCTGTTCAATGCGCTCGCTGATAGTCAGACGGGAAATATCCTTGCCCCCAAGCAGTACTTTTCCATCATCAGCGGGCAATCGTCCCGCTACACATTCCAGCAGCTCCGTACGCCCTGCCCCCATCAATCCATAAAGGCAGACGATCTCGCCTGCACGTACTTGCAGGGAAAGATGGTCGACGAGGAAACGACCAGCCACTTTGGCGTCGGCTACGCTCAGGTTCTCAATATTCAACGCGACTGCGCCGAATTCATGGTCAACAGGAGGCGAGCCAAGATCGAACCCTTCCCCTACCATGTTGCGCACAATCCACTCCAGATCTATATCGGCGCGCTTGGCATAGGCGGTCATCAGGCCATCACGTAGCACTACCGCATGGTCAGTGACCTCCAATGCTTCTTCCAAATGGTGGGAGATATAGACGATCGAGACTCCTTGGCGCTTGAGACGTGCAATAACATCAAAGAGCACGCCCACTTCAGTCGCGGAGAGTGCGGAGGTAGGCTCATCCATGATCAGAATGCGCGACTCAACGGATAGCGCGCGGGCAATCTCGATAATCTGCTGCTGCCCCAAACGTAAATCTTCCACCATATCCAGCGGGTCAATGGAGCCGTCCAGATCGGCCAGCAGTTTCTGAGCCTGACGCGCCTCTTCGGCATAATTGATACCCGAGGCTCCCTTGATTTCACGTCCCATGAAAATGTTGTCACGCACATTCATGTTGGGGGCGAGGCTAAGCTCCTGGTGGATGATCGAGATGCCCATCCGCTGGGCATCCACGGATGAAGAGAAGCTCACGGGCTCTCCGTTAAGCGTGATCTCTCCGGATGTGGGCTGAATGACGCCAGAAAGAATCTTCATCAGCGTCGATTTACCAGCTCCATTCTCTCCGAACAGCGTGGTGACCTGACCGCGATGAATGTCAAAGTTAACGGTCTTGAGGGCATGGACGTTGCCAAAGGATTTAGCGACATCCTTCGCTGACAGGACAATTTCGTCTGTGGGCGCGTGCTGGGTTAATTCGCTCATTGCACACTCATCCTTACCGGTGTTACCAGCCAGTTATTCGGGTTGATCAGCTTGAATACCCCAGTGATTTCAACCGTCTTGCCCGTGAGGTTGGCGGTATCCACCTTGTCCAGTATTTCCGCCTTCATGGCCTGGTTCAGTGAGGCGCCAGCATTCTGATAGTCGATCTGGTTAGTGAATTGGCTAAACTGGATCTTGCCGGTGGCATCACGCAGGTCGGTGCCATTGATGGCTGGCCCTGTCTGCACACGTATTTTGATCTGGTCCGGCATGTCCTGGGCTTTTATCGTATAGATACCGGAGCGGACATCTTCTGCAGTCCCAACAAAATGAACCGGGATCACCGGAGCGAAATCGCCCACTCCGTATTGCTTACCGGCAGCCGTGGAGTCAGTCAGTACAGCCTTGGCAAGTTCGGGAGCCTCAACGGCACGTTGCTCCACATCCTGAGCGATACCGGGAAACTCTGTGGTTCCGAAACTTTCTACGGCAGCTTGTGAAGGATCTTCCCCATCCTTGACGACTTTTGTATCCAGCGCGATGGCGCCGAGTACCACCACGGCACAGGCACCGATTATCCAGCGCGCGCGCCCTTTTCTGGGCGCTTTTATAGTGGATGGAGCTACTGTCATGTTCATCGCGATGAATCTCCTGCGACACCAGTGGATACGAGGTAGTAGTAACGGGGTGAATCAGGGGATCAGTACAATCTTGAGTGAGTTGGCCCCGCTTTGCATGAGATCGAACCCTTCCTGGAATTTCTCCAAAGGCAGCTTGTGGGTGACTACACCGTCAGTCGGAAAGTCGCCGTTGCGGATACCTTCGATCACCAGCGGATAGCAGTAAGGGCCAAGGTGAGAGCCGAGTAGATCCAGCTCTTTGCGGTCGGAGATGATGCTCCAGTCCACGCTCACCGGGTCCTTGAACACACTGAATTCGACAAAGCGGCCAAGCTTGCGAATCATCGCTAGACCTTGCTCTACCGAAGCAGGATGCCCAGTCGCCTCGATATAGGTATCGCACCCATAACCGTCGGTCATCTCCTTGATGATCGAGACCACGTCATCACGCTTGGGGTTGAATGTCAGATCGGCGCCAAACTCTTTCGCCAGTTTCAGACGATCATCAAACAGGTCGAGGACGATCAGCTTTTCGGCGCCGGCTTTTTTCGCTGCACCGACCATCCCGAGGCCAAGCGTACCGGCGCCCGAAAGCACCACCACATCACCCAACTGGATCTGAGCACGCTGGACGGCGTGCAGGGAGCAGGCATAAGGCTCAATCAGGATGGCCTTTTCCAACGGCAGATCTTCCGGCACATGGTAATTGATCGCTTCCTTGGTGAACTTCATGTACTCGGCCATACCGCCATTAACATTATTCTGGAAGCCATAAAGATCATGTTTTTCACACATCCAGTACTGCCCATGATTGCAGAAACGGCAGTTCCAGCAGGGAACAATCTGCTCCGAGATTACCCGTTCGCCGATCTGGAAACCTTCTACTTTGGCACCGACCTTGACTACGCGAGCAATGAATTCATGACCGGGGATCATCGGAGCCTTGATATAGGAGGGTTGTTTATCATCTCCCCAAAAGCTGGGGGCGCCTCCATAGGCTTTTAGGTCACCAGCACAGATGCCGCAGCCTTCGACCTTGACCAGAATTTCCTGATCGGTTATCTCAGGAACGGCCACTTCTTCAAGGCGGTAATCTCCTGGGGCATAGGCAACTACCGCCTTCATGGTTTTAGGAATCTGAGTGGATTCTGTCTGGGTGGCTGTGGCTGGGCCGGACATGATGGCTTCCCCCTTGGCAGGTAGTCATAAAACCAGTGAACAAAACACATGATCGTGCATTGCTCATATGTTTATATACATAAACCTGTCAGAGGCAATGACATTTTAATAATACTTTAGGAGATCGCCTTGCTATTCGATTGAATTTTATAGATTTAAATCATAAAAAAATAATTTCTTAACCTTAAAAATACCCTAAAAACTTTTCATAAAAAATAGAGGGCACACAAAAATGCCTAATCACTCCTAATGAAAGGGCTATGCTTTGGTTTATTAACCGTTGGTCGATACAGACAAGTAATATCAATAATAATGACCATTTATTATGTGATAAGCATGCTAACTTTACTTATCTGTACATGATTCTGGAGAGAGATAAGGCAAGAGTACATCATCATGCTATGGGTGCATTTGATCACTTGATGAACAAAACGATGGCTCGGTTCGCTATAAAACAAAAACGGCCACCCTATCGAGGGTGGCCGTTTTACGTGCGACGGTGAGTGTCGGGCTTACTGGCCTTTCACTTCCTTGATGCCGCGGTACGGTGCTTTTTCACCGAGCTGGTTTTCAATGACCAGAAGACGGTTGTACTTGGCAACGCGGTCACTGCGCGACAGTGAGCCGGTTTTGATCTGGCCGGCGCTGGTGCCCACCGCGAGGTCAGCGATGGTGGTATCTTCGGTTTCGCCGCTGCGGTGCGAGATAATCGTGGTGTAGCCCGCATCGTGAGCCATTTTGATCGCATCCAGAGTTTCGCTCAGCGAACCGATCTGGTTGAACTTGATCAGAATGGAGTTACCAATGCCCTTCTCGATGCCTTCCTTGAGAATGCGGGTATTGGTGACGAACAGGTCATCACCGACCAGCTGGATTTTGCTGCCAAGACGATCAGTCAGCACCTTCCAGCCGTCCCAATCGCCTTCATCAAGACCATCTTCGATGGAAACCACCGGATACTCTTCGGTCAGGTTGGCGAGGTATTCAACAAAGCCAGCCGCGTCGAACGATTTGTTTTCGCCCGCCAGCACATACTTGCCATCCTTGTAGAACTCGGAGGCTGCACAGTCGAGTGCGAGGGTGATGTCGCTGCCCAGGGTATAGCCTGCATCAGCCACCGCCTGTTTGATATCGCTCAGCGCCTCTGCGTTGGAACCCAGGTTCGGTGCGAAGCCGCCTTCATCCCCTACTGCTGTGCCCAGCCCTTTGCCTGACAGCACTTTTTTCAGCGCGTGGAAGATTTCAGCGCCGGCACGCAGACCTTCAGCGAAGCTTTTCGCACCCGCTGGCTGGATCATGAATTCCTGAATATCAACGTTGTTGTCGGCGTGCTCACCACCGTTAAGGATGTTCATCATCGGCAGCGGCATCGCGTACTGACCCGGCTGACCGTAAAGCTCGGCGATGTATTCATACAGCTCGACACCCTTGTCGATAGCGGTCACTTTGGCCGCTGCGAGGGAGACGGCAAGAATAGCGTTCGCGCCAAGGGTTTCCTTGTTGTCGGTGCCATCAAGCTTGAGCATCGCGTCATCAAGACCACGCTGATCCGCAGCGTCGAAACCTGTCAGCGCTTCCTTGATCGGGCCATTGACCGCGGCAACCGCCTTGGTCACCCCTTTGCCCAGATAGCGCGACTTGTCGCCATCACGCAGTTCGAGCGCTTCGCGTGATCCGGTCGATGCTCCGCTGGGAGCATACGCATTGGCCTTGATGCCACCTTCGATCTCAACTTCTGCATAGACAGTGGGGTTACCACGCGAGTCGAGGACTTCAAGGCCACGAATATCAACGATTTTAGCCATTATTGCGCATCCTTTTGGGGTGTGACGCCGCCGGAGCGGCATGGAAGAAAATAACGTTATCCAACAACATACCAAAAAAAACGCCTCAAAGTGAGGCGCTTCTATATTTACTCCACATTCAGTGCAGGAAATCCTTTAATCAGGCGATCCAGCTCATGAATCTGGCGCAGGAAAGGCTCAAGCTTGTTCAGCGGCAGAGCGCTAGGGCCATCACACTTGGCGTTATCAGGATCAGGGTGCGCTTCAAGGAACAAGCCACCAATGCCCACACTGACGCCAGCGCGTGCCAGCTCGGCAACCTGCTGCCGACGCCCACCAGCGCTATCACTGCGCCCGCCGGGCCGCTGCAACGAGTGGGTCACGTCGAACAGCACCGGCAGGCCGGTTTCCTTCATCTCGGCCATGCCCAGCATATCCACGACCAATGTGTTGTAACCGAAGCTCGAACCGCGCTCGCACAGTAGCACGTTATCGTTGCCCGCTTCGTGACACTTTTGGATGATATGACGCATTTCGTGCGGCGCGACAAACTGCGGTTTCTTGACGTTGATCACCGCGCCGGTAGCTGCCATTGCCAGCACCAGATCGGTCTGACGTGCCAGAAACGCCGGAAGCTGGATAACGTCACACACCTCTGCCGCTGGCGCTGCCTGCCACGGTTCGTGAACGTCAGTGATCAGCGGCACCTGATAGCGCGACTTGATCTCGGCCAGAATTTCCAGCCCCTTCTCAAGACCCGGTCCGCGGAAGGAGTTGATGGAGCTACGGTTGGCCTTGTCAAAGCTCGCCTTGAACACATAGGGCATCCCGAGCTGATCGGTCACTTCCTTATAGGCAGCGGCGGTTTCCATCGCCAGCTCGCGCGACTCAAGCACGTTCATACCGGCAAACAGGGTGATGGGCAGCTCATTGCCCACCTTCAGCCCTGCGATATCAATCACCCGCTGCTCGCTCATGACTTCGGCTCCTGAGGGGCGGAAGCACGCGCCTGACGGGTGGCGCGCTGCTCAAGCGCCGCGTTGACAAAACCGGTGAAGAGCGGATGCCCATCGCGCGGCGTCGAGGTAAATTCAGGGTGGAACTGACAAGCCACGTACCACGGATGGTCCTTGAGCTCGATCATTTCGACCAGAGAGTTGTCCACACTGCGTCCCGAGAAGATCAGCCCTGCCTTTTCAAGGTCGGCCACAAATTGATCGTTGATTTCATAACGGTGGCGATGGCGCTCAACGATCTCGGCACTGCCGTAGATAGCGCGCGCTTTGGAGCCTTCAGCCAGATGGCAGGTTTGTGCGCCCAGACGCATGGTGCCACCCAGATCAGACTGTTCGGTGCGCTCCTCGATTTTGCCTTCGGGCGTGATCCATTCGGTAATCAGGCCCACTACCGGATGCTTGGTATCGAAGGTCCACTCGGTCGAGGCGGCGTCTTCCCAGCCTGCGACGTGACGCGCATACTCTACAACCGCCACCTGCATGCCAAGGCAGATACCCAGATAGGGCACCTTGTTTTCACGCGCCCAGTGCGCCGTGGCGATTTTGCCTTCGATACCGCGCGAGCCAAAGCCGCCAGGCACCAGAATCGCGTCCTTGCCTTCCAGACGCTCAACGCCAACACGCTCGATCTCTTCTGAATCCACGTATTCGATATTGACCTTGACCCGCGTCTGAATCCCCGCGTGAATCAGGGCTTCGTTAAGCGATTTATAGGCATCGAGCAGATCCATGTACTTGCCGACCATCGCGATGTTGATGGTCTTGAGCGGATTCAGCTTGGCATCCAGCACATGAACCCACTCGCTCAGATCAGCAGGAGCCGCCTCAAGGCGCAGCTTGTCGCAGACAATCTCGTCGAGGCCCTTCTCGTGCAGCATCAGCGGAATACGATAGATGGTATCGGCGTCGAGCAGAGGAATAACTGCGCGCTGTTCAACGTTGGTGAAGAGCGCGATTTTCTTGCATTCCGCTTCTTCAATATCCACTTCGCTGCGGCACAGCAGGATATCCGGCTGAATACCGATGGAGCGCAGCTCCTTCACGCTGTGCTGGGTCGGCTTGGTTTTGGTTTCACCAGCGGTCTTGATATAGGGCACCAGCGTCAGGTGCATGAAGATCGCCTGGCTTGCACCCAGCTCGGCACGCATCTGACGGATCGCTTCAAGGAACGGCAGCGACTCGATATCCCCTACGGTGCCGCCAATTTCGACCAGCGCCACGTCGTAGCCTTCACCGCCTTCCACCACACGACGCTTGATCTCGTCGGTGATATGCGGAATCACCTGCACGGTGCCGCCCAGGTAATCGCCGCGGCGCTCCTTGCGCAGTACGTGCTCGTAAACACGACCGGTGGTGAAGTTGTTGCGCTGAGTCACCCGCGAACGAATGAAACGCTCATAGTGGCCCAAATCTAGATCAGTCTCGGCACCATCTTCGGTAACAAAAACTTCACCGTGCTGGAAGGGGCTCATGGTGCCCGGGTCCACATTGATGTAGGGGTCCAGCTTGAGGATAGTCACCTTGAGACCGCGCGCTTCAAGAATGGCCGCCAGTGAGGCAGCGGCAATGCCCTTGCCCAGAGAGGAAACCACACCACCGGTGACAAAGATGTATCGCGTCATGAAAAACCCATCGTTTGGGCCCTGAGTCGTGAACCGTCTGACTTCCGCAACACAAAAGGTTGCTGCTACAGACGTTGTGCGAGCGCAGGGAAATTGGTAAAGGAGCGCTTTTAAAGCCAGTTAGAAGAGGATCGGATCAACCGACCCGACAGCGCGAGGTATCAAAAGCGAACGCCTGAGAGCTGGCGTTGGCTCGCGCCTTGGATGGGACATCAGAATACCAGAAGGCCCGGTGTGACTCAATTTTCTAACGCAGCAATTGGGCCAGAAAAGCCACTTTCCCGCTGCCCTCTTGTCGGCATGGCGCTCCCGCTGAGTCGCCCAGCCCCCACTTAAAAGTGCCGCACGTCTTGATCTTTCTCGTTCGGACAACGAAGGTACTCTGACTAGCGTGCTGAAAGATCGCAACGCCTCCCTTGTTCGCCCTTCTGACAACATTAAAAGGCTGCTTATGCGCATTATTGTTCACCACCCGCTCGCTGCGAAACTGCAAGCGCTGCTGAGCGCCATGCTGCCCCATGCGGAAGTCGTTACCAGCGACGAGATGCCCGCTTCCAGAGCGGATTATCTGGCGGTGTTCAACCCTCCAAAGGCGCTGCTGGAAGCACAGGACGCATCACTAAAGGGCATTATCAATGTCGCGGCGGGCGTCGATGCGCTGCTCAATAACCCTTCGCTGCCGCCGAACGTGCCGATTACCAAGCTGCGCGATGCGGGCATGGCTTCGCTGATGCTCGATTACAGCCTGTATGCGCTGCTGCACTTCTCGCGCGATTTCGATCGCTACGCAGAGCAGGCACGCGAGCGGCGCTGGAAACTACGCTTCCCGCAGCCACGCAGCCAATGGCCGGTAGGGGTGTTAGGGCTGGGGGCCATTGGTGCTCAGGTGGCAGAAGGGCTGGCGCGCCACGGCTATCAGGTTAACGGCTATAGCCGCAGCGCCAAAACCCTGGAGGGCGTCACCACCTTTCACGGCGAAGAGGGGCTACAAGAAGTGCTGCAACGCAGCCGTACCATTATCAATATTCTTCCCGCCACGCCAGCCACATCGGGCATTCTCAACCGCACCACTCTCTCCCAGATGCCCGAAGGCGGTGTAGTCATCAACCCAGGGCGCGGTAATGCCATCATGCTCGATGATCTGGTGGAATTGCTCGATAGCGGCCATTTGCGCGGTGCAGCGCTGGATGTTTTCCCCCATGAACCGCTGCCCCCTGAATCGCCGCTATGGCAACATCCGCAGATTCTGATTACACCGCATTCGGCGGCGCCGACCATGATGGAAGATGCGGCTGCTCAAATTGCCGATTACATTGAGCGCTGGGAGAACGGCGAAGCCATTCCCAGCGTTGATCGAGACGCGGGCTATTGAAGCCACGCCACCTTCACTCATCACAGCTCCTTCGACGGGATTCATCTGAATCATGCGCCACTCCATACTGCTGAGATATGCCGCTCCACAACCGCTGGTCAGCGCCCTCGCTCGTGACTACCACCTGCTCGGCCCGCTTACTGAGATGGCCCCGACGGTTCTGCCTGAAGGGAGCTCTCAAGCGCGGGTCATGGTCACCAAGGGCGGCCTACCGATCGACAAGACGCTGCTCGACCAGCTACCGGCGCTGGAATTCATTCAGTGCTACGGCACCGGTTATGATCTGATTGATTTGCAGGAAGCGGCTGTGCGCGGCATTCGCATTGCCAATGCGGGCGACGCCAATGCACCGGCAGTAGCCGAGTTCGCCACTGCGATGATGCTGAGCGGTGTGCGCAACCTCGCGGGCTACGATCAACTGGTGCGCTCAGGGCAGTGGAGCGACGCCAACCGAGGCGCGCTACCGCTAAGCCTTGGGCTGGCCGGGCGGCGTATCGGTATCTACGGCCTCGGAGCAATTGGCAGCCGCGTGGCGCAGCATGCTGAAGCGCTGGCGATGGAAGTAGGCTACACCGGCAGACGTGAACGCCCCGATTCGCCTTATCATTGGTGCGATAACATTGAGGCATTGGCGACGTGGGCCGATGTCTTGATGATCACGGTGCGCGCCGGGGCCAGCAATCGTCACGCTATTAATCGCCGTGTGCTGCAAGCGCTTGGGCCAACGGGCTATCTGGTCAATGTTTCCCGCGGTTATGTGGTGGATGAAGAAGCGCTGGTCGACGCCTTGGCGCACGATGAGCTTGCGGGGGCTGGACTCGACGTTTTCGAACATGAACCCTGGGTGCCCGAGGCATTACGCAACGACGCCCGTGTGCTGATGACGCCTCATGTAGCCCCCCATACCGAGTTTGCCCAGCAGCGTATGCGTAACCGTACCCTGACCAATGTACGCGCCTTCTTCGAGGGGCAGTCGCTGGAGTGCGAGATCACGCGTTGAAGGCCGACTGGCTACTGCCCGCAGAGGCTTTTATAGCGCGCTGCATGATGCGCCATTGCTGCTCTTCTTTATCTGAATCTGATGAATGAAATAGAACGTGGCGCACGCGCATCACCTCCAGAGAGAATAGGAGAAAATGGCGCGCGCCATGCGCCGCTCCCCCCACCACCTTTCTGACAGCGCCAGCCCTACGCCTGCTACCTTATAAAAGGTTACACTAGGCGTTTTGCATTGAATTCCGACCATGACCCTCGATTTGCTTTTACTGCTGCTACCGCTGGTAGCGGGCTATCTGATTCCTTCCCTTGGCAAGAAGCTCGAACGTACCCTCGAACGAACCACCAATGCCCTGATATACGCCATTTTGCTGCTGATGGGCGCCAGCATGACCGATTTCGGCATTGATCTTACGGATGCTGGCACCCTGCTGGTGAAGGTCGGCGTATTTGCGGTGATTGCACTGCTGCTCAATATTGTGGCGCTGCGCTGGGTGGAGCATCGTCATCTGACTACCGCCGAGCGCCCTGTCAGCGAAGGAAGTGCCACTTTCGACGCGCTGAAAGGGGCGCTCATACCGCTGATTGCAGTGACGGCAGGGGTGATCGTGGCGCTGCTGATCCCTGCGCTGGGAGCGCTTTCACACCATGGCATTTCGCTGGCGCTCTATCTGATGCTGCTTCTGATAGGCCATCAGCTACGCGCTTCCGGCATTAGCCTGCGCCAGGTCTTGCTCAATACTACTGGCGTCAAGCTGGCGGGAGCGGTCATCGTTGCATCGCTGCTTGCCGCCTTGATCGCGGCACCGCTGATCGGACTTCCCCTCATGTCGAGCCTGGCGCTCGCTTCAGGGTTTGGCTGGTATTCGCTTTCGGCTGTGCTGCTCAATGATCAGATCAGCCCCGTCATGGGCGCGATGGCGCTGCTTAACGATCTGTTCAGGGAAGTGGTCGCTATTATGCTGCTGCCGATGCTGAGCCGGCGTCATCCGGGCACCGCCGTCGGCTACTGCGGCGGCACCGCCATGGATATGACGTTGCCGATAATCTCCCGCTACGCAGGGGTTGCGTATGTGCCGATAGCGCTATCGTCCGGGGCCTTGCTGTCGCTGGCGTCTCCGCCATTGATGGCGCTGTTTGCTTCGCTGGCCTGATGCGCTCAAGCCTTGCACAATCATTGCGCTAACCTGCGCCCTATTTGCTATACACTGCATTTTCCGACTCCCCCAACGACCGCCGGAATACGCCCATCCCCATGCTGAACCGCCTGAGTATCAAACTGTTCTTCACCATTTTATTGGTCAACGTGCTGATTAGTGCGGTGATCTATCTGTCGGTGTCCCGCAGTATTGACAATGGCTTTCTCAACTACGTAAAGCACGGTCAGAAGCACCAGATCGGCAATATCGTACAAACGCTGGAAGAGAACTGGCGCGAGCATCAAAGCTGGGAGTGGCTGAATGAGCATGGTAGCTGGGCGCAGGTACTGCGCGACTCGATCGGCGGACGCCACGGCAACATCTTTGATGTTTCCTCCCCTCCCGACAGCAGCACGCCTTTTATTCCGCCGCTCTCCGATCCGCGTCAGTTTGTGCTGTTTGATGCCCATGGCAAGCGTGTGCAGGGGCGTCCCAATCCGCCCAAGGATCTGCTGCGTGAACCTATCGTGGTCGATGGTCACGAGGTAGGCGAGCTTGGCTACTGGTCACCGGATCGCTTCTCATCCACGCTGGATGTGATCTTCCTTGATAACCAGATGGACAATCTGGCGATTATTCTGCTGGCGCTGCTGCCCGCATCCCTGCTGCTGGCCGCAGGCATTGCCCTGTGGCTGGGGCGCCGTGCTCGCCTGATGGCAATGGCTACCCAGTCGCTGACCATGGGCGATTTCCGCGTGCGCTTGCCTACCGGCGCCCAGGACGAGCTATCGCGCTTCTCCAGCGATATCAATACCCTGGCCCGCACTCTGGAACATAACCGCGTCGCCCGCCAGCGCTGGGGGGCCGACATCGCGCATGAGCTGCGCACGCCGCTGGCTATTCTGCGTGGCGAGCTGGAAGCGATGCAGGATGGCGTGCGCCCCCTGACACCGAGCAATATTGGCTCGCTGTCGCGCGAAGTCGAAGTGCTTAGCCGGCTGGTGGATGATTTACGGCTGCTGGCCGAAACCGACAACCGGCAGATCGACGCGCAGCTTGAAGAGCTGAATCTCAGCGAAATGCTGGCCCGACAGATCGAGGATCGTCGTGGAGCCGCCGACAACCTCGGCTTCACCCTTGAAGCGGAGATCACCGACGGTGTGCTTATCGAGGGAGCGCCATACCGACTGCATCAGCTTTGGCGTAACCTGCTGGACAACTCCATCGCCTATACCGATGCTCCCGGCACGATCAAGGTCACGCTGACCCGTAACAAGCAGCATGCTGTTATCGTGTGGGAAGATTCATCGCCGGGTGTTCCTGATAAATACCTGGGACGCTTGACCGAACGCCTGTTCCGCGTCGATGCTTCCAGAAATCGTCAGAGTGGTGGCAGCGGTCTTGGTCTGGCGATTGTTCAAGCGCTGGTCGCCATGCACAAAGGCACCATGCAAGCGCAGTCATCCAGCCTGGGCGGGCTGCGCTGGGTCATTCACATTCCGCTGCTGCGCCAACAGGTGGCATCGGCAGCATCCAAGAAGAAGGACGTCAGGTGAGCGATATTCTTATTGTTGAAGACGAGCCTAAAATTGCCGAGCTTGTCGCGGATTATCTGAAGATCAACAACTATTCGACGCACCACATCGCCCATGGCGATGAAGTTTTGCCGTGGGTCGCCGAGCATCCGGAAGTTAAAGTGGTGCTCCTCGATGTGATGCTGCCGGGCAAGGATGGCCTTGAGCTGTGCAGGGAGCTGCGCCGCCTTTATGAGCCGATGGGCATTATCATGCTGACTGCCCGCGTCGAAGAGATAGATCGCCTGCTGGGGCTCGAAATTGGCGCTGATGATTATATCTGCAAGCCTTTCAGTCCGCGTGAAGTCGTGGCGCGCTGCAAAGCGCTGATGCGCCGCGTATCGCTGGCCGCAGAAGATGAAGCCGTCAGTGATGACGACAATGCTCTGGTGCTTGATGGCGATGGCTGGCGCGCGCTGGCAGGCGGCAAGGATATCGGCCTGACCGCGATCGAATTCCAGCTCCTGAGCGTAATGATGAGCACCCCGGGGCGTATCTACTCGCGCGATCAGTTGATGGAGCAGATGTACCGTGATCATCGCATCGTCTCGGAGCGCACCGTTGACAGCCACATCAAGAAGCTGCGCAAGAAGATCGCCGATACCTGGCCGGATAAGGAGATCATTCACTCGGTCTATGGCGTCGGCTACAAGTACATGCCGGAATAACTGCTGACACTTGCTGCATCATTGCGCTCACCTTTCCCGCCATGATGCAGCGTGGCTCAGCGCTTTTTGCGTCACGCCTCCCGCCTTCAACAGACATTGCCCTCTGGTGCCCAGCGGCCTGACGGCCCGCATTCAGAGGCTTCTTTAATGTTAGCTCCATAAACCCTCCCTGTGGCAGTGGCTGACGTACCCTCCCCTCTCCATGTTAGCCTAGCGCTCACTTTGCAAATACGGCGACTGGCCCTAGCGCTAAACCTGTTTGCATGGTTAGCTAATACGCTTGCAGCACCGGCGACCGCATTGCCCTTCGATTGAGCCTTGCACGGCACTCGACTGGCTTACCCGTTTTATACATGGATCGCCGACCTGCCACGCGCACAGCCCTCGTAACGGTCGCTCGCTGGAAGGCTGCCGGATCTATCTGCCCATACGCACAGGCAGTGGGGGTCTGGCTGCCGAGAGCGGCGGTTTCCTATCACTCACCGACAAACAGCCTATGAGTAATCACTCCGACACAAATATAGAAACGAAAGACGGGCTTAATCCGATCGTCTTTTTCAGTTCCGCCACGGTGATTGTGGCGCTCGCCATTTGGTCACTGACCGCCCCCGCTAACGCAGCTTACGTAATCCAGTCGATTCTGGGCTGGATATCCGAAGGCTTCGGCTGGTACTACTTCCTGGCCGCTGCCATCTACGTTGTGTTTGTTATCTTCATCGCCTGCTCACGCTACGGCGACATCAAGCTGGGGCCAGAGCAATCCAAGCCCGAATACAGCATGTTCACCTGGGCCTCGATGCTGTTTGCCGCAGGACTTGGTGCTGACCTGATTTTCTTCTCGGTAGCCGAACCTCTCACCCAGTACCTTCAACCGCCACAAGCCACGCCTGAGAGCATGACTGCCGCTCGTGAGGCCGTAGTATGGCCACTGTTCCATTACGGCATTACCGGCTGGTCCATGTATGCACTGATGGGCATGGCGCTGGCCTACTTCAGCTTCCGCTACCATTTGCCTCTCAGTATCCGTTCAGCACTGTTTCCGCTGATCGGCAAGCGCATTTATGGCCCCATCGGCCACACCGTTGATACGGCAGCCCTGCTGGGCGCCATTTTCGGTATTGCCACCTCGCTGGGGATTACCGTAGTGCAGCTTAACTACGGCCTGAACTTCCTGTTCGGTGTTCAGGAAGGCATCGGCCCTCAGGCTGTGCTGGTGGCCATTTCTGTCGTTATTGCCACCATTTCGGTAGTATCAGGCGTTGGGCGCGGTATTCGTCGTCTTTCCGAGCTGAATGTGCTGCTGTCGGTGCTGCTGTTCGTCTTCGTGCTGTGCGCTGGCGACACGGTCTTCCTGCTGAATGCAGTGGTGCAGAATATCGGCGATTACGTTGGCAGCTTCATCACCATGTCGATGGATACCATGGCCTATAACCGTCCGGTGGAGTGGCAGAACGCCTGGACGCTGTTCTTCTGGTCCTGGTGGATTGCCTGGGCACCTTTTGTCGGCCTCTTTTTGGCGCGTATCTCGCGCGGCAGAACCATCCGCCAGTTTGTGCTGGGCACGCTGATCATTCCGCTGATCTTCACCCTGATGTGGCTCTCGATGTTCGGGAACGGTGCCCTGTATGAAGTGATGCACGGCAATCAGGCACTGGGCGAGATCGCCTTGAATCATCCTGAGCGCGCCTTCTATGCGCTGCTTCAGCAGTACCCCTGGGTGACCTTCTCTGCTGGCCTGACCACTCTGACCGCGCTGCTGTTCTACGTGACGTCGGCGGACTCAGGCGCGCTGGTACTGGCCAACTTCTCTTCCCATCTGAAAGACCCCGAGAGCGACGCCCCCAATTGGCTGCGTATCTTCTGGTCGGCGGCGATTGGCCTTCTGACCATCGCCATGCTGTTTGTGGGAGGCATCAGCACCCTGCAAAGCGCCACCATGATCTTTGGGCTGCCGTTCTCGTTCGTGATGTTCCTCATCATGTGGGGACTTTATAAATCGCTCAAGGTGGAAACCTTCCGCAAGAACAGCTTGCAGGGAAGTCTGCCCGGCCAGCTTTCAGGCCGTCTGGAAGGCGAGAAGAACATCGCGAAAACGTGGCGTCAGCGTATTTCGCGCTCGATGAGCTACCCCGGCAAGCGCCAGACACTGAGGGCCATCGAGACGATTTATCGCCCTGCACTGCGTGAAGTGACGGATGAGCTTGAGAAACAGGGCGCTATTCTGACCCTCAATGAAGAGATATCAGAGGAGTCAGGTCTGCCGCAGCTGAACCTGCATGTGGCGCTGGGTGAAGAGCAGAACTTCGACTACTCGCTGTGGCCAACGCGCTATGCCTCACCTGCCTTTGCGATCAACGGCAAGCGCGCCGATGACTACTACTTCCGTATGGAGGTCTATCTGCTGGAAGGTACTCAGGGCTACGACCTGATGGGGTACAGCAAGGAGCAGGTAATCAACGACGTGCTCGACCAGTACGAGCGCCACCTGCACTTCCTGCATTTGAACCGTGAAGCGCCAGGCAGCAACCCGCAAGTGCCCGATACCGAATAGGCACTAAACCCACTGCGGTTTGCTTAACGCCAAAACGCCCGAAGCAACAGTGTTGTTTCGGGCGTTTCTCTTTATATGCAGCTTATATTCAGGCCATGTTCAGCGCTGCTCGTCGTTCACTGTGGGATAACTGCCTGGCCGCAGAATGCTGGTATCCACATCAGCAATGTTGCGCAGCCCACAGAACGCCAGGGTGATATCCAGCTCATTGCGAATCAGCTCAATACATTTGCTGACGCCTTCTTCTCCCATCGCGCCCAATCCATACAGGAACGGGCGTCCAATAAAGGCTCCCTTCGCTCCCAGTGCCAGCGAGCGCAGCACGTCCTGCCCCGAGCGGATACCGCCGTCGATATAAAGCTCGGCCCGATTCCCGACCTGTTGTGCAATCGCCGGGAAAGCATCAATGGAGGCCACCGCGCCATCCAACTGGCGCCCGCCGTGGTTTGAAACCACAATGGCATCGGCTCCCGCATTGACTGCTTCTTCAGCATCTTCGGGTTCAAGGATTCCCTTGATAATCAGCGGCCCGCCCCAGCGCTCCTTGATCCACTTCACATCATCCCACGACAGCGACGGATCGAATTGCGACGCCGTCCATTTGGAGAGCGAGGTGAGATCCGTGGAGTCCTTGATGTGCCCGGCGATATTGCCAAAGGTGCGGTGTTTGGTTTTCGACATCGCCAGACACCAGCGCCATTTGGTCAGCATGTCGGCGATAACCCGCGCCGACAGTTTGGGCGGCACCGATAGGCCGTTTTTCAGATCAGCATGACGCTGCCCCAGTATTTGCAGATCGGCAGTCAACACCAGTGCAGAGCACCCGACCGCTTTGGCGCGATCAATCAGGTTATTGATGAACTCGCGATCCCGCATCACATAAAGCTGGAACCAGAACGGTGACGATACCGCCGCCGCCACCTCTTCCAGCGAGCAGATGCTCATGGTCGATAGCGTATAAGGAACACCCGCCTTTTCGGCCGCTCGCGCTGCCAGAATTTCACCGTCAGCATGCTGCATGCCGGTCAGCCCTGTAGGGGCCAGCGCCAACGGCATCGACGCCTGCTGCCCCATCAAGGTGGTGGACAACTGACGACCGGCCATATCCACCATCACGCGCTGCCGGAACTTGATGCGCTCGAACGCCTGCTGGTTATCACGGTAGGTACTCTCGCTCCACGCCCCTGAATCGACATAGTCGTAAAACATCTTTGGCACGCGCCGCTTTGCCAATACGCGCAGGTCTTCGATACAGGTGATGGTGGACATGACAGCCTCTTGCTGGAAAGGATAATATCCCACCAGATTACCTTAATATTGGGTTTCGTGGGGTTAAAAGCGCTTCCTCCCCATGAAAATAGCCCACCGGCCGGTTTTGGTTAGCGGCGGTGACTACTTATATGGGTGGATACATCAGCCGCCAAAAACAAAACAGCGTCGGCTCAGCAGCCATAAGAGCGTTAAGAGAGATGGAGTCTGGCTAGATGCTGGTCAAGAAAGAGGAAGGAGCCTGCAAAAAGGAACTGAACATTCGTCAGGAATCATGCTGAATCAGCAGGGAGAATACTTAATATGGTGGGAATTCCTAAGCCATTCGAGCTTGTCTATTACAAGTCGATATATCCATCTATTAAGGAAAAGGCTTATAAGGAAAGGCTGGAGGCTGTTCAGAAAGCTCTTTTGAGCCTATGCAGCAACCAAATGGCAACCAGAAAGGATGTGTAACTTACAGTACAGGGCTATAAGCCTTGGTACCAGCGGTCGGACTCGAACCGACACGGTGTCGCCACCGGGGGATTTTGAATCCCCTGCGTCTACCAATTTCGCCACGCTGGCTCGCTGAGAGCGGCTGCCATTATACGACGGATCCTTTTCACGTCAATGACTTCCTGCCACGAATTGTCTATCATAGCGCCCCCACAGGATGCGCTGCTGTTTGTCGGCGGTGTATCACGCTGGCCGCATACTCCAGGCGGTTCATTTTCCCGATACCAGTACAGCCATGCATCTTTCAGATTTTCATTTCGAGCTGCCTTCGCGGCTGATCGCCAACTATCCGTCGGAGTCGCGTACCGACTGCCGTCTCCTCAGCCTGAACGGTGATAGCGGCGAGATTAAACATCAGCGCTTCGCCGAGTTGCTCGACAAACTCGATGAAGGCGACGTGATGGTATTCAACGATACCCGCGTGGTTCCTGCGCGTCTGTTCGGCCAGAAAGCCAGCGGTGGCCGTGTCGAAATGCTGCTGGAGCGTCCGCTGGATGAACACCGTGCTTTGGTGCATCTGCGTTCAAGCAAGGCGCCCAAGGCCGGCACCGAGCTGATTTTCGAAGGCGATATTCATGCCGAGGTCGAAGGTCGTGATGATGCGCTGTTCATTTTGCGCTTCGCGGGCGATACCCCGCTATTCGATCTGCTCGAAGCTCACGGGCATATGCCGCTCCCTCCTTATATAGAGCGCGCCGATGAAGACGATGATCGCGAGCGCTATCAAACCGTCTATGCGCGTCATAAGGGGGCCGTAGCTGCCCCCACGGCGGGGCTTCACTTCGATGACGAACTGATGGCGCGTATCCGCGAGAAAGGCGTGCATATCAGCTTCGTAACGCTGCATGTGGGCGCGGGTACTTTCTTGCCCGTTCGCGTGGACAACGTCGAAGAGCACAAGATGCACAAGGAGTGGCTTGAGGTGGGCGAGCAGTGCTGCGCCACCATCAAGGCGGCTCAGGCGCGTGGCAACAAGATTGTTGCCGTGGGCACCACCAGTGTGCGCTGTCTTGAAACTGCGGCACGTAGTGGTGACATCGCGCCCTATCAGGGCGATACCGAGATATTCATTCGCCCAGGCTACCAATGGCAGTGCGTCGATGCTCTGGTGACCAATTTCCACCTGCCGGAATCCACGCTCTTGATGCTGGTCTGCTCCTTCGCGGGGTTCGATCATACCATTACCGCCTACCAGCAGGCCGTGGAGCACGAATACGCCTTCTTTAGCTATGGTGATGCCATGTATCTGGAGCGCCGCCATCTTTCCGATCCTTGGCTGGCGCGTACCCACGCGGCTTCCTCTACTTCCGAATGATTGAGCCCCTCATGCGAGACGAATGTTTCATGCGCTTCGAGCGCACTCACAGCGACGGTCGTGCGCGCCGCGGTCGCCTCGAATTTCCCCGTGGTCACGTCGAAACCCCCGCCTTCATGCCGGTGGGCACCTACGGTACGGTCAAGGGCATGACACCCCGTGATCTGAAGGATATTGGCGCTCACATCATTCTCGGCAATACCTTTCATCTATGGCTGCGTCCTGGCACCGAGGTGATTGAAGCCCACGGCGATCTTCACGATTTTGCACAATGGGATCGTCCGATTCTGACCGATTCGGGCGGTTTTCAGGTGTTTTCCCTTGGCGAAATGCGCAAGATCACCGAAGAAGGCGTACATTTTCGCTCGCCTATCGACGGTTCGAAGATCTTCATGGGGCCGGAAGAGTCGATGGCAGTACAGCGTTCGCTCGGCTCGGACATCGTGATGATCTTCGATGAGTGCACGCCCTACCCCGCTACCCATGAGCAGGCGGAGCAGTCGATGGAGCTGTCGCTGCGCTGGGCCAAACGCTCGAAGGAGGCCCATGGCGACTCTCCTTCTGCGCTGTTTGGCATTATTCAGGGTGGCATGTACCGCGACCTGCGCGAGCGCTCATTGGCAGGGCTCAGCGAGATCGGCTTCGATGGTCTGGCGATTGGCGGCCTCTCGGTAGGTGAACCCAAGGACGAGATGTTCAAGGTGCTCGACTATCTGCCCGAGCTGATGCCTGCCGACAAGCCGCGTTATCTGATGGGCGTTGGCAAGCCGGAAGATCTGGTGGAAGGCGTAAGGCGCGGCGTGGATATGTTCGACTGCGTGATGCCGACCCGCAATGCACGCAATGGCCACCTCTTCACCATGGATGGGGTGGTACGCATCCGTAATGCCTCGCACCGCTTCTCAACTGCCCCGCTGGAAGAAGAGTGCGATTGCTACACCTGCCGCAACTTCAGCCGTGGTTATTTGCACCATTTGGACCGTTGTGGAGAAATGCTGGGCGCGGAGCTGAATACCATTCATAATCTGCGCCACTATCAGCGCCTGATGAGCGGTTTGCGGAGCGCCATTGAAGCGGGTAAATTGAGCGCTTTCGTGGATACCTTTTACGCGCGACGCGGCCAGTCAACGCCGGCGCTGAGCACTCCTGAGCGCAGTTGATTCAGGGCTTCAGTGAGCTTTCACGCACACACTCAAAGGATCAGGCAGCGCCAATCGCTTTCACGGCAGCCTGGCTTGCGATAACGATTACGACCCTTACCTTTAAAGGAAACACCATGCTCAACTTCTTCGTCTCACAAGCACAGGCGCAGGCCGCAGGCGGCGGTGCAGCTACCGGTGGTTCAACAGCGACCATTATCATGCTGGTCGCCTTCGTGCTGATTTTCTATTTTCTGCTGTGGCGTCCGCAGTCGAAACGCGCCAAGGCACAGCGTCAAATGCTGTCGCAGCTGAATAAAGGCGATGAAGTCGTGATTGGTGGCGGTATTGCAGGTCGTATCGTCAAGGTAGGCGACGAATTCCTGACCCTTCAGATCAGTGAAGGTACCGACATCGTGGTCCAGAAAGGTGCGGTCTCCTCTGTACTGCCTAAAAACACTCTGAAATCAATCTAAGAGCGGGCATCAACCTTAACCAAGGTACGGCGCGACTTCCTCATCAATGCTTTGCAGCGAGACGAGGAAGCGCGCCGGTTTGATAACCTCTTCTCAGCAACCAGGACCTCGCCTCGATGCTGAATCGTTACCCCCTATGGAAGTATCTGCTGATACTTGTCATTGTCGTGGTCGGCGCCGTCTATGCGCTGCCCAATCTCTATCCCGAGCAACCCGCTGTCCAGATCAGCCGTGATCGCGGTGCCTCTGTCACCCAATCCGATCTTGATACCGCCTCCTCAGCACTGAGGGAAGCGGGGCTGTCCGCTATCAGCAGCAATATAGAAGAGAGCGGTACAGGGCTGATTCGTCTCGATGACATCAACCAGCAGCTCAAGGCACGCAACGTGATCGCCGGCGCGCTTGGCGACGGCTACACCACGGCGCTTAACCTCGCTGACAATACGCCGAACTGGCTGCGCGCGATTGGCGCTGCACCGCTCAAGCTGGGTCTCGACCTGCGTGGCGGCGTGCACTTCCTGCTCGAAGTCGATATGAACGGTGCGGTTGAGCAGCGCCTTGGCAGCACTTCCAGTGCGATTCGCCAAACGCTGCGCGATGAGCATATTCGCTATCGCGACAACAGCGTTAACGGCAACCAGATCAGCTTTACCTTTGCCGGTGGCGAAGATCGCCAGCGCGCAATGCAGCTGATTCAATCGCAGTTCCAGGGCTACAACCTGAGCACCGAGGATCGTGGACGCGCCGCCATTCTGCACATGAGCATGACGGACACTGCGGTACGTGAGCTTGAGGATTACGCGGTCAACCAGAACCTGACCACCCTGCGTAACCGTGTGAACGAGCTAGGCGTCTCCGAGCCGCTGGTACAGCGCCAAGGGGCCAACCGTATCGTGGTCGAGCTACCGGGCGTGCAGGATACAGCGGCTGCCAAGCGCATCGTTGGCGCTACTGCCAACCTTGAGTTCCGTCTGGAAGCTTCTCCCAGCACTTCAGCGGAAGATCAGGAAGCCATCGCCTTCCGTAATGATCCTGAGCGTCAGGCCGCGGTAATGCGCGATGTCATCATTACCGGTGACCGTGTTTCCAACGCCAGCCGTTCGTTCGATGAAAACGGTCGCCCGCAGGTGAACATCAACCTCGACGGCACCGGCGGTTCGCTGATGAACCGCGCCACACGCACCAATATCGGTCGCGCGATGGCCGTGGTCTTCATTGAGCACCGAGCTGATGCGCCCAAGCCGGGCGAGCCTGAAGATGCGCCGCGCCGTACGCATACCGAACGCGGCATCATCAGTCTTGCGACCATTCAGTCGGCGCTTGGCAACCAGTTCCGTATTACCGGCCTGAGTTCGCCCAATGAAGCACAGGAGCTGTCGCTGCTGCTGAGATCCGGTTCGCTGGCGGCCCCGATCTACTTCGCGGAAGAACGCACCATCGGCCCAAGCCTGGGACAGTCCAACATTGATGCCGGTGTTACCTCGGTACTGGTTGCCCTGGTGCTGCTGCTGGTCTTCATGCTGCTGCGCTACCGCGCCTTTGGCCTTATCGCGGCTGTCGGACTGTTCGTTAACCTGGTCCTGATCCTGTCGATCATGTCGCTGATGGGCGCCACCATGACGCTACCAGGCATCGCCGGTATCGTGCTGACGCTGGCCATGGCCGTCGATGGCAACGTGCTGATCTTCGAGCGTATTCGAGAAGAGCTGCGTACCGGCATGAGCATTCAGCAGGCGGTACATGCGGGCTATGATCGCGCCTTTACGTCGATCATCGACTCCCAGCTCACGACCCTGCTGGTGGGCGTTATCCTGTTCTCGATCGGCACAGGTCCGGTACAGGGCTTCGCTGTTACGCTCTCGATCGGGATCGTGACCTCGATCTTCACCGCCGTGAACGTCAGCCGCGCCTTGACCAATCTGGCGATTGGCAAACGCTCGCTGAAGAAACTTTGGATCTGAGGACAACGCGATGAAACTGATTAACTTCATGGGCATGCGCCGCATCGCCTATGTCATCTCGATAGTGCTGGCCGTCATTTCCATTGGTTCGCTGGCCTACAAGCACCTGAACCTTGGCCTCGATTTCACTGGCGGCACACAGGTCGAGATTCACTACGACACTGCCCCCAACGTTGACAGCGTGCGTCAGACACTGGACGACGCGGGCTATCAGAACGTCTCGGTACAAACCTTTGGCGATCAGAGCGAGCTGCTGGTCAGGCTGCAAAACAACTTCACCAACAACCTGGGCGACACCATTGTTCAGCAGCTGTCGGAGCATGGCGAAAATCCGAGGCTGGTACGCTCGGACTTCGTTGGCGCTCAGGTAGGCGATCAATTGCGCGATCAGGGCGGGCTTGGCCTGCTGGTGGCTGTTATCGGTATCGTGATCTACCTGGCGATCCGCTTTCAGTTCAAGTTCGCGATAGGCGCAGTGGTAGCCCTGCTCCACGACGTGCTGATCGTGCTGGGTATCTTCTCGCTGTTCGGTCTTGAGTTTAACCTCACCGTGATGGCCGCCATTCTTGCGGTGCTGGGTTACTCACTCAACGACACCATCGTGGTATATGACCGTATCCGTGAGAACATTCAGAAGTCGCGCAGCAACGATGTCATTCGCCTGTGCAACGACGCTATCAACCAGACCCTGGCACGTACCATCGCCACCTCGGGTACTACGGTGATCGTGCTGGTCGCACTGCTGCTGATGGGCGGTGACATGCTGCACAACTTCTCCATCGCACTTCTGCTGGGTATTGTGCTGGGCACCTTCTCCTCGATCTATGTGGCAGCGGCGCTGCTGGTACTGCTGAACCTCAAGCGCAGCGACCTGATTTCAGGAAGACACCAGGCGCTGGATGACGGCATGCCCTAAGCGGCTCCGGTAACATCCCTTACCCCGAGTAATCGCTGATTGCTCGGGGTTTTTTATGCTGATGTTATAAGCCCCATCTTTAATGAAGTCTTCCCTTCCCTGATAGCTCTTCCTTTCCTCTATCCTTGAAGGAGATCCTTCCTGCTTTCAGCAAAGCCCCACGCCTGAGCACATCACAGCCGCCCACTCCCCCCCAACTTCCCGACATAAAAAAACCGCCTCCCGAAGGAGACGGCTTTCATGACTGACATTACCGCTTAGCTGCGCAGCGCAGGCCCAACCAACTGAGCCAGCGGGCGGAACAGGCGCTGACCACACGCCATCACGACCTGCTCCGGCGCTACCTGCGGCGAACCGTCAGGCTGACTCATCAGAGCACCGCTCTCTTTGAGCAGCAGCGACGCTACCTGAAGATCGTGGGAATCAAGCCCCATCGCGAAGGCGGAATCAACCTGCCCTATCGCCAGTTCAGCCAGATCAAGCAGTGCGCAGCCGCTGGCGCGCATGACTTCAACTTCACTGCCCAGCGCCGTTACCAGCCGAGTGTAGGTCTCGAGATATTTGGTACGCATCCAGCGCTCGGGCAGCCCCAGCGCTACACGCGAGCCAGCCATGGAGGTAATCGACGGCGCACGCACGCGACGCTGATTGAACTGCACGCCGCGACCGCGGCTGGCAATATATTCGTTTTCAGCAAAGGGAGAGATAACAACGACGTGCTCTGGCCGCCCCTGATACAGGCAGACCAGCGACATGGCCCAGGCAGTGGAACCGGCGGCGAGGTTGGAATAGCCATGCAGCAGCTCGATGCGCCACTCGTAATCCTTGCCATCGCCCTGCCCTTTGCGAGCAGGAATGTAGCGGCCAACCATGCCGTGATTGGGGTAGCCACGACTGAACTTGCGCGCGATATCCTGTTCACAGTAACGAGCAGTATCTTCGAGCAGGTTATCAATCAAGCGATCCTGACGCGCGATATCAATTTTATCGCGAATTCGAAAGAAGTTTTCCTGCGCATTACGCAGCGCACGGAGCGCGAATTCAACCATCGGTTGCATAGCATTTCCATCCACAAAAGAGGCGTGTTGGCACACTGAATAGTTCAGCGCACACCACCGGCCAGCCTGTTAAAGAGCGAGCACTGCACCTTGCTGCTGTAGATATCAAGCAACAAATGAAAAAGTGCAGTGGAAACAATGAATTGACGATGCGGCAAACAAACGCTCGTGTGAGCGTGCCGCGAGGGAGCGAGATTATAGCAGTCCAATGCCGCGCATACCATGGTCCACGCTTCCGTTCGTGGTAACCTAGCGCTTTTGATCATGGCTCAGAGGCACTCACCGCCTCGCGGCTTACCGCGCAATACCGGAGGCGCTCCCCGTGTTATCCCCTTCTGACAACGACACTACATGGCTTTCCCGCATCAGAATTGTACTGGTAGGCACCAGCCACCCGGGCAATGTGGGCGGTGCCGTGCGCGCCATGAAAACCATGGGCCTCAGCCAGCTCGCTCTGGTAGCGCCACGCTGTGATCCCTATACGTCAGAGGCGGTCGCGCGCGCGTCAGGGGCCGATGAACTGATCCAGGCCGCGCAGCGCTTCGACTCTCTGGAAGAAGCACTGGCCGACTGTAGCTGGGTAGTGGGATGCAGCGCACGTACTCGCACCATGCCGTGGCCGATGATTACGCCGCGACGCTTTTCCTTGCAGCTGGAAGAGGAAGTTGCACGCGCCGCGCAAGAGAGCCAGATCGCGATCGTGTTCGGTCGGGAAGATAGCGGCCTGACCAATGAGGAACTCGCGCGCTGCAACACCCATGTCCACATTCCCACTTCCAGCAGCTTCGGTTCGCTCAACCTTGCCGCTGCGGTGCAGTTAATGGCCTATGAATCCCGCCAGGCATGGCTTGAGGCAACTGGCGACAGCGAGGCAACAGCACTGAGTGATCGCCAGAACGAAGCAGCGGCTCTTCAGCAATCAATGCAAAATGTCGAGTGGGATAACCCCTTGGCGTCACACGCTGACGTAGAGCGTTTACTGGAACATTTCGAACATACGTTAATCGCAACAGGATTCCACGATCCCGAGCATCCGCGTCAGTTGATGGCGCGTTTGCGCCGTTTGTTACTCAGAGCCCGCCTCGATAGCATGGAAACCAACATTTTACGCGGCATTCTATCCAGCGTAGACAAGCTGACCCGCCCCTCCAATAGTTGACTGTTTTTGTCAGAAATGACAATAATGCGCCATAGCGTAAGTGCCACCGGCTCCCGGTCAGGTGGCACCCAATACGTCCGCCGCATCTGACCCTAGCGCCATTTTCATGGCCGTGAGCGTCCGCTACGAAGGCAGCCTGTTCAACGACAGAGTGCGCCACCGCATCCTTCACTATCTTCCAGGCATCTTCGCGTTCCTCACCAGGCGCTGGTCATCCGTTGGATGTGCCAACTCAGTGCGGCATAACGTCACCCTTTCGCTGTCAATCCTATGTTCATCTACGTTTAAAAGTAACAATATTCCAATAACCGCTCCCACCGGACGATACTTATGCGCCTCACTACAAAAGGCAGATACGCCGTGACCGCGATGCTTGACCTGGCCATCAATGCTGAAAATGGCCCCGTAAGCCTTGCTGAAATTTCAAAACGCCAGGAAATCTCTCTCTCCTATCTGGAACAACTCTTCGCACGACTGCGCCGCAACGACCTCGTGAGCAGCGTGAGAGGCCCCGGTGGTGGCTATCGCCTGCAAGGTGATCCTGCGGGCATCTCCATCGCAAAAATCATCGACTCGGTCAACGAATCCATTGATGTAACGCGCTGTGAAGGACGGGGAGATTGCCAGCACGGCAATACCTGTCTGACGCACCACCTGTGGTGTGATCTATCGGACGCTCTCTACAGCTTCCTTGATAACATCACCATCAGGGATCTGCTCAATCGCCGGGATATTCAGGAAGTGGCAGCGCGCCAGCGCGGCGGTACGCTGAACGACAGCCTGATCTTTTTCAGCGAAGGGGCGTAGACTCTCCTTCACTCAACATCAATCGCAGTGGATTTCCCATGTCACTTCCCGCAACGCCCATTTACATGGACTACGCCGCCACCACCCCTGTCGATCCACGAGTAGCACAGGAGATGGCGCGCTATCTGGGGCTGGATGGCACCTTTGCCAATCCGGCCTCGCGTAGTCATATGCTGGGATGGCTGGCAGAGCAGGCGGTGGAAGGCGCTCGTCGCCAGGTGGCTGACCTGATCCATGCCGATCCCCGCGAGATTGTCTGGACATCAGGCGCCACCGAGGCTGACAACCTGGCGCTTATCGGCTTCATGCGCGCGAACAGGGCACGCGGTCGCCACCTGATTACCTCATGCATTGAGCACAAGGCCATTCTCGATACCGCGGCCAGCCTTGAGCAGGAAGGTTTTGAGGTAACCCTGCTCTCCCCTGATCGCAACGGTCGTATTACGCCTGAACAGCTAAGCCGCGCACTACGCCCCGACACGATACTGGTATCATTGATGGCGGTGAACAACGAGACTGGCAGCCGCAACGATATTGATGCTCTGGGCCGCGTTGCCCATGAGCACGGCGCAGCCTTTCACGTTGATGCGGCGCAGGCGGCAGGCAAGATCCCGCTGAATGTCGAAACGCAGCCCATCGACCTGCTCTCGCTATCGGCCCACAAGGTGTACGGCCCGAAGGGGATCGGCGCGCTGTACGTGCGGCGCGGTACTCAGGTGGCACCGCTTATTCACGGCGGCGGCCATGAGCGCGGTATGCGCTCGGGCACCCTGCCTACGCACCAGATTGTAGGCATGGGCACCGCCTTCGCCCTCGCCAGGGCCGAACGCGAACAGGATAACCGGCATATCGCAACCCTGCGCACTCGTCTGGTAGCAAAACTTGAGGGGCTGCCCGGCCTTCATTTCAGCATTGAAGAAGGATACGGCGTTGCCAATATCCTCAGTGTGGGCTTTGACGATGTGGATGGACAAGCGCTGCTGATGGAGATGCGCTCACTGGCGACAGCCAGCGGTTCTGCCTGCAACTCGGCAGATGTGGCGCCCTCTTATGTACTCAAGGCGCTCGGCATTCCTTCATCACGCGCTCTTGCCACCCTGCGCCTGAGCCTGGGCAGGTTCTCAAGCGAACAAGATGTCGACGGAGCCGCCGATATTATTACCACGACCCTGACACGCTTACGCTCTATCAAGTCCCCAGCGTAATCAGGTCGATTACTACCTTTATTGCTTTACCGGCAGGAGTTTTCCAATGGCCCATATCAGTATCAGCGAGGCCGCCGCTCATCAAATTCAGCATGTGCTTGCCGAGCGCGGCAGCGGCATTGGCTTGCGTGTAGGCATCAAGCCAAGCGGATGTTCAGGCTATGCCTATGTGCTTGATATCGCTGACAAAGCGGGCGCAGATGACCACCAGTTCGAACAGCACGGCGCTACCGTGGTCATTGATAGTGAGGCGCTGGCAGTCATGGATGGCACCGAGGTGGACTACATCAACGAGGGGCTGAACAAGCTGTTCAAGTTCAATAACCCCAATGTGAAGGATGAGTGCGGCTGCGGCGAGAGCTTCAGCGTTTAACCTCTGCCATATGCAAGCGGGGGCGCAAGCGATTATACTATTGCGCCTTGAACATTCGCTCTTTGCGCCAGCGTTTCTGTTGATAAGGTACGTTAGGCGTAACAGACCTTTTATGTCGCCGGCACAGCGCTGGTGGCGTTCATTTAGCTTAATTGGAGCCAACATGGCCATCGAACGCACTCTTTCCATCGTTAAACCCGACGCCGTTGCCAAAAACGTGGTGGGTGAAATCTACTCCCGCTTCGAAAAGGCCGGCCTGAAAATCGCTGCTGCCAAATTCGTTCACCTGTCTCGCGCACAGGCTGAAGGTTTCTACGCTGAGCACAAAGAGCGTCCCTTCTTCAACGATCTGGTTGAATTCATGACCTCTGGCCCGGTAATGGTACAGGTACTGGAAGGCGAAGGCGCTGTCCTGAAAAACCGTGAGCTGATGGGCGCTACCAACCCCAAGGAAGCGGAAGCAGGCACCATCCGTGCTGACTTCGCCAGCTCCATCGACGCCAATGCCGTACACGGCTCTGACGCTGTTGAGTCTGCCAAACGTGAAATCAGCTACTTCTTCGCTGAAGTTGACGTTTACGCACGCTAAGCGCCAACGGCATGACTCTGCCTGCCACACATCTGCTGTGGCGGGCATTCGTGTTTCCACCCTCTTTAAAGTAACGTTGCCGACACCATGACACCGCACACCGACAGCATGGAAACATCACCGGTCAACCTTCTCGGCCTTTCACGACAGGAGATGGAGCATTTCTTCGTCGAACTGGGTGAGAAGAAGTTCCGTGCGCCTCAGGTAATCAAATGGATTCACCAGGAAGGCGTCACTGATTTCCAGCAGATGTCGAACCTTTCCAAGGCTCTGCGCGAGCGGCTTGAAAAGGTAGCTGTTGTGCGCCCGCCCGAGATTGCCTATGAAGGCGTATCGAAGGACGGTACACGCAAGTGGGTTGTCGAGGCGGAAGGCGGTAGCCTGATCGAGATGGTGCTGATTCCTGCCGATAACGGCAGACGTACCCTGTGCGTCTCCTCTCAGGTAGGCTGCTCGCTCGATTGCAGCTTCTGCTCGACCGGCAAGCAAGGGTTTGCCCGCAATCTGACCGCCGCCGAAATTATCGGTCAGGTCTGGATTGCTTCTCACTCAGAGGCAACCTACGAGGATGGCCGCAAGCCCGTCACCAACGTGGTGATGATGGGCATGGGCGAACCTCTGATGAACTTCAATCCCGTAGTATCGGCCATGAAGCTGATGCTCGACGACAACGCCTATGGAATTTCAAAACGGCGTGTCACGCTTTCCACTTCCGGGCTGGTGCCGAAAATCGACCAGCTTGGCGACGAAATTGATGTCAGCCTAGCAATATCGCTGCACGCTCCCAACGACGAGCTGCGCAACGAGCTGGTGCCGCTGAATCGCAAATACAACATCGAAACCCTGCTGAATGCCTGTCGGCGCTACCTCGACAAATGCCCCGACGCGCGCATGTTGACAGTAGAGTACACCTTGATGGCCGGTGTTAATGACCAGCAGCATCACGCCACTCAACTGGCAGAACGGCTGGGCGACATTCCGTGCAAGATCAACCTGATTCCCTTCAATCCGTTCCCCGGATCAGGCTATGAGAAGCCTTCGCGCAATCAGGTCATGCGCTTCCAGCAATGGCTGTTCGAGCTGGGCCACAAGGCACCGGTCAGGGTAACGCGTGGTGATGATATTGATGCTGCCTGCGGCCAGCTGGTAGGGCGGGTCAAGGATAAAACCCGTCGGCAGCAGCGCTATATCCAAACCCTGTCGATTGATGCCAGCTAAGCCAGCACTGGATTTGCTCCCTACCTTATAAGGTTAACGCCATGAACACTCACCTACGCCGCGCAGCCATCTCCGCCCTGGTTATTCTGGGAGTGCTGCTGGGTGGGTGTGCCTCCTGGTCATCGTCCAATAATGACCAAGAGTCCGCTGATGCCTACACTGAGCTGGGCATGGGCTATCTGGCCAAGGGGCAGGCTGACAAGGCTCATACGGCACTGAGCAAGGCGCTTGCCAAGCGCAGCAATGATGCAGCCGCCCTGCATGGCATGGCGTTGCTGGAACAGCGCGAAGGCAATGTTCAGGCATCAGCCGAGTACTATCAGCGCACCCTCAGTGCGCTGGCGAACGTCAAATCCGGTTCTGACAACACTGCCGTCAGCTTGCCGCAAGTGCAAAACAACTACGCGTCACTGCTCTTCGAGCAAGGCGATGCGCCGGGAGCCTGTGCCCAGCTTGCCCAGGCTACCGAAGATACGCACTATTCAGGGCGAGCAGGCGTGCTGGTCAACCTTTCCCAATGCAGGCTCATGACGGGCGACAAGGACAGTGCCCGCCAGGCGCTTGCAGAAGCCCAACGGCTCGCACCGCACCAGCCAACCGTTATCATTGCGGTCGCTTATCAGAAACTGGAAGATGGTGATATCGCAGGTTCAAGAGCTTACCTGACGCGCTATCAACAGCTAGCGGGCGACGGCAGCCGCGAAGCCCAGCTGCTTGACGCCGCGCTTGCACGCAAAGAGCAGCAGACGTCAGCAAGCGACACTCAAACACACAATCATTAACCGCGACCATCAAAAGGACTTCGGAATGAGCGAACAGCCACCTACCGCGGAATCCCAGCCCACCTCGCCCACAGCCGGCGAAATGCTGCGCAGTGCCAGGGAGCGCAAAGGGTGGGGACTGGAGCGAGCGGCAGCTCAGCTTAATCTGCGCCCGAGCCTGGTCAACGGTCTGGAAACCGAAGAGTACGATCAACTGCGTATTCCTGCCTATCGTCGCGGATACCTGCGCGCCTACGCGCGTCTGCTGGAAATCAGCCCGGAAGCCGTGCTGAAGGCTCACGACGCGACCCACGGTACCGGTGAAGAGCCTATGCGCCCTTCATCACCGATCAAGCCTATCAAGCGCCCCAGCAAGCTGGGAAAATTCGCTTTCCGTCTGATTAGCCTGATTGTGCTGGTGGTGCTGATTGCGGTCACCGTACTATGGTGGCGCAGCCACAGCGGTTCTGATTTCAGCGCTCAACAGGACAACAGCACCTCTTCCTCACAGCTTGCGCTCGATAACGAGCAGCCCTCCTCCGATGCAGGCAATAACGCTGAGGAAAGCCCTTCGTCGAGCAATGCTGCGTCCGATGATTCGGCCTCCCAGAATGCCGATGCCGCCAGCGACGATAGCCAGAACGATACTTCTACCGATAACACCACTGCCCAGCAGGATACTTCGGGTAACAGCCTGCAAATGGATGTGGGTCAGGGCGTCGATGGTGCCAAGATGACGGCCAGCGAAGCCGAAGCGATGGGCCGCCGTGCTCAAGAGCAGCAGAGCAGCGATACCGCCACTAACGCCTCGACAGAGAGTGCCAGCAACAGCGCCGCCGCCAGCGAGGGTGAACAGGCCAGCGCTGCCAGCGGCAGCAACAGCATTGCGTTAACCTTCCAGCAAGAGTCGTGGACGCGCATTACCGATGCTTCCGGTCAGCGCGTGCTGGACGGCCTGCAGAGAGCGGGTAGTCAGCAAACCATCAACGGCACCCCACCCTTCCGGCTGGTGATCGGCAACTCATCGCATGTGAGCGTTAACTATAACGGGCAGGCGGTTGATCTCGGCAACCATTCACGCGGTGGTCAGGTGGCTCGACTTACCCTCGGCAACCCATAGATCAACGCGTTACTCCCCACCCTCACGTCAGGATGGGGAGTGGCCCTTGAGCGAGCGCATTCCCGCGCCGGGGCCAACTGTTAAATATCTCAATATCTGGAATACTACCCGCCCAGCTGGCCAATTTCGGAGTCGATAGTGAGCAAGTTACAAGGCCTTCGTGGCATGAACGATCTACTGCCTGAACAATCTTCCAAGTGGCAGTACGTAGAAGCGACCTTCAAGCAGATTCTTGCTCGGTACGGATACAACGAAATCCGTACCCCGGTACTTGAAGATACGTCCCTCTTCAGACGCTCCATCGGTGAAGCGACCGATGTAGTGGAAAAAGAGATGTATACCTTCGATGACCGCAATGGTGAGAGCGTTACCCTGCGTCCTGAGTTTACCGCCGGTGTTGTCCGTTCGGTGATCGAGCATAGTCTTGCCCACAACCAGACCCAGCGTCTGTGGACCATGGGCCAGGTTTTCCGCTACGAGAGACCGCAAAAGGGCCGCTATCGCCAGTTCCACCAGCTTAGTGTCGAAATATTCAACCTCGCCGGGCCGGATATTGATGCCGAGCTGATTCTGCTCTCCGCCCGACTGCTGCGCGAGCTGGGGCTTTCCGATCAGGTAACGCTTGAGCTTAATTCCCTCGGCACTCCCGAAGCACGCGCCCACTATCGCAACCTGCTGGTAGAGTATCTGACCCAGCACCAGGACGTGCTTGATGAAGACTCTCAACGGCGCTTGACCACCAACCCGCTGCGAATACTCGATTCGAAAAATCCCGATATGGCCGAGATGCTGGCGGGAGCGCCTCGCCTGCTTGACCATCTCGACGATGAATCGCGCGCGCACTTCGACTATCTCAAGGATCGCCTGACGGCGCTCGGCATCTCCTTCCGAATCAATACTCGGCTGGTGCGCGGCCTCGACTATTACAGCCGCACCGTATTCGAGTGGACCACGACCGCACTGGGCAGTCAGGGCACCGTCTGCGGCGGTGGCCGCTACGACGGCATGGTGGAGCAGCTCGGTGGCAAGCACGTTCCCGCGATAGGCTTTGGCCTGGGAATCGAGCGTTTGGTGCTGCTACTTGAAACACTCGACCTGTTTCCTGATACCATCAGCAGCACTGTGGATGTCTACCTGACGGCGGTTGGCCCTCAGGCTGAACAGCTCGCTCTGCCGCTGGCTGAGCAATTGCGCGATCAGCTCCCCGAGCTGCGCCTACAGTTGCACTGCGGCGGCGGTAGCTTCAAAAGCCAAATTAAAAAGGCCGACCGTAGCGGTGCTCGCGTCGCCCTGCTGTTAGGCGAAGACGAAAGCGCCAACGGCGCCATTGGTATCAAGTTCCTTCGTGAAGAGCGCGATCAGGAGCAGGTATCACAGGCGCAGCTCAGCGAGCGTCTGGCGGTACTGTTTGAAGCAGCACAGTAATAGATACGATGCCGAGCCATATCATGCGATCAGCAGCCCCATGGCATGCTGCTACCGCTTCATCATGACGCTCGGCAACGTCGCAACAGCGAAACGCTAACAGGAGACAACTGCGTGGCGCGAGATATCAAAGATATAGACCTTGAAGATGAACAGTCCGATGCGTTCATCGCGTGGTGGAAACGCAACGGGGTATCGTTGATTGCTGGCGTGTTGCTGGCCGTCGCAGCCATTCTGGGATGGAATGCGTGGCAGCAGCACAAAAGCAACCAGGCTGCTACTGCCTCCCAGACGTATGACCAGTTGATGGAGCTGACCAGCGACTTCACCAAGCTCTCGGACACGCAGCGCAGCCAGGTATCGCAGCTGGCTGACAGTCTGGCCGACGACCATGGCAACACACTGTACGCTGACTTTGGCCGCCTGATTCAGGCGCGCGTAGCGGTGGATGCCGGCGATACCGGCACCGCAGCGGCCAGCCTTCAGCAGCTGATTGCCAACGCACACGATGACTTCCTGAAACAGGTAGCCACCATCAATCTGGCACGTATTCAGATTGATCGGGAAGATTATGACAATGCGCTGAAAACGCTCGATATCGACATGCCCGACGAGCTGAAGGCGCAGCAGCTTTCGGTTCGCGGCGATGCGCTGGTAGGACTGCAACGTCTTGCTGATGCTCGCAAGGCTTATCAGGCCGCTCTCGATACTGCAAAAGCGCAGCAGATGCCGGACTACGGCATCAGGCTCAAGCTTGATGATATTGCTCCCCAGGAGGCTTCATGAAATTGCGTTCTTCCCTCCGCACGGCCGCATGTGCGCTTTCAGTGTCAGCATTTCTGGCAGGCTGCGGCGGTGGCGTGAAACCGGACCCAGCGCCCAAGCCACTGACCGACATTCAGCAGACCGTCGCGCTCCAGACTCTCTGGAATCACGGTATCGGTAATCTTGGCCGCGCACGTAACCATATTGAGCCAGCCCTCGATAGCGGCATACTCTACGCGGTCAATGCCAAGGGCGAGCTGACAGCCGTTGACGCCGAAACGGGCAAGGTTCAATGGGAGCACCAGTTGCATGTACCGGTCTCTACCGGCGTTAGCGTCAGCAATGGCCGTCTGTTTGTAGGCACGGCCAAGGGTGAAGTGCTGGCGGTCAGCATCAGCGACGGCAGCGTCGTATGGCGTACTCAGGTCGCCAGTGCAGTCGCCAGCACGCCTCAGGCCAACAGCAATCTGGTAGTCGTGCAGAGTGTCGATGGCACCCTGACTGCACTCGACAAGCTGTCGGGCAACCAGCAGTGGCTTTACGCCTCACAGCAGCCGTCACTGACGCTGCACGGCAACCCCACGCCACGCACCATTGATCCTGTCACCTTCGCAGGCTTTGCCAATGGTCAGGTCGCGCTGTTCGACAACCGCTCGGGCGAGATGATGTGGAGCGCGCGCGTCGGATCTCCTGAAGGCAGCAACGCGGTGCAGCAAATGAACGATGTGGTTGCCCAGCCGGTGCTGACAGAAGATGGACGTCTTTATGCTTCCGGCTATAACGGCAGCCTGATCGCGGTCAATGTGCGTTCAGGGCAGCCGCTGTGGGAGCACGACGAATCGAGCTACCGCACTCCTCTGCTGGAAGGCAATACGCTCTACACCGTCGATGCGAAGAGCCATGTGCACGCCTTTGACGCAATGAGCGGCCAGCAGGTCTGGGAAAACAGCGACCTTGAAGGACGCAACCTAACCGCGCCTGCCTATGTTAATGGGCAGTTGGCAATGGGTGACTTCGAAGGCTACGTGCATCTGCTGGACGCTACCAGCGGCAAGATTGATGGCCGCGACAGCCTCGGAGGCGACGGCATCGGTATTACTCCGATAAGTGATGGCAACACCTTCTATGTGCTGACCTTCTCCGGCAAGCTGGTGGCTTACCGGGCCGGTGCTCAGTAAACGCAGCACGCTGTTCCGTCACACCTGACAAGGGGCGCTTCGAGCGCCCCTTCTGCTTGCTGGCCGATGCCCCACTGACAACTTTCGTGTTTACGCCAGCATATCAAGGGCAAACCTACGCTTTTCATGCCCGATGTCGGCTGCCAAACAACACAGCAGTGAAAAGCCGCTATGGAAATCTTCCATAGTTCGCTACCATTGCAGCACTTTCACCTGCGTGCTACCGACAAGGCCGATACATGGCCTCCATGAGCTTCCAAGGCTCTCGCGCCACGCAGTGATTACCCTATTTTGCGCACTATCATGCGTATGCTTTGTTGAGTTTGTTTATGAACCCCGTTATTGCCCTGGTCGGTCGCCCTAATGTCGGCAAATCGACGCTTTTCAACCGATTGACGCGCTCCCGCGATGCCATAGTGGCGGACTTTGCGGGCCTGACGCGCGACCGTCAGTATGGCAACGGCCAGCTGGGGGACAAGCCCTTTACCGTGATTGATACCGGCGGTATCAGCGGTGATGAGCGCGGTATCGACGCTGCCATGGCCGAACAGTCGCTGCTGGCGATAGATGAAGCGGATATTGTGCTGTTTCTGGTCGATGCTCGAAGCGGCCTGACCCCCACTGATGAAGCCATCGCTCGCCACCTGCGTATCAATCAGAAAAAGACCTGGCTGGTGGTCAACAAGACCGACGGCCTGCCTGAAGAAACCGCGACTACCGAGTTCTATGCGCTGGGCATGGGTGAGCCTTGCCCCATCGCGGCATCACACGGGCGCAACGTTACCCAATTGATCGAGCTGGTGCTGGAGCCTTTCCCTGAGGTGGATGAAGGCGATATTCACCCTGAACTGGATGACCAGGGTATCCGTATCGGTGTGGTCGGGCGTCCCAACGTGGGCAAGTCAACGCTAGTTAACCGTTTGCTCGGCGAAGAGCGCGTGGTGGTGTTCGATCAGGCAGGAACCACTCGCGACGCCATCGAAATTCCATTCGAGCGGCGCGGACGTCCCTATGTGCTGGTCGATACTGCCGGTATTCGGCGGCGCAAGAACGTTAGTGAAATCGCTGAAAAGTTCTCGATCATCAAGACCCTCGACGCCATCAAAAGCTGCAACGTCGCGATTATGGTGCTGGACGCGCGTAGCGGTCTGGTCGAACAGGATCTTCACCTGCTCGATTATGTGCTGAATACTGGCCGTGCGCTGGTGATTGCCGTCAACAAGTGGGACGGTCTTGAGCAGGAAGCCCGAGAGAAAATGCGCTCTGAAATTAAACGCCGTCTGGGCTTTGCCGATTACGCTGACATGCACTTCATCTCGGCACTGCATGGCACCGCGGTGGGGGATCTCTACCCTTCCCTGGAACGTGCCTACAAGAGCGCCACTGCGCGCTGGTCAACCAACCGTCTGACCACGCTCTTGAAAGATGCCGTGAGTGAGCACCAGCCTCCGATGATTAACGGACGCCGCATTCGCCTTAAAATGGCGCACCAGGGGGGCAATAACCCACCCCTGATCATTGTGCACGGCAACCAGATCAATCGTCTTCCCGAAGCCTATAAGCGCTACCTGATCAACACCTTCCGCAAGGTGCTAAAGGTCAAGGGCACCCCGTTGCGCTTTGAATTTCGCGGTGGCGACAACCCCTTCGATCGCAGCAGCGATGCCAATGATCGCGAGAAATCCAAGGCTCGTCAGCTGGCTAAAACCCGCGAAAGTCGAGAAAGTCGCCGCAACCGTCGTTAGGGTACGCTATTCGCCGGTGCCACCGAAGCAACCGCGCCCCGCCTGATAGTGAGCCGGGCGCGTGTTCTTTCCCGAATGGAAGAATACCATCAGCGCCTGAGCTGCAACGCCTCTGGTGGGGTCAATAAGGCCCGATACGGCACCGGAACCAATGCTTGCTATTCACGTTGGCAACCATTCGCATAGCACAGCGCATCAATTCAACGCATAGATATTCTGGCACGCCCGTGCTCAATACAGAAAACGCCCGTTTACCAGATATCGTAAACGGGCGTTTTTCATGAAGAGTAACAGGCCAGCTCTTCCAAACCGCTTTTAAGGTAACGGTATAACGCTAGGCGTTAGCGTCAGCTCCAGCCCACTGGCAGGCAAATTGCCACGCCGCCCTGCCGCTTCTCACCCCGCGCAGCGTGGCATAGCGCAACGCTTCAGTGCGCGCCTGCTCTGACCACTGGCTGCCCAGATACGAGACCCAATGCTCACAGGCAGCCACAAAGTTATCCTGATTGAAGGCGTGGAATGCCAGCCAGACACCGAAACGGTCAGAGAGCGATATTTTCTCTTCAACGGCATCACCATGATGCAGCTCACCATCCACGATGTGGGTCGCCTGATTGTCCGCTGAACTCTCCGGCAGCAGGTGACGGCGGTTGGAAGTAGCGTAAATCAGCACGTTTTCAGGCGGTCCGGTCAGGGTGCCATCCAGCACGCTTTTCAGCGCTTTATAGGCATCGTCACTGCCTTCAAAGGAGAGATCATCACAGTAGACGATAAAGCGCTGCGGTACATCACGCAGACGTGCGACCAGACCAGGCAAGCCAATCAGATCATAGCGATCCACCTGAATCAGGCGCAGCCCCTGATCGTGGAAGTCATTGAGCAAAGCGCGAATAATCGACGATTTTCCGGTTCCACGAGCGCCCCATAGCAGCGCATGGTTGGCCGGTTTGCCCGCAAGAAATGCTCGGGTGTTATCTACCAGCTGCTTTTTTTGGCGCTCAATCCCCACCAGATCACTCAGGCTGACATCATCACGCGGTGCCACCGGCACCAGCTGCCCACCCGCCAGCGGATGCCGCTCCCACAGCGCCGCTATATCCTTCGTCCAGTCAACATCGCTGCGCTCGGGGGGCAGCAGCGGCTCGATACGCGTCAGAAGCTCCAGCAAACGCGCACTCAACGTCTCATTCATGTTTCACCCGTTATTTTGTTTATACAGCGGCAGTCATCAGAGCTGTAGGCAGGCGTTGCCCTGCATCAGCGCGTCGCTGCCGCACCTCTCTCATTGCAGTGTGTCTCACGCGGTGAAGAACAGCGGCCGCGCCACGAACCGTTAAGCCGACAACTGCTGACGCAACTGGGCCAGCACCGGCTCGGGATCAGGGCTTTTGCCCAGCCAGACGCGAAACGACTCCGCAGCCTGCCCCACCAGCATGCCCAGGCCATCGGCGCTATGGCCGCCTTGCTCGCTGGCCCAGCGCATAAACGCCGTCGGCTTTGCAGCATAAACCATATCATAGCCCCAGCCATTGGCCGCCAGAGAGACGTTACCCAACGCAGGAAGCTCATCCGACAGGCTGGCACTGGTGCCGTTGATCACAAGATCAAAGGACTCGTCAAGCGCGTCGGGAGCCACTGCTTCGATAGTGCCCATATCGGCAAACTCACTGGCAAGCTGCTCGCCCCGCGCTACTGTGCGGTTGGCGATCACCACACGCTGCGGCTGCTGCGCCAGCAACGGGGCCAGCACTCCACGCACAGCGCCGCCGGCACCGAGAATGGCAATGTTGGCTCCCGCGAGATTAATGCCCAACCTTTTTAGATCACTGACCAAGCCTTCGCCGTCGGTGTTATCACCATAAAGAGCGCCATCATCGGCTCGTTTCAGGGTATTGATGGCGCCCGCGCGCTTCGCTCTGTCAGATACCTGGTGGGCAAGCTTCAATGCCTCCTTCTTGAAGGGCACCGTTACATTGGCGCCACTTCCCCCTTCGGCAAGAAACGCCGCCACACTGTCAGCAAAACCATCAAGGGGGGCCTCACGCTTTTCATAACGCAGGTCGAGACCGAATTGACGCGCAAAGGCGAGGTGGATCTCCGGAGAGCGCGAGTGATGAATGGGGTGGCCAAAGACGCAATACAACAGCGACACAAGAACTCCTTTAAATAAAGACAGTCTTCCAAACCGCAGAGAAAAAAGCTGCCGGGCATGCACTATCAGGGCAATGCGGGATGCTTGAAATTACCGTGGCCTGCCTTAATCACCTATGAGTGACACGGTAGCCTGATCGTAACGCATTCGTTAAGCCCGCTTTGCAGTAGCTTTTCGATCTCTCGATAGGTTACCTTGTGGGAACACTACTAAAGTGACATATCGTGACACCAGGATACTGCCATTACGCGACATTAACCGGCTAATCGCACGCATCTTACAACTTCAGGGTATATCAACCATCCATGATTGCAGACTCTCTACGTTCACTCATCACTTATCACGAATGGGCTACCCAGCGTATGTTGGGGGCTTGTATGGAGGTCAGCGAGGGCGACTATCGTCGAGATCTGGGGCTGGACCACGGGTCGATCCACGACATGTTGAACTATCAGCTCAACATCGAGCGCCGCTGGATGGGCAGCTATCTGAACGACCACAGTGATGCCTCGGAAGTTACCATCACAGGGCGTGACAGCCTCGCAGCCGCGCTACGCGGGCAGTGCCGCAAATGGCGTGAGCTGGCAGCAGGGCTTGATGACACACAGCTGGATGGAATGACCAAAACGGTAGGAACAACCGGCATCAAGTGTGAGCTGACTCACGCCGAGCTGCTGTTTGAGGTGATTAATTTCGGGGTACTCCAACGCGGCAAGCTGACCTATGCCGTGACCTGGCTCGGAGTGCCCGACCCCGAGACCGATTTCATCTCCTACCGTAGCTCCCCTTGAGCGAAGCAGGCGTTCAGCTATTACGCAGATCAAGCCAATCGCGCGGAGTAAGGTACGCGGCCAGCTCTGCCTCGCGTGAGCCGGGTTCAACCGTATAATTGTAGGTCCAGTTGGCCTGCGGTGGCATCGACATCAGGATTGATTCCGTGCGCCCGCCGCTTTGCAGCCCAAACAGCGTGCCTCTGTCCCATACCAGGTTGAACTCAACATAGCGCCCGCGCCGATGCGCCTGGAACAACCGCTCCCGCTCTCCGAAATCGAGCGTTTTACGCCGCTCGACAATGGGAATATAGGCAGGCAGGAAGGCGTTGCCCACCGAACGCATCAGGGCGAAACTCTGCTCGAAGCCCAGTTCGTTGAAATCATCGAAGAAAAGCCCGCCGATGCCACGGGTCTCATTGCGGTGCTTGAGGGTAAAGTAGTGATCGCACCACGCCTTGAAGCGCGGGTAGATATCGTCGCCGAATGCAGCACAGGCGTCATGTGCGGTCTGGTGCCAGTGCACGGCGTCCTCTTCAAAGGGGTAATAGGGCGTCAGGTCGATACCGCCACCGAACCACCATACCGGTGGCTCACCCTCTTTTTCGGCGATGAAGAAGCGCACATTACCATGAGAGGTGGGAACGAAAGGGTTACGCGGATGGATAACCCAGGAGACGCCCATTGCGGTAAAGTTGCGCCCGGCCAGCTCAGGGCGGGCAGCTGACGCAGACGCAGGCAGCTGCTCACCATGCACATGTGAAAAGTTGACACCGCCCTTCTCAAGTACATCGCCATCGCTGATGACTCGCGTGCGCCCACCACCGCCCCCTTCGCGCTGCCACTCCTCTTCAATGAAATCGGCCACGCTATCCTGCGCGGCAATGCCTTCACAAAGGCGATCCTGAAAATCCTTCAGGAAGTGCTCTACCTGACGCAGCATATCGTGGGAGGAGAGTTCAGAGTGAATGGTCATTGTATTGCCTGCCAGACGCCCTATGGCATCGTCGAGTGGGTAAAAAGATCAGTGTTCCGGCCCGCCACGCAGCCAGCGGCCATCAGCGAGATCGCGAATTGTGCTGGGCTCGCGACGGCCGCCCGTAGCGCCTTCCAGTATCAGCGCCAGTTCACTGCCAAATATCTGCTCGACCTGCCGGGCCGTAAGCGCCGATGGCTCATTGGCTCGATTGGCCGAAGTAGAGACGATCGGTCCACCGAAGGCTGTGCAGAGCGCAGCAGTGAGAGGATGATCGGTAACCCGCAGCGCCACCTGCTGATGATTACCGCGCACCAACGGATGCGAACGCCCGTTATCGGGCACTAGCCAGGTATGGGGGCCAGGCCACGATGCCTGCAACTGCTCTCGCTCGGCAGCGCTCACCTCGGTTAACCAGGGCGCTAGCTGCTCAATGGAGGCCGCGATCAGAATCAGTCCCTTGGCAGGGTCGCGCTGTTTCAGCGCCAGCACCTGCCGAAGGGCCGCTTCATTATCTGGATCGCACCCCAGCCCCCACACGCCCTCGGTAGGATAGGCAATCACATCGCCCTGAAGGAGCGTAGCAGCAGCCCTGCTGACATCGGTAGTTGCGTTAGCGCTAGCCATTTCCATGCCTTTTGTAAGGTTATTGTACCGGTCATGTTCATCCGGTCCATACTTTTTTCTTTACCCAACGTTCTTTACCCAGCCGCCCGGTACGCGCAGCACTTTATTGTCAAGCTCCAGCCACTGTAGCTCAAGCTGACACTCTGTGGGGGTTAGCTGGCTACGTGCAGCAATGGTATCCAGCGATAATGCTGTGGCACCAAGCACATCGACGAGTGAATGGCTCGTCTTACCGGATTCATCGGGGGCGTTGGTTACTTCCGGCACCGCCCACTGCTCGGTGGCGTACTCTTCCAGAATATCCGTGGCACAGGTAACCAGCTTGGCCCCCTGCTGGATCAACTCCAGGCAGCCTGCTGCGTTCGGATTTTCCAGTGCGCCGGGCAGTGCGAAAACATCACGGTTCTGCTCAAGCGCCAGCCGTGCGCTGACCAGCGAACCGCTGCGCTGCTTGGCTTCCACCACCAGCACCCCACGGCACAGGCCCGTGATTATACGATTGCGGCGCGGAAAATGTCCTGCCCTGGCGGGTGTACCGGGGCTGAACTCCGAGAGAATCAGGCCATTGCCCGCCACCACCTGCTGGTAAAGTGCCCGGTGGCTGGCGGGATACACCAGATCAATGCCGCACCCTAACACACCGATGGTAGCCCCTGCCGCTTCAAGCGCACCACGATGCGCAGCAGCATCAATACCGCGCGCCAGCCCACTCACGACACACATGCCGGCAGCGGCAAGCTCACGCGCCATCAGCAGTGCATGATGCAGGCCATCAAGCGAGGCGTGGCGGCTGCCGACCATTGCAATCGCCGGCCTGGTCAGGCAATCAGGATTGCCCGAGGCCCATAGCACCATGGGAGGATCATCCAGTTCATCAAGCAGCGGCGACCACGTGGCATGACCAGGGTAGAGAATGGCGCGGCGTAAATTCGTATCTTCCCAGGCAAGCGAAGGCGACAATTGTGCCGTCGCTTGGTCACTCAATAAAAAGCGCAAATAGCTGCGCTGAGCACCGCTCAACTGCTGCATCCACCCTTCAGGCCAGGGGAGCTGCTGCTGACGCAGCCATTTCACCCGCACCGGGCCAAGTTTCGGTAATAGCGACAGCGCGATCCACTCGCGCGCGTTGGTCGGGCAATTCATCACAGCTCCTGTATGCCACCGTGCGGTTTAATTGCGCTGCGTGTCGCACTACAATAGGGCCCACGGCGTTTGCCCGGTGTCGCCCGTTATCGGCACAGCCCAGCAATCCTTTAGCGCGTTTAGCGACCAGCATTGGCCCAATGCCTTCGTGAATGCGCCTTCAGTGTCTTGTTTAACATTCAGGCTGAATACAGCAGCGACATCACCGCTGAGGAGCAGAATGGCATGCCTTGAGCGCCATGTGCTTCCACAGGCGACATGTGCTACTTACTGCCGCGGCTTGCCCCACACGCCTTTATTCATGCGTCTCGACCACATTACCAGCGGACCTTTTCATGGCTCTACTTACCATTCTCGAATATCCAGACGAGCACTTGCGCACCGTCGCCCAACCGGTTACCGACTTCGGTGATCAGCTGCAAACGCTGATCGACGACATGTTCGAGACCATGTATGCCGCTCCCGGCATTGGTCTGGCAGGCGCTCAGGTCGATCAGCACTTGCAGCTGTTTGTGCTCGACGTCAGCGAGCATCAGAATGACCCTCGCGTCTATATCAACCCTGTATGGGAAGCGCTCGACGATGAACGCAAGCAGATGCAGGAAGGCTGTCTGTCGATTCCTGAATACTATGCCGAGGTGCCGCGCGCACTGCGCATCAAGGTGAGCGCCCTCGATCGCCACGGCAAGCCATTCGAGCACGAAGCCGACGGGCTGCTGGCACACTGCATTCAGCACGAAACCGATCACACCAAAGGCGTGCTGTTTATTGATTACCTGTCGCCATTGAAACGCGAGCGCGTTAAGAAGAAGATGCTCAAACGCCATAAAGCCAGCGTTTGATGCTTACAGGGCGCTCTGTGTCGCGCGGTAGTGCACAGCGCCCCTGCTCATCCAGTCACCCAATCCCGCCGGCTACCGGCGTCGATGCTCTCCAGTTCGGACCAACACTTCATGCCCTCTACCTTGCGCGTCGGATTCGCCGGCACCCCTGATTTCGCTGCTGACATACTGGCTGCCCTACTGGCGAGCCAGCATCAGGTGGTGTGCGTTTTCACCCAGCCCGATCGTCCAGCAGGGCGCGGGCGCAAGCCTCAGGCAAGCCCGGTCAAGCAACTGGCAGAACAGCACCAGTTACCGGTACACCAGCCCCTTAAGCTGCGTGATGAAGAGAGTCGTGCGCCCCTGGCAGCCGCCGATCTCGATGTGCTGGTGGTGGCGGCCTATGGGCTGATTCTGCCCGCGGAAGTGCTTGAGCTGCCACGTTTCGGCGCGCTCAACGTGCACGCATCATTGCTACCGCGCTGGCGCGGTGCAGCACCCATTCAGCGCGCTATCGAGCATGGCGACAGCGAAAGCGGTGTCACGATCATGCAGATGGATGAGGGGCTAGACACCGGCGATATGCTGCTGAAAAAGACTGTCCCCATTGATACCACTACCACGGGCGGAAGTCTCCACGATGCGCTGGCGACAGCAGGTGCCGAAGCCATTGTCACCGCACTCAATGAGATCGCGGCCCACCAGCAGAGAATCGCCGGTACACCACAGCCACAGCAAGGCGTAAGCTATGCCGCCAAGCTATCGAAGGCAGAAGCGCTGCTCGACTTCACGGCAGCGGCCAGCGATCTGGCAAGACGCGTGCGCGCCTTCAATCCATGGCCGGTCTGCTGGGCTTACGCAGGCGACAGCACCCTGCGTGTCTGGGAAGCCCACGCTGAACAGTGCAGCTACGCTGCTGCGCCGGGCACCATTCTCAGTGCCGATAGCCACGGTATTCTGGTGGCCTGCGCCGAGGGCGCACTCAGAATCAGCCGCGCCCAGTTACCCGGCACGCGACCGCTGGAAGTCAAAGAGCTGCTCTCAAGCCCCAAACGTGCCGACCTGCTTCCGCAAGGCAGTATGCTTAACGCTCAGGAGGCACACTAATGGCCGCCGTGACTAACCCGCGCGCGGTTGCCGCGCAGCTACTGGTGCCCGTACTTGCCGGAAAAGGCTCTCTGGCGGCCCTCGACACCATGCAAGTGGCAGAGCGCGACAAGAGCCTTGTGAAAGCGCTGTGCTATGGGGTGTGCCGTACCTTGCCTCGCCTCGAAGCGTTAGCGGCGCTGCTGCTGTCACGCGGTTTTAAGTCGCGTGATACCGATGTGCATGCGCTACTGCTGGTCGGCCTTTATCAGCTGCTTTACATGCGCGTGCCCAGCCATGCAGCGGTCAGTGAAACCGCCGGAGCGGCACGTCAGTTGGGCAAGGCGTGGGCCACACGGGTGCTGAACGCCTGCCTGCGGCGCTGCCAGCGAGAGCAGCATGCGCTTGAAGCACAGGTCGATAAAAAGCCTGAAAGCCAGCTATTGCACCCCCAGTGGCTGCATCAGGCACTCCACCGCGCCTGGCCCGAGCAGTTCAACGACATCATTGCAGCGAACAACACACCCGCCCCTATGACGCTGCGAGTCAACCTCGCGCGCAACAGTCGCGAGCACTATCAGCAGCAGCTAACGACAGCGGGGATTGAATCCCGCGGCTGTGACGACTCCCCTTATGGTCTTACCCTTGCCAGCGCCAGCGACGCCACTGCGCTGCCAGGATTCACCGATGGGTTGGTCAGCGTGCAGGATGAAGCCGCTCAGCTGGCGGCGCCGCTGCTACTCGATCCGCTGCTGCGCCGCTCGCCCGACAAACCGCTGTGCGTGCTGGATGCCTGTAGTGCGCCGGGCGGTAAAACCATGCATCTGATTGAGCTGGCCGAGGCTGCGGGGCAGGCGCTTGAAATTATTGCGCTGGACAGTGATCCACATCGCCTTGAGCGAGTGCGCGGCGCAATCGAACGCCTCGCTCCCGGCAGCGCAATCCAGCATCGTGTGATTGCCGCCGACGCAGCGCAGCAGGAGTGGTGGGATGGCATACCCTTCGATGCCATTTTGATCGACGCGCCTTGCTCGGGTACTGGTGTTATTCGTCGCCACCCCGATATCAAACGCCTGCGCACCGCCCGTGATATCGAACAACTGGCACAACTCCAGCAGCGTATTCTCGATAATCTATGGCCACTGCTGCGCGAGAAAGGACGCTTGCTGTACGCCACCTGCTCGGTGATGCCGCAAGAGAACGAAGCACAAGCCGCCGCCTTTGCCGCACGCACCAGCGATGCACAGCTCATCGCGCTGGAAGTCGAATGGGGAATTGCGACCGGCCATGGCCGCCAGCGCTTGCCGCAGCAAGACGGTAGCGATGGTTTCTTCTACGCCCTGTTCGAAAAACAGTCAGCGTAGCTTCCGCTACCACAGTTCAGGCTGGAAAAAACATCGCTCGGCTAACGGCCCCCCCCTTCGAATAGCCCCGTGAGTTGGATACCTTCCAGCTTGCGGGGCTTTCATATGCAGCATGACAAGCACTTCACATAACGGTTTTCTCCACAGGTAGAGGTAGTGAAACAAGGCCGGTGGAATAATGTTGATCGCCATTCGCTCGCCCCATCTCTTGATATATGCTGCCCTGATCTTAAGTGGTGCGTGCTGTATCAACGGCATGACATTGATGGGCTGAATATCGAGAAAAGTGGAGAGAGCTGCCGCTATCTACATAGCCTGTGATGGGTTCAAAAACAACGAACCCCACCAATAAGGCGGGGTTCGTTGGAAATCTGACGGCGTAGCCCTTATCAGATCAGGCTCCACCGTTTTTTATCACGCTACCGGCATCACTCCGCCAGGCGCTCCAATGCTCGTTCCAGGCGCGCCATTCCTTCTGCGATCTCTTCGGGCGTAATCACCAGCGATGGCGCAAAGCGCAGCACATTAGGGCCTGCGACCAGCAGCATCAGCCCCTCTTCTACCGCAGCGGCCAGAATCTCGCCGCCCCGCTCCTGCCAGGCATCCTTCAGCTCCGCCCCAATCAAAAGCCCCGCACCACGAACTTCGCTGAACAGCGCGAAGCGTTGGTTAAGCCGCTCAAGGTTCTCCTTGATCAGCGCATGGCGTTCGCCAACTCCCTCCAGCGTAGCGGGGTCAGCGATGGTTTCCATTGCCGCCAGCCCGACCGCCGTCGCGAGCGGATTACCGCCATAGGTAGAGCCGTGAGTGCCCGGCGTAAACACGCTGGCAATTTCATCGGTAGTCAGCATGGCCGCCAGCGGAAAACCGCCACCAATCGCCTTGGCCGAGGTCAGTATATCGGGCACCACGTCATACTGCATATAGTTGTAGAGTGCGCCCGAGCGGCCTGCACCGCACTGCACTTCATCAAATATCAGCAGCGCTTCGTGCTCATCACATAGCTGACGCAGCCCTTCGAGGAACTCCTGAGTGGCAGGACGCACCCCGCCTTCCCCCTGCAACGGCTCAACCACAATGGCGCAGGTACGTTCATCAATCAGCTCGCGCACACTCTCCAGATTGTTGAATTCAGCGTGCTCGATGCCACCCAGCGCTGGCCCGAAGCCCTGTGAATACTTCGGCTGCCCGCCCACGCTCACGGTAAACAGCGTGCGGCCATGGAAGGAGTTACGAAACGAAATGATCGTATCCTTGTCCTCACCGAAGGTGTCGTGGGCGTAACGACGGGCCAGCTTGAAGGCGGCCTCATTGGCTTCACCACCGGTAGAACAGAAGAACGCCTTGTCGGCAAAGGTGTGTTCGACCAGCCAGCGCGCCAGTCGCAGCGCAGGCTCGCTGGTATACACATTGGAGAGATGCCACACCTTGTCGGCCTGCTCCTTGAGCGCCTTTTGCAGCGCGGGATGCCCATGTCCCAACGCATTTACCGCAATACCACCGGCAAAATCGACAAACTCTCGGCCCTGCTGATCCCATACTCGGCTCCCCTCTCCTCGCACCGGAATCATCTGTTGCGGTGCATAGCAGGGAACCATATACGTATCGAAATCGGCGCGGCTTGGCGTCCAGTTCATGTCGATCTTCCTGTGGAACGGAGAAAAGAAAAGATGCGAAAAGGCCCGACCATTCCTTCAGCAAGGAAGCGCTGGTCGGACCTCCCAGTATGCGACGCTTAACCGCGATTGGCGAGAGGCAGAGGGGAAATCAACTCCTTTCAGGAAGAAGCCGCTCGGCCCCCATGCCAGAAGGGATCAGACCGAACGTACAGGCAGCGGCGAGCCTTCCTCCGATGAAATGCGACGGCGCCCACGCCAGCGGCGCGCCAGATAACCGCGATATGGCGATCCAATCAGCGTGAGAAGAAACAGCGCAAACTGCACCAGCACAATACAGGAACCGGGCGATAGATTGGCATGGAAGGCGATCAGCAAACCGCTCCACACCGCCAGCATGGATGCGGCAATGCCAATCATCATGCCGGTGACAAAGCGGCGCGACATCAATGTGCCAATGGCCCCAGGCGTCACCAGCATCGCAATGGCCTGCACCAGCCCCACCGCCTGTAGCGTTGCTATCGTCGTTAGCGCCAGACACATCAACAGCAGCATGTTCAGTACAGTGGTATTCAACCCTGCTACGCGGGCCTGCACGGCATCGAAACAGAACAGTTTGAGATCACTGAACCTGCACGCGACGATCAGCAGCGCCAGCCCTCCCGCGCTCAATAGCTGAAGGCGCGCCTCCTGAGTAATTCCAAGCAGGTGCCCCAGTAACACATGGGAAAAGTGCACATTGCTCGACACCGTGCTCATCAGAATCAGGCCCAGCGCTAAAAACCCGGTGAAGCAGATACCCAGAGCCGTATCGGCCTTGATGCGCGAGCGGCGATTCACCCAGCCCGCCAGCAATACGCACAGAATACCGCTGACCATCGCTCCCACCAGCAGCGGCACCGCTGCCAGCCACGCCAGAATAATGCCCGGCAGCACGGCGTGCGACACTGCATCACCGACCAGTGACCAGCCCTTGCTGACGACAAAGCAGGAGACCACGGCACAGCACAGCGCACCGAAACAGCCCACCCATAGCGCTTCCCACATGAAATCGAAGGTGAAAGGGACTATCGCCCACTGCCAGACAGCATGCCATGAGTTGCTCACCGCACTCCTCCTCGGGCAGAACACAGCCAGCCCATACCGCGCGGGGAGCACAGCAATATCGGGAAAAACACGATAAATTGCAGCAGTACCACCACTCCACCAGCGGAAACATCAAGAAAATAGCTCAGATAGACGCCACCGAAGGCCAGGCCACCTCCCAGCAGTGCCGCATATAGCAGCATGGCGGGGAAGCGTCGCGTCAACAAAAATGCCGTTGCGCCAGGCGTAATCAACATCGCCATGACCAGAATTGCACCGACCGCCTGTAGCGCCGCAACCGCTACCAGAGCAATCAACGCAAGCATCAGTAGCTGTAACCCGCGCACAGATAACCCCTGACCAATGGTCTGCTGCTCATCGAAGGTAAACAGCAGTAAATCCTTCCAGCGCAATGCGATCACGCCAATGCAGAACAGTGAGATCACCAGCAGTTGGAGAGCATCATGAGGGGCAATTCCCAACAGATTGCCAAACAGGATGGTGGTCAATGACAGCATCGACGGGAATGCCGAAATCAGCAGCATTCCCACGGCGAAGAAGGCAGTAAACATGATACCAATGGAAGTGTCGCCCTTAAGCCCGCTGAGCTTGCGTAATCCACCAATGCCCACTGCCGCCAGCATTCCCGAGATAAAAGCGCCTACTACCAGCGGCCAGGCCATCAAGTGCGATACCACCACACCAGGCACCACCGCATGTGATAACGCATCTCCCAGCAGCGACCAGCCTTTAAGAATAACGAAGCACGACAGCAGTCCGCAGGTGACGCCAATCAGCGTCGCTACCCAGAAGCCACGCACCATAAAACTGTAGGCAAAAGGGTCCAGCAGCACGCTCATTGTGGATATTCCGGCAGCTGTGAACGGCTCATCGCTACGTTACCTTCACCAGCTACTGCGCCAGTGACCTTGAGTAGCTCGTTGACCACGCCACCAAAAGTGTTACCGAGATGGGTTGCGGTGAAGGTGTGAGCAGTAGGCCCGCAGGCGATCACGCGCCGGTTGAGCATCATCACCTGATCGCTGTAATCGGGCACCGACGACAGATTGTGCGTCACCACCATGATAGTAGTACCAGCATTTCGCTCTTCACGCAGAATATCCAGCAGGTCATTTTCGGTCGTCATGTCAACGCCCGTAAACGGCTCGTCGAGCAGCATCAGGCGCGCGTGCTGGGCCAGCGCTCGGGCGATGAACACGCGCTTTTTCTGCCCTCCGGACAGCTCGCCTATCTGACGCCTGGCGACGGCCTGCATTCCTACCCGTTCGAGGCTTTGCGCTACCCGCCGCTTGTCATCACGGGAGGGAATGCGCAGCCAGTTCATCTGCCCCTGGCGCCCCATCATCACGACATCCTGTACCGATACCGGAAAATCCCAGTCGATATCATCACTTTGCGGCACGTAGGCGATGGTGTTGCGCTTCAACATGCGATTGACCGCCCCACCAAACAGCCGAACACTGCCACGATGCGGGCGCTGAATGCCCATCAGCGCCTTGCACAAGGTGGATTTACCACCGCCGTTCGCCCCCAGCACCGCACAGATCGCACCGCTCGGTAGCTGGGCACTAACATCATCAAGCGCAATAACGCCGTTGCTGTAGCCAACGCTCAGATGCTGGATATCGACGGCGATGCTTCCATTATTTGCTGTCAACGCCAAACCCCTTAACGATGGTGTTCGCATTATGTCGAAGCATGCTTAAGTAGTCGGGAACCGGGCCATCCTTTTTCGACAGCGAATCGACATAGAGCACTCCACCAAAGGCGGCTCCGGCTTCGCTCGCGACCTGCTTCATGGCTCGATCACTGACGGTGCTCTCACAGAACACCACCGGCACCTTGTTCTGCCTTACTGCATCAACCACATGCCGCACCTGACGGGGCGTGCCCTCTTCTTCCGAGTTCACCGCCCACAAGTAGAGCTCCTTGAAGCCGTAATCGCGGGCCAGGTAAGAGAATGCTCCTTCACAGGTCGCCAGTTGGCGACGCGCTTCCGGAATGCGTGCCAGTTGCTCGGCAATTGGCGTATTGAGTGCCGCGATACGCTGGTTGTAGCGCTCGGCATTAACACGATATGTCTCCGCATTGGCGGGATCGAGCTTGATAAATGCGTCGCGAATATTGTTGACGTAAATGGCAGCGTTGGCCGGCGATATCCAGCCATGAGGATTGGGCCGGCCTTCATACTGCCCTTCGCGCAGCGATATCGGTTTGATGCCTTCTGACAGCACCGCTACCGGCGTCGATTTCAGGTTGCCGTAGAAGCGCTCGAACCAGCGCTCCAGCCCCAGCCCATTCCACAACACCAGATCCGCACCGCGTGCCTTGATGATATCCTGCGGCGTAGGCTCGTAATCGTGGATCTCGGCGCCAGGCGGGGTAATAGAAACCACCTTGAGCTTGTCGCCCGCCACGTTCTGGGCCATATCCTGAATAACGGTAAAGGTCGTAGCGACCACCTTCTGGTGTGAGGGTGGCGAAGGATCAGCCGCCGCGCCCTGCGACATCACCAGCAATGCAGCGGCGGCAGACATGAAGAACAGACGAAGCACCATGCTCATCGAACATCACTCCCAATGATCGAAACAGGCAAAAAAGAGCCGCCCGGTTGGGGGCGGCCCAAGTCGATATGGACGCTCATAATAACAATGATTCACATATGAAAATAAAGTGAAATTGATAAACCATGGTTAATATTAAGCTTGAGTTCAACTACCTCTGATGGCGCTGGGCAACGCATAAATAGATGGTAGTAAATTAACCAAAAAAGCGGGCAGAAAGTGCAGAGACGACGCCAGTTACGCTATGCTGTGCCAATTATTCAGAAATACCGCAGTGGGATTCTCAGCGCTCGGAGCATGGTCAATGGCTTTCATTGTGATGGCCTGCGTCCGGCTCTCTGGCGCTCGCATGCTGCGGGTCTGGGCACTCATTCGTAACCGTGTTTCCGCGAGGCTTTAGTCACACCATGCTGGTATCCATGCTCGACAATGACTTTTACAAGTTCACCATGCAGAACGCGGTTATCAAGCTGTTTCCGCGTGCCCTCGCCCGCTACGCACTGATTGATCGCGATAATCGCGAATATCCCGAAGGGTTTGCCCAGCGCCTGCGCAGCGCCGTCGATGCCATGCGTGAGCTTGCATTAACGTCGGAGGAGTGCGACTTCCTTGAAGAGACCTGCCCCTATCTCGACCCTACCTATCGGGATTTTCTGCAAGGCTTTCGCTACGACCCCAGCGAAGTGACCATTTCCCAGCAAGGTTCGTCGCTGTCGGTTGAGGTTGAAGGATTGTGGTATCGCACCATTTTGTGGGAAATCCCGCTGTTGGCACTGGTCAGCGAGCTTTATTTCGAAGGGCTGGAAGCACCGCGCGACAGTGATGAAGAAGTGCTCGCCAGAACCCGCAAAAAGATAGAGCACTACCGTCACCTGGGGCTTAAGGTGGCAGAGTTCGGCACGCGCCGTCGCTACAGCTTTGCCCTGCACGACAAGATCGTCGATGTGCTGCATCGCTACGGCGAATCCACCTTTGTCGGCACCAGCAATGTCTATCTGGCCTACCGGCACGGGGTTAAACCGCTCGGCACCCACGCCCATGAGTGGTTTATGTTCCACGCAGCGCACTATGGCTTCAAGGTCGCCAACAAGGTGTCACTGAACAACTGGGTCGATGTGTATCGCGGCGATCTGGGCATCGCCCTGACCGACACCTTCACCACCGATGCCTTCTTCAGAAGCTTCGACAAGATGCTCGCCAAGCTCTTCGATGGCCTGCGCCACGATAGCGGAGACCCCATCGACTTCGCTGAAAGGGCCATCGCTCACTACACCGCCCTGGGCATTGATCCCCACAGCAAGGTGATTATCTTCTCGGATGCCCTTGATCCCGAGAAGGTGGAGCGCATTGTGCGTTTTTGCAGCGGCAGAATCGGCATGTCCTTCGGCATTGGCACCAACTTCACCAACGATGTGGGCCTTAAGCCGATGAATATCGTCATGAAGATGACCTCCACCAGAACCGACGACCACAGCAGTTGGCTGCCCACCGTTAAGCTGTCCGATATTGCCGGCAAGAACACCGGCGACCCTGACATGATCAAGCTGGCGCGCCAGATTCTGGATATCAACGCATAAACGCCCCCAGGCTCTAACGCACAAGGCCCGTTTGGAGAATTGATCCAAACGGGCCTTGTCGTGATAACGCGCCGAGTCTGCGTCAGCGCTTCAATCAGGCTATGGGAGCCTCAGGCGCGGCGCAGCAGCTTGCCGTCGTCCTGCTCAACTTCAGTATCAGCAGTCGAATTGTCGCTGGAACTGGAACCAGCCTGCGAGCGTGCGCGAGCCATTTCCATCAGGCTATCCAACTGTTCAACGCTGATATCAACGCGTTCGATACTACCACTCTCTTCCCACAGCACTTCCAGTATGGGGCGTGCATGGTACTGATTCAGGCCGATGACACGGCCAATCCGATCGTTCTCGGCATCGCGCAGAGTAGAACCGAGCAGGTAGTGAATGTCGCTGACGAGAGGTGCTTTTCTGTAGCGCATGACAAGATACCGACGAGTTACTGTTCACAAGGATGGGGAGCCGCCCCGCGCTAACCCAGAGAGCGAGGCAAGCCTTCCTGATCAGTGAAGCTCTTTCAACAGAGCCCACTCTCACACTTCCGTTACTCAATCGGGCAATCAGAAAACGCAATCAACATGAACGGCCTGGCGCAACACCGTGTGCGTCAGGCTACCGCTTGCAGGCTCAGGATTCCCTAAAGGAGGCAACGCTTATGCAAGCGTAAGGCGAAAGAAGAAATTTTCCAAGGGATAACGGCAATATTCCTCTACTTTCTTTGTGCAAAATCGAGGAATATCGGGAAAAGCGATGCAGTTGAAGCGGTAATTAGCAGAAAGTAGTAGATAAAGAGCTTCACGTTGCGGCTCGGCAAGGTGGAAGTCTTCGCCATGAAAGTATTCAAACTCAATAAAGGGAGGGAAGGAAGCTGTTCCCTTATATTAGGCGTTGATGAACGCCTGATCTCTTCATCCTCGGGGCTTCCCCGCTGCTCTCGGCTCGCCTTCTGCACCATCATGCAGTCGCCAGTGCTTTTATATACCTGAAGAAGCGCCCTTCATCGTTCCATCCGCAGATACTGGTGAAGCCTTGCAGTCAGGCGCCACAGCTCACTCTTTGCGGAATCTCACTTGTCCGGCTACCTTGAAAGTATGCGGTGTCGAAAACCGTCATTACCGGCTAGTGCCATTGAAATTTCTCGCCAGTGACCAAACTGGATAATCAGACGCGGTAAAGCAGCTTCCTTGCTTGTTCACTGGCGCGCAAAGGTCAAACGGCCGTTCACTCTTGGCACTTCATTCTCAGCAGTTCACTCTCAAAGGAGCAGGCTCATGGGCGATAACATCTACAAATCCATAGAACTTACCGGTTCATCCACTATTTCGATGGAGGATGCCATCAGTCAGGCAATTGCCAAGGCAAGCGAAACCGTCCACGACCTACAGTGGTTCGAAGTGACCAGCACCCGCGGTCATATCGAAAACGGCAAGGTGGCGCACTGGCAGGTCTCTCTCAAGGTTGGTTTCAAGCTGGCCTGATAACGTTATAATTTGCCCGGACAAGCGAGCGGGATGCCACCCTTGATAGAGCGTGGCATCCCGCTTCCTTTGTGGGCGCACTACCGTAATCCCCAGCTTCACGCCCTTGTATATGCACTCCAGCCATGAATGCACGGCGCACTGCTTGTGGTAAAACAACGACGCGCACATAGTGCGCCTGTGCCGTATTGGTAGCCTCATGGCAACGGCTACTCACGATAATGCAACCGGCGATAACGACCTTGGCAACGCGAACGATGGTGAGCACATAACATGAAGATTCTGATTCTCGGTGCAGGACAAGTCGGCGGCACTCTGGCAGAGCATCTGGCCAGTGAAGAGAACGACATTACCGTGATCGACACCGATCTACCGCGACTGCGTGAGCTGCACAATCGCTGCGAGATCAGCATCATGAATGGTCATGCGTCTCACCCCGCTGTGCTGGCCGAAGCCGGCTGTGATAGCGCTGACATGCTGGTCGCCGTCACCAGCAATGACGAGCTTAATATGGTGGCCTGTCAGGTGGCCCACTCACTGTTCAACACGCCCACCAAGATCGCCAGGGTGCGTTCCAGCGCCTACCTGACACGCCGCGAGCTGTTCAATCCCAGCGCCATTCCGGTTGATGTGCTGATTAGCCCCGAGCAGGTCGTTACCACCCAGATCAGGCGCCTGATTGAATATCCCGGCGCGCTTCAGGTGCTCGACTTCGCCGAGGGGCGCGTGCAACTGGTGGCGATGAAGGTGTACGACGACAGCCCGCTGGTAAATCGCAAGCTCAAGTCGCTGCATGAAACGCCTGCGCGCCCTGATAGCTGGATTTGCGCAATATATCGCGGCAACAGGCCATTTATTCCCGATGGCAACACCATTATTCACCCCGAAGATGAAATCTTCTTTTTCGCTGCACGGGGCGATATTCGCAACGTGATGACCAGAATGAGGCGCGGCGGGCGCACCGTGCGTCAGGTGGTAATCGCGGGTGGCGGGCGCATTGGTGAGAAGCTGGCGCAGGCGCTCGAACCCAATCATCGCGTCAAGCTGATCGAACAGGACAACGACCGCTGCCAGGCGCTGGCCGAAATGTTCGACGACACCGTGATTCTGAATGGTTCGGCAACCTCCAAACGCCTGCTGATCGACGAAAATATCGACGAGTGCGACATTTACTGTGCGCTCACCAACGATGATGAAGTCAACGTGATGTCATCCATGCTGGCCAAGCGGCTGGGGGCGCGCAAGGTGCTGGCGCTGATTAACAACACCGCCTACGTCGATCTGGTGCAAGGAGCTGAAATAGATATCGCGATTTCACCGGAACAGGCGACCATCAGCAGTCTGCTGGCCTATCTTCGCCACGGTGAAGTGGTCAATGTGCAGGCGTTAAGACGCGGCGCGGCAGAGGCCATCGAGCTGGTCATCCATGGCAATTCACGCCATTCCGCCGTGGTAGGGCGTTCGATTCGGGAGCTGAATCTGCCTGAGAGCGCCACCATCGGCACCGTGATTCGCGGTGACGAAGTGCTGTTCGGCAAGGGGTCGCTACGCATCGAGGAAGGCGACCATTTGATTCTACTGGTCACGGACAAACGCCAGTTGCGAGAAGTAGAGCGGCGTCTCCAGACCGATGGCCGGTTGCGCTGACCGTTGGATTTCAATTTAGATATGTTATAAAATAACAAAATTACCAACGATCAACGCCCTTCTTTCCTGCTTTGGTTAAAGAGGCTGCCACGATTCTGTACTGCCAAGGAGTCCAATATGCGCGCCAATATTCATCCCGACTATCGTCAAGTCGTGTTCCACGATACCAATGCGGACACCTACTTCGTGGTCGGCTCGACTATCGAGACCAAAGAAACCATCGAATGGCAGGACGGCAACACCTATCCCCTGGTAAAACTGGATGTCTCCTCCGCCTCACACCCCTTCTACACCGGCCAGCAGCGCGCGGTCAGCAGCGAAGGGCGCGCGGCCCAGTTCAAGCGCCGCTTCGGCTCGCTGGGCAGTCGTAAAGGTTAACGCGCTTTGCTAAACGCTTTTTTAAGCGCCAGAAAACGTGAAAAGGCGCTATCGGTGGAAGTCGATAGCGCCTTTTTGTAACCAAAGCAGCAGCGGAATAGCACTCAGCGTGGCTACCGCCATGCTCCTCGGCAGCTACGGTTAATCTACCGTTTCAAGCTGCTTGATGGAGAGTTCGCCCTTGCCTTCCAGAGCACTCACCAGCGCCTTGAAATGCGGCGTATTGACGTGGGCGTCAAGCGCTTCGGGCGACGCCCACTGCTCGATCATGTAGAAGATTGTCGCACTGTCAGGGTCGCGATTGAGCTGATAGTGCTCGCAACCTTCATCCTGGCGCGAAGGTGCCATCACTTCTTTAAGCGCACTCAGCACCTCATCCACATGGTCGGGCTGAACATCAATGGTAGCAATCAGGGTGATGGACATGGGTCATGCTCCTTCAATAGGAGAGTTACAGCGTGCCAGTTGGCGACGCATGGCAGCAGTATGCGACTCAAGCCGTTCATGACGGCGACTGGCCGCATAACTTTCGTTGAAAATATCGAAATAGTCATCTAGCACCTCGGCGGCGTGAAAATCGCCCCCCATACGCAGCAGCTCAGCGGCAACTTCGGCGGTACACAGATGCTGCGCCGAGGCGGGGGTACGCAACCGATAGCGCGTGACGCGATCAGTGCGCAGCGACACTATCGGCAGCCGCTCAAGGTAGGGACTGTGCCGAAACATCTTGCGAGCCTGCCGCCAGGTCCCATCGAGAATGATAAAAACGGGAATTTTCTGCTCGCCGGGGTCCTGATAGCTTACTACGCGCGTGGCGTAATCTTCCTGGTCATCAGGGAAGATCAGGAAAGGAGCAAAGCGCGGATCTGCCAGATGCTCCAGCAGACGCGGATCAGGCTCGGTGCGCGCCCAGCCGAAAATCTCGGTATGCGGCAGGCAATCCTTGATTAAACGGCCGGTATTGGTCGGCTTGTAGTGCTCCAGCCGGTGCGTAATCAGCCAGAACCTCACCCGTGAATCGGTTTCGACACGATAGGGGCACAGGCAGTTGAGCTGCGGCAATTGGCACGCCTCGCAGCGCACCACAAAGCTTCCACGCGCAGTAAAAGGCTTGCGCGCCGGCACTGACGCAGCTTGTTGGGCTGCGGATGGTTCAGCAGAAGATAAAACAGAGGTCATGGGGCATTCTTGTCAGCGGAATCAGGCGCTCGCTGGATAGGATGGCGCTTCCACCATGCCGCCAGCAGCGAGCCGGAGATATTATGCCATACCGAGAAGAGCGCCCCCGGCAGTGCCGACATCGGTGAGAAGAAATTCTGCGCCAGCGTAACGGCCAGCGCGGAGTTCTGCATGCCCACTTCGAAGGCCAGCGTGCGGCTTTTGCTGGCATCGAGGCCACACAAACGACCGCCCCAATAGCCGCCTGCCAGACCCACACCGTTATGCAGGATAACAGCCAGTGCGACCAGCGGCCCCAGCCGGGCAAGGTGCGACTGGTTGGCTGCGACCACCACGCCAATAATCACCAGAATCGCCAGTACCGCCAGGCTTGCCAGACAAGGTTCCCAGCGTTTGATGCGCGCCCCCAGAAACTGGTGCACAACAACGCCAAGCACTACCGGTAACAGCACCAGCTTGGCAATACTCACCAGCATGGCCGAGATCGGCACGCTCACACTCTGCCCTACCAGCCCCCACACGATCAGCGGCGTCAGCACCACCGATAGCAGCGTCGAGACGATTGCCAGACTCACCGCCAGCGCTACATTACCGCCGGAAATCCAGCACATCACGTTGGAAGCCGTACCACTCGATACGGCGCCCACCAGCAGCATGCCGATCGTCAGTTCAGGGGAGAGTCCCAGTAACAGCGAAATCCCCCAGGCGGCCAGAGGCATTAGCGTGTAATGCAGCACCAGTCCAAGCACCAGCGCGCGCGGCTCGCGGAAAACCGCCGCAAAGTCGGCACGCGATAGCGTCACGCCCATCAGGAACATGATCAGCATCAGAAGTGGCGATACCCACCCCGACAGCGCCAGCAAGGGCGCAGGAAGCAGCACGGCAGCCACTGCCACCAGCAGTGCCCACACAGGAAAAAGACGATTAAAGGCGTCAAACATGAAACAGATCAGACCCGAGGCAGAGGAGAAATAATCAGGCGTCCAGGTCACAGGGCAGTGATTGCATGGGAAGCGACAGCTACCCGACATGACGCCAGTGCTTAACCCGACAGGGCGCGCCACGGGTAGCAGCGGCAGCAATCGGCCTTGCCCCGCAAGGGGCAACAGAGTGCGCGTTGGGATCGGCCAGCACGCGAGGAAGATCGAGAACGGTAGGCTCGATTAACCCAGCCACCGGCATCACTTCAGGCAACATTCCGACAACCAGCCACAGAGGGTACGCTGGTAGCCAGAACGACGGCTTGTTCAAGGAGCTTTACCGGTTCGGCAAACCATACAACATGTGGGCGCAGTTGGCTGCCCCCGGCGTGCGAATCACCAGGATTTATATCGCCTTCCGCATTAAGCGAAGCACAGCGCTGGAAAGCGATCGCATCACCGGCATCAAGACGCGACCGTGCAAAATCGTGAGGCTGGATGACGCCAGCGTGGCCGAAACGGTATGCTACGCAGCCTAATGGCGGAGCATCGTTTTCCTCACTGGTTTTCCCCACCGAATACGCTGCTTCGCCGCCCCTGCTTCCACCACCGCTGCCATCAAGAGCCTCTGCATGAATAGCCCCTCTGCGTTTTCACCCGATTTCGACGTTACTCCGCAGGAGAACGCGACACTGCGTTTTGGCGGCATTCAGCGCTTGCTGGGGCGCAACGCGCTCACGGCGCTGCAACAGGCGCATATTGCGGTGATTGGTGTGGGCGGTGTCGGGAGCTGGAGCGTGGAAGCACTGGCACGCTCCGGTGTAGGCGAGCTGACCCTGATTGATCTGGATGACGTGTGCGTCTCCAACGTAAACCGTCAGCTGCATGCCCTCGATGGTCAGATTGGTCGCCCCAAGGTGGAGGTGCTGGCGGAGCGCATGCGGCTGATCAATCCCGATCTTAAGGTGCACGCGGTGAGCGCTTTCATCACTCCGCACAACCTTGACCAGCTATTGGGTGCCGAGATTGATCACGTCGTGGACGCCATAGATTCGCTGGCGGCAAAAACCGCGCTGGTGGCGCACTGCAAAGCGCGCGGCCTTGGCCTGACGGTAACGGGCGCAGCCGGCGGCTTGATTGATCCGATCCGCATCGCTCAGCGTGATCTGGCACGCACTGAATACGATCCGCTGCTGTCCAAACTGCGCCGCAATCTACGCAAGCAGCACGGCTTCCCTCGCGACCCCAAACGTCGCTTTGGCGTCACCTGCATCTGCTCCGACGAGCAGCGCCGCTATCCTTCCAGCGATGGTGAAGTGTGCCATGCCAAACCCACCCCCGGCGACTCAACGCGACTCGACTGTGCTTCCGGATTTGGCGCCGCTACCTTTGTGACCGGCAGCTTCGGGTTTGCGGCAGCGGCACACGCCATATCATGCTTCGCCGCTGAATAGAGCGCGATAGCAGCAACGCTACCGGCCTCACTTCCCCCTTATTTTCAGGAGCCAGCATGACGACTCACGCCCCCGTTCGCGGCATTTACCGGCACTACAAGGGCGCTCTCTATGAAGTGCTCGACTGCGCACGTCACAGCGAGAGCGAGGAGCATCTGGTGGTCTACCGCGCGCTTTATGGCGATTACGGCGTGTGGTGCCGGCCGCTTGCGATGTTTATCGAAGAGGTCGAGCGCGATGGTGAGCGCGTGCCACGCTTTGCGCTGGAAAAAGCCTTCGCCGAGTAGTGCTGGAGCGGCGCTGTAGAGTCAAGCACGCAGCAGCAACCAGGCTGCGCCAGAATAGCGCCGCCTGGTCTGTATCTTCCTTGTTTCAAAGCCAACCCGCCGCGTGCTCCACGTAACGGGTGGCTGCTGAGCAGCGCTAGCCGTTTTTACGCAGCAGATAAAACGCGACCAGATAACAGACAATAATCGGCAGCAGCACCGACCACAGCGGTGAAAATCCCAGCAGCACCGAAGCGGGTGCAAGCAGATCCTGTAGATACTTCACGCACAGTCCGACCACAATGCCGATGAAGATGCGTGTGCCTGCTGTTTTGGTGCGCAGCGGGCCAAACACGAAGGATACAGCCACCAGCATCAGTCCAATGAAGGTAAAGGGCTGCAACAGCTTCTGCCAGAAGAACAGCCACGCATCGTTACTGCTGATGCCCTGACTGTCCTGATAGTGGGCAAACTCCCACAGGCTGGTCAGCGGCTGGGTATTAAGATCCATGATTACCAGCGACAAAAAGCGTGGGTCGAAACGGGTCTCCCACTGGGCGGAATCGCTATGTTGCGAGGTGGTGCCGTTTTCTTCAAAACGAGTGGTATTGATATCTTCCAACCGCCAGTGCTGCGACTGCTCATCCCACAGCGCGCGCTGGGCGTAGCTGGCTTCCACGACGCGGTTATCCTGATAGCGATAGCGCGATACACCAATCAGGGTGTTGTTCGAGGTGATGGCACCGAACTTGTAGAAGGTGTTGCCTTCAATCTGCCAACTGCCCCTTCCTACCGTCTCTCCGCTGCTTTGCAAACGCTCGGCGCGATAGCTTTCAGCCGCCTGCTCACTATGCGGCACCAGCCACTGCCCTACCGCCATCATTATCACAATCACCAGCACCAGCGGCTTCAATACGGCGATGCTCAAGCGAGTGATGGAACTGCCGGCCGCGCGCATCGCGGTAAGCTCATTCGCCCCGGCCATGGAGCCTAACCCCAACAAGCCCCCCAGCAGCACCGCCAGCGGGGCGTACTCATAGATACGCCACGGCAAGCGCATTAATTGATAAATCACCAGCTGCACAAAGCCGTAGTTGGCGGAGATATCATCGAGCGCGCCCAGCAGCCCAATCGAGAAATCCAGCGCCAGCAGCGTAAATTCAACAATCAGCATGGCTGCCAGCACGGTGCGCGCGACATAGCGATCAAACAGCGAAAACATTAGCGTGCCCCCCGCTGGCCAAAGGTGCGTTCCAAAAGCCAAAGGCCAATCAGCAGGAACAGCGCATGCACCGGCCACACGCCTATCCAGGCAGGCATCTGCCCCTCCTTGACCGCGTTGGAGACCGCAATCAGCGTACTCAGATAAATAACGTGCAGCACAATCGCTGGAAGCAGTTTGGCAAAGCGCCCATGGCGCGGGTTCACCTTGGAAAGCGACATCGCCAACAGCGCCAGTACCGGAATCATCAGCGGCAAACTCAACCGAAATTGCAGCTCACCAAGCGCCTCGTCGCCGCCCTCTCGCCATAGCTGGCCCGACGACTGCATGGTGACCGAATCAAAATCGGCACGGGTATCGGCAGTACGCAGCAGGAAGGCGTAGCTCGCGAACTTCATCTCATCCGCCACCTTATTGCCCGGCGCAATCGACTGACGGAAGCCGTCACGCAGCATCAGGTAACGATCGCCGGTATTTGGATCGGTGTACTGCACGCCCAGGTTGGCGCGGGTCAATACTGTCGGCCTGCCCGCCCGCTCTTCACTGATAAACACATGGTGCATTTCAGTGTGCTCACGATTGATCGAGCCGATATAGGCGGTACGCCCGGAGCCGATGGGCTGAAAGCGCCCCGGCGTCAGAATACTGAAGTCGAGCTGGGATTTTTGCTGATCGAGCATCTGAGCGGTGGCCTTGCTCGCCGCCGGATTCAGCCACAAGGCGCATAGTCCTACAGCAATGGCCGTGAGAACGCCCGGCCATAGCGCAATGCGCAGCAGACGCGCCGGGCTAAAACCGCACGCCTGTAGCACCGTCATTTCGCTATTCAGGTAAAGCTGACTATAGGCCAGCAGGAAGCCAAGAAAGAACGCCAGCGGCAAAATCAGCTGAATGAAGCCGGGGAAGTGAAACAGCATCAGATTGCCCACCAGCCCCACCGGCAGCTCCCCTGCGGCGGCACTGGCGATATAGCGAATAAAGCGACTGCCGGTAATCACCAGCAACAGCACCGCCGCCACCGCGATCATGGTGATCATGATCTCACGCATCAAATAGCGGAAAATAACCAACGTGGTTCTCCCAAAAACACTCGGCGTTGCCTATGCCAACAAACCGCTTTTATCACTTCGACATCGAGAACCGGGCCTGCCCAGCCCCCTCGCCCTGACTACCTGCTGCGTCCTGACTTCCTGCTGACCGTTAGTGCAAGGCCCCGCGCCGTTGCGCCACGCAATGCCTGGGGTACACTGTGTAGCCATCACGCTGACGCCTGGCATATGGCGAGCCGCGCTTACCGCACAGGCCGCCTGTTATCACCCATCGCCGCGTCACCTCGCCCGCGCAACAGGGAGCCATCATGCACTTTTCTGCCAGCAACGCTGCTGCTACTGATATTTCAACGCAATGCCTCGTTCTACCGGTGTTCAAGATTCACCCGCAAGCGCCACGTCAGACGCCTGCGTTCAAGCAGGTGGATCAGGCGCTGGGCGGGCTGTTACAACGTTTGCTCGATAACGGTGACTTCCCCGCTGACACTGGCTCCACGCTGCTGCTGCCTGAACCACAGGGCATTCAGGCCCAACGGCTGCTGCTGATCGGCCTGGGCGACCCCGAGAACTTCTCCGAGCCAGCGCTGCGCTCGGCGATATTAGCGGCCTTTAGCGCAGCTTCCAAGCTTGCGATCACAGAGGCAGCCGCTGCCTTCACCGATCCGCTGCTGGATGACCGTGAACCTGAGTGGCAGGCACGTCTGTGCGCCGAGAATGCCGTGAAGGCCAGCTATCGCTATACCCACGGCAAAAGTACCGCGAAAGAGAGCGTTACCCTGGCAAGCCTTACCGTGCTGGCGGCAGAAGGTGTGGCGACCGACCGCATCGACGAGAGCCTCGCGCTGGGCGCAGGTGTTGGCGCAGGCATCAACTTCGCTCGTGAACTCGGCAACCTGCCGGGCAACGTACTCACGCCTCGCTATCTCGCCGAGCAAGCAGTCGAATTGGGCAACAATGGTGCGCTCAAGGTGACCGTGCTGGGCGACGACGAGCTGGAAGAACTCGGCGCAGGCGCCATTCTCGCCGTCGGCAAGGGCAGCAGCGAGCCTTCCCGCCTGATCGTGCTGGAATACCAGGGTGCCCCTGATGACCAGCCGCCTCATGTGCTGGTAGGCAAGGGCATCACCTTCGATACTGGCGGCATTTCGATCAAGCCCAGCGCCAATATGGATGAAATGCGTTACGACATGGGCGGTGCCGCAAGCGTTATGGGCACCTTCAAGACCCTGCTGGAAGTCAAGCCAGCGATTAACGTGGTGGGCATTATCGCCTCGGCTGAAAACATGCCCGATGGCAATGCCCTCAAACCCGGCGACGTGATTACAACCCTCAAGGGGCTGACCGTCGAAGTGCTCAACACGGACGCCGAAGGGCGGCTGGTGCTGTGCGATGCGCTCACCTACGCCGAGCGCTTCAAACCTGCCAGTGTGGTCGATATGGCAACCCTGACCGGTGCCATGGTGATCGCGCTGGGCGGTGAGGCAAGCGGTGTTTTCTCCAACGACGACGGCCTTGCCGAAGAGCTTCTGGAAGCCGCCGACGAATCCTGGGATCGCGCCTGGCAGCTACCGATCTGGGACGAATATCAAAAGCTGCTGGAATCCAACTTCGCGGATCTCGCCAACATCGGCGGACGCGGCGCAGGCGCGATTACCGCCGCCTGCTTCCTGTCACGTTTTGCCAGCGACTACCGCTGGGCCCACCTTGATATTGCCGGCACCGCCTGGGATGGCAAGAAGGGCGCAACCGGCCGTCCTGTTGGCTTGCTCACGCAGTATCTGTTCGACCGGGAAGCAGAAGGTCTCGACGCCGATCAACTTGGCCCTCTGGAGGAAGTGTAATGACAGCCTCTCAGCACTCTCAGCAACAGCCGGTGATGCTGATCACCGGTGGCTCACGCGGCATTGGTGCCGCCACCGCACGTTTGGCCGCACAGCGTGGCTACCGCGTCGTCATCAACTATCTCAGCCGGCGCGACGCCGCAGAACAACTGGTCAGCGAGATTGAACAGGAAGGCGGCAGCGCTGTGGCGATTCAAGCTGATGCCAGCGCAGAGGATGGCATTCAGGCGCTGTTCGAGGCCGTTGACCAGCATTTCGGGCGCCTCGATGTGCTCGTCAACAACGCTGGCATCGTCGATCAGGTCAGCCGTGTTGAAGAGCTCAGCTATGAACGTGTCGAGCGCATGATGCGCATCAACGTCGTCGGCCCCTTCATCTGCGCCCGCGAAGCGGTCAAACGCATGTCCACGCGCTTTGGCGGCCACGGCGGTGCCATCGTGAATGTCTCGTCAGCCGCGGCCCATCGTGGCGGCGCTAACCAGTACGTGGATTATGCCGCCTCCAAGGGGGCAATCGACACCTTCAGCGAAGGGCTGGCGAAAGAGGTGGCCGCCGATGGCATTCGTGTCAATACGGTCAGACCCGGCGTTATTCGTACCGACATTCACGCCAGCGGCGGGTTACCCGACAAGCCGGAGAGTTCAGCCGCCAGCATTCCGCTGGGCCGTGCCGGGGAAGCAGAGGAGATCGCTAATGCGATTGTCTGGCTCGCTTCCAGCGAAGCCAGTTTCGCCACTGGCGCGGTACTTGATGTTGACGGTGGCGTGTAGCTCAGCATGACGCAAATCGATTTTTATGTGCTGCCCGATACCACCCTGGAGGCGCGCATCACCTTTGCCTGCCGCCTGGCGGAGACCATCAACCACAAGGGCTACCGGCTGCATCTGCATGCCAACGATGAAGCCGCTGCCAGCGAGATTGATGCTGCACTTTGGACCTTCAGGCCCGATAGCTTCGTTCCTCATGCGCTGTTGGGCAGCGCCGAGGAGGAGCACGCGCCCATCACCATTGGCTACAGCGAACCGCCCTGCCCTGGTGCCGAGGTATTGCTGAATCTGGCCGACGAGGTGCCAGGCTGGTTTTCACGCTTTGAGCGTATCGCGGAGATTATCAACCAGCATCAACAGGTGCTGGTCGCTAAACGCAAAAGCTGGAAGATGTACAAGGAGCGAGGCTATCCGGTGAAGGCGCACCACCTTAAAGGGCAAGCCTGATCCATCGCCGTTAGTGCTGCGCTAGTCTTTACACTGCGCGCAGCACGCGGCTCCTTCTGGGTTATGCCACGCCCTTCCCCACCGATATGCCGTTGCAGGCGTCAAATCAGCGCTTTGTCGCGCAGCTCCATTTTCAGATAGGCGTAATAGATAGGAGCTGCGATCAGGCCGCCCAGTCCAAACAGGGTTTCAAAGACCAGCATCGCCAGCAGCAGCTCCCACGCGCGTGCGCGAATCGAGCCGCCCACAATGCGCGCATTGAAGAAGTATTCGAGCTTGTGCACCACCACCAGATACACCAGCACCGAAATAGCCACCCACAGCGATACGGAAAGCCCGATCACGCAGATAATCGCGTTGGAGATCAGATTACCGACGATGGGCAGCAGCCCGACCACGAAGGTAATCAGCACCAGCGTTTTAGCCAGCGGCAAATGCACGCCCGCCAGCGGCAGCACGATCAGCAGGAAAATGCCGGTCAGCACCGTATTCAGCAGCGAGATACGAATCTGGGCAAATACAATCTGATGAAACGCCTTGGCAAGACGCCGCACACGCCGATAAAGCGCGGCTGCCAGCGGCTTCATCTGCTGTTCGGAAGGTGAAGGCACCAGCGCAATCACCGCCCCCAGCACCATGCCCAGCAGCACCTTCACAAACAGATGTACCGCCCCGGTGCCCCAGGTTTTCAGCTCACTGGTGTGATCGTGCAGCAACTGCTTCAGCAGGCTATAGAAGTCATCTGCCGAGCTGGGCAAGTAGCGCGTTACCACGTCGGGCAACTGACGACGCGCCTGTTCGACCACATCGAGCAGCATATTGGTCAGGCGCGCGGGGTTATTGACTTCATGCAGCACCAGCGAGAAGGCACCCACCACCAGAATTGATAATCCGCCCAGAATAAGAATGGTCAGCAGCGCAACCGTAATAAGGCGGGCAAAGCGGTACGAAATCAGCCGCTCTACCGTGGGCGTAATGGTGTTGATAAGTTCAAAGACCAGCAGCCCTGCCAGCATGGGGGCGAGCAGCTTGAACGGCAGCAGCAGAATCAACGCCACCGCCGCAATGATCAGACTGGCTAACTCAGTGCGCGAAATCGCTATGTTGTTCATAATCACCCGCGTTTAACGACCGCCGCACGGCCGACAGCAATAAAGCTCAGCAAAGCTGGGCAGTGTAGCCCCTCGCCACGATAAATCGAACCGCTTTTTGCTGTCGCGCCAGGCTCCCGCCCTTGCGACCATTTGCCCATCACAGCGCCCCGTTTAGCGCCGCGCGGCCTCAAGGTGGCGAAGACTGTGACGGCAGCCCTGTGAAATGCGTATAATCAGAGCCATTTTCCACTGCTGCCCGCACCATTGCGGTGCCTCGCGCAGTCATCCCATTTGTCACTCATCACATTCGAGCCGCTACATGGAACCGATGGATAAAACCTACTCCCCCAATGAGCTGGAAGAGCGCTGGTATCAGCGTTGGGAACAGCAGGGCCTGTTCGCTCCCGCTGGTCATGGCACCCCTTTTTCACTGATGATTCCGCCTCCCAACGTCACCGGCAGCCTGCACATGGGCCACGGTTTCGGCATGACGCTGATGGACACGCTGGTACGCTTCAAGCGCATGCAGGGGCATAACACCCTATGGCAGCCGGGCACCGACCACGCGGGTATCGCTACCCAAATGCTGGTCGAACGCAAGGTGCAGGCAGAAGAAGGCAAGAGCCGCCACGACCTGGGGCGCGATGCCTTTATCGACAAGGTGTGGGAGTGGAAGGAAGAGTCCGGCGGCAACATCAGTCGCCAGCTTCGCCGTCTGGGTGGTAGCCCCGACTGGTCGCGCGAGCGCTTCACCATGGACGACGGCCTGCAAAATGCGGTGAAGGAAGCCTTCGTGCGTCTTCACGAAGATGGCCTGATCTATCGCGGCAAGCGCCTGGTTAACTGGGACCCGGTGCTGAATACTGCCATTTCCGATCTCGAAGTCGAGAACAAGGAAGTGGCAGGCCACATGTGGCACTTCAAATATCCACTGGCGGGCGGCGAAACCTACGAATACATTGAGCGCGATGCCGACGGCAACGTTACCAAGCGCGAAACCCGTGACTATATCTCGATTGCGACCACCCGCCCCGAAACCATGCTGGGTGATGGCGCCATTGCGGTACACCCCTCCGATCAGCGCTATGCGCCGCTGGTAGGCAAGCTGTGCGAAATTCCAGTCGGACCGAAAGCGTTGCGCCGCCAGATTCCGATTATCACCGACGAGCACCCTGACCCGACCTTCGGTTCTGGTGCGGTGAAAATCACTGGCGCCCACGACTTCAATGACCACGAAGTTGCCAAACGCCACCAGCTGCCCATGTATGAGCTAATGGATCTCAACGGCCATATGCGCAGCGACGGCCTCTCCTACGAAGAGAGCGCGCATATCGCCACGGCCATCGCTCAAGGCAGCGACACACGCAGCGATGTCAGCACCGTCAATCTGGTACCCGATGAGTTTCGCGGCCTTGAGCGTTTCGAGGCGCGCCAGCGGGTAGTGGAAGCCGTAACCAGCGAAGGGCTGGCCGTACTCGACGATGAAGGCAACCCGCTGGTCGAAAACAAGACCATCATGCAGCCGTTCGGTGACCGCTCCGGCACCGTGATCGAGCCGCTGCTGACGGCGCAATGGTTTGTCTCGATCAAGCCGCTTGCCGAGCCTGCCCTCAAGGCGGTGGAAGATGGCGACATTCAGTTTGTGCCGAAAAGCTACGAAAACATGTACTTCGCCTGGATGCGCGACATTCAGGACTGGTGCATCTCGCGTCAGCTCTGGTGGGGCCACCGCATTCCCGCATGGTATGACCAGCAGGGCAACTGCTATGTGGGACGCAGCGAGGAAGAAGTACGCCGCAGCGCAGGGCTGGGCGATGATGTCGAACTGCGTCAGGACGAAGACGTTCTGGATACCTGGTTCAGCTCGGGGCTGTGGACTTTCGCCACGCTGGGCTGGCCCGAGCAAACCGACGCCTTGAAAACCTTCCATCCTACCGATGTGCTGGTCACCGGCTTCGATATCATCTTCTTCTGGGTGGCACGCATGATTATGCTGACCCTGAAATTTACCGGCCAGGTGCCGTTCAAGACCGTCTACATGACCGGTCTGGTGCGCGATGGTCAGGGCCAGAAGATGTCGAAGTCGAAAGGCAACGTGCTCGATCCGATTGATCTGATCGACGGTATCGACCTTGAGCAGCTTGTCGAGAAGCGCACCGGCAATATGATGCAGCCGCAAAAGGCCGAGAAGATTGCCAAGGCGACGCGCAAGGAGTATCCGCAGGGCATCGAGGCTCACGGCACCGACGCACTGCGCTATACCTACCTGTCGCTGGCTTCCACTGGCCGTGATATCAAGTTCGATATCAATCGCCTCGATGGCTACCGCAACTTCTGCAACAAGCTGTGGAATGCTGCGCGCTATGTGCTCTCCAATGCGGAAGGCGAAGATTGCGGCCAGCACGGTGAAGCAGTCGAACTGAGCCGCGCCGATCGCTACATCATTTCGCGCTTGCAGCTCATTGAAGCGCAGTTGACCAAACACCTTGAGGAGTACCGCTTCGACCTGGCCTCGCAGGCGCTCTATGAGTTTGTCTGGAACGACTACTGCGACTGGTATCTGGAGCTATCCAAGCCGGTGCTGTGGGACGACAGCGCCAGCGCTGAACTGAAGCGCGGCACCCGCCGCACGCTGGTTCGAGTGCTGGAAGTCATTCTGCGCCTTGCGCACCCGATGATGCCGTTCATCAGCGAGGAGATCTGGCAGCGCGTCGCGCCGCTGGCCGGTATCGAGGTAACAGCGGACAGCTCGATCATGGTTCAGCCATGGCCCTGTGCCGATCAATCGCGCGTTGATCAAACCGCTATTGATGATATCGAGTGGGTCAAGCAGGTGATTGTAGCCGTGCGCAATATTCGCGCGGAAATGAACATCTCTCCGGGCAAGGCGCTTCCGCTGATTCTGTGCGGTGGCGATGAGAGCGATCATCGCCGTCTGGAAGAGAACCGTCGCGTGCTGAGCAAGCTGGCCAAGCTCGAAAGCGTTGAGTTTACCGAAGCAGATCAGGCACCGCTGTCCGCGCTGGGTCATGTGGGCGCTCTCGAAGTGCGCGTACCGATGGCTGGCTTTATCGACAAGAATGCGGAGCTTGCGCGCATCGACAAGCAGCTTGAGCAAAGCCGCAAGGCGATTGATGGCATCGAGCGCAAGCTCTCCAACCAGGGCTTTGTCGCCAAGGCACCCGCCGAGGTGGTCGAGAAAGAGCGCAGCCGCCTGGAAGAGCAGCGTCAATCAATCACTCTGCTGGAAGCGCAGCGCGATAAGATCGCCGCGCTGTAATAGCTGACAGGCAGCGACAACGCCTGACACGTAAAGGGCCATGGGGGAAATCCTCATGGCCCTTTACGTGTGCGCCAACCCCTCGAAAGTTTTGACTCAGAAAGTTTTCTCGATTCTTGCACGAAAATATCACGCTCACTTTACATTCATCGTGTTTGCAGCAATTCAACCTCGGTAAACTAAGATCACTTATACAACATAGATCTACCAAGGGATAACAATGAACATTGCAGCACTGTCGCGCTGCTACATGGCAGCATTCCTGCTGCTCGGCAGCTGGTTTATACTCCACTCACAATGGGACGCACTGGATACTGGGCTGTTTTTCTATTTCAATCAGTACCTTACTCCGGAGCATCCGCTGTTTGTCAAAGCCCTGGCGCTGACCAATGCCCGATTCTTCGACTCGATCATCTTCTGCACCATGCTGGCCATTCTCGTCATCAATCTGGTGAAGAAGCTCACTGTGCGGGCATTTTGCTACTGGTTCAGTGTGGCGCTGGTCATGTCGGCGTGCTCTGGCGTTGCCACCCATATCATTCACGAGATGCTGGAGTACACGCGCCCTAGTCCTGCCTATTTGCACGATCATGTGCATCTTATTACGGCGCTAACCGACTATAATGTGAAGGATGCGGTCAGCAATAGCTTCCCTGGCGATCACGGCGTACACGCCATGATCTTTGCTGCCTTTATGCTGCGCTTCGCTAGCCGGCCATGGGCAGCGATCGCGATTGTGCTGGCACTGCTGGTGACCTGCCCGCGCATCATGGTCGGTGCTCACGCCTTCAGCGATGTTTATGTCGGCTCACTTACACTCGTGCTGCTGCTGACACCGTGGTTTCTGTTTACCCCGCTCCAGCGCTGGGTAGAAACACGACTCATGGGCCTCTTTCGCCCTCGACCCAACGCCTGACGTTCTCGCTTTTGACGTTCGGCCTCATTATTGACTACACGTAGATCCCGTACATGCCTTTGAAACGAATTCTGACCCTCAACATTCTGGGCCTGCTCATTCTGGCAAGCTGGTGGCAAACCGCACTGCCCATCTGGCCAACCCTGAACGAATGGGTATTCTTCTCGTTCAATCACACCATCACCGAGCAGCATCCCCTGTGGGTCACCGTGCTGGGAGCGCTCAATACGCGCATTTACGATGTCACCACCTTCCTGCTGATGCTGTTGGTACTGGTGTTTGCCATGCGTGAGGACCCACGGCCGGCGCGCACCTGGCACTGGTTCTCGATTGGTTTCGTGATGCTGGCAAGCGCGGGCATTATTGCGCTAATCAATAACGACCTGCCCTACGCCCATGAAAGCCCCTCGCTCTATTTCCACGATATGGGCGAGCACGTCAATTACGTATCGCAACTGGTGTCGTTCAAGGCGAAGGATAGCGCGGGCGACAGCTTCCCCGGTGATCACGGCATGATGCTGCTCGTTTTCACTGCCTTTGTGATGCGCTACGCACCGCGCAAATGGACGCCGGTAGCCGTGATAATGGCATTCTGCTTTAGCATGCCGCGCATCATGGCCGGCGCCCACTGGTTCGAAGATGTCTATATGGCGTCACTGGCGATCGGTCTGATCTACTTGCCCTGGATACTCATGACGCCGCTCAGCGACCTTGCCATCAAAGGAGTTGAGCGCCTGCTACGCATCACGCGCTTGCCCGGCACTCAGCGCCTCTGACAGATCAGCCCCACTCGCGACACTGCCAGTGGGGTTGATTGTTTCTGGGCGGGAAGAACCTCGCGCCACGCCACCTCTCTCGCCCTGCTCCTGCTACTTCCTTCCCTCTTTCCCATAACGCAGTGCGCCTCAGCGCGGCCTATCCACGGCACACTTATGCCACGGCTCCTGATAGCGTCCAGTGAGAGATGCTTCATTGAGAAGCGCGTGAAGCCATCGGCAAAAGCAACACCTGGGCACTGGCTGCCCACCGCGACCACGCCCGCCCTATTTCCTCTTAACGACAAACACCCCCATGAGAGGCAATTCCCATGGGGGTGTAAGACGATGCAGAAACGAGCAACGTTAGCGTTAGCCGTAACGCCCGGTGATGTAGTCTTCGGTCTGCTTGTTACGTGGCTGAGTGAATATCTTCGAGGTGCGGTCGTATTCGATCAGTTCGCCCAGATACATAAAGGCCGTCATGTCGGATACGCGCGCGGCCTGCTGCATATTGTGAGTCACGATAACGATGGTGTAATCCTGCTTGAGTTCATTGACCAGATCTTCAATGTAGCCAGTCGAAATCGGGTCAAGCGCTGACGTCGGTTCGTCGAGCAGAATCACCTCCGGCCTCACCGCGATACTACGTGCGATACAGAGGCGCTGCTGCTGACCGCCGGAGAGTGCCTGACCACTCTGGCGCAGCTTGTCCTTCACTTCATCCCACAGCGCCGCCTTGCGCAGCGCCCACTCCACACGCTCCTCCATTTCACGGCGTGGCAAGCGTTCATACAGCTTCACGCCAAAGGCGATGTTATCGAACACAGACATCGGGAACGGTGTCGGGCGCTGAAACACCATGCCAACACGAGCGCGCAGCAGGTTGATATCAATGCTGCGGTCGTTGATGTCATAGCCGTCCAACATCAGACGACCTTTGGTGTGCATGTTGGGGTAAAGGTCATGAATGCGATTGAAGCAGCGCAGCAGCGTTGATTTACCGCAACCGGAAGGGCCAATGAAGGCCGTGACTTCGTTGGCGGGAATTTCCATGCTGATATTCTTGAGCGCATGAAACTTGCCATAGTAGAAGTTCAAGTCCTCTACCAGCAGCTTGGTGCTGTTCGGCGTGTTCTTGGCTCCCCGCTCGGCAAGGGTGACGCCCGGCGTCACTTGCGGTTTCGTTTCCGGCGTGGAAGCGGAATAAGCGTTAGTCGAGGGCATGATTACCTCTTGTTGGTGTCTCGCGACATGAAGCGCGCGATGATATTGAGCACCAGAATGGTTAACGTGAGAATCAAGGCTCCACCCCATGCCAGTTCGACCTGACGGGGGATAAAGGAGTTGATCGTCATGTTTTGATAGATCGTCATTGGCAGGTTGGGCATTTCGCTGCCAAGATCGAAGAAGTTCCACTGGTTGGAGTTGAGCGAGGTGAAGATCAGCGGTGCAGTCTCACCACTGATACGCGCACAGGCCAGCAGGATACCGGTGATGATACCGGCACGCGCACCGCTGTAGCAGACCCGCACCACCACCCACCAGCGGTGTGCGCCCATGGCCGAGGCGGCTTCGCGCAGGGAGTCGGGCACTAGCTTCAGCATGTCTTCGGTAGCGCGAATGACCACCGGAATCACAATGACCGCCAGCGCCAGAATGCCCGCCCAGCCGGAGAAGTGCCCCATCGGCAGCACCACCAGCGCATAGATGAAGAGACCGATAATCACCGAGGGTGCCGACAGCAGCACGTCGTTGATAAAGCGAATAACGCTGCCGAGCACCGCATTACGGCCATATTCCGCCAGCCAGGTACCCGCCCCCACACCGATAATGGTGCCGATGATGGTGCCGCCCAGGGTCAGCATGATGGAGCCGAGAATAGCGTTACCCAGGCCACCACCTGACATTCGGGTACGCTCGGTAAACGTTGACCATTCGATCGCGGTAACGCCCTGCCACAGCAGCGTAGCCAAAATGGCTAACAGCCAGAAGATGCCGAACAGCGCCGCCGCCGAACACAGCACCATTACCGTACGGTTGAGCAGCTTGCGCTTTCGATAAAGCGAATTGGAGTGTTGCATCTGCACAGGCTCCGGCTACGGCATGCGACGCTGCATACGCTTGAGCATCAAGCGCGCGCAGGCCAGCACAGCGAAGGTAATCAGGAAAAGAATCAGGCCCAGTGCCAGCAGCGCCGAGCGCTGCACACCGGTGGACTCGTTAAACTGGGTAGCGATCAGCGCAGCGATCGAGGTGCCCTGCCCCGTCAGGGTGGCCGAGAAGAACAGGTTGTTACCGATCACAAAGGTAACCGCCATGGTCTCGCCCAGAGCACGCCCCAACCCCAGAATAACGCCCCCCACCATGCCGACCCGAATCGACGGCAGCACGACCGAGCGCACGACTTCCCAGGTGGTGCAGCCCACTCCGTAGGCGGATTCCCGCAATACGGCAGGCACGGTATTCATGACATCGCGCACGGTAGCGGTAATGAAGGGAATAATCATGACAGCCAGGATAATGCCCGCCGTCAGCAGCCCTGTGCCGGTCGGAAAGATGGTGGGCGACAGCCATTGCAGCAGCGGTGCCAGTACCAGCACACCCCACATGCCATAGATGATCGACGGGATACCCGCCAACAGCTCCACCGTCACCCCCAGCGGACGCCGCAGCACCGCAGGACACAGTTCGGTCAGAAAGATCGCGATGCCAAACGATACCGGTACGGCAATCACGACCGCGATCAGCGATGTGATCAGGGTGCCGTAGATAGCGGGCAGCGCACCGAAGACCTGCTGATTGGGCGCCCAGCGATTTTCAGTGAAAAACTGACCACCATAGGTGACCAGCGCAGGCCAGGAGGAAATCAATAGCGACAGCATAATGCCGCCGAGCAGTACCAGCACCAGTATCGCCAGCGCTCCGGTGCCGTTTTTGAATAACCGATCCATCAAGCCGTGGCGCGCCAGCGCGCGACCTTCCTGCTGGCTCATGCTCAGCAACGGTGATGATGTTTCGCTACGACCACTGTCACTCATGACATCGACCTCAGCACTGTTTGACATGTACGCAGCACAATAAACCTTCGTTCGATGGAGGAATCCACACCCTGTCTGACCTCATCCGAGAGCGCCGTTGCCCCTGTTCGGGCGTATGCAGGCAGCGCAAGCGTCAGTACGAACTCGCTGACATGCTGCACGGTAACCTGCTGGCTCACTCAGTTAATCTTCAGACAGCGGAATGTATTGTCACGGATGAATGTGACACGAATGCTACAACACCGGGAAAATCCCGGTGTTGATAACACTTGCTTGAACCGCTGTCAGGAGCGCCGGGCACTAAAGGTGCGCAGCACTCCTGCACCGCGTTTTACTGCTCGGTCCACACTGGCTTGCCATCAGCCTTGATGCGCGACCAGACGTTTTCCTTCACGATTTCAACCACGTCTTTCGGAATCGCAACATAGTCGAGCTTGGTAGCTGCATCGCTGCCATTGGTGTACGCCCAGTTGAAGAAGTCGAGGGCCTGTTTGGAGGCATTGCCATCTTTGGCATCGGCGTGCATCAGAATGTAGGAGACCGCAGTGATCGGCCAGCTATCTGCGCCCGGCTGGTTGGTCAGGATCACGTCAAAGCCAGGTGTACCCTTCCAGTCAGCGTGAGAAGCTGCGGCCGCGAAGGTTTCACCAGAAGGTGCCACAAAGCTGCCGTCCTGGTTTTTGAGTTCCAGTGCTGGCAGATGATTCTGCTTGGCGTAGGCATATTCAACATAGCCGATTGCGCCCGGCACCTTGCTGACCTGTGACGCCACACCGCCATTGGCCTGAGCGCCAACACCTGCCGGCCACGACACTGACTTGCCTTCACCGACCTGCTGTTTGAAGTCGTCGCTGACCTGTGCCAGATAGTGAGTGAAGTTGAAGTTGGTGCCCGAACCATCGGAGCGATACACCGGCGTAATACGCTGCGACGGCAGATCCACGCCTTCATTCAATGCAGCAATGCGCTTGTCATCCCACGAGGTGATCTTGCCCTGATAGATGGCAGCCAGTGTGGGGCCATCAAGGCGCAGCGTTTTACCTTCCGGCAACTTGAGGTTGGCTACCGGCACCACACCGCCCATGATCATCGGGAACTGCACCAGATCATGCTCTTTCTGTTCATCCGCTGACAGCGGCGCATCAGAAGCTCCGAAAGTCACCGTACCCGCTTGAATCTGCTGAATACCACCGCCGGAACCGATCGCCTGATAGTTCAGACCAGCACCGGTTTTATCCTGATACTCATCTGACCATTCGGAATACACCGGATAAGGGAAGGTAGCGCCAGCGCCAGTAATGGTAGCGGCAGCATGAGCAGGTGCCTGAACACCAAGACCCACAACCAGTGAAGCGGCAAGAAGGAGCGAACTGCGCTTGAGCATGCGTGCTCTCCATAAATCAGGTGCGATAGTAAAAAGTTGGTTCTGCGCTCGTATCGAGGCATGCGAAGAACTGACACTACGCTAGCAACCTAGCATGTCAGTTTTATTGCAAAGCGTCATATTTCACTCGCCACCAGCGCCATGGCATAGCCCATATATTCAATAACCGAATATACAAACCTGAAAACTGTATTTAACGGTAATTAAGGAACCACCTACTCTGGAACACTCGTACCGCCGCCCGCTTCGCAACCGCAGGGTGTCAGGGATGGCCGCAGCTGTTCGATCACTCATGTTGTGAGGGGCCGAAACCTGCCTTTTTTTACCGCCTGATTTATTGTCAAAGGAATCCTCATGGCCAGCGCACGTCGTCATCCGCTAGAGCACCTTTTTAATCTTGCCGCGCCCTGGCTGTTGCCTATCGTGCTGTTGATCATTTGGGAGCTGGCCGCCGATTACGGCTGGATATCGGCGCGTATTCTGCCCTCACCGTCAGCGGTCGTTGAAGCTGGGTGGCGCACCGTACAGGATGGCTCGCTGTTCGAGGCTCTGTGGTCGAGCACTCGCCGCGCTCTGATCGGCTTTGTGATTGGCGGTACCGCGGGGCTGGCGCTGGGCTTTATGACCGGACTCTCGTCGCTGGCATCACGCCTGCTCGACAGCAGCCTGCAAATGATCCGCAACGTGCCGCATCTGGCGCTGATTCCGCTGGTTATCCTGTGGTTCGGAATCGGCGAAACCGCCAAGATTTTTCTGGTGGCGCTGGGCACGCTGTTTCCCATCTATCTCAATACCTATCACGGCATTCGCAATGTTGATCCTCACCTGATCGAAATGGCGAAAAGCTACGGGCTGCACGGTACCAGGCTGTTCTGGAACGTGATCTTGCCCGGTGCGCTGCCTTCCATTCTGGTGGGCGTGCGCTTCGCGCTGGGTCTGATGTGGCTGACGCTGATTGTGGCCGAAACCATCAGCTCCACCGATGGCCTTGGCTATATGGCGATGAACGCGCGGGAATTTCTGCAAACCGACATCGTTCTTCTCACGATTGTGCTCTATGCGCTGCTGGGCAAGATCGCCGACCTGATGGCCAAGGGCCTCGAATACTGGTGGCTGCGCTGGCACCCCGCGTTTCAGCGCAGTAGGCGCTAAGCCCAACTAATTCAGGCCAGCCTTCCATCTTTCCACTTTCAACTTTCCACTTCAGCGAGCGGATCATCTTCATGTCACAGCCCTATCATGCTTCCCAGCACACCACGGCCCTCACCCTAAGAGGCGTTGCGCGCCACTTCGACAATACCCAGGTGCTCAAGCAGCTCGATCTTGATATCACGGAAGGCGAAATCGTCGCCATTATCGGTCGCAGCGGCTGCGGTAAATCAACGTTACTGCGCCTGCTGGCCGGGCTGGATCACGCCGACGACGGCACTCTTGAGTGGCACGGCGCACCGTTGGCCCGCCACACCCGCGATATCAGGCTGATGTTTCAGGAGCCGCGCCTGCTGCCATGGAAGAGTGTGCTGGATAACGCCGCGCTGGGCAGCAATCACATGGTCGCGCACCAGGCGCTGGAAGAGGTCGGATTAAGCGAGCACCAGCAGCGTTGGCCGGCCCAGCTATCAGGGGGACAGCGCTCCCGAGTGGCACTGGCGCGCGCCTTGGCGCATCAGCCGCAATTGCTGTTGTTGGATGAGCCGTTGGGCGCCCTCGATGCCCTGACCCGTTCCAGCATGCACCAACTGATTGAGCGGCTGTGGCGCGAACACGGTTTTACGCTGGTACTGGTAACCCACGATGTCGCGGAAGCAGTCACCCTTGCCGATCGCGTGATTCTGCTCGATGAAGGTCGCGTGGCGCTCGACCTGCGTATTGATGTACCGCGCCCCCGCCGAGCAACCGATCCCCAGGTGATTCGCCATGAGGAAACCCTGCTGGCGCACCTGACCGGTCAACATCACTCGGCTGATAGTGACCGCTCAACCCACGGTGGCAGCGATGATGCTCCACACGACCACTATCTTCGTCAGGCACAGGTTGTACAGGTATCTCCCGACGCCATCGCTATCTGATGGGTACTTCTCCCAACCGATAATCAACGGAGTCACTCCATGTCCAATGAACCTGCCCTGAATCCACGTAACCAGTTTCGCGGCACCATCAAGCACATTCACGAAGGTGACGTGCTCAGTGAAATTGATGTCGAAACGCCCCACGGCATCGTAACGTCGGTGATTACCACCCGTTCGGTACGAGAGCTGAAACTTGCAATCGGCTCGCCGGTGCTGGCCTTCGTCAAGGCCACCGAAGTCGCACTGGCGCGTCTTTGATCGCAGCTATTGCCACCAACGGTCCCCTGCGCTTTTCAGAGGCAGGGGGCTTGCTTTAGGCTGGGAGGGAAATGTTGAAACTGTCCAAGGAGCCATCATGACGCGCACGGTTAACTTTGCTGGACATCAACTTCCCGCCATTGGTCAGGGCACCTGGCATATGGGCGATGGGCATTACACTGCCGAACAAGAGGTCGATGGATTGCGGCGTGGGCTGGATTTGGGCCTAACGCTGATTGATACCGCCGAAATGTATGGCAATGGCCGTTCGGAAAGTATTGTGGGACGCGCCGTCAAAGGCCGCCGCGATGACGCCTTTATCGTCAGCAAGGCGGTGCCTTCCAACGCCAGCAAAAAGCGCTTGAAGGAAGCCTGTGAGCGCAGCCTCTCCTATCTGGGCATTGATAGCCTCGATCTGTACTTGCTTCACTGGCCCGGCAGCACCCCGCTCAGCGAGACACTGGAAGGTTTCGAGCAGCTTATTGATGAAGGCAAGATCAAGCGCTGGGGCGTGTCGAACTTCGATACCCAGGACACCAATGCATTAGCGCGCACCAGCGGCAGCAGTGACTGCGCCACCAACCAGGTGCTCTATAATCTCGGCTCACGCGGTATCGAATTCGATTTGCGCCCATGCCTGCGCGAGCTGGATATTCCGCTGATGGCCTACTGCCCCGTCGCCCAGGGCGGCAGCGCCAGCCGTCATCTGGTCAACCATCCGGTTGTACAGGAAATTGCCGCCCAGCATAACGCCTCCCCCACCCAGCTATTGCTGGTATGGGCCATTCGCCCGTTCAACGGCGAGCAGGACCTGATCGCTATTCCCAAGGCGGTGACTCCCGCGCATATCGAGGAAAACGCCAAGGCTCTGGAGATAACGCTCAGCACTGAGCAGTTAGCGAAGCTCGATGAAGCCTTTCCCCCGCCCGCTCGCCCCGAGCCGCTGGATATCGTATAAATTCCAGCGCTTCACCCCGCTAGTGTGGGGAACATTGCGTTAAGCAGATAAAAAGCATCGCACGGTTGAATCGTGCGATGCTTTTTCCTAATGACCTGCCAGAAGCGCCAGAAGTGAATTCTACGCTGCTCCAGCGCGCTCATTTTCCGAAAACGGTGCAAGTGCTACGCGCAGCCTGCTTCCTGAAAGCCCTGGCGCACGCGGGTAGCCTGATGATTCTGGAGAAGTACAAGGTCAGGGCCATGGTTCCTTCATGGATCAACTACTATTCGGGCAGAGATATTGATATAAGAATGAAAAAAACATTAATAGCAGTTTCTATACTGCTGGCATCAAGTAACGCAAACGCCTTCGAAATTCCACAAGGGCCTGATTTTACACCATTGAGGGAGTCAATACAGAAACTCAAGGTCATGACCGAGGATGGTCAATATCAAATCAACGGCACTTCAGAGTTACGAGAATACCTTGGGCAGGGCAGCGCCCACCCTGAGTTGCAGGATACTGAAAAGACATTTCTGGAGAATACTGCCCAGTTTTGCAAGGATGTATTATATAGAGCTTTAACAATAGCAGGACAAAATGATTACAACAAAAAATACAGCGACTGCATGATTTCCTTTATTGAACAAAGGTCACAACTTATTTACGAATATAATGTAATGCAAAAAAGGTGACTTTCTTGACGCATCATTTTTATCAAATGAAATCTATAAAATGAACCCCATCAAATAAAATCAACCGAACGAAGAGATTAAAGCCCTGGGGCAATCGACACTCCCAGAGCTTCATATGAGACGTGGCTGCGTTAATCTTCCGACAAGGGCAGACAATTGCCCTCTGCCCCTGACGGACTATCTCCTAGTGATGGCTTGCGGCGATTTCATCAAGCCGGTCACCGCTGACGGCATCGACATCGAGCCGCCAGGCCAGCTCCAGAGCTTTGCTGCTATCCAGCGACTGTAGCCACACCTTCAACCCCTCGGCGTGAGCGCTGCTGATCCATTGATCGAGGCGTGCCTGCAACATGCGGTTGCGCAGCATCGCTTGCAGGAAGTCAGGATCGGCCGCTACCCAGTCGATGCCCATCTCCCCCAGCAGCGGCCAGTGCGCGTGATCAATCGGCAAGCCTTCGACCAACAAACGATAACCGCGTCCCTCGAAGCTGCTGACCGCGCGCCGTACGTGTTCGTCTTCAATCAGCGCGCTGGCCTGCATACGCAGGATGATCTGCGTTGGCAAAATGCCCAGCTGCGCCAGCAGGTTTTCGAACACCTGGCCGTGGGATGCTTCCACCGCTCTGACATGGCGCCAGTGAATATCCAGGATTAACGGCACGTCAGAGGTCGCTGGGTCACTGCCATGCTGGGCAAGGTGGTTCAGCGTATGCAGCACGCGCAGAAAGCGATCGAGGAACACCACATCTTCTGGCTCCCACGCCGAGTAATAGAGCGAACGCGCATTGATCTCGGCACCGTGCTCATCCTCGATGCGCAGCCACGACTCAAAGGCGACCGGCGCACTGATTTCACTGTTATAGAGTGCGTGCTGGCCGGGAATCACCCGCATGCCGTCGATCTCCCCCGTGATTTCAGCGCGTTCCGACACATAGTGAATACGCGCCTCGGAAGCGAGTCGGGAAGCACGATTGAAGTCATCAAGGTGCGAATTGAAATAGTTAACAACAGCAGTCAGCGGCATGGCAGATTCATCAGCAAGCAAGAATAAAAGACGGGCAGCATTATGCTGCTGCCCGTTAGTGTGAGCGACACGAGCGGCGAAGTGAAATAGCCTGCCCCCTGCCGATATTCCAATTGGCTATAAAGCCTTGGTGCGATCAAACAATTACCGCGCCGCGTCAACCTGCCGCTTGATCTCCTGACTGATAAAACCATCCGCAGGCTGCCCATGGGCGCGCTGGAATTGACGTACAGCATCACGAGTACCCGGCCCCACAATGCCATCAGCGCCGCCAGCATCGTACCCCATCGCGGTAAGCTGCTGCTGCAACTGCTTGATTTCAGTGCGACTCAGCGGCTTCTGGCTGCGCGGCCAACTGGCCTGCACGCCCGCCTGCCCCGCGACTCGCTGAGCCAGCAGACTAACTCCCAGCGCATAGCTGGTGGAGTTGTTGTAGCGCAGGATCGTGCGGAAGTTATGTCCTACCAGGAAGGCTGGCCCTTTGGCCCCCGCTGGCAGCAGCAGCGCGGCACCTTCCAGCGACGGTAGCGCACCACCCGAGGTAGCACGCACGCCTAGCTGTTGCCAGGCACTGACCGCGCGCTGTTGCTTACCGTCAGCCAGGCTGTAGTTGAAGCCTTGCGGCAGCGACACTTCAACACCCCACGGCTCGCCTGCATGCCAGCCGTTAGCCTTCAGGTAATTGGCTGTCGATGCGATAACGTCGGGAATACTGCCCCAGATATCACGGCGACCATCACCATCGCCATCCACCGCATAACTGTTGAAACTTGAGGGCATGAACTGGGTGTTCCCCATTGCCCCTGCCCAGGAGCCGCGCATCTGATCGTGGTCAATGTCGCCATTCTGGATGATTTTCAGCGCTTCCAGCAGCTCGGACTTGGCCCACGCCTCACGGCGGCCGTTGTAGCCAATGGTCGCCAGCGCATCAATGGTGGGGTAATTGCCGAAGTTGGCACCGTAGTTACTTTCCATGCCCCAGATGGCGACGATGATTTCCGGAGGGACACCGTAACGCTGCTGCGCCCGGTTGAAGTCGGCCCGATGCTGCGCCAGCATCTGCTTGCCTTTGCTTACCCGCGTATCGGACACCGCCGTATCAAGGTATTCCCAGACCGGCCGCACAAATTCAGGCTGTGAGCGCGATAGATTCAGAATGCTGGTTTGCAGGCGCGCATTGCGAAACGCACGTTCAAAGGTAGCGGCGCTGATGCCATGCGAGAGCGCATAGGGGCGGAAGTTGTTCACCCATTGCTGAAAACCGCTCGCGGAATTGCTCTGCTGTGCCGCCCCCGCCTGCTGAGTGGCAGTGGCACTTCCCGCAGAGTTGGCTCCGGAAGACTCCACTGTTCTGGCATCGACGCTGCTGCCCAGCATGAGCAAACCAGCGGCAATGCCCAGGGTGGTGCCCTGCACAAGCGTGGCCCTGGTGCGATTGGCAATTCTGCATGACATCATAAGCGTGCATCCCTGCTGCAACACAAAAGTTTGAGTTTTCCATCTACTACACGTACTACACGCCCAGCGATCTGCGCGGGCACTCCACGCCGTGATCGCTGCGCTCCATTGCGCCGCTCACGCTATAAAAGCGGGCTTTGCTGAATCGGCTTGCCGTTGGCCGTGCTCGCCTGCGACACATTACAGCCAGCCGGTACACCGCGCGTCAACCACACATTCCCGCCGACCACAGCGCCCTTGCCGATGGTGACACGCCCTAGAATAGTCGCTCCGGCGTAAATCACCACATCGTCTTCGACGATAGGATGACGCGGCTGTCCCTTTTCCAGATGCCCATCTTCTGCTTCGGGAAAACGCTTCGCCCCTAGTGTTACGGCCTGATAGATGCGCACGTTATCGCCAATTATCGCCGTTTCACCGATCACCACACCGGTGCCGTGATCAATAAAGAAGCTACGCCCGATGGTCGCGCCCGGATGAATATCAATACCGGTCGCCGAATGCGCCTGCTCGGAAATAATCCGCGCCAGCATCATCAAGCCTTCACTGTAAAAATAGTGCGCCAGCCGATGGTGAATAATCGCTTCGACACCGGGATAGCAAAGCAGCACTTCATCAACGCTGCGGGCGGCAGGATCACCGCGATAGGCCGCCACGATGTCATCATCCAGACGCGCACGAATATCGGGCAGCGCCATGGCAAAGCCCTTTATGATGCGCTCGGCACAATCACGCTGACGCTTCGGGCAGCTCTCACCAATACCGCGCCGCGCCGCATAATCAAGCTCTAGCCGCGCCTGCTCGAACAGCGAGTTGAATGCAACATCAAGGGTATAGCCAACATAGAAATCCTCGCTCTCTTCGCGCAGATCGGCTGGCCCCAGACGCATCGGAAACAGCGCCTGAATCACCTTCGCGATGGATTCACGCACCACGGTCGGCGACGGCAGTTCACGGCCATTAAGTTCATTGGCGCGCTGCTGATCAGAGCGCCATTTGGAGCGACGCTTGCGCAGCTCCGCCACGGCATCGCCAAGCTGCCAATTGATTCTTACGCTATCGCTCGGCGGTTCGAAATTATAAGAAGACATACGGATTCGACTCTTGAAAGGATTGTTGCCAAGCATAGTGAATCGCGCCTCACTGCAAAAGGGCTTGCTGCAAGTTGGTTGTGCCAGAGGCAAGGAACGAAGAGACACAAGAGCGCTGAGGGAGGGAAGTGAATAGGCAGATAACAACAAAAAGGCAGCCGTCAGGCCGCCAAAAGTCTTGTATCAGGTCTTGCATCAACGATTTGTCAGCGAGCCATGCCCCACCCGCTTGCGGCTATTTGCGCCGGGAGCGAGCGCGGCCCTGTACGGCCTTGAAGCGGGGATTGCTTTTACAAACGACATAGAGCCGCCCGCGACGTTTAACCACCTGACAGTCGGGATGGCGTTTCTTGGCTGATTTCAATGAGGAGAGAACTTGCATGATGACATTCGGCCTACTCTATAAATGTAACGTTATACTATTTCATTTATAGAGAAATGCAAAGCCTTCTTGATGCCTCGGTGCGCAATGTCTCAAAAGAAGCCAGCGAGACAGCCCCTTGCAGCAGACACTTCTTACGGCAATGTTCCTGCTGCATCTTTTACAGCGGATGCCTGCTGCTTCCCTTCCGCCTTGCAAGCGCGCGACAATAGCGGCTTTCATCGAGCGTGGCCGCGTAGTTCGATTCACGGGCCAAACGCGCTCGTTTTCTTGTTTACCTTTCATTACGGCAATCCCATCATGGCTACCACGCTTTATCTGGCAGGAGATCTGGTTTTTCGCCCCGGCGCTATCGCGCTTTTCGATCGTTTGAAAGCGATTTGCGCAGAATACGGTATGGAAGGGCTGGCCCCCTTTGATGGGCAGGAAGATGTGAAAACGCTGCCAGCGGGGCGCGACAAGCTGATGACCATCGCCCGCGCCGACCGCGCGCTCATGGATCACTGTGATGCCGGTATTTTCTGCCTCGACCCGTTTCGCCGCGCCCCCGACATGGATGCCGGTACTGCCGTTGAAATCGGCTATATGCACGCGCTGGGTAAGCCGCTGGAGGGCTATACCGTTGATGGCCGCGACTATCCCGAGAAAGTTGCTGACTACTGGCAGCGCGCATGGCAACAACCGCTCAGCGCCATCAGCGGCGACGACGAGCTAAGCTCGGGCGGCTGGCGCGATGCCGACGGCATGCTGGCGCACTCTGAAGGCATGGTGCAAAACCTGATGGTAGAAGGCTTTATCGAACTGTCAGGCGGCAAGGTAGCCGTGGATAGCAGCCTTGAAATCGCCTTCAGGCACGCAGTGAAGCATCTGGCTGCGCGGCTGTAGTGCGAGCCTGCTTCATAACGCATAAACCCACCGCTTGGGTGGGTTTATGATGGGAGCGCCCAGCTAAAACCGTAGGGCATCACGCGTTAACGCGCTGCTCCAGCATGGCGTGAGTAGCGACTATACCGATGCATGCCTGGGCAGCCTCTTCGCCTTTTTTGATGAAATGCTCGCGGAAGAACTGGGTGTGTTCAGCGGTTTCATGGAAATGATGCGGCGTCAGTACCACGGAGAGCACCGGCACGCCGCTCTCCATGCCGGTTTGCATTAACGCTTTGATAACCGCATCGGCAACAAAATCGTGGCGGTAAATACCACCGTCGACCACGAAACCTGCCGCTACCACGGCAGCATATTTACCGCTGGCCGCCAGCTTTTTGGCAAGCAGCGGAATTTCAAAGGCGCCCGCTACGTCAAAGCGGTCAACGTGAGTGGCATCGCAGCCCTGACGCTGATACTCCTGCATAAAGCCAACCCGTGCGTTATCAACGATATCGGCGTGCCAGCCCGCCTGGATAAACGCAACTCGCGCGCCAGCGCCGGGGGCAGTTTCATGGGTATAACCGGGAGTAGCAGGTGTTTCGATAGACTGATTCATGGTGTCCTCGATAATAGATTAGCAACCAGAATCAGGGCAAAAATGGATGGCGAGGCCGCAAACCGTGCGGACATTGGATCGACATCTATTCTCTTTCATCCGGACTATTACCGTCGGCTTCGGCCTCTCACCGAATCTGCTGACCCTGCCGTGGCAGGCGCTCGCGGGCTCAAGCAGCGCCGTGTGGCGAACCGCTTATACCGCCGGTGGGGAATTACACCCCGCCCTGAGAACAATGTCGCTTGGAAGGCGACGGCACTACTATCGCGCTGGAAGCGTTATAACGCAACCATCGGTTAAGAACATCTCGGCATATCGTATTCGATGAAAATGTGAATACCCCGCCAGTGCCCTAGACCCCATCTGCCTCGCGCCGGTTGCGACATGTTGCTCAAAACGCCCCTGCCCCTCATGAAACGACGCGGCTTTCTGGCAACACTCTGCTACTGAAAGGCACCCAATAGAACAGTTGGCAATGCGCTTTCACAGGTGTAAAGTAACCCAATATCAGATGCGAATAATTCTTATAGTCGTGTAATGACGAGCATCATTTAGCCTACGCGCCTGTAAGAATCGACTTTTTCAGGCATGTGTCGAAGATATTCGGGTAAATGTCATGTTGAAACTGGTGAAAGTAGATCGAAAGCGGCTCCCCGAGAGCAGAGGCGACTTGATCTTCCTGTCGGAGTGCTTTTATATCGCGCGCATGAAGCGATACGGCAAGGAGTGGGCGCTACGCATGTATCAGGACCACTACGGCCTGGCTGCGAATGCCGCTGACACTCAGCTAGCCCTCGACGATCACTTCCTGACCAACCGCGCCCCCTCCTATCGCACCTGGGGGCGGTTCAATGTAAGCCCTTATCGCTTGCAGGAACCTTGATCGCCAGTTAGCCGGTATAGAACCGGGATAGAAAACGCAGCGCCCTGACGGATACCTCGTCAGGGCGCTTTTATTGCGCCAATCCAACATTCCACGCCAAAACACCACGCCCCCGCTATGCAGAGAGCGCAAAAAATAACCCCGCTCTATTCAAAGAACGGGGCACTGGTGCTCGTCTTGCTCACGAGAGAAAGGCTCGCAGGGGTATCACTCTTCTTTGCGGTATAGACGGCGGTGGCCTTCCATGCCGCAGAAGTGGAAGCCGCTGGTGCGGTGCTGTTCGACTTCAAGATCACCGGAGGCATCAGAGCGCGGCGCGTCGAAAAAGCGTTCGTAGGTGGGCACGTCGAGAAGTTCACGCCCTTCTATCTGCTCGCGATGATAGTCGTGGTGCAGATAATCACGATAGCCCGGCAGTACCTTGCCGCTGAAATATTCAGCCACACAGCCGGAGCCGTAGCTATAGAAGCCAATGCGCTTGCCGGCGATATCGTCACTATTGCGCTCAAGCACCGCACACAGGCCGATAAAGAGCGTTGCCGTGTAGCTGTTGCCCAGCTCGCGGCCATAATCCAGCGAGCCGCCCAACTGCTGCTCGATCTGTTCCTTGCCGATACGCCCCTTGCCAGCCAATGCAGCAAGGCTCTGGTGCGCCTTTTCAACCAGCTTGGGCACCGGCGTGTGATAACAGAAGAAGTCGATATCATCGAAGCCAACGCCAGAACGCTCGCTATACTGCCCCCATACTTCTTCGAGCATTTGTAGATAAAGGCGTGAAGAGTACTTGCCTTCAACAAAGGCGGTGTCCGAATAGTTGGGGCGCCAGAAGTCGAGGACATTATCCGTGGCAACACCATACTCCGGCTCGAATTCGAGCACGCGCGGCTGCATCGACAGCACCATGGCTACCGCTGCACAGCCCTGCGACGGCTCGCCGGGCTTGCCAAGCCCATAGCGGGCGATATCGGAGGCGATTACCAGCACTTTCTTGTCGGGGTGCGCCTGTAAAAACGGCAGCGCAAGCTGGAGCGAAAAGGTGCCCGCATAGCAAGCCTGCTTCAGCTCCATCACGCGGCAGCGGCGTGGCAGCCCCAGCAGCCCATGTACGAAGGTGCTCGCAGCCTTGGACTGGTCAATACCGGATTCCGTGCCAAGCAGCACCATTTCGATCTGGTCACGATCAATGCCTTGCAGCGCCTGTTCAGCCGCAGAAGCAGCCAGCGTGACCGTATCTTCATCGGGCGGCGCTACCGACATGACGTTGATGCCCAGCCCCACTGCATACTTGCGCGGATCTATGCCGCGCGCTTCAGCCAGCGCCGACAGCTCAAGAGCATAGCGCGACGTCGCAAAGGCGATGCCTTCAATGCCTGGATTCATTGCTCATTATCCTTACTGTTGTGCGCGCTCTTGTTAACGGCTGACCGTTCCAGAGAGACGTGGCTCTGCATCAGCTCACCGGGCACCGACTGCGCCGCCAGCAGGGACAGCTCGCCGCACAGAACACAGGCAGCCGCGCCCACTGCCAGACGCCGCGCATTGCTGCCAGGTGTGGCGTCGCGATCGGTACAGCCCAGCGCTTCAAGATTACGCTGCACAAAATCAAGCCCTTTACCATTTCCAACCGACCCTACCACCAGGTTGGGGAGCGTAACCGAAAAATAGAGATCATCACCGCGCATTTCGGTATGCACCATGCCCTGCGAGCCTTCCACAATATTGGCCGCATCCTGCCCCGTCGCAAGGTAGTAGCCCAGCAGCATATTGGCGAAGTGCGCGTTGGCGGTGCGCACGCCGCCCGAGATAATACTGCCGATCAGATTCTTTTTGATGCTGAGCTGAACGATCTTCTCAGGCTCTGCCTTGAGCACCCGGCGTACCGTGCTGCGCGGCAGCAGCACATCGGCAACGACATACTTGCCGCGCCCCAGAATACCGTTGACAGCCGAGTTCTTCTTGTCGGTACAGAAATTGCCGGAAATGGTGACATAACCAAGGTCAGAATGGCGCTCAAGCAGCCACTTCATCAGACCTTCAGCCGCCAGCGTAGCCATGTTGTGACCGGAAGCATCACCAGTCTGGAATTCAAAGCGCAGGTAGACCAGCGTACCCACTACCTGCGTATGAAAGTCGAGCAGCCTGGCGAAGCGACTCGTTTTGCCCACTTCTTCTTCAAGCTGCTGACGATAACCGGGCAGCGCCTGCACAAAGCGCTGCGCCGTGACGATGTTATCCGCTTCAAACAGCACCGAGCGCGTCATGCGATCATCCATGACCACCGCATTAATGCCGCCCGCTTTATTACACGCCAGCGCCCCGCGATGGGTGGAATGCCACAGCGGCGTTTCGTAAGTTGCCATCGGTAAAGGCAGCTGAGCGTTGACCTCTGTGCCATTGATTTTTACCGGCCCCACTGCACGCATGGGAATCGCGGCATAGTCGTCACTTTCCTGCCAACGCATAAGTGTTACTCACCTGCTGAGTTTAGCGTCGAGCGCGGTAGGCTGCGCCCCACAAATCATCGTTTAAAGTTGACCATTTTAGGCGTCCCAAGGGTATCAATGCCAGTAAAGGAAGAGAAAGAGCACCACGATGTCAGCCTTGATCGCCTTCGCGACGTACATGTTGTGCCGTCAGGTAGCCCCGTCTACCAACGCTTTCCTGCTCGCCATCGTCAGCACATTCCTGTCGCCATGTTTGTAGCGCCAATTATAAGAGCGGCGGTACTGGACCACCTTTCTGCATCGGTTAAGCGTCATTTTTACCTAATAAAACCATAATCTTATGAGTAAAATAATTTTACTCCGTCATGAAGAAAAGGTTGCCGAGACTAAAGTCTGTCTAGGCGAATGTCAGGAACGCTATACAGTGTGATGCATGACTGACATGAGGAGGGTCATTAATAATGAAAAACTCTTATTCACAAATATTAGACGATCCTCGCTTTCAGGAGCTGGTATCCAAGCGAAATCGTTTGTCCTGGACACTTTCCGCTTTAATACTCATTGTATATCTCGCTTTTATTTTTCTCATCGCATTTGCTCCGCAGGTACTTGGTACGCGCATTAGTGCTGATTCCGTTATTACATGGGGCATCCCTATTGGTGTGGGGCTGATTCTGTTTGCCTTTATACTCACTGGCATTTATGTACGGCGTGCCAATGGGGAGTTCGACAGGCTAACCAAGGCTATTCTGGATGAGGTACAACAATGAAATCAAAACTCCTGACCCTCCTCGTACTTTTGGCGCCTTCTTCTACGCTATGGGCAGAAGCACTGACCGGTGAAGTAGAAAGGCAACCCTTGAATATATCCGCCATTACCATGTTCCTGATTTTTGTTTTGGCGACGTTAGGCATTACTTATTGGGCATCAAAACAAAGCAAGTCAACATCGGACTACTATTCTGCGGGCGGTCGTATTACCGGCTTCCAGAATGGCGTCGCCATTGCCGGTGATTTCATGTCCGCGGCCTCTTTCCTCGGCATTGCCGCCCTCGTCTTCACTACCGGCTATGATGGATTGATCTATTCCATCGGATTCCTGGTCGGCTGGCCTATCATTCTGTTTCTGATTGCTGAGCGTCTGCGTAATCTGGGGCGTTATACTTTTGCAGATGTAGCCTCCTATCGCCTCAAGCAAATACCGATTCGCACTTTATCTGCCTGTGGCTCCCTGGTGGTTGTCGCGTTCTATCTGATCGCCCAGATGGTTGGTGCAGGCAAGCTGATCGAGCTGCTGTTTGGTCTCAACTATCATGTCGCTGTTGTACTGGTTGGTGTATTGATGGTGCTTTACGTACTGTTTGGCGGCATGCTCGCGACCACCTGGGTGCAGATCACCAAAGCGATTCTGCTACTTTTCGGCGCCTCATTCATGGCATTAATGGTACTCAAGTACGTTAACTTCGATATAGGGCAATTATTCAAGCAAGCGGTCGATGTACACGCCAAAGGCGATGCCATCATGAGCCCCGGCGGTTTGGTGTCTGACCCAATCTCGGCTATCTCTCTGGGCCTGGCGCTCATGTTCGGCACTGCTGGCCTGCCCCATATTCTGATGCGTTTCTTCACCGTAGGCGATGCGAAGGAAGCCCGCAAAAGCGTGTTCTACGCCACAGGGCTGATCGGCTACTTCTATATCCTGACGTTTATTATCGGTTTTGGCGCCATTCTTATGGTCGGTACGAACCCTGCGTTCAAGGATGCTAGCGGCGCGCTGATTGGCGGTGCCAACATGGCCGCTGTCCACCTTTCAGATGCTATTGGTGGCAGTCTGTTCCTCGGCTTTATGTCGGCAGTATCCTTTGCCACTATTCTGGCCGTGGTCTCAGGTCTGGCGTTGGCAGGCGCATCCGCCGTCTCTCATGACCTCTATGCCAACGTAATCAAGAAAGGCAAAGTCACCGAAAAAAGCGAGCTACGTGTCTCCAAGGTCACTGTGGTCGTTCTGGGTATCCTGGCGATTCTACTGGGCATTGCCTTCGAGAATCAGAACGTGGCCTTCATGGTGGCTCTGGCCTTCACCGTAGCAGCAAGCTGTAACTTCCCGATTCTTATCCTTAGCATGTACTGGAAAAACCTGACCACTCGCGGCGCGACTGTTGGCGGTTGGCTGGGGCTTGTCAGTGCCGTGGTCATGATGATCCTTGGCCCGACCATTTGGGTATCGGTACTCGGCCATGAGCACGCGATCTTCCCATATGAATATCCAGCGTTGTTCTCCATTGTGATCGCTTTTGCCAGCATTATCGTGGTCTCGAAACTGGATAATTCGCCAGCGGCTGAAGAGGAACGAGCCCGCTTCCTGCCACAGTTTGTGCGCTCTCAGACAGGACTTGGCGCAAGTGGCGCAGTATCTCACTAAAGGGATTGGCAGGAAGGTTAATACCGAAAGTCCCTCTATAAGCTAGTAAAAATCCTCCGGCAACAACGCCGGAGGATTTTTTTGGTTGTTTATTTCGACCAGCACCTCCCATACGGCACAAGAGAGCATTGGTATTCTCATTACTTTTTACAGTGCCAAGGGAGGATAATGCAGAGCAGCTAAATAGATCGAAATACCGAGCTTCCGCATACTTCCAGCATTCCTCACCATTTCACAGCCCCGCATAGGTTATGGATGTTCACAAAGCGCTGAGTACATCATTAATACTTATCACTGAAGGCGACACCATCGCCGTTATCGTGATTGATTAAAGGCAGACGTATTATTTCACTGCCTCCCTTCTCCTGGGGCTAAAGTTATTATTCCGCAGGTCATCCTCAATCGACTCAAGGCTTTTGCCCTTCGTCTCAGGCACCATAAAGAACACAAACAGGAAGCCAATAATATTGAGCACTGCGTAGAACCACATGGCACCGCCGATGGTGAGCCAATGCACCAGCGTTAAGGCTGTACCAGTAAGTATCAGATTAGAGCCCCACAATACTGCGGCATGCAGGCTGGCGGCCTTCTCTCTAATGGCTACAGGATAGAGTTCGGACCCTATCAACCAGCCGATCACCTGGATACCTCCCGCATTGAAGACCATGAAAGCAAAGAGGCAGGCCACTATAATCCAGGAATTATTCGGATTATCGCCGCCAAATAGCCATATTCCGCCCAAGATAATCAGGGATACGGCTGCCCATGGCATCATGATAAGCGTTAGTTTTCTGCGCCCTACGCGATCAACAAGCAGCTTTCCTATAATCGTCATGACCAGGAAAATAACGGCAACGCCCAATGCCGAATAGAGCGCCGCGGTGTGGCTGAATCCCGCATCGGAGAGAAAGGTGGGCGTATAGTAAATCATCATTTCAAGCCCGGATAACTGAGTAAATGCGGCAACTCCTAACCCCGCAATCAACGCGGGCCTGACATAAGGCTTACGCAGTTCCCCCCACCCAGCGCGCTGTGATTTGGACGCTTCTCTGCGTACCTTTTCGATTGACCAAAGTTCGCGCACAACCTCACTGTCTGACTCGCGCATCATGCCCAGCACCTTGCGCGCTTCATTGATACGCTTTTGCCCTACCAGCCAGCGCGGACTTTCCGGCAGCTTCAGCATGCCCAGTGTCAGAATAACGGCAGGAACGGCGGCTACGGAGATCATGGTACGCCAACTCCAGTAATGCTGGAGAAAGGCCCCTACCAACCCTGCGGCAAGTATTCCTGTACAGATGGAGATATTGAAATAGGTCACAAGACGGCCACGTTTATGTGCAGGAGCAAGCTCCGCTATATAAACCGGCACAATCTGTGATGATCCTCCTACCGCACATCCTAATAATAATCGTGACATGCCCAGCCAGAAGGCAGTTTCAGACAGGCTACAGCAGATTACTCCAACGATATACAGAACCGCTATAGACATGATGGTATAGCGTCTGCCTATGATTTCAGCTAACTTTCCTCCTCCCAATGCGCCAAGCACCGCACCAAACAAAATGGCACTGGTCACCAATTCCTGAGCATTATGAGAGAGATCAAACTCTTGCGTTATCTGAAGTAAAGCACCCGAAATAATGCCAGTATCATATCCATATAGAAATCCTGCTATGACCGTTATTATCACGGTACTTAACAAATAAATATTAGGATGAAGAGCATTTGCGGTAGGTGTTTTATCAGGGGTGGGCCTGTATTTATTCATAAGAGGTATCTATCCTCTGGCCGCATTACCAGCGGTATAGGCAGCGCAGACCAAAAAGGGGAATTTTCTGACCAGTTCAGGTATAGGGGGATGGCCCCCTATACCTGTCTCGCTTATAACCGATCAAAACTGGTAGGAAGAATCAGCATATCGCGAATGGTGACATTCTTGTCTCGCGTGAGAATGTACTCAATCGCATCCGAAATTTCCGAGGCATCTAGCAGGCTACCGGCTTCCTTGGCTTTCCGAAGATTCTCCTCCGGCCAATCGGCAAGCAGCGCGGAAATAACAGGCCCTGGGGAAACCTGAGCCACACGAATGCCATCAGGTATAAGCTGACGCCGCATGGTCTGAACAAAACAATTAACGGCCCATTTGGAAGATGAATAAACAGGCTCCCAGTCAACGGGGAAATGGGCGGCCATTGAACAAGTAACGACAATATCTCCCCCGCCATGTTGCTTCATATGAGGTGCTACGGCGTGGATATTTTTCATCACCACATTGATATTCAGGTTGAGCATCCGGTCGATTGACTGGGGTGTCGTCTCCGACAGATCTCCCCCGATATAAACACCTGCGTTGCAGTGGAAAATATCAATCTTTTCCACTTTCTCAAGAATAGTGGGAACCAGCTTCTCGCACTGCTCAGGGTCCAATAAATCTACTGCAACGGGGATAGCCTTGCCTGGAAGCTCACTTACCAACCGCTCCAATGCCTCTTCGTTACTATCGACCATCACGACAGTAACCCCATTATTTAAAAGCATTTTGGTCGTGGCTAACCCAATACCGGAAGCAGCGCCGGTGACAGCAGCAGTTTTGCCATTAAGATTCTGTGCCATGATACACTCCTTGATTAATCAACTATATTTGCCATATACAGGCAACCGGTTATCTCGCCTGACAACCGAACTGATAACTTTCCAAAACCTGGTAGACCTTATCCAACAAATAATGTACAGGGTCGGTGGCTTCTCCCATGCGAGAAAACTCTTTACCCAAATACTGGGTAAGCAGCGGCACGGGAATTTTCACACCAGATAAATTATTGATTAAGCATTCAACGGATTGTTGAATAGCAGCATTATTCCAATAATAGCGAATGCGGTCTGAGTAACTGTAGGCTCGCAGATAGGCCAGCCGCTCTTCATCCCCTTGGTAATAAGAGCGCCAGTTATCCGGCTGTTCGAGCATTTGCCCTTCAATAACCTCTCTGAGATTGGAGCGCTTATTAGCAGGAATTAATTCCTGCTCGATGGCAGCCAGTGCAAAAAGCCCTTCTCTGAGCGCAAAGGTTAATGCAGGCCCTACTTTCAATATGGAGAAATGATCGTTCACCAGCGCCCGATATGCAGATGCCGGCTGATAATCGCTGGAATGCGCCTCAAACACGAACCCAGGATAATCGTTTAGGGATGCCAGCAATGCTTGCGCTTGAGAGGGGTCATACTCCATCACCTCACTGTCAGAGAAATCGACGCCTGGCTGAACCACCACGGCAATAACCCGCTCCATGGCGTGTTCCAGTCCATCCTTTGAAAAGGCGGCCCGATGGGTATCAATCGTTTCCTTTAACCTTGCCGGACGGGTGATTTCAATGCCATCCAGCCCTTCCGTTTCTCCGCCGGGAACCGGCACTTCTGTGCCAATAATGTAAACCGGCTTATTCTTCCTATCCTGAGTGGCGAGTTCCGCAGCACGGCATAGGCGGGATGCACGCTGTGCAACAACGTCGGCAGGAAGCGGAATGCTATCCCCACCCAGCGGCATGGAAGCGTCCAGGTGAAGCTTGGTGAAGCCTGCCTGCGCGTATACCGTCACCATCTCTTCAGCCAGGCCCATTGCTTCCTCGGCAGGCTTGTCCCGCCACGGATTGGGGCCGAGGTGGTCGCCGCCAAGCCAGATACGCTCAACGGGAAACCCAACTTTATGGGCAATGGCATGAACAAATTCCCGAAAATCAGCGGGAAGCATGCCGGTATAACCACCGTTCTGATTAACCTGATTGGAAGTTGCCTCTATCAGGACAATACGTTCACTCTTCAGATCAAAACGCAGGGCGGCTTCAATTACCCAAGGATGAGCGGAGCAGATCGAGCAAATACCATGCTCCCCGTTTACCAAAAAGTCAGAAAGTGCGTGTGCCATAATTCCTCCCTATAAGCGATGTTGATAACAACTGTTAAACGGCACCCTGCTGTTCAACAAATGCCTCTAGTTCCTGAAAACGAGAAGTACCCTCCATGGGGCCGGATTGTTGAACCGCGAATGCCCCCGCTGCATTGGCATATACCAGTGATTTTTCTACGGGGAGTCCTGCCGCACGCAAACCGAGGTAAGTCGCCCCAAAACAATCCCCCGCACCGGTTGGGTCTATCTCGGCTACCGAAAATCCAGGGGTAAATAACGCAGTTCCATCACGCTGATAGAACTGGCTTCCTCGTGCGCCCAATTTAATAATGATCTCTTCGACACCACCCTCGAATAACTCTTTTACGGCCTGCTCTTCATTATTATGTCCGACCAGTAATTCCAGCTCTCCTTCACTGGGAATGACAATATCGGATAGCTCAAGGATATAAACGAGGGCTTCCCGCATTTCCGGAATCGCCAGCATCTCTTTACGAATATTGGGATCAAATGAGATCTTCCCGCCTTGCGCTTTTACTATATTGATAGCCTTTTGCGTGGCTTCGATCAGCTTGAATGAAAACAGGGAACTTCCCATGACGTGAAATACCGAACATCCCTTCAAGGAAGCCTCAGTAACCTGTTCAGGTGTGATCTTGCTAGAAGCGGAATTGGTCAGGTTATAAATAAAGTTGCGGCTTCCGTCATCCTGATAGGAGACAAAGGCACTCCCTGTGGTTTCATTCGGCAGCACACGAATATGGCGCGTATCAACACCGTCATCGTTCAAGCGGTTGAGGTTCAGACGGCCAAAGTCATCCTCACCAATACATCCGATAATGCCCCCCGAACCGCCCAGTTTGGCGACCTGATCAATAAAGATAGCCGGTGCCCCGCTCGGAAAGGGGCCACGAATAACGCCTGGCGTGTCGAATCGCTGATTCTTTTGATCGGCTAGAAATTCAACCAGAATTTCACCCAATGTCATGATGGTAGGCATATAGAAACTCCCGATTAAGAAACCAAATGTATAGCGCCGGGTATATCTGCGACGATTTGAAAATGTCCCTGTGTCAGTGACTCGATAATAGTCGGGGGGCAATCGTTTAATAGAATCAGCTCATCAAAACACGCTAATGTCGCCATGGTGTTAAGTGTTAATGACTGACAGGCCACCAACCCACAGGTTTGTTTTGCCAGACCTCGTAATAAAGAAGCTGTCTGTTCCTGCTCTCTCTTTACCGTGGCGCCATCCAGCAAGATAAAGGCGCGCGAGGTGTCCTGCAGTGATCCTTCGGCACCCACCTGTGATGAGGGCGAAACAAGCCGAGTGGCTGGGTTGTAGTCGCCTCCCAACAGGGAAAGAGTGATATTTTCATAAAGCTCAGTAAGGCGTATAAGCGCTGGCGCGTTACTTACCAGGCGCACATGTTTGGTGCCTTCCAGAAACATGGCCATGTGATAGGCAAGACGCTCACCCCAGATAAAAATTCGATCATCATCCGGCACTAATGAAGCGCCGTGATATGCGAGCATTATTTCTCTTGGATAGCCGCCTCGGCCCTTATGAGATGCCATGGGTGAATGGGCATCATCTACCGAAATAGCCCCTCCAAACGAGCGGATCAGCTCCCCCTGCTCTTCCAGATAATTCAGGTCACTGCGAACAGTCACAACGGTGACATCCAGCCACTCGGCCAAGGCATCCACCTTGACCTCTCCTTCCTGGCGAACCCGCTCGGCAATTCTGAGCCGCCTTTTCAATGCATTGGTTTGCGTCTGAGGCATATCTCTCACTACCTTAAAAATAAATCTGATCGCTAACGCCCATGGACCGATATAAAACGGCACGCTTCGCTCATAAAATTCGCTTCAACTTCACTTGAAACTCGCTTGAAATTATTTCTATTTATCGCCAATCAGCTTGCGCTGAATCTGGTCAAGGGAGAGTCCTTTGGTTTCCGGCATCACGAAAAGAGCGAACAGCAGTGCCAGCACCATCATGGCAGCGAAGAACAAAAAGACGGGGCCACCGCCAAAACTTCCCAGTGCCCAGGGCATGGCAAGGGTAATGATGGCAGCGCAGATCCAATGGGTTGCCGTACCGATGGCCTGCCCTTTGGCGCGATATTGATCGGGGAATATTTCCGACATGAACACCCAGATAACGGCCCCTTGCCCGATACCATGCGCGGCAATAAACAGGAACATGTAGAAAGACATCCAGGCGATATTCATTTCGCCGGTTAAAAACGCATATCCCAGCAAAAGGAGCGACACTATATATCCTAGGGTGCCCACTATAATCAGCGTGCGACGGCCAACCAGATCTATGAGCGCCATGCCAATGCCGGTAAATATAAACATGGCCAATCCCACACTGACGGACGCCAGCAACGCTGAATGAGCGCCGAATCCTGCCGATTCCAAAATACGGGGCGCGTAGAACACAACAAAATTCACGCCGGAAAACTGATTAAAAAAGGCGATCACAACGACCAACAGAATGGGAAAACGGTAGGTAGAAAAGAAACCGGCCTTTGCCTTGCTGTGTGAAGCGTGAACATTGTGTTCAATCGCAGCCATCTGCTGACGGGTATCACTACCAGGGTTAATAAGCGCTAACGTTTTTTCTGCCAGCGAACGGTCGCCCTTGATCGTCAGTAGCCATCTTGGACTTTCGGGCACCAGGAGTAACAGGCCCAGGAAAATGGCCGCTGGCACCGCATTGATCGACAGCATGATTCGCCACGCATTGGGGGAATGAACCAGGCTACCGACCAGATAGTTGGAAACAAAGGCCAGGAGAATGCCAAAGCCAATATTGAGCTGGAAAATGGTGCCCAGCATCCCCCGCTTTCCAGAAGGTGCAATTTCACTAATGTAGGTAGGAGCCGCAATGGAGGAAGCACCAATTGCCAAACCACCCAGCACGCGCATAAACGCAAAGGCGTAAGGAGAGCTCACCAAAGCACTGCCAATGGAGGAGAGCAAAAATACCCAGCCAATGAGAATCAGCGCCCGCTTCCGCCCCAGGTGATCTGTAGGCCAGTGCCCAAACATGGCGCCTACCACCGTTCCCCATAGAGCTGACGACATGATAAACACGCCCTGCTGGAAATCGGTTAAGGCCCACTGCTGTTGAATCAGCTTATCGACACCTGATATCACCGCGGTATCGAAGCCGAACAACAATCCTGCCATGGCAGCAGTAAACGACCACAAGAACATCCGCCCCATTGACTCACCCTGCCAAAAATTTACTCAACGAAAGTTTTGGCAGGATATCCAAGGCAGTTTAGGGTTTCACTTCTACATTTCGTTAATAAACCAAAGTATCAGATACCGGATTTTGGGAGGAGCGAGAGGTAAAAATCCGCCATAAAGTTTTCAAACGAAAGTTTTATACCAGCGGGGCCATGCCTTATAGCACACCTCCTGCACCGAAGTGAGTTGCTGCTCGAACCGTTCGAGCAATCGCGACGACTCCCCTATCCTTGGGCAGCCTCATCTTGCTGTTGGGCATAAACGACCAGACGCAAGTGCCGGTCTTCATCAACGATCAGTGAAGTATGTTCAAACGCGACAGGCTCGCTGTCGATCAGCAATCGGCGTACACCGTTACAGGGGGCATGAACATCGTGCTGCCGCCACCACCGGTTGAATTCGGGTGACACCTTCTCCAGCTCATCGACCAGGGCGTGAATGCCAGCATCTTGTCTGGCGCGCGTGAAGTCACGTCGGAAGCTGGATAGCATCAAGGGCGCCTGTTCCTCCCAGGCTGCCAGGCGCTCATGAAGGATGGGGCTGGTGAATAACAGCCATAGAAGGTTGCGCCTCGCCGGCACATGCTGACTGAAATGGAAAATATCATCAGCGGCTTGATTAAAGCCCAGCACGTCCCAGCGCAGGTTGAGCACAAAGGCAGGGTGTGGAAGATCGTGCATCAGACGACGCACCAGCGGAGGGAGCACACACCATGTAGTGCCCGGCTCAGAGGGTGGGCGCTCGTGGGCGAGCATGAAGAGATGGCGGCGCTCGATGGCATCCAGTTTGAGTACTCGCGCCAGATTATCCAGAAAAGTAGTCGATACCCCTATATCGCGCCCTTGCTCCAGCCATGTGTACCAGGTCAAGCCTACTCCCGCCAGAGCTGCCACTTCCTCGCGTCTCAACCCCGGCGTGCGGCGGCGAGTACCGCTTGGCAGCCCCACATCGGCGGGTGAAAGCCGTTCACGATGTGTTCGCAGAAACGCCGCCAGGTCGGGGCGAGTACGTTCCAGTGTTCTCATTTAACCATTCATTGCTTTTAGTAATAGCATAAATGGTTAAATTGTAATCGTTTAATAATGGTTTGAGAATTGCCCAACATCTTCTTGCAGGCAATTACCATGAACTCAAATCACCGCTGTACGATGGGAGAAGTACCTACGCCATCGAATCCCTCTGCGACTTGTAAAATACCCAGACTGGGGCTGTGCGCTCTGCTGTTGGCGGGGTTCATCACCATGTTCGACCTGTTTGTCGTCAATGTGGCTATCCCTAGTATTCAAACCGGGTTAGGCGCCAGTTTTGCCCAGATTGGTTTTATTCTGACGGGGTATCAGCTCTCTTTCGGCGCCCTTCTTATTACGGGTGGACGGCTGGGTGATCTGTTCGGGCGTCGCCGGTTATTTATCATGGGAATGGCTGGTTTTACATTCATCTCGGCATTATGCGGATTAGCGCCAGACACGGAGTCTCTAATAGGAGCACGCGTGTTTCAGGGGGCTACAGCAGCCCTGTTATTTCCACAAATTTACGCATCCATCCGCGTTAACAATGAGGGGGATAGCCGACGTCGTATTTTTGGATTGCTGGGTATGACCCTTGGGCTGGCAGCCATCGCAGGACAGGTGCTTGGCGGATGGCTGGTACATGCAGATGTATTTGGTTTGAGCTGGCGTAGCATCTTTCTTATTAATATTCCTATTGGCATCGTCGCTATTCTCGCGGCGCGTTATATCCCTGAATCTATATCACCCCAGCGTTCTCAACTGGACTGGTCAGGCGTTGCTCTGATCAGTATTGGATTGGCTTTGTTACTTATTCCATTAATGGAAGGAGCTGAACAAGGTTGGCCGGCATGGAGCCAATGGTCTCTGGGCGGAGCCGTGGCGGTGTTGCTGTGGTTCTATCGCCAGCAGGAACGCCAGCGACATTCCGGCAGAGAGCCGTTAGTGGATATGCAGCTGATGGCTCAAAAGCGCTTTGCGTTAGGCGCGCTGTTGGTGTTACTGATCTACTCGACGTCCAGCTCGTTCTTTCTCTGCTTTGCCTTGCTGGTACAGACCGGACTCGGGCTGGATGCCTTTGCGGCCGGCAGTATCTTTGCCCCATGTAGCGCAGGATTTGTATTGGCATCACTGGTCGCACCGCGCTTAATGGCTCGGTGGGGAATATATGCCATTGTCACTGGCGCTCTGATATACGCACTCGCTATCGCGATGCTGATTATGCAGGTGTGGATGGTAGATATAGCACTTAAACCTGCCATGTTGATTCCGGTACTTATCGTGGTGGGCGCGGGGCAAGGCGCTATCATGACGCCGCTATTGAATCTGGTACTGGGATTTGTTGATGCGGATAAATCCGGCATGGCCTCCGGTGTTATATCAACCGTGCAGCAAATTGGAGCTGCACTTGGGGTCGCAATCGTTGGCATTCTCTTTAACGCTACTCTCTCGGGAACTGCTGCCACCTCGCAGATCGCTCAATATTCGTCGGCTTTTGTAGCAGGCATGCTCTACAATCTGGGAGCTGCCGTGCTGGCCTGTGTGCTACTGTTTTTCCTGGCAAAAGTGAATGAAGAGTGAATTATCCACCGCTACCTGACCACGATATAAAGGCCATATCTATCTGCTAAATAATAATCCCCCGGGAATTATTTCACCAGGGGATTAAAATCTACTCAAATACGTCGATCCAAAAGAGTCGCGCTCAGAAGGCTCTACTGCTGCGCCAGTTCGTCGTCATCACTGCTTTTCAGACGCTCTTTATCGGTTTGCTTGAGCCATTGGCTGGTCGCCATACCGGCAGTCATTGAGCCGTTGATATTGAGCATGGTGCGGCCCATGTCGATCAGCGGTTCGATGGAGATCAGCAGTGCCACCAGCGTAACCGGCATGCCCATGGTGGGCAGCACGATCAGTGCAGCGAAGGTTGCGCCGCCACCGACGCCAGCTACGCCTGCCGAGCTGATCATCACAATGACCGCCAGCGACAGTACAAAGCCGGGATCAAGCGGGTTAATGCCCATGGTCGGTGCGATCATGGTGGCCAGCATGGCGGGGTAAAGCCCGGCACAGCCGTTTTGCCCGATAGTGGCACCAAAGGACGATGCGAAGGAAGCAATCGACTCGGGAATGCCCAGACGCTGCGTTTGCGCTTCAATGCTGAGCGGAATGGACGCTGCACTGGAACGACTGGCAAAGCCGAAGGCGAGCACCGGCCATACCTTGCGGAAAAAGGCCATGGGGCTAACGCCGACCAGCAGCAGTACCAGCGCGTGAACGACAAACATGATTGCCAGGCCGATATAGGATGCCACCACGAAGGTGCCAAGATTGATGATTTCACGCACGTTGGAGCCAGCAACCACAATGGTCATCAGCGCCAGCACCCCATAGGGGGTAAGCTGCATCACCACGCGCACCAGCTTCATGATCCACGCCTGGGCAGTATCAATGGTGACGACGACGCGCTGACCTTTTTCTGCATCATCGTGTACCAGCTTGATGGCGGCGATTCCCAGCAGCACCGCAAAAATCACCACGCTGATAATCGAGGTCGGGCTGGCGCCGGTCAGGGCCGCAAAGGGGTTGGATGGCAGGAACGACAGCACCCACTGCGGCACCGTCAGGTCACTCACCTTGCCTACATAGCTGCTTTGCAGCGCATCGAGACGAGCATTTTCAGCCGCGCCCTGGGTCAGCCCCTCTGCACTCAGCCCAAACAGGTGGGTAATAAAAATACCTACCAGCGCCGCAATAAAGGTGGTCACCAGCAGGGTGCCGATAGTCAGAATGCTGATCTTGCCCAGTTGCGAGGCATTATGCAGGCGCACCATGGCACTCAGGATCGAGACCAGCACCAGCGGCATCACGATCATTTGCAGCAGCTTGATGTAACCGCTGCCCACAATGCTGAACCACTCAACCGAATCCGCCAGCACTGCGTTGCCCGAACCGTACACTAGCTGTAGCCCCAGCCCGAACAGCACCCCCACCACCAGCGCGGTAAGGGTTTTTCTGGCAAGACTCCAGCCACTCGGCAGCAAACGCGCGAGCGCCAGCAGCAAAATGGCAAAAATCACCACATTGGATATCAAAGGAATATTCATCAATTTCAACTTCTGTATAGCTAAACAATATGGCGCGCAGCCTACCAGTACCACGCCTTCACTCCATCATCAAAAAATGCATGACGTCATTCAATTTTGATCTAAAAACCTGATCGCCTTGCTTCCTCCCGTTATCACTAATCTCAAAAGTGCAGATACATAAGGCCCAGCGCATATTGCGGTATTGAGTACATCGCCGCCTCAAGCTCGCGGAAAGTACTACGATCAGGAGCTGCACACGCAGGTAGTACCGCCATCGCTATTTACCAGGAACGGCAATGGTGGGAAAAGATGTGCTTCCCTCTTCCTACCTGCAACAGCAGGCTGGCGCGAAGTGAACGTTATCCTCGTCATGAAAAGCCAAACGCATACATAAGACAGAGCCGCGCCGCCGTTACAGATAACCGAAGTGACTTAATTGAGTGCGCAGGGTGTTGCGGCTGATGCCAAGCAGTTTGGCGGCCTGAACCTGATTATTGCCGGTGCGCTGCATGGCGAGGCTGACCAGTTGATGAAGCACCCGAGAAAATACCCCTTCTGCATCAGCATCATGTTCGCTGCCTGAAGCAGCAGATACTTCATTAAGAAGTTGTTCGATAGCACTGTCGAGTTGAGCGGTGGGCGTAGTATTTCCTTGATGACGAGCGCCCGCCAGCATCAGATCTTCCGCTTCAATCACGCCATTGCGGGCCAGCAGCACACCGTGATGAATCGCATTTTCCAGCTCGCGAATATTGCCGGGCCAGTCATACAGGTGAAGACGCTGACGCGCCGCCTTGCTCAGCCGAGTTGGCGGCAGGTGACTACGCTGCACATAGAGATGAAGGAAATGCTCTACCAGCGGGTCGATATCACCGGGGCGCTGGCTAAGCGGCAGCACATCGAGGCGGGCCACGTTAAGACGAAAATAGAGATCTTCACGAAAGCGCCCTGCTGCCACCGCACGCTCAAGATCGACGTTGGTGGCCGCTACGATCCGTACATCCAGCTGGCGCGGCGCACGCGCTCCCAAACGCACCACTGAACGTTCCTGCAATACGCGCAGCAGCTTGATCTGCATCGGCAGCGCAAGATCACCAATTTCATCGAGAAATAGCGTGCCTTTATGTGCCGTTTCGAAATAGCCCGCACGCGCTTCGGTTGCGCCGGTAAAGGCCCCGCGCTCATGCCCGAACAGCTCGGCATCGGCCAGTGCTTCTGGCAGCGCGGCACAGTTGATTGCCACAAAAGGGCCTTCAGCACGTCGCGAGCAGGCGTGGACATGCCGCGCCACCAGCTCTTTGCCGGTGCCGGTTTGCCCAACAATCAGCACGCTGGCTTCGCTCTGCGCAAAACGCTGAATACGCTCTTCCAGTGCTCGTGAGCGCGGATCATTGAAGACCAGCGCCGTCGCACGAATACTGGGCGGCGTCAGGCTATCCGAACGGCGTTTAAGCTCCAGCACAGCGCTACGTCCACGCGCAGGGGTGGGCGGTGCGGCAGTGTCCAGAGCAAGCGCTGCTCCATCCATGCCAAAGTAGTGGTCGTCGCGGGTGTAGGCCATGCCCTTCTCACTGTTGGTTTCTCAACACCCGTCTATTAAAACCGCCCCTCGATCATTTATTAAGAAATAAAAACCGATGGCGTTATTCCACTAAAACATATACCGCCAATGTGCCTGAACTGCCCACTCACTCCGCCAGCTCAAAGTGATACTCCCCGCTCGGCGTAACCAGCTGCTGCTGAGCTGCGATCAACGGCAGATCGCGCATACCGGCACGAGTATGCTGCAAAAGCTCGGTCAGAGCGCCAGTGGCATGCTCCAAGGCCCGACCGATGTCGCGATAGCGCAGGTAATCCCCCAGCAGCACTGCCGAGAAGGTATCGCCCATTCCGTTGGGTAGCGGCTCCAGCACAATGCGCGGCGCTTCTACATAGCCCGCTTGCTTACGCGATACCGCCAGCGTGCGCAGCCGGTTATCGGCAACATCCGGCGTTACCAGGCTGGTAATAACCACATGCTCAAGCTGCTGTTCGCGCTGCAACAGCTCACGGGCAGCGGCAATGGCATCACTGGTATCAGAAAGCGAGCGCCCAATCAGGTATTCGAATTCAAACTGATTGGGCGTAATAAGATCGGCGCAGGGCACCGCGCGACGCTGCATGAATTCGGGAATTCCCGGGCGTACAAACATGCCGCGCCCCACATCCCCCATCACAGGGTCACACAGATAGAGCGCCCCCGGTTGGTGGCGGCGAATTTCCCCCACCACATCGAGAATGGCTTCACCGGTTCCCGCATCCCCCTGATAGCCTGAAAGTACCGCACTGCATTGCGCCAGCACACCGCGTGCGCGCAATCCTTCCAGAACATCTTCGATATGCGATGCGGCAAACACTTGGCCACGAAACTCGCCATAGCCAGTGTGATTGGAGAACTGCACCGTATTGACCGCCACCACCTCGATACCCAACCGTTGCAGGGTGAATACCGCCGCCGAATTACCCACATGACCGTAGGCCACATGGGACTGAATAGATAGCACTATGGGCGTTAAAGGTGCGCTTGCATCACTCACGATAGCTCTCCCAGACCAAAACGAAAAACGGTCGCAACCATAAGGCTGCGACCGTTGAGTATAGCTCTCAAGCAGTGCTGGCAACACTGCTCGAACGAGTGATCAGATCAGCGAGAGCGTTTCTTGCTCGAAGGGAAGAAACGGTGGTGGCGCAGGTCATGTTCGATCTCTTCCAGCGAACGGCCCGCAGTTTCCGGCACCATAAAGATAACGAACAGCACCGCCAGCACTGAAATGGCCGCGTAGACCCACATGGCGTAGCTCAAACCGATATGGGCAATCATTGAGAGCGTGGTCAGACTGACAATCAGGTTGAACGCCCAGTGGCTGAAGGCACCGATACTGGCTCCTTTACTGCGCACGTACAGCGGGAAGACTTCCGAGATAATCAGCCAAATGCAGACCCCGAAGCCACCGCAATTAAGCGCCAGGTAGGCAATCAGGCAGACCACGATCAACGATTGTTGAGTAGTCGTGAAATCGCCGGTACTGCCGTGGAACAGAAAGCCCAGAATCACCAGCGCAATCACCGAGCCGGGAATCATGGTCAGCAGATAGCGGCGACGGCCCACCTTGTCGATAATCAGCGACCCGACCAGCGTGGTAATGGTAATAAGAACAGCGCCACCAGCCGGTGCCAGCACTGAGGCAGTATCGCTAAAACCCGCATCGTGGAGGATGGTAGGCGCATAATAGATGATCGCGTTGTTACCGGTAATCTGCGAAAACATCGCGATACCGAAGCCGACAATAATGGCTGGCCGCAGCCATTTGGTGGTCAGCAGATCCTTCCAGCTTCCCTGCGGCTGGTTGGCTACCTCTTCGATTTCCTTCAGCTCAACGCGAGCAGACTCTTCTTCGCCACGTACACGGGTCAGAATGCCGAGCGCTTCTTCATTGCGCTTCTTGCTGACCAGCCAGCGCGGACTCTCTGGCAGCACGATCATGCCAATCATCAGAATCACCGCGGGGATCACGCCAAGGAAGAACATCCAGCGCCATTCATGGCCCAGGATATAGCCCCATAGGTAAGCGAAGCAGATGCCCAATACCACCATGAACTGGAACATCACCACCATGGTGCCGCGATGCTTGGGCGGCGTAACTTCAGCGATATAGACCGGAATAATCTGACTGGCGCTACCGGTAGCAAGCCCCAGCAGAAAACGTGCCAGGATCAGCACGGCAATGGAAGGCGTCGCGGCTGACATCAGCGAGCCAATCACGAAGACCAGCCCTACCAGCATGGTGGCACGACGGCGGCCCAGGCGGTCAGAGATTGGCCCTGTACCAATACAGCCTACCAGCGCACCCGCCACAATCGCCGAGGTGACAAGCTCCTTGCTTTGATCGGTTACCTGGAAATCATCTCCCAGCCCCAGCAGCGCTACTCCGATGATACCGGTGTCATAGCCAAACAGCAGGCCCCCCAGGGCGGCGATCACCGAAATAACGGCCACCAGCGCTCCGCCCGTTAGCCCTTTGCGGGAAGAGGCAGAGGAAACAGAATTTGTATTCATATCTAAGAACGACCTTTACCAATCACCTGCCTACGTCAGGTCAGGTGCGAGATGTAACTATGCATATTGCAATTGAACGAAGGCAGCATGCTACAGGCCGTGGCAACGAGATATACAACCAAAGTTTAAGTACGTAAGTTTACTAAAAGAAATCAGCGTTTCCTGTGACGCTTTTTTATTGCTGTCACTTATAACCTGATGCTTATCAAGGAATAATAAAGCCGCCAGAAAGAGCGGAGAAAAGGCGTAATAAACGTTCCCTCTTTCGGCGGTGTTCCCATAAAAACCATCCAGATCGACGCTCTTCGTCACCGTAACGACGTGAGTAATAACTCGCTCTTTGGCGTGACAGCCCATAAAAAAACGGCCCCTGAGCATGATGCTCAGGAGCCGTTACTGTGCATCAGCCGCCCGTCAGAAGCGGGCGGCCTTGGCGGTTACAGCTTTTTGCGAATCAGATCAGCCAGTTTCTCGGTATCTTTCGCGAAGTTGCGGATACCTTCGGCAAGTTTGTCGTTCGCCATCGGATCAGCGCTGTGCTGCCAGCGGAATTCGGCTTCAGTAATGCGCTCACCACGTTCTACCTTCTGAACGTCGGTAGCGATGCCGGATTCTACTTCACCTTCGGTGTTGCTCATCTCTTCAAGCAGAGCAGGAGAGATGGTCAGGCGGTTCAGGCCGGCCAGCGCCAGAATCTCGTCGGTATTACGGAAGCTTGCGCCCATCACGATGGTTTCATAGCCGCGCTCGGAGGCGTATTTGGCAACACCACGCACGAACTTCACGCCCGGATCTTCATCGGCACTGTATGACTCGGTACCGGTTTCCTTCTTGTACCAGTCGAGTACACGGCCAACGAACGGCGAGATCAGGAAGACGCCAGCTTCGAAGCAGGCACGCGCCTGAGCGTCGCTGAACAGCAGGGTAAGGTTACACTGAATGCCTTCTTTTTCGAGGATTTCAGCGGCCTGAATGCCTTCCCAGGTAGAGGCCAGCTTGATCAGCACCTTGTCAGAAGAAACACCTGCTTTCTTGTAAAGGTCGATCAGCTTGCGCGCCTTGGCGATGCTGGCGTCCTTGTCATAGGAAAGCTTGGCTGCCACTTCGGTAGATACGCGACCGGGCACGATCTTGGAAATTTCGGTACCCATCGCCACCGAGAGACGATCAATAATGTGATCAACCTGGCCTTCGCCGGTTTCTTCAGCAGCCGCTTCCTTCACAACAGTGTCGATCAGCTCTTTATAGCCGGGAAGATCGAACGCTTTGAGAATCAGTGACGGATTGGTGGTGGCATCAACCGGCTGATATTTCTTAATCGCTTCAAGATCGCCTGTATCGGCAACCACTTTAGAGAACTTTTTGAGTCCTTCCAGCTGCGTCGTCATATCTGTCTCCTGTTTGAGGTACGGGTACCTGTTCGGCCCGAGAGGCATCGTGTTCTCGGCTGCCCAATGCGAATTGCGTTTCAAGCTGAGTGTCGGCGTACCGGAAGCCACAGGCCCTATGCCGATACGTCACGGAAAGCACCGCAAAAGAGGATTCTCATCCTACCGCATCAGCGGCAATGTTGCGCGCTCCATGCAACGCTTTGCCACTATTTGTGTATTTTTACCACGTTCTTTTACCACTTCCGCAATAAAACCGCTCTGCCAGCCCACGAAATACCCCTTGGCGCGCTATTCTCTGCCGCGCTGACTTGCCACAAATGAATGGCAATATCCTGTATCACTGCGGGCAACATGCCCAATAATCAACACCTGACATCTCATCAAGCGGCATTACGTGCATCGTTAACGCCAGCCCATCGCACCTGAACAGTCACACTTCCAAGGAAGCCTGACTTATTTCACCTCGGGGTAATGCTGGTGCAGCACCTCCAGATAGCGCTGATACAGCTCGCGATAGCGGCCGCTCTGTTCGGCTTGCGGCACGCAGCGTGTCGATTCATCCAGGCGAACCGCCTGACTGCACAGGGTTTCCAGCGTTACCGAGTTTTCTGCCCACTGCCCATGACACCACAGCGCTTGCAGCGCGGCCCCCAGCGCGGCGGCCTCTGGGCTTTGCGGGCACACCAGTTCGCAGTTCATGATGTCGCTGACCATTTGGCGCCACAGCGCACTTTTCGCGCCGCCCCCCACCAGCCGGATATGCTGCGGTGCAGGCTGATCGGCAGGCAGCAGCGCATCAAGGCCGTAGCGCAGCCCGAAGGTAGTACCTTCCATGACCGCGCGCGCCAGATTGTTCGACGACATATTGAAGCTCGACATGCCGACAAAGCTGGCGGTAGCCGTAGGCAGTGCGGGAACTCGCTCACCGTTGAAGAACGGCAGGCAGGTAATGCCCCCTGCTCCCGGCTCGGCACTGGCAGCGGCCTGATTGAATTCGTCCAGCGTCATGCCGAGCGTAGTGCGCATCTGCGTGGTGGCGGAGGTCAGGTTCATGGTGCATACCAGCGGCAGCCAACCGCCGCTGGATGAGCAGAAGTTGGCCGCCAGGCCATTCTGGGTAACCATAGGCTGATCGCTATAGCCAAACAGCGTGCCCGATGTCCCCATGCTCACGGTCATGAGGCCGGGGGTAATCGCCCCCGTACCGATAGCGGCCATCATATTGTCGCCGCCGCCGCTTGAAACCAGCACCTCGCGAGATAGCCCCAGCCGCTCGGCAACCTCGGGCAGCAATTGTCCGGCTGGCTGATGTGATTCAATTACGCGGGGCAGCACCTCATCGCTATCAAGCTCCGGCGCAACAAGAGCGAAGGCTTCACGGGACCACTGCCGCTGACGTGTATCGAAGTAACCGGTGCCCGAGGCATCCCCTGCTTCAGTGACGCGCTCGCCGGTCAGATAGAAGTTCAGATAATCATGCGGCAGCAGAATGGTCTTGATGCGGTCGTAGGCATCACGGTGGTGACGCCGCAGCCAGGCGATCTTGGAAGCCGTATAGCCGGTTTGCAGCACGACGCCCAGTGTGTCCAGTGCTCCCTGGGGGCCGCCGAGCTGTTCGAGCAATTCGGCATTTTCAGCGGCGGATTCAGTATCACACCACAGCTTGGCCGGATAGACCGGCTTGCCATCGGCATCAAGCGCCACCATGCCGTGCTGCTGCCCCGACACCCCGATGCCCTTGATCTGCTGGCCCGATACGCCGGCATCGCTGAGCGCCTTCGCCAAAGCCTCCTCGAACGCGCTCACCCACTGCGAAGGCTGCTGCTCCCTGCGCCCGTTGTCCGCCTGATCCAGCGAGTGAGCCACCGAGGCAGTGCCGATAATGCGCAGTGAATCGGCACTCATGATGACCACTTTGGTACTCTGAGTACCGCAATCCACACCGACGTACATGTTACGTTCCTTATCGTTATGCTGTGATGACACCGTGCACTGCATGTCGCCACGCTTATACAAACCGCCGTTAAACGACCAGCCACCCGATGCGCTGTGTCAGTATTCTGTCGTTTCTACTGCTTCCAGCAAGAAGAAACAAATGCGCTGGAAGGTGCTCATCAAGGGCACTGTCATCAGCGCCCGCTGATCAATGTGTGACTACGCAAAAGTGCGCTTGTATCAAATTCCGGAAGCAACAGCGCGACACAAGCCCGTCGCCCCCTTCATGCTACTGGTCACGATAAACGTAGGCTTCCAGCGTGGCCCGCGCGCCCTTACTGTGCAGCGATTCAAGCATTTCAAGATAGAGCGCATGGAAGCGTTCGTATTCGGCCAGATCGCCAAACCAGTGCACGTTTTTAAGGAAGGCGTCGGGCTTGGAATCATTCAGACCGGCCATGGCCGATACCATATCGCTCTGGCGATCGACGATCTCGTAATGTTCGCCCTGATCGTCCACGCCTTCCGCATAGCGCGCCCAGCCCGCCACGATAATGGCACACATGTGCAGCTCGCCATCGGAGGCCAGCTGATCGCGAATCACCGGCACCAGCCACTTGGGCAGTTTCTCCGATGACTCAGCACACAGTCGTGCCAGTGTGTCGCGAATCTGTGGATTGGCAAAGCGCTCAATCAACTGGTGACGGTACTCGTCCAGATCGACACCGGGCACCGGCGCCAGTGTCGGCGACGCTTCACGCTCCATATAACGTGTAAGGAAATCGACGAACAGCGGGTCTTCGCACACATCATGGACATAGCGGAAGCCCGCCAGATAGCCGAGCAGGCCAATCGCCAGATGGCCGCAATTCAACAGGCGCAGCTTCATCAGTTCATAGGGGAGCACGTCATCCACGTACTGCACGCCGACCTTCTCAAGCTCCGGCCTTCCCTGAGTGAAGCTGTCTTCTACCACCCACTGCTTGAACGGCTCGCACACCACCGGCCAGGCGTCTTCAATGCCGAACTTTTCGCGCACCAGGCGGCGATCATCATCGGTGGTGGCAGGCGTGATGCGATCCACCATGGCGTTGGGAAACTTCACATGTAGTGCCATCCACTCGGCCAGCGCCTTGGATTTGCGCTCGGCAAAGGCCAAAAAGGTATCTCGCGCGATATCGCCGTTATTGTGGATATTGTCACACGACATCACGGTGAAGGGGTCCAGCCCCGCCTGACGCCTGATATCCAGCGCCGAACAGATCAGTCCGAAGGTGGTGCGCTGGGGGTATCCTTCAAGATCGCTGATCACGTTGGGGTTATCGAAATCGAACTGCGCCGTCGCAGGATCGAAGTTGTAGCCCCCTTCCGTAATGGTCAGCGACACAATTCGGGTACTGGGGTGCGCCATGCGCTTGATCACCGCGAAAGGGTCATCGGGGGCGTAAAGGTACTCGCCCAGACTACCGATCACGCGCGCATCAATATCGCCATCGGGCTTTTTAACCAGCAGCGTATAAAGCCCCTGCTGATGATCGAGTACCTCTTGCATGCGGCGATCGTTCTCCATCAGCCCCACTCCGCAGATCCCCCACTTCAGCGCCTCTTCGCTTTGGCACATCAAGGTATCCAGATACATCGCCTGATGAGAGCGATGAAAGCCCCCTACGCCGAAGTGAACAATGGAGACTTCAAGCCTGGTGCGATCATAGGTAGGAAGCTGGACATTGGGATGATTGGCAAGCGTCGCGAGAATATCGTTGTTCAGATAGCGCATGAATGACCTCTCCAGATTCCCGTGATGGGTGTGGTGCCGAGCTATGGCAGGGTTACATGGTCATCATGCAGAAGCACAATGCAATGCAACTAATGGCGAATATGGCTCTTCTTCTATAGTCTCCTATAGAAGGAAGGCCGTTCGACTGCATCCATGCCTTGGCAGTGGGCATGCACTCTGTTCATTCAGGCTGAAAGTTGTCATCATAGGCGCCATTATTTCTGCTGGCTGCTGGGGTATTTCCCATCTCTTCACGCCGCCATGCACACCGTATGAATTTCCCGATGGCTGTACCAGCGGCTGCCGGACGACGAGGTAACCACCATGTTGATGCTCGATATCGAAAGCACCCTGATCTGCATCGCGGTCATGATTTTGCAGCTGGTGATACTGCGCTGGGTCGATAAACGACTTGATTATGCGCAAATGAACAACGCCTACGCCTCTGACTGGGGTAGCGGCGCAAGTTCCACAGCACCGGGAGCGGCGGCAGTAGGCAGCGCCCTGCGCAAGCACCGCAAGAATGTGGCTGGAGCAGCCAACGACAGTACTGATGAGCAGCTGCCGTGATGCGGCGATCGCACTGAGAGAATCAAAGGCCGAACCTTCACGTTCGGCTTTTTTATTGGACTCGACAAACACTCCTTGAGAGTGCGCCAGAAATCAACAACACTGCCACTCTGCGCAGAAAAATGCGGGGCAGCCTAAACGTTACTGCCACCGAATCGGGCTTCGCATCTCTTTTTGCACTCTTTTGCGCTTTCATTCGGACGCAACTGCTGGCCTTCTCGTCAGGCAAGATTAAAAAACAACATAACAACGTTCACACCAAGGAATACGCACCTCATGCCAACCATTGAAGGTCAATTCGGCTTAGGCATACAACTAGCCGCTCTGACACTCGCGTTTGTTCTTTCTGCCTTGATTGGACTTGAACGCGAAATTCGTCACAAAAGCGCGGGATTGCGCACCTGTACGGTCGTAGGCTTCTCTTCTGCGCTAATCATGCTGGTGTCGAAGTACGGCTTTAACGACATGATCGGCGACCCCAATGTCTCCATCGACCCTTCTCGTGTCGCCGCGCAGATCGTCTCCGGCATCGGTTTTATTGGCGGCGGCGTGATCTTTATGCGCCGCGACAATGTACAAGGGCTGACCACCGCAGCTTCCGTGTGGCTTACCTCCGCCATCGGCATGGCATGTGGCGCGGGGCTATTCAGCATTGCGCTGTTCGTTACAGCCGGGCACTTCGTCACCATGCTGCTGTTCCCGCGCCTGTTCCGCACCCTGCGCAACAACCAGTTGCTGCCGGTACGCCTCTCGATCTCCTACTTCAACGATGCGGGAGTACTCGGCAATATCCTCTCCCGCTGTACCAACATGGGCTTCACCGTCGAGAGCTTCAACGTGAATAAAGGAATCGAGAGCGAAGGCAAGCAGCGTGTGCGCGTGACCCTCGATCTGCGTGGCAAGCAGCGACTGCCGAATCTGGTCGGTCAGCTCGGTGAAATTGACGGCGTTATCAATGTTAACAGCGCCGAAGATGACGATATGTAGTGCAATCAGGGCCTTGTTGCGGAAGCCGTTACCGCTATAAGGCCCCTGTCGCTGGATAAAAAGAGGCATTGTGTCCATGAAGGTGTGTAATGCCTCACCAGCCGCAAGCGCCGGAACACTGGCCATTGCGTAGCTGCTCGTAAGAAAAATCCCCACCGCAGATGCTCGCCGCTGGGCACCTTCCTGCTTGTAGATATCCCAAAGCATCCCCAGATCAGCACCATACCCCACGCATTTTGCGCGTGATGCCTTGAGGATTTTTCATGACACGTTTAACCACTACGCCTCTCTCAGTGCTCGATCTGGCCCCTATTCGGGACACCGGCAGCGCTGCCGAGAGCTTCAAGAATTCGGTGGCGCTGGCGCAGCGTGCCGAAGCGCTTGGCTATCAGCGGCTCTGGATGGCCGAGCACCACAATATTGATGGCATCGCCAGTGCAGCAACCTCCGTGCTGCTGGGCCACGTTGCCGACCACACTGACTCCGTTCGGCTCGGCAGTGGCGGCATCATGCTTCCCAACCACGCGCCGCTGGTGATTGCCGAACAGTTTGGCACCCTCGCTACCCTGCACCCCAACCGCATTGATCTTGGCCTGGGGCGTGCCCCCGGCACTGATGGTGCCACCCTGCGCGCCCTGCGCCGCGACTACAGCGCTGCCGACACCTTCCCTGATGATGTGATGGAGTTGCTCGGCTATCTCGGCGAGTCCTACCCCGGTCAACGCATTCACGCCATTCCCGGTCAGGGCACTCAGGTGCCGGTATGGCTATTGGGTTCAAGCGGTTTCAGCGCTCAGCTCGCCGCACGACTGGGCCTGCCCTTTGCCTTTGCAAGCCATTTTGCACCGGCCTATATGCATCAGGCGCTGCGCCTCTACCGTGAGCAGTTCACACCTTCCGAGTATCTGGCGGAACCTTACGCGATGCTGTGTATTCCCGTGGTTGCTGCTGAAAGCGATGAACTCGCTAACTACCACGCCAGCGTGATGCAGCAGAAGTTTCTCAATCTGCGGCGTGGCCGCTCGACTCGCGCACGCCCCCCGGTAGAATCACTGGACTGGTCGCCCATCGAACGCGCTCAGGTGCAGGAGCATCTGTCGGCTGCGGTTGTTGGTGGCCCCGAGCGAGTGCGCGATGGGCTGAATGAATTGCTGGAGCAGACCCAGGCCGATGAACTCATGCTTAATGCCGATTTTTACGCCCTGGAAGATCGCCTGCGCTGCTACGACATCGTGGCTGACATCGCACAGTTGCAGGATAGATAAAAGCGCCCCTCCCAACGTTCACTGCCCGCTACAGGCGGGCAGTAAGTTGTATCAGGGGGCTAATCATATGGCGGCCCTCGCGCCACGCCATATGGCCCGAGGAAACAGCAGCTTAACTGAAGCCGGCCTCGACTTGCCCTTCTTCCATCCAGCACTGCCAGCAGTTCGTGACGCGCTCACGCTCCTGCTTGAAAGCGGTGGGCGCGACACGAGAGCTACGCTTGGCTAGCGCATTCAGGTGGTTGGCGTCCCGATAGTGAAGGTAGGCGTCGTGCAACGCCTTGATAGCGTCACCGGGCCAGCAGCCGCACTCACTCAGCGCTTCGAGAATTCGTACGTTATCGCTCCACTGGCACAGTGCAGGGTATTCACTGGCAAAGGCCAGTACCGCGTATTGGTCGATAAATTCGATATCCACCATGCCGCCCGCGTCCTGTTTCAGATTGAAGCAGTCTGAATCCTCCTTCGCAGAACTCAAGTGCTCGCGCATCTTATGGCGCATGCTGACCACTTCCTGGCGTAACGTCGTGCGTTCACGCGGTTGTGTCAAAATATCGCGCCGCAATTGTTCGAAGTCGTGTCGTAGCTGGGGGTGGCCGGCAATCGCTCGCGCCCGCACCAGTGCCTGATGCTCCCAGGTCCAGGCGTGCTGGCGCTGATAGTCGCCAAAGGCGCTCAGGGAGGAGACCAGCAGCCCCGAATTGCCCGAAGGACGCAGCCGCATATCCACTTCATAGAGAACGCCGCTGGGCGTCACTACGGTCAGCATATGAATGATGCGCTGCCCAAGTCGGGTAAAGAATACGTTGTTATCAAGCTGACGCGGGCCATCGGTGACACCGCCAGTGGTAGCGTTATGAATGAAGACCAGATCAAGATCAGAGCCGTAGCCCAGCTCTATACCGCCCAGCTTGCCGTAGCCAATCACCGCCAGCCCCGGCATATCGCTCTGCTGATGCGGTGACTGCGGTTGCCCATAGCGCCCCACCATGCGTCGCCATGCCATCTGTAGCACGCGCTCGACGATCACTTCAGCGATCAGCGTCAGGGCATCGCTCACCTGCATCAACGGACGCAGCCCAGCCAGATCAGAGGCCGCTACCGACAGTACCTGCGCGTGCTTGAACATGCGCAGCGCTTCCAGTTGCGCCTCTTCATCTTCTTCAGGAATACGCAGCAGCGCCATATCCAGCGAGGCCGTCAGGCTTTCGCGATCAGGCGGGGTATAGAGCGTGGCGGGGGTTAACAGCTCATCAAGCAGATGGGGATAGCGCGCCAGTTCTTCGGCCACCCACGGACTTGCGGCACACAGGCGAATCAATTGAATACGTGCTGCATCGCTTTCACGCAGCAGCGACAGATAAGCGGTACGCCGCAACACCGCCTCCACCAGCGGCAGAATACGCGCCAGCACCACATCGGGGGGCTGATCGCGATAATGCACCCGTAGTCGTGCGCTGCTGGAAGCGTGCTGCGCAGAAGCGCTATCCGCATCAGCCATGGTTTGCCGATATTCGCTTACGATAGACGCCAGCAGCAGCGGCATCAGCGCATCCAGCCGCTGCTGCCCGATCCGCTGCATGGCGCGTGCCGCGTGAGAATTCGCCAGCCCCTTGAGCAGTGACAATGAGCGTAAAGGCTCGACAAAGCCGTGCTGCGATAGCGTGGCTGCGGCTTCCGTCTCATCAAGATCACCCTGCCACAGCGCCCGCCACTCACGCATGTCAGGACTACTGACATCTTCTGCCTGCGGTTCTTCGTCACTAGAGATAACTGCATCAAACAGCCCATGGACGCGCTGCCGTAGCGTGCTCAGTTCTTCTTCCAGCAGCGGCCAGCTCGCACGCCCCAGCGCAATCGCCAAACGTTCGCGATCTTCATCGTTATCAGGCAGATCCTGGGTTTGGCGGTCATCCAGCGCCTGAAGCGCATGTTCGCTATCGCGCAGCAGCAAATAGTCGGCTTCCAGCGCCGCTAACTGCTCGCCGGGCAGTAGCTCCAGCTCCCCCAGCGTAGCCATCGCCTGCCTCAGCGACGGGGTTTGCAGTTCGGTATCACGGCCACCGCGCACCAACTGGAACACCTGCACCACAAATTCCGCCTCGCGAATTCCGCCCGCACCTAGCTTGATATTGTCGTGCAGGCCACGCCGCCGTACTTCGCGGTTAATCATCGCCTTGGTGTCACGCAGCGATTGAATCGCCCCGTAATCTATATAACGTCGATAGATAAACGGGGACAACCGCTCAAGCAACGCCTGCCCTGCGTCAATGTCTCCCGCAATCGGACGAGCCTTGACCAGCGCGAAGCGCTCCCACTCGCGCCCCTGCTCAAGGTAGTAACGGTCAAGGGAAGCAAAGCTCGCCACCAGCGGGCTGCCTTCCCCCAACGGCCGCAAGCGCATGTCCACGCGGAACACGAAGCCGTCCATGGTGGTGCTATCCAGAGCGCGAATCAGCTTCTGCCCAATGCGGGTGAAGTAATCCAGATGCGCCAGCGAGCGCTTGCCGCCCTGGGTATCGCCGTCGTGGGTATAAGCAAAGATGAGGTCAATATCGGAAGAGAGGTTCAGCTCCCCCGCGCCCAGCTTGCCCATTCCCAGCACGATCAGCGACATGGCGCCGCCATCCTTGTACCAGGCACGCCCCCAACGCGGCGCGAGAAACGCCTCCAGCCAGCCCAGCGCTCCCTGTACCATCACATCCGCTAACTGCGACACCGCCGCCGCCGTATCCCACGCGCTCTTCACGTTTCCCTGAGTAGCATCGCGGCACAGGTCACGCCAAATGATCCCCACCATCCACTCACGACGCAGCTTGCGCAGGGTGGCCGCCAGTTCATCTTCACTATGGCAGGCGCTGAGTGCTTCATTAAGCCGCGCACGCATATGCTCGCGGGAAGGTGGCTGATGCAGCTCGCCGCCAGCCTCCAGGCGTTCGAGCAGCTCAGGATCACGCTGAAGTGATTCAAGCACGAATAGAGAGACCGTGGTCACATGCAGCAAATCGGGCGAAGTACGCCATGGCGAGGCGAGCGGAATATCGGCAAGGACACTGCGCGTGGCGGTAACAAGCCGCTGGCGTACCGCGTCAGGCGCATGGAAAGAGGAAGAAACGGACACCGCGAACACCTCCGAAGACAAACCAGCAAAGAACATTCGCCCAGTGTAGCGAACCTGCGCAGGCGCTGCTCACCTGCTGATATTGGCGCGCCCTCCATGCAATCTTCTCGCTGCACAAGCTGATGCAACATTTTGTCACGATAGGGTCACAACGGAACGCTAGGGTAGCTCCCGTCACCGCGCGCCTCTCCCGGCAAGCGCCTACCCCGTAAGGATATGCAGCGCATTCATCGCGCCGCCGAGCAACGAAGGAGCACCCTATGCCCCGTTTTCGTCACCTCCCGACTCCTGCGCACCGCGACACCCGCTACCGTATCGAAGTGTTTGAGCGGCTGCCCGAAAAAAACACCTACCGCTTTCGCGCCTACGATGGACAGTACTGCGTCTATACGCATCAGTTCCTGCCCGCCATCGCCGCAGGGCGCACCCCAGAGCAACTTACCGAACTGTTTATCAAGGCGACCGAGCGCGAAGTGGAAGCAGCCGCGATTGCGTAGTTGGTGGGTCTCATCGGCAGCTATCTGGATATTGCATGCTCAAGCGGTGGTGGAAATGCCTGGGATGACGCACTACCGTCGCCAGGGTATTCACGCGACCTTGATGCTGCGCTTCCGTCATATAAAAGGGAGTGCTCACTCTGTAAGCACTCCCTGCTGGTGTTACCTGAACACAACGCCCTAAATGTGCGGCTAATTTTGTGAGCAGGATGAGCTACCGTCATCCCTCATGAAGCCACTCACATCAAGAGGATAGGGGCTGCACTGATAGCGGTTACGCTTATCCAAAGGCATTTTGAAACGGCATCAGGCTTCCAGACCGGCGCCGTTTTCCCCCTTCCTCAACATGAAATTAACGCCCATTGTCAGGAACGGTTCTGGCGGGTTATCGGATGGCTTCGGCGAGTTCAGCAAAAATTCGGTCAGCTCGTGACGCTTGCCCGCCAGCAAGTCAGCCAGCAACGTACCGGTGGCTGTTCCACGGACGGTCCCCAGACCATTGTGCGCCACCGCCGCATAGACATTGGGCCTTAACTCACCAAAGACCCCGGCATCGTTCCGCGTCATTGCCAGTCCTCCGCCCCAGGTATATTCAAAGGGCACGTCGGCAAGCTGCGGGAAGCGTCGTTCAAACGAGCGGCGATGCACCTCGCGGAATTTTTGGGTATAGCCAGGTTTCGAGCGTCCGTCCGCGTTAAAGCTCATGCTGTTGCGCACGAGAATCCGGTTATCGTGAGTGCGACGCACGGTGCTACCAAACGGGTCAGCCGGAATAATGCCCCAGAACTCCTTGCCACCGAGATCTTTCTGCTCTGATTCAGTCAGCGGGCGAGTCAGACTCCCATAGGTGAAGGTCGGCAAAATAGCGCGTGGGTAGAAGCCAAACTGGGGCGCAAAGGTGTTGTTGGCGAGAATCAGCTTGTCCGCCGTAATACGTCCCGAAGCGTGCTGAAGCACCGGTTTGTCGCCAAAATCGACAGCCGTGATCGGCGTCTCTTCATAAAGCTGTACGTTTTCGGGCAGGCTGTCCGCCAGTCCTTTCACCAGACCAGATGGCTGAACCAGCATAGTGCCGGGGCTGTAGAGCGCCTTTTTATAAAACGACGTGCCGAAGATATCAGTCAGATCGCTTCCCGCAATCAGCTCGCACGGCTGCCCCAGCTTCTGAAGCCCGCCATGATAGGCGTTCAGTACCTCTATGCCGTGATCCTCCACGGCCGCCTGAAACTTGCCCGAGTGACGCAGGTGCGCTTCAGTGATGTTATGTTCTTCTACCAGCTCATGGAGAATACGCTGCCCCATCTGGTTGATATGCAGGGTTTGCCGGGCAATCGCGGGATCGCCAATGTAATCCGGCGCATTGATATTGTGCGGCACGTCGATCAGAAAGCCTGCGTTTCGCCCTGACGTACCAAAGCCCACCTGCTGCGCTTCCACCAGAATGATACGGTCATCGGGGAAGTTATGCGCCAGCTGCCTTGCCACAGCTAATCCGGTAAATCCCGCCCCGATAATGACCCAGGGCGCCTTGTCATCACCGATCAGGGGCGCGTTGGGTGTGCGCTTCTGGCTGGTATGGAACCAGCCCGGAGTAGGATCGTCGGAGGGCAGCGCTTCAACCCTTTGCAACGATTCCGGGTCACTGGGCAGGCTGTCGTAACTGTAGTTGGTCGCAAGGCCACCGACAGCGGCAACACCTACCCCCGCTCCTGCCCCTGCTATTAATTTCCTTCTTGAAATTGCCATCGAAACTGCCACTCCTTCACTGAAATCGGCATGCCGCGCAGTCAGACAGCTTCCATACCACCGAAGCCGACCTCTTTGCCTGGTATACGCGGGAGCCATTCAGGTCATGGCGGCTGGCTATCCAGATGCTGACTGTCACGAAAATTGCGGTGTAAATGATCTTGATGAATGTATAGAAGGAAATATATCTTCTGTCTACTTTATGTCTAAAGTTTCTGTGAAGTCTGACTTTTCATGCGTCATTAGCAATTAGACCAAGGTCGTATCTCTTTGCGTGTGTCGAAGCAATCAAGCGAAGTGAGCATTCAAACGACAAGGCTCAAACCATATACAATGGCAGCGCCTTAGCGAGGGTCGCAGGGTACGGAGCAGGCTTCATGCCGCACCGTAAACATCATCTCCCTGGATACACGGCAAACAATGACCGACAAATCACGTGCTACAGCGAATCGAAACACACGCACCGACAGTTCACCGCCACCACGCGCTGACAAAAAGGTACAGCTTGAAGAAACCCTGAAACGACGCATCGTCAGCATGGAGATCGCGCCCGGTGCAGTGGTCGATGAAATTTCACTCAGTCAGGAATTCGGTCTCTCTCGACCGCCAGTACGCGAAACCATGAGAGCACTCGCGGCACAGGGCTATATCGTGCTGGAAGCCAACCGGGCAGCGAGAGCAGCCCCGATGAACTATCAGTCGCTGCGCAGCTTTTTTTTGGCGGCACCGATGATCTACGTGGCAATTTCCCAGCTGGCAGCAACGCACGGCACCGCTGAAGATATCGAAGAGCTGCGACGCATACAGGCGCTGTTCCGGCAGGCCATCGACACCAGAGATACCGCCTCGCGCGTCTACTACAACAATCAGTTCCATTATTTTATTGGCACGATGTCGCGCAATGACTACCTGCTGGCCAGTCTGAACCGGTTGCTGATCGACCACGCCAGGCTAGCGCAGAATTTTTATCTTTCGCCTGCGGTGGATGAAGTACGCAAGGACATGCTGACCGCAGCGGATCAGCACGACGAGATTATCGAAGCGCTCGAACAGCGTGATGTCGAGAAAGTGGAGCGCACCGTGCTGACCCACTGGCATCTATCACGGCAGCGCATGACCGATTACGTCATTCCGGATGGCGTACAGGTAGCGCTGTATCCCAACGAGTAGGCAGCACATTTGGCTTGCTCGTTTCACTACCAGCAAGGAAATGGCATGACGCATTTCAAGGACCTCAGAAGCTATCTCTGCGCACTCAATGACATTGGCGACCTTGAGAGAATAACGCGCGAAGTGGATGGAGACCTCGAACCAGGTGCCATCACTCGTCGCAGCTACGAAACCGACGCGCCTGCGCCGTTGATGGAAAATATTCGTGGCAATGCCCTGGGCTGCCGAATTCTTGGCGCTCCGGCGGGGCGCTCATACGTCAAGACAAGGCCCTATGCGCGTGTTGCCCTCTCGCTGGGGCTGCCCGCAACAGCGACTATTCCGGAAATCATCGACACGCTGATCCAGACCCGCGCCCTGCCCGGCAAGAAACCGGTCCTGGTCGATGCAGACAATGCTCCCTGCCGCCAGAACATCCTGCGCGGCGATGATGCCACGCTGGACAGCTTTGCGATCCCCTTCGCCCATGACAGCGACGGCGGCCGCTATGCCAATACCTGGGGCACCTTGATCGTAAAATCTCCTGATGGTCAGTGGATCAACTGGTCCATTGCGCGCGTCATGAAGATAGACTGCAAGCGCATGACCGGTCTGATCGTGCCCAGCCAGCACATTGGTCAGATCTGGCAACAGTGGGTCGAACTGGGCCAGCCCATGCCGTATGCCATGGTGCAGGGCACCGCACCGGCCATCGCCTGTGCTTCCGGTATTCCGCTGCCTGCTGGAGTAGATGAAGCCGACTACGTGGGAGCACTATGGGGCGAGCCAATCGAAGTGGTGAAGGCGCTAAGCGTGGATCTCGAAGTACCGGCGCAAGCAGAAGTGGTGGTCGAGGGGCATGTCTCGATCACCCGCGATGCAGAAGAAGGCCCTTACGGTGAATATTCCGGCTACCTGGGCACCAAATCGTCGCCTCAGCCCACCTTCAGCGTCGAGGTCATCAGCCATCGTGACCAGCCGATCTGGCCGCTGGTGGTTGCCGGACGGCCTACCGATGAATCCCATACCCTGTGGGCGATGGGCATGACAGCCGAAGCCATTTCCCTGATGCGTGAAGCCGGTTTGCCGATTACTGCGGCATGGATTCCCGAAGAGTCTGCCGTACATTGGCTGGTGGTTTCAGTGCCCAACAACTGGCGGGAGCTGCTTCCCGATACCTCAAGCGAAGAGCTGGCCCAGCGGATCGGTGAAATCGTGTTCCGTGCCAACTCACTGATCTTCATTCCACGCATCTACCTGGTCGATGACGATATCGACCCCACTTGCCTGAAGGATGTGGTCTGGGCAATCGCCACCCGCGTGCATCCAGAACGGCGGCGCATCGTGTTCAGTGAAGAGCGTGTCATTCCGCTACTGCATTGCTATGACGCCGATGAATACGCCGCAGGCAAGGGCGCCAAGATCGTCTACGATACGCTACAGCCACCCATCGGCGAGGGCCGCCTGCCGCACGCCTCTTTCGAGCAGGGCTATCCCGCGGCGCTGCGTCAGCAAGTGATTGATCATTGGCCCAACGCTACTGACCAGTAATCTGCCCCAAGGAGCACGACCATTCAAACACCCCGCCCTTTCCTTGCGCGGGGCGTTTGAGCCACGGCGATGCTCCATCTTTCCAAACCTTGCTGCCGGTAGTGGCGACTACTGGCAGGCCCACCGCTTTGCTGGTATCCGGCTCCCTACACCTTCGGTTGATATACGTGCCCGCCTTATCGTGTTACCAATAAATAACAACAAAGGGATACTGCTGCTTACCATGACCGATTACCTTGCCATTGTTTTCACCGCTCTTCTCTTTCTGCTTTTCAGCACGACCTACGCCATCGCTCAGGAACCTGCCCACACCACCGCCTGGTATGAAGCCCACACCCAAGCTGCCAAGGCTCAGTACCAATTGTGCATGAAGCGTGTGAACAAGCGTCTCGACAGTGGCCATGACCCCATCGACGTTTCCGCCATTTGGACACGCGGCGAATGCAAGCAAGTGGCGCAAGCCATCCATCGCTACAAAATGACGCGCCGGGAAGTTCGGCAGGACAGCGTCTCCATAGATTAAGCACCGTGTCTCCATCATTCCCCCAAGGCATTGATACGCTGTTGCGTTACCATAACAGCGCCCTTCAACATGTCATTTTGACCATTCAACGCTGGCACTTCTCTGTCGGCTCACAAGGAGAAGCTCCCCATGGCCCTCCCCGCTTTCGATAACGCTCTGAACGAACGCCCTCTCGTCGCCATTTTGCGTGGGATCACTCCTGACGAAATAGATGCCGCTGCCGATGCGCTGGTAGAGGCAGGCTTCGCCATGATCGAGGTACCGCTTAACTCGCCGCAACCGTTTACGTCCATTGAGCGGCTGGTCAAGCGTCTTCCTGATGAGGTGGTAGTCGGTGCAGGCACGGTGCTGGATACCGAGTCGGTACAGCGTCTTGCCGATATGGGCGCCAAACTTCTCGTGACCCCCAACTTCGATGCGGAAGTACTCGCCGCCGCGGTTGCGCATGATATGCAGGCTTTGATCGGCTGCCTGACTCCCAGTGAAGCCTTTGCCGCTCTCAAGGGCGGAGCGCGGGCGGTCAAGCTGTTTCCCGCAGCTCGCATGGGAACCGGTTATCTCAAGGATATCAAGTCGGTACTTCCCCGCGATGCCCGCGTCATGGCGGTCGGTGGCGTTAACCTCGATAACATGGAAGAGTGGGTAGAGGCCGGTATTGATGGCTTTGGCTACGGCAGCCACCTCTATACCCCGGGCACCTCTGCCGACACCCTCGGTCAAAGGGCCAAAGCATTGGTAGAACGCTGGCAGCATCTGCACCGTTAACGCTACGTCAACACGCAAAAACAACGGCCCCGCCTTTCCCGTCTACAAGGAGATACCATTGAAGATTACCCGGATAAAAACCTGGCAAGTACCGCCCCGTTGGCTGTTCATGAAGATTGAAACCGATGCCGGCATCCATGGCTGGGGCGAGCCTGTCGTGGAAGGTCGCTCCTCTACCGTTGAAGCCGCCGTGCATGAATTGAGCGACTATCTGATCGGTGAAGATCCACGCCAGATCGAGCGGCTTTTCAGCGTGCTCTATCGTGCAGGCTTTTATCGCGGCGGCCCGATTTTGATGAGTGCAATTGCGGGTATCGACCAGGCGCTTTGGGATATCAAGGGGCGCGATCTCGGTGTACCGGTGCATCAGCTTTTGGGCGGCGCGGTACGCGACAAAATGCGCATGTACGCCTGGACCGGTGGGGATCGTCCTGAAGATGTCGGCAGAGGTGCCGCCAGGCTCAAGGAGCACGGCTTCACAGCGTTCAAGATGAATGGCACTGCCGAAATGCAGATCGTGGACAGCCACGCAAAAATTGATGCTGCCGTCGCACGAGTGGCGGAAGCGCGCGAGGCGGTGGGGCCTGAGATGGGGATCGGCATCGACTTCCACGGGCGAGTTCACCGCCCCATGGCGAAGGCGCTATTGCGCGAGCTTGAGCCGTTCCATCCCATGTTTGTCGAAGAACCCCTGCTGCCGGAGCATCTCCCTGCCCTCAAGCATGTGGCCGCCAATCTTGGCTACCCGATTGCCACCGGCGAGCGTCTACACACGCGCTATCAGTTCCGCGATCTGCTGGCCGAGGGCATGGTCGATATTGTGCAGCCCGACCTCTCCCATTGCGGCGGTATTTCCGAGGTGTTCAAGGTAGCCAACCTGGCATCGTGCCACGATGTGGCTCTGGCCCCCCACGCGCCGCTGGGGCCGATCAACCTTGCTGCTTCCCTGCAACTGGATGCCGTAGCCGAAAATGCCTTCATTCAAGAGCAGAGCATGGGCATTCACTACAACAAGGGCAACGATGTCCTCGACTATCTGGTGGACCCATCCGTGCTCACCATCAATGATGGATTCTGCACCATTCCACAGGGGCCGGGGCTGGGCATCGAGATCAACGAAGCCTATGTGGAAGAGCGCTCGAAAGTGGCTGAACGCTGGCACAATCCGGTCTGGCGTCATGACGATGGCAGCACCGCCGAGTGGTAAACGGAGATCGAGTCATGAGCGAACAGCTTATTGTGGTGGATTGGGGCACCAGCAACTTCCGCGCCTATCTGATCGACCGTCACAGCGGCGCCATTGTCGATGAAAGGGCCACGCCGCACGGCATGCGTTCGCTCCAGTCGGCGCAGTTTCCCGACTACTGTGCCGATGCCCTGAAGGGCTGGCGCAGCGAAGCGCAGCCGGTGCCTGTCTATATGGCCGGTATGGTCGGTGCAAAACGCGGCTGGGCCGAAAGCCCGCAATTATCACTGCCGGTCGGGCTAAATGAGCTGTGCCACCAGATGATCGCCGCGCCGAACTTTACCAGCGGCTGGATTCTGCCCGGCGTCAAAATCATCGACACGGGCGAAGCAGAACTGGTCGATGTGATGCGTGGCGAAGAGATTCAGCTCTTTGGTGCGCTGGCGCTGGCTGACAATCCCGCCGAGCTGCACTGCTGTCTGCCGGGCACCCACAGCAAGTGGGCGCGCATCAGAAACGGGCAGCTGGAGCGTTTTACTACCGCCATGACCGGCGAGCTGTATCAGGCGGTGATGGAGCACACCTTGCCGGGTGAACCGGCGCAGCCGGACGCGCCCTTTGACGACAACGCCTTCCAGTTGGGCATGCGGCGTGTAGCGGCCGATGGCGGGGTGTTGCATGCCCTGTTCGAAGCCCGCAGTCGCTATCTTTATGCAGGGCTTGGCCCAGAAGCCATCTCCAGCTTTATTTCCGGCGTACTGATTGGCGAAGAGGTGCAGCGCATGGCCGCCTGTTGGGAGACGCCTGCCCACCTGCACCTGATCGGCTCACACACATTAATGGCCCCCTATACCACTGCGTTGGCGCAATGTGGCATTGAGGTCACTCACATATCCGCACGCGACGCTACTCTAGCCGGTGTACGCGCCCTGGCCCAGAACCATCTGTCTGAGCAGGGGCCGCATTGACGGAATCACCGCAACCACACCGCACCATCACCACCGGTGACAGGAGCGGCGTTTGCGCTACGCTGTTATACGCCGAGGAAGGTAGCCATCCGACGCCTGTTTTTGGGCCTCGTGAGGAGCAGAGATGAGCAGCATCAAGATAGCATTGGTAGGCATCGGCAAGATCGCCATTGACCAGCATTTGCCAGCACTGGCGCACAATGCCGACTTCGAGCTGGTGGCACTGGTCAGCCGGTCGATTGCTGAGCAGCAGGAGATACTTGAGCGTTACCCGCAGGCGCGCCCCTTCCACGATATGGATGAGCTACTTGCCAGCGGCATCGCCGTCGATGCGGTGTCACTGTGCGTGCCCCCCACCGTGCGCTACTCACTGGCGGTTCAAGCGCTGGAAGCCGGACTTGATGTTCTGCTCGAAAAACCGCCGGGGCGCGGGGTTGCTGAAGTAGAGAGTCTGCGGAAAATAGCGGAAAAGCAGCAGCGCACCCTGTTTGCCAGTTGGCACTCCCGACATGCAGAGCAGGTGGAAAACGCGCGTGTATGGCTGGCCGACAAGACGCCGCGTGCGATGACCATCGAGTGGCGTGAAGATGTACGTTTCTGGCATCCCGAGCAGGAGTGGGTATGGGAAGCAGGTGGCATGGGGGTATTTGACCCAGCCATCAACGCCTTTTCGATTGCCACCCTGCTGCTGCCGGAAGGTTTTTACTTCACCGAAGCGCAGCTGGATATTCCCGGCAATCGCCAGCAGCCTATCGCTGCCACGCTCAAGGGAGCGCTTTCCGGCACCCACGGCGGTAGTGTTGAAGTGACACTGGACTGGCAAAAAACTGGTGACCCGCTGTGGCAGATCGACATTACGACCGATCAAGGCGTGATGACACTGGAGGAAGGTGGCGCTCACCTTGTGATAGATGGCAAGCGCGCTGACGGAAGCGCCTCTCCCGGCGAATACCCGGGGCTATATCAGCACTTCGCGGAACTGGTGAAGCGCAACGTCCTGGATGTCGATGCCCGACCGCTGACGCTGGTCGCCGATGCACTGATGATGGGCAATCGCCGTGAAGTGGCCGAGTTCCACTGGTAAGTATCGGTTGGCCCGCCATTGGCGGGCAGCCGCTACCGAAACGGTAACTTCATTCAGGGCTTACTGAACGACTTCACTGAACGACTTTACTGAACAACATCGACACCTTCCGCTACCTGCACCTGATCCCCCGGCTTATGGTCCATGCGCGTGGTCTTCGTGGTGCCTTTATAGGAGTATGTCACGTCGTAGCCGACAACCTTGCTGCTGCTTTTCTGCTCCGTGGTACAACGCTGCACCGTACGCTGCTCGGTCGCACCGTCATGGCGTGACTGCTCCAGCCGGTTACCCGCATAACCGCCCCCTACAGCGCCTGCCGCCGTGGCGATCTTGCGCCCGGAACCACCGCCCACCAGATGCCCGACTGCCCCACCGGCCACCGCACCAATGGCAGTACCAGCGATATTGTGCGGATCGCCATTATGGACAGGCTGATTGACCACCACATCACGACATACCTGATGCGGCGTCGTCACGGATTCCGTCACAGGCTTGACGTTAGTGACCTTGGCATACTGAGGGCCATCGTCATGGGACTGCTTGTCACAAGCAGCAAGACAAGTAGCCAGAATTGCCGCCATACCTACTGCACCTGAACGAGAGACGAACTTTCTCATTAATCACCTTCGAATTCTTAAAAACATGACCCCAGAATACTCCCGTAAGTTAAAAAACAGTGTTTTAAAAGAGCACCTGTATCGTAAAAATTTGTAACGCCACTATGATAGGTGGCCTGTGACGCGGCTTAAAGCGCAGCAACAGGCACCAAGCGGGTGAACGTATTGGCAGCAAAGGCAACACCGTTACCTTCGCCGGCTTCGAGCCAGCTTAATCCAAGCGGAATAAACACCGTCGATGCGTAGACTTCTCTCGCCGCTCTTTCCTTTTGCGCTCGCCACGCTCACTATCGGCCTGCGCTGGACACAAGAGGCATAACGCCCTACCGCGTGATCGGCACAAGACTATCGTGGCAGCAACCGGGGTCATGGCATCTCTTTGCGGACTTTTCTGCGACATGCCCACTTTTGTGGAGAGTTTTGTGGGTAGTTACGCACTATCGCCCGACATACTGATACAGGTGAATGGAACACATAATGGATAAACAGAAACGGATATCCACTACCGCCACCCTGGTGGTCATGGTGGTGGGGATAGCAATAGCAGTATTAGGGGGCGCCTTAGCGGTAGGCGGTGTCCGCCTGGCAACGCTGGGAGGCTCCTGGTACTTCCTGATCGGCGGCGTTGTGATGACTATCGCCGGCCTCTTTATTGCCTGGCGCAAGCGTGCAGGTGCCTGGCTTTACGCCCTCTTTTATGCAGGAACGATTATCTGGGCGCTGGTCGATGTCGGGTGGAATTACTGGCCGCTGCTCTCACGGCTCTTCATGTTCGGGGTGATCGCGCTGGTAGTTACGCTGATCTATCCGCTTCTGGCGAAGGCTGCGGGACGCTCGGCCAGCCGGGTATTCTGGGGAATCGCGCTGCTGCTGTTGATCGGTCTTGTGTGGGCCGCGGCGGGCATGTTCTCCCTTCACGCGCCGGTCACTGCCAGCGGCAATGATGCCGATCTCACCAAAGTCGATCCTGAACATGCGCAGAAAGACTGGCAGCATTATGGCAATAGTGCGGGCGGTAGCCGCTTTGCAGCGCTGGATCAGATCAACCGGAACAATGTGAAGTCGCTGAAAACAGCCTGGACCTATCACACCGGCGATGTTGCCGAGAGCGATGGCAATGGCGCGGAAGATCAGTTAACGCCGCTGCAAGTAGGTAACAAGGTATTTATTTGTACGCCGCACAATAACCTGATCGCTCTTGATGCGGATTCCGGCAAGGAAATCTGGCGCAACGATATCAATGCCCATTCCCAGGTGTGGCAGCGCTGCCGTGGCATGGCCTATTTTGATGCCACGCAGCAGAGTGCCCAGCCTGGTCCATCCAACAGTTCTGCTGATCTCGTACCCGCCGGTACGGTATGCCAGCGCCGCCTGATGACCAATACCATTGATGCTCGTTTGATCGCAGTAGATGCCGATACCGGCCAATTCTGCCCCGATTTCGGCAACAACGGACAAGTGAATCTGAAAGAAGGCATGGGGAACGCTCCTGATCCTCAGCTTCAGATGACCTCACCGCCGCTGATGGCAGGCACCACGGTGGTAGTGGGTGGGCGTGTCGCCGACAACGTGAATACGGATATGCCTGGCGGCGTGATTCGTGGCTTTGACGTCATCAGCGGCGAAATGCGCTGGGCGTTTGACCCCGGTAATCCTGATGACAAGCAGGCTCCTGCCGAGGGCAAAAGCTACGTGCGCAGTACGCCCAATAGCTGGGCGCCCATGTCCTACGATGCCGCAAGCAACACCGTCTTCCTGCCGATGGGCAGTCCTTCCACTGACCTCTACGGGGTCGAACGTACCGCGCAGGATCATCGGTTTGGTGCCTCGATTACCGCACTGGATGCGACTTCCGGCAACGTAAAATGGGTGTTCCAGACAGTCCATAATGACCTCTGGGACTACGACATTCCGATGCAGCCTACGCTAACGGATTTCCCCACGGAAGCAGGCAACAAGGTACCTGCCGTCATTTTTGGTACCAAGGCCGGACAGATTTACGTACTTGATCGCGCCACCGGCAAACCACTGACGGATGTCAAAGAAGTTCAGGTAAAAGGCGCGGATATTCCGAATGAACCTTATTCCAAAACGCAGCCAAAATCGGTGGGCATGCCGCAGATTGGCGCACAGACACTCACCGAGTCGGATATGTGGGGCGCAACTCCTTACGACCAGTTGATGTGCCGCATATCCTTCAAGGAGATGCGCTACGACGGCCTGTTTACCGCCCCCGGCACCGATAAGTCACTCGCCTTCCCCGGCTCTCTCGGCGGCATGAACTGGGGCGGTATCTCCACCGATCCAGTGAATGACTATATCTTCGTCAATGACATGCGTTTGGGTCTCTGGGTCAAGATGATCCCCTCCGACAACCGGGGAGCCGCGGCCAGCGGTGGCGAATCGGTGAATACGGGCATGGGCGCCGTTCCGCTGATGGGAACGCCCTACGCCGTCGACAAGAACCGCTTCACCTCCATTCTTGGCACACCGTGTCAGGCACCGCCCTACGGCACCATGACGGCAATTGACCTGAAAACCCGCAAGATCGCCTGGCAGGTTCCCGTAGGCACCCTTGAAGATACCGGCCCCTTCGGGCTGGCCATGCACCTGCCCATTCCCATCGGCCTACCGACGCTGGGCGGCTCTCTGGCAACCCAGGGAGGGCTGGTGTTCTTCGCAGGCTCCCAGGACTTTTACCTGCGCGCCTTCGACTCCAGCACTGGCAAGGTGCTATGGAAAGCGCGTATGCCAGTAGGCAGCCAGGGCGGCCCCATGACGTATGTTTCGCCGAAAACCGGCAAGCAATACATTCTGGTAACAGCAGGCGGCGCTCGCCAGAGTGCCAAACGCGGCGACGACGTGATTGCGTATAGTCTTTAGACCCGCAAGCTAACGTCGAAAGCCCCATCTCGCCCGATAAAAAGGGAGATGGGGCTTTTTTATCGGAGCATGTTCAAGGAGGAGGATTTGGTGGGTGTGAACTGCCTTTTATTGCCTGGATGTCATTGATCAGAAACGAGGGCTTTCACCGCTCCACTCTGGTTTATAGAGCCGCATCTGGCGTGCATCATCACGACTACGAATATCAATATCCAGGAACTGCTGATGCAGTTTTTCCAGTTGTTCATGATCCAGTTCAACGCCCAGACCTGACCTGGAGAAGTCGATGGCGACACTGCCATCAACTATCGGCAGCTTACCACCTGCCACCACCTCTTCATCGTCATTAACCCATGGATAGTGGGTATCACACGCATATGTCACGTTGGGAATAGAAGCAGCCACATGCGTCATTGCCATCAGGCTAATGCCTAAATGCGAGTTGCTGTGCATGGAAATACCTAAACCAAAGGTATCGCAAATACGGGCCAGCACCTGAGTATCGCGCAGACCGCCCCAGTAGTGATGATCAGAAAGTACCGTCTGTACGCTGTTTAGCTCGATGCTGCGGCGCAATTGATCAAAATCGGTCACCACCATATTGGTCGCTAGATTGAGGCCGGTAATCCGATGAAGCTCTGCCATGCCCTCAAGCCCGGGAGTGGGATCTTCATAATATTCCAGGCACTGTAGTGGTCAAGTGCTTTTGGCCACCGAGCTTTGAGCATTCCAGTAGTTCTTTTCTGCCAAATTCGGCGGTATCCCATCGTTATGCTTGTGCGGCCGGAGGCTGCTGTAGTAACCGATCATATAATCAGTGACAGATCGCTTCGCCGCAGCAACATCGGGATAGCCGATCTCTGGTATCCATTCCGTTTTCAGGATTCTGAAGAAGCGCTCTGTTGGGGCATTGTCCCAGCAATTGCCACGGCGACTGAGACTCAGTGTCATTCGGTAGCGCCAGAGCATCTGCCGGAATGCCCGGCTGGTGTACTGGCAACCCTGATCCGAATGAAACAGGATATTCCGTGGCTCTCCACGCG
>NZ_JAGO01000011.1 GCF_000526695.1 Carnimonas nigrificans ATCC BAA-78
GGGTAACGACACCAGTTTTGCCTGACGACCTTAGCAAGCGGGCACCACCTGATCCCATGCCGAACTCAGAAGTGAAACCGCTTAGCGCCGATGGTAGTGTGGGGATTCCCCATGTGAGAGTAGGTCATCGTCAGGCATTTATTTTAAAACCCCGATCAGCATCGCTGGCCGGGGTTTTTTCTTGTCGGGAAGAAAAGAGGGGAAGGGTGTTCGCAGTTGCTGCTGATAGTGTGGGGGCAGCGCCTGTTACTCGGTGGGCGGGGGAAGGGGGCTGTGGAGAGTGGTGAACTTGCAGGCTAAAGGTAAAGGTCGCGAGCTTCGCACATCTATAAGAGAATACTGGCCTAATAACGATCTGGGTTGTATTCAGTGCTCTAATGGTTCGTCGTTATTGTTGTTTTTTGTAACCAGTATTTCTAGCATTTTCAGTATATTAAATTTTGTGACTTATTTATCCATCATAGCGATACACCTTATTGAAAACTTGATTTGATGCCAAGAGAGCGTTTTTCTCTTGCTCTTTGGACTGGTTTATTACTATATAGAGTCCTCACATGCGTTATTCATGTGATTTTGAGTTCGCACATAAGAGAGTCTCGGTATGAAAAAAATTCTGGGAATGATGGCTGCCAGTGCCTTGGTGATTGCTGCACTGTCTGGATGTGATAATGGATCTGACTCCGACCAGACAGCATCAGACGCAGTAAACAACGCTGCTGACAAGGTTTCTGACGCTGCCGGTAACGCTAAAGAGACAATCTCCGATCTGGCTGGCAAAGCGGGCGATAAGGCATCCGACCTTGCGGACAAGGCCAGCGATAAAGCATCTGATATGGCCGGCAAGGTTAGAGATAAAGCTTCCGATACCGCTGACAGCGCTGACGACAAGGCTTCCGACTTTGTTGGCAGTGTAGACGATAAGGCTTCCGAAACCAGAGATAACGCTTCTGACGCTACCGATAGTGCCGAATCTCATAGCGGCGAGTAACCACCGCGTGTGAATGGCTGCTTCGTTACCAGTGCAAGAATGAAGAGCGAATCACCGGCATTGAAAAACTGGCTGTTAGTTGTTGTACGCTTCCGGGTTTGGCGAGCTTACCGAAAGGTCGCTCTGGACAAATGCCAGATTAACGGTAAAAATTGATGTCCGAAGTTGGTTTCTCAATAAGTGACAGACTACACTACATTCGTTACCTTAGTTTACGCGCGCTGTTTCTTCCTTTTGCTAATATGATCAAACACGCTAGTAATGAGTAACGCACCTTTTCTGTCTTAAGGGAGTATTGTAATGAAAAAGCTGCTGGGAATGATGGCTGCAAGCGTTTTTGTAATGACAACTCTGGCGGGCTGTGACAACGGCTCTTCGAGCGATCAGGCATCTAATAACGCTGCCGACAGCGCAACTGAAGCAGCTAATAGTGCTGCTGATAATGCTTCTGAGGCTGCCGATAACGCCAACGACGCCGCTAACAATGCTGCCGATAGTGCATCTGATTCAGCAAGCGCAGCGGCTGATAGCGCTTCTGATGCCGCAGACAATGCATCCGACGCAGCAAGCGAAGCTGCTGATAATGCTTCTGACGCCGCTGATGACGCGACTGGAAATGCTTCCGATGAAGCAGATGACGCGGCTGATGCAGCAGACGATGCTGCCGACAAGGCTTCCGATGCAGCAGATCAAGCTTCTGATGCGGCGGATGACTCCGATGCTGGCGCAAGTGCTAAAGAAAAGGCCTCTGATGCCTGGGACAAGGCAAAAGACGCAGCTGGTGATGCTAAAGACAGCGCATCACAGTCCGTCCATGGTGATAATTAATCGCCTGTTGATCGTGTAGAGTGGCAAGCGCCATGGAGGGTGCTCTGTACTTGATTTTTTAATGGATCAATACAGCCACTACCCCCAATACAACCCAGCGTTGTATTGGGGTTTTTTGTGTCTAAAACTCGCTTCTAGAAGCAACTTCAAGTGATTAAGAATGGCGTGGGCTCGATGTATGTGGGGAGTGTGCGGAGTTTGGTGGTAATAAAAAACCCCGCCAGAAAGGCGGGGCGGTTGTTACTAGCTCAATAGCTGGTGAAGAAAGGATTCTAGCGCTGCTCAATTCCCTGAATATACCAGGGGGCCTGGTCACGCACATCGCGTACCAAATGCCATACTTCGCTGAATTCGTTCTGCTCACCATTCTCTTTGATAACCCCATGGAACAGTACAGAGGCTTCGGCTTTTTGACCAAACTGCTGAATATTACCCAGCTCCGCAAATAGCTTGATCACTTCAGTACTGTTGTTGTCAGGCTGTTTGGCTCGCTCCTGGCGCAGCAGGTTGTAAAGCTCCGGCGTTACGTAATCCTGCATGTCGGACAGATTATTAGCGTCCCATGACTTTTGCAGGTTAGTGAAGTGCGCTTTGGCATCTTCCAGGAAGCGTTCACGGTTAAACCATGTTGGCGTTGTTCCGTAGCTGCCACCGCCAGCCTGAGTCGCATTAAATGCCTGCTGTTGAGGCTGCTGCCCCTGATGTTGCTGGTAATGCTGGCTTGTCTGCTGATGGCTGGCATAAGCCTGTCGGCGTGAGCGCATAAACAGGTAAATGCCGAAGATCACCAGGGCAATCAATAGAATGTCAGCGAAGCGCAGGCCATTGAAGGCGCCGCCAAAGAACATCGCACCGATAAGTCCGCCAGCAAGTAACCCTGCCATTGGCCCCATGAAACGACTTCCCGCTGCTGCTGGGCGCGACGCAGGCGCCTGGCGAGGCGTAGAAGCCGCGCTGCCGCTGGTCGCGCTACTGGAACGCGAGTAATGGCCCATGCTGGCACCGCCCCCGAAACGCCGGGCATCGGCATTATCTACCGCGATCCCAAACGTCATAAACCCGACCAGCAGGGTAATAATCAGCTGTCGCATTATTGGCAACTCCTGGTTAATTCACGCCATGTGAGGAGTCTTTATCGGGCAAGCCTAGTGCTCACCGCGTGTAAAGACCCACTCGTTCTCAGTAGACAGCGCCGCATTGAATGCATAGCCAGCGCTGTCAAAGTGTTTCAATTGCTCAGGATCATCTACGTTGTTGTCGAGAATCCAGGCGGCCATCAGTCCGCGTGCCTTCTTGGCATAAAAGCTGATGATCTTGAGCTTTCCGTTTTTCTCATCCTTGAAAACAGGTGAGATAATGCGCCTATCCAAACGCTTGCGATCAATGACCTTGAAGTATTCATTCGACGCAAGGTTGATGAGTACCGGGCTGCCGCTGGCGTCGATCGCGTCTCTCAGATCGTCGGTTACGCGTTCGCGCCAGAAATCATACAGCGTATCGCCCGCTGGGTTAGACAGCTTGATGCCCATTTCCAGCCGGTAGGGTTGAATCAGATCCAGCGGCCTGAGCAGCCCATATAACCCTGATAGTATGCGCAATTGCCGCTGGCCGCGCTCGATGACTTCCTTCGATTGCGAGGCGGCATCAAATCCTATGTAGACATCACCCTGGAAGGCAAAGATCGCCTGCCTGGCAGGATTCTCTTGGTCATCCAGCTTGAACGGCGTATGCCACTCGGCATAGCGCGCCGTGTTTAGCTGCGCCAGTTTATCGCTGATGCCCATTAGACTGGAGAGCTGGGCTGGCGTTAGCTTACGCAGCAGATCAATCAGCGTTTTACTCGATTCCAGATAATCTGGCTGAGTATGCGTCTCGAACGGCGGTGAGCTTTCGAAGTCCAGCGATTTTGCAGGCGAAATAACGCTTAGCATGCGCGCATCCTATCAGCGTGAAGGTGAAGGTTACCACTTGTCGCTCATGCTCCCATTAAGGGAGCATGAAATGGGCTGAAAAGTAGTGTCTCACATTCAGGGGCAGGGGTTAGGGAGGCGACGATGGATATTCTCGATAGCGTCGATAACATCGTCAGAGAGCACAAGTGACTCGCTGGCGATATTGCTGTCGAGCTGTTCCAGGGTAGTCGCGCCGATAATATTACTGGTCAAAAACGGGCGTGTATTGACATAGGCCAGCGCCATTTGCGCGGGATCAAGTCCATGATCGCGGGCGATACCAACGTAGGCCGCCGCTGCTTCTTCGGCCAGTGGCGAAGCGTAGCGTTTGAAACGCTCAAACAGCGTCAAACGTGCGCCTTCTGGCCGTTGCCCTTCGAGGTATTTGCCGCTCAATACTCCAAATGCCAGCGGCGAGTAGGCCAAAAGCCCCACATTCTCGCGATAACTGACTTCCGCCAGACCTATCTCGTAGCTACGATTCAGCAGATTGTAAGGGTTCTGCACACTCGCCACCCGTGGAAGCCCCTGCTCACTGGCAAGCTGGAGACATTTCATGGTGCCCCACGCCGTTTCATTCGATAGACCGATGGCCCGTACTTTTCCCGCATCCACCAGTGTTTTAAGCGCCTCTAGCGTTTCCTGAAGCGAGATAGCCTCTTCATTCTGGTCGGGAGTGAATCCCAGTTTGCCGAAGAAGTTGGCTGAACGTTCGGGCCAATGCAGCTGATAAAGATCAAGGTAATCGGTGCCAAGCCGTTGCAGGCTAGCATCCACCGCTTGAGTAATGTGCGTTTTATCAAGACGAGGCCCACCGCGCAGATGCTGCATATCGCGGTTGGGGCCGGCTACCTTGCTGGCCAGCACAAGATCACTACGGTTGCCGCGCGCCTTCAACCAGCTACCGATATAGCGCTCGGTCAGCCCCTGGGTTTCCGCTTTCGGCGGAACCGGGTACATCTCCGCGGCATCAATGAAGTTGATACCGGCTTCCATCGCTCGATCCAGCTGCTGATGAGCTTCCTGTTCAGTGTTCTGCTCACCGAAGGTCATGGTACCAAGACACAGCCGACTGACTTGAATACCGGTATCACCTAGAGAAGAAAACCTCATGATCGCTCCTTGTGTGCACGGAAATATTGATACGGAGAAGGGAAATGCCAATCCGCATCACCGGTGAGTTAGGGCGGATTGGCCTGACGCTGTGATTGCCTGCCGCAAGCATGGGCCTATGAAGTACGGCCAAGAGCTATGTGTTCGTGTGATAAAAGCGTGCGGACTACTGCGCGCCAAACATGGCATCGAGCAGCGTATCAATGTTGTCGTCAACATGCAGGCTATCCAGAGTTGTCCGGCTCATGAATCCATGGTGCGCTGTCTTTTCCAGGAATTCGATCAGCGGCGTATAGAAGTCATTAGCGTTCAGCACTGCCAACGGTTTGCGGTGCAGCGCCAGATAGGACCATGTCCAGATCTCGAACAGCTCCTCGAAGGTGCCGATACCGCCCGGCAGGGCAATGAATCCATCGGAAAGTGCACTCATGCGCGCCTTGCGCGTGTGCATATCGGGCACTTGAATCAGTTCTGTCACGCTACGGTGACCAGCTTCGAGCTGCATCAGGTTATCGGGAATTACACCGATCACCTCGCCGCCCGCATTCAATGCACCGTTGGCGCAGCGGCCCATCAGACCGACATTGCCGCCGCCATACACCAACCGCCAGCCGCGCTCGGCAATGCGTCGTCCTACATGCTCGGCCATTTCACCCCACTGTGGAGAGTCGCCGTCACGAGATCCCATGTATACACAAACGCTGGTCATGAGAGTATTCCTTTTTGCTTTGCATGCGGCGCTGCCGCAGAAGTATCGGTAAAGGGGAATCAGGCGATGGCTGCCGCCACTTCAGGATAGTGCTGATCAATCCATGCGCCGATCGCATTATGCGTGCTGAGGTGGTGTGCATATTGGGTATGCAGGCAGCGCACCTGCTGCCAGTTGCTGATACCGCCGACACCGCGCTCTTTCAGTAGCGTGGCAAACCCCAGCGTATCGACCTCGGCTTTTATTTCGGGTGTCATGAAGCGCCAGCGGTCCGCCACATATTCCTCGTGGCTACGACGGTAGGCCATCATCAGCTCTGGTGTTTCGAGCAAATGCGCCTCAAGCGCCTTGATCACGCCCGCTGCTTCAAGATGGGAAAGCTCTACTTTCAAGCGATCGCTGCATAACCAATAGAGCGTGGGGAAGGGGGCCTTATCCACCAATGAGTGCATGCGAATGGCGAGCGGTGTGCCATTGCTGTCGATAGCGGTGACTGCCTGAATGCCTTTGGGCTTGCGGCCAAGCTGGTCAGCGATGATGTCGAGCTGCTCAGGGGTAGGGGGAAGGTCAACGCGGTTAAGCATGTAGTGTCCTGAAACGCTGAAATAAGATGAAGTGAGAACTGTCTGGGCAGAAGAAGCTAAGCGCTTCCAGCCGCGATGGTGGCAACCGTGGTATCGAGCAGGTCGATCAATGCCTGGGGGGCTATTGCGATCTCAAGACCGCGCCGCCCGCCGCTGACAAAAATTTCGTCAAATGTCAGGGCACTGGCATCAATCACCGAGGGGGCGCGCTTCTTCTGCCCCAGTGGGCTGATACCGCCTACCACATAGCCGGTGGCCCGCTGCGCATCCTGAGGATTCGCCATACGCGCCTTGCGTGCCGCAAACGCCTGCGCGACCGCTTTTAAATCAAGCTGATCAGCCACTGGCACCATCGCTACCGCCAGCTTTTTGCCATCCAGCTCGACCATAAGGGTCTTGAAGACCTGCTGCTCACTCTGACCAAGTTCAGCCGCTGCCGAGCGGCCGTAATCGCCAGCGTGCTGAGCGGAGGAGAATTCGATCACCCTGTGCGCAATACTGTTCTTTTCAAGCAGCGCGATAGCTGGCGTCTGCGCCATGGTTGCCTCTGTCTCTGCCATTTTTCTGATAGCTATACTATCAGACCGTCACAGCAAACGTTGTCCCTGAATATCGCTCCAGGCATCTTCAAGGTAGGGGCGCAGCGAAAAGCGGGCCGCTTCGGGCAGGGCTGTCAGCGCGGCTTCCAGCGATGCATAAGAGCGAATACGCAGCCAGGTATAGGCCCATGCCGCGCGCTCTTCATCGCTGTCGGGTAGTGGGCGGCTCGGCATCTGCACCAGCAGGAACAGCGCGGTTTTGGCAATCCATAGCGGCGGTTTTTGCTGTTGCCACAGCGCAACGTGCGATGGTTCAGGGTTTTCGGCGGGAGCGCCCAGATCGGCAATACGCGCGGTGTCGCCGAGAATAATGGCGAGCCGCTCCACAGGAGCATCGGCGTTATTGACCAGGCGTGCCACCAGCAGCGGCAGGCCCGTCATCGCCTTGGCATAAAAGGAAAGCTGGGTCATAGTCTGGGCAATTGATCACTCACTGGTTTGAAGGTAACTGCATGGAATTCGATTTTACCTCACGCTGGGACCGGCGACTTCACCCTTCCAAAAAATGGACGCGCTACCCGAGAGATGTATTGCCATTATGGGTAGCAGATACCGACTTTGCGGTGGCGCCAGTGATTGTCGAGGCACTACAGGAACGCCTTGCCGAGCATCCTCTATTTGGCTACACCGCACCGCCAAAAGCGTTGGTTGAGGCGCTGTGCCAGTGGAGTCTCGATCACTATCAGTGGCAGATAGAACCTGCCTGGCAGCAGTGGCTGGCTGGGGCCGTGCCAGCGCTGCATGTCGCAAGCCTCGCGTTGACAGAGCCGGGCGATGAACTGCTGACGGTAACGCCCATCTATCCACTTTTTCTGGATGTGGGGAAAAAGACCGGACGTACCATGCTGACAGTGCCGATGCTGCCGCCCAGTGATGAGATACCACATTGGCATCTGGATCGAGATGCTTTTGAAAACGTCGTCACGCCACGCACGCGAATGCTGCTATGGTGCCATCCGCATAATCCCACTGGTCGCGTTTTCGATCATGAAGAGCTTGAGTGGCTGGCCGACTTCGTTGAGCGCCATGACCTGCTGGTCTGCTCGGACGAGCTGCACTGCGATCTTATCGTGGCGCCAGAGTGTCGGCATATTCCTCTGGCGTCAATGAACGCCCGTATTGCTCGCCGCACCATTACGCTATGGGCCGCCACCAAAACCTTCAACATTGCAGGGTTGACTACGTGCTGTGCCGTTATTTCGGATGCTAAGTTGCGTCAGCGCTTTCGTGACGGCTGTGAAGGGCTGATGCCGTCTCACAATGTGCTGGGCTTGATCGCCACGGAAGCGGCCTACCGCGAAGGCAATGCGTGGCGCCTCGAATTGCTGAAGGTATTGCGCAGCAACCTGACCTTGCTTGAACGCCACGTAGAACGTTGGACAGGAATTACCTGTATTCCCTCGCAGGCGACCTTTCTGGCGTGGCTCGATTGCCGCCATGCAGGGCTTGGGGAGAATCCGCAGCAGGTGCTGCTTGAGAAGGCGCGGGTAGGGCTTTCTGATGGGGCCGATTTTGGCTGGCCCGGGTTTGTGCGTATCAATCTGGGTGCCCCGACAGCGATTATTGGAGAGGCGCTGGAGAGAATGGACGCACTGCTGGGGCCGAGCACCAATCGTTAGTGCACTATTTCTGCTTGTATCGCTGATACACAGAAGCTGAATACATGCGCGATGAAGAACAGGCGCCTGTATTCTGTCGTAAGTATGAAGGGACTTCGCCGCTGTCTGCTTGACCTTCCAACCGTGGCAAGGTCTAGAGTGCCCACATCACAAACGTGAAAGGAGCTTTCCATGCAATTCCATCTCGATGATATGCATTGCGGCGGCTGCGCTCGCACCGTCACCAAAGCGATCCAGTCGGTCGATCCTGACGCGCAGATTGTTACGGACCCGCCGACCCGTCTGGTAGAGGTGCACACCTCGGCCTCCAGTGAGGCGATTGTGACAGCGCTGCGTGAAGCAGGATTCCCGCCGCGCGAGGAGTAACGCGCTTCTTCGGTTTGAATGAATACGTTGGAAGATCATGGGGCGAAATGAATTAATCCCCGCAAAATGGCCTGCTCAAGCAGGCCATTTTAGTTTCAGCGTCGTCAGTTCTGCGTGTCACTCTTGCGGTGGGCTATCGCTCCGTATGCTCCTTCGACTCTGAAGGCGAGTCATCGGGCTGCTGCAATGTCTCCAAAATCGGACACTCAGGCCGCTCATCACCTGCGCAGCAGTCGGCCAGCGCACGTAGCGTCTCCGTCATCTGCCGCATCTTCTCCATACGGTGCTCCAATTCGGCGATATGTTGCTGGGCAACGCGTTTTACGTCAGCGCTGTGACGCGCTTTATCGTTCCATAAGCCCAGCAGATCAGTGATTTCAGCCACGGAGAAGCCGAGGTCGCGGGAGCGGCGAATGAAGTGCAAACGGTGGATATCTGGCTGGGAATAGGTGCGGTAGCCTGACGCCGTCCGCTCGGCAGCGGGAATCAATCCGATCTGTTCGTAGTAGCGGATCATCTTGGCCGAGACTTTGGATGCCCTGGAGGCTTCACCGATATTCATGGTTATCTCCCTGGTTCAATGAGCGCTATCCGCTGCCAACGGTGGCTGGAAGCGACGCAGACGCAAGGCGTTGCCGAGTACGAATACGCTGGAGAGTGCCATCGCGCCAGCGGCAAAAATAGGCGACAACAGCACGCCATAGGCGGGGTAGAGCACCCCAGCAGCCACCGGAATCAGCGCGGTGTTGTAACCGAAGGCCCAAAACAGGTTCTGGTGGATATTGCCGATGGTGGCCCTGGAGAGCGCAATGGCGTTGGGTACACCTTGCAGATTGCCCGACATCAGCACGACATCGGCTGATTCCACCGCTACATCGGTGCCGGTGCCGATCGCCAGGCCCACATCGGCCTCGGCCAGCGCAGGCGCATCGTTGATACCGTCGCCCACATAGGCGACCTGGTGGTGGGATGATTTCAATCGCCGCACGGCTTCCACCTTGCCCTCGGGCAATACCTCGGCCACTACTTCGTCGATGCCGAGCTGCTGGGCGATGGCATGAGCGGTGCGTGCGTTGTCGCCGGTAATCATCGCTACCTTCAGGCCGAACCGATGCAGTGCGGCAATCGCGGCGGGCGTGCTGGGCTTGATCGGGTCAGCAACCGCAAGGATGGCGGCCAGTCGCCCGTCGATAGCGGCATACAAGGGCGATTTACCTTCGCTGCCCAAACGCTCGGCGGTCGCGGCGAACTCCTCAATATTCAGCCCCAGTTCACCCATGAAACGATCTGCGCCAACCTCAACTCGAACGCCTTCCATCGTGGCGCGTACTCCCATTCCCGTTACCGAATCGAAGTCGGTGATTGTCGGTAAGGTGATACCGCTCTCCTGGGCGGACTCGACGATAGCGCGGGCGATGGGGTGCTCCGAGTGTGACTCCACCGCGGCCACCTTCGCCAGCACGGCATTGCGCTCAGCGCCTTCGGCGATGTCGAGATCGGTCAATACCGGACGGCCTTTGGTCAGGGTGCCGGTCTTGTCCAGCGCCACCAGTCGGGTGTCCTTGAGCAGTTGCAAGGCTTCGCCCTTGCGGAACAGCACCCCCATCTCTGCGCCACGCCCCGTACCGACCATGATGGAAGTTGGCGTGGCCAGCCCCATCGCACAGGGACAGGCGATGATCAGCACGGCCACGGCGTTAACGAGGGCGAAGCTCAGTGCCGGTGCTGGGCCGAAGGTCAGCCAGGCTACAAAGGTCAACAAGGCGGCCAGCATCACTGCCGGCACAAACCACAACGTAATTTTGCTGACCACGGACTGGATCGGCAGTTTGGAGCCTTGCGCCTGTTCGACCATGCGAATGATCTGCGCGAGCATGGTCTTCCCGCCCACGGCGGTGGCGCTTAGGGTCAATGCTCCCTTCTGGTTGATCGTGCCACCGACCACCGTGCTGCCCACCGACTTTTCGACGGGAATGGGTTCACCGGTAATCATCGACTCGTCCACAAAACTGCGGCCCTCGGTTACTTCACCATCGACCGGCACGCTTTCGCCGGGACGCACTGTGACGATATCGCCCAGAACCACGTCATTGACCGGAATGTCGATGATGCGGCCATTGCGCAGCACATGCGCTTCCCTGGCCTGCAAACCGACCAGACGCTTGATCGCTTCGGAGGTGCGCCCCTTGGCACGCGCTTCAAGGAAGCGGCCCAGCAGGATCAGCGTGACGATGACGGCGGCGGCTTCGTAATAGACGTTCACCGTATTGGCAGGCAGTAGACTGGGCGCGAAGGTGGCGATCACCGAAAAACCGAAGGCGGCAGCAGTACCGACCACGACCAGCGAGTTCATATCCGGCGCAAGGCGCAGCAGGGCAGGAATACCTTTTTCATAGAAGCGTCTGCCCGGCACGGCCAGCACCAGCAGCGTCAGAATGAATTGCAGATACCAGCTCTGCTGAATACCGATGGTAGACGCCACCCATGCGTGCATGCCGGGGATGATGTGTGACCCCATTTCGAGCACAAATACGGGCAGGGCAAGCACCGCTGCCAGTATCGGGTCGCGCTTGAGACGGGCACGCTCAGCGTCTTTTTTCTCTGCGGCTTCTTCGTCGGCTTGCGCGTTGTTATCGACCGGTCGGGCGTCGTAGCCGATCTTCTCAATGGCAGAGATCAGCTCTTCCGAATCAGCAACGCCGCGCACGGTGGCACGTTCGGTTGCCAGATTGACCGTGGCCTCGGTGACGCCGGGGAGAGCGTTGAGCGCTTTCTCGACACGCCCCGAGCAGGAGGCGCAGGTCATGCCTTCCACCGCCAGTTCGACGGTACTGGCGGGCACTTCATATCCTGATTTCTCGATGGCCTGAACCAGTGCCATGCGATCAACGGGGCCTGCCAGACTAACGTCTGCCCGCTCTGTCGCCAGATTCACGGAGACGCTGCTGACGCCCTCTATTTTGGCGAGTGCCGCTTCGACTCGGCCAACACAGCTTGCGCAGGCCATTCCTTCAATGGGCAGGCTGATAGAAGCGGTGACGCGAGCATCGTTGGTTGCTGAAGTGCTCATGGTGAGTGTCCCGTCGTTCGGATTCGATAGGTGGGAAGAGTAAGGCTTACCATCGTGGGAAGGTCAACTGGAAAATCATGGGGCGTGTATATGCTTCCGCTAGTGAAGTCCTGCATTCCAGCGCCCGTGGGTATCAGAAAGCAGATGAAGCGCATGCGTGCAGGCATCTTGAGCGAGCATTTCAGGCATACAGTACACATTCAGTGCGGCTTCAATTTGGTACTCCAGCGAATTAACCACATCACTTTCCTTGCTAGTCTCTTCTCTCGCCTGGATGATTTCCCAATGGGTGGGGGCGGTAGTCACTATTGCCAACAAGCACCTGAATCTGTCGCTAAAGTGGTGTAGGGGCGCTGCGAAATATTCGATGCCCTCATAGAAAACGCCCCGTGCAAAGAGAGTTAGTTGCACGGGGCGCTGGTTTTGACAGAGTCAGTCAATCAGTAGAGCAGGGCAAACATCTTGCGGCGATATTCAATCGTCAGCGGGTGATCGTTGCCCAAGGCTTCAAACACCTTCAGCAGCGTTTTACGCGCAGCATCATCGCCGTAGGCGCGATCCGACTTCATGATCGCGAGCACGCCTTCCAGACCTTCTTCATAGCGGCCATCTGCAATCTGGCGGAAGGCGCGTTTGAAGCGGGCATTGCTGTCGTCCTGGTCGCCAAGCGCAGCGATCTCTTCATGGGAAGGCGCTTCACCCGCGAAGCCCAGACGTGCTTTCAGGGCTTTAGCGCGTGCTGAGCCTTGCTGTTCCGGCGACAGCGCATCAAGCAGTGCTTGTGCCTGTGCGGTATCTCCCTCGGTGGCGAACACTTCAGCGAGGCCCACGCGATGCTCGGCACTGGTTGGTTCAGCTTCAATCAGCTGGGTGTAAAGTTCGCGCGCTTGCTGGGTATCGCCTGCTTCCAGCGCCTGAGCCGCCTGCTGGTCGAGGGGCACGCCAGCATCCGCGGGTGCCTGAATGTGCTGACTGAGCCATTGGCGAATCTGGCTTTCGGGGAGATCACCCTGGAACTGATCGTAGAGCTGGCCCTGTACGATCAGCTTCACATCGGGAATTGAACGAATACCCAACTGGGCGGCTACTTGAGGGTTGGCACCCGCATCCAGCTTCGCGAGCAGGAAGCCGCCGTGATATTCGCGGGCCAGCTTCTCAAGCGTGGTGGTTAGTGCAGAGGAGTCCGCCTGCGCGCTCCACGAGAGCAGCAGCACGGCACCTTTCATGGAACCTTCCAGCACCACCTGCTGAAAGTTTTGCAGATCGACATCAACGATGACATCAGCGCTGTTGGCACCGCCCTGAGCTGCCGAGGACGATCCTGTCGAGCTTGTGGTATCGGAGGTAAGAGGGGCGCCGGTGCGCGGATCAACAATGGCCATGTTGGGTACCTGTATAGCAGTGCGTAAATGCGGAAGGGCATTTATCGGGAATGTATCTGCCCTTGGTTATGCTGCCATTGAGCGTGGAATTCAACCCTGTCGCTGAACGGGGGCAGAACCGCGATAAAAAAACGGGGCGCTGTCAGGCGCCCCGTCGCTATGGGTGGTCTTCACTCTGCTGTTAATGGCTCAGCAGGCTACGTAGTACGTAGTGGAGGATACCGCCGTGACGGTAGTACTCCAGCTCGTTACCGGTGTCGATGCGGCTTTTTGCATCAAGCTCGAAGGTTTCACCATTCTGACGCTCGATCGTCACCTTGATGGTGCCGCTTGGCTCCATGCCTTCAAGCCCTGTAATGCTGAAGGTTTCGTCGCCGGTAAGCCCCAGGCTGTTGCGGTCCTGACCTTCCGGGAACTGCAAGGGCAGCACGCCCATACCGATCAGGTTGGAGCGGTGGATACGCTCGAATGACTCGGCAATCACCGCTCGCACGCCCAGCAGATTGGTGCCCTTGGCGGCCCAGTCGCGAGACGAGCCGGTGCCGTACTCCTTCCCGGCCAGGACAACCAGCGGCGTATTGCTCTCGGCATAGTTAACTGCCGCGTCGTACACCGCCATCTGCTCACCATTGTGAGGGCCATCGCCTACATAGCGGGTGTAGCCGCCTACCACGTCATCAAGCATTTCGTTACGGATACGCACGTTAGCGAAGGTGCCACGCGTCATTACCTCGAAATTGCCACGCCGTGAGCCGTAGGAGTTGAAATCTACCGGCTCGACACCGTGCTCCTGAAGGTAGCGTCCGGCGGGGCTATCTTTTTTGATCGCGCCAGCGGGGGAGATGTGGTCCGTGGTTACCGAATCGGCCAGTTTCAGCAGCACTCGTGCGCCCTTGATGTCACTGATGGCGCTGGGCGTGGCCTGCATTCCAGTGAAGAACGGCGGGTTCTGGATATAGGTCGAACTGTCGCTCCACTGATAGCTTTCAGAAGGCGCAACGTCGATGGAGCGCCAGCTTTCGGTGCCCTCGAAAACAGCCGCGTACTCCTTGCGGTACATATCGGTTTTCACCTGCTCTACCGCATCGGCGATCTCTGCCTGAGAAGGCCAGATATCCTTGAGATAGACCGGATTGCCATCCTTGTCATGACCCAGGGCATCCTTCGAGAGATCCACCTGAAGATTGCCTGCCAGCGCGTAGGCAACCACCAGGGGCGGTGACGCCAGCCAGTTGGTTTGTACCAGCGGGTGAATGCGTCCTTCGAAGTTGCGGTTGCCCGAGAGCACGCCTGCAACCGTAATGTCATGATCCTGAATGGCTTTTTCGATAGGCGCGGCAAGCGGCCCTGAGTTGCCAATACAGGTGGTGCAGCCGTAGCCCACCAGGTTGAAGCCGAGAGCATCAAGGGAGTCGTTAAGACCGGCGGCAGAAAGGTAATCAGTCACTACCTTGGAGCCGGGAGCAAGCGAGGTTTTTACCCATGGCTTGGTGGTCAATCCCTTGGCGACGGCTTTCTGGGCCAGCAAGCCTGCCGCCAGCATTACGCTGGGGTTCGAGGTGTTGGTACAGGAGGTAATGGCGGCAATAACGACAGCACCATCGTCAACGCGGAAACGCTGACCTTCGTACTCAACATTGGGATTTTCATGGTAGGCGTCTATGTCGTAAGTTGCAGTAGCGCCACCTTCATCGGTCCATTCGCTTTTGGCTTGCTGCGCCGCATCAGCGCTGGATTCAGACAGAATCTTGCGGAATGTCGAGGTCATGGCGCTGAGCGCGACGCGATCCTGCGGGCGTTTCGGCCCAGCGAGGCTCGATTCGACGCTGCCCATATCGAGCGCCAGAGTATCGGTAAAGACCGGCTCATGGCCTGGCAGACGCCATAGCCCCTGCTCTTTGGCATAGGCTTCGACCAGATCAATCTGTTCCTGGCTGCGACCGGTAAGCTGCATGTAGCGCAGGGTCTCTTCATCTACCGGGAAGAAGCCGCAGGTTGCGCCATATTCAGGTGCCATGTTGGCAATGGTTGCGCGGTCAGCGAGGGGCAGGTCTTTCAGGCCATCGCCATAGAACTCAACGAATTTCCCGACTACGCCTTTTTCGCGCAGCATCTGAACGACAGTCAGCACCAGGTCAGTTGCGGTGATACCTTCCTTGAGCTTGCCGGTCAGCTTGAAGCCTACTACTTCCGGAATCAGCATCGACACCGGCTGGCCGAGCATTGCCGCTTCAGCTTCAATACCGCCTACGCCCCAGCCCAGCACGCCGAGTGCATTGATCATGGTGGTGTGGGAGTCAGTGCCGACCAGAGTATCGGGGTAGGCGACGGTTTTACCGTCAATATCGCGGGTCCACACCGACTTGCCGAGGTATTCCAGATTGACCTGGTGACAGATACCGGTGCCGGGCGGCACTACGCTGAAGTCGTCAAACGCCTGCTGGCCCCAGCGCAGGAACTGATAGCGTTCGTGGTTACGCTTCATTTCGAGTTCGACGTTGTCATCGAAGGCTTCGGCATTGCCGAAGCGATCGACCATCACCGAGTGGTCAATTACCAGATCGACAGGAGAGAGCGGGTTGATGCGCTTGGGGTCACCGCCCAGCTCTGCTACCGCATCACGCATGGCGGCAAGATCGACGACAGCGGGCACACCAGTGAAGTCCTGCATCAGCACTCGGGCGGGGCGATAGCCGATTTCGCGGGTGGAGCGACGCTGCTGCTGCCACTCTACCAGCGCTTGTGCGTCTTCTTCGGTAGTCGTGGTGCCATCAATATTACGTAGCTGGTTTTCGAGCAATACCTTCAGGGTGAAGGGCAGTTTACTGATATCGCCATAGGCTTTCTCTGCACGGGCAAGGCTATAGTAACCATAGCGCTTGTCTCCTACAGGAAGTTCGGCAAAGGTGTTAGCCGGATCTTGCGAACTCATCTCGCGCCTCCTTCATCAAGATGCCGCCGGTATTGTCAGGCGGTCGTTTTTGAGTCGCTGGACGTTAGCTCCATCGCCAAGAACACGGTTAAATGCTGATTGTGATCACCGTGGCCCATGGAATTGCCGCCAGCGACGTGATTGTCTTCCTTAGTGTAGACAATTTATGACTACGGCGATTGTGTCAAAAACGATAGAAATTTTGCAATTACCCATTTGTGTCACACATCAGGCGTCACTGGTGCTGTGGATAGATGCCGGAAGGGCATGGGCGGCCATCGAAGCCGGTAATGGTCTGCTGCAATCATCGCTATAGGTTGCAGTCGGGCGGCTGCTTGGATACCTTGCGTAAAATTTCCGAAGGATCGCTTTATGGAGCGGGCGTTGTGACATCGCTTGGCGCTTATTGGCGCCGATAGCGTGTTTCGCGTAGTACCATTGGAGCGATTTTCTCACTGTTTTGCGTGCTTAAAGCACTTCGAGGCTTCCATGTCAGAGGTTATTCACCGTTCACTTATTATTCTGGGATCTGGACCGGCAGGCTATTCAGCGGCTGTCTATGCGGCTCGCGCCAACCTGAAGCCGATGCTGATTACCGGTGTGGAAGTAGGCGGGCAGCTCACCACGACCACTGAGGTTGATAACTGGCCCGGCGATGCCGACGGCGTGCAAGGGCCGGAGCTGATGGAGCGTATGCGTCGTCACGCACAGCGTTTCGAGACTGAAATCGTGACCGACTTTATCACTGAAGCGGTGCTGACCGAGCGGCCTTTTACCCTGAAAGGGGGCGAAACCACCTATAGCTGTGATGCGCTGATCATCGCGACAGGTGCCTCGGCGCTTTATCTCGGCCTTGAATCCGAGAGCCGCTTCCGCGGTCAGGGCGTTTCAGCATGTGCCACCTGTGACGGTTTCTTCTACCGTAACCAGCAGGTCGTTGTCGTCGGTGGCGGGAACACTGCGGTAGAAGAGGCGCTTTATCTGTCCAATATCGCCTCTAAGGTGACGCTGGTGCATCGTCGCGATTCGCTGCGTGCCGAAAAAATCATGCAGCAACAGCTATTGGAAAAGGCCGAGAATGGCAACGTTGATATTCTCTGGAATCATGAAGTCGATGAAGTGCTGGGCGATAACACTGGCGTTACCGGCGTGAAGGTGCGCTCGGTCAAGGATGGCAGCATCACTGAACTCGACGCACCGGGGCTATTTATCGCCATTGGTCACAAGCCCAACACCGATATCTTTGCCGGGCAGCTCGCCATGAGTGACGGCTATATCGAGATTGCTTCCGGCACTCAGGGCAATGCTACCCAAACCAGCATTCCGGGTATATTTGCTGCGGGTGACGTGGCTGACTCTATCTACCGTCAGGCGATTACCTCAGCGGGAAGTGGCTGCATGGCCGCGCTGGATGCCGAGCGCTTTCTCGACAAGCTCGACCCCAGCGTGCCGCACGCATAACAGGGCCGCGTTAGCGCTCCATTAGCGTGAAGAGAAAAGCCCCGCAGGCGTTGGTATCGTCTGCGGGGCTTCTTATGGGAAGTACCGATTATGGAAGTACCGAGCCATTCGCTCATCGTCTTGCAAACACGCATCAGTAATGAGGCGGGCGCTCATCCAGCGTATGCCAGTCATATTCGCCGCCTTGACTGTCATGCTCTTCCTGCAACCGTTGCAGCAGCAGCCGTTGGCCTTGTTGCAGCTGTTCAATAAGGCGTTGCTGCTCTAACAGACGAGTATCGAGCTTTTCGAGCCAGTCTTCCTGATAGGTCACACGCATTTCCAGCGTCTCGATACGCGCGCTCTGTTGTTCGAGCAGTGTGTGTATGGGCATGTTACTATCAGCGAGATGCCTTGGGTCACTCATAAGTGGGAGTCCTGCGGGTGTTTTTTATTGAATCAAACATTATTAAGCTCGGCTGTTCCGCGTTTTTCGAAGTGTGACGACACGCGGCACTGATTGATTAGAGAGAATGGTTGTAATGAGTGCTAAATCCCTTCTACGTTGTATCATTATTAGTGTGTTACTTGCACTGTTGGCGCCGCCATTAATTGGTTTTTGTGTGTCTCTTTCAGATAGCGAGTATTACTCCGCGCTACTGAATGACATTGCCTCCAACGGTGGCTTGTTAACAGTTTATCTGCTGGCAGTGGCGGGCAGCTTTATCGTCTTGATTATCGCTACCCTTGCCATGCAATTACTGACTCCCCAACTGGCGAACATTGCGCAAATCGAGAACGATGATCGCGAAGTGGGCGAGGTTAAATGGTTTAATGTCAACAAAGGCTACGGTTTTATTACCAGGGAAGGTGGCGAAGATGTGTTTGTCCATTTTCGCGCCATTCGCGGCAAGGGGCATCGTACCCTGGTAGAAGGCCAGCGCGTTCGTTATCACGCGATCGAAAACGATCGTGGCCTACAGGCAGAAGATGTCACCGTCATTACGTAACACGTGTGCTGCTGATAGCAGGAAAACGCCTCTTCGGAGGCGTTTTTTATTGGCCTTTCAATCACCTGCGGTCAATATTAGCCGGCGTGGTGGTCGGGCCACTCCATAACCCCTTCGCTGCCGTCGCACGCAATGCGGAAGAAGCGATCCGGCGCATCGCCTGGATGCCAGCCGCCCAGCGAGCAGCGTACCTCAACCCCCAGGGCTGCATTCAAATCGCGGGCGAGGTCGATATCTCTTGCCCAGGGCGAGTCGGGGCTATCAATCCATAAACTGGCAAAGCTGTCGGCTACGGATTCCATCAAAAGCACCGGAAGAGGCTGCTTTTGCTCGGACAGGCCAGTGCCTGCCCATTGGCGCTTGCCGGCACTTGTCAGTTCGACATGAAGCCGCTGTTTTAGCCACTCGTTTAATACACGGATATTCAGAGGGGCTAAATATACCTCGATATCGGGATAGCGCTCTTCGTTCATCAAGCCTCCTCACTGCCCAGCAGACGCGTGATGATACCTTCATAGATGCTGGTAAGGGTATCAATATCCTTGGCGAGCACACGTTCATCCACCTGGTGGATCGTGTCATTTTTCACGCCCAGTTCGATCACCTGCCCACCCAACGTGGCAATAAAGCGCCCATCAGACGTGCCCCCCGAGGTGGAGAGTTCGGCATGGGTGCCGGTCACTGCTTGAATGCTACTGCGCGCAGCATTTACCAGATTGCCAGGCTCGGTTAAAAACGGCTTGCCTGACAGCGTCCAGTCCAGCTGATAGTGGTCGCCCTTGTGCAGCCCATGGTGCTGAAGAATGGCTTCGGCACGCGCCATTAGCTGCTCGGCGCTGCTTTCGGTGGAGAAGCGAAAATTGAAGTGGATATCGGCCTGACCTGGCACGACGTTGGTTGCGCCAGTACCGGCAGTGAAGTTCGAAATCTGGAAGGTGGTGGCAGGAAAGAAATCGTTGCCATCATCCCAGCGCTCGGCCACGAGTGCCGCCAATGCCGCGCTCACCATGTGAATCGGATTACGCGCCTTGTCGGGGTAGGCGACATGCCCTTGGATACCGTTCACCAGCAGGTGCCCGCTCAGCGATCCGCGCCGACCGTTTTTGATGGTGTCACCGAGACGTTGACTGCTGGAAGGTTCACCGACCACGCAGTAGTCGATGCACTCGCCGCGCGCGTTCAGCCGATCAATCACCAACCGTGTGCCATCAATGGCCGGTCCTTCTTCATCGCTGGTAATCAGCAGCGCCAGCCGTCCGGAGTGCTGCGGGTGCTGTTCGACGAACTGCGTAACCGCCGTCACAAAGGCGGCAACCCCTCCTTTCATGTCGGAAGCGCCACGGCCACGCAAATAGCCGTGTTCATCAATGACTGGCTCGAAGGGCGGGGTCTGCCACTGTTCAGCCGGCCCGGCGGGGACCACATCCGTATGTCCCGCGAAGGCGAGCGTAGTGCCCTCGCCATGGGTCGCCCACAGATTCGTGACGCCGTTGTGCTCGATCCATTCGAGGGTGAAACCAAGCGACTTCAGGCGCTCGGCAATCAACTGCTGACAGCCTTGATCATCGGGGCTGACCGAAGGGCGCGCGATCAGCTCGAAAGCGAGCGCTAGCGTAGGTGATAAAGAGGGCTGGGGGGCGGATGGCGACATGACGCGCGGGATTTCCTTCAGTGAGCGACGCGTGTGTTGTTGTCACAGGCGTACAGGTATCAGGTTGGCCAGCTGCAAGACCGGCCTCTTCCTTGAACAGTGAATAGTGCTGTCCGACCACCGCCGCGTTAGTTATGCGCGTGCAGCGCTTCATTCAATGCAATGGCCGTCTTGTTGGTGCGGCACTCAACACGACCGCTCACGGAGTGGCGAATGAAGAGCAGATCGGAATATCCAGCCAATTCGCGGGCGCTGACCGTATTCACTTCATTGCCTTCGTTATCAATAATCGTCACTTTGGTGCCAGCAGTGATATAAAGCCCCGCTTCGATGGTGCAGCGATCGCCCAGCGGAATGCCGCAGCCAGCGTTGGCACCAATCAGGCAGTTTTCACCGAAGGAGATAACAATGTTGCCGCCGCCTGACAGGGTGCCCATGGTTGAGCAGCCCGCACCCAGATCAGAGTTGGCACCAACGAAGACACCTGCGGAGATGCGGCCTTCCACCATGCCAGGGCCTTCAGTGCCGGCATTGAAGTTGCAGAAACCTTCGTGCATGACGGTGGTGCCTTCACCGAGGTAGGCGCCCAGACGCACGCGCAGTGCATTACCGATACGCACGCCGGAGGGCATCACGTAGTCGGTCATTTTGGGGAATTTATCCACCGACCCGACATCCAGCGCACGGCCTTCCAGACGCGCTTGCAGGCGGCGAGCTGCCAGCTCTTCTACATCAATGGGGCCTTCATTGGTCCAGGCAATGTTCTTGAGCACCGGGAAGATACCGTCGAGGCGCGTGCCGTGCGGCTTCACCAGTCGATGCGAGATGAGCTGTAGCTTCAGATAGGCTTCAGGCACGCTTTCGGGGGCGGTATCTTCGTCGAGCACAACAGCCACCAGCGGGCGGGTTGCCGCAGCCAGAGATTCTGCCACCTGCGCTTGATCGTCGTGACCAGCGCCGCGCAGAGCGGCAGCAAGCTCCTTGCACTGCGCAGTGTCGAAAGGAATAACGCGTGCGTCGTCGGCGGCGTTCAGCGCCCGGCGGGTTTCCTTGCCAAGGGCGGCAGCGGGGGCGTGCAGTGGCGCCGGAAAGAAGACTTCGAGCCATTCGCCCTTGCTATTCTGAGTGCCGGTACCGAGAGCAAAACTGAACATAGTGAAATCCTTCAACGAAAAGTAAGCGGGAGAAAAGGTTAGTGCTGAGCAAGCTGCTCATACGCGTGTTGATCAAAGCCGACCAGTAGCTGCTCGCCTGTCACGAGCAGTGGTCGTTTCAACAGCGTCGGATACGTTATGGCGAGTGAGCGCGCTGAATCGGCGTTTAGCGTGTCACGCTGCTGCTGATCGAGCTGTCGCCAGGTAGTGCTGCGGCGATTAATCAGGGTGTCCCACTGGGCATGGTCAAAGAACCAGTCAACCAGTGTCTTGTCGAGCTTCCCGTCACTGTCACTAGCCTCGGCGCGCAAATCCACGAAGGCATAATCAACACCGAGGGAATCAAGGAGGCGACGCGCTTTGCGGCAGGTATCGCAGTTATTCAGGCCGTAAAGAGTGGCAGGCATGGGAGCATCCTCATGTCAGTGAGCGAGTGCGGACAGGCTTTTCACCCGTTGCAGCAATTGCGCGAGAGTGTACCAGACAAGTGCCGCTCAAGCCTCCGCGTCCAGCACTTCGCGCAGGCGTTGCATCAGTGCCTGCGCCTCGCTTGCTTCATCCAGCGGTTCACCATTGCGATTGGTAATGAAAAAGACATCCTCGACGCGCTCGCCGAAGGTGGCGATGCGAGCGTTAACGATAGAAACATCGAATTCAACGAAGATGCGCCCCACCCGCGCCAGCAGTCCGGGCCGATCGGCCGCCACAATCTCAACGATACTGCGCTGATGAGCGTTATCCTGGCTGAAGTGGGTTTGGGTCGGCACCCTGAAATGCTTCAACTGGCGAGAAGTATGACGGCTAATGATGTGGGGGTATTCGTCGGGATCGGTCAGGGCTTCGGTCAGCACGTCATGGATCTCGCGCAGAGTGCCCGGCGCGCGAATGGCATGGCCTTCATCATCCAGCAGCAGGAAGGTGTTGAGCGCCCAGCCATCCTCGGTAGAAATGATACGCGCATCGTGAATCGAAGCATTGAGCTGATCAATGGCAGCAGCGGTAGCCGCAAACAGGTGATTGGCTTCGCGCGTGTTAATGAATACTTTGGTACCGCCATCTTCAGCGTCGCTTTCAGGGGCTGAAATCAGCACCAGAGGGCGCTTCTGGGTCTGTAGAATGGCGATGGTTTGCCATACGATTTCCTGCGGTGAATAGGCGAGGAAGTAGTCGGCCCCGAAGGCGGCCCACAGCGCCTGATAGCTCTCTTCACTCACATGACGCGCAGCCAGCAGTTTGCGCGCCTCGGTGCGGGTATCTTCAATCCAGTCGGTGCGCTCAAAGGGGTGTTCCAGTCCTCTGGCTAGCGCCCGTCGGGTTTCACTGTGCAGGGTTCTCAGCAATGCCGCGCGCCAACTGTTCCATAGGGTTGGATTGGTTGCGTCGATATCCGCCACGGTCAGCAGGTATAGATAGTCGAGGTACATCTCGCTGCGTACCCGTAGCGCGAAATCACTGATTACGTCTGGCTCGGCCAAATCGCGCTTTTGTGCTGTCCATGACATCAGGAGGTGGTTCTCCACCAGCCAACTGACGAGCTGGGTATCGTGCGACGACAGATCATGGCGTTCGCAAAAATGCCGCACATCAATGGCACCCAGCTGAGAATGGTCGCCGCCACGCCCCTTGCCAAGATCATGAAACAGGCCGGCAATCCACAGCAGTTCAAGTTTGGGAATATGGCGGATCAGCTTGTGGGGAAGCGGAAAGTCGCGCTCGGTCTCTGCTGAACGGAAGCTCTGCAAGCGCGACAGCACCCTCATGGTGTGAGCATCGACGGTATAGATATGAAAGAGATCGTACTGCATCAATCCTTCGATGTTACCGAATTCAGGCAGATAGTTGCCCAGCACACCGTAGCGCGCCATCAGTGCCAATTGGCGTGCCACATTGCCGCCGCTGCGCAGCAGCTCCATAAACAGGGAGTGGTGGCGCACATCATGGCGGAAGCTGTCGTCGATCAAATGACGATGTTCGCGAATCAGCCGGATGGTTTGCGCATCGACCCCTTTGATGGAAGGGTGTTGCGCCATCAGCAAAAAAAGCTCCAGAAGGGCGCCCGGACGCCGCTTGAAGACGCTGGCAGAACGCACCTGAATCAGATTGCGATGTACGCTGAAACGTTTGTTGAGCACAACGGGAGGCGCAGCAGAAGAGGGGGACAGCATTAAGTCGGCGAAATGCACCAGCAGCATATCGTTAAGCTCCGCCATGGCGCCTACCATCACGTAATAGCGGTGCATGAGCTGTTCAACCGCGAGGCTGCCGGTACGATCGCGATAGCCCAACAGCTTTGCCACGGCACGCTGGTGATCAAACAGCATGCGATCTTCGGGACGCTGCGTCAGCATGTGCAGGGCGTAGCGCAACTGCCACAGGAACGCCTGCCCGTGGCTGTAGACGCGCAGGTCGGAGTCGGTCATGAAACCGTGCTTTACTACATCATCCAGCTCTTCGGTGCCGAAATAGCGCTTGGCAATCCAGACGATGGTGTGCAGATCGCGCAGCCCGCCCGGAGAGCCTTTGAGATTCGGCTCCAGGCCATATTCGCTGTTGTTGAACTTGAGATGCCGCTGCTGCTGCTCTTCGAACTTGGCCCGATAGAAAACTTCGATGGGCCACATATGGTTAACGTCGATGCGCTGCATCAGGGTGTCACGCAGTTGAGCGTTCCCCTCCAGAGTGCGTGTTTCCAGCAGGTTGGTAATCACCGTGACATCGTTGCGCGCCTCTTCAACACATTCGTCGAGCGTGCGCACGCTATGACCGATCGCCAGCCCCAAATCCCACAGCAGGGTAATAAAGGCTGACAGTGGCGCTTGCAGGGCGCTGTCGTCGCTGCTGCCGAGCAATATCAGTAAGTCGATATCCGAGTAAGGGTGCAGTTCACCGCGTCCGTAACCGCCGACAGCAACCAGCGCAATCTCGGCGTGATCGGCAGGCCACTCCATGCGCTGCCAGGCGATCGCCAACAGTTTGTCCATCGCCCAGCTACGCCCGCGTACCAGATCACGAATATCGCTGCCCTGACGGAAGCGTTCGTCAAGGGTCGCTGACAGATCGCTGATGCGCTGTTTGAAGGCAGCGATGTGCTGTGGCGACACTCGCTGTCCCAATTGTGCATCCAGCGCGGCGAGTTCGGCTTCCAGCCCGGCTTCATCAAGAATGTCCTGAGCGGGGGTAAACTGGTAGTGATGCAGCAGCATAGCGTTCAATACCTCGGTAGCAGTCGGCCTGGAGTTGTTGTGTTGGCGGCAGAAGGGGAGGTCGAGCGTTTCGCTGTGCTAAGCGTACTCGCCACCCAGGAAGGAAAGATCTTCATCTTCCCGTTTGGTGGTAACGATAACGCCATCAGCGCTCACGATCAGGGTATGTTCCCACTGCGCCGAGAGGCTTTTATCGCGGGTCACGGCTGTCCAGCCATCCTTCAGCACCTTGGTAGGCCAGTCACCGGCATTGATCATCGGTTCAATGGTGAAGCACATGCCTTCTTCGAGTACCGCATCTGTGGCGGCATCATAGCCGTCGTAATGCAGAATTTGCGGGTCCTGGTGGAATTCGGTGCCAATACCGTGTCCACAGAAATCACGCACTACGCTGAATCCATTGGCTTCGGCGTGCTGTTGAATGCAGCGACCCAGCTCGGAGAGGCGTACCCCAGGGCGAATCATCTTCATGGATGCGTACAGGCACTCCTGGGTGACGCGTGACAGGCGCTGCCCCTTGATATTTTCCCCCACGATGAACATCGCGCTGGTATCGCCGTAGTAGCCATCCTTGATGATGGTGATATCAATATTAAGGATGTCGCCCTTTTTCAGCTTCTTGTTGAAGTCAGGGATACCGTGGCACACCACATGGTTGAGCGAAATGCAGCTGGCGTGCTGGTAACCGTGGTAGCCGATGGTGGCGGAAACACTCTCGATATCATCTTCGATATAGCGATGGCAGATACGGTCCAGTTCACCCGTGGAGACTCCCGCCTTGACGTGCGGCTCGATCATCTCCAGCACGGAGGCTGCCAGTCGGCCTGCAATGCGGAGCTTGTCGATCTGTTCGGGCGTATTGATAGGGATATTCATGGTGCTGAAGGCTCCTCTGCCTGGTGCTGAATATGTCGTCAGGAATAGGGTAGGCATCGGTCGGCGGTGCTCTGCAAAAGCAAGGGCTGGCGACCGAATGGAATGGCGCAAGCATATCGCCTCAGCAGCTTCTTGGCGAACCTGAAGGCTGCTTGATAAGCAACTGGTAAGGGGGCTGCGCAAGGGCGGCGATGCTTCTTTTTTGACCGGCATTGTGGTATAAAGCCGCGCCTGAGACTGCTGGAACCCGCTTCTTTCAGCTCAGCAATGCGCTTGCCCAAATGGGGGCGTTTACCTAAACGGACGTGATGACTACGTCTGATATTGAAATCAAAACACCACACACGTTCCGGCACATGGTCCCGGGTGCCGCGCAAGCGGTCGGATCCATGGGGTGCGTGGAGGCGTAACCCGATTCAAGGAGAAGTTTCATGGCAGTTAAAATGATCGACCTGCTCAAGGCAGGTGCGCACTTCGGTCACCAGACCAAATTCTGGAACCCGAAAATGAGTCAGTACATTTTCGGTGCGCGTAACAAGATTCATATCATCAACCTCGAATACACCCTGCCTGCGCTGAATGAAGCCGTTGCAGTGGTCGAGAAGATGGCCGCCAGTAACAACAAGATCATGTTCGTTGGTACCAAGCGTGCAGCGGGCAAGATCATTGCCGAAGAAGCGTCCCGTGTAGGTCAGCCTTACGTCAACCATCGCTGGTTGGGCGGCATGCTGACCAACTACAAGACGATTCGTCAGTCCATCAAGCGTTTGCGCGAACTCGAACAGATGCACGAAGACGGCACCTTCGACAAGCTGACCAAGAAAGAAGTCCTGATGGCAACGCGCGAGCAGGAAAAACTCGAGCGCTCCATCGGTGGTATCAAAAACATGGGCGGCTTGCCTGATGCACTGTTCGTGATCGACGTTGACCACGAGCGCATCGCCATCAACGAAGCCAACAAGCTTGGCATTCCCGTTATCGGTGTTGTCGATAGTAACTCCAACCCCGACGGCGTTGACTACGTTATCCCCGGTAACGACGACTCCATCCGTGCGATCCAGATTTACGTTAAAGCCATTGCTGATGCATGTGGCAAAGCGAAAGAAGGTCGTCCTGACGAGTTCGTTGAAGTCGAAGAAACCGCTGCTGGCGAATAATCGTCAGACAGGCTCGATAACGACTTGAGGCTTCTCATCCTGGTTCTGTTTCGGCACTTGCTGTCGGAAATAGTGTCAGATGCCATGCAGCGTTTGCTGGATGCGATGAGGGGCCAGCTCAGCGCTCGCCTTCCTTTTTTGCAGATGTTTCAGTCAAGGGCGGCGAGCCTTTCTAATCCTGACCAAACGCATTCAGCGGTTGGTTGTTAGATAATCACGGAGATTCTCGACATGGCAGCGATCAGTGCTTCTCTGGTCAAGGAACTGCGCGAGCGTACCGGTCTCGGCATGATGGAGTGCAAAAAGGCGCTTCAGGAAGCTGACGGTGATATCGACGTAGCAATTGATAACCTGCGTAAAAACGCGGGCCTTAAATCCGCCAAGAAAGCGAGCCGCGTGGCTGCTGAAGGCGTGGTAACCGTGCGCGTGGCTGACGATGCCAGCTATGCAGCGCTGGTAGAAATCAACTCGGAAACCGACTTTGTTGCACGCGATGATAACTTCAAAGCGTTTGCGGCTCGTATTTCCGATGCTGTTTTCGAAAGCAAAAATGAAGATATTGCTGCCCTGATGGAAGGCGAGCTTGAAGAAGCCCGTAGCCAGCTGGTGCAGAAAATCGGTGAAAACATTTCGGTACGCCGTGCGGCTATCGTTGAAGCGCAGGAAGGTGGTCACGTAGGCGGCTACGTTCACGGCGACCGTATCGGTGCTGTTGTTTCGCTGAAAGGCGGTAACGTTGAAACTGCACGCGACATCGCGATGCACGTAGCAGCGATCAATCCTGCCGTAGCCCTGCCGGAAAACATGCCGCAGGAGCAGCTCGATCACGAAAAAGCGATCATCCTTGCTCAGCCTGACATGGCAGGCAAGCCGGCTGAAATCGCCGAGAAAATGGTTCAGGGTCGTCTGAAAAAATACCTCGCTGAAAACAGCCTGGTCAATCAGCCGTTCGTTAAGGATCCTAACCAGACGGTTGCCAACTTCGCCAAGGAAGCTGGCGGTGAAGTCATCGGCTTCGTGCGTTTCGAAGTAGGTGAAGGCATCGAGAAAGAAGAAGTTGATTTCGCGAAAGAAGTCATGGAACAGGCGCGTCGCTAAGTGCGATGAGATGTTCCCTCGGCGTTGCGCTGGCGCAGCGCCGAATTTTTATCGACAATGGCGTGCATAACTCTATGCGCGCCATTGCATGTCAGGCGCCCAACCAGAGTAAGATGAGGCGACTGAGCTAACACTCGCTGATCTTCACCGGTGGCCAGGAGAAACAGATGTCCGCGAACAATGATCGCAATGCCAAATACAAACGAATTCTTTTGAAGCTGTCAGGCGAAGCGCTGATGGGCGAGCTCGATTTTGGTATCGACCCCAAGGTGCTGGATAGAATGGCTCTGGAGATTGGTCAGCTGGTCGGTATCGGCGTTCAGGTGGGCCTGGTGATTGGCGGCGGAAATCTGTTTCGCGGCGCTGCGTTGAGTGCTGCTGGAATGGAGCGCGTTACCGGTGACCACATGGGGATGCTGGCAACCGTCATGAACGGTCTCGCCATGCGTGATGCGCTGGAGCGCGCCAGCATTCGCTCGCGGGTGATGTCTGCCATTCCCATGAGTGGGGTGGTAGAGCATTACGACCGTCGTGCGGCGATTCGTTACCTGAGCAGCGGCGATGTGGTCATTTTCTCGGCAGGGACCGGTAACCCATTCTTCACCACCGATTCGGCTGCCTGCTTGCGCGGCATAGAAATTGACGCCGATGTGGTCATAAAAGCGACCAAGGTAGATGGCGTCTACGATAGTGATCCTGTGAAAAACCCTGATGCCGTCAAGTACGACAAGCTCGACTACGATGCGGTGCTTGACCAGAAACTTGGGGTGATGGATTTGACCGCGATTTGTCTGGTGCGTGACCATGACATGGCGGTACGTGTTTTCGATATGACCCGCCCCGGAGCGTTGCTCAATCTGGTCATGGGTGGCCGTGAAGGTACGCTGATCCACGGCAGCAAATAGCGCATCGCGCCGCAAGCAATATTTTCTTCCCCGCTGGCGCAGAAGCCGCCAGCCTATCTCTTCGCTTTAGAGGAAAGTCTTCGTGATCAAGGATATTCAGAAGGACGCCGAAAATCGTATGAAGAAGAGCGTCGAGGCGATCAATTCGGCGTTTCACAAGATTCGTACAGGGCGCGCGCACCCCAGCATTCTCGATGCGGTACATGTTGATTATTACGGCGGTGATGTGCCGATCAACCAGGTTGCCAACGTCAACGTAGAAGATGCGCGTACGCTGGCCGTGGTGCCGTGGGAAAAAAGCATGGTGCAGAAGGTCGAGAAAGCGATCATGACTTCTGATCTTGGCCTTAACCCATCGTCTGCGGGCACCGTTATTCGCGTCCCCATGCCGCCGCTGACTGAAGAGACCCGCCGTGGTTATACCCGTCAGGCGCGTGCCGAAGCTGAGCAGGGCAAGGTGGCGGTGCGTAACGTACGTCGTGACGCCAACGGCGATATCAAGGCGCTGTTGAAAGAGAAAGAGATCTCCGAAGACGAAGCGCGTCAGGGCGAAGATGCCATCCAGAAACTGACCGATAAGTACATCGCTGAAATTGATCAGCTGCTGGAACAGAAAGAGCACGACCTGATGCAGGTATAATGGACGCTCATGTCATCAGTTTCTCACTCAGCGAATGAGGCGCAGTCGGCCTCGTTCACGCCGCCTGGTCACGTTGCCATCATTATGGATGGCAATAATCGCTGGGCGCGCGCGCGCGGTCTTTCCGCTGTGCGCGGGCACCATGCCGGCGTCGAGTCGGTCAGGGCGGTGGTGCGTCGGGCCGCAGAACGAGGCGTAAACACACTAACGCTGTTTGCCTTTTCCAGCGAGAATTGGCGGCGTCCGCGGGATGAAGTCAGTGCGCTGATGGAGCTGTTCGTGCTGGCGCTGAGGCGCGAGGTGGGCAAACTTCACCGCAATAATATTCGGCTCTCCATTGTCGGTGATCGCTCCGCCTTGCATGGTTCTCTGGTGAGGCTGATCGAAAAGGCAGAGGCCAAAACCCGCGACAACACCGGGCTACATCTGATTGTGGCCGCCAACTACGGTGGTCGCTGGGATATCGCGCAGGCGGCCCGTCATCTGGCTGAACGTGCGGTAGCAGGCGAGTTTTCTCCTGGCGATATTTCCGAGGGGATGCTGGCGAACGAAATGGCGGCACATATTCCGGAAGTTGATCTCTGTATTCGTACCAGCGGTGAGCAGCGAATCAGCAACTTCTTGCTATGGCAGCTTGCTTACGCCGAACTTTTTTTCTCACCCGTGCTGTGGCCCGACTTTGGTGTCGAAGCCTTTGATGAAGCGCTGGGTGCCTTTGCATCGCGTACACGCCGTTTCGGTAAAACGGACGAGCAGATCGAGGTAGAGCGTGCTTAAACAACGATTTCTGACCGCTTTGGCCATTGGTCCGGTCTCTCTGGTGCTACTGTTTACGTTAACTGGCGGCTGGTTTGCCAGTTTTGTCGGCATTATTGTCGCGCTCTCTGCATGGGAGTGGGCCAATCTAGCGGGGTTCTCGCAGCAGCGTGATCGTCTGCTGTTCTCGCTGGCGATCTGTTTCGTCATGGCGCTGCTGTGGTCGAGCGGTATCGTGTGGCAGCGCTGGCCCTTGTGGCTGGCATTCTGGGGATGGATCATCTGCGCCTACTGGGTGATGCGTTATCCGTCGCTGCAATCGCAGTGGTCGAGCAAGGCGGTGCGCATCGTCATGGGCGTTGGGGCGCTGCTGCCCTGCTGGATGGCGCTCAACCAGCTACGTACCGAACCCTGGTGGCTGCTTTACGTGCTGTTCGTGGTGTGGGGCGCTGATATTTCTGCCTATTTCTCCGGTCGCGCCTTTGGTGGGCGCAAACTGGCCCCGAGTGTCAGCCCGGGCAAGTCATGGGCGGGTGTTTACGGTGGCCTGGCGGGTACCGCGCTATTGGCCGTGCTGATGACCTTCATTCAAGGGATCGGCTTCGGCGGCTTCGTGTGGCTTTTGATCGTGACCTGGATTATCACCTTTGCCTCAGTGATGGGAGATCTGACCGAAAGCATGCTCAAGCGTGCGCGCGGTATCAAGGATTCAAGCCAAATGCTCCCCGGGCATGGCGGTATGCTTGACCGCATCGACAGCCTCACTTCAGCGGTTCCTCTGTTTGCGCTGCTTGCTGCCTGGTCAGGGCACTAGCCTCAGAGGCCCCAATTCATGGGTATTGTCGAAAATATCATTGCCGTCATTGTCGTACTCGGGGTGCTGATTACCTTCCACGAGTACGGCCATTTTTTTGTGGCACGTCGCTGTGGCGTCAAGGTGCTGCATTTTTCGGTAGGCTTCGGCAAACCCCTTTGGTCCATTTATGACCGTCATGGTACTCGCTTCTCGATTGCTGCTATTCCGCTTGGCGGTTACGTCAAGATGCTCGATGAGCGTGAAGGGCCGGTAGCGGAAGAGGAGCGCCACCGAGCATTCAACCGAGCTTCCGTCTTCCGTCGCATCCTGATTGTGGCGGCGGGGCCGCTGGCCAATTTTTTGCTCGCATGGGTTATCTACTGGGCGCTCTTTGTTTACGGTATTTCTGCACTGGTGCCGGTGGTCGGACAGATAGCGCCTGATTCGCCTGCCAGTCACAGCGGTATTGCCGAAGGTGAGCAGATTACGCGGGTAGAAGGGCGAGAAGTGCTCACTTGGGAAGATATCAATCTGCGTCTGGTTGATCTGATTGGTCGTAGCGGCACTATCTCGTTCGAGACCACTGAACACCGCTATGATCTGCCTGTGCACCGCTACCTGGTTGGTGACGATCCCTCGAACCCTTTGCAACCGCTTGGCCTGTCGGTATGGCAGCCGAAGGTAGCTCCTCGTATTCAGCGTGTCGTGGCAGAGGGGCCGGCAGCGCAGGCGGGCCTCAAGGCGGGTGATCTGGTTACGCGGGTTGATGGACAGCCGATCACCGATTGGGCGGCGTTTGTCGCGCATGTCCAGCAGAGTGATAGTCACTCTATGCAGCTGGAAGTGGAAAATGCGGGCGCCAGTCGCGAAGTGGTGCTGACGCCTCAGCGAAAACAGGCTAACAACGGTAAGACAATCGGCTATATTGGAGCCGCTGCTGAAATACCGGCTTATCCTTCACGCTACGTGCGGGATGTCAGCTTCTCGCCGTGGCAGGCTGTTCCACGCGCCGTTGGCAAGACCTGGGACATGATCCAGCTGACCACGGTGTCGATTGGCAAGATGGTGGTTGGACTCATCTCGCCGAGCAATTTATCTGGCCCTGTGACCATCGCACGCGTTGCCGGAGATTCGGCCCGCAGCGGCGTTGAGTCTTTTGGCAGCTTTTTGGCCTATCTGTCGATCAGTCTGGGCGTATTGAATTTATTGCCCATTCCGATGCTCGACGGGGGACATCTGCTCTATTTTGTTGTCGAAGCGGTGCGTGGACGCCCCCTGTCAGACAAGGTGCAGATGCTTGGCCTGAAAATTGGCATGCTGGTTGTTGGCACTTTAATGATGCTGGCACTGTACTTTGACCTGATGAGGCTGTAGCGTCGCAGGTTCGTGCCATGTGCAAGAAATGAGTAAGTACGGCGCGACATCAATGCTGACATGGCTTGCCATGAAGAGTAGCAATCAAGCGAGTGTCAGCGTTTTTTACGGCTGGATATGCGTAACTGCGCTTGTCAGGTAGCATGGCTTGTGTATAAGGTGCACTGCATAATTTACAGTCATTCGTCGGCTCGGTGTCGCGTTGGTGGCGACATGATTCGATCCTGGTGATCCGAAAGAATCTGAATTAAGTGAAAGGACGGCATGAAGATCAAGACCCTCGGTTTGGCAGCGATGTTGTTGGGCTCGTCCCAACTGGTTCACGCTGCGTCTTTTCAAATTTCTCACATTCGTGTCGAGGGGTTGCAGCGAGTTTCTTCGGGAACCGTATTCAACGTCTTGCCTCTTAACGGCAATCGGCAGCTTGATGAAAGTCAATTGAGTCAGGCGGGCAAGGCGTTATACGGCACGGGACTTTTTGACGACATCAGCTTTGAACGCCAAGGCGAAGACCTGATTGTGCACCTCAAGGAGCGCCCCTCGGTCGCCAGAATCAACATCAATGGCAACAAGCAGATCTCAACCGATAACCTTAAAAAGGGTCTTGCTGACGCAGGCATCCTCGAAGGTCAGGTGCTGCAGCGCTCTACCCTTGAAGAAGTGCAGCGCTCGCTGGAGAACGTCTATCAGGATCAGGGCCGCTACAACGCCACGATCAAAACGGCTGTAGTGCCGCTTGATGCCAACCGCGTTCAGGTCAATATCAATGTTAATGAGGGCGGTAACGCACGTATTCGCCAGATTAACTTTGTAGGCAACCACGCCTTCAGTGATGACCAGCTGCTTGACGAGCTTGATCTGGCCGACCACCCCGGTTGGTTCCTGGGATGGTTCTCGCACGACAAGTTCTCCAGCGACGCCATGTCCAAGGATCTCGATAATCTGCGCGCCTTTTATCAGGATCGTGGTTACGTCAATTTCAACGTGACCTCCAGCCAGGTATCGCTCTCTCCCGATAAAGCGGATATCTACATCAACATCAATATGGATGAGGGTGAGCAGTACCGCATCAGCAACATTAACTTCGCTGGTCAGCTAGGCGGTCTTAGCGAAGAGCAGGTACGAGGGCTGGTTCAGGCCAAGGAAGGCGATGTCTATAACCAGTCGAAACTGACCGCCTCGGCAGATGCGATCCGTGACGCGCTGGGTAACGAAGGCTATACCTTCGCCAAGGTCGATGCTGTGCCAAATACCAGTGACAGCAACGATACGGCGGAAGTCACTTTCAATATTGATCCAGGCAAGCGTGCCTACGTGCGCCGCATCAATTTCAGCGGCAATACCACGACCGCTGACGAAGTGCTGCGCCGTGAAATGACGCAGATGGAGGGTGCACCTGCTTCCTCTGCCAGTATCAAGGATTCTCAGGCACGCCTACAGCGGCTTGGATTCTTCAGCGACGTGAAGGTCGATACCCACCCGGTGGAAGGCCACCCCGATGAGCTGGATGTCGATTACACCGTGACCGAGCAGCCTTCGGGAAGTATCTCGGCGAGCCTTGGCTTTGCCCAGTCCGAAGGGCTTATCTATGGTGCGTCGCTCTCGCAGAGCAACTTCCTGGGTACCGGTAACCGTGTCGATATCGGCGCGACCAAAAGTAACTACTTTACCAACCTCAACTTCTCCTATACCGATCCTTACTGGACGTTGAGCGGTATTTCGCGCGGCTTTAACCTCTACTATCGCAAGTCCGATTATGACGACAGCGATATTGATATCTCGTCCTATTCAAGCGACGCGGTCGGTGGCGGTGTCAACTTCGGTTATCCGATCAGCGATCTTTCGCGCCTGAACTTTGGTATTGGCGGTGAGCACCTGACGCTTGATACCTACCACGATACGCCGTGGGAAATTTACCAGTACGTGAAGGATGAGGGCGATACCTTCGACTCCTATAAGCTGTCGGTGAGCTGGACTCGCAATAACCTCAACCGCGGCATCATGCCTACCGACGGCAGTTATCAGCGCTTGTCGCTGGAAGGCAACGGCCCCGGCAGTGATGCTCAAATCTATAAGCTGCGTTATCGTGGCGACAAACTGTTTGAACTCAATCCTGAGTGGGCGCTCAAATTCAGCACCAACCTCGGTTATGCCAACAAGTATGGTAAAACCGATGTCTATCCATTTTACGAAAACTTCTACTCAGGCGGTCTTGGCTCGGTGCGCGGTTTCCGTACCAACTCGCTCGGTCAGCGTACTACGCCCCGTGGTGGCGACGATGACGACTACACCCTGGGTGGTAACATCCAAATGGAAGGCTCCGCCGACCTGATCTTCCCGACGCCATTTATTGAAGATCATCGTCAGGTGCAAACGTCACTGTTCGTCGATGCTGGTAACACCTATCTGTCGCACTGCTATTCTACTGGCGATGGACCCAAGTCAGACTGCGAATCTGGCGTTGACCTGGGGGATATGAACCTGTCGGCAGGTGTTGGACTGTCATGGCTGACGCCAGTAGGCCCGCTCACCTTCAGTGTCGCGAAGCCGATTCACAAGGCAAGTGGTGCAGAAAGCCAGTTCTTCCAGTTCTCGCTGGGACAAACCTTTTGATGCTGGCTAGCTGATCAGCAGTAACACTTTTATTCCTGGCGAGTCGGGCAAGACTCGCGGGTCAGGTCATTCAGGAGAAAGAAACATGCGTAAACTTGGTATCGCATTGGGCGTAGCAGTAGCGCTGGGTGGTGCTTCTTCCGTAGCTAATGCTGCTGGCATTGGTGTGATTGATTGGCAGGAAGCACTGATGAACACCAGTGCTGCCAAGCAGTCGGTCAACCAGCTGAAGAACCAGCTCGGCAACAAGCCTCAGCAGGTACAGTCGCTGGGACAGGAAGTGCAGCAGCTTCAGCAGCGTTTGCAGCGCGATGGCTCGACCATGTCCGAGTCCGAGCGTAACGGTCTGGTAAGACAGCTACAGACCAAGGGTCAGCAGTTCCAGGAGCAGCGCGCCGAAGTTGAACAGGCTCGCCAGCAGAAAGAGCAAGGCTTCCTGCAGCAGGCTCGCCCCCGTCTTGATAAAGCGATCCAGAGCGTCGCAAAACGTCATAACCTCGATATGATTATTGATCGCTCTGCCGTGATCTATGGCGATGACGCTATGGACCTGACGAAAGAGGTCACTGCTGCGTATAATAGCGGCAAGTAATTTTCAGCTATTGCTCCAACGCATAGCTTCACACGCCGGTAGCAGGTCTAGACAGCCTGCTACCGGCGGTCGTCAAGTGGATGCACATGACTACTACGGCTAACTCCGGCTGGACCCTGAACGAGCTTGCTGAGCGCGCAGGGGCTGAATTGAAAGGGGATGGATCGCGTCGCGTGACGGGGTTCTCTACGTTAACTGATGCCGGCAGTGACGATCTCGCCTTTCTGGCAAATCCCGCGTATTTAAAACATCTGACAGCCACCAATGCGGCTGCGGTATTGGTAAGCCCTGAACACGCTGACCAGTGCCCAACCAATGCATTGGTGCTGAAAAACCCTTATCTGGGGTTTGCGCTGCTGTCCAGCTGTTTCGCACGCACGCCGCAGCAAGCAACGGTGGGAATTCACCCGAGCGCTTGTGTCAGCGAGAGTGCCGTGATCGGCGAGAATGTGTCGATCGCCGCCCATACCGTTATCGGCGACAATGTGCGTATAGGTGACGGCAGTATCATCGGTCCTGGCTGCTTTATCGGTGATGATAGCGAGCTGGGTGCAGATGCACTTCTTTACGCCAACGTGACGATTTACCACGGCGTCATGATTGGTGAACGCGTTATCATTCACAGCTCTGCCGTAGTTGGCGGTGATGGGTTCGGCTTTGCCCATGATGGGCGCCAGTGGGTGAAAATCGCTCAGATCGGTGGTGTCACGATCGGCAATGATGTCGAAATCGGCGCCAGTTCCAGCATTGATCGCGGCGCCCTTGGCGACACGATTATCGGCAACGATGTCAAAATAGATAGCCAGGTGCAGGTAGCCCACAATGTTCAGGTGGGCGATCACAGCGCATTGGCAGGCTGTGTCGGAGTTGCCGGCTCGACGAAGATCGGGCGCGGCTGTCTGCTCGGCGGCGGGGTCGGCCTTGGTGGTCATATCGAGATTGCGGACGGTGTTACCTTAACCGGAATGAGCATGGTCACCAACTCCATCCCCGAGCCTGGCGTATACTCTTCAGGCACCGGGGTTCTCCCTAACGCCCAGTGGCGCAAGAGCGTTGTGCGTTTCCGGCAGCTTGATTCGCTGGCCAAGCGTATAGGGAAGCTGGAAAAGTCATAAGCAGTAAGATATAGCGCCTGGCGCTATATCTTTCGCTTTATTTCCAAAATGTCGGGATCCGGGGCCGGCCAGGCTCTGATCCCGATATTCTTTGGAAAAAACGCGGTTATATGGAAGCGCTTTGCATTGCGTGGCCTTCCTGAATACCTATAAAGGCTGTCGGCTGCGGCTCGGTCTTGAGGTTATCTTTTCATTCGACTGTCATTGTTTTGGACGGTCGCACTGTTATATTGCGAGGCTTGAGCCTCAGAGGTTTCTGCATGGTCATGGATATCAAGGAAATCCAGGAATTCCTACCCCACCGATACCCGTTCCTTCTGGTCGATAGAGTGTTGGAACTGGAGCTGGGAAGCTATATCAAAGCCTTCAAGAACGTTAGCGTTAATGAGCAGTTCTTCAATGGCCATTTTCCTGACTATCCCATCATGCCGGGGGTATTGATTATCGAAGCTCTTGCCCAGGCATCCGGTATCCTTGGTTTCAAAACCGGCGATAAGCGCCCGCGTGACGGTTACGTTTATTACTATGTCGGAAGTGATAACGTGCGTCTCAAGCGTCCCGTTTATCCCGGTGATCAGCTCATGCTGGAATCCTGGATCGTCAAGTCGCGTCGTGGCGTATGGAAATTCCACTGCCGCGCCCACGTAGGCGATGAACTGGTATGCGAAGCTGACATTATGTGCGCAGAGAGGAAAGTCGCTTGATCCATTCCACCGCGATCATCGATCCCAGCGCTACGCTAGCCGACGATGTCGAGATTGGACCATTTTCCATTATTGGTCCCGATGTCGTTATCGGCCCGGGGTGCAGGATCGAGTCCCATGTTGTTATCAAGGGTCCTACCACTATCGGTGCCAATAACCGTTTCTTCCAGTTTTGCTCGATTGGGGAAGAGTGTCAGGACAAGAAATACAAGGGTGAGCCTACTCGTCTGGTCATTGGCGACAACAATGTCTTCAGAGAGAGCGTTACGGTTCACCGCGGCACCGCGCAGGATAAATGGAGCACCTTCATCGGTAGCGACAACCTGCTGATGGCCTATAGCCACGTCGCGCATGACTGTGAAATCGGCAGCCACTGCATACTGGCCAACGGTGCCACACTGGCGGGGCATGTCACCATGGGCGATCACGCTATCATCGGTGGTCTTGCCGCAGTGCATCAGTTCTGCAACCTGGGGGCGCACTCCATGGTAGGCGGCATGACCGCCGTGAGCATGGATATCGTGGCGTATGCGATTGCCAACGGTAATCCGGCGCACTTGCACGGCCTCAACGTAGTAGGTCTGAAGCGCCGCGGCTTTTCCGCCGATGCGGTGGCTACGCTGCGCGATGCGTACAAGGTCGTCTTCCGCAGTAATCTCAAGCTGGCAGAATCCATCGCCGAGCTTGAGCAGCGTCCTCCCAGCGACGAATTGCAGCTCTTTATTGACTCACTCAAGCGCGCTGAGCGTGGTATTACGCGCTAACGCCGCTTTGCCTGCTGCACGTTCCGGCGTGCAGCAGCACCTTCCTGTCGCTTAACTTCCTGGCTGATGATCTTCCGCTATGACCACGCCCACTTCTGCGGCTCCCGTTTCCGCATCGTCTGCACTGAAAGTTTTTGTTGTTGCCGGTGAGCTTTCTGGTGATGTACTGGGCGCCGGTTTGCTGCGCGAGCTGAAGGCGCGCTATCCACATGCTGAATTTCGCGGCGTGGGTGGCCCCGGCATGATCGCGCAAGGGTTGCAGAGTCTGGCACCTATTGAACAGCTGTCGGTGATGGGGCTGGTAGAAGTGCTGAAGCATTTGCCCGGCCTCCTGGCATTACGCAAGCGCTTGAAGCGAGCAGCTCTTGAATGGCGTGCCGATGTCATGATCGGCATTGATGCGCCTGACTTCAATACTGATCTTGAACTGGCGTTGCGCCAGCAAGGGATAAAAACGCTGCACTATGTCAGTCCATCCGTTTGGGCATGGCGTCAGGGCAGGGTGAAGAAGATCCGTCGGGCAGTGGATCGCATGCTGACCTTTCTGCCGTTTGAAGCTGACTTCTATCGGGAACATCAGGTACCGGTCAGTTTTGTAGGACATCCGCTGGCTGATGACCTGCCCCTGGAAGAGGATCAGGGCGCGGCTCGTCGTGCTCTCGGCATTGATCCGTATATTCCACTGCTGGCGCTGCTGCCAGGCTCTCGACACAATGAAGTCGAACTGATGCTGCCCGTTTATCTTGAGGCACTGCGGCAGTTAAGAGGACACCACTTCGAGCTGGAAACGGTGATTCCGGCGGCTTCTGAAGTACGGCGTCAGGAGATTGAAGCGCTGATCGAGCAGGCCCATATCGACCCAGGCACGCGTCAGGCTATTCATATCATTGATGGGCAAGCGAGTGTGGCAATGACGGCATCCGATGCGGTGCTGCTGACCTCGGGCACCTCGGCGCTAGAAGCGATGCTATGCCATCGCCCGATGGTGGTGGCTTATCGCATGGCGGCAACTACCTTTTGGATTGCGCAGCGGGTTGTGCATACCGAATGGATCTCGCTGCCCAATCTGCTGGCCCAGAGCACTATCGTGCCGGAGCTTGTTCAGCATGACGCGAGTGTCGAACGTATTGTCAGTGAGCTTGCGCCGTTGCTGTTTGAAGGGGCCGGGGCTTCGCTGGTAGTGCGTTTCAAGGAGATGCATCAGGCACTGGCGCGCGGTGCCAGTGTGCGAGCTGCCGATGCAGTGGTTGAGGTCGTCGCCGAGAAACATGCTCCCTCTCATGGAGAAGATCTCTAATGGCATTGAAGGCAACCGATTTTCCCGCCCTCGATATTCCCTATCGCGGTACGCTGCTGGCGGGGGTCGATGAGGTTGGCCGCGGCCCGTTGGTTGGTGATGTTGTTGCGGCAGCGGTTATTCTGGACCCGGCTCATCCTATTGCGGGGCTTACCGATTCCAAGACGCTCTCTAGCACCAGGCGAGAAGCCTTCGACCGACTGATTCGCGCCGATGCGCTCTGCTTTGCCATTGGCAGAGCCAGTCCCGCCGAGATTGATGAGCTGAACATTTATCACGCGACTCATCTGGCCATGCGGCGCGCTATTGATGCGCTGCAACCAGCGGCGGAGTTTTTGCTGGTTGATGGCAACCGGCTACCTGGGCATGCGTTGCCCGGCATGGCGGTGGTCAAGGGAGACCTACGCCATCCGGCCATCAGCGCGGCCTCCATTATTGCCAAGGTAGCGCGCGACGCTGACATGTTCGCACTGGAGCAGCGCCACCCCGGATACGGCTTTGCCAAGCACAAGGGCTATCCCACCCGCGAGCACCTTCAGGCCCTTGCGCAGCGAGGCCCGATTGCAGAACATCGCCGTTCGTTTGGCCCGGTGCAGAGGTCGCTGGCCTCCTGATTCACCAGATGTTGCCACTACGCTCGGCTGTAGCGGAGTGAGCGCAGTACCCTGTGCCGCGATATCTTATGATCAACGCATAAGCGCCACCCATTTTTTACCCAACGGTTACCCCCGAGGGGCGAGCAGGACCCTATATCTATGACTCCTTTCGTACATTTGCGTGTTCACAGTGAATACTCGTTATCCGATGGACTGGTTCGCCTTAAGACATTGAACAGCGCTACCCAGCAGATGGGGATGCCGGCAATATCGGTGACCGACGAAAGCAACCTGTTTGGGCTGGTCAAGCTGTACACGGCTGCTCAGGGAGCGGGCGTCAAGCCGGTGATTGGCGCCGACTTCTGGATGTACAACGCGCAGGATGAAGGGCATCCGTACCGGTTGACCCTGTTCGCGATGAACAATGTCGGCTATCGCCATCTGATCGAGCTGATTTCACGAGTCTGGCAGGAAGGTCAACAGCTCGGCCAAGCGTTTGTTCACAAGGAGTGGGTATTCGAAGCCTCCGAAGGGCTGATCGTGTTGTCCGGCGCGCGCGAAGGCGAAGTGGGGCGTTTGCTGTTAAGCGGCCACAAGGAGACCGCGCGCACGGTACTGGGTGAATGGCAGCGCTTTTTCCCCGACCGCTTCTATCTTGAGCTACAGCGTACCCAGCGTGAAAACGATGAAGAGTGCCTGCACCTGTCGGTAGAGCTGGCGGCGGCTACCCAGACTCCCGTGGTGGCTACCAACGATGTGCGGTTTATCCACCGTGACGATTTCTGGGCCCACGAAACGCGAGTGTCGATTGGTGAAGGTCGCGCCCTTGATGACCCCCGTCGCGAGCGACGCTTCAGTGAAGAGCAGTACCTGAAGTCGCCCGATGAAATGGCCGCACTGTTTGCAGATGTACCTTCTGCGATCGAGAACACCGTCGCTATCGCCGCTCGCTGTAGCGTCGATGTGCGGATGGGGGAGTACTTCCTGCCCGAATACCCCATTCCTGATGGCATGACCATCGAGGAATTTATTTCGAAGATCTCCTATGAAGGGTTGGACGAACGCCTTTATCAGCTTTTCGATGCGCCGGATGCCATCTATAGCGGTCGCCAGCGTGCCGAGGAAGAGCCAGCGTACCGCGAGCGTCTTGAGTTTGAGCTTAATATCATCAACCAGATGGGGTTCCCCGGTTACTTCCTGATCGTGATGGACTTCATCCAGTGGGCCAAGGATAACCAGGTGCCGGTAGGGCCGGGGCGTGGCTCCGGGGCGGGGTCGCTGGTCGCCTATTCGCTCAAGATTACCGATCTTGACCCTCTGGAATATGATCTGCTGTTCGAACGTTTTCTTAACCCAGAGCGTGTCTCGATGCCCGACTTTGACGTCGATTTCTGCATGGAGAAGCGTGATCGGGTAATCGACTATGTGGCTGATCGCTATGGGCGCAACGCGGTATCGCAGATCGCTACCTTCGGCACCATGGCGGCCAAGGCGGTGGTGCGTGATGTGGCGCGTGCGCAGGGCAAGCCGTATTCGCTGGGCGACAAGATCTCCAAGCTGATTCCCTTCGAAGTGGGCATGACGCTGGCGAAAGCCATCGAGGCCGAGCCTGCGCTCAAAGAGTATGTCGCCAACGACGATGAAGCCGGCGAAATCTGGGAGATGGCGCTCAAGCTTGAAGGCATTACCCGCGGTACCGGCAAGCATGCCGGTGGGGTGGTGATTGCGCCTACCAAACTGACTGACTTCTCGCCGCTGCTGTGTGATGAAGAAGGCCACGGGCTGGTGACGCAGTTCGACAAAAACGATGTCGAAACCGTTGGTCTGGTCAAGTTCGACTTTCTTGGCCTGCGCACGCTGACGATTATCGACTGGGCGCTGGAAATGGTCGATAAGACCCGCGCGCGCGATGGCGAAGAGCCGCTGGATATCAGCACCATTCCGCTGGATGACAAGCCGACCTTTGATCTCCTGAAGAAGGCTGAAACTACTGCTGTCTTCCAGCTTGAATCGCGCGGCATGAAGGAGCTGATCAAGCGCCTGCAACCCGATTCCCTTGAGGATATGATCGCGTTGGTGGCGCTATTCCGCCCCGGGCCGCTGCAATCGGGCATGGTGGATGACTTTATCAACCGTAAGCATGGCCGTGCCGAATTGGCTTATCCACACCCGGATTATCAGCACGAGCTGTTGAAACCGGTGCTTGAACCCACTTACGGCATCATTCTGTATCAGGAACAGGTGATGCAGATTGCCCAGGTACTGGCAGGCTACACGCTGGGTCAGGCCGATATGCTGCGTCGTGCCATGGGCAAGAAAAAGCCCGAAGAGATGGCCAAGCAGCGCCAAGGCTTCCTGGATGGCTGTGCCGCCAATGGTATCAATAATGATCTGGCGGGCAACCTCTTCGATCTGGTAGAGAAGTTTGCCGGTTATGGCTTCAACAAGTCGCACTCGGCGGCTTATGGTCTGGTGTCCTATCAAACCGCGTGGCTCAAGACCCATTACCCAGCGCCTTTCATGGCGGCGGTTATCTCTACCGAAATGGACAACCTCGACAAGGTAGTACCCTTGATCGAGGAGTGCCGGCGCATGAAGCTGACGGTCACACCGCCGGATGTCAATCTGGGCAGCTATAAGTTCAGCGTTAATGACAAGGGCGAAGTCGTCTACGGGCTGGGTGCAATTCGCGGAGTGGGTGAAGGGCCGATAGGGGCGATTGTCGAAGCGCGCGATGCTGGCGGTCCCTTTGTGGATATCTTCGACTTTTGTGAACGTATCGACGCCAAGCGCCTCAACAAACGTACCCTGGAAGCGCTGATTCGCGCGGGTGCACTCGATAATATCGGTCCGAACCGTGCTGTGATGATGGCCGCCCTCGATGATGCCATGAAAGCGGCATCGCAAAGCCACGCTAACCAGAGTGCGGGCATCATCGACATGTTTGGCGATGTGTTTGGCAGCGCTGAAGAAGAGGGCGACAACTATGCCGATTATCGTGATGCCCGCCAGTGGGCGGATCGCGAACGGTTAGGGGGCGAGAAGGACACCCTGGGCCTCTATTTGACCGGCCATCCCATTGATGAGTATGAGCCTGAAATCAAACGCTTCGTCTCGACGCGCATCAACGAGCTTAAGCCGTCGCGCCAGCCGCAGCGTGTAGCAGGGCTGGTGGTCGGGACTCGCACCATGAAATCAAAGCGTGGCGATACCATCGCCTTTGTCACCTTGGACGATCGTACGGGTCGCATTGAAGCCTCATTATTTGGTGAAATGTACGATCAGGTACGCGGGCAGCTGGACGATACGCAGGTGCTGATTGTCGAAGGAGAGGTTTCCACCGATGATTACTCCGGCGGACTGCGGATGCGTGTGAAAGAGATTACGCCTATGGTGGATGCGCGTATGCGCTATGGCGATGCGGTAGAGGTAAGCATTGATGGCAGCCGGCTGGACGCGCACTTCGCCCGCGCGCTGCGTGAAGGGCTGAGCGCCCATCTGGATACCAACGGCTTGCCGGTGCGCATCCGTTACCGTAACAGCGCGGCCAGCGGCGCTCTCCAACTGGACGAATGCTGGCGGGTTGCGCCCAGTGATGAACTGCTTATTCGTCTCACTGAAGTGCGGGGGCAGCAGAATGTACGCCTCTGCTATCGTTAACTCCCAATGCCTTCGACGCCGCACGGCTTTTCGTGACGTGTCAGGCATGGGATAATGTCTCACTTTTGTGTCCGGGGGAGGTTGTTAGGCTCCCTCAAACATGCCGGCATAGCGCTGCGTTCGCGCGGCTGCTGGCCCTTTGTCAGAGCTTTTAGACACGCCCTATGAATCCCAATTATCTGGACTTCGAACAACCTATCGCGGAACTTCAAGACAAGATTGAAGAGCTTCGTCTGGTAGGTAACGACAGCGAAATCAACTTGTCCGATGAGATCGGCCGGCTGGAAGATAAAAGCCGCAAGTTGACCGAGCAGATTTTCCGTGAGCTTACGCCGTGGCAGGTATCGCAGCTGTCACGCCATCCTCAGCGCCCCTATACGCTGGATTACATTGAGAACATCTTTACCGAATTCGACGAACTGCACGGTGACCGTGCCTTCGCTGATGATTACGCGCTGATTGGCGGCATTGCGCGACTTGATGACAAGCCAGTGATGATTATTGGTCATCAGAAGGGGCGTACCGTCAAGGACAAGGTAAAGCGCAATTTCGGCATGCCGCGTCCTGAAGGCTACCGCAAGGCCATTCGCCTGATGGAAATGGCCGAGCGTTTCAATATGCCGGTGCTGACCTTCATTGATACGCCTGGGGCCTATCCCGGTATCGACGCTGAAGAGCGTGGTCAGAGTGAAGCCATTGCCTATAACCTGGCCGTTATGTCTCGCCTGAAAACACCGATCATCTCGACGGTAATCGGCGAAGGTGGCTCAGGCGGTGCGCTGGCTATCGGTGTATGCGATGAGCTGCTGATGATGCAGTATTCGACATATTCGGTTATCTCGCCGGAAGGCTGTGCTTCCATTCTGTGGAAGAGTGCCGAGCGCGCTTCCGACGCGGCGCAGGCAATGGGCATTACCGCTGCGCAGCTCCAGGAGCTGGGCTTCGTGGATTCGCTGATCAAGGAGCCGTTGGGAGGCGCACACCGCCGCCCCCAGAGTGCGGCTGAAAGCCTGAAGGAGTCACTGACGGCCTCCGTTGATAAGCTGCAACAGCTTGATCACAGCGAGCTGCTTGATCGACGCTATCAGCGCCTGATGAGCTTCGGCGCTCCAGCCTGATATAACGTCAGATCATGATCTTCTCTAACGCTGCCCCAGGTGATATTTCGCTTGAGGCAGCGTTGTTGTCTGTAGCGGAGCGACCCAGGGTGTGGCTGGCGTTGTCGGGTGGGCTGGATAGCGTTTGTCTGCTGCGGCTGGCGATTTCCGCCCATCAGCGTCTTCAGTGCGAAGGCCAGCGTGTGCCGGCACTGGCTGCCATTCATGTGAATCATCAGTTGCAGTCCGCTGCCTCCGAGTTCGAGCATTTTTGCTGCACGCTTTGCGATAACGTCGGGATTGCGCTCAAGGTTTTGCACCCTCAGGTAACCGAGAGCGGGCAAGGGCTGGAAGCCGCTGCTCGTGAGGCGCGCTATCGTGCGTTCGGTGAGTGTGTCGCGGCCAATGAAGTAGTGTGGCTTGCCCATCATCGCAACGATCAGGCGGAAACCTTTCTCTTGCGCAGTCTGCGTGGCAGCGGGCTGACCGGACTATCAGCGATGCCGCCACAGCGGCCACTGGGAAAGGGCATTCTACAGCGCCCTCTGCTCTCTTTCCGGCGAGCCGAGCTGGAGGCACTGGCGCGCGAACAGGGGTGGTCATGGGTAGAAGATCCTTCCAATGCCACGCTCGCGTTTTCCCGTAACTACCTGCGCCACCGTGTTATTCCTGCGCTGGAAAAGGAGTGGCCGCATGCGGTTGGCTCCCTCGCTGGCTGTGCCGAGCAGCTAGGCGAGCAGCGCCAGTTGCTGGAAGAGTACGCCGCGCAGGATTTGGCAGATATTGAGCTGACGCCAGGTGTGCTGGATCAGGCGGCTTTGCTGGCCCTGAGCAGCACGCGTGCTGCGCTGCTGATTCGACATGCATTGTCGCAACGCGCTTTGGCAACGCCGCCGCGCGCAGTGATGGCGCAGTTGCTGCGACAGTTGGAGGCTCGGCCCGATAGCGTGGCTGAGGTGAAGTGGGCGGATGTGGTCGCACGGCTATGGCGAGGGCGGCTTTACATGGAACGTGCGCGTGAAGCCCCCGATGCTGGCTATTGGCAGCGCCTGTTGGTGCAGTGGCAGCCATGTCGCCAGGATGGCGCAGCGGCTTCGCTATGGTGCCAGCCGCGACAAGGCGGTGAGCGACTATTGGTGGGGCAGCAGCACCGGCGGGTTAAACAGCTATTGCAGGAAGCGGATATTCCTCCGTGGCAGCGCCATTGGGTGGGGGTTGTGTATTATGCAGGGAATAATAATGAGCCGGTCGCATTGCTAGGTGAGCGGTGGTCCCGGTTTGCCGATGGGTGGCAAGCAGGGAGTCATTACTCTTTCGGTAACTAAGGCAAAGACAACCGCAACATTCGTTACTATGCTACTGATGGTTTAAGCAATTTTCGGTTTTTCGCTTGCGTTGTGTTTCTGTGTTGCATACTATTCGTGCAGTTAGCCCGCTCTGGTGCTCCCAACGGCCTCTGCAGCCGATTTCACCTGGAATCTCTCTGACGCGTTCAGTCAGTTGATACCCCAATTTATTGTTCGCTTTTCGCTAGTCACCCAGGTCCATCCGCTTATTTTGCTCCTGTATCGTTTGAGGATGCACAATTGCAGACTGAGCGTTGATCGCTATGTTTTCCATCGGTTCCAATATCGCGGGTACAACGGTGCCTTCAGGCGATGCACAGTGCTGAACCGGCCGCTGCTAGTGGCAGCCGCATCTGCTATGCACACGTCTCTCACACGCTCAAAAGGCGTGAAGGCCCATTCCCTCAAGATTCCATATCGTGCTTAACGGCACTTGTCTTCCCATTATGCCTCGCTGATAAATCAGCCCTTTCTCTCTTTGAAACAAGCCAATGAATCTAACTGAACTTAAGCAAAAGACCGTTCCGGAACTGCTCGAACTTGCGCAGAGCATGGGAATTGATAACGTCGCACGTTCGCGCAAGCAGGACATTATCTTCGCCATCCTTAAAAAGCATGCCAAAAGTGGCGAGGATATCTATGGCGATGGCGTTCTCGAAATCCTGCAGGACGGGTTTGGGTTCTTGAGAAGTGCGGACAGCTCTTACCTGGCTGGCCCTGATGATATTTATGTATCTCCTTCCCAGATCCGCCGCTTCAATTTGCGCAAGGGCGATACCATCTCCGGGAAGATTCGTCCGCCGAAGGAAGGTGAGCGTTACTTCGCGCTGCTGAAAGTCAGCCAGATCAACTTCGACCGTCCCGAGAATTCAAAGCACAAGATTCTCTTTGAGAACCTGACGCCGCTCTTCCCGGACGAGCGTCTGACCATGGAGATCGGTAACGGCTCAACCGAGGATCTCACCTCGCGCATCATTGATCTGACATCGCCGATCGGTAAAGGCCAGCGTGGTTTGATTGTGTCGCCGCCCAAGGCCGGTAAAACCATGATGATGCAGAACGTGGCCAATGCCATCGTGCGTAACAATCCTGAATGCTACCTGATTGTTCTGCTGATTGATGAGCGCCCTGAGGAAGTGACCGAGATGTCGCGCACCGTGCGCGGTGAAGTAGTTGCTTCTACCTTTGACGAGCCGCCCGCACGCCACGTTCAGGTTGCGGAGATGGTAATCGAGAAGGCCAAGCGACTGGTCGAGCACAAGAAAGATGTGGTCATCATGCTTGACTCCATTACCCGTCTGGCGCGTGCCTACAATACCGTTGTGCCTTCTTCTGGCAAGGTGCTGACCGGTGGTGTTGATGCTCACGCACTCGAGAAGCCAAAACGTTTCTTCGGCGCGGCGCGTAACATCGAAGAGGGCGGCAGTCTGACCATTCTGGCCACCGCACTGGTCGATACCGGCTCGAAGATGGACGAAGTGATCTTCGAAGAGTTCAAGGGCACCGGTAACATGGAAGCGCACCTTGATCGCAAGCTCTCTGAAAAACGCGTCTTCCCGGCGATCAACATTCGTCGCTCAGGCACGCGCCGTGAAGATCTGCTGTGCTCGGAAGAAGAGATGCAGCGTATGTGGATTCTGCGCAAACTGCTGAATCCGATGGATGATGTTGCGGCTACCGAGTTCCTTATCGAGCGTCTGAAGGATACCAAGACCAACGATGAGTTCTTCGAGGCGATGAAGCGCCGTTAATAGGAAACTGTTATATAGGCCAAACAGTAGTGTTGTAGGCGCAAGAAGGGGCGAATGCTATGATGCATCGCCCCTTTTTATTTTGCAGGGTAATGTGCCTACAGCGTGTTGTCGCTAAAGGCGTGAAAGTCGCTGTACCAAGGTAGCCAAATACCGTCAGGTACGCAGGGTTGGAAGAACGTCATGCAATACAAGGATTTACGCGACTTTATCGCGCGTCTGGAAGAGATGGGCGAGCTTAAGCGCATTTCGGCCGAGGTGGATGCTTACCTTGAGATGACCGAAATTTGCGATCGAGTGTTGCGTGACGGTGGCCCGGCGCTGCTGTTCGAAAATGTACGCGGCCATGATATGCCGGTGCTCGCTAATCTGTTTGGGACGCCTCGCCGTGTCGCACTGGGCATGGGGCAGGACGATGTATTCAAGCTGCGCGAAGTGGGCGAGCTGCTAGCCTTCCTGAAAGAGCCTGATCCGCCCAAGGGCATGCGCGATGCGTGGGAAAAAGCGCCGCTTCTGAAGAAAGTGCTCAGCATGGGGCCAAAACGGGTGCGCAAGGCCGCTTGTCAGGAAGTGGTGCTGGAAGGTGACGACGTTGATCTTGATCGCTTGCCGATTCAGCATTGCTGGCCCGGCGATGCCGGCCCTCTGGTGACCTGGCCATTGGTAGTGACTCGTGGCCCCCATCGTAAGCGTCAAAACCTGGGCATTTACCGGCAGCAGAAAATAGGCCGTAATCGGCTGATTATGCGCTGGCTGTCACACCGTGGCGGGGCGCTCGATTTTCGCGACTGGCAGCAGCAGCATCCCGGCGAGCCTTTCCCGGTCGCTGTCGCGCTGGGCGCTGACCCTGCCACCATTCTGGGGGCGGTAACGCCTGTACCGGATACTCTCTCGGAGTACGCATTTGCCGGTTTGCTGCGCAATAGTAGAACCGAGCTGGTGAGCTGTGGGCATGCCGATCTTGAAGTACCTGCTTCTGCCGAGATTGTGCTGGAAGGCTTTATCTATCCTGACGATATCGCCCCTGAAGGCCCGTTTGGTGACCACACCGGTTATTACAACGAAGTCGATTCCTTCCCTGTTTTCACTGTTACCCGCATCACGCATCGCCGTGAAGCGATCTATCACTCGACCTATACTGGCAGGCCACCGGATGAACCGGCAGTGCTGGGGCTGGCGCTGAATGAAGTATTTGTGCCCATTCTGCGCAAACAGTTTCCCGAAATCATCGACTTCTATCTTCCTCCTGAAGGCTGCTCCTACCGAATGGCCGTGGTATCAATGCGCAAGCAGTATCCGGGGCACGCCAAGCGAGTGATGATGGGCGTTTGGAGCTTTCTGCGCCAGTTCATGTACACCAAGTTTGTTATCGTGGTGGACGACGACATCAATACGCGCGACTGGAAAGATGTGATCTGGGCCATCACCACGCGCATGGACCCTGCACGGGATACGGTGATGGTCGAAAATACGCCCATTGATTACCTTGACTTTGCCTCTCCGGTGAGTGGGCTGGGGTCAAAAATGGGCATGGATGCCACCTCCAAATGGCCTGGGGAAACCAGTCGTGAATGGGGCGTTCCCATCGAGATGGATGAGCAGGTGAAGGAGACCGTAACGCAGCGCTGGAGCGAATACGGGCTCGATCAATAAAGAAGCGTTTGCCAGAGGTCAGCATCGGCAGGTCGCTGTACCTTCCAGGCTAACGCATTTAACCCAATCAGACGGACATGCAGCATGAGCGTGACAACCACTAACGCGACAATTGACAGCATTGAAACCCTCGCCCCCGATGTACTGCGCGTATTTCTGCGTATGGAAGGAGAGGGGATCGCCCATGCGCCGGGGCAATATCTGGAAATATCGGTAGAGGTTGACGGTGAACCGAAGTGGGTGCCGTTCTCCATTGCCAATGCGTACCGTGGTGACGGGCTGCTTGAGCTGCATATTCTGCGTGTCGAAGAGAGCAGAAGTAATACCGCGCTGCGCAAGGTGCTGGAAGTTGGCCGAACGCTGAATATTCGGTTGCCCAAGGGGGACACGGTATTCCGTTTGGGGGATTCCGCCCCCTTGCTGCTGGTCGGGGCAGGCACCGGTTTCGCGCAAATGAAGGCGATCACGGAAGCGGTGCTGGCGCATGATCCCGATCATCATATTGATCTATGGTGGGCGGCGCGCAGCGCTCGCGAGCTATATATGGATCACTTGCCCCGCGAATGGGCGCAGCGCTACCCCAATCTTCACTATCACCCCGTGATCGAAGAGCATCAGCCCGGCGGCAATGAGCAGGATGACCTTGAGTTTCTGGTTGAGCGCATCGACCAGGCGCTGACCAATACGCTGACCGCCACCCAGCACTACAGCGTCTATATTTCGGGATCGCCAGGCATGGTCTATGCCGTCGTGGATGCGCTGGAAGCCATCGAGCCGCTGACGGAGCGGGTATTTTCCGATGTCTTCAGCTATGCCCCCAGACCGTCAGCGCAAGGTGCAGCCCGCTAATGCCTCAATCGCCTGTATTGATTACCGGCGGAGCGCAGCGGCTGGGGCGTTACCTCGCTGAACGCCTGCTGGATGAAGGGTATCCCGTCATCATTACCTACCTGCGCGAACGTGATGCCGTGGCGGCCATGCGCGCGCGGGGAGCGACGGCCATTCAGGCCGATTTTTCCAGCAGTGCGGGCATTATCGGCTTCATTGGGCATCTGAAGGAGAGTACGCCGCGGCTTCGCGCCATTATCCACAATGCCTCGGTGTGGCTGCCGGATAACGCTGAGGATATCGAGCAGGAAGCCGATACATACGAACGGATGTTTCATGTGCATATGCAGGCGCCCATGCTGATCAATACGCATTGTCGTGAGCTACTGCTGGCGGGGCCTGAGCCGCTGACCGACATCATTCATATCACCGATTTTTCAGCCGCGCATGGCTCGCGCCGCCACTCCGCTTATGCGTCATCCAAGGCGGGGCTTGAAAATCTTGCCAGATCATTTGCGGCTCGCTATGCGCCTGATATCAAGGTCAATGCCGTCGCGCCAGCCGCTATCATGCTGAATCGCGGTGATGATGCCCGCTACATTGAAAAATTGAAGCGCAAGTCGGTACTTGATGTACTGCCGGGGCCTTCCGCTGTGTGGGAGAGCGTACGTTATCTGCTGGATGCTCGTTTTGTTACCGGAACAGTGCTCTCTGTTGATGGCGGGCGCGGGGTGAAATAGTGTTGATGGATAGATACTCGTTCGAGTATCGTCGGTATATCAGCCATGCAGGAGCCATCCTATGCCATGCGACCCTCGGCCTCGTGCCGCATCAGCTCGTCACTTTCCCGGCAGCAGCGTACAGCGCGACTGTGCAGAACTGTCACCTGGCGCATTATGGCGACGTGAACCGGTAGCGCTATGCTGTACTGCTGCCATACTCACGATGCTGGCTGCGGTCAGTGCATTGCCTGCACTGTTTATCTGGTGGGAAGTTATTTCAGGCTGAATGCGCTTGAGAATCCATCTGTCCCGGCGTATGGTCGATATATTGGCAGCAAGGCTGATGTTCGCGCATTCCGTAGCAGTGCGACATCAATCAACATAAACGCAGATTAACGTAGGGCACATTATGGCAGCGTCACATTTGCTCCAGACTCGTATGCCTGGTACGTGCATTTCCATGGAAGCGCGTGCTGCTCTTGCGTTATGTCATGAAGAAAAGAGCGCTGCTCCCGGCAGCTCCAACTATTTTGGGTATTGGTTTAGCCACAGGCGCGCCTGATACCCCACAGGCGTGCCCACCAGAGGCCGCCTGATACCGCTACAGTTAAACCCCGGTCAGGCTTCCTGACCGGGGTTTTCGTTTTGGTGCAGTGACTACCTGATTTACTTGAAAGGAGATTGTTATGACCTATTCCAACGCTTCTTATCCCAACAGCATCTCTGATGTTCGATTTAGCGTGCGCTGGCGGCCTTATACCTCCCTGCGCGGCCAGCGCTTCTCCGACCTCTCTTTACGAACCCGACATTGAATTCAGCAGCGCACCTGATGCGCTGATCTCAAGGAACCGCTCTTATGACCACCGATACCACTGAAGCCGTAACCTCCCAGCCTGTTCTCAACGGGCAACTTCCGAGCATTGCCTGCCTGCGCGATCAATTTCCCCTCACGCCTGAATTGACACGGCGTATTGCCCAGCAGCGTGAGCAGGTTCGCAATATCATCAACGGTCAGGATTCACGCATGCTGGTCGTGGTAGGGCCTTGCTCGCTGCATGACCGGCGCTCTGCTCTGGAGTATGCTGAGCGTTTGGCATCGCTCTCTCGTCAGGTGGACGACCAACTGTTACTGGTGATGCGCGCTTATATTGAAAAACCGCGTACCACAGTGGGCTGGAAGGGGCTGCTGTATGATCCGTTCCTTGATGGCAGTGATGACATGGCCTCAGGTCTCGAAATGAGCCGTGCGCTGATGATCGAACTGCTGGAGCGCGGTGTTCCGCTTGCCAATGAATTATTGAACCCGATGGTGGCCGGGTATTTCTCTGATCTTCTGGCATGGGGAGCGATAGGGGCACGTACCACTGAATCACAGGTTCACCGTGAGCTTGTCAGTGGCTTGCCGTTCCCGACCGGCTTCAAGAATGGCACCGACGGCTCCTTCGGCGCAGCGTGTGACGCTATTGGTGCTTCTGCCAGGGCGCATCACTATTTTGGCCTCAGTGAAACGGGCATGCCTTCGATGGTGGCTACGCTTGGCAATCCTGATACGCATATGGTGTTGCGTGGCGGAAGAAACGGCCCCAACCATGATGAACAGAGTATCGCGCTCGCGCGAACAGCGCTTGAGCAGGCGGGCTACTGCCCCAGCATCATGGTGGATTGTAGTCATGGTAATAGCCTCAAGGACCCCACGCGGCAGCCGCTGGTGTTCGAGGACGTGGTACGTCAGCGTTTGAACGGCGAAAGAAGTCTGCACAGTGTGATGATCGAGAGTCATCTGGAAGAGGGCAAGCAGCCGATCTCTAATGCTATGCGCTATGGGGTGTCGGTCACCGATGGCTGTCTAGGCTGGGAGAATACGGCCACGCTCCTGCGGCAAGCGGCTGACCGCCTGCGTGCTCAATAAGAGTTCTATCAACGGGAGCATCACTATAAAAAGACCGGAGCTTTTGGCTCCGGTCTGATCGTTTTAGAGGCCCCAGCCGAGGCCCTTGGTGATGTGGACTAGCGCGCCTTGTATTCGCCAGCATCTCCCGTGGCGCAGCTCACTACGAGAATGGCAATGAGGGAAGCAGCGAAGCCGGGAATGATTTCGTAGATGCCGGGGCCGCCCAGGAACGAATCGCTCCAGCCGAGTGAGATCCAGACCATCACGGTAACTGCGCCCACGATCATGCCAGCGATGGCGCCTGTGCCGTTGGTGCGAGGCCACATCAGAGACAGAAGGATCAACGGTCCGAAGGCTGCGCCAAAGCCGGCCCACGCATTACTCACCAGCCCCAGTACCTGTGAATCCGGATTGGAGGCGATGATTGCCGCAATAATGCCCACTGCGACCACGCTCACACGACCGATGAGGACGGTTTCCTTCTCGGTTGCTTCCTTGCGCAGGAACAGACGATAGAAGTCTTCAGTCAGCGATGAAGAGGCCACCAATAGCTGGCTGGAAATGGTGCTCATGATCGCCGCGAGCAGAGCCGCATAGAGGAAGCCGGTGATGAGCGGATGGAACAGCAGGTTGGAGAGTACGATGAAGATCGTCTCCGGGTCCTGTACGTCCAGCCCATTGCGCACGGCATAGGCGCGACCGAAAACACCGACAGAGATCGCGCCGATCAGCGAGATCAGCATCCAGCTCATGCCGATGTTGCGGGCAGCAGGAACGTCCTTGAGAGAACGAATGGCCATGAAGCGCACGATGATGTGGGGCTGACCGAAGTAACCGAGTGCCCAGGTGACAGCCGAGAGCCAACCGATGAAGGTCAAGCCGCTGGTCCAGGAGAGCAGGTTGGGATCGACTTCGTTAAGCGTTTGGGTAGCCTGGGACAAGCCGCCGCCACCTTCACCGAACAGTACTACCGCAGGCATGATGACTAGTGCCAGCATCATGATGCAGCCTTGCACGAAGTCGGTCAGACTCACGGCAAGAAAGCCACCGATGACGGTATAGACCAGCACTATGCCGAGGGTGATGATGATACCGGTGGCATAGTTGCTCAGACCTCCGATGTTAATCACTCCTGCAAAGGCGCTGTCGAAGAGCTTGCCTCCAGCCACCAGCCCCGAGGCGGTATAGATGGCGAAGAATACGACGATAACGATGGCCGAGATCGTGCGCAGTGACATGGCGCGTGTCGGAAAACGGTTGGAGAGGAACGCTGGAATGGTGATTGCGTTGCCGTAGCGAACGGTCTGCTCGCGCAGGCGCGGGGCTACCAGTATCCAGTTCAAGAAAGCTCCGATGAAAAGACCGATACCGATCCAGGCTTGCCCAAGACCTGAGATGAATATGGCCCCAGGCAAGCCCAACAGCAGCCAGCCGCTCATGTCCGAGGCACCAGCAGATAGCGCGGTGACCTGAGGGCTGAGGGTTCGGCCCCCCAGTATGTAATCTTCGGATGTAGAAGTGGACGTGCGCATGGCGTACAAGCCGATGGCGATCATCAGTACGAAATAGGCAATCAGACTGATCCAAACCCCAATGGCCATAAAGGCATCTCCTGTTGCGTAATTATTAGTTAGGATTTGCCCTCATTTGGAAATGTGAACAAACCTTATTGGTTTTTTTAGTGGTAGTGTGCGGCGCTTCCCAATCGTGAGGAGAAACACAAGTTGCCCTGCAATATTTAGAAGCCGGTTCAGATTACCATGAAAAACAAGGGTTACCATCGCAGGCTCAATGAGTGAGGTGAGAAGGGAACAGACGCTGGAAGCTCAGAAATGTGGGATGAGTTTGAAGATTTTTGCCCTTGGGTATCGCGCAGCTGTAATGCCAAAAAACGAGCTATAACCTATGTCATTGCTGGACTCGATCACTGCACTGAACTGGTCGGGGGATAGCAAATGGTGTGTCGAAGAGTGCCGATCTGCTAGGTGCCCAATGGCTTGATACCCTGCATTGATGACAGTGGTTAGTGCTACGAAAGTATCATGTATGATGCGGTGTGATGTGGAAGGAAGTGAGCTTGTCCTCTGCAAGAAAGTGGCGCTCGGGTTGTAGATTGACACCGTCTACGAATGGCCCACGGCGAGCTTTTTCATTAATTATAAGTATGGCGTAGAGAGCTTTCTGCCGGTTGAGCTATCCAGCAGAATCTCGGGTATATAGTGGAGGCTAAATAGCGCGTCGCATAGGAGAGATGGGGCGTACTGTGTGAGAAATCCATACCGTGATTCTGGTGGATAATCGCGACCCTTATGGGGGGAGGGAGCGGGAACTGTTAGCGTAATTTGCGGCGAAGATTAAACGGTAATCTCTGAGCAGAACGGCAAAGAGAGCAGGGCATCAAGGCGGGAAGGGTCGTTATCGTCGCAATAGCAGAGGCGATGAACGGGTAGATAAGCGAACATCGAATGCTTGCTCAGGGAAGAAAGCTTCTCTAAACAAAAACCGGAGCGCCAGGCTCCGGTTTTGTCTGAAAGCGTATCAGCTTCTGATTGATGCGCTTACTTCTGCAGGTGCGATTCGATGAACCACAGGTTCTTGTCGAGGCCGCGAGAAACTTCGGTGAACAGGTCAGAAGTGTCCTGGTCGCCAAGCTCGTCGGTGTCATCAATCGCCTTGCGCACCAGGTTGGCAGCATCACCATAGTGATCAGCCAACGCCTTCAGGTGATCTTCCACCTGATGGATATTGGTGGGATAGGCGTTCAGGTTGGTGTTCTGACCAACTGCCTGAACTGTACCCAGGGCAGTACCGCCCAATTGAGTGGCACGTTCTGCAACGGAATCAACGAAACCGTCAACTTCAGCACGGAAGCCGTCGAGCATTTCGTGGACGCCAATGAAGTTGGAGCCTTTGAGATTCCAATGAGCCTGCTTGATTACCAGCTGAAGATCTATGAGGTCAGCCAGGCGCTCGTTGATAATGGCTACTACCTTGGCACGAGTATCGTCGCTGAGGCCAATGCGTGTAGCGAAGAGGTTGCTGGCATTTACTTCGTTGATATTGCTCGGATTTGCACTGCTCATGTTAGTTACCCTTCTCGTGTGAGAATGATGTGACAGCTTGTGCGACTATCCTGCCACGGTTAGGAACTTGTACCTGCCCTTATAAATGCGCCTGATGACGTGCAATTTCAAGTGCTGAAAGCGACTTTCTTTGTTACTGGCTAGACAGTGTAGATGCACTGGTGCGGTATTGCCAAAAGAGAAGTATCGCTGGTTGTTTCAGCTCACCGGCAAGCCTCACGCCCCGTTGCTACACGTAAAAAAGCCGGGAGCCTGACGGCCCCGGCAAAATAACAGCGTAGTTGGAAAGAGATGGCAGAAAAGGCTTAATCCATCGTCATCAGGCTGGCATTGCCGCCTGCTGCCGTCGTATCCACACTGGTGGAACACTCCGCCATCAGTCGCTCAGGCGGTACCAGTGCGTTACCTTCACCCATGGAAGTAATAATCACGATAGCGCCGTCGCGCTCGGCAAGTGCCTTCTGCAATGCCAGCAGGGATTCCTTGCCGCCATGGTGCAGGGCGATATCAAACTCTTCCTCAAGCGGCTTGGCACTGAGCGTCACAAATCCTTTCAGCATGTCTGGCAAGTCATGATACAGCTTGGCCGGTACTCGGCTGGAGGCGTCCCACACCAGGCGAGAGCCTGCTTTTACTACCGATTCGAGCTGAATCAGGTACTGCTCTATGGTATCGGCGACGCTGAGCACCGCATCACGCGCCAGCGTGCGATAGGTGTTGCCTTCTCCGGTAGGGCCGGGCAAACCGTAAGTGTCAGGGCCGAAGAAAGGCTCGTCTGCCTTGGCAAAATCGACGCCTTTTGCGGCCGCCCAGCGACGCAGCTCGCCCACTTCCTTCTCTGAGCGCTGGTCATGAGAAGTTGGCGTTGCGTAGGTATCGTTACGGGTTCCGAACGGCCACGCCAGTACGCCTTCAGGACGCTCGGCCAGCAGGCGGTAAAGGTACAGCGGGCCGCCCGCCTTGGGGCCAGTACCGGAAAGCCCCTCGCCACCAAAGGGCTGCACGCCTACGATGGCACCGACCATGTTGCGGTTAACGTAGAAGTTGCCAACGTGGGAGTTGGAGGCAACATAGTTGATGGTTTCGTTGATGCGCGTATGAACACCCATGGTCAGGCCGTAGCCGGTATTGCGAATCTGCTTCAGCAAATCGCCCAGGTTTTCGCGCTTATAGCGTACTACGTGGAGTACGGGGCCGAAGACTTCACGCTCAAGATCAGCGATGGAATCCAGCTCGATCAAGGTGGGCGGCACAAAGGTGCCAGCGCCATCGGCGGCTTGCTGGGCGCTTTCACCGTGCAGATTGAGCTGATGCACAGTGCGGCCCTTGCTGCGCATGGTGCTGATGTGGCGATTGATGTTATCGCGGGCCTCAGCGTCGATGACCGGGCCTACGTCGGTTGCGAGTTGCATCGGATCGCCCAGTTGCAGCTCGCGCATGGCTCCCTTGAGCATATCGAGGGTGCGTTCGGCCACATCTTCCTGGATGCACAGCACGCGCAGCGCGGAGCAGCGCTGCCCAGCACTGTCGTAAGCGGACATGACAACATCACGAATGACCTGCTCTGGCAGTGCCGAGGAGTCAACGATCATGGCGTTCTGGCCGCCGGTTTCAGCAATCAGCGGTACAGGTTTGCCGTTGGCCCCAAGGCGTTTGGCAAGCGTGCGTTGCAGCAGACGGGCCACATCGGTAGAGCCGGTAAACATGACGCCCTGAATGCGCTCGTCATCGGTCAGTAGCGGCCCTACCTTGCCACCTTCACCGGGAATCAACTGCAACGCTTCGCGGGGCACGCCAGCTTCGATAAACAGCTCCACGGCTCGGATGGCGATCAGGGTGGTCTGCTCGGCGGGCTTGGCGAGTACCGTATTGCCGGCTGCCAGCGCCGCGGCTACCTGTCCGGTGAAGATTGCCAGCGGGAAGTTCCACGGGCTAATGCAGGTAACCGGGCCAAGCGGCAGGTGCGAGGCGTTCTGAAAGGCACTGCGTACCTGCTGCGCGTAGTAATAGAGGAAATCGACCGCTTCGCGAATTTCTGCCAGCGCGTTGGAGTAGGTTTTTCCCGCTTCACGCACCACAATGCCCATCAACTCGGCACGTCTCTCTTCAATCAGTGCCGCCACGCGGTCAAGAATCTCGGCGCGTTTCTCAGGCGTATAGGCTGCCCACTCCGGTGCGAAGTCGGCGGCTGTCTGAACGGCGCGTTCGACATCAGCCGGTGCGATTTGACGCACACTGCCTACCCTGTCGGTGTGATTGGCCGGGTTAATTACCTCAACGCTCTCACCTTCGACGGACTGAAGCGCCGCCGCAACAATCGGGCCGCCTTCAATCTGGCCCGAAGCACCTTCGATCAGACCTTTTTCCAGTGCTTCCAACTGGTCGTCGCAGGTCAGCTCCATACCACGCGAATTGGAGCGCACCTGACCATACAAGGTGCCCGCCGTGGGGATGTGGGGGTGTGACTTGCCTAACTGACCTTCCTTTTCTGCCCAGCTCTGTGCCTGTGCCACGGGATCGAGAATCAGCGATTCGAGCGGCAGGTTAGGATCAGCGACCTGGTTCACGAATGAGGTATTGGCGCCGTTTTCAAGCAAACGACGCACCAGATAGGCCAGCAGCGTTTCATGGCTGCCTACCGGCGCATAGATACGGCACGGGCGGTTGAGCTTGTCGCTGCTGACGATCTGGCCGTAAAGCGGCTCGCCCATGCCGTGCAGGCATTGGAATTCGTACTGGCCGCGGTAGTAGGTGGAAGGGTCGGCCATCTCGTAAATGGTGGCGACAGTGCGCGCGTTGTGAGTGGCAAACTGGGGGTAGATGTATTTCTGCGCATCGAGCAGCTTGCGCGCGCACGCAACATAAGAGATATCGGTGTAAGGCTTGCGGGTAAAGACCGGAAAGTCCTCAAGACCTTCTACCTGAGTGCGCTTGATCTCGGTATCCCAGTAGGCACCTTTCACCAGACGAATCATCAGGCGGTGGTTACTGCGCTTCGCGAGATCAACAATATAGTCGATGACATAGAAGCAGCGCTTCTGATACCCCTGCACAACGAAGCCAATGCCTTCCCAGCCCTGAAGCTCAGGTTCGAAACAGAGGCGCTCAAGCAGATCGAGCGATAGTTCCAGACGCTCGACTTCTTCTGCATCAATGTTAAGACCGATGTTGTGCTGTCTGGCGAGTTTGGCGAGGCGCAGCAGCACCGGATACAGCTCTTGATGAACGCGGTCGTGCTGAGCGCGGAAGTAGCGGGGGTGGATCGCCGACAGCTTGATCGAAATACCCGGGCCTTCGTAAACGCCCTTGCCAGCCGAATCCTTGCCAATCGCTTCGATGGCTGTTTCGTAATCCTTGATATAGCGCTGTGCATCGGCATCGGTCATCGCCGCTTCGCCCAGCATATCGTAGGAGTAACGGAAGCCTTGCTGCTCAAGACGCTTGGCGTTACCGACCGCCTTTTCGATGGTTTCGCCCGTCACGAACTGCTCGCCCATCATGCGCATGGCCATATCCATGCCCTTGCGAATCAGCGGTTCACCGAACTTGCCCAATGCGCGGGTAAGACTAGCGCCGAGGGTCTTGTCGCTGGAAGGGGTCACCAGCTTACCGGTAATCATCAGACCCCAGGCGGCAGCGTTGACAAAGGTCGAGCTGTTTTTGCCCAGATGCGACTTCCAGTCACCTTCATAAAGCTTGTCGCGAATAAGCGCATTCCGCGTAGCCGCATCAGGGACACGCAGCAGTGCTTCAGCCAGACACATCAAGGCGATGCCTTCCTGCGAAGAGAGTGAAAACTCTTGCAGTAGCCCCTGAATCAGCCCCTCTTTACCGCGGGCAGAGTCGCTGTTGCGCAAGCCTTCGGCAATCTTGTAGGCAAGATCATGAATGCGCCCGGTTTGCTCTTCAGGGAGATGCACCGATTCGAGCAGCATGGGAATCGCTTCGGTCTCGGGAAGATGCCAGGCGCGAGTAATTGCCTGACGCAGCGGAGAGCGCTGCGGAAGCGGCGTTATGTGCGCAAAGGGCTGATAGTCGCCATTAGCGGCGAGCGTATCGGTACCATTGTGAAGCTGATTGGAGACGGACATTGCGCGAACTCACGGATATAGGATGAATGGTCGGCGTTTCTTTGCTTATTTGCCTATGTTCAAGCAATATGCGCTGAATTATTCACTAAAATTTACTATTTTTTTGGAGAAAAGTTCGTGGGCGATGCGCAGGAGTATCAACTCGATCGCAAGGACGTCCAGATTCTCAATGAATTGCAGCGTGATGGGCGTATTGCCAATACGCGTCTGGCCGAGCTGGTTAACCTGTCGCCAAGCGCTGTGCTGGCGCGGGTTCAGCGTTTGACCCGTGAGGGATTTATCCTTGGTTATGAAGCGCGTTTGAATCCCAACAAGCTGGATGCCGCTCTGCTGATATTTGTTGAGGTATTCCTCGACCGCACGGTCTCCAACGTCTTCAACGACTTCAAATATGCCATCAAGGATCGCCCTGAAATTCTTGAATGCCACATGGTGGCAGGCGGATTCGATTATCTGCTCAAGACGCGCCACCGCAGCATGGAGGGGTATCGCGAGTTTGCCGGTCGGGTGTTATGGGACATGCCGGGCGTGCGCGAAACACGTACCTTTGCGGTAATGGAAGAGGTGAAGGATACGCCGCTGCTGGATATTCGCCCGACGCGAGTGCTGCGCTAACTTATGTGGCTGCATCCAGCCATTCCCGAAAGTGCTGATCACATTCCATAACACTTTTATCAAGGCGCGCTATAAGGAGGCGGTGGCATGTACTTTTACAGACCGAAAGAGGGCCATGGTCTCGCTCACGATCCCTTCAATGCCATTATCGCCCCGCGCCCCATCGGTTGGATCTCTTCGAAGGATAGTGACGGCACGCTGAATCTTGCGCCTTATAGCTTCTTCAACGCTTTTAACTATGTGCCGCCCATTATTGGATTCAGCAGTGTTGGGCGTAAGGATAGTCTGACGAATATTGAGGCGACCGGTGAATTTGTCTGGAATCTGGCCAGCGAAGCGTTGGCCGAACAGATGAACCTTTCCTGTAGTGCCGTAGCGCTGGAAGTCGATGAATTTGCATTGGCAGGGCTGGCGCCAGCGGCAAGCAGTGAGATAGCCGTGCCGAGGGTGGCGGCAGCGCCGGTCGCCTTTGAGTGCCGCCTGAGCCAGATAGTGCAGCTTAACGACAGCCATGGTGTTGAGATCGAGAGTTGGCTGGTACTCGGGGAAGTTGTAGGTATTCACATAGATCAACGCCTGATCGTTGACGATATGTTCGATACCGTTGCCGCGAAGCCATTAACGCGGGGAGGCGGCCCCGGTGATTACTTCACGATCAGCGAGGCCGCACGTTTCGAGATGCGACGACCGCAATAAATTTCTGCTGCATTGGCTTAGGTGACAGCACAAAAAAACGCTGCTTTAAGGAAGAGCAGCGTTTTTCATTATGCAGGCGCTTAATTGGCGTGGAATCAACGGTGATCGGTACCGCCCACTACATGCAAGCGAGTGGGCTCGGTGGTATCGAGCCATTGATTGATACGGTGTGGCCCGAAGCCTTCAGGAGCATCCTTGAAATTCAGTAGATAAAGAGTGTCCTGTGCAAGGCTATGTATGCGTAAGCGCAGGAACAGCTCTCGCGGGCCAAGGGATGTAGCAATCAGCCAGGTGCCGTCGGTTACAGCGGTGCATGGGCCACTTTTTTCAAGTGCTGCGTTTACCTTTTCGAACCGTTCGGTGTCGGCAGGGATGTCACACACAACGATGTAGCGTTCCATGGTCGAGCCTCTTGTTTCATTCAATTCATACTATTTTCAAGCACGAGGTTGACGTGAACAGGAAATCCGACCACTATCAAAAACATGAAGTGGGAAGGTCGGATACCTGCCTGCATTTTGCTTCGAAGGCTGCAACCCTCGAAGCTGTTGGAAACGCCCGGTGCTGCAACACCGGGCGTTTCTCGTTTATGGCACTGTCACTTCTGGATGTTCGATCGCATGATGTCGATCCTCTTGCGACTGCCGGAGTGATAGAGGCAATCAGCATTGATGTATAGAATATGGCCTGCCTGATAGCAACCTTCTGTCGTCGCTTTAACGCCCCCTGCAAGGGGCAAGCGTGCCGTAAAAATGCTTGTCTGTCGGTTGCTGTATTGTAGCTGTACGCGGCACACGCTTTAGCCTTACGATAGTGGCCTTCTGCTACGCCCACAAGTGGATAAGTTGTGACTAACTTGTGTAATTTGGTGTATAGACCTGACAAGGCCCGTAAGTCAACGTGGTCGTGGTGCTAAAAAATTTTCGATGGATCTTTTTTTGTCATCAGACGGGAATTCAATGGGCTTCAGGTGCTCATACCTGTAGTTCACCGGTATCCTTGTTGGCTCTCAATGCCGAATCATTGAGGGCAATTCCTCGGTAGCGGTGATGCCGAAGGGCTATCAAAGGTAGGCTGACGAGGCGCCATTCAACATCGCTGGCAGTGCGCCTGCGCTTTCCAGGCAGTCAGAGAAGCGCAGCGATCAATAGTACGTAATTGTTTGGGAGCATGTTTTGGAGAATCACCAAGACCACATTCTGATCATTGAAGATGATGATCGTCTGGCGGCGCTCACGCGCGAATATCTTGAAGGCAATGGCTTTCAGGTGAGTGTGGAACAGGATGGTGCAAAGGGCGCCGAGCAGATTCTAGCGCTGCGCCCGGACCTTGTTATTCTGGACCTTATGCTGCCGGGAGAAGACGGCCTGTCGATTTGTCGGCGCGTGCGCCCTCAATACAGCGGCCCCATCCTGATGCTTACCGCTCGTACTGATGACATGGATCAGGTGCTCGGGCTGGAGATGGGCGCCGATGATTACGTGCCCAAGCCTGTACCGCCACGCGTACTGCTGGCCCGCATGAGAGCGCTGATGCGTCGCTCGGAAGGGCTGGAAGGCGGCGCTTCGGAAGGTCGTCTTGAGTTCAAGGATCTGGTTATCGACTCGGGAACCCGCGAGGCGTGGCTTAATGCAGAGCGCATTGACCTGACCAGCGCTGAATTCGATCTGCTGTGGTTTTTGGCCTCCAACGCGGGCCGTGTACTGTCACGGGAAGAGATATTCTCGGCGCTGAGAGGAATCAAGTACGACGGTCAGGATCGCTCGATTGATGTGCGTGTCTCGCGCATTCGGCCAAAAATCGGCGATGATCCCAATCATCCTCAGCGTATCAAGACAGTTCGCAGCAAAGGCTATCTTTTCGTTAGAGAACTGTGATGCCCGATCAGCATCAGCGCCGCTCCGCCCATCAACTGCTGACCATTTTCGCCTGGCAAATGGTCGTGGTGGCTGTTTGTGTTCTGCTGCTGTGGGTCTATCAGGTCGTACGTGACCTTCAGTATCGCGAACAGCTTGCGGGGCTGCCCACTGCGGTGGTCTCCTACCTGCTTGACGATCAGGCGCCTTCTGACCGGGCAGGCTGGCTCTACGTCAATGAAGAGCGGCTGGGAGTAGGGCTTTCGGTATTGGCACCCGAGGCGACCAATCTTGGCTTTCGCGAGCGCATGCTGCTGCGCTGGACGGGAGTCTCCGCCGCTTTCAACGGTTCCCACTGGTCATTTTACCGAACGATCAATAACGACTCTGCGGTACTCGTACTCTCTTCCGTTTCCTCTTCAAGCGATTTTCCCAATCACATCCTGAGATTGCTGCGCGGCTGGGTGGAAAATGTGCCACCGGTTGCCAGGGAAGCGCGCATTTCGCGCCTGGTGGCGGCCAGTGGACTGCCAATGACCATCGGCAGCGGTAGACCAACCGGGCTTTCCTCCGTGCAAATTGAAAGGCTGTCGGCGGGCGACCCTGTTGTGGTGGTTGATGGTCATGCACATGCCAGCTTCTTCATTCTGCTCAACGATCAACGCTGGATAAAAATCGGGCCTGTCGCGTTTGAAGAGGGCGTTTCTCTGCCCATGGTACTGCTGCTGTTGGCGCTGGGCGGTTTAGGCGCAACGCTGGTGACACGGGCGCTTTTTTGGCGCGACAACCGCTCCATGCGCCGTCTGGCGACCAATGCCGAGCTTTTCTTTCAAGGCAGCACCGACTCCCTGCCAGCGGATGACGTGAGTGTGCGGTTCAGGCCAATGGCGCGCCGCATGAACGTTATGGCCTATCAGGTTCAGGCCGCACTCAATTCCCAGCAAGAGCTTATTCAGGCGGTATCCCATGAGTTCCGTACCCCTCTGTCGAGAATTCGCTTCGCGCTACAGATGATTGGGGATGTCAGCGGCTCGGAGGCGATCCAGCGCCAGTTGCAGGACGTGGATGACGATATCGGCTCATTGGATAAGCTCATCGACGATATTCTCACTTACGCCCGTCTCGATAGCGCTACACGAGGTGGGCTTGGCAGCTTCTCCGAATCGGTCGATCTGCGCTCCATGACCGAGGTCATCGTTCATCAGGTCGAGCGTATTGCGCAGGAAGTGACCTTTACGTTGAGCGGGAGCGAGGAGTGTCGCGTGCAGGGCGATGCCCATATGCTCAAGCGCGCCCTGCAAAACGTGATTGAAAACGCGGTGCAGCATACGGCGGATACGGTGAATATCACGCTCCGCAGGTTTGGTCATGTTTGCGCGGTGATTATTGAAGATAACGGGGAAGGGGTGCCGCAGGGCGAGTACCAGCGCATTCTCAAGCCCTTTACGCGCGTTGATGCCAGCCGTGCCCGGCCTTCCGATGGCCGCTTTACAGGGGGCGGGTTTGGCATGGGGCTGGCGATCGTTGAGCGTATCGTGCTGTGGCACGGGGGGCGAGTCTCGGTATCGACTTCGCCTACCCTGGGAGGGGCGCGCTTTACGTTACTGATATCAGATGACGATGAACGCGCGCTTCGTTAGTCATATGCCGAGGCAGCTTTCCATTCTTCCTGCTTGAATCAGTGACCAAACGGCTCGGTGATGCCCGTCAATACGCGGGCCGTTATGGTTCGAGCGGTGCTGAGAAAAGTATTCATCCAGTCGAGTTCAAGCTGTTCGCGCCGCACTGCCGCGTAAAGCGTGCCCCATACCCCCTGTTCCCCCAGACTTACCGCCGCCACATAGTGACGCTCCAGATATTCCGCCAGTGCCCAATTGGGCAGTGCTGAAACACCACGTCCACTGGCAACCAGCTGCATCATCATCATGGTGAGTTCGGCAGTGCGTACTTCCTGCGGATATACCCCTGCGGGGGTTAGAAACTGATTGAAGACATCCAGACGGCTTTGCTCGACAGGATAGGTGATCAGCGTTTGGTCACGAATCTGTTGAGGTGTCACGTATGGCTGTGCTGCCAATGGATGCTCGGGGGCGACAGCGAGCAGGCTTTGATAGCCAAACAATGGCTCATAATGAATGCCTTCAAGGGGCAACGGGTCAGAGGTAATGACCAGATCAAGCTCCTCGCGGGTCAGGCTGGCGAGTGGCTCGAAAACGTTGCTGCCAAGGATATCAATTTCCACATCGGGCGCATGATGGCGGAATTCATCGAGGGTCGGCATAAGCCACTGAAAGCAGCTATGGCACTCAATGGCGATATGTAAACGCGCGCTGCGACGCGCCGCCAACCGCAGAATATCGCGCTCAGCCAGACGAATCTGCGGCAGCACCTGCTCGGCAAGCGCCAGCAGACGTTGACCACTGGCGGTAAATTGCAGCGGGCGCGTCTTGCGTACAAACAGCGAATCGCCCAGCCGGCTCTCCAGCTCTTTGAGCTGATGCGACAGCGCAGATTGGGTGAGGTGCACGCGTTCAGCGGCCTCCACCAATGACCCTGAATCGCGCAGGGCCACCAGTGTGCGAAGGTGGCGAAGTTCAAGCATCGTATTTTTGGCAGTGGCGTGAGGATTGTTAACAGTAGAGGCCCGGTGGACGTTCGGCAAGCCGGTTATCAATATAGAAGGAACAGAACTCCGCTGCTGGCCTTCCCGAAAAATGGCCGATGGCTAGCGCTTGTACCACGGCGGCGACTGTTCCAGCACTTGCCGATAGACCGGGCACTCCTCGCGGTGAGCGCCAGACAGATAGCCGGTACTCATCAGGAATTCATTGACAATTTCAGGCCCGGTAAAGCGGAAGGTACGTTTGAACAGCGCGGTCCATTCGCTTAGCGAGCGGGGGTGGTGGGCATCCAGCCACGCCTTGAAGGTGCCGTACTCCTTCTTGAGGTCGAGAATGACGCCGGCATTGTGAATGGCGGCATTCACCTTCAGGCGATTGCGAATAATGCTTGCGTCATTGAGCAACCGTTCGCGTTCCTGATCCCCGTAGCGAGCCACCTTCTCGATAGAAAACCGATCAAAGGCGCGCTGGAAGGCATCACGCTTTTTCAGCACCGTGAGCCACGAAAGCCCCGCCTGGTTGATTTCAAGTATCAGCCGTTCGAAGAGTATGTCGTCATCCTGTACCGGAAAACCATACTCATGATCGTGATAAGGGCCGTGCCAAGGGTGATCGGGCGCTGAATCGCAGTAGGAGGTCACGTATGATCCTTAAGTTATACCTGATACGTAGGGTATCATGACAGTGCGTCGGTCGTGCGTACACCGTCCGTGAAGCTACCTTCCGTTGAATGAACAAGGGGTTATTATGCGTTATTTGCACAGCATGGTACGTATCAAGGACATTGATGAGTCGCTGCACTTCTATTGCGATCTGCTGGGGCTGAAGGAAGTACGTCGCAAGGAGAATGAAAAAGGGCGCTTCACCTTGATTTTCCTTGCCGCTCCCGAAGATACCGAAAGCTCTCAGCAGGTGCAGGCACCAGAACTTGAGCTGACCTGGAACTGGGACCCTGAAGAGTATGATGGCGGCCGCAATTTTGGTCATCTAGCGTATCGCGTTGATGATATTTATGCGCTGTGTCAGAAGCTCATGGATAATGGCGTCACCATCAATCGCCCGCCGCGCGACGGTCATATGGCGTTTGTGAAATCCCCTGACGGTATCTCCTTCGAGCTATTGCAGGCAGGTGAGGCACAGCCGCCGCAGGAGCCATGGGTATCCATGGAAAACAGCGGTAGCTGGTAAAACGAGGCAGCATTTCCGTGAAGTGCCGGCGATTGTCTGGCACTTCACTTCTCTAGCGCATCCAGGAGGTAGCACGCCATGAATAAAGACCGTATTGACCTGACGGTAGTGGGGCTTGGCAGTGTCGGGCTTGCTACCGCTCTGGCTGCCGCCCAGGCAGGGCTGGAAGTGGCCGTCATTGATCCTCAATCGGCGCAGCAGTTGAGCGGCGGCGATTTCGATGGTCGTGATGTGGCTATCTCCAATGCAAGCCTACGGTGGCTCGATACGCTGGGCGTTACCTGCCAGTTGGACGCGGGGCAGCGTTCACCCATTCGTGGGGCGCATGTTATTGATGACGTGGTGGATAAAAAGGTCTCCTTTGGCCCGGCAGCGGGCGAGCAGGATATTGGCGCCTTTGTGCCTGAGTACCGGCTGCGCCAGTTGGCCTTCACTGAACTTGAGAAGCAGTCCAATTGCCGCTTCCTGCTGGAAACCCGGGTAGCCGCGCTCGATTACTGTCGTGATGCGGTGGCGCTCACGCTTGAGGATGGGCAAGAGGTGTGTACTCGCCTGGTGGCAGCCGTCGATGGGCGTCGTTCACCGCTGCGAGGCATGTTAGGAATTGGCGCATCAATGCAGGATTTCGGCACGCATATGCTGTGTTGCCGTGTCGAGCATGAACTGGCGGGTGATGGCTGGACATCGCAGCGCTTTGTTGATGATGGCTGTATGGCGATCCTGCCGTTGTCGGATCATGTCAGCTCGCTGGCGCTGATGGTGTCAGCAAATGAAGCCGCGCAGGTAACGCGCCTTGATGATGCCCATTTCGAGCAGTGGCTGAATCAACGTATTGGCAATAATTTGGGGAGGCTCTCTCTGGCTTCCCAGCGCTTCAGCGTGCCATTGGGCAGCCACTATGCCGACCGTTTTGTTGCAGAGCGTGCCGTACTGCTGGGGGACGCGGCGGTAGGCATGCTGCCGATTACCGCTCATGGCCTGAATCTGGGGCTGATCGGCGCGCGCTCCTTTATTGCAGAACTGCTGGCCGCACGCAGCAGAGGCGAGGCGTTTGATGAACCTCATGTGCTGAAACGCCACGCGCGCCGCGCTCATGCCACAGCCAAGCCGCTTTATCTGGCGACCAACGAGATATGCCGACTGTTCAAGCGCACTGATCCCATCTCCTTGCAGGCGCGTCGGACGCTGATGCAGATGTCAGGGCCTTTTGAGCAACTGGTGGGGATGAACTGCGAGCAGGATAATCCGCGCAAGGTGCCGTGGCTTGGTGTGTTGAAGTCACTGCCACGCGCGCTGGTCAGCCGAGGGTTGGCGGGGTAGTCCGTAAACTGCCGGTCAATAGGCGCCCGTCAGTCATTTTCTAACGCAAAAGCGGCCTCATGATGAGGCCGCTTTTGCGTGACAAGAGTTAAAGGGTGACCAGAGAAGGTGCTTATCAGGTATCACCTTCCTGTGTTGTATCGACCTCTGTCGTTTCTGCTTCTGCCGCACCACGACCGCCGCGCTGACGTTTGACCAGGCGGCCTGCCAGCAAGCCTACTTCGAATAGCGCCCACATGGGCACTGCGAGCAGCGTTTGCGACATGACATCAGGGGGCGTCAGCAGCATTCCTACAACAAAGCAGCCTACGATGACATAACCACGCTTTGAGGCCAGGGTTTTTACCGAGACCGTGCCGGTGAGTATCAGCAGGAACGTCGCTATTGGGATTTCAAAGGCCACCCCGAAGGCGATGAAGAGCTTCAGTACAAACGACAGATAAGCGCTGATATCGGTCATTACCTGCACGCCCGTAGGGGCAGTGTGGGTGAAGAACTTGAAGATCAGCGGGAAGACCACGAAGTAGGCAAAGGCGGCTCCGGCATAAAACAGCACTACGCTTGAGGCGAGTACCGGCAGCGCCAGCTTCTTTTCCGAGCTATACAGGCCGGGTGCTACGAAGGCCCACACCTGATAGAGCACGTAAGGAATAGCAACAAACAGCGCCAGTATCAGGGTCAGCTTGAGAGGTGCCAGAAAGGGCGATGTCACCTCAGTGGCAATCATCTGTGAATGAGCTGGCAACATCGACATGAGCGGCTCAGCGATAAAGACATATAGCCGATTGGAAAACGGATACAGGCACAGGAAAACCACCAGAATGGCCACCAGTGCTCGAATGAGTCGGGAGCGCAGCTCGACCAGATGTTCGATCAATGGTGCCTGCGGCTGTTCTTCCTGTTGATGGTGATCGGACACGTTTATTGTTCCTGTGCCGACGCTGAAACGTTCGGCTGTTGGTGCTGCGGCTGAGCGCCGTGTTGTGCAGAGTCTGGCTTAAGCGAATCCAGCGAATCGTTCAGGGCGCCGCTGGCAATCAGCGGACGTTTGCCGGAAGAGGGCGGCGCTGGCGCTTCTCGTACCTGAGCAGGCGCGGGGGGCACCTGAGTTGCCGGTGATCCAGCCTGGCTGGAAGGCTCGGTCTCCGTGGGTTGCGAGCGCACCTTGTTGCCGCTGGTATCAAGCGCCTCACGTACTTCCCGATCGGTGCTTTGGATGCTTTGGCGCAGCCGGGACAGTCCGCGATCTACCTTGCTTTGTGTTTCGTGCAGCTCACGGCGAAGCTCTTCCGCTTCAAACTGGGAAGTGACTTCATGTTGCAGGTCGCTGACAGTACGCTTGATCTTGCCGATCCAGCTACCCGCCGTGCGCGCTGCAGAGGGCAGTTTGTCTGGCCCGAGAATCACCAGAGCGATGGTGCCAATCAGCAGCAGCTCGCCAAAGCTGAAATTGAACATAGTGCGTTACTTCCGCGAGTCGTGCTGCTCGCTGTGTTCGGGGTGATCGTCGTGGGTAGTGGGGGACGGCTTGGTCTCGTGCTCAACCCGTGCCTGAGGCGCATCCTTCTCTTTGCCTTCGTCATCCATGGCGCTCTTGAAGCCCTTGACGGCTCCGCCGAGATCACCACCGATATTGCGGAGCTTTTTGGTTCCGAAAATCAGCACAATGATGCCGAGAATAACGAGAAGCTTCCAGATACTAATGCCTGCGATCATGAGGATCTCCTGTTGCCTTGGCGGCAAACTAAAATAGTGGTGACGTCAGTGCCTTTCAGAGCGTGACGCCTTTTCAACCAGCCCAGAGGTGCCCTCGCGGCGTTCAAGCTCTGCGAGGACGTCATCAAACGGTACATCGAGATGCGAAAGCGCCACCAGTGAATGAAACAGCAGGTCAGCGGTTTCCTTCACCAGCTCCAGACGTTTTGCTGCATCGTTGGGCGCTCGCTCGGCATCCTTGGCGGCGAGGATCATTTCAGTGGATTCCTCACCTATCTTTTCAAGAATCTTGTTCAGCCCTTTATGGTGAAGCTTCGCTACATAGGACGTATCAGGGTCGGCGTAGCGGCGCGTTTGAAGGGTGCTGACAAGACGTTCAAGCGTATCGTTCATAAGGCTCTTGGCGGATCGTGTTGGTGCAGGATGGCATGCGCGTGCTGTTCCCGCGATGCCGCTAGTCTAACGCAGCAACGAGGGTGGACACACTTGGAGCCTGTTCAAGATCTGCTGCGCATCGGCTCCACTGCGTTAAAAACAGGCTCGGACTGCTCATTTGCAACGCGTAAACTCTGCGTCCTTCCTCGCCTGTTTTTGCCGTACATAGCGCTAGCTCACGAGACGTTGAACAGGTTCCTAGCGCCACAAAATCAGCACAATGCCCAAAACACAGGCGGCCAGTGCTGGCCATGGCTGCTGCTCTGCCCAATGGGTGAGTGGCTGCCAGAATAATCCAGCTACCAGCAATATGCCCCCATAGCGAAGCAGCCGAGAGCGGCGTCGCGTCTGCTTAAGCCCCGTGCGAATGCTGTGCATGGCCTGGCTATTATCGTGCCGCTGGCGTACTTCTATTTCGTTCTGGCGCATCACCTGATGGGCCAGTACCGGCAGCTCAGGCATCCGATAGACAAGATCGGGCGCCTGGCGCTTGATCGACTCCCACAAACCCTTGGGGCCAGCGCGCTCTTTCATCCACTTTTCAAGATAAGGCTTGGCAGTGTGCCATAGATCAAGATCAGGGTAGAGAGTACGCCCAAGTCCTTCGATATTCAGCAACGTTTTTTGCAGCAGCACCAACTGCGGCTGCACTTCCATATGAAAACGCTGCGCCGTTTGGAAAAGCCCCAGCAGCGCCTGACCGAAGGAGATATCCTTGAGCGGCTTTTCAAGCAGCGGCTCGCATACCGAGCGTACCGCTGCCGCAAATTCATTGGCGCGCGTGCCTTCTCCGACCCAGCCTGACTCGATGTGCAGGGTCGCCACTTCATAATAGTCCTGATGGAAGAAGGCGAGGATATTGCGCGCCAAATAGTCCTGATCCTCGCGTGTCAGACTGCCCACGATGCCGCAGTCGATAGCGATATAGCGTGGCTCTTCCGGCGTCTCGGTGGAGACAAAGATATTGCCGGGGTGCATATCGGCATGAAAGAAGTTGTCGCGAAATACCTGGGTGAAGAAGATCTCAACGCCGCGCTCGGCCAGTTTCTGCAAATTGACGCCTGCGTCGCGCAGTGCATCGACATCGGCGACGGGAATGCCGTAGATGCGCTCCTGTACCATGACGCGCCTGCGTGTCAGCGGCCAATGGATCGCTGGCACATAAAGCAGCGGTGAGTGACTGAAATTGCGCTTCAACTGCGAGGTGTTGGCCGCTTCCTTGTTCAGGTCCAGCTCGTCGAAAAGGGTCGCCTGATAGTCATCGACCACTTCCAGCGGACGCAATCTGCGCAGGTCGGGAATCAGCGACAGGTAACGGGCAATGGCGCGCATTAGCGCCATGTCGCTGCGCAGCACCTTGTCGATGCCGGGGCGAATGATCTTGACGACGACTTCGCTGCCATCATGCAGGCGCGCGGCATGCACCTGAGCGATGGAGGCAGAGCCTAGTGGCGTTGAGTCGAATTCAGCGAACAGCGTCGCAACGTCGGCGCCAAGCTCCTCCTCAATGATCCTTTTGGCTTGATCTGCCGAGAAGGGCGGGACGCGATCCTGAAGCTGCTTGAGTTCCTTGGCGATATCCGAGGGCAGCAGATCCCGGCGGGTCGAAAGCATCTGGCCGAATTTAACGTAAATCGGGCCTAATGCTTCTAGCGCCAGCCTGAGTCGCTCACCGCGCGGTTTGTCGCCACGCGGGAACAGCCAGATGGGAAACAGGCGAAACAACGGCCGCGCCAGTGCTGGCAGGCGCTTGACAGGCACCAGCACATCAAGACGGAAGCGTGCGATGACCCACAGGATACGTATCAGTCGCCACAGCTTGATCACACGTACTGCCCTCCCAGCCGATCGGTAAGGTGCCGCTTGATACGCTCAAAACGCGCCTCAAGTCGATCCGTCGAGATTTCGAGCTGGGTAAGATGATGGCGCGCGCGCTCCAACTGATCCTGACCCGCCAGCCACCGTCCCTGTTCGAACGTATATTCGTGAAGATCTGCGCGCAATTGCTGGCTGCTGCGCACGCCAAAGCTGGTCAGACGACGAATGCCGGTCGCCAGTGCATGGGCCGGGCTATCTCCCAGCTTGCTGGCAAGCGCGCCTTCCCAGTCGATGTCCAGATCCATCAATAACGTCTGCACTTGCTCAAGGACATGAATATCGCCCCGCACCGCGAGGCTGCCATCAAACATCAGCTGGCGCGACGGCTTGCCGGTAATCAGCTCGGCAAGGGTCTCGGCGGACAGTTCAATCGTCGCATCCGCATCACCTTCGTTCGGTTCATCCACGCGCGACAGATTGATGCCATCGGCTCGAAACAGCGCCATGCAGCAGATATCGGGATGTTCAAGCCTGACGATAATGCGCTTGTCGGACAGACGCTCAAGCCGCCCGGGAGCAGCCGGATCGCGCGCAATAACCCGATTCAGGGTGGTTTCGATGCAGGCCAACGCCAGCGGGGCAAACAGCATCATCGGTGACTCTTCGACATAATCCATGGAGAAGCCGGTGTCATCACGGCTCAAAGCTTGACTCCGCGATGGAGCGCCACCACGCCACCGGTCATGTTGGTGTATTCGACACGCTCAAGACCGGCTGCTTCCATCATGCTCTTCAAGGTCGCCTGGTCAGGGTGCATGCGAATCGACTCTGCCAGATAACGGTAGGAGTCAGCATCGTTGGCAACCAGCTGACCCACGCGCGGCAGTACGTGGAAGGAGTACTGGTCGTACACCTTTTCGAACAGTACGTTGGTCGGCTTGGAGAATTCCAGTACCAGCAGGCGGCCGCCCGGCTTGAGTACGCGCGCCATCGAGCGCAGCGCCTTGTCCTTGTCGGTCACGTTACGCAGACCAAAGGCGATGGTGATGCAGTCGAAGGTGTTGTCGTCGAAGGGAAGCTCTTCAGCGTTTGCCTGAACGTATTCCACTTCATGCCCGACACCCGCATCAATGAGCTTGTCGCGACCGACATTGAGCATTGAAGCGTTGATATCGGCCAGCACCACACGCCCCGTCGGGCCAACACGCTTGGCAAACTGACGGGTAAGATCGCCAGTACCACCAGCGATATCGAGGACGGTATTGCCCTTGCGCACGCCGGAACGTTCCAGCGTAATGCGTTTCCAAAGGCGGTGAACGCCAAACGACATCAGGTCGTTCATCACATCGTAGCGCTTGGCGACCGAATGAAAGACGTCAGCCACACGGCCTGCCTTTTCCTCGACCGGTACATCCTGGAAGCCGAAATGAGTGGTTCGTTTGTCCATGCCGTTTTCCTATGGATTGCCAGCAGGGCCAAAAGCCTGCGGCGGTGCCTGATGGGGGACCGCAGACGAAAGGCCCATGACCACCTGGCGCACCCTAAGGTGGTCAAGTGGCGTATGAATTCGGGAGCAGCTACATAAAGGCAGCCACGAGAGCTGGCAGTTTAGCGCTGCAAGACGCTCTTGTCTTTGGTCTATACAGGTTTCTTTGCGTGCATTGGCTGGAATGGCGGTCATGGCATGACTGAGCTGCATGAAGGTAGCGCTAACCATGGCGTTATTCTGCTGCCAGAGAGGGGGAGCGAGCAGCACGTTGTCGCCGGAAGGATGCTCCTTGCACCATGTCCGCCGCCAGACGATCTCAGAGCTGCTTGATTTGAATACCCAGTGGCGCGCGCGAGGCGCCTGCGGTTTCCAGCTCCTTCAGATAATGCTGCCACCAGTCATGGCGATGAATGGCCAGCTCAAACAGGAAGGCCCAGCTATAGATGCCGCTGTTGTGCCCATCATCGAAAAACAGCTTGAGCGCATAGTTGCCCACCGGCTCGATATTCAACAGCGTGACATCACGCTTGCCCGTTTGCAGCACTGCCTGGTCAGGGCTATGGCCGCGCACTTCGGCGGAAGGTGAGAAAACGCGCAGCAACTCGACGGGCAGTGTGAAATACGCATGCTCCTGATCGTCGCGAGTGGCACTTGCCAAGGCGTCGCTGGCGCCATGTTCGGCTAACACGTCGGCGTGGTAGACAAGCTCAAGCTGGCGCTGTTCGCGGTGGTAATGAACGTGTGTTGGTACAGGTGCAGGCTGCTGGGGGGCGCTGTCGAAGCGTTCGCGAGGATCAGACATTACCGGGTGTTCCTTGCATGGATATCGTTGAAAAGGGAAGACGCCATCGTTAGGCAGCCAGAGCAATATGCAGAACGACTAGCGATGGCGCCCTTCCTTTGCGAGAGTAGGCACCCTTGCCTTTTTTCGGCTTGACGATGCGCTGTTTGAATAACGGTGTTCTCAACGCCGCCTTGAGTGCGTTGTCGTTCACTACATGTTGGGATTTACGATGTTTCTTGCCCATGCAAAGTGATCCTTTCGGTGAATTTCAGGGAGTTTATGGTACGTCCGCCGCCGCGAATGAAACAAGGGCGCAGGATGTTGGCAGAGAATAACGGTTGCCTACGAAAACGCCCTGACCATTGTCAGGGCGTTTGATGTGACAGAAGTGTTTCGGCTTAGAGAATAAAGCGCGAAAGGTCTTCATCACGGGCAAGCTCGCCAAGACGCTCGTCCACATAGGCTGCGTCAATGGTTTGCTCTTCCATTTCACCGCCTTCGAACAGTGCCTGTTCAAGCAGGCGTTCCATGACCGTATGCAGGCGGCGAGCACCGATATTTTCAGTGCCTTCATTCACCTGATAGGCAATCTCGGCGATGCGCTTGATACCATCATCAGTGAAGCTGATTTTCAGCCCATCGGTGCCCAGCAGAGAGATGTACTGCTTGGTCAGCGATGCCGAAGGCTCCTTGAGAATACGCTCGAAGTCTTCCGGCGTTAACGCATTCAGTTCAACACGGATGGGCAAACGGCCCTGCAACTCAGGGATCAGGTCCGACGGCTTCGACAGATGGAAAGCACCGGAGGCGATGAAGAGGATGTGATCGGTCTTCACCATGCCGTATTTGGTCGATACGGTGGAACCCTCGATCAGCGGCAGCAGGTCACGCTGTACGCCTTCCCGCGAAACATCTCCGCCGCTGGCGTTATTACCGCCCTTGGCTACCTTGTCGATCTCGTCGAGGAAGACGATACCGTTTTGCTCAACGGCCTCGATAGCGCGGCTTTTGAGATCATCCTCGCTGACCAGCTTGCCGGCTTCTTCATCAATCAGCAGCTTGCGTGCTTCCTTGACGGTCAGTTTGCGCGACTCGGTCTGCTGCTTGTTCATGTTGGAGAACATGTTTTGCAGCTGGCTGGCCATCTCTTCCATGCCGGGCGGGGTCATGATTTCCATGTTCTGCCCAGCAGGAGTCACGTCGATTTCGATCTCTTTGTCGTCCAGCTCGCCTTCACGCAGCTTTTTGCGAAATACCTGGCGAGTGGAGTTGTCCTTGCTGCTGCCGCTGTCGTATTCAGAGCCGCGTGCGGGGCGCAGTAGCGCGTCGAGAATGCGCTCTTCGGCCTGATCTTCGGCCTTGTTTTTTACCTCATCCTTGGCCTGATCGCGTACCAGTTTGATAGCCATCTCAACCAGGTCACGGATGATCGACTCAACATCGCGGCCCACGTAGCCCACTTCGGTGAACTTGGTCGCTTCGACCTTGAGGAAGGGCGCGCCTGCCAGTTTTGCCAAACGGCGGGCAATCTCGGTTTTACCTACCCCGGTCGGGCCGATCATCAGGATGTTTTTCGGGGTAACTTCACCGCGCAGATCATCATCCAGCTGCATGCGCCGCCAGCGGTTACGCAGCGCAATGGCAACGGCACGTTTGGCTTCTGCCTGGCCGACGATGTGCTGATCGAGAGCGTTTACGATTTCGCGAGGGGTCATTTGTGCCATAGGATCAGTCCAGCGCTTCCAGTTTGATGTTGTGGTTGGTGAATACGCAGATATCAGCCGCGATACTCAGACTCTTCTCGGTAATCTCTGCCGCTGATAGCTCGGTGTTCTCAAGCATGCCGCGCGCCGCTGCCAGCGCGAACTGGCCGCCTGAACCGATGGTGGCAATGCCGTGCTCTGGCTCCAGTACATCGCCGGTGCCGGTGATGATTAGTGAAGCTGTCTTGTCTGCCACTACGAGCATCGCTTCGAGCTTGCGCAGCGCGCGATCGGTACGCCACTCCTTGGCCAGTTCGACAGCTGCGCGAGTAAGGTTGCCGGAATTCTTGTCGAGCTGCGCTTCGAAACGTTCAAAGAGGGTGAAGGCGTCAGCGGTACCACCTGCAAATCCCGCCAGTACCTGCCCCTTGTGGAAGCGGCGAATCTTGGCCGCGTTGCCCTTCATTACAGTATTGCCTAACGATACCTGGCCATCTCCGGCCAGCGCGACCTGGCCATTACGGCGCACCGATACAATCGTGGTCATGCGGTTCTCTCATCTGCTTTGGTGGCACGCCAGGGGCTGAGCCAGCAAAGGGGTGAATGATTTGGCACTACCGCCTGCGATGACGTGCGATAAGCTGCGATAGGGCCGTGCAGTTGCGAAGCATGCTGCTTCTGCAATGCGTTACTTGAAGCTAGGTGTGGGCAGCGAAGTGGGAAATCAAGAGAGGGACATGCGGGAAGAAGGGGATGATGCCGCCAGATGGTGATGCACAAGGGCGCTAAATAAAGCGTCGCGCTATGCGTGCGGCGGCGGTGCCGTAGCTGTCGCCAAACAGCACTGCATGTACCAGCAACGGGTAGAGCTGATGGAGCGGAAGCCGCTGACGCCACTCGTCGGGGAGAGCGCGATGCTGCTCGTACCCCGTGTAGATATCCTCGATAAAGGGAGCTGAAAACACCCCGAGCATCGCCAGATCATCCAGCGGATGACCGCCGTGGGCAGCAGGATCAATCAATACAGCCTCGTCACGACTCCACAGTAGATTGCCGCTCCATAGATCACCATGAATGCGCGCGGGTGTCAGATCATCATTGAAATCACCGGCTGTAAGCCGCGCCGCCACTCGTTCGATGGTCTGGCTGTCAGCAGCGGTGATTGATCCATGATCGCGCGCCATGCGCAGGTAGGGAAGGAGGCGTGCTTCAGCAAAAAAGTCGCCCCAGCATGACCATTCACCGTAAGCCATGGGAAGAGGCGAGCCAGTGGGGCCGATAAAGCCGTGTGGCCCGGGTGCATGGGGAGGTTTGGCGCCAAAGTTTGGAGCACCGGCAGCATGGGTGGCTGCCAGCGCTGTGCCGAAGGCGCTGGCTTTGGCACGATCGGCATTCCCTGAAGTGATGCGTTCTATCTCAAGCGATGTCGCGTTATGCGCAATGACACGGGCAACCCGCGCCCCTTGCGCTGCGGCCAGCCACTCAAGCCCGGCCGCTTCTGTGGCGAACAGGGCTGGAGGTGCGTTTTGATCGCTTTTACGAAATGTATCGCTCTCCGGCATAGCGGCTGCCCATTAGCGTTGGCGCAGGGTGAGCGGCTCAATGCCGCGGGTTTTCATCAGATCACGAGCGCGTGACAGTTCGGCGGAGGTGCTGTAAGGCCCGGCCTGTACCCGATACCAGGTGGTGCCATCACCGGTTTTGACCTGTGATACTTGCGTCACCAGCCCGAGATCGCGGAACTTGCCCGCCATGGTGTCGGCATCAGAGCGACTGCGGTAGGACGCGGCCTGGAGCAGATAGCGAGCGCCGCCAAGATCGGAGGATGGCTGCTGCTGGCTATTGTTACTGCTACTGCTGGTTTCCGCAGGCTGCTGGCGGGTGCTGCTGTTATTGGCATTAGCGGCCTGGTCGCTATTCGCGCGCTTTTTGGCCGGTGCTGGCGGCGGGGTACTGATGGTGGTGTCATCGCCTTGAGGATCGGAGGGGGCAATCACCTCAGATTTCGGCAGCAGCGTATAGAATTCGAAAGAAGGCATACGATCCTTCTCTGCTTCCTGCTGCGGAGCGTTGGTACTGTTCTGGTCATCGTCCTGCTGCTCATCGCTGTCAGAGTCGCCCTGCGCATTGGCGGAACTGCCGCTGGCCTGTGACTGCTGCTGTTCTGCCGGAGGCGTGGGGCGCGTCACGATGGCGGCATCATCGCTATGATCGCTGGAGTTAGAGCCGCCCATCAGCACTTTAGTGGCGATCACACCGACCGCCAATCCAATGATGATCCACGCCCAGCCCGGAATACGCCAGCCGCTACCGGAGCGCTGAGAAGCACCACGGTGCGCGCCATTGCGCTGATTTCCACCATTGGCACGGCGCTGCTGCTGTGCCTGACTGGGACGACGCCCCTGATTGGATTGGCGTGGTGGCATTACATCTCCTCCGGAGCACCCAGGCCCAGCAGATTCAAACCGTTGAACAAGACCTGACGCACCGCCAGGCAGAGCGCCAGGCGCGCATTACGCTGAAACTCGTCGTCTGTCATTACCTTGACAGCGTTATAGAAGGAGTGGAAGTCCGACGCAAGTTCTTGCAGGTATTGCGCAATCTGGTGCGGCTCGCGGGCACTCGCCGCGCGTGCCAGCTGTTCAGGGTAGGCCGCAAGACGGTTGAGCAGATCCTTTTCGCGCTCCTCGGTGAGCTGGTCGAGATGAGCAAGGCCGATCTGTTCATCAAACGGTACCTCGTTTTCAGCGGCCCGTTTTAGCACGCTGCATAGCCGTGCGTGAGCATACTGAAGGTAGTACACCGGGTTGTCGTTGGACTGTGCCAGCGCCAGGTCGATATCGAAGGTGAGCTGTGAATCCACCTTGCGCGCCACCAGGAAGTAGCGGGTAGCGTCACGACCCACTTCGTCGATCAGATCACGCAGGGTAACGTAGCTACCGGCACGCTTGGAGAGTTTGACCTCCTTGCCATCGCGCACCACCATCGCCATCTGGTGCAGCACATATTCAGGCCAGCCCTTGGGAATGCCCGCATCCAGAGCCTGTAGCCCTGCACGTACCCGCGTCACGGTGGAGTGGTGATCGGCGCCCTGTTCATCAATAACGGTGGTGAAGCCGCGCTGCCATTTGTCCAGATGGTACGCAACATCGGGCAGGAAGTAGGTGTAGAAGCCATCGCGCTTTCTCATGACGCGATCCTTGTCATCACCGAAATCGGTGGTGCGCAGCCATAGTGCGCCGTCGGCTTCATAGGTGTGACCGTTGGCGACCAGACGTTCTACCGTTTTTTCTACCTTGCCTTCGCTGTAGAGCGATGATTCAAGGAAATAGACATCGAATTTAACGTCGAACGCTTTCAGGTCGAGATCCTGCTCGCGGCGCAAATAGGCCACGGCGAAGTCGCTGACCGCCTTGCTATCGTCAGGATCTGCCTTGGCAGTTACTTCGCGATCATCGGCGCGAACGGTAACGCCCTGCATGTAGTCGCGCGCGATCTCCTTGATGTATTCACCGCGGTAGCCATCTTCAGGCCATGCCGGATCGGAGGGTTCAAGGCCCTTGATGCGCGCCGAGACCGAACGCTCCAGATTGACGATCTGGGCACCGGCATCGTTGTAGTAGAACTCTTTGGTAACCTGATAGCCGGTGGCGTCCAGCAAGCGTGCAATACAGTCGCCCACTACGGCGCCACGCCCATGGCCTACGTGCAGCGGGCCGGTGGGATTGGCCGAAACAAATTCGATCTGTACCTTTTCGCCCTGACCGTGGTGGCTGCGGCCAAAGGTTTCCCCTTCGCTCAGCACTCGCTTGATGATTTCAGCCGCTGCCGAGGTGGCCGCGAAAAAGTTGATAAAGCCAGGGCCTTTGATCTCTACCTTCTCGACGGCGGCAGAGTCTGGCAGCGCCTTGACCAGGGCTTCGGCAATCTCGCGGGGCGGCTTGCCGGCAGGTTTCGCCAGCACCAGCGCAAGGTTGGTTGCGTAGTCGCCGTGGGACTTGTCGCGCGTAGCATCAATGCGGATATCTACTGCATGGTCGGCAGGTAGCAGCCCCTCACTCTTGAGCGTTGCGAGGGCGTGATTCAGTAGCTCAAGGAGCGTTTCTTTCATGAGAGAAAAACCATTATTGGGCTGAGTGCGCTGCCGAACCGCTATACCGGAAGGGCGCGACAAGAGGTGGAAATGCTATGAAGCTGGCTATTATGGGCCAGCGCTGCGGTGCTCTCAAGTCCTGACGGGATTAGCCCAGAGTGATGGGGTCAATGTCGATTGACCACCTGACGCGACGGGCGTCGGGGGCACTTTCAAGCCACTGGATCAGCCAGTCGGTGGCGGTGTGGAGCAAACTGCGTTTGTCGCTTTGCAGCATCAGTTGCGCGTGATAGCGATTCTGGCGGCGCTCCATGGGGGCTGGCACCGGCCCCAGACAATCCACGGCGAGGGATTGATGCCCCAGCCACTGGCGAAGTTGCTGGCTGGCTTCTGAGAGCAGGGTTTCGACCACTGTCTGCTGGGCACCTTCTGCGCGCAGCAAGGCGAGAAAACGGTAGGGTGGCAGCCGTGCGCTGCGGCGCTCTTCAAGTAGCTGTAGCGCCAGTGCGTCGTAGCCTTCGTTGGCAAGCAGTCGCAGGTTAGGGTCATCGGGGTGCATGGTTTGAATCAGCGCACGCCCGGGGCGAGCACCACGTCCGGCACGTCCGGCCACCTGGGTGAGTAGCTGGGCGCTCTGCTCAAGGGCTCTGAAGTCACTGCCGTAAAGACCGCCATCGGCATTGACGACGACCACCAGCGTTACGTGGGGGAAGTGGTGCCCCTTGGCCAGCATTTGGGTGCCTACCAAAATACAGGGTTCGCCGCTTCTGATATCGGCCAGCGCATCGTCCATGGCGCCCTTGCGCCGCGTGCTGTCGCGGTCGATACGCAGAATGCGCGTAGTGCTGAAGCGCGCGGCAAGCGTCTCTTCAGTACGCTCGGTGCCGCTGCCCAATGGGCGCAGATCGCCGCTGGCACAGCTAGGGCAGGCGTCGGGCAGCGGCGTTACGTGCTCGCAGTGGTGGCATACCAGCTGGGGAGGGGAGCGATGCAGGGTCATATGGGCATCGCAGTTGGGACAATCGAAGATATGGCCGCACTGATGGCAGGAAAGGGTGGGAGCAAACCCTCGCCGGTTGATAAATACCAGTACCTGATGCTGTTGCGCCAGATGTTGCTCAATGGCCTGCATGGCATCTTCCCCCAGGCCACCGCGCCGCTGTTTGACGCGAATATCGGTAAGCTCCAGGTTGGCAAAGCTGGCATTGGCTGCACGCTGGATCAGTTTCAGGTGCAGATAGCGCCCCTCCAAGGCGTGCGCCAGTGTTTCCAGAGAAGGGGTAGCACTACCCAGCACTACCGGTACCTGCTCGCGATGGGCGCGCACCAGCGCCAGATCACGGGCGTGATAGCGCAGGCTGTCCTGCTGCTTGAAGGAGGTGTCGTGCTCTTCATCAATAATGATGGCTCCCAGCTTCGCCATCGGCGTGAAGATGGCAGAACGGGTGCCAATCACGACGCGTGCACGCCCCGCACGAGCCGCTTCCCAGGCATCGAGCCGATCGCCATCGCTCACCCCTGAATGCAGCATCGCAACCGGTACGTTAAAGCGTCGCTTGAAGCGCTGTAGAGTTTGCGGCGTCAGACCAATTTCAGGCACCAGCACCAGCGCCTGCTGGCCGCGCGCAAGCACCGCTTCGATCAGTTGCAGGTAAATTTCGGTTTTGCCGCTGCCGGTAACTCCATGCAGCAGGGCGGGGGCAAAGGTGCCGAGCTGTTGGCTTAGTGCCGCCAGCGCACTTCCTTGCTCGCGATTAAGCGTAAGAGAAGGCTCCGCCAGCACTGGCCCCGTGCCAGGTTCAGCGCAGGTGAGAGGTTCTGAAGTCGCCGTAATCAGGCCCTTGCTGGTTAAGCGATCAAGCTGATCTCGGCTAAAACCGTGGGCCAGAATAGCTGAGGTGACCACGCCGCCGGGGTGCTGGCGAAGAACTTCCAGTAGCTCCGCCTGCTTGCGCGCACGCCCCATTTCAGCATCGGTAATGACGCGGCCCTTGTCGGTACAGCGCCAGCGCTCGCGAGTGCGTGCCTCCAATGGACGCCCCTGGCGTAGCAGTACTGGCATCGCTTGAGCGAAGGTGTCGCCCAGCGAATGCTGGTAGTAGCGCGCCGTGAATTGGCACAGCCATAGCCACTGTGCGGGCAGCGGCGTGCGATCAATCAGCTCCACGACCTGCTTGAGCTTGTCGCGCTGCCACTCGCTGTCAGAGGCCACTTCTGCAACGATGCCCACTACTTCGCGTTTACCGAAGGGCACCCGCACTCTGACGCCGGCTACCCAGCCCCCTTCGGGCGCTTCCTGGCCGGGCACATAGTCAAATAGCTTTCTGAGCGGTGAAGACACGGCGACGCGCAGGATGGGCGGAGTGCTGGAGAAGCTGCCGGAGGGCGTCGCTGAAGGGGCGTATGACAAGAATTGGCCTCGATACAAATGTGCTGCTAGAATATGCGGCTCTCGTCCGGTGGCAAGCCATTGCATGATCACCGCCGGTGCAGAGTATCTCTATCTTCTATTCTGTATGCGGTACCTGGCAAGGCGCGACGATCATTCCGCGCATTCAACTTGATCAGGCAGCGGCATGCTTTGCGAGGTTTCTCATGAAAGCGTCGATCCATCCCGAATACAACACTGTTTCCGCTAGCTGCTCTTGCGGTGCCAAGTTTGACGTTCACACTACGTCCAACGAAGACTTCAACCTGGACGTATGTTCCAACTGCCACCCGTTCTACACTGGCAAGCAGAAACAGGCGACCACTGGTGGTCGTGTAGAACGTTTCAACAAGCGTTTCGGCGCTGCGATGAAGCGTTCCTGATTACTGCGCTCGGGTCTTCCGAGCGGCTGTACTCAAAGCTCCGCCCTGTGCGGAGCTTTTTATTTGCCTGAAGAAAATGTGGTCACCGCCATAGACGGCTCATCCTGCCGGTTTACTCTCTCCAACTCCTTTGTATTTCGGTACCGAACTCACTGATCCCTGCATTGAGACACAGCGTGCATCCAGTCTCTCGCTATGAGTCGAGGGTAGGCAGCCAAGCACCTAGAGCGCGTATTCCAGATTGATCAGGGTAGTGGTATCGGTGGTGTATTGCGCGTTGGGGGGCGGGTTAGTGGTGTAGTTGATCAGATAGGCCAGGCGCAGGTTGAGCTTTTCGCTCATTCCCAGCTTGAGCGATGATTCGGTGCGCATGGTGACACCATTGCCTGCCGCTTCCGCAGAAGCACGCTGCTCGAAGCTTGCGGTCTCAGTGAAGGCGTAAGTGTAATCAAAGCCCAGATAGCCCAGGGCGCGGTATTTGGTCGGGCCGTATCTCAGCACATCGCGGCGTATTCCTGGCCCCATGTCGATGGACAGGTTCTGGTGCTCGCTCTTCAGTAGCTGACGTCCATAACCCCCCGCTAGCGCAAGCTGATTGGAATAACCGCTGAAACGGTCAACGGTAAGACGAAGCTGACTGAACAGATAGCTGTCATCGTTGAGGTCATAGCGCGTGCGCGCCGCACCTACGTAGTGCTCGGCGGTGGTTTCATTCTTGTTGGCCGAGTTGTAGGCGTAAGCATAAAGATTGTATGACCACGGGCGATTGTACCAATTCAGATCGGCACGGCCATTGAGAGTGTGGGTGGTGTCATTACCGCTGGCCGCCGTTAGGCCAAACTGCACGCTCCCCTTGAACAGCTCGTCGCTGTTTTGGGGCGGTACAAAGGTGGAGAAGTCGGCGATGGGCGAGTAGTTGCCGTTGTAGGTGCCGCTATTGGCACCACTGCCGGTAGGGATGTCGTAATCCCTGATGATATCGCCCCACGCCTCGCTATGAAGGCTTCCTGACAATAGCAGCAGTAGCCCGGGAGCAAGACGGGCGCGAAAAGCAGAGCGCCGGCACCTTGAAGGCCCCGGCGCTTTAGTGGCGTGATCAGAAGATCGAGTCATAGGATCCGGTTCCCTGAGAACCTGATCTGTCCTCAAGGTCAGGACTGACCGATGGCTGCTGATACCCCGGCAGGTTATCGCTGCGGAATATCTCGGGAATACCGCCCGGAGAGCCATCGCGGAGCAGTAACCCTGATTGAGGATCAATGCGGCGCGTCACGATATTGCTGGGCTGCGGTGGATTCTGGCTAGGCACACCTTGCAACGCTTGCCCCATGAACTGCATCCAAATGGGCAGGGCGGCCTGAGCACCAAATTCACGCACGCTGGTGTTGTTGTCGTTACCCACCCACACGGTCGATACCAGACCTGAGTTGAAGCCCGAGAACCAGGCATCACGACGGTCGTTGGAAGTACCTGTCTTGCCGGCCAGGTCATCACGGCCAAGCTGAAGGGCGCGACGGCCAGTACCTCGGCGAATAACATCTTTCATCATGTCCTGAATCTGGTAGATAGAGGCAGGATCGGCGATGCGTTCGGCAACGGGGTAGGTGCGGCCATCAATCTCAACACTGGTAGTACCTTCATCGCAATCGCGGCAGGCGACCGGCGGGGTCGGCTCATTCAGAATATTGTCGCGGGTATTATCACCCTGAGTGATCTTGCTGATATACCACGGCACCACCTTGAAACCGCCATTGGCAATCTCGGCGTAGCCACGCGCCATCTCAAGCGGCGTCAGCGAGGCGCTACCCAGCGCCAGCGATAGCCCGTCGGGCAGCTGGCTGCGAGAGAAGCCCATATTGACCAGCATATCGAGCGTTTTATTGATACCGGTCGAGTTCAAGGCACGAATGGTGACCAGGTTACGCGAACGGTATAGGCCAACCCGCAAACGAGTGGGGCCATTGAAGCTCATGTTGTCGTTTTCGGGGCGCCAGTTCTTGCCGCCTGCCTGCGCCTGCACGATAGGTGCGTCGTTGACCACGGTTGCAGGCGTCATGCCGCCATTTTCCAGCGCTGACAGATAGATGAACGGCTTGAATGTGGAGCCGGGCTGGCGGCGTGCCTGAGTGGCACGGTTAAAGCTTGATTTCGAGAAGCTAAAGCCGCCCTGAAGTGCACGAATCGCGCCATTATTGGGGTCAAGCACCACGATGGCCGCTTCAGCCGTAGGTACCTGCGCCAAACGCCAGCGCGTGTTGTCACCGGAACCGCGCTGCATGATGCGCACCATGTCGCCGCGTGACGCAATGCGCGAAGCCGAGCTGCTGCCGCGTGCTGCCCAGCGCAGATCGCTCCAGGCAATGGTGGCCAGCTCGCCGTTGCGTCTTAGTACACGCATCTGCTGACCCTGGCTGCTTACCACGATAGCGGGTTCGAGAGGGCCAAGTGCTGGCGTGCCACGCAATACGTTGACCCAGTTGGAAACATCTTCATCAATGCCTTCAATACGGGTTGAACTGCGCTCCGCCGCCTGATGGGCCGTTTCAGCCACTTCCGGCGATGCTGAAAGCTCTTCTTCCAGCCCACGGTGGTTGGTATCGCCCTTCGCCTGTGTCAGCGTTGGCGCGATATTTTTCTGCTCAACCCCACGCCAGCCATGGCGCTCGTCATAAGCGATCAATCCATCGACCAGTGCTGTGTGCGCTTTTTCCTGATCTTTGCTCGACAGCGTTGTAGTGATCGAATAGCCGTCGGTGTACGCCTTGTGACCAAAACGGGACACCGCGTACTGACGTGCCATTTCAGCCACATAGCGTGCTTCTACTTCATTGCGGCGGTGCGCTGAGCGGACATGGATGGGTGCCTGGATCGCTTCCTTGTACTGATTTTCATCAATGTAGCCGAGATCACGCATGCGCAGGAGGATCCAGTTACGACGGATCAGTGAGCGCTCAGGGTTGGCAATCGGGTTCAGCGTAGAAGGTGCCTTGGGCAGCCCCGCAATGGTAGCTGCTTCCGGCAGGGTCAATTTGTCGAGTGACTTGCCGAAATAGACCTCGGCGGCAGTGGCAGCGCCATACGCGCCCTGGCCCAGGTAAATCTTGTTCACATACAGCTCGAAGATCTGCTGTTTGCTCAGAATCCTCTCCATCTGTAGCGCGAGCAGAATTTCCCTGATCTTGCGCGCGAAGGTCTGGTCGAGCGTCAGCAGGTAGTTACGTGCCACCTGCATGGTGATGGTACTACCGCCCGAGCGTATTTCGCCGCTTCCAGCCAGTTCGACAGCGGCACGCGCCAGCCCTTTGGGGTCGATGCCGTTGTGATGGAAGAACTCCTGGTCTTCAGCGGAAACGAAGGCGTCCACCAGCGTAGAAGGAATCTGGTCATATTTGACGATCTTGCGCCGCTGCTCGCCATACTCACCGATCAGCTTGTGATCCTCGGTATAGATGCGCAGAGGTGTCGCCAATTGATAGTGCTGCAATCCGTTGACGTCAGGAAGGCTCGGCGAAAAGTAGATACTGACTGCGACAACAGCCAGCAGTACGGCTGCCGTAATGGATACGCACAGCCAGAACAGGTGAAAGATGCTGCGTTTAATCAACTTCATTCAAAACAGCCCATCGCTGGTGGGAAACGCCGCCAAACCCAACCTGGGCGGGCGTTACGTAAGGTAATTCGCATCTCGGGCGCCATCGCCTGAGATGTTGAGTCGATGCAAAAAGTCTGAAAACAGTCGCGCATTATAAGTAGCGTGCCGTGGAGGAGCCAGTGATAAAGCATGTCAGCATGTTGCGTAATAGTTACCAAGCGTTTGGCGGCTCTTTAACCAAAAGCATCAGACACCGTTTCAAGCGTGCCGGTTCCCTGCGCCGTGATCTTGGTGTAGCGCTGGAGGAGCGCCAAATGAGCGTGGTGCTGCTCACTTGCCGGGGCGGCTCAATCCTCTCTAGCCTAGCTGACCGCGTAACGGCTGAAAATGATGAAATGCAGCAGCTTGTGCAATTATCAGGAATGCTGGCCGAATATGAGCAGCGCGCCCCCTTGAATAGCGTGACGGTCGCGATTGCCGGTACTCGCGTATTGCGTGAACCCTTTGATGTGCCTGCGGGTGTTTCGGCGAGGCATGTGGAGCGCTTTGCAGCGAGCCGCGCTGAACAGCTGGGGCATCAATTGGGCGTTGAGGTCTGCCATGACTTTTATCTGCTCGCTGATGATGCTTCTGCCCATCTTAAACGTGGTGTCCTGATTGTATGCCGCCGCAACAGCCTAAGTGTCATGGCGTCAGCAGTATCTCGTGTTACTTCAGCGGCGCTGCGTGTCGTGCCTGAAAGTGTCGCGCTGGCTTCTATGGCGCTCTACCTTGAACACGACTGGCTGTGCTGGCGGCGGGGGCGTTGTCATGAACTGATCACAGATCGCGCTACCGAAAGCTTCTTTATTACTGCGAGAGACGATAGCGCTGAGCAGGAACAGCTCTCTATTGCGGCACTCTTGCATCAGGCGGGGGCGGTAGAGAGTGAGCGCGTCATTCGACTGGCAGGAGAACCTCTGCGCTGCTCTTTGCCACACTTGTCGCAGGTAACAGGTCAGCGCTTTGCTCCCTTGGCTATGACGCGCACGCTGGGCATGGCGACACGATGTGCTGCACTGGATGACTCCTTCGTGGTGCCGTTTGCGCTTGCCAACGATGCGGTCTCGGTGCCTTCCCTTATGATCGGGGCAGCGCAATGAACGTGCGGCAGGTCAATTTGCTGGCGTGGCGCTCCAGCGCTCGCCGTCGTGTGGTGATGACCCTGGTGAAGCGCGCAACATTGATGGCTATTGCTGCCGGTTTGGTCATGGTGGTGCTCTCGTCAATGCTTGCCTGGTTTGGAGAGTATCGCCAGGAGGCTCTTCATAAGGCGCAAGCGCCAACGCTTGGCGACGCTGTGTGGCGAGAAGAGCTGGGCCGCCTTGAAACCCGACAGCACAAGCAGCAAGCGGATGCGATCCGTTATGGTCACTGGGTGGATTATCGGGACAACCAGTTGTTGCTGTGGTCTACGCTCGCCACGCAGATGAATGCGCTGAGTGCCCTCAAACAAATCCGCTTTGCCGAAGGTGGCTGGGAAATTTCTCTGGGAATGGAGCTTGCCGAAGCATCCGCCATTGCCCATCAGTGGCAGCAGCAGTCACCTTCCGCCGCTATCGAAGTGCTCGATCATCGCGCGGAAGACGGCGGCTTTACGCGAATTCGCCTGAGTCGCCGTAAGGGCACTGATGCCACGGAATCTGCGCGGATGTCGCAGCCATGAGCGGCACGCTTGTAGGGCGGCGATCACGGCTTTCGGCGCGGCTATCAGAGTGCGCAGTAATCCGACAGATTAGATGCCTTTTTGTCGATCATGCGTGGGAGTGGCGTGATCCATTGTCATGGCCGCGAGGGCTGAAAGGTGCCCTTGTGCTGATGCCTGCCGTGATGGTGGTGCTGGCCTCTTCGGTGCTACTCGTCTCACGGCAGCTTCCGGTATGGCGCGCAGTCTTTCAGTCAGAACAGCTTGCCACTCAGCGTCACGATGCCCAGCAGCGCTTGTATCAGCACTACCTTGCATTGAAACAGGCGGCCTTGGGCGACGAGCTGGTTTTTGATCCCACTCTTACAATGCCTGCCCAGCCTCTCGATGTGCTGGCGGAACGGGCGCGCGCCCATGCGGTACACATACGTCAGGCCGAGATGTTTGATGAAAACGGCACTCGCTATTTAACCACGACGCTGGAAGGCGAGCTGCCGGCACTGGTGCAACTGCTGCTTGAATCCAGTGAACTAGGGGCCTGGTACTCCACGGACTATCGCCTTGAGGCCCGGCAGCAAGGGCGTTACCTGCTCTTGCTCACCCTGCGCTGGGATCTGCCCGCTACCGGTAGCGCCGCTGATAACGATGCACTGGTCGCCCGCGCTGAATCCCAGCAAGTGCGCATCGCGGCACTCGTCCACCAGTTGGCAAGCGATACGCAGGGGGCTGCCGCACCGGAAGAGATTCCGCTAAAAGCGGGTGGGGATCTGGCCGCTGAGCCTGTAGGAAGCCTGCAATTTCGGGGGCGGTGGCGTGGTGTGAAAGGTGACTTTGCGCTTGTCGAATCTGCCAGCGGCTATGTCTATCGCGTGCAGGTTGGTGAGCGGATAGGTATAGAAGCTGCCAGGGTCGTAGCGATATCTCCTCAGGGGGTAAGGCTGGAACTGGGCACTTCTGATCAACACCGCGAGCAGCTTCTGCTTGCGCCCGCGTCTCGGGAGCGCCTGCCATGAAAGCTTTGATCGTGGCTCTCCTGTTGTTTCTGGGGGGAATGGAAAGTGCTCGCGGTGCCACCCTTGAAGAGGTTCGCTGGCAGCAGCATGACGGGGCGCTGGAGATCGCGCTTGCCTTTGATGCACCTCCCGATGCGATTGAAGCGATCTCCCTGGGGCAGCCAACGCGCATGTTGCTACGGATGAACGGCGCGCGAACGGAGCTTGATTTCACGCAGGAAGGGCAAGGGGGGCTTAAGCAGCTATCGGCTGGAGCGGTGCCGGGCGGTGCTCAAGTGGTAGCACGGCTGGCGGTGCCTCATTTTGCGCAGATAAAACGTGACGGCTTACATGCGAAGGTGCTGCTTACGCCCATCGTGGATGACGCGCCGAAAAACAGTAGCGAAACCGTACAACGTATCGAGGCCAAACCGGTGCCTGATACAGCGCGCCTTGATAAGAGCGGGAACGTTGCGAAAGGGCGGGTTAGCGTTGACTTTCAGCGGCTTCCTACCCATGCAGCCTTGCTGGAGCTGGCGGCGGCGGGAGGTGTCGATCTGATTGTTGAAGAACAATTGAGTGGTGACGTTACGCTACATCTTGAAAATGCCTACTGGCGCGACGGTCTGGATATGGTGCTACGTAGCCATGCACTTGCCGCCCATCAGGTAGGAAAATCTCTGGTAATCACCAGGCGCAATGCTGAAGTTCCTGCAGAAGATGAGCGCGATCCTCTGGTTATCGAGGTGGTCAAGCTGAACTACGCCAATGGCAGTGACATCATTGAGGTGTTGAAAGGCAAGGAGGGCGGAGCACTTCTGTCGTCACGCGGCAGCATCACCTTCGACAAGCGCTCCAATCAGCTGGTACTGCGCGATACCGAAGCCAGGTTGGCACAGATTGAACCTCTTATTGCCCAATTGGATCATCCGCTGCGTCAGGTACAGATAGAAGCGAAAATAGTGATTGCCCGTGAGCAATTAACACGTCAGCTTGGTATTCGCTGGGGCGGCGCAGGAGGCAGCGGCAGTGCTGCTATCAGCACGCCACGCGCGGGCAGTAGCGGTGAGCATAATGGTCACGGCCCCTTCCTTGGTATTGGCATCGACCTGGGGGGCAGCGGCTCGCGTGGAGGCACGGCAGGAGTGGGCTTTCTCGATAAAAACACATTGCTGGGGCTTGAACTGACCGCGCTGGAGCAGGAGGGCATCAGTCATACCCTGTCGCAGCCGCGTATCATGACGCTTGATCGCGAGCAGGCATCCATCCGCCAGGGGCAGGAGGTACCGTATCAGGAGGCAGGCTCGTATGGATCGACCAGCACTTCTTTTCGTGATGCGGTGCTGGCGCTTAACGTCACGCCTTATATCACCTCGGAAAATAGCGTGGTAATGGCGGTGGATGTACAAAATGACAGCGTCGCTGCCGACCGCTTCAACGGGCTTCCTGCAATCAATACGAGTCGTATCGCCACGCGAGTCATGGTCGAGAATGGCGAAACAGTAGTACTTGGCGGTATCCTGACCAAAGAACAGGCCCGCAACCTGAGCAAAATTCCCTGGCTTGGTGATATTCCAGGCGTCGGCAAGCTTTTTACGTCGGCAGGACGTGCTCAGGAGCAGGTCGAACTACTGGTATTTATTACGCCCAGTATCATCGAACAAGAGAGGGATTCCTTGCAGGAAGTGGGCGAAGCACAATAGCACTGAGGTGCGAACTGGTGACGTTGCGCGCGGCCTGGAGATTCTCCCTAATGAGTAGTGATGTCATGCAAGAGGCACCCAATATATTTCTGGTCGGCCCGATGGGCACCGGTAAAAGTACGATAGGCCGCCTGTTGGCCGCCGAGTTGGGGCGACCCTTCTTTGATAGCGATCATGAAATAGAGCGACGCTGTGGCTGCAATATTCCATGGATATTTGATCTGGAAGGAGAGAGCGGCTTTCGCCAGCGCGAAGCAGCGGTTATCGACGAACTTACCCGTCAGCCAGGTATTGTACTGGCGACAGGCGGAGGCGCGGTGACGCATCCGCGAAGTCGTGAATTGTTGCACCAGCGCGGGCTGGTGATCTTCCTGAAAACCTCGGTGGCTCACCAGATCAAGCGTACCGCCAAGGATCGCAATCGTCCGCTTCTTCAGTGTGCTGATCCAGCGGCCAGGCTGCGCCAGCTCATGACCGAGCGCGAACCGCTATATAGAGAGGCGGCTCATGTGATTATCAATACCGAGCGCCGCGGGCCACGGGGCGTGGTAACCGAAATCAAGCGTCAAATGGGGCAGCGCGAACGCTCACTGGTCTAGCGCTGCTCCTCCCATGTGCGTTTGTATTGTTGAAGGCTCCAGCGCTATAAAATTCGTTTCACACTAGAGGTTATGGAATGCAAACCCTGACGGTCGAGCTTGGTTCACGTAGTTATCCCATTCATGCAGGCGCGGGTCTGATTGAAGCGCCTGAGCTTTATACTCGGCACTTCGCCGGTCGTCAGGTAATGATCGTTACCAACGAAACCATTGCATCGCTCTATCTTGATCGGCTCAAGGCGCAGTTGGGTGATTATCAGGTGGCGGAAGTGATACTGCCTGACGGAGAACAGTACAAATCCATCGAGTACCTCGAAAAAATCTGGGATGCCCTGATGGCCGCTGGATTCAACCGGCGGGCCACCATTATTGCGCTTGGCGGCGGTGTGGTGGGGGATATGGCCGGCTTTGCTGCGGCCAGCTATCAGCGCGGCATCGGCTTTATTCAGATGCCTACCACGCTGCTGTCGCAGGTGGATTCGTCTGTGGGTGGGAAAACCGGGGTGAATCACCCGCGCGGCAAAAACATGATCGGTGCCTTCTGGCAGCCCCGTGCCGTGATCATTGATACAGATACCCTCACTACGCTCGATCAGCGGCAGCTTTCGGCGGGTCTGGCTGAGGTCATCAAATATGGCTTTATTCGTGACAGTGACTTTCTGACATGGCTGGAAAGTCATATGGATGAACTTCTGGCGCTGGATATCGCGGCACTTGATCACGCCATTATCACTAGCTGTCGTATCAAGGCTGAGATTGTCGCCGAGGATGAAACCGAGCAGAACGTTCGCGCGCTGCTTAATCTGGGGCACACCTTTGGGCACGCCATTGAAACCCACCAGGGGTATGGCAACTGGCTGCATGGTGAGGCTATTAGTACAGGCATGGCGATGGCGGCCAGATGGTCGCAGCAATGCGGTGATATTAGTGAGGATGATGCACAGCGCGTTGAGCGGGTACTTGGCGCCGCTCACCTGCCGATCAAGGCGCCGACTAATATGAGCGCTGAACGCTTTATCGAGCTGATGAAACACGACAAGAAAGTGCTGGATGGCGGTATCAGGCTGGTGCTGCTGGAGTCTCTTGGCAAGGCACGGGTAGAAGATCAGGTAGATGAAAAGGCGCTTGCGCAGATGATTAGTGAATATCCGCGTGCAGACTTGCCGAAATAGAACGCGGCACCGCGAATTGTCCCTAACTTGCTGACACTGAATTCCCATGGGCCTCGTTTAAAAGCGAGGCTTTTTTATTGTTGCAGCCGCCTCCTTCTTTGCCACATGGCTCCACCTGCGCCTCCCATTTGCCAACTTCTCTCCCTCTTGAGGAGCTGCTTGAAAATCAGGTCGAGAAAAGGTTGGTGCGCGTGGTGCAGATTTTTTCGATGCGGCTCTGAGTCTATTATTTGCATAGGGTATGCAAAATTTGCATAACTAAATTGGCAGTCAATGAGTGCTGAGGAAGCGCAGGGGAAGGGGCTTTTTTTATCAATATCTCATTGAAAAATAGAGATTTTTTAAAACAGTTAATGCCAGAGAGAAGAGCAGGGTTGGAGCAGGGGCTGCTTTAGAGAACCATAAGGTTATTGCGCAGCAGTGAACATCACCGCTATTCTCTTCCACCCGCTGAAAGGGTGGCGCTAGAGAATGCTGTCACCGTTCTCACGGTTTTGAGAGAAAACCAATAAAAATACTCTCGTTTGTTTTCGGTGACAAGTATCTCGAGAGGCGTTTCATGAACGAGGGTTTATATCAGCCCAGTGATTTCCGTGACAACTGTGGCTTTGGCTTGATTGCCCATATGGAAGGGCAGCAAAGTTTCGATCTGTTGCAGGCAGCAATTGGCTCGCTGGCATGTATGACGCACCGTGGCGGCATCAACTCGGACGGTAAAACCGGCGATGGATGCGGCCTGTTATTTTCTATGCCAAAAACGTTCATGCGCGACATCGCCCGTGATACGCTGGGTGTCGAGCTGGGCGAGCAGTTTGCCGTGGGCAGTCTGTTTTTCAGCGATGACGATGCCCGCGAAGCGCATGCCCGCGAGGTGCTTGAAACCGAGCTTGCCCGGCGCGGCTTGACTCTTCATGGCTGGCGGGATGTCGATATTGATGCCAGCGTGTGCGGCCCTATTGCGCTGGCATGTCTGCCGCGCATTCGCCATCTGTTTGTTGGCCCCGCCAAAGGGCGCGAAAGCGATCAGCTGTTTGCGGTTGACCTGTTTATGGCGCGTCGCCTGGCAGAGCAGAAACTGGTCGATGACGAGCAGTTTTATGTGTGCTCGCTATCGCCCCGGGTGATCTCCTATAAAGGGTTGATGATGCCGGCGGATCTGCCGACCTTCTACCGCGATCTCAATGACGAGCGCATGCAGGCTTCCATCTGCGTTTTTCACCAGCGCTTCTCAACCAATACAGCGCCGCGCTGGGAGCTGGCCCAACCGTTCCGTTTCCTCGCCCATAATGGCGAAATCAACACCATTGAAGCGAACCGTAGCTGGGCAAATGCGCGCCGCAAGCGCTTTCAAAGCGAGCTATTGCCTGAGCTGGGTGAGCTTGAGCAAATTGTCAGCACTCAAGGCTCCGACTCGTCGAGCATGGATAACATGCTGGAAGTGCTGCTGACCGGCGGTATGGAGCTGCACCGTGCCATCCGCCTGATGGTGCCGCCTGCCTGGCAGAACATGCAGACCATGGACGCCGATCTGCGTGCGTTCTATGAATTCAATTCGATGCACATGGAAGCGTGGGATGGCCCTGCCGGTATCGTGATTACCGATGGACGTCACGCTATCTGTACGCTTGACCGCAACGGCTTGCGCCCCGCGCGCTGGGTGATCGACGAGCGCGGCTTTATTACGCTGGCCTCAGAAGTCGGAGTGAATCCGGTTGCTCCTGAACTGGTAGTCGCCAAAGGGCGAGTAGGGCCTGGCCAGATTCTGGCAGTGGACACTCACACCGGTGAAGTGCTGCACACCGATGATGTCAGCAATCGGCTGAAGTCCGAGTGGCCGTTCAAGCGCTGGCTGCGTGATAACGCTCACTATCTTGAATCTGCCCTGACCGAACTGGCGCAATTTGAGGCGATTCCTCGCGAAGAGCTGCTGGCCTATCAGAAAACCTTTCTGGTGAGCTATGAAGAGCGCGATCAGACCCTCAAACCGCTGGCCGAATTTGGGCAGGAAGCGGTCGGTTCGATGGGCGACGATACCCCGATGGCGGTGCTGTCGCGCCAGCCACGGCTGCTCACCGACTACTTCCGGCAGAAATTTGCCCAGGTGACCAATCCGCCTATCGACCCGCTGCGCGAGTCGATCGTGATGTCGCTGGAGACGTGTCTGGGTGCCGAGCGCAACCTGTTTACCGCAACACCCGATCACGCTCACCGCTTGATTCTGACCACGCCGATCCTGTCACCACGCAAGTTCAGCGCACTGACTTCACTGGAAGACCCCGCCTTTGCCAGCGCCTCGCTGTCGATGAGTTATGACCCCGAACAGACGGGACTGCGCGGTGCCATCGAAGCGCTATGTCAGCAGGCTGAAGACGCGGCGCGTAACGGCAAGGTTATTCTGGTATTGAGCGATGCCGATCTGGGTGAAGGCCAGCTGCCTATTCACGCTGCACTGGCGGTAGGCGCGGTTCACGCGCATCTCGGCAAGCTGGCTCTGCGCCCCAACGTCAACCTGATTGTAGCTACCGGCTTCGCGCGCGATTCCCATCAAATGGCGGTGCTGTTTGGTGCAGGCGCAACGGCTGTGTATCCGTGGCTGTCGTATCAGGTGATGCACGAAATGCATCAGAACGGTGATTTGCAGGGTAGCCCCGCCGAACTGCGCGAGAATTTCCGTAAAGGGCTGCAAAAAGGGCTGCTCAAGATCATCTCCAAGATGGGCATCTCCCATATCGCCTCCTACCGTGGTTCGCTGCTGTTTGAAGGCGTCGGTCTGGGCGATGAAGTGATCGACCTGTGCTTCCCGGCCATGGCGTCGCGCGTCGGCGGCATCGGTTTTGCAGAGCTACAGTTGCAGCAGCAGCTACTTAGCCGCGAAGCGCACATCAAACGTAAAGGCATTCGCCACGGCGGATTGCTCAAGTACGTGCACGGGGCTGAATACCACGCCTATAACCCTGACGTGGTGAAAACGCTCCAATTGGCCGTACAAAACGGCGATTACCAGCAGTGGAAAGCGTTTGCACGGCTGGTTAACGAGCGTCCGGTTGCCACTATTCGTGACCTGCTGACGCTGAAAAAGGATTGCCAGCCCATTGCGCTTGAAGAAGTAGAGCCGATTGAGGCGCTGCTGCCGCGTTTTGACAGTGCCGGCATGTCACTTGGGGCTCTGTCACCGGAAGCTCATGCCAGCCTTGCGCAGGCAATGAATGAAACCGGCGGTCGCTCCAACTCTGGTGAAGGTGGCGAAGATCCGCAGCGCTACGGCTCGATTCAGAATTCAAAAATCAAGCAGGTAGCGTCAGGACGCTTCGGCGTAACGCCCGCTTATCTGGCCAGCGCCGAGGTGATTCAGATCAAGGTGGCTCAGGGGGCCAAGCCCGGTGAAGGCGGGCAGCTTCCAGGTACCAAGGTCAACGGCCTGATAGCGCGACTGCGCTACGCCGTACCTGGGGTTACGCTGATCTCGCCACCGCCGCACCACGATATCTATTCGATCGAGGATCTGGCTCAGCTGATTTTCGATCTGAAGCAGGTCAATCCGTCTGCTCAGGTATCCGTGAAGCTGGTTTCCGAACCCGGTATCGGCACGATCGCCGCAGGTGTCGGCAAGGCGTATGCCGATCTGATTACCGTGTCGGGCTACGATGGCGGTACAGCCGCAAGCCCGATCACGTCGATCAGGCACGCAGGGTCGCCGTGGGAGCTGGGTCTTCCCGAAGTGCACCAGTCGCTGCGCATCAACGGTTTGCGCCACAAGATCAGGGTACAGACCGATGGTGGCCTGAAAACCGGGCTGGATGTGGTCAAGGCGGCCATTCTGGGTGCCGAGAGCTTCGGTTTCGGTACGGCGCCAATGGTGGCGCTGGGCTGTAAATACCTGAAAATCTGCCACCTCAATAACTGCGCCACCGGTGTCGCGACCCAGGATGAGCGTCTGCGTGAAGAGCACTTCCGTGGCACCGTCGAGATGGTCAAACACTACTTCCGCTTTATTGCCGAAGAAGTGCGCGAGCTGCTGGCCTCACTGGGCGTGCGCACGCTGGCCGAACTGATTGGCCGCACCGACCTGCTTGAGCAAATCGAAGGTGAAACACGCGCTCACGGGCAGCTTGATCTAAGCCGCTTGCTGCACAACGACCATGTGCCCGCCGATGCGCCTCAGTACTGCACCCAGCATCGCAACCAGCCGCACGATCCTGGTGCCAAGAACGAAGAGATGCTGAATGCGATGCGTGCTGCCATCGAGAGCGGGGAAGGCGGCGAATTCCATTTCAGCGTCAATAACTGTGATCGCTCGGTGGGTGCGCGCATCTCTGGTGAAATCGCCTCTCGCTATGGCGAGCAAGGTCTTGCACAGCCGCTCAAGGTGCATCTGGACGGTATCGCCGGGCAGAGCTTCGGCGTATGGAACGCCGTTGGCCTTGAGATGTATCTCCAGGGCGACGCCAACGACTATGTCGGTAAAGGCATGAACGGCGGCAAGCTGGTCATCAAGCCCGCCGCAGGAAGCCGCTGCGTCACCCAGGAAAGCGCCATCATCGGCAACACCTGTCTCTATGGTGCGACCGGCGGCAAGCTCTTCGCAGTGGGTCAGGCGGGCGAACGCTTTGCCGTGCGTAACTCCGGTGCCCATGCGGTAGTCGAAGGGGTAGGCGATCACGGCTGTGAATACATGACGGGCGGCGTAGTGTGCGTGCTGGGTCGTACTGGCGTGAACTTTGGCGCAGGCATGACCGGTGGCTTCGCCTATGTGCTCGACGAGGATCGTTGCTTCGTTGATCGTTACAACCACGAGCTGGTCGAAATCTGCCGCATCAATACCGAAGAGATGGAAGCGCACCGTCGCCATCTGCGCGAAGTGATTCAGGAATATGTCGAGGAAACCGGTTCTGCCTGGGGGCAGCATATTCTCGCCGAGTTCAATGACTTCCTGCGTAACTTCTGGTTGGTCAAGCCTAAGGCTGCCAGTCTCAAGTCGCTGTTAAGGCTTCCTAGCCGTAGCGCCGAGTAGCGCAACAATACATCACGGGCGCGGCTTTGCGCGCCCAACTGGTTTGGTGAGGTCTGCCCGCCAGGGGCAGATCAGCAAGGGAGAAACATCCCATGGCGCAACAACGTTTAGCGAACAATTTTCAATTTCTTGATGTCGGGCGGCGCGATCCCGAGAAGAAGGATGCCCGCACCCGTGCGCGTGAATTCAGCGAGATTTACGAACCTTTTCGCGCCCATGAAGCGGCTTCTCAGGCGCATCGCTGTCTGGCGTGTGGCAATCCTTACTGTGAGTGGAAGTGCCCGGTTCACAACTATATTCCTGACTGGCTGAAGCTGGTATCGGAAGGGCAGATTCTGGAAGCGGCCGAGCTGTCGCATCAGACCAACTCGCTGCCTGAAGTGTGCGGGCGCGTCTGTCCGCAGGACCGCCTGTGTGAAGGGGATTGCACCCTGAACGATGGCTTCGGCGCAGTGACCATCGGCTCGGTAGAGAAATACATCACCGACACCGCTTTTGCACTGGGCTGGCGCCCTGATATGTCGAAGGTAGTACCGACCGGTAAGCGAGTAGCGGTAATTGGCGCAGGCCCGGCGGGTATCGGGTGTGCTGATGTGCTGGTGCGCAACGGCGTATCGCCGGTAGTGTTTGATCGCTATCCGGAAATTGGCGGCCTGCTGACCTTCGGTATTCCTGAATTCAAGCTTGAAAAGCAGGTGATTCGTCGGCGTCGCAAGGTGCTCGAAGAGATGGGCGTTGAATTTCGCCTCAATACCGAGATTGGCCGCGATATCCAAATGAGCGAGCTGCTCGCTGAATACGATGCGGTCTTCATGGGTATGGGCACCTACAAGTATATGGAAGGTGGCTTCCCCGGTGAGCAGCTTCACGGCGTGCATAAAGCGCTCGATTATCTGATCTCCAATATCAACCACAACCTTGAGTTCGAGACAGCGGAAGAGGGCTATATCTCGATGCAGGGTAAGCGAGTGGTGGTGCTGGGAGGCGGTGATACAGCGATGGATTGCAACCGCACCGCCATTCGTCAGGGCGCGCGTAGCGTCATGTGTGCCTATCGGCGTGATGAAGCCAATATGCCCGGCTCGCGGCGCGAAGTGAAAAACGCGCGTGAGGAAGGCGTTGAGTTCCTGTTTAACCGTCAGCCTATCGAAGTGATTGGCGATGAGCAGGGGCGGGTACGTGGTGTGAAACTGGCAGCTACCCAAATGGGCGAGCCGGATAGCAACGGGCGTCGTCGTGCTGAAGTAGTGCCCGGCTCAGAAGAGGTCATTGACGCCGATGCAGTGGTAGTGGCCTTTGGTTTTGAACCAAGTGAAATCGACTGGTTTAACGATCACAGCGTGGAAATCGACGGACGCGGGCGAGTAGTAGCCGCCGAGCAGGATTTGAAACGCGAATTGCATTTCGCCTTCCAGACCAGCAACGAGAAGATCTTTGCCGGTGGCGATATGGTGCGCGGTTCCGATCTGGTGGTAACGGCTGTTTATGAAGGTCGCAAGGCCGCCGAAGGCATTCTGGATTATCTGGACGTTTAGCCATGTTCGCGAGGAGGCTGGCGTGCTAACAGGCCAGCCTGTCTCGGTAATCGCATAACCTGGTTTCATGCAGAGAGGGCGCTTCGGCGTCCTTTTTCATGGCTGGCCGATGACGCTGGGCAGAAGGGCACCGCGCTCTGGTTGCTCCCATGGAAGTGCCGTTTTCTGGCGAAGGTGCCGGAAGGAGAGAAAGCACATTTGGGGCGCGTGTCAGTTAAGGAGCATCACCCGCGCCGGAGCAGATTTCCTCCGGCGAGTGGCGTTGTGCGATAACAACCTTCATTCCTGGTGCGTCGGTTGCCAGGAAACGGGCGATTCCGGCAGAGGGAACAGCCAGTCATAGGCCAGGTTATAGACGAAGGCATAGCACATATAAAAGATCGCCAATGTTACCGTCATGCCAAGAGTATCCAGCGCACCGCTGCCCAGATAGAGCATGATAAGTGGCTGCAATATCAACAGCAGGCCCGCTTCGAACAAAAATGCATGGAGGAAGCGCTGCGGTACTGTCTTGGCGACCTGCCCGTAAAGGCGCTTCAAGGTGATATCAAAACCGAGGTTATAAAGATAATTCCAGAGGGTAGCGACGACAGCGCTGATGACGGCAACGCCACCCATGTGTTCAAGGGATATTCCAAACAGCCAGCTGCCCAGCGGCAGCACAATCAGTAGCCCGATAATCTCGAAGGCGAGCGTATGACGAACGCGATCCCAGAAGGTACGCATGTGCTTTCTCCCATTTACTGCTCAAGCGAGGCGATGAAGGTGCCTCGCGTTCCGCGATAGACCGCCCGATACAGCAGGCGAGAATAATGTGGGCGTACCTTCTCTTTTTTTGAGTGATAATAAAAGTTGGAATCCATCGCTAATCAAGATAGGTGAGCGCGCTATGATGCCGACACTCGAACAGCTCAATGCCTTTGTGACGGCAGCCGATTGCGGCTCGTTTTCAGCGGCAGCGCGTCAGCTCTCGCGGGCACAGTCCCATGTCAGCACGCAAATTGCCCATCTGGAGATCACGCTGGGCTTTCCCTTGTTTGATCGCAGCGAGCGGATGCCGCAGTTGACTGACAATGGCAGGCGCGTCTTGATAGAAGCACGGCAGCTGCTGGCGCAAAGCGCGCATCTGATGGGGGTGGCGCAGCGTCTGGATGAAGGGGTAGAAGCGCGGATTCGGCTCGCACTGGATGAGTTTTACCCTGAGCGGTTGATTGGTGGTGTGCTGAGCGATTTTGCCGAACAATTTCCCAGTGTTGAAGTGGAGCTGCACTTCCCGCTGCTGGACGACGTGAGCCAGATGATCGAGCAAAATGAGGCGGATCTTGGCATTCTGTGTCGTACTCTGGCGCCCGATAGTGAAATAGAAGCACGGCCAGTAGGGCGCGTGCCTCTGCGTCTGGTCTGCGCCAGGAATCATCCGCTGGCACAGCAGCCGATCACGTATCAGCGTCTGGTGCATTATCGGCAGTTGATTGTCGCGACGCGTGGCCGGCGCATTTCCCGTCAGAGCATGCGGGTATCCGCGGATGCCTGGTGGGTCGAGAGTCATTACGCCATGCTCGAACTGGTCAAGCATGGGGTGGGCTGGGCGCTGATGTCCGATCACGTTATTGCCTCATCGCCAGCGCGGCCATGGCTGGTAACGCCGGAGGCGCCGGGCATAGAGCATCACGTTGAGCTGGAAATTGGCTGGCATCGTCAGCGTGGACTGGGGCCTGCTGCTGGTTGGCTGGCCAAGCGCTTCACCCGTGAACCGCTTCCGCAACGCTGGGAACCGCTGCTGCGAGATGCGTCAGAGGCGTAACAAAGGAAGTGGGATAAAGGTTAAATCGGAAATAGAGCCGTTATGGCATCTGAGCTGGTGGAACCTGTGTGGGCAGTTATAGCAATATGACTGCTTATAAGTTTAATAAAATCACTTATGGGAAAATATCCGATGCCTGAAATCAACGACATTCTCAACGCCATCAGTGGCGTTATTTGGGGTCCTTTCCTGCTGATTCCGCTGCTGATGGCGACCGGCGTTTATTTGACTATCCGGCTGGGAGGCGTGCAGTTTCGGCTGTTGGGACATGCGCTGTGGCTGGCATTAATCAAACGGCGTGACGGTACCGGCAAGGAAGCGGGCGATGTCAGTCACTTCGGTGCGCTGATGACCGCCATGGCGGCCACGATCGGTATCGGTAATATCACAGGCGTTGCCACTGCCATCTCGATGGGTGGGCCGGGGGCCATCTTCTGGATGTGGGTGATGGGCCTGTTGGGGATGGCAACAAAGTATGCCGAAGCCTTTCTTGGCAACCATTTCCGCCGTCAGGACCAAAATGGTGAATACTCGGGAAGTGCTGCCTATTATTTGCGTGATGGGGTAGGCGGCAAACTGGGCGCTATTCTCTCGGTTGCCTTCTGTCTCTTTGCGGTAGTGGCGAGTTTCGGCATTGGCAACATGACCCAGGCGCATACCGTAAGCCATTCTCTGGAGGAGCAGTTCAGTATTCCGCTGTGGCTCTCCGGAATCGTGATGGCGCTGGTGGTCATGTTCGTGATCATTGGCGGTATCAAGAAGATTGCCTCCTTTGCATCTCTGGTGGTGCCGATCATGGTACTTCTTTATATGCTGTCGAATCTTGTGGTGCTGGGATATTACTGGCAGGAGCTGGGCGGTGCCTTTCATACGATTATCGAGGATGCCTTTAGCGGCTCGGCGGCGGCTGGCGGCTTCACCGGCGCAACGGTGATGATGGCCATTCAGTATGGGGTAGCGCGCGGTATCTTCTCGAATGAATCGGGACTTGGCTCAGGTGCCTTTGCTGCTGCGGCGGCACAATCCTCTCACCCGGTGCGGCAGGCGATGGTGTCGATGACCCAAACCTTTATTGATACCATCATCATGGTGTCACTCACCGCCCTGATGATTGTGGTTACTGGGGCGTACAAGGTAGAGGGGCTTGAAGGCGCCAGCATTACCGGATTTGCACTGGAAACAGTCTTCGGTCCTGTGGCGGGGGGTACGCTGGCGGTGGCTGCGCTGTTTTTTGCACTGACCACCATCCTCGGCTGGAGTTATTACGGCGAGCGTTCGCTACAGCAGTTATCCAATAGCACGCGTTTGTCGTTGTCTTACCGGATCGTGTTTTCATTTATTGTATTTATCGGCTCTATTACCCAGCTGGAAGCTGTATGGACATTTTCGGATATTGCCAATGGTCTGATGGCGCTGCCTAACCTGGTAGGGCTATTGGTGCTCACGGGGCTGGTCGCGCGTGAAACCAATGCGTACCTGTCGCAGCCGGACTGGAAAAAAGGTTGATAATCAACTGAGTGGAAAGACGTGCAAGGGGAGACATGGGGAACGTGCAATAGCGTTTACTTGTCTCCCTTTTGAGTAAAGCGAACCATGTTATTACCGTGAATAAATTCAGGAAAAACATGGCTATTAATGTTCATAAATAATAAAAACAGCATGAGGCTGAACATCAAACATGTGTTAGCAAGTGATTTATTTACCTCTTCTGGCTTTAGTATTATACTCGCCGCCATTATTGACGACACCCTCACCAGGGCCCGCCACACATCATTCATCTGGCGCCGCCGTTTTACGATTGGCCGCCAATGGGGTATCCGTTAACCCCGCTGCTTCCGCAGACACACCATAGCGTGAATGCTCTCCGCGTAGCGGTGATGTATAGGAACAGGCGGCCCGCTCTGGCTGATGAGGTGCCAGGGCGTGGGCTCACACAACCACCAGGAGTTGCTCCATGAGCATTCAATCTCAGCATCAGCTGCGAGTTCAGTTTCGTGATTTGATGAAAGGCACTACCTGCTTCGATGCAGGTTCGGTATTTGATCCCATGTCGGCGCGCATCGCTGGCGACCTGGGGTTTGAAGTGGGCATCCTGGGTGGCTCCGTTGCGGCGCTGCAAGTGCTTGCGGCACCTGACTTTGCGCTGGTGACCATGAGCGAATTTGTCGAGCAGGCAACACGTATTGGTCGCGTGGCGCAGCTGCCGGTTATTGCCGATGCCGATCATGGCTATGGTAATGCGCTCAACGTTATGCGCACGGTGACCGAGCTTGAGCGCTCCGGTATCTCCATGATGACGCTGGAAGATACGCTGCTTCCTGCGCAGTATAGCCACAAGTCAACCGACCTGATCGGCACTGATGAAATGGTTGGCAAGCTGCGAGCGGCCATTGAAGCGCGCATTGATCCTGCGTTCTCCATCTTTGCGCGTACCAATGCGAATGTGCTGAATGACGAACAGCTTATCGAGCGCATCAAGCACTATCAGGCAGCAGGAGCCGATGGCATTTGCATCGTCGGTATTCGCGATGTTGAGCATCTTGAGCGTGTGACGGCTGAAGTAAAACTGCCGATCATGCTGATCGCCTATGGCAATCCGAAATTGCGTGATCTTGAACTTCTCGCGTCGCTGGGTGTGCGTATTGTCGTGAATGGTCACGCGGCTTACTTCGCCTCGATCAAGGCGACCTACGATATGCTTCGGGAACAGCGCGGTATCAAGGCGTCTGATCTGTCGGCTTCCGAACTGTCCTCCAAGTATTCCACCCTTGAGGAGTATCGTATCTGGGCGCGTGAATACATGGATGTGAAAGAGTAAGTGCTTCCGTTGTGAGGAGGCTGAGCGCTCGCTTTCCGGCGGGCGCTTTTTTTTGGTTCTCATCGTAAGTCTGCGCTGCAACAGCCCGCCTGAATCTGATACTTCTTATGTTACCTCGTTACGCCCCTTCACTTTATGCCGGATTTTAATAAGTGGCGCTGAGGGGCTTGATACCGTCTCCCCCTACACCCTACAGGAATAAGCCTGTTGCATGCGCTGAATTTTTCATGTGGTCAAGATACGAGAGAGACCAAGTGAATTCACTACTCGGTATCTGCCTAAAATGCGGCCAAAGGTAGCTAAATGTGCTGAAGATAACGGTAATCAAGTAACTGCGGCCTATATTTTTATGCAGAAAATGCGTGCGATAACTTGCAAGAAACTGACGTTACGCTAGTCTGCTGCTGGCCGCTTTCTGCCCAATAAGGCAGCGTTGCGCGCTTATTATTGATTTTCAACTACTTTGAGAACGTGACTCTTGATGCATTACCTTCATCAGCTGGGACATTGGTTACAGCAGCAAGAAATTGTCTATCCCGTTGTGGCTGTTGCGGTGCTTTTGGTTATTCCTTTACTGGTTTATTGGCTGGCGTGCATCTTCCTGCGCACCAGCGTCAGGCGCTTTATTCTTCGCCATAAAAATGTGCTGTCGAAAGACATCATGGTAACGCGCCGAGTGGCGCTGGTGCTCGCTGTGCTGGCCTTTTCCAGTATCCTGGGCGTTATCAACGGCCTGCCTCAATCGCTGGATAAAGCCCTGACGATTATCAGCTCGATTCTGTGGATTGTCAGCGTGGCACTACTACTGATGGAAATGCTCGATACGGTCAACATGTTTTGGCTGAAAAAGAGCAAAGCCACGTCGCAGTCGATCAAAGGCTACCTTCAGATCAGTAAGCTGGTCGTGAGTGCCCTGGCGCTGATCCTGATTATTGCGTCGCTGACAGGGCGGCCTCCGGCAATCATTATTTCGAGTTTTGGTGCTGCTGCTGCTGTGCTGATATTTGTTTTTCAGCACACGCTGCTATCGTTTATCGCCAATATCCAGATTTCGGCGGCGCGGGCTATCAATATCCAGGACTGGATCAAGATGCCAGGGGGGATGGTCGATGGGGAGGTGATGGATATCGCGCTGCATACGGTCAGGGTGCGTAACTGGGATAACACCATGGCGCGCGTACCCATCCGTAATTTCATCACCGAGCCATGGATCAATTGGCAGCCGGTGTTCAATGATGGGCGCGGCAGGCGCATCAAGCGCAGCTTTCATATTGATCAAAACAGCATTGAATTTGCGGATGAAGAGCTGCTCGCCCACCTGCGCGATACCTTTATTCATTATAAGGAAATTGAAACCGGGGATGACATCTCACCGGCGGAGCTGTTTGCCATGAATAGCCAGCAGTTGCGTGAGGCGGCAATCACCAATATGGGGCTGCTGCGCGCTCATATCCTGCACTATTTGCGCTCCAATCAGGATATTCATCACGATATGTTTGTGGTGGTGCGCTATCTTGAACCCACCTCGGAAGGGGTGCCGATGGAGCTTTACTGTTTCTCGATCTATCCCAATTTCGCCGATTACGAGCGGGTGCAGGCAAAGGTGACCGAATATGTGTATGCCGTGGCGTCACATTTCAGGATTCGCATCTTCCAGACACCAGCGGGGCAGGATCTGATACAGGGCATCGGCTCACTGGGGCAGCGTGAAGGCGATCGCTCTTCTCGTTGATGTGCTGATGAATACGCTGAAAGATAAAAACCGCCGCTCGAATCTCTTCGGGCGGCGTTCCTTTAAGAGCCGTCAATACGGTGAGAGCAGCATGAGTGAGCTGCTACACAACAGCTTCTTCAACCGCTGACTCTTTCGGCGCAGTAACGCGGATCAGGTGATCGAAAGCCGACAGCGATGCCTTGGCACCTTCACCGACGGCAATCACGATCTGCTTGTAGGGAACGGTGGTCACATCGCCGGCAGCAAAGATGCCCGGAATCGAAGTCGCGCCGCGCTCGTCAATCTTGATCTCGCCATGAGGCGTGAGTTCAACAGTACCTTTCAGCCAGCTGGCATTCGGAACCAGACCGATCTGCACGAATACGCCGTCAAGGTCGAGAGTATGCTCAGTGTCGGTGGTGCGATCCTTGTAGGCAAGCGCAGTCACTTTCTTGCCATCACCTTGCACTTCAGTGGTCTGGGCGCTCTTGATCACGTTGACATTGGGCAGGCTCTCGAGCTTGCGCTGCAATACCGCATCGGCACGCAGGGTATCCTGGAACTCCAGCAGGGTGACATTCTTGACGATACCGGCCAGGTCGATGGCCGCTTCGACGCCAGAGTTGCCGCCACCAATTACCGCAACGGGCTTGCCTTTGAACAGCGGGCCATCGCAGTGCGGGCAATAGGCCACGCCACGGGTGTTGTACTCGGCTTCACCAGGCACACCCATCTTGCGCCAGTTGGCACCGGTTGCCACGATGATGGACTTGGCTTTCAGGATCGCACCGCTTTCAAACTCTACCTGATGATCATCGCCTTCCTGGGCCGCAGGAATCAATCGGGAAGCACGCTGCAGCTTCATTACGTCAATATCGTAATCCTTGACGTGCTCCTCAAGCTCGCTCACCAAACGCGGGCCTTCATGAGCGGTGACTGAAATGAAGTTTTCAATCGCAGCCGTATCCTGAACCTGACCGCCAAAACGATCAGCGACAAGCCCAGTGCGCACGCCTTTACGTGCGGCGTAAATGGCTGCGGCTGCACCAGCAGGGCCACCGCCAATGATCAGCACATCGAAAGGCTCCTTGGCGTTGAGCTTGTCAGCTTCACGCTGCGCCGAGCCAGTGTCGATCTTGCCCACGATCTCTTCCAGCGTCATGCGGCCCTGGCCGAAGTGCTCGCCGTTCAGATAGATGGTGGGAACCGAGAGGATCTCCTTGCGTTCGACCTCTTCGCGGAATGCGCCGCCTTCAATCATGGTGTGGCGAATATTGGGATTCAGCACCGACATCAGGTTGAGCGCCTGCACGATGTCAGGGCAGTTCTGGCACGACAGCGAGATGTAGGTTTCGAAGTTGAATTCACCGTCAAGGGATTTGACCTGATCAATGACTTCCTGACTGGCTTTGGAAGGATGGCCGCCTACCTGAAGCAGCGCTAGTACCAGCGAGGTAAATTCGTGTCCCATCGGCAGCCCTGCAAAGGTAATGCCGATCTCTTCTCCCGGTGTTCCCAGAGAAAACGAAGGGCGACGCTCATTGGTGCCTTCGGTGCTCAGGGTGACCTTGTCTGACAGGCTTTCGATATCTGTCAGAAGGTTGCGCATTTCACGCGATTTATCACCATCATCCAGCGATGCCACGATCTCGATGGGGCGGGTCGCTTTGGCCAGATAGGCCTTCAGCTGTGTCTTAAGATTGTCGTCCAACATTGATGAAACCTCGGTCAGATGAAAGGGAAAGGGGGAAGAGAAAGAAGGCAGAGCCGCTGTGACGACAACGCCCGCGCAATGATTCACGCGGGCGCCGAGGGTCTAGCAAGCGGTGCCGCAAGGGCAGGGCTTGTTAGATTTTGCCAACCAGGTCAAGTGAAGGAGACAGGGTTTCTGCGCCTTCTTCCCATTTGGCTGGGCATACTTCACCGGGGTGAGCAGCGATGTACTGAGCACCTTTGACTTTCTTGAGCAGCTCGGCAGCTTTACGGCCAACGCCTTCATCGCTGATCTCAACAGCCTTGATAACGCCTTCCGGGTTGATCAGGAAGGTGCCACGCTCGGCCACGCCAGCTTCTTCGATGTAAACGTCGAAGTTGCGAGAAATCTGCGCAGTCGGATCGCCAATCATCGGATAGTTGATTTTGCTGATGGCCGCAGAAGTGTCGTGCCATGCCTTGTGCGTGAAATGCTTGTCGGTAGAAACACCGTAGATTTCAACGTCCAGCGCCTGGAACTGGTCATAGATGTCAGCCAGATCTTCCAGCTCGGTCGGGCACACGAAGGTGAAATCAGCGGGATAGAAGAAAACTACCGCCCATTTGCCTTTCAGTGTTTCTTCGCTGACTTCAACGAATTCGCCCTGGTGGTACGCGGTTGCAGTAAATGGTTTGATTTCAGTATTCAGAAGAGACATATAACGTGCTACCTCGTGCTTGAGAGTGACTGTGAGTAAACAGTATAAAACCTTGCGTTATCAGTATAATTGATTGGTTGAATACATGTGATTTGGCAAGGCTATGAGAGCGATGGCGGGCATCTCCAGGCGCTTTAATGACAAAAAGCTATAAAAAAATCATTTTAAATTTCTTTTTAAGATCTCTGCGGGCGCCTATGATCACTCTCTCCTCGCCAGCTTTCTAGATGGATGCGCTAATGGACAATCTCAACGCCTATACCCTTGATTCAAACTTATCCCTGGATGAGTCAGCGGGGCTGATGGCGTGCTACCCACCTAGACTGGAGCAGGCATGCCTCAATAGCGATGAGCAGTTGGAAGCCTCGATTGCGCAGACGCTGGCACGTCGCAAGGAGAAGGATATCTGGCTGTTTGCCTATGGCTCGCTGATCTGGAAACCGGAAGGCCCCTCGGCGGAGCGTGCGAATGCCCGCATTCAGGGCTATCACCGCGGCCTCAATCTATGGTCACGTATTCACCGTGGTACGCCAGAGCGCCCCGGCCTGGTGCTGGGGCTTGACCAAGGCGGGAGCTGCCAAGGGGTAGTGCATCGTCTTCCTGATCACAATCTTGAACAACACCTCAAGGCGCTGTGGCAGCGTGAAATGCCTGATGACTCCTATCGCCCCGAGTGGCTTGAGTGCCAACTGGCTGATGGCCGCCATATTGAAGCGCTGGCTTTTGTGCTGGAAGCAGAACGTCCCAACTACGCAGGAACCCAGCCTGATTCGGTGGTGCGGCAGGTCATTCGCCAGGCGAGCGGACGCTGCGGAAGCAGCCGCGACTATTTGCACAATACCCTATCGGCACTGCGGGCACAGGCAATGCCTGACCACTCTCTGGAAGCCACCTGGGCACGCTGCGCTCACTGAAAGACGTAAACGTGCAGGGCAATAGCGACCGATAAAGGCATCATGGCATCGCAAACGGCCCCCGAACATTGGATAGGTATCCGACGTTCGGGGGCCGTTGACGTGAAGCTATTTGTATATAGCGCTGTTCAGGCGCTCACTGGTTACTCTTCTACTTTAACCACCCAGCCTTCGGGGCCTTCACGATCACCGTACTGAATGCCGACCAGTTCGTCGTAAAGTGCCTTGGTAACGGGGCCAACATCGCTTTCACTGTAGAAGGTATGGAAGTGGTCGCCGTTTTGAATGCCACCGATCGGGGTGATAACCGCAGCAGTGCCGCAGGCACCGGCTTCGGCGAAACCATCGAGCTTGTCGATGAAGATGTCGCCTTCTTCGACCTCAAGACCTTGACGTTTTGCTAGCTCCAGCAGCGAATATTTGGTGATGCTGGGCAGAATAGAGGGCGACTTGGGCGTAATAAAGCGGTTGTCGCGGGTGATACCGAAGAAGTTGGAACCGCCTGCTTCTTCGATCTTGGTGTGAGTTTCCGGATCAAGATAGATGCAGTCAGCAAAGTTGCGATCATTGGCTTCGCGTCCTGGCAGCAGGCTGGCAGCATAGTTGCCACCGACCTTGGCTGCGCCAGTGCCATGGGGCGCGGCGCGGTCATAGCTGGAAACCATGAAGTTGACCGGCTTCATGCCGCCTTTGAAGTAGGGGCCGACCGGCGTGCAGAAGACCGAAAAGATGAACTCGGGCGCGGGGTGAACGCCGATGTTGTCGCCAACACCGATAATAAAGGGACGCAGGTAGAGTGAACCGCCGCTGCCGTAAGGCGGAATGAAATGTTCGTTGGCCTTGACCACCTGCTTGCAGGCGTCGATGAACTTTTCATTGGAAATGGCAGGCATCATCAGACGTGCGCAGCTGCGCTGCATGCGTGCCGCGTTCTGGTCAGGGCGAAACAGGTTGATAGTGCCATCCTTGCAACGGTACGCCTTGAGCCCTTCAAAACACTGCTGACCATAGTGGAGAGCGGTGGAACCTTCGCTGATGTGCAGCACATTGTCTTCTGTGAGGGTGCCATTGTCCCACTCGCCATTCTCCCAATGGGAGATATAGCGCAGGTCTGTCTTGATGTAATTGAAGCCCAGCGTGTTCCAATCAATAGTTGCACTGCTCATTCGTGATATCCAGTTGGCTAAAAGCTAAATGAAAAAATAACGTACTTGCTGACGGCTCTTGCCAGAGTGGCTGAGGAGTCCTGTTGCTGCAGGTAAACGTTGCCAATCGCTAGATAGCGACGTCCCATCGCAAGGGGTGCACTTACGCCTGGCGGTAGCGATGGGTCGAGGGGGCCTTGAGGGGGGGTACAAAAGGCGGGTCGACGCATGATGCCATCAACGACGGGCGGCACTTGCCCTTGTAATGCTGGGGTGGTGAGCCCAAAAGGGGCGACGGACCTTGTGGGTCGTAACGCGATAGAAAATCATCATACCGCTTGTCGCAGGCATCAGCCAATGCCTGGAGCCATTCTGCGCTGTAAATGCACGCTTTCGTGTCGTCTGGAAGTGATATCGCGATAGCCCTGAGGAGGAAAGCGGCCAAGTCGATGTTGAAAGGGAGCAGTAATGGTAATGGTCGTGGTGACCGGCATGGCGCGTACTTCATCATTGAGAGAAATCAACGGGAAGGCGCTTTTAATCGGAGGGTGCTTTCAATCAGAGGAGGCGTGCGGAGCTGGTTACTGGACAAGGCGCTTGAAAGAAAGGCGCTTTCCGCCAGAAATGGCTGTGGAAGCCATGCCTGGCGGAATATTTCGCTGAGTAGAGGTGCTAGGTAGAAACGTGCGAAATTGCCTAGAAACCGTAGACCAGCGACACATTAGTGGTGGTGTCGGTTTTGTGGTCAACCGAGTTCGGCGGATTACTGTTGTTTTCGATCGCGTAGGAAAGCGCCAGCGTAAAGTGAGAGTTAATCGCGACGTTAAGTGACGTAATCGAGGTGCTGGTGGTGTTGTCAGAGGCGGCTAGCGTTGCCAGTTTTTGCGAGAACGAAGCGGTGTCCGAAATCTTGTAATTATAGGTAGCCGACGCATAACCCACCAGTTTGCTGGAGCTGCCGCCGTCGTGGAACTTGTCGTAGCGGAAGCCAGGACCCGCTTCGAGCATGAGCGACTGATGCTCGGTATCAAGTAGCTGACGACCATAACCGAGGTTGAAGTTGACGCGGCTGTCATAACCGGCATAGCGGTTGTTTTCCCACGACAACTGCCCAAACAGGTAGTCATCTTCGTTCAGGTTGTAGCGGTTCCTTCCCCCAACGCTATATTTCTCTGCGGTCTGATCGCCATTCGACGAGGCGTTGTTGGCATTTCCCCACAGGCTATACGACCAGGGATCGTTGAACCAGGTGCCCGTCAGTGCAGCATTCAGGCTCGAATCATCACTATTGCCTGAGTGACCGGTATAACCTGCTTCTGCCTGCCCCTTGAAGGGCGTTTGAGCACTGGAGGGGTTGTCCAGCACGGTGAAATCGGTGATATCGGCCAGCGCAGGAGTAGCGGCGGTAGCCATGGAAAATCCCAGGGCAAATAGCGATGGCGTTCTGAAGCTAATAGGCTTCACTGTGGGTCCTTTTTTATAAATGAAGGTGTATGGGAAGAGCGAAGAATAGAGAATAGGGGGGAATGCCTCAAGGCATAGCGAGATAATTTATATCGCAGATAACGATGGGAGTATTCATTTGCCACAGTTTATTGCGTAAAAGGGAGTATTGTCGCGATGTCATTATGCGGTGATTATTGACAGTGGTTTTAAGCATTATCTGTTGAATGCAACGGAAAATATTGAGGGCATTATGCTTCAGCCGGTTTCTCCTCGTAATGATTTACCCCTTGATCCTGACGGCGCACAAGCCGCTGACAGCAAGCAGCGTCACGGTACGCTGGCTCCACTGTCGATACCGGCATTCCGTATTATCTGGATCGCTAACCTGTTCGCGAACCTTGGGGTATGGGCGCAATCGGTAGCGGCTGCCTGGGTAGTTACCTCGGCGCAGGCAAGCCCGCTGATGGTGGCGATGATTCAGGTGGCGGCAGCGGCCCCGTTGGTGGTGCTGTCGATAGTGTCTGGAGTGGTCGCGGATAACTACGACCGTCGGCGCATCATGCTGGTGGGCATATCGTTGGAAACGTCCGGGGGCTTTTTCGTTACGCTGTGCGGTTTTGCCGGTTACCTAACCCCTGCGGTACTGATTCTCTCCATTCTGTGGATATCCATCGGGGCGGCCATTACGATTCCGGCCTGGCAGGCGGCGGTCAATGAACAGGTGCCGAAACGCATGGTGGGCAGTGCGGTGCTGCTCAATAGCGTTAACTTCAACGTGGCGCGTGCTTTAGGGCCAGCACTGGGGGGCTTGCTGCTGGGGCTGGTCGGGCCTTCATGGGTATTCCTCTTCAACTGTGCCTGCTACTGCCTGCTGATCTGGGCCATTTGGCGCTGGCGGCGCGATAGACCGAAGCGTCAGTTGCCACCCGAGCGGTTGTTTGAGGGTGTCGTGGCAGCGCTGCACTTCACCCAATACTCAAGCGTTACGCGGCTGGTGATGGCCCGCTCGTTTGCGTTTGGCATTTCAGCCAGTGCGGTATGGGCACTCTTGCCCCTGGTGGCTCATCAGAACCCTCGCGGTAGCGCCTCTCTTTATGGCCTGCTGCTGGGGGCGCTGGGAGTGGGGGCGATTGTGGGCAGTACCCAGGTAGGCCGCTTTAGAAAGCGTTTCGGAAGCAGTCGTTCGATTAGCCTGGCGGCGGCATTGCTGGCGCTGATGATGATGGTCGTAGGCACGCTTTCAACGCTTTGGGTGCTGTTTGTAGCGCTCATGCTGATTGGAAGCTGTTGGATCGCTGCGCTGGCGACCTATAACACCTCGGTACAGCTATTGGTGCCCGATTGGGTAAAAGCTCGCGCGTTGGCGCTGTATCAAACGGCGCTATATGCAGGGCTGGCACTAGGCTCCTTTCTGTGGGGGCACCTTGCTGAGACGCTGGGAGTAGGTGGCGCGCTGATCGGCGCAGGATTGTTGCTGCTGGTATCGGTGGGCATCTTCTGGGTATCACGCTTGCCGGAGCTGAACAGTGAGGGAAGCGCTCAGATTCCTTCCACGCCAATGGACTCGCCGCTGTTTGAATTCAATCCCAAGCGAGGTTCGGTGCAGGTCAGTATCGACTACCACATTCCGCTGGAGCGCACGCGAGACTTTGTACGGGCGGCGCGGCGGGTGCGCAAGCTGAGAATGCGTAACGGGGCCGAGCGCTGGTCGCTGTATCGCGATACCCAGGAGCCGGAGCTGTGGCAGGAAGTATTTGCGGTGGGGAACTGGCTACAGTACCTGCGTATGCAGGATCGCATGACCATTGGTGACAAGGCGATTCTCGATGCGCTGATGACTCAGCACAGTGGTGACAAGCCGCCTCGGGTACGCCACGGTGTCAGCTATCGTTCGTCGATTGAAAGAAGTGAAAAAGCGCCGCCTTCCCTTGTGAAGGAAGACGGCGCAGCGGACGAGAGCGCTAGCGGTTAGACAAAATCATCGCTGCCGAAATCGTCGAAGCTTCCGCCATCATCAAAGCCGTTTTGTGAGTCGAAACCCTGGTCGCCATCGGCCGGGGGCTGATCCTGATAGGCCATATCATCATAGCCTGCGCCATCCTGCATGGCCTGGTCATAGCCTTCGTCGTAGCTCTGCTCCGAGAAGTTGCTGGCATCGTCGTTGACGATCTCTTCACCGCTGTGACCTGAGAACATATGGGTCAGCATATTGCCAAGCATTACCCCGCCAGCCACGCCAGTAGCCGTTTGCAGGGCACCTGACAAAAAGCTGCGACCGCCGCCACTGGCCTGAGGCTGCGCATTATTGGCCCCCCAGCCGGGCTGTGGCGCAGAGGGCGCGCTTTGCGGCTGTGCGTTGCGGGGAGCCGGGCGAGTCGGCGCACCTGCCGAACCACTGTTGCCGCCAAACAGACCCGACAGGAAACCACCGCTAGAGCGCTGCTGCTGCGCTTCCGAGAGCTGCTTTTCCAAACGCTCGACGCGCTCGTTCAGCCGTTTGAGGGCAGCCTCCTGGATCAGAATGGTCTGCGCCATGTAGTAGGGAGCCGCAGGCTGTTGCTTAACGCGCTCCTCAATACGCTGCGCGGCGCCTTGATCGCGCTCGCCGCTTTGCTGCTCAGCCTGCTGCAAGCGATCGAAAAGGCCATTGATCAACTGAGAGTCATCTGTGGAAGACATGGGCGTGACCTCTTGAAAGAACCATACGGGAACCGCTGGAGCGGCAACAGCCGACATCTGGGCGGTGAAAGTAGTCTAGCTATGGGCGGCGATGATTTTTTCAACCACTGCCGGCAACTCGGCCATCGTGTGAATTTCGTAGGCGCCATCAGGGGAGTGCTCGCGTTCACTGAAGCGGTTGATGTGAATCACATGCATTCCTGCTGTCAACCCTGAGGATAGCCCCACCGAGGCGTCGTCGATGACGATGCAGTGCTCGGGCGCGGTATCAAGTGCCTTCGCCGCATGCAGAAATAGCCCCGGGTCCGGTTTCCACACCCCAATTTCATAAGCGGAATAAAGATGTTCTCCGAAATAGGGAGCTAACCCGCTGAGCCGCATCGACAGTCTGATTTTCCGCAATGGGCCATTGGAGGCAACACAGCGAGGATAGTCAGCCAGCGCATCCAATGCTTCTTTGATGCCATCAATCGGGCCAAGTTCCTGTTCCATGCGCTTTTCCAGGTTGCTGCGCATCTCCTGTTCGAGCTGCTTGCGTGTGTCGTCGTCATCTACCTTGCGACCATGCTCGGATTCCAGCGCTTCGAGTACAAACGGAAACGCAACTCCGCGAAAACGGGTCATGTAATCTTCTGGCTCGAATGGAAGCCCCAGTTTATTCAGGGTGATGGCAATCTCTTTGGCTAGAAGCGGCTCGCTATCGACCAGCGTGCCGTCGGCGTCAAAGATCAGGCTCCAGCGTGTACTCATTATGGCTCCAAGGCAGGAAGGGGGATTAACCGCTGATGATGGCAAGTTTGCCTTTCAACGTCACCTCAACGGTGAACATGCCTACATGGCAATCAAGACTGTCATCGCTGCGTAGCTGTTTGCTGTAGTAGCTTGAAATGTGGGTAACCGCATTGGCACCGATATCGTTGGCGCGTTTTTGCAAATCGGTAAGTGCTTCCAGGGCTGCGCCGCGGCACGCTTCTTCGCCAGACTTGAACGCTTTGTTGACTCGTCGGGTGAAGTAGAAGCCGCCTTCCTCCTTGTCCGGTTGAGGATACAGCTGATCCCCGAAATAGAGGCGCACGGCGGGGCTAAGCTTTTCCTTTGCCAGAGGAACGGCAAGCACATCACGGTAAGGCACGGCGATCATTTCGTCGGCCTGGGCCACTTGCGGTACTAACGTGGTGGTGCACAGCATGGCTGCCACCCCCAGCAGGGTACGGATGAAGCGTGACATTATGGGTATCTCCTCCATGTGGTGTCTCGCCTGATACACGAATCGTAGCGGCAGAAGCCACCAGAATAGCGCATAAGACTAATACTTCTCGACGCAGTCGGGCAATGTGCAGGCGCTGATACCTGGTTCAGCCTGGCAGGAGAAGGGCGGTGAGGAATAAGCGTAAAGCATGGTTTTATGGCCTTGAGGGTACGCCATAAAGCCTGGGGTTTAGCTAGATTTAAGCGTTCATTTGGCGTATTCTTGCGCTTTCTCAGCTTGCCGTGACAAGGATAATGCCTGTGCGTGTTGCTCGATACTGGGCTCAATGGCGTGAAAACCCCGTGCGCGAAGTACTGGCCGGCATGGTGGGTACGTTCGCACTGATCCCTGAAGTGATTGCCTTCTCCTATGTGGCTGGCGTGCCGCCCGCCGTTTCGCTGTTCGCGTCCTTTGTTATTTCTGTGAGTATTGCGCTGTTTGGCGGCAGGCCCGGCATGATCTCGGGGGCGGCGGGTTCGGTGGCTCTGATCGTCGCGCCGCTGGTGCACAGTCATGGCCTTCAGTACATGCTGGTAGCTACGCTGCTGGCGGGCGTGCTGCAAATCGTGTTTGGGCTGTGCAAGCTGCATGTAGCCATGCGCTTTGTCTCTCGGGAAGTGAAAACGGGCTTTGTGAATGCGCTGGCGATTCTGATTTTCGCTGCCCAGCTTCCTCAAATGCTGGGAGTGGACTGGCATACCTATCTGTTGATCGCGCTGGGGCTGGTTATTATCTACCTGTTGCCTCGCGTGGTTTCATTTATCCCTTCACCGCTGGTGTGCATCGTGGTGTTGACCACCATCGTTGCGCTTCATCCCATGCCTGTGGCGCAGGTATCTGATTTGGGCGAACTTCCTTCCGGCCTGCCTTCTCTGGTCTGGCCCTCTGTACCGTGGAACTGGGAGACGCTGCTGACGGTGGCCCCCTACGCATTGGCGATGGCGGTGGTGGGGCTTTTGGAATCACTGATGACGGCGGAAGTCGTACAGAACGCCACCGATAGCCGCACCAGTCCGCGCATGGAGTGTACCGGTCAGGGGATCTCCAACATCGCGGTAGGCTTGTTCGGCGGAATTGCGGGCTGCGGTATGGTGGGGCAAACAGTAGGTAACCTGCGTTACGGCGGCGCAGGGCGCTTGTCGACATTTACTGCTGGCGCGTTTCTGTTGGTGCTGATGGTGGTGCTACATGATTACGTCGCTATGGTGCCGATGGCGGCACTGGTAGCTACCATGATTATGGTATCGGTCAGCACCTTCGACTGGAGTTCGCTGAAGGGGCTGGTGATTGCGCCCAAGCTCTCTAGTCTGGTGATGGTTGCCACTGTTGCTGTGACCATTATTACCAAGGATCTGGCGGCGGGAGTTGCGGTGGGCGTGCTGTTAAGCGGCATTATTTTCGCCTGGCAGGCGATGAAACGGGTACGCATTACGCACCAGCGTGAAGGCGATAGTGACGTTTACATGGTGGCAGGGCAGCTCTTTTTCGCCTCCTCCGATATGCTGCGCGAAGCCATTGATGTGCGCACTGATGCGCGCCGTGTTGTCATTGATATTCGCCATGCGGTGGTGCACGACATCACGATGGTCAGCGCGCTGGACGATATCGTGGCGCGGCTTCAACGTCATGGTGTGACGGTTGAAGTACGTGGCACCAGTACATTGAAACATGGCATGCTGGATCGTTACGCGCGTAGCGACGTATTTGATATCAAGGAGTGAACACATGGTGACCGATCGTTTTGAGGAAACGCAGTTGGAATGGGGCAGCGGGGCGCGGCTCATAGAAGCTTTTCTGGAGCCTACCTGTCCCTTCTCGGTCAAGGCATTCAACAAGCTGGCAGCATTGGTCGAGCAGGCGGGCGAGGACAAGGTGCGTGTGCGTATCTGGCTTCACTCCCAGCCCTGGCACATGTACTCGGGCGTGATTACGCGCGCGATCCTGGCTGCCTCGACACTTGAAGACGGCAAGCAGCAGGTATTGCAGCTACTGACGGCGATTGGTGCGCATCGTGAAGAGTTTGAATTTGAAGATCACGCCACCGGCCCCAACCGCGATGCGACGCCCAATGATATTCTTGATCGTCTGGTCGCTGTCAGTGGTGTGGATATGCGGCAGGCTTTCGATGAGCCTGCCCTGGAACAGCTGGTGAAGCGGCACACCAAATATGCGCGGCAGAACGGTATTCATGTATCGCCTACCTTTATGGTCGATGGTCTGGCGAATGCCAGCATCGGAAGCGGCGATAGCATAGCCGAGTGGATCGAGAAGATGGGCATCTAGCGGGAAAGCTGCTGCGCAGGTGAGGTGCCCTTATCTGGCACTGTTCTGAAGCCTGCGCAGCTTTTTACTGTGGGCGTTGACCCTTTCCTTCCTTGAAGGGCGAGGGGTATCTTGCTGATTTCCCTCTCGCCCAACCTTCCCTTTACAAGAGATGCTGCCTGCGTGATAAGGGCATCATGCCCTCTTTCCGGAACAGGGACAGGCCACTGAAAAATGCCCAAAGCAAAGGGGCCGCGTACCTTATGCCTGTTCCATTTCCTTCTCTTTATTTACCCAATAGCGCCGCATCAAAAACGGTAGCCTGAGTACCATTCCCAGCATCAACCGGGCACTGATAGTGGCAGCTCTGCCAAGGTTAACGCGGGGCGGTGATGCCTCCTTTGTTACCGTGGCGGGGCAGCCCGCGATAGGCAGGTTCTTCCAGTACCAGCGCACTGAAAATTCGGTGCTGAAGCCGCGACTGCTGCTGCATGTACAGCCACTCAAGAGTTGGTTGGCAAGTGTGGTGGGATACAGTCGTAATCCGCTGCGCATTTGCAGGAACGGACGATGCAGCGTGGCAATGCGGGCGATAATGGAGGCGAAAGGCGGAAGTTTGGATGCCGTATCGCTATTCGAAAGATAAAAAAGCGTATCAGGACGCTGCTCGCTTTCCTTGAGCAGCGCTTTTAGATCATCAATATCAAATTCGGTCTCGATATCGCATTGAAGAGCATGGGTGTAGTCAAGCCGCTGCGCTTCATCAAGACCTACTCTGGTTGCTGTACCTTGCCCGCTGCGACGCACCAGACGGATCAGGTCAATATTGTGCTGTGATGCCGCATCGTTGAGGCGCGAGGCTTCCACCGGATGACTGCCGTCATCCACCACAAGAACGGGAAGATCGAGTGGCCGTAGTCGCTTAAGTGCGTCGGGTAGCTGTGATCCATGATTACGCAACACCAGTAGTAAGCAAGTGCGCATGCCGAGGCCTCTAACGATTGTGCTCGAAACCGTGTCGTTCGACGGTTTCAGGTGTGTGGAAAGCTAATCGCGCCGTCACGCTGCTGGCAGTCATCATTTGGATCGAACGACGGCCAGGTGTGGCGATTGGATGAATTCGACAGCGAAGCAAGAGGGGCGCAGTTGATAGCCATCTCTCTTTCTGTCGAAAAAACTGCCGACATTATAAGACAAAAATGCCGGGGCATAACCTCGCCCCGGCAGAGTATTGCACTGATTTTTCTATCGGCGAGATTATCGACCGATCTGGCGCAGCGGTTTGCCGGCCATCAGGTTGCGTTCGATGTGCTCAAGCGATACGCCTTTTGTCTCGGGAACGAAGGCCCAGGTGAAGACAATGTAGAGCAGGTTGCAGACGCACATGATGCTGAAGGTTACCGGACCGCCGAGGTTGTTGAGCATCAGCAGGAAGAACGCTCCCAGTGCCATGTTCGACGCCCAGTTGGCGAAGGTTGAGCAGCTGATGCCGAAATCACGCCCTGCCAGCGGTTGAATCTCGGAACAGAGGGTCCAGATCAGCGGGCCTGCCGACATGGCAAAACCTGCCACAAAGACCAGCAACGCGATGAGTGCAGTAAATTGCAGGAAGGAGGTGCTGGCACCAATGCCCATAATGGCGGCGACTACGGCAAGGCCCCCTGCCATGACCGCAAAACCAATGTAGAGCATGGGCTTGCGGCCAAGACGGTCAACAAAGCCAATGGCAATCATGGTGGCGAGCACGTTGACCAGGCCGACCAGCACGGTACTCCAGAGCTGGGCTTCGCTGCCAAAGCCGGTCTGCTCGAAGATGCGCGGTGCGAAATACATCATCGCATTCATGCCGGTAAACTGCTGTACCAGCTGTAGCCCGATCCCGAGTGCAACGGAGCGTCGGAAGTTGCGGTTGCGAGCGAGCAGTTTCCAGCCACTGGTGTGATCATCGCTATTTACCGCAGCGGTGATCTCATTCATCTCTTTTTCCACTTCTGCACGCGAGGCGCGAAGCTTGCCCAACACTTCCTTGGCTTCATCGAAGCGGTCACGGGAAGCCAGCCAGCGAGGGCTATTAGGGACCAGTAGCACGCCAATGAACAGAACGGCAGAGGGCACGCACAATATGCCAAACATGCCGCGCCAGCTATGGATATAGCTGAAAGCAAGCCCTGAGACGAAGGCCGCCAGGATGCCCACGGTAACCATTAGCTGGTAGAACGAGATCATGGTGCCGCGGATACGCTCAGGCGCAATTTCCGAGAGATAGAGCGGTGCGGTGAAGGAAGCAACGCCTACCGCCAGCCCCAGAAATATGCGTCCAACAATAATGACCTCTACGCTGGGGGCCATGGCAACCACCAGGGCGCCGATAAAGAAGAGAACACTCGACAGCAGCAGTGCGTTCTTGCGCCCCAGACGGTTGGATACCCAGCCTGCGGCCAGCGCGCCTACTGCTGCACCGCCCATCATGGAGCTGACGATCCAGCCCTCCGTAAGCGTGCTGACGTGGAACTCTTCCTTGATGAGCCCTAATGCGCCCGATATAACACCAATGTCGAGGCCAAACATCAGCCCGGCCAGAGCCGCCAGCGATGCACTTAGCCATACCAATGGAACAATATCGGCGCTGGATGAGGACGACGACGATGAAGTGCCGTCCAATGGGGTATTTGCCATTGTTTTTCTCCAGAGAACTTGCCGTAAGTGCTATTAGCTTGCACCTAACTTATTCGTTAGGGAATTGTTAACGCACTGTTTTGAAGACAAATTCGACCAAAGTAGAGCCTATCTTTCCTGTCACTGCCCGGGAATTATAGCGACTCGCCGCGCGCATATTTTGTCGGCTTCAGGCTATCCTTGATTTTCTTGAGATGAGGCAGGAAATCCTCGCCGCGGCGCAACGTTACTCCTGTTGCCAGCACGTCGATAAGCGCAAGATGTACGATGCGTGAAGTCATCGGCATGTAGAGTTCGGTATCTTCCGGCGACTCAACACCCAGCACGGCGCTGCACTGGGCAGCCAGTGGCGAATCATCCTCGGTAATACCGATCACCACGGCACCGTTTTCGCGCGCGCTGGCGGCAATTTCCACCAGTTCTCGTGTGCGGCCCGTATGCGAAATGACTACCACCACGTCTCCCGTGGTCATCGCGGCGGCAGCCATGCGCTGGATCAACACGTCTTCGTAGGCGACCACCGGCATGTTGAAGCGGAAGAACTTGTGTTGGGCATCGACGATAACGGGGGCAGAAGCGCCCAGCCCGAAGAAGAACAGTTGCCGCGCCTGAGAGATATGATCGACCACGCGCTCGATCAATTCAGGGGATAGCTGCCGACTGAATGTATCCAGTGCAGCGATGGTTGCGCCGAATATCTTGCCGGTATATGCCTTGGCATCATCATCGCTCTCCACCGAGCGGGTGACGTAGGGCGTGCCTCCGGCGAGGCTTTGGGCCAGTTTGATCTTGAAGTCGGGGTATCCCTTGGCATCGAAGTTACGGCAAAAGCGATTGACCGTCGGCTCACTGACACCGGCGGATTGCGCCAGTGTAGCGATACTCATGCCTGTCGCTGATGCGGGATCTTTGAGAATGACTTCAGCTACCTTGCGCTCTGATCGGTTAAGATCGGTCAAGCGTTCACGGAGCTTGCTTAATAAATCGTGTGCCACCATGTGGGTTGTCGTTCCGCTTTATCTGTTTACAAGATGGAAATATCACTGCTTTACCATCGCTCTCACGCCACAGTATAGAGGGTTGAGCAGCACAGGGGCAGCAAGTCGTAGGGGATACGCTATCTGGTGGCGGCTGCGGATGCGATGTCAGTTTGCCCAAAACGGTGTGATATTCTTGCCCGAGGTCGAAGGACAATTCGCAAATGTTGTAAATTTACGTTTGTTGGAGTTGTTTACATGCGTTGCGATGATTAATGTTGTCGCTTACTACCCGTATTCATAAGGAGAGCCCGCAATGGCAGTAGAACAGACGCCGGCGGTGGATGTCGCTTTATTCGGTGCACTTGGTGATCTGGCCGTGCGCAAGCTCTATGCCGCAATGTACTTTCTTGAGCATGGCGGTCTGCTTGCGGACAACACACGCATTCTGGGCCTGGCGCGTCATGAACATGACGCTGCCAGCTTTACGCAACTTGTCAGCGATGCCCTGCACAAGCATGTTGACAAGAAGTCACTCGATGACACGGTGCTTGAGCGCTTTCTGGCGCGCCTCGACTATCTGAAACTCGATTTCTCGGATACCAAGGGCTACACCGCCATCACCAAGTGGAACAAGGATAGTGGCTCACCCTTGATGGTGTATCTGTCGGTGCCTGCCAGCATCTTCGGGGTTATTTGCGAGAATCTCGACAAGAGCAAGGCGCTCAATGAGGAGAGCCGCGTTATTGTTGAGAAGCCGATCGGCTACGATCTTGAGACCTCCATTGAGACCAACGATGCCATCGGCAAGGTATTTGCTGAAAACCAGATCTATCGCATCGACCATTATCTTGGCAAGGAAACCGTACAGAACCTGCTGGCGCTGCGTTTTGCCAACCCGCTGTTCGGCAACCAATGGAGCCAGGCCAATATCTCTCACGTTGAGATCACCGTGGCGGAAACGGTCGGCGTAGAGGGGCGCTGGGGCTATTACGATCAGGCGGGGCAGGTGCGCGATATGCTCCAGAACCACCTGATGCAGCTTCTGTGCATGATCGCCATGGAGCCGCCCACCAGTCTGGATGCCGACAGTATTCGTAACGAAAAGGTCAAGGTGCTGAAAGCGCTCCGTCCCATCGAAGGCGAGCGTCTGGCGACCGACGTGGTACGCGGTCAGTACACTGAAGGTACGTCCGGTGGCAAGCAGGTGCCCGGCTATCTCGATGAAGAGGGCGCCAATGTCAATTCGCACACTGAAACCTTTGTTGCCCTGAAGGCAGAAGTAGCCAATTGGCGCTGGGCGGGCGTGCCGTTCTATCTGCGTACCGGCAAGCGCATGTCAGAGCGTCTGGCGCAGATTGTCATTCACTTCCGCCAGCAGCCTCACTACATCTTTGACCCCGATCAGCGTGGCCTTGCGACCAACAAGCTGGTTATCCGCTTGCAGCCTGATGAAGGCATCAATCTGCAAATCCTGACCAAGGATTCCGGCCTTGATAAAGGCATGCGTTTGCGCCCTGGGCCGCTTGATCTCGACTTCCACAAGGCATTCCCGACCGAACGTATCCCCGATGCTTACGAGCGCTTGATTCTCGAAGTGATGAAGGGACGTCAGTACCTGTTTGTGCGCCGCGATGAAGTGGAATGGTCATGGCGCTGGGTAGACAAGCTGATCGACGGCTGGACCTCGCGTGGTGTGCCGCCGCAGCGTTACCCGGCAGGAAGCTGGGGGCCGGTCTCTTCTATCGCCATGATTACCCGCGATGGTTACTCCTGGTACGAAGAGTATTAAACACCCCTGAAAGATCAGCCGACCAAGCGGGAATGGTCAGCATCACAGTAGCCTCGGCCTGTCTGGTCGGGGCTATTTTTATAAGAAATGTGCGCTATCGCGGGGGTATCTTGCTGTCGAATGTCGTTATAAAACGCACATGAGAGAAGCGGCGCTACCTGTGGCATATGGTCGCAATTAGCAAAAAAAGCGCAAAGTAGGATTGTTACTACACAATTCTCTGGCTACAATTTTCTACATCAACTCCTTGCGCCGCATCGTGCATGGCACGAAGTGGTCAAAGTCTCTCTCGACAGCCTCGGCTGTTTTTCTATACCCGCCTCCCTGAGGCGGGTTTTTTTTGTTTTATTTACATGTTTTTACAGCGCTGGCGGGAAAATGCTCTGCAAAAATAACCTGCATCAAGCGGTTATGGGCGAGCTGCGCATGGTTAGCCCGCCCAAAATGTTGGCCTACCCCAAACGATGGTTTGCCGGAAGTTACAGCACGCGATGAGCGCGGGCTGATTCAAGCAATGCAAACCACGCAGTACGCTCCAGCGTAAATGACTTGGCTGAATCCTCCAGCAGCGCTTGAATTCTTGCGGCTTTCAACGAGCCAATAATCGCTGTTGGCTTGCCGGGAATCCGGGTCAGCCACGCAAGTGCGATACCGGCAGGCGACAAGCCGTGCTCTTCCGCCAGCTGGCAGAGCATCTCTTTGACAAGCGCACCTTCAAATAGCCGACCACCGAACAGCGGCGAATAGGCAACTGTCTGTAGCTGATCCTGACAGGAGGCGTCCCAACGCCCGTCGAACAGTGCCGCACTGCGTGCGATGGACAGCTCGAACTGGTTGAGCATCAGGGGAGTGGAGAGTACCGCCTGTAAACGGCGCCATTGCGCTGGCAGATGATTGGAGACACCAATGGCTCCCACCTTGCCTGCCTGCATGGCGTCTTCCAGCGCCCGAGCGGTAGCTTCGGGGTCAAGCAATGGATCGGGGCGGTGCAGCAGCAGATGGTCAAGCCGCTCGACCCCAAGACGCTTGAGCGAATCGTCAATGCTTTGAGTCAGGTAGTCAGGGGAGCTGTTGTAATGCTTGACGGCGAAGGGGGAGGTATCGAGGGTAGCGGGAATAATCGACGTTTTGGCAATAATCCCCACCTTGTCTTTCAGCGCCGGGCGTAGAGCCAACGCCTCACCAAAACGCGCCTCGGCATCTCCCATGCGGGAACCATCGCCGTACATGTCTGCATGGTCGAACCAGTGCAGTCCTTCATCGACACGCTGCTCGATCCAGTCAGCCAGGGTAGAAGGGGTATCCAGCTCCGGTCGCTGGTGAAGGTTACGCATTCCGAGGATAAATGGACTGTCGATTGCCCTGGGTTCAGCCACGCGAAAGATCCTTTATGGAGAAGTCGAAGATCGCACGGGGCGAGCGTTGTCGCCCCGCGTCATAGAATAACAGGGCGTTTAGTCGAGAGTAATCTGCTGGGCCAGCAAATGTTGGCTGCCTGGTGCCAGCCAGATGGGATCGAGCTGGGTACACGCGGCTTCAACGCATAGAAAGCCGTAAAGATGGTCGGCAGGGATATCGTTGGGACGCTTGTCGCCGGGGTGCCAGATCACGCTCGAATCGCTGCCTTCTTTGGCAATACGCAGACGATGATCTCCCTCGGCACGGGTATCAACCAGCGTCAGGGCACGATTGGAGTGATACATGCGGTCAAGCGCTCCTCTGACGGCCAGTTCACCCTGTTGCTCGGATTCGCGAAAACCATTCATTTTATCAATGAAAGTGGCCCCTGCCAGCCCTTCAACCCGGCTGGAGTGAGTATTGGAGACGGCAAAGTAACTGTGCAGGGCCTGGGTGAAACGTACCGGTGTATCGCCGGTATGCTCGGTAATCAGCTCTACACGCAGACGCTGGTGGTTGGCCTTGATAACGACACGCGGGGAAAGTTGCTCATCCAGCGGTTGCAGCGGTGACAAGTGCAGCTCGATACCGTCGTTCTCTTCCTCACTCGCATCCAGACGCCATTCGGCGATACGCGCATAGCCATGCTGCGGGCCTTGACCATCTTCGCGATCGGCAAACCATGGCCAGCTCAGCGGAATGCCGCCGCGAATGGCCTGAGGCGCTTCGTAGGGCGTTGCGGTTAGCCACAGCCATGGTGACTGGCCGCGCGGGGCAAAGTGAAGCACTTGCGCTCCCTGTAGCGATACCGCAAGCGATCCCCATTGCTCATGAATGACCACAACCTTGCGACCATGCCAGTCAACCTCACGCTGCCCATCGGTCGCGGCTACCATCTCGGCAAGATCTGCCGGGATGGACCTGCTCAGTACATTGGATGCACTCACGTGGATACCTCCTCGTTATATAACGCTTCAGCGGCCCCGAGCAGCCCCGTCCATTTGGCAGTGACCACCCAGGTAGCGATTCCGGCAGTGTATCCACCCATGCGCCCCTTGTCGGCGAAAGCAATGCGGAAATCGCTGTCATCAAGAATGTCGAGCAGTCGCGGTAAAATGCCACCGACCAGATAGACTCCGCCGCGCGCGCCCAAAGTCAGTGCTACATCCCCCGTTGTATGGCCGAGAATGCGGCAAAAACGCAGAACTGCGTTGAGCGCCAGTGGGTCGCCCTGTTTGGCGGCTTCGGTGACTTCAGGGGGAGTAGTGCAGGTAGGAGTAAGCCCGTCGAACTCGGCCAGCGCCGTATAAAGGTCAAGCAGCCCCTGGCCGCACAGCATGCGTTCGACAGAGACGCGGTCATAGCGCGCGCGGAACCACGCCAGCAGCTTCATCTCAATATCGTCGGTAGGGGCGAAGCTGGCGTGACCGCCTTCACCGGTAAGCGGAATCCAGTAGCGTTGACTGGGTGCCAGCCCTGCAACGCCCAGGCCGGTGCCAGGGCCAATGACCAGACGAGCACACCCTTCGGCAGAACCGCCTTTCCCCACCTGATGAAGATCGTCGCTGCCAATGTGGGGCAGCCCCAGCGCCTGTGCCGTGAAGTCGTTGATAGCCTTGAAGGTCTCAAAGGCGAACTCCTCCTTGAGCGCTTTTTTGCTCAGCACCCAGGGGTTGTTGGTCATCTTTATTTCGTCTTCGTGTGTCGGGCACGCGAACGCCAGACACGCTTCCTTTGGCATCTTGCAGCCGACCTTCTCGATGTAGGCCCTCAAGGCATCAGACAGCGTTGGATACTCCTCCGCAGGCAGCGCCTCAATATGGTGAAGTTCGAATTCACCGGGAGTTACCAGAGCGAAACGTGCATTGGTTCCGCCGATATCGCCAACAAGGGCCATTCGAGACATGACTTGTTCTCCGTAACTTGCCTGGCTGGGCATAAAAAAGTGTCACCACATTGGTGGCTGCCCCACCGGATATTGCCGTGATTGCTCAACAGAAATCGAGCGTCTATATCGCTATGGTAACGGACTGTAGCCAGACAGCACCAATGTATTCAGACGCGGCTTATATTTGTATTAAGTCAGGTTAACCCTTCATATAGTCAACCGGTGCGGCGTGGTATTAGACTAAAGGTGGGCATCGGAGTCGCTGGTCAAACGTCAGAATGTGCGTAAATTTAGCAATATTTGCTACATCCACGGATTCATCAGTAACGCAGGATGCTCTCGTGAAAGCGATGCAGTATGCTAGCGATCAGCCGACCTCGTTATAGAGAATCAGCAATGCTTTCTGTGCCTCTTATGTATGGAAAGCATCAGGTTGTGTTCAACAGACACTCTGCTCAAGGAGATATCAATGACTTTGCGTATTGCCATCAATGGCTTCGGACGTATCGGACGTAACACTCTGCGTGCGCTCTATGAAAACGGCTATCGCGACAAGCTTGAGGTAGTGGCAATCAACGATCTGGGCGACTCGGCCCTGAATGCTCACCTGCTGGAATTTGATACTACTCATGGTCATTTCGGCTTCGAGGTCAAGCACGACGGCGATACCATCAGTGTAGATGGCGACAAGATTGCCATCACGGCTGAGCGCGACCCGGCCAAACTGCCATGGAAAGAGCAGAACGTTGATATCGTGTTCGAATGTACCGGTATCTTCACCAAGCGTGCCGATGCAGCCAAGCATCTGGAAGCGGGTGCCAAGCGAGTGCTTCTCTCTGGCCCCAGCGGTGATGCTGACCTGACCTGCGTATTTGGCGTCAATGACGACAAGCTGACCGCAGAGCACCACATCGTCTCCAATGCGTCCTGCACTACCAACTGCCTGGCGCCCGTGGCGAAGGCCATTAACGACGGTATCGGTATCGAAACCGGATTGATGACCACCATCCACTCCTATACCAACGATCAGAACCTGTGTGATGTTTATCACAAGGATACCTATCGTGCGCGTAGCGCCACTCACTCGATGATCCCGACCAAAACAGGGGCTGCTTCTGCGGTTGCGCTGGCACTTCCTGAACTGAAAGGGCGTCTTGATGGTTTCGCCATGCGCGTTCCGACCATCAACGTGTCGGTGGTTGACCTGACGTTTACCGCGTCTCGTGAAACCAGCAAGGAAGAGATTCACGCGCTGATCGACAAGGCGGCAGAAGGCTCCAGCGTACTGGCAGTGAACGAGCTGCCGCTGGTGTCAGTGGATTTCAACCACAATTCGCATTCGTCGATCTTTGACAAGAACCACACCCGTGTTTCCGGCAAGCTGGTGAAAATCCTCTCCTGGTACGACAACGAGTGGGGCTTCTCCAACCGTATGCTCGACAACGCGCTGGCGATGGGCAAGTTCCTTTAATCGCAGGCTGTTGATAATGTCAGGGTTCGGCAGTGCCGAGCCCTGTGTTGTAACGTTCGTGGGTAGGCGCTTCATCCTGGAATGATATCCAAAAAATAGCGGCAGTAGTCGCATTCCCGAGCCTCAAGAGAGTGTATGTTTCAAACCGCCTGGTGCGGTTATTTTTTGGATAGATTTCTCTAAATGACGCTTGTAAGGTCTGCTGGCTTCATCTCCTGATCCGATAGGGGGAGCCTGAGATGCTGGGTACCTAACGCCACTGTTTGGGTGTGAAAGGGCCTTGGGAAAGCGTTTGATGAAACTCTCGTACCGTTATTTGAAACAGAGCGCAGCAGTGCTCTTGAAATTCCCGCTTTATATAGGCGTAAGGCAGCGCATGATCGTTTTATATGGCTGCCCGTATGTTAAGGAAATACCATGTTTTTGATTTGTGGCGAAGCGCTGTTCGATGTGTTTGCCCATGCTGGTGATGACGATTCTGCGGCAGCGATTGATTTTCGCGCAGTAGCCGGAGGATCACCGTTCAATGTGGCCTTTGGTCTGTCTCGACTAGGGGGCCAGTCTGCGCTGCTGACAGGCATCTCCAGCGATTTTCTGGGTGAGCGGTTAATCAAGGTGCTGGAGCGGGAAGGCGTGGATTGCCAGTACCTGGTGCGCGAAAGCGATTGCAAGACCACCATCGCAATGGTGGCATTGGACCCCAACGGTTCGCCACAGTATTCCTTCTATCATGAGAAAGGTGCCGATCGCGCACTGGCCTTCAGCAGCCTGCCGGAGCTTGATGACTCCATCAAGGCAATTCACGTAGGTTCCTATTCTCTGGTGGTCTCTCCCACCTCTGAAACGCTGGGCACCCTGATTGAGCGGGAAGGTAAAAACCGCCTGGTAACCCTCGATCCCAATGTGCGTTTGAAAATCGAGAAGGACAAGGATCGCTGGCGTGAACGTCTTGCCTTCTTTGCTTCTCACGCCGATATTATCAAGGTCAGCGATGAGGATCTGGAGTCGCTCTACGATAGTGGTGAAGGAAGTGATAAAGCGCAGGAGTGGCTGGCTGGACGCACGCAGCTCGTGATTGTGACGCGCGGTGTGAACGGCGTGAGTGCATTTACTCGTTCAGGACGTATTGATCTGCCAACTGAACCTGTTGAAGCGGTTGATACGGTTGGTGCTGGTGATACCTTCCAGGCTGCGCTGCTGTGCTGGCTTGATGAGCATAACGGCGCCAGCCAGGAAGGGGTTGCTGCGCTGACCGATGATGATATTCGTCACATGGTTACCTTCGCCAACCGTGCTGCCGGGGTAACCTGTACTCGCCAGGGGCCTGATCTTCCTTATCGTCGAGAGCTGGCTGACGGCGAGTAAGGTCTGGAATGCTCCGCTATTCGACTGATTAAGGAGATGATCGTGTCACGTACAATTGCGCGTCTACTAACACTGGGTTTGGCAAGTGCCGCTATCTCACTGGCAGGGCCAGCGCTGGCGGCGGATGATGCTGATGGTCAGCATGAAATGGGGTCTTCCCAGATGTCCACGCACTCATCTGAAGCACCTTCCAGCCAGGCTTATATGGCTGCCAATGAAAAAATGCACCACAACATGTCCATGGACTATAGTGGCGACGCTGATGTCGATTTTGTGCGTGGGATGATCGCTCACCATCAGGGTGCCATTGATATGGCGAAGGTGGAGCTTAAGTACGGCAAGGATAATGAAATGAGGCGCCTCGCTGAACGCATCATTAAAGCTCAGCAAGGCGAAATCAAGCTGATGCAGCGCTGGCTCAAGGCCAATCAGGCCGAGTAGTGCACTGATCGGTAAGATTATCTTTGTTTGTATCGGGCGCTGAACGGCAGTTTGCTGCGCAGCGCCCGATCTTCTTCTTAAGCGATGCGCGTCGCCATCACGGCTTGTTAGCACTGCTTAACCCGCTTCCCATCTTGTGAACAGCGCTTTCCTCCACCTCTAGCGGCTACTTCGTCGACTGCCTTACGGTTTTCCTCTTCTCAAGGAAGGAATGAGAGAGCGCATTGATCTTCTCTTATTTGCCTCACCGATTGCTCTCATCGTTATGGCAAGACTTCCCTGTAATCCGGCGGATAACGTGGTGTTCGCTGCCTGTAGTGCGACCGGGTCTGCCAGTTGGAGCACTTGCTGAGTAGCCTTTCTAACTACGCCCATATAGCGCGTGTTTAACACGATGATTGCCCGCTTGCACGCCGCCATTCTTATGGAAGCAGAACGTGTCGGGAACGCTTTGGCTATCTTGAACGACGAATGTTCAATGCACGTTTGACGGGGTGCCCACTGTTGTCGCTGCGACGGTTAAGGTATGTTGGTTGTTCGGGACGTACCGTGTCTAGGCGGTATCTGTGCCGACAACGAACACAATAATCCTGGCATGAGAGCACATTTCCTGTGGCTCGCGGCACTACTGGTGCAGCCTCCGCACGGCAATGCGGCTCACTTTATAGGAACAGCACATGAGAGTAGGGCTATTACAGTGTGATGATCTCGCTACCGGACAATCCGAGCGTTTTGGCAATTATCCCGAACTTTATGGGAAGCTGCTGCGGGGCGTAGATGAGACCATTGAACTTGAAACCTGGCGTATACATGAAGGCGAGCTTCCTGACGATACGCTGGCAATGGATGCCTGGCTAATTTCCGGCAGCAAGGCTAGCGTGTACGACGATAACGAATGGATTGCGGGTCTACTGGGGTTTATTCGCCTGCTGTGGGAAGAGCGCCGTCCGCTGATAGGCGTCTGTTTTGGTCATCAGGCGATTGCGCAAGCGCTGGGCGGCAAGGTGGAGCGCAGCGTTGAGGGATGGGGGCTGGGTACCGCCCTTAACCATGTAGAAGTTGCCGCTGACTGGATGGTACCGCCGCGCGAAGATGTGCGTCTGGTGGTTGTTCATCAGGATCAGGTGACACAACTGCCGCCGGTATCGGAAGTGGTGGCCAGCGCTCCCCATTGCGCCAACGCGATGATTCAGTATGACGAATGCTTTCTTGGCATTCAGGGACACCCCGAATTTTCCGTCGAGCTGGCGCGTGAACTGGTCAACGAGCGTCAGTCATTACTGAACGTTGATCAGGTGCCGGTATGGTTGGCCTCCCTTGAGAAACCTACCGACGAGCGCCTGGTTGCCTGCTGGATCGTGGAATTCATCGAGCATGCGCTGGTTGAAGCGCAGAGCTTTGCACTGGTCCGTTCAGGCTAATCAGCAAGAAGGAAGTGATGGGGTAGAGGCCGCGACGTATGGAAAGCAAAAGGGCTGCCGAATGGCAGCCCTTGAACGGATGACAACTTGCGACTCATCCTCTGTGCTTAGCGCTTATTCACCTTCAGGGAAGTAGTGCTGCACTAGCTGGTCATACTCGCCATTGCTCTTCAACTCCGCCAGCGCCTTGTTGAATTTATCCGCCAGTTCCTGATCGCGCGGACGGAAGGCGATGCCGATGCCGTCACCAAAGTATTTCTTGGGCTCGCTGATCAGATCACCCACACGCTTGAACTTGTCCTGATTTCCCTTGATGAAGGTTTCCTGCCCTGTCGCTACATCGACAAAGGAGATGTCAGCGCGGCCAGCCTGTAGGTCAATCGTGATGTCATCCAGGCTCGCGTAGCGCACGATCGTGTTGTCAGCCGCATAGTTATCGGTGACGTAGCTATCCTGCAAGGTGCCACGCTGAACGGCGATACGCTTGCCTTTCAAGCCGTCGCTGGAAATATCCGAGATAGTGGAAGCCTGCGGTACAAACCAGCCCGACGGCAGCACCAGATAGGGATCGGAGAAGAGTACCTGCTGACGGCGCTCGTCGCTGATGGTCATGGTGGACATGATCGCATCCGCTTTACGTGAGAGCAGACTGGGAATCAGGCTGTCCCACGCCTGGGTTTTCCAGCTGCACTGAAGGTCAGCCTGCTTGCACAATGCCTTGCCGAGATCGACATCAAAGCCTTTCAGCTCGCCGTTTGAATCGGTAAATTCAAAGGGTGCATAGGGCGTATTCAGTACAAAACGTACTTGATTGGAGTTGTCATCGCCGTGGCTGCAAGCGGTTATCGCGCAGGCAGCGAGCAGGCCGATGGCGCTGAGGGCAACAGGTTTGAACATCATGATAAATATCCTTGCAGGCATGAGCGAAGATCAGGTAGCAGTGCTGCCCCGCACTCGATAAGCGGGGCACTGTCCGTACCCTGTTTTTTGTTGATCACGGTGATATTAGCTGCGTGGCCGCTGATGCACCAGCAGCTTGCGCTCAAGCATTTTGAAAAGTCCCTGAATGCCGAAACTCAACACCATATAAAGTAATGCGACAAAAATGAATGCGGGGAAGGGCGTATAGAAGCGTGAATATACGTAATAGGCCGCCCCTGTCAGATCCATGATGGTGACCGTACTGGCGATGGCACTGGCGTGCAGCATAAAGATGACTTCATTGCCGTAGGTGGGCAAGGCGCGGCGAAAGGCGCTGGGCAGAATGATTCGCCGCATCATCAATGAGCGCGACATACCATAAGCGCGTGCTGCTTCCAGCTCACCGCGAGAGGTTGCCTTGATGGCTCCATGGAAGATTTCGGTGGTATAGGCAGCCGTATTCAGCGTGAAGGCCAGCAGCGCAGGATATAGCGCATTATTGCTGAAGGTGCTGAGCAGGCTGCCTTCCGCTGGATGAATAAAGGCGAAACCGTAGTAGGCAATGTAGAGCTGAATCAGCAGCGGCGTCGCACGAAACAGATAGGTAAATGCCCACACAGGCCATTTGAGCCACGCCTTTTTGGAGCTGCGCATAACAGCAAAGGGGAGTGACAGCAGCAAACCAATGATGAGGGCGATAAATACCAATTGGACGGTATTGACCAGACCCTGCCAATACATGGCTAGCGTACTGACGGTAAAGACCTGATTACCGTTGAGATAATCGCCGAGCTGAGAAAGTAATCCATCCATCACTCATCGCCCTCCAGCACGCCGGTGTTATAGCGGCGCGTAAGCCACTGAAAGACAATTTCCGAAAGCCCCGCGATAATGAGATAGCCCAGCGCTACCGGTATTAAAAACAGAAAGGGAGCATGGTTGGCGCGGGTAGCTTCATCAGCCACCTGAACCATATCGCTGAGTCCAATAATGGAAACCAGCGCCGTCATTTTCAGCAGAACCAGCCAGTTATTGCCGATGCCGGGCAGGGCGTGGCGCATCATCAGCGGGAAGCGGATGCGCCAGAACGTCTGCAAGGGGCGCATGCCGTAGGCTTCAGCGGCTTCCATCTGGCCCTTTTCAACGGCCAGAAAAGCGCCGCGGAAGGTCTCTGCCATATAGGCCCCAATAATAAAGCCGATGGTGATACTGCCCGCAGTGAAGGCATTGATATTGATATACATATCAATGGTGCCACCGCTCACGCTGTACAGCCAGTCGGTAACGGCATTGACACCGATCTGGCCGCCGTAAAACAGCAGCATCATCAGCACCAGATCAGGAACGCCACGAATCAGCGTGGTGTAGGCAGTGCCGATGGCTCGCAGGAAGGCTGAGCGCGACAATTTGGCGCTGGCGGCCAGCAGCCCCAGCACCAGCCCGATGAGCAGGGACAGCAGCGCTACTTCCAGGGTCAGTAGACCACCGATGAAAAGGCGTGGGCCGTAGCCCATGAAATCAAGCCAGGCAGGCAACATAGGGTTCTCCACCGGCTGAATTAGTGTTTGGGCGCCAGAAATTGGCGTAAACGGGGGGAAGTGGGCTGCTCCAGCACCTGGGCGGGTACGCCGGCTTCCTCGATCAGCCCCTGATGGAGGAACACCACCTGATCGGAGACATCGCGGGCGAAGCTCATTTCGTGAGTCACCACAATCATGGTGCGGCCCTCGTCAGCCAGCTCACGCATCACCTTGAGCACATCCCCCACCAGCTCAGGATCGAGGGCTGAGGTAGGCTCATCGAACAGCATCACTTCCGGCTCCATCGCCAGCGCACGAGCAATAGCGCCACGCTGCTGCTGACCTCCGGAGAGCTGTGAGGGGTAGTACTGCGCCCGCTCAGCCAGACCAACGCGCTCAAGCAGAGCCATGCCGCGTTCGCGAGCTTCAGCCTTGGGCACTTTCAGCACATGCACGGGCGCTTCGATCACGTTTTGCAGCAGCGTCATGTGCGACCACAGATTGAAGTTCTGGAACACCATCGAGAGCCGCGCACGAACGCGCTCTACCTGACGCAGATCGGCCAGCTCCCGCCCGCGTCGGCTCTCCTTGAAACGAATTTCTTCGCCATGTACCTGAATACTGCCTTTATCGGGCCGCTCCAGCAGATTCATGCAGCGCAGAAAGGTGCTTTTACCTGAACCGGAAGAACCGATCAGCGTAATGACATCTCCCTTGCTGGCGGTCAGGGACAAGCCGCGCAGTACTTCATTGTCGCCAAAGCGCTTGTGAATATTGCTGACCACCAGTGGGGGAGTTGTGTCTGACATCTGCGTTCTCTCGGGGCAGCCTGAGCGTTGCACAGCGGGCCCGGTTAAAGGATTGAGTATTGAACACGTTGTAGTTGTTGGGTACTGCTCGGTAAATGAAAGCGGCGGGAAGCCTGCTTTACCGTGGCGCGCGCCTAGTTTACCGTGTGTAAAGGCGCATTTTAAGGCGGTAGACGGCATTCGTATGGGAACGGAGAGCTGCTTCAGGCCGCTTTCGACTATCTTGCATGCGCTATGCGAGGGATTCTACCAAAGCATGGCGCACAGCGCCCCCTTCCTGACACAAGGTGCTGCCAATTTACCAGAGAGTCTCGCAAGCAGCGGTGCCTATTTGTGGGGGCGCACGCCAAGCGCTCAGTCGCCGGTTTTGAGCGAACGGTCACGCCAGCGCAAATCGAAGAGATCCATACGACGATCCTTAAGGTTGGTCACCGAGCCTTCATTGCGCACGACCTTGAGCTTGCGCAGGTCGAGATCAGAGAACATCAGCATCTCGGTATTGGGCGTTGATTCGGACATCACGGCATCATGAGGGAAAGCGAAGTCCGATGGCGAGAATACGGACGACTGCGCGTACTGCACGTCGAGATTTTCGATGGAAGGCACGTTGCCGACGCTGCCGCATACCACGACGTAGCACTCGTTTTCGATGGCGCGAGCCTGAGCACAGTGGCGCACACGCAGATAACCGTTTTTGGTATCGGTCCAGAACGGGACGAACAGCACGTCCATATCCTGATCGGCAAGTACGCGCGACAGCTCCGGAAATTCCACGTCATAGCAGATCAAAATGCCCACGCGCCCGGCGTCCGTTTCGAACACATTGAGGCTATCGCCGCCCTGAATGATCCAGTCGTTGCGTTCCTGGGGCGTAATGTGGAGTTTGGGCTGACGGTCAATATTGCCATCGCGGTGGCACAGATAGGCGACGTTATACAGCTCGCCATCCTCGTCTTCCTCAACCATCGAGCCGGCCACGATATTGATGTTGTAAGAGACCGCCATGCGCGAAATCTCTTTCTTGAAACGATCGGTGAAGCTGGCCAGAAAGCGAATCGCCTCAATCTGATCGCTTTGGTTGGTCAGCCCCATCAGCGGCGTATTGAAAAGCTCGGGCAATACAGCAAAGTCGGACTGATAGTCTGAAATCGCATCGACGTAGAACTCGACCTGCTCAAGTACCTTCTCTACCGAGGCAAACTCGCGCATCTGCCACTGAATGGCACCCACACGGATCTCCTGCTTACGCCAGTTGATTACCGCGTCAGCAGGTTCATACAGAATATTGTTCCACTCAAGCAGGGTGGCATAACCGCGCGAGTCGTCATCTTCCGGCAGGTAGTTGCGCAGCAGGCGCTTGACCTGAAAGTCATTGGAGAGCTGGAACGACAGAATCGGGTCGTAGATCTCCTTGCGCGCCACCTCATTGATGTATTCGGTGGGGGAGAGATCGTCGGCGTACTGGTGGTAGTGGGGAATACGCCCGCCCGCCAGAATGGCCTGCATATTGAGCGAGCGGCACACGTCCTTGCGTGCTTCGTAAAGACGCCGCCCCAGACGATAGCCACGGTAGTCGGGGGCTATCAGTACATCGAGGCCGTAAATGGCGTTGCCGTTGGGATCATTGAGAATGATCTCACGCTGCCCGATCAGATCGTCGTACTTGTGCTGGTTTGAAAAACGCTCGTAGTTCACCTGCACGCTGAGCGCCAGCCCCACCAGCTTGCCATCGTCTTCAATAACGAGCTGTCCGTCAGGGAACTCGGCGATCAGGCGATCAATGGTCAGCTTGGGCCAGGCTCCCCCAATATCGTTGTAAACGGAATCCATCAGCGCTTTGAGCTGAGGATAATCGGTGGAAACAAGATTACGGATATTCAGGTGCAGGGCGTCTCGGGACATGTCAAAAAACACCGCTTGGTCAGTGAAATGGCTCATCGTTCGATGATGAAAGCCGCATAGGATAGCACGATCAGTGCGTATTCAGCCGCTGGCACATGCAGTGCAAGCGCCGTCGGCAGGTTGTCGGGTATGTGCTCGTGGCGAACCTGTGGCATTTGGGGCGAGCCTGTTCATGGCGACACTTTGGGCAGTCGCCGCACTCAGACTCTTTGCGCAGCGGGGCTGCGACCATGGAGCAAAAAGGCACTCGTGGTAAAACGGTGGGTCAGCCGGTGCCATAGCAGCGGCACTGCGATGCTCCCCGCGAGCACCAGCGTATCTATTGCAACACTATGGCTGTGGCCAAATTGCCACTGAATGACAAGGTGCAGATACATGATGGTCATCGACGCCTGGCCGATGCAGGCCAGCTGTTTACTGAAGGAGGTCAGCCAGGTACAGCAAGCCAGCCATTCGGCGGCATTGATGAGCACGATAATCGACGCCAGTGATGCGATCAGGGTGATAAACGGCACGCCGTAGTGGTTGTACTTCATGTTCATGCCAAGCGGAGCACCTTGGTAGATGGCGGCGGCAGTGCCCGCCATAAGCGCAAATGCACACCAGAGCAGTATCGGTGAACGCATGAAAGCCGTATAGCGCGCGGCCATATAACCCGCATACATGATCGGGACGCCCAGCAGCGCAACATTGGCACTCCCCATCAGCCACGCCTCGGGCAATAGAGCGTCATTGAGGAAGGCGAGGGAAGCCATCGCTACCATCACCAGGGCGAGGGGAAGCGAGGTCAGGTGCCAGCGTAAAAAATAGAGCAGCTGTTGGCTGATCCAGAAGCAGGTCACAAACCAGAATGCCGAAAAAATGCCGGTAAGCGCCTCTCCGCCGAGAAGGGCGGCTGTCAGGCCCCTCTTCAGCGCGTCGGCTGCTTCATGCTCTGAAAGCAGGTACCCCATGGCCGGCACACCCAGTAGGAGCAGATAAGTCACATAAGGTCGCAGATGGGCAGCACTCTTACGCATGAAGTAGTGGCTGGGGTGATCCTTCAAGCGCATCAAATAGCCGCTCAGGAAGAAAAACAGGGGAACGTGAAAAAGAAATAGTACGTTGGCAGCGGCACCCGGCTGGTAGTGGCCGAAGGCAATCATCAAAATGCCCACGCCGCGCACCAGATCAATAGCAGAGACGTTGGTGCCCGACGAATTTCCCGCTGTCATAATGCTCCCGTGCAGATCATGAGGAATGTGTGTTTTACGACCATTGTAGTAGCCGACAACACTGCAACAGTGAGGTTCCTCAGACATGATAATTGTTGACCATTTCCATCAGCAGTGTTTGCTTGATACAGGAATCGGCAGGTTTACCTGGATGGGAGAATCACGATGATTGATCTGTATTACTGGACAACGCCCAATGGCCACAAGCTCACCATTGCCCTTGAAGAGCTTGGGCTTGAGTACCGCCTGATGCCTATTAACATTGGCAAAGGAGAGCAATTCACGCCTGAGTTTCTGGCGATAGCGCCCAATAATCGAATTCCTGCGCTGGTCGATCATGATGTGGAAGGCGAACCGCTGGCGCTGTTTGAGTCTGGCGCAATGCTTGAGTATCTGGCCGACAAGACCGGCAAGCTGCTGCCTGCTCAGGGCGCGGCGCGCTATGTGACCCTGCAATGGCTTTACTGGCAGATGGCGGGGCTTGGCCCCATGGCGGGGCAGAACCACCATTTCCGCAATTACGCGCAAGAGAAGGTGCCTTACGCCATTGAGCGCTACGTCAACGAAACTGCACGTCTTTATCGGGTGCTGGATACGCGCCTGCGTGATGTTGCCTATGTGGGCGGCGACGAGTACAGCATTGCCGATATTGCCATCTGGCCGTGGATCAAACCGCATCAGGATCAGGGCCAGCAACTGGAAGACTTTCCCCATGTGGCGCAGTGGTTTGAGCGCATCGGCGAGCGCGATGCGGTGAAGCGTGCCTACGCGCTGGCGGAGTCAGTCAATCCCGATCAGGGCAAACCGATGGATGAAGAAGCGCGTCGGCATCTGTTCAAGGGACGTTAATCTGTTGGCGGGCTGTCGTAAATGAAGGAAAGGGGCGAGCACTCACGGTGAGGCTCGCCTTTTTTTCATGCACTTCTTGTGATTTCAGCCCGCTGCCCTTCAGTGAGAGTGGTCAGAGGGCGCTTTCAGACTGGCGGAGTCGCTCATCGGCAGTCCGGCAATATTCAACAGCGTATCGGTCAGTGAGGCTCCGAACATCGGGCCATGACTCAATGCAGGGTAGCTGCGGTAATCGGTATCCATCCCCTGGATCTGCTTCAGACGTTGGGCGAGATCGTGTGCGGCGGTGGGAGACTGCTGCGCGCGCAGTTCGGAACCTTTGGTGACATTTCCCAGTGTACGGCCCTCGCGGCGGTGACGGGCCACTTCATCGCCACCATGAAACAGCGTGAGGCTCGCGGGTTCGGCAAGTGCCTTGCCGAGACGCTCTTCTCGGTTCAGCCCCTTGCCCTGACTCCAGCCGAGAGAGGGGCTGGCGGCATAGTAATGGGCGTAGCTGCTAGGGGCGCTAAACAGGGTGTCGAGCACAAACAGCCCACCGTATGAGTGCCCCCACAGCGAGCGCTGGTGGGCGTTGATCGCCAGCTCCTGCTCAGCACGCGGTTGAATGGTGTCATGCAGCAGCGTGCGGAATGTATCGCTGCCACCGCTGCGGCGATCCGGATTCCATGGGTCTGCGCCATGGTCGGCCTCTACCGGTGGAGTATAGTCATAAGCGCGCGCTGTTACGTCAAAAGGAAGATCAGTCTGATAGCCCACTGCCACAATGACGGGAGGCTGGCCCTTGCTCAAGCGTTCAAGCAGCGGCTCGTTGAGGTTGTGCAAGGCAGAATTGCCATCCATCGCATAGACAATGGGATAGCCGCCGGAAGGAGCTGCCTGACGGGGGATTGCCACCCATACCCGATAATGGCGCTGGTGATCCTGTGAATCCACGTCGAAGTGACGAAAGCGATAGTAGGCCGACCCCGTGTCCGCGATGCTGCGGCCAAGTGGTTTCATCTGCGGCTGGGCGCCTGCGCTGAATGCGGCTGTGCCCAGTATCAGCAGCAAGGCCAGCGCTAGCCAGCGACCCAGTGGGGAAGTTCTCATGACAGGACTCATATGGTAGTGGGACAGGCGGCTCTTTTCTGACAAAGCCGACGGATAGCGTGAGGTTAGCACTGCGTATTGTTTCAGCGAGTGAAGGCGATGTTTTTCCACGGTGTTTGTCATACGGATTCAGAAAGACCAGGCTTTCTGAATCCTGGCTTTATGCTAACAATAAGAATAAGAACGCTTTCGATTGAGAAAAGCATAGCGCTTCATTACGCTGATTTCATTCGGATTTGGTACAAGCGGATTGCGCCAATGGCTGAAGCGCCCCAACTGATGGGCTGATTTTCGGTTGAACTCAATCACTGGAAAGGAGGTATCTCTGTGAAGGCTCAAAGCGCGCGCGTTGCGCTACTACTGGCAGGGTTAACGGCATCGAGTGCTGCACTGATGGGAGTCACTCAAATGGCGGCGGCACAAGCGGCACCATCCCCACAAACGTCAGCGGCCTCAGACGCTACTTCGGGCATTGCCCATCAGGTAGAACTGAGCGGCAGTATTTACGAACTTGCCCACGATGCGTCCAGTAATTCCATCTACGTAGCGGTAGGTGGAGCGAAGGGAGAGAGCGGACAGGGGCGTATTATTGAACTGGACGCTTCCACGCTTGCCATCAAACGCTCGATTGTGACGCCTACCAAAAATCACGGGCTATATTTCGACGCCCAGCTCAATACACTGTTCACCACCAATTCGCGCAGCGGTCAGCTTACCGCCGTTCGTCTGGGCAATGACCTGAGTTCATCCACCGTGCAACTGGTAGACCCTCAGCAGGCCCGTGAAGGAGAGCATCCGGTGCAGCCTCGCGAGATCGTGGCAGTGCCAGGGTCGGATTCCATTTACGTTACCGGCGTGGGCTTCGGTGATGACGGCAACAGTGCCATCTGGAAGGTAAATGGCCGCACGCTCCAGGTCGAAGAGACCTTCGAGCAGGTGGGCAAGAGCGTGACCGGGCTGGCGGTAGCTCCCGACGGCAAGCAGCTCTTTGCCACTGCAATGGGTAGCGATGAAGTGCTTACGCTCGATCAGCACGGCAAGGTGCTCAAGCGCTTCAGCAGCGGCGGTAAGAAACCTCTGAATATCGCCTATGACGCCAAGGGTGGCCGGCTGTTTGTGGTGAATTCAGGCTCCAATACGCTGGCGGTGCTGGATTCCCAAAGCGGTAAACCGATTTACACCTATTCCACCAGCGAGATGCCCATCAGTGTCAGTTACGACGCCGACCATCAGCGTCTCTATGTGGCGAACCGCAAGGGCGGTGATGTGGATGTGATCGACAGCAGCACTTATCAGCGCATCAAGCGGATACCCGCGCCGCCGATGCCCAATAGCGTTGCGCTCGACAGTGAACATAACCGTGCTTTTGTTACCAGCCGTCCTTCCAATGCCAAGGATGCCAGCGACAGCGACAAGCGCGATAGAGTGTACGAAATCTCCGTGCCGTGATCTCGGTAAACGCTGCCACCTTCAATATCCCGATAGTGAGAGCTATCGGGATATTTTTATGTTGCCCGATGGCGGTCCATTTTAATTTCCGGGGTTGAGTTTCGATCATGCTGAACGCATCTATCCAAATGGTGCCCAGGCATTGGTTGCAGGGCAACCGGCCAGAAGGCGACCTGAACTGCTGTGTGCCGGGCCGCGTGCCCGGTACTTCGATGCTTCACCATAGATGACAGATCCTGGTTATATACGTCCATCAAAGAGGAGCGCACGATGTCTGCAATTCCCACTATTCGTTTAAGTGATGGTCAACACATTCCTCAGTTCGGTCTGGGCGTTTGGCAAACGCCAGCGGAGGAGACCGAGAAAGTGGTTGGCACCGCGCTTGAGCTGGGCTATCGCCACATTGATACGGCAGCGATTTACGGTAATGAAGAGGGCGTTGGCCGTGCCATTGCCAATTCCGGTATCTCGCGTGATGAGCTGTTTATTACCACCAAGCTATGGAATGAAGAGCAGGGGTACGACTCTACTCTCAAGGCATTCGATACCAGCCTTGAGAAGCTCGGCCTCGATTACGTCAATCTGTATCTGATTCACTGGCCGCTGCCTGGCAAAGACAAATTCCTGGATACGTGGAAGGCTTTCGAGAAGCTGAAAAGCGATGGACGTATTCGCTCCATTGGCGTCTCCAACTTCCGTGAACAGGATCTTGAGCGGCTGTTTAATGAAGCCAACGAGCGCCCGGTCATCAACCAGATTGAGCTGCATCCGCTGCTACAGCAGAAAGCGTTGCGGGAATTTCACCAGCAGCACGATGTTGTGACGGAAGCCTGGAGTCCGCTGGCACAAGGCGGCGAATTGCTCGGCAACGACAAGCTGAAGGCTATTGCCGAAGCGCATGGCAAAAGCCCCGCCCAGGTGATTCTGCGCTGGCACATTGAGCTGGGTAACGTGATCTTCCCCAAATCGGTGACGCCGTCGCGCATCAAGGAGAATGCCGATATTTTCGACTTCACGCTGACTCAGGACGACATGGCTACCATCGCGACACTTGATGAAGGCAAGCGCCTTGGCCCTGACCCTGCGGATGGCTAAGTGCGATGAGATGGCTGCCGAGTGCAGCCTCTCTTGAGCAGAAGGCACGCCAGAGATTGGCGTGCTTTTTAATGATCTCCGGCCTGGCTTCCTACTGAAGTGCCGACGGCCCGCAGAAGCGGGCCGTCGATAGTGCGGGGCAGGGAAGCTGCTATTTGCGCCCCAGCAGATAACCAAGAGCGATGCCGGTCAGGGTACCCGCAGCGACATAGGCCCAGGGGTTTTCACGGGCGCTGTCGTCGATGCGTCTGGCGCTATCGCAGGTTAGCTCGCGGGCACGACGTGAGCCATCTTCAAAGTATTCAGAAGCGCGCTGGGTCTGCTGGCGAGCCTGCTGCCTGAAGTCATTAAGATGCTGAAGACCGTGACGGCGGCCCTCTTCCAGCCTCGCTCTAACGCGTCTTTCCTGCTCGCGTCGGTCGCGTGAAGAAAATAATCCAAACATGGCGTTCTCCTTGGCTCTCGGCCACAGTATGTCATGGTGGCAATTACGTTACGCTAGACTCTGTTGGTAATGCCCTTGCCTTGCAGAGCGCGGCGGCTATTGGGTAGCAGCCTTGCAGCTGTACGCTGCCAGCCTAACGCTATCAGAGGGCAGGCGCTACCGAACGATGTATGCACGGTATTTAATGTCAACGCTGAGAGTGAGAATATGTCATCGGCGCGCGAATGGGTACAAATGATTGATGCATCTGGCGCGCCTTGCGGGGCGACGACACGGGCGCGGATGCGTAAACTGCGATTGTGGCACCTTACCAGTCAGGTATTTGTGCGCAATTCTGCGGGATTGTTGTGCGTACAACGGCGTACCCAGTGCAAGGATGTCTTTCCCGGTGCCTATGATCTCGCCGCGGGTGGCGTGGTCGCCGCAGGTGAAACGGTTGCCAGCGGCGCACGTCGTGAAGTGGCGGAGGAGCTGGGCGTAAAAGGCGTGCCGCTGACCTTCTGTTTTGAGCAGGTGTATGCCGATGCCGCCATTTGCGCCCGCGCAGGCGTCTTCCTGACGACCTATGACGGGCCGCTTGAATTGCAGGAAAGCGAAGTGGCTGCGGTCGATTGGCTAGCGCCTCACAAGGCATTGGCCCTGACACCGGTAACCCCGGACAGCCTTGCCGCCTTGCAACGGCTTTTGGACGAAGGATGGCTATGAAGGAGCGTAACAGGTGACTTTGCTAGATCATTCGTGCAAGACGCTGGATGGTGCGCCGTTCAACCTTCAGGCGCTCAAGGGGCAGGTGCTGCTGATCGTCAATGTAGCCAGCCGCTGCGGTTTTACGCCTCAATTGAAGGAGCTGGAGGCGCTTTACCAGCATTACCGTCATCAGGGGCTGGTAGTGTTAGCATTTCCGTGCAATCAGTTTGGGCATCAGGCGCCAGAAGAAGGTGAGGCTTTCGCGGAGGCTTGTTCGGTATACCGCTTGAGTTTCCCGCTCCTTGAGAAGGTCAAGGTCAATGGCAGTGATGCCCATCCGTTGTTCAAACAATTGAAGAGAGAAGCGCCGGGGCTGCTGCGCTCTGCTGCCATCAAATGGAATTTCACCAAGTTTCTGGTGAACCGCCATGGCCAGGTGATAGAGCGTTTTGGCCCGCGCGTTCGTCCGATGGCCATTAGACATGCCATCGAGCAGGTATTGGATAGTGAGGTGCCGGCGCATTAGTCAGCGTCTGGCGATATACATATTGGAGCTTTATCCGTTTGCCCTGATCAGGCGGTAAATGGTTGGGTTGATGAGCTTGATCAAAAACAGTGAGGTCCCCATGGTAGCAGCACCTTCCTTCCCTCAGCGCAAGCGCCGAGGTCTTATTCCTCTTCTGATGACGTGGTTAGCGCTTCTGCTGGCACTTCTGCTGGTATGTGGTGGCGCGCGCGCAGCCGATGACACGTCCACTGCCTCTGCCCAGGACAGGCAAAGCTATCAGGCGTTGGCAGATGCGCTGGATAACCCCGATACACGAGAACGCCTGGTGGCGCATCTTCGTGACATGGGCGAAGGCGCTGACGGTAGCGCCGCTGCCGATCAGGCATCGGGCGCTGCTGCCAGCGATGAAGAGAATGAGCCGTGGTCTGGAGGGGTGGTGGATGCTACCCAGCACTTTGGCGACAGCCTGGTAGCCGAGCTTAAAGAAGCCGGCAACCGTCTCAAGGCGCTGTCACAGGGTGAAGGGCTGCATAACGTGAGCGTTCAAGAGTGGCTCAATGCGTTACTCCACCTGTTTGTAGTGCTGGCGGTATCGCTGGTTGCCATTGCGCTGCTGCGCAGGCTTGGCGCAGTGCTCTACCGGCGCGTCAATCAGTGGGCGTTCGATCAGGTGAAACCGTACGAGGATGACTCTCATCTTGAGCAGCGTCAGCGTCGTAATTTCTCCGCATTGAGTGCGCTTTATGGTCGTGTCGGGGCCATTGTCGGCACGCTGATTATTGATCTGCTTATCGTGCTGGTATCGGCCTTCATCGGTTACGGTGTCGGGCTTCTGCTGGCGGGTGATAATCAGGGCATGGTGCGCCTTGTCTCCTCTGTTGCTTCTGCATTCTTTGGTGTCGAAATCTGCAAGGCGCTGGTGCGTACCCTGTTCTCCAGCCGTTATCCCAGCCTGCGCCTGATTCCCATCGAGGATGAAAGTGCGGCTTACTGGACGAAGGTACTGTGCCGTTTGGTTGGAACGGTAGGCTATGGGTTGATGGTCCTGGTGCCGCTGATCCGGTTGATGTTTTCTCCGGCAGCGGGGCAGGTGGTCAATCTGGTCGTGATGCTGGCGGTATACATCTACGCCTTGAAACTGATTATCCAGAACCGCCGCAATGTGACCGAGCACTTCCAGCGCAATGGCAAACGCACCAGCCCGTCACCCGCCGCACGACTGGCGTGGATGCTGGCGCGTAGCTGGTCCATTCTGGCCATCATCTATTTCACTGTACTGCTGGTCATGTCGCAGCTATCGCCGGCCACTGCGCTGCCGTTTATTCTGCGGGCTACCCTGCAAACCGGCATTGCCGTACTGGTGGCGCTGTTCCTTTCGGCCCTCGCCATGGCGTTCCTGGGGCGGCACTATTCGCTGTCGGATAATCTCAGGGCACGTTTGCCGAAGCTTGAGCAACGCCTCAACTCCTATGCACCCATCGCCCTTACGGTCAGCCGCATTATCATCGGAATAGCAACACTGGTGGTTATTCTTGATGGCTGGCACCTGATCTCGACCAGCAGCATTATGCACTCCAGCATTGGGCAGACGCTCATCTTCAACAGCTTGCATGTGTTGGTGGTGCTGTTGATTGCGACTGCGGTATGGGTCATTTTTGCCAGCGTGATCGAGCATCGTCTCACCAGCAACAATAACGATTTTTCACGCGCGCGTGAGCAAACCCTGCTTACCCTGCTGCGCAATGCCATGCTGATCGTCATTGTGGTAATCACGCTGCTGGTTGTGCTCTCCCAGATCGGTATCAACATTGGCCCGCTGATTGCCAGTGCCGGTGTGATCGGTTTGGCAGTCAGTTTTGGTGCGCAGAAGCTGGTACAGGACATCATTACCGGTGTGTTCATTCAGCTTGAAAATGGCATGAACCAGAACGATGTCGTGGAAGCGGCGGGCGTGTTTGGTACCGTTGAACGCTTGACCATTCGCTCCGTAGGCATTCGTACGCTGGATGGTGGTTATCACCTGATCCCGTTCTCGACGGTCACGACGCTGACCAACCATATGCGTGATTTCTCCTACCATCTGGGTGAATACACCATCGGGCATCGCGAGAATGTGGACGAGGCCATCGAGCGGTTGCGTGATGCGTTCGAGGAGCTGATGACCGATCCGATCCTCTCTCCTGAAGTGACTCGCGAAGAGTTCTCAATTCCTGGGGTAGTGGGTATTGGTCAGGAAGGCATTAGGATCAGGGTGCTGATCAAAACCACGCCAGGCATGCAGTGGGCAGTGCAGCGCGGTTACGATCGTCTGGTGAAAAGCCACTTCGACGCAGCCCGCATCGAAATGCCATACCCGCAGACGGTGCTGCACTTCGCGCAGGATAAAAATGGCGATGCTGCTCCTATGCGTGTGGTACGTGGTGATAAACCTCAGGTGGCGCATGGCAAGGCTCCGGCACCTGGTCAAACGCCGCGCCATTTCAAACGTTCCGAGTTCAGTGATGAAGTGCTGGGCAACGAGCATGAAACCGGCGACCAGGGCCAGTCGGAGAAAGGTGAAGAGCCTGAGTCCGAGGAAGAGAACGTTCAGCAGACTGGAGAAGCTGGTCAAACCAGCACCAAACCAGGTCACTGATGCTCTTTACGCCTGATAGTCGCTGCGGGGGAAGATTCCCGTGGCGGTAGGCTGAGAACAGAACTTGTCTGATCCTTTTGGCTGGTTACCAGCCTACCCATGTTCTACTGCGCTCAACTGTCTGCTTTCCGTTACATGTTTGCAGAGGCTGGGCGCAATTTTCTTCTTAAGCGTCAGCGTCTAAAATACGCGCGACGTTCATTATTGAGGTAATACAATTGATCATTCACCCCAAGGTTCGTGGTTTTATCTGCACGACCACTCACCCCACTGGCTGTGAGCACAATGTTGCCGAGCAGATCAAGGTCACCCAGCATCAGGGCGTGCGCAACGACGGCCCCAAAAAGGTGCTGGTGATTGGTGCTTCCAGCGGTTATGGCCTGGCTGCGCGTATTACTGCTGCCTTTGGCTATGGTGCCGATACCCTTGGCGTATTCTTTGAGAAGGCGGGTACTGAAAAACGCGTGGGTACTGCGGGCTGGTACAACTCTGCGGCATTCGACAAGTTTGCCAAACAGCAGGGCCTTTACAGCAAATCCATCAATGGCGATGCCTTCTCTGACGAAGCACGCGATCAGGTGATCGAACTCATCCAGAACGAGATGGGCGGCAAGGTTGATCTGGTGATCTACTCGCTGGCATCGCCGGTGCGCAAACTGCCTGATACCGGAGAAGTGAAGCGTTCTGCTCTCAAGCCGATCGGTGAAACCTACACGTCCACCGCCATCGACACGAACAAGGACACTATTATCGAAGCATCGGTTGAACCGGCAACCGAGCAGGAGATCGAAGACACCGTCACGGTCATGGGCGGCCAGGACTGGGAGCTTTGGATCAATGCGCTCAGCGAGGCTGACGTACTGAGCAGCGACGCCAAAACCGTGGCGTTCAGCTATATCGGTACGGACATCACCTGGCCGATCTACTGGCATGGAGCGCTGGGCAAGGCCAAGGCGGATCTTGATGCCACGGCTGCACGCTTGAACACGCGCATGAGTGCTCAAGGCGGTAGCGCCAATGTGGCGGTGCTGAAATCAGTGGTCACTCAGGCGAGTGCCGCCATTCCCGTTATGCCGCTGTACCTCTCCATGGTGCAGAAGATCATGGCAGAGAAAGGGCTTGAAGAAGGCCCGATCGAGCAGTTGAACCGTCTGTTCCGCGAGCGTCTGTATTGTGAAGATGGCAGCGCTGGCGCCACCGACGAGGAAAACCGTTATCGCGTCGATGATTGGGAGCTGCGTGACGACGTTCAGAATGAATGCAAGGCGCTGTGGCCACAGGTGACAACTGAAAACCTGTTCGATTTGACCGACTACGCAGGCTACAAGCATCAGTTCCTGAAACTGTTCGGCTTCGAGATTGATGCCGTTGATTACGATCAGGACGTTAATCCTGCGGTCGAATTCGACGTTATCTCGCTTTAATTTCAGCAGTTTAGCCAGTAACCAAAGGCCCGCCGTAATCTACGGCGGGCCTTTGGTTTAATACGTGAACAATGTGCGCGATGAATCAGCTTGATTGCGAGTGCTGGCGCGGCTTGCGTGCCGGGCGACGGCGCTTGCGCGGCTGCTCTTCACGGCGATTGTCACGCTGTGCAGCATCGGCTGACGCCTTTTGTGCACTGTTTCCCGACGACTTGCCGCCAGCGCGCTGGGGGCGGTTGCCTGATCCATTGCGAGCGCCACCCCGAGTGTTGGAGCGATTGCTGCTATTGGCGTTGCCGCGCTTGCCATTGCCGCGGGGTGCCTGCGGTTGGCGCGGTGGTTCGCTGTGCTGAAGCTGCGCTTCGATGGCCTTGGCATCGAAATCGCTTGGCGTCAGCACGGTAATGCGGCGCTTGATCAGGCGCTCGATCTGCTTCAGCTGCTTGTCTTCCTCATTGCACACCAGCGATACCGCTTTGCCTTCCGCGCCCGCGCGTCCGGTGCGGCCAATGCGGTGCACATAGTCGGGTGCTGCCTTGGGCAATTCAAAGTTGATCACATTGGGAAGCTGCGCAATATCAATCCCACGGGCAGCCACATCGGTAGCGACCAGCACGTTGATGGTGCCGGACTTAAAGCCGGCCAGCGCTTGCGTACGCGCATTCTGGCTCTTGTTGCCGTGAATGGCGGCCGCACTGATACCCGCGCGTTCAAGGCGTTGAGTCACGCGGTTCGCCATGTGCTTGGTGGCGGTAAAGACCAGCACCTGGGTCAGCGACTGCTGCTTGATAAGATGGATAAGCAGTGCCGATTTCAGCGGCTTGTCGATTTTGTAGACCGCTTGCTCAACGGTTTCGGCAGCCGAGTTGCGCGGTGCTACATCAATACTGACGGGATTGTGCAGAATCGACTCGGTGAGGGTACGAATCTCGGCCGAAAAGGTCGCAGAAAACAGCAGGTTCTGGCGCTTGGCAGGCAGCAGTTTCAAGATGCGCTTGATATCGTGCACGAAGCCCATGTCGAGCATGCGGTCGGCTTCATCCAGCACCAGGGTTTCAATGTGATTCAGCGAGACAGCCTTCTGGCTGACCAGATCCAGCAGACGACCAGGGCAGGCCACCAGCACATCAACGCCGCGCTGCAAGCGTTCGATTTGCGGGTTGATCTTGACGCCACCGAAGACCACATCGCTGCGCAGCCTGGGCGACAGGTGCTCGCTGTAAGCGACGAGCGATTCATGGATCTGGGCGGCCAGCTCACGGGTAGGGGTGAGTATCAGTGCCCGTGGTGACTTGCCCTGGCGTTCCGGCGTCAGCGCCAGACGTTGTAGTATGGGCAGCGCAAAGCCGGCAGTTTTGCCGGTGCCGGTTTGAGCGGCTGCAAGTACATCGCGCCCTTCAAGCGCAACGGGAATCGCCTTGGCCTGAATGGGAGAAGGGGTGGTATAGCCGGCGTCATCGACTGCGCGCTTGAGGGCGGGCAGTAAGCCGAGAGAAGCAAAGGACATGTAGAGTCGGTAACCTTGAAGCCCGTGTTAACGGGAAAATCGTGAAAGCTGCCGGCAAGGGCAGCACTGAATAGTGGGCGGAGTATAGCGCCGCAACCGTTGTGCGATGAGGATGAGTGGGAGTTCGGTGGCTGGTTGCCTTCAATTTTCCTTCAATCTGTTCCAAAACGGCATTTCCGGCGCACCGCTACAATCAATCCTGCCAGTGTTAATGCGAGCGATTGTATCATAGTCGCACCATTCATCCGTTCACCTGGGAGTAACGCAGTGATCAAGGTAAAGCGTAAGGAAGGATTTATCCTGCGTATTACTCGGGTGTTGCGCGAGCCAACCCAAGACTCTCTCGATCTCTATCTCTACGTTCCCGATGAATTGGGGCTGAACACCAACGTGGTCGCCGAAGATCTCTTCTATCACTCGGCCATCCACAGTCGGCGTACCTATTTCAGCGCCGAGCATCAGCTACCGCTGGTGCGCAGTCGCCTTGAAGGACGTGGCCGTCTTGATCCTGAGCGCTACCGACTCAGCATGAGCCTGTACGCCTTCCAGTTTGTGACCGCCCAGGAGCAATCGGCGCGCGATATTATCGAGCGCTTTCACGATGAAGGCAGCGAAAACGATGCCACTCCCCAGGAGCTTCTCGAACATATCGAATTGATTGAAAGCATTCTGCGGCGGGTGCGGCGCAATCAGCCGACCGAGGATAACCTGACCCGCTATTTCGCCAATATTGATAACTATATCTCGTGGTTTACTCAGCAGGAGATGCTGGCCATTAGTGCGGAACTGCCTGATGAAACCGGCTATCAGCAGGTGCGCCAGAAAATTATGGCGCTGTGTGAACGCGAGGAGAGCTATCGCACCGAGCGGCAGTACAACTCTGAACGTGCCACCGCAAGCCCCACGCGCATGTCCAATAAAATGCGGCTGCTGCGGCGCTTGATTGAATTTCCGGTCACGCTCAAGGACAAGCCGAAGGAGCTGGGCGGCGGTGAGCAGCGTGCGGTCAAGGCGCTGGTCACCGGGCTGGTGATGATGGTGATCTCTGCGCTGGTGATCGAATTGCACGTCGTGTTCAGCAATGTGACCATCTGGTTTTTGCTGGCCCTGGCGGTGCTCTATGCCGTGCGAGAGGTCTTCAAGGATGATTTGCGCCAAACCTTATGGCGCTGGCTGCGTAAGGGGCGTCCTAAATGGCGGCGGCGCTACCGTGATCCTGAACGGGGAACTGTGGTGGGCAGTCAGCGCGAGTGGTTCGATTTCAAGAAATCCAACCGTATGCCTGAAGAGATTCGTCGCGCCCGACGCTCCAATGTCAGCCAGCGCAGCGAAACCGTGCTGCATTATCGCAGCCGCGCGCAAATGCTGCCGACCCGCTTTCTGAGTGGTTATCACCAGACTCGTGAAACCTTGACCCTTGATCTTGAGCTGTTGACCAGCCTGATGGAGCCGGGCAGTCACCGCATCTTTCTGATCGAAGAAGGGGAAGTCACCAACCGCAAGGTGGAAAAACGCTATCAATTCAACCTGATCGCACGCAGTCAGCAAGGGGAGCACGACGCTGATATTCAGCGCTGGAAAATCGTTCTGAATCGGTCGCGTATTCTGGATATCGAGGAAATTCCGCTGTTTGACGACGACAGCGCACGAGTTGGCGAGAAGAGCCGCAAGGCCAATGAAATGGTCGAGTATCCTTGAAGTTTTCCGGGTCACCCCGATAACGGAAGGAACGTTTTATTGTCAGCCGTCATCGGTGCGTGTCACTCCGGGGCTGGCAATCAAGGGTACTCAATCATCAAGAGGTTTATGTTATGTCCAACGCTCAGAACGCCGCAGCCCCGCGCACGCTGGTGCTTTATCACTTCCGGAGCTGCCCGTTTTGCATCATGGTTCATCGCAAAATTGAGCAGCTCGGACTCGATATCGAACAGCGCAATATTCGTGAAGAACCCGCCTACCGTCAGGAGCTGATCCAGGGCGGTGGTAAGCAGCAGGTGCCGTGCCTGCATATCACCGAGAGTGATGGTCAGGAACACTGGCTGTATGAATCCAGCGATATCAACCGCTATCTGGAACAGCACTACGGATAAGCGAACGCCATTCGCCGCAATATCAATAAACCCCGCATCAGGCACCGGCTCTCAGGCCGGCCCAATGCGGGGTTTGTGCGTTACAGGGCGTCATACTTCCTTGTAGAGTTCGCTCCCTTCACGCTTGAAGCGTTGCGCCTGCTCGTTCATACCCTCGTCGTGCTGCTTGAGCGCCTTTTGGCTGTAACGCTCGCGTACTTCCTGAGTGATTTTCATTGAGCAGAATTTGGGACCACACATCGAACAGAAGTGCGCTACCTTTGCCGATTCCTTGGGCAGCGTTTCATCGTGGAAGGATCGGGCTGTGTCAGGATCAAGGCCCAGATTGAACTGATCTTCCCAACGGAACTCAAAGCGCGCTTTCGATAGTGCATTGTCGCGGCGTTGTGCGGCGGGGTGCCCCTTGGCAAGATCGGCGGCATGGGCGGCAATCTTGTAAGTGATGATGCCGGTTTTAACGTCATCTTTATTGGGAAGACCAAGGTGCTCCTTGGGCGTTACGTAGCACAGCATCGCGCAGCCGTACCAGCCGATCTGGGCAGCGCCGATCGCCGAGGTAATATGATCGTAGCCAGGGGCTATGTCGGTTACCAATGGGCCGAGCGTGTAGAAGGGCGCTTCGTCGCAGCATTCAAGCTGCTTGGTCATGTTCTCTCGGATCAATTGCATCGGTACATGTCCGGGTCCCTCGATCATCACCTGAACGTCATGTTGCCAGGCAATCTGCGTCAGTTCACCCAGCGTCTCCAGTTCGGCGAACTGCGCCTGATCGTTGGCGTCCCGAATGGAGCCAGGGCGCAGCCCATCCCCGAGTGAAAACGAGACATCGTAGGCTTTCATGATCTCGCAGATTTCATCGAAGTGCGTATAGAGAAAGCTTTCCTGGTGATGGGCCAGACACCACTTGGCAATAATCGAACCACCGCGCGAGACGATACCGGTAGTGCGCTCAGCGGTCAGTGGAATGTGATGAAGACGCACGCCAGCATGAATGGTGAAGTAATCAACGCCTTGCTCGGCCTGCTCAATCAAAGTGTCGCGGAACAGCTCCCAGGTCAGCTCTTCGGCCACGCCCTTGACCTTCTCAAGCGCCTGATACATCGGCACCGTACCAATCGGTACCGGGGAGTTGCGCACAATCCATTCGCGGGTTTCGTGAATATTCTTGCCGGTCGATAGGTCCATGATGGTATCGGCACCCCAGCGGATGCCCCAGGTCATCTTGTCCACTTCCTCTTCGATAGAGGAAGAGAGCGCCGAGTTGCCGAGATTCCCGTTGATTTTCACCAGAAAGTTGCGCCCGATAATCATCGGTTCGAGTTCGGGATGGTTGATATTGGCGGGAATAATCGCACGGCCACGCGCTACTTCCTGGCGTACAAATTCAGGAGTGATGTCGTCAGGAATGTTGGCACCGAAAGAGTGCCCAGGGTGCTGGTGCGCCATTTCGTGTTCGGCGTACTGGCTGCGTAGCTGATGGCGCTGCTGATTTTCGCGCAGGGCAATATATTCCATTTCAGGAGTAATAATGCCTTGTCGTGCATAGTGCAGTTGGGTGACGTTTCGCCCTGCCTTGGCACGGCGTGGAAGGCGCTTTAGCTCGAACTGCAACGGTGCCAGCAGTGGGTCGGAAGCGCGGCGTTGACCGTATTCCGAACTGAGACGCTCAAGCTGCTCGGTATCTTCACGCTCTTCTATCCATGCACGTCGTAGCGCAGGTAGCCCTTTGCGAATGTCGATATGCGCTTCAGGATCGGTATAGGGGCCTGAGGTGTCATACACCAGCAGCGGTGGATTTTCCTCTGGGGTATCGCTGGTCGTGGTAGGCGTTTGGGTAATTTCGCGCATGGGCACGCGAATATCCGGGCGCGGCCCTTCCACATAGATCTTTCTTGATGCAGGCAGGGGAGCAATCACGGCACGATCAACCGTGGCGTTTTCAGCCAGGAAGTGGCGTGTTTTGGAAGCGTTGTCGCTGTGTGTCTTTGCTGGTGTGGCGGGTGTAGTCATGGTAGCTCCGCAATATGGAGAAACCGGTGACCAAGCGTAAGGAGATGAGTACCCGCAGTGCGGGGAGTGCGTCGCTCGCCATGGCAGCGCACCGCTTGATTCCTACGCCGGTACTAACCGGATCAGGTTCAGCGGGACTGCATTTGGGACGCCTGAAAAGGCGTTGGCCCGGATGCGATCTCAGCCGGCATTCACCGGCGCCCCGTCAAGCGTTGTTGCAGTAGTGAGTGTGTGACCTTAATGATGAGCGGTCAAGCGCCGAATGGCATCGCGCAGCCACACGTATGATGACAACCGGGAAATTTAATAGAGCCAGGTGGTGAGATTATTCGGGCCGCGTTTCTCGGTCAGGTTCTTTAGCCCGCGAATACAGCGAATAATCATCCATAGGGGGATCAGCGCCAGCACAAGGAAGCCGACCAGCATCAGGGAGAACATATAGCCGATCACCGCATACAGTATGCTGAGCCAGAAGGTACGAATCAGGAAGCGGTAATGCTGCTGTTGCCAGGGCTGTGCGTCACCTTTGTAAACATAGGCGATCACTACACCAATGATGGCGGTAACGCCATTACATAGGCTCACGAGATAAAGTATGTACACCAGCAGTGGAACGATAATGCTGCCTTCTGATTGAACTGCCGGTGTAGATGATGAAGGAGGCAGTTGCTTGGTAGATGCCATGAATGACTTCCTTAACAATGGTACGGCAAGGCCGGATACCCTGGCCGCTGAATATGGGTGCCGGACACCTTGATGGCAGAGAAAATGCCGGGAAATGCACTCTCCTTGTTTACCTGTGCCCGCTGTGGGGGCGTTATTCTAGCAAAATCACCGGCGCTGTACTGTTTCTGGTGAAACGATAGAGATACTTGATGCGGACTAGCCTCTTGAGGCCACCTCACGACTATCAGGGATCGCCGCCATCCGGTCTGCGTAATAGAATGGCCTTTTGCTCGGCGCAGCGGGCGGTATTAGCCATTGCGCCACACATTGACCAACAGATGAGAAGAGTTTATGCCATCGTTCGATATCGTATCCGAATTCGACAGTCACGAAGCTACTAACGCCGTCGATCAGGCCAACCGTGAAGTAGAAACGCGCTTTGACTTTCGCGGCGTCAAGGCGAGCTTTGAGATTGAAGGGGAGTCGATTCGGCTGGAAGCCGATCAGGATTTCCAGCTCAAGCAGATGCTCGATATTCTGCGCGCCAAACTAATCAAACGTGGCATTGATGCCCGCTGCATGGACGAACAGGAAGCGCAGTTGTCAGGCGTGCGCGCGCGGCAGGAAGTGAAGCTCAAACAGGGGCTTGAGCAGGCTGATGCCAAGTTGCTGGTCAAGCGTCTCAAGGATGCCAAGCTGAAAGTGCAGGCACAGATTCAAGGTGAACAGGTGCGCGTAACAGGCAAGAAGCGTGACGATCTGCAAGCCGCTATCGCGTTGTTGAAAGGTGACGAAAGTCTGGAAATTCCCCTTCAGTACACCAATTTTCGAGACTGACAGCACTGTCTGATCGGCGCAAACAGGCCAAATGTTGCGACCGATCAGCAGTGTTAACGCTCTTCCGCAATCCCCGCACCTCACACCTTTCCAGTGAATACCTCGGCAGCGCAATAATTTAGTTGGCAACCCAGGGGCGCGGGCGTATAGTCCGCGCACTTTTTGCCCAGGCGGTGGAGAGGCGCTGCGATTGGCCTTGTGGTATCACCGCCAGCCGCTATTTTTCGTATGTAGTTCGTCGTTTCTGGTTGACTGTGTGAGGCTGTCAAATGGCGCGTCAGATGCTTGCGTTGATATTTCCCCCCCTGCTAGGGCTTTTCATCATTGCGCTGGGTAATGGCTTCCTGTCTACCCTGGTGCCGCTGCGTCTCGCCTCTAGCGGCGTCTCGGTAGGGGCCATCGGGCTTATCTCTGCCGCCTATTACGCGGGGCTTTGTATTGGGGCGCTGTTCAATGAGCGTTTGCTGCTGCGCATCGGCTATATTCGGGCCTATGCCTGCTTCGCTGCGATTGTGGCGGTCTCCTCGCTGGCGCAGGCGCTCTGGGTAAATGTCTACTGGTGGTTTTTGCTGCGCTTGCTGTGCGGGCTGGCAACGGTGGGCGTCTATCTGGTGATTGAAAGCTGGCTGCTGACCGGTGCTGCCAAGCATCAGCGCGGGCGCGTTCTCGCCTTCTACATGATCTCGTACTATGGCGCTCTGGCCATGGGCCAGCTTTTTATCGGGCTATTCGACGATACCCCTGGCACGGCAGCGGCGGTAATGCCGTTTGTGGTGATCGGCATGCTGGCAGCGCTGTCGCTGTTGCCCATCGCGATTATTCCGCGCCTCTCTCCCTTGATCGACTTCGCTGAGCCGTTATCGCCATTCAAACTGGCACGCATTACTCCCACAGGGGTGGCAGGGGCCTTCGGGTCGGGCATTCTGATGGGGGCGGTGTATAGCCTGTTGCCGCTCTATCTGCAAAGCGGTGGTGGTTATAGCCTCGATCAGATCGGGGTCTTGATGGCGATGGTGATTATCGGTGGGATGGCGCTTCAGTACCCGATCGGGCGCTGGTCTGATCAGCATGACCGGCAGTGGGTGCTGATTATTATTGCGGCGGTGATGTTGGTGCTGGTGCTGCTGGCTCCCTTGGCTGCCGTTGGCTATATAACGCTGATGGTGGCCCTGTTTCTGGTGGGAGGGTGCCTCTTCGCGCTATATCCCGTATCCATGAGCCATTCGGCGGATCGTGCGCCCCCTGAAACGCTGGTGGGCATGACCCAGGGCATGTTGCTGATTAACTCGCTGGGCGCGGCAGTTTCTGCGCCGCTGATTACGCCGCTGATGAGTGGTATGGGCAATAATGGCCTTTTTGTCGGAATTGGCGCGGTGCTGGCTGTGCTGCTTGTCTTCTTCGGCTGGCGACGTTCGCAGCGACCCGCTCCGCAACCGATGGCTCCGTTCTTCCCCGCTCCTGCACATTCGGCAGTGGGGGCTGAGCTAGGGGTAACTCAGGAACTGATTGAGGCATCGCAGCAAGCGCAGGCTGAGCTGGATGCTCATGAAGAAGATGCCGAGCGTGAAATCGCGGAAGAGCAGGCGCTGATTATTGAGCGGCAGTTGGCGCGGGAAGGGACGCCGCTGGAGGAGCTACGGATGCTGTCCGAAGAGGAAGAAATACCTGCGCCGCGTCAGGATGATATGGGCGCTGCCAACGCGAAGCGTGCTCCTGAGTAATCAGCGGCTGTCTGAAAGGGTATTCGTGCTACTGACAAAGCCCCGGCTTATCGCTGGGGCTTTGCTTTAACCGGCTTCCTGTTTTTGCCGTTTTAGCCAGAATTGCGCCAGCCTTTTCCTGTATGGCAAGCCTATAAAATGACAGGTCCACATGGCTAAAAGAAGCATTACGTTACCCTTCTGTCATTTCGCGATGAAGGGTAGGTCAAGTAACAAAAGGCGACATGCCAGATGGAAAAGCCACTCCTGGGAGCAACAGGCGAGTGGCTGCATAACGATAAAAAAACCAGTAGGATTAGCCGGTGACTATCATATAGGGAGCTATGTTTATGGTTAAAGGCTACGTTAATATTCTTTCTGTATTCTCTCTTTGTTGCGCCTTGTTACTGTCCAACAGCGTTGTGGCAGAAGAGGTGACCCCTCCTGACATAAGCGACCCAATAGGGAAAAATATAGCGAAGCTTCAGGTATATACGCGTGAGGCTCAAGGGCAGCTCGATGCGCAGGGGAAAGGGCACTCTGGCGGCACCAATTTATTTCGCGAGAATGGCAAGTTTATATCGGTAACAAAACGAGAGTGTAAAAATACGGCAAGACGTACTTCGAACGGCGCATACAAGGAGTGCGTTAATTCAGCCCTGCAAAAAAGAATGCATGAACTCTGGGAGAATTATCTGTCATCCTCGAATACAACACGCCTTCCCGAACCATAAATCATCTGGCACACCGTTGAGTGTGCCATTTCTTTTATTTTCTCTTCCTGCTATTTGCTCTTTCTATATGATGACTTGCAATCATCGTTGATTAACGCCCCCTTGATTTAAAACTCAGGGTCGATGGTGCCGCCAATTGATGCATTGCGTCTGAACCAGCCGGCGATACTGAGGCGCGGCAGCCGTGTCGGTAGCACCTCATGAGGCACGCGCTCGGAAAGAAAGCACGTCAGGGTGCCGAGTTTCGGCGTAACGATTTCAAGCGGCGCGACGCTGGCATCGGGTAACCGCTCGCTTTGAGGGTAGAGCGCCATTTCACCGCCGCTGCCCTGGGGCCACTCTTCATTGAGATAGAGAACGCTTGAGACGACGCGGTTACTGCGGCCTTCAAAGCTATCGAAATGGCATTTATAAAAGCTGCCCGGTGGGTAGAAGGCGAAGTGCGCTTCAAGCTCAAACAGGCCCAGAAACAGGCTGCGATTGATTTCGATACGCAGTGATTCAATCATCGCAAAGTAGTTGCGCTGAGCGTCGCTGGAGCGATCCAGCCAGTGGATACGGTCGCCGCGAATATCACGACGCTGTACATGCTGGCGACCACGGCCAATGCCCGCACTGTTCAGCTCCTGCTGGTGGCGTAGCGTATTGAGCTCAAGGGCTAACGCCCGGCACTCCGCAATGGGCAAGGCATTGGGGATCACGGCGTAGCCCGATTCAGCCAAACCGTCGATCAACTGCTCCACTACCGCTGCATTCAGGGCGGCGGGAGCCTCAGGATTCTGTATCACGTCCAATAGTCCGAAGGATAGCGAGAGGCACTTACGGTGGTAAGCTCTCTCGTTGGCGCAAAGGCGGGGGCGCGGAGAAGGGAGACATTCATTCCCAGCCCGACGCGCATGAATTCGGCGGTTATCATCGCCGAAAGCCCCCACAAGGTATAGTCCTGATAGCGATAGCGCGGAATGAAGAGAGACGGCTGATCGCTGAAGCGCATGATGTCGGTGGTTTCGCGCGGGTCCGAGGCCAGAAATTGCAGCGGAATATCGAAAATGTGGGCTACTTCTCCAGGGTTCGGAGAGAGGTCGCAGGCGCCCGTGGCAACGGCAACAAAGGGGGTGACAGCGATACCGTGCATTGATACCACCTCGCTTAACCGACCGATCACGGTGACGTTCTCGGCAGCAAGCCCCGTCTCTTCATAGGATTCGCGCAGCGCGCACTGCTCAAGATTTTCCTGACCATCCCTTTTGCCGCCGGGAAAGGCCACTTGCCCCGCATGGCTGCTTAGCCCCGAGTGGCGCTGCGTGAACAGCAGCGTGGGCGAAGCCTTGTCCAGCAGGCACACCAGCACCGCTGCACGCTGCCATTCTCCTTCCAGGATGCGCGGTGAATAGCGCTCAATGCGCGCGACAATAGCGTCAAGGGAGGGAAGGGCAGCAGGGGATGGCTGATTCATGATGGTTACCTGAGCGGCCTGAGAGACAGGCTTCATGCTACACCGATTCGGCCCAGTTCGGCCCATATCGTATTGCAGGTGCCAACGGTTCGATATGAAGCCCAGGTGAAGTGACGCTGTCTTGTGCCGATGAGCGGTGTGATAGCACGAGTTTGCGTGGAGTCTTATTCGCTTGTTGGGTACCATTGTGGCTGGATTTCTGATCTGATCGCGCCGTGGTGTTTATGTCGTCTGGCATCATGTGTTGGCAATTACCGTCCGAAACGGTGCAACCGGGCTACAACCTAATGGATGTAAATCAATGCTGAAGTGGGTCTCTTTGGCGCTGCTGGTGCTGCTTGCGCTATTGCAGTATCACCTGTGGATGGGAGAAGGCGGTATTTTTGAGCTGCGCAATATCACTTCGCGAGTGGATGTCATGCAGCAGAACGATGACCAGCTCCGCGATCGCAACGATCAGCTGGCTGCCGAAGTGGTCGATTTGAAAAACGGCCTCGATGCGATTGAAGAGCGCAGTCGCAATGATCTTGGCATGGTGCGCAACGATGAGCAGTTCATGTGGGTGCCTGATGTCGCCAATACCCCGCAGGACGCGCAGCCTGACGACAACGAAGGCGATGTCGATAGCAGTGGGGGCGCTGGCAATAGCAGCGCGCAGCGCCAGTGATGTCCACATCTTTGCCTGACTGGGCGCACGCTCGGGCCAATCCTCCTGCCGGCCAGTTCAAGCAATCTCCCGAGCAGTTCGTGGTGATCGAACAGTTGGGATTCGAGCCTGAACAGCACGGCGATCACCTGTGGTGCTGGATTGAGAAAGAGGGGGTGGAAACGCTCCGCGCTATCTCGCTATGCGCCAGGGAATTCGGAGTGCGCGAGCGCGATGTAGGCTACAGCGGCCTCAAGGATCGGATGGCGCTAACGCGTCAATGGCTGTCATTTCCGCTGTCCGAACCGCCAACGCAGCAGAGCCTTGAACGCCTTGCCAGTCAGGGCGTTAAGGTGCTCAAGGCCGTGCCGCACCCGCGCAAGCTCAAGCGGGGGAGTCACCGTACCAATCGCTTCGAGATCGCCATCGAGTTTGATGCCTGTGATGAGGAACAGGTGTTCGAGCGCTGGCAGCATGTGCAGCAAACCGGCGTTCCCAACTACTTCGGGGCGCAGCGTTTCGGTCATGCCGGGCTTAATGTTGAGCGGGCGCGCACTCTGCTGGCAAAAGGCTGGCATAAGCGCGCTGATCGGCATGGAATGCTGCTCTCCTCGGCGCGCAGCTACTTATTCAATCTTACTCTTGCAGAGCGTATCTCCTCGGGTAGCTGGTGCACGCCTTTGGAGGGAGAGGTCGTTAATCTGGATGGCAGCGCCAGCTTCTTTTCGGGAGCCGATGCGTCGATGGATGAATTGACGGAACGCGCTGCTGCTCAGGATATTCACCCCACTGCACCCTTGTGGGGTAAAGGGAAGCTGGAGAGCGCTGCTCAGGCGCGTGATGTTGAACTGCATAGCGTGACACAGGAACAGGATATGATCGCCGGGCTGGAGCGCGCAGGCGTCGCGATGGCGCGCCGAGCGCTGCGTCTACGATTGATCGAACCCGTTTGGCAGCGTACCGAGCAGGGCGCGCTGCTGGGCTTTGGCCTGATGCGAGGCGGCTATGCTACGGCGGTGCTGCGTGAGCTGATCGCTGCGCCAGGACTGTAGTCGCGGCGCGTAGACGGTGCGCCCTTGAGCGTTGGGTTAACTCGTATTCTTTTTGGATGACTTACAGGGATCGTCAGTCAATGGCAGGTCGCTTTAGTAGTGCCGAAATTTCGGGGATAGGCATTACCTCTCAGCGCATACGAGACCGTATGGTTGAGTCGCTCAGGGGAGCGGGAATTCGTGATGAATCGGTGCTGGAGTTGATGGCGCAGGCCCCGCGTCATCTGTTCGTTGAACAGGCGTTCTGCGACCACGCTTATCGGGCCGAGTCGGTACCAATCGGATATGGGCAAACGCTGTCGCAGCCCTGGATCGTGGCGCGGATGACGGAGCTGGTATGCAAGGAAGCGCCCCGTCGTGTGCTGGAGATCGGCACTGGCTCGGGCTTCCAGACATGGCTGTTGGCAAAACGCTTTGAGAGCGTCTTCAGCGTTGAACGTATCGAGGCGATGAGCATTCGCGCACGCACGCGGCTACAGCGTCTTGGCATTACGAATGTCCGGCTGCGTCATGCTGACGGTCGCGAAGGCTGGCCTGCCCAGGCGCCCTTCGATGTCATTCTGGTAACCGCCTGTGCGCGAGGAATTCACTCAGAATGGGTCGATCAACTCGCGCTCGGTGGGGTGGTGATAGCACCGGTGCTGGACTCTCCTGATGGTGATCCAGCGCATGGTGATCCAGCGCATGGTGAGCAGCGGCTGGTCAGGGTGCGCAAGACAGCGAAAGGCGTCAGGGCCGCGTACCTTGAGCCGGTGAGATTCGTCCCTCTGTTGGACGGTGTGGTGGAATAGCCAATAGCGCTACGACATAAATGAACAGCATGTTAACGTTAGCCTGAAAGCCCGCCTTTTTCCTGTGTATTGCTTTTTCCTATACTGTTGGACCATCATCGTGACACGATAAGTATGGTTGAGTGATCGGGCTGGCGGGATGCCTCGGCTGATGTGGTGACAAGGAGTGAGTTTTTGATGGCGAAGATGAAAGGTATGGACAAGCCGGCTTTCGTACAGCAGTGGCGATCGCACAAAAAAGTGGGCGCAGTAAGTGCCATCGCATTGGCAGCGGTATTGGCCGGTTGTCAAAGCAACATGAATAACCCTTCCATCGAAAATGCTTCTTTCAGCAACGGGGCCTCGGTAGGCGGAAGTGCCTCCTCGGCATCAGATGGCTCCTCCAGCGCAGGCAATGCCGGTACTTCCAGCCAGCCAAGCACGTACCAGGTACGTAGCGGCGATACGCTCTATAGCATCGCATGGCGCGAGAACATGAAGTACGACGAGCTGGCGCGCATCAACAATATTCAGCCTCCTTACGCCATCCATGTTGGGCAGGAGCTTAAGCTGAGTGAAGGTGCGCCGTCAGGCAACAGTGGTGCTACTGCGGCTGCTAACGGTACACAAACGCAAGGACTGGGGGATGATTCAGCTCCCATTCAGAGCAGTAATACCAATGCCGGTCAGTCGGCAGGGCAGTCCGGTCAGGCTCAGCAGGGGAGTGGTCAGGATGACAGTTGGCTGTTGCCTTCCTCCAATACGGGTGCCAACAGCAGCGGTCAGCAGGTAAACGCGACCCAGTCCGGTAACAACGCGGCACAGGGCGCTACTGTTAATGCAGGCGCTGCTGGAGCGGCGGCTGCGGCGAATGCGAATGGTGGCAGTTCAGCAAACAACACTTCTGCCTCCAATAGCACGCAGAACAACAGTGCCGGGCAGGTGGCCAAGGCGTCGCAGGCACCCCAGGCTGATCCGAATCGCAAGTATACGCCAGCCAAAACCATCAATTGGCAGTGGCCCGCTCAAGGCAGGCTCATCAAGCGCTTCTCTGACTCGTCGAACATTACTGCCGGTATCGACATCGCTGGGCAGCAGGGCACACCGGTACATGCAGCCGGGCCTGGTCTGGTCGTATATGCAGGTGATGGCGTAAGAGGGTACGGCAACCTGGTTATCATCAAGCATAACAATGCGTTCCTGAGTGCTTATGCGCATAACAACGCGCTCAATGTGAAAGAGGGCGATGTGGTTGTTACCGGGCAGCAGATTGCCACGATGGGCAGTACCGAGGCCGATCAGGTCAACCTGCACTTTGAAGTGCGTCAGGACGGTAAGCCCAGGGACCCGCTTAACTACCTGCCCAAACAACAATAGTAACCCGTTGAAAGAAAGTGCCTGACAGGCATGTGATCCGAAGACGTAGGCCAGAAGTTTAGTTGTGTGAATTGTGTAAGTTGTGTAATTAACCAACACATATGACTGGAGCATGCTGTTCTGCTCCCGCTGCTTTCAAGGATGAAGGGGGGCGTTATGTGCGCAATTGCCAAGAGTAACTTCACCACCGGGCGCGTACCCGAGTACGCTCAAGCAGTACCGGGCGTCTATGACGATGGCGTCGCGGAGGATGAGCTTCTTGAGGAAGAGATCGAGGTTGGTAGCGTTGTAGGGGATGAGCCGACTGAGGAAAGCAGTCGGCGTTCCTCTCAAGGCAGGCGGAGCAATATCAGTGGCAGCCCCGATGCTACCCAGCTCTATCTGAGCGAGATCGGCGGCTCTCCTCTGTTGAAGCCGGAAGAAGAGGTCTATTACGGGCGCCTGGCGCGCAAAGGGGACCCCGAAGGGCGGGCGCGTATGATCGAGTCCAACCTTCGGCTGGTCGTCAAGATATCGCGACGCTATCTGAATCGTGGCCTGACCCTGCTGGATCTCATTGAAGAGGGTAATCTCGGCCTGATTCGCGCCGTAGAGAAGTTCGATCCTGAGCGGGGGTTCCGTTTCTCCACCTACGCTACCTGGTGGATCAGGCAAACCATTGAGCGTGCCTTGATGAATCAGACGCGCACCATTCGTCTGCCCATTCACGTAGTGAAAGAGCTTAACGTTTATCTTCGGGCTTCCCGCGAGCTGGCGCAGCGGCTCGACCATGAGCCTACCGCTGATGACATTGCAGCCCATCTGGATCGTCGTTCGGTAGCCGCAGTTGAAAAAATGCTCAAGTTAAACGAGCGTATCTCTTCGGTGGATCTGCCTATTGGTAGTGGAAACGATAAACCGCTGCTCGACACTCTGGTGGATGACAATGAACTGGGGCCAGAGTCGAATCTGCTTGATAGCGACGTTAAGTCACAGGTAAATGGCTGGCTTGACGAATTGCCCGAGAAGCAGAAGGAAGTGGTGGTACGGCGTTTTGGCTTGCGCGGTCACGAAGCTGCGACGCTAGAGCAGGTGGGGGAAGAAATAGGGCTCACTCGTGAGCGAGTGCGGCAAATTCAGGCCGATGCATTGAAGAAATTGCGGCGCGTGCTAGAGATGCGCGGGCTCTCGCTGGACACTATTTTCAATCAGTAATTGTAGGCGGTTGGGTGCGCGTGGATGGCAGGCAGCGCTCAACCTGTTACATGCGCCGATGTATGTATCTGTATAATCTGTGGTACATTAACGCCATCGAAACTGCGAATTCGCCCATCTTGGCAGGTCGTTTTGCAGTAGGAACAGCCATTACTATAGTGCTGACGATAATCAAGGCTCATATTCTACAGGAAAGTCTCAATGCTGAAGTTTAGAGTGCTGCCTCTGGTGCTGGGAGTTTCGCTAGTGCCGCAGGTGGCTAGCGCTGCGGATCTCATCTCCATTGCGCAGGATGCGCTGACCAATAACGCCAGTTTGCTGGGTGATCAGGCTGGTGTGAATGCGACCAGAGAGGGTGAAGGCGTTGCCCGGGGCGCGCTGTTGCCTCAGGTGAATGCAACCGCTTCCGTCTCCCGCAACCACACCTCCAACTCTGAGCAAACCGGCGGAAATACTTCGCAGATCCTGCAAGAGTTGGGAGTGTCGGGCGCATCCAGCAGTGGTTCCGAGGATAAAACGCATAACGAATCCTCGGTCACCATTCAGGCGACGCAATCGCTTTTCAATGCGACCAACTGGTACTCTCTGGCTGCTGCAAAGCGTCAGACTGCCCAGCAGATTCTAAACTTCTCCAATAACCGTCAAACGCTGCTGTTTGACGTTGCCAACGCCTATTTCACCGTATTGCGGGCGAAGGAGCTATTGGATACCGACCGCGCGGCTGAAGCGGCCTACAAGCGCCAGCTTGAACAGGTTCGCGAGCAGTTTGACGTGGGCGTGGTAGCTGCCACCGATCTCCGCGAGGCAGAAGCTTCATACGACTCCGCTCGTGCTACTCGTATCTCTCAGGAGAGCACGCTGACGGTTGATTTTGATGCCTTGACCGCGCTGACTGGCAAGCAGTACCCCAGTATCGACAAGCTCTCCGAAGACATGCCAATCGAGTCGCCCAAGCCCGCCAATCGCGAAGCGTGGGTTGAAATGGGTAACTCCCAGAACCTTGCCCTGAAAACAGCGCGTGCCGGTATAGATTCTGCGCGTGCCAACGTAGCGATTGCCCGTGCAGGGCACTTGCCGACCCTTGATGCGGTCGCTTCCTGGAGCTATGGCGGTACCAGCCGTTACCGTGGCTTCAACAAGGAAAACCAGATCGGCCTGCAAGCCTCTATTCCGATTTACTCTGGTGGCTCTACCTCCGCTCAGGTCAATCAGAATACCTATCAGCTTGAACAGGCCCAGTTCCAGGCGGAAGAGCAGCTGCGTCGCACGGTACAGAACATCAGCTCCTTCTTTGCCCAGTCGAACAACAATGTGCTCTCGGTTGAAGCGCAGAAGCGCGCAGTTATCTCCAACCGTGCTTCACTCAAGGCAACCCAGGATGGCTATGAAGTGGGCACGCGTACCATTCTCGACGTGCTGAACTCGCAAAACAGCTACTACTCGTCTTTGCAGGCTTACTCCTCGGCTCGCTATGACTATGTGCTGAACATGCTACAGCTGCGCCAGAATGCCGGTATCCTCGATGTTGGCTCGCTGCAATCGTTGAATAGCTGGCTGGTCAAGGATAACTCCCCGGTTCGTCTTGATGGCAAAGGCGACTCGCTGGTGCCGGCCATTGGCGATGCCTCCATCGACGTTAACAAGCTGGGTTCCTGAGACTCCAGCAGTTAGCTGATGATGCGCTAGCAATGAAACACCTTCTGCCGAAAATTCTGTTGGCAGAAGGTGTTTTTATGTCCGCCCAGCAGTTTTTGCGACGGTGGGCGTTTCTCTCTGGTACATTTATAGCCAACCGTCTGGTTATACGCCTCGCGTGTACTTTCAGCGACTTCCTCTTCGTTTACAGATATTGTCGGTTTCTGCCATGTCCCGCCCATTACGCGCCCTGATTGATCTTGCGGCGCTGCGCCATAACTATCAGTGTGCCTGCGACCTGTTCCCGCAAAGCCGGGCGATTGCAGTGTTGAAAGCGAACGCCTACGGTCACGATGCGCTGCGGTGTGCCAAAGCGCTGGAAGGGCAGGCGCCGGCCTTTGCAGTGGCGTCCATTGAGGAAGCGCTGGCGTTGCGCGCTGGCGGCATCCAGCAACCGATTGTGCTGCTGGAAGGTTTTTTTGAAGCGGATGAGCTGCCTGAAATAGCGCGCCAGGGCTTCTGGACAGCGCTACACAGTCAGTGGCAGGTGGATGCTCTGCTCAATGCTGATTTGCCCGCACCAGTCCACGCCTGGCTGAAGTTCGACTCCGGTATGCATCGCCTGGGATTCAGTGCGAAGGAGTTCATGAGCAACTGGAGAGCGCTGGCAGCCAGCGGTAAAGCGATGGATATGCACCTTATTACCCACTTTGCGACCGCCGATCTCGTTGACCATCGCTATCGCGATATTCAGCTTGAGCATATTGCTGCGCTGCGCGCTCAGCTTGAGAGCGAAGGTTTTCAGGTGCCTTGCTGCCTCGCCAATTCACCGGCAACGCTCACGTTGCAAGGCGCTGGAACGTGGCACCGGCCAGGCGTGATGCTATACGGCGCTGACCCGCTTGAGCAGGCCAATCCCTATAGTCAGACGCTACGGCCTGTCATGACGCTTGAGAGTGAATTGATTGCAGTGCGTGAAGTGGCCGCCGGTGAGCCGGTCGGCTATGGCGGGCGTTTTGTAGCACCGCGCGCCACGCGTATTGGCGTTGTCGCCTGTGGCTACGGTGACGGTTATGACCGCCATGCGCGCGAAGGCACGCCGCTGCTGGTGGGGGGCAAACGTGCGCCACTGGCAGGGCGTGTTTCCATGGATATGATGACGGTTGATATCTCGCATCTGGAAGACGCTCATGTCGGTTCTCGCGTTACCCTGTGGGGGAGAGCGCCCGACGGTGCTGAGCTGAGCGTATCCGAGGTAGCCAACTGGTGCGATACCATCAATTACACGCTGCTGACTGGTGTAACGCCGCGAGTTCCTCGAATTTTTAGCACATAAGACATAATACGTAAGACATGGAGTGTGGCGCGATGCTCGCTTTTGGCGCTGCGTTTCTCATGAAATGGTTGAGCGGCTCTCTTTACTGGTAATGGTTAGGGTTTAATGGCAAAGAAGAATTTCCCCAAACATTTATGGCACCCCACCTATTGGCCTACCTGGGCGATGATTGCCGGGTTGCGTACAAGTGCCTTTCTGCCCTGGAAAGCCAAACTATGGCTAGGGCGTGCACTGGGAGAATTCGGCTACCGATTTATCAAGCGGCGGCGTCATATTGCCGAGACCAACGTGCGGCTCTGCTTCCCTGAACTAAATGAGAGCGAACAGCAGGCGCTGGTGAAGCGTATCTTCCACTCCAATGGAATCGGCGTGTTTGAAACTGCCACGGGCTGGTGTCGTGATCCTGAGCACCTGCGCCATCGCGTTACCTTCAAGGGCACCGAGCATATGGAGCGCGCCAAGGCGCAGGGCAAAGGCGTGCTGATTATCGGTATTCACTTCTCGACGCTGGATTTGGGCGGGGCCTTGCACTCGCTGTTTTTCGATGCGGATGTGGTGTATCGCCCGCATAACAATCCCCTGTTTGAATCCTTTATGACCAATGCCCGCAACCATATTTTTGGTCAGGCCATTGATCGTCACGATTTGCGTGGCGTTGTGCGGCGAATCAAGTCGGGTCATGCCGTATGGTACTCACCCGATCAGGATTTCGGTCGCTCGGTGAGTGTTTTTGCGCCGTTTTTTGGCATTAATGCCGCGACCATCAAGCTCACCGCGAAAATCGCTCGCATGACAGGGGCGCCTGTTATGCCACTGATGTTCCACCGCAATGACGACAATCGCACCTATACGCTCGAATATCTTCCCGCGCTGGAAAACTTCCCGAGTGGTGATGACGTTGCTGACGCCACGCAGGTAAATGAGTTCATCGAACAGGCCATTCGTCGCCATCCTGAGCAATATCTGTGGCTGCATCGCCGCTTCAAAACCCGTCCTCGGGGGGAAGCTTCGCTTTATTGAACATGGCTGCCTTGTTCGCACAATAATCCAACGACCTTTAACGATGAATGTGTTGTGGTTGTGAATGTGAATGAATGGGCAGATGCTCGCAGACCTGCCGTGGGCAGGCGGTGCCTCAATAGATTACCCGCCAGCAAATAATGCTGCCGCCTTATTGCGGCAGTAGAACCTCCTTCAGCGAAATACTCTTGTTACCTTGCCTGGAAGGCTGCTACCGCTACCGAGCAGCGAGTGGGTATTGCTATCCGTGGCCTGGCTGAATTCCTCCATGCCCGCGTCATGTTTCGCTTGATCGGGCTGGGCTTGTGTCGCATCTTTCGCAATGCGAATGGTCGTTATTGAACAGATTGGTGGCCTTGCCTTTCTACCTTGTGCAGCACTCGACGGCGCGTTTCTGATCTTTTCTGTAGCAGAAGTGCGGGTTAGAGCGAAGGTTAGCCCAATGGATAAGGTAGGGGCTGTTGCCAAACCGACCGAAGTATCACGACAATGATGCAGGGTAGGCTCTTCTTGAACCGAGCGAGGTACACAACATGCTGGCGGTAGAGCAAAAGCAAAAAGTGGGGCAGGTGTGGCAAGCGCAGGACTATCGGGCAGGCAGAATTGAAAGCCAGCTTAGAATTGCGCGCAATCTGTTACTACAAACCCATTTTTCGGATGAACGCATCGCGTTTATTACCGAGCTTAGCGTTAAACAGGTAAGTGCGTTGCGCTTTGAGTAGGTCAAACGATCCTTGCAGCACCGTATTTTCGTGAATAGCAAAAGCGCGAGGCTGATAGCTCAGCCCCGCGCTTTTATTTATCCAACTGCTCTAACGCATTAAGCGTCGATGCGTTTGTACTTCACTTTCTTGGGAGTGTCGCTGCCAACGCGCTTGTGATAATCCACTTCATACTCGCTGTATGACCCTTCGAAGAAGGTCACTTTGGAGTCGCCTTCATAAGCGAGGATATGAGTCGCTACGCGGTCCAGGAACCAGCGGTCGTGACTGATTACCATGGCGCACCCCGGGAAGGCCAGCAACGCTTCTTCCAGCGCGCGCAGAGTCTCAACGTCCAAATCGTTGGAGGGTTCGTCGAGCAGCAGTACGTTAGCGCCCTGCTTGAGCGTTTGCGCCAGCTGCAAACGGCCACGCTCACCGCCTGACAGATCCTTGAGGAACTTCTGCTGGTCGTTGCCTTTGAAGTTGAAACGGCCCACATAGGCGCGCGACGACGTTTCGTAGCCATTGATGTTCAGAATATCCTGACCATCGGACACGGCTTCCCATACCGTCTGATTATTGTCGAGAGCATCGCGAAGCTGTTCGACATAGGCAATCTTGACCGTATCGCCCAGCACTACTTCGCCAGCGTCGGGCTGTTCCGTGCCGTTGACCAGCTTCAACAGTGTCGATTTACCTGCGCCGTTTCCGCCCACAATGCCCACGATGGCCCCTTTGGGAACGGTGAAGGAGAGGTCTTCAAACAGCAGCTTGCCGTCGAACCGCTTGGCAACATTGTGGAATTCGATGACCTTGTCGCCGAGACGCGGGCCGGGCGGAATGTAGATTTCGTTGGTTTCGTTACGAGTCTGGAATTCGCTCGACTGCATCTCTTCAAAACGCGCCAGACGCGCCTTGTTCTTGGCCTGACGCCCCTTGGCACCCTGACGTACCCACTCAAGCTCCTGCTTGATGGCTTTCTGATGGGAAGCCTCCTGCTTGGCTTCCTGAGAAAGACGTTTCTCTTTCGCTTCCAGCCAGTCAGAGTAGTTGCCTTCGAAGGGAATGCCACGTCCGCGGTCAAGCTCAAGAATCCAGCCCGCCGCGTTATCCAGAAAGTAGCGGTCGTGGGTAACAGCGACAACAGTGCCGGGGTACTCGACCAGGAAACGTTCCAACCAGCCTACCGATTCAGCGTCAAGGTGGTTGGTAGGCTCATCCAGCAGCAGCATGTCAGGGTTGGAGAGCAGCAAGCGGCACAGTGCCACGCGGCGACGCTCGCCCCCCGACAGGTTGCCTACGCACGCTTCCCAGGGGGGAAGACGCAGCGCTTCAGCGGCCACGTTGAGCTTGCGCTCCAGATTATGCGCGTCGGCAGCTTCGATAATGTTTTCCAGCTTCGCCTGTTTGGCTGCCAAGGCATCGAAATCGGCATCAGGTTCTGCGTAGGCAGCGTACACCTTGTCGAGTTCTGCCTGAGCTTCCTTCACTTCGCCCAGCGCTTCTTCCACCGTTTCGCGAACATTTTTGCTGTCGTCAAGCGCTGGCTCCTGGGGCAGGTAGCCGACGTTGATGCCTGCCATCGGAACGGCTTCACCGTTATATTCGGTATCGACGCCAGCCATGATGCGCAGCAGTGAAGATTTACCTGCACCATTGAGGCCGAGCACGCCGATCTTGGCGCCAGGGAAGAAGGAGAGCGAGATATCCTTGAGGATTTCGCGCTTGGGGGGAACGGTCTTGCCGACCCTGCTCATCGAGTAGACGTATTGCGCCATAGCGGGGTATATGCCTCTTCTATTGGATGGTCGATAGCCGCTGCTATTCATGTCATTGCGTGACAATCGCTAGTCTGACGGCGGCTCGATATAGGCGAGATGATAAAGAGGGAAGTCGCAATGCACCAGTGCAGAAGCGAGAGATAAGCGCTGACACCTGAAAAAGAGGTGCCAGCAGCTCCTTAACGACGATGGCTACGTGAAGATTTACTCTTCGTCCCAATCGTCCCAGTCCTCGATCAACTGTTTGAGGCGACGCTCTTCCAGCAGCGCTTCTACCCTGCGACGGGTAGCGGGATCGCTTTTGGTGCGTGTATTGGGAGAGAATTCATCATCATTGACGGCATCGAATTCTTCTTCGTTCTCACTGTCAGTCGAATACAGTTCAGAGCTCACGGTACACCTCTCATCAGGCCGATTTGGAAAGCGCCGATAACAGCAGCGTTGTGCCGGGTGCCTTCCAAAAAAACAAGTTATCCATTACCGGTGTGACATCAGGATCGGTAATGCCTCTTCAGATTCTGGCCTCTGTACAAGGGAGCACTTGTCTATCGTTGTACGCCAGCCAGCGATGGGTGGGCACTCCGCACTATCTTGTTTGGCGTGTTGTGCCCTTTCATTGCGCTATATAGCGCTGTTGAATTTGGCTGACAAGCATTTTGTCTGCTTGAATTGTGAAGATTTTGCTCACGTACCGTAGAGTGCAGAAATAGGGCGGGTTACGAAGGCAAGCTATTTCCTCTTTATCCGCTTGCTGCGCAGGATAAGAGGAAAGAAGGGCGCTTTGATTGCTGCACGAGATAGCGAGCGCACGCTTGGGCTGACGGCTCACTCAACAGGAAAAACGACGGGGGATGACGATGAAAGTCACAATATATTACTGCACCGGGTGCCGTTGGCTGCTGCGGGCAGGCTGGTATGCGCAGGAGCTTCTGCAAACCTTCGGTGAGTCGCTGGAGGAGGTGGCCCTGGCCCCCAGCCACGGAGGGCGTTTCGAGATTCATTTGGATCAGGAAGTTCTATGGGAGCGAGTGCGGGATGGCGGCTTTCCAGAGATCAAGGTATTGAAGCGTCTGGTTCGGGATCGCCTCGACCCTGAACGTGATCTAGGTCATGTTGATCGCGATCGTCCATAAAAATCTGGCGGAAGTGATCCGTAACAGCAGCGAGCAGCGGGACTAATGCCTGGCGCGATAACGTCGCTGCCGAAGCTGTTGGAAGCCGACAATGCCTAGCGTCAGCAAAAAACTGATCAGCAGGCAGATCACCAGCACCCACAAAAAACCATGGGCATTGCTCGCGCCGGGAATTCCACCGACATTTACACCGAGCAGTCCGGTCAGGAACGTAAGCGGCATAAAAAGAACGGTAATCACGGAAATCAGATACATGCGGCTGTTGAGCCGGTCGCTGTGCATGCTCCAGATTTGCTCTTGCAGCATGAGCGCGCGGTCCTGCATCGCCTGCAAATCTTCCAGATAGCGAGAGAGGTGGTTGGCCGATTCGCGGAAGGTAATGCGATTGGCTTCATCGAGTTGCAGCGAGGCATCGCCCAGCCGCGAGAGGCAGTCATATTGAGGCCGAATAAAGCGATTCAGCATAATCATCGGCCGTCGTAGCTGTGCCAGTGTGCGTGTCGTGACACTGCTATCGCTGAGCATGGCTTCTTCGTACTGCGCCAGCGACTGATTCATTTGTGCCAGTAGGGTACCGGTCTGATCGACCAGATGATCCGCAATACGCGCCAATATTTCGGTGAGATTGGTGGCTCCCTGATGCTGAGCGAATTCATCGTGAATCTGCTGAATAACATCAAGGGGCTGCCTGCGCAGCGTTACCAGACGGTTCGGGGTTAGCCAGGCGCGCAGGGAGATCAGCTTGCCGTGCTCGCTACCGGGAGTGATATTCACACCCCGCAACGTGGTAACAAGGCCGCCGGGGAAGCGAGCGACCCGTGGGCGTATTTCTTCTTCCAGCAGGGCATCAATAACCGCAGGGTCCATCTCGGCAAGCGTGGAAAGCAGCTCATTGATATTGTCTTGCCGAAAATCGAGGTGCATCCACAGCAGGCTGGCATCACTTTGCCATGCTTGCTTGAGTTCGGCGGGAGAGAGCGTGTCAGCCCCTCCGGCCTCATCAAGGCGCATGGCTGTGATGAGGGCATCAGTGGGTTCTGGCGTCATGGCAAGGGGTCTGCATATGTGGTGGAAGCCGCCCATCAAGCCCCAACGAGGTCTCGCCTTGAGCGTGAAGTAAAGTCAAATTCCCCGTACACCCTCTGGTTATGGCAAAATGCGTTACCGTCATTGAAGTACGTGACCTGAAGTCAGCCATTTAACCTTTTTGAAGTCAAATGCCATGTCTGCCAAACCATTCAAAAGCCACATTGCTCCGCTATCCAGTGCAGAATGTGGCAGCGTCTTGTTGCGCGTCGTCATCTATATAGCCATTGTTTTCGGATACTGCGAAGGCATGCTATGGGATGCCTCACGCGATGTCTCCGTCGAATGGAAATTTTCCGAGTTTTCATTTACCGAGTTCTCCCAGAGCTTTGTGCTGGGCGTGTCGGCAGTGATTATGCTAGTGGCCCGCAAACGCTTCCAGGTGTTCCCTGTGGGCGCAATGCTCGTGGCAATGTTTCTGTTAGCGTCGCTAATACGTGAAAATGATTACTTTTTCGATTTCATTTCCCATGGGTTCTGGAAATGGCCAGTGCTGATAATGGGGGCTGGTACCATTTATTACACCTTTTCCCAGCGTTCGGCACTGTTCACCGAAATGCGCCTCTATTTCAATACGCGCGCCTTCGGGATGTTTCTCTCTGGTGTGCTGGCGACTTACGTTTTCTCGCGCCTGCTGGGAAGAAGCATCATGTGGGAAGCAGCGCTGGGCGATCATTACATCCGAATCGTCAAGGATGCGGTGGAGGAGTGCTCCGAGTCGCTTGGCTATCTGCTGATGTTCTTTTCTACCATCGAGTTCACTTTGCTGGTGCGTAAATTGCGCCGCCAGTCCGAGGCATAAGAGCGCCTTTGCGCTTTGGCATTTGCAGCATCACGCCGTTGGTATCCTGTGTTGAACGATATGATGCTGCCAGATGCTCTATGAACTGATAGCGGAAAACCGCTTACGCGGGAGCCTTGGAAGGTAGCCTGGGAGGTGGTTTGGTCGCGTGGCTGTCAGCGACCTCAGCAATGACCTTTTGCGGAGGGCCGCCACTGCTATCAGCGGTCGTGACCGGCGCAATCTCAGCGATAACGTGATTGGCGTGGTGGGAGAGTTGCTGACCTGCATGGGTGTAGGGGCCAACGATGATGCCCATGGTGACGGCAAGTATTGAAACTGCCAGGGTTGTCTTTTTCAGTTGAGCACGGGCGTGTTGCAGCCATCGGTGGCGTTTCCCACGGGGGGAAGTGCGTGAACGCATATTGATCCCTCTCATTAGGTGAAACCTGTTCGGCGAGCCTGATGCTGGCAGCGTGAAGAGCAGCATCTTCCATCTTCAGCTCTGTTTCATTCGACTACGCCACGACCGAATGGTTCCGCTGCGCTTTATCTCCACATGACACGGTTACTGTAAACGCTGGCACTCTGCGGTATCATGATGACAATTCGATTTTTGCTGGAAATTGGCTGCACATCCTTCTCTTCTTGAGCTCGTTTCGCAGTATCTTCCGAGCCATTCACTGGCTTCTGATAGCGGTATTCGATGTTTCTTGGAGTACGTAACGGCAGCGTTTTAATCACCTCGTTTTTAATTGCTACTTTGGGGAATCTGCATGTTCACACGTGACATGGCTATTGCGGGCTACGACGACGACCTTCTCAGCGCGATTCAGAAGGAAGTTCAGCGTCAGGAAGATCACATTGAGCTGATTGCGTCGGAAAACTATACCAGCCCACGAGTAATGGAAGCGCAGGGCAGTCAGCTCACCAACAAGTATGCAGAAGGCTACCCCGGTAAACGCTACTACGGCGGCTGCGAATTTGTTGATGTAGTGGAAGAGCTGGCCATTCGACGCGCTTGCGAACTGTTCGGGGCTGACTATGCCAACGTCCAGCCGCACTCCGGGTCACAGGCCAATGCTGCCGTATTTCAGGCGCTGGTAACGCCGGGCGATACCGTCATCGGCATGAGCCTGGACGCGGGTGGTCACCTGACTCACGGTGCCAAGCCCAGCTTTTCCGGTAAGCATTACAACTCCATACAGTACGGCCTGAACGATGAGGGCCTGATTGACTACGACGAAATCGAGGCGCTGGCAAAAGAACATCAGCCGAAACTGATTATTGCCGGTTTCTCTGCCTACTCGCAGATTGTTGACTGGGCACGCATGCGCAAAATCGCTGATGCGGTAGGCGCCTGGTTCTTCGTTGACATGGCCCATGTGGCTGGCCTGATTGCTGCTGGCGAATACCCCAGCCCTCTGCCCCATGCTCATGTCGTGACTACCACGACGCACAAGACATTGCGTGGCCCTCGCGGTGGTCTCATCCTTTCGGCTGCGGGCGATGCCGACCTCTACAAAAAGCTGAACTCTGCCGTATTCCCCGGCCAGCAGGGCGGCCCGTTGATGCACGTAGTTGCCGCCAAGGCAGTGTGCTTCAAGGAAGCATTGGAACCTGAATTCAAGGTGTATCAGCGCCAGGTAGTGAAGAATGCCAAAGCGATGGCGAAAGTCTTCCTCGACCGCGGCTATGACGTGGTTTCCGGCGGCACCGAAGACCACCTGTTCCTGCTCTCTCTGGTAAAACAGGGCATCACGGGCAAAGACGCCGACGCAGCACTGGGTCGCGCTCACATCACCGTGAACAAAAACGCCGTACCTAACGATCCACAAAGCCCGTTTGTCACCTCTGGCCTGCGTATCGGCACACCAGCGGTAACAACCCGCGGTTTCGGTGAAGAAGAGTGTACGCTGCTGGCTGGCTGGATTTGCGACATCCTCGACGCCCTCGAGAGCGGCGACAGCTCCGCCGCAGAAGAGCAGGTAAAAGCGAAAGTGGCTGAAGTATGCAAACGCCTGCCGGTTTATAGTTAAGCTTCACTTTATCTACGACAAGTAATGTATGGAAAGCCACATGGAGTACGGTGTGGCTTTTTTGTTGTTGATGAAGGAGGGAACAGCGGCCAAGCAGAGGATATGATAGAGATATTATCCATTTATCCTGTCGCACAGCTCGTGTATCTCCCGTGAGCCTGAATGGATGTTGTTCTGACAAGTGCAAGGGGGTTCTTGGCCGAAGGGTGCCAAGAACGTCATACATATACTGGTTATAAATATAAGTTAAATGCAATGATTCCTAAAAAAATTCACTATATTTGGTTTGGCAACCACCCGAAAAGCGCGTTGACCGAAAGGTGTATCCAAAGCTGGCAGCGTCACTTGCCTGAATATGAAATCATTCTTTGGAATGAAGACAACCTGCCACGCGAGGCTGCTCTGTCATGGAAGTTGCTGGAGAAGAAGCAATACGCGTTTGCCAGCGACTACGCCCGCTATTATGTACTGTCGCAACACGGCGGTATTTATCTGGATGTCGATGTTGAGGTCGTACGCTCTTTTGATCCATTGCTCGATAACCGCTGTTTTCTTGGTTATGAAGCGAAGAATCGTCTTAACAGTGCGGTAGTGGGTGCCGAGCCTGATAATTCCTTCGTGAGTTGCTGCATGAAGCTCATGGAAGAGCGCTTCAGCCAGAGCAAACCTTTTTTGATTGCTCCAGAGCTCGCTAATGAAAGTCTCAAGCATTCTCAAGAAGTGACCTGCTATCCCGAAACGTACTTTTATCCCTATAACCCCTACGATGACGTGCGACAGGTGAAACAGCTGATGGTGGCGGATATTACCGGGTCGACCTATGCCGTTCACCATTGGGAGAAAAACTGGAAAATGGGCCTCTTGTCCAAGCTGAGACGTGTTTTGGTATCGAAGTAATGGGAACCTACGATGAATGTCGCTTTCCTTCGTAAATCGTTGCGAACATTCGCAACACGCGGGCTGTCTGCCTCGGGCACTTTCGGATTGACCTTCACCCTGGGGGGGTTGCTGGGGATCTATCAGACGGGGATTTTCATGACGGGGCTTTCATGCCTCATGGGCATGAAGGTCTTCGGCTGTTTCGGCATGGAAAATGCGGTGCTCAGGTTCGGCGGTGTCTATGTAGGAGAACGAGATCAGGATAACGTCAATACACATTTTTTTTGCTCGATTCTCGTCGCACTGCTGATCTCGATACCGCTGGCTGTTGCCGTTTTCCTAGGCAGTAGTTGGATATCCGATGCTCTTTTCCATAATCATGATCTGGTTGCGGTATTTCATTGGGTAGCTATCGAGTTCCCTCTGCTGGTGGTGTCCTTATTGATCTGTGCCTGGATGCGTGCATTCAATTTGTCGGAAGTGTCCTCATTTTTCGAGATTGGGATGTTATCGCTGTTTACATCACTGATGACCTGGTGCAGTTATTTCGTGGGTCTCTCCTTGAGCGCGGGCTTCTGCATGCATGCCCTGGTGGTAGTGACTTTTGTCATGATCCTGATTGGATTGGGGGTCATTGGCTGGCATGGTGTTCGTATTCCAACCAGTATCACAACGATCCATCCTTTCATGAAGTCCCTGTGGACCTATTTTCAGATTGATCTTGTGTTTTATCTGACACAATGGGGAGGGCTGGTGACGTTGGGATACTTTGTTAACAGCTTCGCGGTAGGGATATTTTCAATCGCCCATCGGCTGGCTTTTACGGTTAACTTCATCCTGACCGTGTTCGACAGCATAGTGGCGCCGCGCTTCGCCCATATGAGCAGCGCCAATGATCATGCCGGTATCAAAAAGCTGGCATTGGACACCACCCGGTACATGACGTGGTTTGCAGCGCCGATTGTGGCTCTATTGGTATTCGCGCCCGCTTGGGTGCTAGCGTTCTTCGGAGAAGGATTTGAGGCTGGTAAATATAGTCTGATTTTGCTGGCACTGGCTCAGTTCGTGAATGTGTTGACAGGTCCGGCCGTTTTCATACTGACCATGTCGGGTTATCACACTCTGATGAAAAACATTTTGCTGATTGCCTCTGTCATTGGCGTACTATGTTATGTCGTGCTGGTACCAGCGCTGGGGGTCTTGGGGGCGGCACTGGCCATATTCATCATCATGGCGTTTCAGAATATCGTCGCAGCCTGGGCGGTGAATAATAAAATGAATATCAATTTGCTGAGCTGGTGGAAAAAGTCACCGGTACAGCATGGCTGATGGGTTTTAAAAATGCTGAAAGTAGAATCTTACAAGTTCATGCGCATTTTAGGCCCGGTGCTGGATATAGTGTCTGTGTGGAGTGCGGGCACCATCGCCCACTATGCCCGGTATGGAGCGGGGGAAATGCACGACCGCTTTAGTATTGCGATGTTGATTATCTCGCTACTGATTGTGGTCTTTTCATGGCATTTCGATCTTTATCAGAACTGGTTGCGTATGCGTTTTCATTCGATCATCTTCAGGGGGATTGCCATCTGGATGATCGCAACGCTGGTGGGTGCGGCACTCATTTATATTCTGCACTTTTCCATTGAATACTCACGTTTGTGGTATGTGGCAACCCTCGCGGGCAGTTTCGTTCTCTCATTACTCTTCAAGTGTCTAATGAGCTGGGCTAATCGCCTTTATCTGGTACGACACCGTACCAAGAGTCGTGTACTAATGGTGGGCAGAAGTGATGCTCTATTGAATATTGTACGAGGCATGCGTAACGACAAGACCAGGAGTTACTCAATAGGAGGAACCTACCGTATTGAGCGTCACATCTCTGATAAAGATCTGAATGCGATCGTCTCGCAGGTCGAACAGCATGGATTCAGAGAACTGTGGCTGGCCCTCCCTCTTTCAATGGGCAGTGATGTCAATCGTCTGATGCACTCACTGCGTTTTCTGACGGTTGAGGTCCGCTTTTTCCCCGAACTGACCGACCTACCACTTTTGAATCATCACGTCAGTGAAATGTTTGGCTTCTATTCGCTCGACTTGAATATGTCGCCCATACGTGGTGAATACAAAGCATTGAAGAGGCTTGAAGATGTCATTGGTTCGCTGTTGATCCTGCTGCTGATTTCTCCGCTATGTTTGGTTGTCGCCCTCATGATCAAATGGTCATCGCCAGGGCCGGTGCTTTTCAAACAGTACCGAACCGGGATTGATGGTCGTCGTTTCAAGATTTATAAATTTCGCACCATGCGTCTGCATGACGAGCAGGATGGCAAGGTAGAGCAAGCCACTAAAGGTGACCCTCGTGTCACCCGTGTGGGCGCGTTTCTGCGCAGAACCTCCATTGATGAACTGCCGCAGTTCTTTAATGTATTGCAGGGGCGTATGTCCATCGTGGGGCCCAGGCCGCACGCACTCGCTCACAATGAGTATTACATGAAGCTAGTGGAATCCTACATGCAACGGCATAAGGTCAAGCCAGGAATTACCGGCTGGGCTCAGGTCAGCGGTTTCCGAGGGGAAACGGATACGCTCGACAAGATGGAAAAGCGTGTTCGCTTTGATCTTTGGTATATCGAAAACTGGTCGCTCACCTTTGACTTGAAGATTATCGCGATGACCTTCTTCAAGGGGTTCGTTGGAAAGAATGCCTACTAAGAGACTCTATGATATTCATACAGCATACATACACGTGGAAAACGGGCAGTGATACCTCTTTCATCAACCTCTTTTCACTGGGGGAGGTGAAAGAGCAGCTGACCGACCAACAAATCGAGCATTTCCGTTTTTATGCCGATGGCATGCTGATGGTGAAGGCTCTCAGGTTCCTGAGAGGGAAGACGGTTGAGCGTACCAGCTTCGACGATACCTCTATTGCTCCCCTGGTATTTCAAAAGGCGGTGGAGGAAAAACTTTCTGTGGGGTTGATTGGTGGTGGCAATGCTACGGCCGCAAAAATACGTGATGTCCTTAAGGCCAAATATTCCGAGTTAAATATCAGGCTGGTGTCGCCGGGCTATTTCGAGACCTCTAATCAACGAGAAAAGGTGATCACCGAGGCTCAGGGGATTGATATTATCGTGATTGCCATGGGGGGGGGGCGTCAGGAACGCATGTTGCTTGAGCTGCGTGATAAGGGATGGCAGGGTACTGGCTTTACCTGCGGTGGCTATTTTGATCAATTGGTTGATGCTGATGGCGAAGACTACTATCCCGACTTCTATGATCGGCATAATCTGCGTTGGCTATATCGCCTCAAAAAAGAGCCTCGGCGGCTCCTTGCCCGATATTTTGTGCAGTACCCAGTAAGATGTTTTAAGTATATTAAATTTGTCGGCTAATTTTATAGTGGAATAATAATGAGTGAACAACGTTATTTGTTCAACAGGGAGAAAGGAATTGAACGGTTCAATTTTTTTCTGTTGGCTGGATTAGTCTTTTTTGCCTCTGGCATATTCAAGCCGGAGCTCATTGCTTACCAGGGAATGCAGTATGCTATCATCCTGTTTTGTATGTTGGCTCTACTGATTATTAATATTGATGTTGAACACTACCCGATTAGGCCGGTTGTTGTTTTGGGAGTGATGATTATAATATCTGGCATTCATGGATTTTTGAATGATGGCAATACTCATATGTTGATCAAGGGTGTTATTTTCACCTTGATGGTTTGTATGACAGCAGCCATTTCTACCAAACTTCGCTTTGAAACCATCATCAATGCCTTATTTGCAGGGGCCGCCGTACTGTTGCTGTTCAATATCCTGTTGTGTCTTTGGTATCCTGCTCTGGGTGTTGATCATGGAAAGTTTTATGGTAGCTGGGAAGGAGTATTCGATCAGAAAAACATTCTGGGGCGTTTAACTGTATTCGCAACGATCACTGCCCTAATGCGTACTATCTGTCTCAAAAAAGGCTATCTGGTAACGATAATTATCGTGGCGCTGGCTATTTGGTGCTGTTTGAATTCTGACTCCCGCACGTCGCTTATGTTATGCTTTCTGTCCGTGGTAATATTCGCCTTCGTACAAATGTGTCAATTGCTGGCGGCTTTTAAAAACTGGTTTAGCAACCAGTTTGTTCTCCTCTCGTTATTGTTGTTGGTTGTATGTCTAGGTGCTATTGCTGCCTTGTCAACGCCTTATAATCTGCAGACTGGTTATGATGGTATCATTCTATTCGGCAAGCATATTTCTCTTACTGGACGTTTGACAATCTGGGCTTACGCGCTGTCACATCTGGCTGATCACAGCCTGCTTTTTGGCTATGGCCTGGATGGTTTTTGGACCCCACGGCATTTTGAAGAATATGGGGCCATTTTCCCGACCAATAATTTTTATCCCAATGATTCTCATAATGGCTTGGTTGATTTGATGGTCAACATGGGGGTTATCGGAGGTGCTCTCTATATAGGGATTTTGGTTTCCCTGATGGTGTGGGCCACACCAGTGCGTTCTATTATTGATAGAAAAATAAATATGTGTTTTTTTCTTTTTTTAATTATTTATGTGTGTGGTAATATTACAGAATCAGATATATTGAAATCTACCAGCGTGTTAAATGTGGTCTTTTTTATTATGATATTCAAGTTTTTTTCCAAGGAAAATTTGATGCTGCATCGGCAGAGTACCCCATGAGTCAGGATTCATAACATGAATAATGAAGCCAGGAATAACATGCTAAGTAGTGGTCGACTGGTAAACATGCTGGTGCTGTTGCTGGTAGGGGTAGGTTTACTGTTTATGGGGCTGGACAGAAATGCAAGTGCACATATGTTGTACACCGCTGCATTTATCGCTACCATGCATATGGTTATCGTGCACCTTGGTAAATACTCTCTGGGTCTTCGTCCTAGAGCCGGGGTGGATTTGTCCATTCTGGGCATTGGCCTTGGTGTCATGCTTGTCTCTCAGTTCTTTTGGTGGTGCTATTTGGGGGGGTATGTACAGTACGGATGGATGAACCGCTACGTTGCTCATAACATGACCTATTGGATTTCATCCTTTATTATTATTTTTTATCTGTTGCGGTATTATCAAGGAACGGGACGTTCTCTTGACCGTATTTTGATGGTTTTAATGGGGTTACTTTACCTCTATATATTCTATTTAGGGATGTATGAATACTATGTAGGTCATGAGCGCATAGTCCTCAAAGTGGGAAACCCTGTGCCCGCCGCTTTTGTATTGTATTCCTTTACACTAGCCATGTTGCTGGTCCTCGTCCGTAATATGGATATGTATATATCCAGGTATCTAATTGTGATGGTAGCCATTCTGGGGGGAGGGCTCATTGCATGGACAGGAACGCGAAGTGTTCTTGTCATTTATGGCCTTACTTTGCTTGTCGGTGTGTGCTATCTCCAATCTACTCTGTTTTCACAGCCCGGCAAAAAATGCCTGATACCTTATATAGTGATGATTTTATGCCTTATCACAGTTGCTGGTATGCTGTTGAATACGCGTTTTTCTTGGCTGTATAGTGATTTAACACGCTATTTGCATGGTGATGTCACAGGTTCACTGGGTGCCAGGTTTACGATGTGGAAAGCAGGGTGGATGACTTTTGCTCATTGGCCCTGGGGGTATTCAGCAAATAATCGATATAACGTCGTCCTCGAACAGTTGAATATTTTACTTAGGAATGATCCCAATGCCATGGAGACGTTGCGGTATGTCTCCTTCTACAATCTGCATAATGAATTTGTAGAAGTAGCCTCGTTGCAAGGCATTCCAGGTTTGTGTGCACTGATTCTTTATTACATGGCACTGCTTTGGGTCGCTATAAGAAGAGCTATCGTGAATATTTGCTTTGGTATATTTGTTATCGCCATGCTACTTTATGGCGTGATGGACCCGTTGTTCAATTCAGACAAGATTCAGCTATGTGTTGCTTTCATGTTGCCGCTACTAATCTTCTTTTCAATCCCTGTGCATCATCAGACCAGAGAAGAATCTGTTGATGTCCAGTGAAACAGTGCTTATCAGCGTCATTATCCCTTCTTTCGGACGGTCGGACTTTCTGCTTGAGGCCATTCAGAGTGTGCTAGTGCAGGAGTATCCCCGGATCGAATTGATTGTGGTCGACGATAATGGGCGTGGTAGTGAAGACCAGCTGGCAACGGCATCTGTGATGCAGTTGGATCGTTTCAAAGGAGTAACGTACCTTGTTAACGATGTTAATGCTGGTGTGGCCTGCTCTCGCAACCGCGGAGCCGCGGTTGCTTCTGGTCACTATCTGACCTTTCTTGATGATGATGATGTGATGGAGCCACAAAAGTTGGCTGTCCAGCTTGCGGCAATGCAACGTAGTGATGTTGCTCTATCGATGTGTGGCTACTATCAAACTGATGCTTTTTTGAATGTAAGCGCTAAGATGCTGCAGCCAGAGATCCACTCTTTGACTGAACTCCTAACACGGAAGGTATACACCCAAGCGTCGACTTTGGTAGTCAGGCGTGACGATTTTCTGCATTCCGGTGGTTTTCCGGAAGATATGTCTTTTCGTGAAGATACATGCCTCGTATTTAGGGTCCTCGCGCTGGGGGGCTCGTTTGAGATTGTGCACCAACCGCTTTTTAAACATCGCTCGCATGTAAAAGAAAGGCTATCCAAGATAGAGCGGTCAGTAGAGAAGGAGAGGTTTGTTCATCGGCGATTTTGTGAGGAGCAGAACAGGTTACTGAAGCGAGTGCCAGCAGTTGTTCGAAGAAGGATAGAATTCCGCCGAGAGTATAAGTTTTTCCGCTGGAAGTCCCGTCGGGGTAGCGATATTCAGTATGCCGAGTTTGCTGACCTGGTATTGCTTGCCATGAAGTCAGGCCATTGGCTTAAACTGGTCTCTATTATTTATAACTATATTATCAATAAAATTAAGTAATTGAGAGGTTTATATGTTCCCGGTATCTGCATGATTATGTCCAAGGCCATGATGGTTGAGTAAGTCAGCTCTTCTCTCAGCTGTCCCATCATTTTCTCGATAGGGCCTTATATGTCATTTATCTGACAGCACTTGGCATAATGCCGTACTGATGTATCTGGTGTGACGACCATTGACGCGAGAAGTGGCTCCCTGTTGAGGGCAATATCCTGAAATTGGAGGCGGTGTGACTATCCAAAGTCGGGCATTATCGCAGTAGAACAAATATCTAGCGTTGCTGGCGACGCCTTTGTTTTTGGTTACGTGTGGCCGCCGGCATTGACCTTATGCATAGCATATTGAATATCTGCTGTAGTCACTTGATCCACGCTACCTTCGGTGATAATCATGATACTACTCTCGGAAAGAGGCACCCAGTGCCCGTTATAACGGCGATAGATGCCTATTACCGGGATATTATGAGCGGAAGCCACGTGTAGCAATGAAGTGTCTGGTGTAACGGTAAGGGCGGAGTCCGCTACTAGTGCTGCGCTGTGGTGAAGCGAACGGGGGAGGTCGGGCACGATGACGTGTTCATAGTGCTGTGATAATGCGTGTGCTTTACCTTCTCCCTGAGGGCTACACAGCATTATCATCGGCAACTGATAGTATTCCCATAGCTGTTGAGCTAGTAATGCGCCTTTCTCAATGCTTAGCTGTTTATCTGCGGTACTTCCATCGAGGTTCAGTGCAATATAACGCCCTAAAGGGCGGGTAAACGCCTTTACCTGTTGCACTATGGGCTGGGGGATAGGGAGCTCGAAACGTGCTTCAACATCAGCAATGTCTGCGTCGTGCATAAGTGCGGCCCAACATATAGGCACCGACTCTCCCGCCTGATACATGTTAACGGCACGCTGTGACACCTGGGCATAGCAGCGCATGGGGGAGCCGCTCATCTGAATGTTATTGCGTGCCTTCAATGCACCAATAAAGGAGATAGTGGCGGTACTGTCTTTCAGTGATGCATCTATACACAGGTCGACACGACCATATTGCTGGCGCAGTTGGCGTGCTACCGTTTTCAATGTGCGGGTATCGCGCAGGGCAGGCACTGAGTGCAGCTCAATATCTCCGTTTGTGGCAAGTGGTTGAAAGAGCGCTTTGTTGCTTTCTGAAGCAATGACGATGATACGCTCGACACCGCGTGCCTGGAGTGCGCGCAGCGCGGGAAAAGTCGCCATTCCATCGCCGATCAAGCGTGGAATGAAAATGACTGCCGTACGGATAGCCGAGGGGGCATAGGGGGCTGGGGTGTAATCATGCAGTCGGTGGAGTAGCCATTTTGCCATGCGTCGGCTGAGTTTTTGCTGCTTCATTGATTATCCGTTTCTGAGATTCTCAACCGGGTTACACGCAATCTACTGATTATGTAAATGATAGCCAGGCGTGTGTTTGCATATCAAACCTTCGCTGTGTGGCTTTTATAAAAATCCAGATACCATTCGACAAAGCGCGCTACCCCCACATTGATAGGCGTATCGGGGGCGTAGCCTGTGGCTTTGCGCAATGCGCTGGTATCGGCAAAGGTGTCGGGAATATCCCCGGGCTGCATGGGAAGAAGTTCCTGTTCGGCGCTGACACCCAGAGCACTTTCCAGCGCCTGAATGTAACCCGTCAATTTTTCAGGGTGGCCGTTGCCGATGTTATAGAGACGGTAAGGGGCGTCGCTTTTGTCAGGAACAGGCTGAGCCGGGTCCCAGTGGCTATCGGGTGTGGCGATCTGCTCGGCAGTCTTCAGGATACCTTCAACGATGTCGTCGATATAGGTGAAGTCGCGCGACTGCTTGCCGTAGCCAAAGACAGGGATAGGTTCGCCTTTCAATATCTTGTCAGTGAACTTGAAAAGCGCCATATCAGGGCGTCCCCAGGGGCCATAAACGGTAAAGAAGCGCAGGCCCGTGGTGGGGATGTTGTAAAGGTGGGCGTAACTATGGGCCATGACTTCATTGGCCCGCTTGGTGGCCGCATAAAGCTGCTGAGGGTGTCCCACTTCCTGATCTTCGGAGAAGGGCATGCTGGTATTGCTGCCATAGACGCTACTGCTGGAGGCATACACCAGGTGGGCAATATTGCCATGACGACACGCTTCCAGCAGATTGGCAAAGCCCACCAGATTGCTTTGCACATAGGCGCTGGGGTTACTCAGCGAATAGCGTACTCCTGCCTGTGCTGCCAGATGTATCACGCGCTCGAAGGCGTGTTCGGCGAAGCAGCGGTTCAACGCATCACTGTCGGCCAGGTCTGCTCGCACGAAGGTGTATTGCCCCTTGGCATGAACGGCTGTCTTGTCCAGTTCGGCCAGGCGGGCTTCCTTCAGTGTGGCATCGTAGTATTCGTTGACATTGTCGAAGCCGACCACATCATGCCCCATCTCAAGTAGCCTCCGGGCTACGTGGAAGCCGATGAAGCCTGCATTGCCGGTCACGAGGTATTTCACTTGACTCTACATCCTGACGTCATAAAAGTGGGCGTATTCTAGCCGAGTCGCTCGGTAAACGACACTCGCAGCGGATTACTTTATAGTGAGCCGCTGCATTTTTATCCGTTTTGATGATTGGTTGTGCCATGCGCTTGATGCACCTTCTGATGTTATCCAGGCGGCGTTGTTACCTGATGCATGGGGCGCAATCGCTGTCAGCCACTCTTGAGCTGATCTCCGATAACGACACAACGCACTTTTCGACGATCGGCAGTAGCACGTTTTTGCGCAGTAGCGATGGGCGTCTGCTGTTCAAGTTTGTGGCGGACAAATACCACTGGCGCACCCATTTTTGGCGCTGGCTGGGCCGGGATGTACTCTCGAAGCGCCTTGTAGGCCGCTATGACGCACGCCATGAAAGCAAGAGTGCGCGGATTCTGGCATCACTGGGGCAGGCAACAGTAAAGAGCCATGGGTACGGCTGCTCGCTCAATCCCTTGAACGTGTTGAGTTCGGTGTATGTGCTAGAATTTATCACCGCGGCAACGTCAGGACGGCACCATTTTCACCGTCTTGCGGAGCCTGCCCGCCAGGCATTCATTGCGGAGATGATGGAGCAGGCCGTTGCACTGGCTCGGCATGGGTATCTGCATCGTGATTTTCATCTGGATAATCTGCTGATCGACCCACAGGGCGCCATCATCTGGATTGATACCCATCTGCGCAAGCTGCCCGCCAATGCGCACAAGCGGGCACGCCTGCTGGCCGCCTCCATTTCTCCTACCAAACTGGATGGTGAAGTTTACGCGGCACAGGCGCTGGATATTCTGGCGGCGGATTTCCCTGAAGTAACGCAGTATCGCAAGGCGTAACGGCAGTAGGCGATGCCGGTGTTGTGCGGCTATTCAATGGATAAAGCAAGCGAGAACAGTATGGCAAAGCGTTTGGCCTTCGTGATGAAGGATTTATACGGCGGAGGCGCTGAAAAATCGCTTCTGTATACCGCTGATGAGCTGCGCAAGCGCGGCAATCAGGTGAAGTTCTACATCATGCGCGATTTTATCGAGCATCGAATCCCAGACGGCCTGGAAGTGATCAATCTAGGTATCCATAGCCAGTTTACGCGGGCGCTCAATAATGTGCTGATCGAGAAGTGGCAGGCGCGTCAGCTCGAAAAGGCGTTTGCGACGTTCAATCCCGATATCGTGTTTTCCTGCTCCGCTGACAAGATCACCCGTCATGTTCGCCACCCCAATCTCTATTTCATGATTCGAAGTGATATGTCTTCCACTCCGATGTCGGAAGAAGAACGCAGGAAAAGCTATGCCAAGGCGCACAAATTTTATGATGGCCGTCAGGTGCTGGCGGTCTCCAAGGGAGTGCGCGATAACCTGTTAAACAAGGTGGGAGTCACCCCGAGTGTGTGCAAGGCGATCTACACGCCTTATGACCCCCAGCCATTTCGCGATATGGCCGCCGAGCCGGTGGATGATCTGCCAGCCGGCGAGTTCATTTTGAGCCTGGGGTCACTTGAGCAGCGTAAGCGCCATGATCGTCTGCTGCGTGCCTATAAGGAAAGTGGTGTGCAAACGCCCATTGTGATTCTCGGCAAGGGGCAGCCCGAGGATGTCACCAGAGTCAAAGGGTTGATCAGCTCGCTTGGTCTTGAGGAACGGGTGCGCATGATGGATTATCGCACTAATCCTTACCCCTATATTGCAGCGGCCAAGTTCCTGGTATCGGCTTCTGATGCCGAAGGGTTGCCGCGCGCCTTGATCGAATCCTTGCTGCTGGGCACTCCGCTGGTCAGCACCGACTGTCCTTCGGGGCCGAAAGAGATTCTTTCCCATGAATTACAGGATTTTCTGGTGCCTTTGGATGACGATGCGGCCATGGCGGATGCCATCAAGCGCATGGACGAGCAACCGGTTGTGATTGATGAGCGCTATATCACGCCTTTCCTGGCGAGCACGGTATTACCGCAGTATGAGGCGCTGTAGATCGTTGGAATAGAGAACGGGGCGGGCATGTTCTCGCCTTTGTACCTACATAGGTTACCGGGAGTCTTGCATGAACGGGTCATCGCTGCTGGTATTCACCGATCTGGATGGATCACTACTTGACCATCATAGCTATTCCTGGGCACCGGCGGCGCATTGGCTGGAAAAGCTGCGCCGCGCCCAGGTGCCCCTCATTATCAACTCCAGCAAAACGCGCGCCGAGGTATCCGCACTGTCCCTTGAACTAGGGATCTGCGATGCGCCCTGTATCGTTGAAAATGGTGCCGCTATCCTGCTTCCGCCGCGCTGGCAGCAGCCGGGCGAGGGCGACATGATTACCCTGGGCGCTGATATCGCTCATATTCGTCACGCACTGGCGCAGCTTCGCGATCAAGGCTTTTCATTCGAAGGATTTGGCGATGTATCGCCGCAGCGGGTGGCTGAATGGACTGGCTTGCCGCTCGCGCAGGCGCAGCTTGCCTGGCAGCGCGAAGCTACCGAGCCTCTGTTCTGGCATGAAGATGAGCAGCGTCTTGACGCATTTACTCAAGCGCTCGCGCAACATCAGCTGACAACGACGCGGGGCGGCCGTTTTGTCCATGTCATGGCGGCTCAGGCAGATAAAGGGCGGGCGCTTCTCTGGCTTAAAAAGCGTTTTGCGCAGCTATCGGGCAACGAGTGTCGCTGTGTGGCATTGGGCGATGGTGCCAATGATATCCCCATGCTGAACGCCGCCGAGATGCCGGTACTGATTCGTAACGATGCCTCTCTGGTGCAGCTTCCTGCCGAACTGGAGACACGTTGCTACCTCACTCAGCAGGCCGGGCCGAGTGGGTGGAATGAGGGGCTGGATCATTGGTTGGGTAGTGCATGAAAGACGCCCTCTGAGTAGCGGGCAGCTTCTGGCTGGCTATATACCCCAGAGATGGGGGTAAAAAGTCTGGCTCGCCGGTCTTTGAATTGAGCTACCTTGCTCATTGCCTGTTTATTTAAATCACTGCAAGGCGAGTTGCCGCGCAGAGACACGCATAATAACAATCGCCGTGTCGATCCCATATTTTAGAACACAGCGAGTGCAAGGCATCGCTCTCCATTGTGCTATAAAGAACAAACGCGTTATCACGAGCACCGACACCCCCGTGTGCGGCATTGCGTCTCTATCGCCGCTATCAGCCGTTGATCGAGAGGAGAAGCGTTATGAGTGATTTTCATCAGGATGGTGTGATTACCACGCTGCATAGCCTGGCAGATCGCCCCGTAGAATCGCTGGAAGAGGAGTTGAAACGCTTTTCCCGTAGTCGCCCGATGGGGCTGATTATCCCGTCGCTCTTCTCCGAGCTGGAAGGCCCTGCGCTCTCCCGCATTGTGGATGAATTGGCTCAGGTGCCGTACCTGACTGAAATCACCATCGGTCTTGATCGTGCTGATCGCGATCAATTCAATTACGCCCGTGAATTCTTTTCGCGCCTGCCGCAGCGTCATCGCATTTTATGGAACGACGGCCCGCGTTTGCGAGAGCTTGATGAAGAGCTGCAATCGGAAGGACTCTCGCCCACCGAGCCAGGCAAAGGCCGTAATGTGTGGTTCTGTTCCGGCTATACTCTGGCCTCCCGACGCACGGCGGCTGTGGCACTGCATGATGCGGATATTCTGACCTACCGCCGTGACATGCTGGCAAGGCTTTTATACCCCATCGTGCATCCGCGCATTAATTACGAATTCTGCAAAGGCTACTACGCCAGAGTTTCTGGCGGCCAGCTGAATGGGCGGGTGGGGCGGCTGTTGGTTACGCCGCTGCTGCGCGCCATGCAGTCCATCTATGGGCCTTCCGAGTACCTTGATTATCTGTCGAGCTATCGCTATCCGCTCTCAGGGGAATTTGCAATGCACACCGATGTGTTAAGCAATATTCGTATTCCCAGCGATTGGGGGCTGGAGATCGGGGTGTTGTCAGAGGTGCATCGTAACTACGGCTCGCGGCGCCTGTGTCAGGTTGATATCGCCGACAACTATGACCACAAGCACCAGCCACTCTCGGAAGATGATCGCAGTGCGGGGCTTTCACGCATGGCGCAGGACATCACCAAGGCGCTGTTTCGCAAGCTATCGACGCTGGGAGTGCAAATTCCCGTTGAATCGCTGCGCACACTGAAAGCGACGTACTATCGTACGGCCCTTGATATGATCGAGAATTACTACCACGACGCTCTGATCAATGGATTGACCCTTGATCGTCATGCAGAAGAAGCCACGGTGGAGCTGTTCACTCAGGTGGTCTCCGACGCGGGCGTAGAGTTTCTTGAAACGCCGCGCGACGACAAGCCGTTTATCCCAAGCTGGAACCGCATTCAGTCGGCCTTGCCGGATCATCTCCAGAAAATGTATGAAGCAGTTGAGCTGGACAACAAAGGAGAAGTCTAGCGTTTTTAGCGCTATATACGCTTCCTGAACAGTAACTTCTGCGATATTCAAAGGCCCTGCGGTTTGCCACCACTATCTGGCAAGCCGCAGGGCTTTTGCGTTGCGCCTGCGTCGTTAGGCGCTTTTGCTCACCAGCCAGGCGCTGTAGTAGGGCTTGAGTTCGAAGCAGCCATCCTGAACCTGAAGATGTCCCATCAGCTCACGCCATTCACGCTGCGCAAATTCCGCTGGCAGCCTGACGTTAATGGGCTGGCGCGTTACGTTATGAATGGCGAGCAGTAAACGGCCATCATCCAGTGGCCCACGCTGGAAAGCGAAGATACCTTCACCGAAATTGAGCACTTTTTGCGGGCTAGAGGGGTGGAAGCAAGGCTCCTGGCGGCGCTTGTTAAGCAGCTGCGTCATCGCCTTCAGTACAAAGCGGGTGGGGGTAACGGCGGCAAGCTGGTCGTCGAGTTCCTGAATGCGCCACTTCTTGCGGTTGATGGCGCGCAGGCCGCCGTTGCGCGACACGTTGGCGTAGTCGTTAGTGGTGCCGGTCAAGCTGTGGAAGTAAACGCCGGGAATGCCCTGTAGCCCTAGCATGATGGACTGGCTGCACAGAAAGCGAATGATTTGCCAGGCATCCTCGCCGCCTCGAGTGCCTTTCATGGCGTCAAAATAGGTGATGTTGGCTTCATAGGGAGAGTCTGTGCCGTCCGGATTCGCCTTCATGCTGATATAGCCGCCGAAGCGCTTCATCAGCTCCAGCATCTGGTCGATGTCATGCTGGGGCAGCAGCCCTTCGAGTGCGCGCACGCCAATGCCGTCATGGCTGGCGGTGAAGTTGAAGAAGGTGCAATCGGGCGGCAACTCGGGCAACGACGCTGCCCACTGCGAGAGCGGTGTGGCGTCACCTGAGGTGAGGGTGTGTACCAGCAATGGCGGTAAGGTGAACTGGTACACCATATGCGCTTCAGGCGCCTGTCGTGCCTCAAGGTGACCGAAGTAGCTCAGATTCTCCTGGTGCGGCACGTTGGTTTCCGTAATCAGCAGCGCTCCCGGCATCAGATAGTCGATAATCGCCCGCATCAGGCGCACCAGCGCGTGGGTTTGCGGCAAGTGAATGCAGGCGGTGCCCAGCTCTTTCCACAAATAAGCGACGGCATCAAGACGAATCAGCCTGATGCCCTGTTGCAGGTAGTTGATCAGAATGCCGGTCATCTCAAGCAGCACGTCGGGGTTAGCGTAGTTAAGGTCAATCTGATCCTTGGAGAAGGTGGCCCACACGTAGCGCTTGCCACGGCGCGTGTAGACGGGCGTCAGCACGGGGCTGGCGCGGGGGCGCGTGACCATCAGCACATCAGTGTTTTTGGGCAGTTCGATAAAGTAGTCGCGGCCCGGTTCAGTGCCCGACAGGTAGTCGGTAAACCACAGGGACTCTCGCGAGACATGGTTAACGACCAAATCCGCCATCAGTTGATAGCGTTGGGCTATGCGGTGAATATCCTCCCAGTCGCCCAGGTCAGGATTGATCTCTCTATAGTGCACCACTGAAAAGCCGTCATCGGAGCTCCACGGAAAAAACGGCAGAATGTGGACACTACTAAAGGTGTCAGCGAGATGGTCATCCAGAAAGCGGGCCAGTGTTTGCAGCGGCATTTCGCCACTATTGGCCTCTGCCAGCAGATTGTCGCCATAGCAGATCAGCACTTGCGAGCGCTCGCTCCACAAGGTGTCAGGCGGTGCAGTGGCTGAGTGAATCGGGTGCTCTTCGATAAGGGTTAACAGCCGCTTCAATAGCGTAGTGCCTTGCTGTTCACCATAAACGAAATTCAGTTCATCAAGCGCACGCTGCTGGAACTCTTCTGGCGACAGTGGCGCAACGGTGGGCAGGTTCTGAAGGTATCCAGATGTCATACATGGCCTCAACTGTGTAGGAGAGTATTCGGCTTAAGAAATGTTGAATCCGGGAAGCGAAGGTGGCGCTTCTTGTGATTTGTCATGCACGCATGCACGCACGCTGCGCAGCGGCACCCGAGCGAATAACGGGACTTCACTCAGCGTTTTTTCAAGCATACGCCATTGGTGAGCAAGCGCCAGAGCACATACGCAAGATGTCAGTTGATTTATTTGCGGCGCTCGCGCACACTGCGCGCAATGGAGGGGAGTATTCCCCATCGCTCCTGCGGGAGCCTTGATGCTGTCTTCGTCATCACGAGCCCTCATGGCTCCGGAGGCAGCGGCGCGTGAATCTGCGCGGAAGAGACCTCCGGTAAACCTGTCCGTTGGCAATGTTGCCCGGACATTCTCCTCGTTTGCCGGAGCCTTCGTATGCACGTTCCCGATTGGATCTGGGGGATTACCCTCGCTGTTGTTGTCTTTCTCTTCCTGTTCGACTTCTTCGCCCATGTGCGTCGCCCCCATGTGCCCACGTTCCGTGAATCGCTTGGCTGGTCGATTGTGTATGTGCTGCTGGCGTGCGTTTTTGGCGCAGGTGTGTGGTGGGTGTGGGGCAGCAAGCATGGCACCGAGTTTTTCGCCGGCTTCGTGATGGAGAAGAGCCTCTCCGTCGATAACCTGTTTGTCTTTTCGATTATTCTGGCGAAGTTCAATGTGCCCGCTCAGGCCCAGCAGAAAGCGTTGATGATCGGTATCGTGGTCGCGCTGCTGCTGCGCGGTATCTTCATTGCGGCAGGGGCGGCGGCCATTCATCAATTCAGTTGGGTGTTCTATATCTTCGGCGCCTTTCTGCTCTATACCGCGGTCAAGCTGGCGATCGAGAGCTTCTCTCACTCTGACAGCAGTAGCGAAGATGATTACAAGCCCAACGCGGTAATACGGTTTGCCCAGCGCCACTTGCCCATTAGCGATACGTTTGACGGCAATCGTGTGACTTCCCGCGTGAATGGCAAAAGAGTGCTGACCCCTATGGCGCTGGTGATCCTGGCCCTGGGGCTTACCGATATCGTCTTTGCGCTGGATTCGATTCCGGCCATTTATGGGCTGACGCAAGCTCCCTACATTGTGTTTACCGCCAATGTCTTTGCCCTGCTGGGGCTGTTGCAGATGTTTTTTCTGCTGGAAGGGCTGCTGGAGCGTTTGGTCTATCTGGGGGCGGGGCTATCGCTGGTGCTGGCATTTATCGGCGTTAAGCTGGTGCTTGAAGCGCTGCACGAAAACAGTTTGCCATTTCTCAATAACGGTGAGCCATTAACAGGCGTTCCGGAAATATCGACGGGTCTGTCACTGACAGTGATCATCTCCGTACTGCTGGTGACAACAGTTGCAAGCCTGTGGAAGTCGAAGTATCGCCAGGGCGGCGAAGAAAAATGATAAGAGAAGAAGTGAAGAAGGAATAAATGAAGAGGGAAGAGAAGTAACGAAGGGGAATAGTGGGGCTGTGTGCGGTATCAGGAATTCCCCTGTGCCGGGAAATGATCGGCACAGGGTCAAGGAGCCGCTTGCTATACGTGAGCGGCCTTGCGATATGCCAGCACAACAAGCTGAGCGATAACGCTACCCACCACAGCGGTGCCTACGCCCAGCCCGCTGAAGGCAAGCTCCGGTAACACTCCGAAGATCGAGCAGATAAAGCTGACGACTACGCCACCCAGAGCGCCTGCCCCCATTGCGCCCAGGAAGCCGACGCTTATCTGCTGAGGCACGAGAATATTAAATATGCCTCCCACCAGTGCGCCAGTGACTATCCAGGAAATAAGGTCCACGGTACGGCTCCTTCTTGTTGGCTATTCGATGAATCTGCTAGTGCGCATCGCCTTGCCGTACCCCGCCAACGCGGGACTGGTCAAGCGCTGCAATGTCATGAAATGAAAGTATCAAGTGTAGCCTAAGTAGCCCAGAGCGTCTGTCTCTGCGGCGATTTTACGCACTCTTTCTCTTTTCCTCATGAGTGTTCGCTAAACTACTGGTAAAGTAGGGCTTTTCATGGCAAATGCACGTGCTGCGGTGGATCGCAGTGCCCGCTGGTGAACGTCGGGCGCACTATAAGCAGCCCTGATTCCTTGGCTAGCACACTTCTCCGCCAGCCAGCTATTCGACCGAAGTGGCCTTTTTATGCACTGTCCATTTTGTGGGACGCAAGAAACAAAAGTCAGTGACTCGCGACTGGTTGCAGAGGGCGACCAGGTTCGCCGTCGTCGCCAGTGTCTGAGCTGTGGCGAACGTTTTACGACCTACGAAACCGCTGAGCTGGTGATGCCGCGTGTGGTGAAAAGCGACGGCACCCGTGAAACCTTTGATCCTGCCAAGGTGAGGGCGGGCGTAATGCGTTCGCTGGAAAAGCGCCCCGTGGCTTCTGAACGTATCGAAGCGGCATTGGAGCAGATTCGTCAGCGCCTGCGTGCTCGTGGAGAGCGGGAAGTGGGGGCGCGGGTGATTGGCGAAGAGGTGATGCGTCAGCTCAAGCTGCTCGATCAGGTTGCCTATATTCGCTTCGCATCGGTATACCGTCGGTTTGAAGATGTCGACGAATTCCGGGCTGAAATCGAGCGCCTTACTCACCCCACCAGCGATAACGATGAAGAAGGCGCGGGAGCGACCAGTGAGTAACCTTCAGCCTGAACTATCGGATGAGCATTTTATGGCGCGCGCCATCGAGCTGGCGGCGCGTGGCCTCTATACCACCATGCCCAACCCGCGCGTGGGCTGCGTGCTGGTTAGTGATGGTGAAGTGATCGGTGAAGGCTTCCATCAGCGCGCCGGTGAGGGACATGCGGAAGTCAATGCGCTGGCCTCTGCGGATGCCGCGCGTGTGCGTGGTGCGACCGCCTATGTGAGTCTGGAGCCATGCTCCCACTACGGACGTACCGGCCCCTGCTGCGAAGCGTTGGTCAATGCCGGTATTTCACGGCTGGTTGTAGCCATGCAGGACCCTAATCCCGACGTGGCTGGGCGCGGTATCGCCTTCTGTGAAGCAGCAGGTATAGAGGTGAAGGTGGGCGTGTGTGAAGCGGCGGCGCAGCAGTTGAACGCAGGGTTCGTCAAGCGCATGCGCCAGCAGCGGCCTTTTGTGCGCGTCAAACTGGCAGCTAGCCTGGATGGGCGCACTGCGATGGCAAGCGGTGAGTCAAAGTGGATTACTGGCCCCGCGGCGCGTCGTCAGGTACAGCGTTTGCGCGCGCGCTCCAGCGCCATTATCAGCGGCGTTGCTGCCGTTCTTGCCGACGATAGCCGCTTGACGGTACGTGAGAGCGAGTCCGGTCTTTCTTCCAGCGAAGCGGGGCCACTGCCGCTACGTGTTGTCATTGATTCACGGTTGCGTCTGCCGCCCACCGCTAGCATGCTGAGCGAGGAAGGGCGCACGCTGGTGTTTACCACTGCGCGCCGTGAACCGCAGGCCCAGGCACTGTCGAGCGCAGGCGCTGAAATTATCGAAGTGACGGCAAGCGACGATGGGCATGTGTCGCTGGCGGCGGTGCTCTCCTATTTGGCCAGCGAAGAGAGCTGTAACGAGGTGCTCGTTGAAAGCGGCGCGTCTTTGGCAGGAGCCTTCATGGGGCAGCATCTTGTCGATGAAGTCGTGATATTCATGGCTCCAACACTGCTTGGCAGCACGGCGCTGCCGCTCTTCGATATGCAACTGACACAGATGAGCGAACAGCAGCGGCTGGTGATCAGCGATGTTCGCGCGGTAGGCGACGACTGGCAAATCATAGCCCGCCCCGTCTGACGTACAGCCGACGGGCGCAGTTGCCCGTATAATGGCCTCCTGGCGGGTGGCCCTATTTAGCAATGCTTGAAAGGAATTGGCGACATGGCGTTATCATCCATAGCAGATCTGGTAAGCGACATCGCTCAGGGCAAGATGGTTATTCTGCTCGACGATGAAGGGCGTGAAAACGAGGGTGACGTGATTATCGCCGCCGAATGCGTCGAAGCCGAACACATCAATTTCATGGCGCGTCACGCGCGCGGCCTTATTTGCATGCCACTGAGTCGCCTGCGTGCCAGGCAGCTAGGGCTGGATCTTATGGTGCGTGAGAACGGCTCGGGCTTCGGTACTAAATTCACCGTGTCCATTGAAGCAGCCAACGGCATCACCACCGGCATTTCTGCGGCTGACCGAGCGCGCACCATTCGCGTGGCAGCCGCTCGTGGTGCCAATGCCAGCGATATTGTGCAGCCAGGTCATGTGTTTCCGCTTATCAGTGAAGATGGCGGCGTGCTGCGCCGGGCAGGGCATACCGAAGCGGCCTGTGATCTTGCCGAGATGGCCGGTTTCGAGCCAGCCGGGGTGATCTGTGAGGTGATGAACGATGACGGCACAATGGCGCGTCGCGAGGATCTCGAAGCCTTTGCCGCCGAACACGACATTCGTATCGGCACTATTGCCGACCTGATCGAATACCGCATTCACCATCAGCAAACCATCACGGAAGTCAGCGCCGAGCCGGTAAATACGGCATTCGGCGAATTTACGCTGCATACCTTCAAGGATTCCATTACCGGGCGTCACCATCTTGCACTGGTGAATGGACAGCCGTGCCGCGAGGAGACAGTGACGGTGCGTGTTCATGTGCCCGATAGCCTGCGTGATATTCTGATGCTGGAAGGCACTGCTGGCGCGCGTAGCTGGGCGGGCAGCGAGGCACTGGAAGCGCTGAGCAGGCAGCCGTGTGGAGTGCTGGTGCTGCTTGATGAAGGGGGCGCGCCGCTCGATTACAAGGAGCAGCTCGACATTTTCTTCGGGCGCCGACAGGTGCCGCGTGATTGCAGCCTGAACGGTAGCGGTCAGTACCTGACCATCGGCACGGGCGCGCAAATTCTGCGGGCGTTGGGAGTAGGGCGAATGCGGCTATTAAGCTCACCGTTGCGCTTCTCGGCGCTGGCTGGCTTCGGCCTGGAAGTGGTCGAGCAGATCGGTTGCGATACCGTTTCGAGCCAGTAAGCTGTACCATGCGCACTTGACCGAACATCGTCGCCCGCTTTGGCCCTCTGCCTGAGCGGGCGCAGTTGACTCAGGGCCTCGGTGGCTCTGTTTATGTGATGAAACAAGGCTCGCGGTGCGAGCAGAGAGTACTATGGAACCTATTGCGCAGTTGGAAGGCCGCTTCGTTGATGTAAACGGACGCTATGTCATTGTTGTGGGCCGTTTTAACCACCACGTCGTTGATTCACTGGTGGAGGGCGCTGTTGATACGCTGGTACGCCATGGCGTTGACGAAGAAAACATTCGCATCGTGCATGTGCCCGGCGCGTGGGAGCTGCCGCTGGCCGTCAAGCGTGTGCTTGAACGTCACGCACCTGATGCAGTTATCGCCTTGGGCGCGGTGATTCGCGGCGGTACGCCCCATTTTGAGCATATCGCGGGGCAATGCAATTCTGCCCTGAATCGTCTGCAAATCGACTTCGATACGCCGATCACCAATGGCGTACTGACCGTCAATACCATTGATCAGGCGATCGAACGTTCTGGCACCAAAGCGGGCAACAAGGGCACTGAAGCCACGATGGCCGCGCTGGAAATGGTCTCGCTGCTGCGTCAGATCGACACCGAAGGAGAAGCGTAATGGCCAATGCGCAAAAACAGCCTTCCAAATCGCAGGTCGCTCGTCATGCTGCCCGTGAGCTAACCGTTCAGGCGCTCTATCAGTGGGAGCTTCAGCATCGTGAAAAAGCGCTCTCCACGGTAGAGGCGGAGTTTCGCAGCCAGTTGGCGGATGAAGATGCGCCGGACGCGGAAAACTGGGTGAAGGTGATGGCGATGGCCGATTTGGTCCTGTTCCATGACCTGCTCAAGGGCATTGGTGAACAGTATGCGCGCGTTGATGAATTGATTGACCCGCTGCTCGACCGTGCCATTACCGATCTCGACTACGTAGAGCTTGCCATTTTGCGTCTGGGCACCTACGAGCTGAAAGAGCGGCTGGAAGTACCGTATCGCGTCGTGATCAACGAATGCGTGGAGCTTGCCAAGGAGTTCGGTGCGACCGACGGGCATAAATATATCAACAGTGTGCTCGACAAGCTGGCGGTGTCGCTGCGTAGCGCCGAAGTTGAGGCGCGCCGGCGCTAAGCCCTGCCCATGCTCGGTGAATTCGATCTTATCAAGCGCTATCTGCTCGCGCCCACCCAGGGTACGCGCGCTGACGGTTATCCGCTGGAAGGTGTATCGGAAGTACCGAACGGCCCATGCAGAGAGAGTGGATCAGGGGTCGCCTTGGGTGCCGGAGATGATGCGGCGCTGCTGGTACCGGCAGCGGGCCATCAGGTGGTTGTAAGCGTGGATACGTCAGTCGCCGATGTCCATTTTCCTGCCGATGCTCCGGCCCATGCCATTGGTTATCGCAGTTTGGCGGTAAGTCTTTCCGACCTGGCTGCGATGGGGGCAACGCCGCGCTGGTGCCTGCTGGCCCTTACCCTGCCAGAGGTCGATGAAGACTGGGCATCATCGTTCAGCCGTGGTTTTCATCACCTGGCAAATCAGCACCGGCTGGCCCTGGTAGGGGGCGATGTAACGCGTGGTGAACTCTCGGTCTCCGTGACGGTAATGGGCGAGTTGCCCGTGCGCCACGCCCTGCGTCGTGACGGCGCCAGAGCGGGCGATCTGATCGCGGTCACGGGGCCGCTGGGCAGTGCCTGCGCCGGTCTCAAGCGTTGGCAGCGCGGTTGTCGTCGTATCGAACACGATGCGCTGCTGGGTGCCTATCTTTATCCCTCTCCAAAGGTTACCGCTGGGCGTGTGCTGCTTGGGTATGCCAATGCAGGCATGGATATTTCCGATGGACTGGCGGCTGATCTTCATCATCTTTGTGCGGCGTCCCAGGCAGGTGCCGAGCTTGCGTTTGAACATCTTCCCATTGCGCCTGAGACCGTGAGCGAACTGGGCAGCCAGGAAGCAATGAACGCGGCCCTTTACGGTGGCGATGATTATCAGCTACTCGTTACGCTCACACCATCAGCGCTGGGGGAAGCGCGTGAACGGCTTGCGCAAAGCGGTGAAACACTGACCGTTATTGGCCGAGTGATTGCTGAACCTAATATCGTTCGAACGCTGGGCGGCGAGCTCTTGCAGCCCAACGGCTGGCAGCATTTTCATGGTGATCGCACCGAGCGTTAGCGCCTCCTCTTGATAATGGGAGCGAACGCCCACATTCCTGAAACATTCGTCGTCGCTATTGGCCAGCTCAAAGCGGCATAGAGGTTGCCTTACGCTTTCAGGAAAACTCCATGACCCAGCGCTCTCCCGATGTACCTTCCCATGGCTCGCACGACAACCTGGTAATGTCAGGCGAAGCAGACAATATCTCCCAGCCCGGACAGGGCAGTGCCTACGCTAATTCGGGCCAGGTGATCAAGGCCGATGACGCGCTTCCTCACAGGCTCTATCTGCTGCCCATCAATAACCGCCCGTTTTTCCCTGCTCAGGTGCAACCGCTGATGATTCACCGGCAGCGCTGGGAAGAGACCATGCGTCAGGTGGCCGAAACTGCCCACCATACCGTGGGGCTGGCATTTGTCGGCGATCTCGACAAGGAAGTGCCAAATCAAATGGACTTCCCGAAGATCGGTACAGCGGTGAAGGTGCATCGTGCTGAGGCGGGCGATGACAACCTTCAGTTTATGGCGCAGGGCGTCAAGCGCTTTCGTATCGTGCAGTGGCTGACCTATGAGCCGCCCTACATTGTCGATGTGGAATATCCCGACGAACCTGTGGATCGTGAAGACGACGAGACACGCGCCTACGCCATGTCGGTCATCAACGGCATCAAGCAGCTTCTGCCGATCAATCCTCTCTATGGTGAAGAGCTTAAAAATCACCTGAACCGTTTCAGCCCCAACGAGCCTGGCCCTCTGTGCGACTTTGCAGCGGGAATTACGTCGGCGAAAGGCGAAGAGCTGCAAAAGGTGCTTGAAACGCTGCCGGTGATTGATCGCATGAAAGCGGTGTTGCCGCTGCTGCATAAAGAGATCGACGTGGCGCAGCTGCAAAGCGAAATTTCGCAGCAGGTCAACGCGCAAATGGAGAAGCGCCAGCGTGAGTTTTTCCTGCGCGAGCAGCTCAAGGTGATTCAAAAAGAGCTGGGTATCTCCAAGGATGACCGCGAGAACGATGTCGATACCTTCCGTGATCGCCTCGAAGACAAAGAGGTGCCCGAGCATATTCAGGCGCGTATTGATGACGAGCTGAACAAGCTATCGGTGCTTGAAACCGGCTCTCCCGAGTACAGCACGACGCGCAATTACCTCGATTGGCTGACCAACATGCCATGGGGCGTTACCTCCACGGATCAGCTCGATCTGGACAATGCGCGCCGTATTCTGAGCCGCGATCATGACGGCCTGGATGAAGTCAAAGAGCGGATTGTCGAGTTTCTGGCGGAAGGGAGCTTCAAAGGCTCGGTAGGTGGCTCGATTCTGCTGCTGGTCGGGCCGCCGGGGGTGGGTAAAACGTCGGTGGGGCGCTCGATTGCCGAAGCGCTGGGCCGCAAGTTTTATCGCTTCTCGCTGGGCGGCATGCGTGACGAAGCCGAAATCAAAGGGCATCGGCGTACCTATGTCGGCGCCATGCCCGGCAAGTTTGTGCAGGCGCTCAAGGAAGTCGAGGTCGAAAACCCGGTCATCATGCTTGATGAGATCGACAAGCTGAGCCAGTCGTATCAGGGCGACCCTGCCTCTGCGCTGCTGGAAGTGCTCGACCCTGAGCAAAATGTCGATTTTCTCGATCACTATCTCGATGTGCGTGTTGATCTGTCGAAAGTGCTTTTTGTGTGCACCGCCAACCAGCTCGATACCATTCCCGGCCCGCTCTACGATCGCATGGAGAATATTCGTCTCTCGGGCTATATCACCGAAGAGAAGGTCAGCATCGCCAAGCACCATCTGTGGCCCAAGCTGTTGCGTCGTGACTCCATCGCCAAGAGCCGTATTACGCTGACCGATACCGCGCTGCGTCAGGTAATCGAGGGCTATGCGCGTGAAGCTGGCGTGCGTCAGCTTGAAAAGCAGCTGCACCGTATTGTGCGCAAGGCGGCGGTCAAGCTGATTGAAGGCGCGGAGAAGGTCAAGGTCTCGGTCAATAATCTCGAACAGTTCCTCGGCGCGCCGGTATTCCAGCAGGAGCAGGTGCTGAAGGGAGTCGGTGTTGTTACCGGCCTGGCATGGACCTCGATGGGCGGCACTACGCTGCCCATTGAAGCCACCCAGGTGCACGCGCTGGATCGCGGGCTGAAACTGACCGGCAAGCTGGGCGATGTAATGCAGGAGTCGGCCAATATTGCCTACAGCTTTGTGCAGTCCAACCTGAAAGGCTTCGGCCTTTCCGCAGATGCGTGGGATAAAACCTTCATTCACCTGCATGTGCCGGAGGGCGCAACGCCCAAGGATGGCCCCTCGGCGGGGGTGACCATGGCAACCGCGCTGCTGTCGCTGGCACGCAAGCGCGCCATCAAGCCCGGCGTTGCAATGACGGGCGAGCTCACGCTGACAGGCAAGGTGCTACCGGTAGGCGGGATTCGTGAAAAGGTGATTGCCGCGCGCCGCAGCAATATCTTCGAACTGGTACTGCCGAAGGCTAACCAGCGTGATTACGACGAACTGCCCGACTACGTGAAGAAAGGCGTTACGGTGCACTTTGCCGCGCGCTATAGCGACGTAACCAAGGTCGTTTTCGTGTAGGTTGCTCTCTTCGATACGCTGACACAAGAGCGGGCCTCCCCATGGTGGGAAGGCCCGCTTTTTTCAGGCTCTCATCTGGTTCTCAATCGCGATCGACGGCGAAGTTTTGCCAGGCCTGGCGTACCGGCATGATCTCAAGACGGTTGATGTTAACGTGGTCTGGCAACGTGGCGACATAGACAATCTGGTCTGCAATATCTTCGGCGCTGAGTGGCGTGGTGCCAGAGTAGAGATTGTCGGAAGCGGCCTGATCTCCCTTGGTGCGTACCAGGGTGAACTCGGTTTCCGCCATGCCGGGAGCGATGTCGGTCACGCGCACACCGGTGCCGAGCAGGTCACAGCGCAGGTTATAGCTGAACTGTTTTACAAATGCCTTGGTAGCGCCATAGACGTGACTGCCAGGGTAGGGCCAGGCACCAGCGACCGAGCCAAGGTTGATGATGCTGGCACCTGCGCCTGTTTCAATCAGGGTAGGCAGCAGAGCGTGGGTGACATTCAACAGCCCCTTGATGTTGGTATCGACCATGGTGTGCCAATCCTGAAGATCGGTCTCCTGAGCCGATGTCGGCGATAGCGCCAGCCCCGCGTTATTGACCAGCGAAGTCACCTGCCGGAACTGCTCGGGCAGGGCGCTTACCACCTCTTTTACGGCCTCGGCATCCTGCACATCGAGAGGCGCGATATGAACGGCCACCTTGTCGCCAAGCTCGCGCTCGATCTCACGTAAGCGCTCTTCGCGGCGACCCGTCAGAACCAGTTGCCATCCTTCCGCGGCAAAGCGGCGTGCAGCGGCACGACCGAAGCCTGAAGTGGCACCCGTAATAAATGCTGTCTTGCTCATCATGCTCTCCTGTTGTTTTCAGCCGTGTCAGGCAGTGAAACCTGTCGCCGTGTGCCCTTGACGGTAATGGATTGAGCGGCAAGAAAAAAGCGGCGCTGTGCAGAAGGAGCCTCATATGCGCGTCTTTCCATCTTTTGAAGGGATGATGAGTACTGTCGATAAGGGGCTGGCTGCGGGAGAGCGTGGCAAACTGCAATAATCGCTGCTGAAAGTGGTGATGCTCGGCAGCGTTGCTCCGCTGGATTGAGAGTGTTTAGGTTATTCGTTCAAATATATCTATAAATGTGAAATATAGTGCCGTTTGAATGGGTAATGGTGAATGAATTATGGCGCGAACATGTGCTAATGTGGCATTATGTGTTTGACCGTTTGTTGGCAGGCTAGAAAGTATTCTACGCTCACCGTTCTCTAGTCAGAGGGCTAACGAAAGAGCGAGGCGCATCGGGTTCACGGGCCTTATTGATCTCTGGATACCGTGTTAATAACCCAGCCGAATGTTGGCAAGTCTATCCGCTTGCTTGCTGGGCGTTTATTGCTGCACCACCCCGCAGTTGTTTGCTGGCTCGACCCGCCTTGTTATCAATAAGGCGTGTTCAGGGTTTCCCGCTCTTGCCTATCGGCGCCGCACGCGGCCGATATGCCAACAAGAAATTTCTATACGAATTTCATCGCGCTAACTTTGCCTGATGAGGAAGAGCTTCATGCCCCAATATCGTTCCAAAACTTCTACCGGTGGCCGCAATATGGCCGGCGCTCGCGCGCTGTGGCGAGCTACCGGCATGGAAGACGGTGATTTTGACAAACCGATCATCGCCGTTGCCAACTCCTTTACCCAGTTTGTGCCGGGCCATGTCCATTTGAAGGACATGGGCCAGCTCGTCGCACGCGAAATCGAGAAAGCGGGTGGTGTGGCCAAGGAGTTCAACACCATCGCCGTGGATGACGGCATCGCCATGGGCCACGATGGCATGCTGTATTCGCTGCCATCACGCGATATTATCGCTGATTCCGTCGAGTATATGGTGAATGCGCACTGCGCCGATGCGCTGGTGTGTATTTCCAACTGTGACAAGATCACCCCCGGGATGCTGAACGCGGCCATGCGTCTGAATATTCCGGTGGTCTTCGTTTCAGGCGGCCCCATGGAGGCCGGTAAGGTCAAATTGATTGACCACGGTCTTGATCTGGTTGATGCCATGGTCATGGCGGCGGATGACTCGGTCAGCGACGAAGAGCTGGCCGAAGTCGAGCGCAGCGCTTGCCCCACCTGTGGCAGTTGCTCCGGCATGTTTACCGCCAACTCGATGAACTGCCTGACCGAAGCGCTAGGATTCTCGCTGCCGGGTAATGGCACTACGCTGGCAACCCACTCTGACCGTCGGCGTCTGTTTGAAGAAGCAGGGCGTACCGTTGTCGAGATCGCTCGTCGTTATTACGAACAGGGTGATGAATCCGTGCTGCCGCGTAATATCGGCTCCAAGGCGGCATTCGAGAATGCCATGACCCTGGATATTGCGATGGGTGGCTCAACCAATACCATCCTGCACCTGCTGGCAGCAGCGCAGGAAGGCGAGGTCGATTTCACCCTCAACGATATTGATGCGCTGTCACGCAAGGTGCCGCAGCTATGCAAGCTGGCGCCCAACACGCAGAAATACCACATCGAAGATTGCCATCGCGCCGGCGGCATCATGGGTATTTTGGGTGAACTGGATCGTGCGGGTGTGCTCGATACTTCTCTGCCTACCATCCATAGCCCGACCATGAAGGACGCACTGGAGCGTTTCGACATCATGCGCAACCCTGCGCCTGAGATTGTCGAATTCTACAAGGCGGGGCCGGGCGGGGTTCGTACCCAGCAGGCATTCTCGCAAAGTGCGCGCTGGCCGAGCCTCGATGGTGATCGTGCTCAGGGCTGCATTCGCAGCATCGACCACGCCTTCTCGCAAGAGGGTGGCCTGGCGGTGCTGTTCGGCAACATTGCGGAAAGCGGCTGTGTCGTGAAAACCGCCGGTGTTGATGACTCGATTCTGGTATTTGAAGGTCCGGCTCATGTGGTCGAATCGCAGGATCAAGCGGTTGAGCATGTACTGGATGGCAAGGTCAAGGAAGGCGAAGTCGTCGTGATTCGCTACGAAGGCCCCAAAGGCGGCCCTGGCATGCAGGAGATGCTTTACCCCACCTCCTACCTGAAATCGAAAGGGCTGGGCAAGAAGTGTGCGCTGATGACCGACGGTCGCTTCTCCGGCGGCACTTCCGGGCTGTCGATTGGTCACGTTTCGCCAGAGGCGGCTTCTGGTGGCGCGATCGGGCTGGTGGAAAACGGCGATATGATCCGTATTGATATTCCGGCGCGTCGTATTGACGTAGTGCTCTCTGATGACGAACTGGCCGCACGTCGCGAGCAAATGGAAGCTCGCGGTGAGCAGGCGTGGAAACCGTCGATCAAGCGCGCTCGTAACGTCACTGCTGCGCTGAAGGCTTATGCAATGCTGGCTACTTCCGCTGACCGTGGCGCAGTGCGCGACCTCGACAAGCTGGAATCCCGCTAACGCTGGTACTTCACTTGTGCCACTGCGTACAGCCAATGCCCCGTCTTATGCGGGGCGTTGTTGTGTCAGGGGAATGCTGGCAAGCGGCGGAGCAGCGCGCTTCCTACTCGTGCTGTGTGGCCTGCTGAAGATAATCCCGTACCAGGTAGAGGGCCGCGATGCTGCGCGCTTCATGGAAATCGTCGCGGGCGATCAGATTCGGCAGCTCGCTCAGTGCCCATGGGATCACTTCCAGCGGTTCAGGCTCATCGCCGGTTAGTCGGGCAGGGTATAGATCCTGCGCCAGCAGCACCGTGATCCGATGCGACATATAGTTGGGCGCCACGCTGACCTCCTTGAGCGGGGTAATGCGTCGCGCGCCAACGCCACACTCTTCCTGAAGTTCGCGATTGGCTGCCTCTTCGAGGGTTTCTCCTGAATCGACAGAGCCTTTCGGTAGCCCCAGCAGGTAGCGTTCAAAACCGGCGGCATATTCGCGCACCAGCAAAAAATGCTCGCTATCCTGCATCGCCACCATCATCACTGCCCCATATGTATCGCTGCTCTTTAAGCGCTCGAAGGTACGTTGGGTGCCGTTGCTGAATTCAATATCGAGTGATTCCACGCAAAACAACCGCGAACGGGCGATTTCATTGCGCTGATGGATAACAGGAGGCGTGGTAGGCATAAGAGAGGCACCAGCGTTCAACGGAAGAAGAGTACCAACGGTATCATTGTGTCTCTGATAATGCGCACATAGTGTACGCAAATGAGCGCCTGCTCTTGGTTATTGGCGGATCACCCCCATCTCTGGGGAATCAACCGGCAAGGAGAGACCATGCAGCAGGTACGTCTCGACAAATGGCTGTGGGCTGCCCGTTTTTTCAAAACCCGCGCACTGGCCAAGAAAGCAATTGAAGGCGGTAAGGTGCATTACAACGGTGAGCGCACGCGCACCAGTAAACAGGTGGAAGTAGGTGCGCTGCTGCGCGTTCCGCAAGGCTTCAATACGCTGGAAGTCGAAGTGCGGGAGCTGAGCGATCAGCGCCGTGGTGCTCTCGAGGCCCAGATGCTCTACGCCGAAACCGACGTCAGTCGCGAGCGGCGCGAACGCGAAACCCAGCTACGCCGTGACGCAGGCAAGGTCATGCAGGCGCCGCCCAAGCGCCCCGACAAAAAAGCGCGTCGCGATATTCAGCGCTTTCAGCGTCACGGTTTCGAGGAGTAATCCCGAGCCGCTCTCCTTATTTTTACTGGCACAGCAGCACGCTGCCAGCGATTCAGGACATCCGATATGCAACTACCCCAATTCGACCGCATGCAGCGGTTCATGTTTGACGACACCCGTGTGCGCGGTGAATTGACCCAACTGCACGCCGCCTACCGTGAGGTGCTGAAGCGCCATGACTATCCTGCGCCCGTAGCGCGGCTGCTAGGTGAGCTGATGGCAGCCAGCGCGCTTCTGACTGCGACCATCAAGCTGGATGGCATCATGAGTCTGGAGCTGCGGGGCGAAGGGCCAATTTCCCTGTTAATGGCTGAATCCAACCCCGGGGCTGAGGACGTGGCCCAGCAGCTGCGCGCCATCGCTCGCTATGACCAGGAACAGCTTGACCGTTTGCAGGAGAGCGACTTCCGCACCCTGATGGGCAATGGTCAGTTGGTGATTACGCTGGACCCCACCCACGGGCAGCGCTATCAGGGAATCGTGGCGCTGGATCAGGTAAGCTTGGCGGCGTGTCTTGAAGGATATTTCGAGCGCTCCGAGCAGCTTCCTACCCGACTATGGCTGGCGTCCGATGGTGAGCGTGCAGCGGGTTTGCTGGTGCAGCAACTGCCTGAAGATGAACGCCAGCATGACAAGGACGCGTGGGATCGCATTGTCGCGCTCTCCGATACCATTAGCGATGAAGAGCTGCTGTCGCTGGCGCCTGAGGAAGTGCTGCACCGCTTGTTCCACGAAGAGCAGGCGCGGGTGTTCGAGCCTTCCGCCATCGCCTTCGGCTGCACCTGTTCGCGCGAGCGCTTTGCGCTGGCCCTGCACCGGTTGGGGGCCGAGGAGCTTCGCTCTATCGTGGCAGAGGAGGGCAAGATAGATGCCCAGTGCCATTTTTGTAATACCCATTATGAATTCAGCGCCGCTGATGCCGAGAGCCTGATCGAGCGCCCCGACGAATCTTCGCCGACCTTGCACTGATTCATCGCCGCTCAACAGCCGCCAGCCGCCGAGAAGCACTGGCGGCTTTTTTATGCGCTTCTGACAAGGAATGACACCCAAGGGGCATGAGCTGGCGAAGCTATCCAGTGCTGTGGGTGGAGGCGGTTATCTGAAACTTGTCTTAATTAAAAAGGCGGGAAACCGGCACCTTCCCGCTCTTTTTGACGTGATTTTCGCGTGGTGTATGACGCTGTACGGCACTGAGACAAAGGCCAGCGACACGGTATGACACCGCCGTTGCGGGAGTGGTGAGGGATGAACCTGGCATGTTCGAGGAAGGCGCCTTGTCAAGGCTTGGATTCAAAGGCAAGAGGCAACCTTTAATCAATATGTAGTTGGATGGAAAATTTTTAACACCACATATAGTGTTTTGCGTCGAAACAGCTCCTGAGAGGTCTCAGGGGCATCACATATTTCGACTATTTGCCTGGCGGTGTCCATGAATCAGCCTATATGGGTGACCAAACGTAGCGGTGAGCAGCAGCCCATCGACCTTGAGAAAATTCATCGTGTGCTCGATTGGGCAGCGCAAGGGTTGGAGGATGTGTCGGTATCGCAGGTAGAGCTGCGTTCGCGGCTTCAGTTTTATAACGGCATCAGCACCAGCGATATTCACGATACCCTGATAACTGCCGCCGCTGATCTGATCTCTGCCCAAACGCCGGATTATCAGTATTTGGCGGCGCGGCTGGCCGTCTTCCATCTACGCAAGAAAGCCTTTGGCCGCTTTGAACCACCGCCGCTTTATCAGCATGTCCAACGTCTGGTGGGGATGGGGCGCTACGATAGCCATCTGCTTGAGGATTACAGCGAGCAAGAGTTCGCGCGGATGGATAGTTTTATTGATCACTGGCGGGATATGCGCTTCTCCTATGCAGCGGTAAAGCAGCTGGAAGGCAAATATCTCATCAAGGATCGCACCACCGGAGAACTGTTTGAAAGCGCACAGTTTCTCTATGTGCTGGTAGCGGCCTGCCTGTTTGCCGGTTATCCGCGCGAGACGCGGCTCGATTATGTGCAGCGTTTCTACGATGCTGTTTCCACCTTCAAGCTATCGTTACCCACGCCGATCATGGCAGGGGTACGCACCCCCACGCGGCAGTTCAGTTCATGTGTGCTGATCGAGTGCGGTGACAGCCTCGATTCGATCAATGCGACCGCCAGCGCCATCGTGAAATACGTCTCCCAGCGTGCCGGTATTGGCATTAATGCCGGGCGTATTCGCGCTCTGGGTAGCCCGATCCGGCATGGTGAGGCATTTCATACCGGCTGTATTCCCTTCTACAAGCATTTCCAAAGTGCGGTGAAGTCGTGTTCGCAAGGGGGAATTCGCGGAGGCGCGGCAACGCTTTTCTATCCGCTATGGCACCTTGAGGTCGAGAGCTTGCTGGTACTCAAAAACAATCGCGGCGTTGAGGATAACCGTGTGCGCCATATCGACTACGGCGTGCAGCTCAATCGCTTGATGTATCAGCGCCTGATTGCGGGCGGCTCAATTACCCTGTTTAGCCCCTCGGATGTGCCTGGCCTGTATGAGACGTTCTTCGCCGATCAGGATGAGTTCGAGCGCTTGTATACGCAGTACGAGCAGGATGTGTCGATTCGCCAGCGCTCGGTAAGTGCTGTGGCGCTGTTTTCGCTGTTGATGCAGGAGCGCGCCTCGACCGGTCGTGTCTATATCCAGAATGTGGATCACTGCAACACGCACAGCCCGTTTGATCCGGCGCAGGCACCGGTGCGGCAGTCCAATCTGTGCATGGAGATTGCATTGCCCACAGCGCCGTTGGGAGAGCGTGATAAGGAAGGGGAAATTGCCCTGTGTACGCTTTCGGCCTTTAACCTGGGGGCCATTAACGCGCTGGATGAACTGGAAGAGCTGGCGGAACTGATCGTCAGAGCGCTCGATGCGCTGCTCGATTACCAGCACTATCCCTTGCCCGAGGCCCAGCGTAGTGCGCTTAACCGGCGACCGCTGGGAATCGGCGTGATCAACTTCGCCTATTATCTTGCCAAACACGGCGTGCGCTACTCCGATGACCGCGCCATGGCGTTGACCCATCGCACCTTTGAAGCCATTCAGTTCTATCTGCTCAAGGCGTCCCAGCGTCTGGCGCAAGAGCAGGGCGCCTGCGCCTGGTTCGATCAGACCCGCTATGCACAGGGCCTGTTGCCCATCGACCACTACAAGCGGCAGCTGGATGAGCTATGCGACGAGCCACTACACTATGACTGGGAAGGGCTGCGCGCTGCCATTCAGCAGCATGGATTGCGCCACTCGACGCTCTCGGCCCTGATGCCCTCTGAAACTTCATCGCAGATTTCGAATGCGACCAATGGCATAGAACCACCGAGGGGAGCGGTCAGTATCAAGGCGTCGAAAGATGGCATTTTGCGGCAAGTGGTGCCGGAGCTGGCGCAGCTTGGCAGCCGCTATGAGTGGCTGTGGGAGATGCCCGGCAACGAGGGCTATTTGCGCCTGGTGGGCATCATGCAGAAGTTTATCGACCAGGCAATATCGGCCAATACCCATTATGACCCTGCGCGTTTTGCCGGCGGCAAGGTGCCGATGAAGCAGCTGCTGGGCGACCTGGTTACTGCCTACCGTCTGGGCATTAAAACCCTCTATTACCACAACACCCGTGATGGTGCCGACGACGCTCAGGTCATGGGTACAGATGCGGTGGGCAGTGACTGTGAAGGCGGCGCCTGCAAGCTTTAAAGAGCGCTCATCACATTGCGATGGATTTGGCACAAGGAGGGAATCGTCATGGCTTATACCACCTTTTCAATGCGGCATAATGATCAGCTCAAGGAGCCGATGTTCTTTGGGCAGCCGGTCAATGTGGCCCGTTATGACCAGCAAAAGCACGTTATCTTCGAAAAACTCATCGAAAAACAGCTTTCGTTCTTCTGGCGACCCGAGGAAGTGGATGTCTCCCGCGATCGCATTGATTATCAGCGACTGCCGGCCCATGAGCAGCATATCTTTATCAGCAACCTGAAATATCAGACGCTGCTTGATTCCATTCAGGGGCGTAGCCCCAATGTGGCGCTGCTGCCTCTGGTGTCGATTCCCGAGCTGGAAACCTGGATTGAAACCTGGGCCTTTTCGGAGACCCTCCATTCACGCTCTTATACCCATATTATTCGTAATATCGTGAATGATCCGGCGCTGATATTCGATGATATCGTGACAAATAAAAATATCGTGGCACGCGCTCGTGATATTTCACGTTATTATGACGAATTAATTGAAATGTCGAACTATTATCATCTGCTGGGCGAAGGGCAGCATTATATTAACGGGCGCTATAAGGAGATATCCCTGCGTCAGTTGAAACAGGCCCTTTATCTCTGCCTGATGAGTGTCAACGTGCTGGAAGCCATCCGCTTCTATGTCAGCTTCGCGTGCTCCTTCGCCTTCGCCGAGCGCGGTTTGATGGAAGGCAATGCCAAGATCATTCGCCTGATTGCACGGGATGAAGCGCTGCATATGTCCGGTACCCAGCATATGCTTAACCTGATGCGTTCTGGTGCTGATGATCCGGAAATGGCCGAGATTGCCCAGCAGTGTCATGAGCAAAGCCGCGCACTTTTTCTATTGGCGGCTCAGCAGGAGAAGCAGTGGGCGGATTATCTGTTCAAGGATGGTTCGATGATCGGCCTGAATCGCCAGATTCTGCATCACTATGTCGAGTACATCACCAATATTCGGATGCAGGCGATTGGAATGGAGCCTGCGTTTGAAAAACGTTCACACCCGATCCCCTGGGTTAATGCGTGGCTGGCCTCGGATAATGTGCAGGTGGCACCGCAAGAGGTTGAAGTCAGCTCTTATCTGGTGGGGCAGATTGATGCCACTATTACTGCCGATGATCTCGGCAGCTTCGAGCTATAGCCATGGCTGACCTGATTGTCTCCACGGGCAGCACTCAATTGGCCTGGCAGGGGCGTCTGGCCACCTTGCTGGAGCTGCTGGAGGACAATTGCCTGCCCGTCGAATATCAGTGCCGCTCGGGTTTTTGCGGCGCTTGCCGGGTGCGGTTGCTGGCAGGTCGGGTACGCTATCGGCAGCCACCGCTGGCCTGTCTGAGCAAGGGCGAAATTCTGCCATGCTGCTGTGTGCCCGAGAGCGATATTACGCTGGCTCTTGAGCATCCCCCCTGAGATAAGCGTAAGGCCAGCGTAAGACAAGAGCCAGGCGGCCAGCTTTCCTTCGTGGGCAAATGACGTGCTGGCGGCTGCCAAAAAGTAGCCTTGGGGCAAGAAGTAGTAAAATAACGATAAAAACAACGTTTTTTCATCATTTAAGTAATTGCATGATCTTTAATCACGTAGACTTTATTAACTTCATAAATATATCTTAAAAGGCATTTTTTAATGATATTTTTTCTGTAATACTCATTCGCGAATTTCACCCATGTGGATTTATTTCTGCATTTATATTTTTGCGGGCGTTAGTTAAAAGAGGCGCCATCTATCGCTATGGCCATGACGGATAAAGTACTGATGCGAGAAACGGCTTCCATTCACGGTGAGCAAGGCACCGTTTATCTCAACCTTGCCCGTGCCGAGTTAGTGGAACACTCCCTTGCTCGTCACGAAACCACGCTGGCCTCGACGGGGGCAGTCTGCGCAGCCACCGGAAAACGCTCCGGGCGCTCGCCTGCTGACCGTTTTATCGTCAACAACGTCACCAGTGCCGAGAGCATCGATTGGGGCGCAGTCAACCAGCCCTTTCCTGCCGACCGTTTCGAGCAGCTATGGGAGCGCGTTGCCCTCTATCTGGAAGTGCGCGAACAGTTTGTCAGTACCCTCCACGCAGGCGCTGATTCAGCGCTGTATGAGCCGCTGCGCGTAACTGCCGAGAACGCCTGGCACGCGCTCTTTGCATCCAACATGTTCATTCGCCCTGAAGCCTATAATCCCCGCCAAAAGCCGGAGTGGACTGTTCTCAGCGCGCCCTGTTTCGAATGCGATCCCGAACGTGACGGCACTCACAGTGATGGCTGTACCATTATTGATCTGGAAGGAAGGCGGGTGCTGCTGGCCGGTATGCGTTATGCGGGCGAGCTGAAAAAAGCGATGTTTTCGGTGCTTAACTTTTTACTGCCGGAAGAAGATGTACTGCCGATGCACTGTAGCGCCAATGTGGGCGACGACGGCAAAACGACGCTGTTTTTCGGGCTATCAGGCACCGGTAAAACCACGCTTTCCGCCGATCCCGAACGCTACCTGATCGGCGACGATGAGCACGGTTGGACGCAAGGGCGGGTATTCAACTTTGAAGGCGGCTGCTACGCCAAGACCATTGACCTTTCCGAAGCCAATGAGCCGCTGATCTGGAATGCCATTCGCTTTGGGGCTGTGCTCGAAAACGTGGTGCTCGATGAGCAGCGTGTTGCTGACTACAGCGATACCCGTCTGTCACAAAATGGCCGTGTGGCGTATCCGCTTGAGCATATTGAGCGTCGTGCTGACAGCAACAGTGGCCCTGAACCGAGCGCTATCGTGTTTTTGACCTGCGATATGACGGGGGTGCTGCCGCCGGTGGCGCGACTATCGCGGGAGGCGGCGGCCTATCACTTCCTGTCAGGCTATACCGCCAAGGTAGGGTCTACGGAGATGGGCAGCCATGCCGCGCTGTCGGCTACCTTCTCTACCTGCTTTGGCGCGCCGTTCTTCTCAAGGCCGCCCAGCGTTTACGCTGACTTGCTGCGCAAGCGCCTGGATAGTTTCGATACCCATGTGTATCTGGTCAATACCGGCTGGACGGGCGGTGCTTATCAGCAGGGTGGTACGCGTTTCAGTATTCCCACTACACGGGCGGTGATTCGCGCCATTCAGAAGGGGGAGCTGGATCATGCACCGACTACCCATTTGCCTGGGCTTAATCTTGAGGTGCCCACGGCAGTGACAGGGGTAGCACCAGAGCTGCTGGACCCGCGTGAAGCGTGGGGAGATGAAGTCGCCTATCAAGCCCACGCCGCGCAGTTGATCGAGCAGTTCCAGCACAATTTTGCGCGCTTTGATGGCATCGACCCCGCCATCGTGGCCGCAGGGCCTCAACGGTTCTAGCGCTCCGCTCGGTTCGCTGAACAACCGCCTATGCTGAGTCTGGGTATAAAGGGTTCACTCCGCCTGTATCAGCCACGTTTACTGATACAGGCTTTTTGGGGCCGAGCCGAATTGGTCTGGCGGCATTAAAAGTGGTCTAATCGGCGCTCCCTTGTGCAACGAATCGCTGACAGGCCCATGGATAATTCGCACTCTCCCGATCTTCCCAGTGTCATTCTTGAGAAAATCGCTCACGAATTGAACGTTCGTCCGCAGCAGGTAAAGGCCGCTGTTGAGCTTCTGGACGGAGGCGCCACGGTGCCCTTTGTCGCTCGCTATCGTAAAGAGGTGACAGGCGGGCTTGATGATTCACAGCTTCGTACCCTGGATGAGCGACTGCGCTACCTGCGCGAGCTGGAGCAGCGCCGGGCCAGCGTGCTTGAAGAGATCGCTGCCCAAGGCAAGCTCGATGCGGCGCTGGAAAGTGCGATTCGTGCGGCTGATACCAAGCAGCGCCTTGAAGATCTTTACCTTCCCTATCGCAAGAAGCGCCGTACCAAGGCACAGATCGCGCGCGAAGCGGGGCTTGAGCCACTGGCGGATGCGCTGCTCAGTGATCCCACTCTTGATCCAGCCACGACAGCGCTGCCTTACGTAGAAGCGTCGCAGGCACTGGTCGGTGAAAATGGTGATTCGCTGGCGCTGGCGGATACCAAGGCGGCGCTTGATGGCGCCAAACAGATTCTGATGGAGCGCTTTGCGGAAGATGCCGAGCTGCTGGAGCGGCTGCGTGAGCGACTGTGGTCGGAAGGTGACATTCACGCCACGGTAGTCAAGGGGCAGGAGCAGCAGGGCGCCAAGTTCTCCGACTATTTTGATCATCGCGAGCCGCTCGCCAAGGCACCTTCCCATCGTGCGCTGGCGATGTTTCGTGGCCGCAATGAAGGCGTGCTGGCCGTGGCGATCAAGCTGCCCGACGAAGAAGAGGCCGTGCGTCATCCTGCGGAAGCCGAGATTGCACGACGTGTACAGATTCAGGATGAAGGTCGTCCCGCGGATAAATGGCTGGCCGAGGTGGTGCGCTGGACCTGGCGAGTAAAACTCTACACCAGCCTTGAATCCGAACTTTTCATGCGCCTGCGTGAGCGAGCCGAACAGGGGGCCATCGACGTATTCGCCGATAACCTCAAGGATCTGCTGCTGGCCGCGCCTGCTGGCCCACGCCCGACCCTGGGGCTTGACCCGGGCCTGCGTACCGGCACCAAGGTGGCGGTGGTTGACGCCACTGGTAAGCTGGTCGATACCACCACCATCTATCCGCATGCACCGCATAACCGGTGGGATGAGTCGCTGACGGTGCTGGCGGCACTTTGTCAGAAACATGGCGTTGAATTGATCGCAATTGGCAACGGCACCGCCAGCCGCGAAACCGATCGTCTGGCGCAGGCGTTGCAGCGCCAGCTACCGCCGGTCAATGGACGTGCCGTGACCAAGGTGGTGGTCAGTGAGGCGGGCGCCTCGGTCTACTCCGCTTCAGAGTTTGCCGCACGGGAATTTCCTGAACTCGACGTAACGCTGCGTGGCGCTGTCTCCATTGCCCGTCGCTTGCAGGATCCGCTGGCCGAGCTGGTCAAAATCGAGCCGAAATCCATTGGTGTAGGGCAGTATCAGCATGATGTATCGCAGCTACAGCTAGCGCGTGCGCTCGATGCGGTGGTGGAGGACTGCGTGAATGCCGTGGGCGTTGAGCTGAATATGGCCTCACCTGCGCTGCTGGCACGGGTGTCGGGCCTCAATGCCACGCTGGCAGAAAACATTGTCGCCAGGCGCGATGCCGCGGGAGCGTTCAGTTCGCGAGAAGCGCTGAAAGAGGTGAGCCGTCTCGGGCCGAAAACCTTCGAGCAGTGTGCAGGCTTTTTGCGCATCTCGAACGGCGACAACCCCCTGGATGCCTCCGCGGTGCACCCTGAAGCCTATCCGGTGGTCGAGCGCATCGCTACCAGCGCAGGGCGTGAGCAGGGCAGCCTGATTGGTGACAGCGCCTTTCTGCGCAAGCTGGAGCCGCAGCAGTTCGTGGATGAGCGCTTTGGTCTGCCCACCGTGACGGATATCCTCAAAGAGCTGGACAAGCCAGGACGCGATCCGCGCCCCGAGTTCAAGGCCGCCGAGTTCAAGGAAGGGGTAGAGAAGATCACCGATCTGCGCCCCGAGATGATCCTCGAAGGGGTCATTACCAACGTCACGCACTTCGGTGCATTCGTGGATATCGGGGTGCATCAGGATGGCCTGGTGCATATCTCCGCGCTCTCTGAGCGTTTCGTCAAGGACCCGCGCGAAGTGGTCAAGGCGGGGGATGTGGTCAAGGTCAAAGTGATGGAAGTTGATGTGCCGCGCAACCGTATTGGCCTCAGCATGCGTCTTTCCGACAGCGCTGCGGCGCCGCAGGAGACAGGCACTGCCAGCAGAGAGCCGCGTGCAACGCGCCAGCGCCGTGGATCGGTTGCCGAACCGGCGGCTCCCATGGGCGCGCTGGGGGAAGCCTTGCTGAAAGCGAAGGCGAAAGGGCGACGCTGATTACGGCCGCGTCGGAGCAACGTGGTGGCGTGATCACGCACGCCTTGATCAAATGGCGATAGGCTCGCCATACTCATTCACCATTGGCCGAGTATCCGAGTAACGGTGCCAGGGCGGGGGCTGTTTGCTGCCGTCGCGGCACCGTCTCGCGTGATATGTTATGGCGACACGCAGGGCTTGTCGCCAGCAGGAAAAGGGCGTTAGGCACTCCGACCGACAAAGGGTAGGTATCTGTGACAGATTATTTTGAGGGGGTAGTTTCCGCCCTGTTGCGCAGTGCGCGCGAAGGTCGCCTTGGGCATATTCGCCGCGGCATAGAAAAGGAGGGGCTGCGGGTCGATGGCGAAGGACGCATCAGCCAGCAGCCGCACCAGCACAAGCTGGGGTCGAAGCTAACGCATCCGTACATTACGACCGATTATTCAGAGTCGCTGCTTGAGTACGTCACCCCGGTGTTTTCGAACCCGGTCGATGCACTCAACTTTCTGGCAGATCTGCACCGCATCACCTACCGCTATATAGGTGATGAGGTGGTGTGGCCGGCCAGTATGCCAGCCCGACTCGATGGTAATGACAGCGTGCCCATTGCCGATTTCGGCAGTTCGAACAGTGGCCGCATGAAGCACGTCTATCGGCGCGGTCTGGATGTGCGCTATGGCCGGATCATGCAGTCGATCGCGGGAATTCACTACAACGTGTCGTTCCCCGATGCCCTGTGGCAGATACTGGCGGAGGCCGAAGGCCAGTCGGAAGTAGACATGAGCGACTATCGTTCGGAGAAGTATTTCCGCGTGATTCGCAACTTCCGTCGCCATGGCTGGCTGCTGATGTATCTGTTTGGCGCGTCGCCTGCCATCGACAAGAGCTTTCTTGATGGTCGCGAAGTGAAGGGCTTCGAGGCAGTGGGCAAAAGTACCCTGCTGGCAAGCAAGGCCGCTTCGCTGCGCATGAGCGATCTTGGTTACCAGAACAAGGTGCAGGATCAGCTCAAGGTACGATTCGATACCCTGAACCACTACGTTGAAACCTTGCGCAGTGCAGTCAGCACGCCATGGCCCGCCTATCAGAAGGTGGGCACCGAGGTGGATGGCGAGTGGCGGCAGTTGAGTGACACCATTCTGCAAATCGAGAATGAGTATTACAGCGACATTCGCCCCAAGCGTGTGGTGCGCCATCATCAAACGCCCACACAGGCGCTGGAAGTTGAAGGTGTCGAATATATAGAAGTACGCTGCCTAGACATCAACCCGCTGCTGCCGCTAGGGATTGATGAGCAGCAAACGCGCTTTCTCGATACATTGCTGTTCTATTGCCTGCTGGACAGCGGCGATGTGATCAGCGATGAAGAGGAGCAACGCATCGTCGAGAACCGTAGACGTGTCGTCTCCCACGGGCTTGAGCCATACCTGATGCTGGAAGGCGAAGAGGGCGAACTGTCGCTGGCCGATGCGGGTGAAGCGCTGTTCCGGGGGCTTAAACCGGTCGCTGAAGTGCTGGATGCCAGCGAGGAGGAGTCACCGCACACCGACGCCTTGAATGTCTTGATTCAGCGTCTGCGCGACTCATCTCTTACTCCGGCGGGGCAAATTGTCTATGCCCTGGCGTCGGAGCAGCGCGATTTCGTTGACTGGGCGCTGGCCAAGGCGCATCAGCATGCTGCGTGGTTTGCCGACTCGCTTATCGACCCTGCGCGGGATGCGTGCCTGGAAGAGCTGGCCGAGCAGTCATGGCAGCAGCAGCGCGAGCTTGAGCAGGATACGACGATTCCGTTTGATGAATACGTGCAGCGCTACTTTGCCTGCGCCGAGGAACACGCCGCGCCGCGTTAATCCACACTGCACGGCGGCACGGTGGTGTGCCGCGTTGCCCTATGCAAACTGCGCAACTCGTCGTAGAGTGCCGTGCGAATGTCATTGAGTGAGCAGTAACATGATGAAGAATGTGAACAAGATCGTTGCACGCGGCTGGTGCCTGCTGGGGGCGCTGCTGTGTGTCGCGATGATGGCGGTAGCGCTGCTGCTGCAATATGTGGGCGAACTCGACCCCTGCCCGCTCTGTATTTTCCAGCGTGTAGCCGTGATCGCCACCTTTGTGGTGCTGCTGCCCGGTATCTTTCACAACCCGAAAAAGTGGGGCGGTGTGGTGTATGGCCTGCTGGGGTTGATCACCAGTGGAGCAGGTATTGCGCTGGCTGCGCGACATCTTTATCTGCAAAGCCTGCCGCCCGGTGCCGCACCTTCGTGTGGCCCTGGTCTCGACTACATGCTGGAAGTGATGCCGCTGCAATATGTGGTGCAGGAAGTGCTTCATGGCTCGGGAGAGTGCGCCGAGATTCATGGTGTCTGGCTGGGAATTACGCTGCCGGGCTGGACCATGATGGGCTTTGTGGTGTTGGCGCTGATTTCGCTGCTGCTGATTACCAGTGCCTTCAGCCGTATGCGCCGCAAGCCGAGCAGCCGTCTGCTCTAATGGCGTGATGTTTCGCCAGCGCGTATTGCTGGCGAAACAAGCAAATATATTGCTCGGCACATAAACGACACCCCGAAGATTGGCCCTGCCAGTGTTCGGGGTGTTGTTGTGTCAGGACGTGAGTAACGGCCTTGTTGGTAGCGCAAGGCCCGTGTGCGTTAGCGCAGGCTGATGATCGGCCAGCCTCGTGAGCGGGCCTCGGCGGCCAGCACGTCATCGGGATCGACAGCGACAGGGCGATCCACACGTTCAAGCAAGGGAAGATCGTTGCGGGAGTCGCTGTAAAACCAGGCGCCGTCGCGGGTAATCTCCGGATGCTGCTCCAGCCACTGCTCAAGGCGTGTAATCTTGCCTTCACGAAAGCTGGGAACGCCCGCCAGTTGGCCGGTGTAGTGGCCGTCGCGTTCTTCCAGCTCGATGGCAATCAGATCATCGACGCCCAGCCGCTCGGCAATAGGAGCGGTTACAAAGCGGTTGGTGGCGGTGATAATCAGCAGATAGTCGCCTGCCTCACGGTGCTTGTTCAGCAGCAGCTCGGCCTTGGTCAGCACCATCTTTTCCACTACGTCGCGCATGAAGTCTCTGCGCCACTGCTCCACCTGCGCTCGCGAGTTGTCTGCCAACGGCTTGAGCGAGAATTCCAGATATTCATTGATATCCAGCGTGCCCGCCTGATACGCCGCCAGATAGCGATCGTTGGCCTCACGATAGGCGCTTTCATCGACAGCGCCAATGCTAATCAGATACTCGCCCCAGCAGTGATCGCTATCGCCACCGATGAGAGTGTTGTCCAAATCGAAAATTGCCAGCTGCAAGAGAGCCTCCGTAACCAGAACGGTGCCGCGCATGGGCGGCGTTACCTAACCACACAGTGGGCTCATGCTACCGGATTGTGCGGCATTGCGCTTGGGCATGATGATTTGCGCAGACAAGACCTTTGGCGGCGTGTCGTCAGGCCGTTAGGTTGTTGAAGCGCTTTCGCGCTTTGTGGAAGAATGGAGGTAATGGCGATAGTTGGCTATCGCTCCTCTATTAAATTGCCTGACGGGTACGCGGCTCTCGACATCAAGCGCGCTCGTGCAGGCTGATAAACAAGGGGTATATCCGTGATTGACCCTGATGGCTTTCGCCCTAACGTTGGCATCATCATTGCCAACCCTGGGGGGCAGCTGCTCTGGGCCAGACGGGTGGGGCAGGATGCCTGGCAATTTCCCCAGGGCGGCATCAACGCTGGCGAAACACCGCAGCAGGCGCTGTTTCGCGAACTTGAGGAAGAAATAGGCCTTTGCGCACATGATGTTGACGTGATCGCTTGCACGCGGGGCTGGTTACGCTACCGCTTGCCAAAGCGTATGATCCGCACCCACTCGCGGCCTTTATGTATAGGGCAGAAACAAAAGTGGTTTTTGTTGCAGATGCGCTGCCATGAAAAGCGTATCTGTTTTGATTCGACACCCAAACCTGAATTCGATGGCTGGCGCTGGGTGAGCTATTGGTATCCGTTGGGGCAAGTGGTGCCGTTCAAGCGCGAAGTGTATCGTCGCGCGCTTCAGGAGCTGGCACCACGCCTGCACGGGGCGATGACCCATGGCTCAGCCAGATCGCTATTGCGCTGATGAGAGAATGCCGCACTCTGGTGCGGCATTATTGTGCAAGGTGTAAGGCGCGCTCGCCTGGGCGCGTTCGTACCGCTAGAATGGCGCGCAACCACCTCTTTCGTTAGAGAAGCTGAGCGATTAACGCACGGTAAATACGCCTCCGACCTCATCCTGGAAAATACTATGCTGCATTATCCCCATTTCGATCCGGTGCTGGCCTCCATCGGGCCATTCGCGATTCACTGGTATGGCCTGATGTACCTGATTGGATTTTTGGGGGCATGGTGGCTTGCCCGGCTGCGGGCCGAGCGGATTGGCATCAGCAAGCAGGCCGTCGGCGATATGATCTTCTACGGCGCACTGGGCGTTGTGCTGGGGGGGCGTATTGGCTACGCGATCTTTTACGGCTGGGACTACCTGGTGGCGGACCCGCTGTGGCTATTCCGGGTATGGGATGGTGGCATGAGCTTCCACGGCGGTCTGTTGGGCGTACTGATCGCGATTGTACTGTTCGCTCGCAAACACCAACTGCACTTCATGGAGCTGTGTGACTTTATCGCTCCTATTGTCCCGATAGGGCTGGGAGCCGGTCGTATTGGCAACTTTATCAATCAGGAATTGCCGGGGCGCATCAGTCATGTAGCGTGGGCAATTGACTACCCTAAATATGGCCCCGAACCGCGCCATCCCTCTGCTATCTATCAGTGTCTGACCGAAGGGCTGCTGCTGTTCGTTGTGCTGTGGTGGGTATCGCGCAAGCCGCGTCGCCGTGGACTGCTGGCGGGTCTTTTCGTTCTGCTGTACGGCTGCTTCCGCTTCTTTACCGAGTTCTTCCGCCGCCCTGATCCGCAGCTTGGCTTTATCGCCTTCAACTGGCTGACCATGGGGCAGTTGCTGTGCGTGCCCATGATTTTGATAGGAGGAGCGCTGCTCATCTGGTCGCGTCGCCAGCCGCTGGATCTGACTGGCCCCCATGCCGCCGCGCCTTCCACTGCCGAACAGAGTGAACATAGCCGATGAAACCCTATCTGGAACTGATGCAGCGCGTGCTCGACGAAGGCACGCAAAAATCCGACCGCACTGGCACCGGTACGCTTAGCGTGTTTGGTCATCAGATGCGTTTCAATCTGGCCGACGGCTTTCCTCTGGTGACCACCAAAAAACTGCATTTGCGCTCCATCATCCACGAACTGCTGTGGTTCCTGAAGGGCGATACCAATATCGCTTATCTCAAGGAAAATGGCGTGCGCATCTGGGATGAATGGGCCGATGAAAATGGCGATCTTGGGCCGGTATACGGCTACCAATGGCGTAGCTGGCCGGCACCCGATGGTCGTCATATTGATCAGATTGCCACCCTGCTCGATTCGATCAAGCGCACGCCGGATTCGCGTCGGCTGCTGGTTTCGGCATGGAATCCTGCGCTGGTGGACGATATGGCGCTGCCGCCGTGCCATGCGCTGTTTCAGTTTTATGTTGCTGACGGCAAGCTCTCCTGTCAGCTTTATCAGCGCAGCGCTGACATCTTCCTGGGCGTGCCGTTCAATATTGCCAGCTATGCGCTGCTGACCCATATGATCGCGCAGGTGTGTGATCTTGAAGCAGGTGACTTCGTGCATACGCTGGGCGACGCTCACCTCTACCTTAATCATCTGGATCAGGCGCACGAGCAGCTTTCCCGCACTCCGCGTCAGCTGCCCAGACTGAAGCTCAATCCAGAGATCACCAATCTGTTTGATTTCAGCTTTGACGATATCGCTATCGAAGGCTATGACCCCCATCCGCATATCAAGGCGAAGGTGGCCGTATGAGTACGGACAGCGAAGTCGCGATCGCCATAATTGTGGCCCGTTCAAGTAACGGTGTGATCGGCGTTGAAGGCAAGCTGCCCTGGCATCTTCCCGAGGATCTGCGCTTTTTCAAACGCATGACCAGCCACAAGCCGATCGTGATGGGGCGCACCACTTTCGAGTCGATTGGTCGCCCACTGCCCAATCGCAGCAATATCGTGATCACGCGCAATACCTCCTATCAGGCCGCGGGAGTGAAAGTGGTTCACTCGTTGGAGAGCGCACTGGAGGTCGCCACCGAACAGGCATCTCTTGATGGCGCAAACGAAGTCATGGTGATTGGGGGCGGGGAGATATACGCGCTGGCACTGCCGCTGGCGCAGCGCCTTTACATCACACAGGTGGATATTGCGCTGGAGGGCGACACCTTCTTTCCCGCCATTGATGAGCAGCAGTGGCGGCTGGATGAGCAGGTAGAAGGCGAGCCAGCCGCTGGTCAGCCGCCTTATCGTTTCCTTTGCTATCAGCGCCGACAGTAGACAAACCGCCAACGGCCTAATAGTTGTCGTTTGGTGGATTTGCTCTATTATTGCTGTGTGAGGCGCAGGCACTGAGCGTTAGTCAGGTCTGGCGGCATCACCCACGAGTATTCAATAACAGTCAAGCAGTATGGGGGAACGGTCCAGGTGAGTGACCGGCTAACAGCGTTGATCGACTCGCTCGATCAAAAATCGGAAGCAACCCTTCGTGAGTTGGATCATGTTCGCAAGCGGCTACAGCTGCTTGAAGGTGAAAACAGCGCACTGAAAGAACAACTCGAACAGCAGCAAGCCGCGACGCCGGTCGTTGCTCAGGAGGTGAGCGTTGCAGGTGCCGCACTCGCTGACGCTGAGCCTTCCCGCAGCCCTGTGGGTGATGCTGCGCCTGTTACATCGCAGCCCCACGCTGCCGAGGCGAACCTGCGGGTCGAGGATGAACCTTCAATGAGTGAGCGCGATAGCGTTACCGAGGAGAAAAGCAGTGCCAGTCAGCCAGATGAGGGTGATTCCCGAGGTGAAAGCCCCATGAGCGAACAGACATCAGAGCTGGCCGAAGCCGCTGAGACAAAAACGTCACACGATGTCTCGGCATCGCCTCAGCAAGAAGAGAGCAGCGCCGCAGCTCCCAGCGAGCCACCGCCTTCCCCGCAGGCGCTGCTGAAACACTGGTATTCCCAATATCCCAACGCCTTCTTCACGGCGCATACCAAGCCGCTGAAAATTGGCATTCATGAAGATTTGATCGCGCGTGAACCATGGCCTGCCAAGCTGATCAGGCGAGCGCTTGCCAACTATGTCAATTTGCCGCGCTACCTGAAATCGGTTCGTGTGGGTGTTCAGCGTGTTGACCTGGATGGTCAGCCGGCAGGTGATATCGGTGAGCAGGATGTGCAGCACGCCAGAGAACAGTTGTCTACTCTCCAAAAGCATCGTCGCGAACGCGAAGAGAAGGTAAAGGCCGAGCGCATGGCGCGCAAGCTGGCAGAGCTTAACGCACGATTAGGGCACTGAAGTGTTCTTCAGGTTGTGATAATATTTGCCGTCTAACGAAATGCCAATAGCGGCCGTCGGCTTTCTATGCTAGGGCTGGGCGATCAGGGAGATCACTATGTTCATGCGCGAGATCAACTGGGGTGGGGTGTACTTTAGCCCTATGCTGTTCTTTGTGTTGATCAGCCTGGTGGCGGCCGTTGTGTTGCGTCTCATCATTTTCAAATCGCCCCTGGGGCGTTTTGTTTTACAGGAAGCCTGGTTCGATGTGGCATTGTTTTGCTGCTTGCTGGCGGGCGTGACCTGGTTGGCCGGCTCCTTCTCGGCAACCTTCTGATAATCTTGGTGAAAGGCTAATGCGGACACTCATTCGACTTTTGTTCACATTGTGCATGCTGGCGTTGGTGATCGCAGCAGGTGTATGGGTGTGGAACTATTACAGCTATACACCGTGGACTCGAGATGGAAGGGTGCGTGCGGATGTCACCACGATTGCCCCTGACGTCTCGGGGTGGATCGACACGCTTAACGTGCAGGACAATCAGCACGTTAATAAAGGTGATGTGCTCTTCCGTATTGATCGCGTTCGCTATCAGGCTTCACTGGATCAGGCAAACGCTGCCGCCGAGCAGGCCAGGGTCAGATGGCAGCAGGCGCTTGATGAATATCAGCGTCGTCAGCGCCTCTCCAGCCAGTCGATCTCGCGTGAGGATTTGCAGAACGCCAGACTCTCTGCGGCGGCGGCTGAAGCCTCCTACCACGCTTCCCAGGCCCAGGTAGAGACCGCCAAGATCAACCTGTCCCGTACCGAGTACCGCGCGCCTGCTTCCGGCCACATCGTCAATCTGAGCCTGCGTCAGGGTGATTATGTCTCTCAGGGCACCCCGCAAATGTCGCTGGTACGCGATCACTCCTATTACATTACCGGGTATTTCGAAGAGACCAAGATCGACAGGATCAAGCCGGGCGAAGAGGCACGGGTATGGCTGATGAGTCACTCGAAAAGCCTGAACGGGCATGTGGTCAGTATCGGTCGCGGTATCTCCAATAGCGATACTTCCAAGGGCAATGACCAGCTTCCCACGGTTTCTCCCACCTTTACCTGGGTCAGGCTGGCGCAGCGTATTCCGGTGGATATTCACATTGACCATGTGCCTGAAGGCGTAGTGCTCAGCTCGGGCATGACAGCAACCGTGCGTGTCTATAACGACAGGCACCGCGAACACAATGAGCAGGCTGATCTTCAGGACTCCCGGACTGAGCCTACCAGTCTGCACGACACCGAGTAATTGTGAATGTCCTCTCTGTCTGAGCGGCTCAAAGACTTTTCGCTTCCTCCGAAACTGGCAGCGTTCCTGATACCAGAGCTGTCTGCGATCCAGTTTGCCATCAAAGCCGTGGTGGCAATGTCGGCAGCGCTTTATATCGCTATCTACCTCGACTTTGATCGCCCCTACTGGACACTCATCTCGGCAGTTTTCCTGCAGATTCGTCCACAAAGCGGGCAGGTGATCGAGAAGGGGCTGTTCCAGATCAGCGGTACCATACTGGGCGGTCTGTTAGGGCTCACCATGCTGGGCATTTATATACAGATTCCGCCACTGGCATTAGCGTGCATGGGACTGATGGTGTTCGCCTTCTCGACCCTGTCGTCGATGACGCACAACTTTAATGTCACGTATTTCTGTGCGATGTCCGCCATCACCATGAACCTGGTTGTGTTGATCTCGCTGTCGGGGGGCGATGTCAACAGCAACCATGTGTTTGAGGTAGCGATACAGCGTGTGAGTGAAATCAGCATCGGGGCGGTGTGCGCTACCCTGGCAAGTATGCTGATGTGGCCGCAGCATGTTGAACGTCTTATTACCGCTCATGCACGCGATGTCATTTCCAAAACCCTCGACTCAATGGAGATGCATCTGCTTGCGGAAGACAAGCGCAAGGAGCGCCATGACTCACTGATGGCCGCCATTGGGGCAGTAGAACTGCTGGAAGCTGACGCTAATCCTGTTGTTTACGAGGACCCCACTGGGCTGGGGCGAGCACGTGCAGCGCATATGCTTTCCCAGAAGACCCTGAGCCTTATCGCGGAGATGCAGGTGATTGGTCACCTGATACGTGAGCGGCCAGGCTGGATCAACCCGGCGTTGCAGGACGTGTTCGACAGGTTGCAGGCAGCCATACAGCAGGCCCGTGAGGAACCGGATTTGGCGAAGAGCCGCAAGTGTTTCTCCGAGCTTAGAAAGATCGTCAATGGCGTTGACAGCAAGGAGATGAGCACCCCCTTGCAGATGCGAGCCCTGCAAGGGGTGAAGGAAGTATTGCAGCAGCTTGTGGTGATGCATGACGCATGTAGCGGGGTGGCCAACTATCGCAGCATTAAGTTGCGAGCACGCCCCCTTTCGCGCACCTATGACATGCTCTCCTCGATCACCATTGGGATGCGTTCGGCCCTGATGTTCACCGGCGGCACCATTCTCTGGCTCGCCACGGGCTGGAGCGTTGCCTTCCTGATGATGATCTTGCCGGTAGTATTTAGCATCATGTTTGCCCAGCTACCGGCCAAACCGCTATTGAGAACCGTGCTAATAGGCAACCTGATAGCCATTCCCGTGTCGTTGATGATTAACGGCCTGATTCTGATGGTGGCGCCAGGTTTCTACGAGCTGATCGTGCTTTGCTTTATCTTGCCGATGGCGATTCCGCTATTGGGCTTTTGTGTTCGGGAAACTCTGGGTTACTCCCTGGGCTTTTGCCTGACCTATATTATTACCACTCTGCCAGGCAATCACATGACCTTCGATCTGGTCAGTTCGGTTGAGCGCGGTCTAGCGATTTGTCTGGGCATATCGCTGCTTTATACGCTATTCAGGCTGGTGCCTGCGCCGGGGCCTCTGATTATGCGCAAGCGCTTGATTAGCGCCACTGCGGCTGACCTGGCGATGTTAGGGCTGCGCAGTCAGGATGACAGCGAGTCATGGCTGAATGGCCGTTTGATTGTCAGGATTCAGCGTTTGGCCGCCATTGAGGACAGCGAGTCTCAGCACAGCCTGATTGAACAGGGGTTGCTGGGGTTGAACCTGGGGCACGCCATTATCAAGCAGGCGCACCGTTTTGCCCTGGATGGTGACGACCCACGTTTGCGCGAGTCGATGAAACAGTGGCAGGAAGCGCTCTCGGAGGCTTATCTGGCGAGTGCCTGGGGCGTCAATAACGATCAGCGCTTTGTGGAAGTAAGTCGTGGGATGTTCGATATGATGGAACACTCGGACCACTTCGATGATGCCAAACTCAAGGCATTCCAGGGGCTTTGCTATCGCATCATGCTGTCGCTACGCCGTAATGCGGGAGTCAGTGATGATCAGCTGGAGCAGCTGCACGCTGCGCTATTCCCCGGAGAGGGCAAGCAATCCACCAATGATGACGCTGATAGCGCGCGCGACGAGGAAGGGCCGGAAGGTAGCGGTAGTGATGACGACGATCTACCGCCAAATAATGGCCGTTAATTCCCTGAATCTAGCAGCAAGATAGAAAAACGGTATGGCGGGTGTCCTGTGACCAGCGGTAATACAGGGCACCCGCTTTATTATGATTATGCAGTGGCCTTAAGGCATTTGCGTTTGCGGCGCTTTTCCAGAGCGGTGAGTAGAGGGTTGTCCTGGCCCTGATGCATCACGTTAATCAGCTCGGCCTCGGATAACCATTTTCTTGCGGGTGCTTGAGTCGCAGAGTGGTACATGATGGTGCTCCTTGTTGAGTAACGCGCTTATGCCGCTGATGGTAAGATGGAGCCATTGCAAAATCGTGACCGTATAGGCGAATGTGACTGAATCGCTTATTGTCATCCACAAAAGGTGCGCTTGATTGCCGAGCCGTGCCGACATGCGTCGATTGAAACGGAGTAGGTAATGAGCAAACGGAGCCTGTGGTTTTTCTTGCTGCTTGCGATGCCTCTGAGTAGTGCGCTGGCGGCTGAGCAGCCGGCAGCCAATGGTCACGAACAGCGGGTCAGCGGCGCAGCCGAGGCGCAGCAAGAAGCTGCTGCCGACGAGCAGACTACGGCCAGCGCCAGCGATAACAGCAGTGCCGCCGATAGTGCTTCTGACAACAGTGAGGAGAGTCGCCCGCAGCCTGAGCCAAAGCTATCGCCTACTGAATACGTCAATGCGCTGATTCCCGCGCTGACGGTGGCGCGCGATCTGGGGCGTAACTGCCATGCGGTGCTGGAGCAGAACAGCGCTGATAAAAAGGTGTGCGATCAGTTTGATCGTGGGCTTAAAAACCTGGCGGCCAGGCAGAAGGAGATCGAGTCGGATACGCCACGCCCCAGCGATACCTTCAGTGTCGATCCACAGCTCATGAAGCGCTTCAATATCATGCAGGATGAGCTGCGCAGTGAAACCGAGTACCTGCGTGCCTATCGAGCCACCCAATAAGCCGGCCCAGTAAGGGCTATTTTCTATGGCTGCTGTCGATAGCGGCTGAGGTTGGGCATTCTGCCTTCAGCGTGCTGTCTGAATGAAAGCGGCCCCACCTTCCAGGAGCCTGTTCCGTCGGCTCTACGCATTAAAACAGGCTCGAATTGGGCATTTGCAGCGCGTAAATGCCGCATTCTCGCCTGTTTTTGCCCTGCGCTAGCTCACGAGAGGTTGAGCAGGCGCTAAGGGCCGCCGTTCATCTGCTTCTCTCCGTTATCTCCTCGACTTTTTTCAGTCCCCATGACAAGCCAGTCGCGTGCTGGCCCCCATGATATGCAGATGCCGTTAACTGGTAGCGGACAGGAGATAGCAGAAAGGGTGATAGAAGAAAGGGGGGGCAAAAGGGGGATAGCAGACAGGAAACAGGGTTGGTTTGTCGCTATCTGCCCCCACCGTCTATTCAATGAATCTCTGGGAAAGCGTTTTCTCGAAGGAGGCTATCATGGCGGGTGGATGGGCAAAAGACGGTGCTGTTCAGGATCAGATTGATAGCACCATTGAAGATGGCGTTAACGAAGTGCGCCGCCGCTTGCAGCAACAGGGGCCTGGCCTTACCGAATGTGAAGAGTGTGGTGAGACGATTCCTGAAGCGCGTCGCAAGGCGATAGCCGGAGGAAGGCTGTGCGTTGATTGTCAGGCGGAGCGTGATAGGACTCAGGCTCACTCGGCAGGCTATAACCGCCGTGGCAGCAAGGATAGCCAGCTACGCTGAGGCGGCTGTAACACCGCTGAGCAAGGCTATTTTCCATGAAGCGTAAACACCTGCTCTGCGAGCAAACATCTTCGCGTGTTAATATCGGCGCCATCTACATTTAAGTATCAGGGTAGGGCGCTACGCGCTCATCCTGCCCTTCAGGAGGTTTTTTGATGTCGGCAATGTTCCCCGAAATGCGTATGCGCCGGTTGCGTCGTACCCCGCAGCTGCGCGCCACTCTGCGCGAAACGCATCTTTCCGCCGAGCAACTGGTCTACCCCATTTTTGTTGAAGAAGGCATTGATGAGGCTACCCCCATTGAAGGGCTGCCAGGTCAGTTCCGAATCCCCGAGAAGAAGCTGGTGCAGGAAGTAGAGCGACTGGCAAAGCTGGGGCTGACGGCCATCATGCCGTTCGGTATCTCCCACCACAAGGATGAAGTGGGCGGTGATGCACTGAAGGAAGATGGCCTGGTTGCTCGCATGACCGGCATCATCAAGAACGCGGTGCCTGAGATAACGGTGATTCCCGATATCTGCTTCTGTGAATATACCTCTCATGGGCATTGCGGCGTCATCCGCGATGGCCTGGTCGATAACGACGCCACCATCGAAAACCTGGGGCGGCAGTCGGTACTGGCAGCCCGCGCGGGTGCCGATATCATTGCGCCTTCGGCGGCGCAGGATGGTCAGATTGCCGCCATTCGCAAGGCGCTGGATAGTGACGGGTTCAATGAAACACCGATCATGGCGTACTCGACCAAGTTTGCGTCCTCTCTGTATGGCCCCTTCCGCGAAGCAGCGGGCAGTGAGCTGAAGGGCGATCGCAAGCAGTATCAGATGGACCCGATGAATCGCCGTGAAGCGCTGCGGGAGTCTTTGCTCGACGCAGAAGAGGGCGCAGATATGCTGATGGTCAAGCCTGCGCTGGCCTATCTGGATGTGCTGGCGGATATTCGACGCGAGAGCCTGCTGCCGCTGGCGGCTTACCAGGTCAGCGGTGAGTACGCGATGATTCGTTTTGCCGCTCAGCAGGGCGTAATTGATGAAGAAGCTGTGGTACGCGAAACACTAGGCTCTATTCGCCGCGCGGGCGCCGATATCATTATGAGCTATTTCGCGCCTTATCTGCTTGAGCGCGGGCTTTGATAGCGCGATAGGCTGGGAGAATCAACGTCGCAATCCTGCGGCGTTGGTTGTCGAGAATGATAGCCATGCACCAGCGTTGGCACTGGTGCATTTCAGCGTTTAGAGTGGCTATCTTCAATGTTGCCGGGCGCTGCGTCTGGCAACACACCATGGTGATACTGTTTCCAAGGAGCATGATGATGGAACGTCGAGCACTGGGTAACACAGGCTTGCAGGTCGCGCCGCTGGTCTTTGGCGGCAACGTGTTTGGCTGGACAGCGGATGAAAAAACATCATTCTCGCTGCTGGATGCGTGGCTGGACGCCGGGTTCAATACCGTTGATACCGCCGACTGCTATTCGATCTGGGCCGATGGCAACGCGGCGGGCACTTCGGAGTCGGTGATTGGCAAGTGGTTCAAGGCGAATCCTTCCAAGCGCGAGCAAACGGTTTTGATTACCAAGGTGGGTGCTGATCTTGGTGATGGCAAGAAAGGCTTGTCGAAGCGTTGGATCAGCGAAGCGGTAGAGGATTCGCTGCGCCGTCTGCAAACCGACTATATTGACCTTTACCTGTCGCACTGGCCTGATCCTGATACCGGCTATGACGAAACTCTTGAGGCTTACCAAACGCTGCTCAAGGCTGGCAAGATTCGCGCGGTGGGGGCCTCCAATCTGGACGCTGCCCAGTTGCAGGAGTCACTTGAAGTGGCGAAGCGCGAGCAGTTGCCGCGTTACGATGTGCTGCAACCGGAATACAATCTGTATGACCGTTCAGCCTTCGAAGGCCCTCTCAGCGAGTTGTGCAGCAAGGAAAACATCGGTGTTATCACCTATTTCAGCCTGGCTTCCGGTTTCCTCTCGGGCAAGTATCAGTCGAAACAGGATATTGTCGGCACTCAGCGCGAGCAGTTCCTTGGCAAATACTTTGATGACCGTGGCTTGAACATTCTCAAGGCGTTGCGTCAGGTGGCCGAGAAAACGCAGCACAGCGCTGCTGAGGTAGCATTGGCGTGGCTGATCTCGCGTCCGGCGGTTACAGCGCCGATTGCCAGTGCGACTAGTCTGAAGCAGCTTGAGAGCCTTGCGAAGGCGGCTCAGTTGACGCTTTCCAGTGAAGATATCGCATTGCTCGATCAGGCCAGCGCTGAGTAAAAAGTACTACTTCCCGCTACATAGTGGCGCTGGAAACAAAGAATGCCCCACGGTGTTATCCGTTGGGGCATTCTTTATGGTTTGCACGATGCACACGCCGATGATGGGCTGATTATCGTGCCGGGAGAATATCTTTAGCTGGTAGCTTGCATGGGCTGATAATGCTGATACCACTCATTGAGTTTTTCCAGCAACTCTCCCTCGAAAGGCAGCGAACGCTCTTTCGCCAGATCAATACATACATAGACGATATCGGCGCTGGCAAGCTCGGTGTCACCGCGATAGATGCTTTGATGAAGGATGCCGCTCCGCTTGCCTGCCACAATGGGATCGAAGGTAGTGCGTACCTCAATGCGATCGCTCATATAGGCGGCTGCCTTGAACGCAATATTGATATTGACCACCACAAAACCGTAATTGTTGTGGGTCATCCACTCAAGGCCACCGGTTTCCTCAAACATCTCCCAGCGCGCATCTTCCATGTACGTCAGGTACATGGCGTTATTAACATGCTGATAAATGTCGATATGGTTACCGCGTACCTTCAAATGACAGCTATGGGCCATCTTTCTCTCCTCGACTGCGCCTGAGGTGGCGATACTCATCAAGGTATCGTCTTGTCGTCTCTATTAGTGGCGCAATGTTTGCCTGGCCGCCTTGCGTTACCCTTAAGAGCGCGAACGCCGTGCATAGCCCGCAGGATTCAAGCCGCGCAGCTCACAGTATTCACGCAAGCGCCCGCGCAACAGCAGATCGCTGTGTTGCAGGCTGGCAACGTTAGCGGCGCCTATCATGGTCATCAACGTGCGTAGCTGCTGCTTCCACTCTTCGAGCATGGCAATCAACGCCTCTGGACCTTGATTCATTAACGTATGCAGCACCTGTCCGGAAACCCCCACGGCCTTTGCGCCAAGCGCAAGCGCTTTGACCACATCAAGGGGAGTGCGAACGCCTCCTGAAGCCAGCAACTGCGCGCTATTCACTACCGGTGCCGCTTCAATCAGGGAAGCCGCCGCTGACTGCCCCCAACCCTTGATGTAATCCAGCTCGGCGACAGGACGGCGCAGGTTTTCGATGGCGATGAAATCGGTGCCACCACGACCACTCACGTCAATCAGCGTGATACCGCGCTCCTGCAACAGGCGAATGGTGGTGTCGCTCATGCCGAAGCCCACCTCCTTGGCAATGACCGGTACCCCCACGCGCTCACGAATGGCGGCAAGATTATCGAGCCAGGCGCTGAAGTGGCGATCCCCTTCGGGCATTACCAGCTCTTGCGGCGCATTGATATGCACCTGCAACGCATCGGCATCCAGCATCTCGACCGCTTGCTCAGCCAGCTCAGGGGAAGTATCGACGCCTACATTGCCCATCACAAACCCGTGCGGATTGTGCTTCCGCAAGGTGCTGAAGGTGTCGCGCAGTTCAGGATTCTTGAGAGCGGCGCTTTGTGACCCCGTTGCAATCGCCAGGCCGGTTGCGCTGGCAACCTCGCCCAGTTGACGATTGATCTCGCCGGTTTTCTGGCTGCCGCCGGTCATGCCATTGATATAAAAGGGCAGTGACCACTCGAAGCTGCCGACCGATGTTTCCAGGGCAACCTGATCGCAATCAATGCCGGGCAGCGAGTGGTGGACGAATTCTAGATCATCGAATTCGTTGTGGCGGCTCTCCTTGAACAGAGCCTCGGCATGGGCAACGTGATCATCCTTGCGCTGTGATTGGCTCATGCGACCTGCCTCTTCTCATTGTGAACCTTCAGCGAAAGGGGAAGGATGCCGTTGCGGGTCCAGGCGTCGAGCAGTGCAGACACATCGTTGTCGGCGTTAAAGATAGCGATGCCGCAGTCGCCACCACCCGCTCCCGAGGTCTTGGCTGCACCGCCGTAGCGCTCTGCTTCGGCACATAAAAGGTCAAGCTCAGGGGTCTCGATATGCGTATTGGCGCTTTTTCCCAGTGAGTGGAGCAAGCGGCGATAAACGCGGATTTCAGCCTGAATGCGTTTGGTATTACCGGCTTCGAAGGCTGCCACCATCGCTTTCATGCACTCTTTGGCACTGTTCAGGAAGTCATCGTAATGGGTGGCGCTGTCGCTTTTGCGCGCCTGCACCATGGCGACCAGCGCTGGTGTGGAAGCGGGTGCTCCCGTCCAGCCAATCACCAGATGCAGATCGCTGGGCGCACTCAAGCGGCGCACTTCCAGATGGGGCCAGTCGCGGCCAAGCATCTCGGTGACGGTATGGGCTGCACGCTCGCGGCGCGCCCATTCACGATCAAAACAGGTATAAGCAATCCAGCCGCCATAGGCGCTTGCCGCCAGATCACCGCACGAACCATTGGGCTGAATATCGACCTGTGCAAGCGCAGCCAGCTTGAAGAGCATCAGCGGTGAGAGTGCCAGGGCATAGAAGCGCGCCAGTGCCTTGATGGTGGCGACAGTGACGGCACCGCTGGAGCCGAGACCATACTTGCGGCCCGAGGCGTCATCCAGCTGACTATCAATATCAAGGTGATAAAAGGCCAGCTCGCGGCCCTGCTCGCGGGCGTACTGCTCGGTAACCGCAATGGCGGAAAGTACGTAGTCGAAGGGATTCTCTTCGCGCTCAAGCACCAGTTTATGGTCGCCACTGCGCCGCCAGCGTACCGGCAGATGACCATACTGGCTGGAAGTCAGTGAGCCTACTTCTTCAGAGGCGGTCAGGCGCACTCGCAGAAAACGATCAACGGCCACCAGAATGGCCGTATTGCCCGGCTCGATCACCGCGTATTCTCCCGCGATGTAGAGCTTGCCGGGAGCTTGCTCCTCAATGACTGACACTTACGCCTCTCCGTTACCTGAATCAATATCAACCTGGGGCGGTTGCGTGAAATAACCGTCACGGCCAGTGGTCATGCTGTGCCTTTGTCAGATGTTCAGCAATTCTCGACAAGGAGGCCGGGGCCAGGACGGGCAGTCAGTAACGCCTGCTCATCCACTGTAGCTGCCAGCGCACGTTTTAGCACGGCAAGTTCAGAGTTTCTGGTGATGATTTTAACGTTGGGGCCAGCGTCCATCGTAAAGTAGCACTGGCACCCTTGCGCACGCAGTTCCCGCACGATTTGCATCACCTGTAGACTGCCGCTCTCCCAATAGCAGAAGGGCGGTTCTGCGGCCAGCATACTGGCGTGCATACGCATTGCGCTCATTTCTGCCAGTTCTCCCATGCGCGTGAAGTCGCCATGGGTGACCGCGTGCTTCATCTCGCCAAGCCGTTGCTCGGCATCTTTCACCCAGGCCGAATAGTAAGGTGACGTATCGACGGTACGGCGCATGCCTTCACGGCTGGTCACTGGCTTATGAGCCGCGTTGATGACCACCACCAGCATGGCGATGTCATCGTACAGCGGCGATTGCAGCGGGTAAGCGTAAGAGCTGAGATCGTCTTCGCCAGCCTGCCATAGCGCAAAACCACCGAAGATCGAACGGCTGGCGGAGCCTGACCCCTTGCGTGCCAGTATGGATAGTGCGCGCTCATCAAGTTCCAGGCCAAGTGCCCGAGAGGCCGCTCCTGCCAGCGCAGCAAATGCCGAGGATGAAGAAGCCAGCCCAGCACCGGTAGGCACCTGGTTATGTGAATGTACTTCAGCGCGCCAATCGACTCCCTTGAGTGCCCGCACGCGATCAAGAAAGCGGCTGACCTTGGCAGTGGCGCTGTCATCGAGAGGCTGCTCATTGAGAAGTACGGTATCGCTGCCGCGCTCCTCAATAAAACGCACTTCCGTGGTGGTGTGGAAGGCATCCAGCGTCAGCGACAGACTACCGTTCATCGGCAGGATCAGTTCGTTGTCACGCTTGCCCCAGTACTTGCTCAGGGCAATGTTGGTATGAGCCTTGGCTCGCGCATGATGAGCCATCAGGACAGTACCTCGCCGTCGTTGTAAGGGGGAAGAGCGCTATTGTTATGGGCATCGAAGGTGTGAATCCAGGTGCGTTCGGCACCATCGCTGCGCAGCCCTTTGGCGACACGCTGAGCGCTGTCAACACTGTCACACAGCGCCAGCATGCAGCCACCAGCACCACCGCCGGTCATCTTGGCACCTACCGCGCCGTGACGACGCGCGCTGGTGACAAGATGATCAAGTTCGTGGCTGCTGACCCCCAAACGGCTCAGTGCCGCATGGGCCTGATCGAAAATGGTACCCAGCTCGATCAGATTGTTATCGCGCAGGCAGCGGCTGGCGTCGTTGGTTAACGCTGCCAGTCGCTCAAGATCAGGCTCTACTTCAGTGGGCGTGGCTGCATGGCGAGCACGCAGCGCCGCGACGGTGTGGCGTGTACCGCCGCGAATGCCGGTATCGGCAATCACCACCGCACCGGATAGCGTGATATCGAGATCGGCAAAAGTGCCCTGATGAAAATGGACGGGGGCGCGCGCAGAGGTCGCCACGGCATCAAGACCGCTGGGGCTGCCGTGGGCTATACGTTCGGCGACCTGAACCAGTTCGAAGAGCTGGTCGGCGCTGGCTTCGCGGCGGTGATAATCGAACAGCGCACGAATGATCGCCCCGGCTGACGCTGCACTCGACCCCATGCCGCGCTCGACGGGAACATCGCTTTCAAGGGTGATCGAAAGTCCTTCGGTAGATTCACCCAGCGCCTCAAGCGTTGCGGCAAGTGCCCCCTGGATGCCTGCCAGTTGGTCGGGGAGTGCCGCCAGGGGGCCGTCGTAGACTTCACTGCTAAACCATGGCTCGACCGCTTCGCGATGAACCTGGGCGTGCATGGTAACCCCCAGCAGCGGAATGGCGATGGCCGGATGGCCAAACACTACCGAATGTTCGCCAATCAAAATGAATTTTCCGCAGGAGGTGCCGTTACCAGAGCGGAAAGAGTCGGGCTGCTGCTCGCGTTCCATCATCGCTGTTCCAGATAGGTCGCTTAAGCCTTATGGCGAACGGCACGGCACCTGGTGTTAGCCGCGCTCATTCCGTTTGCAATAAAGCCATAGCGGTTAGATCAAAGTGGCGAATACTTAACTGTTACCCGCATCTTCGCCAGTAGCGCGGGACCATTATTCAAGGCGATATTGCCGTACAACATGAGCCACATCGCGGCGCATAGAGTACACGAGAAAGGGGGGATTTCGCACCCACAATAGCGTTCAGGGGGTAGCAATACGCAATAGGCGTGCGGACAAGCGACGCATGATCGCACCGTATCGTGGGGATCGCATCGCCGCTGGCAAGCTTGTTATACTATGCGCGCCCGCCTCAGCGGGTATCCTTTATTACTCACGGTCCGCCCTTTACGCGGGCGACCACTGTGGAGACTCGCCATGTCATCAGTTGCCGCCGAGCAGCCGAGCGACAGTATTGTCGTTGCTGCGCTTTACAAGTTTGTCACCCTCAATGATTACCAGCAGCTACGCGAACCGCTGCTTTCCTTCATGCTTGAACACGATATCAAGGGCACGCTGCTGCTGGCCGCTGAAGGGATCAACGGCACCGTGTCAGGAAGTCGTGATGCCATTGATGCACTGCTTGAGTGGTTTGCGCGGGATGAGCGTCTGACAGCGCTGGAATACAAGGAGTCGTTTTCCAGCGAGCATCCTTTCTATCGCACCAAGGTCAAGTTGAAGAAAGAGATCGTGACCATGGGCGTGCCCGGCGTCGATCCCAATCAGCAGGTAGGCACTTATCTGGAGCCGGAAGAGTGGAACCGGCTGCTGGATGATCCTGAAGTGGTGCTGATTGATACGCGCAACGATTACGAGGTGGATATTGGCACCTTCGAGGGCGCCGTTGACCCTAAAACCAAAACCTTCCGCGAATTTCCGGGCTATGTGCGCGGGCACTATGACCCCGAGAAGGTCAAAAAGGTCGCCATGTTCTGCACCGGCGGTATTCGTTGTGAAAAAGCGTCCAGCTTCATGCTCAATGAAGGTTTCGAAGAGGTCTATCACCTGAAGGGCGGCATTCTGAATTATCTGAAACAGATCCCTGAAGAGCAGAGCAAGTGGCGCGGTGAGTGTTTTGTGTTCGACAACCGGGTTGCCGTCAAGCACGACCTGAGTGAAGGCGAGTTCGATCAGTGCCATGCGTGCCGCCATCCGGTATCGCATCAGGATCGTGAATCAGCGCACTATGTGCCGGGGATCAGTTGCCCCCACTGCTGGAATACGTTGAGCGAAAAGACGCGCCAGCGCGCCATCGAACGCCAGAAGCAGATCGAACTGGCAAGGCAGCGCCACCAGCCACATCCCATCGGGCATACGCAGCGCTAACATCAGCCGCTCACGGTCACCAAAACCCACCTTACGGTGGGTTTTGACGTTTAACGCGATGTCGTATTGCTAGCCCTGCCGCCTTAAGGCAAGGTTTAAAGGATGAGCAGCAGGCGCGGAGCGAGATGTAGGCTTCTGCCATGAGGTCTGAAGTTCGTGCATTTCTCTGCCTGCTGAAAGGCAAATGCGTTGTCGGGGCGCTTTATCGCTGGCTGGCCTGAGGCTGGTGTTCATATCAGTCGGCGCAGTCATACCCGCATATCGTCCATCAAGGTGAATATTCCTGCTTATGAGCACTGTTTCGATCCTCGGCATTATCGTGTTTCTGTTTCACCTGGGCGGTATCGCGGCTGCCATTGATGCCATCTGGCGTGCGCGCACTCCGCAAGGAGCGGTGGCGTGGGCCGTGCTGCTGGTGGTATTTCCGTATCTGGCGCTGGTTCCCTATTTCATGTTTGGCAGCAATCGCTTTGAATCCTACGTCAAGGCGCGCCGTGATGAGCGTCATGAGGTAAGCCACCGGATTGGCGAGCTTCCCTGGCGGGCATTGATTTCAGAGCAGGGCGATCAAGGGTTGCCTGCTGCCGTGAAGCTTACCCAGATGCCAATGCTGGGAGGCAATGAGGTTCGCCTTCTGATCAATAGCGAAGCGACATTCGACGCCATGTTCGATGCGATTGATCACGCTCGGTATCAGATTGTGGTGGAGTTTTTCACTATCGTGGAGGACGAACTGGGGCAGAAGTTGTTCGACAAGCTGCTGGCACGCGCCGCTGATGGCGTTGACGTTATGGTGCTGTGTGATGGTGTCGGGAGCTACGGCCTCAAACACACGACATTGGAGCGGCTGCGGCAGGGCGGCATCAAGGCGCACAAGTTTGTGACTTCATCGGGGATTGGCTTCAACCGTTTTCAGGTCAACTTCCGTAACCACCGCAAACTGGTAGTGGTCGATAGCGAGCGCGCCTTCGTGGGCGGTCACAACATCAGCAACCTTTATACCGGCCAGGAGCCGCCGCTTTCCCCTTGGCGCGATACTCATATTGAGCTGCGTGGCCCCATCATCAACTGCCTTCACTACTCCTTTGCCGAAGATTGGTATTGGAGTACCAAGCAGTTGCCCGACCTGCGCATGGCGGATATCGAAGCGGTCGGCAGCATGAAGTGCCAGGCGCTGCCCACTGGCCCAGCGGATGGGCATGATATCTGTGTCATGCAACTGCTGGAGCTGATTGGCCGGGCAACCCGACGCATATGGCTCAGCACGCCCTATCTGGTGCCGGATGATGCCGTATTTGCAGCCTTGCAGTTGGCGGTCAATCGTGGCGTTGATGTGCGCATTCTGGTGCCCGGGCAGGCTGACCACCAGATGGTTTTCTTTGCCAGCTGTCTGTTTATGCGGCGAGCCTTTCGCAGCGGCATGCGCGTCTACAATTACCGCCATGGGTTTGTGCATCAGAAGGTATGGCTTGTCGATGATGATTATGCCGTGGTGGGCAGTGCCAACCTCGATAACCGCTCGATGCGTCTCAATTTTGAATTGATGGTTGCTACCTTTGATAACGGCTTTGCTGCCGAAGTCGAGCAAATGCTGCTGCATGATTTCTATGAGTCGCGTGAACTTACCCAGCAGGCGCTTGATCAGATACCGCGCTGGCGCCAGATCGCTTCACGGCTGGCGAATCTGGTCGCTCCGGTGCTCTGACCTGATTGCGACTCATGGTGAAGGGAGTGAATTCTGTTCATCCGAACGGTGCGCCTTCCTTCAGGCTTTATTCGCGATGATGCCAGTATTCGCGCTCTTGTCGTTAAAAGCTGGCGAGTAGGGCTTTCCATGGGAAGGGAGTTGCTGGTGGGGGAAGTACGGCTCCGCAAGTGATCCCCACGCCTGCATGGATAACTGCATGACGACGGAGAACGAAGGAATGATGGCGCAGGACGCTCAATAGAGCGTGTTATGTGAAGAGGAGCGCATTTGCAAAAGGGGGCCGCGCTCCTGCTCGATATTCATTGAAAGACAAAAAGCTCCGCCGCTGCGCATCTCCCAATTTCCAGGAGGGGCGTAGCGGCGGGGTGGCGTTTACCCGAGGTGTAAAGACTGGTGTGGCATTATTCGCCGGGCGCTGCCAGTTTCAGCACTGAATGCGAATGCGTGCGCACCTTGTTGAGCAGATCGCCATCGCTTGCCAGGGCCGAGGCGCGGGCGCTGAAGATGGTCGTGAGTTTCTGCTGCCATTCAGTGCTTGAGAAGCGCTCGGCAAAGCAGCGTTCCAATAGCCCCAGCATGATTGATACCGCTGTGGAAGCACCGGGGGAGGCGCCCAGCAGGGCGGCGATACTGTTGTCCTTGGCAGCGACCACTTCCGTACCGAATTGCAGCGTGCCGCCTTTCTCGGCAGTTTTCTTGATGACCTGCACACGCTGGCCCGCTACCTGTAGCTTCCAGTCGTCATCCTTGGCATCAGGATAGAAATCACGCAGCTCTTCGACGCGCTGTTTCTGCGAAAGCATGACCTGCTGCACCAGGTATTTCACCAGCGGGAAGTTATCCTTGGCTACCGAGAGCATGGGGCTGAGGTTGTTGAAGCGCACGCTGGCAGGCAAATCGAACAGTGATCCGGTTTTCAGGAACTTGGTGGTAAAGCCTGCAAAAGGGCCAAACAGCAGCGATTTCTTGCCATCGACCACGCGCGTATCAAGGTGCGGCACCGACATCGGCGGCGCGCCAACCGAGGCTTTGCTGTATACCTTGGCGTTGTGCTGTTCGACGATTTCAGGCTTGTCACAGCGCAGCCACTGGCCGCTGACCGGGAAGCCGGCGTAGCCGTTGGCTTCTTCAATACCGCTTTTTTGCAGCAGCCCCAGCGCGGCGCCGCCAGCCCCCACAAACACAAAGCCAGCGCGAACAGTGCGTTTTTCTATGCCGTCGTTAACCCTGATATCGACATACCAGCGACCGTTGGCGTCCTGCACCAGGCCGGTCACTTTTTGACGGTAGGCGACCTTGACCGCATTTTCTTTCTCAAGATGGCTGATCAGATCCCGTGACAGAGCACCGTAATCGACATCCGCGCCCTGGCGCATACGGGTGGCCGCCAGGGATTGCGTGCCGGTGCGTCCTGCAAACAGCAGGGGTGCCCACTGCTTGATCTCCTCGTGATCTTCACTGAAGGTCATGTCGGCGAAACAGGGGTGGGCGCTCATGGCTTCATAGCGCTTCTTCAAAAAGGCGACATCATCATCGCCGCGCACAAAGCTGATATGGGGCACAGGATGAATGAAGTTCTCTGGTGCATTGAGAGCGCCTTGCTCCACCAGATAGCTCCAGAACTGCTTCGACTCTTCAAACTGGGTGTTGATATTGACCGCTTTGTCGATATTGACCGAGCCGTCTGCTGCGCGCGGAGTGTAGTTCAGCTCGCACATGGCCGCGTGGCCAGTGCCCGCGTTATTCCACGCATTGGAGCTTTCCTGCGCAGCGCCAGGGAGCTGCTCGACAATTTCAATCGAAAGCCCCGGCTCAAGCTGGTGCAGCAGTGTCGCCAGGGTGGTGCTCATCACGCCCGCGCCTATTAGCAGTACATCCACCTGTTCAATGTTTTCGTCACTCATTCCTGCTCTCCCGAATGCCTGGTGTTATTTCATTATGTGTCATTGCCGCAGGCCGCTGGGGCCTGGCGCTGGTTGCCGCATGGAAGGTGGCTGTAATAAGGAGCCATCGCGTCGCCTTCCCGAGGCAACCTTGTTGCCCTCTAGTGTCACATAATGTCGTGTGAATTTCTCTCTGCTCTGGCGCCATGGTGGCAGAGGGGGCGTTGGATCGTGATTTTGCCAGCACGCTGCGGTGCCTGCCCCCTATAGGCACAAGGCGATGCATCAGCTACTCTTGGGAGCAGTCCAAATTCAGCCATCCTGACGAGCCTGCGACCAATGACAACCTTGCGCAATGCCATCATCAAAGAACTATGCGTGAACGCCTCCATTGACCCCGATCATGAAATTGCTGAGCGGATTCGCTTCATTCAGCGCTATTTGCGTCGTACTGGCACCAAGGGGCTAGTGCTGGGCATCAGCGGTGGGCAGGATTCAGCACTGGCTGGCAGGCTATGTCAGCTGGCAGTGGAAGGGCTGCGTCAGCAGGGCGATGATGTCAGCTTTTATGCAGTGCGACTTCCCTATGGTGAACAGGCCGATGAAGATGATGCGCAAATTGCGCTCGATTTTATTGCGCCGGATCACCGTCTGGTGGTGAATATCAAGGCGGCGGCAGATGCCAGCGCGGAAGCGGCCGCTGCTGCCCTGGCCCCCCTTGATGAGGCCCCGGATCGGCTGCGCGATTTCGTGCGTGGCAATATCAAGGCGCGTGAGCGCATGGTGGCACAGTATGCGCTGGCAGGGCAGCTTGGCTGTCTGGTGGTGGGCACCGACCACGCTGCCGAGGCGGTCTCCGGCTTCTTCACCAAGTATGGCGATGGTGGGGTCGATATTACACCGCTGACCGGTCTGACCAAACGTCAGGGCGCGGCACTGCTGAAAGCGCTTGATGCCCCTGACAGCATTACCTTCAAAGTGCCCACTGCCGACCTTGAGGATGACCGTCCGGCACTGCCCGATGAAGACGCACTTGGCGTGCGTTATGCCGATATCGACGATTATCTGGAAGGTTTGGCCGTGAGCGATACGGTGGCCGAGCGCATTGAACAGCTGTTTTTGGCAACTCGCCATAAGCGTACCGTGCCGGTAACGCCGCAGGATCAGTGGTGGCAGCAGGGTGAGTGAAGCGTCTGAACCGGTGCTGCGCAGCGATGAATTTTACATGCACCGAGCGCTGGATCAGGCGCGGCTGGCATTTGCAGCAGGGGAAGTGCCCGTGGGAGCAGTAGTGGTTTCGGCCCAGGGCGCGATTATCGGAGCGGGGTATAACGCCCCCATCGCTTGCCATGACCCCAGCGCTCACGCCGAACTACAGGCAATTCGCGCCGCCGCAGCGCAGTTGAACAACTATCGGCTGCTTGACTGTACGCTGTTTGTGACGCTGGAACCCTGCATGATGTGTCTTGGTGCCATTCTTCAGGCTCGCGTGGCGCGGGTGGTCTACGCCGCCGCAGAGCCGAAATCGGGCATGATCGAATCACGCGCCAACCTGGCCGCGCAACCGTGGCATTTTCATCACCCGCAGATTCAGGGCGGCGTGCTCGCCTCAGCCTCCTCTCAACTGCTTAAACGCTTTTTCAGCGAACGACGTCGTGCTTCCAACGAGTCATGATACGCCGCGCTTCATCGGGGCGCGGTGAGGTTGGTGCGTTGCGCGCAGGGGTTAACGCAACGCTGAGAGGGGGCGGTATTGGGTGGCTTCTTCCTCACAGGAAACCAACCCCTCTTCCGTTCTGTACCCAGCACAGCGTTGACCATAACTAAACAAAGCAATTATCCCGCTGACGACCAGCGCGGTGGCAGCCACCGTGGTGAGCCTTTTCCGTGGCGCTCGATAAATGCTGGCAGGAAGCGTTCGCTGATCAGCAGTGGCGCGCCGCTGTGATAAAACACGGAGCGCCGTGCTGAACCAGTATGGTTAGCCTGGCTGGTCGAGAAGGTGAAGGGGGTGCGGCGGATGGCGCCATTGTGATAGAGAATATCGCCGAGGGGACGCTGTCCTTGATGGCGGAGTGCTCGCCATGGGCCGTGCAAACCGGCGGCGGTGGTCACGCTGCGTGCGGCAACGCATGGAGTACCGTCGATGCTCATTACGATCTCGCGTGCCCAGCCGCGGGTATTGGCGGGAAGCCGGAGCGCTTGAGTTTCGTCATGCCGCAAGCGGCACCAGCCTTCTGCCGTCACCTCCAGGCTAAAAGCGCCGCAGCGGCGCAATGCCTGGGTCAGCGAGCCGGGGAGCGTTAGCCACTGGCGTTCCGTAACAGGGCGATCAATACAGTGGCGCTGCCAGCGGCGCGCAATCGCGTACATAACATCAGCTCCCATGGCAGAAAAAGTTCGATTGTAGCGAGCCTAAGCGCTTACTTCACTCGCATTCACTGGATTTATGTACCGCCTTGCTGTAGCTCGTTGTCATGGCTGCTGGAACAGCCCAAAGTGCTCTTTGGTCAGTCAGCTTTCTTTACGTGACCCGCGTGATTCATCGGTTATCAGAGCATTCACTATTAGTGTCGCAAGGGCGGGTCAGACGGTTGACGCTCTATGTTGAGCAGCCTTCCTCGCATTATGTGTGCAATTGCCATCGTCTGGCCGCTCACTTTCCAGTATCATGTGCACTCCTTCCTGGGCGGTGGGCCGAGCGCAATGATGTGCCCATGCCTGACTTCTACTGCCAATGCAAAGAGGCCGCGTTGTCATGCTCGAACTGCGAGGTGCTGAAGCACTTTCTGAGTTCCGTCACGCCAAGCTGATTGATCAACTGCGTCAATCAGTCCCCACCATCGAATCGCTCACTGCCGATTTTGTCTATTTCATTGATACGCCCCATGCTCTGGATGAGCAGACGCGCCAGCGGCTGAATGAGCTGCTCGATGCGCGTGAGCAGCGCCGTACCCGTGATGGGGCGCTCTATCTGGTGGTGCCGCGTCTGGGTACGCTATCGCCCTGGTCAACCAAGGCCACCGATATTGTACGCAACTGCGGTATCGAGAATGTGGCGCGTATCGAGCGCGGCATTGCGTACCATCTGGTTACGACTGAAATGCCGTCGGTAGAGCAGAGCCAGCGTATTGTTGAGCTGCTGCACGACCGCATGACGCAAACGGTACTCTTTGATGAAGCCGAAGCCGCCCAGCTGTTTGCCCAGCATCAGCCGCGTCCGCTCAGTGAGATCGACGTGATTGGAGGAGGGCAAACGGCGCTGCAAGAGGCCAATGGCCGTCTTGGTTTAGCGCTTGCCGACGATGAAATCGACTACCTGGTCGATGCCTTCACCCGTCTTGGGCGTAATCCCAGCGATGTTGAGCTGATGATGTTTGCGCAGGCCAACTCCGAGCACTGCCGCCACAAGATCTTCAACGCTGACTGGACCATCAATGGTGAAGCCCAGCCGCACTCGCTGTTCGGCATGATCCGCAATACCCACAAGTGCTCCCCTGACGGCGTGCTCTCCGCCTACAGCGACAACTCGGCCATTATCGAAGGCAGCACGGCAGGGCGCTTCTTCCCTGATCCGCAGCGTCATGTCTATGGCGCCACGCGCGAGCCGATCCATATTCTGATGAAGGTGGAAACCCACAACCACCCGACGGCTATAGCTCCGCATCCTGGTGCCGCTACCGGTGCTGGCGGTGAAATTCGTGATGAAGGTGCGACGGGCATTGGAGGCAAGCCGAAGGCGGGGCTGACAGGCTTCAGCGTCTCCAATCTGCGTATTCCCGGCTATGTGCAGCCCTGGGAAGCCGTGGATTATGGACGCCCTGAGCGTATCAAGAGCGCTCTCGATATCATGATCGAAGGGCCGATTGGGGGCGCTGCATTCAACAACGAATTTGGTCGCCCCAATCTGGCAGGCTATTTCCGCACCCTCGAAATTGATGCGCCTTCAGTGAAGGGCACCGAGCGCCGTGGCTACCATAAGCCCATCATGCTGGCGGGCGGCTACGGTAATATTCGCAGCGAGCACGTCGAGAAGGGCGATATTCCGGTTGGTGCCAAGCTGATTGTGCTGGGTGGCCCCGCCATGCTGATTGGTCTTGGTGGTGGAGCAGCGTCGTCAGTGGCCTCCGGCGGCTCCGATGCGGCGCTTGATTTCGCCTCGGTACAGCGTGATAACCCCGAAATGGAGCGGCGCGCGCAGGAGGTAATCGACCGCTGCTGGGCGCTGGGTGAGCACAATCCGATCTGCTTCATTCATGATGTGGGCGCTGGCGGGCTTTCCAATGCGTTGCCGGAGCTGGTCAAGGATGGCGAGCGTGGCGGTTTGTTCGATCTGGCGGCGGTGCCCAGTGACGAGCCGGGCATGAGTCCGCTGGAGCTGTGGTGCAACGAATCCCAGGAGCGCTATGTACTGGCGATTGCGCCTCATGATGTTGAACGTTTCGACGCCATCTGCCAGCGCGAGCGTGCGCCCTATGCGGTGGTGGGGGAAGCGCTGCAAGCCCATACCCTCACTGTGAAGGATGGCCGTATCGAGACAGGCGCGGCCCCGAGTGAGCGTGAAGCAACGCCTATCGACCTGCCCATGGACGTACTGTTTGGCAAGCCGCCAAAAATGTCGCGTCGCTATGAGGAGCAAACCGTCGCCCATGCAGGGCTGCGTTTCGATGGGGTTGAGCTGCGCGATGCGTTCGAGCGCGTGCTGCAACTGCCTGCGGTGGCCTCCAAGAGCTTCCTGATTACCATCGGTGATCGCTCGATTACCGGTATGGTGGCGCGTGACCAGATGGTTGGCCCGTGGCAGACGCCGGTGGCCGATTGCGCCGTAACCACCGCCAGCTATGACACCCACGCGGGTGAAGCGATGGCGATTGGCGAGCGTACGCCGTCGGCGCTGATCAATGCTGCTGCCTCGGCGCGCATGGCCGTCGCTGAAGTCGTGACCAATATGGCCGCAGCGCGTGTGGCGGCGCTCTCTGATATCCGCCTCTCGGCCAACTGGATGAGCGCGGCTGACCATGACGGTGAGAATCAGGCGCTGTTCGAAGCGGTAAAAGCGGTGGGCATGGAGTTGTGTCCGGCGCTGGGCATGGCGATTCCGGTGGGCAAGGATTCAATGTCGATGCGCACCCAGTGGCGCGATGCGAAAGGCGAACAGAAGGCGGTGACGGCACCGCTGTCGCTGATCGTGACCGGCTTCGCACCGGTTGCTGACGCCATGCAGACGCTGACGCCTGAGCTTCAGCGCGATGAGGCCACTACCCTGCTGCTGATCGACCTGGGGCGTGGGCAACAGCGTCTGGGCGCGTCGGCGCTGGCGCAGGTGTTCGATCAGGTAGGAGATCAGTGCCCGGATATCGACTCTGCCGCAGATCTGGCTGCGTTTTTCTCCGTTATTCAAGCGCTCAACGCCGATGGCAAGCTGTTGGCCTATCACGACCGCAGCGATGGCGGCGTAGCAGTCACTCTGGCGGAGATGGCCTTCGCGAGCCATCTTGGTCTGGATATTCGTCTGGACGATGTAATTGACGCCAGGGAAGATGCATTGCAGGCGCTCTTCAACGAAGAAGCGGGGGCGGTGATTCAGGTGCGCGATGCGGAGCTTGACGACGTGCGTCAACGTTTAGCCGATGCTGGCTTGAGTGATGCCGTCAAGGATATAGCGCGTCCGCGCAGCGATGATCGGCTGGTCGTGGCGCATCGCGGCAGCCAATTGCTCGATATGCCGCGTGTAACGGCGCAGCGGCTGTGGGCCGATACCAGTCATCGCATTCAGGCACTGCGTGATAATCCTGAATGTGCCGAGCAGGAGTTTGATGCACTGCTCGATACCAAGGACCCCGGCCTGCATGCGCAGCTTTCCTTCGATGTTAACGAAGATGTCGCCGCACCTTACCTGAATCTTGATACGCGTCCGCGTGTGGCGATCCTGCGTGAGCAGGGCGTCAACGGCCAGATCGAAATGGCGGCGGCCTTTGACCGTGCAGGTTTTGAGGCCGTTGATGTACACATGTCCGATCTTCTGGCAGGACGTGTGGCGCTGGAGAGCTTCAAAGGGCTTGCTGCCTGTGGCGGCTTCTCCTACGGCGACGTGCTGGGCGCAGGCGGCGGCTGGGCCAAGTCAGTGCTCTTCCATGCTGCCGTGCGTGATCAGTTTGCTGCTTTCTTCGAGCGTAACGACACCTTCTCGCTGGGCGTGTGTAACGGCTGCCAGATGCTCTCCCAGTTGGCCGAGCTAATCCCCGGCGCAGACAACTGGCCCCGTTTTGTCCGCAATCGCTCCGAGCAGTTCGAAGGGCGTGTGTCGATGGTCGCGGTGGAGAAGAGCAACGCGGTGATGCTGGCCGGTATGGAAGGCTCGCGGATGCCGATTGCGGTGGCACACGGTGAAGGTCTGGCGCGCTTTGAAAGCGATGCCGTGATGCGTGACGTGCAAACCAGAGGTCAGGTAGCGCTGCGCTACGTGGATAATTACGGCATCACGACCACGCAATATCCGGCGAATCCTAACGGCTCCCCAGCCGGGATTACCGGGCTGACTTCTCGCGATGGTCGAGTGCTGATCACGATGCCGCACCCCGAACGCGTGTTCCGCGCAGTAACCAACTCGTGGCGTCCGGCAGAGTGGAAGGATGAGGGTGCCTGGCTGAGAATGTTCCGCAACGCGCGGGTGTTCGTCGACTAAGAAGGGCCGCTTCTCGCATTATTGGAAAGAGTACGTCGCGCTGTGCGCGGCGTCTTCATGAATCACCCCGCTGGCTGCATGGAAAAAGCCGGCGGGGTGATTTTGTATGGCTGATGGGAAAGGAGAAGGGCAGGAAGAGCGCGAGTCTATAGAAATCAGCGTTTGTAGCCCCTGCGATCGAGGGTATTCGGTAACGTTATTGTGCGACGCCGATGACCTCAGGCGGCAAATAGCTGTGCGCCAAGATAAAGCCCAATGCTAAAGACCGCGTGGCCCGCCAGCATCAGCCCGATGGATTTGGCTTGATTGGGCGTTTTCGAGGCCAGCAGCCCGCCACCCAGCGCTGGTACTAGAATCAGCAGTCCGCACAGAGTGCTCAAGACGAACCCCACCCAGATGATCGGTGCCCAGGTGGGCGCTTCAATAAAGTGAGTGCCGCCAATAACCACCAGCAGCAGGGCGTAAATGATGCCCACTACATAATGAAACAGCCAGCCCACCGCTTTGTCCTGCTGACTAACGGCGGGAGCAGCACTGCCAGGGTGGAAGAATTCACCCTTGCCAAGTCCTTTTACCCACTGTCCCACCGCGCCCCAGTTACTGCCCCCCATGCCTGCGGCCTGAAGCAATAGTGCCCACGCATCGAGCAGTAGCGTGGCAATACAACCAACTACAAGGCTGTAGGCAAGTACAATCAACATAACGACTCCTGGCTATCATACTGAGGCGTTTTCCTTCTCTTGATGACAGGTGAAGGAAACGGGATGGCAATGAATGAAATCTCCGACATTACACCACAGTGTGAGCTACCATGGGGCATTGAATCCTTATCGCCAATGGTCGTGTGTGTCTTCTTCAGTCCCCCAGCTTCGCCCCTATCAACAGCAGGCGGTCGAGCGCGTTATCTCCTATTTTCGCCACTCTGATGAACCCGCTGTGGTGGTATTGCCTACCGGCAGCGGTAAATCGCTGGTAATTGCCGAACTGGCGCGCCTGGCGCGTGGTCGCGTACTGGTGCTGGCACATGTGCGCGAACTGGTGGAGCAAAATCACGCCAAGTATGAAGCCTATGGCCTTGAGGCGGATATCTTCAGCGCAGGGCTGGGTCGCAAGCAGAGTAGCCGTCAGGTGGTGTTCGCCTCGGTGCAGTCAGTGGTGAATGCGCTGCCATCCTTCGCCGATGGCTCCTTCACACTGCTGGTGATCGACGAATGTCATCGTGTCGATGTTGCCACCGTGCAAACAGCGCGCAAAAAACGCAGCAGCTATCAGAAGGTGATCGAAACGCTGCGAAACGCTAACCCGCGACTGAAAGTGCTGGGGCTGACCGCAACACCGTTCAGGCTGGGCACGGGGTTCATTTACCATCGCCATTACCATGGCATGGTGCGCGGCGACGAGCACGCCTTCTTTCGCGAATGTGTCTATGAAATGCCGCTGCGCTGGATGGTGCGCAACGGTTATTTGAGTGAACCTAAGCGCATCGACGCGGCGATTGCCGGTTACGACTTCTCGGCATTGATGCCTGAACGCAACGGCATGTTCAGCGAGCAGCAGCTTGCAGAACGTACCCAGGGCAATCGCGCTACTCCCGCGATTGTTGGCGAGATTATCGAGCGCGCGCAGGAGCGCCTTGGCGTGATGATCTTTGCGGCGACCGTACAGCATGCCGAGGAGGTGATGGCGCTTCTGCCGGAAGGCCAGGCGGCGCTGATTACCGGCGGCACTGAGTCAAGTGAGCGCCAGCGGCTGCTTCAGGCATTCAAGGAGCAGCGCCTCAAGTATCTGGTCAATGTGGCCGTGCTGACTACCGGCTTCGATGCACCGCACGTCGATATGATCGCGATTCTGCGTCCTACCGAGTCAGTGGGACTCTACCAGCAGATCGTGGGGCGCGGGCTACGTCTGGCGCCTAACAAGCATTCATGCCTGATTCTGGATTATGCCGGTAATCCCTGGGATATCTACGCCCCTGAGGTGGGGCAGCCGCGTCCGGCCGCCGATACCGAACCGGTGCAGGTCGAGTGTCCTGAATGCGGCTTCGCCAACCTGTTTTGGGGGCGCAAGGAGGGAGAGCTGGTCATCGAACACTTCGGGCGGCGCTGTCAGGGGCTGATTGAAGACGAAGAGGGCAGCTCCCGGCAGTGTGACTTCCGCTTCCGTTTCAAAAGCTGCCCCCATTGCGATGCCGCCAATGATATTGCAGCACGCCGTTGTGGGAGCTGTAGCGCCACTCTGATCGACATCGACGATCATCTGAAACAGATCATGAAGCTGCGCGGAGCCAGCATCGTCAAGGTTGCGGCGATGCGCCTCACACGAGCGCTGAACGGGCGGGGCCTTGAGCGCTTGAAGGTGGAGTATCTTGATGAGCAGGGCGAAGGGCTGAGCGAGTGGTTTGCACTGGAAACGGCAGCACAGCGCTTCGCCTTCTACCGCGCCTTTGTTGATCTTCATATCGCTGCGCCAGGTGTGCGCTGGCAGCCTGAGTCGCTGGGTGAAGTGCTGGCCTCGCCTCAGCGACTGCGCGCTCCCGATATTGTAGTGGCGCGCAAAACCGGCCGTTACTGGCAGATTGCCGAAAAGATCTTTGATTACCACTCCCGCGGTGGACGTTCGCGTCTCTCGGATTCAGCCGGTGAGTCGCGAGTAGTTGCCGAATGAAGAAGGCGGGTTCGACATTTATGGTGGTCAGCACGGCCTTTATATAGAGCTTTTCTATCTTCTCTGACGTGTAGTAAGTGGGAAAAATGGTTATAGTGGGGCGGTAAAGTCAAACCTCTCACTGAAGGAGTACACCAATGGCTTGGACTGCGCCCAAAATTGAAGAAGTATGTGTTGCCATGGAAATCAACGACTACCTGCCGGCTGAATTCTAAGTCGCCATGGTCACGGCAATCAGGGCGGAAGAGGCTACCTCTTCCGCCCTTCAGTTATTGATCCTCGGCGCGGGTGCCGGCGGTGGTTCACCACAGTGGAATTGCGGCTGCACGGTGTGCCAGCAGGTGCGTGATGGCGTAACCGCGCCGCGTACCCAGGCATCGGTGGCGGTATCGGTGGATGGCACGCGTTGGTCATTGATCGACTGTGCCCCCGAAATATTGACCCAGCTCCAGAATGTGCCGGAACTTGCGCCAGCTCAATTGCGCCACTCGCCCATCGAAGCCGTAGTGCTGACCGGTGGCGATATCGACCATATCGCTGGGCTGCTGAGTCTGCGGGAAGGCACTCCGTTCGAACTATTGGCGACGGGCGAGCTGCACCAGACGCTCTCGGCCAACAGCGTCTTCGATGTGCTGCGGCCCGACGTGGTGCGCCGTACGCGCGTGGAGAGCGGCACCCCGTTTACGCTGCCGGGCGGTCTTCAGGCGACCACCTTCGCCGTACCGGGCAAGGCACCGCTGTATCAGCCCAACGAAGCCGAGAACATTGGCGCCGAGGGTGATACCACGATTGGGGTAGAGCTGCGCCACGCTGGTAAGCGGCTTTACTACATTCCCGGCTGCGCCCATCTTTCCGAGGCGCTGGCGGCGCGCATTCGCGGTGCTGACGTGGTGCTGTTTGATGGCACGCTGTGGCGCGATGACGAACTGATCGCAGCGGGGCTGAGCCACAAGAGCGGCGCGCGCATGGGGCATATCTCGATGTCAGGGCCAGACGGCTCGATGGCGGCACTCGCTGATCTTGGGATCAAACGACGTATCTATATTCATATCAATAACAGCAACCCGGCGCTGCTTGAGCAAAGCCCCGAGCGGCACATGCTGGAAGAAGCCGGATGGGAAGTCGGCTTCGACGGTATGCGCGTGACGCTATAGCGCTTTCCAGAAGGGGGAATAGTACGGTTTCTGCGCTATTCCACTCAGGCAGCCCCGGTGAGGCAAGTACGATGACGCAACAACAGGCAATGACGCCAGATGAGCTGGAGCAGGCGCTGCGCAGGATTGGCGAAGAGTGCTACCACCATCGTCACCCCTTCCAGCTCAGGCTGCAAAACGGTGAGCTGAACAAGGCGCAGGTGCAGGCGTGGGCGCTTAACCGCTATTACTATCAGGCGATGATTCCGATCAAGGACGCCAGCTTTATGGCGCGCTGTTTTGATCCCGCCATCCGCCGCGAATGGCGTCAGCGCATCATTGATCACGATGGCGACTCTCCTGAAAATGGTGGTATTCGCCGCTGGCTGGCGCTGACCGATGGCCTTGGCCTCGATCGGGAGATGGTTGAATCGACCCGCAAGCTGCTGCCGCAAACGCGCCATGCGGTGGATGCCTACGTGCACTATGTGGCGGAGCGTTCGCTGCTGGAAGCGGTGGCGTCATCGCTGACCGAGCTGTTTTCACCTATCGTGATCCCGATCCGCATGCAGGGCATGCTGGCCCATTATGATTTCATTTCGCGCGACACTCTGGCGTACTTCGAACCGCGCCTGACACAGGCACCGCGCGATGCTGACTTTGCGCTGCGTTATGTCAAGCAGCACGCGGTCACCCGGGAACAGCAGCAGCAGGTGCTTGATGCGCTGCGCTTCAAGTGTGGCGTGTTGTGGTCACTGCTCGATGCGCTGGATTACGCCTATGTAGTGCCAGGCAATCTTCCGCCGGGCGCTTTCGATCCGAAGAGGGATGTATGAGCGATCAAACGCCATCACGAGTGCCGGCACTCTCCCGCGGAGTGCGCATGCGTGAAGATAAAGCGCGCGGTGGCTGGGTGCTGCTGGCGCCTGAGCGCGTCTTCAAGCTCGATGATATTGGCCGTGCGGTGCTCGAGTATACCGACGGTGTACGCAGCGAGGCGGAGATTATTGATCTGCTGGCGGCCCGCTACAGCGCCGATAGAGCGCAGATTGCCAGCGATGTGGCGCAGTTTTTCGATGGCTTGAGCCAGCGCCGGGTACTTGAGTTTCACTGATGGCTATGCAAACCGATGCCCAACGCGCCTTCGCCGAGGCAGGCAACCCCGTGCCTATCGGGATGCTGTGTGAACTGACCCATCGCTGCCCGCTACAGTGCCCTTACTGCTCCAACCCGATCGAGCTTGAGCGCAAGAATGAGGAGCTCGACACTTCCGTATGGACGCGAGTGTTGCACGAAGCCGCTGAGCTGGGCGTGCTGCAAGTGCATCTTTCCGGCGGTGAACCGGCTGCGCGTCGCGATCTCGAACAGATCGTGGCGGCATGCTATGACGCTGGCCTCTATTCCAATCTGATTACGGCAGGGGTGAATATCAGTCGTGAACGGCTGGCGGCGCTGGTCGATGCCGGTCTTGATCATGTTCAGCTATCGTTTCAGGGCGCAACGGAAGCTACGACGGCGCTGGTATCGCATATGCCGAGCGCCCATTCACGCAAGCTGGCATTTGCTCATGAAGTTGCCCAATTCGGACTGCCGCTCACCCTTAATGCGGTGATTCACCGCGCCAATATTGAGCAGATTGATGACTTTATCGAGCTGGCTATCACGCTGGGTGCACGACGTATCGAGATAGCCCATGCCCAGTATTACGGCTGGGCGCTTGCCAATCGCGCGGCGCTGATGCCGAGCCGTGAGCAGACCATGCGTGCGGTGGATAAGGTGGAGCGCGCGCGTGAAAAATATCATGGCCGCCTGGTGATCGACTCGGTAGTACCTGACTACCACGCGCGCTATCCCAAGGCGTGCATGCAGGGGTGGGGCAGGCAAACGCTCAATGTGACGCCAGCAGGCAAGGTGCTGCCATGCCACGCGGCAGAAACGATTCCTGGGCTTGAGTTCTGGAATGTGGCCGAGCATAGCCTGGTCGATATCTGGAAAAAATCGCCGGCCTTTACCGCCTACCGTGGTACCTCCTGGATGCCGGAGCGCTGCCATGGCTGCGACCGGCGCGAGATCGACTGGGGCGGCTGCCGCTGTCAGGCGCTGGCACTGACGGGAGATGCCGCCGAAACCGATCCGGTCTGCGTGCATTCGCCCTGGCATGATGAGGTCAAGCAGATTGCTGAAGAAGAGAGCGTTCATCTGATCGACATGGAGCAGCAGGCGTTCCGCTACCGTCGTCCGGGCGGTTAGCAGCATCTCGGGCACGTTGCCGTTTAACGCGGCCCAAATACGCTAATAAGTTGGTGGCGCTCGCTGTGGTTGCTACACTTGGCGCCAGAGTGAGCCGCGCACTGCACGGCCTGTTTCGCCCGTTCTCCTGTACCGTTGCTCCTGTGTTTCTTCATCCAACTGAGTATTTCCCGCCGAATGAGCCTTGAAGCGCCCACCCAGGCTTCCCCCAACGCCTCTGAAAGCCTGTTTTTCGCTCGGGTGGAAGGGCAGGAGGTCAAGGAGCTGCCGCAGGATCTTTATATCCCGCCGGAAGCGCTGCGCGTTTTTCTGGAAACCTTTGAAGGCCCGCTTGATCTGCTGCTCTATCTGATTCGTCGCCAAAATCTCGATATTCTGGCGGTGAATGTGGCGGCGGTCACCCATCAGTACATCGAATATGTGGAGATGATGGAGACCAGCGGCATTGATCTGGCGGCAGAATACCTGCTGATGGCGGCGATGCTGGCCGAGATCAAATCACGCAGTCTGCTGCCGCGCCAGCCCCGTGAAGGTGAGTCCGACGATGAAGAAGATCCGACGGCGGTACTGCTTGAGCGGCTGCGCGAATATGAACGGCTGAAGAGTACGGCGGAAACGCTGGATACCTTGCCGCGTTTCGGGCGCGACTGGTTTTCGCCCAGCCCCGAACTGCCGCCTATTGAGGAGCGGCTGGTCTACCCTGAGGTGGCGCTGGATGACCTGTTGAAGGCGCTGGGGCGGCTGCTGTCGAAGGTAGAGCTGCAAAAAAGTCACCAGATCGAGCGTGAAACGCTATCTACCCGTGAGCGCATGAGCATGGTGATGGCGCGCCTCAATGCTGAGCATTTCGTGCCTTTCGAAGCGTTGTTCAGCCTTGATGAAGGTCGTCCAGGCGTGGTGGTCACCTTCATGGCGCTGCTGGAACTCGCCAAAGAGCAGATGATTGAGATTGTACAGAATGAAGCGCTGTCGCCGATTCATGTGCGGGCGCGCAGACAGCAGCAGGAGTCTGCCTTCGACGATGATGGAATGGAACGTGATGAGGCAGGCGAAGCGGCCTTTGACGGTGAGTGGGGAGCGTCTCAATGAGTGATTCGACAGCTACGCTGGATCGCATTGTAGAGGGCGCACTGCTGGCAAGCTCGGCACCCTTGTCGCTCGAACAGTTCGAGCAGTTGTTCGATGAGCACGAGCGCCCCGCGCGCGGCGAAATACGGGCGGCGCTGGGGCAGCTCGAACGTCGCCTTGATAATTCCGCCATGACGCTGCTTGAAAGCGCCTCCGGCTTTCGCCTCGCCATTGATCACGGGCTGTCACGCTGGGTGTCGCGGCTGTGGGAAGAACGGCCACAGCGCTATTCGCGGGCGCTGCTGGAGACGCTGGCGCTGATTGCCTACCGTCAGCCGGTGACGCGCAGCGATATCGAAGAGATACGCGGCGTCTCGATCAGTACCACCATCATGCGCACCTTGCTGGAGCGCGGCTGGATTCGGATAGTAGGGCACCGCGATGTGCCCGGGCGTCCGGCGGTATACGCCACTACCCGCAGCTTCCTTGACGATCTTGGTCTGGGAACGCTGGAAGAGCTGCCGCCGATGTCTGAATTGGCAGAGCGCTTTGGCGAAGAGCCGCAGCATGAGCAGGAAGATACCGAAGCCAATGCCGCGCGGCAGGCGACGCTGGAATTACTGCAAACCTCCGAGGAGGACGCCGATGCGCTGGATGATACCGGCGATCCTCTGAACGAGCCGCTACCGCAGGTAGCAACAATGGATTTCGGTCATTTGACCGAGCGACTCGATGAACGGCTTCAGAAACGCGCTGGCGGTAGCGCTGAAGCCCATGATACTAATGACGCTGACGACGCTCAGGAGAGCCACTCCGCTGATCCTGACCACGACAGCGCTCAACCCATTCACGACGAGAGGTCGTTTAACGATGAGTAATCACACTGCTGACAGCGAGAAGCTGCAGAAAGTACTGGCGCGTGCCGGCTATGGATCGCGCCGCGAAATGGAGACGGTGATCGCCGAAGGGCGCGTCAGCGTCAATGGTCAGGTGGCCACGCTGGGTGATCGTATCGACGGCAATGCCCAGGTGACGCTGGATGGTCGCCCGGTCACGCTGCGCAGCAATGAAGAGACACCACGGCGCGTCATCATGTACAACAAGCCGGAAGGGGAGCTGTGCACGCGCAAGGACCCCGAAGGCCGTCGCACGGTATTTGATCGCTTGCCACGTCTCAAGGGCGAGCGCTGGATTGCGATTGGGCGTCTTGATATCAACACCAGCGGCTTGCTGCTGTTCACGACCGATGGTGAGCTGGCGAACCGCTTGATGCACCCTTCTACCCAAATCGAGCGTGAATACGCCGTGCGCGTGATGGGCGAGCCTTCCATGGACAATATCCGTGCCATGGTCGAAGGGGTGATGCTCGACGATGGCCCCGCGCGTTTCACCGACGTGCAGCAGTTTGGCGGTGAAGGCATCAATACCTGGTTCCACGTCGTGATCCTGGAAGGGCGCAACCGTGAGGTGCGCCGCCTGTGGGAATCGCAGGAGCTGACGGTCAGCCGCCTTAAGCGCGTGCGCTACGGCAACGTGTTCCTCGACAAGCGCGCCCGTGCTGGCGAGTGGACCGAGCTGAATCAGGAAGAGATCGACGATCTGGCACAGCTCGCAGGCGTGCCGTTACGCAGCGCCCCCGAGCTGACGCCAGAGGAAAAGAATCGCTGGAATCGCGACAAGAACAAACGCCGTCCTGTGCGCGGGCTGCGTGAGCCGGGCACACGCTCGCGCGTCGATGATAAACGCGAGGCGCGTCGCTTCGGCAAAGAGGGAAAAGAGGATAAAGACGCCCGGAGCAAGCAGGCGCGTCCTCAAAAGCCACGTTCACCACGCCAGAAGTAGCATAGTGTGCAGCGTCCTGTAGCCCGTTGAGTGGGCAGGGCGTTTGGTGCTAAAGAGACCAACGCAGGCGCGATTCGGGTTAACGGATCGCGCCTGCGCTGCGTGTGGGGGACTGTATAAAGTTTGCGCCGAACGCCTGCCCTTGCTGGCATCGAGGGGGAGTGAGGCTTCGGCTCCGACGCGCAGATATATGTCGTCGCAGCGCAGCTGCTTCACTGATTGTGCAGGAAAGCTGCGCATGAAGGCGCATCGAGGTGATGCCTTGAAGATCGTTAAAAGCCTGAAATCTCACATTCTTATCGCGTTGTGCTTGCATAAAGGAAGGTGGCGAAGTATAGTACCGGCCCGTTGAGCAAGGGTCGTTAGCTCAGTTGGTAGAGCAGTTGGCTTTTAACCAATTGGTCGTAGGTTCGAATCCTACACGACCCACCACGTTTCGTGGCCCCTCGGTGTACCAGGCAAGTTGCCTCTGAGGGTCGTTAGCTCAGTTGGTAGAGCAGTTGGCTTTTAACCAATTGGTCGTAGGTTCGAATCCTACACGACCCACCAGTCTTGAACCCGACCGTTATCGTCTTGATAGCGGTCGGGTTTTTCTTTGCGTGAATGATTATCTCGCCCGATCGTGTGCGTACTCTCTGCCGACAGCTATCTCTTCGCGCGCGAGCATGGAGCAGACATTGTTTTCTGATCCGACAGCGTGCTGGCGCTGAGCCAAACGCCTGTTTGTAACGCAGTAGCGCCGATGTGCCGCAGACGTTGAGCAGGGCCTAACAAAGCCTGATTCCTGAAGGTGTGGGCGCCGTCAGCTTCATAAAACTTCATAAGAAGTCAGCTCAGTAAATGGCCCATTTGCGCTTTGCACAAGGGCCATGGTGAGCAAGATTGATAGGCGGTAATTGGGAAGAGGCTGGCAGTGTGGCGACGATCAAGCCAGCCTCGGCAGGGGCGTGAATCCTTCCCTGCTGGTGATTAATCGCTATTACGCCATGCCAGCCCCCATGAAGGCTGGGAGCGCCCCGTGAGCCTGCCCACCTTCTTCAGTACGCCGCATGATACTTCTACCAACCTGCGGTAGCGCATGGAAGGCATCACTATTTCCCGTCAGGGGGCGTCGGTAATGCCGAGGGTTTTCACGATACGGAGATAGAGGTAATTCTCCGGTACTTCGCCATTGAGCGAGCGCTTCAACTTCTCCAGAAAATCCCTGCCTGAATACTTGAGCAGGCGCGGCAGCTTGTAGGCGTCCAGATCAATGGCGACCAGCTCGCCATCCTTGACCAGAAAGTTCTTGGTATGCAGACCTCGGCAGTAGACGTGATGGCGGTACAGCGTCACGATCAAATCGACATACTTCTGTTGCAGGTCAGGATTATCGGGCAGCAGTTCGCGTAGCTGAACGCCCTCTACATCGCGCATCTCCAGATAGTAGGGTCTGGCGACCAGCACTTCCGGTACTTTGATGCCCAGCAGGGTCAGACGCTGCGCTACCTTCAGGAAATTGGTGCCAGGGGCAGGGCGAATGCCGGTGATATAGCGAAAGCGATCAAACGCCTTGGGGGTGAAGGTTTTGATAAATACCTTGCGGGCACGATCGTAGTGCACGTCGGAATATTTGCCGCTTTGAATGAATTCGAGCTCTTGATTACTCACCTGACTCTCTGACTCCATGCATTCCGTTCATCATCGTTGAGCGCGAGGGGCAAACGCTTGCCGCTCACGGCGGCCTGCTGCGCCGTTTCCAGCAGTACCATCAGCGTTGTTGCCTGTGTCGGCGATACAGGGTTTGCCGCCGTGCCTGCAATGGCGTCCCGCACGTCGGCATAATAGCGTGCCTGTGTGCCGCGCGGTGTCGCAAGGGCGGCTGGTTCGCCTTCACTCTGATAGTGAAGCAGGGGGTCATTATCGACACCAAAATGCTCATCAAGAGGTGACGCGCCCTCCTTGAGCTGATCCTCCTGCCCATCTGCGCCTCGTTTCAGCAGGCTGCCTGTGACGCCGTGAGCCATAAAGCGGGGGGTAGGCACGGCGCTTAACATGCTGGCGTGCAGCGTGACGGTCAGCGCTGGCTGCTGCTCTTGCGCGGGGTAGTGAAGAATCACTTGAGCCCAGTCATTCACCTGCGCCGCTGGGCGGTTGGTGGTGATGGTGGCCGATACCTCGGCAGGCGGGCCGAACAGCACCAGAGCCTGGTCGGCGAGATGGGGGCCGAGGTCGAACCACAGCCCCGAGCCGGGCAACGCCTGCTCGCGCCAGCGGTCGCGCACCTGAGGGCGAAAGCGGTCGATGCGAGACTCGAACTCCACCACTTCGCCGATGAGGTTGTTTTCAAGCGCGCTGCGCATCGCCAGAAAATCGCTGTCCCAACGCCGGTTCTGGAAAACGGAGAGCAGCCGCTTGTGCTCTCTGGCAAGCCGTGCCAGTTCCCGGGCTTCAATGCTATCCAGAGTGAAGGGTTTATCGACCACTACGTGCTTGCCCGCTTCCAGCGCCGCTTTTGCCAGCGCAAAGTGGCTCTCGTTGGGCGAGGCAATTACCACGAGGTCAATGCCGTCACAGGTGGCAGCCTCAAGCGGTGAAGCGATGACCCGAGCCGTAGCGTCAAAGGGAGCGAGAGCCTCCTCTACCTTCTGCGGATGGCGCGACGCCACCACCTTCAGCTCCAGACCGGGGGTGGTGACCAGGTAGGGGGCATGGAATGTGCTGCCCACGAAACCGAATCCGATCAATGCGACCGACAATGGCGCTGTCATCAGAACCTCCCTGAGTGCGAACGTAGGAAAGCGCCCAGTGTATCAAGGTTGCCAGCCCTGTGCGTTGAGGGGGCTTGCGCGGTATTGGCGGTGGTTACCGGTACGGTGGATAACGTGATAGAGACACCGCGACGTTCGCAGGGGCGCAGGGAGGTGCGATACTGTGACGCATCACGTCATGATGCACGCTGCATCGGAGATACTCACGTTCCAGCATGATCAAAATGGAGGGAAGGGGAATCATGGCAACTGTGGATCAAACGCCGTTAGAGGCGGACAAGATGGTCGATGCGCGAGGTCTGGCCTGTCCGCTGCCGCTGCTGAAAGCCAAGCAGGCACTCGCGGCCATGGAAGCGGGGCAGCGTCTTGAACTGTGGGCGAGCGATCCTGGTTCGTGGGAAGATATCGCCAGTTTCGCCACGCTCTCCGCCCACCAGCTCGCGCTTAGAGAAAAACTGGAAGGCGATTATCACTATATTCTGGTGCGCGGTTAGCGCGTTTTCATGAGTGGGCGGCAAGTTGCTGAGCGGCTGTCAGCACCTCTTCTACGTGCCCCTTGACCTTCACCTTGCGCCACTCTTGTGCCAGTTTGCCTTCGGCATCAATCAGGAAGGTGCTGCGTTCGATGCCGTAGTGCTCCTTTCCGTAGAGCTTTTTCAGCTTGATAACGTCGAAGGCACGGCACAGCGTTTCGTCTTCGTCGCTGATAAGTTCGAAGGGAAACTGCTGCTTGGCCTTGAAGTTCTGATGGCGCTTGAGGGTGTCCCGCGATACGCCGAGAATCGAGGTATTGGCAGCGCTGAATTGGTCATGGAGCGCAGCAAAATCCAATCCTTCCGTGGTGCAGCCCGGGGTTGAATCCTTCGGATAAAAGTAGATCACCAGCTGTTTACCGGTAAAATCGGAGAGCCGCACGGTCGCCGGATCGGATGAATCTCCGTGGGTGGCAGTGGCGGTAAAATCGTCGATGGGGCGGTGCAGGCTAACGCTCATGAACGCTTTCCTTGGGAATCAAGTGAAGGGGAAGTGCAGCAACAGATCGGTTTACCTATAAAGGCTGCTGTACAGTCAACGCGCTCAACAGTACCATTTACCCTCAATACTAGTCAGCGCTCGGAATGCTTTGTGCATTAAAGGCGAGTACGGCTCCCCAAGGCCATACTTGCAAGTGGGCGTGCGCCGCACTACCGTTACCCAGCCGCGAAATAGGGAGTAGCTTTTTACATGATCACGGGCAGCATTGTTGCGCTGGCGACGCCGATGAACGACGTCGGCGAAATAGAGTGGGAAGCGCTACGGCGATTGGTGGACTTTCATGTTGAGCAGGGCACTGAAGGCATCGTTGCTGCTGGCACTACCGGCGAGCCTTCTACAATGTCTTTCGATGAGCACGTCGAGGTGCTACGCGTTATCGTCGATCAAGTGAATGGGCGTATTCCTGTCATTGCCGGCACGGGGGCCAATGCCACCTGGGAAGCGGTCAAGCTGACGAAGTGTGCGCAAGAGCTGGGCGCCGATTACTGTCTTTCGGTGGCGCCTTATTACAACCGTCCCACGCAGGAAGGCATGTACCAGCATTTCAAGGCAGTAGCGGAAGTGGGGCTGCCCACCATCCTCTACAACGTGCCCAAGCGTACCGGCGTTGATATCGACAATGAGACGGTATTCCGCCTCGCTGAACTCGACAATATTGTTGGCCTGAAAGAAGCGACAGGCGACATGGCGCGTGCCGCTGTGCTGGTGGAGCACTTCAAGGGCGGCAATTTCGCACTCTATTCAGGCGATGACCCCACCGCATGTGACTTCATGACAGCGGGCGGTCAGGGCGTTATCTCGGTATCTGCCAACGTTATTCCGCGTCTGATGCACGAAATGTGCGCAGCCGCCCTACAGGGCAATCCTGAGCGCGCGCGCGAAATTGATGCTCAAATGGCGCCCGTCAACGATGCAATGGGCGTTGAACCCAATCCTATCCCGGTAAAATGGGCGCTTAACTATATGGGCCTGGCGGGCAAAGGCATCCGCCTTCCCTTGACCCGGCTTTCCGAGCAACACCACGCGGTGGTTGCAGAGTCCCTCGCCCTGGCCAAAGTGGTGAACTAATGGTGCTGAAGTCTTTTGCTAGTCGCGGTCTATATGCCGCTCCCGCGTTTGCGCTGCTGCTGAGCGGCTGTAGTTTCTTCGGTGGTGGTGAGTACACCGATCGTAATTACGAGTATTACCATGCAGACATGACCTCACCGCTGGAGCTGCCGGCAACACGCGATAACACTCAGTATCAGGATCTGATGCCGGTGCCCAATGCGGCGCAGGCTTTCGTAGCGCCAGAAGGCAAGTTCAAGGTGCCGCGTCCCAACACCCCGGGAGGCGAGCAGCCTGCTGCTGGTGGTACTGTGCGCGACCAGGAGGCCAATGGCCAGCGCTGGCTGATTGTGCCGGGCACGCCCTCTCAGGTATGGCCGCGTCTGGTTGATTTTGCGCAAAACTCCAGCAATATCCAGGCACTTACCCCGGCTCAGGGCCAGATTGAAGCCGACGATTTCACTATCGCTGTGCGTCAGGGGCAGCGCCCCGGTACGACCGAGGTGTACTGCCTGACCAGAAACACCACTAACCAGCAGTGCGTTACTGATCTCCAGAGCACGCTCTCTTCCAGTTCTAATCAGTAGTGCGATTTGCATCGTTAGGTAGCGGCAGCAAAGGCAACGCTACGCTTATCCAGAGTGATGAAGCTCTGGTGCTGGTCGATTGTGGATTTGGCATGCGCGATGCGTTGTCGCGCATGGAGCGTCTGGGGGTTACTCCGACCGATATTGATGCGCTGGTCATGACCCATGAGCATGGCGATCATCTGCGCGGCGTCAAATCACTGGCAAAACGCTTGAAGCTGCCGGTCCATTTGACGGCGGGTACCTGGATCGCCAGTCGTCTTGATGGTCTGGAAGGTATTCATCTGGTAACGCCAGAACAGCGTTTCGAGATCAAGGATCTGGCGATCGACCCGGTCACCGTTCCTCACGACGCCCGTGAACCGGTGCAGTATCTGTTTGAAAGTGGCGGCAGTCGACTCGGTGTGCTTACCGATATCGGGCATGTGAGCGAGCATGTATATCGGCGCTTTGCCGGTTGCGATGCCCTGATGCTTGAACTCAACCACGACCGCACGATGCTGGCAGAAGGGCCTTACCCGCCGTCGCTCAAGCGTCGGGTTGGAGGGCGCTGGGGGCATCTCTCCAACTGTCAGGCGGTGGAGCTTCTCAAGCAGTGGGGCACCGATAACCTTCAGCAGGTTGTTGCTGCGCATCTGTCAGAAAAGAACAACCTGCCCGAGCGTGCTCACGAAGCCCTGGCGCCGCTGTTCGACCACGACAGCCGCCGCTTCAAGGTGGCCGATCAATGGCTTGGTGTGGAGTGGCAAACCCTTGAGCGCACGGCGGTGGCCGCACTTTAGCCCCTGTGATATTACTTACCGCGCTTTTGTCAGCAGAAGCGTTCCCGGAGAAGGTGCAATGGAAAAACGCGACGAATTATATGCAGGCAAGGCGAAGTCAATTTTCGCCACCGACGACGCTGATCTCTTGATCATGCATTTCCGTGATGACACCAGTGCCTTTGATGGCGAAAAGCTTGAGCAGCTTGAGCGCAAGGGGCTGGTTAACAACAAATTCAATGCCTTCATCATGTCACGGCTGCGCGATGCTGGCGTACCGGTACATTTCGAGCGTCTTTTGAACGATCAGGAGTCGTTGGTCAAACGCCTTGAGATGATTCCCGTCGAATGTGTGGTGCGCAACTACGCTGCGGGCGGCTTGGTGCGTCGTCTGGGAGTAGAGGAAGGGCGCGAGCTGACACCGGCTACCTACGAACTGTTCCTGAAAAACGACGCGCTGCATGATCCGCTAATCAATGAATCGGTCTCCATTACGCTAGGCTATGCCACTGATCAGCAGCTGGCGGAGGCCAAGGCGCTCTCGTTCAAGGTTAACGAGGTGCTGACCGCCATCTTCCGTGAAGCGGGCATCCTGCTGGTCGACTATAAGCTTGAGTTCGGTGTACACAACGGCCAACTGATGCTGGGGGATGAGTTCTCGCCCGATGGTGCCCGCCTGTGGGATGCTGAAACCCGCGAAAAACTCGATAAGGACCGCTTCCGTAAAGGGCTGGGCGGCGTGATCGAGGCTTATGAAGAGGTTGGACGTCGTATTGGGGTCAAGTTTGACGAATAACGTCTGACGCTTTTATACGCCATGTTGAAAGGTCCGGGCCGGCTATAGCGGGTTCGGGTCTTTCTGATGTTAAAAGATGCAAGCCAGACCACGTTACGCCTACTGGTTCTCCCTTTTTCAGTAGTTATTCCTTCCATCCGACGCAGCGCTTGGTGAATGAATATTGCCCGATCCGCGCAGCGCTGAGTGCACGTATTTCAATCCATGAAAATTAAGGAATTTTTAATATGGGTTGGGGTATTGTCATAAAATCGCGTAAAATGATTTTCGAACACTGTTTTATAATATGTAAATATCGTGGATATATAGTTGGTTGTCGCGAGTAAGTAATTATGTCCCAAAAATCTCTCTTTAAAAGAAAGCGTCGTCAGCTCAAGCTGGCGATGCGTCGTTTTATGCTGGGTAGCGCCTATAGGGAATGGCAGAGCAAGCTGGCAAGCCAGCAGCCGATTGTGGAGCCGGCAAAATTCAATCGTGAGCTGGTGGATCGGCCGCTTTACCTCTATTGCCACAGGAAGTGGAGCAAACAGGCTCGCTTGGCAATGGTGCGCGATCACTACGACTGGTACCTGGATTCAGAAAAAACGCAGCCACTGCGTCAGCAACTGGTCAAAAACCATCGCATCGAAGTGAATCGTGTGGAGCTGAAAGGCGGTGGTTACTACACCACGACGCTGGCACCGTCCTCCTTTCCTCGGGAAGGTGAACTGGCAATGTCTCTGAACGATGAGGAAGGGCGTCGCCTGTGCATGGTGATCTTCAGCATCCATCGCAGTAACGGCGTCATGACGCTGTCGATCGGTGGCCTGCAAGGAGCTGATCCGGTGCTGGGCAAGGATGCGATCAAGGTGGCGGCGCGACAAATGTATGGCTTCCGTCCCAAGAACTTTGTGCTGTCGATGATCTATGCATTTGTTGATGTCTACGATATTGCGCAACTGCTCGCTATCAGCAACGCCGCACATATCAAGCACAAGCACATCAAATCGAGTTATGACGAGCTGTGGCAGGAGCTGGGCGGTGTTGCGCACTCTGACGGTTTCTATCAGCTACCGCGTCATGAGCTGGTCAAGGATATCGCCGATGTCAAAAGCAAGCATCGCAGAGAATACCGTCGTCGGCTAGCGCTGCGTGATGCGGCCACCAGCGCCTTGCAGAATGCTCTGCTGGGGCGCCTTAGTGACGCTGACAATGTGCAGACCGCGACTTCGGCGGCGGCTCCTCATGGGATGTGATGGCTGAGCCGTAAGTGGCTAGCTGGCGTTTGCCGACGGCAGGCGGGTGATATCAAGCACTTCGACAGCAGGCGCGGCAATCGGGCGCTCTTCTCCTTCCTGATGAGGAGCTGTCAGGGCAATGATCCTGAAGCCGATATCATACTCCCCCAAACGAACAGCATAGCGCCGTTCGTTTTTTATCGAATGGTAAGCAGGGCGCGGGTCTTGTCCCAATACTTCAGTAATCAGCACTTCCAGCGTGGTAGGGTCAGGTTGCTGCGCCAGGGTTTGTCTGGCAGCTGCGCTAAAGGTGACCGGACAGAGGGAAGGCGGTGCGGGCGCAAAGCCAGCCCGAGCATCGGGAATGCTCTCACTCCAGGGAAGATAGGGTTTTATATCGACTACCGGGGTGCCATTGACCAGATCGTGGCCGCGTATAAGTAGCTGCACCCCATGATCAACCTTCACTTCAAGCAGCTCGACCAGCGACAGCCCCAGGCGATTGGGGCGAAATGTGGCGCGTGAGGCGAAGACGCCAATCTTGCGATTTCCCCCCAAACGGGGCGGGCGAACCAGTGGACGCCACTGGCTGGGGTTCAGATGGAAGATAAAGGTGAGCCACAGATGGCTGAAGTTTTCCAGCCCGCGCACCGCATCAGGATCAGCGAACTCTTCTCTCAGTGTGACCCGTGCCTGCGCCGATGGAGCAAGCCCCGGCTGGCGCGGAACGCCGAACTTATCGGGGTAACAGCCGTCAATAGTGGCGATCGGGGTAAGGCTGAAAGAGGTGCTGCACATTGCAAGGCAAACCTGTCATAAAAGGGCGGGTAGTGTAGCAGGCGCACGAGTGTTATCGCGATGGCGTAAGTTGATGTGAACCGGTAGGCTTTGTCTACCTGGCTATTGATGTAAAACGGAATGCATTTTTCTATGGTTGATATAAACGCGCATGCCGCTCATGAAAAATCAGCTGCTTACCGTAAAGGTGATCAGTTTTTCAGTGAGCGGCGCGGTAACCTATGGTTGCTGGCGATTGGGCTGACGGTGCTGCTGGCCGGTATGGTAGTGGTTCTGCTCACCACCTACCACCAGCATGCGCTGCCTTCGGGGCTGCCCGTAGTGCTGGCGATGGGCGTGTGGGGAATGCTGCTGGTGTTCCATATTCACCGTCGTCGGCGCTGTTCGCCTGCGCTGCGTCTTGAAGCAGAACAGCTACGCTACATTGGCGGAAATCCGCTGGCCCCCAGCATGCAAACACTGCGCTATGCAGATATCGAAGGCATTGTGTCGAAATCGGTATCTTCGACGCTGCGCCTGCGGTTGATCAGTGGCAAGTACCGCTCGATTCCGATAGGTATGCTGTCGCGCACAGAGCGAAAGCGCTTTCTGGAAGCGGTACGTGAGCGCCTTCCTACCGTGCCACGCAAGAAAACTGCCGCTTGAATGTGACAGCGGGGCGATAACGCTACTTCTCTTTATCGGTGGATGAATAAGAGAGTGTGAAGAAAGAGAGCGGGCCAGCATTGATTGCTGGCCCGCTGTCGTTGGAGCAGGAAGGCTGGACGCTCAACTCTGGTACGGAAGCGGCCTATTCCCTGGCGAGGGAAACATTGTGATGAATCACGGCATTATCCTGATGCTGCTCCAGCGCCAGCTCTACCAGGCGCGTCAACAGCTTGTCGTAGGGCAGTCCGGTGGCTTCCCACAGCTTGGGGTACATGCTGATACGGGTGAAGCCTGGCAGGGTATTGACCTCATTGATCATGAGCCCGCCATCTTCACACACGAAGAAGTCAACTCGGGCGAGGCCCTGGCATTCGAGCACCTGAAAGGCTTCCACCGCGGTCTGGCGTACCTTTTCGGCTACGCCTGTCTCCAGCTCCGCTGGAATGACGAGGCCCGCGCCGCTCGCACTGATATATTTGGTGGCGTAAGAGTAGAACTCATCGTGCAGTACGATTTCGCCGCACACGCTTGCCCTGGGGACTTCACGGCCACCGCTGTTGCCAAGCACGGCGCACTCGATTTCCCGGCCATTGATGGCCTTCTCGATCAGTACCTTGTGGTCGTAGATGAATGCCTCATCAAGGGCGGCGGCGAGATCGTTGGCCTGCTTGACCTTGGTAACGCCTACCGAAGAGCCTTGACTGGCTGGCTTCACGAACAGCGGCAGCCCCAGCTCATCAATCATCGCCTGCGTATCAAGGTGGCGGCGTGACTGTCGCGTCACGGTGACCGATGGCGCGACCGGAATGCCCGCGTCACGCAGCAGGCGCTTGGCGATATCCTTGTCCATGCACACCGCAGATCCCAGCACATTACTGCCCACGTAGGGAACATTGAGGATATTAAGCAGCCCTTGCAGCGAGCCATCTTCACCGTGACCGCCATGCACCACGGGCAGTGCCACATCAATATCGTCGAGGGCGCTAGAGGATGTGCCGCTAAGACGCCACTGGCCCTCACAGTGGGCAGGAGCAAGCATCAGCGCTTTTGTGGATGGCGCCAGCGCAATTCGTTCAGGATCATCCGCATTTTGCAGGAAGTCATCTTCGCGTTCGGCCACTAGCCACTGGCCTTGCTTGGTAATGCCGATGGGGACAATCTCGAAGCGTGACGAATCGAGTGCTGCGGCGATGTTCTTTGCTGATTGCAGGGAAACTTCATGTTCAGTCGAGTTACCGCCGAAAATCAGCGCAATACGTAGTTTTTTCATGGTGTCGCTTGGCGTCAGTGTTCGTAGCAGGAAGTCTACACGGCCCATCCTTTGGCCCCAACCTTTTGTTGGAGCCAAAGCAGGATCGAATTTCCTGACACCTGTCAGGTAAACGCTGATGCCGGTGTGCTGCCGCTTGCTCGACAGCTACTTCTTCTTGTTCTCAGGCAGCGAATGTCCCGAATGAGCGTATTCAGGTCAAGGGAATGGCGACCCACTGCTTAAACGCGGGGCGCAGTTTCAAGCGCCGGTGCCACGCTTCGATAGCGGGAAGTACTGGCCGCTCGATGGAGGGCATGGCGTACCAGGTATTGATCAACACTCCCAGAGGAATATCACCAATACCAAACGACGGGCCGCTGAACCATTGATTGGAGGCGAGGCCGCTTTCGGCTATGTGGAGAGCGTCGGCAAACTGCCTGGTCGCGGCATTGATCTTCGCCATATCGCGCTCAGCTTCAGGAGTGCGCACCAGCTGTTGGATCATGACGGTGAAAGGCGCCGCCAGTGTAGTGCTGCACCAGTCCATCCAGCGATCAGCGCTGGCACGATCTTCAAGCGTTGGCGGCAACAGGGTCGATTGGTCGCCGTAACGGGCCACCAGATAGCGCACGATCGCGTTGGATTCCCACAGTACGAAGCCGTCATCTTCTATGCAGGGAATCAGCCCGTTGGGATTTTTGGAGCGATAATCATCGCTATCGACGACGCCAAATGCGCCGCCTGCATCAACCTGATCAAACGGAATTTCCAACTCTTCGGCGCACCACAGCACCTTTTTTACATTGCTGGAGTTTTTCCTGCCCCAAATGGTCAGCATAACGCCTCTCCCCGGTGGATGAGCTGCACGCCAAAGCGATGCTCCTGGATATTATGTTATGTCGTTACTTCTCACCATATTAGCCGCTTGCGACGAGTATATGTCATTTTCAGCCGAACGTTCGTGCTTGCTGGAAAATTGACCAGAAGGCGGTGCAGCCCTCTGATAGCGGGGCGATAGGTTTAAATGTCGCAAGTCTTATACCAAAGTTCTATGCGCTGCCTGCAACGCCTTAAAAGGTGTTATGGAAACGCTTTTCTTATAGTGGAAACACAAGCTTTCAAGTAGCGGAATAGAGGGATATGTCAGCCATGCAAGTGAGTCTGTTGACACGGCTGAATAAACTGTCCGAACAGGCGTATGAAACAAAATGGAAACTGCATCCGTTTTGATGGAGCAGGCTGCCTACGGCGATTGGATGAGGTGCCATTCAATTGGCAGCGCAGCACGATTACGGTATCTTTCTCACACATTATGAAGCGGGCGTTGTAAGCCCAGACCGGTCCAGGTGACGCTATCCGCAGTTGCCGCGCAGGGAATCCAATAATCAGCAGGTAAATTTCCCGAGCGCGTTCGCTCAGAGCTATCAGCGTATGAGTAGCTGGACCCTGTTTCCCATTCGGAGAAGCCCATGAAGTTCGAGGCAACAGAAGACATCGACCCCATCGAAACCCAGGAATGGCTTGATTCACTGGTATCGGTGATGGACCGCGAGGGCGATGACCGGGCGCGCTATCTGCTGAGTCGCCTGGCCGATCGTTTGCGGCGTGACGGTATGCAGCCACCGGTTTCGCCGACCACTCCCCATCGCAATACCATTCCGGTGCACCGCGAAGCCAAGATGCCGGGCGATGTTTTCATTCAGCGCAAACTGCGCTCGGCGATCCGCTGGAACAGTGTGGCGCAGGTGCTGCGCAGCAATGACAAGCATAAGGGCCTGGGTGGGCACCTCGCCAGCTTCATGTCGAGCTGTACGTTGTATGAAGTGGGCTTTAACCACTTCTTCCGCGGTGGTGAAGGACAGCAGAAGGCCGACATGATCTACTTCCAGGGGCATATTGCGCCTGGCATTTATGCGCGCTCCTTCATGGAAGGGCGCCTGACCGAAGAGCAGCTTGATAACTTCCGTCAGGAAGTCAACGGCAACGGTCTCTCTTCCTACCCGCACCCCTATCTGATGCCGGAGTACTGGCAGTTCCCGACCGTCTCCATGGGGCTTGGGCCGATCACCGCCATCTATCAGGCACGCATGATGAAGTACCTGGATCATCGCGGCATTGAGCCGGCAGGTGATCGCAAGGTCTGGGCGTTCCTCGGTGATGGCGAGTGTGATGAAGTCGAAACACTGGGTGCTATTCACGTAGCGCGCCGCGAAGGTCTTGATAACCTGATCTTCGTGATCAACTGTAACCTTCAGCGTCTTGATGGCCCGGTACGCGGTAACGGTCGCATCATGGATGAGCTGGAAGGCATGTTCCGCGGCGCCGACTGGAACGTCATCAAGGTGGTGTGGGGTGGCCTGTGGGATCGTCTGTTTGCCCTCGACAAGAAAGGCTTCCTGCAACGCACCATGGACACGACTGTCGATGGTGAGTATCAGAGCTACAAGGCGCATGATGGTAAATACGTGCGCGACCACTTCTTCGGCAAGCACGAAGAGACCCTCAAGATGGTGGAGGAGATGTCCGACGAAGACGTCTTCAAGCTCAATCGTGGTGGTCACGACCCGCAGAAGGTCTACGCGGCCTATCACGAGGCGTTCCACAACGCGAACGGTCGTCCTACCGTGATCCTGGCGCATACCATCAAGGGTTACGGCATGGGTGCAGGGCATGGTGAAGCCGAAATGGGCGCGCACCAGACCAAGTCGATGAACGTGGAAGCGCTGAAAGGTTTGCGTGACCGTTTCGATATTCCGGTGACCGACGAGCAGATCGAACAGCAGATGCCTTACTACAAGCCTGCTGATGATTCGCCGGAAATGCGCTACCTGCACGAGCGTCGTCAGGCGCTGCACGGCTATCTGCCGAAGCGTGACACCACTCACGATGCGCTTGAGATTCCTGAACTCGACAGCAAGATATTCGCCAGCCAAATCAAAGGCTCCGGTGATCGCGAGCTTTCGTCCACCATGGCGTTTGTGCGCATTCTCAGCGGCTTGATCAAGGACAAGACGCTTGGTTCGCGTGTTGTACCGATTGTGCCGGATGAGTCGCGTACCTTCGGTATGGAAGGTCTGTTCCGCCAGATTGGTATCTATGCCAGCGAAGGGCAGAAGTACGAACCGCAGGATCACGGCCAGATCATGTTCTACCGTGAAGACAAGAACGGCCAGATTCTGCAGGAAGGCATCAACGAAGCCGGCGCCATGGCCTCGTGGATGGCGGCTGCGACGGCATACGCCAACTATGGGCACGCACTGCTGCCGTTCTACATCTACTACTCGATGTTCGGCTTCCAGCGCATCGGTGACCTGGCCTGGGCCGCTGGCGACATGCAGGCGCGCGGCTTCCTGCTCGGTGGTACCGCAGGGCGTACCACGCTCAACGGTGAAGGGTTGCAGCACCAGGATGGTCATAGCCATATTCTGGCAAGCACCATTCCCAACTGCCGCTCCTATGATCCGACCTACGCGCACGAAGTAGCGGTGATCGTTCGCGACGGCCTGAAACGCATGACGCAGGACAACGAAAACTGCTTCTACTATCTGTCGTTGATGAATGAGAACTACGCTCAGCCTGAACTTCCGGAAGGCAGCGAAGAGGGCATCATTCGCGGCATGTATCTGCTCAAGGAAGATGACAGCAACAGTAGCGCTCCGCGTGTCCAGTTGCTGGGTTCCGGCACCATTCTGCGTGAAGTCCAGGTGGCGGCAGAGCTGCTGCGCGATGACTTCGGCGTCAGTGCTGATATCTGGAGCGTCACCAGCTTCAACGAACTGCGTCGCGAAGCGCTGGAGATTGATCGCCAGTCCTTCCTGAATATCGGCCAGACGCCAGCCAAGCCTTGGGTTACCCAATGCCTTGAAGGGCGTGAAGGGCCGGTGGTTGCCAGCACCGACTATATGAAGCTGTTTGCAGATTCGGTTCGCGCCTGGGTACCGGGCGACTATCATGTGCTCGGCACGGATGGCTTTGGCCGCTCTGATACCCGCGAGCAGCTGCGCCATTTCTTCGAAGTGGATCGCTACTTTGTCACGGTAGTGGCGCTGAAAGCGCTTGCCGATCAAGGCAAGGTGGAGCGTGAAAGCGTCAAACAGGCCATCGAAAAATACGGAATCGACGTCAGCAAACCCAATCCCCAGTACGTATAAGAGAGACTGGGTAGCGCCGATGCCTGTGAGCATCGGCTGATTGATTATGGCGTGATGCTGATGAGAGGAGCGCGAACTTGAGCAGCGAAATCATCAAGGTACCCGATATCGGGTCCGACGAGGCGGTCGAAATTATCGAAGTCTCGGTAGCAGAGGGTGATGAGGTGTCGGCAGAAGACACCATCATTACGCTGGAATCCGACAAGGCGTCGATGGATATTCCGGCGCCCAAGGGCGGCAAGGTCAAGCATGTGCTGGTGGCCGAAGGCGACAAGGTCTCCACCGGCGACGCTATTCTTGAGCTGGAAACAGTCGCCGAGAGCGATACCGCCGACACACAAGGCGACACGGTAGAGCAAGAGGCCGAGGCGTCAGCCGAAGCCGAGAAAGCACCGGCAGCAGCACCGTCCGAGGCGAGTGCAGCGAGCCACTCTTCCTCAGCGGCAAGCAGTCGCGAGATCGAGATCAAACTGCCTGATATCGGCGAAGACGCAGTTGAAATCATTGAGGTGGCCGTGAAGGCCGGCGATCAGGTGGAAGCAGAAGAGACACTGATTACGCTGGAATCCGACAAGGCGTCCATGGATATCCCCAGCCCCGACAGCGGTGAGGTCATTGAGCTGACGGTAGCCGAGGGTGACAAGGTATCGACCGGAGACGTGATTGGCCGTCTCAAGGTAGCTGGTGGCCAGGCGACTGATGCTGAAGAAGCGCCTCAGCAAGCAGCTTCCGAGTCATCTGCCAGTGACGAGAAAGCGGCTTCTGCGAAGCAGGAAAACCAGCCTTCATCGAATGCCTCCAGCGAGCCGCAGCGCAAGGAGCTACGTGTTCCGGATATCGGCAGCGATGGTGCGGTGCCGGTCATCGAGGTGGCTGTATCGGCTGGCGATGAGATTGCCGCAGAAGATACGCTGCTGACCCTTGAATCCGATAAGGCCTCCATGGATGTGCCAAGCCCCTACGCTGGCAAGGTTGTGGAAGTCAGCGTGAGAGAAGGCGATGCACTGAAACAGGGCGACCTGATTGGCTTTATTGAAGTAGCAGGTGCTGCTGCGGCTGAGAGCGCCTCTGAAGGGCAAGCGGAGAAATCGGTAGAGCAGGCCGAGCCTTCCCGTAATGCTGCGCCAGTAGCGCCTTCTGCACCTCATTCACCGCAAGCTGCGGTACGTGAAGGTCATGAGCCCAGCACCGAAGCGCTTAGCGAAGAGCAGCGTAACCAGCGTCCTAGTGTGCATGCAGGCCCGGCGGCACGTCTGATGGCGCGCGAACTTGGCGTTGATCTGGCTGACGTAACGCCTTCCGGCCCGCGCGGTCGCGTAGTGAAAGAAGATATTCAGCAGCACGTCAAGCAGGTGATGAGCCAGAAAGGGCGCCCAGGCGCGCAACCGGCTGCTGCGGCACCTGCTGCTTCCGGTGCCGGTATTCCGCCCATTCCCGCAGTGGATTTCAGCGCCTTCGGTGAAGTGGAAGAGAAACCGATGGGGCGTCTGCTCAAGGCAGGAGCCACCAATCTGCATCGCAGCTGGCTCAACGTGCCTCACGTAACGCAGTTCGATGAAGCGGATATCACCGAGCTTGAAGCGTTCCGCAAGAGCGTCAAGGAAGAAGCCTTCCGTGAAGGTGCCAAGCTGACGCCGGTGCCCTTCATGATCAAGGCGGTGGCGCATACCCTGCACAAGTTCCCGCAGTTCAATGTGTCACTGCATCCGGATGGCGACAAGATCATCTGGAAGAAGTATGTGCACATCGGTATTGCCGTGGATACACCTGATGGGCTGATGGTGCCGGTACTGCGTGACGCCGACAAGAAAAGCATCATCCAGATTGCGTTGGAATTTGCTGATCTTGCCAAGCGTGCGCAGCAGAAGAAACTCAAGCGCGAAGAGATGCAGGGCGGCTGCTTCACCATCTCAAGCCTTGGTTCGATTGGCGGTACTGCTTTCACACCTATCGTCAATGCACCTGAGGTGGCTATTCTGGGGCTGTCACGCTCCGAGATGAAACCGAAGTGGGATGGCAAGGAGTTCAAGCCGCGCTTGATGCTGCCGCTCAGCCTCTCCTACGATCACCGTGCGGTTAACGGTGCCGATGCAGCGCGCTTTACGGCGTATCTTGCCAAGGTGCTGGCCGATATTCGTCGTCTGACGCTGTAATCGAGCAGCGCGGCCCTCACCGCCCGTTGAAGCGGGGTTGGGGGTCGCGTTGTTTTCCTGCACGCTGTATAGTTTTCGTCTTGCCAGAGATTTGCTGGCGAACGATGGCTAACCTGATTCCGTGAAGGCGCCCTGGCGGCGTCTTCGCTGATACTTATCGCTCTGGTGACGTTGGCGAGACGCCACCACATGCTTCGGCCCCTTTTCGGGCCGCTTTTCGTTACACGAAAGCCGTCGCGCAAACTGTCTGCTATTCAGGCTTGTAAGGCGGTGCCAGAGCGGTTGCCCTGCACAGGGAAAACCGCCCGGCGACACGTTTTCAGGCATTTGTCCGGCCAGCCAAGCGCCGGATTCCATTTGATCTATCAAGGACCGCATCCATGCGTTTGATTCTGTTGGGCGCCCCCGGCGCAGGTAAAGGTACTCAGGCCGCCTTTATCTGCGAGCGCTTCGCTATTCCCCAGATTTCTACCGGTGACATGCTGCGTGCCGCCATCAAGGAAGGCTCCGAGCTGGGTCGCCAGGTCGAGCAGGTAATGAACGAAGGCAAACTGGTCTCCGACGACCTGATCGTGGCGCTGGTCAAAGAGCGCATCGCGCAGCCCGACGCCGCCAATGGCTTCTTGCTGGACGGCTTTCCGCGCACTATTCCGCAGGCTGATGCCCTCAAGGACGCTGGTGTAAAAATTGATCACGTCGTTGAAATTTCAGTGCCCGATGAAGAGATCATCGACCGTCTTTCTGGCCGTCGCGTGCATCCCGGTTCTGGCCGCATCTATCACACCGAGCATAATCCTCCCGCCACCCAGGGACAGGATGACGTGACCGGTGAGGCGCTGATCCAGCGCGATGATGACAAGCCCGAAACCGTGCGCAAGCGCCTCGATAACTACCACCGTCAAACCGAGCCGCTGGTAGGCTACTATCGGGATTGGGCCGCCGCTGAACCCCAGCAGGCACCGCAATACAGCAGCATCAACGGTGTCGGCAAGTTCGAAGAGATTCGTGCCGAGTTGGTCAAGGCGCTTGAGGACTGAATGAGCATGCGCCCACTACGCGTGTTGGCGCTGGATGCGTCATCCAGTGCCTGTTCGGTGGCGTTATGGCAGGGGCAGGCGGGCTGCGCTGGCGCGCTCTCCGGACACTACGAGGTGGCGCCTCGCCAGCACATGCGCAAGCTGCTGCCGATGGTCGATGCGGTGCTATCAGAAGCGGGCATCACGCTTGATGAAGTCGATGCCCTGGCGTATGGCGTTGGCCCCGGTTCGTTTACAGGGCTGCGTATTGCGGCGGGTACGGCACAGGGGCTGGCCTTCGGTGCTGACAAGCCATTGATCGGTATCTCTACTCTGGCAGCGCTGGCGCTTCAGGCCTGTCGTGACGGCGCAAGCGGGCAGGTATGTGCTGCCCTTGATGCTCGCATGGATGAAATCTACGTGGGGTGTTTTGCGGTCGATAGTGCCTCGGGCAGCCCCCGCGTGACAGCGCTTGACCAGGAACGAGTGATTGCGCCGCAGCATTTGGGCTTGCCGGAAGGCAGTTTCATGGCCATCGGTGCCGGTTTCAACTACCTCGACCGAATGCCTGAGCAAGTGCAGCAGCAACTTGTGCTGCACAGCAAGGATGTCGAGCCTGATGCGCGGGAGATTGCGCAGCTGGCGGCACTTGAGCTGGCCGCACAGCGATTGAATGCCCCCGCCGAGGTACAGCCGGTCTATCTGCGTAACAACGTTGCCCAGCGTTCAACGCGCGGGCCGCTGGACTAGATAATGAGTGCTGCGGCTGTCTTTACGCTTGAAAAACGCCCTGAAGGGTTGGTGCTGTGCTGCGATCCACCCTCTTTTGGGCATCCTTTGCACGTTGATTTCGTCGCTGGCAAGGCGGGCCATCGGCGTCGCTTTGGGGGCGGACGAGGGCAGCTGATTGCGCGGGCCTGCGGGTTCAAAGCGGGGGTTACCCCCAGCGTTGTGGACGCTACCGCTGGCCTCGGGCGCGATGCCTTCGTGCTCGCTTCACTGGGGGCTCAGGTGCTGATGATCGAGCGCGTGCCTGAAATCGCCGCGCTTCTCGAAGAAGGTCTGGCGCGAGCAAGAGCGCACAGCGATGTCTGCGACATTGCCGCCAGAATGTATCTGCAAACAGGGGATGCCACCCGTCATTTGGCGCAGATGGTAGAAGCCAGCGGCGTTGCACCGCAGGTGGTGCATCTCGATCCGATGTTTCCTCATCGCGAGAAAAGCGCGCTGGTGAAAAAAGAAATGCGCCTGTTCCGTGAACTGGCCGGCAGTGATGATGACGCCCCCCGGTTACTGGAGGCGGCACTGGAGGTGGCGACCCATCGCGTGGTGGTCAAGCGCCCCAAGGGCGCGCCGCCCATTGAGGGGCCGCTCCCCCAGCATACCGTGCTAGAGAAGAATAGCCGTTACGATCTCTACGTGCATCGGTCGTTGCGGGCTGATTAACGTTTTTTCTTTTTACCGCGCTGACGGCCATTACCGCCGGAGGAAGGGCGTGCCGAGGGCGCGCCTTTCTTTTCCTTGGGAGCACGGAATAGCAGGAACAGATCCAGGCAGAGTTCCGCAAGCTGGTTCGAAAGCTCCGTGGCGCGACGTGGCGAACTCGCCAGCTCGGCAAGATCAGGGTCTTCCTCTTCGAAAAGCCCTGACAGCGCCATGAAGGGCAGCAATAGTTGAGCCGCCTGCTCTTCATCATTGCCGAACCAGGCTTCTTCATTCAGGAACACCGCTTCCATAAAACCTGCACACCACTCACCGGCAGGGGCATCAAGAGGATGACCTTCGATCTCGGGATCGAACGGCAGCTCGGGCAGCAAACCGCGCTCAAAGGCAAGCGTTGCATTGCGTTGCAGGGTTTCGCACAGTCCTAATATATGCTGGCGCTGCGCCTCATTGCTGAAGGCTGGGTCACCGTTGAACAGCACTGACACCCACACGGCAGCATCAACGGGTTCAGGAGCGATCGCCAGCGCCACAAGAAAGCCATGTGCCTCGAAGACGCCCAGTGCTTCGGCATCCACCTGATCCGAGTCGAGAAACTCGTCGAACTGTTCGAGCGATTCATCGTCGAGTAGCGGTATTTCGCGTGCGTCGTCTGTTTCCGAAAAGGGAGAAGGCGTCATTGCGTTGATCCTGTGAGTCATTAAAGTAGGCGCAGCGGTTGCTACTGATACGTTGAGCGGTGGCTGTGTGTTGCCGTCTACCGAAGAACGCGCCAATACGGTTAGACACGTTGCTGCGGTCACACGAGGCATCCCCCGGTCATTCGGTGCGGCGCGAACATCTCGCATTGCCCGATCACCTGTCGCTGAAGGGTATTCTATCAAGCATGATCCCAACTCTGGACCCTGGAGATGCGTTAGCGCCGCTTTTTTCTCCGGCTGATGATGACGTGCTGGCTGAATTGAGTGCTGCTGAGCTAATGGCGGAGGTTGAGCGCCAGGTAGGGCGTTGTATGGCACATGCCCAACGCTGGTTTCCCAGACTACCCGACCCGAAGGTGTGGGGCGATCTGCGCGGCAAAAGTGCGGGGCAGGCGCATTTTGGGCGTGGCGGTGTGCGTTTCAATAAAGTGCTGCTGAGCGAGCAGCCGCGTATCTTTATCAACGAAGTGGTGCCCCACGAAATTGCACACTGGGTTGTGTATCACGGCATCTCGGCGCGCGTCGCTCCGCATGGCAAGGAGTGGCGCAGGGTGATGGTGGTGATGTTTGGATTGCCGCCTGCGGTAACGCACCGATTCGACACCAGTGTCGCAAGCCCTGCTCCTTATCTCTACGGCTGTGGATGTCGCGATGAATACGGTCAGTTGCGCCTTCACGGATTTAGTCTGCGTCGCCACAATGGGGTGGGCAAAGGGCGTCGTTATCTCTGTAAACGCTGCCGCCAATCGCTCTATTTCATACGCAAGGCAGGTATTGAAGACGAAGCTCACACCTGATTGTGGTCTACTTGTCTGCATTAACGCAGAGTAATCATGGATTAAGATGCTCTGCGCGAAAAGTTGAATGGCTTAATGCGACAAAAGGTGTAGTGTAAGCCTCTATACGAAAGTGTCAGTGACAATGTCGCGTAATCGTCTATAGCTCCGCTGGCTGCCGCTTTTGGGGTGTTTGATGCGGGTATGCTGGCGTTATTGGATTCATCGTTACTTTCTAAATACTGGCGGTGGCAGCACATCAGGGAAGTGTTGCCAATCGGTTGATTTAATATAGCAGCGTGTATAAAAAAGCTGCCGTCGCAGGATGTTGGGAGATTACCTTATGGCTCTGGCTCAAAAGTTTATTGTTGCCGATGATCATCCGCTGTTTCGCGCTGCGCTCACCCAGGCGCTCGCCAATGTAGTAGACAAGACAGATATCGTAGAAGCAGACACCATGGAGGCAACGACCGAAGCCGTCCAACAGCACTCCGATGCCGATCTTATTCTGCTGGATCTGCATATGCCCGGAGCGCACGGTTTCTCTGGCTTGATTCAGTTGCGAGGTCAGGTGCCCGATATTCCTGTGGTGGTCGTTTCCGGTAGCGAAGAGCCTCATGTCGTGCGCCGCGCCATTGATTACGGTGCCTCCGGTTTTATTCCCAAGTCAGCCTCGCTCAGCGTTATTGGTGATGCCATTCGCGCGGTGCTTGATGGAGAAGTGTGGTTGCCCGAGCACATCGCTGATGCGCTGGGTGAAGCCAACGAGGAGGAGTCTCGTTTTGCAGAAGCCATCGCTTCATTGACGCCGCAGCAGTTCCGCGTACTGAACATGCTGAATGAAGGACTTTTGAACAAACAGATCGCTTACGATCTCAATGTCTCGGAAGCCACTATCAAGGCCCACGTCACAGCCATTCTACGCAAGCTTGGCGTTCATTCACGTACCCAGGCTGTGATCGCCGCGCAGCGTCTTGAGCTGGAACCGCCCAAGGTCGAAGGCTAACCGCCGCCGCATTGATATTGCGCAAGAGCTTACGGGCTATCAGCGCATATTCTTGAGCGTGGGGAAGGGCGCTATGTAAAGCTCTTCTCCAGCGAGTTATTAAACAGCGGACGATAGGAGTGCCGATCACTGGCATTCACATCGTCCGCTGTTTGCGTGAGTCATCCGTGGCGCTCAGATTGCTGGCCGCTTGCAGGCTGATTCGACATTCTGTGCAGCACAGCTGAATCAACCTGCAATCACGATAAATGCGGCTACCCCAGGCGGCTCTTGTTACGCTGGGCTTGCAGAAGGCGGGTCAGTAGTGCCCTCAATGCCGCTGGTTTCACGGGCTTGTTCAGCAAGTGATATCCGGCCCGTTTGACCAAATCCGCGACTTCCTCAGTGCGATCGGCAGTAATCACGATGCCGGGCACATCGCCTTCCATTCGTTCATCAAGGGCATCCAGCGCCATCAAACCGGTAACTTCATTATCGAGGTGATAATCGGCCAGAATGGCATCGGGCGCGCCGTGCAGGTGGCGCAGCACCGATTTGGCCCCCCCGATGGTGGTGGCGGTATGCACTTCGCACTCCCAGCCTTCCAGAATCGCGCGCATGCCTTCAAGGGTCAGGGTTTCGTTATCAATACAAATGACCCTGGTGCCCTTCAGCTTGTTGGCGGCGGTAGGGCGCTTGGGTTCAGCGGCAGCTTCACTCTGTACCACCCCTTTAAGCCACGGCACGCGTAGTGAAAATACCGTGCCGCGGCCCACTTCGGAGCGAAGGCTGAGCGAGTGTTCAAGCACCTTGGCCATACGGTCCGCGATGGATAGCCCCAGCCCCAACCCTTTCTCGCTCTCGCGATGGCGGGATTGCTGATCGAGGCGACGGAATTCCTGGAAGATTTCCGACTGTTTCGACTCAGGAATGCCAGGCCCGGTATCCCAGACCTCAATCAGGATACTGTCGCCCTGACGCCGACAGCCCAGCAATACACGGCCCTGTTGGGTGTAGCGCAGGGCGTTCGAGATAAAGTTCTGAATGATGCGCTGCAACATTTGAGGGTCAGAGTCGATCATGGCGTGTGACATCACGACATGGAATTCCAGCCCCCGTTCGCCCGCCATTACGTCGAACTGCGATTGCAGCGGGGTAATAACCTGGCTAAGACTGAACTGGCGACGTTTTGGCGTCAGCGCGCCAGCATCCAGCTTGGAGATATCGAGCAGGGTGCTCAGCAGCTCTTCAGCGGATTGTAGCGAGGAGTCGATATGGTTGAGTGTACTTAAATGTTCGCTTTCGCTGAGGCGCTGGGTCAGCGCGGAGGTAAACAGCCGTGCCGCGTTAAGAGGCTGTAGCAAGTCATGGCTTGCCGCCGCCAGGAAGCGCGTTTTCGAGGCGTTGGCACTTTCAGCAATCTGCATCGCCTGCCGCAGCGCCTGTTCGGCCTGTGCGCGCACTTCGTTCTCATTGCGCAGTGCTTCGTTCACCGAGGAGAGTTCACGGGTACGGTCGCGGACGCGCTCTTCCAGATGCTCGTTGGTCTCCTTGAGCGCCATTTCGGCCAGGCGGCGATCGGTAATATCCTGATAGAGCGCGAAGAAGCCGAGCACGCGCGAGCCGATGCCGAGGTGAGGGGTGTAGGTCACCAGCATATAGCGCATGCCGCCTTCGCGATCATCCATGGATAGCTCGAAGGTCACACGCTCTCCTGCCAGTGCGCGACGCATCCAGGGCGCGCGGGATTTCCATTCACGCGCTGACATGATGTCATTGGCGCGTTTGCCGATCACCTCGGTACGGTCGATGTGCATCACCGTTTCGTAGGCGCGGTTGGTGAACAGATAGCGGCACTCGGGATCGAAATAAGCGATCAGCGCGGGCACATTATCGGTGTAGATGCGAATGTTGCTCTCGGAGCGAATCAGCGCCTCTTCGGTGCGTTTCTGCTGGGTAATATCCTGATAGGTATAAACAAAACCGCCGCTCGACATAGGGTAGCCCTGAATGTCGAGCACCGTGCCATCCTTGCGATAGCGCTGGTAGTGGTGGGGTTTGCCCGAGTGCAGGTTCTCCATCAACTGGGCAACGTGCTCTTCAGGGTCGCCAGGGCCATATTCGCCGCGCTGAGCGTTATAGCGGAAGACCTTCTCGAAGGGAGTACCCACCCGAATCAGGTTATCGGGGAAGCTGAAAAGCTGAAGATAGCGACGGTTCCAGACCACCAGCCGCTGAGTGTGATCGACAACACTGATGCCCTGGTGCAGGTTTTCCAGCGTGGATTGCAGCAGTGAACGGTTGAAATCGAGCACTTGCGAGGCTTCATCGACGATGGAAACTACATCGGAAAGCTCGATGCCGCGATGGGATAGCGCCGAATTGACCAGAATACGCGCCGAAGAGGAGCCTACCGCTGACGCGAGCAGCCGCTCACTGAACTGGATGGCATCAATCGAGGCGTGTGCTCCCGGCGGCAGGGGAGCGCCCTGGCGGGTGGCATAATCGTTGAAGGCACGTTCGACCTGATCGCTGCTGAGAAAGCGCTGGCACAACGCCTTCAGATCATCAATGGTGGCGGTGCCAGCCCACGGACGGTTGAAGTTTGGCTGAACGCTGGCGCTTTCGACAAACAGCGATGCCTGAATGCGCTCCACTACGCCCGGACGGCTAAGCTGCGAGAAAAAGATATAGCAGAACAGGTTGACCGCTATGGAGAGCATCACACCCTGGGTGAACGGCGCAGAGATAGCGATCCCAAAGGGGTGAATGGGGCTGAGCCAGCCAATACCGAAAGGCCCTTCGGAGAGCAGGGGTTGAGGCAGTACATGGGCGTGTACCAGTAATGGCACCAGCAGGGTGTAGGCCCAGATGGCAAGCCCCGCCGTCATCCCGATGCTGACCCCAAGGCGAGTGGCATTTTTCCAGTAAAGCCCTCCCAGCAGTGCAGGCGTTAGCTGCGCCAGGCCCGCCAGCGATAGCCAGCCGAGATCAGCCAGCGAACTACTGGCGCCCATCACGCTGTAGACGCCATAAGCGGCGGCCATCACCAGCACGATAATCAGGCGTCGTGTGCGCAGTAACCAGGTGGTGTAGCCGCGCCCGGCACGCTCGAAATGCCCCAGCTTCAGCAGCAGCGGAATAATGACCTCGTTGGAGATCATGATCGACAGCGTGACGCTGGCCATCACCACCATGCCGCTGCCGGCCGCAAAACCGCCGATAAAGGTGAGCATCCCCAGCCAATGGCTATCCATCGCGATGGGTAGCATCATCAAATAGGTGTCGGGGTCGATTGCAGTGTTGCCAAACAGCGCCAGGCAGATATGGGTCAGAGGCAACAGGCACAGCATCGCCAGCAGCATGTAGCCAGGAAAGAGCCAGCGGGCGCGCCGCGCATCATCCTCGTGGGTATGCTCCACCACTGTGACGTGAAATTGGCGTGGTACGCAAAACACGGCGGCCATCGCCAGCAGTACCTGTACCCAACTGCCACGGCTGTCGTGATGAGTGACAGCATTGTGTGAAGAATACGTTGAGGGCAGGGTGCTGGGATCGACCGGTGTGCTGAACAGGTGGCTGCCATTCCACGCCAGCCAGACCGCCGCGGCGCCTAGAATCAAGAGCACCAGCAGCTTGAAAATAGATTCGAAGGCAATGGCCTGGATAATGCCTTCATGGTGCTCGGTAGCGTTGGTGTGGCGCGTACCGAAGAGAATGGCAAACAGCGCCAGCAGCGGTGCGAGGTAGAACGCAGTGTCGTTTCGAAGCGAAAAATCGAGCGACCCATTGGCGTTGGTGAAAATATCGACACTGAGCGAAATGGCTTTGATTTGCAGGGCAATATAGGGAAGGGTGGCGATCAAGGCCGCTAGCCCGGTAAACGCCGCCAGCGCCTGTGACTTGCCATAGCGGGAAGCGATAAAGTCGGCCAGCGAGGTCACGTTCTGGAGCTTGGCAACGCGGATCATCTTGTTGAGCACTGGCCAGAACAGCAGTGCCACCAGCAAGGGGCCAACAAAGATGGGGAACATGCCGTAAGAGGAGTGAGCCGCATCGCCCACCGCGCCAAACACCGTCCAGGAGGTGCAGTACACGGCGAGCGTCAGGCTATAGACTATCGGTCTTCTACGCGCAGCACCGCTCACCGTGGCACGATGGTCACCGCGCCAGGCAATCACGAACAGCAGCGCGATATAGCAAAATGCAATAACGCTTAATAGCCAGCCCTGAAACATGCTTTTCCCCTTGCAACAGGCGTGATATCGCGTGCATGAACGCTTGCGAGCCACGCCCTGTTTCACCCTTTATTGGCGCCAATGGTATCATTAGCGCCATTTCTTGATCTCGATATTCAGAGAGTTTCCATGTCTACCAACGCTTCCGCGCAGGATGCGCCGCTCGGCCATGCTGCTGGCACTGCCGAGTCTTCCAGCGATACCTTCGATTCCCACGAGCGCAACGACGCTGCCAGTGAGACGCCGGCACTACGCACTCCCGACTTTGGCAGCGATGCTGACGCGCCCAAGCGGCAACGTGAATTCAACAAACTGCAAAAACGCCTGCGGCGTCTGGTCGGCAACGCGATTGTTGATTACGGCATGATCGAAGAGGGCGACCGCGTCATGGTGTGCCTGTCGGGAGGCAAGGATTCGTACACCATGCTGGAGATTTTGCGCAATCTTCAGAGCAGTGCGCCAGTCAACTTTGAGCTGATAGCGGTCAATCTTGATCAAAAGCAGCCCGGTTTTCCAGAGCATGTGCTGCCTGAATATCTGCGTGAAACAGGTCTGCGCTTTCACATTGTCGAGCGGGATACCTATTCCATCGTCAAGGAAAAGGTGCCGGAAGGAAAAACGACCTGCGGACTCTGCTCACGCTTGAGACGCGGCACCCTGTATGGCTTTGCCGAGGAAATTGGCGCGACCAAGATTGCGCTGGGCCATCACCGTGACGATATTCTTGAAACGCTGTTTCTCAACATGTTCTTTGGTGGATCGCTCAAGGCCATGCCGCCCAAGCTGCTATCAGACGATGGTCGCCATATCGTGATACGCCCGCTGGCCTATGTGCCTGAGTCGGCGATTATCGAATACGCCAGCGCCATGGAGTTTCCGATTATTCCCTGCAATCTGTGCGGCAGTCAGGAAAACCTGCAGCGCCAGAACGTCAAGGATATGCTGAACGAATGGCAGCGTGCTCACCCGGGGCGTATCGAGACCATGTTCAAGGCGGTGACCAACGTGGCACCTTCGCAACTAGGCGACCGCGAACTGTTCGACTTCAAGGGGCTGGAAGCCGAACGTGAACGGCGTCAGCGAGACCGTATCGACGTGACGTCGGTAAGCGACGGCAACGAACTGCTGGAATGGAAGGTGGTGCGCTGATCGTGTTCATTCCGGCGGTCAGGGCAGCGAGAAACGCCTAAGCATCACCTTCGCGCATCCTGTCTTAACCTGATGAAGAAAAGTGTTTGACTTTCATGGGGGTATAGGTAGAATGCGCAGCCACACGACACGGGTAACGGGTGGTTAGCTCAGTTGGTAGAGCACCTGCCTTACAAGCAGGGGGTCACAGGTTCGAATCCTGTACCACCCACCATTGTTAAAGCATAAGTTCTTCGGGATGAGCTTTTTCATAGGGTTGTGGTATCACACGCAGTACATTGCGGACCGGTAGTTCAGTTGGTTAGAATGCCGGCCTGTCACGCCGGAGGTCGCGAGTTCGAGTCTCGTCCGGTCCGCCATTCTGTGAAGTGATAGAGCAGTAAAAGGAGCGTTGTTTGATTCGGACCGGTAGTTCAGCTGGTTAGAATGCCGGCCTGTCACGCCGGAGGTCGCGAGTTCGAGTCTCGTCCGGTCCGCCATACAGCCTTTCTTCTTGTACGCTGTCAAATGAAGCACAGCTTACATATTGGGTGGTTAGCTCAGTTGGTAGAGCACCTGCCTTACAAGCAGGGGGTCACAGGTTCGAATCCTGTACCACCCACCACATATCAGTGTGATGGAGCGCCTGAACAGCACCATCAAACAGTGGACCGGTAGTTCAGCTGGTTAGAATGCCGGCCTGTCACGCCGGAGGTCGCGAGTTCGAGTCTCGTCCGGTCCGCCACTTTTTAACGGAAATGAATGCTCCGTTACTCCCAAGACGCCGCAAGGCGTTTTTTTATGCCTGAAATTTGTTGGCCTGGTATCTACGCGCCTCTAAACAACATCAGAGGTGGCAGAAGAAGGGCAGCCTTGTTTAGCTCTTGATACCCCTCAGCCTTCCAGAACTTCCCGGTTATCAATAATCAGCTCACTGAGAAAATCAGCGACAGCTCTCGTTCGGCGCGACTGGGCCAGATCCGATTGAATAACCAGATAAATGGGTTGATCTACGCCAATATCTGAATCAACACAGACAAGCCCTGCATTCCGCGCAGCAAAGTGCGGTAGTACGGCCATCCCCAGCCCTGCCGTTGCGGCAGAAATTTGTGCGGTCAGTGAAGTGGTGACCAGGGAAGGGCGCCTGCCCCTCAATATGCGTTCTATCCATTGAGCAGCGGAAAGATGGGCGAACATATCCGACCAGGCAATGAAGGCAGCGTTTTCATGGCTACCATACTCTGCTGAACTCGATTGCCTACGGATATAATCAATGCTGGCATACAGGCCGTAGCCCATGATGCCAAGCCGCCGAAAACTAACGTTACCTCGCTGAGGTTTCACCATCCGAATGGCTAAATCCGCTTCATGTCGATGGATATTGACGGTGGATATATTGGTGATGACTTCTACCAATATATTCGGATGAGTCGCTTGAAATTTGGTCAGATTGGGAAGAATAAGCCCGGTGGCAAGATTTTCAGCCGTCGCCAGCCGCACAGTCCCTGATACCTGTTCCGAGAAATGCGCATCGGATGTCAGGGCGAGGGCAGCAGATTCCATTGCCTCCGCTTTTTCAATGAGGTCACAGCCTTCCCTGGTAAGGGTGTAGCCACTTTGCTGACGCAGGAACAGCGGTACGCCCAGCGCTTTCTCCAACCGATCAATATGTCTTGAGAGTGTGGCAATTCCCGTACCCATACGAAGAGAGGCCGCGCTTAGTGTCCCGTGACGGGCGATAGCCAGAAATACAGCGATATCATCCCAGATGAGTTTTTGTGTCGTCTTGTTTTCATTTTTGGAAACCACGTTTTTATTTTTCTCCGGTTTTTTCATTAATGGATTATGTCACTGTAGCGCTGACCATCGCAGGAGAAAACCGTCATGCAGAAAAGAACACTAGGAGCTGATCTGGAAGTATCAGCCATCGGGTTAGGGTGTATGGGGATGAGTGAATTCTATGGCCCCAGGGATGATGAGGAGTCATTGAACGTATTGGCGAGAGCCGTAGAACTCGGCATCAATTTTTTTGATACCGCCGACATCTATGGGCCTCATCACAATGAGCAACTGATCGGCGACTTTCTTCGCCACAGCAGTGCCAGTATCAAGGTTGCCACCAAATTCGGGATTGTTCGCAAGCCCAACGAATACAAACGTGATCTCAATAACCGTGCGACTTATGCACGTCACTGTTGCGAAGCATCATTACGACGTTTGGGCGTGGAACAGATTGACCTTTATTACGTGCACCGAGTCGATCCTCATCATCCTATCGAAGAGACCATGGAAGGGCTGGTCGAACTAATCAAAGAAGGCAAGATAGCCCGGATCGGACTTTGTGAAGTCAGTGAAGAGACACTTCGGCGGGCGCATGCCATTCACCCCATCACGGCAGTTCAGACCGAATATTCGCTCTGGACGCGCGGTGTGGAGGCCGATGTTTTGCCGACCTGTCAGGAGTTGGGTATCGGATTTGTTCCCTATTCTCCTTTGGGACGAGGATTCCTGACCGGCCGCTTTCAGGAAGATAGAGAATTCGAAGGTGGTGACTTCCGGGCCAGCTTGCCGCGTTTTGCCCAATCGGCCATTGGCACCAATCGTCGTATTGCTGATGTCATCGCAGATATGGCCCGAGAGAAAGGATGCACATCAGCGCAGTTGGCACTGGCCTGGTTGCTGGCCAAGGGGGATCACATTGTGCCTATTCCCGGAACAAAGCGTCTGAAGTATCTCGAAGAGAATGCCCAGGTCTCGGCAATCACGTTATCCGAGTCCGAAAGTGCTGCACTGGAAGCCGCCATTGAGCAGCTTCCTGTCATGGGAGAGCGGTATACCCCTGAAGGAATGAAGGGAGTAAACACATGACAGCTTCCTCCTCCAGCCGGCGGGAAAGCGCCTTGGCACTGCTAAACCAGCTGGAACAAGGTGCCCCTGAAAAGGTAGCCGATAATCTCGATGCCCTGGATAGAGATGCCATAGAACTGCTGCTCGGCTTTGCATTTGCCGATGTTGTCTCACGTCCTGGGCTCAGCCTTCCTTGTAGAGAAATGCTCACCGTCGCCATGCTGGCTGCCATGGGCACCACGCCGGGCCAGCTTGATTTTCATATGCGAGCAGCACTCAACACCGGAGTCTCCCGCGAGGAGATCATCGAAATTATTTACCAGGTCGCCGTCTATGCAGGCATTCCTGCCGCGATTAATGCAGTTGCTTCCGCACGGAAGGCATTTGCAACGACTTGATAAATATCTTTATAGGATAAGGAAAAGCAGATGAATACCCCGCAAGATGTTTCCTGAATAAGAGGCACACTTCCTGCGTCGTAGTCGAGGAAAAATCACAGTTAGCGATAATAAGTCGCTATTGATGATAATTCTCCGTATTCAGTTGCTTGGCAGGTCGTATTTGGAATGTGATCTTCAACATCTTTAGGGAACATGGGGGCTGATATCATTCCAGCATGTGAGAGAAGCCAAACGCCCACAAAAAAGCCGCTCTGCTAGACCAGAGTGGCTTTTTCATTTCATTGCCCAGCCGAAAATACGATTAATGCAGTTTGAGTTTGGGGCGCAGCCAGCGGTTGAGACGATCAACAATCACTTTGGCACCGGTGCGCAGCCAGCCGTAGATCGCCATCTGGTGCATGCGGTAGAGCGATGAGTAGGACATTCTGGCAAGCCATCCTTCCACAAAAAGCCCACGCACCGAGGAGCCGTTCATCAGGGTGCCGAAGGTCTGGAAGCGTGACAGCGACACCAGCGATCCCATGTCCTTGTAGACAAAGGGAGCCAGTTCTCCGCCATTGAGGAGCCGTTTGAAGCTTTTGACCAGGTGCGATGACATTTGGTGCGCCGCCTGAGCACGGGGGGGCACTCTCTTGTCGTTGGGCTGCGGGCAGGCTGCACAGTCACCAATGGCAAAAATTCGGGGATCATCAATGCTGACCAGCGACGGCTCGACCTTGATCTGATTGTTGCGCTCGGTAGAAAGCCCAAGGGTTGAGAGCAGGTCAGCGCCACGCACCCCGGCGGCCCATACCATCAGGTCGGCATCAATACGCTCGCCTTGGGCTGTTTCGAAACCATGCTCGTCGGCCTTGGCGACCTGAGTGTTCACATGGATTTTGACGCCCAGCGACTCAAGCTGACGATGAACATTCTGGCTAATGCGCTCACCCAGAGCCGGTAGCATCCGAGGGGCTGCTTCGATGATATGCACCTTCAAGCGGCTGCGTGAGAAACCGTTGGCGTTGTAGCTCGAAAGCATATCAATCGCGTTATAAAGCTCCGCTGACAGCTCTACCCCTGTTGCGCCAGCGCCCACGATAGCGACGGTCAGGTCATTATCGGCATTGACGTCGGCGGTGGTGCGCAAAAAGGTATTCAGCATCTGTTGACGGAAACGCTCGGCCTGCTGGGGGCTATCAATAAAGAAGCAGTTCTCTTTTACGCCTGGCGTGCCAAAGTCGTTGGAGACACTGCCGAGTGCCAGCACCAGGTAGTCGTAGTCGAAATGACGCTCAGGAAGCACCTCTGCTCCCTCTTCATCGGTAATGGCCGAGAGGGTGAGCTTCTGCTGCTGGCGGTCAAGCGCGCTCAAATTGCCCAATTGGAAACGGTAGCCGTTGGCACGCGAGTGGCTAAGATAGGAAACCTGATCCAGCTCGGTGTCGATGGCGCCCACCGCCACTTCGTGCAGCAGCGGTTTCCAGATATGGGTAGGGTTACGGTCGATCAGCACAATGTCGGCCTTGTTACGCTTGCCCAGCGTGCGGCCCAGCTTGGTAGCCAGCTCAATGCCACCAGCGCCGCCGCCTACCACTACGATACGGGGTAACGCCATGTTGCCTCCTCGGGATTCACTTCAACGATGAAAAGATCAGGGGGGCTTGCCATCTCGTTGCCTATTCGAAACGGAAACAGACCCTAAACAGGAATTTATCGCATGTTAGCAGGTCGGGTAGCTGAACGTGACACCCGGATTGCGGAGTTTTTGGGAATATCTGCTTCTGATTATTGAAAGTGTCTTTCCTTTTATGAGGAAAATAACCCTCGGCCATTTCCACCTGGCGACAAATGGTACGCTGTCACGCTCGTGGCTATTCACCGCTTGCGTGATAGGGTGGAGCCACTACCCGTTTTCTATCGCCGTCAAGGAGCCTTTATGCACCCTGCGCTTGCCCGGACCCAACTCGTGATCTGTGATCTGGATGGCACGCTCGTCGATTCTATCCCTGACCTGGCGGCTGCTCTCGATACCGCTTTCGAGCAGAGCCAGCTTGTGCCACCGGGGCAGAGCAAGGCGCGTCATTGGGTGGGCAACGGCACTGAAATGCTGGTGAAGCGAGCACTCGCCGATGCCCATGAAATTGACGAGCAGCAGGTGGATGATCTTGAGTTGAGCCAGGTGCTGGGGCGCTTCTCTCGTGCTTATGCTGATTCACCGAGCCGCTACTCTCGGCTTTACCCTGGGGTGCTTCGTTTCCTTGAATGGCTCAAGGAGGCGAAGGTCATAGTGGCACTGGTGACCAACAAGCCGAATGAATTCGTCGGTCCGGTGCTCAAGGCCGTCGGCATTGAAGAGCATTTTGCCATGGCGCTGGGGGGTGACTCGCTAGCTCGCAAGAAGCCTGATCCAGCCCCTTTGCTGCACGTACTGGAGCGGTTCGATATCGCGGCGGATAACGCCTTGATGGTAGGAGATTCGCGCAGTGATATTCGTGCGGGGAAGGCGGCTGGAGTAGCGACCCTGGCGGTGAGCTATGGGTATAACCACGGCGAGCCCATCGCGCGAAGCGAGCCTGACTGGATTGTCGATTCGCTGGCCGAGCTGATCAGCGATTAATTCTCCGTGAGCCGTGCCGGCACAGAGATTCGCCGTGTGCTCAGACACCGATTGCGGTACTCTTGGGTTCGCCTTATCGGGCTGTTTTATTATGTTTTCGTCGATCAATAGGGAAACCGATGTCCTGCGATTGCCAGCCGTACTGCCTAATGCGTGAAACGCATTCGACGCGATGGTGAGCGGCGGCCCTATTTCAATGACCGCCATTGCCTTATTCACCGTTGCCAAGAGATACCCTTATGATGACCGCCGATCACTTCGCTCAGCTCGCCGCTGAGGGCTATAACCGCATTCCTGTGTCGCGTGAAATTCTCGCTGATCTTGATACACCGCTTTCTACCTACCTGAAGCTCGCTGACGAGCCGTGGAGCTTCCTGCTCGAATCGGTGACCGGTGGTGACAAGTGGGGACGTTATTCGATTATTGGCTTGCCCTGCCGTGAGCGTATTGAAGTGCGCGGTTTCAAGGTGCGCCACTATGTCGATAACGAATTGGGCGGTGCGACTGAAGTCGAGGACCCGCTGGCGTGGATTGATCAGTTCAGAATGCGTCGCAAGGTGGCCGAACCTGAGCGTGCGGGTATTTTTGCCGGTGGTCTGGTGGGGTATTTCGGTTTCGATACGGTGCGCTACATTGAGCCGCGCTTGCAGGGAGTGAGAAAGCCTGACCCGATCGACGTGCCCGATATCATGCTGCTGGTGTGTGAAGAAGCACTGATTTTCGACAATGTGTCGGGACGTGTAACGCTGCTGACCCATGTAGACCCCACCACCACGGATGCACTGGCGCAGGCGCATCGTCGTATCGACGAGCTTGAACAGCAGCTGCGCGAACGCACGCTGTCGCTGAAAAGTCCGGGTACTGGCCGTGATATCGACGAAAACGACTATTTCGCCAGCTTCACTGAAGAAGGCTATAAAAGCGCTGTCGAGACCATCAAGGAGTACGTCAAGGCAGGGGATCTGATGCAATGCGTTCCTTCGCAGCGCATGAGCATCGCATTCGATGCCGCACCGCTTGATCTCTATCGCTCGCTGCGCACGCTCAATCCTTCTCCCTATATGTTTTTCTTCAATCTGGGCGATCACTATGTGGTGGGTTCTTCGCCGGAAATTCTGGCACGCCTTGAGGGAGAAGAGATCACCTTGCGTCCGATCGCCGGCACCCGTAAGCGCGGCGCTACGGCTGAAGAAGATGCTGAGCTGGAGCAGGATCTGCTCAACGATCCCAAGGAGCGCGCCGAGCATGTGATGCTGATTGATCTGGGGCGCAACGACGTGGGGCGTATCAGCGTTGATGGCAGTGTCGAACTGACCGATACCATGACCATTGAGCGCTATTCTCATGTGATGCACATCGTCTCCAACGTTACCGGCAAGATAAAGCCGGGGCTTGGCCCCATTGATGTACTGCGCGCTACCTTCCCGGCAGGCACTGTATCAGGTGCGGCCAAGGTGCGTGCGCTGGAAGTGATTGATGAAATCGAGCCGGTCAAGCGCGGGGTCTACTCCGGCGCGGTGGGGTATATTTCGTGGCAGGGCAATATGGATACCGCAATTGCCATTCGTACCGGCGTCATCAAGGATGGCCAGCTTCACGTTCAGGCCGGTGGCGGTATCGTCGCGGATTCCAACCCTGAAGATGAATGGCAGGAGACGCTGAACAAGCGTCGTGCAATGTTCCGAGCAGCCTCCATGGCTGAGCGGGGTCTCGATAACCTTGGGCAGGAGTAGCGTTTAGCCCGTATCCAGTGGCCCGGCCATCGTAGAGGCTGGCCGGGGCTGATAGGGAGTACCTACCGTGGGCCAGTTTTTTCATTACACTTCTCTGGGCGTGCTGTCGCTACTGCCCGTTGCAAACCCGCTCACCAGCATGTCGCTGCTGTTATCGCTGGGACATGGCCTGAGCGCAGCGGAACGTAACCGGCAGGTCTTCAAGTCGGCCATCTATGTCGGCGTTATCCTGCTGGCGTGCTTTTATGGCGGCAGTCTGATAATGAGCGTCTTCGGTATTTCTCTACCGGGGTTGCGCCTGGCGGGCGGACTGATTGTCTGCTACATCGGCTTTACCATGCTGTTTCCTTCCGATCAGCCCAGTGAGGAAGATGCTCAGCACGCGATGCTAAGCGATGAAGAGAAGGCCAGACCTTATGTGCGCAACATAGCTTTTGTGCCATTGGCGCTGCCTGGTACAGCGGGGCCGGGGGCTATTGCGCTGGTGATTAGCATGGCTTCAAGCATCAACCCTCAGGAACGTGGCTCCCTCGCGCTGAATCTAAGCGTCTTTGCGACGATCCTGATTGTGGCCGGTGTATATTGGCTGGTACTGCGCAGCTCTGGCGTCATCATGAAGGCGCTGGGAGAGTCCGGGCTTGATGCAATTTCGCGTTTGGTGGGCTTCCTGCTGATCGGTATGGGTGTCCAGTTCGGTATTAACGGAATTTCCGAAGCGATACTGAATTTTCAGGCTGGATAAAAGCGCGGTCTTGCCGGGATATGTCAGAGGCGCGTAAGTGGCTCCTTCCTGAGATATAACGAAGTCGTGGTTTCGTTCCGCTGCTCGGCTTCCTTTTCTTCTTTCTTTTCCCTGCTTTTTTATCTCCAAGACCATGAGCGTTCGACAACGCCCATGGCCTTCAGCGCGTTACATATCTGGGTAGTGGGGGCCACCGCCGCCTTCGGGAGCAGTCCAGGTAATATTGCGCGCGGGGTCCTTGATATCGCAGCTTTTGCAGTGAATACAGTTCTGGAAGTTGATCTGAAAGCGTGGACCATTCTCACCCTGAACCACTTCGTAAACACCGGCAGGGCAGTAGCGCTGGGCGGGTTCGGCGTATTCCGGCAGATTGTGCTCTATCGGAATAGCAGGATCAGCGAGCTTTAGGTGGCAGGGTTGATTCTCTTTGTGGCTGACGCTGGAGAGAAATACCGACGAGGGCTTGTCGAACGACAACGTGCCGTCCGGTTTGGGATAGTCAGGCTGTGTGGCGTTTTTCGCGAGGTTTAGCGTTGCATCGTGGGCGGTGTCACGAAGTGCAGGAAGTCTTCCTTTCAGCCATTGATTGAGCAGGTTATAGGCACCGCCACGCAGCGCGCCATATTTGTGCAGTGCGGGGCCGAAGCTGCGATGCTGCTGAAGCTCCTGCCATGCCCAGCTATGCTGCCAGCGCTGGGTGAAGTCATCGAGCCGAGCGCCTCCGGCGCTGCCAGCGGCAAGCGCATCACACACGCTTTCGGCGGCGACCATCCCTGACTTCATGGCCGTGTGCAGCCCCTTGATCTTGGCAAAATTGAGCGTACCGGCATCGCAGCCGAGCAGCAGGGCGCCGGGCATCACCATATCAGGAAGGCTATTGGCTCCGCCCTTGGCAATGGCGCGAGCACCGTAGGCCAGACGTGTGCCGCCTTCGAGATGACGCTTGAGCAGCGGGTGGTGCTTCATGCGCTGAAATTCGTCGAAGGGTGACAGATACGGGTTGCGATAGTTGAGATCGACAATCAGGCCGACCATCACCTGACGCTGATCGCCGTGGTAGAGAAACCAGCCGCCGTCGGCATTGTTGGCGAGAGGCCAGCCAGAGCCGTGTATGACCAGCCCGGGTGAATGTTGCTTGGCCGGTACTTCCCACAGCTCCTTGAAACCTATGCCGTAATGCTGGGGGTCGCAGCCCGCATCGAGTTCAAAGTGTTCGATCAAGCGCTTGCCGATATGGCCGCGTGCGCCTTCACAAAAAAGGGTGTATTTGGCGCGCAGCTCCATGCCGGGCATGTAGTTGGCGGTAGGCTGACCATCGGTGCCCACCCCCATATCGCCAGTAAGTACACCTTTGACGGTATCGTCTTCGATAATCGCCTGTTGAGCCGCAAAACCGGGGAAAATATCGACACCAAGCTGCTCTGCCTGCTCAGCGAGCCAACGGCACAGCGCGCCAGCACTCACTATGTAGTTAGGCGCGTTGCCGCCAGTGTTGTGCATGCTGGCCGGTACGAGCGCATTGGGCACCTTGAATGCTTTGGTGCTGCTATTGAGCAGATACACATCGTCTTGAGTGACCGGCGTTGATAGCGGTGCGCCGCGAGTTTGCCAGTCGGGAAACAGTTCGTTGAGTGCGCGTGGCTCCAACACTGCGCCGGAGAGAATATGTGCACCCACCTCGGCGCCTTTCTCGACCACACACACGCTCAGCGTCTGCTGGGTGTCGTGGGCCTTCTGCATCAAGCGACACGCCGCCGCCAGCCCACTTGGGCCAGCACCGACAATAACAACGTCGAACTCCATGACGTCTCGCTCAACCGCTTGTGTCATAACGTGTCTCCTGCCAGCGGATGCGGCGTTTCTATCACGGGGATAGTGATTCTGCTGTGTAGTGAAAGGCCAGCGCCCAGCGATAGCAGGGGCTTGGTGGCACTCATTCCAGAGTGGCAACACTATCAGCCCCGCTTTCTGACAGCGCGTCAGGAGCAGTGAGCAACGCTGCCATAAAAGGTTGCCAAAGCGGGAAGTGCGCCGACAATTGCGTATGTATTCGGTTAGTTTAACGTTGATTGCCATTACGTTTAAGCATTGCGAGCCGTGCAGGGGAGTGGATAGCGCTCACGGAGTGAATGGTGGACTGGCTGGAGAAGCTGAAGCCATCATCTCTCTCATCCCTTCACTCTCTCTTCTGCCTATAATGCGCGGTGCGTTCGCGACACCTGCCAGGCAGTGCTATCTTTTTTGTTAAGGTGGAACGGGGCAGTGCGGCGCTGCATAACAGTGAGCGATAGGGAGAGCGCAGGCTCGCTGGGCGGGCGTATTCCTTACCTTCACTTCTTATCATGTCAACCTTGGGAATGCTTCATGTCGCTGTGGCGCTTGCTTCGTCCTTTTATGCTGGAACATCGCCGCACCTACACGCTGGCGGTACTGATGCTGCTCGTTACCAATACGATCGCGATGCTGTTGCCGTGGTGGATAGGGCGCACCGTCGATGCGCTCAGCGTGCGGCAGCTCTCTGCGGCGCAGTTGGCAGAAAGCGTGGCGCTGATTGGTGTCATGGGGCTGGCAATTTATGTGACGCGCTTTTTATGGCGGCGGCTACTGTTCGGGACTGCCTACACGCTGGGAGTCAGGCTGCGCAGCCGCTTCTATGCCACTCTGCTCACCCTAAGCCCACAGTTCTTCCATCATCACTCCAGTGGCGATCTGCTGGCGCGGGCTACCCAGGATAGCGATGCCATTGAAATGGCCGCTGGCGAAGGGGTGTTATCCAGCGTTGATGGTTCGCTGATGCTGGTAGCGGTGCTGGTGTCGATGGTGCTCGTCGTGGATGCGCCGCTGACGCTACTGGCGATCCTGCCATTTCCGCTGTTGGCGTGGCTTTTTTACAAGACCGCAAAACGTGTTCAGCAACGCTTTACGATCTCCCTTAATCACTTTTCGCGCCTGAGCGAGCACAGTCAGGAAGCATTGTCCGGCATTCGCACGCTTAAAAATCACGACCTGATCGAAGCGGAAATTGCCTCATTTGCGCAGCAGGCCAGCGCTACTTCCGAGGCGGATTATCGCGTTGAGCGCGCTGAGGCTCGCTACGATCCCATCGTATTTATAACGATGGGGGCCGCCATGCTGCTGACGCTGATAGTAGGCACCCTGCGCTATCAGAGCGGCGCCATCACGATTGGCAATCTCACCAGCTTCACCCTCTATCTGGTCGAGTTGATCTGGCCGATGTTCGCGATTGGCTGGTGCTTGAATCTGCTTCAGCGCGGGGAGGCGGGCGCTCGTCGCTTGAATGAAGTGTTCGATGCCGAGGTGGATATCAAGGACAGTGGCACTCTTGAGCACCTTGAGGGAAGTGATCTGGCGGTGTCGATACCGCACTTTAGCTATCCCGATACCCAGCGAGCGGTGCTTCAGGATATCGACCTTACGATCAATGCCGGCACCACGCTGGGCATCGTGGGCGCTACCGGAAGCGGAAAATCAACGCTGTTGAAACTGCTGGTACGGCAATATGAGGCGCAGACTCACCGTATTACGCTGGGCGGCCATGCCTTGCAGGAGTACCGTCTGGATACGTTGCGCAGCGCCTTTGCCTATGTACCGCAGAATGCTTTCCTGTTTGCCGCCACGCTGGCGGAGAATCTGCGGCTGGGCAAGCCGAATGCCACTACTGATGAACTGTATGAAGCTCTTGATCGCGCCGCTTTCTCAAGCGATATCGGGGCGCTGCCAGAAGGGCTTGAGACGATGATCGGCGAGCGCGGCGTTACCTTATCGGGCGGTCAACGGCAGCGTATTGCGCTGGCCCGCGCGCTGCTGTGTGACGCTCCCATCCTGCTGCTGGACGATACTCTCTCGGCGGTGGATTACACCACCGAGCAGCGCCTGCTGCACACCCTGACCCAGCAGCATGGCGAGCGCACGCTGGTGATCGTGAGCCACCGCTTGTCGGCAGTGGCCCCCGCCGATCACATTGTGGTGCTTGAAGAAGGTCGTATCGTGGAGCAGGGGCGTCATGCGCAGTTGCTTGCCCTGCGCGGCCATTATGCTGCCCTGTGGGAGCATCAGGCGACGCGCCGCAATGGCAGCGGGGAGGCATATCCATGAAGCTTCGTGATCTGCTGCTGGGGCCGCTCAAGGAGCACCCCCGACGCGCGTGGGGAGCGCTGATCCTGCTGATCTTCGCCACCGGCTGCGATGTGCTAGGCCCCTGGCTGGTGCAGTTCTATATAGATCACCATCTGGTGCCGCACTATTTTCCGCAGCAGGCGCTGGTGCTATTGGCGCTGGCCTATATGACCACGCAGCTCGCGGCTGCCGGTGGGCGCTATTGGCAAAGCGTGCTGTTTGCTCGGGTAGCCGCGGATGCGATACGTGATTTACGTGTGCGAGTGTTTGCCCATCTGCTGCGCCTTCCTCAGCATCGCATCGACGCAACGCCCATTGGTGAACTGACCAATCGCGTCACCAGCGATACCGATGCAATGCGTGATTTCTATGTAGGGTTCCTCTCTTCGGTATTGAAAAGCAGTGTGCTGTTGGTGGGCATTTTCATCGCCATGACGCTGATTGATGTGCGCTTGACCCTGATGTCTGCGCTGCTGATTCCGGCTGGTGTGGTACTGATCTGGATATTTCAGCGTCTCTCCAATGCTGCCGCGATGGGAGTGCGCCAGCTACGCGCGCAGCAGAGCGCCCGGCTTAACGAAGCCATTCAGGGCATGCCGATCATTCAGATGTTCCGTCAGGGGCCGCAGTTTCTGGAGCGCTTCGATCGGATTGGTCGGCAGCAGTATCGGCTAAGGCTGAATATTGTTCGCTTCAACGCTTTGCTGCTGCGTTCCGGCGTTGATTTGCTGAGCACCCTGGTGCTGGCGGGGCTGATCTATGGCTTCGGTATTACCCAGTTGGGAAGCGAACATCAGGCCATTGGCATTGGCGTGCTCTACGCCTTCATTGCCTATCTGGGGCGTGTCTCGGAACCGCTGATGGATATCTGCCAGCGTTTCTCGCTCTATCAGCGCGCCAGTGTTGCGGGACAGCGCTTGATTAATGTGCTGGAAACACCTGTTGCCAGGGTAGGGCGCGATCAGAGACCGATCGAATGGCCGCAGCTAGAGCTGCGTGAGCTGCGCTTTCGTCATCAGGGCGCTGCGCGGGATACCTTGCAAGGTATTTCTGCCGTGATTGCGCCCGGCACCTTCGTGGGAATTGTCGGGGCCACGGGGAGCGGCAAATCGACCCTGCTGGATGTGCTGTGTGGATTGAAGCCGATCAGTGATGGCGAGCTATTGCTTGATGGACGCACGCTGTCCGGCATTGCGCCGGCGGTGTTGAGTGACACCATTGCAGTGGTGCCTCAGGAGCCGTTTCTGCGCTCCACCACGCTGCGGGACAATATTCTGCTGGGGCTAGAAGTATCAGATGACGCGCTGGCCGAGGCGGTGAGTGCGGCGCGCCTTGATGACGTAGTTGCTACCTTGCCGAAGGGACTGGATACCCCGCTGGGGGAACGCGGTTTGTCGCTGTCGAGTGGTGAGCGGCAGCTATTGGCGCTGGCCCGTGCGCTCTTGCGCAAGCCGGCCATTTTGATGCTCGATGAGGCTACCGCGAGTATCGACAGCGCTACCGAAGCGGAACTGGGCAAGGCGCTGGATGCGCTGCACGGCAAGGTCACGCTGATCGTAGTGGCTCACCGGCTGGCAACCATTGCGCACGCGGATCATATCCTGGTGATGGAGAACGGAGTGATTGCTGAAGAAGGCCGCCACGAAGCGCTGCTTGAGCGGCCTGAAGGACGCTACCGGCAGCTGTGGCAGAGTGCCGCCAGCGATACCTGATAGCGTGTGTCGCAAGGTGCCTAGAAGTCGTAGCGTAGACGCGCCTTGCTGATATCCGGCTGATGATCGGAAGTGTTGCTGAACTGATGCTCAAGCGAAATGCTGAAGCCGTAGGCGAAGGCGATGTTCATCCCCACGTAGTTGAGGGTTTCGCTGTAGTGCTGGAAGCGAAGGGCGCTCTCTGCGATATAGGGCTGAATGCCGGTCACCCAACCGCCTGCCACCGGGATGGTATAGCCTGCGTAACCTTCCCAGCCGTGGGCATTGCCCCTGAAGTACTGGTCGGGATTCAGGGCCGCCGAGGAGATCCCGCCAGCGCGATCTGCCGGAATGAAGTCCTTGTAGTAGCCGATCATGCCAGCGAGATACCAGTTGCCTGGCGCCCAGGAGATAGACGTTCCCAATGACTGCTGATCCCAGGTCGATTTCTCGGGATTGCCATCCTTGCGCAGATCCGCCTTGTTGTAACTGTAGGCCGTGCCCACTTTCAGGTCAGGCTCAATGGCGTAGATCGCGCCGAGCGCGCCACCACCCTTGCGGCGATAGGTAAAGTTACCCTTGTGATAGTCGGAATCCGCAAGGTTGCCACTGGTGTAAATCTGTACCGGCCCGAAGGTATTGGTATACATGAAGATATCGCGCGCACGGTACGAACCGTCGTAATCGCCGCTGATACCGTTGGCTGGCCCCTGGCCCTTCATGTCCATGACCCATTTGTCGGTAGGCTTGCCCACTACGTTATAGAACACGCTGTCCTGTTTACCGAAGGTGAAGGTACCGTAGGTGGGGTTGGCAACACCGAAATAGAGCTTGCGGCGAGTGGTATTATCCTTGCCCGGTGTCTGGTGATGCTTCCAGCCCACATCATTGAAAATATCGGTGCCCATCTCATAGCGCCCTAGCAGGTGCCAGTCATCGGGCAGGTAATAGTTCACATTGACGCGCAAGCGTGAGCCGTCGTCGGTGCCGCGATGGGAGCGAGCGCCATCATCAATACTGCCCATCTTGTTGCTGAAGCCAACACGCGCGCTGCCGCCAACGCTGACTTCCAGATCATTTAGCAAATGAGTGCCATTATCACGCTCCAGCAGAGTGATTTCGGCGTTCGCTATCGGGGCGCACAGTACAGTGCCGAGTAGTGTCGCGCTGACTGCCGACGCTCTAAATGTTTTCATTCAATATGTAGTCCGGTTCACGTTGCGTTTATCCTGGCCACTCGAAGGGCGGCCAATTTTAACTGAATGATTTTCTAATGACATAGGACTTAGGATCACTAGACCAAGGAATGTTAAGCCTTTGGTATTAAGCAGTTATGACCAAATGGGCGAAGCGTATATTTCTTGCTGTTTTCGCGGTAGTGAAGCGGATGCAATCTCTTCGCTGCTAGCGTGGATGTGAACTGTTGGGGGTAGGGCATCTTTCATAGATCAGGGGAGTGGGAGGGGCGCAGAGGGCGGTATTGCTGCAATCATCATCGGCCAGTTGAACAGGCACTTCTCTTGATGGATTCCACCCCGCGTGCAGGAGCAGATTTTTTAAATCCGAAGAGAGATCGGCACGCTGCCAAGCATGAACATGAAGCAGGGTGAAGCGCCTTCACAAGAAGCGCTGTCGCTGCGGCTGCCATACGATGCAGCAACGACAGACAGTTGACGCCGGTGAGCGCGGGTAGCAGAATAAACGTCATGCACATTATATACGTCTCTTCACTCGGTTTTGGTTGGTGGCGCGCTCCCTGAGCGCGGCGCCTTCGCTTGTCTGCCTATCAGTACCGAGATAGAGCCTGTATAGAAGAAGATGCCGCCCACCGAGGCGGCATTTTTTTGGCTGGCAAAGGTGGGTAGCGTGACCTGAAACACCGCTTTCTGCGGGCCAATGACATCCATAAGGGGATCCCTGTGAACGTCTTGATGATAGATAACTACGACAGTTTCACCTTCAATATCGTGCAGTATCTGGGCGAACTTGGCGCTACGGTGCAAACGTTGCGCAATGATGCGGTAACGATTGAGCAGGCTGAAGCGCTTGAGTTCAGCCATTTGGTGATCTCCCCCGGCCCCTGTTCTCCGGATGAAGCGGGCCTTTCGATGGAGCTGATTCGCCATTTTGCCGGTAAGGTGCCGATTCTTGGCGTATGCCTTGGACATCAGGCCATCGGTCAGGTGTTTGGCGGCAAGGTTATTCGTGCGCCGCAGGTCATGCACGGCAAAACGTCGCTGATTGAACATACCGGCCAGGGTGTTTTCGAGGGGCTGGATAATCCGCTTGAAGTGACCCGTTATCACTCGTTGGTGGTAGAGGCGGCGTCGCTGCCCAGTGAGCTTGAAGTAACGGCAGTCACCCCCGATAACGATGTAACGCCGGGGCTGGTGATGGGCCTGCGTCATAAGACCCTGGAAATAGAGGGCGTGCAGTTTCATCCGGAGTCGATTCTGTCGCGTCAGGGCCACGAGATGCTGGGCAATTTCCTCAAGCGGCGCTCGGCGACCCGCGATGGCAACGTGGCAGAAGCAGCGCTGTAGGCTGTCGGTCGGTACTATCAAAAAGGGTGGAGCATGATTATACGTGAAGCGCTGGCGCGGCTGACCGCAGGGCAGTCACTTGATTTCACGACCATGCATCAGGTGATGCAGCAGCTGATGGCGGGTGAACTGAGCGATACGCAAATTGGCGCGGTGCTGGCGGCACTCGCTACCAAACGCGAGACCAGCACTGAAATTTCGGCGGCTGCTCAAGCGATGCGCGACGTGATGCAGCCGGTCTTCATCAAGGCGACACAGGCAGTTGATATTGTTGGCACCGGTGGTGATGGCGCGAATCTTTTCAATGTCTCGACAGCGGCTGCCTTCGTGATCTCGGCAGCGGGAGTGCCTGTCGCCAAGCACGGCAATCGCAGCGTTTCGTCGTCGTCGGGCAGTGCCGATCTGCTTGAGAAGGCGGGCGTTAATCTGGCGCTGAATGCCGAACAGGTAGCGCGCTGCATTGATGAAGTAGGGATCGGCTTCATGTTCGCGCCCAATCACCATCAGGCAATGCGCCACGCTGCACAACCGCGCCGCGAGCTGGGCATCAAGACGCTGTTCAATATCCTGGGGCCATTGACCAACCCCGCGGGCGTGAAGCATCAGGTAATCGGTGTCTATTCGCCGCATCTGCTTGAGGTTGTTGCTGAATCTTTCCAGAAGCTGGGCAGCCAACACGCTTTGGTCGTTACCGGCGATGATGGCCTTGATGAGCTGTCGATTGCGGTGCCGTCACAGGTGTGTGAACTGCGTCAGGGTGAGTTGCACCGCTACAGCGTCACCCCTGCACAGCTTGGCCTTGAGCGCGCCTCGCTTGATAGCCTGCGCGTCGAGAATACCGAACAGAGTCTGGCCCGCGTGATGGAGGCCTTGCGTAATGAGCAGGGCGCGGCGCGTGATATGGTGGCGCTGAATGCAGGCGCTGCCATTTATGCCGCCGATCGCGTTGCTACGCTGAAAGAGGGTGTGGCGCTGGCCCTTGAGGTGATGGCGTCGGGCAAGGCTGAGGCGCGTCTTGAACAATTGGGCGAATTCACACGTTCTCTTTCATGAAGTTCTCGTTCTCTTTTGTGAAGAAGAGAGCAGCGACAGCGTTAACGAGGTAAAGCATGAGCACTATCCCCACGGTTCTTGGCAATATCCTGACGCGCAAGCGTGAAGAAGTAGCCGCACGCAAGGCAGAGCGTCCGCTTGAGCAGGTCATCAAGGCGCTTGAAACAGCGCCTGCGCCACGCGGCTTTGTTGCGTCATTGCGGGAGCGCATTGCCGCAGGTGAGGCGGCGGTTATTGCGGAAGTCAAAAAGGCGTCGCCTTCCAAGGGCGTGATTCGTGAAGCGTTTGATCCCGCAGAGATTGCGCGCAGTTATCAGCAAGGCGGCGCTGCCTGCCTGTCGGTGCTGACCGATGTTGATTTTTTCCAGGGCAGCGATGCCTATTTGCAGGAAGCGCGCGAGGCATGCCAACTGCCGGTATTGCGCAAAGACTTCGTGATTGACGAATATCAGCTCTATGAAGCGCGTGCGCTGGGTGCCGACTGTGTACTGCTGATTGTCGCCGCGCTGAGCGACAGTGAGCTGGCGGCGCTGCACGAACGCGCCGTAGCGCTGGGCCTCGATGTACTGGTTGAAGCGCATGATGCCGAAGAGCTGACGCGGGCGCTGGCGCTCGATATTGATCTGGTGGGCATTAATAACCGCGATCTGCGTACCTTCGATACCACTCTGGATGTCACCTTCAATCTGCTGCCACGTATTCCTGAAGGCGTTACGCTGGTCACCGAGTCGGGCATCATGAACCGTGAAGATGTCGATAGACTGCGCAGCGCTAACGTTAACGCCTTTCTGGTAGGCGAGCGCTTTATGCGTGAAGAAGAACCCGGCAAGGCCCTCAATGAGCTGTTTTTCTAAGCCTTACGTCGATAGAGTGGTTGGATAGTTCCCGCTGTTCTTCGCTGGTGTGTTGGGCAGATGATTCAAGGCCCAGCAGTAAAAGCGCCGCGTCTTGTGCAAAGGGCGCGGCGCTTGTTTTTATAGTTGATTGAACAGTAGCTTAATCGGCAATGGGATCGCTGGGCTGGTGCTCATTGTCTTCCCCCTGCGGATATTCGGCAGCGTCGCTGAGCTGACTGAACAGCGTAGGGTCGTCCGAGATAACGGAATTGACCCCGCACTCCCACCAGGGGGAGAAGGCTTCGGGATCGTTCACGGTATAGCACACGACTTCAAGACCTTTCTGGCGCATCTCCTTGACGATATTGGGATTGAGGTTTTCCCAATTGGCGTGAATGCTGACTGCGCCAACGCGCTCGACATCCCACTGCCAGACACGCGGCACCTTTTCATCGTAAAGAATGCCAAGATTTAGCGAGGGATCGAGACGGTGCGCCCGATAGAGCGCTTCCTGGCTGAAACTTGAGAGCAGCAGTCGATCACTCGGCAGCGCGCCGTTAAGAAGAGGAACCACTGCTTCGGTGAGGCGTAGAGGGTCGCGAGCGGTGCTCACCTTGATCTCAAGATTTAAGCCCAGTCCCAGCTCATTGACGGTGGCGAGGGCTTCTTCCAGGGTCGCGATACGCTCACCTGCAAATTCAGGCGAGAACCAGCTACCCACATCGAAACGGCGCGCCTCGGCAAGCCCTACCTGAGAAAGAAAGGCGCGGCTATTGCTACAGCGCGCCATATGGGCGTCGTGCCAGATAACCGGCGTGCCATCGGCCAGCAGTTGAACGTCGATTTCGACCCAGCGGATACCGGCCTCGGCGGCCGCACGAAGGGCTGAGAGGGTATTTTCCGGCGCTCTTGCAGCGAACCCACGGTGACCCATCAAGCGTGGCAGTAGCATTGGTACTTCCTGACATAGAGTGAAAACGGATAGCGCGCCTATCGTCCAGCAGCGAGCCGTTGGCGTAGTTGCCAACAATAAAAAGAGCGCGAGGCTGGCGCAACCGTCAGGCGTGCCTGATTTTCCGCGGCAACCCCGTTATAGTGCCTGCTACACGCGAGTTAATCACCCTATTGTGATGGAATTATGATGAGAATGATCGAGGTAGCAGCCGGGCAACGGCGTGACGATTGCGTCGCGCTGCTATGTGCAGAAGTCTACGGCACTTCCGCAGGGCTAACGCCGCTGGTGCGTTTTGCCGCTATCACCAGCGAACTGTTGCCAAACCATGCGGCGCGCGTAGTGGCGCTGGCCGAGGAGGGTGTGCTTAAAAGCGTTGCGCTCTTGATTCTGGAAGAGCAGGGGCGTGCCGCTGAGCTGGCGCTGTTGGCAACACCGGCGGCACTACGCCATCAGGGGTATGGCACCGCGCTGGTGCAGCGGATTACCGCATCGACTGCGCTGCGGGTAGCGCCTCTGCAACCAGAGCTTGAACCGTTTTTCTCGGCAGCGGGCTTCACGCGCTGGCTGGATGTGCCTTCTGCCGACGCGGGGCGAGTGGGGCTGAATGCGCAGCACCCTGCGCAGAGTGCGGCTCAGCTTGATGAGGTCATCGCCATTGATGACGAGCGTATCGTGCGCACCTTCAAGCATGATCCCGCCACATTCGAGCGTTTTAAGCAGCAGTTCGTGGAAGGTGTTGCGCGCGCCGAACGCCATTTTGCTGTAATGCACTGAAGCGTGCTGTGTTGGGTGCTTTTATGCTGGGCGCCCAGCGATAACGTACCGCTCACTACTGAGCGGTGCCGTTACCGTTTTGAGCGCCACCAATAGCGCATCCGGTCAAAGTAGAGATAGACCACGGGTGTGGTGTAAAGCGTCAGCAATTGGCTAACGATCAGCCCGCCCACAATGGTGACTCCGAGCGGATAACGGTAGGCGGCATTTTCATCGTGGCCGATCAGTAGGGGCACCGCCCCGAGAATGGCCGCCAGCGTGGTCATCATGATCGGACGGAAGCGAACCAGCGCGGCTTCGGTAATCGCCTCGGTGGGCGATTTTCCGTAGTGGCGTTCGGCATTCAGAGCGAAATCCACCAGCAGAATAGCGTTCTTTTTGACCACGCCAATCAGCAGCACAATGCCGATCATCGCAATCATCGAAAACGGCTCATTGACCCACAGCAGCGCCAGCAGTGCGCCGACCCCCGCCGAGGGCAGCGTCGATAAAATGGTCAACGGGTGAATATAGCTTTCATACAGCATGCCCAGTACCAGATAGACCGCTGCCAGCGCTGCCAGCAGTATCCACGGCATCGCTTGTGTCCCCGATTCAAAGTCAGACGCCGAGCCATTGAAATCCACGATGATATCGCCCGGCAGCATCAGGCTATTCACCTTCGCCCTGATGGCGCTCATGGCATCGCCCAGCACCACGCCATCGGCCAGGTTGAACGAGATACTGGTGGATGCAAACTGATCGAGGTGATTCACCTCAACAGGCGACACCGAACGCTCCACATGAGCGAAGGCGGTCAGCGGAATGCGTTCGCCATCGCTGTTAATGAAATACTGGCGGGAGAGCGCATCCGGAGTTGAGCGGTACTTTTCCTTCACATTCATGATTACGTAGTACTGATCGGTGCCGCGATAAACGCTGGAGACCTGACGCTGCGCGAAGCTGTTTTCGAGCAGGGTGTCGATATCGCGCATGCTGATCCCCAGCGCACTGGCGCGCTCGCGGTCTACCACCAGATTGAGGGATTGACCGTTGGCGCTGCGGTCACTGGTAACGCCAGTAAGCTGCGGCATGCTGCCTAGTGCGCGAGTCACCTGATCGGCGTATTTATTGAGCTGCGTCACGTTATCGCTGCGCAGGGTCAGATCGTACTGACCATTGCCGCTGCCGCCGCCCATATCCTGTGAAGCGAACATGGCAATCCGCATACCGGCAAAATGGCTGACCCGCTGAGTCAACTGGTTGGCAATGGTTTGCGTATCGGCATCGCGATCATCCTTCAGCGATAGCGACATGAAGGCGCTGGCACCGCCGCCCCGACGACTGCCGGCACTCACGTAGCCAGCGATATTTTCCACGCGAGGGTCCTGTAGCAATACGGTACGCAACTGCTCAATCTTGTCGCGGGTTGCGCTGAAACCGAGGCTTTGGTCGGGGCGAATGGAGGTCTGAATGCGCCCGGTATCCTGCGTCGGTACGAAGGATTTCGGTACCACGACGAACAGGTAAGCGTTGAAGCCAATCACCGCGAACAGCGACAGCAGGGTCAGCCGACGATGATTAAGCGCGATCGCCAGAGTGGTCGCATAGCCGCGCTGTACCGCATTTCCCAGGGAGATCAGCCACTGCTCCGGACGGCGCACTTTATGGGTATGGCGCGACGCAAAGAGATAGGCGCACATCATCGGCGTCAGCGTCAGCGACACCACCATCGAAATCAGTAGCGCGATAATCAGGGTGGCAGCGAAGGAGCGAAACAGCAGCCCTAATATATCGGGGAGCAGCAGCACCGGCACCAGCACGGCGACCAGCGAGAGCGTCATCGACACCACCGTGAAGCTGATCTCGGCACTGCCTTTCAGTGCGGCGGCGAAGGGCGGCTGCCCATCGTCGATATGTCGCGCGACGTTCTCGACCACCACAATGGCGTCATCGACCACAAACCCGACCGAGACAATCAGCGCCATCAGCGTCATGGTGTTGAGGGTGAAGCCGCACATATAGATGGCGGCGAAGGTACTGATCAAGGTAAGAGGAATGGCAACGCCGGGTATCAGGGTAGGGCGCAGCGAACGCAGGAACAGGAAGATTACCCCCACCACCAGCAGTACCCCGATGATTAGCGTCACCTGGGTTTCAGCAAGCGAGGCGCGTATGCCGGGGGAGCGATCCATGGTGATATTCAGATCAGCCGCTTCCGGCAACAGCGAGGTGACATTGGGCAGTTCGGCGCGAATCTGATCGACGGTTTCGACGATATTGGCTTCCGCCGTTGGCCTGATGACCAGAATGACGGCGCGGCGCTGGTTATAAAATCCCGCGCTGTAAGGATTCTCCACCCCGTCACTGACTTCGGCGATATCACCCAAATGCAGAATACGGCGGCCATTGTCGCTGCTATGTACGATCAGTGAGCGATAATCAGCGGCGTCAAACAGCTGACTATTGGTGCCCAGCATCAGGCGGTTATCGCCGCTGTCGATATTGCCCTTGGGCTGTTGGGAATTGGCATCATCCAGCACGTTGCGCACGGTATCGAGAGAGATACCGGCATGTTGCAGGGCGAAAGGATCAACGCCCACACGAATGGCAGGAGAGGAGCTACCGCCCACGCTGATCGAACCAACACCGGCGATACGCAGCAAACGCGGTGAAATGGTGCGATCGGCCAATTGATACAGCTCGCCTTGCGAAAGCCTTGGCGAGCTTAGGCTCATCAAGAGGATCGGCGCATCAGTAGGATTGACCTTGCGATAGCTGGGGCGACTGCGCATGGCAGAAGGCAGCAGCGCCTGCGCCGAGTTGATTGCTGCCTGTACTTCTCGCGCGGCTTCATCAATGTTCTTGCCGAACTTGAACTGCACCACAATCTGGGTGCTGCCTTCGGCGCTGGTGGAACTGATCTGATCAATACCGGAAATTTGCCCGAGGGAGCGCTCCAGCGGTGCCGCCACGGTGGATGCCATGGTGTCCGGATTGGCACCGCTCAGCGATGCGTTGACCATAATGACAGGAATACGCATATCGGGCAGCGGCGCCACCGGCAGCTTGAACCATGCCAGACCGCCCAGCAGCAGCAGCGCCACCGACAGCAAAACGGTGGCGATGGGGCGCTTGATGAAGGGCGCAGTGATACTCACCTTGATGGCCCCGCGCCACTATCGTGCTGCTCGTGCGGTTTCTGGCGTGAGACTTTCCACCAGTCGGACAGCCGCTCGAAGTAGAGATAGATCACCGGCGTGGTGTAGAGCGTTAGTAGCTGGCTGACCAGCAGACCGCCCACCAGTGAGAAGCCGAGCGGTTTACGCAACTCGGCACCGTAGCCTGACGCAAACATCAAGGGCAGCGCCCCGAGCAGTGCTGCGAAGGTGGTCATCATGATCGGCCGGAAGCGCAGTCGAGCGGCCTGGAAAATCGCTTCGCGTGGTGGAAGATGCTGATGACGCTGCGCATCGAGGGCAAAGTCGATCATCATGATGGCGTTCTTCTTGACGATCCCGATCAGCAGAATAATCCCGATAATTCCCACCATGCCCAGATCCATGCCGCCCAGCTTGAGGGCCAGCAGCGCACCGATGGCTGCCGAGGGCAGGGTCGAAAGGATCGTCAGCGGGTGGATGTAACTTTCATACAGCACCCCCAGCACGATATAGGCGGCCACCACGGCTGCCACAATCAGCCATAGCGTCGAGCTGTTGTTGTTGGCGTAGACCTGGGCCGAGCCTTGGTAATCGAGGCGCGTGTCGCTGTCCAGATGAGCATCCTGACGGGCCTGGTCGATGGCGGTAAAGGCGTCGGAGAGGGAGTAGCCCGGCGCGACGTTGAAGGCGAGCTGCGCCGATGGCAGCTGGTTATCCTGAGTCAGCGCCAGCGGCGCTTCACGCTCCTTGACGGTGACCAGTGAGGTCAGCGGCACCATCTTGTCGTTTTCACCGCTCAGATAGAGGCGTTCCAGCGTACTGGCATCGCGGCTCAGCGACTGTTTCAGGCCGAAGACCACGCGATACTGCGTTGACTGACTGAAAATCGTCGATACCAGCCGCTGGCCGAAGGCGTTGTAGAGGATCGCATCAATATCATTCATGCTCACCCCGAGACGGCTGGCGGTATCGCGGTTGACGTCAAGATAAAGTTCGGTGCCCTTGTTCTGCATGTCGGAAGTAGCGTTGCTGATCGCATCCGACGCATTCATGCGCGCCAGCAGAGCGGTGACTTCACTATCCAGTACGCTGCGCTCAGGATGCGTTACGCTCATCTGGAACGGCTCGCGTCCAATCTGATCCTCCAGTACCAGCTCCTGTACCGGCTGAAGATAGAGCTTGATGCCGGCAACCTGCTGCGCCTTGAGATTGATGCGCTCCATCACGGTTTGCGTATTGTCACGCTCGCCAATGGGCTTGAGCACAATCGACAGCCTGCCTGAATTCAGGGTGGCATTGGTCCCATCAATCCCGATCATCGAGCTGACATTTTGGACTGCCGGATCATCCTGCACTACCTGCGCCAGCAGCCGCTGGCGCTTCGCCATGGCCTCGAACGAGGTGTTTTGGCTGGCATCGGTGATGCCCTGTAACATGCCGGTATCTTCACTGGGCAACAGGCCCTTTGAGATCGACATGTAGAGAAGGGCAGTTACCCCAAAGGCCGCCAACGCTACCAGCAAGGTCGCAAACTGATGGTTGAGCACCCAGCCCAGTGTCTTGCCGTAGCCGCGCTCGATGCGGCTGTTGGCGCTGTCCTGCTCCTGGTGCGCTGGATCACGGCTGGCGGCTGGCTGGGGTGCATGAGGATCGTTGCTTTCAGGCGCAGCATCGCCTTCGTGTGCTGTGGTGTGATCAGCGTGGCGGCGGGTAGGCTTCAGCAGTTTGGCGCACAGCATCGGCGTCAGGGTGAGCGAAATAAAGGCGGAGATTACGATGGCGCAGGTCAGCGTGAGCGCGAACTCCCGGAACAGCCGGCCAATCACATCCTGCATGAACAGCAGAGGGATCAACACCGCAATCAGCGAGATGGTCAGCGAGATCACCGTAAAGACGATCTGGTGGGAGCCTTCCAGTGCCGCTTTCAGAGGCGACTTGCCGCGCTCCAGGTGGCGCATGATGTTCTCCAGCACCACAATGGCATCGTCGATCACGAAGCCGGTCGCAATGGTCAGCGCCATCAGGCTCAGGTTATTCACACTGAACCCGAACAGATACATCGCCGCAAAGGTGCCAATCAGCGTGAGCGGCACCGCCAGACTGGGAATCAGCGTGGCGCGCAGATTGCGCAGGAACAGGAAAGTTACCAGCGTAACCAGCGCGATCGCCAGCACCAGTTCGAACTGTACATCCTTGATCGAAGCGCGAATGGTCTGGGTACGATCCGCCAGCGGTTCGATATGGACACTGGGCGGTAGCTGTGGCAGCATGTGCTGAATCTGGTCAACGGTAGAGATAACGTTGGCACCGGGCTGACGCCGCACGTTTAGAATCAGCGCTTCCTGACCATTGGCGTAGGCAGACAGATAGCGGTTTTCGGCCCCCTCACTGACGTCAGCGACATCGGAGAGACGCAACGCCGCGCCATCGCGATATTTGATGATCAGATTGCGGTATTCATCGGCGGACGCGAGCTGATCGTTGGCATCAATGCTTAGGGTGCGGTAGCGTCCGTAAATGCTGCCCTTGGCAAGATTGACGTTGGCGTTGTTGACCGCTTCTCGCACATCCTCAAGGCTCATGCCTGCCGAGGCAGCCTTGCGTGGGTCGATATCGACCCGCACCGCAGGCTTGTTACCACCTTCCAGGTTAACCATGCCAACACCCTGCACCTGACTCAGGCGCTGGGCAATGCGCGTATCAATCAGGTCATAGACCCTCGACAGCGGCAGGCTGTCTGACGTGATCGCCAGACTCAAAATGGGGGAATCCGCCGGATTGACCTTGCGGTAGGCGGGGGGCATGGGTAGATCGGAGGGTAGCAGCGACTGCGCCTGATTGATCGCCGCCTGCACGTCCTGTTCAGCCACACCTATATCGGTATCGAGCGAAAAGCGCAGGGTAATGATCGAGGCACCGCCGGTGCTGTTGGACTTCATGTCCTGTAGCCCCGAGATTTCTCCCAGTTCGTTCTCCAGCGGTGCTGTTACGTTGGACTGCATGACCTGCGGGCCAGCACCCGGATAAAGCGTCTGCACCTGAATGGTCGGGAATTCGACTTCCGGCAGCGAAGCGACCGGCAGCATGCGATAGCCCAGTACGCCAGCGATCATGATCGCCAGCATCACCAGCGATGTGGCGACAGGTCTGAGAATAAACGGCCGCGATGGATTCATGAGGCGTCGCTATCGGTTGCCTGAGTATCCGGCGTCATCTGCTGATCGCCGGGCAAGCTATGGCTCACTACATTCACGGTAGCGCCGTCGCGCAGACGGTCAACGCCATCAACGACAACCTGTTCTCCCTCCTTGAGACCGCTGGCAATGGCAACCCGCTCGGCGCTGGTGGCCTGCTCGACAATCTTGCGTCGCTGTACCTTGTTATCCTCGCCGACCACATAGACGAAGGAGCCGTCCTGTGCGCTTTGTACCGCTGTCTCAGGCACTACAACGGCATTGGGAAGGCGCGTCAGCTCTACCTGTACATTGACAAACTGACCGGGGTAGAGTGCTGTATTGGCGTTCTCGAAGTGGGCGCGCATGCGCAGCGTATTGGTATCGCTGTCAATCTGGCTGTCGATGCTTTGCAAGTGCCCCTGGGCGAGCTGCTGTTTTTCACCGCTTTCAAACACATTGACCACCACACCCTGTTTCAGACGTGTGGCGATCTTCTGGCGATAGCTGGTGGGCAGCGAGAACACCACCGAGATAGGGTCGAGCTGGGTAATGGTCATCAGCGGTGAGCTGCTGCCCGATGAAACCAGGTTACCGGGATCAATATTGCGCACCCCGACGACACCATCCACCGGAGACGTGATCGCGGTATAGCTGAGATTGGCGCGGGCATTTCTGACCGCCGCCTGCTGAGCATCAACGGTGCCCTGATACTGGTTCACCTGATCGCGCTGATCATCAAATGTCTGCCGAGAAATGGCTCCGCGGGAATAAAGCTGACGGTTGCGCTCAAGGTTCTGGCGTGCGTTGTTCAACTGCGCCTGAGCCTGCGCCAGCTCCCCCTGCGACTGTTGCAGCGAGGCATTGGAGGTGCGGTCATCAATGCGGGCAATCAGATCGCCGCGCCGCACATAATCGCCTTCATTCACATTGATCGACTCAAGCGTACCTTCTACCTGCGGCACCACATTGACGGTGGCCAGCGAAGTCACGGTGCCCAGGGCCGATACATAGACCGGAAAATCCTCTTGCGTAGCTGCCATGGCCGAAACGGCATCACCGCTCTGGTGGGTGCTGTCGGCAGTTGAGCTGCTATCGTCACGATGAGTGAACCACGCAACGCCAATCACGATTAGCACTGCAATGACCAGCACCAGCCATAGCCGTTTTTTTCTCGTCACACTGTTGCTCATAGGGGAGTGAACTCATTTCATGCCAGAAAGGCAGCTAGTGAATGCGAGGGGAATCATGGTTTAACTGCTGACCGTTTACTATGACCGTGCCAGACCTGTCCGGTTTCCAAAAGCGCCTCAAAATTAAGAATTTAGGCAATTCAGGCGGACGCTGCCCAATTATCATCTAAAACTTAAGGTTATAGCGTATCACTTGGGAAGGGAATCATCAGCGCGCGGGAGAAAAATGTGCGCCGTGACAAGAGCAACAGCGTCGTCTCGTGTGCAAAAATATCGCGCTCCAAAGAGGAGCGCGATATCGGGGACAACCGGCTAGCCTGCACGGTCTTAGTAGGCGGAAGTGAGTTTTCTGCCAGGAATGGGGCCAAGATCGCTGGCGGCTTCACCCTGAGTCTCCGCCTTGAAGTAGTCGGCGGTGCTCCTGGCGAGGGGCTCATGGCCACGAATGCGGTCAGCGATCTTCTCGGCCATCATGATGGTGGTAGCGTTGAGGTTGCCGGTCACAATCAGCGGCATCAGCGAGGCATCCACCACGCGTAGACCTTCAATGCCGTGTACGCGCCCCTCTCCATCGACCACCGCCATGTCGTCGTTGCCCATGCGGCATGAGCCACAGGGGTGATAGGCCGTTTCAGCATGACTTCTGACAAACTCATCCAGCTCGGCATCGCTCTGTGCGCTGGCACCTGGTGCAATTTCAGGGCCACGGAACCTGTCAAACGCTGGCTGATTGATGATGTCGCGGGCCTGACGAATGCAGTCGCGGAATTCAACCCAGTCCTGTGGGTCGCTCATGTAGTTGAACAGAATGCTGGGTGCGTCCTCAGGATTGCGCGAAGTCAGCTTGATGCGGCCTCGGCTGCGCGAACGCATGGAGCCAACATGTACCTGGAAACCGTGGGTTTCAGCGGCACTCTTGCCGTTGTAGCTGATCGCCAGCGGCAGGAAGTGGTACTGCACGTTGGGCCATGGCTCTGCTTCATTGGTACGCGTGAAGGCGCCCGCTTCGAAGTGGTTGCTTGCACCAAGACCGGTGCCCTTGAGCATCCACTCCATACCGATTTTGGGCTGATTCTGGAGTTTCAGCGCAGGGTAGAGAGATACCGGCTCCTTGCACTCGTACTGGATATACATTTCCAGATGATCCTGCAAATTCTTGCCTACTCCCGGCAGTTCATGCACGACATCAATGCCCAGCTCGGCAAGCCACGCTGGATCGCCCACCCCTGAACGTTGCAGCAAGGCTGGAGAGGCGATGGCACCACTGCATACCAGCACTTCACGACGCGCTTGTACCTGCTGGCGCGTGCCGTTGCGCAGATACTCAACGCCGCTCGCCCGCTTGCCTTCGAACAGTACGCGGTCGGTAGTGGCGTGGGTTTCGATGGTGATATTGGCACGCTGTTTGGCCGTGTCGAGATAGCCACGGCTGGTCGCCGCACGGCGCCCTTGCGGGGTGACGGTGCGATCCATGGGGCCGAAACCTTCCTGCCGATAACCGTTAAGATCGTCGGTTTCCGCAAAGCCTGCCTGCTTGCCCGCTTCTACAAAGGCGCGGTTGAGCGGGTTGTCGTTGACGTTGGACGTGGCGACTGACACCGGGCCATCGCCGCCGTGGTAATCATTGGCACCTATATCGCGGCTTTCAGCCTTGCGGTAGTAGGGCAGGCAATCGGCATAGCTCCAGTCCTCAAGGCCAGGCTGCTGCGCCCAGTTATCAAGGTCCATGGCGTTGCCGCGGATGTAGCACATACCGTTTATCAGGGACGAACCGCCCAGCCCCTTGCCGCGTCCGCACTCCATGCGGCGATTGTTCATGTGCGGCTCAGGGTCGGTTTCAAAGGCCCAGTTGTAGCGTTTGCCTTGCAGCGGATACGCCAGCGCTGCGGGCATTTGGGTGCGGAAATCCAGGCGGTAGTCAGGGCCGCCTGCTTCCAGCAGTAATACGGTCACCGAAGGGTCTTCAGTCAGTCGAGTAGCGAGCACGTTGCCCGCAGAACCTGCGCCTACGATGATGTAATCGAACTCTCGAATCTCGCGGTCAGCCATCAGGTAACTCCTTGTCAAAGGTGCCGCCACCTTGTTAGGCACGGCATCAAGATCGTCGGGGCCGGCGCTGTTTGCGCCGGAAGATGGGAGGGCAGTGCCATGAAGAGTGCAGTGCCAGAACTTAAGCGTTGTGCCCGCGAGCGGAATGACAGCACCGCGCCACATTAGGTGTTGAGGCGCAGTTGAGGGCTTAAAAAAGCGCCGTGTTCAAACGACGCTTTCAGGCTGTCGTGGCTCGCGGGTCGCGTGCTTAGAACGCGGGGGGGAATTCACCCATTTCTATCAGGATGGACTTCGATTTGGTGAAGTGCTTGAGGGTTTCAGCGCCGTTTTCAAAGCCAACGCCGGACTGCTTGTAGCCACCTACTGGCATTTCAGCAGGGGATTCGCCCCAGGTGTTGACCCAGCAGATACCGGCCTCGATCTGGTGAATCACGCGGTGAGCGCGATTCAGGCTCTCGGTGAAGACGCCGCCCGCCAGACCGTAAGTGGTATTGTTGGCGCGCTGTACAACCTCTTCTTCACTCTCGAAGGAGAGAATCGACATGACCGGGCCAAAGATCTCTTCCTGCACGATACGCATCTCATCGCTGCAATCGGTATAGACCGTCGGCGCGACATAAGCGCCCTTGGCCAGTTCTCCGTTAATCATGCGCTCGCCGCCGGTCAGGAGTTTGGCACCATCCTGTTTGGCGATATCGAAGTACGACAGCACCTTGTCGAGATGCTCAAAGCTGACCAGCGGGCCATAGTTGGTTGCAGCGTCAAGCGGGTCGCCTGCCTTGAGTGCTTTGATACGCTCCAGCACTTTCTGCTCGAACTTCTCCTTGATGGCGCTTTCGACAAAGACGCGGGTGCCGTTGGTGCATACCTGACCGGTCGAGAAGAAGTTTGCCACCATGGCACCTTCAACCGCGCGATCAAGATCAGCATCAGCAAACACGATCAGCGGTGACTTGCCGCCCAGCTCCATGGTGACTTCTTTCAGTGAGGAAGCCGCAGAAGCGGACATCACCTTTTTGCCGGTGCCGACTTCGCCAGTGAATGAAATCTTGTCGATGTGCGGATGATCGGTCAGCGCGATGCCTACCTCGGCTGCGCCGTGTACCACGTTAAAAACACCGTTGGGCAGGCCCGCTTCAGTATAGATTTCGGCCAGCTTCATGGCGGTAAGCGGCGTGACTTCACTCGGTTTGAAGACCATCGCGTTGCCCGCGGCCAGCGCAGGTGCCGACTTCCACAGCGCGATCTGGATCGGGTAGTTCCAGGCACCAATGGCACCGCATACGCCAATCGGTTCGCGACGGGTATAGAAGAATGCGTCGCTGCGCAGCGGCTGCTGAATACCTTCAAAGGAGAGCGATGCACCTGCCATGTATTCCAGAACATCGGCCCCTGTCACGATATCGACCGCGCTGGTTTCGCTGAGAGCCTTGCCGGTGTCGATGGATTCGAGTTTGGCCAGCTCGTCATTGCGCTCGCGCAGCAATGCCACGGCCCGGTTCAGAATACGTGCACGTTCGATGGCGGTTTTGGCGGCCCACTCCCGCTGGCCCTTGCGTGCTGCGGTGACGGCGCGATCAACGTCGGCGCTGGACGCTTCCTGCACCTGAGCGATGACCTCACCGGTGGCGGGGTTCACGGTGTCGAAGGTGCTGCCTGAGGTGGCGTCAACCAGTTTACCGTCGATGTATTGCTGAATAATCGGCAGAGTGCTCATGAAACGTCTCCTGGTAGATGAAGAGTGCGGCGTCAATCGTTGAATGCGAATTCGTTACTGTGCCAGCGCGTAATGGCCGTCACATGAATGAAGCTGTTCGTAGGCGAAGTGGCGCGCAATGCGGAGCGCAGCATCGATATCGAAGCGCTCCGGCATCAGTGCTCCGCGCAGCCACAGGCCGTCAATTAGAGCAGCCAGACCACGGGCCGCGTCGCGTGCCTTTTCAGGCGGCAAACACCGGCTGAACTGGTAGCACAAATTGGAAAAAAGGCGTCGATCATTGACGCTTTGCAGCCGTTTGAGCTGCGGGCGGTGCATGCTGGACACCCAGAATGCCAGCCAGGTTTTCATGGCGGATTCGCTGACCTGGCTGCGATCGAAGTTGCCTTCAATAATGGCGTTGAGATGGCCTTCAACGTCATCGGGGGCGGTCATGCGGCGGCGTTCGGCGACCGCTGCGCTGAGCTGGCTCAACACTTCCCGCATAGTCGCTTCGATCAAGCCATCCTTGCCGCCAAAGTAGTGGCTGATGATGCCAGCCGATACCCCTGCACTTTTAGCGATGCGTGCAATGGTGGTGTCTTCCAGACCGAAGTGGTCGATGGTGACCAGGGTGGCGTCAATTAACTGACGGCGGCGAATCGGTTCCATTCCTGTCTTTGGCATGAAGCACTCCCGATGGTGCGACTCAGATGGCAGGCAGTGTAGTTTATTTTTATTGAACGTTCAATCAATAAAGATGACGGAAGGAAAACGAGAGACTCCTTCGTCAAATGGCGCACGTTGGGACAGGTAGCGCAACGGGGGAAGTAAGTGCCGCTTTTTTTCGCTACCATGATGGTTTGTTTATAAACCAGTGGGACGCCGTGGTGGCGCCCGCGCCATAAGTAAAGGATGACTTGCTAATGCGCGTATTGACGGCACTCAAGGAGAGTGAAAGCGCCCCCGGCGTCATATTGATGGTAGCAGCCCTAGCAGCACTGATCGTCGCCAACTCATCACTGGGTGAAGGCTATCATTCACTGCTGGAATTCCATGCGGCAGGACTTTCCATCGAAGAGTGGATCAACGATGGGTTGATGGCGCTGTTTTTCCTGACCGTGGGGCTGGAGGTAAAGCGTGAATTTGCCGTCGGTCAGCTCAATAGCTGGTCGCTTAGGGTACTGCCAGGATTGGCGGCTGCCGGTGGGGTGATCGTGCCCGCCTTGATCTATGTGGCGTTCAATGCCCGCTCCGCTGAAGGGCTGCATGGTTGGGCCATTCCTACGGCGACTGATATTGCCTTTGCGCTGGGGGTACTGGCGCTGGCAGGGCCGCGCGTGCCTCTATCGCTCAAGGTGTTGCTGACCGCTATCGCTGTGATCGACGATCTGATTGCGGTGGTGATTATCGCCTTCTTTTATACGGCCCACATCGAAATGCTCTACCTGGGGCTGGCGGGGTTGGTAACGCTGGTACTGATTCTGCTCAACGCGCTGGGTGTGGTGAAGCTCACTCCTTATCTGCTGCTGGGCGTGGTGCTGTGGTGGCTGGTGCTCAAGTCCGGTGTGCATGCGACGCTGGCCGGGGTGGTGCTGGCACTGACCATTCCGCTGCAGGGCAAAAAGGTCAGTCAACAGGAATCTCCCCTTGAGAAGCTTGAACACGGACTGGGGCCATGGGTCGGGTTTCTCGTTATTCCCGTGTTTGGCTTCGCCAATGCAGGAGTATCGTTAGCCGGACTTGATGGCGCCATGCTGACACAACCGGTGGTACTGGGGGTGGCGGTGGCACTGTTTGTGGGCAAGCAGCTGGGCATCTTTGTGACCATTCGGGCCTGCGCGCTGTTTGGTATCGCGCCACGACCCGAGGGGGCCAACTGGTTGCAGGTATACGCATTGGCAGTGCTGTGTGGTATCGGCTTCACCATGAGCCTGTTTGTTAACCTTCTGGCCTTTGAACATCCTGAACTACAGGAGCATGCGCGTTTGGGCGTCTTTATCGGCTCATTGCTCTCGGGGCTGCTCGGCTGGGGACTATTGCGCTTTTTCAGTCGCGCTTCGGCAACAGATAGCTAAACGTATCAGGAAGGGGGATCTGCAGGCTGTGTGCCCCTTCCTGCCGTGCTGCTGGTTTCTGTTTGTCTTCTATAAATTCTGGTTATCGAGTCAGTCGTGGGAGGGATAGAGCCGGTTTATTCTATTTTGCCGCTCAACGACTGGCTGCGCATAACACCGCACCGCTGAGAAGTTGCAGAGGCGGAGCGGTATCAAGGAAGTCGGGCGAGGGAGGCACGTAGAAGAAGGCATGTGCTCGCTCTCGCCTTTTCTCTTGCCCTAGCGCACTCCCCTCATGCAGAAAATCGGCACCAGACTGGCCAGTACCACGACAATGGCGGCACTAAACAGGGCATTGAAGTTGTTGCCGGCACCGCCGATATCCAAAAACCATGGCGCTATGATGGGTGACACCACTTGCGGTGCCATGACCGCCATATTGAAAATCCCCATGTTCTTCCCCGCGCTCGTTTCATGGTCAGGCAGCACGTCGATCACCATTGCCTGATCTACCGCGGCATAGATCGCTGAACCTAACGAGGTAGTGGTAACCGCCAGCAGAAAGCCCCAGTAGTTGTGGGTCAGAATCAGCATCAGCACGCCCACCGCGAAGATCAGAATCGCCCCCATCACAAACGGTTTGCGCCGGTCCATGCGGTCGGATAGCCAGCCGGTCAGCGACGATGCCATCACCACGCAGGCACCGGTGACCGCCGTTGAGATAAAAATGCCGCGCGCTACCTCGACTGCGTTAAACCCTAGCCGGTCGGTCAGAAAATAGACCTGATAAGCCCCCACCATGGAGCTGCCGAAAAACAGCAAGAAGGTGTTCAGCCATGCCAGAGAGAAGGCGGAGTGCGAGAAGGGATGGCGCCGAAACCTGAGAATGGCCGACTTCATATCCAGTAGCGGATGCTCTTGAGGCGGGAGGGCATCCGGCAGAGGTTCCTTGAAGAAGCACACAAATACCAGCGCGCACGCCAGCCCAATCAACGCGGGAATCAGGAACATGCTCACCTGCGCAGTGCCGACCACGTTGATGACGACCACTCCCGCCATAATGGCAAGGGTGGTGGACATGCTGTGTAGCGCCGAGACAAAACCGCGCTGCTGTTTGGGCACCTGATCGGGAATAACGGCCACCAGCGATGCGAGTGCGGCGTTAATGGCAGTTTGCGCCAGACACCAGAAGAGAATCAGCGAGAGCAGCGAGGTGGCAACGCCCAGTCCCCAGAGCGCCAGTGTCGCCATGCACATGCCGCCAAGTATCCAGGGGCGGCGACGCCCCCATCGGGTGCGGGTCAGATCCGACAGATAGCCGCACACCGGGTTGGCAATCATCGCTCCCAGAGAACCTATCCCGAGGATAATGCCCAGATAGGCCGCTTTATGGTCAGGAAACAGATCCGCGACCCGAATCGCCATGGTGATGCTGACCGGCGTCATCACGGCGAGAAAAATGCCGATATCCGCTAGCCAATACAGCAGAATAAACAGACGGGAAACACGAGCAACGGAAGTAGGTGGAAGGGCATGTGCTGCGCTGGATTCAACCATGTCAACTCCGATCCAGAGGACGGGTCGAGAGGTGCCGTGACGCCTTGAAGTACGCCAGCCCCATCTCGCAGTGAATCAACCGCACGGCTTTCTGAGCCACTTGCTGCGGTGTATTGTCACTGATACGAACTTTCATCTTGTGACGCCTGCATCTGCATGACAAGCAATGACGGCGTATTCACCACTAAACGCTGATAGCCCATGAAGGGAGAGTGGGGCGACTGAGGATGAAAAACGGGCTGGCCTGGCTCCGTGCATCATCAACATGAAGCCAGGGAATACAGCGCTCGCAGGCGGAAGGGGAACAATCAGCCGCCCGACGCTATGGCGTGGGGCGACGGGTTCGGAACATCGCGAGGCCGTGCAGCAGGTTACCCCAATGGGCCACCCTGAATGGTGCTATAGAGGCCGCTGATAATATGTTCGCCGCTCTCCTGCTGAAGCTCTTGATACCACGCCTGAGTGAGTGCCATATCCTTGCCATGAGTAATATCGCAGCGCTTGCGTGCCTTGAGCACCAGATCACGCACGCGCTCGCAGCGTTGCTGTTCGTAGTGTTGCAGCGCTGTTTCAATATCCGCGTGCTCTTGCAGGCAAGCGCCCAGCACTACGGCATCCTCCATGGCAGCACAGCCTCCTTGCCCGATATCAGGGGTGGTGCTGTGAGCGGCGTCGCCGAGCAGCGCGACCTTGCCCTGTACCAGCTTCTCGAATGGCTCTATGTCATGGATTTCGATGCGGTTGGTGGTTTGCGGGTCGAGCGCTGCAATCAAGCGCTGCACCGGCGCTGCCCAGCCGTCGAAGTAGCGGGTAAGGTCGTCACGTAATGTGCTGCGATCTTCTGCCAGACCAGCGGGAAGCGGCACATCAAAGAAGAAGTAGAAACGGCCATCGGCCACCGGCATCAGCGATACGCGCTTCCCTTCCCCGACGAAAGTGGTCCACTGCTCGGCTGGCGCAATCGCTTCATCAATCTCCACCAGACCGTTCCAGTTAACATAGCCCGCGTAGCGGCGTTCGGGAGTGAAACCGAGCACATGGGGGCGCAGCGCCGAATGGCTGCCGTCAGCGGCGATCAGCATATCCCCCTGGGCCGAAGTGCCGTCGGTAAACCAGACGGTAACGCCGTTTTCATTCTGTTCCGCGCGGGTCACCCGTTTATCGAACTGCACGGCATCGCGCCCCCAGAAGTCGAGCATATCGCCTTGCAGAAAACTGCGTACCACCGGAGAAGGGCGCTCGCCGGCCTGCTCGATCAGCGGTGCCAGGCTGAACTGGGTCATGTCCTCTGCGCTGCGGTAATCCTTGTAGGCGAGAAAATTCATCGGGCCGCCATGGGTGTCGATAATCTTCCCCATTCCCAGATGGCGCATGCACTTCACGCCGTTGGGCCAGATGGAAATGGCCGCGCCTACGGGCTTGATCTCCTTGACGGCTTCATACACTTCACACGCTATGCCTGCGTTTTTCAGTGCTACCGCTGCACTCAAACCGCCGATACCCGCTCCAATGACCAATGCTTTCATGGGGTTCTCCTCATCATGTGTTGTAACGCTATAGAGCAATTTACGTACCAGCTTTGAATAACGCGGCCCAATAAGGGGCGCAGGGGTGAAAAGCACTTAATTTTGCACCTTTGTAGTGCGAAAGCGTCGGATAATGCGCTTTTTTGAGTCAAAAGTTTCCGATCAAATATTATTGAAACATTGGTTTCATGATGAAGGATGAAACCGGCATTCCGAAGGATAATTATTTTTCACTTTCTATCTCATTGAAAATAAATGAGTAATTCAGCGTATCACGGCGATTTTTACGTTCCTTGTCACTCTGGCCTGCTTTGTGCACTGGACAGGTAACGCTTGGTCACAACGGTCTGAATGATTATGTCTGATAACAACGGCTTGCTTTATGGTCTGGATCAGCGCCTTCCGCCGCTACCCGCTTTCTTGAGTGCCTTGCAGCACGTCTTGGCTGGAGTGGTGGGGGTGATTACGCCACCGCTGATTATTGGCAGTGCACTGGGGCTGGGTGAATGGCTGCCCTACCTGATCAGCATGTCGCTGCTCGCCTCCGGCATCGGCACTTTCTTGCAGTCCAACCGCGTACGCGGCATCGGTGCCGGGATGATCTGCATGCAGGGGCCAAGTTTCGCCTTTGTGGGCGTCTCCATTGCCGGCGGCCTGTGGATCAAGGAGCAGGGCGGCACTCCGCAGGACATCATGGCAATGCTTTTTGGTGTTAACGCCGTGGCGGCGCTGGTACCGATGGTGGTCAGCCGCTTCATTGAACCGCTCAAGAGGATATTTACCCCCGTCGTGACCGGCAGCGTAATTGCCCTGATCGGCATCAGTCTGATCAAGGTCAGCATGGTGAACTGGTGTGGCGGCACGAATGCACAGGATTTTGCAGGACTTGGCAACATTGCCCTGGGCGCAGGCACATTGGCGGTAATTGTGCTGCTAAGCTGCGCGAAAAATAGCTGGCTACGGCTCTCTTCGGTCGTGATCGGCATGGGCGCTGGCTGTCTGGTGGCGTTGCTCAGTGGCAAGTTTCACTTTGAAGGCGTGGGCGATAGCTGGTTTCGTTTGCCTGAACTGTTTCCCTTCGGCGTGCAGTTCAATGGGGCGATTTTCCTGCCTATCGCGCTGATTTCGCTGGTATGTGTGCTGGAGGCGGTGGGTGATCTGACGGCCAATTGCATGATCTCGGGGCATTCGATCAGTAACGCGGAATTTCGCTCACGGCTCAAGGGCGGCATTATGGCCGACGGCATAAGCTGCCTGATCTCCGCCATGCTGTGCGCCTTCCCGAATACTACCTTCGCGCAAAACAACGGCGTTATTCAGATGACCGGCGTCGCGAGCCGTTATGTCGGGCGCTATATTGGCGTCATCCTGGTACTTCTGGGGCTATTTCCGCCATTTGGCGAGCTGTTGCGTCAGATTCCGCCACCGGTGCTGGGCGGCGCAACCATGGTGATGTTTGGCTGTGTGGCAGTGGCTGGCATCCGTATTATCATGCAGGCGCCGCTTGATCGCCGTGACGTGCTGATCGTGGCGCTGACCTTTGGCGTTGGCCTCGTTATCCATTCAGTTCCCGAGTTTTTGGATAATTTCCCGACATTTATCAGCAACCTGCTAGGGTCAGCGGCAGCCAGCGGTGGGCTGGTGGCAATTGTCCTGAGTCTGGTTATTCCGCAACAGAAAAAGGCTGTGGCGCCGGAAGAAGTGGTGCCTGAAGAAAGGAGCAGTGATGATCGCGCTCGATCACTTTAATCATCTGCCGCGCAGCGATGCGCAGCAGCTTGTCGAACCCTGCGTCGCCATTCCTGCATGGGCAGAGGCTGTGGTGGATCAGCGGCCCTACGCGGATCACGCGGCGCTGATGGCTTTTGCTAGTCAGCGTGCGCAGGAGTGGGGGGAGGCCGAGCTTCATCAGGCACTCAGCGCTCACCCGCGCATCGGGGAGCGGCCCACGGGCGAGCAGGCGCATGCGGCGCTGTCGCGGCAGGAACAGGCGGCGGTGAATCAGCAGGATGCGTCACTCGCCGAGCGCCTTCGTGAAGGCAATGCCCGCTATGAAGCGCAGTTTGGCCGAGTGTTTCTGATTCGTGCCAAAGGTCGTAGTGGGGAGGAAATTCTGGAAGCACTCACGCAACGACTCACCCACAGTGAAGAGGAAGAGGTGAAGGAATCTTTGGCACAACTGCGTGAAATTACTTTATTGAGGCTGGCAGGAGCGATTGGCGAATGAGCACACTAAGTACCCATATTCTGGATGTTTCCACCGGCAAACCGGCGCAAGGGGTGGCTGTTACGCTGCTGCATGAAGGTGAGGTGGTTGCCACCAGCACAACTGACGCCCAGGGGCGAATCTCCGCACAGGTGTTCGGGGAGTGTGAAGCGGGGCGCTATCAACTGGTGGCAGAAATTGGCGACTGGTTTACCCGTCATGAGCGCGACACCTTGTATGTGCAGGCGCAGATAGATGCGGTGCTGTCGTCCGCGGCGGATGAGCACTATCACCTGCCGTTTTTGATCGCCCCGGGGGGCTGGTCAACCTACCGCGGCAGCTAAGCGGGAAATGGCGCTTGATCCGCGCTCCTCTAACGGTGTTGCGTGCCGTTGTTTGTGAGGGGCGCTCCTCGGATTTCATTCGGCGCGGTCTTGATTCACGTCCCTTGCTGAAATAGGCACGAAGGAGCGGGCGGTTACCTGTTCTCAGCCATAGCCCGCTCTGCCTGCTCTCACCCCTGATTCATCTGACTAACGTGGGCGGCGACGATTCGCCAGCCGCAGGGAAAACGCACCCACGTTTGCTGCTGGCGGCCAATGCGTTCGCTTCCTTCCCGGGTAAATTCGGTACTGCATACGGCCATATCATCGCCAAATGTGACGATATGAGGATGGCGTAATTCACGGGCCAGCCCCTTTGTTGGTCGTGCATTGCGAAAGGCGCGAATCGCCTCGATACCGTAAAGGTTTTCTCCGGCACCCAGCCGCACCGTGTGCTCATCCTCCCAGAACAGCTCGTCCAGCACTGCAATATCGTTGCTGACCAGCGCCTCTTCATAACGATAAAAAGCCGCGGTTACTTCGGCCAGCACCTGCGGCTGGTTAATGGTTATCTGACTGCTCACTGCTTCTCTCCATGCTCTTTTGATGAAAGGAATACACGCCTGAGCGGGCACCTTGCGGGAAGCTGGTTCGACTGCCGGGCTATTGAGCGCCTGACGTGAGTCAGCCAAGCGCGATGTGACAGCCGAACCTTGATGATGAAACGCGCTGCTAGAAACCCGCTGCCGAGCCGTTGCTGCGCGGATCGAACGCGCCTTCCAGCAGACCGTTGGGGTGGCGAACCACCGCCCCCGCGTGGCCCACTGCCTCACTGAACTCCGGCAGTAGCTCAACGCTATGCCCCAAACCCTGCAAGCGGGCGATGGTGTCGGGTGCCAGGCGGCTCTCTATCTTCAGCGAATCCGAGGTTTGTCCCCAGGTACGCCCCAACAGCCAGCGCGGTTGCGCAATGCTTTGTTGAAGCGGCACCCCTTGCAGAGCGTAGCGGGTGAAGAGGGCGGCCTGGGTTTGTGGCTGCCCATCGCCACCCATGGAGCCATACACCATCACGCGGCCATCATGAAGGCGCGCGGCGGCGGGGTTGAGGGTGTGGAAGGGCTGTTTGCCCGGCGCCAGTGCAAGCAGATGGGTGGGGTCGAGGCTGAAGGAAGCGCCGCGGTTCTGCCACACAATGCCTGTGTCGGGGAGCACCACACCGCTACCAAATTCATGGTAGATGCTTTGAATGAAGGAAACCGCCAGACCGCTGTTGTCGATGGCCCCCATCCACACGGTATCGCCGGGGCCTTTGCCTGCGCCCCATGGAGCGGCGTGCTGCTCATCGACCTGCTGGGCAAGCTGATCCAGCGACGAGTCAGCCAGCAGGCGCTGAATATCAACATCAAGATGTAGCGGGTCGGTGATATGGGCGTCGCGCAGGCCAAAGGCCAGTTTGGTGGCTTCGACAATGCGGTGAATCGTCTGGGCATCATCGGCATTCTGTAGGCCCAAACGGTCGGTGATACCGAGAATCGCCAGCGAGACCAGCCCCTGCGTCGGGGGAGCGAGGTTCCACAGCTCGCCATGTGAATGTTGCAGCGCCAACGGAGAGCGTCGCTGTGCTTCATGACGGTGCAAGTCATCCAGGGTGATCGGCAGGCCATGCTGCGCCATTCCCTGCGCGATCCGCTCCGCCAGCGGGCCACGATAGAAGCTGTCGAGTCCTTCTTCGACCAGCTGTTTGAGCGTTGCCGCCAGCTCGGGCTGCACGAAGCGGCTGCCGATCTCAGGGGGCTGCCCATCGGTCAAAAAGGTCTCGGCAAAGCCCGGAATATCGTGAAGTTCAGCCAGCTTGTCAGCGGTAGCGTGTGCTTGCGATGCTGTAACCGGCGCGCCGTCGGCGGCATAGCCAATGGCATCTTCCAGCAAACGGGCCAGCGGCAGCGCTTTACCGGTGATCTCCTGCGAGACGTTGAGTGCCTCGTTCCAGCCGCTGACAGTGCCCGCGACGGTGAGCGCGGCCCGAGGCCCACGGTGGGGAATGTGGGTGAGATCCGCATAGGCTTCCAGTGACGCCAGACTGCCCGCAGCACCGCTGGCATCAATGGTGATCGGATCGCCTTCGGGGGGCACGATCAGCCAGAAGCCGTCACCGCCGATTCCGTTCATGTGGGGATAGACCACGGCGATGGTTGACGCCGCCGCCACCATCGCCTCTATGGCACTTCCCCCTTCCCGCAGCACGGCAACCGCACTTTGGCTTGCCAAGTGATGGGGAGTGACCACCATTCCGTGCGTGGACACGTTACTCTGCATATGGGCTATCCTTCTGATTTTATGATGATTCTAGCTTGCAAAAACTGTTCCACATCAAACACAAGCACCTTCCCTTAAGCGTGTAGCCTTTGGAAGGTGCCCCTTCTGCACGACTGGTGATGCGTGCCATAACGATTATTTTAGCGCCACTTCCTCCCAGCAAACCTGCCTGAAAACCTTTCCAGCGCTTCACCAATGCCAGCAGTGTAGCGACTCCGCTGCGAAGGAATACAGCGCGGCGAGCCATGTTCAAGACTGGTGGCGCGATTCCTGCAAAGGGGAGGGCGTGCGGACCATATCGAGCACCTTGTCTCGCGGCAGCGGGCCAGGCGACGGAGTTTCAGTGGGAGATGATACGGGTGCCGAAAGGAATAAAAACATGCGCTATTGGCAGCATGTAGCGAGCGGCACGGATAAGCGGGGCGCTGTGACTGAAGCCGATGAGCGTGTGAATGAGTAGCGCCTGATGACTCATCTGCGATTGCGCTGTGCTGTTTAATCTGTCATTAATTTATTTAGCACGGCTATTTATAACCAATAATAATAAAAAATTCCGTGCTATCCCTACTGCGTTCTAAAAATAACAGCGAAAAGCACAGAGGTGACCATGAAAACGTCTGGTGATTTAAAGAAAAGGCTGGGGCTGCTTGACCTAACGCTTCTGGGCGTTGGCTCAATGATAGGCTCTGGCTGGTTGTTTGCGGGCGCTAAAAGCGCGGCACTGGCAGGCTCCGATGCGGGCTGGGCCTGGCTGTTGGGAGCAGTGATCATTTTGCTGATCGCGCTGACCTTTGCCGAGCTTGCTGCCGCCTTGCCCCGTGCGGGCGGCTTTCTCCGCTATCCCAACTTCACTCACGGGAACGTGGTGGGGTTTGTAATCGGAATAAGCTCTCTGCTTGCCTATACCAGCACTGCCGGTGTTGAAGTCGAAGCGGTGCGTGAATACGCCGTTACCTGGTGGCCTGCACTTCAGGCCGCATCCGGAGGACCGTCAGCGCTGGGCTTTGCGTTTCAGATCGCCTTGCTGGTGCTGTTCTTCCTGATTAACTACTGGAGCGTGAAGGCGTTTGGGCGGGTCAATACGGTGGTAACGTTCTTCAAGTTCATCGTGCCGATGATGGTGATCGTGACGCTGTTTGGTTACTTCACGGCGGATAACCTTGCCGTAGCGCCTCCGCCCCCGGGTGGCCTGCATGGCATATTTTCATCGCTGACCGGTGCTGGAATTGCATTTTCCTACCTCGGCTTTCGTCAGGCGGTCGATTTCGCCAGTGAAGCCAGAAATCCGCAGCGGGATATTCCACTGGCGATCATGATCGCGCTGGGCATCAGCTTCGTGGTCTATTTGCTGCTGCAGTATGCGTATCTGGGTGCCGTGCCGAACTCTGTACTCAGCGAGAGAGGCTGGGATGGTGTGGCGTCGCTGTACAGTTCGCCCTATGCCGATATCGCCATTCATCTGGGGCTTGGCTGGCTGACCTCGCTGGTGCTGGTCGATGCGGTGATCTCGCCTGCCGGTACCGGCAATATCTATATCGCAGGCGCTAGCCGCGTGCTGTTTGCATGGGCCAAAAACGGTCATCTGTTCAAGATATTCTCTCAGGTTGACCCAAAATCAGGCGTACCGCGTGGCGCGCTTTGGCTATCGCTGATTATCTCGATCGCCTGGACCTTGCCTTCCGATTTTCAGGTGTGGGGTGGGCTGATTTCCGCCTGTACCTCGGCGATGGTATTCACCTATATGCCCGGCTCGACCAGTCTGGCCGCCTTCCGTGCCCGTATGCCGGAGATGCAGCGACCGTTTAGTGTGCCGTTTCACCACGTCGTATCGCCGTTGACCATGATTGCCTGTACCTATCTGCTGTACTGGAGCGGATGGAACGTAGTGTCGGTGCTGGTCCCGATTCTGGTCGCAGCATGGGTGATCTATGCCCTGTTTGGGGCTAAAAAGGCAGAAAGCGCTCGGGATATTCACTCAGCGTGGTGGCTGCTGTTCTACTACGTAGCGCTGCTGCTGGTGTCGTGCTTCGGCTCCTTCGACGGCAGCGGAGAGCTTGCCGGAACGGCGGAAAATATCCTCGTTGTGGTGATTGCGCTGATTACCTACTACTGGGGAAGTGCTTCTGCCTTGAAGGTGCCGCGTATTAATCATGATTGATGGGGTGGGGGCTGGTTCCCCCATTCTGGAGCCTGCGCAGGAAGGTGCTGATGACGTCCTTGTCGGTGACTTATTCTGGAACCTGCGCAGGGCTTCACTGTTAGTATCTTTTCCCACGTTATTGATTGATTTCGAAGGGGGCCTCGCAGGCCCCCTTCACCCCCGCAGCCGTCAGGCGCGTCAGGCCATCCACTTGCAAAACCACTCTGCAAGCGGATGATTCCGCGCCTTCCTTATTACGACGTTGGCCAGTGTTGATGCTTTATCCATGGAAACCGTGATAACCATGAAGGGATGACAGCCCATTGAATGTGTGCGCTGTGCTGCTTTTGCACAGCGTCATCACATTCGGGGCGTATCTACCAGCGGGAGAGCGCGAGAGGGACAAGGTTCCTCTCGCATTTAAAGAAAAGATCAGGTTTGCAAAGACGCGAACAGTGAAAAACTGCGTAGGCTCTCAAATGAGTCAGCAAAAAAGCCGCCAACAATGAAGCCCTGCACAGGCTCCCGAAATATTCCCCCTAAATACGCTATTCCGCCAAAGGTGCCCCCGCCAAACCCGCACGGTGACGATGCAATTTGGCGTAGCTATCGAGCAGACGCTGATGACGGTCGAGTCCTTCCAGCTTCATGCTGGTAGGCGTTAGCCCATAAAAGCGCACATCTCCGTTAATCGAGCCGACAACGGCGTTAATGACCTCTTCGCCAAACATACGCGTCAGGTTGTGCTGATAGTCATCGAAGTCGAGAGATTCGTCGATGGCAATTTCCAGCACCGCGCGCATTGCCTGATAGAAAAGCCCGCGCGTAACGGTGTTGTCATTGTATTGCAGGAAGGTGGCGACGCGCTCCTGGGCGTCTTCAAACTGTCCCAGCGCGAGATTGATCAACAGCTTCAGCTCCAGCAGCGTTAGCTGCCCCCACACAGTGTTGTCGTCGAATTCGATTCCAATCAGGGTGGTGATGTCGCTATGTTCGTCGCATTCACTCTCTTCCAGACGTTCAAGCAGGTCGGCCAGCTGGTCATCGCTCAACTGGTGCAGATTGAGGATATCTTCACGGAACGCCAGCGCCTTGTTGGTATTGTCTTCGATCAGATCGTCAATCGGATAGATCTCGGAGTAGCCGGGCACCACGATGCGGCATACCGGTGCGCCCAGATCGCTGTGGATGAATTCGTAGGCTTCCAGCCCCATCTCCGCGAGGATACCAAACAGCGTAGCGGCTTCCTGCTCGGTACTGCCGGAGAAGTCCCACTCGACAAATTCGATATCGGCGCGAGCGCTGAAGAAGCGCCACGACACCAGCCCTGATGAGTCGATAAAGTGCTCGACGAAGTTATTCGGCTCGATCACCGCCTGCGAGTTGAAGGTCGGCGGCATGAAGTCATTCAACCCTTCAAAGCTGCGGCCCTGCATCAGCTCGGTGAGGCTGCGTTCAAGCGCCACTTCAAAGCTGGGGTGCGCGCCAAACGATGCGAAAACGCCTCCGGTTTTCGGATTCATCAGCGTCACGCACATGACGGGGTAGCGGCCGCCCAGCGAGGCGTCCTTGACCAGCACCGGAAAGCCTTGTGCTTCGAGGGCCTGAATGCCCGCCACAATGGAGGGATACTGGTCGAGCACAGATTGAGGCACGTCGGGCAGCGCCAGCTCCTGCTCAAGAATTTGCCGTTTGACCGCGCGTTCGAAGATTTCCGACAGACACTGAACTTCAGCTTCGGGCAGCGTATTGCCCGCACTCATGCCGTTACTCAGGAACAGGTTTTCCAGCAGATTGGAAGGGAAGTACACGGTTTCGCCATCGCTGTGGCGAGTAAACGGCAGCGCGACAATGCCGCGATCGCGACGCCCTGAGTTGGTGTCGATCAACTGCGATCCGTGCAGCTCACCGTCCGGGTTGTAAAGGGCACGGCAGTGCTCATCGAGCAGCCCCTCGGGAAGGGTGTCATCCTCATTCAACGTGAACCAGCGCTCGTTGGGATAGTGAACAAAACTGCTGTTGGCGATCTGTTCGCCGAAGAACTGATCGTTATAGAAGAAGTTGCAGCTCAAGCGCTCGATAAATTCCCCCAGCGCCGAGCACAGCGCACTCTCGCGCGTACTGCCCTTGCCATTGGCGAAACACATCGGTGAGGCTGCATCGCGAATATGCAGCGACCAGACGTTGGGCACAATGTTGCGCCACGACGCGATCTCGATCTTCATGCCAAGATTCGCCAGTAGCTGCGTCATATTGGCGATGGTCTCTTCGAGAGGTAAATCCTTGCCTTCAATCCAGGTGTGCTGGCCGCTGTCAGGAGTGCCCATCAGCAGCGCTTGAGTGTCTTCGTCGATATTTTCAACGGCTTCGATCTGGAACTCAGGGCCGGTCTGAACCACCTTTTTGACCGTGCAACGATCAATGGCGCGCAGAATACCGGTACGATCCTTGTCGGAAAGGTCTTCCGGCAGTTCGATCTGGATCTTGAAAATCTGGTTGTAGCGATTCTCGGGATCGACAATGTTGTTCTGCGACAGGCGAATGTTCTCGGTAGGGATATCGCGTGCGTTGCAGTACACCTTCACGAAGTAGGCGGCACACATCGCCGATGATGCCAAAAAGTAGTCAAACGGGCCTGGCGCCGAGCCATCGCCCTTATAGCGGATCGGCTGGTCGGAGATGACCGTGAAGTCGTCGAATTTTGCTTCCAGACGCAGATTGTCGAGATAGTTGACCTTGATTTCCATGAGCGCTCGGATGTTCTGGCTGCTGAACGACACCTTGTGGGGCCGGCAGCGCCAATCAATGAGTGGCAGCAACACAGGCTGAGATGCGCGTCATTATCCAGCTTTGAAGGCTGTTTGGAAAATCGTGAAGGGAGCGCGGCGCGGTTTGCTTTCCTGCGTGTATAGGAAGGCCAACAGCCATTGGCCTGCCGCACTGTTGATGTCAGCTATATTCCAGCGCCTTGAAGGCGTCGAGCCACCATAAGCCCGCAGGGCCGAGAGTCACATCGCGGTGACGCACGGCATCGCTTTGCAGGTTGCGCGGCCAGCCGCTGACCGATAGTTCGACCAGGCTGCTATCGCCATAGAGTGACACCAGCTCACGGGGAAGCTCCGCCCAGCCTAGCCCCGCCATCACCATTTCAAGTACGGCAATGTAGTCAGACGCCGACCATACGGGGCCAGCAGAAGAAGGAATACCGTGGTAGCTGATCCGAATACGGCGGTGGCGATTGAGTTCAGCAATCAGGTGGCGTTCGCTGCGGGCCAGCGGATGATCACGATGGACGAAGAGCGCAACTTCACTGGCGTGGGTAAGAGGCTCTATCACTATCTCAGGAGGGTAGTGTGCACGACGCGACAGCAGCCCCAGCTGTGCTCGTCCACTGAGGATGTATTCGATAACGTCGCCGCCTTCTGCATCCAGCCATTCCAGCTCGGTGTGGGGAAAGCGCTGGCCGAACTGATGCAGAAGTTTCCACCCGGGATCAGGCTGAAACACATCGGAGAAGACGAGCGTCAGGCGGGATTCGACTCGTGCGGTCAGCTGAATGCTGAGCTGGCGCAGCCGGCTGTCAGCGGCCAATACCTCCTGGGCGTAGCCGAGTACCTTTTGGCCCTCGGGGGTGAGGCGCGGATAGCGCTGGGAGCGATCAAAGAGGGTAAGGCCAAGGTCGATTTCAAGATTGGCGACGGCGGTGCTGATGGTGGATTGCGTTTTTCCTAGCTGGCGTGCCGCAGCCGAGAAGGAGCCACGTAGCGCAGCTTCGACGAAGGCTTCAAGGGATTCCGGTGAATAGCGCATAACATTCTCCACAGAGCTTACTTATCCATCGATAAAATCGATACTATCCATTTTTAATATACAGCAATAAGCGATGATAATGCGCCGCACTCAGTAGCAAAGGTAAGGTGCAGGTCATCATGTTAAGTAATAAATCCCTCTCCACGGGCGCTGCCTGGGGGTTCCTGTTCAGCGCGGTCATTATGGAAGTGGTAGGCACCAGTTTCATGACACTCAGCGCGCGTGAAGATGCACTGTGGGGCTACGCGATCATGGCGGCTGCCATCGCAATCTCCTATTTTCTGCTGTCTCAGTCCGTGCGCGTATTGCCTCTCGGTCTGGCATACGCCATTTGGGAAGGATTGGGGCTGGCGCTCATCGCACTGGTGGGATTTTTAGGCTTCGGTGAAGCACTCTCTTTGGCCAAGGTTGCAGGATTTTTGTTAGCGGTAGGCGGGATTGTGATGATCTCGTCAGGGGAGTAATGAACATGCACGTATTACCGGCGGTATTTGTGGTGATGGCGGCTCTTTTGGATATTGTGGCCAACCTGTGCATTGCCAAATCGCGTGGCTTTTCACGCCTTGGCTGGGGATTCGCCTCCATTCTGTTGATCTGGGCAGCATTCTTCACACTGGGATTTGCAGTGAAAGAGATCGACATCTCGATCGCTTATTCCGCCTGGGGAGCCATCGGTGTTCTCGGCACCGTGTTGCTGGGCAGGGTCGTATTCAAACAGAAAATCAGCTCCCGTAGCATGGTCGGTGTCATCATGGTGATCGCCGCAGTAGGGGTACTGAGCTTTAGTGGGTAGGGGGAGAGCGCATTGGCCGGAATAGTAAAAAGAGCACCAAATAGATAAGACCGTCCTTTGGGGGCGGTCTTTGCATAAGTGTCGGCTCAGGCGGTGAGTGGGTTAGATTATGGGGGCTGCTCTTACAACTATGACAACGTGTGGCGAGTGTGCTGCTATTGTTTCAGCTGTCAGCAAACAGATGTTTTCGCTAACGCATCCAGAGACTGATTGCACTCCCAGTGGTATTCAGAAGCCCCGGATGAATATTCGGGGCGAATGTAACGGCTTCCCCACAATCTCCAACAAAAACTACCGAACCACTTGATCCAGACGGTCAGCGGTAATTTCTGCAGGGGAGTTGGCACCAATCAAGCACATGGTCACCTTCATGTCGGCTTCTATCAATCTGAGCAGATTGCTAACGCCTTGCTGCCCACCGGCGGCGAGTGCGTAGATATAGGAGCGTCCCAGCAGTACGCCTTTGGCGCCCAGCGCCATCATGCGCACTACGTCAAGGCCAGAGCGGATGCCTGAATCGGCGAGCACGGTCAGGTCATCGCCAACCGTTGCGGCAATCTCGGGCAGTGCGTGGGCGGTGGGTTTGGCACCGTCGAGCTGGCGGCCTCCGTGGTTGGAGACGATGATGCCGTCGGCGCCCATGCGTACTGCTTCGCGGGCATCCTCTTTATCGAGAATTCCTTTAATGATCAGATTGCCTTTCCAGCTATCGCGAATCCATTCAAGCTCGCTCCAGGCGATGGATGGATCGAAGTTCTTGCTAAGAAAGCCCATGTAGTCGTTCATGGTCATGCGATGACCGGTGTACTTCTCGATGTTGCCAAACGACAGTGGGCGGCCCTGCAAACCTACGTCGATGGCCCAGTGCGGGTGCATGCAGGCTTGCAGGTATTGGCGCATGGTCGCGTTGGGGCCTGACATGCCTGAATGGGCATCGCGATAGCGTGAGCCGGGCAGCGGCATATCGACGGTGAAGACCAGCGTCTTCATGCCGTTTGCCCACGCGCGCTCCAGCGAGTTCTTCATATAGCCACGGTCCTTGAGAACATAAAGCTGCGACCACTGCTCACCGTTCGCGCCGGCGGCCACTTCCTCGATCGGGCAGACCCCTACGGTTGAGAGCGTATAAGGAATACCTGCCTGTTCGGCGGCTTTCGCGGCCTGTACTTCTCCACGGCGTGCGTACATACCGGTGGCGCCTACCGGAGCAAGCGCAATGGGGAGCTTCCATTGGCTGCCGAGAATCTCTGATTCCAGGTTGGGATTGCCGCCTCCCTGCAAGACACGCTGACGCAGAGCAATCGCCTGCAACGCTTCAGTGTTGCTGCGCATGGTACCTTCGGTGACGGCACCGCCGTCGATGTAATCAAACAAGAAGCGGGGAAGGCGTTTTTTGGCCGCTAACCGGTAATCAGTTGGGCTGGAAATAATCATCTGTTCGTTTCCTTGATAAATGGCGGGAAGATGGGAGGGCGTGAGAGCAGAAACGCAGAGCGATCTATCAGAACAGGCGGGAAACAGCGCTATGGCTGTCGTCGATTCTGGTAATGGGGAAGTGGCCCGCAAGGGCGGGCCACTGACACACTATTGCGCTGGGGCAGTAGCGTTTACTGCTCGATCAGCTCGCTCATCAGGCCCTCTTTGGCCATCAGCTTGCCGTTGTCCGAATAGTCTACCGGAATAGCGACCACCGAGGGACCCTGGGTAGCCATGGCGGCAGCCAGAGTGTCGTGCAGCTGGTCAGGGCGGTTGACCGTAAACCCTTTGGCGCCCATGGAGTCAGCGTAGGCGGCGAAATCGATTGCACCGAATTCTACCCCTGAGCTGCGGCCATATTTATCATCTTCCTGAATCTGCACCATGTTGTAGTGATTATCGACCCAGATCACATGCATGATGTTGCAGTTCAGGCGTACCGCTGTCTCAAGCTCCATGCTCGACTGCATGAAGCTGCCGTCGCCGGAGACCGAGATGATTTTCTCATCGGGACGTACCAGGGCAGCGGCGATTGCCCACGGCAGTGCTACCCCCATGGTTTGCTGGCCGTTGGAAATCAGCAGCTGGCGCGCACGGAAGCTGGTGAGATAACGCGCGATCCAGATATGGAAGCTGCCCATGTCCACACACATGGTCACCTTGTCATCGACCAGATGCTGTAGTTCGTGAACGATGCGCAGTGGATGCACTGAGTGACCATTGTCCAGCGCAGGCGCAATCTCTGCGATTCTGGCGCGCTCTTCTGCCACGCGCTTGAGCAGATCGGCGGCAGCGCCATCAATGCTATGCGGCGCGAGCTGTTCACTCAGCGTGGTCAGCGTTTCGGCAATATCGCCGCGCAGTTCTACATCCGGGTTGTAGTAGTTGTCGATTTCCGCCTGGATCGAGTCAAGGTGAATCACCTTGTGATCGTCGGCGTACCACTTGAATGGTTCGTGTTCTGCCGGGTTATAGCCAATGGTCAGCACCACGTCGGCGTTTTTCAGAAGCTCATCACCGGGCTGATTCGGCCACAGTCCCACACGACCTGCAAATAGCTCAAGGCGCGGCATATCAATAGCGCCAGCGGCCTGGAAGGTGCCCGCTACCGGCAGAGCGGTTTTGTTCAGCAACTGGTGCAGGGCAGCGACATTACGTGGTTCGCTCGACTGCATGCCAAGCAGAATGGCGGGCTGTTTGGCGTTGTTGAGCAACTCGGCGGCCTGCTCGATACCCTGGCGGCTGGCGGCACCCAGACGCGGAATCTTGCCAGAGACCAGCACTTCTTCGCTGACACCTTCACTGTTCATGATGTCCTGCGGCAGTGCCAGGAAGCTGGCACCGGGGCGGTCGCTTACCGCTGCTCGCAGGGCGTTGGTCACTCCTTCCGAAATGGCATTGGGTGAGGTGATTTCAGCGCTGAATTTTGTGACAGGAGTAAACAGGCTGACCGTATCTAGGGTTTGGTGCACCTGCTTCAGGCGATCCTGAAGCGGTACCACGCCGCCCAGTGCCAGCATGGGGTCTGCTTCGGTATTGGCTGTCAGCAGGCCGGTGGTCAGGTTGGTGCAGCCGGGGCCTGAAGTTACCAGTGCGACACCCGCCTTGCCTGTAAGTCGGCCGACAGCGGCAGCCATAAAGGCGGCATTGGCTTCGTGGCGCGCCACAATGGTGTGAATCGTGGAGTCTTCCAGCGCGTCGAAAACGCGATCTACCTTGGCGCCAGGGATACCGAACACCCACTGCACGCCGTGGGCTTCAAGATTGCGGACGACCAGATCGGCGCCGCTGTTTCTGAGCTTATCGTTGGTAGTCATGATAAATACCTGTCAATGAGGGACATTGGCAGACGCCGAGCGACTGCCAATGCGTGATAAGAGCGAGCCAGTGACTCAGGCTTCGGCCTGACGAATGGCTTCGTCGATGTCGGCAGGGTTGAGGTCGGCATCAAGAAAATCGGAGGTGCGCGGCAGATCAATGCGCAGTTTGCTGATGACGCTCAATTGAAGCGTGCCGCGAGTCACCCTGTAATTGAGTACGTGGCCACCGCCATCGCGCTGATCGGTAATGTAGTGAATGTGGTAGCCTGCAACGTTAACCCCTTGCAGATAAGAGGGCGTGCGGAAACCGATCATGGTGCCGCTGCTCTCTTTGAAGTCGAAGGTGGGCTGTTCGGCGATGGCTTCCAGCATCGGCTTGTAAGGGCGCTCCTGGCGCGGCACGGTGCGCGTGCTGACCCATTCGAAATCACCATCAATGCGAATGGCGCAGAAGTGGTTTTCGGAGGGCACCAGACGATCGATCAACGCTTCGATGGCGTCACTGTCCATGGCTTCATCCAGCGTGATTTCGACGCTGGGATTGAATTCGGTCACAACCGCAAACGGCGTTTTCTGATCGTTAGTGGTGGCGCTGGCAGAGCCGTCCGAGCGCAACTGGTGAGCTTCCTTGTCGAAGGCGATCAGTTCACCGTCAAGATTGTCGAAGGTACCCAGCCCAAAGTCGCCATGGGTGAAGAGATCGCCCAGGGTTGTTTCACCTTCATAGACGCCTGCAATCAGTCCGCTCATCAGTGATGTCTGGTAGATTTCAACGCTATCGGAGGCGGCGGGGTGATCATGCTGAGCGAGATAGGCGGCGGCAATGCGCTCGGCACAGTCACAAGGTGCGTTAGTCATAAAGATATCTCCAGAATTATCGGCAAGCCCTAAAACATCGCGCCTACAGCCAATCTCGTCGCTGCGTTCCACTGGTGCTTCAGAACATCCTTCCGTTGAGGGATCTGTACATTATGGTAACTCCTGTGTGATTATTCCAATATATTGGTATTGCTATATTGAGACTATTTTAATATGGATATTCGTCAGCTTAGGTACTTTCTGGCCGTGGCGGAAACGCTGCATTTTACCCGTGCCGCTGAGCATCTCGGGATTGCTCAGCCGCCGCTCAGCCAGCAGATTCGCAAACTGGAAGGAGAGATTGGTGCGCCGCTGTTTCACCGTTTCAGTCGTGGTGTTGAACTGACCGAGGCAGGAAAACGCCTGCAAATTGATGCGCAACATGTCATGGATGCCGCTGAGCAAGCCTTGACCAATGCCCAGCGTGCTGCACGCGGTATCAGCGGGCGCGTGCGGCTGGGGTTTGCCTCTTCAGCGGTGTTTCACGCCAGTATCGCGACAACCTTGCGTGCCTTTCGCGCGCGCTATCCACAGGTCGAACTGGCTCCTCATGAAAGCGATTCTCCATCGTTGATTGAAGCGGTGCGCGAGAGTCGTCTTGATGCGGCCTTTGTGCGCTTGCCGCCCGAAGATGCCGGGCTGGATTTTACCCTGGTGGCCGAGGAGGCTCTGCGGCTGGTATTGCCTGAAGGACATGCGCAGGCAGCAAAAAAGGCGGTTGACCCCGCCGATCTGCGCGATGATCCCTTGATTACCGCGCCGCCCTGGACAAGCCCCGCGCTCTACGAACTGATTCTGGGTGTGTTCCGCCACTCAGGAGGCGAGCCGCTGCTGAGCCAGCAGGCGCCGCAGGTGCCTTCGTGCCCCAATCTGGTGGCGAGCGGGTTTGGCATCAGCCTGATTCCTGAATCTGTCTGTCAGGTGCGCAGCGAAGGGGTGGTCTACCCACGTATCAAAGGCTATTCGCCGCCGATCAGTATCGTGCTGGCGACGCGCCACAACGACCAGACGCCGACCATCAAAAACCTGATCGAGGTGGTCAAGCGCAGTGCGGTTGAAGGTGCTGAAGCTACGCTATAAACAGGAATAGCGTTGCCAGAGACTCACGAGGCGGTGAAGTGTGTTCTGTGGCAGTAGAAGTGAGAAGAAGAGAGAAGAGGACGCTCTTTTTAAAGAAGCAGAAGAGGGCCATCGGCTGCTGCTCGATCCGAGTGGTGTGCGACTATTGTCTATAAAGACTAAAGTCGTAAATAGCTGCTCTAGCCTGTGCTTCTGCGCGCAGGCTTGTCGCTAAAAGGGCTGTTCGCTATTGAATGGGGACGCTTCATTCAGCGACGATAGCGAGTATGTGCGTTGGCATCACCGGGGCCTGTTTCCAATGAGCGCTGAACGAGAGAATAAAGCTGATGTTCAAGTGGCTGCCGCGCACGCTTGTTAACCCGTCTTATGGGTAGCGGTTGCGTTTATATCTTTTCTATCTCACTGAATATTAAGAAAAAATATAATTTTTTGATAAGGTGAGGCGTTATATTGATGCTCTGCGGTGGTGAGCCAGGCGGCTTTTGAATAGCGTTCGGCAGGGAGATTCCACCGCATTTTTCAAGCCAGCGTCGCCAGGTAGAAAAGCCACTGCGCCAGCTCGAAAAATACCCCGCGTGGTACAAGAAAAAAATGGCAGAAAGATGACAATGCTGGTTTTTCTCTACTTGTAAAGCCTCTCTTTGGATCAAGGCGGTTATCCGTCTGGCAGCCTTCCTTGCGCTTTGACTCTTCCGTAGAAGTCTGTTTTATATAGGCAAGCCTTTCAGTCAATGAAGGTTTTTCGAGGGAAAAGGCGTCAGTATCAGTGCGATACGTATAATTTTTGAATAACTCCGCTATCGCGATCTGTCGCTGGTCATCTTCCCGTCCTTCGCATCAATCCGGGATTATTCAATGACCCCAACATTATTGCGACGTGGCTGTGGCATCTTGTGTGCTGTGATCTTCTGCTGGCTGATTCTTAAGTGGATCGGCTGGGCCACTATCGTTGAATTTCGCGCAGACCTGCTCTTTTATACCGGCCAGCATCTGCTGCTGGTGCTGATCTCCATGGCGGCGGCTCTGGTGGTGGGGATTGCGGCTGGCGTCGGGCTAAGCCGCCCCTCCATGGCAGGCAGCGCCGAGCGTTTCATGCAGGTGTTCAATATCGCCAATACGGTGCCACCCATGGCGGTGCTGGCGATTGCGCTCGCCTTCTTCGGCATTGGCGCCATTTCAGCGGTGCTGGCGCTATGGCTGGCCGCGCTGCTGCCTATCGTGCGCAACACCTATCAGGGCCTCAGGAATGTGGATCCCGCGCTGAAAGAAGCCGCCAAGGGATTGGGAATGCGCCCACTGCAATCGCTTTTGAAGGTGGAGCTGCCCAACGCCTGGGGCGTCATCATGAATGGCATTCGCATCGCGCTGGCGATCAATGTAGGCAGTGCGCCGATCTCCTTCCTGATTGGTGCCAACAGTCTGGGCAACCTGATTTTCCCCGGTATCTACCTTAATAACGCTCAGCAGATGCTGTTGGGGGCCTTTGCGACGGCGGCATTGGCGCTGGTGCTGGATGGTCTGGCGGCGCTGATCTCTCATTGTTTGACGGCTTTCCAGGGCAATGGTGCTGTGGAGGAAGCGGCATGAATATCAACAGGAAGGGGATTCAGGGCGCACTTCGTATTGCGCTGGCCGCGGTGCTGCTGGCGGTTTCCTTTAGTCAGGCACAGGCGGCCAATCAGGGCAATATTCGCATTGGGGCAAAATCGTTTACCGAGCAGCGTTTGCTTGCCACCATGACGCAGCTCTATTTACAGCATTTGGGCTACAACGTTGATGTCACCTGGGGGTTATCCACCTCGATCTCCCGCCCGGCGCAGCTCAATAACGAACTCGATATGGTATGGGAATATACCGGCACCTCCCTGCTGACCTACAACCATATAGATGAAGTGCTGGATTCGGAGCAGTCATATAAGCGAGTCAGTGAACTGGATGGCAAGCAGGGGCTGGTGTGGCTTGCCCCGACCGACTTCAACAACACCTACGCCATCGCCATGCCCGAGGAGATCGCGAAAGAAAATGGTGATTTGCGCACCTTGAGCGAATTTGCCAAGTGGACGCGTGAGCATCCCGATCAATACATGCTGTTTGCGATGGATTATGACTTCGCCGGTCGTGCCGATGGCTTGCCCGGCCTCGACAAGAAGTATCACTTCGGTTTCAGCCGTGGAGAAAAACGCTCGATGGACCCGGGGCTTGTCTATCTGGCGCTGCGCAATCAGCAGGCGTTTGGAGGCGTGGTGTACACCACTGATGGGCGCATCAACGCGTTTAACCTACGGGTGCTGGACGATGATCTGCACTTCTTCCCGGCCTATAACGCGGCCCCTGTGGTGCGCGCCGATTACCTTGAACAGCACCCACAGCTTCGTGCGCAAATGAAAAGGATCACGGATCTGCTGGACGATCAGACCATACGTTCGCTCAACACGCGGGTAGATGTCGATCAGCAGTCCGCTAATACAGTGGCACGGGACTTTCTTTCTAAACACGGATTGATCTAGGGCGCCCATGGATTTTACGACGACGCTTAAAAACCTCGACTGGATGCAGGTGCTGACGCTGACCGGACAGCATATCTATCTGGTGGCGATTGCGGTTGGCCTGGCTATTCTGATTGGCGTGCCCTTGGGCGTGCTGATGCTGCGGGTGCGCTGGCTGGCAACGCCGCTACTTACGGCGGCCACCGTGATGATTACGCTGCCTGCGATAGCGCTGTTTGGCATCATGATGCCGCTCTATTCATCCTTCGGTATGGGGCTGGGAGCGGCACCTGCGATTACGGCGGTCTTTCTCTACTCCCTGCTGCCCATCATGCGTAACACCTACGTAGCGCTGGCCGGTATTGACCCAGGTATTCGTGAAGCAGGTCGCGGCATTGGCATGACCTTCTGGCAGCGCCTGATGCGGGTCGATCTGCCGCTGGCGGTGCCTGTCATTCTTGCCGGTGTGCGTACCGCAGTGGTGATGAATATTGGCGTAATGACCATTGCCGCCGTTATTGGCGCGGGTGGGCTGGGCTTGCTGATTTTGAACGCCATCGGGCAGAGCAACATACCGCTGCTGATCGTCGGGGCGGTGATCGTAAGTTTGCTGGCGGTGATTACCGATGCCGTGTTGAACCTGATTCAACGTCTTCTGACCTCCAAAGGGATTGCGTAATGATTGAACTTGACGCGCTGAGTAAGGTATTTCCAACGCCCAAGGGAGGCAGCGGGGCACCCGCAGTGGATAACGTCAGCCTGACCGTCCAGAAGGGCGAGCTGTGTGTCTTCCTTGGCCCCTCCGGCTGTGGCAAGACCACCACGCTCAAAATGATCAACCGTCTGATTGAGCCAAGCTCCGGACGTGTATTGATTGACGGTAACGATACCGCGGAGATGGACAAGGTAGAGCTGCGACGCTCGCTGGGCTACGTGATCCAGCAGATCGGCCTGTTTCCCAACATGACGATTGAACAGAACATTACCGTGGTGCCTCGTATGCTGGGCTGGTCGGCCCAGCGCATGCGCGAGCGTGCCCGTGAACTGATGGCGATGGTGGCGCTGGAGCCTGGTCAGTATTTGTCGCGCTACCCTCGTGAACTGTCAGGCGGTCAGCAGCAGCGTATCGGTGTGATTCGGGCGCTGGCCGCTGATCCGCCCCTGCTGCTGATGGATGAGCCTTTCGGCGCGGTCGATCCGGTCAACCGTAGCGTGATTCAGGATGAATTCCTGCAAATGCAACGCACTCTCGGCAAGACGGTCATCATGGTCAGTCATGATATTGATGAGGCGATCAAGCTGGGGGACAAGGTCGCGCTATTCCGATCAGGGCAGTTGAAGCAGTTTGCGCACCCCGACCGGCTGTTGGCTGATCCGAGCGATGAGTTTGTGCGCGCCTTCGTGGGGGCCGACCACACCTTGAAACGCTTGCTGTTGATCTCTGCCGGTGATGCCGCCGATGATTCGCCCTCCAGTCCGCTGGGCACCCGCGTGGGGGATGCGCGAGCGCGGATGGAAGAAGAGGATCGCCGCTATCTGGTGATTTCGGATGCCGCGGGCAAGGGGGTTGGTTTTGTTCGCCGTCATGATCTGCGCCATGTGGATGATGCCACGCCGATTGATACTTATCTGCGCGAGTTTTCCACTACCGCGGAAGGCGGTGAAAACCTGCGCGTGGTGCTGTCTCGCATGTATGAGTGCAACACCTCATGGTTGCCGGTAGTGGATGATAACGGTTTGTTCATGGGGGAAGTGACCCAGGAGTCGATCGCTGCCTATCTGAGCACTCGTCATGGGGCCAGCGAAACGTCGATCAAGGCCCCAGGCGCGGAAGTATAGGCGGAAGTATAGAAGGGGCGGGGAAGCAGAGGCGAGTCGGCTGACGACGTTATACAAAGCTGCCTGACGCACAAAATGTTGAGGCAGTTAACACGTCTGCCTTTATCAGCGCCGACGTTCAGCCCAGCGCTATTCCTCGCGCGTATCTTTCATGAATAACAGGGCGCGCAGCGGTTTAATGATGATGGGCTGTCTTACAGGTATGGCCTGCTGCGCGTTCGTAACAATGGCAAACGATCTGTTGGCTGGATCAGCTTTTCTCTCCCAGACGCTCCCGGGTGCGGTCGGTTAGCCATTGAATGGCTTGCTCTTCATAGGCGTTAGGCGCTTTTTGCGCTACCTGTCGGGAGAGATCGTTCAGGGAGTGCTGTTTCAGTTCATCGCGCATGGCTTGTTCAGCCGCCAGCATAACCGCATGAATGGAGCACACTCCGCTGGTGGCCCAGCTCGGGACGCCATCGGTAAACAAGGCACAGCGACCGCGTATTTCCCGACAGTTGAACAGGGACTTGCTGCCATCAATGGCTACCACGACATCATGCACGCTAATCTGGCTGGCCGGTCGCGCCAGTCTAAAGCCCCCCTTGAAGCCTTCCGTGGCCTTGACCAGGCCGGCTCTGGACAGTTTGGTGAAGAGCTTGGCCATGTATTCGCCGGGAACTCCTTGCAGTTCCGCCACATCACGGACACTGGCCTCGATGGTACTTTCATCTGAACGGGTGAGATAAAGCAGGCAATGCAAACCATATTCGACCCCGGCGCTCATATAAGACATGGAGATTATTCCGTGATGACGTCTGGAATGTCTTGCTGTGGAGCGGCGGCTGCCAGTATGTCGCTCCGGCTGCCCTGCGGGGGATAGATCCACTCCGTGTTGATCTGCTGCTTAAGCCTTGCCGCGCTGCTGCCCGTCAGTTTTACCTGCCGACCCCAGCCTTCACTATAAACCGCATTGGATGGCCCCAGCGCCAGACAGGTGACATATTTGGGTTGGGAATAGGCCAAAGGGTCAAGACCAAGCAGATCAGCGACGACGTTATAGCCAGCAGAGCGGCCCAGAAACATGGCGTGCTGGCAGGACATCATGGTGCAGTGTCCTTCATCATCGGTGGCGGCTCTTGCACAATCACCCGTTGCGAAAACAGCTTCCACACCCGTTACCTTGAGGCTGCGCTCTACCTGCAAGCGGCCGTATTCATCGCGCTGTGCCGGTATCTGTTCAGTGAGAGCACTGGCCCGAGCGCCCGCTGTCCAGATCACCGTATTGGCGGCGATCCACTCCCCGTTTTCGAGCATAACGCCGTGCTCGTTGACTTCCGTCACGCCAGCGCCAACTTTCCAGCTAATGCCTTGTGCGGTCAGCGCCTCGATAATAGTGGGGCGGGGAGCTGCACCCAGCTCTGGGCCGACCTCGTTGTCACGTTCGATCAGCATCACCCGACACTCGGGGGCAGCGCCAAATATTGCCGCGAGACGGGCTGGAAGCTGAGTGGCGAGTTCAAGTCCGGTAAAGCCTGCTCCTGCCACGACCACCGTATTGCGCTGCTGGCTTGCAGGCTGGGCGGCCAACGACCTGAGATGTGCTTCCAGCCTGACGGCTGCATCAATCTGATCAATATTGAAGGAGTGTTCGCGCAAGCCGGGAATGGCAGGGCAGAAAAGCTGGCTGCCAGCGGCGAGCACAAGGCGGTCATAACTCAGCAGCGTGGTTGGTGCTGACGCATCACCGGCCTGGATGCTCACTTCCTGGGCGACAACATCAATCGTTTGTACCCGTCCGGCAATAAAGCGTATTCCAGCGGTATTGAACAGATCCTGCAAGGGTGCCTTTAGCCCTTCCGGATGCTCTTCATACAGGCGCGGGCGGATGTGAAGAAACGGTTCCGGTGCCACCAGTGCCACTTCAACGTCGTTACGCCCCTGCTGCTCCAGTAAGCGAACAGCGCCAAGAGCGCTCCACATGCCAGCAAAACCGGCACCGATAACAAGAATACGTGTGGTCATGGAGATCTCTTCCGTTCTGATCGCTTGAAAACGTCGGTGTTGGCACGGCATTTCAGTCGCGCCGCTTAACTACGATTATATTGGTCGCAGTTAAGCGGCGCAATCAACTTGCCTCACAATAGGGGAGGGCGGTTTGATCGCGGTCAGCCAGAAGAGCAGCCGCGTGATCGCGACGATCGGACTTTCTGCATCTTCATTACTACTGCACCGTTATCGCATCACGGCGCTGGCAGAGGCGTGAGAAGGTCTCTTGACAGTGGCGGCATCGGGATAAACGCTACCATTCCCGCTATCGGGGAAGAAGTGAAGGAGACTGGCAGTGATGTGCCAACTATTCTGCTAAACGAGGGGAAATACCGCAGAAAATCTACGAACTACGTAAGTAAGGGGGGAGAGTGATATCAGCACGCGGAATGAGAGAAGCAATTCTCTTGGCTATGGCTGAAGGTCAGGGAAAGTACGTGAAACTGACTGAAATGGCTCCCCGAACAGGACTCGAACCTGTGACCCAATGATTAACAGTCATTTGCTCTACCAACTGAGCTATCGGGGAATATCAATGTGTGATGCAGCGGTGCTGATTGGCTCCCCGAACAGGACTCGAACCTGTGACCCAATGATTAACAGTCATTTGCTCTACCAACTGAGCTATCGGGGAACAGCCTTAAGCACGCGGCGTAGTATACTTGGCCTGTTTTCAACGTCAAGCGTCGAAATGAAATTAGCGGTGTAACGTCCTGTTTAAAGGGCGATTGGAGCGTATTCAGGTGCAGAAGAATGGCTGTTTTTCATGGGGATTAGCGTCTTTTGCTTCAATTCTCTCGCACTGCACGATCTTTTTGGTAATCGCGCGTAAATCTGCTTCTCTTGGTCGCTGTACCGTGCTTAGCTGGAATAGCAATCGCTGATAAGCTCGCGTCTCGACGCTTTGCGCGTTATTTGATTTGAATGAAAAGGAAGTGATCATGTCCCCATGGGTTCAGCGTTCCTGTCTCGCTGTAGCAATTTCCTCCGCGCTTTTGACAGCGGGGTGCTCTGCACCGCCGCCGCCTCCCGGTGATCACGGCGATCATCCGCGTCAGATTGACGTTCAGGCGCAGGGTTCCATTGAGGTCGTGCCTGATATTGCCACTATTCACGCCAGCTTGCTGGAGCGGACGCCGCCGCAGCCAAGCGATCAGCAGTCATCGACGGATGCCAGGGCGCTGAGGCAAGCGCGTGACAGCCTGGAAGGTCGGGTAGGCGAGGCTATTCGGGCCATTGAAGGGGCTGGAATCAAATCCCGGGATGTATCCGCAGGCTCCCTGGATGTAGCGCCGGAAATCTTCTATCGGCACGCTAATAGCGATGATCGTCAGCAAATGAGCAGAACGCGAGTAGAGCGCTCCCTCACCATTACCGTGCGTGATCTCGATAAGGTGCCAGCCATACTGAATGCGCTGACCGAGGCGGGCGTCGATAATCTTTCCGGTGTGGACTATTCACTGGCAGATGCCGACAAGGCGAACGACGAAGCGCTGCACAAGGCCCTTGAACGTGCGCAAGCCAAGGCTGAGCTGATGGCGAAGGCATTGGGAGCCAAGCTGGGGCCGGTGCAAAGCATTGAAGAGACCAGCAGTGATGTCAGCCCACGTCCCCCCATGATGATGGCTCGCATGGCGAGCGCCAAGAGCGAGTCGGCCCCAACCCCCGAGTATCGTCAGGGCGAGTTGAACCGCGAGGCATCGGTTCACGTTATCTGGCAACTTCGCTAGCAAGCATCAGGCGCTTGTCAGGCGTTTTGATTCATCCGCTGTTGTGCTGGGCAGGTCTGCAATCTTGATGGCCTGCAACAAGCCTTGCAGCGGATGTTTCAATTGTACGCTGGAGAAGCGCTTGGTTTGGCTGCGGCATGAATAGCCTGTCGCAAGCAGCACTTCACCTTCCTGTTGCTGCTCTACCCTGGGCTGCCATGAAAGCCCATAGATGGTGCGGGAGGTCTCTTTGTTGCGCGTTTCATGCCCATAAGTGCCGGACATGCCGCAGCAGCCGGTGCCCTCAATTTCAAGGGTTAATCCGAACGCGGCAAACAGCTTTTGCCACGCCGCCTGGGAGCCAGGCGCTGTGGTCTTCTCGGTGCAGTGCCCCAGCAGGCGATAGCGAGGTGGCAGAATTGTTGTATCGAGCGGCGTGACGTGCTGTGCGCAGTAGCGGGTTAGCCACTCTTGCAGAAGTGCCACCTGCGGCGCGTGATCGGCGCCCAGTACCTTGGCATATTCCTGGCGGTAGGTAAGTGTCATGGCCGGGTCGATGCCGACCAGCGCAACACCACAGGCGGCCAGTGCATTGAGGCGCTCACTCTGGCGCTGGGCGGTGCGTTTGAACGCGGCGCTGAAGCCGTGTACCTGCATCGGTTTGCCGTTGGCACCATAGGGCGCGACGAAGACGGTGACTCCCAGGCGTTGCAGCAATTCAATGATGTCGCGAACGACGGCGGTATCGAAAAAGGTGGTGAAGGTATCCTGCACAATCACCACGCTGCGGGCCTTTTGCTCTTCATTCAATACGCTCAGGCGTTCGCGAGAGGCGTATTCTATACCCCAGCTACGCAGTTGCTTTGCTAGAGGCGCTCGTGTCAGACGCGGCATATCCACCAGTCCGATATAGCGCTCGCTGAAGCGAGCCACAGGACGCCACTGAGAGAGGCTGTTGTAGGCCAGAGCCAGCGGTGCTACCAGCGGCATCGCCCGCTCCAGCGAGGCCACGAGATGGTCGCGGGGGGCGCGTAGGTAGCGGCTGTGATAGAGCGTAAGAAATTCACTGCGGAAGTCGGGCACGTTTACCTTCACGGGACACTGTCCTGCGCAGGATTTACACGCCAGACACCCCGCCATGGCGGAATAGACCTGATGCGAGAAATCATCACCCTGGCGACGCGCTTGCCAGGTAGCCAGCGCTCGTTTTGGAAACTGGGTCAATGGCTGCCAGCGGCTTAGCCCAGCGGCGGTGGTGTCAGCTCCCGACTGCTGTTCGCGCAGCAGCCACTCCTTGAATAATGTCGCGCGGCCTTTCGGGGAGTGAATCCGATCACGGGTTCCCTTCCATGAAGGGCACATGGCGTCGTTGGGATCGTAGTTATAGCAAGCGCCATTGCCGTTGCAGTGCATCGCTGCGCCATAGTGTTGCCATACCGCGCTATCCAGCAGACGGTCGCGCTCGCCGCGTGTGGGCACTTCATCAATTTTTAGTAGCTGCCACGCCGAGGTGGATGATGAAGCGCCACTATCGTCTGGCGGTGTAGCGATCTTGCCGGGGTTAAGCTGGTTATGGGGATCACAGGCGCCTTTGATGCGCTGTAGCAGGGGATAAAGCGGGCCGAAGAAGGCGGGCGAATATTCGGAGCGCACACCCTTGCCGTGTTCGCCCCACAGCAGGCCGCCATAGCGCTGCGTCAACTCAGCGACCCCGTCGCTGATAGTGCGGATCAGCGCTGCCTGAGCGGGATCTTTCATGTCGATGGCCGGACGCACATGCAGCACGCCAGCATCCACATGCCCAAACATGCCGTAGGCAAGGCCGTGGCTGTCCAGCAGTGCGCGAAATTCAGCGATGTAGTCAGCCAGACGCTCCGGCGGTACGGCGGTATCTTCGACGAAGGGAATGGGGCGCTGTTCACCTTCTACATTACCGAGCAAACCGACTGAGCGTTTACGCATGGCGTAGATGGCGGTCATCTCGGCACGCCCCCACGCAATCGTATGGCCCAGTCGTTCGACGGCGGTATCGCTGGCAAGATGCTGAGTGAAGTCAGCAATCTTTTGCTGCAACGCTGCGTTGCTGTCAGCGTTGAACTCCACCAAATTGATACCGGCGGTAGGCGTACTTCCGGCAGGAAAATATTCCGCCACCTGATCCCAGACCATGTCGTCCATCGCCAGCCCGAGCACCTTGCTATCGACGGTTTCGATGGAGGTGGGACGCGTTGCTCCGTGCATGAGGGCAGAGGCATCGCGCAGGGCATCCATGAAGCCCGCGTAGCGTATGTTGACCAGAGCGGAGTAGCGGGGGAGTGGCAGCACGTTAAGCGTCGCTTCGACGATCAATCCGAGGGAGCCTTCACTGCCACAAAACAGGCTGCGCATATCGAGGCGCTGCTGCTCATCGCGCAAATGGGCCAGATCATAACCGGTCAGGCAGCGATTGAGTGGTGGAAAGCGCTCGGCGATTGCCGCGCCGTGATCATCAATAACTGCGCGTGCAGTAGCGACCAGATCCCCCACGCGACCACCGGCCGCAATCAGCTGCTCAACGTCGCTATCCTTGAGATGACCAGCATGAAGACTTTCGCCACCGATCAGCAGTGCGTCGACACTGATGACGTGATCGCGGGTCTTGCCATATTCGCAGCTCCCCTGACCGCTGGCATCGGTATTGATCATTCCGCCGATAGTGGCGCGATTGGAGGTCGAAAGCTCGGGGGCGAAAAACAGTCCGTGAGGCTTGAGTGCTGCGTTTAGCTGATCCTTCACCACGCCGGGCTGCACTCGAACCTGCCGTTGTTCAACGTCAATATCAATAATGGCATTCATATGGCGGCTCACATCAACCACAACACCATCGGTAAGCGATTGACCATTGGTGCCAGTACCGCCGCCGCGCGGGCCAAGCACAATCCGGGTGAAGTCTGGCTCGCCGGCAAGCCGCGTCACTAGAGCTACATCGTCGCGATGGCGTGGGAAGAGAGCAATCTGCGGTACGCGCTGATAGATGGAGTTGTCGGTCGATAGCACCGTGAGTGTCGCATCGCTGTGCTCGATCTCTCCGTTGAAGCCCTGTTGACGTAGCTGTTCGGCAAACTGGCGATAAAGGGTGGGCAAGGAGGCATCGGAGCGGGAAGAGGGGGCGACGTTCATGCGGCTTCATCCGGTAGCGGCTGCGCACGAGCACGTTTGCCGTGTCGCAAAGACGGAGGCAATAACCAGGCTCGGTGCTGCGGCCATTATCAAGCTGACGTAGTGGTGCCTGTTATTCTGACCCTCTCGATGCGTAAGCTCAACGTTGTACAGGTTTTTTATAGAGCACAAAAAACGCCCCGCAAGGCGGGGCGTTTTGGCAAGAGCGAGAAAAGCAGCTCTTAGAAACGGAAGGTCAGACCAGCACCAACGCGAATCGGGTTATATTTGCTGTCGAAACCGCTGTCACCCTTGACTTTCATGTGGGTGTACTGAACGTTGACGTTGGCAGCCAGCCAGCTGGTCAGGTAGTAATCAAGACCAAGCTGTGCGGTCGGGTCCCAGCTATCGGATTCAAGCTTGCCGTTGGGAGCGCCCATGCCACGATCAGTGAATTTGGTGTAGCTCGCCCCCAGACCTACGTAAGGCTGAACCTGAGAGGGTTCGCCACCGAGTGGGTAGTATTGACCCAGCAGGCTGTACTGCATGTACTTGGCGTTGGCCTTGATACCGTTAGAGGTGCTTTTGTAGTCGGTTTTGCTGGTAGGAGCGTTGAATTCAACACCGAAGTTATCGGTGAATTTCCAGCCCAGCGCACCAGCGAAGCCGCGGTCGGTTTTGCCGTTGCTGGCAGCTTCCGTACGGGTAGCGTCTGCACGAACATAGAAGTCGCCCAGCGTGCCGTAGGCCATTGCCTGGGAAGCACCCAGAACAGTACCACTAGCAATAAGTGCTGCTGTTAGAATTTTTACGGTTTTCATGGTGAGTGTGTCCTTTTAATCCCTTGAACGATACTTTCATTGGTGCGGTGGGTAGTGTGCGAGCCTTGCTACTCCCTCACGAATGATAGATCAATTCGGTTGACATACCATCAACTGCGATCAGTGTAACCTGTACAAGATTTACCCTGATCACGTTTGAAACAGGGTATTTGTTACCCTATAACGAGATGAGAAATGAGCAGGCCAAAAGCGAATCATTTCTGGGTAAATCCAAGGGGTTCAACCTTCTTGTTTGGTGACTGAGGTCGAACGTAGCGCCTACTATAGAAAACACTGTTCGACTTGTCATGCGCAAAATAGGTAAAAGTTCCTCTTTTTTTGATTGAAAATAACTATTACATCGGTGAGTCTGATTTCTAATGCTTTTTGCGCTACCGAAAGCAAGTAAAAGGAACCGTTTTTTAGTGTTAACCGCGCGAAAGAGGGGAGATTGAGCAGCTCGGATGTGGCTCGTGGGGCGGGAAGATGTTCGTAGGCGAGTAACCTTGCAGTCAAAAAAGCGCTGCCTATACAAATACAAGGCAGCGCTTCTCATCTACTCACCGAGGGCGCAAGAGCTATTTTGCGCCCTCGCTGGCAGTTTTCTAGTAGTGAACAACACGCAGTTTGGAGCCAGAGCCGACCAGACGCACACGCTGCCCTTTGGAGAAGCTGTTATCCGCGGCCTGTACGACTACGACGTTTTTACCGTCGTCGCGCTCTACCTGAACTTCCATCGCGTTGGTGTTTTGAGCACTGCGCTCAATGCTGTTACCCGCGACAGCGCCGCCAACTGCGCCTGCTGCGGTCAGAATGCTTCTGCCTGAGCCACCGCCCAGCGCATTACCGAGGAAGCCACCCAGAACGCCACCGCCCAGACCGCCGAAGCCGGAGGTGTCATCCTGAATCTGTACGGCACGGATGCTGGTGATGGTGCCATAGCTGACGCTCTGGCCGCTCATGGCTTCACTGCCGCTGTAGGTATTGCCGTTATAGGCGTTGTTAGCACAGCCCGCGAGGGAAAGTGCGCTCATGGCAGCCACACCAAAGATCTTCAAAGCTGTTTTCATTCTAGTCTCCCTTAGCCAGCGCCTTTAATCTGGGCTGTGGTGATATAAAACGATGTTTTCTCGATTCATTCTAGCGATGCCAGCGGCGCATGCCAACTTGAGTGGTGTTGGCATGCACCGCAAGGCTATCCGGTTACGCTTCGCTGCTCTCTTCCAGCACCAGGCTGCCGCGATTGGTCAGGGCGAGTAGCAGCTCGGCTGCACCGTGATCATCAAGCAGTTCGATGGGCAGCGGTTGATTGCCTTGTGCTACCTGTTGGGCAAGCGCGAGGGAGCAGGGGATGCCGTCACCGTCAACAAACAGGGTAGCCCTGTCGGCATCGCCATCAGGCGCTGGCCGGTAGGCAAAACGCGACCCTTGACCGCGCACCAGCTGTTCTCCCTCCGCCAGCGCGCTCCTTAGAGTGGCCAGATCAAGAGAAGGTTCCAGCGCGATCAATTGATCGGGGTATTTGGTCTGGGTCATGTAGCGCCCGAACCACTCACTCATCTGCTCTCTGTCATCGAGTGAGTTGAGAATCAAGGCACGAACACGCTCAATGGCAGCGTCGTCGAGCAGTGCCGAATCCTGTTCACCTAGGTCAGGGTCGGCATAACGCACGGCATCGCTGAGCTGCTCGCCTCGATAATCGGCCCATGAAGTGACTGCTTCATCGGCGGAGGGGGCGCGAAAGCCAATTGACCAGGTCATGCAGTCACTGGATTCGCTGATACCGTGATGGGCGTAGCGTGGTGGTAGGTAGAGCATATCGCCGGGTTCGAGCACCCACTCTTCATCATTGCTGATGGAGAATTCCTTCAAAATGCGCAGGCTGATGCCATCGACGATAGCGGCATCTTCACCCTGGAAGCCGCCTAGTTGCCAGCGACGCTGCCCCGCGCCCTGTAGCAGGAACACATCGTAGTTATCGACATGAGGACCAACGTTGCCTCCTGGCGGTGCGTAGCTGATCATGATGTCATCCAGACGCCAGCGCGGGATGAACGAAAACTGCTCCAGCAGCTCTGCCACTTCGGGTACGTAGTGATCCACCGCCTGTACCAGTAGTGTCCAGTCGCGCTCAGGCAGGCGGGCGAAGATCTCTTCGTCCATGGGGCCGTGGGTTACCTGCCAGGGCTTGCCGTCCGCACCAACGCTCTCGACCAGACGCGACTCCACTTCCTCTTCGCACGCCAGCCCAGCCAGCTCTTCTGCGCTGAGGGGAGATTCGAAGCCAGGGATGGCCTGACGAATCAGCAGCGGCTTTTTCTGCCAATATTCCGCCAGAAAGCGCTCGGGCGTTAATTCTCCAAGAATGCCGGTCATTACACCGCTCCACGAGTATTGAGTGCGTTGGCCTGTGTGACTGCGTTGCCGGTATAGGTCGCGGGTGTGAGCGCTTTCAGCTCCTGCTTGACTGATTCCGGCAGCTCCAGCGTATCAATAAAGGCAGCAAAGCCCTGCTGGTCGATGGTCTTGCCACGGGTAAGCTCCTTGAGCTTCTCGTAGGGTTTTTCGATGCCGTAGCGACGCATCACGGTTTGAATCGGTTCTGCCAATACTTCCCAGCTGTGGTCAAGATCCTGCGCCAGTCGCTCGGGGTTGGCTTCAAGCTTGCTGATGCCCTTGAGGGTGGAGGCGTAGCCGATCAGCGCGTGGGCCAGGCCGGTGCCCAGCGAGCGCAGCACGGTGGAGTCGGTCAGGTCGCGCTGCCAGCGTGAAATCGGCAGTTTCTGCGCCAGATGCGCGAGCAGTGCATTACTGACGCCGAAGTTGCCTTCGCCATTTTCAAAATCAATCGGGTTGACCTTGTGCGGCATGGTCGAGGAGCCAATTTCGCCCTCTACCGTGCGCTGCTTGAAGTAGCCCAGCGAAATGTAGCCCCAGATATCGCGATTGAAGTCGATCAGGATAGTGTTGAAGCGCGTTACTGCATCAAACAGCTCGGCGATGTAATCGTGCGGCTCGATCTGGGTAGTGTAAGGGTTGAAGGCAAGGCCCAGCGCTTCGATGAACTGGCGGGCGTTGGCGTCCCAGTCGATATCAGGATAGGCCGACAGATGCGCATTGTAGTTGCCCACGGCACCGTTGATCTTGCCCAGTAATTCAACGCTTTCCACCTGTTTAAGCTGACGTTTCAAGCGGTAGGCAACGTTGGCCATCTCCTTGCCCAGTGTTGTGGGGCTGGCCGTCTGACCATGAGTGCGCGATAGCATTGGCTGTTCGGCGTGGGTCGCCGCTAGCCCTTCAATGGCGTTCACCACGTCGCGCATGGCGGGCAGTACCGCGTTATCAAGACCGCCGCGCAGCATCAGTGCGTGGGAAAGGTTATTGATATCTTCACTGGTGCAGGCGAAGTGGACGAACTCGCTCTTGGCGGCGAGTTCAGGAAAAGTCTCGATACGCTCTTTGATGAAGTACTCGATCGCCTTCACGTCGTGGTTGGTGGTGCGCTCGATCTCCTTGATGCGCGCCGCCTGCTCAGGGGTGAAGTCGGCGATCATGCGATGGATAAAATCACGCGCTTCATCGGAGAGCGGGTTGAGTTCTTCAATGCCCGGATGATCAGCAAGACGCTCAAGCCAGCTCAGCTCGACCTTCAAACGTGCGTGCATCAATCCAAATTCGCTGAACCAGGGGCGCAGGGCGTCCACCTTGCTGGCATAGCGCCCATCAATGGGAGAGATAGCGGTAAGCGTTGAGAGTTCCATGAAGAGTCCGTTGTAAGCGTTCGTTGTTGAAGTAAAAGCTGTGACGTCAAAGTGGGGCGATGGCCCGTGAAGCGCTGGGCCGTACTCAATGCCTGAGTAAGCGCATGGAGGTGTCTCGTTCTGCTGACGGTTCAATGCTGCTGGCAGATGCCGTGGTTATGTTTGACTTCCGCATTCCTATGGGCACTTAGCTGATCCGAGGGCGCAGTTCACTCAGCGTTTGTTGAATCCGTTTTCGTGTTAACAGAATCTGCCAGCGATGCCCGCCTTGCTGTCGCCATAAGAGCGAGAAGCGCACGCCGCTCAAGAGCACGGCTCTAACGCGCTCTGCCATGTGAGGTGTTTTGAGAAGTTCGGGATCGCCCTTGACCACGATGCGATAGCGCAGCGTTGATAAGGTATCGGAGTAAAGTTCACCCAGTGCCAGCACCACGTTATCGTGAGTGGGGCCGAGGTGGTGGGCCTGCTGCTGAATTCGGTCAAGGCGCTCAGCGAGTTGATTCATCAAGGCTGAATCCTTGCTGGCGCGATTGGCAAGCAGCTGGATCGACAGCATGTAGCGCATCACCTGCGAGCCAGCGGGCGGTTGCTCAAGCAGCTGGCGCGCGCTGTCGATGCCAACGGCAAGGTTGGCGAGGTTGTTGCCATAAATATCGGCAAACTGCTCGGGGTGAGGGTCAACCGTTGCCTTGATTAATGTTTCCCAGGCGCGGCTATCGTAGCGGCCAGTGCGCGCCAGTTCGTCCACCACTACGGCTGCCTGGAATACGCCCGCGAGCGCAATTGCCTGACGCTGATCGCGATTCATTCAGCACATTCCTCGCTTACCTGTAGATGACACTGATCGCTGGCAGCCGTGGCGCGAATAATGCCGCCTCCCAAACACTCGTCGCCGCGATACAGCACCAGCGATTGCCCAGGAGTGACGGCGCGCTGCGGATGGTCGAAGGTTACCGTAACGCTGCCGTCGGAGCTTGCCTGCACTGTGCAGAGCTGATCCTGCTGCCGGTAGCGCACCTTGGCGTTCAGCCTCAGCCCCTCGTCGAGGCCGTGGGGCGGCTCTCCGGCGATCCATTCGATGGCTTCACTTTGCAGTGAATCCGAGTAGAGCAGCGGATGGTGCTTGCCCTGCACGGCAATCAGCACGTTGCGCTCAAGGTCCTTGGCCGCCACGTACCAGGGCTGCTCAGGATGATGGGGAAGACCACCAATGCCTAGCCCCTGACGCTGCCCCAACGTGTAGTACATCAGTCCAACGTGTTCGCCAATGCGTTCACCTTCCGGTGTCTCAATGGCACCCGGACGGGCGGGCAGATATTGCTTCAGGAAGTCACCAAAACGGCGCTCACCAATAAAACAGATGCCGGTGGAATCCTTTTTGCGTGCGGTGGCAAGATCAAGGCGCTCGGCAATGGCACGAACCTCGCTTTTCTCCATCTCGCCCAGCGGGAACAGGCTTTTTGCCAGCGCCTGATGTGGAACGGCATGCAGGAAGTAGCTTTGATCCTTGTTGGCATCAAGCCCCTTGTAGAGCCGTCCCTGTTGATCGCCACGCACGTAGTGCCCTGTGGCAATCAGATCGGCGCCGAGCATTTTGGCGTAGTCAAGAAAGACCTTGAACTTGATTTCACGGTTACACAGGATGTCAGGATTGGGCGTGCGTCCCGCGCGGTACTCGGCAAGAAAATGCTCGAAGACATTATCCCAGTATTCCGCTGCGAAATTGGCGGTATGCAGCTTGATGCCTAGACGATCGCTGACTGCCTGAGCATCGGCCAGATCGGTTTTGGCGGTGCAATATTCGGTGCCGTCGTCTTCATCCCAGTTTTTCATGAACAAGCCCTCGACCGCATAGCCCTGCTCAAGCAGTAGCGCGGCAGTGACCGAGGAGTCGACGCCACCGGACATGCCGACAATCACCCGTTTGGGCGTACTGACGTTTGAGGTAGAGAGGCTGGCGTTACTCATGGGTAATACTCACTGGGGTGAAAAATGGCTGAAGCAGTGTAATGGCGCGCATGTTGCCCCTCAGCCGCGACGGATGGATGACGCCATTGTACCTGATCGCACAGATTCGCTTAATAGCTGAATCGCGGAAAGCGCGGCCAGGATGTGCGCAAGGGGTAGGGCACTGAGCTGGGCAGCCATCGTTGGCCGTGCAGCGTTGGTTTTTTCTTTGCCTGAACAGCTAACGTCGGCGGCCTTGCCGTCTGGGACTGCGACATGCAGTGCGGGCTGGCATATTGATGCTGGTGGTGCGCCATGTGCCGGGCGGCATTTCGTCCAGTGTCCAGGGGCCGATGGCTGCTCTGACCAGGCGGAGCGTGGGGTGCCCGATATGGGCCGTCATGCGGCGCACCTGACGGTTGCGCCCCTCGCTGATGGTGATCTCCAGCCACTGAGTGGGAATATCGGCACGAAAGCGTACCGGCGGATCACGTTCATCAAGGGCTGGCGGCGCAATCATGCTGACTCTGGCGGGTCTGGTGGGGCCATCCTTCAGCGTTACGCCACGACGCAACTGCTCCAGCGCCCTCGGCTCAGGAACCCCTTCCACCTGCACCCAGTAGGTTTTGGGCTGCTTCTGATCCGGCGCCGTAATGCGATGGGCCAATGCGCCGTCAGCGGTCAGCAACAGCAGTCCTTCACTGTCGTAATCAAGTCGCCCGGCGGGGTAAATGTCGGGGATATCAATAACCTCAGCCAGCGTGTGCCGCTTGCCGCGCGCGGGCGGTGAATTATCGGTAAATTGCGACAGCATCAGGTAAGGTTTATGCAGAAGATAAATCAAGCTCATGGGTAATGAGGGGCGTCACTGAAAGTGTGATGAAAAGAGAATGTGATGAAAAGGTCGCCGGCTACCGTCGGCTTATGTGGGCCAAGTGTGCAACCTGGGGAATTCAGGTAGTGCGCGCTCCGGCACTGATCTCACCATCAATACTACCTCAACTGCACGGAAGAGAGGGCAATACGCATTCACAGAGCTGTGTGGCGCGCACTTTATACCCACACTGCGACCCTTCGCTAGGCTAATGGGGGATAGCGACACACCCCCTTGGCATGTTACTCCATTAGTATGAAGACCTTCGCCGCATGTGCTGTTTGCACACAGGGGCGGCACTACCATTCATGCAGAGCGTTTTTAGCGCGCCACCGGCCTTGGGATCGGTGGCTTATCACGACCAGCAGAGGCTTGATATGTCCGAATCACCCACGATCATTTACACCCTCACCGATGAAGCCCCGTTTCTAGCAACCCAGTCACTGTTGCCTGTTATCAAGGCGTTTTCAGCCACCGCAGGTATCGGTATCGAAACCCGCGATATTTCGCTGGCCGCGCGCGTGCTGGCGCAATTTTCTGATCTGCTGGGGGAGCGTGCTGTCGCTGATGATCTGGCTGAGCTGGGGCAACTGGCCCTTACGCCTGAAGCCAATATTATCAAGCTGCCCAATATCAGCGCGTCGATGCCGCAGCTACGTGCGGCGATCAAGGAGCTGCAGCAGCAGGGTTATCCTTTGCCTGATTACCCTGATGATCCTCAGTCGGATGAGCAGCGCGATATCAAGGCGCGTTATGACAAGGTGAAAGGCAGTGCCGTGAATCCGGTGCTGCGTGAAGGTAACTCTGATCGTCGTGCGCCCGCCTCGGTCAAGAGCTTTGCGCGCAAGTATCCGCACCGTATGGGCGAGTGGGCAAGTGATTCAAAAACGCATGTCGCGCATATGGAGAGCGGTGACTATTTTGGCAATGAGCAGTCGGCAACGCTGGAGCAGGCCGATGCCTTGACCATCTCGCTTGAGCAGAGCGACGGCAGTGTCACGCAGCTGCGCGATCCGGTGAAGGTAGAAGCGGGCGAGGTTGTGGATGCCACCTTCCTTAGCCGTGCTGCATTGTCTGATTTCATTGAGCGCGAAATCGAAGATGCCAAACAGCAGGGCGTGCTGTTCTCTGTTCACCTCAAGGCCACCATGATGAAGGTCTCCGACCCGATCATGTTTGGCGGGGTGGTGTCGCAGTTCTATAAGGATGTGCTGCACAAGCACGCCGATACGCTGAACCGCATCGGCTTCAATCCCAATAATGGCATTGGCGATCTTTATTCACGCTTTGACCAGCTCTCTGACGCTGAGCGCAGTGCCATTGAAGCCGATATTGCGGCGGAATATGCCGAGCGACCAGCGCTTGCAATGGTGAACTCGAACAAGGGTATTACCAGCCTGCATGTGCCCAGTGACATCATCATTGATGCGTCGATGCCGGCCATGATTCGCGATTCCGGCAAGATGTGGAACGCCGATGATGCGCGTCAGGACGCCAAGGCTGTCATTCCCGATCGCAGCTATGCTGGCATCTACGCGACCGGGATTGAAGACTGCAAAGTCAACGGCGCTTTCGACCCGGCTACCATGGGCAGTGTGCCTAATGTGGGGTTGATGGCGAAGAAAGCGGAAGAGTACGGCTCTCACGATAAAACGTTTGAGATGCCTGCTGCTGGAACAGTCAAGGTGACCAAAGGCGACGGCAGTGTGCTGTTTGAGCACAGGGTCGAGAAAGGTGACATCTGGCGCATGTGTCAAACCAAGGATGCCCCGGTTCGTGACTGGGTGCGTTTGGCCGTGGAGCGCGCGCGTCTGAGCGAAACGCCTGCGATCTTCTGGCTCAACTCTGAGCGCGCACATGATGCCCAGTTGATTACCAAGGTGGAGCAGTACCTCGGCGAGCAGGACACCAGCGGTCTCGATATTCGCATCCTTCCGCCTGAGCAGGCCATGCAGGTATCGCTGGAGCGCATTCGCAAGGGTGAAGACACCATTTCGGTGACCGGCAACGTGCTGCGTGACTACCTGACCGACCTGTTCCCGATCATGGAGCTTGGCACCAGCGCCAAGATGCTGTCGATTGTGCCGCTGATGGCGGGCGGTGGACTGTTTGAAACCGGTGCTGGTGGTTCAGCGCCCAAGCATGTGCAGCAGCTTCTTGAAGAAAACCACCTACGCTGGGACTCGCTGGGCGAATTTCTGGCCCTTGCTGCTTCGCTGGAGCATCTGGGACGCAGCTACAAGGTGCCGCGTGCGCAGGTGCTGGCCGATGCGCTGGACAAAGCCACTGGACAGGTGCTGGATAATGGCAAATCTCCTGATCGCAAGGTAGGTAAGCTGGATAACCGCGGCAGCCATTTTTATCTGGCGCTCTACTGGGCGAAGGCGCTGGCGGAACAGACCAGTGATACCGAGCTGGGCGGGCTGTTCAAGGAGATTGCCGCCAGCCTCGCGGAGCACGAGCAGCAGATCGTCGATGAACTGGCCAAAGTACAGGGGCAGTCGGCCGATATTGGCGGCTACTATCATGTAGATGGCGACAAGGCGAGCGGCGTTATGCGCCCCTCTGCGACGTTGAACGCGACGCTGGAGCTTTTGAAAGAAAAAGCTTGAGCGAAGCGCTGAACTGTTAAGCCATATGGCGGTGCTTCTTGTCGAGCGTTGATCCACCTTCGATAAGTGCGACTGCCTGAGTATTGAAGCGTCCTGACGACATTGTCGCAGGGCGCTTTTCCTTTTCCATATGTCAGTCGTGGGAAAGCTGCTTCAGCAGAGAGGATTGCTCCAGAGAGACCTTGTTCCTGAGCGACTGTGTTGCTGAGTCACTGGGTTTTGAGAAGTCATTGTTGTCTTCAAAGGCTTCAGGGCGAGTGTTTATATGACTCAAGCGTTCAGATTTCCCTTGCAACGGTCAGCAAGTGACACCATGTTGTGGGTATCAGTCATTCACACCGCTCGCCAAGGCTCAGTATTGGCGGGTTGCATTGTGGCATCGCGGCATGGCATGAATTACAGCAACTCTGTGCGTTGCTGACATTATTGTGCCCGCCAGGGCGTAAATGTCGTTGATGTTGCACTTTCCACTTGTGTTCACCGGTTTAGCCACTTATGTTCGAAGTAACGGGAAATCTCGAAAAGGCGCCTCTTTCGCTCGACACCTCCAGGCGGGGGGCGGTTTACGCTCATTTAGGCGATCCAGACGAGGGATTCAACGATGATGTCGCCGAGCAGGCTCTTGATCCTGAGCTTGCCGAGCCGCCCATGTACAAGGTGGTGCTGCTCAACGACGACTACACCCCCATGGATTTTGTGGTCGAGGTGTTGCAAGCGTTTTTCGGGATGGACAGCGAGCAGGCGGTACAGGTTATGCTGACTGTCCATACTCAGGGCAAGGCAACCTGCGGCGTATTTACCCGCGATGTTGCCGAGACCAAGGCGCATCTGGTGAACGAACATTCACGGCAAAGTCAGCAACCGCTGCTGTGCGATATCGACCGGGTCGAGTGATCCATTTTGGTGGCCAATAGGGGATTGTCATGCTAAGCAAAGAACTCGAGCTTACCCTGAACACGGCCTTTACCGTGGCACGCTCCAAGCGCCACGAGTTTATGACCGTCGAACACCTTCTTCTTGCCCTGCTGGAAAACGCTTCGGCAGCCGACGTGCTGCGGGCGTGCGGAGCCAATCTCGACAAGCTCCGTGCCGATTTGCAGGAATTCATTAGCGCAACCACACCACTGATTCCGGAAGGACAGTCCGACCGTGAAACGCAACCTACGCTGGGCTTCCAGCGGGTGCTACAGCGTGCGGTCTTCCATGTGCAGTCGTCCGGTAAAAATGAAGTTAACGGTGCCAATGTACTGGTAGCGATCTTCTCCGAACAGGAGAGCCAGGCGGTTTACTTCCTGAAGCAGCAGAACGTTGCCCGTGTGGATGCCGTCAACTATATCGCTCACGGTATTTCCAAGGTGACAGGGCACGGTCAGGCGCAGCAGTCGCCCAACCGAGACGCTGAAGAGGCCGAAGAGGGCACGGGCGATGCTTCATCGCACCCGCTGACGGGCTATGCCACCAACCTGAACGAGCAGGCACGGATTGGTCGTATTGACCCATTGATCGGGCGCGATCACGAGCTTGAACGCGTTATCCAGATTCTCGCCCGCAGGCGCAAGAACAACCCGCTGCTGGTGGGCGAGGCCGGGGTGGGTAAAACCGCCATTGCTGAGGGTCTGGCGAAGCGTATCGTCGAAGAAAATGTACCTGATGTCATCAAGGATGCCATCGTCTATTCCCTCGATATGGGCGCGCTGCTGGCGGGCACCAAGTATCGGGGCGATTTCGAAAAGCGGCTGAAGGCGCTGCTGGGCGAGTTGAAAAAAGAGCCGAATTCGGTGCTTTTCATTGATGAAATTCACACCGTGATTGGGGCAGGTGCTGCCTCCGGTGGCGTGATGGACGCATCCAATCTGCTCAAGCCGCTGCTCTCCTCGGGGGAACTGCGCTGCATCGGTTCTACCACCTTCCAGGAGTTCCGGGGCATCTTCGAGAAGGATCGTGCGCTGGCGCGGCGTTTCCAGAAGGTCGATGTGCCCGAACCGTCGGTCGAAGATACCATTCGTATCCTCAAAGGGCTGCGCGGGCGTTTCGAAGAGCACCATCAGCTCAAGTATACCGACGGTGCCATGGAGGCAGCGGTGCAGCTGTCGGATCGTTATATCAACGACCGCCACTTGCCCGACAAGGCCATCGACGTGATTGATGAAGCGGGCGCTCATCAGCACCTGCTGCCGGAAGAGGCGCGCGCTTCCACCATTGATGTGGAGCAGATCGAGTCGATTGTGGCGTCGATTGCGCGTATTCCGCCGAAGAGTGTCTCCAGCTCCGACCGGCAGCGTCTGGCGAATCTTGAGCGCGATCTGAAAATGCTGGTATTTGGGCAGAATGAAGCGATCGAGAGCCTGTCGGCTGCCATCAAGCTGTCACGCGCCGGGCTTAACTCGCCGGAAAAACCGGTGGGCAGCTTCCTGTTCGCCGGCCCTACCGGGGTGGGTAAAACCGAGGTGGCTCGTCAGTTGGCGCAGATCATGGGCATCGAGCTGGTACGCTTTGATATGTCCGAATACATGGAGCGTCACACTGTGTCGCGATTGATTGGCGCGCCGCCTGGCTACGTAGGGTACGATCAGGGCGGGTTATTGACCGAGGCCGTGACCAAACAGCCCCACTGTGTGCTGCTGCTCGATGAGATCGAGAAGGCGCACCCCGAGGTCTTCAACCTGCTATTGCAAGTAATGGATCACGGTAGGCTGACGGATAACAATGGACGTGAAGCCGACTTCCGCAACGTGATTGTGATCATGACCTCCAACGCTGGTGCTGAGCAGGCATCGCGCCGCTCGATTGGCTTCCAGCATCAGGATCACTCGACCGATGCCATGGAGGTAATTCGCAAGACCTTCACGCCGGAGTTCCGTAACCGCCTCGATGGCATCATTCAGTTCCAGCGTCTTGATTCGCAGATTGTGCGGAATGTTGTCGATAAGTTCCTGGTTGAGCTTCAGGCACAGCTTGATGAAAAACGCGTGCAGCTTGATGTGGATGACGAGGCACGTAGCTGGCTTGCAGAGCACGGCTATGACCCCGAGATGGGGGCGCGGCCAATGACTCGCTTGATTCAGGATCAGGTCAAGAAACCGTTGGCCGAGAAGATTCTGTTCGGTGAGCTGGCTGAGAAGGGGGGGATCGTGCACGTGAGTGTCGAGAACAACCAGTTGCGTCTTGAGACGGAAGCGGCACTGGCACCGGAAGCCGAGTAATAACGGGCAGTGGTAGCGCAATGGCTGTTCGGTAGGGCGGCTATTGCGATTCATTTCAGCCAATAATGCAAAAAGCGCCTTCCCTGAGAGGGGAGGCGCTTTTTCGTGTGTACGATGAGTGCTGAGTATTGAGGCTACTGAGGGTTACCCATCGAATGCTGACCTTCGGTCGATGTGCGTGTAGCAGCGTGACCGGAGACTAGCGAGAACGGTAAACGATACGTCCTTTGGACAGGTCGTAGGGAGTCAACTCGACCTTGACCTTGTCACCAGTCAGAATGCGGATGTAGTTTTTGCGCATTTTGCCGGAGATGTGTGCAGTTACAATGTGACCGTTTTCGAGTTCAACTCGGAACATGGTGTTGGGAAGGGTGTCGACGACTACACCTTCCATTTCAATATGGTCTTCACGTGCCATATAGGCCTTTCCTCCAAAAAATAACGTCTGAGCAAGCGGTGCAGGTGGTCGCTGCGGCAGGATCAATCTCTCGGTAGCCGTAAGCGAATACGCTGAGTCCGCGGGAGTTGGGCGGAAGATCGCGAATGGCGTGGCAAGATTGCGGCGGATTATGCCACATGCCGCGTTTTCAGGCAAAAAACGTTGAACAACCGCGATGAGGGAGCATTGGTGGCCGGCGACAATTTTGCGTAGCCCTCAGATAAGGCTTCACGCATTCACTTGTTGCCAGCCGGTCTGAGTGAGCAGCTCCAGGGGGCGAAAGCGGGTCTTGTAGCGCATTTTGGGGCTGTCAGCGATCCAGTAGCCTAAATAAACATAGGGTAATCCCAGCTCACGGGCGCGCTCGATTTGCCACAACACCGCATAACTTCCCAGGGATCGACGCGCATGTTCCGCTTCCGGAGCATAAAAGGTGTAAATGGCAGAGAGCCCATCATTCAGATGATCGACGGCGGCTACGGCCAACAGCTCTTCATGCAAACGAAATTCAACCAGCCCTGAGAAGTGCTGCTCGCTGGTGAGAAACGAACGGTACTGCGCTTCATCGGGAGGGTACATGGCACCATCGCGGTGACGGGCATTGATATAACGGCAGTAAAGCGCGTAGTGCTCATCGGAAAAGTGCGCTGGCACACTGGTCGCCTGCAAATCCTGATTACGCTGAGATACCTTGCGCTGGCTGCGGTCAGGAGTGAAATCCGCCACCAGCACCCGTGCCGATTGACATGCGCTGCACTTGTCACAATGAGGGCGGTATAGATTGGCACCGCTGCGTCTGAAGCCGGCGTGAGTGAGCGCGGTATAGAGAGGCACCGTCACTTCGAGCGCCGGGTCGATAAACAGGGTGGTGGCCTGCTGCCCCGTCAGATAGCTGCACGGGTGAGGCGGTGTCACGAAGAGCTTGATGTGGCTCTCGGTGGCACTGGTCATGGGGAATCTCCCGATAGGGAAGGTAGGGTAGGGTGAACTGGCAAAAGCATCAGGTTCATGTCTTCAGGCGGGCGACATTAATGTAGTGTGCCATTGGCCGGAGATACCAATCGGATCATTATCAATCGCACCATCGAGTAGCGCCACAAAATCGCGACGTGATATGAGGCGTGCTCCCAGCCGCTCCAGGTGAGAGGTATGCATCTGGCAGTCGATCAGCGTGAAGCCGCGTGCCTTCAGAAACTCCACCAGCAGTGCCAGCGCCACTTTCGAGCTATCGTTTTCGCGTGAAAACATCGACTCGCCAAAGAATACCTTGCCTATCGCTACGCCGTAGAGTCCACCCACCAGTGTCTGCTCGCGCCATACTTCAACCGAATGACCATACCCCAGTTGGTGCAGCGTCTGGTAGGCATCTCTCATGTCATCGGTGATCCAGGTGTCACCTTCATGCAGCGTTGAGCAGCACTCGATCACTTCACTGAAGGCATGGTCAAGGGTTACCCGAAAGCCGCCGTTGCGAATTCGCTTGGCGAGGCTGCGGCGTACCTTTAATTCATGGGGAAACAGCACCATGCGCGGATCTGGGCTCCACCACAGAATCGGCTCGCCATCGCTGAACCACGGAAAAATGCCGCGCCGATAGCCTTCCAGCAACCATTCGGGAGAGAGCTGCCCGCCCGCCGCCAACAACCCTTCGGGGGAGGTTAACGCGGTTTCAACATCAGGAAACCAGGGGGAGAGCGTGTTGCCGAGCCAGGTAAGTGACGGTTGTTCTGCCATGGGAAGGAGCCTTTCACGTCGTGCCAAAAATGCGCTGAAGCGGAAACTCCGACGACTGGTGATGCTTCAGAGGTCGGCACCGGTACCTTGAGCAGCATCATATCGTACCTGCCACCCGCGCAAATAGTCTGGATTTTCAATAGCCTGCTGATGCCGTTACATAAGGGCGGGCTGTGCTAGAATACGGCCCGAGGGCCAGGCTCTTGTGGAAGGCTGTGCTGGCGATCAGCACTGTGAACACTGCGTTGCGTTACAGTGCCGCCTGTTATTTATCGCGGCCCTGTTTGCCAGGGCGATTCAGGGTGGTAAGGTCGGCCTCGGCGCTGGTGTTTATCATTTTTTATTATCGAGCCGCCAGCGTCATTCAGGCCAATAGGCCTTGCGTCAACGACATGCGACTGAAGCAATCTTCCTTCTTCCTTGCATAACGCCTTTACCATGTTTTTACGGCTCGGCGTTCAGTGGCCGAGCCGTCGTCGTGATTGTTAATAGTGCCTTTTTGGCGCGTAGGGGATGTCAACATTGAGTGTCAAGAAACGATCACAAGCCACTCCCAACCGCAAACGTAAACCGGTTCAGAAAAGCACGCCCAGGAATGTGCGTAACAGTCGCTCCCGGCAGGGGGCCAAGCCGGCCCCTGCCCGTAATAAATCTGTACCGCGGGATAAAAAACAGCAGGCGCGAGCGCACGCTAAAACGCGCCATATGTCTGAAGCGTCACAGCGCTTCTCGGCCAATTTGCAGGGAGCCGCCAAGGATGGTGTCGCGGTAGGAATGCTCGCGGTATGCGCCTTCCTGCTGCTGGCCTTCTTCAGCTATTCAAATACCGATCCCGGTTGGTTCAGCAGCGGCCCTGAACAGCAGGTCAGCAACTGGATGGGGCAGTGGGGGGCCTGGCTCGCCGATGTGCTGTTTGCGCTGTTGGGTGATGCTGCCCTGTGGCTGCCCGCGATTCTCGGCTTCGGTGGCTGGCGCTTGATCCGTTTGCGGGTCGCGCACTACGAATGGAACCCCACTGCGCTGGCGGTACGCCTGATAGGGTTGATGATGGTGCTGGTAGGCACTTGTCTGATTTCCGAATTGCACACCAGTGGCGGTGGCGATCTGCCCAACGGCAATGGTGGCGTTATCGGGCAGGGGCTGGCTGAACTGCTGAATGACGGTATCAGTATCAGCGGCACTACGCTGGTGGCGCTGGCGCTGCTGTTGGGCGGTATCCCGATGCTGCTGAATGCCTCCTGGCTAACCATTATGGACAAGCTGGGCAAGGCCGGTGCGTCCCTGTTCGGTTGGGTGGCAGGGAAGTTCTCAGCGTCACGTAATGCGCTGGATAACCGCCGTGCCAACCGTGATGCTGCCATCAGCGATAGCGTTGAAGTTGAAGAGCCACCCGCGGCGAAGGCCAAGGGGCCGTCGCTGTTCTCGCGGATGGTCAGCAAGCTCAAGGGCACGCCGTTTTCGGCGGGGCTGGAGAACAGTCGCAGCAGTGAGCTTTACGACGATAACTTTTATGGCGATCGTGACCGCTACCCCTATGAAGAGCAAGAGCCTTTAGCCGAGACCAGCGAACTGCCGTGGCGTGAAGTGGAAGAAACACCTTCCCGACGTACGCGTGCCGAACTGGATGAGCGTGACAAAGCGCCGTCGCAGCCTTCCTATGCGCGTGATGAGGCGCCGCGTGAGCGTGATGATGTTTACGCTTCACCGAAAAGTGCCGTGGATGAGCGCCCCATACTGCCGCACAGTGAGACTGTCCCTCTGGAGCATCCGGCGGCCGACGAGGCTCGCGCTCCCGAGCCTGTCAGTGAAGCGGTCACGCAACATGTACCAGAGCGTGCAGAACCCATAGTGCCTGCGCAGCCTGAGCACGATGCTCCGCGTCGCCGTGCGCCTGAAACAACCGTCAGTGCATCAGAGCCGCATAAAGACGTTGAGCAGAATGCCCAGCCAGCACCTGTCAAACCGCGCATTCGCGTGGGGGCAGGGGAGCGCTACCAAAACGATGGCCAGCGTGAGAATGCGCCTGCCGCTGCTGGTACGGCCGTTGCCGGTGAAGAGGTGGCCGCGGCTGCCTTTACCCCCGCTGCTCAGGATTCAGACATGGCGCCTGACACCAGCGCTGCTGCCGAGCCGTCGGTCGAGCAGCCTATTCAGCGGCCATATGAAGACGCGCATCAGGTCTCTGACAGCCGTCAGCCGAATGACAACACTGCGCCATCCTATGACGAAAGCAGCGTTGATTCCTTCGCCCCGCCTGAACCTGTTGAGCTTCCTTCTCGGGAAGAAGAAGCACCTGCGGCGATGGAGCATTTATCGGCGCTGGAAGATGAACCGCGTAGAGAACCGGTAATGGAAGCGCCTGTTTCGGTCCATGATGACGTTCAGCCTGAACAGGAGAGCAACAGCACTGCGTTGTTTGGTGCGCCGGTCAGTGACGATGACGACGAGCTGGCGGCTGTACAGCCTGTTGCGCCAACCGTCAATGAGCCTGCACCGGCTCCTGCCCCCGCAGCGCCTGCTGACGTAGTGGCTGAAACACCTGTGGCTGAAACGCCTGCGCCTGCCTCCCAGGGGCCGCGCGTGTGGACGATCGAGCAGTTGCAGAATCAAGGAAGTTCCTACGAACTGAGCGAGCCGGTGGGCAAGATGCCTTCCACCGAACTGCTGACGCCTGCGGATACTGCCAAGCCTTCCTACACGCAGGAAGAGCTGGACAGCATGGGAGAAATGCTCGAAACCCGTCTCAAGGAGTACGGCGTCAAGGCGGAAGTGGTCGATGTCTCGCCGGGGCCTGTGATTACGCGGTTTGAGATCGAACCGGCAGCGGGGGTTAAAAGCTCAAAGATCAGCAACCTGTCAACCGATCTGGCGCGTTCTCTGCGGGTCAAGAGCGTGCGCGTCATTGAAGTGATTCAGGGTCGTTCCACCGTAGGGATCGAGATTCCCAATCCCAAGCGCGAAATGATTCGCCTGCGGCAGGTACTGGAGTCCGCGGTCTATCGTGATGCAGCGTCACCTGTCACCGTAGCATTGGGGCAGAGTATCAGTGGTCAGTCGGTGGTTGCCGATCTGGGCAAGATGCCCCATGTGCTGGTGGCAGGAACGACCGGCTCGGGTAAATCGGTTGGCGTGAATGCCATGTTGATTTCGATGCTGCTGAAATCGACACCGGAAGAAGTTCGCCTGATTCTGATTGACCCGAAAATGCTTGAACTGTCGGTCTACGACGACATTCCGCACCTGCTGACGCCGGTCGTTACCGATATGAAGGAAGCAGCCAACTCGCTGCGCTGGTGTGTGGCCGAGATGGAGCGTCGTTACAAGCTGATGTCGAAAATGGGCGTGCGCAATATCGCTGGCTTTAATGCCACGCTCGACGATGTGCATGCGAAGGGCGGACAAATTGCCGATCCGCTGTGGGACCCTGAACCCTGGCAGGCTTCTGAGCCGCACCCTACCCTTGAAAAGCTGCCTTACATCGTCGTGGTCATCGACGAATTTGCCGACATGTTCATGGTGGTGGGCAAGAAAGTGGAAGAGCTGATTGCACGCCTTGCCCAGAAAGCGCGTGCCGCGGGTATTCACCTGGTGCTGGCAACCCAGCGGCCTTCGGTGGATGTGGTAACCGGTTTGATCAAGGCCAATATTCCGTCACGTATCGCCTTCCAGGTCTCCTCGAAAACCGATTCGCGGACCATCCTCGATCAGGGCGGAGCTGAAAGTCTGCTGGGCCACGGCGACATGCTCTATCTTTCGGTAGGCGCTGGAACGCCAGTGCGCGTGCATGGTGCCTTCGTTGACGATAATGAAGTTCACCGAGTGGTAGAGGACTGGAAGCTGCGTGGCACGCCCGATTACGTTGAAGAGATTCTGTCGGGTGATGTCAGTGCCGAGGCGCTGGCTGGGCTTGAGGCCGACAGCGACAGCAACGATGCCGAACAGGACGCGCTCTACGATGAAGCGGTGGCTTTTGTTACCGAGAAGCAGAAGGTTTCTGTCTCCTCGGTACAGCGCAGCTTCAAGATTGGCTATAACCGTGCATCGCGTTTGGTTGAAGCGATGGAAAAAGCGGGAGTGGTCTCTGAAATGGGCGCCAACGGCGGCCGCGAAGTGCTGGCCCGGCCCGCACCACGGGCATAGTCGTTGAGAAAGGTGATAAAGGGGCTTCGGCCCCTTTTTGGGTTTATCTCTCGATGGGCTTTACCCTGTATCGGCCGACGGGCGCCTATCTGACACACGGGTAGATGTAGATCCCGAAGCCTTGATTCGAGCGATGGAGGCTGTGTTGATTGAATCCATCGAGCCTAGACAAAACAGAAAGCGTGGCGATGACTTTTCGGATATAGAATATATCCAGCAGAGTGATCCTTTTATTGAGAAAGAGCGTAAAAGGAGGCTGCTTCACGATCTTGCTCAAAAACTGTAAAGGGGAACTTTCCTCTTGTTTTAGCCGTCAATGTCCCAATCTTTCCGACATGGCTACCAATAAAGGAATCTCAATGATGCAACCTGGCCGCACGCTGACCGGTATGTTCTGTGGCGCTGCACTGCTCGCCTCCTCTGGCGTTTATGCGCAGGCCAATCCCGCTGAGCAACTGACCCAGTTGCTTGAGCCGCTGCACTCCTATTCGGGCGATTTCAAACAGGTGGTAGCAGGTGACAATGGGCAGGCCGCCCAGCAGGCCAGCGGTCATATGTGGCTGGCGCGCCCCGGCAAATTCAACTGGCAGGTGAATGCTCCTTATTCGCAAACGGTTGTCTCCAACGGTCAGAAGGTCTATCTCTATGATCCCGATCTTAATCAGGTGTCGGTGCGTGATCTTGACCCGCAGGTAACCTCGACGCCTGCGCTACTGCTATCAGGCAGTGCCGGTCAGATTACCCGTGATTACAGCGTTACCGAGCGAAGCAACGGCGATGCCAAGGTGTTTAGCCTGACGCCACGTGATAAGGGCAGCCTGTTCCAGTCGCTGCAAATGACCTTCTATGGTAACCGTTTGACCAGTCTGAGCATGGAAGATCCTTCCGGCCAGCAAACTCGCGTGTCGTTCTCCAATATCGAACAGAACGGCTCCATCGACAGCTCTCGCTTTGTCTTCAATACGCCTAAAGGGGCGGATGTTGTCGAGCAGTAAGTCAATGCTACGGGACGCCTGTGTGATGCGGGCGTCTCTGTCCTGGAGCAGATTAACAGGAAGGATAGTGTGAACGACGATCTGTTTGCTCCCGATGCGCCGCCCGGACAACCGTTGGCGGCGCGTTTGCGTCCATCATCCCTCGATCAGTATATCGGTCAAACCCATCTGCTGGGCGAAGGCAAACCACTGCGTCAGGCGGTAGAGCGCGACCAGCTCTACTCAATGATTTTCTGGGGGCCGCCCGGGGTAGGAAAAACCACCCTGGCACGGCTACTGGCGGCCCATACCGATGCCTATTTCGATACGCTCTCGGCGGTCTCAGCCGGGGTCAAGGATATTCGTCAGGCGGCTGAGCAGGCGCAGATGCGGGCGACTAACGGCACGCGGACTCTGCTGTTTGTTGATGAGGTGCACCGCTTCAACAAGGCGCAGCAGGATGCCTTCCTGCCGTGGGTGGAAGAGGGCGTGTTTATCTTTGTGGGCGCCACCACCGAGAATCCCTCTTTCGAGCTGAATAATGCCTTGCTGTCACGGGCACGCGTGCATGTGCTCAAGTCGCTGTCGCAGCAGGAACTGCGCTTGGTGATTGACCGCGCGCTTACCAGCCCCTCAGGTCTTGGCAATATGCCACTGGACGTGCCGGAGGAGGTGCGCGAGCTGCTGGCACGTGCCGCAGATGGTGATGCACGACGAGCGCTTAACCTGCTGGAAATTGGCGCTGATCTGGCCTCGGCCACTGGCGGTGAGCGCCCTTTGCTCAACCGTGCGGTGGTTGAAGAAGCGCTGGGCGAGAGCACGCGCCGCTTCGATCAGGGCGGCGAGTATTTCTACGACCAAATTTCGGCGCTGCATAAATCGGTACGCGGATCGCATCCGGATGCAGCGCTTTATTGGCTGTGCCGAATGCTCGATGGCGGAGCTGATCCCCGCTATCTGGCACGCCGCATCGTGCGTATGGCGTGGGAGGATATCGGCCTTGCCGATCCGCGCGCCATGCAGATAGCCAATGATGCCGCCACTACCTACGAGCGCCTGGGCAGCCCCGAAGGGGAGCTGGCGCTGGGGCAGGCAGTCATCTATCTGGCAGTGGCTGCCAAAAGCAATGCCGGCTACAACGCCTATCATCAGGCATGTGCCTTCGTGGCGAAGGACGTTGGCACCAGTGAAGTCCCCATTCATCTGCGTAATGCTCCTACCAAACTGATGGAAGAGCTTGGCTATGGGCATGACTACCGCTATGCCCACAACGAACCGCATGCCTATGCAGCGGGCGAGACCTATATGCCGGATGAGCTAGAGGAGCCGGGCTGGTATCAGCCGGTGCCGCGAGGGCTTGAAAGCAAGATTGCCGACAAGCTGGTGTGGCTGGCCGAACTTGACCGCAAGGCCGGTGGCCCAGGCTGACGGCGTTGATCTGGTAAACGGTAACTCCAGCCATTCGGTAGCGTTGGCCCTGCAAGTGCCGATGTCCTTTGGGTGGAGCTTTTTCATGAATATTCTTGGCATTGACTGCGGCGCTAGGTATCCGGGCCGCCTATCAGGAAGAGTGGGATGAGCAACTTGCAGGGACCGATACTGGTATTTGATTCGGGGGTTGGTGGGCTTTCGGTGGTTGCTCATTTGCGTGCGGTGATGCCCGGGCGTTCCTTGACTTTCCTGTGCGATAACGCAGCGCTCCCCTACGGCACCAAGGAGGATACGTGGTTGATCGAGCGGATAGTGTCGGTCTGCTGCGCAGGTGCTCGCGCCAGTGGTGCCGGAGTGCTGGTGGTGGCGTGCAATACGGCGAGCACTCTGGCGCTGGACGCCTTGCGCGCCGCGCTGCCGATTCCGGTAGTGGGTACCGTGCCTGCCATCAAGCCCGCTGCGGCCATGAGTCGCAATGGCGTGATTGGGCTGCTGGCGACATCGGGCACGGTCAGGCGTCGCTATACTGACCGTCTGATCGCCCGTTTCGCTGCCGAGCAGCGAGTGGTGCGAGTGGCCGCCGATGCGCTGGTCAGGCAGGCTGAACAGTGGCTGGCGGGTAGCCCGACTGATCCTTATGTGATCGAACGGTCGCTGGAGCCGCTGTTCGCCGATGCCGAGCTCGATACAGTGGTATTGGGCTGTACCCACTTTCCGCTGCTGCGACCTTTCTTCGAAACGCTGGCCCCGCGCCCTATGCAGTGGATTGATTCCGGTGCCGCTATCGCTCGCCGCACGGTGACGGTCGCGCCACAGGGCCGCATGATCACGGAAGGATCTGATGCGAGCTTTGCGACCGCTCCCGCTGAGCCGGGCATGATCCATGCGCTCAAGCGTTATGAATTTTCCGCCCCGCAGGGAATTGAGCCGCTCAGAAGTGAAGAGCTTCAAAGCGAGCTGCTCAATAGCGAACAGCCCCAGTAGAAGCCCGGTGAAGGGGAAGGCAGTCAGCGGATCTCGCATAGCGATTGTCGCGCGCAGTATGGTTAGCACACTGCGCTGAAGAGGGGGCGTTAACAACACGCCATTTGTCTGAGCCTCCTGCTCACGGCGCGACTTTCGGGTACACTATGCGCCTTGCTTTCTTGCCAAGAGTTCTGCATGGATGTGGCGGCGCTCAATCGAGTAACGCCTTGAAATGTCCGTTAACTCCTTGCAAGTCATGCAGGTGAGGCGATATGGCTCGCCTTGCCATCATTTGCCATGTCCAAGACAGAGCCTAGTGAGGTTGTCCGTTTGAGCGTCCCTGTCGTTGACCCCGCGCGCTACGCTGAGCAGCTTTCTGCCAAGCAGCAGCGCATTGCCCAGCAGTTCGCCCGTTTTGATGCGCCGCCGCTGGAAGTATTTGCATCGCCCGCCGCGCACTATCGTATGCGTGCCGAATTTCGAATCTGGCACGAAGGGGATGATCTCTTCTACGCCATGTTTGAGGTGGCGGCTGACGATCCCAAAAACAAAACAGTGATTCGTCTTGAGCAGTATGATGTTGCCAGTCAGCGTATCAATGAACTGATGCCTGCACTGCGCGACGCTTTTTTACACAGCACCACGCTGCGTCGGCGGCTCTTTCAGGTAGAATTTTTGACCACTCTGGCCGGTGAAGCGCTGGTGACTCTGATTTATCATCGCCCTCTGGATGACGCCTGGGAACAAGAGGCAAGAGCGCTTGAGAAGCGGCTGGGGATTGCCATTATCGGGCGTTCGCGCAAACAGCGGATCGTGCTGACCCGCGACTATGTGACCGAGCACCTTGAGGTGGATGGCACTACCTTCGCTTACCAGCAGGTCGAAAACAGCTTTACCCAGCCCAATGCCGCGATTGCGGCGACCATGCTCAGTTGGTCGCGGGAAGTGACGCAGCCCGACGCGGATGCCGATAAGGATGATCTGGTCGAGTTCTACTGCGGCAATGGCCACTTTTCGGTAGCGCTGGCCGATAATTTCAGGCGAGTGCTGGGCACCGAAATTTCACGCACATCGGTGGCCTCAGCGCAGCACAACCTCGCGCTGAATGCTATCGACAACGCCGTGATTGCACGCATGTCCGCCGAAGAGTTCTCGCAGGCGCTGTCGGGTGAGCATCGTGGCCGGCGTGCCACGGCACTGGCGCTTGATGAGTACAATTTCACTACAGCGCTGGTTGATCCGCCGCGTGCAGGGCTTGATGACGATAGCTGTGCCCAGCTTTCGCGCTATGCACGCATCGTTTATATCTCCTGCAACCCAGCCACGCTTGAACGCGATATCGAGCGGCTGAGTGCTACACACGAGATCAAGCGGTTGGCGCTTTTTGATCAGTTTCCCTATACCCATCACTGTGAATGTGGCGTGCTACTGGTGCGACGCAGTGCTTAGGAGTTGCTTGAGTTGACCAGCCATACTCTTCCGGCAGAGGCTCTCCAGCCGCGCGTGGCAGCACTTTACTGTTATCCGGTGAAGGGGCTGGGCGCGGTATCGCTGCTCCATTCAGTGGTGGGAATCGAAGGGCTTGAGTGGGATCGCCGCTGGATGGTGGTGGATAGTGCTGGACGCTTCGTGACTCAGCGACAGCTACCGGCAATGGCCGCCATTCAGGTGAGCCTTGAGCGCTACCAGCTCTGCCTGAAGGCGCCCGATGGTCGCCGCTGCTACGTGCCGTTAACGCCGCCACAGGGCGAGCGGGTAGAAACCCGGGTGCATGGCGCTCCGTGCCATGGGATTGATGAAGGCGATGAAGTCGCTGCCTGGCTGGAAAGCGTATGCCGCGAGCACTGGCGTCACGGCTTGCGGCTTCTGCGCTTCGCTCACGATTCAATCCATGATGAGACGTTGCTGCGTCATGTGGGCGAACAGCGCTTTGCTAACCTGGGCTATCCTGAACGAAAAGCGACCACAGGTTTCGCCGATGGCTATCCGCTGCTGGTGACATCCCGTGCCAGTTTGACGGCGGTCAATCAGGCGCTCGCTGCCAAAGGGGAGCAGGGCGTTGAGATGAGCCGCTTCCGCCCGAATGTGGTGCTGCAAGGCGTGCCAGCCTTTGCCGAGCACGATATCGACACACTGGGTTTCAATGAAGGGGCGCTGGCGCTATGGGCGTGCAAGCCGTGCGAACGTTGCCCCGTTACCCGTGTCGATCAATCCAGCGGTGAGGTCGTGCACGCCAGCGAGCCGCTTGAGGTATTGAAGCAGATCGGGCGCTTTCCGGGCACTGCGATCTTTGGGGTGAATGCCATCGTGCTGGCAGGGCACGGGCAAAGACTGACCGTCGGCGCTTCAGCGGCTATTCGTTGGTGCTGATGCGTCTTAAACTGCCATGCTTGCAAGCGCTCGCCATCAGGTGGGGCCTTGATCTTCGATTGACTGACAACAGTGGATTTTTTCATGTACTCGCTGATTCGCCCCTGGCTTTTCAAGCTCGACGCTGAGAAAGCGCACAATCTCACGCTGACATCGCTTGAGAAGGCGCATCGTCTGGGCTTGCTGCCCGATAGTCCGGTCACCTCCCCGGTAACGCTGATGGGGCTAGACTTCCCCAATCGGGTAGGGTTGGCCGCAGGGCTTGATAAAAATGCCGATTGTCTGGATGCGCTGGGGGCGCTGGGGTTCGGCTTTGTCGAAGTGGGAACGGTAACGCCGCTGGCGCAGGCGGGTAATCCGCAGCCGCGTCTGTTCAGGCTGCCTGAGCGTGAAGCGATCATCAATCGCATGGGGTTCAATAACAAGGGCGTTGATCATCTGGTTGAGCAGGTAAAACGCGCTACTTTTGATGGCGTGATTGGCATCAATATCGGCAAGAACCTTACTACGCCGGTCGAAAAGGCCGTCGATGATTATCTTGCCTGCCTGCGCAAGGTACATGGTGTGGCGCACTACGTGACGGTCAATCTCTCTTCGCCCAATACCCCGGGGCTACGTAATCTTCAGTTTGGTGAAATGCTCGACAACCTGCTCTCTGCTTTGAAGGAAGAGAGCGCGCTGCTTGATCGCGAGCGTGATACGCCGCTGCCGCTGGTGGTCAAGATCGCTCCTGATCTCAGCGATGAGGAAATCGGTTTGATCGCGACCTCGCTGCACAACAACGGCATCGACGCTGTGATTGCTACCAACACCAGTCTGGATAGAAGCGCGATTCAAGGCGTGCCTCACTGCGACGAAGCCGGGGGAGTATCCGGCAAGCCCTGTGCCGCGCCTTCCAACCGGGTGATTGCACGCCTGCGCGCCGAGCTGCCCGAGATGCCGATTATTGGCGTGGGTGGGATTCTTCATGCACAGGACGCAGTGGAGAAGCGCGCTCTGGGGGCTGATCTCGTGCAGCTTTATTCAGGTCTTGTATATCGCGGCCCCGCGCTGATCAAGCAGTGCGCTAGGCTGCTCGCGTAGTCGCGCCGGTAGCCGCACGGCAAAGAGGGCAGGTTGTCGTCCTTGAGGAAGTGCCTAAACGTAACAAATACTAAACGTGTTTGTTGCCGGAGCTACGCTCGATGGCCCTGGCGCACTTTCTTGCCAGTGATTCGTACATGGAATCAAAACAGCGAGCAACTGCTGGCTTTTCATAAAGGGCGCCACACCTTGGATAGAAGGGCGGTAGCCAGCTTCAAGATCGCACGGGCAGTGAGAACATCTTTTCTTGCTGGGAAGTGAGAGAAAAAACGGCATCAGCCAGGAAAATCATTCCGGTGAGTTTCCAGCAGATAGAGGAAGACTCGCAGTCCAGACCATGAAGAAGCGAGCTGATGGTTAGGGGAGTGAAGCGTTCCTCGAATGGTTCGCTGCCTGACCGTTCAGCTAGAAACCGAGCGTGTCAGGTCGATATTTTCCCATGCGGCGACATTCTTCATGATGGTAGCTTTCCACAAATGAAAACACCCTATGGAAAGATGCTCCACAGGGTGCGGTGACGGAAGTGACTATCTCGTCAAAAGCCTTACTGAAGGCAGCAGGGCCTGGTGATCAAGGGACGTGCCTAGGCGCTAGCCATCGTGGTGTGCACGGTGGGATTCTTGTGAATTCCCGAAACGCCAGTCATGCCCTCCCATTGGTCACTTCGACCTTCGCGCCAACCGTTAAGCCAGGCGGCGCGCAGGTTAATAAGCTGAGTGGTGCAGAGATCGCGGGAGCGGCCGCTGATGCCGGCCTTGTAGCCGCGAGAAAAGGCTTGCTGGGATGGATCGCGCTTATGTTTTTTCATGGAACACCTCACATTGCTTGTGCGTAGAGAGAAAGCGGCAAAAGTGCCTGTTCTTCCTCGAAGTAGCGATGTTTAGGGGAGTACTCCCCGTGGTTCTGCGAAAATACCTTGCTGCGATTGACGTTACTGATAAACGTCAGTGGATGTTGCAAGGGGCTGGTGCGGTCACAGTGCACTGTAGGTAGAGGCACGCCGCCAACAGTATGCGATAATACTTCCCCTTACTGGCGCAAAGGCGCCGAGCTGAAGCTTGTGGCTTCATGCGTTGGTGCAGCGCTCGCTCCTTGCGGAGTTTTCTGCAACAACTGAATTACCTGTTGTATGACATTTTGATTGCCCTGTCGATGCTTTTCCGATACTTCTTTGGGCGAATTTTCTTTTATTGTGAACGGTGGCAGAGATCGCACGGCCTAATGTGTTAAGAATAGCGCAATGCCGAACGGCTTCTGACCCTTGCAGGTGTTATGACTTCCTCCAATTCCCTCGCGTTTTTTGCGACCTGCCCTCGCGGCATAGAGCAACTGTTGGCCTCCGAACTTACCGCGCTTGGCGCCACTGTCGATGGCACCACCATAGCGGGGGTAAGCGGGTACGCATCGCTTGAGGTGCTGTACGCGAGCTGCCTGCATTCACGACTGGCGAACCGCATCATCATGACGCTGGGCGAGGCTGAACAGATCAGTGATGCCGATGCGCTCTACAAGGCCGCCATTGCCATTGATTGGCCGCAGCACCTCAACGGTGGCACGACGCTGCGCGTTGATTTTCACGGCCAGTCCGATGCCATTCGGCATACACGCTTTGGTGCCCAGGTTATCAAGGACGGCATCGTTGATAGCCTACAGCGTGCCTCCAAAGAGCGCCCACGCGTCGAGTTGCAAGCGCCGGACGTGCGTATCTATGCCCACCTGCACCGTGAGCGCTTGATGATCGGCCTCGATCTTTCCGGGGATAGCCTGCATATGCGCGGTTATCGTCTGGAAGGGGGCAAGGCACCATTGAAAGAGAACCTTGCGGCTGCGCTGCTGATTCGTGCTGGCTGGCCTGAACGTGCAGCGCAGGGCGAAGTGCTGGTCGATCCGATGTGCGGGTCCGGCACGCTGCTGATCGAGGCGGCGCTGATGGCCGCGGATATTGCGCCTAACCTATGGCGGCGGCGCTTTGGTTTTCATGGCTGGAAGCAGCATCAGGAAACCCTGTGGCAGCAGGTGCTGGGCCAAGCGCGTGAGCGGGCTACGCGAGGCAAAAGCGCACTGACGGCCTCCTTCGTCGGTCAGGATGCCGATGCGTTGGCACTGGAAGCCGCGGGGGCCAATGCTCGCCGTGCCGGTGTCGATCAGTGGCTGACGCTGTCCCGTGGCGAGCTGGCGAGATTGAAGGCTCCGGCTCATGAGCAGCGCGGTCTGGTAATCACCAATCCGCCCTACGGTGAGCGTATCGGCGATGTACCTGCGCTGATTCCGCTATATCAGTCGCTGGGCGAGCGGATGCGCAGTGAATTTTCTGGCTGGCGGCTGGCGCTGTTTACCGGTAATCCCGAACTTGGGCATCGTACCGGGCTGAAGGCGCACAAGCAGTATGCCCTGCGCAATGGCGCCATCGACTGCAAGCTGTTGCTGATTGACGTTTATGGTCGCGATGAACGTGTCGCCCGTGGCGGCAGTGATGTAGAAACAACTGGTGCGGATGCTGGTATCAGCCATAGTGAAGGCGCGCAGATGTTTGCCAATCGCCTGCGCAAGAACAAGAAGCGTCTCGCCAAGTGGTTGAAGCGTAGTGAAACCCATTGCTACCGCCTTTATGACGCCGATATGCCGGAATATGCGTTGGCAGTAGATATTTACGGCAGTTGGGTACACGTTCAGGAATATGCGCCGCCGCGCTCGATAGATGCACGCAGCGCTGAGCGGCGCTTGCATGAAGCGCTTGGGGTGCTGCCCGAGGTGCTGGAGGTCGCTTCCGACCGAATCTTCTTGAAAACCCGTCAGCGCCAGAGCGGCAAGGCGCAATATCAGCGCCACTCCTCTTCACAACAGCGCTTTCAGGTAGAAGAAGAGGGGGCGAAGCTGTGGGTGAACCTGCGTGACTATCTTGATACCGGCCTGTTTCTCGACCATCGTCCGGTGCGTCGCAAGCTAAGGCAAATGGCGCAGGGCAAGCGCTTCCTCAACCTGTTCTGCTATACCGGTACTGCCACTGTGCAGGCGGCTTTGGGTGGGGCGCGTGAAAGCATCAGCGTGGACATGTCGAATACCTACCTGGAGTGGGCAGCCGATAACTTTGCGCTGAACCGTTTGCATCAGGGCAAACACACGGTGGTACGTGAGGATTGCTTTGAGTGGTTGAAGCGCGAACGCAGCTACTTCGATCTGATCTTCCTCGATCCCCCCACGTTCTCCAATTCGAGCAAGATGTCATCGACGCTTGATATCCAGCGCGATCATGTACGTCTGGTGGAGCTGTGCATGGCACGCCTTGCGCCTGCGGGCACCCTGGTATTTTCCAATAATCAGCGCAAGTTCAAGCTCGATCCTCAACTTGCCGAGCGCTTTGCTGTGGAAGATATCAGCCGCGATACCATCGACCCCGATTTCGAGCGTCGTCCCGGTATTCACCATGTGTTTTTAATCAACAAAAAGCAGGACTAGCGATGCCGCGATTACCGCCCTGTAGTGTGGGGCGGTAGTGCGGTTGAGAGGCCGTCAGGGGGCGTAATTAAAGGCTGCGTGCCTTGACGTTGCGGCGTCAGGAGGGGATTAGCGCTGCCAGGGCGAACTCAGACGCTGATGTTCTGACGAGCGCGCAGCCTGAAACATAGATTGCTCGTACATGAATGAGCCGTGAGCGCCGGTTAAGCGCCTTCCAGATCCTCTATCAGCTTCAGCGCCTGCTGTCCTTCGCTGCTCTCCTCAGAGGTTTCCAGCACCTTATGAAACCCCCGTGAACGCTGAATATGGTCGAGATCATTGATCCAGGTCAGCGCCTGTTCGCGGTTTTCTGCCACATCATGGCGTAGCCCGCCGAAGCGCGTGCCTTTCTGGCCCCAGGCACGGCTTAGCACCCAGTCACCCAGCATATCCTGATGCAGATGAACCAGCAGATAGTCGTGCTCGTGCTCCCAGCGAATAATCACCTTGCTACTCCCGCGAACCATATTGAGCGACGATTATAACGACGATCACGGGCAGCGGCGAATACTGTGTAGGACGGGAGCGCCTGCTCTTCCAGTGCCGAGAGCGTTGCGGATAAAGAAGGTGGTCAATGTGGCATGAAAAAGCCCGCGTTAGCGGGCTTTTGATTGGATGATGAAGGGCGGCTACTGCCGGTATGCGGCCTCCTTCAAGGCGCGAATACGATCATCCAGCGGGGGGTGGCTGGCGAGCAACTGCTGCATGAGTTGCTGGGTGCGCCCCTGGGTAATGGCCATGGCGGTCATTGACTCTGGCATCTGGTCGGGCAGTTCGCTTTCACGCTTTAGCGCCATAAGTGCATTGATCATGGCGCCACTGCCCGCCAGACGTGCTCCGGCAGCATCGGCGCGGTATTCACGCCAGCGCGAGAACCACGCGACGATAGCGCTGGCAGCGATACCGAAGACCAGTTCGAGCACCGTCACGACAATGAAGTAGCCCATAAAACCGAGACCGCCGCTCTGGTTGTCGTTGCCGCGTGCCAAAAAGCTGCTGAGCAGTTGGGCAACAACACGGGCAAAAAACATCACGAAGGTATTCACCACGCCCTGAATCAGCGCCAGCGTAACCATATCGCCGTTGGCGATGTGACCAATTTCATGTCCCAGTACCGCGCGAACTTCTTCCGGTCGCATCGACTGCATCAGCCCCGCAGAGACTGCGACCAGAGAATCATTCTTGTTCCAGCCTGTGGCGAAGGCGTTGGCCTGCGAGGCAGGAAAGATACCCACTTCCGGCATTTTGATGCCAGCATCGCGGGCCAGCTCACCCACGGTCTCAAGCAGCCACTGCTGCTGCGCATTTTGCGGCTGATCAATGATCTGGACACCTGCTCCCATCTTGGCCATGGTTTTCGACATTAGCAGGGAGATTATCGAGCCTACCATGCCGAACACGAAGCACATCACCAGAAGACTCTGGAGGTTCATGCCGGTTGCGCGATACAGGTAAGGCTCGATGCCCAGTAGTCTCAGGGTAATGCTGGCCACCAGTACCACAGCCAGGTTGGTAGCGAGGAACAGAACAATCCTCATCATGTGCGATTTCTCCAAGTAAAAGAGTACAGCGTTATTATGCGTTGAGCGGCCATCGTGCAGGGACGAGAAACCGTGGCCCAACTGTTATGGAAGGCGGTGAGCAGCGTTTGGTGCCAGCGGCTGACCCAGTGCCTTTGTCAAAGTGATTAGATGGGGAAAAAATGGAAATGTTCAAGTTCCGGCGCTCGTCTGCAAAGGAGTTTGGCAGAAGCGTGAGCACCGGAGAGGGGCTGGCTAGCGGCGTCGTGCGAGGAAGCGGCCAAGACGGTCAATGGCCTCACTGAGCACATCTGCCTGTGGCAGGGTGACAATGCGCAGATGGTCAGGGCGCGGCCAGTTGAAGGCGGTGCCTTGTACCAGCAGGATTTTCTCCTCCAGCAGCAGATCGACCATTAGCTGCTCATCGTTTTTAACGTCATAAACTTCCGGGTCGAGGCGCGGGAACATATAAAGGGCTCCCTTTGGCTTCACGCAGCTGACCCCGGGAATTTCATTGAGCTTTTGCCATGCCACATCACGCTGGGCGCACAGTCGCCCCGTGGGCATCACTAGGTCGTTGATCGACTGATAGCCCCCCAGGGCGGTCTGGATCGCGTGCTGGGAGGGGACGTTGGCACACATGCGCATGGAGGCCAGCATGTTGAGGCCCTGCACGAAGTCACCGGCATTGCTCTGATCGCCGGAGATAATCAGCCATGAAGCCCTGAAGCCTGCGCAGCGGTAATTCTTCGACAGACCGTTCATGGTCAGCGTCAGCACGTCGGTCGAGAGCGCTGCGGTGCTGGTGTGGGTAGCGTCGTCGTAGAGGATCTTGTCGTAAATTTCATCGGAGAACACCACCAGATCGTGCTCACGGGCAATTGCCAGCAGCTCTTTGATCTTCTCCGGTGAATAGACGGCGCCGGTGGGGTTGTTGGGGTTAATGATCACCAGCGCCCGCGTTTTCGGCGTGATCTTGGCGCGAATATCCTCGGCGTCGGGCTGCCAGTCATTCTCTTCATCGCACAGATAGTGCACCGCAGTGCCGCCCGCCAGATTGGTAGCAGCGGTCCACAGCGGATAATCGGGCGCGGGAATCAACACCTCATCGCCGTTGTTCAACAACGCCAGTAGCGACATCTGAATTAGTTCGGAGACGCCGTTACCGATGATGATGTCTTCGATATCAACGCCTTCAATGCCCAGACGCTGGGTTTCGTGCTGCACCGCCTTGCGCGCTGAGTAGATCCCTTTCGAATCGCTGTAACCCTGCGCCGTAGGCAGGTTACGCATCATGTCCTGAAGAATTTCCTCGGGCGCTTCAAAACCGAACGGGGCGGGGTTGCCGATATTCAGTTTCAGAATGCGCTGGCCTTCGCTTTCGAGGCGCTTGGCGTGGTCAAGCACGGCACCGCGTAGATCGTAGGAAACGTGCTCAAGCTTTTTGGACTTACGAATGGGAGTCATTGTCTAGCCACTTTGCGAGTTCGCTGGCGGGGGATGTGAAAACCTCAGCATACTCTACTGCGCCAGCGGTAGCCATGGCTTTGCCTTACCGTTAGGCTTTGGCCCCAATGTCCACGCTGCCAGCAACTACGCACGGAGCTTTACGCATGAAAATCATCGGCATGATGTCAGGCACTTCTTTCGACGCGATAGACGCTGCCGCTGTAGAGATCACCCTTGAGCACGACATCATCACGATGCACCTGCTGGGAATGATCAGCAGCCACTACAGCGAGGAGACCATCACCACGTTGAATCGGGCCTTGCCGCCGGGCAGCCTCGATATGGCCGCCCAGTGTCGTCTGGATACCGAAATTGGTCAGGCTTTTGCGAAACTGGCTGTACGCGCAGATCGTGAATTGTGCGGGGGCGAAGCGGCGTTAGTGGCTGCCCACGGACAGACGGTTTTTCACTGGGTGGAGCAGGGCCGCGTGCACGGCACATTGCAAATAGGGCAGCCCGCCTGGATTGCGGAGCAGACCGGCAAGCCGGTAGTGGCCGACTTCCGCGTCCGTGATGTAGCGGCCGGAGGGCAGGGCGCGCCGCTGGTCAGCGCGCTGGATGTGATGTGGCTGCGCGGTCGTGCTGAGCGTTCGGCGGCGCTCAATCTCGGGGGGATTGCCAACGTCACGGTGGTGGCTGAAGGCCAGGCGCCTGTGGCGTTCGATACCGGGCCTGCCAATGCGCTGATGGATGCTGCGATGCTTCATTTCAGTGAAGGCGTTGCCAGCTATGACCGCAATGGTGAATGGGCCGCGCAGGGGCAGGTCGATCAACAGTGGCTGGCACTTTTATTGAGTGAACCTTACTTTGCCGAGCCTGCGCCCAAAACCACCGGCAAGGAGTTATTCAACGCGCTTTATCTGCATCGCGCTTTGGCACAGCGGCCGGATATTGATCCGCGTGATGCGATCGCGACCCTGACGGCACTCACGGCGCACAGTATCGCCGCGGCCCTCAAGCCGTTTGCCATTGAGGAGCTGGTAATAGCGGGAGGCGGTACGCGCAATCCTGTCTTGATGAAGATGCTGGCGGAAGCACTGCCGGGCGTCACCATTACTCCCTCGGAAGAGCTGGGGCTGCCGGCTCAGGCCAAGGAAGCCTGTGCCTTCGCACTGCTCGGCTTTCTGAGCTGGCATGGCTTGCCGGGCACGGTGCCTAGCTGTACGGGGGCCAGCGGGGCGCGGGTGCTGGGCGCCTTCACCCCTGGTGCTGATCCCCTCAGGCTGCCGGAGCCTTATCAGACGCAAGGAGCCTTGGCGCTCAGGATCGTGTGAAGAAAAGCCGTGTGAATGGAAGAAGGGAGCGAAGGACGCCTCAGTGATCGCGGTTTGGCGTATCTGGCGCTGTGATCTCTTCTGAGGGAGAGGCCGCGTTCTCTTCTGAATGAAGGGAAATATCCGGCGCCAACTCCTCCTGTTCAGGAATATCATCCGGCGTTTCGAGGCTTAGCCTGCCGAGAGTGCCGTCGCGCAATTCATGCAGCAGCACTTCGGCACCACGATGCACATCGACCACGCCACCGCTTTTCAAACCGCCGCGCTTGCGTGCGATGGCGGTCACGATAGCGTCGCCATCGAAGCCAGCCCGCGCCAGCAGATCTACATAGGCCGGGCCGTCGGCGTCGATCTCGGTGGGAGCCTCTGAGCCGCTGTATTCCGGCAGCTCCTTAAGCTTGTAGCGGGCCTTGAGTGCGTCGGGATAGCGTTTGGCGAGTTCAGCCGCAGCGATCGCGCCAACATCACTGTATTCCAGCGCGGTATCACGAATGGCTCCGCTTGCCGCCAGACGGTAGGCGCTGGCCTGATCCTCGATTTTGGGCCACAGCACGCCAGGGGTATCAGTCAGGGCGATGCCGCTGTCCAAACGCACAATCTGCTGGCGCTTGGTCACGGCCGGTTCGTTGCCTACCTTGGCGATGCTACGCCCCGCCAGATGATTGATCAGGGTGGATTTGCCCACATTGGGAATGCCCATCACCATGACCCTAACGTCGCGGTCGGCACGAATATGGCCGGCCAGTTCGCGGCACAGCGCAGGAATCTGCTTCAGTGCCTTTTTATCGCTGGTGACCATTGGTAGCGCGCGAGTGTTCGGCTGGGCATCGAAGTAGTCACGCCACTGCTGAGTCACCAGCGGATCGGCCAGATCTTCCCGCGAAAGAATCTTGAGCACCGGCTTATGGCGCGTCAGCCCCGCCAGCATGGGGTTGGCGCTTGAGTAAGGCAGGCGTGCATCAAGCACTTCGATCACTACGTCGATGGACGGCAGCGCCTTTTGAATCTCGCGCCGCGCTTTGTTCATGTGTCCTGGAAACCAACCGAGCATCGCGTTACCTGTCCTGGGAAGAGCGTCAAATGAATGCAGAAGCGAGGATTGTAGCGGCTCACGGGCCTGCCGTCAGGCAGTAGTGTGCTCGTCAGGCACAAAGCGCAGTGCCACCGAGTTGATGCAATAGCGTAAACCGGTGGTCTCCGCGGGGCCATCGGGGAACACATGGCCCAAATGTGCGTCGCAGCGACGGCAGGTCACTTCGACCCTGCGCATGCCATGGCTGGTATCGAAATGTTCCTCTACCGCAGCGTCTTCCAAGGGACGATCAAAGCTGGGCCAGCCACAGTGCGAGGCAAACTTGTCATCATTGCGAAACAGCGGCGCATCGCACCCGATGCAGCGGAAGGTGCCGCGAACCGGAGCGACCTCATAGTCGCCACTAAAGGGAGGCTCGGTCCCCGCTTCACGGGTAACGTGATACTGCTCTGGCGTTAGCCGCTCGCGCCACTCGGCATCGCTTAAACGTACTTTATCGTTGCTGTCATCGGTCATCTGCTCTCTCCTTATATAGAAGCCACGCTCTGAGGCGTTTATTTCGGCTAATCAGTGCGCTATTCCAGCATATTCGCTACTTGGCAAAGTGATTTGCCAGTGTACGTCACTAGATAGTGGGGGCGCCTCATGGTTGGTAAAAGATCACGACATTGAGGCGGCCTTTCATGTCGCATCAGGCTGAGATTAATGCTGATACGCGGTGAATAGCACTCGCACAAGGATAGACGAGCGGGGCGGCTGTTTGGAAGGGAAGGGCTGGCGCTACTCTGGATTACCTGCCGTGAATGGCCGGAAGCACTGAATAGAGAGGAAGGTTAACCTGCTGCTGTGCTGAAAACCGATTTATATCAATACGCTGTTGACACTAACGATCTCTGCCGGTAATATGCGCGCCACCTGATCGAGACAGCAGATCACGCAGCAAGTGTCCCGTTCGTCTAGTGGCCTAGGACACCGCCCTTTCACGGCGGTAACAAGGGTTCGAACCCCTTACGGGACGCCACTTGAAAAGCTGTTCAGGTATGACCTACAAGCGGGAATAGCTCAGTGGTAGAGCATCGCCTTGCCAAGGCGAGGGTCGGGAGTTCGAATCTCCTTTCCCGCTCCAATTTGTGATTTATAGATTTTGTTGATCTCTATAAGTCGTTGAAAAAAGGGCCGAAAGGCCCTTTTTTATTTCAGAAAACTTCACGAGCATCCTCACAATTCACCATCCTCTGGATAGCTCAGCCTCTGAAGTCGCTTGTTGCGGCACCTGTGTATTCGCTACAGGGTTAAATAGGTAATGCTGAAGTTTGCTTGATCTTCTGCATTGGCACGTCAGTCTTTATGTTTTGTACGCAAGGGTATCCGGGTCAAATGCTTGATCTGGAATTGCCGATAGTCCTCCAGATCGGCAGCCACTACGCGCAGCAGGAAATCACAATCGCCGGCCATTAGATGGCACTCCACGACTTCCGGCAACTGCTCAATGGCGCTCGTGAAGCTATCCACCGTAGCCATATCTTGCCCATTGAGCCAGACGCGTGCGAACACCGATAGCCCCTTGCCAACCTTGCTGGGGTTGAGCACAGCAACATAGCGCTCAATTACTCCGGCTTCTTCTAATAGGCGCACACGTCTCAGGCAGGGTGAGGGGGATAGCCCGACTTCCTTCGCCAGCTCAATATTCTGCAAACGTCCGTCACGCTGTAACGCATTCAGGATTCGACGATCAATAGCATCAAATTCCATTAAAATTCTCGATTCACTTAATGGGTGCCAGTTTTTAGTTTCAACTGCGCAATAACGCAACCCGGTTTTACCGATTATAGAGCATAATTATCTACCTTCATTCAGGGAGATAATTGTATGTCAGCCGCACACCAGGCCACTGAGACCGCCAGTGACCCTGCCCCTCGTTCAGCCTCACAGGAAGTCCGTCGGGGGTTACGGGCTTCGCTACCGGTACTGTTTGGGGTCATTCCCTTTGCATTGGTGCTGGGGGCGCAAGCCGCCCAAAAAGGGCTTAGTTCGGTGGAAATGCCTTTGATGGCGGGGCTTAATTTCGCGGGCGGCTCAGAATTTACCGCCATACGGTTGTGGACATCGCCACCGCATCTGCTGCTGATCGCGGCCATGTCATTTTTGGTAAATAGCCGCCACTTGCTCATGGGAGCAGCACTGGCGCCTTTCCTGCGGGATGTGCCTCGGCGCAAGGCATTGGCGGCACTGTTTTTCATGTGTGATGAAAGCTGGGCGCTGACTCTGGCTGATGCGAGGCGGCGTATGCTCAACAGGATTAGCATGAGCTATTACCTTGGTGTATCGGCGGGCCTGTACCTATGCTGGGTGACATTTACTACCCTGGGGGTGGTGCTGGCGCCAGTGATAGGAGATATGGAGCGCTATGGATTCGACATGGCGTTCACGGCCGTATTTTTGGTGCTGCTGCGCGGTATGTGGCGGGGAGTGCGAGCCAGTCGGCCCTGGCTTGCCAGTCTGGTGGTTGCGGCACTGACCTATCGGCTGGTACCTGATGGCGCCTGGTATGTCGCGGCGGGTGCTCTGGCGGGCCTGGTGTGTGCAGCGTTTACTGCGCCGAAGAGGGGAGCCGCGCATGATTAATGGCGCCACGCTGGCCACCATCGTGCTAATGGCATCGGGCACCTATCTGACGCGTATTCTGGGGTATTTGGCGCTGCGCAACCGTTCATTAAGCCCACGGACGCTCTATATTCTGGAAAGTGTGCCTGGCTGCGTGCTGATTTCGGTGATTGCTCCCGCTTTTGTGTCCGATCGGCCTGCCGATTTGATCGCTTTGGCGATTACTGTTGCCGCAGCCTGCCGCTTTTCCATCCTGCCAACGGTGCTGATTGGTATCGTTGCGACGGGAATGCTTCGCTATCTTTTTGGCGCGTGAGTGGTGTCTTCGCCAACGGCATCGAGTGTGACGACGCTCCCGAGGAAGCCTCTATAATTCTCGTTGCCATGCCTGATGGAGTGCTGTCGAGACGTGCGATTCCTTGCTTTCAGCGTCACTCAGCATTTACCGTCGTTGCGACAGACGATGCCAGTTTCCTCATTACCTGAGCACATCACATTCATGGAGTGGTCATGAGTACACAGGATAAAACCATTCGACTTGTCTTCCCGCTGTGGCAGGGTGGCAACAATCCGGTTTATGCACTGGGTGCCAATTTGCTTGAGTGGCTGGCACCGGCGACGGATGCTCCCGTGTTTCATGTGCCGGTGAAAGCGCCTGGCGAGCCACTTTCTGTTGAAGAGGGAATTACCGGACGCAGTGAGATCAATCAGCACCTGACGGATGCCTGGAAGATTATTCACGAGCAGCAGCCCGATAGCATCGTGACACTCGGCGGTGATTGCCTTGTGTCTCTTGCACCTTTTGCTTGGCTGAGTGAAAAGTACGGCGATAAGCTCGGCGTGCTATGGATCGACTCTCATCCGGATATTCAAACTCCTGAGCAATTCAGCAATGCTCATGCCCATGTTCTGGGGGCACTGCTCGGATACGGAGACCCTGATCTCACGGCGTCGGTACAGCATCCGATAGCGGCTGAAAATGTCATGATTGCGGGAATTCATGATCCTTTGCCGCATGAAGCTGAATTTCTCGCGGAGAAGGGAATTGCGACCTGCTCGCCTGAAAGCGTCAGGCAAGGGGCCGATGAGGTCACGAAATGGATGGAAAGGCAGGGTATTGAGTTTCTGGCCATTCACTTCGATCTGGATGTGCTCGATCCTCAGCATTTTCGTTCTGTTCTCTTCGCACAACCGGGGCGCGGCAAAAACGATTTCGGAGGCGTGGCGGAAGGGGAGCTTACCATGGCCGAGGTGCTTGCGCTGGTGCGCTTGGCGACTGACAAGGCGAAGCCGGTCGGCCTCACTCTTGCAGAACACCTTCCCTGGGATGCCCTTCATCTGAAGAACATGCTGGAAAGTCTGCCGCTGCTTGGGTCGGGAAAGTAACCACGCGGTGGGGCTAAAAAAATGGCGCTTCAAAGAGCGCCGGTAGAACATGAAGCAGTCAAACTGCGACAGGTGACCGGGAAGCAGGCCCGGTCATTGTTATTGTGGATAAGAAGCGCTTCTTTCCTGCTGACAAGGCGCGCGCGTGGCGTATGTCATCGTTGCCCGGGATAAGCGGCTCGTTCACTTCGCTATGTCGCTTGCTTTCGTTATTCCTTCTTTCTCTTTCATGACCGCTTCCAGTGTCGCTCTGGCTCCTTGGCGATGCAGTGAATCCAGCGCCCATAGATAAGGCTCGGTAAAGCGTGGCTCTTCTGCCAGTGAACCAAAAAGTGACCTAATACGGATCAGGGCCAAAGGATCTTCCCGATTGTGTGCCGCCATGGGCACCAGACGCTCCTTGAGGCGATCAATCAGGGGAATAGGGTTGCCCTGTTCATCGCTGGCTTCCATAAAGCGCGCCCACGCAGCCACTACGGTAGCCAATAGTGTGATCGACTCATTTTGAACAAGGCGATCACGAATGACCGGTATCACCCATTTGGAAATACGGTCGGCGCCATCGGTGGCAAGGCGGATCAGAGTGTCGCGCACTTCAGGGTTGGCGAAGCGTTCAATCAGCTCGTTGCGGTAAGCCTCAAGGTCAACGCCGGGCACGGGGCCGAGGGTCGGGGTGCCTTCTTCGACCATATAGCGCATCAGGAAACGCACGAACAGTGAATCCTGACACACCTCATGTGCGTAGCGGTAACCACACAAATAGCCCAGATAGCAGAGTGACTGGTGGCTGGCGTTGAGCAGGCGCAACTTCATGCGCTCATAGGGTTCAACGTCCTTGACCAGCTGTACGCCAACGGCTTCATAGTCGGGATGGCCGAGGCTGAAACTGTCTTCCAGCACCCACTGGGTGAAAGGCTCGCAGACGACGGGCCAGCCATCTTCGATACTGAAGCGTTCACGTACCAGTTGGCGATCCTCATCGGTGGTAGAGGGGGTGATGCGGTCCACCATGGAGTTGGGAAAGCGTACTTCCTGCGCCATCCACGCTGCCAGCTCAGGGGATTTTCGCTGCGCGAAGGCGAGGAAGGATTTGCGCGCCATCGCGCCATTACTTTGGATATTATCGCAGGAGACCAGCGTGAACGGTTTCTTGCCGGCGAGGCGTCGTATCTCCAGCGCGGCACAGATCAAGCCGAAGATGGTGCGCGGTGCTGAATCCGAGAGATCATTGATGACGCCAGGGTCTTCAAAGTCGAATTCACCGGTGCTGGCGTCGAAGTTATAGCCGCCTTCCGTGACCGTGAGGGAGACGATTTTCACACTGTCATCGGCCATTTTGTCGATAACCGCCTGGGGGTCATCCGGCGCATAAAGATAATCAATGATCGAGCCGATAATACGCGCCCTGTGGACGCCATCAGGATACTTCAGCACCAGGGTGTAGAGGCCATCCTGGGCGTGAAGCACATCACGCATGCGCTTATCGCCTTCCATCAGCCCAACGCCGCAAATGCCCCATGAATAGGCATCACTGCTTTGTGCCATCAACGTATCGAGATACATGGCCTGATGGGCGCGGTGGAAACCTCCCACGCCAAAATGCACAACGCCACAACTTGCCTGATCCCGTGGGTAGGCAGGGATATCCACGTCATCCCGTGTGGCGAGATCGGCCAATGCCTCATTGTTCAGCTTGATCATCCTATTCTCCTCTGCGGCTTCGCCTCTGCGATCACGATACGCGGTGTTGAGAAATGCAGTTACTGAACAGGTGTATCACGGTTTGCATCCATGAAGATGGCGAATACCCTCCCTGCCCAGCGATCTGCCCCTTGTTTACTCCTGATGGCCTTGCAATGACGCTGCTTCCTCTGCGGCTGGCGCATTGACGGTGAGATTGCGTTCATCCAGCCCGAAGTAGTGCAGCCTGCTCATGTCACTGACCAACTCCAGCTCTTGATCCAGCGCTAATCTGGGGCGGCCTTCCAGCTGGGTCGTGATGCGATGCTCGCCTGTCTTTAGCTGTATCAGACTCACCGCGCCCAACGGCTCGATGACCTCGATTTTGCCGCGCAGACGAATTCCTTCCCGGGTATGGCGGGAATCATCCACGGTGCGGAGGTGCTCAGGGCGAATGCCTACCCACAGCTCTTCACCTTCTGGCACTTTATCTTTGAGCCACGGCTCCAGCGCGAGAGAGGCGTCGGTGCCCTGAAGCTGCTCCCCATGGCGGCGCATCTTGATGAAGTTCATGGAAGGAGTACCGATAAAACCGGCAACGAACATGTTGTCAGGTGAGTCATAAAGCTCATCCGGCGTACCCACCTGCTGAATGTGCCCGGCGTTCATGACCACGATGCGCTCTCCCATGGTCATGGCCTCGACCTGATCGTGGGTCACATAGAAGGTAGTGACCTTGAGGCGACGATGAAGCTTGACGATTTCAGCCCGCATCTCGACCCTGAGCCGCGCATCAAGGTTAGAGAGCGGCTCATCCATCAGAAATACCTGAGGCTCCCGCACGATGGCGCGCCCTAGAGCCACACGCTGACGCTGGCCGCCGGATAACGCGCGTGGCTTGCGATCCAGTAGGTGCTCAATACCTAGAATTTTGGCAGCAGCCTCTACACGCTGCTTGATCTCGGTCTTGTCGATCTTCTTGAGCTTGAGGCTGAACGCCATGTTGTCATGGACACTCATGTGCGGATATAGCGCATAGGACTGGAACACCATGGCAATATCCCGGTGCTTGGCAGGCACACCGCTCATCTCCTGCTCATTAAACAGAATGTCGCCTCCGGTATTCTGCTCAAGCCCTGCGATCATGCGCATGGTCGTAGTTTTTCCACATCCTGACGGGCCGACCAGCACGATGAATTCACCATCCCTGGTGCGGAGGTTGAAATCCTCTACGGCACCTGGCCCCTTGTCCCCATAGTGCTTGCTGACATTATTGAGTTCGACAATGGCCATGAACACAGACTCCGTTTGAAAATGAAAGCATCAATAGCAGGGGGTTCTGTTCGGCGGAATCACTTCACCGCACCAAAGGTAAGTCCGCGCACCATCTGCCGCTGTGCGCACCAGCCAAGCACAATGATTGGCGCCGAGGCGAGCACGGAGCCTGCCGACAGCTTGGCCCAATAGAGGCCCTCTGCACTGCGGAAGGAGGCGATATAGGTCGCCAGTGTGGCGGCGTTGTGGTTGGTGATCATGATGCTCCAGAACGACTCGTTCCACGCAAGGATCGTGACCAGCAGCGCCGTGGAGGTTAGCCCTGGCAGTGCCAGCGGCAGAATCACCCGTAGCATGGTTTGAAGTGTGCCAGCGCCATCAATATCCGCGGCCTCGATGATCTCTTTGGGTACTTCCTTGAAATAGGAGTAGATCATCCAGATCATGATCGGCATGTTCATCGAGGTATAGAGCATCAGCAGCCCGAACCTGGTATCCAGTAGCCCAGAGGAGCGAAAGACCAGGAATATGGGAATCAGCACACCCACCGCAGGAATGAACTTGGTCGATACCATCCACACCAGTGTGAAGTCAGTGCGCTTGCTGGGATAGAACGCCATGGCGTAGGCCGCTGGAATGGTGAGCAGCAGCCCGAGGAAGGTTGACCCTACCGCAGTAATCAGCGAGTTCCACGCATAGTGGGTATAGGCGCTGCCCTGAAAGATGGCATCGTGAAAACTCTGCCATGTCGGCGTGAAGATGAACTGAGGCACGATACTCATCGCTTGCTGTTCGGTCTTGAAGGCCGTCAGGATCATCCACAGCAGTGGGAAGAACATGACAATTGCGACCAGGTAGGCGAGCAGCGTGAGCAGGGTGCCGCCCAGGGTGATGCGTGAGGCAGAAGGTTTTGTTGACTGACTCATGACCGTGCTCCTGCTTTCAGATTGCCTGCCACAAAGCGGATCAGGAAGATCGCGAAAATATTGGCCAGAATAACGGCAGCAATAGCGCTGGCAGATGAAAAGCCGATGTCGTACTGGAAGAAGGCATTTAGATAGATGTAGTAGGGCAGGTTGGTGGTCGCCGTACCGGGGCCGCCGCTGGTGGTGGTGTAGATCTCGGCAAATGAGGTCAGGAAAAAGATGCTTTCAAGCATCAGTACCACGTAGATCACCTGCCCCAGATGCGGCAAGACGATATGGCGGAACTCCTGCCAGCGGTTGGCCCCATCCAGACGTACGGCTTCAAGCTGATCTTCCGGCAGGGATTGAAGCCCTGTCAGCAAGACCAGCAGTGCAAAGGGCGTCCATATCCAGGTAATCATGATGATTACCGAGATCATGGGGTAATTGCCGAACCAGTCGATAGGTTCCAGCCCGACACTTCTCAGCATCCACGAAAACAGGCCATACACCGGGTGCATCAGCATGTTTTTCCAAATCAGTCCTGCCACGACCGGCATGACAAAGAAGGGGGCGACGGCCAGGGTTCTGGCGACACCGCGCAGCGGAAAAACGCGGTTATACAGCAGCGCGAACGCAAGGCCCAATACCAGCGTGAGTATCAGGCAGGAAAATACAAGCACCAGCGTATTGATCAGAGAATCCCAGAAGGTGGGGTCCGTGAACATCAGAGAATAGTTCATGATGCCAGCGAAGCTGCGGTCCATTGGCATCATCAGATTATAGTTCTGGAAGGAGTAATAGAGCGTCATTACCAGAGGCACAATCATCCATACCAGCAGAAATAGCACGGAAGGCAACATAAGCCAGCGTACCGTGGTCCGATGGGGCTGCTGTGAGCCTCTTTCCTTGTGGCGTTGGCCAGTCGGGGCAGAGTTCGATTCCATGGCCTTGCTCCTTTGGTAACCGCTTAAGGGGCATTCACTATGTCGGATATTCGCGGTAGCCAGGGATGCTGGAACACCGCGAACAAGTGACTGCGGGGGCAGTCGTGACATGGGATAGAAAAGCGGTGAGCTAAAGGATCGCCATACATTCATCAGCTATATAGCGATCAGGCCCACCTGTTGCCTTACTTGGTTTTCCTTACTTGGTATAACCACCTTGCTTCATCAAACGCTGGGTAAATGCCTGCGCCTGCTGCAAGCCCTGATCCACAGTGCTCTGGCCGGAGAGCGCGCCTGCCATGATTTGACCGACCCGCGTGCCGATGGCCTGGAACTGGGGAATCACCACCATCTGGATGCCTGTATAGGGCACTGGTTTTAGCGTGGGATGGTTGGGATCAGCGGATTCAATGGCCTGTAGCACCATGGGCGAGAAACTGGCCGCTTTCTTGTACTCAGGATTGTCGTAGGTGGATTGACGTGTACCGGGAGGTACGTTGATCCAGCCCTTGTTCTGACCGACAAGGTCGATATATCCCTTGGAGGTTGCCCACTCGGCGAAGGTTTGCGCTGCTTCCTGGTTCTTTGAGTTCTTGGGTACCGCCAGTGCCCAGGTATAGAGCCAGTTGGCACCGTGATCCGTTACCTGCTTCGGTGCCTGAGCAATACCGACGCTATCGGACACCTTGGAGGTTTTGGGGTCAGAGAGCACGCTGGCCGCCACGGTTGCATCGACCCACATGGCGCAGTGGCCGCCCGAGAACAGGGTGGCAGTTTCAGTAAAGCCGTTGGAAGTTGCACCGGGAGGGCCGTAGTCTTTCAGCAGTTTGACATAGGCATTGGCAGCGGTTTTCCACTCGGGCGAGGTAAGCTGAGGCTCCCAGCTCTCATCGAACCAGCGGCCGCCATAGGCATTGACCATGGTCGAGAAGACCGACATGTTTTCACCCCAGCCTGGCAGCCCGCGCAGGCAGATGCCGTAGACGTTGTTTTTGGAATCGTTAAGCTTGGCCGCAAACTGATCCATCTGCTCCCAGGTGGGGCGCTCGGGCATTTCCAGCCCCGCTTTCTTGAACAGATCCTTGCGGTAATAGGTGACGGAAGATTCGCCATAGAAGGGAAGGGCATACAGCTTGTTCTGATAGCTGACACCTTCCTTCGGATTTTTCAGCAGGTCAGCGGTGTCATAATCTTCAGGCAGATTATCAAACGGGACTATCCATTCGTTCTTGGCCCACATGGGGGCTTCGAAATTGCTGATGGTGATAACGTCATATTGCCCCGCACCGCTGGCGACATCAGTGGTAATGCGCTGACGCACCTCGTTTTCAGGGAGCATGACCCAGTTGACCTTAATGCCGGGGTGGCTTTTTTCGAACTCACGGGTAAGCCCCTGCATGGTCACCATGTCAGGATTATTAACGCTTGCTATCGTAATTTGCGTTTGCTGTTGAGCCAACGCTGCGCTACTGCCCGCTAATAAGAGTAACCCGCTATACCATTGCCAGGATCGTCGCATCGGTTGTTCCTCACCAGTGAACAGAACGTTTTTAAATAACAGCACCCTCGGATAATTACCGATTAGGGGAGGGATTGCCTCTGCTCATTGGTATCATCGACATTTGTATAACGCATCGAGCAGAAGGGCTTCGAAGATAACGCAGGGCTACTGATTGCGCTGCGAAGGAGGGCGCTTGCGTGCCTTTTCTGCACCTAGGTTTGGCGCGGTAGGAGAGGGGAAAGGTTATGCGAGACAAAAATTCTATTTTTCCTCTTGCCATGCGCGAAGAGTTGGTCCATAATTCTGTCCGTCTTGAAGAGGTCGACAAGAAAAACACTGTATAACCAAGCGGTTAGCAACGTTTTAAAGTCAACCGGCTACGTCCCATTCGTCTAGTGGTCCAGGACACCGCCCTTTCACGGCGGTAACAGGGGTTCGAACCCCCTATGGGACGCCAACTTCTTGATAGTGCGGGAATAGCTCAGTGGTAGAGCATCGCCTTGCCAAGGCGAGGGTCGGGAGTTCGAATCTCCTTTCCCGCTCCAATTTGTGATTTATAGATTTCGTTGAGATCTCTAAATCGTTGAAAAAAGGGCCTTGCGGCCCTTTTTTTATTTCTCGCTTCCCAATGTTTTGCTCCCTGTCTTCCCATCGGAGCGGTCTCTGACAACTCCTGCATTGTGAATTGCACAATCGCCGTCTCATTCTTTCCGATCAGACTATCCTGCTCGTGTTGCAAGGCTTTCGGATGATGATAACGTCAGCCTGCTGTAGCCCCCTTTGCTATAAGAGTGATCGCCCAGCCTTGCCTGAATGATGTATGCGCCATTATAGAAATATTCGATACCAATAAAGCCCACCACTGTATTCGTCAGGAGTGGGCTTTATGCCACGGGTGCATGTCGGGAAGTATCAGATAACGATGCTAAACATCGTCTAACGCGCTTCTATCCTGGCTTATTCCGACGAGAGATGGGCTTACTTTTTCAACTGCTGTTGCACTTCTGTAGCCGCCTTGCGTAAATCTGCCTGGAACTGGGGAATGGTATGCAGATAAGAATATTCTGCTGCGCCAACTACTCTGCCTGCATGTACATCGCTCTGCCAGTGCGCCCCACAGATCACTCGACTCTGGCCGAACTCGTAGCCACGTTTGAAAATATCCGATGCATGTGCCGGGTCGATTTCAGCAAGCATTAATGCAAGCGTCCAACCGTAAGCGGTGTGCCCGGAAGGATAGGAGCCATTCTTGCGTAGCTCGTTTTCTTCGGCGAGGGGCTGACACATGTGGCGATTAAAATACATGAAGGGGCGCTTACGCATGTAATGTTCTTTGGCCGACTTGGTGGCGTAATCACCTGAGGCAACGAGTATATTGCCTAACATCTTGTACAGTGTGGGCGTTGTCTGGGGCGAGATGGTAATGCCCATCGGCACTGAGAATATCTGGGCGATATTGGCGGGGTGAAGATCGGCATCGGTAGCAGCCTGTTTCCAGCGCTCTGTGCCTTTCAGCTTATATCCCTGCTGGTAGGCTGCCTTGTCGGCAGCAAACTCGGCGCTGTCTTCCTTTGGAGGTGGCGGTAAATATGCCTGGCTGCTCACCGCCTGATCCGCAGTGTGGTAAATGGTAGAGGCGGACTGGCTGACATCTTCGCTGGGCTCCTTTTGCAGTGCCATGGCTGAGGATGACAGCAAAAGAGCACAGAACGGCAGGGCATACTTCGTCATAGTCGTGAGAGAAGAGTTATTCATATTTTCTTACCTGAAACTGTCGAATAAAACGCGCCAAATAACCCTATCAGTCATAAGGTTAACAACTTCCCTGTATAAAACAGATTGGCCCGTGCAGTCTCTCCTCTTTTAGTCGGAAGGCAAGAAAGGAATCAAATGCCGCCTCTGGGCCATCAGGGTAGAAACGTTGGTCTTCGTCACAGCGCACAAACCCACATGATGTGGAGCAGCACATATTGGTGCAGCTTTAGAGCCAGTGCGGCCAGCAGGAAGCGTGGGGAATCTTTCGATGGTCTTACCTATACTGACCATCACTAATCTCCAAGGTGGCGTCGCTGTTGTCCTTGAGGGCGATGCCCGATGCCTCTATTTCAAGCGCGCCCTTGATCAGGTAGGCCAGCCGTTGGGCGGCGCTGGCAAAACTTTGTCCTCGGGGGCGCACGTTGGAGATGCAGTTGCGGGCGCTATCGAGGCAGCCGCTGCGCGGTTTCCATGTAAAGTAGATACCCAGGCTATCAGGAGAGCTAAGCCCCGGGCGCTCTCCAATCAACACAATGCTCATGCGGGCATTTAAGGCTTCACCAATTGGATCGCCAATGGCGACGCGCCCTTGTTCCACGAGCGCTACCGGGCCAAGGGTCATCTCTGCGCGATGAAGGTGGGGCAATAGCGCGTCCAGAAAAGGCAGCGCCTGCTCATGAATCGCGCGCGCCGATAGTCCATCCACGATACTGATGGATATATCGCAGTGTTGAGTCTCCAGTGCAGCGAGCTGCTGGGTGGATGGAATATCGAGCAGGCGGCCAAGGTCGGGGCGCCGCAGATATTCGCTGCGATCCTGTGCCTGGCTATGCAGGCGCAGTGCCAGCGGGAAGCGTTGTTCAAGGCCAGCCATCAACATCTCGGTATCTAGTGCCAGATGTACCGCATCTCTGGCCTGAGCATGATCCAACTGAAAGGCCAGCATCGCCTGTGTGGGTAGACTGTTACCACTGCGCCCCAGTCCGATGCGTGCATCAGTATGGTTACGCAGACTACGCCAACTGTTGGTGACCACTGAGTGGTCATGTTCGGCGGGAGAGTGATCGGCAGGGGAAGGTGTATTCGCCATTTGCTGCGCTCCATGGATCAGGGGATGTCAGCAATATCATGCTTGGATGCTGTGGGAAGAAGGTCGCTGTAGGCGGTGTGCCGCATTCATTGTTTTAACCGGGCAGCGCAAACTTGCGGGCTTCCTCGATGACATTGCGAAAACGTGGCGGTAGCTGCTCGGCTACCTTGATACCTTCGCCATGTACATAGATACCGCTCTCTGACAGCCACTGTTCAAATTCGGGAGCAGGGCGCAAATCCAGTACTTCTCTTAGATAAAGCGCATCATGGAAGGAGGTTGTCTGGTAATTCAGCATGATGTCATCGGCACCGGGAATGCCCATGATGTAGGTACAGCCCGCCGCCCCCAGCAGCGTGAGCAGCATATCCATATCGTTTTGATCGGCTTCCGCATGGTTGGTGTAACAGATATCACAGCCCATCGGAACGCCTAATAGCTTGCCGCAGAAATGATCTTCCAGCCCCGCCCGAATAATCTGTTTGCCGTCATAGAGATATTCAGGCCCGATAAAGCCCACCACCGTGTTCACCAGTAGCGGGCTGAATTCTCGGGCTACGCCGTGGGCGCGCGCTTCAAGGGTCTGCTGGTCGATTCCATGATGCGCGTTGGCCGACAGCGCACTGCCCTGACCGGTTTCAAAGTACATGACCTGATCGCCCACCGTGCCACGCTCAAGGGAGAGCGCCGCTTGCTGCCCTTGGCGTAGCAGCTCAAGGTTAATACCGAATCCTTTGTTGGCAGCCTCGGTGCCGGCAATGGATTGAAATACCAGGTCGGTGGGCGCGCCTCGTTCGATGGCTTCGATGGCGGTGGTCACATGGGTCAGTACGCAGCTCTGGGTGGGAATCTGGTAACGCTCGATAATCTCGTCCAGCATCTTGAGCAAGGTGACCACCGCAGTGGTGTTGTCGGTTGCGGGATTGATGCCAATAACGGCATCGCCGCTGCCGTACAGCAGCCCATCGAGCATGCTGGCGGCAATACCGGTTGGGTCATCGGTAGGGTGGTTGGGCTGTAGACGGGTCGCCAGCCGGCCCTTCAAGCCCAGCGTATTGCGAAAGCGGGTCACGACCCGGCACTTGCGTGCTACCAGCACCAGATCCTGAATGCGCATCAGCTTGGAGACCGCCGCCACCATCTCGGGGGTTAGCCCTGGGGCGAGGGCTGCCAGGCTTACCTCATTGGCATGGGGCGACAGCAGCCAGTTGCGAAACTCTCCCACTGTCATGGAGGCGACCGGCGCGAAGGCAGCGCGATCATGGCGATCAACGATCAGCCGGGTGACTTCATCGGCTTCATAGGGAATCAGCAGATCTTCGAGAAAGGTCGCCAGCGGCACCTCAGCCAGCGCCAATTGTGCAGCCACGCGCTGGGCGGCACTATGAGCGGCAAGGCCCGCCAGTTCATCGCCGGAGCGTGCAGGAGATGCCTTCGCCATCAGCTCTGCCAGATTGGCAAAGCGATAGCGCGTTGAGCCGGTATCGTAGTAGTAGCTGGCCATGCGATCTCCATATTCAGGCGAAGCGTATTGATGACTGTGCTGTCTGCTGCATTGATGGCTTTATTGACAGAATAGCTGCCATTTACACATCAAGGGTATTACCGCGTCTTCCTGACACTCTGAAATAGCCGTAGCCCATAGCCATCAATACGATGAAGACCACGGTAATGGCGGGGTTGAACCAGATCATGGCCAGCAGGCTGATGATCGAGCAGGCCACGGCAATCGCGGGCACTACGGGGTAACCCGGTGCCTTGTAGTGGCGCTCCAGCATGGGCGCATTTTTGCGCAGCTTGAACAGGCTCAACATGCTACATAGGTACATCACGATGGCACCAAATACTGCCAGAGTAATCATGGTGGCGGTCAGGTTGATGCCATCAATCAGGCCATCGCACAGAATGGCCGCCATGCCAATAACCCCGCCCAGCAGGGTAGCGCGATGAGGTGTGTTGAAGCGTGATAGCCTGGCTAGACTGGCAGGAAGGTAGCCAGCGCGCGCCAGTGCGAAGAACTGACGTGAATAGCCCAGAATAATGCCGTGAAAGCTGGCTATCAGACCGAACAGCCCGATCCACACCAGCATATGCATCCAGATGGAATGATCGCCGATTACCATGTGCATGGCAGCGGGAAGCGGATCGTTGATATTTGAAAGAGTGCGCCAATCGCCGACACTGCCAGCGAAAAACATGACGCCCAACCCCAGGGCCATTAAGGTCAAAATGCCGGAGATATAGGCGCGAGGAATGGTGGTACGCGGGTTTTTGACCTCTTCGGCGGCCATGGCGGCACCTTCGATAGCCAGAAAAAACCAGATGGCGAAGGGGATGGCTGCGAACATGCCTGACAGCGCTGCTGGTGAGAAGGTGTGCTGCCCCGCCCAGCCGTGGGCCACAAAATTGCTGAGGCTGACGCCCGGCGATACCACGCCCATAAAGATCAGCAGTTCGATAACAGCCAAAATGGTCACGATCAGCTCGAAGGTAGCGGCAATGCGCACGCCAATGATGTTCAGCGTCATGAAGATGACGTAGGCACCGATGGCCGCGTATTTGGGGTTAAGTTCGGGGAACTGAACGTTCAGATAAGCGCCAATTGCCATCGCGATGGCAGGCGGAGCAAACACGAACTCGATCAGGGTGGCGATACCGGCGATCAGCCCGCCCATTTCACCGAACGCGCGGCGGGTATAGGCAAAAGGCCCGCCAGCATGAGGTATCGCGGTCGTCAGTTCGGTATAGCTGAAAATGAAGCAGCTATACATCACGGAGATAAAGAGCGTTGTAACCAAAAAGCCGAGCGTGCCTGCCACACCCCAACCGTAGCTCCAGCCGAAATATTCCCCTGAAATGACTAGCCCGACGGCGATACCCCAGAGCTGCAAGGTGCCGAGGGTGGGCGTTAAGCGAGGCGTCGCGTGGGTGCTTGGCATGCAGAAGAGTCTCACGATTGTTGTTGTTAACGGTTGAACGTTATCCAGAGCCGCATGGGGCTGAGGTGCACAGGAAGAGGAATGCAGAAGCACGTCCTTGGATCACCTGAATGCTGTGCCCAATAGGAAGGCAGCTCCCTCTATCATTGCACTACCATGTTCAATGGATTAGGGAACGCTTAAAGCAGGCGGCGTGCCAGGTAAATAAATTGGCGTAAAATCAAAGGGATATAAATGAAGGTGAACAGGCGGGGCTTTCAGGGGACGAAGCTGGACTGTGCCAATGTATCGAAACGGTGCATGGGAAGCACCGTGGTAGTGCTCGCTATTCTCTGATTACTAGAGAGAGCGTAAACAAGGTACGGCCCCAGTAGTTCACCAGGGCTGCGCATTATCCTTCATAACACGGCTTTATTTACCTTATTTACCTTGAATCAGCGTATCAATTCGCTGTTCATCAACGCCGAGGTCGCGCCAGGCGTCGGGGTGACAGCTGAAAATCAGCAGTTGATGGCGGGTGGCGGCGTCGAACAGTACGCGCTTCATGCGCCCAAGGCGTTCGGTGTCGCTGTGCACGAGCGCATCGTCGAGCATAATCAGAGTGGGGTGGCCATTCTCTTTTAACAGATCGGCGTAGGCCAGGCGGCATACCACACCGAGCTGTTCGCGTGCCCCGAAACTGAGCGCTTCCAGTTCATTCTGCTCACTGTGAGTACCCGTAGCGCTGCGACGTTCCAGCAAGGTAGGTACAAGCTGCTCATTAAGCGTCAGCGATGCACCCTGGAAGAGAATCCCCAGATAGTGGTTGAGCTTTTCCTGAAGCGGTGCTTGAAGCTTTTGCACCAACCGCTGGCGCTTGCTTTCCAGCCGTTCGAGCAGCAGTTGCAGCGCCTTGGCGCGCCGTGAAAATTCGCTGACGCGCTGCTGCTGTCGGGCATGTTCGGAGGCCAGTTCGGCGCGCTGCTCCTCAAACCCCTGGGCGCCCTGACTGGAAAGCTCGCCTTCCAGACGAGTGATGCTGTCGCGCCGCTGGGTTTCGCGCTGGCGGCTTTTGTCGAGACTGCGGGAGAGCCGCTCGACATCCTGCTCAAGCAGTGTCAACGGTGCTGATGCCAGGCTCTCTTGCAAGGTAGCGTGGCGCTGTTGGTGCTGTTGACGAGCATGTTCAAGTTCGTTGTATTCATTGCGCAGTGTTGCCAGGCGCTGCTTGCGTTCCGGCGCTTCGAGAGCGGTAACCAGGCGGCTGAGCTGTTCGCTGTTGCGCTGATGCTCCACCTCGGCACGGCCTGCATCGAGCTGGAGCTGATGCCACTGCTGCTCAGCCTGCTCGCTGTGCTGTGCAAGTTCGTGCTGATGCTGTATCAGAGCGTCAAGATCAGGCAGGGGGGCGTTGCTATCCTGGGCTGGGCCATGCTCAAGCGCCTTGCGCTGCTGGGCAATATCACTCTCCAGAGCGGCAAGCTGCTGCTGCAATGCGTCGATGCCTTGCGGTGCGCTATCGCTATAGCGCGCCTCAGCCAGCTGTAGTTCATTGTCGAGCTGGGCGAGTTTGGCAAGCCGCTGATCCGCTTCATGGAGCGACGTTACGCCCAGTTGCGTGAGCTGTTGCCGAATATGCTGGGCAATGGCCTCGGCGCGCTCGCTAAGCTGCGCCAGCCCGGCACCGCCCGGCGTGATGGTGAGGATGCCCACCTCGGGAATGACAAGCCGCGTTATGTCGATAAGCTGGGTATCGCCCGTGCCGCTCAGGACATGCTCGCCAAGGTGAAGCTGCTGGTCGGCATCAAGCTGGTAGTGCAGGTGAGTGGCCGCTACCCGTTGCTCGATCTCGATATCATTGAGCGCTGCCTGCTGCTCATGAAGAGCAGTCACCGCCGCGCGGTCGAGGCTGAGTTCACGCTTGCGCTGCCTGATCTCCTGAATATCGTGGGCCAACTGCCTGGCGCGAGTGAGCTGCTGTTCACTGGTACGGTGCTGCTGCTCAAGCTGCGTCAGTTGTTGCTGGCGCTGGAAGCCATCGACGCGCAGGCGTGCCTGGTCAAGCAGCCGCTGGTGCTGGCGGCGCTGCTCACCGGCAGCAGTACTGCGGGTGTGGGCGTGAGTCAGGCGCGACTTCACTTCATCAAGCGTTTGTTGACTGGTAGACAGTGCCGCGCGGTAGCTTTCATGCTGTTGCTGCTGGCGCGTGAAGTCATCGAGGCTTTGCTTAAGCAGTGCCAACTGACGATCCAGCGTGGCGATAGCGTGCTGCTCACTACTGAGCTGCTGCTGTTTGGCTTGCCACTCGGTGAGGGCAGTGCGAGCGGCTTCCAACTGTTGCGCGATCTGGATCAGCGCGCCTTGCTGCTCTTCATCCTGCTGTTCCTGTTTCAGACGCGCCAATTCGTCCACTCGCGCCTGATAGTGAGTGATTGCCTGGTCAAGCTCGGCCAACTGCTGCTCAAGCGCCTGGCAGCGGTTGAGGGCCTTGTCGTAATCGCCGCGCGGTTTGCCGGTACGTTCGGTCAGCAGTTGATAACGCTGCTGTTTTAGCTCCGCGATCAGGGTGTCACTGCCTGTGCCGGTGGCAAGTTCGCCCACCATACGCTCAAGCACTTCCTGCAAGCGTCCGGCAGCGTGGCTAACAGGATCGGCAATACGCTGCGCGCTGCCCTGCTCGATCCATAAAAGCCCGGGAATGCCCCAGTCGCGCTCGTCGCTGGCACCACGCGAAGAGTGCTGGAAGCCCATCAACTGCTTGAGCTGCTGTTCAGCTTCCTCGCCTTCAAAACGCTGGTGATCAATGCTCAAGTCACAGCGCTTGCGCTTGAGAAAACGCTTGGCAAGGCGGTAGTGATGGCCGTGGTGTTCGAACTCAAGCTGAATTTCAGGAGCCGCACTGCTATCGCTCCAGGGGCAAAGCTGCGGCAGGCTGGCGCGATGGCGTTCGAAGAAGGCAGTGCGAATGGCATCGGCCAGGGTGCTTTTGCCTGCCTCATTGGGGCCGGTGAAGAGGTTGATGCCAGCGTCGAAGTGCTCGATGAGCACCGGCTCGCTAAATTTCCTGAATTCGGTGACGCGCAACGATAGCAATTTCATTGGCTGGCCTCCTCATCGCGGCGTTGACCAAGCAGATCCGCCAGCAGAATCAGCGCGTCGCGAGCGGTATCGCCATGTTCGCCGTGCTGCTCATTCTTCAGCTCGTCGATCACCTCACCGACATAGCCATCGGCAGCGAGTTGGGCAAGATCCTCCTCGCTAGGCGCTATCCTGAGCCGGTGCAGCTCCAACCGTAGCGAGCGCACTCGGCCTTGCGCCTGATTCAGCGAGCGCTCAAGGCGATGGTGCAGCGCAAGGTCGAGAGTACCTTCCAGACTTAATTCCACCACATCGTGATCGTTCAGTGAGGCGAGCCACTGCTCCAGGGCATCCACGTCAGAATCGACACGTAGTGCGTAATGCTGCTGGTGCCAGCGGTAGCTGCCCGTATCGACTATCTCCACGCTGGGAGTCGCCTGTGGTGCCTCAAGGCTGACCAACAGCGCGTGGCCTGAATCATTGCTGCGAAAGCGGTCAGGCTCGGGGGTGCCGGCATACCAGCAGCGCGGATTGATCTCCTTCACACCGTGCCAGTCACCCAGCGCGAGATAGTCGAGGTGTGCACTACTGACGCGCTCGGACGCAATGGGGTTGGCTGAATCAATGCTATCGTCCAGCACGCCCTGCACACTGCCGTGGGCAAGGCCAATACGGTAGTGCTGGGCGGGGGAGTCGGCGTGATCGAACCAGGCGGTCAGATCCTGATAGGTATGACGCTGGGTGAGCGGGGCGGGCAGCAGGGTGAGTTTGAGCGCGTCGAGAACAAGTGGCTGCGGTGTCAGACACAGCGCAACGTTGTCAGGAACAGCGCCGAGCCGTTCCGCGCGACTCCATACCGATTCTGCCAGCGCTGCATCGTGATTGCCGGGAATCAGTACCCACTGGCCGCTGAAGGCTTGCATGGCGTTAAACACGCGATGAATGGTCTTGTCGGCAACCGTCTGCGCATCGAACACATCACCGGCGACCAGTACGACATCTACCCAATGCTGGTCAGCGAGGGTTGCCAGCCGCCCAATGGCGTCGATACGCGCTTGCGCCAATAGCGACGCCTCGTCAGGGTCGAACTGACCAAAGGATTTGCCGATTTGCCAATCTGCGGTATGTAAAAGCCTAAGCAAGGGACGCGTGCTCCACCACTGTGTGAATAGGAAATGGTAACAGCGCGCAGATGAAATGTGGGGGAGTAGCAGGGCGATTCATGGCAAATTTTTCGCAGGCAGGCTCTTGCTATCTTCACTCAAGTTGTGAATAATGCGCCGCGTTGTCAGCCATGCGCGCGGCAACCGGCAGATTCTGCTTGAAAATGCTGTTTTGCGTCCCATTCGTCTAGTGGTCCAGGACACCGCCCTTTCACGGCGGTAACAGGGGTTCGAACCCCCTATGGGACGCCACTTCCAAAGCTTCTATCCCCCTTCTGAATCTTATAAATCCCTCGCGTATTCGCATGATTCTTGCTGTATTCCCGGCGAGTAGCGATTCTTTTGGTTTGCGTAGTTTTCTCTCCGTACCGTTTTCATTCAGTGCCATGCGCTGTTTTTTCCAGGGAAATGCCTTCCTGAGCCTATCTCCACAGTAGGAAGAGAGGGGCATTTCAGGCTAGACTATGGCCCATTTTTCAATGCAGTGCCGCACGTCAGACGTTTTCCGCTTGCTATACGTGGGGGTGAAACGCTGCCAACGAGTGCCACATCGTGGGGTGCTCGCCAACGCATTTTGAGGGTGCGCAGGCTTTGTCTTGCGTAGCCCTTTTCGTTTGTACAAGTCATGACAGGAGCAGTGAATGTCAGTTCCAGCCCTATCCATCCGTGGCTTGACCAAGGTATATGGCAATCAGCACCAGGCCCTCAAGGGTATCGACCTCACGGTCAACGATGGCGACTTCTTTGCGCTGCTGGGTCCCAACGGCGCCGGTAAGTCGACCACGCTGGGGATTGTCTCTTCGATGGTCAACAAGTCGGCGGGCAAGGTCGAGATATTTGGTATAGATATCGACCGCAATTTTTCACTCGCCAAGTACCAGCTGGGCGTCGTTCCGCAGGAGTTCAACTTCAACCCCTTCGAGAAGGTTGAGGATATCGTGCTGGCGCAGGCCGGGTTCTACGGTATTCCGCGCAAGAAGGCGCTGTCGCGTACCCGCCAGCTGCTTGAGGATCTGGGCCTTTCCGATAAACGCGAGCAGCAGGCGCGCACCTTGTCAGGGGGCATGAAGCGCCGCCTGATGATTGCCCGTGCGCTGGTGCATCGGCCGCGTCTGCTGATTCTCGATGAGCCTACTGCCGGGGTCGATATCGAGCTGCGCCGCAGCATGTGGGAATACATGCAGCGCATTAACGAGCAGGAAGGAACGACGATTATCCTGACCACGCACTATCTCGAAGAAGCCGAGGCGCTGTGTGGCAATATCGCGATCATTGACCAGGGCACCATCGTTAAGGACAGCAGTATGCGTGATCTGCTTGCCGAGCTGGATGTCGAAACCTTTCTGCTGGACACCGAGGAGCCGCTGGTTCAGGCACCGGTGCTTGAAGACTTTCAGATCGAGCTGCTCGACAGTGGGCAACTGGCGCTCGCCGTTAAACGGGGGCAGCACATCAATGACGCCTTTCAACAATTGTCGCAGCAGGGCATTCGCGTGACGTCGCTACGCAATCGCAGCAACCGTTTGGAAGAGCTGTTTGTGTCGCTGGTGGATCACGGTAAGGAAGCAGGGGGAATTCGCTGAATGAAGTATCAACAAATCTGGGTCGCCTTCTGGACTGTACTGGTGCGCGAAGTGCGCCGTTTTATGCGTATATGGCCGCAAACATTGCTGCCGCCGTCGATCACCATGGCGATGTATTTCCTGATCTTCGGTAATCTGGTCGGTTCGCGCATCGGTCAGATGGATGGTTTTCCCTATATTGATTACATCGTGCCGGGGCTGATCATGATGTCGGTGATCACCAATAGCTACTCCAATGTGGCGTCATCCTTCTTCGGTACCAAGTTTCAGCGCTCGGTAGAAGAGCTGATCGTGTCGCCAATGCCCAACTGGGCGATTCTGGCGGGCTATATTGCCGGCGGTGCCGCGCGTGGGCTGCTGGTTGGCATCATCGTGACTCTGGTGTCGATGTTCTTTACGCGCCTTGATATCGTGCATCCGCTGCTCACTCTGGTGGTTGTGGTGCTGACGTCGCTGCTGTTCTCCATCGGCGGTTTCATTAACGCGCTGCTCGGCAACAAGTTCGATGATATTTCGATTGTGCCGGTCTTTGTGCTGACACCGCTGACCTATCTGGGCGGCGTGTTCTATTCGATTCATACGTTGCCGACCTTCTGGCAGCATGTATCGCAGCTCAATCCGATTCTTTATATGGTCAACACCTTCCGCTACGGCATTCTTGGTGTCTCCGATATTTCGGCGGGCTGGGCGATGGGCGCCATTATTATCTTTAACGTGGTGCTTTTTGCGCTGGCGCTCAGCATGCTCAATCGTGGTAAAGGAATTCGTCACTGATGACCGATGCACCTTCAGATGAGGGCCTTGCGCAAGCGCCGCTGGGCCAAAGTTCGGCCTATCCGGATCACTATGATGCGGGCCTTTTGTTCCCGATTCCCCGTGCGGCCAATCGCGGCAAGCTGGGGCTTGATGAGCAGGATGAGCTGCCGTTTGTTGGCCTGGATTTATGGCAGTCCTTCGAGCTGTCGTGGCTTGATCGCAGCGGTAAGCCCGTCGTGCGGCTGGCGCGTTTTGGTATCCCAGCAAATTCCAGCCATTTGATCGAATCGAAATCGTTCAAGCTCTATCTGAACGGCTTCAACAACACTCACTTCGCCAATGAAGGCGAGGTGATTGAACGTCTGGAGCGGGATCTGTCAGAAGCGGTGCGGGCCGATGTCATGGTGAGCCTGCACAGGCTCGATAGCGCCGACTTCGCGATTGCAACGCTCGATGGTGATTGCATTGATGATCTGACGGTCGCGATTCAGCACTACACGCCCACCCCTGAGCTGCTTCATGCTGACAGCGAGCAGATCGTTGAAGAGGTGCTGCACTCGCACCTGCTGAAGTCGAACTGTCCAGTCACCGGCCAGCCTGACTGGGGCAGTGTCGTGATTCGCTATAAGGGGCCGCGGATCAACCGCGAGGGGCTGCTGGCCTATCTGGTGTCATACCGTAACCACCAGGATTTTCATGAACACTGTGTCGAGCGCATTTATCTTGATCTGCGCGAACGTACTCAGGCAACCGAGCTTGCCGTTATGGCGCGCTATACGCGGCGCGGCGGGCTTGATATCAATCCCTGTCGTGCCAGCCGTTTTGAGGCGCTCGATCCCGCATGGCTTGAAAAGCGTACCGCTCGCCAATAGCGCTGGGTGATGCGCTAATACGGGGCTTTTGTACGTGCTTCAAGTCTCTTTGATCAGCGGCGAGAAGCACTGTCAGCCTACATATTTTTGATCGTTGAAAAGGGGCTATCCATGGATGCCAAGACGCTGCTGCTAAAGCGTAATTCTCACGGGAAACTGGAAGGCCCTGCTCCCACCGAAGAGCAGCTCGATACCCTCTATCGCGCCGCCCTGCGCGCGCCGGATCACAAGGGGCTAACGCCGTGGCGCTTTGTCGAGATCAGCGGTGATGGTCGCAAGCGGCTGGGTGAATTGAGCGCCCGTGCCGAAAAGCTGCGCAAGCCTGATATCAGTGAAGACAAGCTGGACGCTATCAAGCTCAAGGCCGAGCGTGCTCCCATGATTATTGCGGTGATTGCTCGCATCAAGGACAACAAGAAGGTGCCAAGGGTTGAGCAGGTCGCCTCTGCCGCCTGTGCAGCCCACGCCATGCTTTACGCAGCCGAGCTTGAGGGGCTGGGGGCCATGTGGCGTACCGGTGACTTTGCGCATAGTCCGGTAGTGCGCGAAGGCTTTGGTCTTACTCCTGTCGATGAGCTGGTCGGCTTTATCTATCTGGGCCACAAGATAGGGAACGCCAAAAGGCTGCCTAAGCTGGAGCCAAAGGATTTTGTAGAGCGTTGGACATCGCCGTAATCTGGCGCTAAAAGCCCGCTGTCAGTGGGCTGCTGTCGGTATTTTTCAGTTAAGTGCTGGCACAGGGAGTGGCACAAACAGGGGCGAAGGTACCGGCAGGAATGTGGCGGAAGAGGGTAATTTACTGAATCGCTTGCAAAATGCGCTGGATACCGATAAAGTGTGCGCCGTTCTCGTTGCCCAGCGCGGCAGCAAGTGCAGGAGAGGTGTCCGAGTGGTCGAAGGAGCACGCCTGGAAAGTGTGTAAGTCGCAAGGCTTCGAGGGTTCGAATCCCTCCCTCTCCGCCATCAAGTATTTCGAAAAGCCGTCCCTAACAGGGGCGGCTTTTTTGTGTGGGGTAATGCTTTCCCATATATGGTGGGGAAGCTGCTAAGCTATAGTTACTAAATGGAATTCAGCGGTTTCATTGATGAAGTCGATCAATGCAGCGCTGGTAGAAAGCGTGCTCTTGTAACGGGTTCGTAAATGGCGCCATTTAGGGCTAGTCTGAACCCAGACAGTAAAAAAATGAGATACGAAAAGTATCGGGAGGCGTCAAGATGAGCATGTTTTTTGATCGCTTTGCGGTAACAGGGACTGCTATTCCACGCTATGCAGCAGCGGCGCTTTTACTCGCCTGCTGCTCGGGAGTAAATGCTCAGAGTCTTCCTTCGTCAGCAACCGGTGCGGGAGCAGCCTTTGATGACGGTGATGTCAGTACCCAGCAGATAACCCCGGAGCCGGCTTCAACTGCTGACGCCCCAGCCATGGAGAGCGATGCGGGCCAAAATGATATCAACACCAGTGCTGCCGAGCCTGATGTCCCCGTTGAGAAACCGGCCCCTGCTCCGAAACCGAAGCCAAAACCAAAACCCAAACCGGGCAATTGGCAGGTGCCCAATGTAACCACTGAGCCGGCCCCGCTGAACAATCCTGCCAAGCCGTTGCCGCAGCAGAGCTTTTCGGACACGGTGCGTGACGCTGCCGGCAGGCTTTTGCAGGCGCCTTCCTCTCAGGAGAGCGCACTGGCCCCGCTCAGAGCCACCACCCCCTTGCGTGAAGGTGACAGCGGAGAGCATGTCGTTTCGCTGATTAACCATTTGCAGGCGTGGGGGTATCTCGATAAAGAGCCGGAAGGCCCCTTCAACTTTTACGATAGCGCCACGACCGCCAATAAGATCATGACCTTCGATGATACGGTGGAGGAAGCCGTTAAACGCTTTCAGCGTGATCATGGTCTGGTGGCGGACGGTGTCGTAGGCCCGCAGGTAGCGACGGCGCTGAATACTACGCCGGCGTATCAGGCCGAGGCGCTCAGGATCTGGGCTACTGCCATCGACCAGCAGGTTAGTGGGGCGCGGGCGCACGGCGCTCGCTATCTTGTCTTGATCAACGTGCCTTCCTATACCCTGCATCTGATTCGCACCTCCGATGGTAAGCAGGTGCTGGAAAGTCGGGTGGTGGTGGGCACCAAGGCTCATCCGACACCGCTGTTCTGGACTCGCATCACTGGTCTTAAGTACTCGCCCGACTGGGTGGCTCCGCCCTCCATTGCTGGCAGCAGCTACCAGCGTACACCGCCGGGGCCTAATAACCCCCTTGGTCTGTTGCGTTTTACGACCAATAACAATCAGGCGATCTTCCTGCACGATACCAACAACAAGTCGTTGTTTGGTTCAGCATGGCGGGCGCGTTCACACGGCTGCATTCGGGTTCAGCAGTGGGCGGGGCTTGCGCAAACCATTGGGCCGCTCACGCCCGCACAGCTACAGGCGAAGCTCGATCAGCGTCTGACTCTGTTCTCAAATGTGAACGAATCAACGCTGGTTCGCACCGTCTCCTCAATGGTGGATGTCGTCGAAGGCAAGCCGACGGTATGGCCTGATCCTTACCAGTTGGGCAATAACGCGATTGGGGCGAAAAGCCTGCAAGGCATGGTGGAAGGCGACCCCAGTACGCTGTTTGCGACCGCTCCGGGCAAGCCGCTTCAGGCAGGCGATAGTAAACAGGCGGTGCAAGGCGCGCCGTAAGGCGTTCAGCTACCGTGACAAGCGGAAGGGGCTGGGTTGTGATGACTCGGCCCCTTTTTGATGGGGACGAGGGGATGTTTTTCAGCGACGGGAAAGGCTCGGGAGAATGGGGCTTCTCTGTTCCTATGAGCAGGAGGCGCTTCGTTACAGCCAGCATTATCGCCGTGCCGACGCCAGAGAATATGCGCCACGTTGGCAACAGCATGGCCCTGGCATATTGAGGACTAGCCCTTGTCACCATGGAACAGCGCCGCAGAGGTTTCCCTTTGCGGCGCTGTTCTTTCTTTCGGGTTAGCTGCCTGGAATCTGTTTAACGTCTGCTGCGCACCAGCTCTAGTGCGGTAAAAACAGGCTCGGACTGCTTATTTACACCGCGTCCTCACCTGTTTTTGTCTTGCATAGCGCTAGCTCGCGAGACGTTGAAAAGCGCTTACAGGCTCCACTGCCAGTCACTGATCTCTGGCATATCGACGCCATATTCGTCGACATAGCGGCGGTGTTCTACCAGCTTGTCACGCACAAACTGCGTCAGGTAGCCCGATTGGTCATTCATGCCCGGAATGCGTTGCAGCGTATTGAGCACGATATGGTAGCGATCAAGATGGTTCATCACGGTCATATCGAAAGGCGTCGTGGTGGTGCCTTCCTCCCTGAACCCATGTACGTGGAAGTTACGCGCATTCTGGCGTTTGTAGATCAGGCGGTGAATCAACTGCGGATTGCCGTGGTAGGCAAAGATGACCGGCTTGCCGAGCGTGAAGATCGCGTTGAATTCAGCATCGCTGAGACCGTGCGGGTGCTGGGTGTCTGACATTAATGTCAGCAGATCGACCACGTTGACCACACGTACCTTGATATCGGGGGCGTGTTCACGCAGCAATGAGACGGCGGCCAGGGTTTCCTGCGTGGGCACATCCCCTGCACATGCCAGCACCACATCCGGCTCTCCACTCTGATCATTGCCTGCCCAGTGCCAGATACCGATTCCCTGGTGGGTATGCTTGATCGCTTCTTCCATGCTGAGCCACTGGGCCTGCGGCTGTTTGCCGGCCACGATTACATTGACGCGGTTCCAGCTACGCAGGCAGTGGTCAGCTACACAGAGCAGGGTGTTGGCATCCGGTGGGAAGTAGGCGCGCACAATATCCGGCGACTTGCCGACCACGTAATCAACAAAGCCCGGGTCCTGGTGGCTGAAGCCGTTGTGATCCTGACGCCATACATGCGAGGTCAGCAGGTAGTTCAGCGATGCAATCGGGCGGCGCCACTCCACTTCGTTGGCGGTTTTCAGCCATTTGGCATGCTGGTTGAACATCGAATCAACAATATGAATAAAGGCTTCGTAGCATGAGAAGAAGCCGTGACGACCGGTCAGCAGATAGCCTTCCAGCCAGCCCTGTATGGTGTGCTCGCTCAGAATCTCCATGACATGACCGCCGGGAGCAAGGTGATCGTCGTAATCGAAGATCTCCTCCTGCCATGCGCGACTAGAGGCATCCAGTACTGCGTCCAGTCGGTTGGAGTTGTTTTCATCAGGCGAGAATACGCGGAAGTTGGCACTTTTCAGGTTGTTCGCCATCACATCGCGCAGCCAGGTGCCCAGCACGCGGGTGCTCTCACCATTGGTTTGCCCCGGGCTTTTGACTTCTACCGCATAGTCGCCAATAGAAGGCAGCTTGAGCGGGCGCTTCAGAATGCCGCCGTTGGCATGGGGATTGGCACTCATGCGCAAATCACCCTCGGGGGCCAGCGCACGTATTTCGCTGTTCAGCCTGCCATCTTCATCGAACAGCGTTTCGGGCTGATAGCTTTGCAGCCACTGCTCCAGCGCGTTGAGGTGCTTGGGATTGGAAAGATCAGCGAAGGGCACCTGGTGTGAACGCCAGAAGCCTTCGACACGCTCGCCATCAATCTCTTTCGGGCAGGTCCAGCCTTTCGGACTGCGCAGAATGATCATCGGCCAGGTGGGGCGTTCGGTAGCGCCTTCCTCACGCGCGTGATGCTGAATCTCCTTGATTCGCGCAAAGGCGTGATCAAGCGCAACGGCCATCTTCTGGTGCATGGGAGAGGGTAGCTCGCCTTCGACCAGAATCGGCTCATAGCCATAGCCACGGAAAAGCTGCAATAGCTCCTCTTCGGGCATGCGTCCCAACAGTGTCGGGTTGGCAATCTTGTAGCCATTCAGGTGAAGAATAGGCAGTACTGCGCCATCGCTGGCCGGATTGAGGAACTTGTTGCTATGCCAGGAGGCTGCCAGCGGCCCGGTTTCTGCTTCACCATCGCCCACAACACAGGCGGCCGTCAGGTCGGGGTTGTCAAACGCGGCACCGTAGGCGTGGGAGAGCGAGTAGCCCAGCTCACCGCCTTCATGAATCGACCCGGGGGTTGTCGCCGCAGCATGGCTGGGAATACCGCCGGGGAAGGAGAACTGTTTGACAAAGCGCTTGAGGCCGCCCATGTCCTCGGTAATTTCCGGGAAACACTCGCTATAGGTGCCTTCCATATAGGTGCTGGCTACAACACCTGGCGCACCGTGGCCGGGGCCGGTAATGAACATCACGTTATGATGCTGTTCGCGAATGATTCGGTTGAGGTGCAGATAGATAAAGTTAAGGCCGGGCGTTGTACCCCAGTGCCCCAGCAAGCGTGGCTTGGTGTGCTCAAGCTTCAATGGCTCGCGCAGCAGCGGGTTATCAAGCAGATAGATTTGCGCAATGGAGAGGTAGTTGGCTGCCCCCCACCATTGATTGAACAGGTGAATGTCGTGCTCAGAGAGAGGATGGTCGCTCATGCGGTAGAACCTCCATGGCAGGTGAGTGAAGAAGAGATGCCGTCAGTGCGCGCAGGGCGATAAGTCTTGAAAGCGCGATAGGTCATGGCACCCAGTGAAAGGGTTAGTGATGCTGTTGCCAGAATTTCCACACATGGCGTGCCAGCATGCCTTCTTCATCGGTAGGCATGACCAGCACCTGACAGCGGCTATCAGCGCTGCTGATGTGTTGAGGCGATGGCGCATTGTTGGCTGCCTGATCGAGTCGGGTATCAAACAGCGGAGCCAAACGCTCGCAGACAGCGCTGCGAATGGCGGCTGAGTGCTCGCCGATGCCGCCGGTAAAGATCAGCGCATCGACACCGCCCAGCGACACTGCCATGCGTCCGAACTCTTCGGCGACCCGGAAAGTAAAGAAGTCCACGGCGCGGCGGGAGCGTGGGGAATCATCTTCCAGTAACTCACGCATATCACTGGAAACCCCCGACAAGCCCTTGAGACCGGAGTCGTAGTAGAGCAGCTCGCGCAGCTCATCAATGCTGGTGCCCTGTTTCAGCAGGTACAGCATCAGGCCGGGGTCGAGCGCGCCGCATCGGGTTCCCATCGGTAGCCCATCAAGTGGCGTCAGGCTCATGGTGGTATTGATGCTGCGCCCCCCTTGCATGGCGCACAGGCTGGCGCCCGCCCCCAGGTGAGCGACGACAATACGCTGCTCTGCCAGCTCAGGGTTATGGCAGGCGAGCTGTTGGGCGATGTATTCGTAGGAGAGGCCGTGAAAACCGAATCGGCGCAGGCCCTGCTCATAAAAATGGTAAGGTAGCCCGGTCAGTTGGGTGAGTGGATCGCGATGGAAATGGAAGGAAGTATCGAAGCCCGCTACCTGCAAAATGTCCGGTGCCTGTTCTTCAACGGCGTTGATACCGGAAAGAGCAGGGGGCTGATGCAGGGGCGCCAGTTCGGTGAGCTGCTGGATGGTTGCCTTGACCTCGGCATCAATGACCACCGGGCCTTCATAGAAAACGCCACCGTGTACTACCCGATGCCCCACAGCGATCGGTGAAAATTCGTCACTCTTGCGGCTCAATGCAGCGCGCATCCGCTGATAGGCGTCGCTATGGCTGGTGACCTGATGGGCCTCGAACCGTTCAGTGTCGAGTGTGGCACCCTGGCTGTCGGAAATGGAAAGCACTGGGTGCTGGGTAGCGATGCCGCTCAATTCGCCGTGGAGCAGCAGGGCAGGAGGAGTATCTTCGGTGACAGCAAATATCGACAGCTTGAGGCTGGAAGAACCAGCATTGACCACGATGATGGCGGGAACCTGGGAACTGCCTGCACTCATGTCATTCTCCCTAAGAGACACTGGCGTTAGCACTGATAATAGAATTAACCATATAAATTATAAGGTCAATGGTGGAAGAGAGCGGCGAAGTGCTGTATTTACTGCGCATTGAATGGCAAAAGGCGCCTTTTTGTTCTCTTGGGGCAATGAATTTCATGGGTAAACGCAGGGCAGCGCAGTGAGTCAGCGCTGCTGTTGAGCATGTGATGGCGCCATTACGCAGATCCGCATAACTTTCTAAAGCAAATGACAGAAAGAAGTATCAAGGATGCATGAATGAGAGTAAGTCGATGACTGAGCCGCAACGTTTATCAATGGCGCGGCTGCTGCCCCTGACCCTGATCGGGTTCCTCGCCATAATGACCGAAACCATGCCGGTAGGAATGCTGCCCCAACTGGCGGCAGGTCTTGATATCTCGCGCGCCCTGGCTGGGCAGTTGGTCGCCATCTATGCGCTGGGATCACTCACGGCGATTATTCCTATTATCTCGGCCACACATCGCCTCAATCGCAAGCACCTGCTGCTGGCGGCATTGGTGGGGTTCCTGCTGACCAATCTGGCCGCTTCCATCACCCATAATGTGGTGCTGCTGTTTGTTGAGCGTTTTCTGTCGGGCGTTTCGGCGGGCGTGGGCTGGGGGCTATTGGCCGGCTTCGCGGTGCGAATTTCCCCCGCGGCCAAAGCGGGGCGGGCACTGGCTATCATGGGCGTCGGGCAGCCGTTGGCATTGGCTATCGGCACTCCGTTGGTATCGACGCTGGTGGGGATAGTGGGGTGGCAGGGTGTCTTTTTCAGTACGGCGATCCTCGCGCTGCTGACGCTCGGCTGGTGTGGCTGGATGCTGCCGTCAGTGCCAGGTACTTCCCGGCATCAGCATGTACCCATGCGTCAGGTGCTCTCGGACAAGCGTATCCTGCTGCTGCTTGCCACCCTGTTACTGTGGGTCATGGCGCACAATGTGCTGTACACCTACCTCGCGCCATTTCTGGAAGCTGCCGGAAACGCTGATTATCTCGGGTCACTGCTGATGCTGTTTGGTATCGCCTCTTTCGTGGGCATTGCGCTAACGACCGTTTACATCGACCGCTTTCACAACGTGCTGGCTTGCGCAGCGCTTGCCGTGTTTGTTGTGGCGGCCCTTGTCACGTTCCTTATGGCGTCACATCTCTTCATCGTGTTTGGCTGTGTAGCACTATGGGGATTGGCCTTTGGCGGCGCGCCTACGCTGCTGATCAAGTACCTTTCGGATATGGCAGGCAGCCAGATAGATTTCGCCCAGGCAGCCTTTGCCACGGTGTTCAACGGCGCCATTTTTGCGGGATCACTGGTGGGCGGCGCAGCCCTGAACCTCGCCGGAGCCGGCGTAGAGCCTTTATTGCAGGCGCTGCTTGCACTGTTGGCAGCCCTGGCCTGGTGGCGAATGCTGCACCAACACAAGGCATGGCAGGAGCAGTAAGGCACCTTGGTGGTGATGTTGCTAAACTTACCACGGCAACATGTTCATTCGATATTATGGGGCCATACTGCGGTCAGCCCGCCGCTGCATTTTATGAAAAGCCTCTCTACCCGCGCTTCATAAAACGTGCAGCGAGAGATCGTCGAGGTGCACGAAGAGTTCTGGCTGGTGAGCGCAAGAGTAGAGCGGCGGAAATGCACGCAGTAATCTGAAAGGCATGGGTGTCAACATGGCGCTCTTCATCTGTTGTTGCTGCCTGACTGTGTTAGAAAAATGGAACAGGTGCGGTGAATGTGCAGGGCGTTACCGGGCTTACGGCGTCCTTCGTCGCCGCTGAAGAACGGTGAGCAGGAGCGCCAGCGCTGTTTTATCCCAAAGAGTACTTGCCTAATGCTCGTGTAAGTAACTTACAATTCCTGCTGGTTTGCTCTATCAGGTTGTGCAATTTCAGTGACTTTGCGATAGCCTATGTTGCTAAGTTTACTAACACGCGGTATCAATATGCGTGGCTTAATAAATTTTGCGCGCACACGCACAAGTCGCGGACGCTGCGCCCTCGCTAATCAGGAGAGAGAGTCGTGAGAATCGGAGTCGTTGGTCTGGGAAGAATGGGGGGCAACATCGCTCGCCGCCTGCTGAAAAATGGTCACGAATGTGCAGTGTTCGATGCCAATCCAGACACCGTAAAACAGCTCACTGAAGATGGTGCTCAGGGCGCTGCCACACTGAAAGAGCTGGTACAGTCGCTTCCCAAGCCGCGTTCCATCTGGTTGATGCTGCCAGCGGGCGATATCACCAACTCCACCATCAAGGTGCTCGAAGAGTTGCTTGATGAAGGCGATACAGTGATCGAGGGCGGTAACGCGTTCTACAAGGACGACGTGGCGCGCGCTGAAACCTTCGCCAAGAAAGGTATTTCGTATCTGGACGTGGGTGTATCCGGTGGCGTGTGGGGGCTGGATCGCGGCTACTGCATGATGATCGGTGGCGACAAGGAAGTCTTCGAGCGCCATGATCCCATCTTCGCGACGCTGGCGCCGGGGGAAGGTTCCATTCCTAAAACACCTGGCCGTGAGAATCGCGACCCGCGCGTCCTCAACGGCTATCTTTACTGCGGCCCAGTGGGTTCAGGCCACTTCGTCAAGATGGTGCACAACGGTATCGAGTACGGCATGATGCAGGCGTACGCTGAAGGCTTCGATATCATGCGCAACAAAAACCTTGAGAGCCTGCCAGCCAACCTTCGCTACGATCTCGATATGGCGGATATCGCCGAGGTATGGCGTCGCGGTAGCGTGGTCTCCTCGTGGCTGCTTGATCTGATCTCTATCTCCCTTGCCGACGATATCAATCTTGACGAGTTTTCTGGTCAGGTCAGCGATTCCGGTGAAGGTCGCTGGACAATCGAAGCAGCCATCGAAGAAGCCGTACCGGCCAACGTGCTGACCGCGTCGCTTTACACGCGCTTCCGTTCGCGCAGCGGCAACTCCTATGGCGAGAAGCTGCTATCGGCCATGCGTAATCAGTTCGGTGGTCACGTAGAAGCCAAGTAATCCGGCATCTATCGTAGCGCTTGAGCTTGATCGAAGGCCCGCTCCATTCATTTGGGGTGGGTCTTCTGCGTTACAGGCTCAATTCATGATGCATTGGGTTCGCCTTTGCAGCGCTAATTTCCTATTATCGCGGCTACATTTTACCGTTGATAGAGCCGTCATGACCGAGCACTCCCCAGCTATTACTCCCCAGGATACTCCCGTCAAGCGCTACGACTGGGATGTCGTCGTGATTGGTGCAGGCGCTGCCGGCATGATGTGCGCAGCAACAGCAGGCTATCGTGGGCGGCGCGTGCTTGTCATCGAACACGCCAAGCGAGCAGGCAAGAAGATCCTGATGTCAGGGGGTGGTCGCTGTAATTTCACCAATATGGATGCTGCGCCGGAACACTACTTTTCTGCCAATCCCTATTTCTGTATCTCTGCACTGAAACGCTATACACCGCGTGACTTCCTGGAATTGGTGGAGCGCCACGCCATTGACTATGTAGAGAAGGCGCCGGGGCAGCTATTCTGTGCCGAATCGGCCAAGCCGATGGTGGCGTTGCTTGAAACGGAGTGTGAATGGGCGGGCGTTACCACCTGGCTCTCTACTGCGGTCAATAAGGTGGCTGCGCGTGAGCAGGGCGGATTTTCGCTGGCAACCGATCGCGGCACGCTTAGCTGTGAAGCGCTGGTGATTGCAACCGGTGGCTTGTCGATACCGACGCTTGGTGCGAGTGGCTTCGGTTATGAGTTGGCGCGGCAGTTTGGGCTTGAGGTGCTGCCAACGCGCCCTGCGCTGGTGCCCTTTACGCTGACAGCGGGATGGAAGGAGTTCTTTACGCCGCTGGCCGGTATTTCGGTTCCTGTGGTGGTGCGGTGCAACGATGCACGTTATCGCGAGCCGCTATTGATTACTCACCGTGGGCTATCGGGGCCGGTCATGCTGAAAAGCTCTACCCATTGGAACCCGGGGGATAGCCTTCATATCGACTGGTTGGATGGCTTGGATGCCCAGCAAGCGCTGGCTCAATTGCGCCGTGATGAACCGCGTAAACTGCTGCGCCAATGGTTGAGCGAACTATTGCCCAAGCGCCTTGCCCTGGCGCTGGCAGAGTGGTGTTGCAAGGCTGTCGCCGTTGATACCGAGGCGTTTGCCGCTCAGTGGAGCAATGACAGTGTGGCGGCGCTGGCGGAGTGCCTGAATCATTTCTCCCTGAAACCGGCGGGCACCGAGGGCTGGCGTACTGCGGAAGTCACCCTTGGCGGCGTTGATACGCGGGCAGTCTCGTCGAAGGATATGAGCGTGAACACGGTACCGGGGCTTTACTTTATTGGAGAGGTGCTCGATGTGACCGGTCAGTTGGGTGGGTATAACTTCCAGTGGGCATGGTCATCGGGCGTGGCGTGCGGGAATGTTGCCTAGCGCATGGCAGGCATTCAGCCTGACCGCAGAATAAAACCTCGGCCCAGTGATGGCCGAGGTGGTCGGGGAGGGGTTAGCGTGCCTGACTAATCATCTTGCGCACGCCGCGGGTCAGGGTATAAAGCCCAATGCCTTTACGTGCCAGTGTAATCAGTTTGCCAGGCTTTCTAACCAGCCTAAGCGTTATCAGACCACCCACCAGTGCAGCGGGTACCTTCAGTGCTGACAGTTTTTCCACCTTGCGGTCGAAAGAAGCGGTAGCGGTCAGCCATTGATCCGCCGCCTGTTGCACCGCACGCCGCTCGCTGGCAATGCGCCCCTCCAGTCCGCGACGCCTGCTCTGCAAGGAAGAGGATTTTGCCATTAGTCACTCTCCTTTCTCAGTCGCCGGCTGGTTGAATATTCCTCAACGCGCTCTTCAAGCTGCTCGCGATCTTCGCCCAGGTGTTCCAGCGTCGAACGCAATAGCGTGGGACGGCTAGCGATATACTTGACGCGCAGGCCAAGAATGATGGCCAGCACCAGCAGGATACCGGCTGCCGAACCTATCGCCAGCAGGCGGTGGGTATCCCAGAAGTACACCACCACCCATAGCACCAGCATGCCAATACCGAATGCAGCCATCAGCAGCGCGACCATCGCCGTGATAAGCAGCGAGAAGAAGCGATTGCGCTCTTCCTGAAGCTCGATAATCACCAGTTTTAGGCGCGTTTCGCCAGCGCTCAACATCGACGTGAAGAGCTTGCGTGCGCTACCCAGCACTGATGCGGCAGGACCAGAGCGCTGTGGCATTAGCGGCGTCCTGCCAGCAATCCGAAGACCGTGCCTACTGCCGCTGCAATGCCGATGCTGCGCCATGGGTTTTCGTGCACATAGTGGTCAGCGCACTCGAAGGCATCGCGGCCATGCTCGTGAAGGTACTCCTTGCCATCATGTACGCGGGTCTTGAATTCCTCGCTGTAGCTGGCCAGGCGTGCCTTGGCGTTTTCCAGGCGCGAACCCGCTTCGGCACGAAGCTCATCAAGCTGTTCGCTGGAGTCTTCGGCGCTGGACTTCAGAAACTTTTCAACCGTATCAGACAGCTCGCGCAGGTCGTGCTCAAGCTGACGGCGAGAGCGTTCGCCCTGCTGCTTTACGTCTTCAAAATCCTTTCTAGAAGCCATGTTTCCTGTCCTCCAAAGACAAGTGTTAGGAACCTAGAGAGTAGGAAAAAAAAGGTGAATGTTCAACACAATGTCGGAGCGAATGCTGCTTGCTTCGCGATTTGCAGCCACTTATCCATGGCTATCGGAAGGAAAGCATGAGGCGGCAGAAAGGACGGCCTTCGCTGGCACGCGCTGCACAATGCCCGTACTCAAGGGGAAGCGGGCATCGCGGAGGCAGCCAGCAGGCACTTGAAGCGTGGGTGTCAGCGTGGGTGTCAGCGAGAGGTAACGTTTAGTCACCAAGACCGATGTTGTTGAAGCTGACGCCCACACCGATACGGTTAACCCGCCGGTTGTAGTCGATCAGGCTCTCGCCATAGCCATTGTAATATTGCAGGAAGCCATTGATGCTGTGCCAAAGCGGGAAGCTGTATTCAAACTGATGACCAAAATGACCCTTGCCGGGGTTGCCGGTCACGGCATAGGAGAATTCCTGCCTGCCATGGGTGTAGGTGAGTGACATCTGACCGTAACCGAGATAGTTATCAATATCCGGATTATCGTCGCTGTGGTTCGACTCAGGAATACGCCACCACGGCTTGATGCTGGCCTGAAGCGGGCCATTGACCAGAATCATCTCCGCGTAAAGGCGATTCCAGCTACGTGAAATGGGGTCGGAGCGGCCATTGGACTGATGCACAAAGCCAAAGCGGTTGGTGATATTGGTCCAGCCCAGCCAACTATCGCTGTTGGTGAAATCGACAAACAGCTCAGGCTCGTAGTTGGTTTCCCGGAAGGGGGATGAGGCTTTGGAATTGTAGGCTTGCCACCACGACTTCTGCGTATAGGCGACATAAACGTCGCCATTGTCCTGCCATATGTTGTGGAACAGCCGCCCTTTAATACTGAGCTGGAACTTCACTTCATTGTGGTTGGGGTGGCTGTTGGGCGATACCACCGCAAAATCGTTGTTATCCACCGAATCCGTATTGGAAGCGATAGGCAGGACGTAGTTGCGATGATAGGTCGTCAACGAAAGCGGGTTTTCATTGGCGCGTGCTTCGAAGTAGCTGCGTGCTGCGCGAATGCGTTCAATCTGGCTAAGGTGACGGCCATTCGCAGGAGCAGCGGCAGCGATGGCGTCGCTCTGGGATATCTCATCGTACCCTGAACCGATGGGGCCAAGACGCGGTGCTTCGGCCCCGCTGGGCAGATAGGGGTTGAAGCTGACCCCCAGCCCGAAGCGATTCACCTTGCGATCATAATCAATCATGCTTTCGCCATAGCCGTGATAGTACTGCACCATCCCGCGCAGGCGTTCGGTGAGCGGAAAGGTGTAGTCAAGCTCCGCCCCGTAATTGCCATGCACAGGGTTGCCTTTGGCTGCCAGCGAAATCTCATGGTTATTGGCGGTGGTATAGAGCGCTGTTACCTGGCCGTAGCCCATGTACTTTTCGATGTCGCGGTTTTCGTCGTGTTTCTTGGAATCAGGAATACGCCACCACGGCATGAGCGACAGTGTCCATTTGCCGCGCTGGAAAATGGCTTCTGCATAGAGGCGGTTCCAGCTTCTGGAAGCGGAATCCGCATCGTCCTTTTCTTCACCCCCGCGTCCGTTGGACTGGTGAATCAGGCCAATCTGGTTGAGGGTATTGTTCCAGCCCCAGAATTTCTGATGGTTGGTGAAGCGCAGAAACAGCTCCGGCTCATAGTTGGTTTCGCGGAAAGGGGCGGAGTCGCGTGCGTTATACGCTTGCCACAGCGAAAACTGGGTATAGCCCAAAAAGAGATCGCCGTTGTCATGAAACAGGTTGTTAGCGAGATTGACCTTCAGGCTGATCTGATACTTTATTTCAGTGTGCTCAGGATGATGATTGCCCGCCGCGCGATAGTCGCCCATACGCGGCTTTTTGGTGTCATGAGCGATTGGCAGCACATAGTTGAGGCGGTAGGTCGAAATCGCCAGCGGATTGGCATTTGACTCGGCTTCCAACTGCATCGCGCGCTCCAGAGCCTGCTCCGAGAGAGGCTGGCTCTGTTCTGAAGATTCTGAAGAGGAAGCGGTGCTGTCGTCAGCCATCGCGTACTTCATCGGCCCCGTGCTGGCACAGATCAAAAGCGCCAATAGCGGGTAGGAGCCTCTTTTGAGCGCGCTTTCGGCAGAAAACGCCACGCGAGCAGATTCTGCCCCCGTGGCTGGCGGTATGCGCTGATAGCGATGGCGTCGGTATTCGTTCATGAAAAGCCTAGTGCGCACCGTCAATATGAGCTGTGCTGGATGAAGCCTCGGTGGAAGAAGATGGCTGGTCGGTACTATGTCGTTCCAGCCGTGTCAGTATGGCGCATGATTCACCCTCTTGTTCAGTTCCGCAACAGGCATGAAGTTCCGTGAGCTGATCGCGCAGCATTTCAAGCTCTTCAATGCGGGCCTGAACATGGCTAAGGTGGTTGCTGACCACCTGCTCGATCTCCTGGCAGTGGCGATTGCTGCTACTGCGCAAGGCGAGCAGGGTGCTGATTTCATCAAGGGACATATCCAGCGAGCGGCAGCGCCGAATAAAGCAGAGCTGCTCCGCATGCACGGAGGAGTAAAGGCGATAGTTGGCAGCGCTGCGCCTGGCTTCGGGCAGCAGACCTATCCGCTCGTAATAGCGGATGGTTTCAACGGCACAGCCTGCATGTTCGGCAAGCTCGCCTATGCGCAGCGATGAGTGAACCAGGCAGCCTGCCATGACGTGTTCCCTGAAGCCTTGATGAATTGAAGGAGCTTGACCCTAAAGTGGTTACAGCCTGTTGAATGGGTCTATCGTACACGTCAATCGAGTGAAACGCAGGCTTAGCGGTATCAATGGCCCACTATTGGGCTGCTGGTAGCGGGGCACAGAGCGCCGCAGCCCGATGGTCTGGATGCTGTAAAAGGAGTGGGGTGGTGTCAAATTCGTTCGATCAAAAGCCCGGTGATGGCGAACATGCTCACCGTCATGGCGGGCACGATCACCATACACATGACCACCATGGTCACAGTCATGCAGGGCACAGCCACCATCACGGCCATGTGCATGATGTCACCAAGGACAGCGAGCACCGGGTCATGCTGGCGCTGGCGATTACAGCCATCTTCATGGCAGTCGAGATTATCGTTGGTTTGATGGCCAATTCGCTGGCGCTGGTGTCGGATGGCATTCATATGCTGAGCGATGCCTTTTCGCTGGGGCTGGCGCTGGCCGCCTTCCGGCTGGGCAGACGGCCGCCCGACGCCAAGCGCAGCTACGGCTATCAGCGTATGCAGGTGCTGGCAGCCTTCAGCAATGGACTGGTGCTGGTGCTGCTGTCGCTGGCGATTGCCTTTGAAGCGCTCAAGCGCGTGATCTACCCCGAGGAGGTGGCCGCCCACTCGATGCTGATTGTTGCAATCATCGGTTTGTGCGTGAACGCCTTGTCATTCTGGATTCTGGAAGGCGGCGATAAGCACAATCTCAATATGCGTGGTGCAGCTCTGCATGTAATGGGAGATCTGCTTGGCTCGGTAGCCGCCATTGCGGCTGCCATTATCATTATGGTGACCGGCTTTACTGCTGCCGATCCGCTACTGTCGCTGCTGGCGTGTCTGTTGATACTGCGGGGGGCGGTGAGAATATTGAAAAGTGCCAGTCATCTGCTGCTGGAAGGCACGCCGGAAAATATCGACTCAGAAGAAGTGCGTGGAGCGCTTGAGCGGTTGGAGGACGTGCAGGGGGTTCACGATCTGCATCTGTGGGGACTTACCGAGAAGGAAGTCATGCTGAGCGCGCACTTGACGGTCACCAGCGAGGCGGTGCGTGACGCGGTGCTGCACACCGCCGCTCAAACGCTTCTGCAACGCTTTGGCATTGGTCACGCCACCCTGCAGGTGGAGGGGGTGGATCACGCCAGCCAGTGCGATTGTCACGGCAGTGGGGCGCTTCACCCCTGAAGTCCCTTTGAAGGAGAGTAGGGCAGTGCGCTGCCCTATGGCACCGGCACAAGTGGCAAAAGTAGCAATGGCAGACAATAACGCCTAGCGTTTCACCGCCATCATCATCCACTCCTGATTGCCATCACCGCCCGTAATCACACTGGGCTGCCACGTCACAAGCTCAAACCCATTATCCTTCAGCGCCTGACGGATTTTATCCTCGACTTTCCTGTGCGCGGCTTGATCACGTACCAATCCACGCTGATCAATGTCGTCACGGCTCAGTTCGAATTGCGGCTTGACCAGGCTGAAAAGCGTGGCACCAGCAGGCAGTAGCCTGGCCAGCTCCGGCAGAATCAGTGTTTGAGAAATAAACGACACATCCATGAGGGCGCCATCAAACCCCTGTGGTGCCCACTGCATGAGCTGCGTATCCGGTAGTTCGCGGGCATTGATTCCTTCAAGACACACCACTCGATCATTGTCGGCCAGCCGCTGGTCCAACTGGCCATGGCCCACTTCAACGCCTACTACTCGCGCAGCACCAAAGGTGAGGGCACAGTCGCTGAAGCCGCCGGTGGATTGGCCGATATCCAGCAGTGTCTGATGATCGAAGCGCACCTTCTGACTGAGCAATAGCCCTTCAAGTTTGAGACCCGCGCGCGAGACATAGCGCTCTTCAGGATCGTCTTCGATATCAAAGTGGCTGTCGGCTGGCAGTTTTTCACTGGGTTTGTCGATCTGGCGATGAACACCTTCTTCAACAAGCCGTACACGGCCATGCTTGATCAGACGCTGGGCGCGGGTACGCGAACGTGCCTGGCCCTGCTCGACCAGGAGCTGATCGACGCGCACAAGGGGGGAACTGGTTGAAAGATCGGACATGTCCGCTCCCGCGGTGAAGATGGAAAAGAGGGGGATAGAGTAGCGCTGAGCTGCCTGAAGGGGGCTAATTATACCCAAGCCGTCAGCTTCATGTGAGGGGCGGTGTTAGCGCAGGTGAAGGCACGGTTAGCGAGATGATGAAACTTCGCGCGATCGCTGCTTGCTGTGCGGCCATTCACTTGCTACCATGCTGCACCTACTGAGTGGCAACGTCATCCAAGGCGATGATTTAAAAGGCTTGTCTCAGGTTATGGTGGCCCTTGTCGGTCCTCCCGCAACGCGAAATCGCAAACCCCGCCAGGCCCGGAAGGGAGCAACGGTAGCGATGGAGCCGTGTGCCGGGATGTGGCTGGCAGGGGCCGCCTCCATTTTAGAGCAGTGCTTTATTGCTCTCCTCTTTATCCTTCCCCTGTCATCTCCCTGTATTTCTCCTCTTTTTTTCTCGTGTCTTTCCGGCTGCATGTTGCTTAGTGGCGCATGAACGTGGCCATTCACGCAGATCGCTTTGCCTCGTATTCTCTCTATGTGCTGCTGCGGCAATATCGGGTTCGCGCAGGCAGTGCCTAACGCGCTACTATATGGGCACTTCGCCATAGCGCGAGCTTCGATTTCAGCGGTCAAGGATTCGTAACCCCTTCATGAGCTATCAGGTATTGGCCCGCAAGTGGCGGCCCCGCACGTTCCACGAGCTGGTAGGCCAGGATCACGTCTCCAGAGCCTTGGTCAACGCCCTCGATCAGGGACGTTTGCACCATGCGTATTTGTTTACCGGTACTCGCGGGGTGGGCAAGACCACCATTGCGCGTATTTTTGCCAAGTGCCTGAACTGCGAGCAGGGTGTCAGCTCGATGCCGTGCGGTGCGTGCGATACCTGCAAGGCCATCGACGAGAACCGCTTCGTTGATCTGATTGAGGTAGATGCCGCTTCACGCACCAAGGTAGAAGATACCCGTGAGCTACTTGATAACGTTCAGTACGCGCCCACCCAGGGGCGCTTCAAGGTCTATCTGATTGACGAAGTGCATATGCTGTCGTCGCATAGCTTCAATGCGCTTTTAAAAACGCTCGAAGAGCCGCCTCCCCACGTCAAGTTTCTGTTGGCGACCACCGACCCGCAGCGCCTGCCTGTTACGGTGCTGTCCCGTTGTCTGCAATTTGCCTTGAAAGCGATGCCGCCCGAGCAGGTGGTGAGCCATCTCACTCATATTCTTGGCATGGAAGGTGTCTCTTTCGATGAACAGGCACTGTGGCTATTGGGGCGTGCGGCTGATGGCTCGATGCGCGATGCGCTGTCGCTGACCGATCAGGCGATTTCGTTCGGGCAGGGCAATATCAGCGAGAACGATGTCAGAGCGATGCTGGGTACTCTGGATCACCGCTATATCGTGGGGCTGGCCGAGGCGATCGCCCAGCTCGATGCCGCGGTGGTGCTGAAGGAGATTGCGCGTCTGGCGGAACAGGCGCCCGACTTTTCCGCTGTTCTTGATGAGCTGGCGGCGCTCTTCCATCGGCTGGCCGTAGCGCAAATGGTGCCTAACGCGCCTGATAACGGCTTTGGTGATCGCGACAGCGTGCTGGCGCTGGCGCAGCAGTTCACTGCCGAGGATGTGCAGCTCTACTACCAGATTGCGCTGGGCGGACGTACCGAGATGGTCAATGCCCCCGAGCCGCGAGCCGCGCTTGAGATGACGCTGTTAAGAATGCTCGCCTTCCGCCCGCAGGGGATTCCTCGCCCGCCGGAAGTGGCACTGCCACTGCGCGGTAGCAGTGAGCGGGATGCAGCCCCCCATCAGGCAAGTGATCGCAGCAATCAGGATAGCGATGACCCCGCGCCGGCAGGCATAACTGCCGAACCTGCGCACCAGCATTCTCCTGCCAGTTCAGCGGAAACGGCAGCGCCTGCGGCTCACTCGTCTGCTGCTGCCTCTTCAACAGCGCAGCCCAACACGGCAGCGCCTAATGTGCCGCCACGCGCTGATGTGAATAATCATCAGGCTGCTGCTGGCGCTGCACAGGCTTCTCGTTCTGAAGCCGCTCCGGTAGCTACCAGCGCGCCTGCCGTTGAGCCTCCCCCCTGGGAGCAGTCGGCCAGCGAGTCGTCCGTGGCAGCGACCAGTAGCACTCCAGCCCCCTCGGTAGCCGCCCCTGAGCCATCCGTTCAGGCTGAGTCGCCGGCACAGCCGCGAGAGCAGGCTTCGGTAGATTATCAGCCACCGGCACCGTCAGCAGAGGCGTCCCCACAGTCAGCTCCCCAGGGGCAGGGGCTTTCCTATGATGACAGCGAGGTCGATGATGAAGACGATAGTTATGCAGAATATGCAGCGCTAGAGCCTTCCAACGATTTAAATGAAGCCTTCTCTCAAGCGCTGGATGATGACTCCGGTGATAATGCCGCGCCAGCGATAAACAGCGATGCTGCACCAGAGGATGATGCCGCGTCGAGCTACCGCTTCGCTGAAGGAGCGGTGATCGACCAGGCCCTGTGGCTGGAAGCATTTCCGCATATCCGTCTTGGCGGCATCACCGGCAACCTAATTGCCAACTGTGCGGTAGAGCGCGATGAGCAGCAGCATCTTGAGCTGCGCCTTGCCCCGTCGCAGGCGGCCATGAATGCTGAAATCCACGCGCGACGGCTGGAGAGCGAGCTTGCGCGATTGGGCGCGTCGCGCAGGGTTTCCATTGTGGAAGGGGAAATTCCGCCTAATATCGAAACGCCGCACCTGAGGCGTCAGCGCTTGCAGCAGGAACGGCGAGCACGAGCAGTTGAAGCGCTGCACAATGACCCTCATATCCAGATGCTCAGGGATCAGTTCGGCGCACAGTTGCTGAATGAGAGCGTCACCTCGCTCGAATCTGATCCGTCCGCTGGATAGATCACTGCCAGTGCAGTGGGGCGGGCTTTACATCCGAACAAACAGTAGCGACTTCATCGGCATGTGGTGCGCGGTGGAGCACGCGTTTTATCTCAAGGAGTTTTCATGTTTAAAGGCGGCATGGGTGGCCTGATGAAGCAGGCCCAGCAGATGCAGGAAAAAATGCAGCAGGTGCAGGAAGAGATTGCCCAGCAGGAAGTGGAAGGGCAGTCGGGTGCTGGCATGGTCAAGGTACGCATGAACGGTCGTCACGATGTAGTGAGCATTTCGCTTGATCCTTCGGTGATGACGGAAGAGAAGGAATTTCTCGAAGATCTGCTGGCTGCCGCTGTCAATGACGCCGTCCACAAGGTCGAAGTGAATTCCAAAGAGAAAATGTCGGAAGCGACTGAAGGCATGAATCTTCCGGCTGGCTTCAAAATGCCGTTCTAATGGCGCTTTCTCCGCTTTTTGAAAAGCTGACCGAGGCGCTGCGCACGTTACCCGGTGTTGGGCCGAAAGGTGCGCAGCGTATGGCGCTGCATCTGCTGGAGCGTGATCGCGTCGGCGGAGAGCGTATTGTCAGCGCGCTTGCCGAGGCGCTGGAGCACATTGGCTACTGCCAGCGCTGTCGCAACCTGACCGAGCATGAATGCTGTGCGCAGTGTAGCGATCCGCGTCGTGATGATCGGCTGCTCTGTATCGTCGAATCACCCGCCGATCTGCTGGCGATCGAAGAGGCAGGGGGCTATCGCGGACGCTATTTCGTGCTTCACGGGCACCTTTCGCCCCTTGATGGTATCGGGCCTGACCAGATTGGGCTTGAGCAGCTTGAGCAGCAGATCGTCCAGGGCAGTTTTAGCGAGATTGTGCTTGCCACCAATCCCACTGTCGAAGGCGAAGCCACTGCCCACTATATTTCGGAGCTGCTGACGCCTTATGGGGTCAACTGTTCTCGTCTGGCCTACGGCATGCCGCTGGGCGGAGAGCTTGAATATGTCGATGGAGGCACGCTGGCGCGTGCTTTCACTGGCCGCCTTCCCTACTCGTCGCAGTAGCGCGGGCAAACCTGATGAACGAATGGCGCAGCCGACACAGTGACTGCGCCTTTTTATTGATAGGGTCGGTTGTTGCTATTCGCGGGCAGCCGCCCTTTGACCGTGTGGAAGGGTGACATGCAGGCGCTACCAATTACTTGGGTAGATAATGACGCGACGCTTGGTGAGTGCTGCGATGCACTGGCGCAGTGCAAGGTGTTGGCCGTCGATACCGAATTCCGCCGCGAGACAACCTTTCATGCTATTCCCGCGCTGGTGCAGCTGAGCGACGGCGAGTACGTATGGCTGATTGATCCGCTGGCACTCGATGCCTCTGCTGCATTGCAGCGGCTGTTTGGTCATGAGGGGCCGTTGAAGCTGATTCATGCGTGCAGCGAAGATCTGGAAGTGCTACAGCAGTGGGTGGGCGTATTGCCCGAGCCGCTGATTGATACCCAGCATGCTCAGGCGCTCTGCTCCGATAACGCCTCGATGGGCTATCAGCGTCTGGTGGCCGAGCGTCTGGATATTGAGCTGGAGAAGGACGCGACGCGCTCGGACTGGCTGGCGCGGCCATTAAGCGAGCGGCAGCGTCGCTATGCCGCCCTCGACGTGCTCTATCTGCCGCGTATCTGGGAGCAGCAACGGCAGCAGCTTGAAGCACTGGGCCGGCTTGAATGGCTGCAAAGCGACTGTCAGCAATTGATTGATGCTGCCCGTGAGCAGGATGACTATGCTGACTACTTCCGGCGCAATCGCAATGCCTGGAAGCTGTCGCCGGTAGCGCTGGCTGCCTACCAGCGGCTCTGCCAATGGCGTGAACAGCAGGCGCGGGCGCGTGATATTCCGCGTAACTGGCTGGCCGCCGACCGGGTATTGCTGGCGATTGCCGAAAAAATGCCGCGCCACAAGGCTGAGCTGGCAGCAGTGGATGAGCTGCGTCCTGCGGTTATCAAGCGCGACGGAGCTACGCTGTTGGCATTGGTAGAAGCCGCGCGTCACGACACCGAGACTCTGCCGGGCCTGCTTTCACCGGTAACGCCACGCTATCGCAACCTGTTGAAGCAACTAAAGAGTGCCGTGCAAGCGCGGGCCGACGCACTGGGGGTGAGTGCCGGCGTGTTGGCAAGTCGTCGCGATATCGAGCGGTTTATTCAGGCTGACAGTGACGGTACCGTCGCTCAAACGACGCTGGGCGGCTGGCGCGCTGAGCTGCTGGATGCCGAACTGCGCCAGGTAATAGAACAGGAGGGGCTCTCATGAGTGAGCGCATGATATGTCAGGTGTACTCAAGCCCAAAGCGTGAAGAAACCTATCTCTACGTGGATCGCAGCGATGATCTTGCCCGAGTGCCCGAAGAGCTGCTGGTGCACTTTGGTACGCCATCCCCGGTGATGGTGGTGTTGCTGAGCGCTGATCGCCCGCTGGCACGAGCCGATGCTGCTGCCGTGATGGCAGGCATTCGCGACAAGGGGTTTTACCTGCAACTTCCCCCACAGCGTGAAGCCTATATGCTCGATCTGTATCGAACGCCCACCGAGGGGCGGTACTGAAATGGAGCGCTATTAGGATGGCCGAAGCAGGGGCACTGCGCGAGCGTTTCTGGGAGCGTTTTGCGCTGGAAGAGCTTTCTAAGGCGGAGTGGGAGGCGCTGTGCGACGGCTGCGGGCGCTGCTGCCTGGTCAAGATTGAAGACCCTGACAGCGGCGAAATAGCACTATTGAACGTCGCCTGTCAATTGCTGGATACCGAGAGCTGCCAGTGCAGCGACTATCCCAATCGCTTTGACAAGGTGCCGGGCTGTACCCAGCTTACCCTTGATAATTTGCCTCAATTTAACTGGCTGCCCGGCAGTTGTGCCTATCGCCGTCTGGCTGAAGGGCGCAGGCTGGCGGGCTGGCACCCATTGATTGCGGGATCTGCCCAGCGCATGCACAGAAAGGGCATTAGCGTGCGTGGCATGGCGGTATCAGAGGGCGAGGTCGACGAAGAAGATTATGACGACCACATCATCGCCATCCTGCGCGAGTAAGGCCGCACAGCTTTAATGAGCAGGTATCACGCACAAGGCCCGCTTCCTTTGGGGGAAGCGGGCCTTGTGTATGGTGATGCCAGCGTTACTTGCGAATCGGGCGGATCAAGCCTTCCTGCATGGTAGTGGCGACCAGTTCACCCTGCTGGTTGAATACTTCGCCGCGACTCAGGCCGCGTGCGCCGCTCGCCCACGGGCTGTACATGCGGTAGCAGTGCCACTCGGTCAGATCAAGGTCCTGATGGAACCACACTGCGTGGTCAATGGTGGCAACCCGCGCATCCTGCTGGGGAATGGCGTGGTGCTCAAGCAGTGAGGTCGCCAGCAAATCAAGATCGGAAGCGTAGGCCAGAATCTGGCGGTGCAGTACCGGATCTTTAGGCGCATCGCCACGCACTCGGAACCAGATGGATTGATGCGACTCTTCGGGGGTTTGTTCCCAGCGCAGAATATCCAGCGGAATCAGTGGAACGCGCTCCACCCGGGTATCACGCCCCTGATCGAGCAGCTCCTGAGGGCTGGGAATACTGTCAGGAAGCTGGGGAATCTGATGCTCGAAGCCTTCTTCCGGCACATGGTAGGAGGCGCTGCAAAAAAAGATCGGTTTGCCGTGCTGGATAGCGGTAACGCGGCGGGTGGAAATGCTGCCGCCATCACGGGTCTGATCGACTTCGTAAACCACCGGATGGCTGGCGTCACCGGGGCGCAGGAAATAGCCGTGCAGTGAGTGAACGGTACGCTCTCGGGAGACGTTGTAATTGGCAGCGGTAAGCGCCTGGGCCAGAACGTGACCGCCAAATAGCTGGGGGAGACCAAGATCGAGACTGCGGCCTCGAAACAGATTCACTTCCAGCGGTTCCAGGGTAAGCAGCTCAACCAGTCCGGGACCTTCGTGTGACATGGGGGAATAACTCCTGCGGCGTCGTATAACGCCTCTCTCTCTATATTATTGGATAGCGCTTGATGCCCTTATACGGAAAGCAATAGGACTGCCAGCCTGAATGGGCGTCAACGCGCGGGGTGAAGGATACCGCTAATCGTGCGGCTTCGAATACCCTTTCGTTTTGGAAAACGCCTTTGTACGGCGTCGATGTCGCTCTTCTGCCCCCAGAAGTAGCGCACTTGCACTGACGAGCCATTCTCGTGCCCGTACCAGCACACTGGCAGGTGTGCCGAAGAAGGCTGTCTCTTCATTTCTGCCTTTTCATTTCTGACCCAGCGCCGCGTGTTCGTCTCTCTGCTGGCTTTTAACGAGCAACCGGCGCTGGCTGGCTGACTTATGAAGAAGGCTGTTGATGGAGCAGCGCCCATACCACAAAGGCGTCCTGACGCGCTCCGTCTCGCCACGCGGCATAGCGTCCAGCGACACCACCGTGACCGGCGTCGAGATCGGTACGCAGCACCACGGGGCCGCGTGCGTTGCCCAGTTGATTGATGCGAGCAAAGAGCTTGGCGGGTTCCCAATAAGGAACGCGGGAATCGTTCCAGCTCCCCTGGATATAGAGCGCGGGGTAGCGTTGCTCACTCAGGTTATCAAGCGGCGAGTACCCTGAAATTCTGGCTAGGGCGTCGGGCTGGGCGGGGTTTCCCCACTCCTGATACTCAGCGGTGGTAAGCGGTAATTCCGGGTTTTGCATGGTGCGCAGCACATCGACGAAGGGAACATCGAGAAGTGCGCCACAAAACGCCTCGGGGGCGCGATTAAGGCACGCCGCCACCAACAAACCGCCTGCGCTGGCTCCCGAGGCAAGAATGCGCTCGGGGGCGCTGATGCCGGCTTCAACCAGCGCATCCCGCGCACTCAGGAAGTCGCCGAAGCTGTTCTCTTTATGCTCCAGCTTACCGGCGTGATACCACGGCTCGCCGCGCTCACCGCCGCCGCGCACATGGGCCACGGCGAAAGCGATACCGCGCTTTAATAGCGCCAGACGGCTGATCGAGAACCACGGGTCGAGGGGATCACCGTAGGCGCCATAGCCATATAGCAGCGTAGGCAAGGGGCGCTGCTGCGCCAGCGCATCGCGGTGCATCACTACAGAGACCGGAATTCGCTCACCGTCGCTGGCGGTGGCCCAAAGACGCTGGGTCACCAACTGTTCAGGCAGTACATCGCCGTACAGCGGCTGCTGCTTCAGCAAGGTGCGTTCCCCGCTGTCAATATCGTAGGCAACGCAGCGCGGCGGAGTAACAAAGGATTCTTCATCGAGCCACAGGGTGCGTGTATTGAAGCGAGAGCTGTCATCCAGCGCCACGGTGGAAGGCGCTTCGAATAAGGGCAGACGCTGATCGCGCACCGCGTTGGCATGGTAATCCCCCAGTGCGTGTGTCGTGGGGTTGGCGGGGAGCGGTCCACTCCATTCCACCAGACGTAGCTGCGGCTGGGCGAGATAGTGATCGCGCTCGCTGATAACTACGCCCCAGCTAAACGCGTCGATGCCTTCCAGCGTGGTCTCTTCGCGCGGGGCAATCCAGTGCTGCCATTCGGAAGGAGCATTCTCTGGCGCTATGTCGAGCTGGAAGTGTGAATGCGCGGCGTTATGCAGCAGATAGAAAACGCCAGGACGATGGTCGAGACTGTACTCAACGCCGGGGCGACGCGCCTTCACGCATTGCAGGGCGGAGTAGGGCGCAGCGGCATCAAGCAGATGGCTTTCCGACGACGCCTTCGCCACGCTCTCGATGACCAGCCACTGGCGCGAGCGGGTTTTGCCGACGCCTACCGAAAACTCATCGTCCGGCTCACGGAACAGCAACGTCTCTCTGCTTGTCTGAATATCGAATAGCCACACTGAATCGGCGCGCTGTCTGGCATCAAGGCGGGTGAACAGCAGGGTGCGGTTGTCTTCCGCCCATACCACTTCGCCTCCCATGGCGCTGATGATGCAGCGGGGCGTGCCGTGAGGGAGCGACTGAACGTAAAGGTCGTAGCGCTCATCACCACGGGTGTCGAGGGTCCAGGCCAGCAGCGCTTCATCAGGGGAGATCGCGATTTCGCCCACATCGAGATAGTCGTGCTGGCGTGACAGCGCCTGCATGTCGAGCAGCACTTCTACCTCATCGGGAGTGCCGATAGGGTGGCGTTTCCACACCGGATAGTCATCATCGGCCCCAATCGAGGTCCAGTAGGTGAAGGCGTCCAGTGGCGTCTTGAGACTTTCGCTGGCAAGCTCCTGACGAGACAACAGCTCGTCGAAAAGCGCATCGGCAAGAGGCTCAAGGGGGGCCAGACACTCATCACTGGCAAGATTGGCTGCGTGCAGGAAGTCGCGCACGGCGGCATCATCACGCTGTTCAAGCCATAGCCAGTGCGGGTCGTTGGCGTGTGCGTGGGCCGCGACAAGCGAGCGGATCGCGTGATCTTGCAGTGATGCGGGTGGCAACTGTGGTTTCATAGAGACGAATCTTTAATACAATGGTGGCGGTAAAGCGGCGATGCCTGTCTTACCGAGCGGCATGTCAATTACGTTAAATCACACTAGGGGCGTTGCTGTGTGCAGCCCCAGGGTACTGGAGCAGATCCGCTAATGTTTTCAAATTCATTGCCGCAGCTGTGGCTTTACTACGCCGTTCTTTCTCTGGTGGTGCTGGGCGCGGGCTATTTTGCCATCGGTTTCGTGCCACGAATACTGCGCTGGACAATTGTCGGCCTGGTGGCAGGGGCCATCTGGATGCCGTGGTACTTCAGCAGTCCTGCCACTGTCGATATCGAGAGCTACTCCGGTATCGCTCCGGCGATTATCGTGGCGGCGCTGGGTGTGCTGGCCGGGCAGCTTAAAGGCGCTCTGGTGGGGGTTGTCATAGGGGCTGTGGCTGGCGGCGGAATCGCCTGTTTGCTGGCGCGCCGTTTTGGCCCCCAACCGCCGCAGTCGAGTGCTGCATCGGGGCAGTCAGGCAAACGCGGCTCTGGCGCTCACCGCGCGGTCCGCCAGGAACCTACCGTATAGCAATCAGGGCGATGCGGCTTGCATCGCGTTATTGCTGAAACCGGCCGCCTGCATCAGTTTGTTGACTGGTGGGGCGGCCTTGCTTATTGCCATGTATGGACGCGAGCCAGTGGCACAGGCCGTTTCATGCAGATCGTTACTTTCTTTTCTTGTGAGTTGCTGAGGTCGCTTTGAGCGCATCCGATTTATCTCCTGCTTCTGGCAGTGAACACGACCAGCTTCGAGCACTAGGCAAGGCGCTCGATGAGGTAACACTTGCTGATGCCCAGGCGCTTTCGGGGCGGCTGGCAAAGCTTGCCCAGCGCACGAAACGCGGTCAGCCGATTGACCGTGCGCTGAATGACATCCGGCAGCGTATCGCCAAGAGCAAGGCGCAGGTGGCTGCCCGTGAAGCACGCACCTTCACCCTTGATTATCCTGAATCACTGCCGGTCAGCGGCAAGCGTGCAGACATTCTCAAGGCGCTCAACGAGCATCAGGTGATTGTGGTTGCCGGTGAAACCGGCTCGGGAAAAACTACCCAGCTACCCAAGCTGTGTCTTGAGTGCGGGCTGGGGCGGCGCGGCATTATTGGTCATACCCAGCCGCGTCGTCTGGCAGCGCGTTCGGTAGCGGCGCGTTTGGCGGAAGAGCTTGAAACGCCGCTCGGAGAGGGCGTCGGCTATCAGATGCGTTTCGCTGACAACACCAGCGCTGATACGCGTATCAAGCTGATGACCGACGGTATTCTGCTGGCCGAGACCCAGCATGATCCTGATCTGCTGCGCTACGACGCGATCATCATTGATGAAGCACACGAGCGCAGTCTTAATATCGACTTCCTGTTGGGTTATCTCAAACAGCTCCTGGCGCGTCGTCGCGATCTCAAGCTGGTGATTACCTCGGCGACTATCGACCTGGAGCGCTTTGCTGACCACTTCGCTGTTGAGCGCGAAGGGAAACGTGTTCCCGCCCCTATCATCGAAGTGTCGGGGCGTACCTTTCCGGTGGAAACACGTTACCGTCCACTGGTGCGCAGCGGTGACGATGAGGACGATATCAGTGTGCAGGAAGGTATCCTGCGCGCCGTGGAAGAGATCGAACAGGCGGAGCGTGAGTTGGGCTTTGGCAGCGGCCCGCGGGATGTGCTGGTATTCCTGCCCGGCGAGCGCGAGATTCGTGAAACTGCCGATGTGCTGCGCCGCGCCCAACTGCGTCATACCGAAATACTGCCGCTCTATGCGCGACTCTCGGCGGCGGAGCAGAACCGCGTGTTTGCTGCCCATGCGGGGCGACGCATCGTGCTCTCGACCAACGTGGCGGAAACCTCGCTGACAGTGCCGGGCATTCGCTACGTTATCGACCCCGGGCTGGTGCGAATCAGTCGCTATAGCTACCGCGCCAAGATTCAGCGGCTGCCGATTGAGCCGATCAGTCAGGCCAGTGCCGAACAGCGCAAGGGGCGCTGTGGTCGTGTGGCGGCGGGCCTGTGCATCCGGCTCTACAGCGAGGATGATTTTCTGGCGCGGCCCGCCTTTACCGATCCTGAAATCAAGCGCACCAATCTGGCGGCCGTCATTCTGTCGATGCTGGCGCTCAAGCTGGGGGATATCGGCGCTTTTCCATTTATCGAGCCACCGGATGAGCGCTTCGTGCGGGATGGCTTCCGTCTGCTGGAAGAACTGGGGGCGGTCGACAAGCAACGGATCACGTCGGTGGGGCGCCAGTTGGCGCGTTTTCCGGTCGATCCGCGTCTGGCACGCATGGTGCTGGCCGGTGGCGCCCAAGGAAGCCTGCGCGAAACGCTGATTGTGGTAAGTGCGCTGGCGGTGCAGGACCCCCGCGAGCGCCCTGCTGACAAGCGTCAGGCGGCGGATCAGGCGCACCGCGAGTGGGCTGATCCTGCGTCGGATTTCGCGGGCTGGATCAAGCTGTGGCAAGCCTTTGTCGCTGCCCGTGATGAACTCTCTTCCTCACAGCTACGGCGCTGGTGCCGGGAGCACTATCTCAACTATATGCGGTTGCGTGAATGGCACGACACCTATCGCCAGCTGCGCCAGCTAGCCCACGAACTCAAGCTGCCCGACAACGAGCTGAAAGAAGAGATTGATTATCAGCGTTTGCACGCGGCGCTGCTCACCGGCCTGCTGTCAAACCTGGGGCTTAAGCAGGAGGCGCGTGAATATCTCGGTGCGCGCAACCGCCAGTTTGTGCTGCATCCGGCTTCATTTGTGGCGAAGAAAGCGCCCAAGTGGGTGATGGCCTTCGAGCTGGTCGAAACCACGCGCTTGTATGCGCGTGAAGTCGCGGCGATCAAGCCGGAGTGGATCGAAGCCGCAGCAGGCTCGTTAATCAAGCGCAGCCACGCCGAGCCTCACTGGGAAACCAAACGGGGGCAAGTGGTGGCGCTTGAACAGGGCACCCTGTTCGGCTTGCCGATCTACGCCAAACGGCGGGTGGCCTATGGTCATATCAATCCGCAGGAGGCGCGCGAGATATTTATTCGCTCAGCGCTGGTAGAGGGACAATTAGCCACCAACGCGGCCTTTATGGAACATAATCAAGCGCTTATCGACGAAGTAGAGCAGCTTGAGGACAAGGTGCGGCGGCGCGATATTCTGGTGGATGAAGAGCAGCTTTACGACTTCTACGATCAGCGCCTGCCCGCCGATATTTACGACAGCCGCTCCTTTGACCGCTGGCGCAAGCAGCATGAACAGCTGGAGCCACGCTTCCTGTTCGTGGATAAAGAAGCGCTGATGGCGCGTGATGCCGAAGAAGTGACGCTGGCGCAATATCCTGAAAAACTGGCGGTTGGGCCGGTTGAGCTGCCGCTTGATTACCACTTCGCCCCTGGTACCCAGAATGACGGGGTGACCGTGACAGTGCCGGCCTTGATGCTCAATACGCTGCCCCGTGAACGTTTCGATTGGCTGGTGCCGGGGCTGCGGCGCGAAAAGGCCATCGCACTGTTGAAAGGCTTGCCCAAGCAGTACCGCCGCCAGATCGTTCCCATTCCTGATTGGGTGGATGCAGCCCTTGAAGCAATTGTGCCGGGCAGCGAGTCGATGGGGGTTGCGCTGGGCGAGTTTCTGCGGCGCAAGACAGGGCTGAAGGTTGACCCGCAGGTATGGGATGAGATCGAGCTGCCCGATCACCTGCGTACCAACTTCAAGGTGGTCGATGCGGCAGGTAAAACCCTGGGGCAGGGGCGTGATCTCGATCAACTGGTAGGCCGCTACCGCGATGCTGCACCGCAGACAGCCGCTGGCGCTTCTGCGGCGCATTCCGGTGAGCAGCAGGGGTTGAAGACGCTGCCCGAGACGCCGCTCGCTGAACAGGTGGAGCGGGAGCAGGCCGGTATCCGCATCACGCTCTACCCAGCGTTTGTCGATGAAGGCGATAGCATCGGTATCAAGTTTTATGATCACCCTGATGCAGCCGAGCGCAGCATGCGCCAAGGGGTAGCGCGGGCGGCAATGCTGGCGCTGCCCGAACAGCTTGGCTACTTTCGTCGCGACAAGCGGCTGGAGGCGCTGGCGGTGCTTTATACTCAGGTGGGCAGCAAGCGCGAGCTGATCAGCGATCTTGGCAATACCCTGTTTATCAACGCGTTTGCCTATGATCCCCTGCCGCGGTCGGCGTCTGAACTGCGTGCACGTCTGGATCACTCGCGCGGCCAGTTGGGTGAACTGGCTGACACCCTGATTGCCCGGACCGAAGCCGCGTTAAAAGGCGTGATAGCGCTGAAAAAGCAGTTGAAAAAAGCGCGTATCGGTCTGGACGTGGCGCGCAGCTATGCTGACGTCAAGAGCCAGTTGGCGCGTTTGGTCTATCCTGGCTTTATTGCCACGGCAGGAGAGTGGCTTGAGGAGTATCCGCGTTATATAGAAGCTGCTCGACTCAGGCTTGAGAAGGTAGCCCGCGAAACACGTCGCGATCAGTTGGCGATGGATGAAGTGACCGAGCTTGAGGCACGCCTCGATGCGCGTTTTGAGCGTGCGCGTCAGAGCGGCGTTACGCCCGCCTGGTTGCAGGAGTTCTTTTGGCAGTTGCAGGAGCTTCGGGTATCGCTGTTTGCCCAGCAGCTCGGCACCAAAGAGGCGGTATCCGTGAAGCGTCTTGAGCGGCGCTGGAAGGAGCTGAGCAGCGCACATTAATTCACCCTGCCAGTGACGCGAGCACTGCACGCCGTTATGGTAGGGGAATATCTGTTGAGGGTATGCGTACAGGGATCATGCCCACTTTATTCGCTGCGTTGTTAAAAGACGTCGGTGGGTTTGTCTTGCTCGTGTGTAAAGACGTGTGTAAAGAAAAGGCAGTCAAATGGCGCTGTGCTTGATATCATTGCGCTATTGTTCGATTAAAAGACTTGCGATTGATCGCCTGTTGAGCGGCTCAGCCTTGCTGAAGCGTGGTGCCTGTAGGTATCGGCACTAACGTGCAGTGGCGGTTCGTACAATATGGTGCAACGCAAGCCAGGCACTAAATAGGGGATGTTCTTTCATGAAGGGACTACGCAATATTTCGGCGGCGGCGGCAACCGCCGTGGCCCTTAGCGGGTGTGCAGGCATGTACACTCAGGACGGTCAGCCCAATGACCCATGGGAAGGTTTCAACCGTGGCGTATTTGCATTCAACGATACCCTCGATCATTATGCCTTCCGTCCGGTGGCACGAGGCTACGATGCAGTAACGCCTGATCCGGTACAGGATGGTGTACGCAACTTCTTCGGCAACATCGGCGATGTAGGCACTACCGTCAACGGCGTGTTGCAGGGTAACCCGATGATTGTCGGTACGTCGCTCTCCCGCGTGCTGCTGAATACCACGCTGGGTATCGGTGGTCTGCTTGACCCGGCATCGCGCCTGGGCATCGAGAAGCGTCATGAAGACTTCGGCAAAACCTTTGCTGCGTGGGGCTTCAAGTCAGGCCCGTTCATGATGCTGCCGCTGCTTGGTCCTAGTACGGTACGTGACACCATGGGCTTGCCGGGTGACTGGTTCTCTGATGCGGTCACTTATATCGACAATAGCTACGCCCGCTGGGGGCTGCGTGCTGTCGATCTGGTGCAGGTGCGCGCTGATCTGCTGGATCAGGAAAAACTGATGCAGAACGGCGACCGCTACACCTTCATTCGTGATGCGTGGATGCAGCGCCGTCAGTTCGAAATCGACGGCAACAAGGTCACCAATGATCCCTTTGCCGCAGGCGCTGACAGCGATGACTTCTCGGCACCTGAAGCAACAGGCGACGATGGTGCTGCTGCCAACGATAACGGCGGTTCCGGCTCTGCGGCTGCGCCAGAGGGTAGTACTGCACGCTAACGCTGTTTGCCAGCGACAAGCCAATCAACCCGGGTGCTACGGCATCCGGGTTTTTACTATTCATGGGAGGTGGTGTGAGCACCATAAGTGCACGACGTTTAGCGCTGCTGGTGGCGGCCATCACGGCATTGGCACCTTTTGCCATTGACGCCTATTTGCCGGCAATGCCGAATATTGCCAGGCATATTGGCGAAAGTGTTCATCACACGTCCGTATCGGTGAGCGTTTTTCTGGCCGGCTTCGCCATTGGGCAGCTAGTGTTCGGCCCCATGTCCGACCGGCTTGGGCGACGCCCGGTGCTGATTGCAGGGCTGCTGCTGTTTATCGTGTCGTGCCTGGCGCTGATGTTCACTCATAGTCTGTCGGAGCTGTTCTTCTGGCGCTTTGTGCAAGCGCTGGGCGGTGGAGCCTGTGTGGTCAATTCGCCCGCTATTGTGCGTGACCGCTTTGCCGGCCCTGAAGCCGCCAGGGTATTGTCCACCATGGTGATGATCTTGCTGCTGGCACCCCTGGTGGCTCCGATGCTGGGGACCGCGCTGCTGTATCTGGGAGGCTGGCAGCTCATTTTCGGCTTTTTGATGTGCTACGCCATTGTCGTGTTGGCCATTGTGGTATTTGCCTTGCCGGAAACACGCGCCAGACCCGAGCACAAGCCCTCGGTGCTCGCCGTTGTCGGTCACTACCGGCAGGTAATAACCCATCGCGCGGCACTGGGTTACATGATGACCTGTGCGCTGTCGGTCGCGGCGATGTTCGCCTTTATTACCAGCTCTCCCTATCTCTATCTGGAGTACTATCAGGTATCGCCAGCGGTTTATCCGTTCCTGTTTGGTGCCAACATCATCGTGATGGCCGGCTCCAATCGCCTGAATATCAAGCTGCTTCATCATCATAAGCCGCGCCGCCTGCTGAAAATCGGCCTGTCGGTACAGCTGGTGGCTGCGCTATTGATGGTGGCGGTGGTAGCTACCGGAATGGATTCAGTACCAGTAATCATGGTGCTGGTGATGATGTTTGTTGGCACCGCAGGGTTGATTAACCCCAATGCGGTGTCGTCAATGCTCGACTACTTCCCTCACATGAGCGCCACTGCCAATGCGGTTATGGGCTGTCTACAGTTTTCCCTGGGAGCCGTAGCCGGGGCGATTATCAGCTCGCTCTCGGTGGAAGGCGCTGCCCCCATGGTCGTTACGATGTTGCTCTGTTCGGTGCTGGCCAACCTGTTGGTACGGTGGCTATCCGAGCGGCGCATGAAGCCTGCCTCTGTCTGACAAGGCAGAAGCAGCATAATCCGATAAGGAGATAATCGGAATGGAACAGTCGAAGCGGCCCTCGCCATCGAGTGAGGGAGCGACACGAGAAACACACTTACACCAGACATCAAAGGATACCGGTGCGAAGACCATGCCCTTTAATATGGTGCTGGCACTGGCATCGGTCTTTATCGTGTTTGGTGGATTAAAGCTGGGCAGCGATCTGATCATCCCGATCCTGCTAAGCCTGTTCTTTGCCATACTGTGCTCCCAGCCAGTGCGCTGGCTGAAAGGGCGCGGCTGGAACGTCATTCTCGCGGTCACGGTTGTATTGGTGATGGCGCTGCTGATGCTGGGCCTGATATCGCTGCTGATTGGCAGTCAGTTCACCCAGTTCAGCGAGCAGTGGCCGCGCTTCTCCGATCGGCTTAGCGAGCTGTATAACCAGGGGGTAGGCATTCTGGAAGGCTGGGGGCTGCCCATTGACCAGCAGGCCATCGTCGACAAGTTCGATCCGTCGCAGATGATGCACTATGTACCGGGATTGTTGAGCAGTGTGGGCGATACGCTGTCGCAGGCAGTAATTATTCTGGTGATGGCGGTCTTTATGATATTCGAAATTATCGACCTGCCGACCAAGCTGCGCGCCGCGTTTACCCATGCCGATGGCCGAATCGAACGTGTTACCCAGTTTTCGGAAAGCCTGACGCGCTATCTGATCGTGAAGAGTGAAATCGGCCTGATCTGTGCCGTGGCTACGACCGTGGCGTGCTGGATTCTTGGCGTTCAGTTTGCGCTGATCTGGGGGGTATTGGCCTTCCTGCTTAACTTCATCCCCAATATCGGTGCGTTTCTGTCGGCCATTCCCCCTGTGATCATGGCGCTGGTGATGCCCGAAGTCGGGGTCATGTCTGCGATCATTCTGGCGGTGGTGCTGGGGCTGGTGCACTTTATCAGCGGTAACGTGTTTGAACCTCATTTGATGGGGCAAGCGCTCGGGATTTCGTCTCTGATGGTCTTTCTCTCGTTGGTGGTATGGGGGTGGGTATTCGGCCCGGTAGGACTGCTGCTGTCGGTACCGCTCACCATGTCGCTCAAGATCCTGCTCGATTGTCATCCCGATACGCGCTGGTTATCCGTGCTGATTGGGCCGGTCGAACAAGAGAAAAAAGCGAAGAGGGCAAAAAAGGTATATGAATCCCGATAACGCTTTTTAAGGTGCGGTCGCTTGCTGGTCTTCTGCTGGTGGAGAGGGCAGCAGGTGCCGGTGGGCATCGCTTACCGGCACTTGCGCCGTGTATTGAACAACACCGCGGCGCTGGCCCTGATGCGGCAAAGAAAAAACCGAGCCGGAAAGACCGGGCTCGGTTTTTTTAGTGGCGTTGCCCGCTCTTTCGAGGGGCAGGCAAGCGCGCTGATAACCTGTTCAACGTCTGCCGCGTGTCGGCTCTACTGCCTTAAAAACAGGTTCGGATTGCTCATTTACACCGCGTAAACTCCGCGTCCTTGCCTGTTTTGGCCTTGCATAGCGCTAGCGCGAGATGTTGAGCAGGCTTCTGGAAGATCAGGCGTTCTGATCAATAAACTGGGTCAGCTGAGCCTTGGACTGCGCGCCTACCAGTGAGGCGACCTTTTCACCATTCTTGAAGATGGTAACGGTGGGTACGCCGCGTACACCCTGCTGAGCAGCAATGTCGGCTGCGTCGTCAACATTGATGCTGACCACTTTGAGGCTGTCGGCGCGTTCTTCTGCGATCTCTTCCACGACAGGTGCCATCATCTTGCAGGGGCCGCACCAGGGAGCCCAGAATTTCAGCAGTACCGGTTTGTCAGAGCTGATAACTTCCTGTTCGAAGTTACTTTCAGTGACGTCCACATTATTGACCATCGTAGTCTCCATATGTTGATTGCACTTCAGAAGCGAAGTGGCGCTAATGCCTCGATATTACCCATTGCGCCGCTAGCGGGCAAATTTCAGCTCGCTTTATGGCTCAGCGCTTTGGGAAGGTGCTGGCGCAGCCGTGAGCGGGGTTCGACGGCGTGAATGCGCCGGCAGGAGCGATTAGAAGAAGAGAAAGTCGATGCTGTAATTCAGGCCAAGGCCCAGCAGCAGCAGGGTAAGTATCCAGCGCAGCAGATTGGTGGGCATCTTTTGAGCCACGGCTGCTCCCAGATGAATTGCAGGCAGCGAACCGATCAATAGTCCTGCCAACAGCACCCAGTCGGTATTTCCCATCAGCATATGGCCGCTGCCAGCAATAAAGGTCAGCGGAACCGCGTGAGCGAGATCGGTGCCGACCACCTTGCTTGGCTTGAGACGCGAATAGAGCAGGAGCAGTACCGCTGTGCCGAAGACGCCTGCGCCCACCGAGGAGAGGGTAACGCAGACACCGAGTATCGCTCCCGCGATGAGGGTAAAGAGAGGCGCTCGCTGCGTTACCCAGCGGTCGTGCTGGCGCGCCAGGCGGGTGATCGGCCCGCGCAGAATCAGCAATATGGCGGTCAGCACCAGCATGATACCGAGTACGCCGGTCAATAGCTCGGCATAACCCTGTGGCCCTTCACTGAAATAGTGCAGGGCAAGCAGCGTCAGTATGGTAGCGGGAATGCTGCCAAGGCTCATGCGCCGGGTGATGGTCCAGTCGATGTTGCCGCGGCGCTGATGGCTGAATAGGCCGCTGACCTTGGTAATGGCCGCGTAAAGCAGGTCGGTTCCGATGGCGGTTTGAGCTGGAATACCGACGGCCAGCAAAATCGGCGTCATTAATGAACCGCCGCCCACCCCGGTACAGCCCATGGCAAATCCGACCCCGGCACCGGCTACGATGTAAAACAGAAATGAGGTTAGATCCATATCGCTCTCATGCAAGGGAAGGGGGCGCTCGGTGTGGCCTTTGGAAGCCTCGGGGCGCACCTTGGTAACAGCGTGATATGACGGCTGTTTGCATCATAAGAGGGGCAACTTAAAGCTATTTTGATATAGCTAAAAGGACCGATTGTTTATGATTTTATGACTTGATAGCATTAAAAACCTTCCCACCGGTCAGCCGGGGTGGGTCATCTCATCCAGCGCTCCCGCTTTTCAGGGCGAGAGTGTCCATCTTTGGTTGTTTACGGGAGAGTGCAGCGTTGAAACTCCAACAGCTTCGCTACGTATGGGAAGTATCACGAAATAATCTGAACGTATCGGCAACCGCCCAAAGCCTCTTTACTTCTCAGCCCGGTATCTCCAAGCAGATCCGTCTTTTGGAAGGCGAACTGGGCATCGAAATCTTTGCGCGCAGCGGTAAGCATCTGACTCGCGTCACACCAGCAGGACAGGCGGTAATCGAGCTGGCCGGGCAGGTGCTGCATACCGTGGAGAACATCAAGCAGGTGGCGCAGGAGCACAGCAACGAAGCGCGCGGTGAGCTGACCATCGCTACCACCCATACTCAGGCGCGCTATGCACTTCCTCCCGTTATTCAGGCTTTCGGTGAGCGCTATCCTGGTATTGCACTGCATATGCACCAAAGCGACCCGCGCCAGATTGCGCAGCTGGTGGTAGATGGCAAGGCTGACTTCGCGATCTGTACGGAAGCATTGGCGCTGTTCAACGATCTGGTGGTCTTGCCGCTTTATCAGTGGAACCGCAGCGTGCTGGTGCCTGAGCAGCACCCTCTGGCGACGCTAGCACCGGGCGAGCTGACCCTGGAAGCCTTGGCCGATCTGCCCTTGATTACCTACACCCGTGGCTTCACCGGGCGCTCCCAGCTTGATAGCGCCTTCCGCAAGATGGGGCTTTCGCCCAATGTGGTGCTGACAGCAGCCGATGCCGATGTGATAAAAACCTATGTTCGGTTGGGCATGGGCATTGGTATCGTGGCGCACATGGCGGCTCCTTCGCAGGAAGAGGGGCTGGTGGCCATTGATGCTTCGCATCTTTTCGATAGCTCGCTGACCAGCGTCGGCATTCGGCGCGGTACCTTCCTGCGTCGTTACATGCTCGATTTCCTTGAGCGCCTTGCGCCTCACCTTACCCGTGAGCGGGTTGAGGCCGCGATGGCGGCAGGGATTGGGCACGAAGCAGCGGTTTTTGCCGATGTCTCGCTGCCGGTACGTTAACAGCGCTTGAGCCGGTGCTCTTCTGCGGGCACTATTTCGGGCAGGCGCTGTCCGAGTGAGGAACCTTCATTCACAGCGATGCGGCGCGTGGCAGTGCGCTTCATAAACATGCGTAGTCTGCGCATCACATTCATTGCCTACACAGGAAAATTCTCGTTATGGATCGCAGGTCAGTACTCAAGGCGTCAGCGGCGCTGGCAGCATTTTGCAGTGTTCCTTCGATGGCGCGAGCCGCTGCTCCAGCGGCCATTGCTGACGGAAAACCGGTGCCTTTCAGCTTTGATGAATTGAAAAAGCGCGCCAGGAGTGAAGCTACCAAGCCTTTCGGCGGAGCGCCTGGCCCGATTCCCGAGACGCTGGCGAACTTGTCGCCGCTGCAATATCAGAAGATTGGCTACGATAAAAACCATTCGCTCTGGCACTCCAACGCCAGGCGCGCCGTCGATGTCGAGTTTTTCCATGTGGGCATGCATTTCAAACGTCGCGTGCATATCTACTCGCTGAATCAGGCTGGTAATCAGGCGCGTGAAGTGCACTTCCGTCCTTCGCTGTTCAATTATCATGACGCTGGCGTCGATACCAATGCGTTGAAGGGGCAGGATGATCTCGGTTTTGCCGGCTTCAAGGTATTCCGCGCACCGGATTTTGATAAAAGCGATGTGTTTTCCTTCCTGGGGGCCAGCTATTTCCGTGCCGAAGGAGGCGACGGCCAGTACGGGCTATCGGCGCGTGGTCTGGCGATTGATACCTATATTGATAACCTCCAGGAAGAGTTCCCCGATTTCGTGGCATTCTGGATTCAGCAGCCTGAGCCGAATACCAGCCAATCCTTCAGTGTCTATGCGCTGCTCGATAGCCCCAGCGCAGTAGGTGCCTACCATTTCGTGCTTGATTGCGAAAACGTAGAGGGCAAGGTAACGCAGGAAGTCGATAGCTTTGTCTATCCGCGCAAGGATATTGCCCAGCTGGGGATTGCGCCGATGAGCAGTATGTTTAGCTGCGGCAGCAATGATCGCCGCGCCTGCGTCACCTATCACCCTGAAATCCATGACTCCGATCGCCTTGCGATGTGGCGCGGGAATGGCGAATGGGTCGCGCGGCCGCTCAATAACCCCGAGCATATCCAGTACAACGCCTATGCCGATGAAAACCCGCGCGGTTTCGGGCTATTGCAGCTACAGCGTGATTTTGCCACCTATCAGGATACCGTCGATCTCTACCATAAGCGCCCCAGCCTGTGGGTAGAGCCGCTCAATGAGTGGGGCAAGGGGGCGGTTAATCTGCTGGAGCTGCCTTCGACCGGTGAAACCCTCGATAACATTGTCTGCATGTGGCAGCCGGAACAGAAAATTGCCAAGGGTGGGGAGTATCACTTCCGATATCGCTTGCACTGGGCACCGCTGCCACCGGTTCAGAGTTCGCTCGCCAACGTGCTTGAAACCCGCCAGGGAGCCGGTGGCTTTACGGAAGGCTGGGCACCGGGAGAGCAGTACCCTGATGTGTGGTGCCGTCGCTTTGCCGTCGATTTTGCCGAGCTGGATGAGGGGCTTAGCCTACAGCCGCAAGTCTCTGCCAGTGACGGTAAGGTGCAGGACATACATGTTATCTACGTCAAGGAGTTCAAGGGCTACCGGATTCTGTTTGACTGGTATCCCACCTCGGAGAGCACCGATCCGGTCAATCTGCGTCTGTTCCTGAAATCGGGTGACGAGACGCTCAGTGAAACCTGGCTCTATCAGTACTTCCCACCGGCAGCCAGCGAGCGTCGCTATCCTACCTGGCCTGCTGACAAGAAATAGTCGGGAAGCGGGTTGGATGCTGAGGTGAAGAGAAGAGCTGCGCGACGGTTGAGCAGCACTGCCGCCGCGTAGTCTTCTCTGCCTTCAGTGAGCGGGCCGCTTGGCGATACATGCCTTCCACCCGTGCCAGCGGTTGGGCGCATTCAGTAGATTGAAAAAATAAGGCGGCGACCTCTATATGCAGGTTTGCCGCCTTCTTTCTTTTATTCAACGATTAACGTCAACCACGAGACGGCCCCGTACCTTGCCTGCCAGCAGCTCTTCGGCGGCACCGATGGCTTCAGGAAGGGCGATGGTGCGAGTCAATCGGTCCAGCTGCTCAAGGTCGATATCGTGGGCCAGGCGCTGCCACGCGTTGTCGCGCTCACTGGCAGGGCGCGTCACGCTGTTGATGCCGCATAGCGTGATACCGCGCAAAATAAACGGCGCCACCGAGGCGGGAAAGTCCATGCCCTGAGCAAGACCGCAGCAGGCGACAGCGCCATTTTCCTGCGTATGGGCACACACGTTGGCGAGCGTGTGGCTGCCAACGCTATCAATGGCCCCTGCCCAGCGTGCCTTACCCAAGGGAGGCGCAGCCTGATTCAGCTCATTTCTATCCATCACCTCGCTTGCCCCCAGCGCCAGCAGGGCATCACGCTGCCCCATTCGTCCTGTCGCGGCAATCACCCGGTAACCCGCCTTTTTCAGCAGCATGATGGCGATAGTGCCGACGCCACCATTCGCGCCGGTCACCAGTATGGGGCCGCTTTCCGGTGTTACCCCATGGCGCTCCAGAGCCTGAACGCACAGCATCGCGGTGTAGCCTGCGGTGCCCAGCGCCATGGCGGTGTGGGTGCTCATTCCTTGCGGCAGCGGCGTCAGCCAGTGGGCATCCACCCGTGCCTGCTGAGCCAGCCCGCCCCAGTACTTCTCGCCGACGTTCCAGCCATTCAGCAGCACCCGATCACCGGGTGAATAGTTGGGGGAGCGGCTTTCCCGTACCACGCCAGCCAGATCAATGCCCGGCACCATGGGGAATTCCCGCACGATCTTGCCTTTGCCCGTAAGTGCCAGCGCGTCCTTGTAGTTGAGCGTGCTCCACTCCACGTCGATCCACACCTCACGGTCGGGTAGTTGAGCTTCCTCCAACTGCTCAAGCTGGGCGTGGGTAGCGTGATTTTCATCCTGAGTCAGATAAATGGCCTGAAACATGGCGAACTCCTGCGCCGATGGCTTGCAGCCACCATAAAGGGCGCGAAAAAGATGGCGAATGTAGAAACTGATACGACAACGCCCGCGACCCTAGAGGGGGCGCGGGCGTTCTATGACAAGCGAAGCGGGCCGCTTAGTCGTCTTTCAGCCACTCGGTATGGAAGGTGCCTTCCTTGTCGAGACGCTGATAAGTGTGAGCGCCGAAGAAGTCGCGCTGTGCCTGAATCAGGTTAGCGGGCAGCTTCTCGGAGCGATAGCTGTCGAAGTAAGCGATCGCAGAGGAGAAGGTCGGCGTCGGAATGCCCTGCTGGACAGCGTAGGCAACCACGTCACGCAGCGCTTGCTGATATTCATCCGCGATGCCCTTGAAGTAAGGTGCCAGCAGCAGGTTGTCGAGCTGCGGATCTTCTTCGTAGGCGTCGGTGATCTTCTGCAGGAAGCCTGCACGAATGATGCAGCCAGCACGGAAGATCTTGGCGATTTCGCCATAGTTGAGATCCCAGCCGTAGGACTCGGAAGCCGACTTGTACTGCGAGAAGCCCTGCGCGTAGGAGACGATCTTGCTCAGATAGAGCGCACGGCGGATTTTCTCGATGAACTCGGCACGGTCGCCGTCGAAGGGCTTGGGCGTGGGGCCGGTCAGCACTTTCGCGGCCTTGACGCGCTGATCCTTGAGCGCCGAGATAAAGCGAGCGAACACGGATTCAGTAATCAGCGGCAGCGGCACACCGAAATCGAGCGCGCTTTTGCTGGTCCATTTGCCGGTGCCTTTCTGGCCTGCCGAGTCGAGGATGACATCAACCACATCCTGATCGGAATCCTTGTCCTTCTTGGTGAAGACCTTGGCGGTAATGTCGATCAGGTAGCTGTCGAGTTCGCCCTGGTTCCACTCAGAGAAGACGTCGGCCAGCTCACGGTTAGAGAGACCCAGGGTGCCTTTGAGCAGCGAGTAGGATTCAGCGATAAGCTGCATGTCACCGTATTCGATGCCGTTGTGTACCATTTTAACGTAGTGGCCTGCACCATCTGGGCCAACATAGGTAACACAAGGATCGCCATCGGGCGCCTTGGCGGCAATCTTCTCAAGGATAGGCGCTACCAGCTCATACGCTTCCTTCTGACCGCCAGGCATGATGGACGGGCCTTTCAATGCACCTTCTTCACCGCCGGAAACACCGGTACCGATGAAGTTGAACCCTTCATCGGAAAGCTCTTTGTTACGACGAATGGTATCGGTGTAAAGGGTGTTGCCGCCGTCGATCAGAATGTCGCCCTTGTCGAGGTGCGGCTTCAGGGATTCGATGGTTTTGTCAGTGGCTTCACCCGCCTGAACCATCAGCAGAATACGGCGCGGTTTTTCCAGCGAATCGACAAATTCTTCGATGGTATAGCTGGGCACTAGTTTTTTGTCAGAATGTTCTGCAATCACTTCATCGGTCTTGCCGCGCGAGCGGTTGAAGATCGACACGGTGTAGCCGCGGCTTTCAATATTCAGGGCAAGGTTCTTGCCCATGACGGCCATACCGATAACGCCAATTTCCTGCTTGGACATGCTAGATGCTCCGTTGTTTGACAGCTAATCCACCACTGGGGTCGAGAGGTGCTTGCCGAGCAAGTAGATACACGCGCCGAGACGCTTATATCTCACCACCGCATATGGTTTGGATCTTTATATCATTCCGTGCTTATACAATCGAGGTATCAGCACTACTCGTTGCCAATTTGTTTCCAGTTGTAGGGGCACTGCGGACGTTCGCCTGACAACGCGGCAATCAGGTTATCGACCGCAAGCTCTGCCATTGCGTAGCGAGTGGCTTCAGTTGCCGAGCCAAGGTGCGGCAGCGCCACGACGTTATCGAGCTGTGCCAACGGGCTATCGGCGGAGAGAGGCTCCTTGGCGAAAACATCAAGACCCGCTGCCTTGATGGTGCCGTTTTCGAGGGCCGCAATCAGTGCTGGCTCATCGACTACGCCGCCGCGTCCAATATTGATGAAGACAGTCTCCTTGCCCATCATTTCAAACGCTTCGGCATTGAACATGTTCGCAGTCTGTTCGGAATAGGGCAGCGTGGTGCAGACGAAGTCGGACTCCTTGAGCAGCTCCTCGAAGGAGCGGTACTCGACGCCAATTTCCTCTTCGTAACCCTGATGCTGCGAACGGTTGTGATAAAGCACGTTCATGTTGAAGCCGAAGCGGGCACGACGCGCGATAGCGGCACCAATGCGGCCCATGCCGACAATGCCCAGCGTCGCGTGATGCACATCCTTGCCGAAACGTTCCGGGGTGAGGCTTTTTTGCCACTGACCGTCACGCACCCAGTTCGCCAGCTCGACCACACGACGGGCGGACGCCAGAATCAGGGCGAAACCTGCATCAGCCACGGTTTCGGTAAGGGCATCTGGCGTGTTGCAGAGCAGAATGCCGCGCTGATTAAGTGCTTCAACGTCGTAGTTATCGACACCGGCGGAGACGCTGGAGACCACTTTGAGCTGCGGTGCCTTGTCAATCAGCTCAGCACCGAACTTGAGGCTGGAGCCGATCACGCCATCCGCCGTTGCCAGCGCTTCAATGAATTTCGGATCGTCAGCCGGTGTTTTGGTGTGAGTGAAATCGAGAAGTTCTGCGTGCTGCTCGATACGCTCTTTGAGCTTGGGGTCAAGCGGATGATTGAAGGAGATAACCGTTGGCTTCATCGGAGTAACCTCGAAGGTTGGGAGAAGATGTTGCCAAAGCGCGCCGTATCAAGCGCGCTCTGACAGAACAAGGTAGCTGGATGCCATGTCCATTTACTGTAGAGCGCTGCGAGGCGCTACTCAATGGGCATCGTCTTCGCTGTTCAGGTCACGGTTCAGCGATTCAGGCATGCGCCATGCGGTAATAACCGTAATCAGGGTCAGCAGCGACAGGTAAGTGGCAATGGGAATCCATGCGTAGATGCGCGTTTCGGGATTTCCGCCTAGTACCCATTCGGTAGCGCCCATTAGCAGTGCGCCGACCAGCGGAGCGATGCCGCCTGCAATCACGGCAGAAATTTCACGTGAAATCGACACACCGAGGTAGCGGTAGCGCGAACCGAACAGCTCCGGCAACAGCGCTCCCTGAGCACCAAACATGCCCCAGGTACCGATGCCCAGTGCAATGGTAATGGCGATGATGGTGCTGATCAGCTCACCCTGGCTAAGCACATACCAGACCGGGAAAGAGACCACGAGCTGGAAGACGGCAAAGAAGCGGTAAACAGCGCGTCGGCCGTAGATGTCGCTGGCCTTGCCCGCTACCAGTACAGTGACGACGCCGACAGAAGCAGCAACCACCAGTGTCAGGGCACCGACCGGGCCTCTCAGACCGACGACTCCGGCAATGTAGCTGATAGCCAGCGCCTGGTAGATGGAGGAGCCACCGTTTTCCGCCATGCGCAGCCCGATGCCGGTCAGGATGGATTTCTTGGAGCACGCCAGTGACTCTTTCAGGGTGCTTTTGGGCCTTTTGTTTTCCGCAGAAAGTTTCTCGAAGGTCGGAGATTCTTTCATGTGCAGACGCATATAGAGGGCAACACCCACAATAGCGGCACTGCAAAGGAACGGAATACGCCACAGCCAGGTATCAGCGATGTCCTCAACGCCATAGAGCATCAGGAAATAGACCAGCGCCGCCAGAATGGTGCCGCCCTGTACGCCAACAAAGGGCAGTGAGGCGAAGAATCCACGCCGGTTGCGCGGCGCGCTTTCGGTCATCATCACCGCTGCGCCAGCCTGTTCGGCACCGGCACCCAGGCCCTGGCCGATACGCAGTATCACCAGCAGGATCGGCGCGAGATAGCCAACGCTATGGAAGGTAGGCAGCAGGCCGATCAGCGTACTGGAAACCCCCATCAGCAGTACCGTGATGGTCAGTACCGCCTTCCTGCCGATTCTGTCGCCCAGTGCGCCGAACACCACACCCCCGATCGGGCGTACCGCAAAGCCCAGGAAGTAGGTGCCAAAGCTGAGGATCAGCTGCATGGCGATACTTGAGGAAGGGAAGAACAGCGGCCCGAAGATCAGTGCCGAGGCAAGGCTGTAAAGCGCGAAATCATAGTATTCCAGCGCGCTGCCCAGAGAGAGTGCCCACGCCGAACGGGTCAGGTGGGTGGTATCCACTTCGGAAGTCGTTGCCTTGTGAGGGGCAACATCACTTGGTGCTATGGCCATGAGATACTTCTCCTGCCGCACAATGGCTATCGCACTGATGGTGGCGTTAGTCCATTGAGCGGTATTGGTCGTCCATCATTGAAGAACTGACAATTGTCTGCTCTGTGGGTAGAACGCCTCTGATCCAACGGGAGGCGGTCGGTGGCGAGTACGCTGCCTTGCAGCGTCAGGCCAGGCGTTACCTGAATGTCAAATGCTCGACCGCGCCAGCAGCGCTGACGGTGCGACTTCATTGCTTGGGTGATGTGGTTGAGCGATGAAGTCGAACGATCAGTAGAGCTACCGCTTATTGGTCGATTTCTGCCAGATCCTTGCGGAAGGGCAGTCCTGCGTTGTCCCCTGCGACCTGTACCTGTCTGGCGCCAATCCAGGCGCCGCGCATCACGGCCTGTTCGGGCGTTAGCCCCTCAAGACGTGCGCTGATGAACCCCACTGCGAAACCGTCGCCTGCGCCCACGGTATCGACGACTCGGGTGACGGAGCAGCAGGGCTGCTCAAAACGTGTGCCGCTGCTGTTTTTGTAAAATGCCCCTTTGCTACCGAGCTTGATCGCCACCTCACTGACGCCCCGTTCGAGGTAGAAGTCAGCGATGCCTTCGGCATCGGCGCGTCCGGTAAGTATTTCGCCTTCTTCCAGACCGGGCAGTACCCAGTCCGCCTGACAGGCAAGGGCGTTGATCTCCTCGACCATGGTGGCCTGATTGGGCCACAGGGCAGGGCGCAGATTGGTGTCGAATGAAATACTGCGGCCAGCGTCACGCATGCGCTTGACAGCGGCGTGGCTCAGCTCACGGGCCGTGGCACTCAGGGCCGGCGGAATGCCGGTGCAGTGCAGATGGCGGCTGGTAGTGAGGGTGGGGGTAAGATCATCCGCGCACATCCGGCTGGCGGCGCTGCCGCTGCGGAAGTACTCCACTTCAGGATCACCGCCATCGTTGCGGCGCGCCTTGATTTGCCAGCCCGTTAACGCCTCTTCGTCAACCTTGACCTGGCTGCAATCAATGCCTTCCGACTTCAGCGTATTGAGGATGAAACGCCCGAGGCTGTCGTTGCCTACCCGCGAGTACCACAGTACGCCGAAGCCCAGGCGCGACAGACCCGCGGCGACATTGCTGTCGGCACCGGCAATGCTGCGCTCAAAACGCTGTACGCTTTCAAGCGGTCCCTCTTCCAGGGCAGCGAACATCGCCATGCTTTCACCGAAACCTACGACATCAAAGTCGAATTTGGCGTTGTTGTTAGCATCAGAACTGCTCATGAAAACGATTCCTTTTCCCGGTACAGTGGGATATTGCGTCATTACGGTAGCGTGATTAGAGATGGCTCAAACGAGTCACCCAGGAGGCGGAGTTGCTGATGAGCTGGTGGCTGTCATGGTCATGGCGGTCATCCCCCGCAAGCGGAAATTCGATGCTGCGCTTGACGTGACGAGGGAACGCTTTCCACATGGTGGACCAATCGACCAGCTCGCTGGGGCTGGGCGGTGCGGCATGAAGCTGATTGCCTTCCCGACGCACGCCTTTGCAGTGAACATAAATGACGTCGCGGCCCAGCTCATGAGCGGCATCAATGGCGTTCACGCCAACGTACTGCCAGTTGCCGATGTCGAAGGTGAAACCGGCCTTGATACCTGCCTGCTTGAAGGCTTCCAACGCGGCGCTGAGTGCTTCAGGCGTGCCGCCTTCGCTGGTTTGATCATTTTCCAGCGCCACAGTGAGCTGACTGCCTTCGAGCCATTCAGCCAACTGCGCCAGGGTGGTGCGGCGTGTCTCTTCGGAAGGAAGTGCGCCGATGGCTACCTTGATCAGGCTCGCTTTCAGCTTTTTGGCATCTTCGATGGCTGCGTGCAGTCGGTCATTGAGGTGCTCGCCCAGCCACAGCAGATCTGTGCTGGAGTAGTGGCACTCCAGACCAAGTTCGGCAATCTTCTCGCCCAGGGTCTCCAGCGGCTGATCGTGCTCGCTCAAAAGTTCCTGGCGGATCTCGATGCCGGTAGCGCCGGCTTCTGCTGCAATATGGGCGCACTGTGCCTGGCCATGGGCGGTGGCATAGTGGGCGCCATAGGACGATGCGCAGATAAAGAGAGGTGATGACATAGAAGGTTCCTTATTTACCCTGCGCGACTGACGCGCGTTGACGGGTAACAGTGTGCTCGCCTGCACCGGTTTGAGTGGAGCGGCGTATATGTAGTGTTGCGGGAAATGAGTATGACTGCGCCGCAGGCGATGCTTCGTGCAGCTGTCGGTAAAGTGTTGTAGCAGCGCGCTCGCCGATCTGATCGGCAGGCTGGGCAATCGTGGTGATTCCGCCGGCAACAAGCGGGGACCACGCCTCTTCATCAAAGGTGATAAATCCGGTTTTACCGATACCTTCGATCTTGTCGAGCACGCGCAGGGTTTTTAGCGCTACCTTGGCGTTACTGCACATGACGCATGGCGCGTGATGCTGCTCCAGTAGCCGAGTCAATGCCTCAATGAGGGTGGCTTCCGCGTTTTCGTCGCTCAGTTCAAGCTGCTCGCCGCTGAGGGTGTGCTGATGCTGTAGCTGATCGTCAAATGCGCGCGCACGTGCTTCGCGAGAGCTGAATCCGCCCAGCGGCTGTGTGATATAGAGCAGATGGTGAAAGCCCTGCTGACGAACGTGTTCGATGCCCAATGCCATGGCCTGCGCATTATCCAGTGAAATGCACGGCAGCTCGGCACCTTCGATGGTGCGGTCAATCAGTACCATCGGCGCATGATCCCGCTGTAGTGATCCCAGCGTGTCGCCAAGGCCGCTGGAGGTGTGCAGGATGATTCCCTCGACGTTATAGCTTTGCAGAACCTGTAGATGGTTGGCTTCCAGCTCAGGGTCACTGTCGGTGTTGCAGACCACCAGCGTGTAACCGCGCTGGTAGAACGCATTCTCGATGCTGCGCATGATCTGGACGGTATAGGGGGTCGTGATGTCGGTGACGACCATGCCAATCAAGCGGGTACGGCGTCCGCGCAGGCTGCTGGCGATACGGTCGGGCTTGAAATTCAGTCGCTCGATGGATTGCGCAATACGCTTTTGCATCGGTTCGGAAAGCAGCCGTCTGCCTTCGCCCAGATAGCGAGAGACGCTGGTTTTCGATACCCCTGCATCCTTGGCTACTTGCAGAATGGTAGCGCGCTTGGGAGCGTAGGCTGAGATATAAGCCATGACCGACAATGACCTTTTCCATGAAGTAGAAGCCGCTGAGCAGTGTGAAAACGATTTCATTTCACTGCTCGCAACCTGTTGTGTAGCTTGAGGCCACTTTAGTGACATGTTCGTGTCACCGAAATTCGACTAAGTGATAAGCCTGCTCTTCCAGACCCAAAAAGAGAGGGTAGCCTTCACCTATCGTCGTAAATGGCGGTTGCAGCAACAGCGTAAAAGCTGCCTGCATGAAGATATGGAATGCGCATTGCAGCGCCTGAAATCGCATTTTTTGCTGCTTCCCGGAGGCAACGCGCTTTTTTATTGATGTGTATTTATGTACAGTGTTCGAATATTGAAAGTGGGCGCTCTCCTTAAGGGCGTTTTCAGGTTGGGCATTTGATGAGCAGGCGGAAGATAGCGGTGTGTAGCAGGCGAGGATCGGCAGAGAAGTACCCCTCAATGGAGGCAGCGGCACTGCATATGGCAAGGGCGGTGCATTTATCCGTTAATCAGTCATGATCCGGTGGGTATTACAGCGACTGGTCAGGGTAGTGCCACCGCCATTGGCGTGGCTGGTGCGCCGCGCGAAGAAAAGCCCATGGGCGCTGCTGGTGCTGTGCGTTGTGGGAGTCATCTGGTACGTGGGCGAGCTGAAAAGCCGCACCACCATGAGCTGGCAGGGTGTACCTGTCGCCAGCCAATGGCAGGACTGGCGCAGTTTTCATCGTGTGCTGCGTAACGACAACTACCTGGTGGGGTGGTCAGATATTCGCATGACGCCGCTGTGGGTGGAGTATCAGTTGAAGGCGACCAACCCGCGGTATCATTTGAAGCGGCCTGCCGGTTTTCATCGTGACTGGCGTTCGGGGTTGCCTCTGACCAGCGATGTGTACAGCGCGAGCGGCTATGACCGCGGCCATATGGCGCCGAACTACGCGATGGCCAGTCTTTATGGCAAGCAAGCGCAGCAGCAAACCTTTCTGATGACGAACGTGGCACCGCAAAGCCCTGCGCTTAATCGCAAGCTGTGGCAGCGGCTTGAATCGGCGGTCATGGATAAAATGCTGCCGCGGTTTGGCTCCCTCTGGGTGATTACCGGGCCTGTGTATACCCAGAACTGGCAGTGGCTGCGTTCATGCCGCGAGTCTTTTACTCATATGCCCTCGCTGCCGGTGTGTGTGTCGATTCCCCAATCCTTCTACAAGATTGTGGTCGCGCCGGGGCAGCATGGTGAGCCGGCCAAGGCATTGGCTTTTCTGATGCCGCAGCACGTAAAGGGCAATGAGCCGCTGGACAAGTATCTCGTGCCGATTGCCACCATTGAGCGGCTGACCGGCCTGCGCTTTTTCAGTGAACTACCCGCGGCACAGCAGCAGCGCCTGAAGCAGCAGGTTGACACCCATGGCTGGGAACTGGAGCGCTATGCGCGGCTTCCCGCGCGCTATTAACGGTTGGGATTTTCCGGTTGGGCTGGCATTGCCCTCATGATAGGCTTCTTCGCTGTCGCCATGGCGACAGTGACAGGATTTTACATGCCCAACGCATCTGTCAGGTGCTGTCGGGATTCATCAGAACGCCGCGCATTGTCGGTGCCGCTTCATAGCGACACTGAGATGCGCTGCGTTTCTTTGGCTATGGGGGAGTGTGGTGGCTGCGTCTCGTTCTTTTCTTGCTCCAGTGTTGTTGCTATTGGTCGCCATGACTTCTGTGCAGTCTGGGGCATCGCTTGCCAAGACGCTGTTTCCCGATCTGGGGGCGCTGGGAGTATCGGTGCTGCGTTTGTGCTTTGCCGCCATCATGCTGGTGATCGTGATGCGCCCCTGGCGCGGCGGTTGGCCCGAAGGCAGTAAAGGGCGTGCGCTGCTGATGTATGGCGTGGCGCTGGGCGGCATGAACATGCTGTTCTATCAGGCGCTTGAGACCATCCCGCTAGGGGTTGCGGTAGCCCTTGAGTTTACCGGCCCGCTGACAGTCGCCTTGCTGGGATCGCGCCGCGTGCTTGATCTGGTATGGATAGCGCTGGCGGTGTTCGGTCTCTATCTGCTTCTTCCCGTAGGTGAGATTGGCGGTGATATGGACCCGCGGGGTATTGCCTATGCGCTGGGAGCAGGGGCATGCTGGGGCTTTTATATCATCTGGGGACGCAAGGCAGGTGCCCGTCATGGCCGCCATACCGTAGCGCTGGGCACTGTAGTGGCGGGGCTTGTGGCGCTACCGATTGGCGTGGTCAATCTGGGCGCGGATCTTATCGTGCCGCACCTTTGGCCCCTTGCTGCCGTCGTCGCGCTGCTTTCTACTGCACTTCCTTATAGCCTTGAAATGATTGCACTGCGCCGGATGCCTGCGCGTCTTTTCAGTATGCTGATGAGTCTGGAGCCGGCGGTGGGGGCGCTGTCGGGGCTGGTGTTCCTGCATGAGCAGCTAAGTATTGTGCAGTATCTGGCCATCGCTGCCATTATTGTTGCTGCCGGTGGCGCAGCCAAGACGGCGGGTACTGCTGCGCGTAGCCGTGTATCGAAGCAGCGGGATCAGTCAGGTACCGATTAGTATCTATCCGACGACACGCACGAACGGCCGCTGCTTCATATGCCATGGAGCAGCGGCCGTTCTTTGTTTGGGGCAGCCTGAGGGCTAGTCGGATAGCTGAAAGAAGTGTAGAGATACAGCATGGTTGAGAGCGCAGGGAGATGCTTGCACGCAATCGAGTAAATAGAGGGGGCAACAGGAATACGGTTCGCTGAACTTATCCTGATAAAGGGTGATAAGGGGGGAATGAAAGGGAGGTTGCGTTAACAGCCGATAAAAAGAGGTGTTGCAGAAGAAAGCAGTGTTGCAGAGGAAGGGAGTATCAGAGAGATATTGAAGAGAATATCAGAAGGGTATTAATGGTGCCCAGGAGAGGACTTGAACCTCCACGACCTTGCGGTCACTAGCACCTGAAGCTAGCGCGTCTACCAATTCCGCCACCTGGGCCTGTGTACTGCGTTCATCAAGAAGTGCAGTAACAACATGCTGGTGCCCGGAAGAGGACTTGAACCTCCACGACCTTGCGGTCACTAGCACCTGAAGCTAGCGCGTCTACCAATTCCGCCATCCGGGCAATTTGTGTCTTGTCGCTTGCAGCTCGCGTGTACTGATGCACCAAGTGGTGCCCAGAAGAGGACTTGAACCTCCACGACCTTGCGGTCACTAGCACCTGAAGCTAGCGCGTCTACCAATTCCGCCATCTGGGCGAGTTGCCATTCACTTGCGCGTTGGAGCGTGAGTGAAAGTGCGAACCAAGTGGCGGCAAATAATACCGGTTTTTTTGTTCAGCGCAATAGGTGGCGCAATAAAAAATCCAGGAAACATCTGCTTATAGCGCTCCGACCCTGTTTTTCTCTCTCATAAAGCAGACGCTGATGGCAGAAAGGGCGCGCCGGCCTTCGCTGTTTCCCTTCCTGCGTGCGCTTTATTTCCCTAGCGGGAAGGGGACAGTTATACTCACCGCTATGGTTAACACGTCCACTATGATAGAGAGCAGCTCCTGCCTCTTTAAACACACGCTTTTCAAGCATCGCACTCCCACATCCTGCGATAGTCGCGGCACTGGCACCTATTGCTCGATCTTGCCGCACCAGGCAGTGACGCTGCGCCCGCGCAAGGGGCGCTCCACGAATGCCTGCAAAGGTCATCGCGTTACGCGCGGTAGCAGTGGTCGAGACGCGCTCGCTGGAAGCGTACTGACGACGCCTTTTTTCTTTTTGAATAGCTTACTATCACCTTTTATCCCGGGGATTTGCCCATGACATCCTGGACCCTGAGCGAAGACCCCAATGCCGCTCGAGAGTCAAGTAACTACGAAAACCCTGTGCCCAGCCGCGAATATCTGCAACAGCGGCTGGCCGAGCACAAGGCGCCTTTGACTCATGAAGAAATGAGTGACCTGCTGGGCCTTGTGGAAGAGGAGCCGCGTGAGGCGGTGCGCCGCCGCATGATCGCAATGGCCCGCGATGGTCAGGTGCTGAAGACCGCTCAGGGTGCCTATGCGTCGATTGATCCTTCCGAACTTATCGAGGGGCGGGTGATCGGCCATCGGGACGGCATCGGCTTTCTGGCACGCAAGGATGGCGAGAAGCCCGACCTGGTACTGCCGCCGCGCCAAATGCGCCGCGTCTTTAACGGTGATGTGGTGGTAGCGCGTATCAGCGGGCGTGACCGGCGCGGTCGTCCCGAGGGCACCATTGTCGATGTGCTGGAGGCGCGTACCCAGACATTGACCGGCATTTTCCGTGACCAGGCCACTCATGAAGAGGGCTTTGCTGCTCTGGTGCCGGAAAACTCCCGTATTCCCAATGAAGTCCTGATTGCGCCCGAAGAGATCGGCGGTGCAAGAGATGGGCAGGTGGTATCGGTTGAGATTACCCAGCAGCCCACTCTCAAGCAGCGTCCACAGGGCAAAGTGGTTGAGGTGCTGGGCGAGCGCATGGACCCCGGCATGGAGATCGAGATCGCCATTCGTGATCACGATATTCCGGATAAATTCCCCGAGGAAGTGGTAGAGCAGCTCCAGAACTTCTCTGCTGAAGTGCGTGAAGAAGACAAGCATGGCCGCGTTGATATCCGTGACCTTCCTCTGGTGACCATCGACGGTGAGGATGCCAAGGATTTCGATGACGCTGTACATGCGTATCGCACCAAAACGGGCGGCTGGAAGCTGCTGGTAGCGATTGCTGACGTGTCGTACTACGTCGGGATTGATAGCCCGATGGATGTGGAAGGGCGCAATCGCGGCAATTCGGTCTACTTCCCCGGTCAGGTAGTGCCGATGCTGCCGGAGCTGCTCTCCAATGGGCTGTGCTCCATCAATCCGGAAGTGGATCGCCTGTGTCTGGTGTGTGAAATGAATATCACCGCCAACGGCGCGATCAGCCGCTATACCTTCTATGAAGGGCTGATGCGCTCCCATGCACGTCTTACCTACACCAAGGTAGGCGAGATACTTGAGCACCCCGAAAGTGAAGAGGGCCGTCAGCTTCGTGAGCAGTACAAGGCGCTGTTGCCTGCGCTGGAAGATCTGCACGGTTTGTATGGCACCCTGCGCGAAGCGCGTACCAAGCGAGGGGCGATTGATTTCGAAACCACGGAAACGCAGATCGTCTTCAATGACCAGCGCAAGATCGAGAAGATTGTGCCGCGTTCGCGCAATGTGGCGCACAAGATTATCGAGGAGTGCATGCTGGCTGCCAACGTGGCAACCGCGCGCTTCCTTGAAAAGCACAAGCTGCCGGCCCTGTTCCGTATTCACCAGCGGCCTTCCGGTGATCGCCTGCAAACCCTGCGTGCCTTTATCGGTGAGCTGGGGCTAAGTCTGGGCGGCGGTGAAGAGCCTACGCCCAAGGATTATCAGGCCCTGCGTGATGCGATTGCCGACCGTCCTGACGCTGACATTATCCAGACGGTAATGCTGCGCAGCATGACGCAAGCGGTCTATTCGCCTGCCAATGAAGGTCACTTCGGGCTGGCCTATGCCGCCTATGCGCACTTTACCTCGCCTATCCGTCGCTATCCTGACCTATTGGTGCACCGCGCCATTCGTTCGGTGATTCGCAGCGGTGAAGCGTCCAGTGAAGTGGCTCGCGTAGCCGATACCCCGGTCGAGAAACGTCAGCAGTGGTGCCCTTATACCGATGCACAGATGGTTGAGCTGGGCGAGCACTGTTCAATGACCGAGCGGCGCGCCGACGAGGCGACCCGTGATGTCGAGGATTGGCTCAAGTGCGAATTCATGGCGGACAAGGTGGGAGAAGTGCTGCCGGGCCACATCGCTTCGGTGACCCAGTTCGGTATCTTTGTACGCCTCGACGACTATTTCGTAGAAGGACTGGTGCATATCAGTTCGCTGCCCTCCGACTACTACCAGTATCAGGCTGAACGCCATCAGCTCAAGGGGGATCGTACCGGTACTACCTATCGCCTGGGCGGTAGCGTAGTGGTGCAGATCGCTCGTGTTGATCTTGATGACCGCAAGATTGATTTCATGATTGCGGAGGATGGCTCGATGGCCAGCAAGGCACCGAGGCGTGAAACGCGCACCCAGCAAGCCGAGCAGGAAGGTCGTGCCGATAAGGGCAACAAAAGGCGCAAGCGTCGCCCGCAGCGGCGTGATCGTCGTAAGCCGCGTCAGGCTGAAGGTGATGGGCAGACGAATGCCAGCGAAGCAGGTGGTGCTGATGTGCCGCCGTGGGATGAGCGCAAGGAGAGTACGCGCAGGCCGCGCAAGCGTTCGGTGAATGGTGCTTCACAGGAAGCCGCCGATGCTGCCGGTGACAAGGCCCGTGGCGGCGCTGCCGATACCCCCAGGGATGCAGCGCCTCATGCGGCCTCCCAGGAAGGCTCCAGGGATAAAGACTGATGGCGCGACGTGGTGAAACAAAAGGGCGCCGCCCCGCAGCGGCGGGAAACCGGCGTCCACGTAGCGCTCCTTCATCTTCCCCCCAGGGCGATACGGTTTATGGCATTCACAGCGTAGAGGCGGTGCTGGCCTCGCGACATGCACCGGCACCGTTCGCACTCTGGGTGCAAGAGGGAGCCGCCGAGCGCAGGCTCGCTCAACTGGTGGCGTTGGCGGAGCAGCGCGGAACGCCTGTAACCCAGGTGACTCGTGAGGTGCTTGATCAAAGCAGCGCCAACGGCAATCATCAGGGGGTAGTGGCGTTCTGTCCTGCCCTGCAAGCGCAGGCCGAGCAGTCACTGCTGTGGCGGCTGGAATCGTGGAATGAGCCGACCGCACCACTATTGCTGGTGCTGGATGGGGTAACTGATCCGCACAATTTTGGTGCCTGTTTGCGCAATGTCGATGCCGCAGGCGGGCACGGCGTGATTGTCGCCAAGCATCGCGCTGCACCGCTCAACGGCACGGTACGCAAGATCGCTTCCGGCGCGGCAGAGTCAGTACCGGTATATCAGGTCACCAATCTGGCGCGTACTCTCGATGCGCTGCGTGAGCAGGGCGTTTGGGTGTATGGCACCGCAGGTGAAGCGCAGCAGACGCTTTTCGATGTCGATTTGCGCGGCCCTGCGGCTCTGGTGATGGGAGCGGAAGGCAGTGGCATGCGTCGTCTGACCCGTGAACATTGCGATCAGCTGGTCAAGCTCCCCATGGCGGGGCAGGTATCGAGCCTTAATGTGTCCGTGGCAGCGGGCATTAGCCTGTTCGAATCGGTACGCCAGCGCGTCAGTAGCCAATAGACGGGTCTTTCTCTACGCCGCGCTTGTGATCCAGCGTCTCAATCTCTAGAATACACTGCCCCGATAGCTGTACCCCTTCATGTGGATGCAGCCATCAGGGCGATCCCGGGTACCTGACAGGTACCTATTTTAGTGTCCAGCGCTACCGCTGTGACTCACTCCTTGCTTTTTAGTCAGTCGGTTATCACCACTGCTGAAGAAGCTGTTAAACCGAAAGGAGATATCATGCGTCATTACGAAATCGTCTTCATGGTCCACCCTGACCAGAGCGAACAGGTTCCGGCGATGATCGAACGCTACACCAATCTCGTTACCGAGAACGGTGGTACTGTTCATCGTCTGGAAGATTGGGGCCGTCGTCACCTGGCTTACCCGATCAACAAGATTCATAAAGCGCACTACGTGCTGATGAATGTCGAAACCACCTCCGAGGTGATCGCTGAGCTGGAAAACATCTTCCGCTTTAACGATGCCGTTATTCGTAACCTGGTCGTGCGCGCTCAGGAAGCGGTAACCGAAGCTTCTCCGATCTCGAAAACTGCCGATGAACGCGGTGGTCGCCGTCGTGATCGTGAAGAAAGCAAAAACAGCAACGACAGCGATACCAGCCGCGGTGAAGAAAACGCCGAAGCTGAAGACGCTACTGCTGAATAATCATCGTTTGGAGGATTGATCCATGGCACGCTTTTTCCGTCGCCGCAAGTTCTGCCGTTTCACCGCTGAAGGCGTGAAGCAGATCGACTACAAGGACATCGACACACTGAAGTCCTACATCACCGAGACCGGCAAGATTGTACCTAGCCGCATCACCGGTACTCGCGCTCGTTACCAGCGTCAGCTGGCAACCGCTATCAAGCGTGCGCGTTACCTGGCGCTGCTGCCGTACACCGACAGCCACCAGTAAGTTTCGACCCAACCCATGCTGACAGGCTTCGTAAACTGGCTATTGGCAAAGCGCTTTCATGCTATGGCGGTGGCGCTGATTGCCAGTATTCTACCCTGGGGCTTCTGGCTGTCAGGTGCGGTGGCTTCGCTGTGGATATTGCGCAAGGGCCCGGCCCCTGCGCTGCCCGTGACGGCAGCGGCGGTAGTACCTTCGCTGTTATGGGCAATTCAAAGTGATGTCATGCCGCTGTGCGGGCTGGTATTGATCATTGTGATGTCGCTATTGCTGCGCGTTACCGTGAGCTGGAGCAGGGCGCTGATTGGCACGTCGGTAGTGGCTGCACTACTGATCCAAAGCGGCCTTTTGATTCCGCCTCACGCTGATCAACTGCTGGCGCAGATGCAGCGTCAGTCGCCCGAAGTAAAGGCGATGCTGGCATCCTATGCCGAGCAAGGTCTGAACGCGCAAGCGCTGGGTGTTCTGGTCATGGGCGTGCTCAGTGGGCTGGTGCTGCTGGTTGTTGCGTTTGGCGTAACGCTGTTGGCACGCTACTGGCAGGCACGGCTGTTCAACCCTGGCGGCCTGCGCGAAGAGTTCCTGAAGCTTCGGCTTAAGCCGGTGGAGCTGCTGATTATCTTCGGCATTGCGTTGCTTGGCATGGCGCTCGGTATCTTTTCCACCATGGTGGTGGTGTGGCTACCGCTGATGGCAGCAGGTATCGCCCTGGTGCATGGGGTGGTCGATCTGAAAGGAATTAATGGGCTGTGGGCAGCCATCATCGACATTCTGGTGCTGGTAGCCTGGCCTGTAACGTTGATAGTGCTGTTGCTGGCCTTGATCGACTCTTTCGCGAATATCCGCGGTCGATTGGCAAGCAACAAACATTAAGAGGTCTACGAGATGGAAGTCATTCTGCTCGATAACTTTGGCAAGTTGGGCGAACTCGGTGACAAGGTTACCGTCAAGCCTGGCTACGGTCGTAACTACCTGGTGCCTTACGGTCTCGCCGTACCGGCCAGCCGTGAAAACGTTGAAGCATTTGAAGCTCGTCGTGCCGAGCTTGAAGCGGAAGCTGCGCTGCGTCGCGCTGAAGCTGAAAGCCGTGCTACACAGCTGGCAGACATTGAGCTGTCGCTGGTAGCGAAGGCTGGCGATGAAGGCAAACTGTTCGGTTCCATCGGTCCGCGTGACCTGGCCGAAGCGATTGCCCAGGCGGGTATCGACGTCGCTAAAAGTGAAGTTCGCATGCCGGAAGGCCCTATTCGCAATACCGGCGAATATGATGTCGAACTGCGCCTGCACGCTGACGTAGAAGCGCTTGTTCGCGTTGTAGTTACTGCTGAATAATTTTTAGCAGGGCTATGCTCAAGGGACGCACCTTTCGGGGGGCGTCCCTTTTGTTTGCAGGGCGCGGGGTGATTTTTCATCCCCCTTGTCGCTTTGTAAATCTGTCATGTCGGCGGTTTCTCGTGCAGAAATAGCCGGCTATTTCCCGTGAAGAGCGGGGGCGATTCAGGCAAAATAGACGCATTGATCGTCACTGCGATCCAGACATAGCGGGGGAGCCTGGCCTTGGTTATCGGGAATTTTTATGAGTGAAGCAAACGTGCGCGATCGTGAAACAGATGCGCTAAAGATGCCTCCCCATTCGCTGGAAGCCGAGCAATCCGTACTGGGTGGACTGCTGCTGGATAACGCTGCCTGGGAAGTGGTATCGGAACGTCTGGTGCCGGATGACTTCTACCGCTACGAGCATCGCGCCATCTTTAATGCGGTCAAGCAGCTACTCGATGAAAGTCATGTGGTCGATGTTATTACCCTCTCCGAAGCGCTGGAGCTGCGCGATCAGCTTGAGCAGGTGGGCGGGTTGGCCTATTTGGCCGAACTGGCGCGCAATACGCCTTCAGCGAGTAATATTCGCGCTTATGCTGATATCGTGCGCGAACGTGCCACACTTAGAAAGCTGATTCAGGTCTCTAACCAGATTGCAGAAGGAGCATTTGCCCCTCAGGGTCGCCCTGCCGATGAGCTGGTCAACGAAGCCGAGCGCCTGATCTTCCAGATTTCCGAATCACGTCCCAAGTTCGGGGGGCCGCTGGGCATGAGCGGTCTGCTGAGCAAGGCTGTCGATAAAATCGACCAGCTTTTCAACATGAAGGGGCAGATGACCGGGCTTTCTACCGGTTTTCGTGACCTGGATGAAATGACTTCCGGCCTGCAACCGTCGGATCTTGTGATCGTGGCAGGGCGCCCGTCGATGGGTAAAACCACCTTTGCCATGAACCTGGTGGAGCATGCGGTGGTGAGCGGCGACGTGGCCGCGGTGGTCTTCTCCATGGAGATGCCCGCCGAGCAGTTGATGCTGCGTATGGTGTCGTCACTGGGCCGTATTGACCAGACCAAGGTGCGTACCGGTCAGCTTGAAGACGAAGACTGGCCGCGGCTCACCTCAGCGGTCAACCTGCTCAAGGATCGCAAGCTGTTTGTTGACGATACGCCGGCGCTCTCTCCTAACGAAATGCGCTCTCGGGTCAGGCGATTGGTGCGTGAGAATGGCCCGATTGGCATGATCATGATCGACTATCTACAGCTGATGCAGGTGCCCGGCATGTCTGAGAACCGTACAGCGGAAATCTCCGAGATATCACGCTCCTTGAAGGGGCTGGCAAAAGAGTTCAGTTGCCCGGTGGTGGCACTATCGCAGCTTAACCGCTCCCTTGAGCAGCGCCCCAACAAGCGTCCGGTAATGTCCGACTTGCGTGAATCGGGAGCGATCGAGCAGGATGCCGATTTGATCGCCTTTGTATACCGTGACGAGGTTTATAACCGCGATAACCCGGATAACAAGGGGCTGGCCGAGCTGGTCATCGGCAAGCAGCGTAATGGCCCCATTGGCACCGTTCATATGGCCTTCGTAGGCAAGTACACGCGGTTTGAAGATTTGGCGCCTGAAAGCTACGGTCAGTACGGCGACGAGTAGTTGAATAACGTTTTACTCAATGGCAACACATAGGTAGGAAGGTATGGCTGGAGGATTTCGACGCTCGGGACAACAGCGTCAGCCCAAACTTCAGGGCAAGGGCACACTTGAGAAGATGGAGCGTGAAGGGCCGTTTAAAGAGTGGCTGGGTATGCCTGATCTTTATCGCCATACGCTGGTGATTGATGGCGACACCTATACCTACCAGGTCGAGGACGCAGAGCTGCCGTTTGCGCCGGGGGACAAGGTGGTATTCCGCTACAAGGAAGTGAAAAGCGGCAAGTGGATCGACCGCAACTCTCTGGGTACCTGGATCGACCCCAGCACCTACAACCAGTAAGTGAGCGATGCCAGTAGTGGCAAACGCACGGCTGCTCAAGTGTATGTGCACGATTCGTGGCGACGTGTTTTATCAAGCCTTCACATCCATGATGCGGGGGCTTGATTGCGAGTGCTGCTTCGATGTTAAGGTGGGGTGTTCATTCATTGAATGAAAGCGGCAGGTGCGCACGCACTTGGCAAAGGCCGGTAGCAGCCTTGAGTATGAGCTTCAGCGTCATTTTAATTTCATACTCCAATGCTATGTTCAATGGGAAGTACAAGTGACCGAGAGATAACGCTATCTCTCGCTATGGCGCTTGCCACCACGTATTTACCGCATTTTCAAACGGAGACGATGAAAACAGGTAAAAGTACATAAAAGGAGTGATCATCCATGGAAATCGAACAACTAAAGCAATATCCACCACTTGATGTAGAGCCAACCATCGTGACCTCTACCGGCTTGCATCTTTATCAAATCGAGCTAACGCATAACCGTTGCAACGTCGGCAGCTTGCGCAAGAAGGGCCGTCCGCTGATGTTCCGTTCACTCGATGGCGCCTCTCAGACGTTACGTACTCTCGGCTTCACGCGCGCCTGGCTGACCGAGCAAAACGAAGACCGCGTCCGGGACACCGCCACCTCTCTGCTACTCTAGCGATAGCTTTCTAAATCTGTAATGGAGCGGGCTACCGCTCTTGTTGAATTCCCTTCACGACTGTACCACCGTCAAACAACCATCGTTCGGTGAGTGCTTATTCCCGCTGGCTTTCACGATTTCAATACCGATAGCCTTTCTCAATATTAGCTGATAGAGAGCCATAGGCCGCGTCTTTCAACTGCGTGCTATATAATTGCGCCCCATCTATCAGCGAAGCCATCTCCCGCCGTTCTCGGTGGGGTGATAAGAGCGCTATCATGATCTCCTAATCCAGAGGCAAGAGGTGAAGCTATGTCACAACCGCGTTTTGGAGTGTTGCTGGTCAATCTAGGCACTCCCGACGAGCCTACGCGTCCTGCGGTGCGTCGTTACCTGGCTGAATTCCTCTCTGATCCGCGCGTGGTGGATGTAGCACGACCGCTATGGCTGCCGATTCTTTATGGAGCAGTCTTGCCCTTCCGGCCCAAAAAGGTGGCAGAAGCTTACCAGTCCATCTGGTTCAATGAAGGCTCTCCGCTGCTGGTGATTTCACGTCGTCAGCAGATCGCGCTTAAACGTGCGCTGTCGCAGCAGTTTGGCTTCGATGTGCCGGTTGAGCTGGGCATGACCTATGGCTACCCCAAAATGGAGGCAGCGCTCGCTTCATTACGGCGTCAGAAGGTTGAACGGGTGCTGGTGCTGCCGCTCTATCCCCAATATTCAAGCTCTACTACGGCATCGGTATTCGACCGTGTAGCGAAGGCACTGAAATCCGTTACTGATATTCCTGAGCTGCGCATGGTGCGCCGTTATTGCGATCATCCCGGTTATATAGAGGCGCTGGCGCATAGCGTGCGCGAGCACTGGAAGGAAAGAGGCCGCCAAGGGCATTTGGTCATGTCATTTCATGGCGTGCCCAAACGCTATGTAGAGCAGAAGGGCGACCCTTATTATGACGAGTGTGATCTTACCAGCCGCTCAGTTGCCAAAGCGCTGGAGCTGGATGACAGCGAATGGACCATGACCTTCCAGTCGCGTTTTGGCCGTGAGGAGTGGTTGAAGCCCTATACTGATGCCACTCTGGAAGAGTGGGGCAGGACAAAACGCCACGCAGCGCTGGATATCATGAGCCCAGCCTTTGCCGCCGATTGCCTAGAAACCCTTGAAGAGCTGGCCATTCAGAATCGTGAGGGCTATGAAGAGGCAGGCGGTGGTGAATACCGCTATATTCCTGCGCTGAACGATCGCGAGGATCATATTGCTGTGCTGGCCGATCTGGTGAAGCAAAACATCCAGGGCTGGTAGTCGCCACACATTTGTAACAACCTGAAGCCGCCGCGTGGAGCCTACTGCGCGGCGGCTTCTTCACGTCTGGTATGGCCTTTCCTGTCAGGCAAATAATCTCTGCACCCGAGCGTAAAGTGTTACTGGCTTGCAGGAGTGACGTGGATCCAGATGTGCCCTCAAGGCAAAAAATCGCTTGGTTGGCCCTGGCATAAACGTCATGCAGCTCAATGTGCGTAATGAGTAGCATTATTAATCCCTGATGCCGGTATTATCTCGGCGAACCACGTTAACGGGGAGTTTTAATACTTCCCTAATAATAGGAGGCGGAAAATTCGCGAATGATGTGGATTTAGTATTATTATTTTCCTTTATTTAAATATAACTGAATGTTTAATAAAGTTTTTTGTTAGACGAAAGTGTTGGTTATTAATCTTAATATTATCTTTGTTTTTAATGTTGAAAAAGCAATTAATTGGAACGTAATGCGCGATCTCATGCGCATTTATGCTTTTTTATCGCCAAATTTAATGAATTGTGAGAGGTTTGCTCTATACTTAATTATGCCTGAATTATCAAGGGTGTAGTGGGTATTGTACGGGTATTTTCCTCGCCATATAGTGCGTTTTCCCCTGTGGGGCTTGCTTACTAATAAATGAAGGAAAGTAAAAAATGGCATCTCAAGTTGATGAGCCAGTTAGTATTACTACATTCCCGGGATTTTCAGATGGGCCAGCGATATTTAATCCGGTTTATGGGCCTGAAGATAATACCGTTGATATAATAATAAAACAGGTTGGAGCTGCTGGTCCTGAGAGTGTTCGTTACTGCTATGCTGCAATAAGAGATATAAATGCAAAGAACCCTACTGACTTTACCCTCAAACTGGAGCAAGGCTTCGCAGATAAATATTATGAGATGACCGGTGAGCGTATTACCTGCTTCACTAAAGGTACGCTTGTTTCTACGCCAACCGGCGAAGTGGCGGTCGAAACGCTGAAAGAGGGCGATGAAGTCATCACGCTCTCCGGTGTGAGAAAAGTGGAATGGCTTGGTATACAGCCTGCCCGCTTCCGCGCTGATTTTTCTGCCCAGGAAAAACGCGAACACTATCCGGTTCATATCCTGCCGGGAGCACTGGGCAACGGTGTGCCAACGCGCGAGGTAGTGGTCTCAGCCTGGCACCATCTGCATATCAATGGAGTGCTGGTGCGTGCAATGGATATCATCAATGGCAACACCATTTATCAGGATGATTTCGTAGAGCGCATCGACTACTACCATGTTGAATTTGATACCTACGACATGATCGCTACCAGCGGCATGTTCTCGGAGTCGTTCACGGATAATGGCAATACCCGTGGTCGCTTCATTAATGCTGATTCCGCTAAATTGGCCGACGATTGGCAGAACATCAAGGGTCGCTCACCGCGCCCCGGGTTTAAAGTGGTTCGTCCTGGCGATAAGGATGAACATCTGCTGTTCGCTATCAGAGAGCAGCTTGAGCTGGTGGCAGAGAATGCACTTGCGGTAGCGTGCTAGGGCCACACTGGCACTGCACGATAGAGCGACGCCAGTACGTCGCGTAACGTATTCACAGAATGCGCCTGACCATCGAGCCAAGGCGCGTTTTTATTGTGGGGCTGAGCAAGTAGGGGCTGGCAGGGGCAACATACAGGGCAGCAGGCAGCTTATATGACCTGCCGCGCTACCCGCATGGAGGCATTTGATCGCCAGCGTTTTAATCCTGGTCGATCTGCTCATTGATTTCGAATGGGCCGCCCTGGGTATTGGATTGGCGCGGCAGCTTCATATGCATGGCACTCATGGTGAGCAAGTGGGCGCTAATAGGAGTAGTAACCATCAGCAGCACCATAAGAATCAGTTCCTGGGCGCTAAATGTGCCGGTATGAAACCAGAAGAACCCGATTGATGCGAGAATCACGGCACCGATGCCCACCGTAGAACTCATGGCCGGGCCATGCATGCGCATATAGAAGTCGTTGAAGCGCAACATGCCCACGGCACCGGTCAGGGCAGCCAGCCCCCCAATGACCAGCAACAGGGCGATGACACTTTCTATAATCAATTGCCACATGGCCTCAATCTCCACTCATTCGATAATCATGCCGCGCAGCAGATATTTACATAGCGCAGCAGTGGTTAAAAAGCTGAACAGTGTGATCAGCAAACCGGCCTCAAATCCATAGCGGCTGCCCGTCCCTATGCCAATCAATAAGATGAGTCCGATGGCATTGACGCTAAGCGTATCCAGCGCAGCGATGCGATCAGGCAGGCTCGGGCCTACCAGAATGCGATAGATATTCAGACACACCGCGATGCTGAACAGCAGGGCGGTCACCCACATCGCAACATGAATAATCGGATAATGGCTTAGCATCCGAAAATCTCCTTGAGCGGTCGTTCATAGCGCTCGTAAATGAAGTTGACGAGTTGGTCTGGGTCTTCCACATCCAGCGCATGAATCAGCAGCGTATTGTCATGCGGTCGCAAGTGCGCCGAGAGCGTGCCGGGCGACAGCGAGAGAGTGCTGGTCAGTAGCGTAATGGGGAAGGATTCCTGCATCGCCAGCGGATAGAAGATAAAGGCAGGGCGCGGCGCATGTTTTGGCAGCCAGGTATTCTTCGCCACCTTGATATTGGATTCCACAATGTCGTAGATCACATGGATCAGGAACATGACCAGCTTCCACGGCTTGTGCAGTTGCGGCTGCGGCACCCAAAAACCATCTATCAGTTTCGGAATCAGCAGGGCAACGATCAGTGCCATGATGGTGTTGCCAACGCTCAAGGTATTCATGAGCATCCACATCACAAATACCAGGCTTGAGATAAAAGGGTGGGTAATCAGCCACTTTATAAAGCGTTTCATTGCACTGCCTCCCCAAGACTGGGTGCCTGACCCAACACCGCCTCGACATAGTGGCCGGGCGCTGCCAACTGAGCCACGATATCGTGGGTAAAGGCGCTCAGCGGATACGCAAACAAGGGAATGAGCAGCGCGACGCTGAGCAGCGCGATTGCCGCCCCCCCGGTGCGCCAGTTCAGCAAGGCTCCCCGCGTGGAGGCATCCTGACCGGCGCGCCAGAAGATAGTGGTGCCTGCGCGCGACATGCTGACCAGGCCCAGCAGCGTTGACAGCAGCACCACACCCCATAGCCAGGCGGCCTGATAGCCGTGGGCCGTGGTCAATATCATGACCTTGGCAATTGAGCCGGAGAAGGGCGGAATGCCAAGAATGGCCAGTGTGCCCACAAAATAAAGTGTCCCCAGCAGATAGGGCTGGCGAAGACGGCGACTCTTGACGATACGGGTGCCCGCACGACCGCGTTGGCGGCCGATGGCTTCTGCCACCAGATAAAGCCCTGCCGTAATAAAGGTGGTATGCGGCAGATAAAAGAGCACGGCACTGTAGCTATCGACGGAACCCATTCCCAGCGCCGCTACCATGGTGCCTACCGATACCAGCGTCAGATAGCTGATCTGGATACGCAGGTCAGGGCTTGAGAAGACGCCCAGCGCACCCACGGCAATGGTGGCGATGCCGCCGCACCACAGCCATTGGTGAGCAAAGTGGGCGATATTGCCCGCCTGATCGCCAAAGATCAGCGTATAGACGCGCAGCAGCGAGTAGACCCCTACCTTCGTCATAATCGCAAAAATGACCGCTACCGAACCGGGAGCCGCCGCATAAGCGCGCGGTAGCCAGAAATGCAGGGGCAGAATCGCCGTTTTAAGCAGAAACACCGCCATCAGCATCAGAGCCGCGGCTTCCACCAGCCCCTGCTGGCGCTCGGTAACATGCGTCACCTTGACCGCCAGATCGGCCATGTTAAGCGTGCCCAGCGTGCCGTAAAGCGTACCGGCGGCAATCAGGAAGAATGACGATGCCGCTACGTTGAGAATCACATAGTGCATACCTGCCAGGGTTCTTTTCCTTCCGCCGGAGTGCAGCAGCAGCGCATAAGAAGCGATCAGCAGAATTTCAAAGAAGACAAACAGGTTGAAGATATCACCGGTAAGGAAAGCGCCGTTGATCCCCATGAGCTGGAATTGAAACAGCGCATGGAAGTTGGTGCCCTTGGCATCCTGTCCGTTGGAGGCGTAGAGCATCGCCGCGGCGCCGAGCAGGGTCGAAATGATCACCATGTAGGCGGCCAAGCGATCAAGCACCAGAACGATGCCGAAAGGAGGGTGCCATTCGCCCAGCTGATAGGTCCAGATGGTGCCGTCTCGCGTCATGACCAAAAGGGTAACGGCCACCACCAGCTGGAGCGTGGTGCCGATCAAGGCCAGCATTCGACGGCGGTGTGGCAACACGCTGCGCTCAAGCATCAGCAGGCAGGCAAACAGCATGGGAAGCGCAATGGGCGCTATGACCAGGTGGTGCATCATCGTTTGCCGCCTCTTGATTCGTCGAGTTCAAGGGGGTCGGAGCGATGATCGTGACGCGATTTGCGCCGGCTGCCGTTGATATGATCGCTACCCAGGTCGGCGCGTGCACGAATGGCGAGAATCATGACAAATGCCGTCATCGCAAAGCCGATCACAATCGCGGTCAACACCAGCGCCGATGGCACTGGGTCGATTGAACCGAGCTTGCTTCCTACCAGTCCATCGGCACCAATGCGAAGCCGTCCCATGGAAAAGAGAAACAGGTTGGTGGCAAAGGTCATCAGACTCATACCGAGCACAATGGGCAGGGTTCTGCCTCTTAGCATCATGAATATGCCGCAGGCGGTCAAAATGCCGATGGTGGCCGAAAATATCGCTTCCATATCAGCGCATCTCCTTCTTGGCAGACATCGCACCATCAATCTGACGGTGCTCGCGAGCGGGGCTATAAGGGGTGGCAAGACGCCCAAGGTTGGCGAGAATCATCATTGTTGCGCCTACCACCGTCAGGAACACGCCAAGGTCAAAGACCAGCGCCGAGGCAATTTCCAGCGAGCCGATCAGCGGTATATCGAAGTGATCGAACCAGGTGGTCAGGAAGTTGTGACCGAACAGTAGCGGCGCAGCGCTGGTGAGCCATGCGATCAATAAGCCGGTGGCAATCAAGCGCTGGAAGTCGATGCGTAGCCGGCGCATCGTCCACTCAACACCACGGGCGGTATACATCATGATCAGCGCGGAAGCTGCTACCAGCCCGCCGATAAAGCCGCCGCCAGGGAGGTTATGACCGCGAATGAAGAAGTAGAACGCCACCATCAGTGCCAGCGGCAACACTATTTGCGCCACTGATCCGAAAATGGTCGGGAAGTACTCCGGCGCCCAAGGGCGGTTTTCTGCGCTGGTGGTTGGTACGAACAGCTTCATGCGGTTAAGCAGTTTGAGAACCCCCAGCGCCGTGATGCCCAGCACGGTGATTTCACCCAGGGTATCGAAACCACGGAAATCGACCAGAATAACGTTGACCACGTTGTGCCCGCCCGCACCTGATACCGCATTATCGGTGAAGAATTTACCAATCGAATCGTAGTGATCGGTCAGCACGGCAAAGTTGATGCTGGCGATAACCGTACCGACAGCCGCTGCCAGCACCAGGTCGCGCAGGATACGAATGCCGCTGGAGACGCGCGGCGTTTGCTGCGGCAGGAAGAAGAGCGTGAGCAGCATCAGAATGAGCGTTACCGGTGCCACCACCAACTGGGTAAGGGCGAGATCGGGCGACGAGAATTTCAGGAACGCCAGCGCCACCATCAGCTCAGTAATGGAGAGGCAGATCAGTGCAATCAGTCGGTAGCGCTGGAAGTTGACCGTGGCAATAGCGCCGATACACATCGCGATGGCACCTGCCAGCACAAAGGGGTCAATTGGCTGTAGCGCTACCGGCCCCATCAGACCGGGCATTTTCACCAGCCCCTGCACCGCCATGATCAGCATCAGCGTCATCATGACCAGCATATATTGCTGAAGCGAACGGCTGTCGATGCGATCCAGCACGCGCTCGCCGAACGCGATGCTTTTCTGAACGGCTCTTTCAAAGACCAGCTTGGCATCTGTCTTGAGAAAATCGCGACGGAAGCTGGAGTGCAGGATATTGCGCATCAGGTAGATGATTAACCCCAGCAGCATGGCCGCTGCGCTCATCATGAGCGGCAGATTGATGCCGTGCCAAACCGCCAGGCTTTGGCCGCTCATGGCATCAGTGGCGACCACGCTCATGGCGCTGTTCAGCAGTGCGCCTACGGTGAAGGAGGGGAACATGCCCACGGCCAGACACAGGATAATCAGTATCTCGATAGGCAGGCGCATGGGGCGCGGCGCTTCATGGGGCTGCTTGGGCAGAAAGCGCGGCTCACCGCGATAGAAGACATCCACCACCAGACGCAGCGAGTAGGCCACGGAGAGTGCCGAGCCGAGGGTTGCCAGCGCAGGAATCAGCCATGACAGGCCGCCGAGGCTTTGGATTTGTAGTGTTTCGGTCAGGAACATCTCTTTCGAGATAAAGCCGTTCAGCAGCGGCACGCCTGCCATCGACGCACCGGCCACCGTTGCCAGCGCCGCAGTATAGGGCATGTAACGTCGCAGCCCCCCCAACCGGCGTGAGTCGCGGGTGCCGCATTCATGATCCACGATGCCCACTGCCATGAACAGTGAGGCTTTGAAAATGGCGTGGTTGACTACGTGGAACACGGCCGCCAGCGTCGAGAGCCGGGTATCAAGCCCGAGCAGCATGGTAATCAACCCAAGGTGGCTAATGGTCGAGTAGGCCAGTAGCCCTTTCAGGTCGTACTGCACCATCGCCATGTAGGCACCATAGAACATGGTGATCAGCCCGGTCAGGGTAATGATGTAGTACCAGCCATTGGTATCGCCCATTACGGGATAGAGGCGAATCAGCAGGAAGATACCGGCTTTTACCATGGTCGCCGAGTGCAGGTAGGCACTTACCGGGGTTGGGGCTGACATTGCATGGGGCAGCCAGAACTGGAACGGAAACTGCGCCGATTTGGTGAAGGCACCCAGCAGCAGCAGTATCAGTACCAGCGGATAGAGCGGACTTTGGCGCAGCGTTTCGCCTGAATGAAGCACGGTATCCAGGCTGAAGCTGCCGACGATATGGCCCATCAGCATCAGACTCGCCAGCAGGCACAATCCGCCGGCACCGGTGACCGCAAAGGCCATGCGAGCGCCTTTACGCGCGTTGCTTGACCACGACCAGAAGCTGATCAGCAGAAACGATGACACACTGGTCAGTTCCCAGAAAAACCACAGCAGCATCAGGTTGTCGGAGGTCACGATGCCGAGCATGGAGGTCATGAACAGCATCAGAAAGCCGTAAAATTTCGGCATCGAATCCTTGGGATCGAGATAGTAACGCGCGTAGACGATGACCAGCAGACCAATGCCAAGAATCAGCAGGGTAAAGAGAAGCGAAAGCCCATCGAAGCGAAATGCCAGCGCCAGGCCCATTTGAGGCACCCACGGCAGGGCAAAGTGAAGGATGTCACCCTTCAGCACCTGTATTCCCAGCCAGATGGTAATCGCTAGCGCCGCACCGGGCAGTAGCGCGGTCAACAGGGCGATGGGCGTGCGTCTGGCACGCCGTGCCAGCACCGGTACCAGGCTGCCGATAAGGGGAAGCAGGATAATCAAGGGCAGTAACATTAATGCTCTCTTATTAAAGAAATAGTTACCTTGAGTGCACCAGCAGCGGCCATCTACAGGTGCTCACTTGTGCAGATTATCGGCGACTAGCGGCGTTGCTTCCCGTAACGCTGATGATGGTGGCGTTCCGGAGTAACGCGAGTGCGCTAGCCAGCCTTCGAGCGAAACATTCGCATTCAGGCAAGCGATACGCTGCTTGCTTGTGGTTGTTACAACACGCGCAACAACCTTCTATCGTGATTTCTCCGGCAGCGTTCTTGAGTGCTGGCATGCAAGGCATCATGGCACTCGCTGAATGTGGCGCTCTGCACGGAGGCGTGTTAGGTCAAACGTTGCATTTGGCCCGGCGGGCGTTACCGATAGCAGCGGTTGCTCATCGTCAGAGGAGCAGAGGCTGCTGGCGTGAGGACTGCCGGAATCGGAAATTGTTAATGCCTGAAAAAATATCATTTGTTTCAAACAATTGCCACTTGACTGTGCAGAATGTTTGCAACATTGGCTGTCGGTGGCAGCCCTCCCGCTGAAGTGGAAGCGCTGCCACTCGCGCTCATCAGCACATCAATAAAGGCGAGAGAGCAGGGCGACCACGGCAGTTTCGACGCGCAGAATACGTGCGCCGAGCTGTACGCCTTCTACTCCCGTCTGCTGGAGCTGTTCCAGCTCGTAGTCAACAAAGCCGCCTTCAGGGCCAATGGCCAGTAGCAGCGGGGTCTCTACGGGCAAGCCGCGCGGGCAGGGGAGCGCTGCGCCGGGGTCAGCCACCAGCCCACGACGCTCCGCCAACAGTGCCGGTAGCTGATCTTCAACAAATGGCTTGAAACGTGGCGCGCTATCCACCTGTGGCATCAGAGTATCGCAGCACTGCTCAAGCCCTAGCTGTAGATGGTGCATGATCTTTTCTTCGCGCAGTTCGGGGCTTTGCCAGAAGCTCTTCTCGACTCGTGCGGTATTAATAAGGGTAATGCGCTTTACCCCCAGTGCCGCCATGTTTTCAAGGCTGCGCGCCAGCATGCGTGGTCGTGGCAGGGCCAGCAGCACATGCACATTCAGCGCCGCCGGTGGCTGCTGTTCGGCGACAAAGGAAAATTCCGCGACCTGCTCGGTGAGCGTCAGCAGTTCACCACGCCCCATTGCGCCGTTGATTTCACCCAGCCGGTACATTTTTCCCTCTTCTGCACGATGTACCTGATGAAGATGGGCGAGGCGGCGTGCATCATTGATGCGTACCCGCAGCTCACCGTCGCTGCTGGTAAAGGTGTCAGCCTGGGAAAAGAGAATCAGATTCATGGTTGGCTCGTGCAGGGTCTACTTATATAAGGCGGCCAATCATAGCAAATCACCGTATTGTGTGGTGTTCACTATCGGCCTGACGCAACGCGAGGGTCAGGCTACTCGGTTAGCGTGCAATTTCTGGCATAATACGCCACATAGCCGCGATGCTTCGCATTTTCATGCGTGAGCGCGCGATTTTCATGGAGCTGTCAGGTACATAGGAAGGGTGCAATGAACGTGCTTATCATCGGTAACGGCGGGCGTGAACACGCGCTGGCATGGAAAGCGGCGCAGTCTCCCAGGGTGAGCAACGTGTTTGTGCTACCCGGCAACGCAGGTACGGCGCAGGACCCGGCACTTACCAATGTGGCGCTCTCGATGGATGACCACGACGCGCTGGTAGCCTTCGCCAGGGAGCAGCAGGTTGCACTCACCATTGTCGGGCCGGAAGCGCCGCTGGTGGCAGGGATCGTTGATCTTTTTCAGCAGCACGGCCTGGCGATTTTCGGGCCGACGGCGGCTGCCGCACAGCTTGAAGGCTCCAAGTCGTTCACCAAGGAATTTCTGGCCCGCCACGCGATTCCCACCGCAGATTTTCAAACCTTCACCCGTATTGATGAAGCACTCGCTTACCTTGATGAGCTATCCCAACAGGGGCGTGCTGCGCCTATCGTGATCAAGGCTGACGGTTTGGCGGCGGGCAAGGGCGTAGTCGTTGCCACCACCGAACAGCAAGCGCGTGATGCCATTCGCGATATGCTTGAAGACAACGCCTTCGGCGATGCCGGTGCTCGGGTGGTTATCGAAGAGTTTCTCGATGGCGAAGAGGCCAGCTTTATTTGCATGGTTGATGGCACCCACATCCTGCCCATGGCAACCAGTCAGGATCACAAGCGCGCGCTGAATGGTGACAAAGGCCCCAATACCGGCGGCATGGGGGCGTATTCTCCCGCACCGGTCGTCACCCCTGAGGTGGAGCAGCGCATTTTGCGTGAAGTGATCGAGCCTACCGTCAGCGGTATGGCGCAGGAAGGTGCGCCCTTTTGCGGCTTCTTGTATGCGGGGCTGATGATTGATACTGAAGGCGCGCCCAAGGTCATTGAATACAACGTGCGTTTTGGCGATCCTGAAACACAGCCCATTATGCTAAGGCTCGATAGCGATCTGGTAGAGCTGGTGCAGGCCGCGGTTGAAGGCCGCCTCGATCGCGTCGAGTGTGCGTGGAATGAGCAGCCGGCAGTCGGTGTGGTGGTTGCGGCGGGTGGTTATCCTGGCAGCTACCGCAAGGGTGATCCGATCAGCGGTATTGAAGCTGCCGAGCAGACGGGCTGTAAGGTATTTCAGGCGGGTACGGCACTGGCAAATGATCAGCTCGTCTCGGCAGGCGGTCGTGTACTGTGTGTTACCGCGCTGGGCGACACTGTTGCTGAGGCGGCTGCCAATGCTTACCGCGGCGTCGAGCAGATCAACCTCGAAGGGGCTGAATTCCGTACCGATATTGCCCATCGTGCGATTGCCCGCGAGCAGCACTAATAGCCCGTTCAACGTCTCGCGAGCCAGCGTTGTGCAAGGCAAAAACAGGTGAAGGTGCTAAGTTTACGCGCTGTAAATGAGCAGTCCGAGCCTGTTTTACCGCGGTAGAGCCGGCGCACAGCAGAGCGTTGAACAGCCGCTAACGCGATCTGGCAGGTAATGGTGCAGTGGTGGTGATGCTGCGCCGTGCTGATCATTCGTGCTTTAGCCACTAATCAAGAGAGATCCTCGATGTCGCGTGAATATCCCATCGTTGCTGTTACCGGCTCATCAGGGGCCGGCACTACCACCGCTCGGCGGGCGTTCGAGCGGATGTTTCTGCGCGAGGGGGTGAATGCCGCATACGTCGATGGCGATGCCTTTCATCGCTACACCCGTGACGATCTTGCTCGCATTCGCCGCGAAGAGCCGGAGCGCGAAGCGCAGTTATCCCACTTTCATGTTGAAGCTAACCTGATTGATCGCCTCGAAGCGCTGTTCGTCGAGTACAACTTGCGTGGTACGGGTGACTTTCGCCGCTATATTCACGCCGAGGACAAGCGCCTGATCGAGGAGGGGCACCGTGTTGGTAGCTTCACCGAATGGCAGCGACTGCCCGCGGGCACCGATTTGCTGTTTTATGAAGGATTGCACGGCGGGCTGGTCACCGATGAATACAATATCGCGCGCCATGTCGATTTGCTGGTGGGCATTGCCCCTGCCGTGAACCTTGAGTGGATTCAGAAGATTGATCGCGATACCAATCTGCGGGGCTATTCCCATGAGGCGGTGGTCGATACGATTCTGGGGCGCATGCAGGATTACGTGCGGTTTATTCAGCCACAGTTCTCGCGCACGCATATCAACTTTCAGCGCGTGCCGACGGTCGATACCACCAACCCTTTCGAGCAGCAGGCGGTGCCGACCGATGCTGAATCCTTCGTGGTGATTCGCTTCCGTGACCGTATGCAGATTGATTTTCCCTATCTGCTGGCGATGATCGAAGGCTCCTTTATCTCCCGCCCCCATACGATAGTGGTGCCCGGCGCCAAAATGCCGCTGGCAATTGAACTGATACTCGCCCCCAAAATAGAAGCACTGCTTGGTCAGCGGCGTTTCCGCTGAGATTAGCGCAGAATGCAGCAGGTATTGCTTACGCATCTAGCTGTTTAGCCACCATGTGAGGATGTTATGACGACTCTATTTGAAAAGATCATTGCACGCGAAATTCCGGCCGACATTGTTTACGAGGACGATCAGGTTATTGCGTTCAACGACATCGAGCCACAGGCGCCGGTACATGTATTGATCGTGCCTAAAAAGCCGATCGCTACGCTGAATGACCTCAGCGACGACGATGCTGCACTGCTTGGTCGCTTGCCAATTACCGCCGCGCGTCTCGCCAAAGAGCTGGGTATTGCGGAAGAGGGTTATCGCGTGCTGATGAACTGTGGTGAAAATGCCGGTCAAACGGTCTATCACATTCATATGCACTTGTTGGGCGGCCGTCCATTGTTGCTGCCGCTGGCCTGATACATGGCGAGAAGGTGCATCGTGCGAACGTGTGCAAGAAAATATTCAGTGGCAGCAGCGCGTTGAGCTGGCGGTGAATAGTGTTGATCAGCACCGAATACCGCTACGCTGCGCCTTTTGATGTGGGCTGGTATTTACCCCGGAGAAGATCGAGATGAAAGCTCCCCGTCGCTTCACCCTTACTGATGCGTTGATCGTGCAGTTCGATGGCTTGCTGCAAACGTTGGGCAGTACACAGCATTTTCTTCCGAGCAAGCCAGCGCCAGGGCGCTCCCTCGCTGAAACCGTGGATCATGACGAACGCCAGGCGGTAGCCGATTTGCTGCGCGTGGATCATATCGACCAGGTCATGAGCGTGGCGCTGTTTCGAGGGCGCGCGTTAAGTGCCCAGAGTGATGCCGAGCGTGAGCAGCTATTTGGTCTGGCGGCGCAGGGCTTTGATCGCATTGTGTGGATCCGCGCTCGGTTATCAGAGCTACAGGGGAGTGCAAGCCATTTGGCTCCCTTGGCTTACGTCACGGCGCTCGCGAGTGGTGCTGCGGTAGAGAGAATGGGGCAGGGCAATGGCAGGCGTGTTTCGGCAGCCCACTGTGGTGCCAGCGAAAAACGTCTTCGCCAGCAGTTAACTGCGTTGCCGACAACGGATGAACGTTCACGCGCGCTGCTGAAAGCATTGGCGGATCAGCAGGCGCAGGGGGCTTATGTGGCCGCCGACGATACCGGCTGGCGGCAGTGGTCGCTTCGTGCCGGCGCCAGATTGGCATCAACGGCCACTGCTTATCTGGCGCGTCGTTTCTAGCAGGGTGCTACTGGCGGTGTTCTGGTTGCGGTGCACGGATATGCCGTTTCTGCGCCAGCGGAGTGCGTGAATAGGGAAGAGATAGCGCTGCCTGAAACGGTTTTCTATTTTAAGTTATTGACCTTTAAGTTTTTTTAAAAAATGGCCCACGCTTTGCCTTATTCTTTTTGCCAGCGCACAGCAATGTGAGAGCGAACACCTCGTCGCCTGGTCAATACCCATAACGAACGATTGCCCAACAAAAACAATACTGCAATCCTTGATAGCGCCACCGCCCTACAACAACAATAGCGGCTCGGCACTCTATCAGATGACGCCCCGACACTTGCACGAGTGTCGGGTATTTTTTTGTGTCAATTCTGCGCGCAGGGGCGGTGCAGAGCGTCGAACATGGCCTATGTGAAAGATGAGATAACCACGGGAGGCTATCAACTTCTCTCAGCAATGGCCGATAACGGGTATCCCTGTTATTGGAGATGCGTGGTGAAGAATACTCCCTGTTACTGCTGCCCGCCTGTGCTTGCAGTCATCGTCGTCGCTCTAGCCATGGTAGGGCCTTTGCTGGTCGGCAATTTCTCCATGCCTGCCTGGGCCGTCGCGCTATGTGGCGCTGTACTGGCACGTTTGGCGATCGTCGATATGGTAACCTTCACCCTGCCTAACCATTTTACTATTCCGCTGCTGTGGGGTGGTTTGCTCGCCAACAGCCAGCAATTACTGACCAGTGCCGAGCAGGCGATTATTGGCAGCGTGACAGGCTGGGCACTGTTTACGCTGATTCGCGCTGGTTACTGGCTATGTGTTCGGCGTGAAGGCTTGGGCGGCGGCGACGTAAAACTGTTCGCTGCGCTAGGGGCCTGGGGCGGCCCACTGTTGCTGGCCCCCATCATGGCAGTCGCGGCGCTGCTGGGAATGGTGACCAGCGTGCTCGTTTGGTCAGGCGGCCATCGCCGAGCGCGCATTCCCTTTGGCCCCGCCTTGGCATTATCAGGGTGGGGGTGGTTGATGTGGGTCTTGTACGGTCAGGCAGCCGCTACTGGTTGATGTGTTCGAGCGCAACCCCTTGGGTACGCGGGCCGAACAGGGCAATGGTCAGCACCACAATCAGCATGCTGGTGATAATGAACACCAGTACTGAAGAAGCCCCCAGATTATCCAGAATGAAGCCGATCAGCACGCTTGAGAAGACCGTCGATAGTCTGCTGAAAGAGTAGCAGAACCCTACCGCACGAGCGCGAATCGCGGTGGGGAACAGCTCCGCTTGATAGGCGTGAAAGGCATAGGTCATCCACGAATTGCACAGGGTAATCGCCAGACCGCTGACGATCAGCGCCCATGGGGCACTTGCCAGCGCAAACAGTGACCCGAAAATGACCGTGCCCAAACTGGAAGCGACGATCTGCCACTTGTTCTCCAGCCGGTTGGCCGCTTTCATCATCACCAGCGAACCCAACGGGTAAGCCAGAGTAATGAAAAATGCGTACAAAAGGCTATGAGTCGTCGCGCTGCCCTGACCACCCAGCAGTGCAGGGAGCCAGTTGCCGAACCCGAAAAAGCCGATCGCCTGGAAGATGTTGAAGGTAATCAGCATCAGCATGCGCTTGCGGTAGGGGGGCTGCCACATGGAAGGCTGCTGGCTGGCGTGCGGCGGTACCTTGGCGGGCGCTTCGATGGGCGGCAGAGGCTGACCGTACTCCTTCTCACAGCGGCGCTCAATGTCACTTACCACGCGCGCTGCTTCTTCGCTCTGGCCGTGATTTGCCAGCCAGCGCGGCGATTCAGGCAGCGTGCGGCGCAGTCTCCACATCAACAGCGCGCAGGCAGCGCCGATCAGAATAACCCAACGCCATCCGGCAATATTAAACGGGCTATGAGGCACCAGTAGCCACGACAGCAACGCTACTGCCGGTACTGCCAGAAATTGAATAAAGAAGGCAAAGGCGAACGCTGAGCCGCGCATGCGCTTGGGCATCAACTCGCTCAGGTAGGTGTCGATGGTGACAAGCTCGACGCCCAGCCCGATACCTACCAGCAAACGGCAGCTCATCACTCCTGCTGAAGTGGATTGAAGCGCCATCAAAACGCTGAGTAGCGTGTACCAAAGCAAGGCGTAGGCGAAGATCGAGCGACGGCCGAAGCGGTCTGCCATGGGGCTGATAAGCACTGCGCCAATAAATAGTCCCAGAAATGTAGCAGCGCCGAACGCGGCTTGATCCGAGAAGCCGAATAGACCTTCACTGCCGCGTGAAAAAATGCCTGCTTCCAGTAGCCCTGGGCTGATATAGGCCGTTTGGAACAGATCAAATAGCTCAAAAAATCCCCCGATGGCGATCAGGGCTGTCAGCTTCCACAGCGTAGCGACGGCCGGAAGACGGTCGATGCGCGCTCCAATGGAATGGCTATCGCTTGATGTGTCAGCGGTATTGCTGACATTTATACCGAAGGAAGTAGGGGAAGTGCTCATGACGGTAACCAAAGTGAAAGGGCCACTATCATAAGGCGAAGATCAGGAAAGGTGCTGTTTGAATATGGTGAGGGTGTTGATGTTTTTGGTTGTTTGTAGCTATTTTTTATAATTTATTGAAATTTAATTTCAAGTTAACGAAGAAGGCAGGCATGGTCGCTCATGCCTGCCGTAAGGGTTACTGGCGCGCAGCCTCCTCTTTCCGCTCGGCACCAAACAGTGTCCAGGCGGAAATGAAAAAAGCGGCAATCAATGGCCCCATCACAAAGCCATTGATACCGAACAACGATAGACCGCCGACAGTTGAAATCAGCACCACGTAGTCAGGCAGTTTGGTCTCCTTGCCGACCAGCGGCGGGCGAAGCACGTTATCCGTCAGGCCAATAACCACGATCCCGACGAACAGCAGCACGGAGCCGCTGATATAGTCGCCGACCAGCAGCAGATACGCCGCAACGGGGGCCCAGACAATCGCGGCCCCAATGGCGGGCAGCAGCGACAGGAACGCCATCAGTACGCCCCACAACAGCGACGCTTCAATGCCGAGGAACCAGAAGGTCACGCCACCGATGGCCCCTTGCACCACCGCAATGATGACGTTGCCCTTTACCGTGGCACGTACTACCGCAGTAAATTTGGCCAGCAGCTTGTTGGTGTAGGCAGAACTCAGCGGAATGGTGGCGCGGATCAGTGCGCCCAGGCGCTCGCCATCTCTGAACAGGAAGAACAGCAGATAGAGCATGATGCCCAGACTGATGATGAAGTCGAGGGTATTCTGGCCGAAGCTGAGGGCGCGTCGCGCAAACATCTGGCTGCCCTGTAGCGCCGCAGAAGAGATGCGCTGGCGCAGCTCGGAGAGATCGCCGAGGTGATTGTTATGCAGCCATTCGCTGACGTTCGGTGGGATCGCCTGCTGGAAGCGTGCCAGATACGCATTGAAGTCAATATCCCCATTGCTGATACGCACATACATGGAGGCCCCTTCCTGAATCAGGGCGCCGAGAATGAGCGACATGGGAATGATGACGATGAAAATACAGACCAGTACGCTGAGCAGCGAGGCAATATTGCGCCTTCCGCCCAGCTTTCTGGTCAATGCAACATTCATCGGATTGAACAGTACCGCCAACACGATGGCCCAGAAAATGGCGCCATAGCGTGGCAATATCAGCCAGAAGAAGGCGATGCTTACAATCGCCAGCAGCAGCACAAAGGCCTTGTGCTCAGTAGATGTCTGCATGGTAGCTCCTGTGTTGACCGCTGGCCGTGCCGTTTGTGTTTAGTGTCACTCAGCTTGCGTCTTCGATGGTGTAATCGTGGGTAATTTCAACACCGCCGCGGGCCAGCATCAGCGAAGCGCTGCAATATTTTTCCGCCGACAGGTCAACCGCGCGCTTGACGTGAGCTTCCTTCAAATTACGGCCAATCACAATAAAGTGTACGTGGATGCGTTCAAACACCGCTGGCACGCCATCAGCGCGCTCGGCATTCAGCTCTACCCGGCAGTCGATCACGTCCTGACGTGACTTTTCGAGAATTTCCATCACATCAAAGGCGGTACAGCCGCCCAGGCCCATCAATAACATCTCCATTGGGCGTGGGCCGGTATTACGTCCGCCGTGATCCGGCGCTCCATCCATTACTACACTGTGACCAGTGCCTGATTCGGCAAGAAACTGGCGACCATCTGTCCATTTTACGACTGCCTTCATGGAGTTCTCCTTATCCATTTATACGTCTTGGCACATGTTTTCATTCGATAGATTCAGGGGGCTGCGTGGGCAAGACGCTGGTCAAGTGCGGCAAGCCGTTCGGGGGTGCCAACATCGACCCACGCGCCGCGATAATCAATGCCGCCGACTTTATCCCGCTGGATGGCCGCTTGTAGCGGCGGCAGCAATTTGACGGCTTCACCCAGGGGGAGGTGAGCGACCAGTGCCGGAGCCATCAGGGCCACGCCGCTGTATACCCGTTGTGGCTCGCCATCCAGCCGCAAACGGTGGGTATCGGTCAAGTGGAAATCGCCGCCTGGATTGTGCGCAGGATTGGGCACCATCACCAGGCGGGCGAGGTCATCGCCGAGAGAGTGGTTGATTAGCTCACTAAACGGGAAGTCGGTCCATACATCACCATTGACCAGCAAAAACGGCTCTTCTCCCAGGAGTGGCAGTGCCTGCCGGATGCCGCCGGCGGTTTCGAGCGCCTGCTCCTCACGGCTCCAGGCGATGGTGACACCGTACTGATGACCATTGCCCAACCGTTCCATCAGCATATCCGCCAGATAAGCGGCATTGATTAACAGTTCGGTAATTCCTGCATCGCGCAGCCGTTCAATGTGATGCACGATCAGCGGCTTGCCGGCCACCGGTAGCAGCGGCTTGGGGCAGTGATCGGTGAGAGGCGACATGCGCTTGCCGCGTCCAGCGGCGAGAATCATCGCTTTCATCGCTGCTGCTCCTTTAGTGTAGTGAGTGCGCCAGTGAGCGCAGGTTCAAATTCGTGTTGCAGCCACTCAAGCAGCGACTTCCACATCGAAGCGTTAGGGGCGCCACGCTGTACCATGGCGCTCAGCGATTGCTTGAGATGTTCGAGGAAAAACAGCTCATAGTTGAGCAGATAGCGTGGCTTGCCATCGCGCTGCGCCAGGCGACAAAATAGCCCCAGCACTTTCAACGAGCGCTGGGCGCTGGCTTCATCTATCCAGCCAAGATGCTGCTCCAGCGAGGTTTCCTGCGAAATACCTGCGTCGAGCGTGGCCTGATGATGATGCTGGAATACGGCGCGTTGAATGTCGCTGCTCCAGGGAAGGTTGCGATCGCGCAGCAGTGAGCCAGGGTCATAGCCAATGGCACCCTGCCATGCGCCCTGGAAATCAATCACTCGAAGCTGCTGCTGGGCATCGACCATCAGATTGCCGCAATGATAGTCGCGATGGGTAGTCACCTGGGGCTGGCCGAGAATCTGGCGAATCAGTTGATTGCGCAGTGACTGCCAGTGCGGCGGCGGCGGGATATCAAGCCAGCGCTCAAGCGCCCACTCAGGGAACAGGTCAAGTTCCATGCCCAGCCGCTGCTCGTTATAAGGGGGAAGCGCTGCTGCTGGCTGTGCGGCTATTTGTGTGGAAAGCGTCATGGCGCGTTGTAACCATTCCAACTGTGCTTTTTCATCAAGCGTCGCCAGATGATCGGTCAAAAGCGTGCCGCCCAGATCTTCCAGCTCAACAAAACCGCGAGAGAGATCAGCAGCATAGAGGGCAGGCACCGGTAACTTTTGCTCTCCCCAGGCCAATGCAATATCGACAAAACTGCGCGTGGGCTCCTTTTCAGGAGGCGCATCCATTATGATGCGACTACCATTATCAAGATTGAGTCGATAGTAGCGGCGAAAACTGGCGTCATCAGCGACTGCTGTCAGCGTGCATGAGTGTGCCGCTCGCGCGTGACGTTGCGCGACCCAGTGTGTTAACGCCTTGAACCGAGCGCTCATTGACTCTCCTGAGTAATAAAGGACAAAAATGACAAATCGCAGCGTGGTCGTGGTTGACGCTCCACACTACACCACGCATGCTAGCACCCAGCGCATAATATAATGGCCGCGTGTTGTGCCGAAGGCACCTTGAACGCGCCCTTCGTATACGTCAAGTGATGAAGCCGTTGCGGCTCATCGCGCGATATTCCCAAGAAGCAAGGACACCAAGCACCATGGCTCAGCGCCTATTTTGGACGGCGAGTACTCTGACTGGCGTATTTTCATCGCTGTTGCCCGCGTTTACCTTTGCAGCACCGCTTCCTTCCTCGCTACCTGCCTCTCAGCTTGATTGGCATGCGTGGGGCGAAAACCGCCCTGAAGGCGAACTATGCAGCGGTTATTATCTAGCGCCCAGCTATTCGATTTCACAGCCCGGCGACGGCCAGCTCAACTCCCAGTCAGACGACGCCGGCTACAGCGACTCCGGCGTTACCACGCTCAGCGGTAACGTCATCGTGCGTCAGCAGGATCAGCAGCTTCAGGCCAGCCAGGCGACACTTAACGAAGATCGCTCGCGGGTTAACCTGACCGGCCCCGTTACCTACCGCCAGCCCAATATTCTGGTGCGTGGTACCACCGGCAGCGCTGCGGTCAACAGCAACGCTGCCGACGTAGAGCAAGCGCATTACGTGTTTCATTCGTCCCATGCGCGTGGCGACGCTGATCGCCTTGAGCGCCTCGACGATGGCCGCTATATGATGCGTAACGCCACTTTCACCAGTTGTGATCCTGATAGCAGCCTGTGGAAAATCCAGGGCGATCAGATCGTGATCAATCGCGCGGAAGGGTACGGTACTTCTACCAATACCAAATTCCGTATCCATGATGTGCCCGTCTTCTACTGGCCGTGGATGCGCTTCCCCATTGATGACCGTCGTCTTACCGGGCTGCTCTACCCCACAGTGGGGGTTAGCAGCGACAATGGATTCGACTACAACCAGCCGATCTATCTGAACCTTGCGCCCAACTACGACGCTACGGTAACGCCGCGCGTCATGACAGGGCGTGGCTTGATGATGGGAGGGCAGTTCCGCTATCGGGGCGAGCGTGATGAAGGGCTGATAGAAGGTAACTATCTGGCCAATGATGGTGCTCACAGCACTGGCAATGACACTGATCACCACGGAGATGATCGCTGGTATTTCAACTACGATCACAGCGGCAGCTTCACTGATCGCCTGACCTACCGCATGAAGTATGCTCGTGCCAGTGACGGCGACTACTTCGATGATTTCGGCAATTCATTTGACGAACAGAACCGCGACAACCTGCAAAGCATTGCGATGCTCGACTACGCAGGCGATGTGTGGCACTTGCAGGCCCGCGCACGCGGTTATCAGATAATGGATGATCCGGTCGATCCTGAGGATAAACCGTTCAACGAGCTGCCGTCATTGACAGCCAACGCGCTGTGGCAGCAGGAGAACGGCTTCTATGAAGAGTTCAACTCCAACGCGACCTACTTCCACCGTAGTGAGTCCTACGATTATTACCATCATGAAGTTTCGTGGCGTACCGAGGACATGCCAGGCAGCAAGGATTATCTGACGCAGAAGGTAAATGGCGCGCGTTTCAACATTGCGCCTGCCATCGGCTATCGCAACGATCCGACCTGGGGCTTCTTCGAACCACGCGTGCAGATGTATCTGACCCAGTACGATCTCGACTGGAAAAGCCCTCAGAACCGCAACTGGGACTCTTCCCCCGATCGTGCCGTGCCGGTATTCAGCGTGGATTCAGGACTGGTGTTCGAACGCCACTCGTCGATGTTCGGAAATGCCTATCGCCAGACGCTTACTCCGCGGCTTTACTACGCCTACGTACCTTATCGCGACCAGAGCAAGCTGCCTGAATTCGATACGGCGCTGCGTTCGCCTTCCTACGAGGATCTGTGGTCTCCCTATCGCTTCAACGGCATTGACCGTATTGGTGACGTGAACAAGATCTCCTACGGTGTCAGCACCAGCTTCTTCGATGACGACTCAGGCTTCCAGCGTTTCACGTTTGATCTGGGGCAGAGCTACTTCTTCGAAAATCGCCATGTGACCGATGATGACCCGTCGAAATACTTCGGTCCCAATGGCAAAGGGCCGCGCGACAAATATAACTATGACCTGACGCGTGACTACTCGCCGGCCATCGCACGCGCTACCTGGAACATCAACCGCGACTGGAGCGCGAGCTATGCGATGTTCTATGACACTGAGCGCGGCAATGCGGAGCGCAACGATCTCTACGTGCATTATCACAATCTCGACAACGGTAATGCGTTCAATATCGGTAACCGCTGGGAACGCGAAGGCTTCGATTCCTCCGGTGACCGCGATGATCGTCTTGGCTATAACCGTAATGAGTTCGATGTTTCCGGTGCCTGGGCCATTTCGCCTTCGGTATCGTTGGTGGGGCGCTATCTGTACGACCAGACCAACAGCCGTTCGCTTGAGAAACTGGCGGGCATCCAGTTCAACGATTGCTGCTATGCGGTGCAGGTAGCGTGGCGTAAATACATCGACGACGACGATACACTTAACCGTATCGACGACGATAAATCGAAAAGCGGTGTCTTCCTGCGCTTTATCTTCAAGGGACTTGGCGGCCTTGGTTCCAACCCGGAACCGTACTTCCAGGACGCAGTCCCAGGGTATAGACCCTCGGGTTTCTAACCCTTGTACCCCGTGCGCTTGTTCCTATGGCTGGACAAGCGCCGTTTGATTCGGGATGCTTTGCGCATCCGACGAGGCGGTATGTAACCGCTCGATTCTCCGGCGCCAACGCTTATGCTGGCGAGGTGCCAACAGCTACTTGGTCAAGTTCAAGGTTCGTATAATGAAGAATGGCAATAAGGCTGCGAGGCTGCGTCTTCCCGTGTCGACGCGGGCGATGCTGCTCCCTCTGGGAATGGTGGTAACCTTGGGTGCGGCAGCGCCGGTATATGCCCAGCAGATGTCTGCCAGTCAGCAGTCAGGGGCCGCGGCACCGGAGCAGCAGCTTGAAGGCATCGCTGCGGTAGTCAATCAGGAAGTGATCATGACCAGCGAGCTGCAGGCACGCATGGCGCAGGTGCGTCAGCAGGTCAGCAGTGAAGGTGGGCAGCTTCCGCCGCAGGACATACTACAGCGGCAGGTGCTTGATCGTCTGATCCTTGAGCATATCCAGTTGCAGTTGGCCAAGCGCGCCAACCTGAACGTCAGTGATCAGCAGTTGGATCAAGCGGTTGCCGAAGTCGCCAGCCGCAACCATATGAGTTCCGAGCAGTTCGTTCAGACACTGCGCCGTCAGGGGCTTTCCTATGATGAAGTTCGCCAGCAGATTCGCCGCGAAATCCTGATCTCTCAGGTACAGCAGGGCAGCGTGGGCGGGCAGGTGCGAGTGTCCGATCAAGAGGTCAATCAGCTCCTTGAAAATCAGGCGGCAGCCACTGGCGTGCAGTATCACGTAGCGCAGCTGCTGATTCCGCTGCCTGATGGAGCCACCAATGAGCAGGTCAGGGCCGCGCAGCAGCGTGCCTCGCAGTTGCGCAACAGCATTCTTAACGGTGAAAGCCTTGAGCAGGCGGCTGCCGACGCCAATCAAAACGCAGACGAGAATGACCAGGGCAGCTCCAGCCAGGTAGAGGGCGCCGATCTCGGCTGGCGTTCGCAGCAAGAGCTGCCAACGCTCTTCTCAAGCGTGGTGCCTAATCTTACCGTGGGTACGGTCAGTCAGCCGGTGCGCAGTGCCAGCGGCATCCATCTGGTGCGCCTGATTGAGCGCCGTGGTGGTCAGCAGGCACCGGTCAAGGTCGAGCAGTTCAAGGCGCGTCATATTTTGATTTCACCTAACCCGATTCGGACTGACGAACAGGCCCACCAGCTGGCGCTTGAGCTGCGTCAGAAAATCGAAAGCGGCGCCGACTTCGCTCAGCTCGCCAAGCAATACAGCGATGACCACGGTTCGGCACTCTCCGGCGGTCAGATGGACTGGGTGAATGACGGCGATACCGTTGGCCCGTTCAACGACTATTTGCATCGCGGCACCATTGGTCAGCTGTCTCAGCCGATCAAAACGCAGTTTGGCTGGCACCTGATTGAACTACAGGATCATCGTCAGAAAGACGTGACCGTTGATCAGCAGCGTGAGCAGGCGCGTCGCGCGCTGTTCCAGCGCAAGGCGCAGGACGAGTTGCAAACCTGGTTGCAGCAAATTCGCTCCGAGGCTTACGTCGATAATCGCCTGTATCCCAACGACAAGGGAATCGGGCCGATGATGCCGATGGGCGGCGGTGCGCAACAGCAGCCGCAGCAATAAGTCATCACCGCTGTGATATCGGGCTGCGCCGCGTGTGCATGGGCGCAGTGGTATTGATCAGTTACACTGAGGACACTCGCACTGATGGCGAGTGTCTTTTTTTGCGGCGCAGGCCGCGTGTTCAGGCAAGTGGAATTCAGCATGTCAAAGCCTACTCAGGGTGAAACGCTATCACCTACCGGCGGTCATCGCGCGCGCAAGCGGTTCGGCCAAAACTTTCTGCGTGATGGCAATATCATCGCACGCATTGTCTCTTCCATTCGGCCCAAACAGGGCGATCGTTTGGTTGAAATTGGTCCGGGGCAGGGGGCGATTACCGAGCAGTTGCTGGAAGCCGTAGGGCAGCTGGATGCCATCGAGCTGGACCGTGATCTGGTGCCGGGCTTGCGTACCCAGTTCTTCAATTATCCTGACTTTCATGTACATCAGGCCGACGCGCTGAACTTCGATTTCAGTGAATTGCAGGGAGATGGCCCGGCACTGCGTGTGGTGGGGAACTTGCCCTATAACATTTCGACGCCTCTTATTTTCAAGCTGCTGTCATTCGGGGCGGACACCATCCGCGATATGCACTTCATGCTGCAAAAGGAAGTGGTCGAACGTCTGGCGGCACGTCCTGGTAGCGGTGACTGGGGGCGCTTGTCGGTGATGGCGCAGTACCACTGCCGCGTTGAGAGTCTCTTTATCGTGCCGCCCGAAGCCTTCGTGCCTCGCCCCAAGGTGGATTCCATGATTGTGCGGCTTACCCCGCGCAGCGAACCGGAATTCAAGGCCAACGATATAGATGCTCTGGCCGCCGTGGTGCGTCAGGCGTTTTCCCAGCGGCGTAAAACCCTGCGTAATACCCTGAAGGGCTGGGTAGACAGCGACACGTTAAGCGCTCTTGATATTGACCCGACCCGTCGCCCCGAGACGGTCACGCTCGAAGAGTTTGTGCGCATCACTAACCGGTATAGCGAGCAGCAGGAGAGATCATGACCAGGTGGGTAGTGGGCGATGTGCACGGTTGCGCTGACGAGCTGGAAGCATTGCTGGAGAAGGTGCGCTTCGACTCCGCTCAGGATGAGCTATGGCTGGTGGGGGATCTGATTAATCGAGGCCCGCGTTCACTGGGGGCGCTGCGTCTGGCGCGTTCGCTGAATGCCACCATGGTACTGGGAAACCACGACCTGCATTTTTTGGCAGTGGCAGCAGGGGCACAAAAGGCCAAGCGCAACGATACCATCAAGCCTATTCTCGCCGCACCTGATGCGGCTGAGCTGATCGAATGGATGCGCCATCGGCCGCTATTGGTTGCTTCGCAGGATAACGCGGTCTGTATGGTGCACGCAGGCATTCTACCGCAGTGGTCATTGGATGATGCGCAACGCTATGCAGGTGAAGCTGAAGCGGTGCTGAGGGGGAGTGACTGGAAAGTGCTGATGCAGCATCTCTATGGCAATTCCCCCGACCATTTTGAAGAATCCTTGCGCGGCTGGGACAGGCTGCGTGCCATTCTGAATGTGTTCTCGCGCATGCGTTTCATTGATGCCACAGGCCGCCTGGATTTTTCCGCCAAACTGGGGCCGCAATCTGCGCCACGAGGCTTTAATCCCTGGTTTCACTATCGGCGCAGTGACTCCTTACGGCTGTTGTTCGGGCACTGGGCGGCGCTGGAAGGGCGTACTTCCGGTGCGCAGATTGCCTGTGAAGCGCTCGATACCGGCTGCGCGTGGGGCGGCGCCCTGACCGCCATGTCGCTGGAAAGCGGTGAGCGCGTTAGCGTGGCGGCCACCAGTCGAGCATGACCCGCAGGTCAATGCCGCTCTACTACTATTCAATTCTCGACGACCAACGAGGGAGCTGCCATGTCATTCAAGCATCTTGATACGGATACGCTGGCGCAGTGGCTAGATCATGAAGAAGAGGTGACTCTGGTGGATATTCGCGATCCGGTCAGCTTTGCCGATGCCCATGTGGTGGGGGCGACCCATCTTGATAATGTGTCGCTGACGCATTTTCTGGAGAGTGCTCCCAAACAGCAACCGCTGGTGGTGGTGTGCTATCACGGCCACTCCAGCCAGGGAGCGGCAGGCTGGCTGGCCGAGCAGGGGTTCAGTGATGTCTATAGCCTCGACGGTGGCTTTACCGCATGGCAACAGCGTCATCCGGAGTGGGTCGGCCAGTGAGTGACAGCAGCGCGTTGGATGGGCTGGAGGTCTATCTGGTAGGCGGCGCGGTACGCGACCGTTTATTGGGCCATCCCTATAGCGATCACGATTGGGTGGTGGTGGGGAGCAGTGTCGATGAGATGCTGGCACGAGGCTTTCTTCAGGTTGGGCGCGACTTCCCGGTGTTTCTGCATCCTGATACCGATGAAGAGTATGCGCTGGCGAGAACCGAGCGCAAGGCAGGGCGGGGCTATACCGGTTTTGAGGTCCATGCATCGCCGCAGGTGACGCTGGAACAGGACCTTGAACGCCGCGATCTGACCATTAATGCCATTGCCGAGCGGCTTGATGGCAGCCTGGTCGATCCTTTCGGCGGAGTGGCGGATATCGAGGCACGTCGGCTTCGGCATATCGGCCCTGCGTTTGTCGAAGACCCCCTGCGGGTGCTGCGGTTGGCGCGTTTTGATGCGCGCTATGCGCCGCTGGGGTTTCAGCCGGCGGAGTCGACCCTGGCGCTATGCAAACAGCTTGCCCATGCAGGCGAGCTGGGTGAACTGGCGGCTGAACGGGTGCAGCAGGAAACCTTCAAGGCGCTCTCTGAACGGCAGCCCGACCGCTACTTCACCACACTATTTCGTGCTGATGCTCTGTCACCATGGTTTGCGGAGCTGGAGGATAAAAGCCGCTTTGAAAGCTGTCTCTCCTCCCTGGCTCGGGCGGTTGAGACAGATATTCGTGATGCGGCGCCACGTTGGGCGGCGCTGGTACTGCCTCTGGAGGATGAGCAGCGTAGCGCACTGGCCGAGCGTCTCAAGCTGCCTACGGAAGTGCGGGAGCTGGCGCGTCTGCTGGCACTCTCGGTCGAACGCTTGAACCACTCCTGCTGTGACGCTGACCGATGGCTAGGTTGGTGCAATAGCGTTGATATATGGCGCAAGCCTGAGCGCTGGAGCCGATTGCTGCCGTTACTCAGCGTGTATGCACCGCTGCTTGATACCGACACGCTGGGTGTACGGCTTGAACAGGCGCGCGCGCTATCACCGCGTCTCTGGGTAGAGCAGGGGATCAAGGGCAAGCAGATTGGTGAATATCTCGCCAAGGCCCGGCACGCAGTATTGGCGGGTGATGCCCCAGTGAATAAGAAGTAATGGCAGGAATACGAAAGCCCCTTCGTGCGTGAGGGGCTGGATATCAAGGCGAGGCGCGCAAAAGTCGGTCAGGAGAGTGGTTTTTCTGTGGGCTGCGCATCTGTGCGGGAGATGGTAGTGCCCCTCCACTGGAACTCCACCGGCCATAGCCGTTGAGCCTGACGGAACCTGCCCCACAAAACAGCGTAATTCAGCGCTAATACAGGATGAACTTCACTGCCGAAGGACTCTGCCAGCGGGCGCAGCACGAAAGCGCTGGTCAGAATTTCGTCTCTGGGCAGCGTAATGCCATCTACCACACCATGCAGATTGCCTACACAAAGCAGATCTATATCAAGGTGTTTCGGCGCTGCACGGCCATCTTCGGGGCGTCGGCCAGTAGCGGCTTCCAACTGCTTGGTCCACTGCGATAGTGCTGCAACATCGATATCGCTGTAAAAGCCCACCACCAGGTTATAGAAGTTCTCGGCACCGGTAATACCTACCGGTTCACTTTCAAACACCCGCGAAATATCCAGCTCGCCAAATTCCCGGGCAAGCTCATCCAGGGCCAGTGCAATATGGTGGTTACGCTGAAGGTTACTGCCAATGCCGAGTAGAATTCTGTGCTTTTCAGCCGCCATCGGTTACCACTCACCTCGCTGAATTCTCACGCCCACGGCATCAGCTTCAGGCACCGCCCCCGGTTTGCGCAGGGTTAGCCGCAGTTTGCTGACGCCAAATTCGTGGCTGACAACATCGGCTATTTTTTCAGCCATCGCTTCGATCAATTCAATCGGTTGCTCATTGGCGCATTCGATGATGCGCTGAGAGACCGCCGCGTAATTGATCGTATGGGCAAGATCATCGGTGGCTGCCGCCGCGCTGATGTCCCACGCCATCTCCAGATCAAGACGCAGCTTTTGGTAAATCTTCTTTTCCCATTCGTACACGCCAATCACGGCGTCGAATGCCAACCCTTCGATCAAGATACTAGCCATGTGCATGATGCTCCGAAGAGGGGGCGGTGGTCGGGGATAGTTCTGCGAGGGGCCAGCGTGCGGTAACTACGGGGCCGCTGCTGTCCCGTTCGCCGCCTTGTAAACGCAGTGCGCCCGCATAAGCGATCATGGCGCCATTGTCGGTACAAAAGCGTGCGGCAGGATAGAACACCCTGGCAGTTGGGCACTTTTTGCGTAGTGCAGGCTCAAGCTGAGCGCGCAGGCGTTGATTGGCGCTGACGCCTCCTGCCACTACCAGTCGGTCGCGGCCGGTCTGTTCGAGCGCGCGGCGGCATTTGATCACGATGGTGTCGATAACGGCTTCCTCAAAGGCACGGGCCACGTTGGCTCTGCCCTGCTCGGTAAGAGCGTTATCGGCATCCATCTGGCGCAAGCAGGTGAGGGTGTGGGTTTTTAGCCCTGAGAAGCTGAAATCGAGCCCGGGCCGGTCGGTCATGGGACGAGGGAAGCGCAGAGCGGTAGGGTCACCCTGTTCGGCCAGCCGCGAGACGGAAGGGCCGCCCGGATAGGAAAGCCCCAGCATCTTGGCAACCTTGTCGAAGGCTTCGCCCGCCGCATCATCAATGGATTCACCGAGCAGACGGTAGTCACCGTGGCCTGCCACATCGACCAGCTGCGTGTGGCCGCCGGATACCAGCAGCGCAACGAAGGGATAGGCGGGCGGGTTCTCTTCCAGCATGGGGGCTAGCAGGTGGCCTTCCATGTGATGAACGCCCAGTACAGGGATATTCAGTGCGTGGGCGAGGCCATGGGCGGTACTGGCGCCTACCATGAGGGCACCTACCAGCCCCGGGCCTGCCGTATAGCAGATGGCGTCGAGCTGCTGGCGCTGAAGGTTCGCATCGGCCAATACCTTCTCGATCAGCGGCAGGATTCGGCGGATATGGTCACGGGAGGCCAGTTCCGGCACTACGCCGCCATACCCGGCGTGCATCTCGATTTGACTGAAGAGCGCATCCGCGCACAGGCCCTGTTCGGTATCGTAGAGAGCAATACCGGTTTCATCGCAGGATGTTTCGATGCCCAGCACACGCATCGGCGTCTCCGTTGCTTAAAAAATAGCGTTGCCGCCGCAAAAGGGGCGGAATCAGGGCGCAGATTCTAATTGTTTTGAAGGTCAACGTCTTCCCTTGCTTGCGAAGGCCCCGTCAACCAGGCATCAGCAGGTCGTTATCAGGCGTACAGCCCGCGGCTGGAGAAAGAAGAGTTTGGATTGCAAATGGACGGGGCGAGCTGTAGAATGCCGTGTCTCTTAATTGGGCCGCACTCCGGGCAGGTGAATACCTGGGGCGCGATTTATCATAAATCGACTTACCCTTAAGGTGGTGATCGCTTAATGCCTTCCGTCAAAGTACGTGACAACGAGCCGTTCGATGTCGCTCTCCGTCGTTTCAAGCGTTCCTGCGAAAAAGCGGGCGTTCTTTCTGAAGTCCGTCGCCGTGAACACTATGAAAAACCGACTACCGAGCGTAAACGTAAAGCAGCTGCTGCTGTGAAACGTCATGCCAAGAAACTTCAGCGTGAACGTAAGCGTTTCGAACGTCTGTATTGATCCCTGATTGATACTGCGTACCCGAAGCGGTAGCCCGCCGCTTCTAGAGGGTTGATTGGCCGCCATTTCGGCGGCCTTTCGTATTCTATAGCCGGTGATGCGCATCCTTGTATCCATTGATGTGCTTCAGCGGCATGTATTTCCTTCACTGCTGGTCGTGAATATTCCTGGCGGAGATTAGCGTGGCTGGACCCATCTCTCAGCGCTTTATTGATGATCTGCTTGCGCGGGTTGATATTGGTGAACTGGTAGGTGAACGGGTGGTGCTCAAGAAGGCTGGGCGCAATCTGTCTGGGCTGTGTCCCTTCCATGATGAAAAGTCGCCTTCCTTTACCGTCAGCCGTGAAAAACAGTTTTATCACTGCTTCGGCTGTGGTGCTCACGGCAACGCGCTGCGTTTCCTGATGGAATATGACCGCTTGAGTTTTCCTGAAGCGGTTGAGCAGCTAGCGCAGCGTCAGGGCATGGAAGTGGAGCGTGAAGACGACCATCTGCCTGCCGCGCAGAAGGAGAAAATAGCCGCCCAGCGCCGCAAGCGCGATGCCGGAGTCAATTTGCTGGAGCTGGCGTCCGGCTGGTTCAAGCAGCAGTTGACCGAACCGCACGCTGACGAGGCGCGTCGCTATCTCAATGGTCGTGGCCTGAACAGCGATATTATCGACGCCTTTGCGATTGGCTTTGCGCCCGATGGTTGGGATGGCCTCAAGCAATATCTCAACGGTCACTCGGTGGCTGAAAGCGTGCAGGTGGAGTACGGGCTTTTGCGTCAGCGCGAGGAGGATTCGCGCACCTGGGACCTGTTCCGCAATCGCGTTATCTTCCCTATTCGTGACTGGAAGGGGAGAACGCTTGGATTTGGCGGCCGTGTACTGGGAGATGCAAAGCCCAAGTATCTGAACTCCCCCGAGACGCCGGTATTTCATAAGGGGCGTGAGCTGTATGGCCTGTATGAAGCGCGCCAGCAGAAGGGCAATATCGCCCGGCTGGTGGTCGTGGAAGGCTATATGGATGTTGTTGCGCTGGCGCAGAACGGCATTCATAACGCAGTCGCTACTCTGGGCACCGCGATTACTGACGAGCACCTGACGCGCATCTACCGTTTGGTCGATGAAGTGGTGTTCTGTTTTGACGGTGATGGTGCCGGACGTCGTGCTGCCCGGCGGGCGCTTGAAGTGGCGCTGCCGTCAATGATTGATGGCCGGCAGGCGCGCTTTTTGTTTCTGCCTGAAGGGGAAGACCCTGATTCGCTGGTGCGTCAGGAAGGGCGGGAAGCCTTTCAGGCGCGCATCGAGTGCGCCAGCCCGTTGTCAGAGTTTCTGTTTGATCAGGCGCGTGAGGGAGTCGATCTCAAGCGTGTCGAAGGGCGTGAGCGATTCGTTGCGCATGTGCTCGAAAAGCTCCGTCTGCTGCCCCAGGGCGTACTTCACTCCCTGTTGATGGAAGAACTCTCGACGCGCAGCGGTATCAGCGTGGCGCGTCTGGAACAATTCGTCACTCCTGCGACTCAGAGTAGTCATGTGCAGGAACAGGGGGTGGTAGATCACGCTGTTGAAGGTCACGCCGATAATCAACATGCTGCTTCTCCAGGGCGCGCAGCAAAGGTTCATATCGGCACTGCCCCCATTACGCGGGCGCTGCATCTGCTGGTGCACAATCCGGAGCTGGTGAGCGAGCTTCCTGAACAAAATGATTGGTGCCCTGAAAACGAGGATGGTCTACTTTTTATAGAAGTGGCCCGTTTGCTGAAAGCGGGAGGCTATCGCTCTTCCCAGGTACTGCTGGCGCATTTTCATGGCACTGACCAGGGGGAGCCGCTGAGTGCGCTCCTCAGGCGTCCTACCGATATCAGACGCGAGGATCAGGCGACGGAGCTGCGCGCCCTTATCGAGATGCTTTACCAGCGGCGCCAGCGGCTCTCGCCGGAAGAAGAGTACCAGCAGCTCCTGGCGATCACCCGCGAAGGACAGAAGCTGACAGCGACACAGCAGCAGCGTCTTTTGGCACTCATTGAGGAGCTGGGCAGGCGCTGATGGGCGCGCCAAGGGTTGAAATGCCAGGCGTAACGCCCCATTTGAGGAACAAACAGGTTAAACGCAGCAGGTGATGAGGGCAGTAGTTTGATGCCTGCTGTGGATAGACCGTAGTACGCGAGATCGCCGTATGGATGAAAGCGTAATACGGCAAAAATGACAGGCTGCAAAACATTTCAGAGCATGGCGCTCGCGTAGGCACATGCAGTTGAGAGCGATACGCTTGACTTGTGTTTTGCAGTAGTAGGAATTACATGTTGCCACGTCCGTTCTAGTGAGACGGCGCTATTTTTTTAGTGAGCGGCGGCATGATCCATTTAATTCGTCGAGACAGGTTTCTATGGCTGGAAATACACCGCAGTCGCGTCTTAAGGAATTGATCGCGCGAGGCAAGGAGCAAGGCTTCCTGACCTACGCTGAGGTCAACGATCATCTTCCTGAAGATATTGCCGATCCAGATCAGGTTGAAGATATTATCAGCATGTTCAATGACATGGGTATTAATGTCGTTGAGGAGGCGCCCGACGCCGATGATCTGATGATGTCGGATAGCTCCACTGACGAGAGTGCTGCAGAAGAGGCGGTAGCTGCACTGGCAGCCGTTGAAACTGAAGTCGGGCGTACCACTGATCCCGTGCGCATGTATATGCGTGAAATGGGTACGGTAGAGCTGCTGACTCGCGAAGGCGAAATCGAAATCGCCAAGCGTATCGAAGAGGGTACTCGCGAGGTCATGTCGGCGCTGGCATTTTTGCCGGGCGCAGTAGACACCATCCTGACCGTCTTTGATGGCACCCAGGGAGAAGAGGGCGGTCGTCTTTCCGATCTCTTCAGCGGCTTCATCGACCCCGATGAAGGCGTGCCCGGTGTTGCCGAGGTCGAGGAAGAGATCGACCTCTCGGCAGAAGAGTCCGATGAGGAGTCTGACGTCGATGAGGACGATGAAGACGACGAGGATGATGACAGCAATAACACCAATGAAGGTGGCCCCGATCCTGAATTGGCCAAGGTGCGCTTCGAGCAGATTCGTGAGCAGAATGATCTGGTCAAGGCGCTGATCGCCAAAAACGGTCGTGATGCACCGGACGTTATTGTTGCGCAGGAGCGTCTTGCCGAGCTGTTCTCACCGATCAAGCTGGTGCCCAAGCATTTCGAACGCCTTATTTTGCAGGTGCGTATCACCATCGAGCAGGTGCGTGCGAACGAAAAACGCATCATGCAGATCTTTGTGAAGCGCGCGCGCGTACCACGCAAGACCTTTATCTCTTCCTTCCCGGCGAACGAGAGCAATCAGCAGTGGCTTGACGAGTTTATCGCCAAGCACCCCAAATACGCTGAAGGTCTGGAAATCTATCGTCCCGATATTCTGCGTGCCCAGCGCCGTATTGCCGAAGAGCAGGAAGAGGTAAGTCTCTCGGTTGCCGAGCTGAAAGAGATCAACCGCCGCCTTTCTATCGGTGAAGCGAAAGCGCGTCGTGCCAAGAAAGAGATGGTTGAGGCCAACCTGCGTCTGGTTATCTCCATTGCGAAGAAATATACCAACCGTGGCTTGCAGTTCCTCGATCTGATTCAGGAAGGCAACATCGGCTTGATGAAGGCCGTGGACAAGTTCGAATATCGTCGCGGTTACAAGTTCTCGACCTACGCAACCTGGTGGATTCGTCAGGCCATTACTCGCTCGATTGCGGATCAGGCGCGTACCATCCGTATTCCGGTGCACATGATTGAGACCATCAACAAGCTCAATCGCGTATCCCGTCAGATGCTTCAGGAGATGGGGCGTGAGCCTACGCCTGAAGAGCTGGGTGAACGCCTTGAAATGCCGGAAGAGAAAGTGCGCAAGGTGCTGAAGATTGCCAAGGAGCCGATCTCGATGGAGACGCCCATTGGCGATGATGATGACTCCCATCTGGGTGACTTCATTGAAGATGGTGCGATGATCTCTCCCATTGATTCCGCTACCGGCGAAGGCTTGATCGAAGCGACCCGCAACGTGCTTGGTGGGCTGACAGCGCGTGAAGCGAAGGTGCTCCGCATGCGTTTCGGTATTGATATGAATACCGACCACACGCTGGAAGAAGTGGGTAAACAGTTTGATGTTACCCGTGAGCGTATTCGTCAGATCGAAGCCAAGGCGCTGCGCAAGTTGCGTCATCCTTCACGTTCGGAATCGCTGCGCTCCTTTATGGACGAATAACGGCGAGCGCCAACGCAAAAATGAACCCTCGGCATTGAAAGGTGCCGGGGGTTTTTCATTGGATGCCTATCAGAATTGCTGTGAAAACTACTGTGTGATGACCGGTTTCGCCGCTGTCTAGGAGTGGGTGCAACGGTTAGCGGCAATATCAGTGCTGCAAGTGAAGGCCACACTCGCGATTCTCTTCGCCCTTGGTGGGATCGACATAATCGAACTCATTGGGAAGGTCATGGGCCTGAAGGTATTCGTAGAGATCCTTGGATGACCAATGGAGCAACGGCGCTACCTTGATAAGGCCATCCTGATTGATGCTGACCGGCTCCATAGTGGCGCGCACGGCAGTGTCGCTTGCTCTCAGCGCGGTAAACCAGACACCGGGGCTGGTTTCGCGCAAGGCCCGGGTGAACGGCTCCAGCTTTACCTCTTCGGTAAAGGCTTCGTGACGCGGGTCATCGAGGGCTGGCGTAGGGCCATCAACGGCTTCGCGATGTGCCCGCGAGCGCTTGGGCAAGTAGGTAATCAGGTTCAGGCCGAGGCGCTTTTTGACTTCATCGACAAAGCGGTAGGTTGCATCGGTATTGTAACCATTATCCATCCAGACAATCGGAATATCCGGCTGCACCTGCGTTACCATGTGCAGAATCACGGCTTCAAACGGACGAAAGTTGGTGGTGCAGATGGCTTTCTTGTCGAGGGAAAGTGCCCAGCGCACCAGCTCCTCAGCGCTATGGCCCAGGTCGCGATTGATGGCATCGAGATCCAGTGCTTTCTCGTTGGTCATATGAATATCTCCATTAAATGGCAAGCCGCATGATTGGCGGCCAACAATGCCGTTACCCTACCAAAATGAGGCGGCAACGCGTAATAACGTTAACTTCCCTGCTTATAGACAAGTAGGAGATCTATCGCGAAGGCGTGGTGGGAAGCTCCGCAAGTGCCTGCATCAGCCGGTTGATCTTGGTGATGCTTTCCAGATATTCATCCTCGCCGTCAGAGTCAGAGACAACCCCGCCGCCGCCCCACAAGGTGATTTTTCCTTCCTTCGCTTGAGCAGTTCGAATGGCAATGGACGTATCCATGTTGCCACGGCTATCAATATAGCCAACGCTGCCGCAGTAATATCCGCGCGAGGTGACTTCCAGCTCGTCGATAATCTCCATGGCGCGATGCTTGGGGGCGCCCGTAATGGAGCCGCCGGGCAGTGAAGCCGCCAGCAAATCGTGAACATCGCGGTTGGAAGCAAGCCGGCCACTCACGGTGCTGACCAGATGATGCACGTTGGAATAGCCAATGCGCTCCGCAAGCATGGGCACGGTAACGCTGCCGATTGCGCAGGCACGCCCCAGGTCATTGCGCAAGAGATCGACAATCATCACATTCTCGGCGCGATCCTTGAGGCTGTTTTCCAGCTCTGCTGCTAACCGTTCATCCTCATCTATCGTGTTGCCGCGCTTACGGGTGCCCTTGATGGGCTGGGCAATGACCTGATTGTCGGTCACGGAAATAAATCGCTCGGGGGAGACAGAAAGCAGCCAGCCTGCGCCCACCTTCATCATCGCGCTAAAGGGGGAAGGCGTTGCGGCGCGCAAGCGTTGATAGGCGCTCCATTCATCCCCCTGGTAAGTGGCACTAAAGGCTTGGGTGAGGTTGATCTGATAACAGTCACCCGCGTTGATATAGCGCTTTACCTGAGTGAAGGCGGCGTCGTATTGAGCGCGTGACATGAGTGGCTCAAAAGGTGAATTCAACGTAAAGGGGCCGGCTTCAGTAGCAGATGCCTTTTCCAGCGGTGGCATTATTTGGTCACGGCGCTCAGGAGAGGCGATCAGCCAACTTTGCTGAAGACGGTGATCCTGAATCAAGGCCCAGTCATAGAGACCGCACTGGGCAATGGGGTCGCTGCCTTGCTCTGATACGGCAAGCTGCTCCAGCCTCCGTCCAAATTCGTAACTCCATGCGCCTAATAATCCGGCGGCAAAGGGGAGGTGCTCGGGTATGAGATCACGATGACACACAAGCAGTGAAAGCAGTTCACGCTGGGCTGCAATGGGATCTTTGGCAAGTGCCGTGTGCCCGTCGCAATGGGCATTGCCATACGCATCGGTCGTCAGCGTGGCAAGCGGCAGGGCCGAGATGATATCGAAGCGGCCTGCGGTAGGCGAAGGCGCGCCACTATCGAGCAGAACAGCTCCCGGCAGATGTCGCACGGCACTGAAGTAGGCAATAGGAGTTGGCGAGTAATCGAGCGGTGTCGCGATGGAGGTAACACGATAAGCAGCAGTGGCCATGGTATTCCACAAATTCAATGGCAAAGGTAAGGAGGGTACGGTAGGGCGATTGAGGCCACTAGACAAGGCGAGGATAATACCAGGCCATACTTGTTCAGGGAGATTGTGATGGCATCTTGCTACACCTTGCGTGAAGGAACGCTTGCGTTAAGCGATCAGCGGCTTTTCTGGCGGCGCTTGTCATGTGCAGCAGAAGGGCGGCCATTGTTGTTGCTCCATGGCGCTGGTGTGGCGGGAGGGTTGACCTGGAAGGGCGTCGTTGAACAGTTGCAGCCACGCTGCGCTATATTGATTCCTGACTTGCGCGGGGCGGGAAGAACCGCATCGCCGGAGGGTGCTGAGGTGCCTTTCAGCGCGTCCCAGGTGGTTGACGATCTCGTAGCACTGGTGGATCAGCAAGGGTTCGAGCAGTTCGATGTTGCTGGGTACTCCTTTGGTGGCTTAATGACCATGCTACTCAAGGAACGCTTGAGGGATCGCATTGTGGAGGTGACGCTGCTTGAGCCGGGCCTTTTGGAGCGCGCTGATCTCGAAGAGATGCGGAGTATGCGTGCCGGTTATCAAGAAGCGGCTCGGTTGATTAGAAAAACGCAAGGGAAGGAAGGCATCGACCGTTTTCTGGCGCTGATCGCTCCGCATCGTTCGCGTAACCCGCGTGTCGAGAGAATCATTACCGCCAGGCTGGCCGAGCGCCCGCTAGGGTTCGCCAATGCCCTTGATTGCGTTACCGAAGCCATTATGTCGCTGGATAGAGCAGCAATATTGGCAGCACAGCAGCAGGTGCTGTCTATTGTCGGTGGCAACAGTCCCCACACTCTGCGCGATTATCATCAGCAGTTGGCGCGTACTCAGCCAGCGTGGCGAACGGTGCAACTGAGTGGAACCGACCACTCGTTGCCCTTTCAGAAACCACAGCATGTCGCCAGGCTTATCGACCGTGCAGAATGAAGAGGGATAGGTGTGCGTTATGGGTGTTATTCAGGTAAGTTGCAGAATTATTGCAACGGCTGCCCTCACATAGGTTCGTGATGAATGAATTGACAGAAACGGGAGGCGAGGTACGAACGCTCGCGGAGCGCGTGTTCCAGCAGCTCCAGGAAGCGATCGTGCGCGGCGAAATTCCTTCCGGCACTAAAATCACCGAGCCAGGATTGGCGCAGGAGTACGGTATTTCACGGGGGCCGTTGCGGGAAGCCATGCGGCGGCTTGAGGCGTATCGGTTGATTGAGCGTGTGCCCCACGTAGGCGCGCGGGTGGTCCAGCTCTCCATGCGGGAACTGCTTGAACTGTTCGATTTGCGTGAAGCCCTTGAGAGCATGGCGGCTCGCTTGGCGGCGCGTAATATGACCAACGAGGAGATTCAAAAGCTGCGCGAGGTGCTGGCGGTGCATGAACGCCAGCAGGGGATGCCCTCCGAAGAGGCGTATTTTCAGCGCGAAGGCGATCTCGACTTTCATTACCTGATTGCGCGGGGCAGTCATAACCGTATGCTCTTTACTACGCTGTGTGATGATCTTTACTACCTGGTACGGCTTTATCGCACTCAGTTCAGTGCCGCCGGTGCTCGTCCGCAGCGCGCCTATCTTGAGCACTACAGAATCGTCGATGCCATCGAGTCAGGGGATGAAGAGCTGGCCGAGATGCTGATGCGGCGTCATGTCGTGGCTTCGCGACAAAATATTTCAGAGCGCTATGCGATAGCGCTGGACGATCAGCACTGACCGACAATGCCGCCACCGAGGAGCTATCGGCCATTGTTGTGGTGAGCTTTAATCGGGCTTACGCCTGCGCGCAAAGCAGCGTAAACGCAGGGAAAGAAATTAATTTGTAAAAAGCCCTTGCCAAGAAGCGGTGTGGTGCGTAAAGTACGCCTCCATCGCTGGGGCAGGGCCTCAACGAGGAAGTCAGCAAGGTTTTCAAGTTGTTGATTTCCGGAAGAAAATCGCTGAGTTGTTGAATTAACGGAAACGTTAACGGAAACGTTAACGAAAACAAAAAAGCAGTTGACTTCCACTCAGGATTGCGTAGAATACGCATCCACTTGAACGGAGCAGTTCACCGCTTCTTTCAACGCTCTTTAAAAAATCGATCAGACAATTTGTGTGGGCGCTCGTTTCGATTCGGACGGCAACGTCACTCACCACTGCTCTTACGAGCAACGCCTTTTATTCTGTATCAGGCGGGTGAGATTAAGATAATCGAGATTAGAGTGTTCTAGCACTGTCATAATTCATATTATGCAGAACTTTAGCAGTCAATTCTCGAGCCAAATTAAACAGAGCTTCGGCTTTGTTAGTAGTATTTAACTGAAGAGTT
>NZ_JAGO01000012.1 GCF_000526695.1 Carnimonas nigrificans ATCC BAA-78
GTTTTGTAGTTGCCGACAAGGGATATGATAGCCAGTCCCTGCGTCATTATTGTTCCAGCAAGGGAGTCCGTCCCATTATTCCTTATCGTCGAATGCGCAGGACTCCCCGCCCGGGACTGCCATATCAATTTGACAAGCCCCGGTATCGCCAACGTAATGCTGTAGAAAGGTTATTTGGCTGGCTAAAGGAAAAACGCCGAATCAACTCTCGCTTTGACAAATTGGCCAGTAGCTTCAATGCCATGGTGACACTGGCCTGCATTGGGCGCTGTATGCGAGCAGACTTTTCAGACAGAACCTAGTGGCCGCATTTGAGCAAAAGCCTGACAGTTCGAATACAAGCCGAAGGTAATGCCTCCATCAATGGATGGAGGCATTGTTGTTTCTGAGGGAGATACGGGGAGCAGTTCATCCACACTTCCACGCTACCTACCACGCGTGGCGACTTCAATACACTCGGCGGTGACCTCACCCAGTAGCGCAATCTCGGGTTCGGTAATCACGTAAGGGGGCATCCAGTAGATCACATTCGCCAGCGGGCGCAGCAGCACGCCGCGCTGATAGGCGTGCTGATAAACCCTGGTGTTGAGGCGCTGCTGCCAGGAATAGGGGGTGAGCGGCTGCTTGTTGGCGACCAGTTCGATGGCAACTACCATGCCGGTCTGACGCACATCGCCGACATGGGGGTGATCGCGCAGCGGCGCTGCTGCTCGTGCCATCGCTTCGCTCTTGGCGCGGTTGCGCTCGATGATGTGCTGGTCGCGGAAGACATCCAGCGTCGCCAGTGCGGCGCTACAGGCGAGGGCATTGCCGGTATAGCTGTGCGAATGCAGGAACGCCTTGAGGCTTTGATAATCATCATAGAAGGCGGCGTATACCTGATCGGTGGTCAGCACCACGGAGAGCGGCAGGTAACCGCCGGTCAATGCTTTCGACAGACACAGGAAGTCAGGGCTAACGCCGGCCTGCTCAGCGGCAAAGAGCGTGCCGGTGCGGCCAAAGCCGACGGCGATTTCATCGAAGATCAGTTGCACGTTATGACGATCACACGCTTCGCGCAGCTTTTTCAGGTAGCTGGGCGGGTACATGCGCATTCCACCGGCACACTGAATCAATGGCTCCAGAATCACTGCCGCCAGCTCATCGGCATGCTGCTCCAGGGCCTGTTCCATATGGACGAACATGGATTCGGCGTGTGCGTCCCACTGCTCGCGCGGCAGTCCGAAGCAGTCGGGGGCGGGCACCTTGATCACATCCAGCATCAGGGCTTGATAGGTGTCGGTATAAAGCCCTACATCGCTGACCGACAGCGCGCCGAGGGTTTCACCGTGATAGCCGTTGGTCAGAGTGAGAAAGCGCTTCTTCTCGGGGCGGCCAATATTCTTCCAATAGTGGAAGCTCATTTTCAGCGCAATCTCGACCGCAGCCGAGCCGCTATCGGCATAGAAGCAGTGGTCCAGTCTTGGGGGCGTCAGCTCGATCAGGCGCTCTGACAGCTCAATGACCGGCTGATGGGTAAAGCCTGACAGAATGACGTGCTCAAGCTGGTCGAGCTGCTCCTTCATGCGTTGGTTAATTGTCGGGTTGGCGTGCCCCAGCACGTTGACCCACCACGAACTCACGGCATCGAGGTAACGATGGCCGTCGAAGTCTTCAAGCCACACCCCCTGGCCGCGCTTGATCGGGATCATGGGCAGCGTTTCATGATCCTTCATTTGGGTGCAGGGATGCCATACCGAGCGCAGGTCGCGCTGTTTCCAGTGTGCGTTGAGTGAAGGCGTGTCAGTCATGAGGCGTACTCCTTGCCAGCAGCGGTGTGAGAGAGAGGTAAGAGGCGGCGTTGGCTGCGGTGGCGCAGGGCAAGTGCGGCACCACACCGAGACAGGGAGCAGGCAGCCACTGGCGCAGGGCATCGAGGTTTTGTGCCAGGCGGCTCTGTTGGGGCGCTTGTGCGCTCTTGGCATCGACCAGGTTGGCGACCCAGCCCGCCACCTTCAGCCCATCGCGCTCAATTGCCTCCAGCGTCAGGCGGGCATGGTTGATTGCGCCCAGCTTCACGCCAACCACCAGTATCACGTCGAGGTGCAGCGCTTTGGCGAGATCCGCCAGGGTTTCGCGTTCATTCAGCGGTACTCGCCAGCCACCCGCGCCTTCAATCAGAGTGAAGTCAGCGGGCGTGTCATCCAGCAACTGGCGCATCGGCGTATGGAGATCAGCGACGCTCAAGGCGATACCGGCTTCGGTGGCGGCGATATGGGGCGCAATCGCGGGGGCCAGCGCGATGGGATTAACGCGAGAATAGGCGAGCGGTGGCTGGCATTCGGCCAGCAGTGCTTCTGCATCGCTGTTACGCAGCCCTCCATCGGTCATCCGTGATCCCGAGGCGACGGGTTTGCCTGCGGCGGTAGTCAAGCCATGTTGACGAGCCAGATGAAGTAGCGCGCAACTAATGAAGGTTTTGCCGACATCGGTATCGGTGCCGGTAACAAAAAAACGGTGGTGGGTCATGGTCAGTTCACGTTTTGAAGCACAAGGAGCCAGGTGTCGTAGCGGGCTGGAACGCCGTTGGGAAAGCGCTGGGCGGCGAGCGCTTCGAGGCGTTTCAGCGGCATGCGCTGCGGCGTGCTCGGGCGGGAAGGAGAGTGCGCGCCCAGAGTTTTGAGCTTGCGCAGCAGAGTGAGCGCATCGGGGTAGTCGTAGCGAAAGTCGCGGCGCTGACAGCTTCGTAAGGTGAGGCCGCTTTGTGCGATGGCTTGATGCAGGATGGTGCCGTTATCAAAGCGGTTGAGTGTCGCACCAAGGCCCGCTGCGCGGCACAACTCCTTGAATTCGCTGAAGGTGTTATCACCGAGGGTAGTGAAGGCGAGCCAGCCGCCGGGGCGCAGCACCCGTTTGGCTTCGGCCAGAAATCCGTCCAGTCGGGGCAGCCACTGTACGGCGAGATTGGAGAGACACAGCTCAAGGCTCTGGGCGGCCAGCGGCAGGTGCTCGGCATCACCACACAGCCAGTGAGCTTGGGGAAGTCGCTGGCGGGCGCTGGTCAGCATGCGGGGGGCGAGATCAACGCCCACCAGCCGCCGCTCGGCAATGCCAGCCTGCGCGAGCTGTTCCAGCATAAAGCCGGTGCCGCAGCCAATATCGCCACAGCGAGGGTGAGAATCCAGAACGTGGGGCGCAGCCTGACGCAGGTTATCCAGTAGCGCACGGCCCGTCTGGCGCTGGAGCACGGCGGCAGCGTCGTAGCTTTCAGCCGCGCTGCCGAAGCATTCAGCGATGCGCGCCTTGTCGATACCATTGGCGGACGAACTCATGAGTGAGGGGCCTCGCGCTGTATAAAGTCGGTGATCCGCATCGCCAGTGGCGCAGGATTTTCGATAACGCTCGCGTGGCAGCCAGGCAGCGTCTCGGTTGTGAGCAACGGATTTGCGAGCTGGCTTATGGCATGCGCCGCACTGCTGGGCACCAGCGCATCATGGCGAGTAAAGAGGTGCAGTTGCGGTAGCGCCAGTGTCGCCAGCAGGGCGCGGTTATCAAGCTGCGCCAGTAGCTGTAAGCCAGCTTCCCCCACCGGATCAGAAACATCGCCAAGCTGTGCGCGTAACGTGGCGATCAGCGAGCGCTGACGTGCGCCCTGGCTGCATAGCAGGGCAAAACGCTGGCGGGTTGCCAGTGGGTCACGCCTAAAGCGAGCACGGAAGTCGTCGAATACAGCGGCATCCAGCGCCTGCGGCCACTCCTCGGAGGCACTGAAGCGTGCGTTGCTGGCGATGGTGACAAGACCGGCAAAGCGCTGTGGGGCGCGTTCGGCGAGTCGGCTTGCCAGCATGCCGCCCAGCGACCAGCCGCCAATCCAGAGCCGGTAATTACCTGAATCACCAATCTCCTCAATGCGCTGTTCAAGGGCCTGACACCATTCAGTGAGATTGTCAGTGGCAAGTTCAGGCAGGGCTTCCAGCTGCACATCGAGTTCGGGCAGCGTCTGCGCGAGACTGGCTTGCAAAGGGGTCAGGGCGGTGACGCGAAAGCCCCAGCCGCTTATCAACAGTAAACGAGTGGCTGTCATGAGGTGGTCAGGTTGTCAGAGGAGAAGACGTTGTAATGACACGCCAGCCGCTCTACCAGACGACGAATATCATCAGGGCGCTGGCGGGCGGAGAGGGTGATACGCAGTCGGCTGCTGCCGTTCGGCACCGTGGGCGGGCGAATGGCTCCCACCCGCAGACCGTCATCGAGCAAACGCTGGGCCAGCGCCATGGTGAGGGTTTCGTCGCCTACCACGAGGCTCTGAATTGGCGTGACGCTGGGCAGCGGTTCAAGCCCTGCGGCGCGGGCCAGTTGCTGGAATAACGCAATATGGTGATGGAGGCGATCGCGATGTTCGGGAGCTTCCATGGCGAGCTGCACGGCCTGATCGGCTGCCGCTGCGGACATTGGTGCCAGACCGGTCGAGTAGATATAGGGGCGCGCCAGTTGGATCAGCCCCTCGATCAGTTGCTGACTTCCGGCAACGAAGGCGCCCTGACTGCCCAGCGCCTTGCTGAAGGTGCCAATCACCACCGCGACCTGCTGCGGATGGCTGCCCTCGCAGACGCCTGCGCCGCTGCTGCCCATCACCCCAACCCCGTGGGCATCGTCGATAATCAGGGTGGCGTCATGGCGGGCGGCCAGCGTGCCAAGCGCGTTGAGTGGCGCAATATCGCCTTCCATGCTGAAAATACCGTCGCTGACAATAAAGCGTTGCCCCTGTTTACCTTCCAAACGTGTCAGACGGTGTTCCAGATCGCTGCTGTCCAGATGGGCGTAGCGCTCCAGACGCGCGCCGCTCAAGCGAGTGCCGTCCAGCAGTGAGGCGTGGTTAAGGCGGTCATGCAGGCAGTAATCTCCACGCCCGCTCAGCGCATCAAGCACCGCGAGATTGGCCTGAAATCCGCTGGGAAAGAGTAGCGCGCGCTCGCGCCCCAGGCACGCCGCCAACCGCTCTTCGAGGCGCTGATGAATAGCGCAATAGCCGCCCACCAGCGGCGATGCTGCTGCACTGCTGCCAAACTGCTCGGCGGCCTGCGTTGCCGCCTTGATAACCGCGGGGTGCTGACTGAAGCCGAGATAATCGTTGCCGGCAAAATCCACTACGCCTGGCTGGTGCTGCCAGCGCTGGCGATAGCGCTGCTGCTCCTTTCTCTCTTCCAGCTTCTGTGAAAGCCAGTGTTCCAGAGCGGTCATCGCTTAGTGGGCCGTGGCATCGACGGCCAGCTCGCTTACACGCTGACTGTGCAGGTTTTCGTGAATGGCCGCGTCGAGGGTGCTGTCATCAAACTCTTCGCGCTGTTCAGGGCGCATGCCCAAACGCTGGAAGAGGCTTTGATCGTGATCAAACTCAGGATTGGGGGTAGTCAGCAAGCGCTGGCCGTAAAAGATCGAATTGGCTCCGGCAAAGAAGGTCATCGCCTGCAACTCATCGCTCATCTGCTCACGGCCTGCCGCCAGCCTGACGCGGGAATGCGGCATCAGAATCCGGGCAGTGGCGACGGTACGTACAAATTCCAGCGGATCAAGATCATCGGCGTCGGCCAGCGGCGTGCCCTCGACCCTCACCAGCATATTGATCGGCACGCTCTCCGGATGCACCGGCAGATTGGCGAGCTGTTGCAGCAGGCCAGCCCGGTCATTGACGGATTCGCCCATGCCCAGAATGCCGCCGGCACAGAGTTTCATGCCGGCATCGCGGACATGCCGCAGCGTATCGAGGCGCTCGGCGTAGGTGCGGGTCGTAATGATGCTGTCGTAATACTCTGGCGAGGTATCGAGATTATGGTTGTAATAGTCCAGCCCCGCATCGGCGAGATCAGTCGCCTGCTGTGGAGTCAGCCGCCCCAGCGTCATGCAGGTTTCAAGCCCCATGGCGCGCACCCCTTTGACCATTTCGATCACATAAGGCATGTCCTTGGCGCTGGGATGCTTCCAGGCGGCTCCCATGCAAAAGCGGGTCGCTCCGATCGCTTTGGCGGCGTGCGCTTCTTCCAGCACCTTCTCGACCTGCATCAGCTTTTGGCGCTCAAGCGAGGTGTTGTAGTGACCCGACTGCGGACAATACTTGCAATCCTCCGGACACGCGCCTGTTTTGATGGAGAGCAGCGTCGATACCTGGATGGCATGAGGATCGAAATGGGCGCGATGTACTGATTGCGCTTCAAACAGCAGGTCATGAAAAGGGCGGGTCAGCAGCGCTTCTATCTCGCCGCGGTGCCAGTCGTGGCGTATCTCGGTCATGAGCGGGTCGCTTTTGTCGCGGGGCGTTATGGGGGCTGTAGCGCCTGCTGCGGGCAGAAGCAGTACGACATTCCCCGTGTGTGATGTAGCGCAGTGCTGCACCATTTTTTCGGATGCTAGTGTCACGAGGGTGGGGGTATAATGTCAACCTTAAATATTTTTTTGGTTTACATTACCAAAAAGCAACGGATTTTACGCGTTTGCTATGTTGGTTACTGGCGAAAAAAGATAACCTTCTCTCTATTCTTGACCCATGCAGCTGGTGATTAAGGAGCGCACTTGAGCAGCAGCATTCGATTGATTCTTAATGGTAAGTCGTCGGACCAGCCGCGTTTGCGCAAAATGGTTAATCGCCTTCGTAAGCAGGGGATCGGTATTGACGTGCGCGTTACCTGGGAAGGTAGCGACATCGAGGATTTCATCTATCAGGCCAGCGCCAATGGCGTTGAGCGAGTGATTGTGGGCGGCGGCGATGGCACCGTACACGGTGCGGCCAATGCGCTGATGAAGCTCCCTGAAGAATACCGCCCGTCGCTGGGGATCATTCCGCTGGGCACGGCCAATGACTTTGCGCGTGCCGCTGGCATTCCCCATTCGGCCACTGAAGCCTTTGCGCTGGCAGTGCGTGAAGAAGCCGTGCCGATTGACCTTGGCAAGGTTGGCGATACCTGGTTCATCAACGTGGTATCGGGTGGCTTCGGCGCTTCGGTCACGGCCAGCACGCCGCCCATGTTGAAGCGCATGCTGGGGGGCGGTGCCTATTCGCTGGTAGGTGCTGCGCGCATTCTCAGCTTCTCGCCCTATTCAGGGCATTTGCGCATGCCTGAATTCGAAGATAACGCCGACATGGTGGTCATCGCGATTGGCAATGGTCGTCAGGCGGGCGGTGCTCAGGAGCTGACCGCCAAGGCGTATATCGACGATGGCCTGCTCGATGTGCTGGTAATCAACGACTTCAGGCTGCGTGATGTGCCGCGCCTGCTGCGCCAGCTTGAGCATCTGTCGCCCGACAATGATCTGGTGCGCTACTTCCGTACGCCGTGGATCGAGCTTGAGTGCGAAACGCCATTGCCGGTAACGCTGGATGGCGAGATGCAGGAAGTGAAAAAGGGGCGCTTTGAAATTGCGCCGGGAGTGATTGATGTTGTGGTGCCCCCCGATAGCAAAATGCTGAAAAATCGCATTGAAGTGCCAGCGGAGCCTTCCGACGACGAGGATGAGTAGTCGGCACTGCGCTATGGGGCCAGCCGTGGCGATGTGGCGGCAGCAGGCAACACTATTTTTCGCCAGACAGGGAAGCTGGGCAATTGAGGTATCAAAAAGGAGACCGCCGCCCACTGAACCGCTGGCGCGTTGCGGTGTCCTATTCGTGGAGTGGCGTATTTGCTGATCAGACAACCAGCAAGCCCTTGTCGGTTTTTCAGGTCGGGAGAATGTAGAGTGAAACGTATCAGCATGATGGCAATTGCGGCAGCTTCCATGGCAGCACTGCTCGGTGTGGCCGGGTGTAGTCAGTCGGATGACGACACGCCCCCTGATACCGGTGCCGATAGCGCAACATCGGCTCAGCAGCAGAGTGATTCGGCGGCCGCGAACGATGCCGGCAATCAGAGCGATATGCAGGGCACCGATAGCACTGATGACAGTGACAGCGATACTCATGATGATCTGTCGAGCCAGGGAATGCCGCCGGATGAGTCGAGCCGTGATCTTGATCACTCCCCTGAAAGTGATCCGCAGTCCGGCACGCTAGAAGGCGGGCAAACCGATCAGACCCAGCAGTAACCTCTGCTGAGCACCGGGTTATTCCCCGGAACACAGAACAAGAACACCCCGATGCTTGGATACTTCCAGCCGTCGGGGTGTTCTTTTTTAGGGGGATACACGACTGGCTCTCGTGAGGGCGCCGCTGCCTTATCCCTTGTAGACCGCCAGCAGGCTGCGTTCGGATTGTTGCAGGTAGGCAGCGAGACGGGTGGCCGCCTGCTGGTTCTCTCCCTGCTTGAGCAGTTCAACGATAGCGCTGTTGCTTTCGATATAAGGCGCGTGAATGCGTGCCGGATCATCCACCAACCCAAATGCCAGGCGCAGCTCCGCACAGAGATCGGCATAGATTGCCTCGATGCGAGGGCTGTCGGTCAGACTGACAAGGGCGCGGTGGAAGTCGATGTTGGCACTGCCTACCGTTAGCCAGGCGTGTTCTTCCCGCGCGGCGCGAGCCTGCTCAACCGCCTGCGCCATACGCGCGATGGCGGGGTGGTGAGGGGAAGCATCCGCCACGGCCTGACATTCGATCAGTTGCCTGACCCGATAGATATCAATGATTGCAGCGAGGTCGGGGCGCGCCACCATCACCCCTGCGTAGGGAATATGGGTAAGCAGCCCCTGCTGGGTCAGCAGGCGAAAAGCCTCGCGCAGTGTATTGCGTGATACTTCCAGTTGCTCGGCCAACTGTTTTTCCGACAGGCGCTGTCCGGGCAGCAAACGGCCTTCCACCACCCACTGGCGAATGGTCGCGGCGATGGTGCTGCCAAGGCTGGCGGCGGGTTCATTCATAAGCAGTAAACCTTCTTGCTGGTCAGCACAGGGACAGTGAGTGAGCATAACGCATTCGCGACGCTGACGATTTGCCTTTCTCTATTCCTTCCTTTCCTTTCTTTTCTGTCATGGCGCTGCACGATATAGGTGCGCGACCTGATCCAGCCTGCATCATTCTGATGCAATTGATCAAAGATCGAATGTCATTGTTCAACAATAATCGGATATAAATCTACAACGGCACGCGATTTACGGAGCAGTGGCACGCCTCTTGCCTAGTCATTTCCTGATCAAGGCCTCCAGGCTGCCAGGCGTTCGGCAGCGATCTTCAAGCGATTTTACGGGAAGAAAGCGGTGCAACCATCCACTGCAACATTTGCCAAAGAGCGGCGTGCGTCGCTGGTAGCAGCCATCTTCCTGATGGCGACATCGGCGATAGGCCCGGGGTTCATCACCCAGACCGCCACCTTTACCGCGACCCTTGGGGCCACCTTTGCGTTCGGCATTCTGGCCTGCATTGTCATTGATTTTGTGGTGCAGCTGAATGTATGGCGCATCGTCACGATGACCGGTATGCGAGCGTCCGAGGTTGCCAATGCGGCGATTCCGGGCAGCGGCTATCTACTGGCGGTACTGGTGATGTTTGGTGGCGTAGTGTTCAACGTCGGCAATATTGCCGGGGCCGGACTGGGGCTTAATGCTTTGCTGGGGCTGCCGCCGTTGCTGGGAGGCGCAATAAGTGCGCTGATTGCGATCGGCATTTTCCTGTCACGGCGCGCGGGAGTAGCCGTTGATCGCATCATGATCGTGCTGGGAACGCTGATGATTGTGCTGACGCTGGTCGTTGCCTTCGCCTCGCATCCTCCGGTCGGGGAAGCCTTACGTCAGACGGTACTGCCAGACTCCCTCGATTTTACGTCGATCACTACCATCGTTGGCGGCTCGGTCGGCGGCTATATCACCTATGCGGGAGCGCATCGGCTGCTCGATCATGGCACCGCTGGCAAGGAGCATATCGGGGAAGTTTCCAGAGCGGCATTCAGCGGGGTGCTGGTCACCGGGATCATGCGCTATATCCTGTTTCTGGCGATTCTGGGCGTGGTCGCCAGTGGCGTCACCATTGATGTGTCGGGGCAGGGGGCCAACCCTGCTGCGCAAGCCTTTCAGGTGGCGCTGGGCGAGTTCGGGCTGCGTGCGTTTGGACTGATCATGTGGGCTGCCGGCATTACCAGCGTGATGGGAGCAGCCTATACCTCCATCAGTTTCGTGACGGTTTTCGCCAAGGGAATCAGCGAGCGCCGCCGTCACCTGCTGACTCTCGGGTTTATCCTTATCAGCCTGGTGGTGTTTGTGCTGTTGGGCAAGCCGCCTTCCGCACTGCTGGTTTTCGCTGGCGGCTTCAATGGCTTGATTCTGCCGTTGGGGCTGACTCTCTTTTTATATATAGGATGGCGACGTGCCGACCTGATGCACGGCTATCGCTATCCGCGCTGGCTGCTGGTGTCGGGAGCGCTGGTATGCGTGCTTTCCTGGTATATGGCGATTGACTCGGCGGGACCGATCTTCGCGCTGCTCGCCAATGCGTAGCACGGCATCACCGATGTATTCGTATTTCGCCGCTCGGCGTTACCCCATACTCTTCAATCAAAAAGGAATTCTGCCATGGCGCGACTGCTGCTCAATTGTGATATGGGGGAAAGTTTTGGCAACTGGTCGCTGGGTGATCCTGCGGCAGTGCTGCCGCTGATTGACCAGGCCAATCTCGCCTGCGGCTTTCATGCCGGTGATTTCAGCGTGATGTCTCAGGTGGTGGCGCTGGCGGCAAAGGCGGGCGTCAGTATTGGGGCACATCCTTCCTATCCTGATCTGCAAGGATTCGGGCGGCGTGCGATGGCGCTGTCTGAGAAGGAAGTCACCGACCTGATGCTCTATCAGATTGGTGCGCTCGATGCGTTCTGTCGCGCCAATGGCACTCAGGTGGAGTACGTTAAGCCCCATGGGGCGCTCTACCATGCGGTCTATAGCGATTTGCGCATGTTTGATGCAGCGCTTGAGGCGTGTCGGCGCTACCGTGAAGGTCTGGCGCTGATGACGCTGGCGGTCAAGGAGCGCAGCGCTGTGCAGCAGGCAGCGGATATAGCAGGAGTGCCGCTTTTGTTTGAAGCCTTTGCCGATCGCGCCTACCTCAGTGATGGCACACTGTCGCCCCGAACACATCCTGCCTCGGTGCATCATGAACCACAGCGCATCATTGACCAGGCCGTCGCGATTGCCCGTGGCGAAAAGTTTTCCGATATTGAGGGCAAGCCGCTGCAATTGGCCGCCGATACGCTCTGCGTGCATGGCGACAATCGTGAATCCTTGCAGGTGCTGAGTGAATTGCGTAACGCGCTGGAGGCCGTGTGACTCAGGTGATAGCGCCGCGTATCGAGCCTGCCGGTGTCGATGCCGTGCTGATCTCGTTCGATGCTGCTCCTGGCGCGCAGCTCTCCTCCCGCATTGTGGGCTGCGCCAACAGGATTGAAGCGGCATTGGGCGATGTGGTGCTGGATAGGGTGCCGGGCTGGAATACCTTGCTGATTCACTATGACTTCTCTCGTGTGAAGTTCCATCAGCTAAGGGTGATTCTGACACCACTGATCGAGCGGTGGCAGAGCGACACTGATGATGAAGGTGAGCAGCGCGCCGCCATTCAGCATCACCTGATGCCGGTGTGGTACTGCGGTGAGGATTTGGCCATGGTTGCCAGCGCTGCTGGACTGAGCGTAGCGGAAGTGATCCAGGCGCACGCCAGCGCAGAGTACTTTGTGGGTGCGGTAGGTTTCGCTCCTGGCTTTGCCTATATGGGCGGTCTGGATGAACGGCTGATGCTGCCGCGTCGGGCTACGCCGCGCACGGCGGTGCCGCAGGGCAGTGTAGCGATTACCGAGGGCCAGACCAGCATTTACCCTGAACAATCACCGGGCGGCTGGCATCTGCTGGGGCGCTGTCCGTTGAAGCTGTATGACGTTGCGCGCACTCCACCCGGGCGTTTTAGCGTGGGGGACCGCGTCAGCTTCGCACCTATCAGCGAGCAGCAGTTCAACGCACTGTCAGGCCATTGGCAGTGGTGCCCTGAGCCTTCTCTAATGCAGGATGACGGCCTATCGGGAGGGAATAATGAGTCGTAACACCGAGCCCGGAAGGTCAGCCATGGTCGCCTCTGGTCATCTGGAAATTCTCAAGCCGGGCATGCTGTCGCAGCTACAGGATGTTGGCCGCATCGGGGCTTTGCGCTATGGCGTCTCGCACAGCGGTGTGATGGATCCTTATTCAGCCGCCTGGGCCAATCGGCTGGTGCGTAACCGCATGGACGCGCCGTTAATCGAGGTGGCGCTAGGGGGCTTGCAGCTCAGGGCGGCTCAGGATACCTGGCTGGCAATCGCCGGGGCGGCGATTCCGGCCTATCTGGATGGACGCGAGGTTGATGGCTGGTCACGCTTTCTCATGCGTGAAGGCCAGGTGTTGAGTCTGGGGTTCGCGGCCCAGGGGCAGCGCGCTTATATCGCCGTTCAGGGCGGCTTCGTAGTCGAGCCGGTGCTGGGTTCCACTGCAACCCATCAGCGCAATCGCCTCGGCGGGCCAGATGGTTCGGGAAGTCCGCTGCAACGCGGCAATTTGCTGCCTTGTGTCGCGGATGCGGCGGCATTCAGAAGCAGCGCGAGTGCGCAGTGGCAGCAGCGTACCGACTTCACTACCACTCCCGTGCTGCGGGTATTGCTGGGCGGTGACGCACTACGCTTTGCTGAAGATCAGCGGGCGCGGTTCTTCGACACTCACTGGGAAGTTTCCCGCGACTCAGATCGCATGGGCGTGCGACTGCATCACGATATGCCATTACAAGAGATCCCCACACGCACGCTCTCCCTGGGCATTACCCCCGGCACCATCCAGATACCGCCCAGCGGCAACCCCATTGTGTTGATGTCCGACTGCCAAACCATGGGCGGCTACCCAGTGCTTGGTTGGCTGCATCCGCTCGACCGTGGCCGTCTGGCGCAGGTGCCCGCCCGTCAAACGGTGCGTTTCGTCGCCTCGGATATCGAGACGCTACAAACCGATATGCAGCGCTTCGCGGATTTCTTTGCGGTACTGCCGTAGAAGAAGCCCCGTTGAATGGAGGCGGCTGGTCCCTGCTATTCACTCTCTGTTTTTGTGCCAGCACTATGCCGAGGCGGGAGAGGGAAGACAATATTGGCGACGAGCCAGCATCCCAATAAAAGCGCGAGCCAGGGCAGCGAGCGGTTGCGTGGGGCGGCAGTAGCGGAAGGAGACGTTTCGTCAGACGGGCTGGTAAATGCGTGGTGGTCGTAGTCCCGCCGAATGCGTAGCGCGGTGTCTGCATCATTGGGCACTACCTGCACCTTCACGCCGCCCAGCGCCGTAGAGAGTGTCCACTGCATACCGATCATGTGCTGGTCAGCGATCCACGCCTTGATACCCGCGGAGCTTAAAAGTCCAGCAAACATCTGTGCTTCCAATGGTTCGCAGAAAGTCGCAATCGTAATCGGGGCCATCGCTCGCTCTGTGGTTAGCGTATCCGTGTGAGTGATGACGTTATCATTGGGGGAGGGGGTGTTGTATCACCTTTCGTTTATCTGCGGCGAAGGTTCAATATCAAGGTCTCAGAATGGCGGTTAGTGTTGATGAATTGCCGCACCATTTCATCTGACAACATATGCAGTGTTGACGGCGATGTTATTGCCATCAGGTAAGGGGTAGGAAGATCGCTATAGCCGGAGTACTTCATTAATGGTGCTGGTTATCCAGAGTTGATTGTCAAATAAGGATAATAAATATTTTGTTATTAAGAGTGCGGATGGCATATACATGAACAAGGATGTGTATGTCATTATTTTTAATAATGATTAATCTATCAGGACACTACATTGACTATTTTTAAATTAGGGGATCAAGTTCCTGACATTCATGCGGATACCTATGTGTCGAGCGACAGTACCATTATCGGAAGCGCTTCATTTGCAGCCGATGTGAGTGTATGGCCGCAGGCGGTCGTGCGTGCCGACAATGCCGCTATCACTATCGGGCAGGGCAGCAATATTCAGGATGGTGCTGTGCTTCATGTGGATGAAGGGTGCCCAGTGGTGGTGGGTGATAACGTAACGATTGGTCATCAGGCGATGTTGCATGGCTGCACGATTGGCGATGGCTCATTGATTGGAATGAGCGCCGTGGTTCTCAATAATGCCGTGATTGGGCGTAACTGTCTGGTGGGCGCGGGCGCGCTGGTAACGGAAGGCAAGGAGTTTCCGGAGGGTGTTCTGATTGTCGGGGCGCCTGCCAGGGCCGTGCGTTCGCTGACGCCAGAAGAGATCGAGCAACTGGGAAATAACGCGGAGCACTATGTGGAAAAGGGCCGTTATTACCGAGAGGCGCTGGTGGAGGTGGAGCCGCAGCGTTAATACGTTATTACTCTTCTATTAATTTCCCAGCGGCCACGAGAGGCAGTGGATGAATAGCCTCTCCGTGCATCACTTATCTACGCCATTGGTGGCATGTGGCCTCTTTTCACTTGCCCTATTCCCCTGCGAAGGCGTACCAATAAACAAGCTTTCTGATTGAAGGAGATAGGTGTCATGCAGTATGCCCATCCTGGTACTCAAGGTGCTCTGGTTAACCCTGAAGAGCGTTACGGCAATTATATTGGGGGAGATTTCGTTGCGCCCATCGACGGCGACTATTTCTCCAACTCCAGCCCCGTAACGGGCGCACACTTTGCCTATTTTCCGCGCTCTACCCTAAAGGATATCGACAAGGCACTGGACGCTGCCCATGCAGCGGCACCGGCGTGGGGTAAAACCTCCGTTCAGGAGCGTTCCAGAATTTTGCTAAAGGTAGCTGATCGGCTGGAGGAGCATCTTGAGGAGCTTGCGGTGGCAGAAAGCTGGGACAACGGCAAGGCAATACGTGAAACGCTGAATGCCGATGTGCCGCTGGCCATTGACCATTTCCGGTATTTTGCCGGTGTTATTCGTGCTCAGGAAGGAACACTGGCCGAGATTGATGAATTCACCACTGCCTACCATTTTCATGAGCCGCTCGGGGTGGTGGGGCAGATTATTCCCTGGAACTTTCCGCTTTTAATGGCCGCATGGAAACTGGCGCCAGCATTGGCGGCGGGCAACTGTGTCGTTCTCAAACCCGCCGAGCAGACGCCTTTTTCCATCACTCTGTTTGCCCAACTGGTGGGGGATCTGCTCCCGGCGGGCACGCTTAATATTGTGCACGGCTTTGGTAAGGAGGCGGGGGAGGCGCTGGCGACCAGCAAGCGTATCGCCAAAATCGCCTTTACCGGTTCCACTCCGGTAGGCTCCCATATCCTTCATTGTGCAGCGGAAAACATCATTCCCAGCACGGTAGAGCTGGGCGGAAAGTCGCCGAATATTTTCTTTGAAGACATTCTGCAAGCCGAAGAGAGCTTCATCGACAAGGCGGTGGAAGGCCTGGTGCTGGGCTTCTTCAATCAGGGCGAAGTGTGTACCTGCCCCTCTCGCGCATTGATTCATGAGTCCATTTACGATGATTTCATGCAGCGGGTGCTTGAGAAAACCGCCCGTATCAAGCGCGGCGACCCCTTGGATAGCACCACGATGATTGGGGCTCAGGCTTCACAGCAGCAGTTCGACAAGATTCTCTCCTATATGGATGTTGCGCGGGAGGAAGGGGCTGAAATCCTGACCGGCGGCAGCGTTGAGACATTGCAGAACGAGTTGGCCAATGGCTATTACATTCAGCCCACCCTGCTGAAGGGCACCAACGATATGCGTGTCTTCCAGGAAGAGATATTTGGCCCGGTCATCTCCGTGACTACCTTCAAGAGTGAAGAAGAGGCGCTGGCAATCGCCAACGACACCGAATTCGGTCTTGGCGCTGGCGTCTGGAGCCGCGATATCAACCGTGCCTACCGAGTTGGTCGTGGTATTCAGGCAGGGCGAGTGTGGACCAACTGTTATCACAGCTACCCGGCTCATGCCGCCTTTGGCGGTTATAAAAAATCCGGGATAGGCCGTGAGACGCACAAAATGATTCTTGATCACTACCAGCAGATCAAGAATTTGTTGGTGAGCTATGATCCTCATCCGGCTGGGCTTTTCTGAGTGATGGAACAATAATCCGCTGAAATGAATGTCGCTCTCATGGAGAATTTTGCGGGAGCGGCATCTCCCGTTGTAGCCCCGGAGCTTGAGCAGAATGCGATGTACTATCAGGATTATCACGCTCTCTTCCGTTGATCCGAGGCGCAATCTGGTGCTTGAGCAGACGCTCTTGCAGCGTGCGAATGAACACGATATTACGGTACTTATCTGGCAAAACAGCGACGCCGTGATTATTGGCAAAGGGCAAAATCCGTGGTGTGAAGCGAACCTTCCTTATTTACAACAGCAGCAAATACCGTTGGTGCGCAGGCATAGTGGCGGAGGGGCAGTATTTACCGATCATGGCAATATCAATTTCAGCCTGATAATGCCGCAACAGCATTATCATCGTCATATTGCTACCGGAATGATTCGTGACTTCCTCACCCAATGGGGAATTAATGCCACCATCAATGATCGCAATGACATGGTGATTCGCTCGGCCAATGAAGACTATAAATTCTCAGGTTCCGCCTATCGGGCTACGCAAGGTAAATACCTGCATCACGGAACATTATTGATCGACTCCAACCTTGATCGGCTGAGAAGTGCCTTGCAGCCGCCAGCGGCTGATATTGAAGCGAAGGGCATTGCGTCACGTCGCTCTCACGTCATTAATCTTGCCAGTGTCTCTACCAGTATTAGTGTTGAGCAGCTCTTAAAAGCGCTGCCACTCTGCTTCAAGGATTATTTTGCACCACTGGGTGATGTGTCTCTCGCCAGAGCAGATGCCGGCGCGATTATTGCCGACGATCATCCGCTGATTATTGAACAGCAACAATGGGCGTGGGTGTATGGAAAAACGCCCCGGTTTATTCAGCGATTTACAGGACAAGTAAAAGGGCACACCTATTTGGCCCATATCGCTGTTAACCAAGGGCGAATCTGTTCTGTGCAGGTAACAGGCAACGCGCACTCCTGCCAACTCTCTGAATTTTTCAGCCATGTGCTGCATGGGTGTCGGTATCAGTGCGCCCATGTGGAGCGCCAGCTATCGGGCTGCGACCAAAGCAACCCCTCGAAAGGTGAATGTTTCCCGCCCAATGAAAGGATTAATTTGCTAGCTAACGAGGTAGGCAAATGGCTGGTTGCACAGATACCTGCCTAGGGCTGCCGTAACCATTACCGCTGAATGGGGGCTATGGTGAAAGAATATGATTTGATCGTCGTTGGTAGCGGCCCCGGGGGATACATCGCTGCGATCAGAGCCGCTCAATTGGGAAAATCCGTTGTTGTCATCGAGCAGGGCGAGTTAGGCGGCGCATGTTTAAACGTTGGCTGTATTCCTTCCAAAACCTTTCTGAAACACGCCGAATGGATGCTGACGCTGGCCGAAGCCAAGCGCTACGGCATTGATACCACGGTCAATGGCATTGACATGGCGGCACTGGTCGCGCGCAAGCGGGATGTTGTCGGCACGTTACGCCGTGGTATCGCCCATCTTTTTAACGCCCACGCTATTGAATTGATCCAGGGGACAGCCAGCTATGTGCCTGACCAGGGGCTGACGGTAGATGGCCGCACACTATCGGCACGGCACACTCTGTTGGCGACCGGTAGCCGTCCCTTTATTCCCCCTATCGCGGGGCTGGATCGCGTCAGTTATTACACGACCGATACCCTTTTCGATCTTGCCGAGCTACCGGCGCGGCTGGTGATCATTGGCGGTGGGGTTATTGCGATTGAGCTGGCCTTTGCCATGGCACCACTGGGCGTTGAGGTAACGCTTGTCGAAGTCGCGCCGGATATTCTGCTGACCGAGGAGAGTGAGGCGCGCGAGGTAGTGAGGGGCGCGCTGAAACGGCTGGGTGTCAGCATTCATACCGGTGTCTCCATCCAGCGAGTCACGCCACATTCGATTGTGCTGAGCGAAGGGCAGATCGAATTCGAGGCACTGCTGGTCGCGACTGGTCGCGTCCCCCATCTGACGCTGGCGCAAGAGATGGGGCTAGCGCTCGATGCGCAGCAGCGCTTCGTCAAGGTTGATGATGGTTTCCAGACCTCTGTGCCTGGTGTATTGGCCATTGGCGATCTGATCGGCGGCCTGATGCTGGCCCATGCCGCCAGTGCGGAAGGCATTGTGGCGGTGGATCGGCTGTTTGCGTCTCACCAGCCGCCGCTGAGGCTCCATCTTGTGCCCCGTTGTGTGTATTCCTTCCCGGAGATCGCTTCTGTCGGTCTCAACGAGCAGCAGGCGCGTGAGCGCTACGACGACATTATTATTAAAAAACAGCCATTTGCCGCTAACGGAAAAGCGATCAGTGCCGGTGAAACCGACGGTTTCGTCAAACTGATCGTCAGTGCGCGTTACGGTGAGATTGTTGGTGCTGTGGTGGTGGGGGCGCATGCCACTGAAACCCTGCAAGTGATTCAGTCCACCATGCAGGCTGAGGGAATAGTGGACGATTTGGCAGAGCAGGTTTTCGCTCACCCCACGCTCAGTGAGGTGATTGGAGAAACTGCAAAGAGCATCGTGTTCAAAGCAATTCATGAATGACGTCGAGGAGATCATCATGACATCAGCAATGACAGATAATGTGCCAGCCACGGCGACCGGTTGCGCTATTCCCCCGGAATCCGCCAAACGCATTTATGCGCGAATGAACGATATCCGCAACTTTGAAAACAAGGTGCGGGAGTGTTTTGCCAAAGGGGAGATTCCCGGCTTCGTCCATCTCTATGCAGGGGAAGAAGCGGTCGCAGTCCCTATCTGTGAGCAGTTGACCGATTCCGATCAGATTACCAGCACCCACCGTGGCCACGGCCACTGCGTTGCCAAGGGCTGTGAGCTTAACGGCATGATGGCTGAAATTTATGGCCGCGCCACCGGGCTTTGCAAGGGCAAGGGCGGCTCCATGCATATTGCTGATGTCAGCAAGGGAATGCTTGGCGCAAACGGCATGGTGGGCGGTGGCTTGCCGCTGGCAGTGGGGGCGGCGCTGCGCAATCGCAATCTGAAAACCGGTGATATTACGGTCTGTTTCTTTGGTGATGGTGCCGCCAATGAAGGCACCTTTCACGAATCGTTGAATCTCGCTTCCATATGGAAATTGCCGGTCGTCTTCGTATGCGAAAACAACGGCTTCGGGGAAGCGACACCTCAGCGCTATGCCTCGGCTTCTCCCACGATTGCCGAACGCGCCAGCGCCTACAACATGCCGGGCGCTCAGGTAGATGGCAAGAGTGTCGTCGATGTGTATACCACCGTGGGCGAGGCTATCGAGCGTGCGCGCAATGGTGAAGGCCCTAGCCTGATCGAATGTCATACCTACCGCATGTATGGGCATTTCGAGGGGGACGAGCAGACGTACAAGGCCAAAGAGGGGGATGAGAAAGCGTTTGCCGACAAGGACTGCATTCCGCTGTTCAAAGAGTACGCCGTTAAACATGGGCTGTTCAGCCAGCACGATGCCGACGAAATCGAGGAAGCCTCTATTGAACGCGTTGAAGAGGCGCTTCGGTTTGCGCAGGAGAGCCCCTTGCCCAGCGCAGACTCTCTGTTTGAAGACGTATTTTCCTAATGATTGATGAGGGCATCGGCATGGCACGCACACTTTCCTTTTCAAAAGCGATCAATGAAGCGCTGGCACAGGCCATGCGCGAGGATGAAACCATTATTCTGCTGGGTGAAGACCTGGCGGGTGGGCACGGCGTAGCACATCTGGAAGGCAAGGGCGCCTGGGGCGGCGTGATGGGCGTTACCAAAGGGCTGGTAGAGGAGTTCGGCGAAGAGCGAGTGATTGATACGCCCATCTCGGAGATGGGCTATATGGGCGCGGCGGTAGGCGCTGCCGCGACTGGCATGCATCCGGTGCCCGAGCTGATGTTCAACGACTTTCTGGGGTTTTGCCTTGATCCCTTGCTCGGACAAGGCTCCAAGATGCGCTATATGTTTGGCGGCAAGGCCAGCCTGCCCTTGACGGTGAGAACCACGCACGGTGCAGGGGCTTCTGCGGCTGCGCAGCACTCGGGCACCTACTACGGCATGCTGGCCGCCATTCCCGGTATCAAGGTGGTGGTTCCTTCGACGCCTTATACGGCCAAGGGGTTACTGCTGGCGGCCTTGAAAGAGCCGAATATCGTGGTGTTTTCCGAAGATAAAACGCTTTATAGCAGCAAGGGCGAGGTGCCCGAAGAGCAGTATACGCTGGAGATCGGCAAGGCGGAGGTGGTGCAGGAAGGGGCTGACCTGACCATTGTGACCATCGGCAAGATGCTGTTTGTCGGGCTGGAAGTGGCCGAGCAGCTTAAAGCAAGTGGTATCAGCACCGAGGTGATTGACCTGCTGACGGTCTCCCCCTGGGATCGGGAAACGCTTGAAGCGTCGATCCAAAAGACCGGGCGCATGATCATTATTGATGAAGCCAATCCTCATAACAGCGTAGGGCGTGATATTGCCGCTGTAATCAGCGATGTCGCCTTTGATTATCTGGACGCGCCCATCAAGGTTGTCAGTGCGCCGGATACGCCGGTTCCCTTCGCCAGTAACCTGGAGAAGCTCTATATTCCTTCGGCGCAGCGTGTGCTGAGCGAGGCCGATGAGCTGATTTTTGATCTCAGGTCTGCCAAGGAGGCGTAAATCATGGCAATTTCGGTAGTCATGCCAAAACTGGGTTTGACCATGACAGAGGGCGTGGTCGAAGAGTGGAACAAGCAGGAAGGCGACAGCGTTCAGAAGGGCGATATCCTGTGCTCGATCAGCTCCGAAAAGCTGTCGCAGGATATTGAAGCAGAAGCCTCGGGCACCCTGATTAGTATTGTGGTACCGACCGGTGAATCTGCTCCTTGCACAGCGCCGATAGCGTATATAGGCGAAGCGGGAGAACAGCCTGATAGCGCTGATGAAGCGAATACGGCTGCGCCTCAGGCCGCAACAAAAACACAGGCACAAGACGCCCCCGAACCTGCCCGGCGCGTTGCTGCTTCCAATGATGACACGATCAGCAACGACAGCTCCGCCGAGCAGCGGCTGTTTATCTCGAAACTTGCCCGGCGCATGGTTCGGGAGAAGCAACTGGATATACGGAAGATCACCGGCACTGGCGGGCGCGGTCGCATTACTCGGCGTGATGTAGAGCACTTTCTGGCGCAGGGGCAGACCACCGAAGCGCAGGAAGGTGCGGCTCAGGGGCCTCAGGGGCAGAGTAGTAGTGCACAGCGAACGTTTGCAGCTCAGGGCTTTACGGGCATGCGCAAGGCCATTGCCGCGAATATGATGCAGAGCCTTCATTCGACGGCGCAAGTGACGTTACAGCGCAAGGTCAATGTGACCCGCCTGCTGGAATTTCGTGAAGAGATGAAGGCGCGAGTCGCGGCGCAGATGGCCTCGGGCACCTTCAACCTGAATGTACTGCTGCTGAAAGCGACCGCTCTGGCGCTACGGGATAACCCCGCCATGAATAGCCGCTACGATGGCGAAAAGCTTCTCCATCCCGAGGCCATCAATATTGGCGTGGCGGTGGCGCTTGATGAAGGGCTGGTTGTGCCAGTGATTGGCGATGTTGACAAGCAACCGCTCTCGCAGCTGGGTGGTGCCTTTAAGCGCGCCGTGCAGGAGGCGCGGAGTGGCACTATCAGCAGCCACCTGGAGGGCAGTTTCAGCATCACCAATCTGGGAGCGCAAGGCATCGAATATTTCACGCCTGTGCTTAACCCGACGGAAACCGGCATTCTGGGCGTTGGGGCGATTGGTGAGCGGCTATATCTGGATGATGCAGGAGAGGTCAAGGTCGCCCACGAGCTGCCGCTGAGCCTCACCTTTGACCATCAGGTGGTGGATGGTGCGCCCGCTGCCGAGTTCCTTGCGGCTATCGCTGCCTATCTTGAGGCGCCCTATTCGCTATTGCTGTAAACGTGCGCAGGGCAGACCCTCTATGGAAAGTGCTACTTCATTCCCGCCTGTTTTATCCGGCGGGAATGTTATGTCCCGCGAGGGCAGTATCACTGAAGCCACGCTTTGTTATATCAATAAGGCCAGGCAGTATTCGATATGCTGTCTGGCAGCGTTGTATCCCCCTGATAGTGGCGACCATCTCACTGCGCGCTAGCTCCCTGAGCCAGGCGTGCGATGGTGCATGCGTGCTTCACTGGTGATGGTCGAGCCACTGCCGCAAGGATAATTTCAGCCGCAGGCGTTCGTTCTATATGAGCAGAAGGGCGAAGCGCTCGATCATCCAGCCATCGTTTGGCCTGGGTCGGGATGTGTAATATCACTATACGAGGTTTTATGGCATGACCGTTTTTGCTTCACGCTTTGCGTTTTTCTCCCGCTCTTTGAGCGCACTTGGCCGTACCGCGTTAGTAGCTGGATGTTGTTTGGCGTCACTGCCCGCCATGGCGGCAACCGTACAGGTCTATGCGGCGGCGTCGATGGCCGATTCCCTCAATAAGGCCGCCGAACGTTACGAGCAGCAGCATCCCGATGTGGAGATCAAGCCGGTATATGCGTCGTCATCGACGTTGGCCCGTCAGATCGCCGCGGGTGCGAATGCGGCCATTTTTATCTCGGCTGACCAGCAGTGGATGGACTGGCTGGGCAAGCAAGGTGTTGAACTGAATCAGCGCGCTGATCTGCTGAGTAATGCCCTGGTGCTGATCGCGCCCAGTAATTCCCGTCAGGAGGCGTTTGTTCCTGACCGTGATCACCCCTTATTGCCGCTGTTGGGGGAGAAGGAGCGTCTTTCTGTGGGCGACCCGAGCCATGTACCGGCAGGTATTTATGCCAAGGCGGCGCTTGAGTCACTGGGCCAGTGGCAAGCGTTGGAGCCCCGCTTGGCTCGCGCCTCCGATGTGCGGGGTGCGCTGGCAATGGTGGAGCAGGGCGAGGCACCTCTGGGCATTGTCTATGGCACGGATGCGAAGGTGAGCGATAAGGTCAAAACTCTCGGCACCTTCCCTGCGTCATCACATCCGCCGGTGACCTATCCGGTGGCTCTGATCGGTAATGCCCCCTCCGACGAGGCGAAGGCGCTGCGTAAGTGGCTGGCGGAGCCTGAAGCGATGAATATCTTTACCACCTACGGTTTTGAAGCGGCATCGGATCACGATGCTGCTGAGTGAACTTGAGTGGGAGACCATTCGGCTTAGTCTACGCATTGCGCTGGCAGCGCTGGGAGTGATCCTGATTCCGGGAATTGCACTGGCCTGGTTACTGGCCCGACGCAACTTTCCCGGCAAGGCGCTGCTGGATGGGGTTATCCATTTACCGCTGGTGCTGCCGCCCGTGGTGGTGGGCTATCTCTTGCTGGTGGCGCTGGGGCGAAATTCCTGGCTGGGGCATTGGCTTGAGCAGCTTGGGGGCTGGCATCTGCCGTTTACCTGGCAAGGCGCAGCGGTAGCAGGGGGCGTGATGGCGCTGCCGCTGCTGGTACGCGCGGCAAGGCTCTCATTTGAGGCGGTCGATCCTGGTCTGGAAGCGGCGGCCCGTACCCTTGGGGCAGGGCGGCTGCGCGTATTCTTCACCATCACACTACCCTTGGCACTGCCAGGAGTGCTGGCCGGTCTGGTGCTGGCCTTCGCCCGTGCGCTGTCGGAATTTGGCGCTACCATCACGTTTGCTTCCAATATTCCCGGCGAAACACGCATTCTGCCCCTGGCACTCTATACCTTGATCCAGTCCCCTGGCGGTGAATACGCGGCTGCCCGGCTGTGTGTTATCGCCATCGTGATTGCGCTGATGGCCATGGTGCTCTCCGAAAGATTGACGCGCGCTGCTCAAAAACGGATACAGGGACGCGACCGATGAGTGGTGGCAGGTTCGAGATTGACATAGCGCACCGTCAGGGAGCGTTTCAGTTGGAGGTTTCGGCATCCCTTCCCGTTCAAGGTGTGAGTGCGCTCTTTGGCGCATCGGGCAGCGGCAAGACCAGCCTGTTGCGTCTGCTGTGCGGACTCGATCGCCCCACGAAGGGGCGGATTGTGCTGGGCGACAGCGTGTTGGTGGACACGGCCGCTCGACGCTGGGTGCCGCCTCAGCAGCGGCGTATGGGCGTCGTTTTCCAGGAACCTCGTCTGTTTCCCCACTATCGAGTAGCGGGAAATCTGCGCTATGCCATGACTCGGGAATCCCGTGGCCGTTGGGATGAACTGGTGGCTCTGTTGGGTATCGAACCATTGTTGAAGCGTTGGCCCGCCACCCTGTCAGGCGGTGAGGCGCGCCGTGTCGCCATCGCCCGCGCACTGCTGAGTTCGCCCCAGTTGTTACTGCTCGATGAGCCTTTTAGCGGCCTGGATGAAGATCGCCATGGCGAGCTGGTGCGCTATCTTCAGCGCATCATGAACGAATGGCAGTTGCCGATGGTGATTATCTCCCATAGTCCGCAGGATGTGGTGGCTCTGGCGGATCATCTGGTGGTGCTGAAATCGGGGAGCAAGATGCTGGAAGGCGCGTTGGAAACGCTGTTTGCCGAGTCGCAATTGAGCGAAATAACGCCATTCGCCAGCCTGTCGATACTCTCTGGCCGAGTCGCAGCGCCTGCCACCGACTGTCAGCCCGCGCAGGTTATCCTTGATGATAACCAACGGATGCCGGTACGCGGCAGCCATGCTCCCGTCGGAACCCGAGTCAGGTTAATGATGGAACGCAGGGAGCTGCGCCTTATGGACGGAAAGGCCAGCCACACACTCATGGCCGAAGTGGAAGATATTTTCCCAGCTCTCGGTGAAGGCGGCCATCCGGAAGCTGGCCTGATGAACGTCACGGTGCGGCTCGCCGGCCAAAGGCTCTCCCTGTGTGCCACGGCTGACTATATCAGGCAACTGGGGTTGGCCCCTGGCAGTCGCTGTAGGGTGGGCCCCGGCGTACCTGCGGTTGTGAGGGTGGGGTAGTAGAAGGATCGTATGTCAGGCGTTGTTATTTCCTTCAAGTGATATGTGTAAATATCGCCAAGTCTAATATTCCTGGTAGCGAGTTACAGGGGGATTTTACATTCTTTTTTATCATCAATAGCATTAGGCAAGTAAATATCCTGTCACCCTATACTCTCCAATTAAGGAACCTCTATGAATGAAATGGAAAAGGCCGCTAAGGGCCTTCTTTATGATGCCAACTATGATGAGCAGCTAATTAAGGTACGTGAGGTCACGAAAAAACGCCTCTTTGACTTTAATCACACCTCTTTTGTCGATTATGAAAAGCGTCATTCATTGCTGACTCAAATTTTGGGAGAGATGGGAGAAAATTGCACGATAGAAGGCCCTTTCTATTGTGATTACGGCTATAACATTACCGTGGGTACCAATTTCTATGCCAACGTGAACCTGGTCATCCTGGACGGCGCAAGGGTCAGCATCGGACATAATGTTTTCATCGCACCTAATGTTGGCATTTATACGGCGGGCCATCCGCTAGATGTTGAGCGCAGGAATCAAGGGCTTGAATATGCCTGGCCGGTGACAATTGAAGATAATGTGTGGATTGGGGCGGGTGTTCACATTCTCCCAGGCGTAACCATCAGCAGCGGAAGTGTCATTGGCGCCGGAGCGGTGGCTACCAGGAATGTTCCCGCTGAATCACTGGTGGTGGGTAATCCGGGCAAGGTCGTGCGTAAAATTACCGACGAAGACAAGAAGCGCTTTCAGTAGGCGTGTATTTATATAAGTAACGGTTGTTAGTTTTGTGTGTGGAGTTTAATGCCTCACCACCGTATATAATCTGGGTACGGCGGTGGGCTATAGAAGTTCTTGTGGTTAGAAATAAGCTTATCAATCCCCTGGCTGACGCCGGTTGAATTGCTCCTGAAGTTTTGTAATGAAATCTTCTGTCGATAGCCTTTTATCCAATGCGTGGGTGATAAGCTCTGCCTGTGTCTCTGGAACTAGCGAGTTGATCGGCTGATCCTTGCTCAGGTTAGTGGGGAAGGGGTACCCCTCAGCGGATGCTGCAATTGCATGAGCGACGCTCTCGCTGCCATGGCGAGAGGCTCGTTCTGCAAGCGTTGGGTAAATAGCGCGGCAAATAGCCATGCGGTCGAGATTTCCCATGGCGCGCCCGAACCCCGAAGAGACTTGAATCAGATTGGCCATGCGTCGAATATCGCTGGAAGTATTGCTTCCGGCACAGTGGAATAACGCTGGGTTAAAGAACACGGCATCGCCCTTGTCGAGGGGAAGCTGAATATACCTGTCCTGAAACAGTTGCCTAACGTCTTCTCGCTGTATCGCCAAATACCCTTCCAGATAGCGTTGGGAAAAGGGCAGATACTGGGTAGGCCCGCTCTCCAGAGGCATATCGCAGTGGGCAATCGCGCCTTGTAAGGTCAGGCAGGCAGAAAGGGCGTGTACATGGGAGGGAAAACGCTCGGCCTGCCGCTGTTCCATGAAACCTAAATGATAATCACGGTGAGCAGTCTGGGCCTTGCCGCCTGGCAGCACTACGTTAAGATCCGACGTGACCTGATACATTGGTCCAAGCCAGGCGGCGCAGGCCAGTGCCAATGTTGGATTATTGTAATAATCGACATAGGTTTCAGCAGAACGGAAAGCGAACTTTTCCTGTGCTCCCCAAAGTCGCTCATTGGTGCCTGGCGGTGCAAAGTGATCACCATTGTTGACCTTGTTTTCACGTTGTTCTGCAAGTAGTGCTTCAAGTACTTCATTACTTGCATCAATGACTTGTCTGCTGAATGCCCCCTTGATAATAAAGATACCGGCTCCGCTGCGCAGGGTTCTGGCCCATTCATCGCCAAGCTCACGGAGCGCATTACTATTGCTATAGGCTGACTCGACAGTAGCAACATCATAACCTGGTACGTTTTTTTCAATAGTCGTTGCCAGCGGCACATCCTTCTTGCTCGTACTATCGTCCAGTAGAGCTTCCAGATCTTCGATACGACACTCTTCTGCATTTAACCAGGTACGATGAGGAAAGTTGATTGAGTGCATGTCCATTACTCTATGGTGAGGTTGATATAGCGTTATCGCCACCGCAATCATGGCAGTGGGTCAGTACGCTCAAGAAGTGCCGGCATCCATCAAAATCACCTCAATCAGGGAGGTTAGACCATTGGCCCATAGGTTTGCTGTCAGAGAGATTGCGCGTCAGGCTGGGCTTAGTGAGGCTACGGTTGATCGTGTGCTACACGAGCGGGGCGGGGTACGGCCAAGTACAAAAGAGCTGGTCAATGTAGCCATAGAGGAGCTTTCCCGGCAGGTACGCCCATTACGTCCGGGGGAACACAGCCTGGTGATTGACCTGGTCATGTGGACGCCTCTGCGTTTTTCAGCAGTGGTGCAACATTCCCTGGAGCGTTCTTTGGTTGAACGAACTCCCCATGCTATTCGGGTGCGAAGTCGCTGCCTTGAACATTGGACGCTGCCAGCACTGGTGGCATGGCTTGATCGGCTTCCGAAACGCAAAAGTCAGGGGGTAATTCTCAAGGCGCCTGATCTTCCCCAGATTTCTGCGGCCATTGAGCGATTATCCGCTGCAGGTATCCCGGTTGTGACGCTGGTCACTGATATTACCGATAGTTCGCGGCTGGCCTATGTAGGTAGTGATAATGAGTCGGCCGGCGAGACAGCGGCACATCTTGTTCATGGATGGATGCAGGGCGTGAAGGGGAAAGTAGCAGTCGTGACGAGTGGAGAGTGGTTCAATGGGGAGGAACAGCGCGCCAATGCGTTTTGCTCGCAGCTGGCGTGTTTGACGCCGCAACGTGAGGTCACCACGCTGGAATGTCCCAATGGTCTGGATGCAGAAACATATCAACGTTTCAGCGCGTTACTGGATGCCGATTCAGATATAAATGCTGTTTATTCCGTCGGTGGCGGCAATGCTGGAATATTGTCAGCATTCGATTATAAAAGAAAAGCGTGTGCCTGTTTTATTACCCATGATTTGGGAGAAGAACACCGTGCACTATTATCCCAGCGACGTTTATCGGCAGTGCTTCATCATGATCTGGTAGAGGATATGAGACGCGCCTGTAATATATTACTGCATTATCACTATAGTGACCGACGTCGCGGTGATGCCCAGGCACTGGCCGGTGGAGCTTCTCCCATACAGGTCATCACTCCCTATAATCTGCCACGCTAAACACCAGTCGGCTGCCAAACCGCTCTCGATGCGTTGAACCTGCCCACTGATTCCCTTTCAGTCACATGCGTCGTATGGTTGATAACGCGGGAAGTGCAGGCGCTGTTGCGTTGAGCACTTCCTGCTACCGCCTCAACCTGCGCGAAAGATAGAATGCGCAGGTAGGCAAATAATGCAGGGTGTTGGCTTCTTTTGACTCATAAAGCGAGTGACACAGCGATGCAACCGACGCATTTGGCTAAATTCAGCGACTCCGCACGCGGGCACTCGTTACCCCCTGAATGGCGCGGGGCCAGCGGTGAGGAAGATGCCTGCTATGCGTGCCAGCTGGTGGAGCACACGATGACACCTTACTGGGCGCGGCGTCAGATGCGTTTCAGTAGCACGATGTTTTCGACCTTCTGGCGTGACTATGACGCATTGATACTGGAGCATGCGGGGCAGCGCAGCGGTATCATCGCGTGGCAGATAGATGACGTGTACGCCCATCTGCGCGAGCTGCATCTTGATGCTCAGGTGCGTGGACAGGGGCGTGGGGCAGCGATCCTTAATGCGTGGCTGTCATACTCGCGTAGCGCGGGGGCACGGCACGCACGTTTGCGGGTATTTGCCGAGAATCCGGCGCGCCATCTCTACCTGCGAGCCGGGTTTGACGTAACAGGTGAAGATGCCCGGGTGCAGGGGCTGTTGACCATGGAGCGCCGATTATAAGCCTATTATAAAAAGTGCCGAAGGAACCTGGCGCGGCGCTGGCTGTCCATGCATAGGTGCCAACACAGTCAGGCTGAATGCCTTTATATTGAACAGATAACAGGAACAACGATGGTGCAACGTGCAGCGCTTGACCCTACCCACAGTGTATTAATGGGCTACCTGCTGTGGATTTTTGGTTTTACCGGATCGCACCGTTTCTATTACGGCAAACCCGTGACCGGCACCCTATGGTTTTTCACCTTCGGGCTTTTTTTCATCGGCTGGATTATTGATATTTTCCTGATACCGCGCATGAACAGGCTCGCAGATATTCGCTTCCGGCCCGGACGTACCAACTACTCTGCTGCCTGGCTGTTGCTCACCTTTACGGGAATATTCGGCCTGCATCGCATGTATATGGGGAAATGGATCAGCGGCCTTATTTATCTGCTCACCGGCGGGGTATTCCTGCTGGGTGTGCTATTCGATTACTGGACGCTGAATGATCAGGTGTCGATGCAGAATATACGCAATCGTTACGGAAGCTCGTCGAATTAACGCAGCCATCCAGTTAACCCTTGTCTCAGGTGATGTTATTACCCACGGTGCCTGATGAGAAATCCCGCTGGTGTCGGTTGCACTCAGCGGGATTCTTTTATCAACCGCAAACAACCACATAGAAGCGCCGCTATCCTGTGATAACAGCGCTTCAATATCGCTAACGCGCCAGTAGGTTTGGCCTGTAATTGCCGTTACGCTCGGCTGGCGACAGTATGCTGACGCCGTTGCTGGAGCCTTTCGCGATACTTTCGAACACTGCACGGTAATCCAGTACCGCAAGCACATGGTTGCGTGTTTCGCGGAAGGGGATGCATCAGCGGGAGCATGCTGCCTGTCAGAAAATGATGTGAATGATCATGTGAAAGAACATAATATCGCGATGTTGCGCTAAATCTGCTGCTATTATCTGTATTCTTGCCTCATCCATTTTTGCCGTACTTGCTGAGATCTGTGTCATGCGTATCTATGAATGCGTTTGCAACACACCGCTGTTTTTCGACAATAGCCAATGTCTTTCCTGTTCCCGTGAGGTGGGCTGGTGCCCCAACTGTTATGCCCTCCGGGCTCTCGAAGCGTTGGGGAATGGGGTCTATTGTTGTACTCATCCTGATTGTGCTGCCGAGCTGGTCAAGTGTCAGAACTACCAGCAATATGATGTATGCAATCGCATGGTGGCACGTAGTGAATATGAGCGAGGCTTCCATTTCTGTGACTGTTGTCGTTGCAACAGTATTATTCCCGATCTTTCCATTCCTGGGGCACAGGCGCGCTGGTCAGCATTGGAACGAGCCAAGAGAAGGCTGTTTTATACGCTTGATCTGCTTGGGCTACCTCACCAAAGTGCGTCAGACCCCTGCCCGGAGTTGCCACTGAGTTTTTCGTTCATGGGCGATGCTGTGCCGGAAGGGCAAGGACGATGGCGTTGGGCGGGGCAGGACGTGGTATATACCGGTCATGCACAAGGCAATATCACAATCAATGTACGTGAGGCCGATGATGCCGAGCGTGAGCGCATGCGTGTGAACATGGGGGAGGAGCATCGTACGTTAATAGGCCACTTCCGCCACGAGATTGGCCACTACTATTGGGAGCTGTTGGTCAAGAACCGTGATGAAGAGGCATGCATGAGCGTGTTTGGTGATCATCGCTCACCGACATATGCGCAAGCCATGGATACCTATTATGCCAATGGCCCTGCGCCGGATTGGCGTACTCACCATGTCTCGGCCTATGCCAGTATGCACCCTTGGGAAGACTTTGCTGAAACCTTCGCTCTATATCTTGATATTGTGTCGGTCATGGATACTGCTGAAGGCTGTGGGTTATGTAAACCCATGAAGGATAATACGCTTGAGGCGACACTTGGTCATTGGGCCAGGCTGGGCATTATGTTGAATGAGCTTAACCGTGACATGGGGCTACTTGATTTTGCTCCGGAAATAATACAATCCAAAGTGATCGAAAAGTTGCGTTATATTGATCGCTTGATCACACAGGGTGTATCCGTTTCACGCGGTACCGGGCAATAAACGCCGGTACCGCGTGAAAAATGTATCAGTAAATAGCTTCAATCCTCATCCAGCATATCGTTTGGGGCTGTTTGTGTCTGATTCTCCAGTGATTGTTCTATTCCTTTACGAGCAAAGAAATTGCTGCAAATCGACTCGTGTAGAGCATTAAAGTCAACCTGGAACTGATCCATGGTATTACTGAGATCATCCGGTGATTTAGCCAATAGGCGGAAGTCCGTTTCAGCGACTTCTGCCTGGATCAGGGTAGCTGATGCCAGCGGACGGTCATGGTGGGGCAGGTGACGTAACTCTTCCGAGAGTGTATTCAGGCAGTAGCAGATCGACCTTGGAAAATGCCTGTCCTTGGCGAGGAACTCCAATACGTCCGCGGCACGTACCCTTACTCTGATCTGCTGACGGTACATCTGATAGCCTGTCAGTGATTTCAGTACGCTCATCCATTCGAGGTTTTCAAACGGAGTTAACTGGCTTGGATCACGGGGCAACAGACTGCCCGAACGCACATCAATGATACGTGTGGTCATATCGGCCCGCTCAAGATGACGCCCTATGCGGATAAAGGTCGATGCCTGGGTCCGGCTTAACGAGCCTTCGAGGATACCTGTAATGGTTTGGCACCCACGGATGATCTCCTTGAGAAACTGCTCACGGTTTGAAGGTACAAGACCACCTGCTACTCGTGCCGACACCTTCATGTACAGTGCGTTGATTTCTTCCCATATTTCTTGTGGGATGATGTCCCGTGTAGTGCGCAGGTTTTCACGTGCGGCGGCAAGTGAAGAGATCAATGAGCCAGAGTATTCCTTATCGGCGCAGAGAAACGCCATGACATTCTGTTCATTGAAGTCATTGTAGCGAGCCTCGAATTGATCACTGCTACTGGTGATGTCCAGCAGATTGGCCCAGCCCTTGGGGCGGGCTTCAGGGAAATCCAACTGTAGGTGAACATCGACGCTGACCATGCGCGCGGTATTTTCAGCGCGCTCAATATAACGCGACATCCAGTAGAGGTTTTCGGCGACCCTTGAAAGCATGTCCATCACGCCTCCTCCCCGGTGTCGATAATCCAGGTATCCTTGCTGCCCCCCCTCCTGTGAAGAGTTGACTACCAACGATCCTTCGACCAGGGCAACCCGAGTCAAACCGCCAGTGGTCACGTAAGTGCTGTCACCCCCTGAGAGAATAAAAGGGCGCAGATCAATATGCCGTGGTTGGATACCGGCATCTCCACACAGGGTCGGAGAAGTCGAAAGATTAAGCATCGGCTGTGCCATGTAGTTACGTGGGTCAGCCTTGATCAGTTCGGCAAATCTTGATCGTTCTTCAGGTGTTGCATGCGGGCCGATCAGCAGCCCATAGCCACCGGATTCATTGGCGGGTTTGACGACCAGCTCATCCAGATGGTTAAGGACATAGTCACGTTGATCATCAAACATGCATAAATAGCTGGGTACGTTGGGCAGAATAGGCTCTTCATCCAGATAATAGCGAATCAGGTCGGGTACGAAGGCATACATGACCTTGTCGTCTGCTACGCCCGCGCCAGGGGCATTGGCAAGTGCCACGTTACCTGTCCGCCATGCTCTCATCAGTCCAGGAACACCGAGCATGGAGTCGGGGTGGAATACTTCCGGATCGAGAAAGAGATCATCAATGCGGCGGTAAATGACGTCGACACGGGTCAGACCTACGACAGTACGCATATAGACTACATCATTATCATCAACGATCAGGTCTTCGCCGAGCACCAGCTCAATGCCCATTTGCTGGGCAAGATAGGCGTGCTCATAGTAGGCCGAGTTGTAGATACCGGGAGATAGCACAACAATATGAGGCTCATCCTGCGGACGCGGGGACATGCTGGCGAGCATGTCATAAAGCTGTGATGCATAGTCATCGACGGGAAGAATGCGACTATTGGCAAAAAACTCTGGCAATACGCGTTTGGTGACATTGCGGTTTTCCAGCATATAGGAAACACCGGAGGGAACACGCAGATTATCTTCAAGTACGTAGATGGTCCCGCTCTTGTCCCTTACCAGGTCGGAGCCACAGATATGGGCCCATATATGGTGAGGAGGATCTATGCCGACACATTGTGGTCGGAAGTTGGCCGAGTTGGCCAGTAGTTCGGGGGGCAGGATGCCATCCTTGAAGGCACGCTGATCATGGTAAATATCATCAATCAATAGATTGAGAGCTTTCACTCGTTGCTTGAGGCCCGTCTCCGTACGGCGCCACTCTTTGGCAGGGATAATCCGGGGAACTATGTCGAATGGCCATGCCCGATCAATGGCATTGCCTTCGGAGTAGACTGTAAAAGTGATGCCCATTGTCTGGATAGCAGCTTCCGCCGCCGATTTGTGCGCAGATAATTCACTGGGGGCCAGGTTGGCAAGATAATCGCACAAGGCTTTGGATGCTGGCCGAGGAATACTGTCGATACCGATCAGTTCATCGAAGTGTTTGTCGCTGCGATAGTGTGCCCAATCAATTTCCATCATTTGTTGCACCTCTAGCTTACGATGGGACAAGACCCTCGCAATCTCTTGTAATTATGCTGGATATAACATGATGTGAGGCTGCAAGGCCGGTTTTGAGCAAATATAGGTGAGATTCTCCTGCGTTATTTTTTATCTGGATTCTAGCTATATCATTATGTCTGTCGAAAGAGAAGAGGTTGGCAATGTTAATCGCTGACTGGCGCGGCGCAGGTGTATCACGCATACTCCGGATACCGCTGCTGGAATGGTTATGCAGCATAATAACAAGTGATGACGCTTGGCATGACTCCTACACCGTTTGTCTCCACCAAGGAGCATGATGCCAATCTGGCAAAACTGCTCCGTGGGTATACTCCGGCACAAGGGTTTGACGCACTCTATGATGCGTGCGGGCAATTACGCCCTCACTGGCATGAATTTCTCCATGGTTTTGTCGCTCAAGGTGAAGAGAGCATCCGGCAGCGTGTCAATGAAGTACAGCGACTACTGCATGAAAATGGACTTACCTTTAAGGGGAGAGACGCGCATTCCACGGCACGCCATTGGAGCCTTGATCCACTACCGCTTCTGGTAACAAATGGAGAGTGGGCAGAGATAGAACAGGGGATTCAGCAATGGGCACGCTTGCTGAATGCCGTGCTGTGTGACGTGTATGGCGAGCAGAAAGTGCTGCGCGAAGGCTGGCTGCCAACCGGGGCGCTGTTCCAGCATGGATGGTGGTGGCCCGCCTGTCATGGCACCTTGCCCGACCATGGGGCTGCCTTGTCTACCTTGGGAATGGACCTGATCTGCGACACCTATGGGCAATGGCGTGTAGTGACACCTCGGACCCAATCCCCGCTGGGTGCTGGCTATGCGCTGGAGAATCGAATCGTCTTGGCGCGCTCTTTCCCGCGTTTGTATCGCGATGCACCGCTGCGACGGCTGGCTGGAGCGCTTGCCGAAGGTCATCAGACGCTTCGGGCATTGGGCGCTGGTCATCGTGAACACCCTAATGTGGTGCTACTGACAGCAGGGCCTCATAGTGATGGCTACCTTGAGCATGCCTATCTTGCTAGCTACCTCAATATTCCGCTGGTCGAAGGGCAGGATCTGGTTGTTCGGGAACAGCGCGTCTGGATTCGAACGCTGGGTGGGTTGACCCCTGTCGATGTGATTTTGCGTCGCATGAGTGATGCCTGGTGTGATCCCCTGGAGCTGCGTGCCGATTCTATTCTTGGCGTCGCAGGGCTGATGCAGGCTGTACGATCAGGTCAGGTACATATCGCTAATCCGATCGGCTCAAGCATTATCGAACACCCGATACTCAAGCCATTCTGGCCGCGTTTATGTCAAACCCTCCTGGGCGAGTCATTGTTGATGAAATGCGCGGAAAGCTGGTGGTGCGGCGAGCCGGAGGGTCTTGAGCGTACCCTGCAGGAGCTTCCTCAACTGGTTCTCTATCCTTGTACAGAAGGTGCTGGCGCTATTCATGCCGCTGCCTTGAGTGATCTGGACCTGGAAAGTCTCAAGGCTTCCGTTCTTGAGCGCCCTGATAAATATGTGGCAGAACGGCCGATGGCCTCGGCCACTGCCCCTGTATTTGACATGGAACATCAACAACTTGTCCCGGAACGACTCTCGCTGCGGCTGTTTGCTTCGCTGGATTCATCTTCTGTAGAGCATGGGGCTGGTGAAGTCAGCTACAACGTAATGCCAGGCGGACTGGTATGGGTAGGGGAACCCGGACAGTCAGCGTTTCAGAGCAGTGTGGTCAAGGATCTATGGGTACTGGCTGATCAACCCCAGCCCCATGTCAGTCCGCTGCGTCAGGCCAGCGCGCCATTGGTTGTGACGCGTGATGGTGTCGATCTGCCTAGCCGTGTTGCGGATAGCCTCTTCTGGTTTGGGCGTTATGGCGAGCGCCTGGATAATCGTGCCCGTTTGGTACGAGAGGCCTTTGTTCGTCTGCTTGAGCAGGATCAGGCAAGTGTGGTCGATCCTTCCTTGAACAGTCTGTTACGCATACTGGGACACGGTTCTATAACGACGAGTGATCCTGCGGCCCGGTTCGGGCAGAGTCGTGGCTGTCTGAAGGATGAGATAGAGGCTACTGGCCCTGCTGGTTTGATGACTCTCGCTGCGGCAGTAAAACGAAATGCTCAGGCTGTACGGGATCACCTGGGGGATGATGCCTGGCGGCTGATCAGTAATCTGGGCAATGAACTTGCCGAGAGCCATAGCGCCATGAGCGGGCGTCGTGCCTGTGAGCGCACTATTACTGAACTGGCCGCTGTCTTTGGTTTGTGCAACGAAACCATGCCACACCATTATGGTTGGCGCCTGATGGATATAGGGCGCTTTCTCGAGCGCTGCCAGAATAGTCTGACCCTGCTAAGTAATGCCTTAATTGACAGTCCAGCCGATGAGAGCGCCGGTGCCGGCGAAATGATGCTGGCAGCGACTGACAATTTTACTGCCTATCGCCGCCGTTATCGTAGTGAACTTCATCCCAATGCCTTGCTTGATCTGTTGCTTTTCGATGAAGGCAACCCGCGCTCCATCGGATATATGTTCAAGCGCTTGAAACGGCAATTGGATAGATTGCCGCAACCAAACAGCTCGTCTTATCGTTCGGAAGAGCAGCGCCTCTTGATTCTGGCCAGTTCCCGCTTGCAGCTTGCAGCTTGCCGATGTTCCCGCTCTTGCCGGATTGCCCGATTCTCCCGAGAGCAAACGGGTGCTGGCGACTCTGCTGGAAGAGCTGTGGGCACCGTTGGATCGCTTATCGGATGCCATCAGCAATAGTCATTTTGCCCATGTCGAGACTCCACGCCAGCTGTTGGAGATGCAAGCTCCATGATTTATCGGCTGCGACATACTACCCGCTATGAATATGCCTCGATGGTCACGCTCTGTCATAGTGAAGCCCGCATGTTGCCTCGTCAGCTACCGTGGCAGCACTGTGATGAGTCGGAAATTACCATCTTTCCCATAACCGTCAGCCGCTGTATGCATACTGATGTATTCGGCAACCGTGTCCTTTATTTTTCCCTTGAAGAACCGCATCAATCGCTGGGCATCACGATTGATACACGAATACGCACATCGGCTCGACCGGCACCGGTCGATAATGGTCGTCCCTGGCGTAGCTCCTTGGCACTTTCGGTGGGCTGCCAAGAGCGGCTGGATACGGCAATGGTAAGTGTAGACTCGCCCCTCGTCGTGAGTTCTGACTCCCTGCGCGATTATGCCTTGCCAAGTTTTCCTGAACATCGTACTGCCCTTGAAGGTGTACTGGATCTGAATCAACGCATTTTCAATGAGTTCTCATACGATCCGGGCTACACCACGGTTGCCACGCCCATTGATGATGTACTACTCAACCGCAGGGGAGTGTGCCAGGACTTTGCCCATCTGATGATCGGATGTCTTCGCTCACTAGGGTTCCCCACACGTTATATCAGTGGTTATCTGGAGACGCTGCCTCCTCCTGGGCAACCTCGGCTGATCGGCGCTGATGCATCACATGCCTGGCTGGCCGTCTATCTGCCGGAAAGTGGCTGGCTCGAATTGGATCCTACCAATGGCAGCCTATCGGGAGAGAAGCATATTATTAACGCTTGGGGACGTGATTATGCCGATGTTGCTCCCTTGAAAGGGGTGATGAGCGGTGGTGGCTCACAGCACCTGACGGTCTCTGTGGATGTAGAACCATTGGGCGAAACATCTTCTCCTCCATAAGTTTTCCCCCAAGGATATCTTTCCAGAACGTTCCTGTTCTGATGGATGCCACCAAGCAATTTCACCGGCCACCTGGTTTCTACTGAACAACGTTTTGCTTCATCACTTCGATGGCGTTATTCCTCATTACATCTGTTTGATTCTGAATAGATGATGGAGTCGTTGGCGTAGTCGTTTAAACAGTGGCAACAGGTAGTTACTTCATGAAAACAGGTACGCGCGCAGGCGCTCTACGCAAGAAATAATCGAGCTTGAACATCAGCACAACGAACGGCCCGCCGAAAACTGGATATTAGTCCAATCTTCGGCGGGCCATTTCTATATTCGGGAACATATTTTTATCAACCGCAAACACCTCACCGAAGCGCCGCTATCCTGTGGTAACGGCGCTCCAGTATCGCTTAGCGTGCCAGTAGGTTTGGCCCGTAAGTGCCGTTACGCTCGGCTGGCGATAGCATGCTGACGCCGTTGCTGGAGCCTTTCGCGATACTTTCGAATACCGCACGGTAATCCAGTACCGCAAGCACATAGTTGCGTGTTTCGCGGAAGGGGATGCTTTCAACAAACAGGTCAAACGGCTGGTTGCTGTTGGCCAGCCAGCGATCCACGCGACCGGGGCCGGCATTATAAGCAGCGGCAGCGGCAATGCGGTTGCCGTTATAGCGCTCCAGCATCGACGTAATATAGCTGGCACCGAAACGAATGTTGGTATCAGGATCCTTGAGGCTGTTCACTCCTGAATAGGGAATGCCTTCCACACGGCTGATGTGCTGCGCTGTGCCCGGCATGAGCTGCATCAGGCCGCGTGCACCGGCAGGCGACTGGGCGCTTGGGTTGAAGGCGCTTTCGCGTCGCGCAATGCCCATCAGCATATAAGGATCGGTGCCATGAGCGTTGCCCCAGCGCTGGAACTGGCTCAGGTAGGCGGGAGGGAAGCGCCACGCCAGCGAGTCGAGCGCCCTGGCGGTGATCGACCCTTGTACGGCCAGCGCATACCAGTGCTGCTTGATGGCATAGGCCGCCATGGCTTCACGCTTGGCGTGATCCGCCCGTTGCAGGGTATAGACCCATTCGCTGTAGGCCAGCCCCGGCTCACCAATACGATAAAGCGCCGCTACACGCTGTACCGCGGGAAGTGCTGCGACCTGATTGATACGAGCAGGCGAGACAGGATGCGACTTGTCATTCATCGCGTAAGAAGCATGAATGCGATCCGCTGCTGCGAAGCCCCAGAAATCACGCTCTTCGGCCGCCGCGCGATAAGCGTTGTTGGCAGTAGCGCGCTCACCGAGCTGCTCTGCGGCACGCCCGAGCCAATATTGCCAGCGTGGGCTGCGGCGTACTTCCGCCGGCATCTTCGGCACCATACGGTACACGCCGCGCCAGTCGCGTTCGGCCAGTGCCGTGCGAATACGCAGCTCATAAAGGGCGTTATCGTTCAGTTGCGGTAGCGTCTGATCTACCCAGCTACGGTTGTCACTCACCTCTTTCAGCATCGAGTTGAAGGCGATGTCGTGCTGAATGGCGAGACGCTGTTCGTTATTGAGCGCCTGACTGCTGGAAAGCTGCCGCCATGCGCTGAGCGCTGCGCGCGGATCGCTGCGACTGAGCGAGTGAAACGCCACCGTCATCAGGCGACCGGCGGCGTGACTGTCTGGCCCCAGGCGCGCCGGTACAGTTGTTACCGCAGCAGGATTGGCATACACCCGATCGAAGGTTGCCATCGCGCTCTGCCAGTTGGGCGCATCAATCAGTTTGCGCACATAGTTGACAAGTGAGCTGTTGCCACTCTGCCAGGCGTGCATCAGGCGCGCCCAATCATTGCTTGCGGTAATTTCACCGCGACTGCGCAGGGTATCGAACAGCGGATCGCAGGCGTTGGGCTGGGAGTGACCTACTTCCCACAGCTCACGTCCACCGGCAGCGGCGCGCTGCGGGTCGCGGGTCAGCAGCGCACGGTAGTAGTAGCACTGGTTTTCGGTAGCGCTGGGCACTCCATTGCTGATCGCCAGCAGGGCAGCATCATTCCCCGCCTTGCCATAGGCTCGCTGGGCAAAGTTGCGTAACCACTCCGATAGCGGCGAATCACTATTGGCATTAATGAAGCGGCTGATCGAGGTGGCTGGAATATCCGGGAGCTGGTTGCGCAGTTGGTGGTATTGAATGTAGGCCCCCAGCACATGATTCGATACGGCTGAACTGGTATCGAAGCTGCCCTGGCGAGCGCTGTTGAGTGCTTGCTCAATGGCCGCATCACCGGTATCGGCGTGGGCTATGGTTGCGCTGCCCAGCGGGGCGAACAGGGCGGCTGAAATGGCGGCGGCCAGCAGGGTGCGGCGAGGATGTCGCGCACGTCGAAAGATGGCAGATCTCTTGGCGATTGATGCAGATACGGTCACAGGTACTCCTTTTAGCGAGCCGACCATTGCGACTTGAATTTTTCAGGGGCCGTCCGCACTTAGAAGACTTCATGTGCGGCAGGGAAGTGGCGTTCTCGATGCTGGGTTCAGGGCTTGTGAAGGCCCGCTATGGAGACAGTCGATGAAACGTAAAAAATTCAATCTGTTTGGTCTTGTTGCTGGACGTGGCAATGTTCTCTTGCGGATTGCTAAAGCGCTGCGAACACTTGTGCCGATGATGCACGACTATATTCGCGGTGACTACCGCCCATTTCCCAGAAAGGCCGCGCTGCTGTTAATAGTAGCGATTGTCTATGTCTTCTTCCCGTTCGATCTCGTGCCCGACTTCATTCCGTTCTGGGGGCAGCTCGATGATCTGTTTATTAGCGGCTGGATACTCGCGAAGCTGGACGAAGAGCTTGACGGCTACCGCGCCTGGAAGCGCGGCCGCAGCTCATAAGCCAGCACAAGCCACGATTTCTCACCTGTCAGGGTGACTCCCGGACCTTCACTGTTATTCAGGAAAGAGAGCAATGACGCAACAAGAGTCTCAGTCTACTTCTTCAGCGCAAAAGGAAACGCTTGGATTCAAGACGGAAGTCAAACAGCTTCTGCATCTGATGATCCATTCGCTCTACTCAAACCGTGAAATCTTTCTGCGTGAGCTGATTTCAAACGCGGCTGATGCCTGCGACAAGCTGCGCTATCGTGCGCTGGAAGACGATGGCCTCTATGAAGGCGACAGCGAACTTAAGGTTCAGATTGAATTCGACGATCAGGCGAAAACGGTCACCATTCGCGACAACGGCATCGGCATGAGCCGCGACGATGTGATCAATAACCTCGGCACCATCGCCAAGTCGGGCACCGCTGAATTCCTCAAGCAGCTGTCAGGCGAGCAGCAAAAGGATGCCAACCTGATTGGTCAGTTCGGGGTGGGCTTCTACTCCGCCTTTATCGTGGCAGAGAATGTGCGTGTACGTACACGTTTGGCGGGAGCGCCAGCCGCGGAAGGCACCGAATGGATCTCCCAGGGGGAAGGCGAGTTCACCATCGAGACCATCGAGCTGCCGCGTCACGGCACCGAGATTACGCTCTCGCTGCGCAACGACGCAGAAGAGTTTGCCAACGAACATCGCCTGCGCTCGCTGATTCGCACCTATTCGGATCATATTGATCTGCCGGTGCAGATGAAAAAAGTGGAAGAAGCCGAAGACGAGCAGGGCGAAAAGACCACTACCGAATCGTGGGAGACTGTCAACCAGGCGCAAGCGCTCTGGACGCGCCCCAAAAGCGACGTGTCCGACGACGAGTACAACGAGTTTTACAAGCACATCGCCAGTGACTTCACCGATCCGCTGATCTGGAGCCACAACAAGGTAGAAGGCAAACTGGAATACACCAGCCTGCTGTATGTGCCGGGTCGTGCGCCCTTCGATCTTTATCAGCGTGAAGGCGTGCGTGGCCTCAAGCTTTATGTGCAGCGTGTCTTCATCATGGATGACGCCGAGCAGTTCCTGCCGCTCTACCTGCGCTTTATCAAGGGCGTTATCGACACCAATGCGCTGTCGCTCAACGTTTCCCGCGAGCTGTTGCAGAAAGACCCGCAGGTTGACAAGCTCAAGAGCGCACTGACCAAGCGCGTGCTCGATATGCTCAAGAAGCTGTCGAAGGACAGCGACAAGTATCAGGCTTTCTGGAACGAATTTGGCTCGGTGCTCAAGGAAGGTCCGGCAGAAGACGCCAGCAACCGTGAGAAAATCGCAGAGTTGCTGCGCTTCTCTTCAACGCATACCGATAGCACCGTGCAGAATGTGGCGCTCTCCGACTACGTTGAGCGCATGAAGGAAGGCCAGGACAAGATCTACTACCTGGCTTCCGAAAGCTTCAATGCTGCGCGCAATAGCCCGCATCTCGAAATCTTCCGCAAGAAAGGCATCGAGGTACTGCTGCTGAGCGACCGTATCGACGAATGGCTGACCACGCACCTCACTGAATTCGACGGTAAAACGCTGGTTGATATCGCCAAGGGCGATCTTGATCTTGGTGCCGTAGAAGATGAAGAAGAGAAGAAAGCGCAGGAAGAGAGCGCCAAGGCCAGAGAAGGGCTGGTAGGGCGTCTTAAGGAAGGTCTGGGCGAGCGTGTGAGCGACGTGCGCGTTACTCATCGCTTGACCGACTCGCCTGCCTGCGTGGTGCTGGATGCCAACGATATGGGGCAGCAGCTGCGCAAGCTGATGGAAGCCGCTGGTCAGGCAGTGCCCGAAAGCAAGCCGATCCTTGAGATCAATCCAGAGCATCCGCTGGTGAACCGCCTCGATACGCTTGAAGGCGATGAGTTTGAAGGCTTTGCCAGCGTGCTGCTGGATCAGGCGATTATCGCTGAAGGCGGGCATTTGGATGATCCTGCCGCCTACGTCAAGAAACTGAACGCCTTGCTGATGCGTTAAGTGGCACTGTCGTTCCATTGGTAGACAAACGCCCCGCTGGATAACCAGTGGGGCGTTTTTAGTTGGCAAGCTGAAAATAACCGGAAGTGGAGGTAAAAGTGTGGCGAAGAGCTAGCGCTGCTGGCTATTAGGCCAGGTCACGCGTGCCTCAAGTCCACCTTCGGGGCGATTGGTAAGGCTCAGTTCGGCATGCTGGCGTTTCAGCAGCGCCTCGACAATGGAAAGCCCCAGCCCGCTGCCTGAATCCCGCGGCGATGCACCGCGCCGGAAGCGCTCGGTCACCCGGTCGATAAGCTGCGGGTCGATGCCATCACCATTGTCCAGCACCGCGACAGTAGGGCGCTGCTGGTCGTCATACGAAAGATGAACCTCGACAGTGCTGCCGGAGCGGGTATAGCGCAATGCGTTGTCGATCAGGTTTCTCAACAGTACGCCCACCTCGGTGGCGTCGGCGTAAATTTCCACTCTATCAAGCCCCGTCACGCTCAATTCGTGCTGATGGCGTTCGGCCAGCGGCAGCATTTCACCAGCCATCTGCGCCGCAACATTATACAGATTGATGCGGGAGAGCTGTTGCGCGGGCTGGCTGTCAACGCGCGCCAGCGTCAGCAGCTGGGCGATTACGCGCTGCAAACGATCAATACCCTGATTGACCTTCTCCAGAGAACGGGCAGCGCTCTCCTGATCCCCCGAACGGATATTGTCCAGATGAATCTTGAGAGCCGCCAGGGGAGTGCGCAATTCGTGTGCGGCATCACCAGTGAAGCGGCGCTCGCGCTGTAGCGCGTTGTCCAGCCGCGCCATGAAGTCGTTGAGGGAGCGTTTCAACTCATGCAGCTCTTCCGGCACGTCACTGCTGACGGGAGTAAGGTCCTGCTCGTCGCGCTGTGACAGTTGCGTTGACAGCTCATCAATGGGCTGGGTAGCTCGCTGGATAATGCCGAAGACGAATAGCCCCGCGATAATCACTGCGATGGCATCCAGCAGCCAGTTGATCAGCACCGTATTGCGCGAAAGTGCTTCCTGCACGCTGCCTCTGATGCCGACGGCAATCCATAGCTGGCTGTCCTGGTCATAATGGCTATAGACGCGCCAGCTTTGGCCATGGTGGGTCAGGTCAGTGAAGCCTTCCTGATAAGGCTTCTCGAAGTTCGGGCCACTGCCCCAAACGGGGCTGAAGATGCCGGTTTTACCGTCATTGCTCCAGAAACCTATTGCCAGCGCAGATTCCCGATAACGGGCGGCGTGCGATAGCGGCGGGGTATGGTCGCGGTGTGGCAGCAGCTCTTCCTCGATATTCTGAGTGAGCGTTGCGTTGTTATCAGCGAGCGGCATCAGTTGGTGAGCCACCTTGCCAAGCTGCTGGGGGGACGTGTCTGAATCCACTGCCCCCGTGACCACAGCGCTGACCATGCGCAGTTCGTCATCGTGAATCTGCTTGACCTCGGCGCGAAACAGTACGTAGGCAACCAGCAGCGAGACGGCAGAGGTCGCCAGCAGAATCAGCAGCACGGTGCGCGTCAGGTAGCGTCGGATCGACTGAATCGTCGGTACTCTGGCGCTGCTGTTCGGCTGGCGTTTTGGCACTAGCTGAGTTCCTCTTTATCCTCAAGACGATAGCCGATGCCGCGCAGGGTGACGATCAGCTCGGGCGACAGCTTTTTGCGCAGGTGGTGAATATGCACTTCGAGCGCATTGGATTCGACCTCTTCGTCGCAGCCATAAAGCAGATGTTCAAGGTGAGGGCGGGTGAGTACTTCGCCTGCGTGATTGGCAAGCTCCAGCAGCAGGGCATATTCGCGCCGCCCCAGCTTCACCAGCTCGTTGTTCCAGCGCACTTCATGGCGGGCTTCATCAATGGTGAGCTGATTGATGACCAGCACCTGGGAGGCACGCCCGATGGAGCGCCGAATCACCATGCGCAGGCGCGCCAGCATCTCATCCAGCTCGAACGGCTTGAGAATATAGTCATCGGCACCCGCATCCAGCCCTGCGACACGATCATCCACCGCATCACGAGCGGTCAGGATCACGACGGGCATGGATTCGTTCTCGCGAATGTGGGCGAGCACCGCCATGCCGTCAATGCCGGGCAGCGTCAGATCAAGCAATACCGCTGAAAACGCATTGCCATCCAGTGCTTGCAGAGCGCTTTCGCCATCCTGTACCCAATCGACCTGGTAGCCGTTATTCTTCAGCGCTGTTTCAACGCCATCGCCCAGAAGCGGATCGTCTTCTACCAGTAGTATTCTCATGGCGTATAAGGCCCTTGTGGTGAAATCAATGAAATATCGTACAACCCATATGAAGGCTGATGGCGCCCATCATAGCGAGTCATGCGCGCGCAAGGCTTACGGTTATATTAGGGCGCCCTGGCAAGCAAGTATCAGCATACAACATGTATCATGGTGTGTTTGCAGTGCTTCTTTCTCCAGTAGCTACCGTTCAATATCTGCTGCGCGCTGGCGCTACTGCGTTAATAACAGGCTCTGACTGCGTATTTGCAACGGGTAAACTTAGCGTTTTCGCCTGTTTTTGCCTTGCTTGGCGCTGGCTTGCGAGACCTTGAATAGCTGCTAAGGTAACGGCTGCATATAACGCGCGGTGTATCTAAGCTATTGTTAAGTTTAGAATTAGTTGAGCAGTAAAGCTTAATTGCATGGATTATCAACGTTTACTTCTGCGCTGAAAAGGTGGTTGTGATTGATTATTGGAGAGAGTGGCATGACGCCTACGCCTGATACCACCCCTGATCTCCCCCCAAAGGGAGAAACACCCGCATCGCTCAAGCGTTTCGACAATCGCTTTGCACGGCTTCCGGCGCACTTCTTCAGCGCACTGGAGCCAGCCGTACAACCCGGTACGCAGCTACTGGATGTCAGCCCTGACTGCCGTCGTTTGCTCGATATGTCTCGGGAAGAGATCAGCGATGAACATCTGCGTGCGCTGCTGGGTGGCGAGCAGCTATGGCCTGGCATGCAGCCACTGGCGCAGAAGTACACCGGGCACCAGTTCGGCAGCTATAACCCTGATCTGGGCGATGGGCGCGGTTTGCTGCTGGGAGAGTGGCGCAACGATAGCGGGGTAGCCTTTGATCTGCACCTGAAGGGCGCTGGGCGTACCCCTTATTCGCGGCATGGCGATGGTCATGCCGTGCTGCGTTCAAGCGTGCGTGAGTATCTGGTGAGCGAAGCCTTTGCAGGGCTGGGGCTGCCCTCTACCCGTGCCCTGGCAGTAGCGGTCAATCAGCAGCAGGTGCCTCGCGAGCGTTGGGAGCCGGGCGCGACGCTATTAAGGGTTGCGCCCAGCCATGTGCGCTTTGGTCACTTCGAGTGGCTGGCGCTCTCTGGGCATCGTCAGGATGTGGCGCTATTGGTCAATCACGTACTTGCCCAGCATTGGCCTGATCTGCTGGAAGCACCATCGCCCGCGCTGGCGATGTTCGAGCGCTGCGCCGAACGTACCGCTGAAATGATCGCGGGCTGGCAGGCCATGGGATTTGTGCATGGGGTGATGAACACCGATAACATGTCGATCCTGGGGATCGCTCTGGACTTCGGCCCCTTTGCCTTCCAGGAGCAGTTTGACCCTGCCTTCACGCCTAATCTGACCGATGCAGGCGGGCGCTACGCCTATTCCGAGCAGCCCTCCATCGGCATGTGGAATCTGTCGCGGCTGGCCTTTGCCCTGCTGGAGCAGGTCGCGATGGAAGTGGGCAGTGAAGAGGCGGCTCAAACGGTATTGCAGCACGCGTTGGAAGAGTATGGCGAGCGCGTTAATCACGCCTTTGGCGAGCGAATGCGGGCGCGTCTTGGGCTACAGCAAGAAATGCCCGATGACACCCAATTGCTGGGTGATTTTCTCTCCCTTCTGTATCACCAGGGGCTGGATTACCACCGCGCATTTCGGGCGCTGGCAAGCGTGAATGAGCAGGAGCCTGCCGCCACCCCCGCTGATCTGGGGCAGAGTGCAGCCGCCGATGGCTGGATCGAGCGCTACCGAATGCGGCTGCTTCACGAAGAGCGCTCCACCCGTGAGCGCCAACAGGCGATGAATCAGGTGAATCCGCTCTATGTACTGCGCACTCATCTGGCGCAGCGGGCCATCGAAGCGATTGAGCAGCATAATGATACCCGCGAGCTAAAACGTCTGCGTGAGCTGTTGGCTGCGCCATACACGGCGCAGCCCGGAATGGATTATTATGCTGAACCGGCCGCCGGTGGTGCGCCGGTGCGGTTATCCTGCTCGTCATAGCGCTGGACGAAGGATAAGCGCTGTAACCATGCAGTTTTTTCAGGAGTGACGGAATGCAAGAGACGCCGGCCAGAGTTGCGGTTATCGGGGGCGGGAGCTTTGGCACCGCACTTGCCAGCATTGCTGCCAGCGGTGGTGCCCAGGTGCGTCAATGGTTGCGCGATGCTGCGCTGGCGGAGCGCATCAATCGTGAGCACATTAATGATCTTTACCTGCCTGAGTTCACCATTCATGACGCGGTCATTGCCTCCACCGATATGGCCTGGGTGCTGGAAGAGGCCACCCTGGTACTGGTGGCGATTCCTTCCAAGGCGTTTCGTCAGGTGGTGCGTCAGGCGGCGCCCCATATTCCCGCTGAAGCGGTGTTGATCAGTACCACCAAAGGGGTCGAGGCGGGGCATTTGTGCCTGATGAGTGACGTGCTGCTGGAGGAGACAAACAGCGCCCATGTGGGAGTACTGTCCGGCCCCAATCTGGCGGCTGAAGTAGCGCAGTATCAGCTGACCGCCAGTGTCATTGCCAGCGAGGATGAGCGCGCCCGTGCGCTGACCCAGCATGTGTTGAGTTGTGACTTCTTCCGCGTTTACGCCAACAGCGATCGCCATGGGGTGGAACTGGCGGGCACGCTGAAGAATATCTATGCCATTGCCGCCGGTATGGCGCAGGCGATGGGCATGGGGGAGAACACCAAAGCGATGCTGATGACCCGCGCGCTGGCCGAAATGAGCCGCTTCGCGGTTGATCGAGGGGCCAATCCGCTCACCTTCCTGGGGCTGGCAGGCGTCGGTGATCTGATCGTGACCTGCTCGTCGCCGCTGTCGCGCAATTTTCGGGTAGGGCGGGCACTGGGGACAGGCTTGTCCCTTGAGGAGGCGGTCGCCTCACTGGGGCAGGTTGCCGAAGGGGTCAATACCGTACAGCTGATCTACGCCGAAGCGCAGAAAAGCGGGGTCTATATGCCGCTGCTGGAAGGCTTGTATCGGGTGATGTTCGAGCAGGTGCCAGCCTCGCAAATGGCGCAGTCGCTGATGCGCAATGATCACGCCAGCGATGTTGAATTCACGTTGTCACGGGAAGATACGCGCCAGGCTCATCAACATTTGCGCAGCGGCTCAGCCTCATGATGCGTTTGTGGATCATGCGCCATGGGGAAGCGGGCAGCGCCCACAGCGATGCCGAGCGACCATTGACAGCGGCGGGTGAAGCGCAGGCCCGCCAGAGCGGGCGCTGGCTGGCCAGTCAGCTATCGCCAGCGGAGCCGTTGGTTGTCATTCATAGCCCGCTGAGGCGTGCACGGCAATCGGCGGTGCAGGTGATGGAAACGCTGACGCAGTGCGGCAACGCTACTACCGAACCGCAGCTTCTGGAGAGCGAGCGCCTCACTCCAGAGAGTAGCGCCAGCGAGCTGATCGAATGGCTGACCCTGCAGCAGTGGCGGGGCAGTTGGCTGCTGGTCAGCCATATGCCGCTGGTGGCAACACTGACCGAGCAGCTACAGGAAGGGGGCCGGCATCAGGGTAGCTCCTTTGCCACTGCGCAGATCGTGGGGCTTGATGCCGACGTATGGGCCAGCGGCTGTGCCAGCTACGCGGCCTCCTTCACGCCAGCGCGCACCTGATATGGCTAGATGGGCAGTAGCGTCAGAATGGCGAGACCGATACTCACCGTGACCATCGCGCCGAGGGTGGTAAAGGCAATGATGCTGGCCGCCAGTTCGCCGTTACCGCCCATGGTTTTCGCCATCACAAAGCCTGCCGTGGCGGAGGGAGCTGCGAAGTAGAGAAACAGCGTACCCAGCTCAGCGTGACGGAAGCCGCACAGCCAACCGCCCAGGGTGAGCAGCAGCGGTATAATGACAATCTTCAAAAGCGTCGCTTCGATGGTCTCTCTGCCGCTATTGCGCAGCTCGGCCAGCGAGAGCGATCCGCCAATGCACAGTAACGCCAGCGGAAGCGTCAAATGGCCCAGCGTATCGCCGGTACTGGCAGCCCAGCGCGGCATGCCCAGACCGGTCAAGCGCCATACGAGCGCGGCGATTACCCCGATAATCAGCGGATTCCCTAACACCTTGCCGACAAGGTGCAGCACGCTAACGCGCTGCCCGCTGTAGAGCGTCAGCACCACCACGGAAAGCCCGTTATAGAGCGGAATCAATACCGCGATCATCAGCGCACCAAGACTGACACCATGGCGGCCATACATGCCGGTGGCAAAAGCCAGCCCCAGCACTGCGCCATTGCCGCGAAAGGCCCCTTGAATGAAGGTGGCGCGATTGGCAGGCGTAGCGCGCCAGCAGCCCCACAGCCACGTCAGCACCAATGACGCTATGGTTGCCAGGGCGAGATAGATCAGCAGCGCTACATTGATGGTATCAGCGTGAATCGTCAGCACATTGAAAAAAATCAGCACGGGCATGCTGAGGGTGAAGACCAGCTTCGATGCCGTCGCAATAAAGGCCGCATCAATCATCCTGCGCCAGCGCAGCACAGCGCCCAGCGCAATCAGCAGGCAAATCGGCAGCGTGACATTCAGCGCTTGCCCCATGCCAGCCCATAGTGACGGTGAACTCATCGTGAAGCGGCGCCGATCAGCGCATCAGAAAGGCAACGAACAGTGCGACTGCCACCACCAGTAAAAAGATCGGAGCACGGGTGCGACGGCCGAGGGAGCGGGTAGTGGAAGCATTTTCGGGACGGTGATCGGCCATGGCAAGTATCCGTTTTGGGTAAGCGCTCGCGATTGCGAATGGCTAAAATAGGGCCTTTCATCATAGAGAACCGCGCAGCAGGGGAAAAGGAGTACACCGTTATGGATTCGTCTAATCCAGCACAGGGCGCGCCGCAGAGCCTGGCGCAAGGTCGTTTGGCGGCGCTACGCTGGGGGCGGCGGGAGGCACCGGTATGGCTGTGTCTGCATGGCTGGCTGGATAACGCAGCAACTTTTTCGCGGTTGGCGCCGCGTTTGTGCGAGCAGCTCGATGTGCAGCTGGTCGCAGTCGAGTTGAGCGGGCACGGCCACTCGCGCTGGCGCGAGGCCGGGCGCTACATGCTGTGGGATTACGTGGAAGATGTCATCGCCGCGCTGGGTGATCTTGGGCTGAACAGCGCCGTGATCATGGGGCACTCGCTGGGGGCGATTGTGGCAACGCTGCTTGCCGCTGCACTGCCCGAACGTGTCGAGCGTTTGCTGCTCATTGATGGGTTGATTAGCCAGGCCACGCCTGTTGAGCAGACGGCTACGCAATTGCGCGAAGCGCTGTTAACGCCCCGCCGCGATCCGGCCTCGCGACGCCCCTACCGTTCCTTCGAGCAGGCCGTGGATGCGCGGGTGTTGGGCGCGGTAACGCCGGTTGATGCTCACACCATCGCGCCCGTAGTAGCACGGAATTTACGGGAAGAAGAGGAGGGCTTGGTACTGCGCAGCGATGTTGCGCTGCATCGACCATCGCCGCTGCGTTTCACCGATGCCCAGAATCTCGCTCTCATACAGAATCTGCGCTGCCCGGTCAGCGTGCTGGCAGCGAGTCACGGTATTCTTGGCAAGCCCGCGCGCGATGCCGCCGCAGGCATTGAGCAGTTGCACTGGATTGCACTGCAAGGCGGTCATCATCTGCACCTGGAGGAAGCTCATGTGGCGGCGGTTGCCGCAACGATTATCCGCGAGGTGTCAGAGTAGGTTACTGGCGGGCCTTCTTGAGCAGCACATAGACCGCGCCGGTGCCCCCGTCGCTGGGCGTTGCCGAACTGAAGGCCAGCACCTGCGGCCATTCGCGCAGCCAGGCGTTAACGTGGCTTTTGATGACGGGGTAGCCCGCCTGGGTTGACCACGCCTTGCCGTGGACGATCAGCACGCAGCGCAGCCGTTTGGCATCGGCGTCGTGCAGAAAAGCTTCTACCTGATGGCGCGCTTCTTCCAGCGCGTAGCCGTGCAGATCAAGTCCGGCCTGCCATTCGATTTCGCCGCGTTTAAGCCGCCCAATCAGGCGTTGATCAATATCGCCAAGGGCAAACAGCAATGACTGCGACGGCGAAACAGGTTCGACGCGACCATCGCTGGTACGTGAGGCGGCATGCAACTGCTGCTCGTTGGTTTCGGCGGCGCGACGGCGTGCGGTAGCCGCGTTGCTGTCGAGCGCAGGCGTATTACGCACCGACTCAGCACGATTACGATGGCGTTTGCTGATGCGTTCAACACCTGCATCAAGCAGCGCCTGACGAAACAGCGATACTTCGTCGTGGTTGTCATGGTTGTTGTCGTCGGCGTGGTTGTCGGTGTCGCCGTGCCTGGCATGTGAGTAGGGCGGGGTCGAATTATCCTTCGCCATGGTCGATCTCCTTTCGCAGCATGCGCAGTATAACGGGTTGGCCGATGGCGAAAAGGCCAGTGTGCCGTTCGCGCCTGACCGACGTACAGGCGCTGGCCTTGTGAGCACGGCTGTTGTCGAGCGCGGCGGCAAGGTACAATCCGATCACTTTTACTCTCTTCAGTCGTTGAATGTTATGCCGTCTTCCAGTGCTACCCACTACCAGCCTCTACCGCCTCTCGATCCGCTCGCCGCGTCTGATGATGAACTGATCGCGACCCTGACCCGCTTGCGTGACCTGCTGCGCTGGTGTGCCAGTGCCCTTGAGCATGGCAGTCAGGGGCGGCCGCTCTACTTTGGTCACGGCACCGACAGTGCGTGGGATGAAGCGGTAGCGCTGGTGCTGGGCGCGCTGCATCTGCCTGCCAGCAGCGGTCGCGAGGTGCTGGACAGCCAGCTACTGGAGAGCGAACGCGCGCGTATCGTGGCGCTCACCCGCGCCCGCGTCGAGCAGCGTATGCCGCTGCCTTACCTATTGGGGGAAGCATGGTTTGCGGGGCTGCTGTTCAAGGTCGATTCACGTGTGCTGATTCCCCGTTCACCGATTGCTGAATTGATCGAAAGCGGCTTCGAGCACTGGTTCCCCGAGCGTGACCCCGCGACGGTACTCGATCTTTGCGCTGGTTCGGGCTGTATCGGTATCGCTGCGGCAATGGCGCTGCCTACATCATCGGTCATTCTTGCAGATATCAGTGAGGATGCGCTGGCAGTAGCGCGTGAAAACATCACCCGCTTCGATGTGGGCAATCGCGTGAAGGCGGTTCGCTCGGACGTTTTCGATGGCCTTGAAGGGCAGCGTTTTGAGCTGATTGTCTGCAATCCCCCCTACGTTGATCGCCGCGATCTTGCCAACATGCCAGCTGAGTTTCGTCATGAACCGGCGCTGGCATTAGGCTCCGGCGATGATGGCCTCGACTTTACGCGGCAGCTTCTGCGTCAGGCGGCGCAGCATCTCAGTGAAGAGGGTGTACTGATTGTGGAAGTGGGCAATTCAGAGCGCCAGTTGATCGACGCCTTCCCCGAGCTGCCCTTTATGTGGCTCGACTTTGAACACGGTGGTCACGGGGTGTTTGCCCTGTCGGCCGAGGATTTGCGCAGCGCCTTCTAAATGGCGGCACTGCGCCTGAACGTTTCAGGAACTTACTATGTCAGGCAATACCTTCGGCAAGCTGTTTACCGTGACCACTGCTGGCGAAAGTCATGGAGCAGGGCTGGTCGCCATTGTGGATGGTTGCCCGCCAGGACTTGCGCTTAGCGAAGCCGATCTGCAGCACGACCTTGATCGCCGCCGCCCAGGGACTTCCCGCTATACCACGCAGCGGCGTGAAGGCGATCAGGTGCGTATTCTCTCGGGAGTGTTTGAGGGCGAAACCACCGGTACGCCGATTGCGCTCTTGATTGAAAATACCGACCAGCGCTCCAAGGATTATTCGGCGATCAAGGATCTGTTCCGGCCTGCCCACGCTGACTACACCTATCACCACAAGTATGGTCGCCGTGACTATCGGGGCGGTGGTCGCTCCAGTGCTCGCGAAACAGCGATGCGCGTGGCGGCTGGTGCCATCGCCAAAAAGCTGCTGGCGCAGCAGGGCATTGAGGTGCGCGGCTATATGAGCCGCATGGGGCCTATTGAGCTGCCTTTTGTGAGCTGGGAAGGGGTCAACGACAATCCCTTCTTCTGTGCTGATGATTCGCGTATCGAAGAGCTGGAAGCCTTCATGGAACAGCTGCGTCGTGAGCAGAATTCGATTGGTGCCGAAATTACAGTGGTGGCAGAAGGTGTGCCGCCGGGCTGGGGCGAACCTGTCTTTGACCGCCTGGATGCCGATCTGGCCCACGCGCTGATGGGGATCAACGCGGTGAAGGGGGTTGAAATTGGTGACGGTTTCAAATCCGTTGCGCAGCATGGCACTGAACATCGCGATGAAATGACGCCGCAGGGCTTCGCTAGCAATCACGCCGGTGGTGTGCTGGGCGGTATTTCCAGCGGTCAGCCGGTAGTGGCGCGACTGGCATTGAAGCCAACCTCGTCGATTACGACTCCGGGCCGCTCCATTAATACGTCAGGCGAGGCCGTCGAAGTAGTTACCAAAGGGCGCCACGACCCCTGTGTCGGTATTCGCGCCACTCCCATTGCCGAAGCCATGATGGCGCTAACGCTAGTGGATCATTGGATGCGTCAGCGCGCGCAAAATGGCGATGTCGAGGTCGCGACACCGGTGCTGCGTTAAGCAGCGATCACCGGGTAAAGCCTCGCTCATGCGAGCGGGGCAAGCGCTGGTTAATGTTGAATGATGGTGTCTTTCTCCAACGCTGAATCTGATTGCTCTCATCGACAGTCGGATTCAGCGTTTTGCGTTTATTACAGCGCTCCGCCTTATTTGCTTCTCTCCATCCTGAGCGGCGCTGTCACGACATTAACAAGCAGATATCCACCCTTTTAGTGATAACCGCTCAGAAATACCGAGATATGGGCATGGAAAATCCGCTCATGCGACTTCTTCCAGCATATCCCTGACAGGAAGGCGGCGAGTGTTGTTGCTGCGTGACATTCTCGCGTAGAAGACGGATGCCGCTACTTATGAAGTGTGGATATTTCTTCTTTTAGACGCAGTGCTCTAACAGCGAGAAACTCCGCCCATAACACCATAGAAGTGTTTGGGCGGAAGGCGATTAAAAGCTATAGGTCACAATAAAGTATTCGCCCCAGCCGGTCGTTTTGGCCTTGAAGCTGCCAAGATCGGCGCCGGAGCGGAAGTTGCTGGCATTGTGGAAATAGCGGCCCACTACGCTAACGGCCCAGTGCGTCCATGACAGGGAGAGTACGTTGGTGGATACCCAGGCGGTGGAGGTGCGCACGCCGGGGTTATCCTTGTCGAGATTGGAGCCGAAATCATAATTGGTGAAGCCCACCCAGGTCAGGTCGGCGTCGGCGAGCTGCGTAAGCGGCACAATATATTTCACCTGTGCGCGATAACCGTCCCAACTGTTCTCATTACTGGCGCGATAGTTTTCGAACTGACGCCGTCCATAAAAGTTAAACGACAAATTAACGCGGCTGTGGGTATCAATATCGGTGCCTAATCCGATATAGAGCGTGTGCTGGCGTCCATCGCGGTTATGGCCGAGATCAAAGACATCATCCGCTGCAATATAGAACTCCTTGAACGGCCCGATGCTCAGATCCTTGCCGGTCAGATGGTTAATCGACAGGCGCGGCTCTAACTCCCAGAACAGCGGCGAGCCATCATTCCAGGCGCCCTTGTCTGCTCCGTTACCAATCCCCACGAACCTTGGCATATCAATATAGCCATAGAGATCCCATGGCCCCTTGCGGCCCATGAATTCATATTCAAGATAGACATCATCGACCGGCTGAGGCCCAAAGCGAATATCGTGACTGCCAATCACATTGATGTGCTGGGTCAGCCACTCCGACATATAGGGGCTGGATTTGCTTTGTGCCGGCACACTGGCGAGTTTATGGGTATCGACTTCCTGCTGGGCACAGGCGAGAGAAGGCAGCAGCGCAGCGAGCGATGCCATGGCGAGCAATGATTTCATTGTGGTGTTGTTCCCGTTGTTATTGTTGGCTGACGTACCGAGAGGGTGAAGGAAAGGTACTCACAAGTGCACCGGCAGCGGGTGGAAATTGTCACGCGGCGCGTTCCCGATAATGAGCCAAAAGGCGATTATGTCGTTATTGCACTATCCTGCCGTGAAGTATGCCAGTAATACGATTGTGTTTGCTATCGGCCTGGAAACGCCATTACCCGGGAAATCCCGTCATGCGGCTACCAGTGCATGGTTGCGTGTGCCAGGTACGATAACGATAAAGCGCAATAGCGCGCAGTGTGGTGCGGTTTATGAGCAGTGGAGGGTAATCGCGGTTCGCTGTGTGCCGTCAGCGCAATAATCTATCGCACGCGAAGCAACACCTTCCTTCGGCCTTGCTCTAATGCTTCGAGCGCCGAGAGATTCCTCCCTTGGCTTCTCGCGTGTCAGCCGCTTGCGGGTGACTGGTCGGGCCAAATAGAGGGAAGTCAGTAAAAAAGCCGCACTTGCCAGGCTTCATCAATGCGCCAGTAGGGGGGGCAGAAGGCTTCACTGGAAGATGTGTGCTGCCATTGGAGAAGGCGACGGGCGAAGAACATGCATGGTTTTTATCCAAGCCCCCGATCAATCTCTGTATAAGTTGCTTTAATGAAGGAAAACAAGGCATAAAGTTGCCGTTTATTGGCTAGAGGTTGAAATTAAGTGCCTTTTTTGATCCAATGGTCGCATTCATAATGTTAAGCAGGATTCGGCAGCCCTTGAACAACCGTGGCGTCAAGGGCCGTTAACGAGGAGATAGGCGATGGCCGCCCAGACATTGTACGACAAGTTGTGGCAAGCGCATTTGGTGAGCACCCGTGACGATGGCACGTCACTGCTCTACATCGACCGCCAGTTGCTGCATGAAGTCACTTCGCCCCAGGCGTTTGAGGGGCTGCGGCTGGCGGGGCGCACACCGTGGCGTCTGGATGCCAACCTGGCAACGGCTGACCATAACGTGCCGACTACTTCGCTGGAGCGCAGCGAAGGGGTGGATGGCATCAAGGACAACGTCTCGCGCATCCAGGTGATGACGCTGGATGACAACTGCCAAAGCTTTGGTATCGAGCTTTATTCGATCAACGATCTGCGCCAGGGCATCGTTCATGTGGTGGGGCCGGAGCAGGGCGCGACGCTGCCCGGCATGACAGTGGTCTGCGGCGACTCGCACACCTCCACGCACGGAGCCTTCGCCGCACTTTCTCACGGCATCGGCACCTCCGAAGTCGAACATGTGATGGCGACCCAGTGCCTGCTTCAGCGCAAGATGAAAAACATGCAGGTGCGTGTCGAGGGTGAACTGGGGCGTGGGGTTACCGCGAAGGATATCGTGCTGGCGGTGATCGGCAAGATTGGCACGGCGGGCGGTACTGGCTACGCCATTGAGTTTGCCGGTTCAGCTATTCGCGACCTGTCGATGGAAGGCCGTATGACCATCTGCAACATGTCGATTGAAGCAGGTGCGCGCGTTGGTCTGGTGGCTGCCGATGAGACTACCTTTGACTATATTCGCAATCGTCCCTTCGCCCCCCGCGCCGAGCAGTGGGACGCGGCCGTCGCCTACTGGCGCAATCTGGTCTCCGATGAGGGCGCGCACTTCGACAAGATCGTCGAACTTGATGCCGCCGAGATCGAACCGCAGGTGACCTGGGGCACCAGCCCGGAAATGGTCGCAGGCGTGCACGACTCCGTGCCTGATCCTGCGCAGGAGAGCGATGCTACCAAGCGTCGCGGTATTGAGCGCGCCCTGGAATACATGGGGCTTGAGGCCAATCAGGCGATCACTGATATCAAGCTCGATTGCGTTTTCATTGGCTCGTGCACCAACTCGCGCATTGAAGATCTGCGTGAAGCGGCCAAGGTGGCCCAGGGCCGTCGGGTCGCCTCCAGCGTCAAGCTGGCGATGGTGGTGCCAGGCTCGGGTCTGGTGAAAAAGCAGGCTGAGAAGGAAGGGCTTGACCGCATTTTCAAGGAAGCGGGCTTTGAATGGCGTGAACCGGGCTGCTCCATGTGTCTGGCCATGAACGCCGACAAGCTGGGGGCGGGTGAACACTGCGCTTCCACCTCGAACCGCAACTTCGAAGGGCGTCAGGGCTACGGTGGCCGTACCCACCTGGTCAGCCCCGCGATGGCGGCAGCGGCTGCCATTGCCGGTCATTTTGTTGATGTGCGCGATTTTGATCAGGCTCCCCGCGCAGCGGTCAGCGCCTAACCCATTCGGAGAGGTACCATGCAGAAGTTTGTACGTAAGGAAGGGTTGGTAGCACCGCTGGATCGCTCCAACGTCGATACTGACCTGATTATTCCCAAGCAGTTCTTGAAATCAATCAAGCGCTCGGGGTTCGGCCCCAATCTGTTCGACGAGCTGCGCTATCTCGATGAAGGCTATCCTGGGCAGGATTGCAGTCAGCGTCCGAAAAATCCCGATTTTGTGCTGAATCAGCCGCGCTATGAAGGTGCCAGTGTGCTGCTGGCGCGCAGTAACTTTGGCTGCGGCAGCTCGCGCGAGCACGCGCCCTGGGCGCTGGAAGATTTTGGCTTCAAGGTGATTATCGCGCCGAGCTTTGCCGACATCTTCTTCAATAATGCGTTCAAGAACGGCCTGCTGCTGATTACCCTTGATGAAGAGACCGTCGATCGTCTGTTCAAGGAAGTTGAAGCCAACGAAGGCTATCGTCTTGATGTCGATCTCGACGGCCAGAACGTTATCACGCCCAGCGGGGAACAGATTCCGTTCGAGGTAGATTCATTCCGCAAATACTGTCTGCAAAATGGTCTTGATGACATTGGCATCACGCTGGAGCAGGCCGACGCCATCCGTACCTTTGAAGCGCAGCACAAGACCGAGCAGCCATGGCTGTTTCGCGATGCCTAAGCCCACTGAAGGGGCCAGTCATGGTGCCGTGGTCGAGCGTCAGTTCGGCGGTCAGGCGGCGGCCTATCTGACGAGTCAGGTGCATGCCCAGGGCGAGGAGTTTCAGGCGCTGCGTGAGCGGGTGAGCAGGATGGCATCGCCGCGCGTGCTTGATCTCGGCTGTGGTGCGGGTCATGTCAGCTTTCAGTTGGCGGATCTGGCGGGCGAAATGACGGCGTATGACCTATCGCCGCGCATGCTGGCGGTGGTCGCAGAGACAGCGCGCGAGCGTGAATACGACAATATTTGCACCGTGCAGGGAGTAGCGGAGGCGCTACCCTTTGACGAGGCCAGTTTCGACGTGGTGATAAGCCGGTTTTCGGCCCATCACTGGCGCGATCTCGGCGCGGCACTGCGCGAAGTCCGGCGCGTGCTCAAGCCCGGTGGCGTGGCAGCCTTCATTGATGTGGTGGCGTCAGGGCAGCCGCTCTTTGACAGCTTTTTACAAACCGTCGAGATGCTGCGTGACACCAGCCATGTGCGTGATTACAGCGTGGGCGAGTGGACACGGCAGGTCGGCGAGGCGGGGCTTGATGTAACCGCGACGCAGCGCCAGAAGCTGCGCCTCGACTTCTCTAGTTGGATTGAGCGTATGAAAACCCCCGACGTGATGCGCGACGCGATTCGTCGCTTGCAGCAGGATGTGGGGCAGGAAGTGCGCGACGCTTTCGATATTGATACGGATGGCTCGTTTACCACCGACATGCTGGTGCTGTGGGCGACGAAGTGACAGTTCAAGGAATGGAAATGACGAAGAAAATTCTGGTGTTGCCCGGTGATGGTATCGGGCCTGAAATTACCCGCGAAGCGATCAAGGTGATCGAGGCGTTGAAGCCGCACGGTTTCGACGTAGAGCTTGAATACGGCAAGGTGGGCGGCGACGCTATCGACGCCACCGGTGAACCGCTTCCCGAAGCGACCGTCACGGCTGCCAAGGCCGCCGATGCGGTGCTGCTCGGTGCCGTAGGTGGGCCCAAGTGGGATAAGCTGGAAGATATCTCCAAGCGTCCTGAAAAAGGGCTGCTGGGTATCCGCAAAGCGCTGAATCTGTTCGGTAATCTGCGCCCCGCGATTCTGTACCCGCAGTTGGCATCGGCATCAGCGCTCAAGCCTGAAGTGGTGTCGGGGCTGGATATCATGATCGTGCGTGAACTGACCGGCGGCATCTATTTCGGACAGCCGCGCGGTATCGAAACCCGCGAAGACGGTACGCGCTACGGCTACAACACCTATATCTATGATGAAAACGAAGTGCGCCGCATCGGTCGGGTTGCCTTCGAGATGGCGCAAAAGCGTAACAAGAAGGTGTGTTCGGTCGACAAGGCCAATGTACTGGAAGCTACCATTCTGTGGCGGGAAGTCATGGAAGAGCTGGCAAGCGACTATCCCGATGTCGAGCTTTCCCACATGTATGTCGATAACGCCGCCATGCAGCTGGTACGCGCACCGAAGCAGTTCGACGTTATCGTGACCGGCAACATGTTCGGCGATATTCTCTCCGATGAAGCCTCGATGCTGACCGGTTCGATCGGTATGCTCCCCTCTGCTTCCTTGAACGACAAGGGCCAGGGCATGTTCGAACCGATTCACGGCAGTGCGCCTGATATTGCTGGAAAAGAAATAGCCAATCCGCTGGCCACCATTTTGTCGGTTGCGATGATGCTGCGCTATACGCTGGATCAGCCCGCGCTGGCAGAGCGTATCGAAGCCGCCGTTGGCAAGGTGCTCGACGATGGCCTGCGTACCGCTGACATCGCGGGTGAGGGCGAAGCGGTCGTCTCCACCAGCGAAATGGGCGATGCGGTGGTCAGCGCTCTGGCTTCCTAATGCAAAGCAGCGCCCCAGGCGCTGCGGCATGAATTTAACTGCGCGCATCTCGTGATGGGATGCGCGTTCGCTTATCAGGCGTCATACTGGTTGCCGTATCACAGGATAACCAGCAGGGAAGCAGCCACTTCCCGTACAGTAGGGTCGAGAACATTATGCTCAGGGTAGGATTCGTCGGTTGGCGAGGAATGGTGGGCTCCGTGCTGATGCAACGGATGCTCGAAGAACAGGATTTTCACGGTATCGAACCGGTATTTTTCTCCACCTCACAGGCAGGGCAGGCAGGCCCTGATATCGGTGTGGAAGTACCTGCGTTAAAGGATGCCCACGATATTCAGGCGCTGAAATCCGTCGATGTCATTATTACCTGCCAGGGTGGCGATTACACCAAGGCGATCTATCCGGCGCTGCGTGAAGCGGGCTTCAACGGCTACTGGATTGATGCCGCCAGTACCCTGCGCATGGCCGATGATGCGGTGATCGTGCTTGATCCGGTGAACCGCAACTTGATTGACCAGCGGCTTGATGCCGGTATTACCACCTTCGCAGGCGGTAACTGCACCGTTAGCCTGGCGCTGATGGGACTGGGCGGGCTGTTTGACGCGGGGCTGGTGGAGTGGGCCACTTCCATGACCTATCAGGCGGCTTCGGGTGCTGGTGCCCAGAACATGCGTGAGCTGCTGGTGCAGATGCGCGCGCTGGGGCAGGCGGCCAACGCTGAACTGGATCAGCCGGCCAGTGCCATTTTGGACATTGATCGCAAGGTGACCGCCGCGATGCGGGACGGCACGCTGCCTACTGACCGTTTCGGTGCGCCGCTGGCGGGGTCGCTGCTGCCCTGGATCGACGTTGAGCTGGACAACGGCCAGAGCAAGGAAGAGTGGAAGGGCGGAGCCGAAACCAACAAGATTCTGGGGCTGGCCCCCGGCACTGTGCCCATCGACGGCACCTGCGTGCGAATCGGTGCGATGCGCTGCCATGCTCAGGCGTTTACCATCAAGCTCAAGCACGACGTACCGCTTGACGAGATCGAAAACCGTATCGCCGAGCATAACCAATGGGCGCAGGTGGTGCCCAACCACAAGCAGCAGACCCTTGAGCAACTGACCCCCACGGCGGTCACGGGCACGCTGAAGGTGCCGGTCGGGCGCCTGCGCAAGCTTGCCATGGGCGACGAATATCTGTCGGCCTTCTCGGTAGGCGATCAGCTCTTGTGGGGCGCTGCCGAGCCGTTGCGCCGCATGCTGGATATTCTTAAACAGCGCCATGGATGAGTGATATTCATCGTTAAGTGCTGATGACAACTCCTCGCAGAATCCCGCTCTGCGGGGAGTTTTTCTTCCAGGAAGGGAGCGTGCCGGTACGCCCAGGGCGGTCGCTCGATTTTTTTGCGTTGACATTGGTGTGCCATTGGTGCTTCATTGATAATGATAATTAATATCATTTAATAAATCGAGCACTCAGATTCACCTCATCAGCGAGAAAAACATGGCAAGGTTAACAACAGCCGTCGTCGCGGCAGCAATAGGTATGGGGCTGGCAAGCAGCGCAGCTCAGGCAGAAGAGTTTCCGATCGGCGGTCCTGTCACGCATCATCATCTGGAAATCGCTTCCGCCTATCTTGAAAATATCTCTACCTCGCCGATGCCGGTCTCCATGGCGATGGACAAGGACGTTGTTCATCTTGAGACCGACGTACATGCGCTGAAGGATAACCCTTGGGGATACAGCGAAGGCAGTTGGGTTCCTTACATGAGCGTTGACTACGTGATTCGCAAGGAAGGGGATGATAAGTACCTTGAATTCGGTCGCTTGCTGCCGATGTCGGCGGCTGATGGGCCGCACTATGCCAATTCCGTCAAACTGGACGGCAAAGGGCGCTATACCGTGATCTTCAAATACAGCGCGCCGGATGACAACGGCTACCAGCGCCACGTCGGCAAGGAAACCGGCATCGAACAGTGGTTTACCCCCTTCACTCAAAGCTTTACCTTCAATTATCCGCAGAAGGCGAACTAACGGGACAGAGCCCGGCGATGGTATCTCGTCACCATCGCCGGCCCCTGCTGCTGAGCGCTTTCTGCTGCCGTGCAAACCCGCCGCAGCGGCCACTTCCTTTGATGCGTTTCACCTTCCGCATATGGATCGCACCTGCCTGACCTGCCACACGCTGTACCGAGCTATCGACCAATGGGATAGCGAGGTGGTTTGCGAAGCCTCTACAGGTCAGCGATAATTCCCGCCTTCTTCGACGCCTATCTCCGGCGTTATTGTCGTTACTCTGTTGCGGAACCCAGATGTCGCTTTTTGCCAAGCTTGATGAACGCACGCCGCTGACCGGGCGCATTGCCCTGGGCATTGAATATGAAGGGACTGCCTACTGTGGCTGGCAGCGGCTCAAGCATGCTCCTTCCATTCAGCAGTCGTTGGAAGAAGCGCTGGCAAAGGTGGCGCGTGCGCCGGTTGAACTGTCGGCAAGTGGACGCACCGATAGTGGTGTCCATGCCTGCCGCCAGATTGCTCACTTTGATGCGCCGTCTGCGCGCAGCCAGAAAGCTTGGGTGATGGGCGTGAATGCCAACCTGCCGCGTGATATCAGAGTGCACTGGGCAGTGTCGGTGAGTGACGATTTCCATTCGCGTGCCAGCGCCATTGCGCGACGCTACCGCTACGTTATCTACAATAGTGCGCGAGCGCCCGCTCTCGACCGCCAGCTATTAACCTGGCACCGCACGCTGCTGGATGCCGAGCGCATGCATCAGGCTGCACAGGTGCTGGTGGGCGAACACGATTTTTCGGCTTTCCGTGCGGCGCGCTGTCAATCCAGTACCCCCTGGCGTCACCTCCATTTCATTGAGGTCAATCGCTATGGGCCGCTGGTCGTGATCGACGTTCAGGCCAACGCCTTCCTTCACCATATGATTCGTAATATCGCAGGTACACTGCTCGCGATTGGCGATCAGCGCTACCCCGTTGAATGGTGCGGGGAGCTATTGAAGGCGGGTGTGCGTGCCGAGGCGGGAGCTACGGCACCTGCCAGCGGGCTGCATTTTGTGGATGCACGCTACGCTGCCAGCGAGGAGCTTCCCGCTACCCCACTGGGGCCAGTAGCGCTGGCCTTTCTCGGGGAATGGAGCGGTGAGCGCGAGGTGCCGATCGGTCATTACCTTGAGCAGCGCCGCGCGCGTATTGCCGAGCATTTGGCGCAGGGCCGTCAGGAGGATCAGGCGTGAGAACCCGAATCAAGTTCTGTGGACTAACCCGTGAACAGGATATCAAGGCAGCAGTGGCGGCAGGTGCCGATGCGCTGGGCTTTGTGCTGTGGCCGGGCAGCAAGCGGGCGGTCAGCATCGAGCGGCTGGCTGAGCTTGCACAGAGTGTGCCGCCTTTTGTGACGCGCGTCGGGCTGTTTGTTGATGCTCCGCTGTCCTTTATTGAGCAGGCCGCGCCCCATCTCGACCTGTTGCAGTTGCATGGCAATGAATCCCCTGAAGCGTGCCAGTGCTCGCCGCTGCCGTGGATCAAGGCGCTGCGCATGGCAAGCGATATTGATCTGGCGCGTGAGAGTGAGCGCTTTCAGTATGCACAGGGGCTGCTGCTGGATGCCTGGCACCCGGCGCTGCCGGGCGGCACCGGTGAGCGCTTCGACTGGCAGCGTATTCCCGAGTGGTTAGCGCCGCGCATTATTTTGGCTGGAGGGCTTGATGGCACGAATGTGGCAAGCGCCATCCAGCAGGTTGGCCCCTTTGCCGTTGATGTGTCAGGCGGCATAGAGTGTGCGCCAGGCATCAAGGATGCTGAACGCATGAATGACTTTGCGGCGGCGGTTGCGGCTGCCGACCAATTATCATAGTGGCTGGGCACTACCACTTTACCCCGTGTCACCGTTACAATGCGTGGCACGCGCTGTGCTCTATCGCCAATTTCAGCGTGCTGCGCTGGGCGTCGCTGAGTTGCGCCGTGCGCTACCTTCAAGGCAGTGCAGAGTACGCATCCAGCGGAAATAGAGTGGTGATGTTAGCGCCCGTTTTTTGTCAGTGCTTCGCTTGTGCGAAGCCACAATGTATCAAGGATATCCAGAGTTCATGAGCTGGCTGGACAAAATTGTACCGTCGATGGGCCGCACGCGTCAGGCTGACCGGCGCCAGAGTATTCCCAACGGGCTGTGGACCAAGTGTCCCAAGTGTGAAGCGGTGCTTTACCTTCCCGAACTCAAACACCATCAGAATGTCTGCCCCAAATGTGATCACCATCTGCGCATGGGTGCACGGGCACGTCTGGACTGGTTCTTCGATGAAGAAGGACGCGCCGAACTGCTGGAAGACCTGAAGCCAGTGGATCGGCTCAAGTTCAAGGATTCCAAGCGTTACAAGGATCGTCTCGCGGCGGCTCAGAAGAGCACCGGTGAAAACGATGCACTGATCGCCATGCACGGCACGCTCAACGGCCTGGATGTGGTCGCAGTGGCGTTCGAGTTCAGCTTCATGGGCGGCTCGATGGGCTCGGTCGTGGGCGAGAAATTCGCTCGTGCTGCCGAGCTGGCGCTGGAGAAACGAATTCCGCTGATATGCTTCGCGGCCAGTGGCGGTGCGCGCATGCAGGAAGCGCTGTTTTCGCTGATGCAGATGGCGAAAACCTCTGCCGCGCTGGAGCGTATGAAAAATGCGGGCGTGCCCTATATTTCAGTGCTCACCGATCCTGTGTTTGGTGGCGTCTCGGCATCACTGGCGATGCTGGGCGATCTGAATATTGCGGAACCCAACGCCCTGATCGGCTTTGCCGGGCCGCGCGTTATCGAACAGACCGTGCGCGAGAAGTTGCCGGAAGGCTTCCAGCGCAGCGAATTCCTGCTGGAGCACGGTACTGTCGATATGATCGTTCACCGTAACGAGCTGCGCGAAACGCTCGGACGGGTGCTGCGCAAGATGCAGCACAAATCGGTAGCCCCCGCGATTCAGCCGGCAGAACCTGCGGTTCAGGACTGGCCTGACGCTCCGGATGAGTGATCATATTGACGGTGGCATGGCGATAGGGCCGCAGCATGACAGATAGCAGTGCAACGCTTGAGCAGTGGCTTGAGCGCTTGATGCACCAGCACTCCTCGGCCATTGATCTCGGCCTTGAGCGGGTGGGTGAAGTGGCGCGCAGGCTAGGCTTGCTCGACCAACCGCTGGCGCCGCGTGTCATTAGCGTGGCAGGGACCAACGGCAAAGGCTCCACGGTTGCCATGCTCGACGCCTGTGCGCGGGCGTGTGGTCTCACTTCGGTCTGTTATACCTCGCCGCATTTGCTGCGCTACAACGAGCGTGTGCGCATCAACGGCCTTGAAGTCTCCGATGCCGCGCTGGTAGCGGCCTTCGAGCGTATTGAGCAGGCCCGCCTTGCGGAGCCGGCCATTAGCCTGAGCTACTTCGAAACAGGCACGCTGGCGGCAGCGCTGATCATTCGCCAGCAGGCACCGGATATAGCGATACTGGAAGTGGGGCTGGGCGGGCGTCTGGATGCGGTCAACATCTTTGACGCCGATGTGGCTGTTGTTACCACTATCGCCCTCGATCACGCCGACTATCTGGGCACCGATATCTCCGTGATCGGGCGTGAAAAGGCCGGTATCATGCGCTCCGGTGGCGCGGCGGTGCTGGGCAGTCGCACCCTTCCCGATAGTGTCAGCGCCTATGCCGAGCAGATAGGAATGCGGGTAGTGGCGACACTCGGGACGACCTTCGACTATGCTGCCGGTGTAGCCGGGCTTGATTGGCACGGTATCAATGCCGAGGGGCAGCAGTGTCATCTTGAGCAGCTGGCGCAGCCGCAGCTACCGCTTGATAATGCAGCCAGCGCCTTGCAGGCACTGATGCTTGCAGGCATTGAGCCGAGTCAGGCGCAGATATGCCGGGCCTTTGAGTCGCTATCGCTGCCGGGCAGAATGCAGCGCATCGGGCGCTGGCGTCTTGATGTTGCGCACAACCCGCATGCCGCTGGCTGGGTGGCTCGCAGGCTTGCCAGCGAGCCTGTGCCGCAGGGGCGTCTTGCCCTGCTGGCCATGTTGGGCGACAAGGATGCCAATTCGGTAGTGGCGGAGCTTGCACCAGTGATTGATGGCTGGGTCTGTGCCACTATTGAAGGAGAACGCGGGCGCAGCGCGGCCACCCTTGCCGAGCGGGTGGCTGCGGAGGGAGGCCAGGTGTTTTTCGAAGCGTCCAGCGTAACGGACGCTTTGACATGGATTGATAAAAACGAGGCGCTGGCCGACTGGGAAGTGCTGGTGTGTGGTTCCTTCGTGACCGTTGCGGCGGCACTGGAGTGGCTGAACAAGCGCAGTCAAGGAGTAGGTGGATGAGAAACGGAATGAAGGAAAGGATCATTGGTGGTGCGATTCTCGTCGCCCTGGCGATTATTGTCGTGCCAATGTTTGTCGGTGGCTCCGGTAAAAAGGAAGGCTCTGGTCAGGCGCCCAGCATGACCATCAATGAAGAACAGATTGATGTGCCGGACGATCAGCAGGCCAGCAATGGCGACGGTAACGAAGGTCAGCAGCCTCAGGGTGATGGTGCGGGTTCCGACGTTTCCCAGTACAGCCAGCTTCTCCCTGGAAGTGAAGGCCCACAGGATATCAACCCCGACGCTCAGGCTTCCGTGACTCAGGCGCAGCAGGGCAGCAATGGCAACGCCTCTCCTGATAGTGGGGAAGGTAGTGCCGCAGCGGCGCAATCGCACCAGATGGAGCCTTCTCAGCCGGTTCACGAGAGCAGTGCGCAGTCGCAGCAGCAGCCTGCTACTCCTCCCCAGCGTCCGGCACACCGTGAACCTGCGCATTCTCAGCAGCCAGCAGAGTCGCAGCGTTCCAACAGCAGTTCAAGTTCACGCAACGCGACCGCCAGCAACTCGACGGCCAGTCGTTCATCAACTGCCAGCAATGCCCAGCCGAAGAGTTCTTCGCAGGGAAGCTCTGCGCAGAGAAATAGCGGTAGCTCCATGGCCTCTTCTGACCCGATTCTGGCCGCCGCCAATCGCTATGACTCCAATGGCAGCCGCAGCAGCGCCTCTGGTGCTTCTGCCAGCGGTCGCTGGTCGGTACAGGCCGGCAGCTTTGGCAATGCTGCCAACGCTGACAACCTGGTCAAGCGTCTGAAAGGTCTTGGTTTCAACGCCTATCAGATCTCGCGCGGCGCCAACAAGGTAGTGCTGGTTGGCCCGTACAATAGCTCCGGTGCTGGCGAGAGTGCGCGTACTCAGCTACAACAGAAAGCCAACATCAACGGCTTCGTTGTACATAGTGGTGGTAACGCTGGATGACCTTTACATGGCTTGATTGGGGCTTTGTCGCCATTCTCGCCATGTGCGTACTGATGGGAATCGTACGCGGACTGATTCGTGAAGGGCTCGGGTTGGTAGTGTGGATCGTCGCACTACTGGTAGCCCGGGCCTTTTGCGTTGAAACCGGTGCTTTATTGACGGACTACATCGAGAACGCGCTGCTGCGCACCGTCGTGGGGTTTGTGATCGTGGCCTTTGGTGTCATTGTCGCGGGCGGCTTGTGTATGCGTTTTCTCAATGCAGTGGTGTCGTGGGCTGGCATGGGCAGCTTTAACCGTGTGCTGGGCGGTGTGTTTGGTGCAGTGAAGGGGGCGGTCATTATTGCTCTGATAGGAGTATTGATTCCGCTGACTCCTGTGGCTGAAACACCCGCCTGGCAGCAGGCTGCGCTCAGGCCGACGGTCTCGCTTTTGCAGGCCGAGATAGCAACGCGCTACCAGCAATTGAAACAAGGTCAGTCCGCTGATCACTCCGGACTTCCGGATGAGGTCGAGTCACTCGACAACTTCTCCCAAACAGTGAGGAATTAACGCGATGTGCGGTATTGTAGGCGTGGTGGCGAACTCTCGAGTCAATCAGGTGTTGTACGATGCCCTGACAGTGCTTCAACACCGTGGACAGGATGCCGCCGGCATGGTGACCCTGGACGAGGGGCACTTTCTACTGCGCAAGGGTAATGGGCTGGTGCGCGACGTTATACGCACCCGTCACATGAAGCGGTTGAGTGGCAACGTGGGCATTGGGCATGTGCGCTACCCGACTGCCGGATCGGCTTCCGAGGCTGAATCCCAGCCGTTTTATGTCAATTCGCCGCACGGTATCGCGCTGGTGCACAACGGCAACCTCACTAACTGTGCCGAGTTGAAGGAAGAGCTGTTCCGCACCGATCTGCGCCATATCAACACGACCTCCGATTCGGAAGTGCTGGTCAACATACTGGCGCATGAGCTGGGCAAGGAAGGCCATGGGCTGTCGGCTGATAACGTGTTTTCCGCGATCAGCCGCGTCTATCAGCGCTGTCGCGGGGGGTATGCTGCGCTGGCGATCATCAACAATCTGGGCATGGTCGCATTCCGCGATCCCAACGGTATTCGTCCGGTGGTGTTTGGCAAGCGTGACACTTCCGATGGCCCTGAATACATGATTGCTTCCGAGTCGGTGGCGCTGGATGTGGCGGGCTTCGAGCTGATTCGCGATATAGGGCCGGGTGAAGCGATATTCATCGACGAACATCGTCAGTTGCACACTCGCCAGTGCATTGAAGGGCAAGCCTTCACCCCCTGTATTTTCGAATACGTGTATCTGGCGCGCCCCGACTCCATCATTGATGGTGCCAGCGTCTATCGCACCCGTATGCATATGGGCACCAAGCTCGCCGAGCGCCTGAAGAGCGAGTGGCCCGATCACGATATTGATGTGGTGATTCCGATTCCCGATACCAGCCGTACCGCCGCGCTGGAGATGGCGCAAGCGCTGGGGGTGACCTATCGTGAAGGCTTTATCAAGAACCGCTATATCGGGCGCACCTTTATCATGCCCGGCCAGACCATGCGCAAGAAATCCGTGCGGCAGAAGCTCAACACCGCTGACACTGAATTCGAAGGCAGGAATGTGCTGCTGGTGGATGACTCCATCGTGCGTGGCACTACCTGCAACGAGATTATTCAGATGGCGCGTGAAGCGGGGGCCAGGAAGGTCTATTTCGCATCGGCAGCGCCCGCCGTGCGCTATCCCAACGTCTACGGTATTGATATGCCGGTCGCCATGGAGCTGATCGGTCACGGGCGCACCGAGCAGGAGATAGGCGATCTTATCGGCGCAGACCGTTTGATCTATCAGCAGCTCGACGATCTCAAGGATGCGTGCCGTGAAGTCAATCCCGAGCTGAAAGAGTTCGATTGTTCGGTGTTTGACGGTCGCTACGTGACGGGTGACATCGATGCTGAATATCTGGCCGACCTTGAGCTGTCGCGCAGTGATTCAGCCAAGCATCAGCGCAACGATGGTGCGGTGCTTGAGTTGCAAAATGAAAGCGATGAAGAGTAGCGTTATCTTCTCGCTATTATCATTTCCTACTGTTGCGCGGTGGTGCAATCACTACGCTGGATAGATGCCAGCGTCGCATCGCGCACTATTTTTACCATCGAGACCGCTTTTCAGGCGGTCTCTTGCCGCAAGGAGATCAGGCATGGGTATCCAGTTTCCAGAGGACGAGGAATTTTCCTTCGCCACACTTGGCGTGCGTGGCGGCCAGCGTCGCACCAATGAGCAAGAGCATGGCGAGCCGATCTTCACTACTTCCAGCTTTGTATATAACAGCGCGGCTGAAGCGGCCGCCAAGTTTATCGGCAAGGAAGCGGGCAATGTCTACTCGCGCTTCTCCAACCCTACCATCCAAACCTTTGAACGGCGTCTGGCGGCGCTCGAGGGCGGAAAAAGGGCAGTAGCAGTAGGCTCGGGAATGGGCGCAATTCTGACCATGGGGCTGGCCCTTTTGCAGCAGGGCGATGAAATCGTGGCTTCGCGCTCGCTGTTTGGCTCCACCATCAGCCTGTTCAACAAGTATTTTTCCAAACTCGGCATCAAGGTGCGCTATGTAGCACTTTCCGATGTCGGTGGGTGGGAACGTGCCATCTCACCGAATACCAAGCTGTTCTTCGCTGAAACCCCCTCCAATCCGTTGGCGGAGCTGGTGGATATCGCTGAGTTGGCGGAGGTCGCCCATCGTCACGGCATCAAGCTGGTGATCGACAACTGCTTCTGCACGCCAGCACTGCAACAGCCGCTCAAGCTGGGAGCCGATCTGGTGGTGCATTCGGCGACCAAGTTCATTGATGGTCAGGGGCGTGCCATCGGCGGTGCCATTGTCGGTAATGACGATGCTGACATGGAGGAGATGCTGGGCGTGGTGCGTACTTGCGGTACCAGCATCAGCCCCTTCAACGCCTGGATTTTCCTCAAGGGGCTGGAGACGCTCAAGCTGCGCATGCGTGCTCACTGCGATAACGCGCTGGAACTGGCGCGCTGGCTGGAGCAGCAGCCGCAGGTTGAAAAGGTCTATTTTGGCGGGCTTGAAAGCCATCCGCAGCACGAGCTTGCCAAGCGCCAGCAGTCAGGCTTCGGAGCGGTGCTCGGTTTTGTGGTGAAGGGCGGCCAGGAGGGGGCCTGGAAGGTGATTGATGCTACTCGGATTGTCTCGATTACCGGCAATCTGGGCGATACCAAAACCACCATCACCCATGTGGCGACCACAACCCACGCCAAGCTGTCGGAAGAAGAGAAAGCCGCTGCCAATATTGCACCGGGCCTGATTCGCGTTGCCGTAGGTCTGGAAGACGTGGATGATCTCAAGCAGGATCTGGCGCGCGGCCTCGCTACGTTGTAAATGTTCCTGACTGTGTTGTCTGAGCTAGTGAATACGGCGGCTGCTCCGAATGGAGCGGCCGCCGTAGCGTAAGGCTTTCATGTGCGCTGGGTGATGAGTGACACCTACAGCGGCGAGTGATCACCGGGGCTGATCGGCATATCAAAGATCGAGGGCGCGCGCCCAGCGATAAAGCCGTACATGTTATCGAAGCCCTCTATCTTGCGCTCCCACGCCGGCAGGTCGTTGCCTACCACATTTTGCAGGCAGGTGATGAAGCCACGGGTTTTCTGGGTCAGAAACTGACGGTGCGGATAGACCATATGAATATCCGCGCGCGTAATCAGCTTCAATTGTGGCAGCAATGGCACCAGTCGCCCCGCGGCGATATCGTCACCGACACTAAAGGCAGGCATGAGCGCGAAGCACAATCCATCGAGCACTGCGCCGAGCAGCAGTTCAGGGTCGTTGGCCCGATAGCGGGAGGTGAGCGGCGCCTTCTCTATTACCCCGTGGTCATTGAGATATTCGATGTGATCCTGAACAAGCCCTTCTCGGCTATAGATAACGGCGGGAGTCGCCAGCAGTTCGGCCAGCGTGGTGGGGGTGCCGTAGTGCTCGATAAACTCTGGCGCTGCCACCAGCAGGGTGCGGTTACGCGCCAGGGGGCGGGCAATCAGCGAGGAATCTCGTGGCTGGGAGATGCGAATGGCGAAATCGTAACCGCCACCAATCAGATCCACGATGTTGTCTTCGAGACGCAAATCCACGCGCACCTTGGGGTAAAGTTTCAGATACTCAAGCAGTACCTGCGGTAATACGTGATGACCGAAGTTGCTGGGCACCGACAGTTTCAGGGTGCCGCGCGGCTCCTTCTGACTGACCTGCGCGATCTCTTCCACCGCTTCCAGCTCTTCACGCATCTTCAGTGCATGGGGATAGATGGACTGGCCGATACCGGTCAATGAAACGCTGCGCGTCGAGCGGTTGAAGAGCCGCACGCTCAGCTCCTCTTCGAGCTTTCCAATCTGCTTGGAAATCACCGAGCGATTGACGTTGCGGTGATCCGCCGCTGCCGTAAAACTACCTGCATCGACGACATCAGCAAACAGTAGCAGTCGCGCTGCCTTGTCCATGGAGAGTTCCTTGATCTGTCGAGCGAGCCGTCAGGGCACAACAGCGCGCTATCGGTACAAGAGAAAAAATAGCGGTCATTCAGGATAAGGGCCAGGAGTCTGTTGTTAACGCAGCAGACGTTGAACATGTCGCCATCAGCAGACCAGACCCTTATCCTGGGTAGCGCCGCCAAAAAATGAAGCAGGAAGGCGCAAAAAGGCCGAGCTCGGTGGGGTACCGAACTCAGCCATTCACCAGAGAGATGACCCACTCTGGCAGAGTGTGCACCGCCGAGTGCTTCCGGGAGCGGCGCTTATTACGCTAGCGCGAGCGCTTGCCTAGCGGCATACCTCAGCGAACGCCTTGGCAACGTAATCAAGGCAATCGCTGGAGAGACCGGCAACATTGGCACGCCCTGAGCCGACCATATAGATGCCGAACTCCTTGCGCAGGCGCTCGACCTGCTCGGCGCTCAGGCCGGTATAGGAGAACATGCCACGCTGCTCGCGAATAAAGGCGAAACGCTCCTTAAGGCCATAAGGCTCCAGCGCATCAACAAAGGCGGTACGCAGATCGGCGATGCGGCTGCGCATTGCTTCGACTTCACCTTCCCACTGTTCGGCCAGAGAAGCGTCGTTGAGAATTTCAGCCACGACAGCGCCACCGTGCGCGGGCGGGTTGGAGTAGTTTTCCCGTGCGGTAATCGCGGCCTGAGAGCGTACATTTTCCATCTGCTCATGATCGCGGGCGACCAAAATAAAGCAGCCGGTACGCTCGCGGTAAATGCCAAAATTCTTCGAGCAGGAGCTGGTGATAATCACTTCGTCGAGGGATTCAGCCAGCAAACGGACACCGTAGGCGTCTTCATTCAGCCCATCACCGAAGCCCTGGTAAGCGAAGTCGATCAGCGGCAGTAGCTGGCGGCGCTTGACCAGCTCAAGCACCTGTTGCCACTGCTGTTTGTCCAGATCGAAACCGCTGGGGTTATGGCAGCAGGCGTGCAGCAGCACGACATCGCCCTGGGGGGCCTTTTCAAGGGCAGCCAGCATGCCTTCGAAGTCGAGGCGGTTGTCGCTGCTCACGTAGGGGTAGTGGTGAAGCGTCAAACCGGCGGCTTCAAAAATGCCCAGGTGATTAGGCCAGGTAGGGTTGGAAACCCAGATGCCGCGTTCGCCCAGATTGAAGCGAATGAAGTCGGCTGCGAGACGCAGGGCGCCTGTACCGCCGGGAGACTGGGTGGCGCTGGCACGCTGCTGCGCGAGTACTGGCGAAGCGCTGCCCAGCACCAGTTTGAGGACGGCATCGGTATAGAGAGGGTCGCCGTGCGAACCGATATACGATTTGGTGGCTTCGTTCTCCAGCAAGCGCTGTTCCGCTGCCTTGACGCTGGCGAGAATTGGAGTATGACCTTGAGTGTCGCGATAGACCCCAACGCCCAAATCAACCTTGTTGGGATTGGTGTCATTATTGAACGCGTCAATAAGACCTAAAATGGCGTCTCCCGGAACTCGTGCGATACCCTCAAACATGATGTGTGTCGAAACCTCGTAATGGTGGTCAACGCATGCCGCTCAAGAAAAATGCGGATGCAAGAAACAAGTTCATTACTATGCCACCCAGCGCCCTTTTGTGCCACACGACACGCCCCGAAACCGTCTTATTCCTTGGTATCGAAGCGCCCTTCATTTTTTGTTAACATCATTTTTACTTAGCGAAGTAAATATTGGTGACCCATGCTCGATTCCAACTTCTCACCCGACGCACCGTTAGGGCTTCAGCTTGCCAGCGCTTCACGCCGCTGGCGCAGCAACCTTGATGAGCGTATGCAACCGCTGGGGCTTACCCAGTCCCGCTGGGAAGTGCTCATGCAGATCGAGCGACTGGGGGAGGGCGTGATTCAATCGCTGTTGGCGTCGGCGCTCTGTATCGAGATGCCGTCGCTGTCCCGCTCGCTTGACCGGCTGGAAGCGCAAGGGTTGGTGGTGCGCCAGCGCAGCGATTCAGACAAACGCGCCCGCACGGTGCACTTTACTCCGGCAGGCCGTGCGCTACAGAGAGAAGCCGAAGCGGTGCGCCAGCAGGTGGTGAAGGAGACGCTGGAGGGGATTAGCGAGGAAGAGCTGGGGCATTTCACTCGCGTGCTCCAGAAGCTATCGCGCAATCTGGTGCGATAGAGAGGCGCTGTGCGTAACGGGCATAACGATAAGCAAGGCGGCGCATGAACCACCGTTTTAATTAAATTGTGAAGATCCTATAACACCGGAAACCGTGGATGACTCCTGAACAACGCTTTAACCGCTGGGTGCAGGCTGCACTCGTCGTGTTCGTGCTGGCTTTTGTCTATTTCATCATTGCCGATACCCATATGCCGCTTACGCCAGAAGGACGCTTGCTGCGCCTGGTTACGCCGGTTGCGCCGCAGGTGAGTGGACGTGTCACAGGGGTGGCGGTGCACAACAATCAGCATGTAGAGAAAGGGGCGCTTTTATACCGGATTGATGATCGCCCTTACCAGTTGGCGTTGGCGCAGGCACAGCTGAATCTGGAGCAGGCGCAGCGCGAAAATCGCATGCTCGATGCCCAGATCGCCTCGGCGCGCGCCGAATTGAATGCGGCCAGGTCCACGGCGGCCAATAGCCTGCACGATTTGCAGCGTTACCGCTCGCTGGCGGGGCAGAACAGCATCTCGCGGCAAGTGCGCGATCAGGCCGATGCCCGTTATCAAAGCGATAACGCTACGGTTGAAGCCAAACAAGCAGCGCTGGAGCAGTTAAGGGCCAATCGTGGCGAAGCGGGCCGTAACAACCTGCGTTTGCGCCAGGCCGAGAATGCGGTGAGCACGGCGCAGTTGAATCTCACGTACACCCAGGTGCGAGCGGATACCGCGGGCGTTATCACTAATCTTCAGTTGAGTCCCGGCGATTATGCGGCAACCGGTTCAGCCACGCTGGCGCTGGTGGGCGATATTCCTGATCTGACCGCTGATTTCCGTGAGAAGAGCCTGCGCACCAGCGCGGAAGGGACTCAGGCAGCGGTGGTGTTTGATGGCCTGCCCGGACAGGTATTCAAGGCTCATCTGAGTGCGCGTGACGCGGGCGTCAAGGATGGTCAGTACATGGCAGACGGTACGCTGGTCGCACCGGTCAAGAGCGACCGCTGGGTGCGTGATGCTCAGCGCATGCGGGTGCATCTGGTGCTGGATGAGTGGCCCGCTACGCCGCTCTCCACAGGCGCGCGCGCTACCGTGCAGCTCTACCCGGGGGCCAACCCCGTGGCACATCTGTTCGGTGCTGTGCAAATCAGGTTCGTGAGCTGGGTACACTATGTCTACTGAGCCGTCGTCATCGCAGGCAACTGCACGCGGAGGAGGGCGCATCGCACGCATCACGCGCGGCGATATCTTCCCGCTGCGCGACCATCCGCTGTCGTCCAACGATCTGCGCCAATGTCTGCGTGCTGCGACGGCCGCAACGCTGGGCTTCATTATCTGCAAGCTGTTTGACTTGAATTACGGCGTGTTCTTCTGCGTCTATCCGCTGCTGCTGACGGCACTGGTGCCGGTTCTGACGGCCCACGTTGCGCGTCAGATTGTCGTCTCCTCCCTGGTCAACAGTGTTGAAGTGGCGCTGATTGCCGGATTCTTCAGTCATATGCCGGTGGTCATGACTGCCGTGGTGTTCGTGCTTTTCTATGTGCGTTTTCGCTTGATGAGCAGGGGAATTCTGTTCCTGTTCGGCGCGATGAGCATCGTGTGCCTAAGCGTCACCTTTCACTTCGCCAGCTATCCATCGACCGACCTGCACGATCTGCTCGCCAGTAACATGGCGGCCTGTTCGCTGTCGGTGATCTTGAGCTTGTTCGCGACGTGGCTATTCCCCGATGTTGAACCGCGTCAGCCGCCGCCTGCGGTAACCAAGCCGCTTTCACGCATCCGCCACGAGTCGCTGCTCGGCACGAGCTGTGCCACGCTGTCGTTTGTGGTGTTCCAGGTATTTGATTTGCAGGATTCGCTGTCGGCGCAGGTGGCCACCGTTCTGATTCTGTTTCCCATGCACTTTGACGGGGTGAAGGTAGCGGCGCGTTGGCGAATGACCGGCATCATTCTTGGCTGTAGCTATGGGCTGGTGGCCCAGCTGGTGGTTTACGATGCCTTCAACAAGCTGGTGCTGGTGATTCCGCTGTTGTGGATAGGGCTGATGCTGGCGGCACGCATACATGCCACCGAGAAGGTCGGCTCTGGCGTCGGGTTCGGTTGCATGACCACCATCGCCATTCTGTTCGGCCAGTATCTGCAACCGGATCAGGATCTGATCTACAGCGATCTGTATCGCATTACCTCGGTGGCCTTTGCCCTGAGCGTAACCGTTGTGGTGGCGTGGCTGATTCACCACTTCCTGAATCTGTTTCCCGGCACACGCATGATCGTAGAGTAGTGCGGGGGCTGGCACGAGCGTTATAACCGCATAAAATGCAGGAAGGGAACCAGTGATGGCTCCCTTCCTGCATCCGGTCTTGCTGGCCTGGGTTAACGCGGTGCGTCGTAACGACCGGGGCGGCGATTGGAGAAGACTACCTGCCATAGTTGAATATCGCGGGCACGGAAGGCACCAGCGCAGATCAGCAAATAGTAGCGGAACATCCGGTAGGTGCGCTCGTTGTAGTTGTGCTTCACGTCCGGCCAGGCGCGTTCAAAGCGTTCATACCACGCCATAAGGGTACGGTCGTAGTCTGCGCCGAAGTTTTGCCAGTCTTCCATGACAAACAGGTCTTCGGTAGGACGAGCGATCTGCACAACGGAGGGCAGCACCCCGTTCGGGAAGATATATTTGTTGATCCAGGGGTCCGCGCCAATGCTGGTGCCGTTACTGCCGATGGTGTGCAGCACAAAGAGGCCATCGGGCTTGAGCAGCTTTTTGGCCGCTTCGAAGTAGGTGCGGTAATTTTTGTGGCCTACGTGTTCGAACATTCCGATCGAGACGATGCGGTCATATTCACCGGTCAGGTCACGGTAATCTTCAAGAATAATCTCGACCGGCAGATCCTTGCAGCGTCCGCGAGCGTATTCGGCCTGCTCCCTGGAAATGGTGATGCCAGTCACTTCACAGCCATAGTGAGTGGCGGCATGGTAAGCGAAGCTGCCCCAGCCGCAGCCGATGTCCAGCACCTTCATGCCCGGCTCCAGCCCCAGCTTGCGCGCCGCCAGATCGAGCTTGTTGAGCTGTGCCTGATGCAGATCGTCGGTATCTTTCCAGTAAGCGCACGAGTAGCACATGGTGGAATCAAGCATGCGCTCGAACAGATCGTTGCCCAGATCATAGTGCTGCTTACCGACGATAAAGGCGCGCGTTTTGCTTTGCAGGTTGATGAAGTTTGACTGCAACTGATACAGCGCACGTCGCAGCGGGCTTTCGGCACGATCTCCCAGACCATGGTTGAGCAGGCGCACAATCATCTCGTCGATCTGCTCGCAATCCCACAGCCCTTCCATGTAGGTTTCACCGAGGGCCATCGACCCACCGCGAATGACCTTGCCAAAAAAAGCGGGGTCGTGAACCTGAATGTCCCAAGGGTTGCTGCCATTGAAGGCGATGCCGGAGCCTTCGAGGAGTGATTCTGCGATGCGCTTGCTTTGCGAGTCGGGCAGTACCGCCGACCCGTTGGCTGAGTTGCTTGCCATGTCCCTTTCCTGTTTTGTGGAATGTTCAGCGTGACTTAGCGACTGCTTCTGGCGCGAAGATTCAGGTAGCGCCTGGGGTGGGCACCACCTGAATGGCGGGAGATCGTTCGCTGTCTAATGGTCTTAAGGATAACAGAATTTGCCCATTCGAGCGGTATCCTAACAGGCGTATGGTCTGTTGCCAGTACGCTCAGGCGTGAACGCCATAAGTAAATGTTAATAGAGACGGGCGGCGTTAGGAACTCCCTATTGTTCACGCTATCAGATGTAGTGGCAGCCCGTGAGGCCAACTTGCCCGTCTCTTTTCAGTCTGCTGTTGCGCTGATAGCGGGAAAATGCGAAAAGCGAAGCGGACACTCAATGGCTGAAGCAGAGCCGAGTAAGGGTAAGCACGATGTATTCATTAGTGAATAAAAGGAGACAGCCATGAAGGTCATCATTGATCTGTGCGTTATTCCTATGGGCGTAGGGCTGTCGGTATCTCCCTATGTGGCAGCCTGCCAGAGAGTGATCGAGGAGGCCGGGCTTCATCATCACATGCACGCCTATGGCACCAATATCGAGGGCGATTGGGATGAGGTGTTCGCGGTGGTCAAGCGCTGTCACGAGGTAGTGCATGAGATGGGCGCTGCGCGGATCAATACGACCTTGAAGGTAGGGACGCGCGTTGATCGGGAGCAGAGCATGCAGGACAAGATAGATAGCGTTACCAAAAAGCTCGGCCACTAGGCCATGGCGAGTCGGGGAGGCAGCCCGATGGCTTCGACGGCGATATGGTGTGTCTGTATCGCTCAGCGCTGTGCATGAGTGTGCAATCAGGGCATTGGAAAAATGCGTCCTTAAGGTAGAATCCGCACCGGCGCTTTGACAGCTTCGCTATTATTGGCGGCTTTCACGGTGCTGTGCGATGCTGCGAGCCGTTATCAAGCGCTGGCAGTACCACTGCTTCTTTCAGGCGCTGGTCACTCCTGCTGGCTCTAGCGTCCTGTTTTACCTTCTATCTCTATCCCACAGGTTTTTCGTGAAGGATAACGTTTTTAAATCCATTATTCGCAACGCCTCATGGCTGTTGTCGAGCAATATCGTGGGCGCTCTGTTCGGGCTTCTGGCGCTTACCTGCGCGGGCCACGGTATGTCCACGGCGGCGTTTGGTACCCTGGTGGTGGTGCAAGCGTATGCCAAGGTTGTCAGTGATGTCGCCAAGTTCCAGACCTGGCAAATGGTGGTGCGCTTTGGTGCGCCGGCACTGGCGAAAGGGCAGAAGGAGCGCTTTTGTAACGTCACCAACTTCTCATTCGGGCTGGACCTGATGAGCGGCGGCGTGGCCATGGTGGCCGGTATGCTGCTGCTGCCGTGGCTGGGGCACGCAATGGGGCTGGCGGCTTCTGACACCTGGTTGGCGCTGGGCTTCTGTACGCTGATTCCCTTCATGACGTCGGCCACCAGTACCGGCATTTTGCGCGCCATCGACCGCTTCGATCTGATTGCGTTACAGCAGATGGTGAAACCTGCCTTGCAGGCCACGGGCAGTGTGATTGCGTGGTATTTCGAACTGGGCTTTGCCGGTTTCCTCGTTACCTGGTATCTCACCAGTCTGGTGGGCAACCTGCTGCTGTGGGGCGGGGCTATCTATGAGCTGAACCGCCAGAATATCAGAGGGGCACTGCGTCCGCGTCTGTTCTCGGCAGCGCGCTCCATTGAAACCTCATGGAACTTCGTGTGGACCACCAATCTGGCGCACTCCGTCTACTCGCTGCGCAATGCAGGCAGTAACGTGATCGTCGGGGTGGTGCTGGGGCCAGCCGCTGCTGGGCTTTTCAAGATAGCTACCTCGTTTTTCAACGCAGCGGGTACGCCTTCCGAACTGCTGGAAAAGAGCTTCTATCCTGAAATCATGCGTCTTGACCCGAGTAGCCAGCGCCCCTGGACACTGGCAATCCGCAGCGCGGCGCTGTCGTTCGGGCTTGGGCTTGTGATGATCGTATTGGTAGGCTTTTTCGGGAAGTCACTGATTCTGCTGGTGTTTGGGGAGCGTTACGTAGAAGCCTTCGATCTGCTACAGATTATGCTGTGGGCCGTGGTGGTTTCGATGGCCGCCTTCCCGCTGGAATCACTGCTTTATATGGCGCACCGTCAGCGTGAAGCACTGGTTGCCGAGGGGCTGGGAGCGATTTGCTACATTGTGATGCTGGTGCTGTTCATGAAGGCATTCGGCGTGATGGGGGCGGCATGGGCGTTTTTGGGCGGCCAGTGCATCAATGCGCTGTTCTTCCTGATCCCGGTCATTGGCGCTTACCGGCATCGGCATACGCTGGTACATGAGTAAGCGCTGCTGGCGATCGGCGCCTGTTTTTCAATCCTGTAATAGCAGGGCGGTCGTTTGCAGGGAGTACGTCCCCAGCGGCTTTCACCTATAAGTCGCTGGGGAAGGCGGCGCTATCAGTAGTCGATACCGCGCCGCGCCTTGAGCCCTTGGTTGAAAGCGTGGCGTGTCTCGGCCATTTCGGTCACCGTATCGGCCATCTCCAAAAGCTCGCGATGAGCGTTACGACCAGTGATAATCACGCTCTGTTCGGCGGGGCGGTGGGCCAGCGCACGCTTGACGCGCTCAATGTCCAGGTAGCCGAACTTGAGCATATAGGTCAGCTCATCCAGTACCACCAGATAGCGGCTGGGGTCAGCGAGCATCGCCTCGGCCTTCTCCCAGGTGGCTTCGCAGGCAGCACGGTCGCTGTCACGGTTCTGGGTCTCCCAGGTAAAGCCGGTGGCCATGGTCGCTAGCTGAAGGTTGTGGTCCTCGGTCAGTTTGAGGCGCTCGCCGCACTCCCATTCGCCCTTGATAAACTGCACCACGGCGACTCCATAACCGTAGCCCAGCGCGCGTGCCACCGTGCCCCAGGCCGCCGTGGTCTTGCCTTTGCCATTGCCGGTAAAGACCAGCAATAGCCCGCGTTCTTCTTGTGCATCAGCAATGCGCTGATCCACATGGGATTTCAGTTTCTGCATCGCCTTCTTGTGGCGGCTGTTTCTATCGTCGCTCATCGTCGGTACTCGGTGAATAGGGCGTGGCTGACGATGCCAGGAGGCATCAGTAGCGGGAGAGACGCGAATGAAGCGTAGAGCTTAATCGCGCTTTTCCTTACAATATCCGATCGGTGCACCGCGCTGAAATACACTTTTTACTCTTTGGAACCAGACCAATGCTCGATCCTAAACTGCTGCGCAGCGACCCCCATGGCGTTGCGGCACGTCTCAAGACTCGTGGTTACCTCTTTGACGCAGAGCAGTTCTCCTCCCTTGAATCACGCCGCCGTGATCTTCAGGCGGAAGTAGAATCACTGCAAGGTGAGCGCAAGTCGAGTTCCAAGGCGATTGGTCAGGCCAAGGCGCGTGGTGAAGATGCCAGCGAGCAAATGGCCACGGTAGAGACGATCAAGGAAAAACTGGCCGTCGCCAGCGAGCAGTATGCCGAAGTACAGGCTGCGCTTGATGATATCGTTCTTGGGCTGCCCAACGTGCCCCACGAAAGTGTGCCTGAGGGCAAGGATGAAAATGACAATGTCGAAGTGTCGCGCTGGGGGACGCCGCGCCAGTTCGATTTTGACGTGCGTGACCATACTGATCTGGGCGAGTTGAACAACGGCCTCGATTTTGAAACGGCGGCCAAGATTACCGGTGCCCGCTTTGTGGTAATGCGCGGCGAGATCGCCCGTTTGCATCGCGCCCTGGCGCAATTCATGCTCGATATGCAAACGCTGACAAACGGATATATCGAGCACTATGTTCCTTATATCGTCAACACTGATTCGCTGCGCGGCACCGGCCAGTTGCCCAAGTTTGGCGAAGACCTCTTCGCTCTTGATGTTGAAAACGATTTTCGACTGATCCCGACCGCAGAAGTACCGCTGACCAATCTGGTGCGTGATGAAATTCTGCCGAGCGATCAGCTACCGCTCAAGGTGACGGCGCATACCCCATGCTTCCGCGCCGAGGCGGGGGCCTACGGCAAGGACACGCGCGGCATGATTCGTCAGCACCAGTTCGACAAGGTTGAAATGGTGCAGGTGGTCGCACCGGAAGATTCCTACGCGGCGCTTGATGAAATGGTAGGCCACGCCGCCTCGGTACTGGAGGCGCTGAATCTTCCCTATCGCAAGATGGCGCTGTGTACGGGGGATTTGGGCGCAACGGCGGCCAAGACCTTTGATCTGGAAGTGTGGCTACCCAGCCAGAACACCTACCGCGAAATCTCTTCGATCTCCAATACCGAGGATTATCAGGCGCGTCGCATGCAGGCGCGTATGCGTGGCAAGGACGATAAAAAGCCGCGTCTGGTGCATACCCTCAATGGCTCGGGGCTGGCAGTAGGGCGCTGTCTGGTGGCGGTGCTTGAAAACTATCAGCAGGCCGATGGTTCCATCGAAGTACCTGAAGCGCTGCGCTCCTATATGGGCGGGATCGAGCGGATCAACACGCCGCGCTAAGCGGCTTCATGCAGGGAGCCACTAATGGCCCAGGACGTTATTACCTCGCTAGGCTTTTTCGATCTTCACCTGTTTGGTGGCGGTCGTGATGCACTGGCGCTGGCTGAGCGGCTGGGGCCGGTGTCGCTGTGCCTGCATGCCGATTCACTGTGCGGTGCTCTCCAGCAGCTCATGGACGCGCAGGGCTGGGCGCGTGATGCGCGCACGCCACAGGCGCTGAAGGGCCAGTGCTGGCTGATCGCCTCGGGTGCCGAGCAGCACGACAGCGAGCTGGTACGTCAGGCGGAAGCGGCCGATATCGCTTTTTATGCGCCGCGTTTTGCCGAGCGCAGCACGCTGAGACTGCCGCTCAATGTCTCTGTGCCGACTGCTCAGGCCAACACAGCAAGCGGTTCCTTCACTCGTGGTCATGTCAGTCTGGTGGGGGCTGGGCCGGGAGATCCTGAGCTGCTGACGCTCAAAGCGCTCTCGCGCCTGCGAGAGGCCGAGGTGCTGATTCATGACCGTCTGGTCAGTGAAGAAGTGCTCGCACTGGCTCCGCCGGAGGTGAAGCGCTTTTACGTGGGCAAGGCGCGTTCCCGGCACAGTGTCCCCCAGGAAGGTATCAATCGGGCGCTGGTCGAATGGGCGCAGGCAGGCTATCGGGTCGTGCGTTTGAAGGGCGGTGATCCGTTCATGTTTGGCCGTGGTGGCGAAGAGCTTGAGGAGCTGGCCGATGCGGGTATCGAGTTTGATGTGGTGCCCGGGATCACTGCTGCCCTTGGCGTAGCGGCTTATTCTGGCATTCCCTTGACCCATCGAGACTATGCGCAATCGGTACGCTTTGTGACCGGCCATTTGAAGAATGGCAGTGTCGATCTCGACTGGAATACGCTGACCGCGGCAGGGCAAACGCTGGTGTTTTACATGGGGTTGGGCAGTCTGGCGACCATCGTTGAACAGCTTGTTGCCCATGGTGCCGAGCCTGCCACCCCCATTGCACTGGTGGAGCAGGGCACCACCGCACGCCAGCGCGTACATTGCGGCACTCTGAATGACATTGTGGCTTCACTGGCTGATGTAACCATTGCGCCGCCCACGCTGATTATCGTGGGGGGCGTAGTAGAGCTTTATTCAAGACTTCACTGGTTTGACCAGCAGCGCGCCGCTAGCCTTGGGTGGCAGCATGGCAAACACGCCTCCCCGCTTGAGAAGGCCGATAAAGGTCTTTGATCCTCTTGAACGCAATACCGCGGTCAGGCAGTGATTAGCCGATACCGAATATCGCCTTGAAACTGCTCTCTGCCATAAAGGCGCTGAGGGCGACGACAACCGGGACCATCATCAGTACTGTGATGGTGATGTACCATTGCAGCTCTTCGTGACGCACGATCTTGCGATAACGATGCTGCTTGACCCCCGGCCCGTTGCGTAACAGTCGCAAGTGCCTTCTGGCGCGCATGTCGAACATTGCTCGTTTGAACATGAATTAATTCTCTTGCGTGGGTACTGGCTTATCAGCGTACACGGCTGTCACTTGAGCGTGTGGAAGTAGCGCTGGAAGGCTGGGTCGGCTGAGCCATTTGTTGGCGCGTTTGCTGAACCCGCTGATTGGAGCGCTGTAGCTGCTGCGTGCGCTGACTACGCTGTGTCGTGCTGTCCGTTGAACGCAACCGGCTGGCATTGCTCTGATTCATGAACTGCTGCTGGCGTGCCTGATTGTACTGCATGCTGCGGCTGCTCTGCTGAGCGCTGCGATTGGCCTGATTGGCAATGGTATCGTTGCTGGCGGTTTGGGCGAGTACGCTGCCACTGCCGATGGTCAGGGCGAGAGCGGTGCTGATAGCCATCAGCCGAGAGTGAAGCAAAGACATGATCTTCTCCTTGGCAACATGATTGCCGCGAGTGAATGAGCTCATGATACCGCGCTGTTGCCTGAGTGTCCTCTCTGTGTGGCGGGCAACGCAAGGCGCTGGCGTATTCAGCCCGGCAACTTTAGGGAAGAACGTAAAAAAATGTGGTGAGTTCTGAAACTTTTTGTCTCAGATCAGGTCAATTTAACTGCAAGATTCCTTCTGGGTATATTAGGCTCCTTGGTCTTCAAGGGGCCTCTCTTTTTTGTACTCCTGTCACTCTCCTGTCTGATATTTTCTGCTTTCCATGACTCTCTGATGCTGTCCAGCTTCAGTGCCTTTCTCGTGCGTTGCTGAAAGAGAGCGAATGCTGTCATTTGGCTATATCCCGATGCTCTCTGGCTGGAAATGGGAAGGGATCGGTAGACCCAAGCATTAATTCTATCGGTTTGACTACTCGCCTTTAGGCGAATCTCCTGAGATAGCAAAATGTAGTAACGTGGTCGATCGCCCGTAATGGGGCGCTATATAACAACGCACATACGCTAGAGCCTGATTGATGACTACCCCGATATCCAACACGAGTGAACGGCCCCCTGAGACGCGCACCCTGCGACGTTCCGTTTCAAATACCCTCAAGGGGTCCGTCGGTAACCTGATCGAATGGTACGACGTTTACGTCTATTCGGTGTTCGCGATCTATTTCGAGCAGCACTTTTTTGCTCCGGGCGAAAAGAATTCCACCATCTATGTCTGGGCGATTTTCGCCGCCACCTTTTTGATGCGCCCGATAGGGGCCTGGTACTTTGGCCGCTTTGCTGACCGTCACGGGCGACGCAAAGCGCTTACGCTGTCGGTCATGGTGATGGCGGCCTGCTCCTTTGTGATCGCCCTTGCGCCCACTGCCGCCACCATTGGTTCCGGTGCGGCGCTGGTGCTGCTGGCGGCGCGCCTGGTGCAAGGTTTTGCGACCGGCGGTGAATACGGTACCAGTGCTACCTATATGTCGGAGTCGGCGATCAAGGGCTGGCGCGGTTTTCTCTCCTCCTTCCACTATGTCACGCTGGTAGGCGGGCAGGTATTGGCACAGGTGGTGCTACTGGTGATGCTGCTCTGCTGCGACGCCGAGCAGGTATCAAGCTGGGGCTGGCGTGTCGCTTTCGCCATCGGTGGATGTGGCGCGATTGCAGCCTTCATGCTCCGGCGCAGCATGGATGAATCCCTCTCGTCAGAAGCGGGAGAGGATCAGCACAAACGTTCGCAAGGCTCCATGCGCGAGCTGCTCGTCAATCAGTGGAAGCCGCTGCTGATCTGCTTTTTGGTGACCGCTGGCGGTACCATCGCGTTTTACACCTACTCGGTCACCGGCCCGCGTATTATTCAGGGCAACTTTGCAGGCGACAGCAAACTCGAAGGCACGGTCATTAATCTATTTGTGCTGGTGCTGTTGATGGTGCTGCAACCGATTGGCGGTGCGCTTTCCGATAAGGTGGGGCGTAAAGCGCTGCTGGTCTTCTTTGGTACTGGCGGTGTGCTCTATACCTGGTACCTGTTGACGGCGCTGCCTGAAAAGAATACCTGGCTGTCAGCCTTCGTGACCCTGGGCATCGGTTTTGTGATTCTTACCGGTTACACCTCGATCAATGCGTTGGTGAAAGCCGAGCTGTTCCCGGCCCATGTGCGTGCCCTTGGGGTTGGCTTTGGCTATGCGGTTGGTAACTCCGCCTTCGGTGGTACTGCGCCGCTGCTTTATCAGGCGGCAGTCAGCACCCAGCACCTGAACGCCTTCATTATTTATGCGACCGCTATCATGGCGGTGTCGCTGGTGGTGTACATCTTCTTTATCAAGGACAGTAAAGAGAGTTTGCTGGATGTGCAGCACAACACACCGCGCCATTAGCCTTCAAGAACGCTTCGGCTCGGTAAATGAGTAAACAGGAAAGCGGCGCGCGAGCGCCGCTTTTGCTTGGTGACGTGCGTCGTTGCTCAGTGCCTTGTGCGAGAACGTTCGTGTGTGGGCTGCGTTTTATGTAGGCGACAGTCGCTATCGCGCCATAAAGCGGGCAGCGAGCGCTAATGGATTGACCAGTCTCGGAAGTGGGCCAATGGTCGGGCTTTACACCTGCCAGAGCTGGCAGCCAGGATTTAACGAATTCGTTTGATTGATGTTGATTACCAGAATCTTTAATGGAGTGCTGCATGACCTCTTTCCTCGATAATACGCCCGATATGGTGGGCGCTGTGCTGGATTGCATTCTGCTTTCGCCGGAGCTGATAGAGCTGCCCACCGAAGGCGGTGGCCGTGTCGTGCTGCGTAACGATTGGAGCAGCGATAACGGTCAGGTCGCGATCCTTTCAGGAGGAGGCGCGGGGCATGAACCGGCGCACGCCCGTTTTATTGGGCCAGGCATGCTAACCGGCGCGATTGTGGGAGACCTGTTTGCCTCGCCAAGCGTGGGGGCCGTCGAAAGCGCCATCGAAGCAGTGACTGGTGAAGCAGGGTGCCTGCTGGTGGTCAAGAACTACACGGGAGATCGACTCAATTTCGGCCTGGCCGCCGAGCGCTGTCGCGCCAAGGGACTGAACGTGGAAGTGGTGCTGGTCGGTGATGATGTGTCGCTTGAAGGGATGCAGCACCCGCGCGGCCTGGCCGGTACCGTATTGATCCACAAGATCGCCGGTTTTTGTGCCGGTCAGGGAGCGTCGCTGGCAAGCGTTGCCCAGTGCGCGCGCGATAGTGCGCAACAGCTACGGACGGTGGGCCTTGCGCTGGCCCCGGCACAGCTTCCCGGGCAGGCAGCGCACGCGCAACAGCCCGCGCTGGGACTGGGCATTCATAACGAGCCGGGAGCGCGTAATACCAGCGTCACCTCGGCTCAGGATGCCATCAGGCAGGTAGTCGATGCCCTTGATCTTCCGCAGGAAGAGGGGAAATGGATCGTTGCGGTCAACGATCTGGGCGGATGCTCTCCGCAGGAGCGAGAGCTGCTGGCAGGTGCGCTGGTGGCCGAGCTGGGGCACGCCACTATCGACCTGTTGATTGGCCCCGCGGTCATGATGAGCGCGCTGGGCATGCACGGTTTCTCGGTCACGGTGCTGCCCAGCACCCCCGAGCTGATCGAAGCACTCTCGGCGCCGGTTACTGTGAGCGCCTGGCCTGGCGGTATCTCTCCCCATCAGCCCCAGCGCATGGAGGAGCACAGGCAGCACAATGCCGATGTGGCGAGCGATTGCCCGCGTGATTCTGCTACTGAAGCTGGGCTGAAACGGGTGGCCGATACCTTGATCGAGCACATGGATCAACTGAATGAGCTGGATGGCTATAGCGGCGATGCCGATGCAGGCAGTACCTTTGCCGCAGGTGCCAAAGCCCTTTTGGAAGCGCTTGACCGCGAGACGCTGGGCAGCGGTGACAGGGCGACGCTAACGGCTCAACTGGCGACACTGCTTGAGCACAGCATGGGCGGCTCCAGCGGCATTCTGCTGTCGATGCTGTTTACCGCCGCCAGTGCATCCCTCAACCAGAGGGAATCACTGCCTGCCGCGCTAGCCAAAGGCATTGAGAAAGTCACCTTCTACGGCGGAGCGCGCGAGGGGGATCGCACCATGCTCGACGCGCTGATTCCTGCGGTAGAAGCATTACAGCAGGGCCAGTCCCTCAAGGAGGCAGCGCACGCAGCCCAGCAAGGGGCTGAAAATACTGCCCACCTCAAGGCTAATGCGGGCAGGGCTGCCTATGTGCCGGAGGAGGCTCAGAAGGGGCATATGGACCCCGGTGCCCGGGCCATTGCGCTGATTTTTGACGCATTGGCGCGCTAGGGCAGAGAGCGTAAGCGATCAATGCAACAGGAGTGACCGCTTACGCTTAAGTACCAATTGGAGAGCAGCCCATTCACCCCATCAGGGCTAGTTCAATATGTACTTCTCTCCCGGGATGGGCGCCGGAGCTTCCAGCGGGCTGTCGATCGCCTGAAGGGTCTCTATTTCCAACTGCCGCGTCATGGTATCAATTGCGAGGCTATTGTTTTCACGGCTAAAGGGTGAAGCCAGCTCTTCGGAGAGCGCATCGAAGCCAAAGAACGTATAGGCCACCAGCGCGGCAAGAATAGGTGTGGCACTGCCGATGGAAGCTACAATTCCCCAGGGCAAGAGCACGCAGTAGGCATAGGCCGTGCGGTGCAGCAGTAGCATGTACGCAAAGGGAATGGGCGTAGTGAGAATGCGTTCGCAGGCGCAGTAGTCTTCAGAAAGCTGATTGAGGCAACGGTTGATATCTCGCAGCGATGTGCTGTCAATCAGCCCCTGCTGATGCCATCTTCCCAGTTCCTGCCCCATGATCTGCAAAATGCCCACCGCCTTGTTGGTGCGCTTTTCCAGCAAGTCATTATCGTCCGGCGAAAGATAACGCGCGCTCTCGAACTCGTTGTGTTGCTGACGAAGGCGGTGATTCACTGCATGGATGAAGGCGATGTTGAGATGCGCGATCCTCTCCCTGCATGCGTGGCTGACCTCATCTTCGGTGCAGAAAAACGTATTCATCTGTCGATTCAGATTACGGCTTGAAAACATGAGCGACCCCCACAGTTTTCGGCCTTCCCACCACCTTTCGTAGCTGGCGTGATTCCTGAACCCCAGAAACAGTGACAGCGAAATGCCCAGTAACGTAAACGCGGTCACACTGGAAATGGAAAACAGCTCGGGATAGTAGCGGTGCAGCACTACTGCAAGTATCGCCAGCGCCAGAATCGCGGCCACCTTGGGAAATGTCTTGGGTATGATCGACCCTTGAACGACAAAGAAAAGGCGCCAGAATCCCGGATTTTCGCGTACGACCATTTGCAGTAGCTCCCCATTTGAAAACGGTGTTGTAAAAAGTGCCTCGATTATGGCCCTGGCGCGCCGAACAATCCAATGGCACCTCGCTGCTGGCAATAGGGAAGTCATGTACGCATTCAAGTGCCACGCTGACAAAGAAGGGCGAAGAAACGTGGGGTCTGGTGCTGATGAGAGGAACGGTTATTCGGTGTAAGGCTTATCACGGGAAAGGGTTTAAATGGCTTGAAGCAGGTCGTTCTTATGAGATTTGGCAGATAACAGCGTCGATCTTCCGGCATAAGATATTTCTTCCTCCAGAAAATTCATGGCAACGCAAGGCAGGATCGTGAGAGGGTGAATGGGTATACCCCATGACGAAAGTCATATGGAGGATACCGATGTGATTAATTTATATTTAAGAAGGGCTTTTTTCGACATTTGTTTGTGCTCGGAAGGGGGCCTGGTGGGGGCCGTCGATATAGGCTTCCCCTGAGGCCCTTGCGAAAGAGGCATTAAAGCCCGTACATTTTTTTTAACCCTGTCTTGCCGGAGGTATTCATGCCTAGCTCAATTCCCGCCCTTTGCGGGTCTATCATGGGTAGTCCTTTCTCCCTTAGTGCTCGCATTCACAATGCCGCTTATCAGGCACTGGGGCTTGATTACACCTTTGTCTGTTTTGGCGTTGATGATCCCGAAGCGGCCGTGGCTGCCATTCGCACCCTGGGCATCCGAGGCTCCAACGTTTCCATGCCCTACAAGCAGGCTGTTATCGAACACCTTGATGAGTTGACCGAGCCTGCTCGGGCCATCGGTGCCGTGAACACCATCAATCACGTTGATGGCAGGCTGATTGGCTACAACACCGACTATATCGGTGCCATTCGTGCCTTGAAGGAAGCCGTTGATCCGCGCGGCAAGCGCGTAGCGGTACTGGGCGCCGGTGGGGCGGCTCGCGCCATTGTCTATGGCTTGGTCAATGAAGAAGCGACGGTGACCGTTTTCAACCGCACCGCCGATAAAGCCAAGGCGCTGATCGAGGATTTCGATGCCAGCTACGGTGGCGACTTCGATGCGTTTAACGCCGATGATTTTGATGTGGTCATCAACGCGACGTCCATCGGATTTCGTGCCCCTGACCAAACGCCTTTGGAAGCCTCACAGCTTGCGTCTCATCTGGTGGTCATGGACGTGGCCTTTATTCCGTCACGCACCCGTTTCATCAAGGAAGCAAATGGTATCGGTTGCACTACCGTCGCCGGTACGCGCATGATGATCCATCAATCCTGTGGGCAGGTAGAGCTGTATACGGGGGTGGATGAAGCGCCCTTCGATACGATGCAAGCGGCCATGCTTGACGAGATCGAGCGCACCGAAAGCGCCTGATCTTCGGGAGTCTCCCGAGGTACGGCAATACCGCTCATTTGTCGAATTATTCAGCACATAATGATCTGGAGGAGAAAACATGCCAATTCAAACTGGACGACGTCACTTCCTCATCGGTGCAGGTGCCGTCCTTGGAGCAACGGTCATGACGGGTAATTCACTGAATGTACTGGCGGCTCAGAGCGGGGATGTCTCAGCCGACCATTTTATGCTGACCGCCCATGACTGGGTGCCCAACAACGCCCATCTGCCGGTGCTACAGTATCAGGGCGCAATCACGCGCCCGCGCGACGGTATGGACCTTGCTTCCACCATGGAGCAGATATTTAACGAGAACGGTTGGCCTCCCCAGTGGCGTTGGGGCATTTACCCCTTCCACCACTACCATACCGAAGGCCACGAAGTGCTCGGCGTATTTGCGGGCGAGGCTCAGGTGATGCTCGGCGGCCCCGGTGGGCGTACCGTCACCATGAAAAAGGGTGATGTCGTAGTGCTGCCAACCGGCACAGGGCACCGCTGCCTTCAGGCGTCGGATGATTTCCAGGTGGTGGGCGCCTACCCTCCCGGAGAGCACGCCGATATCAATCGCAGTGCCCCGGATGAGGCGATGAAGGAGCGTATTCGTACCACGAGCTTCCCTAACAGTGATCCGGTGACTGGTGAAGGCGGGCCATTGACGCGCCTGTGGCAAAGCTGATCGTGATCACGGGAATATCGCCAACGAGCAGCTTGCGCATTTCATAAGCCTTGATGGAAGCGAGTGATTTTATAGCTCGCATAATCATGAGCGAATGAGAGCGCAGCGTCAGCGTTATTGCGTTCTATAGGGGCTGGGCAGGCATCCATTCCGAGACCTTTTGAGATGATCTCGGCATGGGGCACTGCTCAGCCCCAGCTTATGTTGATTATGATACTTCGATAGCCCCAGCAGTAGATTGGCTCGACTAACATCAAGAAAGGGATTCAGGATTTACACGAACGAATCCAGACAACGCTAACGGTCGAAATATTCGCTTGGACGCTATTAGCAATTCGTAATACAGACAGGCGCAGACTGATCGTGCCTCATTAGATCAAACGCTATAGAGCGTCAGGTATACCGATAAAATCAGTGTTCAATTGAGGTAAATATGAAATATTTTACGGCAGCAATTTCTGCAACCCTTATGCTGGTTTCCTTGAGCGGATGTGGAAAATCAGGGCATGACGTGGCTTATTACAATCAGCATCCAGATGAGCGCAAGCAGCGGTATGATGAATGCAGAAATGATGCCGCCGAAGAAGAGACTGCTGATTGCCAGAACGCTATAAAATCAGAGCTTGATTATCGAGCAACAGGTATACCTAACAAACCTGAATTTAGTCGCTAAGATACATAAAATATGGCTGATTCAAGCGGCTACTAAATCATTGCACTGCTCAGCCCCAGTATTCACTGGCAGAAGGGGGCTTCGATGCTCCTTCCTTCCTTCCTTTCTTCCCATTTCCCGAGATATGTATGCGCTCCCATTGAAATTCCTGCTGCCCGCTACCACGGTATAGGGGACAGCAATCAATGTGCATGGAGGTACAGGATGTCTCGTAGAATCGCCTTTGTCGCCACGAATGGTGTAGAAGAAGTCGAATTTGTTCAGCCTCGTGACGCTATCCGTAATGCGGGTGGTGAGGCCGTGCTGGTGTCTCCCGTTGAGGAAATCCAATCCCTGAATGGTGATATCGAACCTTCTGCCAAATATAAAGCGGACCTTGCTGTTGCTGACGCCAACCCCGATGATTTCGATGGTCTGGTGCTGCCAGGGGGCACCGTCAATGCCGATACGCTGCGTATCGACAAGGAAGCGCTGGCGTTCATCAAAGCCTTCATGGATGCAGGAAAGCCCATCGCCACCATCTGCCACGGTGCCTGGACGCTGGTTGAACTGGATGTATTGAAGGACCGTACCCTCACTTCCTATCTCTCTATCAAGACCGATATTGAGCGCGCAGGTGGTCACTGGGTGGATGATGAATTCGTTCAGGATGGCAATCTTGTCAGCTCCCGCGATCCCAACGACTTGCCAGCATTTAACAAGGGCATCGTGAGCTTCTTTAAACTGGCGTGATGTTGTTTCTGGAATTGTTTCTGGAATAAGAAGATAACTGGCGCTATTTACATATCTTCTCTGCTATGGGCATAAGTGAATAAGCCCGGTAAACAAAGAGGCCCCATTCATTAGAATGGGGCCTCTTTTGCGATTGACTGCATGCGCGTTAAATACGCGAAATTCACTCTGGAAATAGTGCTGCTCAGGCAGATGACCCAGAGCGATTATCGCAGCGCCAGAATGCTCACGAACGCTTCAGATAACGCTCTACCAATGCCGCCCAGTAGATCGCGCCAGTGCCAATGTTCTGGTCATTGAATACATAGCCTGGATTATGTAGTGAAGCGCTATCGCCGTTTCCAACGAATAGGTAACTGCCCGGTACTTTCTCCAGCATGTAAGCGAAGTCTTCACTGGCAGTAATGGGGTCGCTGGTTGCAACATTGCTCTCACCAAAAAGCTCAATGGCCAACTGTTGGGCAAACGCGGTCTGTTCTTCATCATTGACCAGCACCGGATAGCCGCGCTGATAGTCAACTTCAGCGGTCGCGCCAAAGCTTTGCGCCTGCTGCTGGCATAGCGTGGTGATGCGCTCTTGCAGCAGCTCGCGTACCTCAGCAGAAAATGCCCGAATGGTCAGCTCCATTTCAACGCTATCGGGGATGATGTTGCTGGTGCTGCCGCCATGAATGCTGCCAATGGTAACGACAGCCGCTTCCAGCGGAGGCACATTGCGGGAGACAACCGTTTGCAGCGCGGTAATCAGGGAGCCGGTAGCGGCAATGGGGTCCACGCTCAAGTGCGGTACCGCGCCATGGCCGCCACGGCCAATAATGCGCACAATGGCAGTATCGGAAGAAGCCATTCCTGGCCCTGCGATAAAGTTCATCTTGCCTACCGGAATGCCGGGGATGTTATGCAAGCCAAACACCGCATCGCACGGAAAGCGTTCGAACAGGCCATCCTCGATCATCTTCAGGCCGCCGCCGAGACTTTCTTCCGCAGGCTGGAAAATAACGTGCAGAGTGCCATCGAATTCACCATGCTGCGCCAGATAGCGAGCCGCTGTCAGCAGCGTGGTGGTGTGCCCATCGTGACCACAGGCATGCATAACGCCGGGATTGGTGCTGACATAATCGTGGTCAGCCGTTTCGGTAATAGGGAGCGCATCCATATCGGCGCGAATACCGATGGTGGCATTGCCATCACCACGCTTTAACGTACCCACCACACCTGTACCACCCAGGCCCCGATCAACGCTATAGCCCCATTCGGCAAGAAGATTGGCCACTATATCGCTGGTGCGCTGCTCCTGATACCCGAGTTCAGGGTGGCGATGGATATCACGACGCAGAGCCACCATCTCAGGAAGAAACTCGCTGATGCGTGATTGGATGGAGGTGAATGAAGAAGTCACATTCATGATCAAGCCTATTATCTGAGGGTGTAAAAACGTTTAATCGTAGTGACGCTCACGAAATGCAAGGCAGGCAAACAGGCCGATAAGCAGCATGATAATCAAATACCAGGCCGGCGAAAGCGGGTTATCGGTTATCTGCAAGAGCCACGTAACAATAAACTGTGCCGTGCCGCCGAAGATGGCGACGCCTAGCGCATAGGTCATGGCAAGTCCTGTTGCACGCACCGGGCGGGGCAGGGATTCAATGATCAGCAGAATGCCGGAAGTCATGTTGAACCCAAGCGCAGCAATAATCAGCAGACGCAACACAAACGCCAGCCATAGCGTCGAGCCTGAATCAATCAGGGCGAAACTTGGATACACCAACAGAATGGCAATGATAAGGGAGCCGATGACAAACGGTTTGCGGCGCTTGAACCTGTCTATCAGCAGGCCGGACGCAATCCCTGAAAGCGTTAGCATGAGACTGACCATGATGCTCATGACATAAGAAAGTGTCGATGAAAGATGGGAGACATTCATCATATAGGTCGGCATATAAAAGAGCATGATATAGGTCAGCAGAGTGGCCGTCATGATAATGGCGAGGCCCAGAATGAACTGCGGCAGGTGATTGCGTATAAATTCCGCGACCGGATTATGGACGACCTCTTGTTTGCCATGCTGCTGATGAGTGCCGAAGGTTTCATCAATATTACTGCGAATGTACAGCCCGACAGGGATAATCAGCAGACCAATCAGAAAGGGCAGACGCCATCCCCAGGCGTAGAGCGCATCATGAGGAAGGAAGGTGGTAAGCAGAGCACCACAGGTGGAGCCGATTACGGAGCTAAGCCCTTGGGTGGAGACCTGCCAGCTTATATAAAAACCACGTTTGCCCGGCCCGGCTGATTCCATTAACAGCGCGGTAGAGGCACCGATTTCACCACCGGCTGAGAAGCCTTGCAAAAGACGCCCAACAAGAATGAGGCAAGGAGCGATAATACCAATCTGCGCATAAGTGGGGGAGAGCGCAATAATGGATGTTCCTAACCCCATTAATACAATGGTGAGCAACATCGCTGCCTTGCGCCCGGCACGGTCTGCATAGGAGCCTAATATCATGCTTCCCAGTGGGCGCATGACAAAGCCCACGCCAAATACCCCGACGGCCATCAGCAGCGAGCCATACGGGGTGCTGGAAGGAAAATATTGGCTACCAATAATAGTGGCGAAAAAGCTGAAAACGGTGAAATCGAATATTTCGAGGGTGTTTCCGAGACTTGCGGCTGCAATCAGCTTGGCCTGTTTGCGTCGAGACTCAGGCCCGGGAGCTGAAGAGGCGGATGCTACTGAAGACATGGCGTATTTCTCAATGCTGTATTGTTATGGGGTAGAAAAGCGCTGCTGCTGGAAGATGTTATGCACTTTTATTGTGTTCCTGACCGGCAGAGGGAGCGGGGCGATCCCATGGAGCTATCCCTTGTAGTCCCGCTTTTACCGCCTGGCGGTAGCGGATGGTGCCGCGATCCGCTACAAATGGCATCAAGTTCCCCAGCGCTCATATGCTTCTTCGAACAGGGCCGCAATACGGCCAGCTCTTCGAACAAACCGTTTATGCAAGGCAAATGGCATTGCTGTCGCTCTGCCTATGTCGCCTGCATTCACTTCGCTACTCTCGATACCAGCGCCATTATGTAGCACTCGATACAGCCCCTGACGTTCAAGCAGATCATGCTTTGTTCAGGGTAATTGGCGTAGACCACGCATCAGCGGGCTACATCCGGCAGCTTATGAATTTCTTGCACGAAATCATGACAGTACACGTTAACTGGGCGCAGTGGAATGGGTAGGGAGCGGCAATCCTGAATTTCATGTGATTGCTATCAACGCCTCCCGCCATATCGCTTTCAATGGCGATACGAGGAACCAGGCGGTGCTGAGGGTTATGGCCGTTTATGGCGTAATGTGGCGCGGGTTATTCCTGATTCTGTTCTTAACGCTGCTAGAGCCAATGCGCAGCAGACGTTGAACAGGCACGTGCAGCGTCATGGTTATTACCCGCTGCCATAACGGTCTTTCTTGGGATGTATCAGGAAGTCACCGTATAAACGAATGCCGAGAGTGAATAAAAAGTATAGGTTAATATCAATATTACTCGGCTGTTTTAATATTATTTATCAGGTTGAAATAATCTGTTCGCTATTGAATATTGAGTGGGTAATGCTCTGCTTTATTATCAGGTTCGGTGGCCGCATCGGCGACCACCAGTGAAGTGCGGAAAGTGGCACAAAATTTATTTACAGGTTTTCTGTTACTGTGCTTGTGACTGCTGTTGCCACTCCTGCTGCAACTCCTGTTTCCGTTGTTGCAACTTTTGTTGCAGCTCCTGTCTCTGCTGTTGCTGCGCTTGCTGCTGATCTTTCCACTTCTGTTGCAGATCCTGCTTCTTCTGCTGTTGCGCTTGCTGCTGGTCTTTCAGCTTCTGTTGCTGGTCTTTCAATTTCTGTTCCTGCTCTTGCTGCCGGTCTTTCAACTTCTGTTGCAGGTCCTGCTTCTTCTGTTGCTGGTCTTTCAATTTCTGTTCCTGCTCTTGCTGCCGGTCTTGCAATTTCTGCTGCAAATCCTGCTTCTTCTGTTGCTGTTCTTGCTGCCGGTCTTGCAACTTCTGCTGTAAATCCTGCTTGGTCTGTTGTTGTTCTTGCTGCTGCTCCTGTTTCCGCTGCTGCCATTGCTGTTGCAGACCCTCTTTCTGTTGCTGCCATGTCTGTTGCAATGCCTGCTTCTGCTGTTGCTGCGCTTGTTGCCACTGGTTCTCGGCATGAGCCGCCGATGTGCTTAAAACAAGCGCGGCAAACATGATTCCCTTTGAAACATTTCCCATAAAACTAACTCCCAAACCTGAATACGTAGTATTCATTGTTCCCCTCAAGAAACCACTTAAGGGCATTACCTGATGAAAATGGATTAACTTGCTGGCGTGCGATAGAACCATTGACCTGGTAGCTACGCTTAAAACCGCATCATCCCTATGCTACACCATCACGCCACGGGCTTTTAACTTCGCCCGCGGTTGGTGCTGCCATAACGAACATACGACCACATCAATGAGGTGGCAGTTCCCTCGCATCGTTATCCAAGAGCCTACCGCTCTGGGTGACAGGCATTTGCCGCGCAATTTAAAGGTGTTTTAGCACTGTCAAGAGGGGCGGGTGCTGTATCTCTTCTTGAGATCAATATCGACGGCCCTTGTCCATGATCCACCAGACCCATTCTCTAGCACGGAGAGAAGGCTGCTTCAGTTCTGTTATTGCGACGAGCATTTTGGGAGCCTGTTCAACGTATGCTGCTCAATGGGGCTTTTGTACCCGATGCCCGATATTGTTCATAAAAGAAGCATATTTCGGTAAACCTGTAATATTCCAAAGCGGAATACCTACAGATGATATATCGGCATTCCTATATAGCAGCGCTGATAATAAGAAAGTATTGCGGCGATCAGGTGGAGGCTTCATTCGGCTTGCGGTGAATAACCGAACTTTGGGTGTACATATAGGTGTACAAGGAGAGTGATTATAACCACGCTATGAAGGCGAACAACAGCGGACTAGAAAATGGCTTGAGATGCGGTGCTGCGGGGGATTCACGGACAATGACGAACATCAGCGAACTAAAGAGTGGTGCCGACCGAGAGACTCGAACTCTCACACCATAAGGCACTAGAACCTAAATCTAGCGTGTCTACCAATTCCACCAGGTCGGCGCGTTGCGCATTATGCCTATCCGTATGGGCGAGTGCAAGGCGGATTTTGCTAACAGCCTAAATTCATTTCCTTTTCTGCCGAAACGCTCTCTCTATGAACAATGAAAATGAGGGCGTCATGAAGCTGTTTGGATGGCATGAACGTGTACTGCTGCGCTGGTTGCCGGGGTTTTGTCCGCTTTGTCGAGGGCGGGCGATAGTGGGGCTGCCGTGGTGTGAACGCTGTTATAGGGCGCTGCCGCGTAACGATCATGCTTGTTGGACATGTGCGGTGCCGTTGGCCGCATCTGAGGGGGAAGAGAAGGAGTGCCCGCGCTGTCAGGTAATGCCTGGGCTGCTGCACCAATGCTGGGTGCCGCTGGTACTGCAAAATGAAGTCGAGTGGCTGGTGCGACGTTATAAAAGCAGCGGCAATTTGCATGCGGGGCGGCTGCTTCTGGAGCTGGTGTTAACCGTGTTGAGCACAGCATCAGCGGGCCAACGCCTGGACGCGCTGTGGCAGTGCGAAGCGATCATGCCGGTGCCACCGGATATTATCCGCCAGCGACAGCGCGGTTTCGATCACGTAGAGTGGCTGGCCGTGCGTCTGGCGAAGGCGTTGGGGAAGCCGCTAATCACGGCAGAAAGACGCTACAGCGTGGGCAGTCAGCGAGGCTTGCGGCGCGAGGAGCGCTGGCGCAATATCAGCGAGCTTTTTGTGGTGAACGAGGCGGTGCCCGCTCGCGTGCTGCTGTTTGATGATGTCATGACAACCGGTGCCACTTTGGAAGTTCTGGCGCGTGCCTGTTTTGACGCGGGAGCTGAGTGGGTCGGTGGCCTGGCGCTGGCACGAACGCCTTCCGCCAGGCGTCGCTAGGTGGTGTGCTTGCCCCGCTTGCGGCGATTGCGCGCATGGCGGGTGGAGGGGTGGGGGAATATCCAGAATTTCCCTACTATCAGCATCACCACTACAAAAATGGCCAGGGCCGCTCCAATATAAGGGAGCACGTGCATGAGCCACTCAACCGGCGCTTGAGAATCGGCGACGATCATCGACTACTCCTTGAAACAGTACGTGCCGATGTAGGCACTGTGCGAATGCTGCTACGTTATTGTGTAGAACGGCTCTCCCGCGAAATCGGTCTGTGCCGGTGCGTTTTTGGAGAGTGTTCCGAACGGCTGCGGGGAAATGTCGAGCAGCCGAGCGATGACGAAGTCTACCGGTAACAAAAAGCGACGTCGATGCCCAGAGTCCTCGTAGGGTTATCTGAGCGCCCAGTGAAGTGAACCAACCGCAGCGGGTGAGTATGATATTAAGAATATCCAGGGAAAACGATGGCAGAAGGAGGTGCGGGAGACAATGCTGACGCTTCCTTCTGCCATAGGCGCTTTGCTGGTGCTGGCAGCGCTAGTGGTTACTCTGCTGAGCTGGGGGCGCTGGCATCACCGGAATGGTTGCTGGTGGCCGTGCGCTGAGTCGCAGACGCAGCGGCTCTCCTTCGCCCGTGAAGTGAAAGCTGCCGCCTTTATCGCCTTTGCCGTGGCGATCCTCATCACAATGATCCTTCATTACCGCCTTGGTGCTGGGCTACACTGAGGCTTTTGCACGCTAGGGCTTGTTCATGGCTTCTCTATCCCCTCCGTTCTCCGACCTGAACCCATCACGTATAGTGCGCGCCATCGAAGAAGTCGGCTTTCGTATCGGCTCAGAACCTTTCGCGCTGAATAGCTACGAAAATCGCGTCTACGCCTTCCGTGATGAAGATGCGACGCCATGGATTGCCAAGTTCTATCGTCCGGCACGCTGGAGCGACGCCGCCATTGGCGATGAGCACCGTTTGCTGGGGCAGCTTACCAGCGCCGGTGTGCCGGTAGGGGACGTATGGCGCAATGCGCAGGGTGAAAGCCTGTTTCATGTGGAAGATCAGCGCCTGGCGCTGTTTCCGCAGCTACGAGGCCGTGCTCCTGAGTTGGACAATATGGAGCAGCTTTTTGCGTTGGGGCAAACCATTGGTCGCCTGCATGCCGCCAGTGCATCGCTCTTGCTGCCCCATCGTCCCCATTTTGATGCCGCCTCCCAGTGTCGCGAAAGTCGCGACACTGTGCTGGCAAGCGGACGTTTGAGCGGCACCACTCGCGAGGATTATGCCGCTGTTTCCGATGCGATTGTGAATACGATCAGCAAGCTGTCGCTGCCCAAGGTGGCGTCCATTGCGGTACATGGCGATTGCCATCCGGGCAATATCCTGGGCGATGGCGAGCATTTTGCGCTGGTTGACTTCGACGACTGCGGCTACGCCCCTGCGGTGCAGGATCTATGGATGTTTTTGAGTGAGCATCACGAGCAGGATACGCAGGCGCAGCTAGCCGAATTGATCGAAGGCTATGAAGAGTACCGTGACTTCGACCGCCGTGAACTGGCATGGATTCCGCTGCTGCGTATCTGCCGCCTGATGCGTCACAGCGCGTGGATTCTCAACCGCTGGCATGATCCCGCCTTCCCCCAGGCATTTCCATGGGTGGAGTCGAGCGATTTCTGGCGCGATCATGTGCGTGCGCTGGAGGTGCAGCGGCTTAATCTGCAACAGCCTCAGTGGTTGGCATAATGTCTTTAGGGAGGGCTGTGCGCGGAAAAGTGGGCCAGTGTGTCCGAAAAGGACGAAATCAGCTAGAATGCGGTCGTCATTGTGCTCGGCCACTGCGCTCAGTAGTCGCCGCACCTATCCGCTTTTTCGTTTGGAAGTATTCATGAGTGACAATTTTCTGGCGGGCCATTACCGCGAGATTTTGAGCAACATCGGTGAGGATCCGCAGCGTGAAGGGCTGCTCGACACTCCGGAACGTGCTGCCAAGGCGATGCAATATCTGACCTGTGGCTACCAGCAGTCCCTTGATGAGATCGTTAACGGCGCAGTGTTTTCATCCGCCAGCGATGAATTGGTGGTGGTCAAGGATATCGAGCTTTACTCCCTCTGTGAGCACCATATGCTGCCCTTTATTGGCCGCTGTCATATTGGCTACATTCCGCAGGGCAAGGTGCTGGGGCTGTCGAAGTTTGCGCGCATTGTCGATATGTATGCACGCCGTCTACAGATTCAGGAAGAGCTGACGCGCCAGATCGCCACGGCAGTTGAAGAGGTGACGGGTGCTGCCGGCGTGGGCGTTATTGTTGAAGCGCGCCATATGTGCATGATGATGCGCGGTGTTCAGAAGCAGCACGCCAGCATGAAAAGCTCGGTAATGCTGGGCAGCCTGCGCAGCGATCCCGATAGCCGCCGCGAATTTCTTGGTATGGTTGGTAACAGCTGAGAAGAAGAGTGCCGAGTATTTTACGAGAGCTATAACGAGAAGCAGCCGCGACCCATTGGGGTGGCGGCTGCTTTTTTATTTGCTTGAAAGCGGGGAACTCGCTGATATTCGTCTGAATGTCATCCCACCCCGACCGACGGTTTATCCCCGCCTATGCGGGGAACTCCTGACCAGATCGCCGAACGTTGAAACGTCCTCCGGTTTATCCCCGCCTATGCGGGGGAGCCATCAATACCTCCCCCGCATCCATGGCAAATATGGGCTAGTGGCGGAAGTGGCGCATACCGGTGAAGACCATCGCGATACCCGCTTCATCCGCGGCCTGGATTACTTCCTCATCGCGAATCGAGCCGCCGGGCTGAATCACCGCGCTGATACCCGCTGCTGCGGCGTTATCAATACCATCACGGAAGGGGAAGAAGGCGTCGCTCGCCATGACGGAACCCGCGACTTCCAGCCCTGCCTGCTCTGCCTTGATAGCGGCGATGCGCGCTGAATTAACACGGCTCATCTGTCCTGCGCCCACGCCGATGGTTTGACGCTCCTTGGCGTAGACAATGGCGTTGGACTTCACGAACTTGGCTACCTTCCAGGCAAAGATCAGGTCGTGCAGCTCGCGCTCGGTGGGGGCGCGTTTGGTGACTACCTGTAGCTCGTCGGCAGTGATCATGCCAATATCGCGACTCTGGACCAGCAGGCCGCCGTTAACGCGCTTGTAATCCCAGCCAGCGCTGCGTTCAGCGGGCCACTCGCCGCACTCCAGCAGGCGCACGTTTTTCTTGGCAGCGACGGCATCGCGTGCGGCCTGGCTGACGCGGGGGGCAATGATCACTTCGACGAACTGTTTGGCGACGATCGCTGCGGCAGTATCACCGTCCAGTTCGCGGTTGAAGGCGATAATACCGCCAAAGGCTGATTCAGGATCGGTGGCAAAGGCGCGCTGATAGGCCGTTAGAATGCCGCCTTCGCTGTCGGGAACCACGGCAACACCGCAAGGGTTGGCGTGTTTTACGATTACGCAGGCCGGCTTGCTGTAGGCTTTTACACACTCCAGTGCGGCGTCGGTGTCCGCGACATTATTGTAGGAGAGCGCCTTGCCCTGTAGCTGTTGAGCGGTGGCAATGGAGGCTTCTTTAGGTGCTGCTTCGGCATAAAAGGCAGCGCTCTGGTGCGGGTTTTCACCGTAGCGCATCTCTTCACGCTTCACGAAACGCTCGCCCCAGGTGCGCGGGAATTTTGCCTCTTCACCTTCGACCTTGCGCCCCAGATAGGCGGCAATGGCGGCGTCATAGCCGGCGGTGTGTTCAAACGCCTTCACGGCGAGATCGAAACGTAGCGCATGATCGACGCCGCCTTCCTGATCGGCCAGGGCCTGAATAACGCGAGAATAGTCGCCGCTATCAACCACAATGGTGGTGAAGGCGTGGTTTTTGGCGCAGGCCCGCACCATGGTCGGTCCACCGATATCAATGTTTTCGATGGCATCCTCAAGGCTGCATTCGGGGTTGGCGACCGTGCGTTCAAAGGGATACAGGTTAACCACCACCATGTCGATGGGGCCGATGTCGTGCGCCTTCATTACCTCGTCATCCTGACCGCGACGAGCCAGAATGCCGCCATGAATCTTCGGATGCAGGGTCTTTACACGGCCATCCATGATCTCGGGAAAGCCAGTGTAGTCGGAGACTTCGCGTACCTGAATGCCTTCGCTGGCGAGCAGTTTATAGGTGCCGCCGGTCGATAGCAGCTCTACACCACGTTCGGTAAGCGCGCGGGCCAGGTCAACAATGCCGGTTTTATCGGAAACGCTGAGCAGCGCGCGGCGGATAGGGGTAATGGAAGAACTCATGCAAGACTCTTTGGATGGGTGAAGGGAGCAGGCGTTCCGCTGGTGAGCGGGTCAAGGTCAAACCAATGAAGGCGAAACCTGAGTGGGCTTCGCCTTCCTGATGCGTTAGAGCAATCCGTACTGCTTCAGTTTCTTTCTTAACGTGCCACGATTCAGCCCCAGCATCTGGGAGGCGGCGGTCTGGTTACCGTTGACATGCTCCATCACGCTTGCCAACAGCGGTGCCTCGACCTCGGTAATAACCATCTGGTAGAGATCGCTGACGCTTTCACCGTCAAGGTGGGTAAAGTAGCGATCCATGGTCAGTGCTACCGTTTCGCGCAGTGTCATGCACTCGCCCTGCGGGTGATGAGAAGGCGTTTGCGCGATAGCCTCGTGGGGCTGGGGAATAGTGATTCGTTCATTCATTGGAGCGTACTTCCGTCGGGCGTATGCAGCGACGTTTGGTCAAAAAAGTGATCGAGAAAGTCGAGCTGAGCTTGTTTGTGATCGAGGGTATTGAAGGTGGCGCGAGCCTCGCGTCCCTCCGCCAGAGTGCTGAGATACCACCCTACGTGCTTGCGCGCGACGCGCACGCCCATGAAATCACCATAGTGCTCGTGCAGGGCATTCAGGTGATGGCGCATGGTGGTCAGGCGCTCCTCATGGCTGGGCGGCGCAAGCTGCTCGCCACTGCTCAGGTAGTGCTGTATCTCACGGAAAATCCACGGATTCCCTTGCGCAGCACGGCCAATCATCAAGCCATCGGCACCGGTATAGGCGAGTACCTGGGCGGCCTTGGCGGGAGAGTCGATGTCGCCATTGGCGATCACCGGAATCGTGACGGCCTCTTTGATGGCGCGAATGGTGTCATATTCCGCCTCACCGACAAACTTCTGTTCGCGGGTACGGCCATGTACGGCCAGCGCCTTGATTCCGAGGGATTCAGCGAGCTGCGCGATACGCACGCCGTTGCGGCTATCGCTGCTCCAGCCGGTACGGATTTTCAGGGTAACCGGTACGCTGACCGCCTTGACCACGGCGTCGAGAATCTCGCCCACCAGCGCTTCGTCGCGCAAGAGTGCCGAGCCTGCGGCCTTGTTACACACCTTTTTGGCCGGGCATCCCATGTTGATGTCGATGATATCGGCGCCGTGCTCGGCATTGGCACGAGCGGCATCTGCCAGCATGTCGGCATCACCGCCGGCAATCTGCACGACCCGTGGCCCGCTTTCACCACGGTGATCAAGACGCAGCCGCGACTTTGGAGTGTGCCACAGACGACGGTCGGAAGTGAGCATTTCCGATACGGTGATACCCGCTCCCAGCGCCTTGCAAAGCTTGCGAAACGGGCGGTCGGTAACGCCTGCCATGGGCGCCAGCAATAGACGATTTTCGAACTGGTGAGAACCAATTTGAAAGGGCATGAGGTATCCGCGAGCCGCTTCGACAGCAGTGTTGATTTAAGGGGGGCTTATGATAGCGCCAAGTGGCGGGCAATTGAAGGCGCGTCGCGACCAAAGTGATCAAAAAATATTCAATATGAGCAGAGGTCTTGAACAGAGGCCAACACGTCGTTTGCGGCGTCGAAGCGCGGGCAACGCAGCGCTGGCCTTGCTTATCAATGACTTAATCAGCCTGGGGCATGTCCACTGACACGCACCCATCCTTCACGGGTAGCAATATCGTCAATAATCAGGCCCTGCTGCTGATAGGCTTCGGCCAGACCGTCAGCCTGGTTGGCAAGAATGCCGGAGAGTGCAAAACGTGCTCCCGGTGCCATGCGTGAAGCAAGCGTAGGGGCTAGTTCAACCAGCGGCCCGGCCAGTATATTGGCGACCACGATGGCGTACTGATGCTGTGGCTCGTGTTCGGGCAGGGCAACTTCCAGCCGCTGCTCGTCGATGCCGTTACGCTCGGCGTTGTCGCGGGTTGCCAGCAGTGCCTGCGGGTCGATATCGACGCCCTGCGCGAAGTGCGCCCCCAGTTTCAGCGCGGCGATAGCCAGAATGCCCGAGCCACAGCCGAAATCGAGTACCTCGCTCTCGTGCATCTCGCCTTCCACGGCCAGGCTATCCAGCCACTCAAGACACAGCGCTGTGGTGGGGTGGGTGCCGGTACCGAACGCGAGTCCTGGGTCGAGCATCAGATTCACGGCATCGGGGTCGGGGGCATCGGTCCAGCTCGGGACAATCCAGAGCTTCTGGCCCATTTTCAAAGGCTCGAAGCCATCCATCCACTCACGGCTCCAGTCCTTGTCCTGAAGTACTTCATATTCGATCTCGGGGCAGGGGGAATCCGGCTCTACCGCACCCCAGCCGGCGCGAACACGCTCCAGCATGGCCTCGATGCCTTCCAGATCATCGTAGAGCCCCGTCAGTACCGTTTCGGCCCACAGGGGAGTTGTGCCCAGATCTGGCTCATAGAGAGGGCGGTCTTCTGCATCTTCGAAGGTAATGGCCTGGGCGCCTTCATCGAGCAGCAAGGATTCGAGGGTTTCTGCATAGGAAGGAGCAACGCGCGCCTTGAGCTGTAGCCATGCCATGAAAGTAGTCCTGATTGCGTTGGGAAGTGAATGAACAGATAGCGATAAAGAGTGCGAGAGGGTGGCGTATCACGGATGTAGACACAAGCCACATGCGGTGAAAACAGACCGGGGAGGCCCGTATCAACGAGACCTCCCCGGCGATGGTGCGCAAGCAGCGTGAGGCTTAGCTCAGGCCGAGCTTGTGCTCAAGATAGTGGATGTTAACACCGCCTTTCTTGAAGGCGTCGTCTACCACCAGATCCTGTTGCAGTTCGATGTTGGTCTTGATGCCTTCGACCAGCAGCTCATCGAGTGCATTGCGCATGCGAACCAGCGCGCTGTCACGATCTTCACCGTGGGTAATCAGCTTGCCGATCAGTGAATCGTAGTTCGGCGGCACCGAGTAGCCCGTGTAAAGGTGTGAATCCATACGCACGCCAATGCCGCCGGGTGCGTGATAGAAGGTCACCTTGCCTGGCGAGGGCATGAAGGTGCGCGAATCTTCTGCGTTGATACGACACTCGAAGGCGTGGCCGTTTTCCTGCACATCCTCCTGAGTGATCGACAGCGGCATGCCTGAGGCGATGCGTAGCTGCTCTTTCACGATATCAATACCGGTGATCATCTCGGTAACCGGATGCTCCACCTGTACGCGGGTGTTCATTTCGATGAAGAAATATTCGCCATCTTCATACAGAAATTCGAACGTACCGGCACCGCGGTAGCCGATCTGGATGCACGCATCGACGCAGCGTTTCAGTACCTTGGCACGCGCTTGCGGGTCAAGGTGAGGGGCGGGCGCTTCTTCCAGCACCTTCTGGTGACGACGCTGAAGCGAGCAGTCACGATCGTACAGATGGATCGCGTTGCCTTGGCCGTCGGCCAGCACCTGGATTTCAACATGGCGTGGGCGTTCAAGGAATTTTTCCATGTAGACCACGCTGGAGCCGAAGGCGGCACCGGCTTCGCTTTTGGTAATCGCGACCGCACCCACCAGCTCACCCGGTTCACGCACGACGCGCATACCGCGACCGCCGCCACCTGCGGCTGCCTTGATGATAACGGGGTAGCCAATGCGGTCGGCGATAGCCAGCTGCGCCTGTTCGTCATCGGGAAGCGGGCCATCGGAGCCGGGGACGGTAGGGACGCCGGCGGCTTTCATCGCTTCGATGGCCGAAACCTTGTCGCCCATCAAACGAATGACTTCGGCGGTCGGCCCCACAAAAGTGAAACCGGAACGTTCGACCTGCTCGGCAAAATCGGCATTCTCCGAGAGGAAGCCGTAGCCGGGGTGAATGGCCTGGGCATCAGTGACTTCAGCGGTGGAAATCAGTGCCGGAATATTCAGATAGGAAGCAGGCGACGGTGCCGGGCCGATACAGACGGCTTCATCGGCAAGGCGTACATGAATAAGATCACGATCAGCCTTGGAGTGCGCGGCGACGGTCTTGATGCCGAGCTCCTTGCACGCACGCAGGATGCGCAGTGCGATTTCGCCACGGTTGGCGATCAGTACCTTTTGCAACATAAGGCGACTCTCTGGCGTTGGTGAAAGAAGAGGGGTATCAACCGATCACTACCAGAGGCTGGTCGAATTCGACCGGTTCGCCATCTTCAACCAGGATCGCTTCGATGACGCCATCCTTGTCAGCTTCAATCTGGTTCATCATCTTCATCGCTTCAACGATGCACACGGTATCGCCTTTCTTGACGCTGTGGCCTACTTCAGCGAAGGATTTTGCACCGGGTGCCGGCGAGCGGTAGAAGGTGCCGACCATGGGCGATTTTACCTGATGGCCCGCAGGTACTTCGTCAGCTACCGGCGCGGGAGCAGCAGGGGCTGCCGGTGCGGGAGCCGGAGCAGGTGCTGCGCCAGCGTAATAGGTGGCGGGAGCCGGCGCGGGAGCCGCAGTGCCGCCACGGCTGATGCGTACGGATTCTTCGCCTTCCTGGATTTCAATTTCACTGATGTTTGATTCTTCGAGAAGCTCGATCAGCTTTTTGACTTTACGAATGTCCATGAAAATCCTGTGGAAAAAAGAAATAAAAATGTGCGATATCAATGCGTGCGTCAGCAGTGCACGATACCGCCTTGAATAGATACAGCCTGCGCTGTTAACCGTGTTACAAACCGGCAAGATGGCGTCACGATTGTCGACGTTTGTGCCTTTGTAACGGTTGGAAGCGGATTTTGCCCAAAATTATCGTGACTGTCCAGTAGCGATAGGCAGTAGATCGACGCTGTTAGTCGATTTTGTTGATCGCCTCGATGAGCTGCTCTGCGCTTGGCTCCCCTTGCAGGCGCAGGTCGCGCCGCTCTTTATCATCGCTGAAGAACAGCAAGGTGGGCGGCCCGTAAAGCCCGTAACGCTTCAGCAGGCGGCGCGCATCCTCGCTGTTGTCGGTGACATCGAAGCGAATCAGCGTCACTTTACCCAGTGCATTCGCGACATCTGGGCGCGTGAACAGGTCGGCTTCCATCGCTTTGCAGGCCACACACCAGTCAGCGTACAGATCGACCATCACCGGCCTTCCTTGCTGGGCTGCCTGAGCAATTTCTCTGTCGAGCTGGTCAATGCTTGAAAGAGTGGTGAAATCAGGCTTCTGAGCAGGTGTGGCTTCATTCGAAGCGGGCGCTGTGGAGGGCGCAGCCATTGCCAGGGGCTTGAGCGGATCGCCATTGCCCATCGCGGCCCCTACCAGACAGCACAGCGCCCAGCCCGCCAGCATCAGCGCCACGGCGCGCAGCAAATGGGGTGCCTTGTGTTCAAAGGCGCCGAGATAGAGCGCGGCAGCCAGCATCAGTACAGCATTACCGCCCAGCACCAGCGCGGCGGGAAGCCATCCGTCCACCAGCCATAGCGCAACGGCCAGCAGCGCCAGCGCACAGAGGTTGCGAACACGCTCCATCCAGGCCCCCCGGCGCGGCACGATACGGCTGCCGAAGACGCTGACCAGCATCAGCGGAATACCCATGCCGAGACCCAGGGCGAGCAGTGACAGCGCGCCGCTCAGCGCATTACCGGTGGTCGATAGATAGGTCAGTACGCCCGCGAGCGGTGCCGATAGGCACGGGCTGACCACCAGCGTTGATACTGCCCCTGCTACCACCAGCCCCACTGGCCCCATCTGGCGATAGCGCTCCTCCAGCGCGGCGGTGCGCTGACCCCAACCGGTGTTGGGCAGCCTGATCCATTCATTGGTAAAGAGCGCCAGCAGCACGAAAAGCAGGGCGAAGGGCACCACCACCCAGGGTGATTGCATATGCGCCTGAAGGTTCAGCCCGCCACCAATCAGACCTACCACCATGCCAAGGGCGGCATAGGTAATGACCATGCCCGCCACATAACAGCCCGATAGCAGCAGGGCGCGTTTAAGGGAAGCATTCTGGCCGACAATCAGGGCTGAAATGATCGGCAGCATGGGCAGCACGCACGGCGTTAGCACCAGCCCTGCACCAGCGAAAAACAGCAGCAGCAATTGCCAGGCGCTGACCGATGAGGAAGTACTCGCGGGGGCGCTATCCGCCGTGGCTGATGAGGAAGGTGCCTCGCTCCCCGAAGCCGCTGGGGGCGTAGCGCTGCTGGCACGGGGCTGATCGAACAGCGCGGGGCGCGGGCCGGGATCGACCGTTAACGTGCGGTGTTCAGGAGCGTAGCAAAGCCCTTTTTCGGCACAGCCCTGATAATCGAGCGTCACCTTTGGAGCTTCGCCATTGCGCTGTTTGATCGGCGCATGAAACACCAGTTGCTGGTGAAACACGCTGACATCGCCCATGAAACGGTCGGATTTGAATTCGCCCGCGGGCAGCTCAGGGTCGCCCAGCGTCAGGTCGTTATCCGCCGCCTTCAGATGAATGCGATCACGGTATAGATAGTAGCCGGGATGAATCTCGATACCGATCCAGACATTATCCTGATCCCGCCAACTGTGCAGCTTGAACGCTTGGTCAACAGGTAGAAAATCACTGTGCTGTGCGCTGCCGCCGGCGAACGACGAAGGCGAAGCGTTCGCAGGGTTGCTCTTGGCAGAGCCTGGCAGAGGGTCCTGCTGGAACAGTGAATCTGCATGGGAGAGCGGCAATGCCAGCAGGGTGGCCAGCATCAGCAGCAGGGAAAATAGATAACGCATGGAAGTTCTCTTGATCCGACAGTCGCGCGGCGTTCTCATAATGAGGGCCGTAACAGTGATGCGCAACTGCTGGGAAGGAGAAGATTGACCAGCGCGCCCAGACGTTACCGGGGGCTGATCGGTGTAGGCAGAACAGCGCCATGGAAGCGAAAGCCTTCCGTTCAAGGCGTGCAAGGCGCTTGGTGGCAAAAGCTGGCGTCGAGCTACGCCCTTTCTGCCAATAAAAATGCCCGCATAAGCGGGCATTTGCTGGCCTTTGCAGGAATTACTGCTGCTCGGCCTTGTAGGCTTCTACCGCCTGGGTAATCAGCTTGGTAGCAACATCCTTGTCGCCCCAGCCTTCAACCTTGACCCACTTGCCTTTTTCGAGATCCTTGTAGTTCTCGAAGAAGTGAACGATCTGCTGACGCAGCAGCTCGGGCAGGTCGCCGATATTTTGGACGTCGTCGTACGCCTTGGTCAGTTTGGTGTGCGGTACACAGATGAGCTTGGCATCAACGCCAGCCTCGTCGGTCATGCGCAGTACACCCACCGGACGCGCACGGATAACGCTGCCGGGCTGTACCGGATAGGGAGTGACCACCAGCGCATCTGCCGGATCGCCATCATCGGCCAGCGTCTGGGAGATATAGCCATAGTTGGCAGGATAGAACATCGGAGTAGCGAGGAAGCGATCCACCATCAGCGCATCGGCGTCTTTATCCACTTCATACTTGATGGGCGCGTGATTGGTGGGAATCTCGATAACGACGTAAATATCTTCCGGTACGTCTTTTCCTGGCGTAATGCTTGAAAAACTCATGTTCGGACCTTGAATGCCTAGTTCGCAAATTGGTAGGTGAGAGTATACGAATAGCGCTAAAGGATTACCAACTTCACGGGAGGAAAAGTACGTCCTTGATGCAATATCCGGATAGCAGCAGGGAAGGTAGTGACGTGCCATGGCATTTAACCAGCCTGCGAATAATGCTTGTCTCGACCTTCAAAAGGTTTCCTTAATCTTTCGTTGAAGGCATCACGATAGGATAGAAAAGGGTAACGTTGTCTTTGATTTGACGCTTCGTCATCTAATGCCTAACGTTATAATAATCATCTTGGAGTCATTGACATAAAAAGAGAGGAGCTAATTTGTGAGCAGTAACGATCAGTCGCAGAGTGCCAACAGCGCCCCGGATGGTGTGCCGGCGCCAGACGGTGCCGTGAATCAGATTGATACTGATTATAAGGTGGGCCAGGATAATATTCAGACATCCCGTTTTGGCATCAATGTTGACCTGCACAGCACTGTATTTATCGTGTCTTCATTGGTCATTGTTGCATTCGTGATCTTCACGCTGGTCTTTCCGACCACCGCGAGTGGCATGTTCAATGCCGCCGATGGCTTCCTCAAGGAAGACTTGAGCTGGATGTTTCTTGCCGTGGCGAATATTTTCGTCATTTTTTCGATCGTGCTGATTTTTACCCCGCTGAGCAAGGTGCGTCTGGGTGGGGTTGATGCCAAGCCTGACTTCAACTATCTAAGCTGGCTTGCGATGCTGTTTGCCGCCGGTATGGGCATTGGCCTGATCTTCTACGGTGTGGGAGAGCCGCTGGGGCATATGGGTACATCCATGGCGGGTGGCTCCGATGCACCGCTTGGCGGACTGCCGGGAGATGCAGAAGGCTCCAGGCATCTGGCGATGGCCGCGACCATCTTCCACTGGGGTCTGCACCCTTGGGCCATCTATTCAGTTGTTGCACTGGCGCTGGCGCTGTTCTGCTTCAACAAGGGACTGCCGCTGACCATGCGTTCGGTGTTCTACCCGATTCTGGGTGACCGTGTCTGGGGCTGGCCGGGCCACATCATTGATATTCTGGCCGTATTTGCCACGCTCTTTGGTTTGGCAACATCGCTGGGACTGGGCGCCTCACAGGGGGCAGCCGGGCTTGAGCATCTGTTTGGCATTCCCAATACGAATACCACGATAGTGGTTCTGATTATCGGGATTACCCTGATAGCGCTGCTCTCGGTTGTTCTGGGAGTCGAGAAGGGCGTCAAGCGTCTGTCCGAACTGAATATGGGGCTGGCACTGCTGCTGCTGGTATTCCTGTTTGTGGTAGGTCCTACCCTTGCGCTATGCACCGACTTCTTCTCTAACCTGTGGGGTTATATTACCTATTTGCCGGAACTCTCCAATCCAGTGCGCAGCACGGACGAGACCTTCGTGCATAACTGGACAGTGTTCTACTGGGCGTGGTGGATCTCCTGGTCGCCTTTTGTCGGCATGTTCATTGCGCGCGTCAGCCGCGGTCGTACAGTACGCGAGTTCCTGATTGCGGTACTGATTGTACCTACCGTTGTAGGTGCCATCTGGATGACCGTATTCGGTGAAGTGGCTATTGATCAGCTCGTCAATCAAGGCTTTGAAGGTGCCAGGGATGCGGCCATCGAGCTTCAGCTCTTTGAAGTGCTGTCACAGCTGCCGCTGGCGTCCATCTCGTCGTTCATTGGCATTATCCTGGTCATGATGTTCTTTATTACGTCATCTGACTCGGGTTCGCTGGTCATTGACTCCATCACCGCGGGCGGCAAGGTCGATGCACCGGTACCGCAGCGCGTGTTCTGGGCTGTCATTGAAGGCGTGGTTGCCATTGCACTGCTATTGGGCGGTGGACTGGGTGCCTTGCAAACGGCGGTATTGACCACGGGGCTGCCGTTTATGCTGGTGCTGCTGGCGGCCTGCTTTAGCATTGTGCAGGGGCTTCGCACTGAGCCGCGGCCTGGCAAAATGCATCTTGCGTCATAACCGCAGCGGCATTGTCAGTTGATTGCCATCATGGGCGGCCTGCGGGTCGCCCATTTTATTGAGGGGAAATGGTCAATCGCCGCCTGATGGAAGTAACGCTTCGCGCTCGCTCATGACACAGCGGGCGCTTTTGCGTTTCAGGGGAGGGGGTAGCTCTGGAGGCTATTCAGCTTGAGTGGAAGTAGGTGCTTCCTGGCGATACTTCTGGCGATTGAGCCAATCTCTCGCAATGGGAGGGAGCGCTGGCTTAACGCCATAGCTCGCCGCAGGGCAGCTCCGGTGAGAAATGGTAGCGAATCTGGGCCTGCAACAGCTCCGCTGTAGCCAAGGCATCCACATAGGCGTGATGTCCCGTATAAGGCGGAAGGTGGTAACGCTGGCGGCTCTCGTGCAGGCGAATCGAGGTGGCGGGGCGACCGCTCCAGCGGCGCAGTCGCGCCCACCACGATTGCCGGTGAAGGTGCGCTTCAATCGACATGGTGTCGAGCATGGGAAACAGCAGTTGCTCTCCGAGCCGGTCACGTACCGCATTGTGCAGGAACGAGCGCTCAAGCTGTCGATAGTGCACCACCACCAGTCGCCCGGTCAGGGCATTGAGAATGTCATCAAGCACCAGTGCCAGATCCGGCGCATCCTCCAGTTCCGAATGAGTGATGCGGTGAAAGGTGACTGAGCTGCGCTTAAGGCCGCTGGGCGGGGCGAGCAGCCAGTAATTGCCGGCAGCCGGCTGGATGCGGTCGAGGCTGAAGGGCACCAGCCCGATACTGATGATGTCGTTGTGGTTGGCATCAAGTCCGGTGGTCTCAAAATCCATGGCGACCATGGGCGTTTCAGCCAGCGGCGTTGCAGGATCAGGCAGTTGGCTTAGCAGCGACGCAATGCGGGGATGCTGGCACTGGGCGATGCGGGCGGTGAGATAGTCACTCCACGAAGGCGTTTTATGCTGGCGAACGCGCTTCATGAATGACGCTCCCGGTTTCCTTTGAGCGGATAGCGGAAGCCCAGGAATTTCTGGGCGTCCCTGAGGGTTTCAAAGGCTTCACGCAGATGGTGGCGTTCGCTGCGGCTGAAGGTGTCGGGCTCTACGCTGTTGTCGGGAGCTTCTCCTTGACTGATAGCCGCCGCCTGATGATTGATGCGCAGCGTTGATAAATACTCAAACGCATAGCGTAAACGCTTGATCATCTCGGCGGTGACGAGCTGAGTGTGAGCAATGTCATCAAGGCGCCCCAGGGTACTTTGCTGGGTAGAACCACAGGCCAGTGCATGTACGCGAATGACATCACTCAGTGGCGCCGTACCACGCCGCTTCAGGTTAATAGAGCGGCGCTCGGCACCGTCCTGCTCCATCACGAAGGTGCGGAAAAAGCCCAGGGGCGGCGTGCGATTATTGGCATTACGGGCCATCGCCGCCAGAAAGCGCGGGTTGCTGGACGCCTGCTGGGCGATCAATTCACGCAGCTCCTGGACAAAGCTCTCTTCTCCATGTGCGCAGGCAAGATCGAAAAATATCGAGCTTTCCAGCAGGTGTTCAGGCGTGGGGGTGGCGATCCAGTCACTGAAGTAATGGCGCCATACCGATAGCGGTTGGCGCCATTTAGCGTTGGAAGCCATGATCTCACCGCTGCAATAGGCGTAGCCGCACTCGGCCATGTGGTCAGTGACGAACTCGGCCAGCTGTTTGAAGTAGTCGCCGTGAAGGCTCTCCTGATAGCTGTCGGCAATGATTAACGCATTATCCTGATCTGAGGTAATGGTCACTTCCTCACGCGCCATGGAGCCCAGCACCATCATGGCATAGGGCACCGGCGGCGGCCCAAACTGCTCTTCTGCCAACTCGCAGAGGCGATGCACGAAGGCGCGCCCGGTCAGCGACAGCGCGCGGCTGATCATGTCACTGCCGCTTTGCTGCTCGACCATACTGACAAAGTCGCGGCGTACATCCTGCGACAGCCTGACAAGCCCCTCGGTGGAAGGCTGACGCAGGATGGTATTGATCAGAAAGAGGTTGTTGGAAGTTTCAAAACGCAGCAGGTCAGCCAATTGCAGTACGCCAATGGGCCGTTTGCCATTCAGTATCGGAAGGTGCTGAATGCGCTCATCCAGCATTTTGAGCATCGCTTCGTAAGCTGAATCACTGGCCTGAGTCGTGATAATGCGCCTTGATGTCATGATTTCCCGAAGGGAAGCCTGTGGGGAGATGGCTTCTGCCACTACACGGGTACACATGTCCCGGTCGGTCACGATGCCTACCAGCATCACGGGATGGTCTTCGTCATCCAGAAAGGCAAGGGGCAAGGTGCTATCGCACGGTTCCGTTACCAGCACACAGGTGACGTGCTGCTCCTGCATCATGCTGGCCGCTTCCGAGAGTGACATGCTCGCCGTTGCCAGCAGCGGCTTCATTTGCACTAGCTGTCGTGCCTTGGTTGACAGCAGGGGGCTGCTTTGGCGCTGCTGCTCAAAAACGTGCTTGAGCCGCCCGCTGACATCCACAAACTCAGCGAACTCTTCACATTCATCGGCGACCTGCTCGAAGGTGGCGGCGTCGATATAGTAGATCAGGCTGTCTTCAATGGCGGTGACCGGATAACGTACCGCACGCTTGCGGGCAAGGTCGGTGTAACCGAACAGATCGCCTTCCCCCAGACGATTGAACAGGGTGGTGCCATCGCGCTGGTAAAGCTCGACAGCGCCACTTCTTATATAGCAGACGTGTTCGAGGGGCTGATCGCGGGTGAGTATCTGCTCGCCAGCCTTGAAGTAGCTGATTTCAACCGCATTGGCGACCGCTTGCAAAAGCGGCGCGGGAAGTCGGGAAAACGGCTCGAAGCGCGCCATGTGCTGTTCAATTTCATAAAGCTCGATGCTCATTGTGGGCCTTCCTTGACGTGCTGTGCGCCCGACATTACCGGAAGCGTGCAGGCGTTTCCTTATGAAAATATTACAGGTAAAGATTGATGGCATGAATGACCGCCGCCCTAGTGCGCATGCGGATATCGCGAAGCGTGCAGGGTTGTGGCAAGCTTGCAGCCAGAAGAGCGAATGCCTACAACAGGAGTGGCAAGGAGAGTGGCGCCAATGGGGTTAAGGGTAAGCGTTGGTCAGGCATGTCTATCGTCCGAGCGTCAGCAGCGCTCTGCGGCAGCGGTGCAGTTGGCCGAGAGCGATATGCGTGACCGGTTTGGAGCCTGCGCGCTGATTGCGGACTCTCCTTCGCGTAATGCCATTGCCCAACAGGCCGCTGATCTTGCGATTAAAGGATTTCTCGCCGATTACAGCTCGACGCCCGCCGAGTGGACAATCAAGCGTGCTGCTACCCGTGTGCTGCTAGCGCTTAACGGCTGGTGTTTCAGTCAAAGCCGTTTTGTGACCAGCGGCAGCTACGTTAGCTCGCTCTCGGCGCTGATCCTTCATCGCGATCAGGGCCATCTGTTTCACGCGGGAGATACGGTGGTTTACCGGCTGCGCGGCGCTGAAATAGAGCAGCTTACACGTGAGCACGTCACCGATCTGGGCGGTTATCGCTACCCTTCGCGGGCGCTCGGCATGGATGCCAGTCTCGATCTTGATTACCTGATGCTGCCGTTGGTGCAGGGTGATCTGTTTCTGTTTACCACTCAGGCAGTGCGCGGAATTCTGCTTCCCAGCGATTATGTACAGCTCGTACGTGAGAACAGCGACGACCTGGACGCGGCCTGTGCCGCACTGGCCGATAGAGCGGCTGAACTGGCCGCTGCGCGCGGGGTCGCAGCCGAAGCGATCTGTTTCCAGCTCATGCGTGTGGATCGTCTGGAGGAGCTGTGGCCGCCGGCCAGTGACAACGACTATCTGCCCTTGCCCCCTGAGCTGTCCCCTGGTGATGATCTCGACGGCTACTGGATCGAAGAGGTGGTTTCCCGCAGCGATCAGCAGCGTATTTATCGCGTACGGGATGCCGCCAGTGGTGATCGCTTGCTGATGGCGGCACCTGCGCCTGACATGTCGGGCAGCAACGACTATCTCTATCTGTTTGATCGTCAGCGCGAGATGCTCGCTGCGCTGCGCTCCCCCCATGTCAATCGTCTTGAAACGCCGCGCCGAGCGCCTTCCTGCCACTACTATCTGACCCACTATATAGAAGGTGACGTGCTCGGTGAGTGGATTCGCCAGCACGCAGACATTGGGCTGGCGCAGCGTCTGGAAATTGGCCGCCAGATGACCAAGGCTGTCAGCGCGCTGCACCGCCGCGACTTTCTGCATCAGTCGCTGAGCCCTGAGAGCTTCGTGGTAGATCGCCATGGGCAGGTGGTGCTGGTCGATTTTGTGGCCTGCTGTCCGCGTGATACACCCTCAGAGATGGCGCGCTCATTGGCGCAAGGGGTCGGTCTTGGCGAATTTGCCGCGCCCGAGTATACGCTGGGGCTGGAAGTGGGGCGGCGCAGCGATCAGTATTCCCTCGCCTCGATAATCTACTGGTTGCTGAGCTATTCGGCTTCCGCCGATCGGGTCAAAAAGGGGCGGTCGGCTCCCGGCCATGCCCGCCGGGGCTATCTGCCGTTCAAACCGATGGCACGCAAGCTGCACTCCGAACAGGATCTGGATGCGCTGGAATACATACCGCTCACGCGCTGGGTAGGGAGTGCACCGGCTTCTCTTGATAACGTGCTGCAGCGCGCGGTGTCGCCCAAGCGCAGCATGCGTTTTCGGCGCCTTTATGAGCTGCTGGTAGGGTTGCGGCGTGCCGATGCGCAAACTACCCAATCGCGACTGAGCAGCTCGCGGCAACTGCTGATATGGCGGTTGATTGCGCTATCGTTGATGCTGGGCTGGCTGATTAGCTGGTGGTACTGGTAACGATAGGGTTGAGCAACGCCTGGCAGTGTGCTCGAATCGCCTCGCCAGGTTTTTTGCAATAGAAATTCAACGTTAAGGTTTTGGTTAATGCACATTCATGTGGTGGGGATCTGTGGCACCTTTATGGGCAGCCTCGCGCTGTTGGCGCGCGCTCAAGGGCATCGGGTGACCGGCTCCGATGCCAATGTCTACCCGCCAATGAGTACTCAGCTGGAAGAGCAGGGCATTACCCTGATCGACGGTTTCAGCGCGGACAATCTGTCGCCGCGCCCCGACCTTGTGGTGATCGGCAATGCGCTTTCGCGCGGTAATCCGGAAGTGGAAGCCGTGCTTGATCAGCGCCTGCACTATGTGAGCGGCCCACAGCTTCTGCGTGAACAGGTGCTCGGTGATCGTCAGGTGCTGGCGGTTGCCGGTACGCATGGCAAAACCACGACGGTGAGCATGCTGGCGTGGATTCTTGAGTTTGCAGGAATGAAGCCCGGTTTTCTGATCGGTGGTGTGCCTGGCAATTTTGAGGTGTCGGCGCGTATTGGCGATCAGCAGGCCCCCTTTGTGGTCGAGGCGGATGAGTATGACAGCGCCTTCTTCGATAAGCGTTCCAAGTTTGTTCACTATCGCCCTGATGTGGCGGTGCTCAATAACCTTGAATACGATCACGCCGATATTTTTCCTGATCTTGCTGCTATCAAACGGCAGTTTCATCATCTAGTGCGCACGGTGCCCGGCAGCGGTCAGCTGTTGGTCGCCGCTGAACAGCCAGCGCTTGAGCGGGTGCTTGAAATGGGCTGCTGGACACCCGTCGCGCGCTTCGGCGACTCCCCTGACAGCGACTGGCAGCTTCTGAATGCAACGGCTGGCGGCCAGTGCTTCACGCTGCGTTATGGCGATCAGACAGCCAGCGTCGAGTGGAATTTAAGCGGCAGCTACAATCAGCATAATGCGCTCGCGGCAGCGGCGGCGGCATATGCAGTGGGTGTGCCGCTGGCTACCGCAGCGCAGGCCCTCTGCCATTTCAAGGCACCCCGTCGGCGCCAGGAAGTGCGCGGCAGCGTTGCAGGCGTCACGGTGATGGATGACTTCGCGCATCACCCCACGGCCATCGCCCAGACGCTTGAGGGGCTTCAAGCTCGCCATCAGCAGGGGCGGGTGCTTGCAGTGATTGAGCCGCGCTCCAACACCATGAAACTTGGCGCCATGCGCGACCGTCTTGCAGATGCCGCTGCCAACGCCGATGCGGTGTACTGGTATCAGCCACCGCACCTCGACTGGTCCCTCGATGAGGTTGCCCATGCCAGCAAGGTGCCCGCGCAGGTATTTACCTCTATCGAGGCATTGATTGCGGCGCTGATTGAAGAGGCACAGCCTGGTGATCTGATCGTCGGCATGAGCAACGGCAGCTTCGACGGCTTCCATCAAAAGCTGCTGGATGCCTTGGCGCAGCAGTAACAGAGGCTTCTCTAGAGAGTTTCCCTGCTTGTGATAAGGGAAGGAAGGCAGAAGGAAGGACGAATAGAGAGCCGGGAAGGCTTCTCAAATGATAAATGCCCTGTCGAAAAGCAGGAAATCAGTCGCTTAGGGAGTGCTCAGGCACTCCCTTTTTCGTATGCGGAAGAAGGGCAGCGCCGTGAAGTCGCTGTTATTGCGCTACTCCGCTGAATGCGTGGCGGTCAGTGTAGCGTGGGAAAGGCCAGACGCAGCGCAAGCAGCACAATGGAGAGCGCCAGCACCCAGCCCCAGCGCGCCCTTGAAATACGCTGTTTGGCAAAGAAGGGATAGCTGCTGCGTATCGCCGCACAGATGGTCAGGCCGAGCAAGGCGCCGCCAATCAGATCACTCGCCCAGTGCACCCCATAGGCAAGCCGCGATATCGCCACGGTCATGGCGGCCAGCGTAGCGCACCAGTAGGGCCAGTTGCGCCAGGCGGCGGGAAGACGCGCAGCAACAAAGGCTGCCCCGAGACCGAGCACGACCACGGCCACCGCGGTATGCGCACTGGGGTAGGAAAATGAGTGGGCAAGATAGTCGGCGGTGCCAGGGCGAACGCGGCCAATGCCGTGCTTGATTAGCACCACGCTGATACTGAGCAGGATGCCGGCAGCCAGCCAGTGCAGCACCAGCGCATAGTAGCGACGGTAGAGCCACCATAGCATCCACGGCAGCATGAACATGCCAATCCCGATACGGTCAGCCATCAGGTCGATGGTATGGGCCACCTGCTGCGTCCAGTGGTGAGTTGCCAGTTCGGTGAATAGCCGATAGCTGCGCACATCAATTGCCAGCGGTTGATCGCGATGGGCAATGACGATCCAGGTCCAGGCAATAAAAGTAATCAGGCTGATCAGCAGCAGCAGGGCAGCGGCTACCGGTGGCTCGTGGCTGTTGCAGACCCGCTGGCTGCGCCGCCATAAGCGCCGGCCAAAGCGGGTGTGACGCGCCCAGTTCAGAACGCTGCGATAGCCGATGCGTGGGCGCGAAAACAGGTTGCGCAGCCATGAAAAGCTCAGCAGCGCGATGAAGGCAATAAAGACAAACTGAATCAGCCACATGGTGGTGTCTTGCGACAGGGCCTGGGTCTCCTGCCAGGCATGGCCCAGATAGTAGCCCGGCAGGATATAAAGCGGTGCCCAGCCGATGGCGGAAAGTACATTGACCAGCGTGAAACGCCAGGTCGGCATGTTTAGCATGCCCGCGATCATCGGCACGATAGGGCGCACCGGCCCCACGAAGCGCCCCAGCAGCACCGACAGTGCGCCGTAGCGCTGGAAAAACTGCTGTCCGCGATCAAGCCAGCCTGAGTTTTTGGAAAACGGCCACACCCGATGCAGACGATGACGCTGGCTTTTGCCCAGCCAGTAGCTGATACCATCGCCGATAACGGCACCAATGGCACCGCTGATCAGCACGCCCGGCACTGAAAGGCCGGCGGTGCCCGCCAGTGATGCGACCATGGTCATCATCACCGTGCCCGGCAGTATCAATCCGATAATGGCAACAGATTCCAGTGCAGCAAACAGTGCAATCACGATGAGAAGCGCCCAGGGCGCTTGAGTCAGGTAGTCAGTCCAGAAAGCGAGACTCATGCGTTGTTTCCTGCAATATCCATGCGTTATCGAGCGCCTTTGGCTACTGTGGCGATGTGGAAGAGGTGGTCATGCCACACGTTCGCTCGTCTTTATAGCGCTCCAGTGTATACGAAAGAAGCCTCTCAAGTCGCTGTCATCAGTGGCGTTTTTGTACCTGTGCGAGCTGTGCCTTATAGTGAGGTCATTGACGTTGAGCGAGCAACAGCGCTTGTGGTTCGATGAACGCACCAGGAGATCCCGGATGACTGAGCAGCACGTAAATGCGGCCACGTATGTAAAAGAGCTGGGCCAACAGGCACGGCAGGTAGCGGGTACACTGGCGATTGCAGATACACGCACCAAGAATTTGGCACTGGATAAAATTGCCGAGCGTCTCGATCAGGCGCGCCAGCAAATCAAGGAAGCCAACCAGCGTGATCTTGAAGCTGCGCGGGCGCGGGGGCTTGAAAGCGCGCTGGTGGATCGGCTTGAGCTGACCGATGGCCGCATCGACGGCATGATTAGCGGTCTGGCGACGGTGGCCTCGCTTGATGATCCTGTCGGGCAGCTGGATGGCGTGAAACGCCAACGCAACGGCCTTGAAATCGGCAAGATGCGCGTGCCGATCGGGGTGATCGGCATCATCTTTGAATCGCGCCCCAACGTCACCATTGATGCGGCAGCGCTGTGCCTGAAATCAGGCAATGTCTGCATTTTGCGCGCCGGTTCCGAGGCTCGCCATTCGGTAGCGGCGATTGCGTCCTGTATCTCTCAAGGGCTGAAGGAAGCGGGTCTGCCCGAAGCAGCGGTGCAGGTGGTGGCGTATACCGACCGCGAAATTGTCGGTGAAATGGTACGCGCCAGCGATTATATCGACCTGATTATTCCTCGCGGTGGCCGTTCGCTGATCGAGCGTATCAGTAATGAAGCACGGGTGCCGGTGCTCAAGCACCTTGATGGAATCTGTCATGTGTATGTCGATGAAGATGCTGATCTGAACAGCGCCGCTGATATTGCCTTCAATGCTAAAACATATCGTTATGGCATTTGCGGCGCGATGGAAACCTTGCTGGTGAATCAGCAGGTCGCCGAGGCATTCGTGCCGGTAATTGCCCAGCGTCTGAGCGAGCACGGCGTCGAAGTGCGCGGCTGTGAACAGGTGCAGCGCCTCTATCCCGATGCGGTGGCGGCCAGTGGCAGCGACTGGTCAAGCGAATACCTGGGGCCGGTCCTGTCCATCAAGGTTGTCGCGGATGTCGATGCTGCGATCGAGCACATCAACCGTTATGGCTCTCACCACACCGACAGCATCGTCTCCGATCATCTCGGCAATGTGCAGCGCTTTACCCGCGCAGTGGACTCCAGCTCGGTGGTGGTCAACGCTCCTACCTGCTTCGCTGACGGTGCAGAGTATGGACTGGGCGCGGAAATCGGCATCTCCACCGACAAACTCCATGCGCGTGGCCCGGTCGGTCTGGAAGGATTGACCACCCAGAAATACCTGGTCACAGGGCGAGGGCAACTGCGTGGCTGAGCATCGTGTTGCCATGTTCGGCGGAACCTTCGATCCCATTCATATCGGGCATCTGCGCTCGGCGGTTGAGTTGCGCGAAGTTTTGGGCATCGAGAATGTCCATATGATCGTCAACCGGCTGCCGCCGCACCGTGAAACGCCCGGCATCTCGGCTGACGATCGCCTGGCGATGGTCAGGGCGGGGGTAGGCGATACCCCCGGCTTGATCGCCGACGCGCGGGAAGTGGAGCGTGACGGGCCGTCGTGGTCGCTGCTGACGCTGCAATCACTGCGCGAAGAATATGGCGTTAACGCACGGCTGGTGATGGCGATTGGCATGGACAGCTATCGCCATTTTGATCAGTGGTATCAGGTGGAAGCGCTATTCGACGTGGCGCATGTGGTGGTGATTGATCGCCCGGGCAGCGACTTTTCACCCTCGCAAGCGTTGCTGAATCTGGTCGAACCTCGCCAGGTTGACTCGGTAGAAGCGCTTTTTTCCGCGCCCTGTGGTCATTTCATGCGGCTTACGCTGCCTTCTCCCATGGATGTTTCCGCTACTGACCTGCGTGGGCGAATTGTCAAAGGGCAGAGCATTCGTTATCTGGTTCCTGAGCAAGTTGAGGAGCTGATCTCGCAACAGCGCTTCTACCGTGCCGCCGAGTAGCCTTCGTACACTATCTGAGCAGCAGGCAATTCCCCGGAGGGGGCCTGCTCCCAGACTTCAAGTGTGCACACTTCGCTGGTAAAAAGACGCAGCAGCCCGAATGGATATCGCTTCTTCCCCATAGCTGTCACAATGAAGCAAGTCGCGCTGCTATAAATGATATAGAATACGCGCCTTGATTCAGGGGCGGGCAACTGCAAGGCGCTGTGTAGCGGGTATTGCCGCTCAAGGTGACCATTGATCCCGCCGCTCCTCCTCGTAATGCCAAGACTTATTCATAGGATACCGTCCTGACTACTATGCAAAAAGAATCTCTCGCGGCCCTGGTGGTCGATGCGCTCGACGATCTCAAGGCTCAGGATATCGTCGAAATCGACGTTGCCGAACTGACCAGCGTGACGGATGTCATGATTATCGCCAGCGGTACGTCCAGCCGCCATGTGAGTGCCATCGCGAACAGCGTGGTAACCAAGCTCAAGGAAGCCGGCGTTCAGCCCCTCGGCGTAGAAGGGCGCGGCGGTGCCGATTGGGTGCTGGTGGATGTGGGCGATGTGGTGGTGCACGTCATGCTGCCCGATACGCGCAAGCTGTACGATCTCGAAAAACTGTGGAGCGATCTGCCTCTGGATCGTAGCGACATTCAGCAATGAAGCTGAGGATGCTGGCGGTGGGCACTCGCATGCCCGCATGGGTGGTCAGCGGCGTGGATGAATACAAAAAACGCATGCCGCGTGAGTGTACCCTCGACATCGAGGAGATCGCGCCGGGCGTACGCGGCAAGAACGCTGACATTGCCAGAGCGATTTCCAGCGAAGGCGATGCCGTGCTTGAAAGGCTGAAGGGCAACCCCGAAGTGGTGGCGCTGGATGTCAAGGGCAAGCCGTGGAGCACCCACGATCTGGCCGACAATCTGGAACAGTGGAAACTGGGTGGGCGCGATGTGGCGTTTCTCATCGGTGGGCCTGATGGCCTTGATGAACGCTGCCTGGCGCGGGCCGATCGCCGCTGGTCGCTGTCACCGCTGACCTTGCCGCATCCGCTGGTGCGTATTGTGCTGGCCGAGCAGCTCTATCGCGCCTGGACCCTGACCATCGGGCATCCGTATCACCGCTAGTGCGACATACTTGAGGCGAGACGCCGTGCGCTCTTTTCTGCTGATGAAAAGGGCGCACGGCTTATGAAATGGTATTGGTGAATGTTTGAAGGTTTACGCCAATTGTTCTTCGGGCGGCGCGGCAAGCCCCCGGAGATCAAGGACTCCGCCGCCGAGATTGCGTTATTTCGGCGACGCTGCATAGTCGCCTCGGTAGCGGTTGTCGCGCTTGCGGCCGTACTGGTGGGGCGCATGGTGTTCCTGCAAATATATCAGCACAAGCTCTACGTGATGCAGTCTGACAGCAACCGCATTCGTGTGGAGCCGCTGCCCCCTTCGCGCGGGCTGATCTATGACCGCAATGGGCTGCTGCTTGCCGAAAACCGGCCCACCTACAACCTGATGATTACGCGCGAGCAGGCTGAAGATGCCGATGCCACCATTGATCGCATTGTCAATGTGCTCGCGCTTCCCGATACCATGCGCGCGACCCTGATCGAGCGCTCCCGCCAGCGCCAGCGGCCCTACGATTCAGCGCTTCTGCTCAGTGATCTGAACGAGTGGCAAATTGCGCGCCTGTCGCTCAATCGCTACCGCCTGCCCGGCGTTGATGTCGAACCCCAGTTGTTGCGTCATTACACCCAAAGCGTGCCGATGTCCCATGTGCTTGGCTACGTCGGGCGGATGAACCGCGATGACATGAATCGCCTCGATAACAGCAATTACGCCGGTACTCACTTTGTCGGCAAGCTCGGTATCGAACGCCAGTATGAAGATATTCTGCATGGCAAGGTGGGCATGAGGCGGGTGGAGACCAACGCCCACGGTCGCGTGCTGGGCGAAATTGACCGTACCGCGCCGGTCAAGGGCAAGGATTTGACCCTGACCGTTGACAGCCATATGCAGCAGCTCGGCATGAATCTGCTGGAAGGCAGACGTGGTGCGATCGTGGCGATCCAGCCAGCGACCGGGCAGATTATCGCCATGGTGTCGTCACCGGGCTTTGATGCCAACGCCTTCGTCACCGGCATCAGCACCAAGGATTACCAGCGTCTGCAAAATGACAAGGATTTGCCGCTCTATACCCGAGCCTCGCGCGGTGAGTATCCGCCGGCCTCGACGGTCAAGCCCTACATGGCGCTGGCGGGTCTTCAGCAGCAGGTGATCCGCCCTCAGGATACGGTCTTTGACCCTGGCTATTACCGGCTGCCCAACGATCCCCATCGCTACCGCAACTGGTTTCGTCCCGGGCACGGCACGCTCAACATGCACCGCGCCATCGCGCTCTCCAACGACACCTATTTCTTCAATCTCGCGCATTTGATGGGTATCCAGGGGATCGACGACTTCCTGCAACATTTCGGTTACGGCACCGATACCGCGCTGGATGTCTATGGCGCGCGCCCTGGGGTGTTGCCCAGTCCTGAGTGGAAACGCAAGCGCTTTAACAAGCCCTGGTATTCCGGAGAAACGCTGTCGGTCGGCGTAGGGCAAGGCTATTTTCTGGCGACGCCGCTGCAAATGGCGACTTCGCTCTCGGTGCTGGCGAATCGCGGCCATTGGGTGCGTCCGCATCTGCTGGCCGGGGTCAACGATGCCCCCGTCAATCCGCCGTTTGAAGGCACGCCCCCTGATATCAAGCTCAACAATCCCAGTGATTGGAATGTGATTATCGACGGCATGAAATCGGTGGCGGACAATTCGGCCACCCTGCGCAACCGTGATTACTCCATGGCTGCGAAAACCGGCACGGCGCAGGTCTTCACGGTGGGGCAGAATGCCCGCTACAACGCCCATGAAGTTGCGGAGCGGCTGCGCGATCACTCGCTGTTCTCGGCATTTGCTCCCGTGGACAATCCGCAGATTGCGGTTGCGGTTATCGTTGAGAATGGCGGCTGGGGCAACTCGGCAGCCGCGCCCATCGGCAAGCGGATGGTCGATGAGTGGATGCACTCGACGCGCTCCCGCGAAGTGACGCTGCCGGATACTCGCATGCCGTCGGGCAAAACACCGGAAACATCCAATGATATGCATTCGCTGCCGCCGCTGGGCGATGAAGGGGGGCGCTAGATAACCATGCTTGATGCTGTCACGCGCGTGATCCGGCGCAAACAACGGCGCTCGCGCTTTTTTGGCCTGGATGCGCTGCATATTGATCTGTGGCTGGTAGGGGCGCTGTGCGTCATTATGCTGGGCGGTCTAGTGGTGCTCTATAGCGCTGCGGGCGAAAGTACCTTCATGGTCGAGGCGCAAGCGCTGCGTTTTGCGATGGCGCTGGTGCTGATGATCGCCATTGCGCAGATTCCTCCCTCAGTGATGGTGCGCTGGACGCCGCTGATTTATGTGGTGGTGGTGGCGCTGCTGGTGGCAGTGGCGGCGCTCGGCTATCACGCCATGGGCGCGCAGCGTTGGCTGATTATTCCCGGCATAGGGCGTTTTCAGCCGTCGGAATTGATGAAGATCGTGATGCCGTTGACCCTGGCGACCTATCTGTCGCGCCGCAGTCTGCCGCTTTCCTGGCTGGATCTGCTGGTGTGCCTGATCCTGTTGATGGTGCCGGTGGCGCTAATCATGGACCAGCCCGACCTGGGCACCGCCATGCTGGTGACTTTCGGTGGCTGTTTCGTGATTCTGTTTGCCGGTATTTCATGGCGGCTGATTGGTCTCTGCGTGCTGGTTATCGCGGCTGCCTTGCCCCTGCTGTGGTTCAACATGTATGACTACCAGCAGCAGCGGGTCATGACCTTCCTGAGTCCGGAAACCGATCCACTGGGCGCTGGGTGGAATATCATTCAGTCGAAAACCGCGATCGGCTCTGGCGGCATCTTCGGCAAGGGCTGGACCCACGGTTCTCAATCCCACTTGCAGTTTCTGCCGGAAAGTCATACCGATTTCATCGTGGCGGTGCTGGCCGAGGAGTTCGGGCTGGTGGGCGTGTGTCTGTTGCTGTTTGGGTATCTGGTGGTAGTGTTCCGTGGCATGATACTGGCCTCGCGCGCGCAGGATACCTTTGGCCGACTTGCTGCGGGCAGTCTGGCGCTGATCTTCTTCATCTATGTGGTGGTGAATATCGGCATGGTCAGTGGCCTTATGCCGGTTGTCGGGGTGCCACTGCCATTAATCAGCTACGGGGGCACCGCCAGCGTGACCTTGCTGGCCGGGTTCGGTATCCTGATGTCGATTGGCACCCAGCGTCGGCTGGTGTCGCGGTAATGCGCCAGGCCCTGCAAGGAAGCAGGGCGTGGGTATCCCTATCAAGTGACAGGAATGTCGGTTTGTTGAGGCAATTTCCCACCATGATTGATGATGCGGCGACCACACATCGGGTTGCCTCGCCGGTAGCCACTGCTCGGCGTCGTGCGCTGCGTAGCTGGCTACTGCCCGTTGTGCTGCTGTCGGCAGCTCCGTTGGCGTCGGCCCAGACAGAAAATTACGCTCCCGATACTCACCCCAGGGTAGCGGCAATGATTGATCAGCTTGCCGAGCATCAGCAGTTGGACGCTGACAGGCTGGCGGAGATCATGAGCCATGCCCAGCGCAGCCAGAAGGTGCTTGATGCCATGTCACGGCCTGCCGAGCATCACCTGCGCTGGGATCAATATCGCAAGATATTCATTCAGCCGCAGCGGGTGAATCAGGGGGTGGAGTTTATCGCCGAACATCTCGATGATTTCGAACGCGCCGAGCGTGAATACGGTGTGCCGCGTGAAATCATTGCGGCCATTCTCGGCGTTGAAACCTCCTACGGCAGGAGCAAGGGCAATATTCGCGTGATTGATGCGCTCTCGACGCTTGCCTTCGATTACCCACCTCGTCACCAGTTCTTCCGCAAGGAGCTGGAAGCCTACCTGACGCTGACACAGCAGCAGCACCTTGATCCCCTTGCCATCAAAGGCTCCTATGCCGGTGCCTTTGGCTATTCACAGTTCATCCCTTCAAGCTATTCAGCCTATGCGGTGGATTTCAACGGTAACGGCGTGCGCGATCTCGTGGATGAGCCGAGCGATGCGATAGGCAGTGTCGCCAACTATTTTGCCGAGCATGGCTGGGTGCACGGTGTGCCGGTAGCGCTGCCCGCGCGCGGCCCCGAGCGCGAGATGCCCAGCGACCTGCCAGTCAACTCGATTGATGCGCCCAGCGCCACCAACGCCGAGTTGAGGGATAACGGCGTTCAGCCGCTGGTGCCCCTTGAGCGCGACGAGCGAGTCACGCCGATAGCGCTCGACTACGCGGATGGGCATCTTGATTGGTGGCTGGGTACCACCAATTTCCACGTCATCACGCTGTATAATCGCAGCCACCTTTACGCCATGGCAGTGGCCGAGCTGGCCGAGCAGATTAAAGAGGCACTTAAGCACTAATGGGTTTTCGCACGACACTTTTGGGGGCGCTGAGCGCTGCGCTGACGGTACTGGTTTTGGCTGGCTGTGCGGGTGGTGGAGGTGGGCCAAACGCAGGGCGTTACGCCAGCGATACCGATGCCTACCCGAGTGGGCACAAGGATCTCTCCAGCGTGAAGGATGCGGTCCCCCGCGTTGAACCGCGCTCAAAGGGGGGCAATGGCCCTACCTATAATGTGCTGGGGAAAACCTATCGGGTGCTGGATGATGCCAACGGCTACAGTGAAGTGGGGCTGGCGTCGTTTTACGGCACCAAGTTCAACGGTTATGCGACCTCCAATGGCGAGCGTTACGACATGTATGGCATGTCCGCCGCTCACAAGACGTTGCCGCTCCCCACTTATGTGCGGGTTACCAACCTTGCCAATGGTCGCCATGTCATTGTCAAGGTGAACGATCGCGGTCCCTTTCATAGTGACCGCATCATTGATCTCTCCTATGCTGCGGCCTACAAGCTTGGCTATCTTGACCAGGGCACGGCTCGGGTGAAGGTAGAAGCGATTGATCCACGGCACTGGAATGCCCGCGATGAAGCGAGTACGCCTGCGGCAGCGTCGTCGCCAGGTGCTTCATCGCAGCCGCAGGCTACTGCCGGTTCAGGCAGTGGTAGCACCTATTTGCAAGTTGCGGCAGTGGGCAATGTCTCCGCTGCCGAACAGCTGCGTCAAACGCTGGCGAGCAAGCTGGGCGTTAGCGGCAGAGTAGTGCCGTTCAACGGCATGTACCGTGTGCAGATCGGCCCCTGGGCCTCATCTGCCGATGTCGAGAGTGCACGGCGCCAGCTTGAAGCATTGGGTTACGCTCGGCCCATGACGGTGGCCGATACGCCATAACAGATGAAGCGCGCATGCCCGTTGCCGGGATGGCCCAGGCGGGAGCGCTGGCTGCTTCACTATCACGATAGAGAGAAAATATTCGCCATGATGCAAAACGCACTTCTAGTAAAACGCTGGCGCAACCTGGGATTTGTGGCGCTGCTCACCTTTGCCGGCGCTTCTGTTGCAAATGCCGCTGACGGGCCGGTACCCGACTCACAGCAGCCTTCCATCAGTCCGCAGGATTTCATGCCTGATCCCCCCAAGATAGCCGCAACTTCCTGGGTATTGATGGATGCTGCCAGTGGCGATGTCATTTATGCCCATGATGAGCACAAGCGTTTGCCGCCCGCCAGCCTGACCAAGCTGATGACCGCTTACCTTGCCGAGTACGAAATGGCCGCTGGCCGTCTGCACGGCGACGATCAGGCGCTGGTCAGCGAACACGCATGGCGTACCGGCGGTTCGCGGATGTTCCTCAAGCCCAACACACGCGTCTCCATCGACGAGCTGATGAGCGGCATTGTGGTGCAGTCGGGTAACGACGCTGCGGTCACCATGGCTGAACATATCGGTGGCAGCGAAGACTCCTTCGCTCAGTTGATGAATCAGCATGCGCAAATGCTGGGCCTGAAAGATACCCACTTCGTCAACGCTACTGGCCTGCCGCACGATAACCACTACTCTTCAGCCTATGATCTGGCGGAGCTGTCGCGGCACATCACCGACGACTATCCCGAGCACTATAAGCTCTATAAAGAGAAGGAATTCGTCTACAACGGCATCCGTCAGCCCAACCGCAACCTGCTGCTGTGGCGTGACAAGCGCATCGACGGCCTTAAAACCGGTCATACCGACGCTGCGGGCTATTGCATGGTGGCTTCGGGCACCGAGAATGGCAGCCGCATGATTGCCGTGGTGCTGGGGACCACCAGCGAAGCCGCACGCGCTCAGGAAACGCTCAAGCTGATCTCCTACGGCTTCCGCTACTTCCACACCCGCAAGCTGTTTGATGCAGGCCATGTGGTGCAGAACGCGCGCGTGTGGGGAGGTGCCAATACCACTGTGCCGGTTGGCTTCCCGCAGGATGTCTATGTCACCCTGCCGCAGAACAAGATGAAAGGTTTGTCGCAGCGGGTTGAAATGGAATCCGATCTCGATGCGCCCATCAGCAAAGGGCAGGTGCTGGGCAAGCTCTCCATTGTTCATGATGGCGAAGTGGTCACTTCGCGTCCGCTGGTCGCGCTTGAAGCCGATGACGAAGGTGGCTTTATCCGCAAGGGCTGGGATAGCATCGTTCGTACCGTCACTGGCTGGTTCTAAACCGGTCATCAATGAGCAGCGCCAGGCGCTGCTCATTGCGTTTAACACTGGCGTTTCCGTCAGGAGATTTATTCATGAAGTTCCCCAATTCAGACAAGCCGGTCGTGATGCCTGACAGCGCGAAGGTGGATGCCTCAGCGCAAGGACAGCTTCCGCCGAAAATAGATTTCCCCACCGACTATCCGATCAAGATCGTGGGCGATGCCAGCGACGACTTCAAAGTGCAGATGCTTGCGGTGGTGGAGCAGTTCGCGCCTGGTGTTGATCCGCGCACGGTCTCGGCGCAGGATAGCCGCAACGGCCGCTTTCGTTCGCTGCGCGTCACCATTCGTGCGACCAGCGAGCAGCAGCTCAAGGAGCTGTTCGCTGCGTTGAAGGCGACCGGTCACGTCCATATGGTGATCTAGCATGAGCACACCAGTGCCACAGGCCGAGAGCGAGGCTGAACACCCTGTTGATGTCTATCAGCTTGGGGTGATGCCTTATAGCCTGACGCTGGCGGCCATGCACCACTACACGGCCCAGCGACATGCTGCCGACCGCGATCAGATCTGGCTGGTGCAGCACCCGCCGGTCTTTACCCAAGGGCAGGCAGGGCGCCCCGATCATTTGCTTGATGTCGGGGATATTCCCGTGGTGCAGTCCGACCGCGGCGGCCAGGTGACCTATCATGGCCCCGGTCAGCTGGTGGCCTACGTGCTGCTGGATATCAAGCGTCTGGGAATTGGCGTGCGGGCCTTGGTCTCGGCGCTGGAAGGTTCTATTGTGGGAGCCTGTGCCGCCCATAATCTGACCGCTTATGCCCGTCCCGATGCGCCCGGTGTCTACGTTGAGCATCCGCAGCAGGGCGAAATGAAAATTGCATCGCTCGGGCTGCGCATCAGAAGAGGGTGCAGCTTTCACGGTGTTGCGTACAATATCGCGATGGATTTGGCCCCCTTCCTGCGTATAGACCCTTGTGGTTATGCAGGAATGAAGATGACCCAGCTCAGTGAGTGGGTCAGCGATGCACCGAGCTGTGCCAGCGAAGCGCCACGATGGCTGGCTGCCTTCACCGCAGCATTGGCGCAGCAGGGCGTGACGCAACGCCTTATCATGAATCACCGTGACGGGCTGCCCGACAGCGTAGTCCACACAACAGATGAGCCAGGACAAGCCGATGAGTGAGACAACCGCCAACAGGACAAACGCGCGCGCCAATCGCGTTGAACGTGGTGTAAAACTGCGTGGCGCCGACAAGATGGCGCGTATTCCGGTCAAGGTCATTCCGACCGAAACGCTGCCGAAAAAGCCTGATTGGCTGAAGGTTAGAATGCCGATCTCGCCGGAAGTCACGCGCATCAAGAATACGCTGCGCGAGCATGGCCTGCATTCGGTATGCGAAGAGGCGTCGTGCCCCAACCTGGGCGAGTGCTTCAGCAACGGCACCGCCACCTTCATGATTATGGGGGATATCTGCACCCGTCGCTGCCCGTTTTGTGACGTGGCGCACGGGCGTCCCAATGCGCTGAATGAAAACGAGCCGCGTGAGCTGGCCGAAGCGATTGCCGACATGCGTCTGCGCTATGTGGTGATTACCTCGGTAGACCGCGATGACCTGCGTGACGGAGGTGCCAATCACTTCCTGGAGTGTATTCGCGAGATCAGAAAGCGCAGCCCCAACATCGAAATCGAGACGCTGGTGCCCGATTTCCGTGGGCGCATGGAGGTCGCGCTGGAGGTGCTTGCGCAAGAGCCGCCGGATGTGTTCAACCACAATCTCGAAACGGTGCCGTCGCTCTATCGCAAGGTGCGCCCGGGGGCCGATTACCAGTGGTCGCTGGATCTGCTCAAACGCTACAAGGAAGTTCGCCCCGATATCATGACCAAATCCGGTCTGATGGTGGGGGTAGGCGAAACCGACGAGCAGATTCTTGAAGTGATGCGCGATCTACGCGCACATGACGTGGATATGCTGACAATTGGGCAGTATATGCAGCCATCGCGCAGTCACCTACCCATTGACCGCTGGGTGCCGCCCAAAACCTTTGAGTGGTACGCCGACAAAGGGTATGAAATGGGCTTTACCCACGTAGCCTCAGGGCCGCTGGTGCGCTCAAGCTACCACGCCGACAAGCAGGCCCACGGTGGTCAGGTAAAATAGCGGGAAGCCTCTCTTTTGAGGGCTATCCCTTGAAGGTATGGATGTGTAGCGAGCGTGGCCATCGGGCCGCGCTCGTTGCGTTTAAAGCCCATGATTTCATGAGGATAGCGATGACGTAGGCGGTATCGCCGCGACGTTATTGGTCGTACACTGAGTGCAATGGTCGTTATTTACTGGAGGCTTCGAAAGGCATGGCGCAGAACTGGGTGGATTTCGCGCAACGCTTGAGAGCGCTGGCGCAAACCGGGCAAACCTATACCGACAACCATTTTGAGCTGGAGCGATATCAAGAGCTGGAACGATTGGCGCACCAAATGTTTGCCGCGCTCTCCGGCTCTCCTGTCGAAAAGGTTGATAACTTTTTCTTCCCCGAGCACGGCTATGCCACGCCCAAGATTGATGTGAGAGGGGCGGTATTTCGCGATGATCGCGTGCTGCTGGTGCGTGAGCGCCGTGATGGCTGCTGGACACTGCCCGGTGGCTGGGCTGATGTAGCTGAACCCCCGGGGCCTGGAACGATCCGCGAGATTTGGGAAGAAGCGGGGATGCGCGCGGTCAATCCACGACTTGCACTGCTGCGTGATCGCAACCTGCACGATTACAAGCACCAGTCACCGAGCCATATCTACAAGCTGTTTTATGTGTGTGATGAAGCACCTGAGGAGCGTTTCAGCGCCACAGAGTTTACGGTCAACAATGAAACCGACGGTGCCGACTTCTTCGCCATCAATGATTTACCGCCGCTCTCGACCCCACGCACGCTGGAGAAGGATATCCATCACCTTCACGCATTTTGGTGCGGTGATATTACAGAAGTGGTTTCTGACTAGCGATTGTTACGCATGAAGCAGGCACAAAAAAACGCTGCGAAGCATCAAGCTCGCAGCGTTTTTGCAGTCTAGCTGACACTTAACCTCTTAACCGAGGTTACCGCCGACCTGAACGATTTTCAGGGTGTTGGTGCCACCTTGTGCGGCGCTGTGATCACCCTTGGTCAAGATCACGAAGTCGCCATCCTGTAGCAGCTTGCGTGTTTTCAGGGTGTCGAGCGTGCGTGCGTTCACTTCGGTATTGTCGAAGTTATCGGCATCGAAGTGCAGCGGAATAACGCCGCGGAACATCGCCATGCGGCGCAGCGTAGCGGGATTATTGGAGAGTCCGATAATCGGCAGCGCTGAACGGATACGTGATGCAATCAGCGGCGTGTGACCCGTTTCGGTCAGGCACGAAATGGCAGCAACACCATCAAGGTGGTTGGCGGCATACATGGCCGACAGCGCGACGGTTTCGTCGATACGGTGGAAGGTGTCCTTCATGCGGTGTTTCGACTGTTGCGCTTCGCGCTCGCGCTCGGCACCAAGACAGCAGCGATCCATTGCCTGAATGGTTTCTACCGGGAAGTCGCCAGCGGCGGTTTCAGCGGAACACATGACCGCATCGGTGCCATCAAGCACGGCGTTGGCAACGTCGAACACTTCGGCACGGGTTGGCAGCGGGCTGGAGATCATCGACTCCATCATCTGCGTGGCGGTAATGACCACGCGATCCAGAGTACGGGCGCGTGCAATCATGCGTTTCTGCACGCCGATCAACTGGGCATCGCCAATTTCGACGCCCAGATCACCACGAGCCACCATCACTGCGTCGGAGGCGACGATGATACCGTCGAGCGTTTCATCGTCAGCGACGGCTTCAGCGCGCTCAACCTTGGCCACCAGACCAATGCCTTTACCTGCTTCGCCCATCAGATCACGCGCATAGCGCATGTCATCGCCGGAGCGGGGGAAAGAGATCGCCAGGTAATCCACGCCGATCGAGATGGCGGTTTTCATGTCCTGCTTGTCTTTCTCGGTCAGTGCCGAGGCTGACAGGCCGCCGCCCTGTTTGTTGATGCCCTTGTTGTTGGAGAGCTTGCCGCCCACCTTGACCTTGCAGTCAATGTGCGGCGGTTTGACTTCCACTACCTCGAAGACCACACGACCGTCGTCAAGCAGCAGCACATCGCCAGCCTTAAGGTCATCTGCCAGCTCCTTGTAGTCGCAGCCGACCTGATGCTGATCGCCTTCGTTGTCGTTGAGGGAGACATCAATGCGGAAGTCGGCACCTTCCTCAAGCACTACCTTGCCTTCCTTGAAGCGCGCGATGCGAATCTTCGGCCCTTGCAGGTCGCCAAGAATGGCAACGGTGCGGCCCTGCTGCTCGGCAGCCTTGCGCACTGCTTCGGCACGATTGCGGTGATCGTCGGCAGTGCCGTGGGAGAAGTTCAGGCGCACTACATCTACGCCGGCTTTTACCATCGCATCAAGCACCCCCGGGCGATCGCTCGCGGGGCCGAGTGTAGCGACAATTTTGGTGCGCCGAATCGGAGTGTGCTGGGTAGTCGACATCAAGCGATCTCCTCAATGCTAAGGTGGTTAGCGGTTGTCAGTAATATTACTGAGTAAGTGCGATTAATCTAACCGAAATGGGCACGGTTAGCGAGAAACTGAGAGGTGAGTGTCGAAAGTTTCCCACTTTTGTCTTACTTATGCAGTGAGCCATTATGCTAACCCTATGCGTGAGCGGGGCGCTCAATCATTGCAATTCCGGCTTGCCTGTGGCGAATTGCGTGACGCTAGGGTAGGGTAGGCGGAATTTTAACGCTTGCCTTGTTCACCTCGTGTGCCCTCTGCGCATGGCGCTACCCGATGCTTCCGGTGCCCCGTCAGATTGGGCCGCTGGAGTGGTGGTTTGCGGTAGCCTGTGCTGTATTAAAGCAGATTTTTGGCGTTGCCTGTGTCGTGTGCTGACCGTATGGCTTGTTATCAAGGAAGGGGCAGTGTCGAAGCGCTGCTCGCCCTTGAGATCTACATCGAGCGACTGGTTGTCCATTACGCTGAAACGGTCAGGTACGCTGGGCATTGAAACGCAGTGGTACCAGTGGTACCGGTGAGCGGATTGATTTTTACACATTACGCCCGAATAAAGTTAAGTCCGCCCAATCAGCGGCATAATGAGACGGAGTTCCATGGGTAAGTCACTGGTGATAGTCGAGTCGCCCGCCAAGGCCAAGACCATCAACAAATATCTCGGTAACGATTTCGTCGTGAAGTCCAGCGTCGGGCATATTCGCGATCTTCCGACCAGCTCCAGCAGCAAGAGCGATCCCGCCGAGCGCGCTCGGCAGGCGGCGGCAACACGTAAAATGAGTGCCGAGGAAAAGGCCGAACACAAGCGGGAAAAGGCGCGTGCCCAGCTGGTACGCCGCATGGGGGTTGATCCTGACCACGATTGGCAGGCGCACTACGAAGTGCTGCCTGGCAAGGAGAAAGTGGTCGATGAACTGAAGCGCCTGGCGGCCAAGGCTGACACTGTTTATCTCGCGACCGATTTGGACCGCGAGGGGGAGGCCATCGCCTGGCACCTGCGCGAAACCATTGGTGGCGATGATTCGCGCTATAAGCGTGTGGTCTTCAACGAAATCACCAAAAATGCCATTCAGCAGGCGTTCACCGCCCCAAGCCAGCTACAAATGCCGCGTGTCTATGCTCAGCAGGCGCGCCGTTTTCTCGACCGCGTGGTGGGCTTTATGGTGTCGCCGCTGCTGTGGTCGAAAGTGGCGCGCGGGCTATCGGCTGGCCGTGTGCAGTCGGTGGCGGTGCGTCTGATCGTTGATCGTGAGCGTGAAATTCGTGCCTTTATTCCTGAAGAATACTGGGATGTGCACGCTGATCTGGTGAATGAAGGCGGTGAGCCGATTCGCTTCGAAGTGGCGCGCAAGGATGGCGCTGCGTTCCGTCCTACCAGTGAAGATGAGACGCTGAGCGCCATTGAGCCGCTGAGGAAGGCGGCGCTCAAGGTCAGCGAGCGGCAGGACAAGCCGACTTCCAGCAAACCGACCGCGCCCTTTATTACCTCGACCTTGCAGCAAGCCGCGAGCGGTCGGCTAGGGTTCTCGGTACGCAAGACCATGACTCTGGCGCAGCGCCTCTACGAGGCTGGTTACATCACTTACATGCGTACCGATTCGACCAACCTGTCGGCTGACGCAGTGAGTGCAGCGCGTGATTACATCAGCGATACCTTCGGCAGCGAATATCTGCCGGAGCAGCCCAACCGCTATGCTTCGAAAGACAACGCTCAAGAAGCACACGAGGCGATTCGCCCCAGTAATGTGCAGCTCTCGGCTGCGCAGCTCTCCGGTATGGAACGCGATACCGAGCGCTTGTACGAGTTGATCTGGCGTCAATTCGTGGCGTGCCAGATGGTGCCTGCCAAGTATCTCTCTACGACGCTGAACGTCAAAAGCGAAGGTTTTGAGCTGCGCGCCAAGGGCCGCGTGCTGAAGTTCGATGGTTACACCCGAGTCGCTCCGGCGGGGCGTGGCGAGGATCAGGCGCTGCCCGATCTGCCCGAAGGAACGGCACTGTCGCTCAACTCCCTTGATCCTCAGCAGCACTTCACCAAGCCCAACCCGCGCTACACCGAGGCGAGTCTGGTGCGTGAGCTTGAAAAGCGCGGTATCGGTCGCCCCTCTACCTATGCGTCGATTATTTCGACCATTCAGGAACGCGGTTACGTGGTGCTCGACAGTCGCCGCTTCTATGCGCAAACCCTGGGCGAGATCGTGACCGACCGTCTGGTCGAATCCTTCAATGACCTGCTCGACTACGGCTTTACCGCCAGAATGGAGGATGAGCTTGACGAGATCGCGACCGGCGAAGTGGAGTGGAAGCATGTGCTCAACAACTTCTACGGTGGCTTCAAGAAAAAGCTCGATCATGCGGAAGGCGATGACGGCATGCGCCCCAATCTGCCGATTCCCACCGATATCGACTGCCCGAAATGCGGTCGCAAGATGCAGATTCGTATCGGCTCGACCGGCGTATTCCTCGGCTGTTCAGGCTATAACCTGCCGCCCAAGGAGCGCTGCAAGGAGACCATCGACCTGATTCCCGGCGATGAAGTGGTGCCTGCCGATGCCGGTGAAGAGGCGGAAACCGATGCGTTGCGCGCCCGCTGGCGTAACCCCGAGACCGGCAATGCGATGGACAGCTACCTGATTGATGAACATCGCAAGCTGCATTTGAGCAACGACGACGACGGTTATTACGCTATCGAAGAGGGCACCTTCAAGATCAAGGGCTACGAAGGGCCAACCCTTGAGTGCGATAAGTGCGGTTCGGAAATGCAGCTGCGTTCGGGGCGTTTCGGCAAGTATTTTGCCTGCACCAACGATGCCTGTACCAATACGCGCAAGCTGTTGCGCAGTGGCGATCCTGCGCCGCCCAAGATGGACCCCATTGATATGCCGGAGCTTAAGTGCCAGAAGGTCGATGACCACTATGTACTGCGCGACGGCGCGAGCGGGCTGTTCCTTGCTGCCAGCGGCTTCCCCAAAAACCGCGAGACGCGGGCACCGCTGGTGATGGAGCTGAAACCGCATCAAGCGGCGCTGCCCGAGAAGTACCACTTCCTGCTCGACGCGCCCGAGGCCGATCCGGATGGGCATCCGGCGCAGATTCGTTTTTCACGGAAAGCGAAGGCGCAGTATGTGATGACCGAAAACGATGCGGGTAAGGCGAGCGGTTGGCGCGCCACCTACGACGATGGACGCTGGCAGGTCGAAGACAAGCGCAAGCCCGCCAAGTAACAGGGAGTCAATCGCCATGCAGCAGCGTCGCCGCACCCATGAACTTCTTTATCACGCTGAAGTGGTGCTGAAAGAGCGCCATGGGCGCAGCGAGTCAGGTAATGCCGAATTGCCTGCCGCGGTGCGCTCCCAGGCGCTTGAACAAGCCGCCGCCGCACTGGTGGATGCCGCGCTGCACTCCGCGGTTATCGAGTATTCGCCGGTGGGGGCATCCGTCGATGACTGGCGTTCTTATTTGCGTCTTCATGGCGATAGCAATACTGAACTGCGCCGTCTGGCGCAGGTGCTGCTGTCGGGCGGTGAGCTGTCGGTGCTGTTTGAGCATCCTCTCTATGCCCCTCAGCCATCCTCTAATGCTTACGCCGCAGGCAGTGCCACCATCGCCAGTGATGCACAAAAGCTCTCGCTGGCGGCGTGTTTGCAGCGGCTGAAAGCATTGCTCAGCGAACTGCGGGAGAGCAGCCTTGAGTGGTGATCTGTCGCTATCCCTGGGGTGGTGGTAGAATACGCCTCCTTTTTGTGGTGCAACTTCTTGTTGAAAGGAGCCATCGCTCGGTGAGGGGCAATGCTGTATCAGCCGTTTTCGCTGATCGGTAAAGAGTTCGTCGATTGCCTGCGCGCTTTGCAACTTCGCAGCGTTCGTTGGCTCGCCGACTGGCCCGCACCGCCCATTGAACAACAGGACGAGGTGATGAAATGTCCGATACCGCTATTCTGGAAATCGTGGAATTGGCCGATGGCGAAGTTGTCCTCCGTCCTTCCGAAGGCGCCGGAGATGCACTGGTGTCGGTGCGTTTTTCCTCTGAAGCACTGGAATTGCTGCGTACCTCGCGCTTTCAGGTTGCCAAGGAGATGATTGATCACGCCATTACGCGTACCAAACTGTGGGACGAAGGGGATGTGATCGAAGAGGTGGATGACCATACCACCGTGCACTAAGGCAAATGTAGGCGGCTTCTGCGTTATTTCGCCAGGGTGGAAAAACAGGGTGGAAATGTAAAAAAGCAGCGTGAAAACGCTGCTTTTTTGCGTTACTGGATGGCTCCTCTTTGCTGGCAGGCGCTGGAGACAAGAATTCTCGCTCGCTGCTAGACAAAGAGCCGGCACTGCATCTCAGTTGCCCGGCATGGAGAGTTCAGGTGTGATTGGCTAGTGCAACCCCTGGCCGTTATCGCCTCTGATGATGCCTACGCCCACGCCTTCGATATCAAAGCCTTCACTGGGATCGACAATGATCGGTTCGAAGTCGGGATTTTCTGCCAGCAACCGAATACCCTTGGCGCTGCGCTCGAAGCGCTTGACGGTCACATCCTCGCCGATACGGGCGATGACAATCTGGCCGTTACGCACGTCGCTAGTGCGGTGTACGGCCAGCAGGTCACCGTCGAGAATGCCTGCGTCGCGCATCGAAAGCCCCTTGACGCGCAGCAGGTAGTCGGCACGCGGTGAAAAGAAGTCGGCTGGCAGTGGGCAGTAGTGATCAATGTGCTCGGTTGCCAGCACGGGGCTGCCCGCCGCCACCTGACCGATGACGGCAAGCCCTTGTGTCTCTGTGGCTGGCTCGCTGGCAGTCGCGCTGTTGGCAGGTTCGTGGTTGACCACGCGAATGCCTCGCGATGCGCCGGGGATCATCTCGATCACGCCCTTGCGCTTGAGCGCCTTTAAATGCTCTTCAGCGGCATTGGCCGAACGAAACCCCAGTGCCTGCGCGATTTCTGCGCGGGTAGGAGGGTAGCCATGGCTTGCCAGTGTGCCGGTGATAAGATCCAGTACTTCTTGCTGGCGGCGAGTGAGCGGTTTGGTCATAGCGGTTATGGGCCTAAGCGGAATTCATTGACTGTAATTGTATCCAGTATTTTATTCGGTGCAAGGGGCAGTGATCGGCTCTCTTTCTTTGATGAATGCTCGCCTGGTGTCAGGTTATTTCATGATGAATGACTTGCTCAGGGAATGGATCGCTTTTTGTGCGGTCAGTAGAAGGGCAAGAATTTTTCAAGCTGCTGTTGCAGCGCACCTTTTGTGGCCTGCCAGGGCATTTGGGACACCTCGACTCCCCTTCGGTCAGCGCCTAGAATGGCGCGATATTTATTTGCCAGGAGAATGGCCATGAGCGTTTCTCTCGGTCCCGTTATGATCGACGTGGCCTCAACAACCTTGGATAACAGTGATCGTGCGCTGCTTGAACACCCCTCGGTGGGGGGCGTGGTGCTGTTTGCGCGCAATCTGGAATCCCCCGAGCAGTGCCGCGCGCTGTGTGACGCCATTCGTGTCCAGCGACCAGACATTCTGATCAGTATTGATCATGAAGGGGGCCGCGTGCAGCGCCTGCGCGAAGGACTAACGTCGTTGCCTCCCATGTGTGCCTTTGGTCATCGCTACCCTGAAGAGCCGCAGGAGACGCTGGCGCTGGTTCACGAGTGCGGTTGGCTGATGTCCCAGGAGCTAAGCGCCTGTGGTCTCGACTTCTCCTTTGCGCCGGTGCTCGACGTTGATGAAACCCTCAGCAAGGTGATTGGTGAGCGTTCGTTCTCACCACAGCCGGCTCAGGTCAGCGAACTGGCGGGGGCGCTGCTGGATGGCTTCGATGAGGGCGGTATGGCCTCGGTGGGCAAGCACTTCCCGGGGCACGGCGGCGTTGAAGCGGATTCCCACCTTGAGCTGCCGGTAGACGAGCGCTCCCTCGAAGCGCTCAAAGCGCACGATCTGATTCCATTTGCTGACCTCGCCACGCGCCTCACGGCAGTGATGCCTTCTCATGTGCGCTATCCCGCCTTCGATCCCAACCCGACCGGTTTCTCCGCTGCCTGGCTTGACTATCTGCGCCATACGCTCGGCTTTAAGGGGGCAATTCTCTCCGATGATCTGTCGATGCACGGTGCGAGTTTCGCGGGAGGGCCGGTGGAGCGTGCGCAACTGGCGTTGGCATCGGGGTGCGATGCGGTGCTGGTATGCAATGATCGCGACGCGGCGCGTGCGGTACTTGAGAGTGTTTCCCCTTGCCGCGAGCGGGCGGTGCGGCTTGAACGATTGCGCCGCGCCCAGCCGTTCTCGTCACTGGAGCAGCTTCAGACACTGCCGCGCTGGCAAGAGGCGCACGACAGATTAACTGCGCTGGCTGCTCAGTACGGCTATTGAGTGGTATCCTTGGCTGCGCAACGGAGGCTGCCCTGGCAGTGCTCCGTCTTTTTATTTAATTTCCAACCACTGCCAGATTGCTTTCATGACTGCTTTAGAAACCCTTCGCGATGAGATGACGTCGCTCAAACAGCACGCCGACTGCCTGATTCCCCTGACTGCCATCGAAGCGGCACTTGACCGCATGGCCGAGCAGATTACCGAGCAGCTTGGCGATAAGCTGCCGCTGTTTTTCTGTGTCATGAATGGTGGGCTGATTACCTCCGGTCATTTGCTGACGCGGCTTGATTTCCCTCTGGAGATTGATTATCTGCACGCCACTCGCTATCGCGACAAGCTGCGCGGCGGTGAGCTGTTCTGGCGGGTCTCGCCGGAAACGCCGATGGCGGGGCGTCATGTGGTGATTATCGACGATATTCTCGATGAAGGGGCCACGCTCTGCGCCATCAAGCGCCACTGCGAACAGGCCGGTGCCGCTTCGGTGACCACTGCGGTACTGGTGGACAAGCAGCACGATCGCAAAGCCCAGCAGAACCTGAGCGCCGACTTCTGTGAACTGACGGTGGCCGATCGTTTTCTGTTTGGCTTCGGCATGGACTACAAGGGCTTCTGGCGTAACGCTCCTGGTATTTACGCTCCCAAAGGGCTGTAGTTGAGCCTTCCTGCACACAAGCCTGATGGCTTGCTGGCACGCTGATTGATGTTCGGGACAGGCGCAGATGAGCAAAACCATTAGCAATCGACGCCGCAAGCGCTCGCGGCTGCGTATTCGCATGCTGCGCTGGCAGCGGCGTATGGCACCTTACCGCCAGGTGCTCGGTATTCTTGCCACCCTGATCGTGCTGGTCGGGGCGCTGACAGTGTGCTGGCATATGCTGTCGGAGATCGACGCGCGACTCGTGCGTGCATCGTTGATGCAGGTGCCGATCTATGCGGTGCTGGGGGCGCTGCTGGCCGCGGTGGGCAGCTATCTGGCGCTGGTGTGCTATGAGTGGTCGGCAGCCCGCTTTGCCGGTGTCAGGCTACGCTGGCCGCTGCTGATTCTGGGCGGAAGCTGCGCTACGGCGGTCGGCAATGCCATTGGTTTGTCGATGCTGTCGGGGGGCGCAGTTCGCTGTCGGCTCTACTTCCCGCAGGGCCTGCATGCGCCCGATGTCGCGCGAATGTCGGTGTTTGTAAGTCTGGCGCTGGGGGTGACTCTGCCGCCGCTGGCAGCGGTGGCGGCGCTTGTTCATCAGGATACCGCCGCCCAGGCGCTACACCTTCCACACTGGGCTGTTGCGGCGATCGGCTATACCGTCATCCTGCTGTATCTGCTGGCGCTGGCACTGTTATACCGCACCCGACAATCCGAGCGCCCAGCGCCTGATGCCCGCATGCACCGGCTGGGTAAATCGCTGTGGCGGCTGCCCAGTCTCAGGCTGTCGCTGTTTCAGTTGGTAATTACGCTGGCGGATGTCACCTGCGCTGCGGCGGTGCTCTATCTGCTGCTGCCCAATGCGCCGCCGTTTGCCACCTTCCTGCTGGTCTATCTGCTGGCGCTGGCGGCCGGGGTGCTGAGCCACGTACCGGGCGGTATCGGCGTGTTTGAAGCGATCATTCTGTCGGCCTTTTCGGGTCAGGTGGGCGCTGCTGCATTGACCGCTGCCTTGCTGCTGTACCGCGTCATCTATGTGCTGCTGCCGCTGCTGCTGGCCTTTATGGCGCTGCTGATCAATGAAGCAAGGAAGGTGGCTGACCGGCTGTCGGACAGCACCATGGTGAGTCTGGTGGCACCCTTGCTGGCACTGATGCTGTTCGCGGTGGGGATTGCCGAGCTGCTGTCGAATGTTGTGCCCGAAGCCGCCCTGTTCAGTGGGTTCGTGATGCGCTGGGCACCCACGGCGCTTATCGAAGTGAGTACGCTCGCCCTGAGCGTGCTGGGGCTGATCTCCCTGGTACTGGCACGAGGACTGGTGCGGCGCATGGCCAGTGCATGGCGGTGGGCGGTGCTCACGCTGCTGGTAGGGGCGTTCTGTGCGCTGCTCAAGGGCGTGGATGTGGTCGATCTTGCGCTCATTATTCCCTCCCTGCTGGCGCTGCTGGTGTTTCGCAGCACCTTCTATCGCGATAATGCGCTGCTGACGATGCCGCTGTCATGGCGCTTTGTGCTGTCGTGCGTGGGAGTGGTGGTAATAAGTACCTGGCTGATGCTGCTGACGCATCGTGGCCTACCGCTTGCCAGCGTGTTGTGGTGGCACCCTGATTACAATGTGCTGCTGTCGCGCTCGCTACAGGGCGTTGTGATCAGTGCGCTGCTCTTGGTGGGGATTACCCTGTGGTGGCTGCTCCGTCCGGTGAAGGCGCTGGGGCCTGCTTCACAAAAGGCGATGGACAAGGCGCTGACGATTGTCAGGACATCGTGCCAGCCAGAAGGCATGCTGCTTGCGACGGGCGGCAAATCGCTGCTGTTCAATAAAAGGAAGGATGCCTTCATCGCTTACCGGCAGCACCATCGCTATCTGGTGGCGCTGAGCGATCCTGTCGGGGAGACCGCTTGCCGGGCGGGGCTGGTGTGGGATTTCCGTGATCTTGGCGAGCTGCGCGGGTTAACGCCGCTGATATATCTGGCTCATCATGACGATCTGGGGCTTTATCTGCATGCGGGTCAGATTGCCGTCAAGGTGGCTCAGGAGCATCTGGTGATGCTGGACTCGACACAGCGTAGCGCGGCTACCGAGCAGGCGCTGTCTGCGGTATGGCGTGAAGGCTGCGAGCAAGGGCTGGCGTTTGCCTGCTACGCCGCGGGTGAAGCGCCGCTTGATACGCTGCGGGAAGTCTCCGATCAATGGGTCGCTGAGCAGGGGATCAACGAAAGACGCTACTCGTGTGGCCGCTTCGATGCGGACTACCTGAGCCATTTTCGCATTGCGACGGTGAGCAGTGGCGGCAGGGTGCTGGCATTCGCCAGTATCATGGAAACCGAGCACTCTCCCCGCGTCGTGATTGATCTGGTGCGCTGGCGTCCGGGGCTTTGCGAACATTCGCTGGACTGGCTGCTGTGTGGGCTGATGCGTGTACTGGCCGATGAAGGCTTCGCTGAACTGAGCGTTGCCACCTTGCCGGTGGCGCAGATCAGCAGAGGGCGAGCCGGTGGTCTGGCGCGTGCCGTCAACGAATATGTGTTGAGCCGTGGTGAAACCCTGGCAAGGGAGGGGAGCCTGGTGCACTTCGAAGCGCTCTTTGCGCCTGTGATTCGCCCGCGCTATCTGATTCTGCCGATTGGTGAAGATCCGGCGCGGGCACTCGATGACATTGCTGATCTGGTGAGCCAACAGCACTCGTGATCTGCTGTATGGATGCCGTTACTGCCTGGTAAGGTGCCCTGTGGGGTCGCTGCTACCAGGCAGTGTAGCGGCTAGCGTTCGATACGGTGCTTGCTGAGCTTTTTCATCACGGCTTCCACACATTTGAAGCGCGCTTCGGCTGCTTCCATATCTTCAAAAAAGCGCAGGGTTTGCGCACCATCCAGCTTGTAGCGTGTAGGCTCGCGCTGAATCAGCCCGACCAGCGCCATCGGATCAATGGCCGGCTGGCTGCCGAAGATCACGCGGCCGCGCTCTGGCCCCGCTTCAATGCGGGTAATGCCCAATGATTCAGCCACTGGTCGCAGGCGCGCCTGCCGGAATAGATTCTTCACGGAATCGGGCAGCAGCCCGAAGCGGTCGATCATCTCCACCTGTAGCTCGCGCAGTTCACTGTCGTTTCGGGCGCTGCTGATGCGTTTGTACATCACCAGTCGCTGCTGAACATCCGGCAGATAGTCATCGGGAATCAGCGCAGGCACGCCCAGGCCAATTTCCACCCCTTCGCTGATGGGGGCTTCCAGATTGGGCGTTTTGCCCGCACGGATAGCGTTAACGGCGCGATCCAGCATCTCCATGTAAAGCCCGTAGCCAATCGTTTCGATCTGGCCGCTCTGCTCTTCACCCAGCAGCTCTCCTGCGCCACGGATTTCAAGGTCATGGCTGGCCAGATTGAAGCCGGCACCTAGGGCGTCGGACTGGGTAATGGCCTCAAGTCGTTTGGTGGCATCACTGGTGATCTGTTTCGGCGGCGGCGTCAGCAGGTAGGCGTAGGCCTGGTGGTGGGAGCGTCCGACACGGCCACGCAGCTGATGCAGCTGGGCCAAACCAAACTTGTCGGCGCGCTCGATAATGATGGTGTTGGCACTCGGGACATCGATACCGGTTTCGATAATGGTCGAGCACACCAGTAGATTGAAGCGTTTGTGATAGAAGTCGCTCATCACTCGCTCAAGCCCGCGCTCGGCAAGCTGGCCGTGGGCGACGCCGATACGTGCCTCGGGCACCAGCTCGGTCAGTTTTTCAGCCGCACTCTCGATGCTCTTGACTTCGTTATGCAGGTAATACACCTGCCCGCCACGCAGAATCTCACGCAAAATGGCTTCCTTCAGAATGCCATCGTTGCGCTGCTGCACGAAGGTTTTAACCGCCAAACGTCGCGGCGGCGGGGTGGCGATAATCGACAGATCGCGCATGCCGCTCATCGCCATTGAGAGCGTGCGCGGAATGGGCGTGGCGGTCATGGTGAGGATATCGACTTCTGCGCGCATGGCCTTCAGACGCTCCTTCTGGCCTACGCCGAAACGGTGCTCCTCATCAATGATCACCAGCCCCAGGTTGCCGAATTCAATACCGCGTCCCAAAAGCTTATGGGTGCCGATCACGATATCGGTGCTGCCTTCGCGCAGGCGCTCGATCGCTTTCTCCTGGGATTTGCCGCTGTTAAAGCGTGACAGCAGGTCAATATTGATGGCGCTGTCGGCAAAACGGTCGCGGAAATTGTCGTAGTGCTGCTGCGCCAACAGTGTTGTTGGCACCAGCACTGCCACCTGTCGCCCCGCGTGCACGGCAAGAAACGCAGCGCGCATGGCTACTTCGGTCTTGCCGAAACCGACATCGCCGCACACAACGCGATCCATCGGCTGCGGGGCGGTCATATCGGCGATCACGGCGTCAATGGCGACGCGCTGGTCGGGCGTCTCTTCGAACGGGAAGGCGGCCGCGAAATGCTGGTAATCAGCGTCCGGCGGTGGGCAGGCAAAACCTTCGCGCGCTTCACGGCGAGCATAGACATCAAGAAGCTCCGCGGCGGTATCGCGAATGCGTTCGGCGGCCTTGCGGCGCGCTTTTTCCCACTGGTCGTTGCCCAGTTTGCTGAGAGGTGCGTGCTCATCGGAGGCACCGGTATAGCGTGAAATCTGATCCAGCGCATCGACGGGAACATACAGTTTGGAGCCGCCCGCGTACTCCAGCGCCAGAAACTCTGCCCGCTGGCCGCCAGCCTCGATCATCTCAAGCCCGAGATAGCGGCCGATGCCGTGGGCACGGTGTACCACCGGAGCGCCCGTCTGTAGTTCAGACAGGTGGCGTACTGCCAGCTCGTTGTCATCGGTGGCCCTGGTTTGACGCCGGCGCTGGCGCACGACTTCGCCAAACAGCTCGTTTTCGGTGATGACGACAATGCCTTCGTCATCAATCGCCATGCCGCTGGTAATGGCACCGGCGCTCAGCATCAGTTCGGCGTCGCTTGAGAGAAATGCGTGCCAGCTCTCCACCACCGGTAGCTTGAGTGCCAGCGGCGCAAGGGTCTCTTCAAGGGATTCGCGACGACCGCGTGTTTCGGCGACCAGCAGAATGCGCGCCTGGTGTTCGCGACATTGCTGAAGATAGCGCTCAAGCTTGTTAAGGGGCTTGCTGCTGCGTGGATCGAGCATCACTTCCGGCAGCGCCTGCACGGCAAAGTGGGCGGCGTGAGGGTGCGGCTGATTGACCAGCTGCACACGAGGATACGCCTTGACGGCAGCAAACAGCTCTTCCACCGGAATGAAGGCGCTGCTCGGCGGCAGCAGTGGCCGGGTTGGATCGACGGCCAGATTGTCATGGCGGGAGGTAATGGCGGCCCAGTGGCTTTCGGCGGCCTCGTAGGTGCCCGCTAGTAGCGCGACATTCAGGCCCTTGCCGAAGTGTTCAAACAGATGGGCGGTATGGTCGAAAAAGAGCGGCAGATACTGCTCAAGCCCCGGTGAGGGAATACCTGCCAGCGCATCGACATAGAGCGGGGAGCGCCTGGGGTCTACGTCGAACATCGTTTCGAAGCCTTCACGGAAGCGTGCAATCGCTTCTGGCGTCAACGGATATTCATGGGCCGGCAGCAGTTCGATCTGCTCAATACGGTCAAGGGAGCGCTGGGTTTCCGGGTCGAAGGTGCGCAGGGTATCAATATCGTCGTCGAACAGGTCGATGCGTAGCGGATGCTCCGCGCCCATGGGGTAGAGGTCGATCAACGCCCCGCGAAAGGCGTACTCCCCCGGCTCGAATACCGTTTCAACCGCACGGTAGCCACTGCGCGCCAGCTGGGCACGAAACTGCTCGCGATCCAGGGTTTCTCCCACCCTTAACTGTAGCGCCTGCACCGCCACAAAGTCGGTGGGGGGCAAGCGCTGCATCAGGGTATTCACCGGCACCAGCACAATATCGGCGGCGTTGTTTTGCAGTGCACGCAGGGTGCGCAGACGCGCAGAAACAATATCGCGGTGGGGCGAGAAGCTGTCGTAGGGCAGTGTTTCCCAATCGGGGAAGGCGAGCACACGTTGCGCAGGCGTTACATAGAAGGCGAGATCCGCCTCCACCCGCTGCGCTGTCGCCGTATCCGGGGTAACGATCAGCAGCGGGCCGTCGCTCTGCTCGGCCAGCCGCGCCAGCGCCAGTGCCTCGGCACTGCCGGCGGGTTGTTGCCAATAGCAGACGCGGGCCGCGTCGCGAGCGTGAGGTGGGTGCAGTAGCGAAACAGTATCAGAGGCGCTGACAGACATGGGCGATGGGATACCGAGCGTTGATTCCAACAAAAGGCGCCGCCTGGAACGACGCAAGCAATGAGTTCGTGAGGCAGAAAGCGTGTTGCCTGCTTACGATTGTTCTGCATCATACCCATCCGCTGGCGTAATGTCGCTGACGACCGCGTATCTGTACGGTGCCTGTTCTTTCAGATGGGTGGGGAGTGAATGGAGGAAGCGTGCGTATTCAGCAGAGATCGGGCATTTCCAGCCTTAATGGACAGGCGTTTGGCAATGGTGCGGGAGAGGCGCGTTATCGGCTAGTATTGTGCCGCAAGGAAGGTGTCAACAAGGTGCCAATAGTGAGCGAGGACGTATCATGACCCCCACCCTTTACAGCGTTCGAGAGGTGCAATGCGTAAGCTAGCAGTGGCATTGGTGCTTCTCGTCGTGCTCAATCTGGGGGTGGCGGCAGGGTTCGCGGGGTTTCTTCATTCTCCTGCTGAAACGCCGCAAACCTTGCGTATTGCCGGTGCGCTGCCGGATGGTGGTTACCGTCTAACGCTGCCGGGGAAGTATTCCAGTGAGCAGGTGGAATCCCTCAAGCAGGCGCTCGATCAGGCGTTTGCTGCTCAGCAGCTTGAGCACACCGCCCAGAGCGCCGCCGCTCTGCTTGCCTCTTCAGCAGAATCAGCTTCCTCTACCCGCGTGCAGTGGTATGTCGATGGTCGCGAAGCGTGTCCACTGCGGCCTTTGGCCGAGAGTGCGCCAGCGCCGGTTACCGATGAAGCGGTACGCGCTGATGATGAAGCAGAGCACGTTGTTCCGCGCTACCAATGGCTACCCCACGCCTGCGCTCCGGAGCCAACACCCTTCGCAGCGGTTCAGCAGCAGCGCTACCGTCAGGCGGCGTTTGCCAATGAGCGCCAGAATGCAGTAGTCGCAGTGCTCGAAGCCTTTCATCTGAGCGATTACCGTATCGAAATCAACGGGGTGATGCGCGCACGCGGCGGTCACTGGCGGGTGGGGCTGCCCACCGGCACCTCGGTAACGATTGATCATCGCACGCTGGCAAGCGTTGAGTGGGGAAAAGCGGGCCGGCTTTGGGTACTGGCGCCTTCCTCGCAGCAAGCGTTACGCGCCGCGGCGGTGCTGGCGGCCTTGCCGGTGCAGCAGGCGGTGGAGGTAGCCAACGCACATGAGTGGCGGGCACTCTGGACGTGGCGCGATGGTCATACCATGATGAGCGACAAGTTTTCTGTACAGCTACTGCCTTGAGAGGCGGCGGTTGTGTAGAGAAGAGCAGCAAACCATTCTTATAAAGGTTCGAGGCGAGAGATGAGCGAGTTTCAATACGATGTGATAGTGATCGGTACAGGTCCAGCCGGCGAAAGCGCTGCCGTTAATGCGGCGAAGCACGGCAAGCGCGTGGCGGTGATCGAAGATCGCTACAAGGTCGGCGGCAACTGTACGCACAAGGGGACTATTCCCTCCAAGGCGCTGCGTTATGCGGTGAATCAGATCATTGATTATCGCAGTGGCCCCTTGTGCAATACTATCGCGGATACCCGCGTGTTTGATCTGCCCAAGGTGATGGATTACAGCTTCCGCGTTGTCGATACTCAGGTCGAAATGCGCTCGAACTTCTATTCACGCAATCTGGTGGATGTTTACAGAGGGCACGCTTCCTTTATTGATGAGCATTTGCTGCGTGTTGAAACGTCCGATGATGAGGCGCATACCGTGCTCCAGTTCGAGCATGCGGTCATCGCTACCGGCTCGCGGCCGTTTCGCCCGAGTGATGTCGATTTCGACCATCCGCGTATCTACGATGCCGACAAGATTCTCGATATCAGCTCTTCGCCGCGCACCATAATTGTCTATGGTGCCGGGGTAATTGGCTGCGAATACGCATCCATCTTTGCAGGTCTCGACATAAAGGTAGAGCTGATTAATAACCGTGAGCGGCTGCTCTCCTTCCTTGATGATGAAATCAGTGATGCGCTCTCCTACCACTTGAGCAATAGCTTCAACGTGCGGGTGCGTCACAATGAGACCTATGACCGCATTGAAGCCACCGATAGCGGCGTTACCCTGCATCTCAAATCCGGCAAGCGCATTCGCGCCGATGCACTGCTATGGGCGAACGGCCGCTCTGGCAATACCGAAAATCTGGGGCTTGAAAATATCGGGCTGGAAGCGAATAACCGCGGCCAACTGCATGTGGATGAGCATTATCGCACTGCGGTGCCGCATATCTATGCGGCGGGCGACGTGATTGGATGGCCGAGTCTTGCCAGCGCCGCTTATGGGCAAGGCCGCGCCACCTGTGCTGACATGTTCTCAAGCCCTGAATTCAAGCTGGTCGATGAAGTGCCTACCGGTATCTATACCATTCCCGAGATCAGCTCGCTGGGGGCGACCGAGCGTGAACTGACCGAGCAGTGTCGCCCTTATGAAGTTGGCGTTGCCAACTTCAAGGAGACCGCGCGTGCGCAGATTACCGGCGATACGGTTGGCATGCTGAAGCTGCTGTTCGATCCGGATACGCACGAACTGCTGGGCATTCACTGCTTTGGCGATCAGGCGTCGGAAATCGTGCACATCGGACAAGCGATCATGAATCAGCCCTCGGGCAATAATCTGATCGACTACTTTGTCAACACTACCTTCAATTATCCCACCCGTGCCGAAACCTATCGCACTGCGGCCCTGAATGGCCTGAACCGCGTGGCGGGACTCGCGTAGCGCTGCTGCGTTCTCCTTCAGTCGTCGCTGTGCTGGCAGCGGCGGCTGACGTGAAGCGTTCTTACCTATCCCGCTCATTTTCCTCTTGATGACGGGGGCTTTGCTGCCAGGGCAGCGCCATAGCGTCTCTGGGCTTAGCCTGAGGTGACGTAGCGATGCACACGAATACTGGGCAGCCACGCCTCGTCGTCGATTTGAGCATCGCTTCGCTTGAGTCGCTGGCGTTCAGTGGACGGCTGCTCCGGCGGCTGGTTGCGGTGAGGGAGCAACAGTCTGCCTTCTGCATACTGGGCGGGAACAAACAGCGGTAGCGCGACGTTGAGCGCCTGGCGCTGGCGGCCATCATCCAGCGGTTCGGCAAAGAACAGATTGGCGCGCATCAACGGTGCCTGCGGTTGAATCTGGGCCAGCATCTCGCTGCTGGGCAGTGCCGCCAGACGCTTTAGCTGGAGCGCGATATGGGGAGCCTGGGTATCAAAGGTGGTGAGCTGGCGCTCGGCTTCTTCAACAGAGATGCGCGTGATCGAGCGGCCGCTGGCATACCAGGCAAACCTGACCCGTGAAAGCGGCGCGGGGGCCATAGGCACATGGCGCCAGCACTGCTTGAGATGCAAGCGAGTCAATCCCGCGCCTTTCAGATGAGCATGCAGGGCCGGGTGGCGGAATGGCAGCGTCGCCTTGATCTCTTTCATGGTGGCAGGAGAGTGCTGGCGTAGCTGCTTTATCAGTTCAGAAAGCGTTGTCTTGTGCTGGTTGACCTGTTGCACTGCATCGAGCAGCGGCTGGTCGGCGGCAACCATTCCTATATAGGGGCGCGTGGTGCGACCATCCTGTCCATCCTGATACCAGTAATCGGTAAGTGCGAGCTCAAGCCACTGCCGGGGAGAGGCAGAAGAGTTGAATTGCCAGGTAGGATGCTGTTCAGGATCGTAGAGGCCGAGCAGTGCTTGCGTTGCCTCGATCAGGGCGTCGAAAGCGTGTTCCAGACGCGCGGTCAGATGATATTCCGATACCATGAAAAAGTGCCCTCAATGCGTTAGCCGCTATATATACCGTTATCCTGACGGACGGCAAATGATATCAGATGATGCCGGTTGTCAGAGAAGGTAGAGAGGGAAATGCCTGCGGAGCCGAGCGCCAGCGTGCAAATGCATGGCTGATGAGGGGCGTGCTGCGCAGGTGTAATGCGCGACGCACGGGCATTGCATGGCTAGTTGCTGCATCGTGGCGCACAAGTGCGTACCATGGTCGCTCTTTTATAAGGTGCTTGCTGGAAAACCGGCAAGCGACGATGGATTTGGCGGCTACAGCTCTGTTGTAGCAGATGACCCGAGCCAGGGCAGCAAGTGGTGTGGTTTGCGGCTTGCTTCCCTGGCCCATTGCAGGAATTTCCTCCTATGCTGGATCGTATCCCTTTTTTGATAGGGCTTCGCTACACCCGCGCCAAGCGGCGCAATCACTTCATCTCCTTCATCTCGCTGACGTCGATGCTGGGCCTGACGCTCGGTGTTGCGGTGCTGATTCTGGTGCTGTCGGTGATGAACGGCTTCGACCATGAATTGCAGCATCGTGTACTGGGCATGGTGCCGCACAGCAAAATTCAGAAAGACGAAGGGGGCATCGACAACTGGCAGCAGCTCTCGCGGCAGATCGAGCAAAATCCTCATGTGGTTGCCACGGCTCCCTACGTCGAGCAGCAAGGGATGCTGGCGGCTCGCGGCCACACTGCGGGGGCGCAGGTCACGGGGGTCGATCCAAAGTCCGAGCCGAAGGTCTCGATCATTGCGGATCATATGCAGGCCGGTAGCCTGAATGATCTGACCAAGGGAAGCTGGAATGTGGTACTGGGCGAATTGCTGGCGCGACAGCTGCATGTGGGCGTGGGCGACAAGGTAACCCTGCTGATTCCGCAAGGCTCTTCCGTCAATCCGGCGGGGGTGTTCCCGCGCATGCGCTCATTTACCGTCAGCGGTATTTTCAAGGTGGGTGCGCAGCTTGATGGCAGCCTGGCCTACGCAAGCCTGGGAGATATGGAAGCACTGGCACGCCTTAATGCGCCGCAGGGCATTCGCCTGAAGCTCGACGATATCTTCAATGCGCGTCCGGTTACCCAGGATATTGTCAACCAGCTACCGATTGGTTACATGGGTTCTGACTGGACCTTCTCCCAGGGGAATCTGTTCCAGGCCATCCAGATGGAGAAAAACCTGATGGGGCTGCTGCTGACGGTTATTGTCGCGGTCGCAGCCTTCAATATTGTCTCGACGCTGGTCATGGTGGTTACCGACAAGCGGGCCGATATTGCGATTCTGCGCACCCTTGGCGCAACGCCACGCACCATCATGGGCATTTTCATGGTGCAGGGGATTGCCATCGGTGTTATCGGCATCGTACTGGGGCTGATTATCGGTATCGCGCTGGCGCTCTCGATCTCTGACATCATTAACTGGATTCAGAACGTCTTTGGCATTCAGTTCCTTGATCCCTCGGTCTATTTCATCAGCTATCTGCCCTCACGCCTTGAGATGTCTGATGTGGCTACCGTGATTGTGGTGGCCTTTGTACTGAGTTTCCTGTCTACGCTGTATCCGGCATGGCGCGCTTCTCGTGTCCGTCCGGCGGAGGTGCTGCGCTATGAGTGATGTAATGCTTGAATGTCGTGAACTGTCCCGCGTGTATAAAGAGGGGCCGCAGGATCTTGAGGTGCTGAAAAGCCTGAACCTGGTGGTTGAATCGGGCGAGCGCGTAGCGATTATCGGTAGTTCGGGGTCCGGCAAGACCACCCTGCTGAACTTGTTGGGCGGGCTGGATACGCCTTCCCACGGTGATGTGATTGTGTCAGGCACCCATATCGCTGAGCTGAATGAAGCGCAGCTAGGGCGTTTCAGGAACCAGCACATCGGCTTCGTGTACCAGTTCCACCACCTGCTCGCGGAGTTTACGGCGCTGGAAAATGTCGCGATGCCTCTGGTGATTCGCGGCCAGACCCGCAAACAGGCGGGCAAACGGGCCGCCGAACTGCTTGATCGTGTCGGCATGGCGGATCGCGGCCAGCACAAGCCCGGCGAGCTGTCGGGGGGCGAGCGCCAGCGCGTGGCAATTGCGCGTGCGTTGGTCACTGATCCTAGTCTGGTGCTGATGGATGAGCCTACCGGCAATCTCGATCAGGATACGGCAGGACGTATTCTGGAGATGCTTGATGAGCTTGCCACCCAAAGCCGGTGTGCCTTTGTGATCGTGACCCATGATCCCAACATTGCGCAGCATCAGGATCGGGTGATGCGCCTTGATGCCGGACAGTTGATTCAGGTCGAAGAGGCCGCTCTGGAAGAGTAGCCGTCGCTGCCTCGTGAGCGTGGTTGGCGCTGCGGGCAGGAAAATTTCACGATCAGATTAGCTATTGGAACGCTGTGGGAATGACTCCCGCAGCGTTTTTTTGTGTCAGTACCATGGAGAAGCAGACGCGGATAGTGCTGTGAAGCCTATACAAGAGAAATCCGTGTCTACCTCGCAAGACTGGCGCACTAAAACCACCTGCCCGTTTGCCGATACACTGGCTTTTCCGCAGCGGGTATCGGTATGTCTCTTTATTTTCATGGTGGCGGGCTGGCGCTGGGCGTGGTGGCACTTATCGTCGGCATAGGGCTGGGAGCATTACCCCATGCAGCGCACTGGCTGAGTCAAGGCGTTGGCGTTTTGTGTATCGCCTGCGTGCTGCTATTGGCCTGGCGAAAATGGCTGGCCTTACTGATGTTGGTCGCTCTACTTGTGGGCTGGGTGAATATGCTGCACGCCCTGGATCACCGTTTACCATTGGGGCTGGCGCGCCAGCCGCTGGTGCTGGCGGGGCGTATCGAGCAGGTCTCGTTGGGTGAGCAGGGTAATGTTTCTCTGGTGATGAAGGTGGAGCGCTGCCGCCCTCAGCAGCGTGCAATGCCGAGCTGCGATCAACTGCGCCGGGTACGTCTTGGCTGGTTTAGCCCGCAGCCCGTCGCGGTAGGTGAACGCTGGCAGTTTGGGGTGCGCCTGATTCCGGCGCACAGTCGCAGCAATTCGGGCGGTGGGGTGGGCAATGCGCGGATGCTCTCACAGGCACTGGGAGCTACCGGCAGCGTACAGCGCTCTCCCGCGCCGCAGAAACTGTCAGCGGCACGGCTCTCATTGCGCAGTAGCGTGGCTGGCCGTATTGCCCCCTTCATTGAAAACAGTCCTGCCGAGCGCTGGGCACATGCGCTGCTGCTGGGGGATGCGTCGTTGTTCAACGACAGTGATTGGCAGCGTTTGAACGATAGCGGCACGGTTCATCTGGTGGTGGTATCCGGCATGCATGTGGGCATTCTGATGGTCTGCCTGATGTGGCTATCGCGACGGCTGCTTAAGGTGCTGGCGCCGCGTCATTGGCATATTCAGCGTTGGCCCTGGCTGGTGGCATTGGCTCTGGCGGGTGGCTATGTCATGTTGTCGGGAAGTGGGCCACCAGCGGTCAGGGCCTGGCTGATGGCAGTGGTGATGGTGTGGTATGTCTCAAGCCACTATGCGCCGCCGCCTTTCAGCGGGTGGTGGCTGGCGCTGGGAGCGCTGCTGCTTGGCGATCCACTGCTGGTGTTTCGCCCTGGGCTGTGGTTCTCCTTTATGGCGGTGGCTGCGCTACTGCTCGCCTGGCGCTGGCGGCCCACGCCCTCTCGCTGGTATGGATTGCTGCGTACCCAGTTGACGCTGGGGCTGCTGCTTGACGGCGCGGTATTGCTGGTATTTGGCCGCTGGATGCCGGTGTCGCTGCTGGCCAATCTGGTGGCTATTCCTTGGGTCTCCAGCGTGATGCTGCCATTGGGATTAATCGCGCTGGTAGTGGCATTGGCTCCGGGGCAGTGTGGGGCTGGTCTCTTCTGGCAGCTATTCGACTGGGCGACCCTGGCCTATGAGTGGTGGCTATCGCTACTGACCACGCCGCTTCCCGCTGTGCCCCTGGCCTGGGAGAGACGCTTGCCGATTGCCGTCGCGATGATGCTTGCGGCGCTGCTGTGGCTATTGCCGGGTTTCAGCCGTCGCTTCCGGTTGATGCTTACGGCAGCACTGTTGCCGTTATTGGCGGGAAGTAGCGGGCAGCGCGCTATCGTGCCGGGCGATGTCGTGATTCGTGTGGAAGATATTGGACAGGGCCAACTGCTCGATATTCGTACACGCCACCACCGCATGCTGTATGACACCGGCCCGCGCAGTTTTTCTGGCTATATGCCATTGAGCGAGCTGTGGCCGCCCGGGCAGCACTTCGACATGCTGCTGCTCAGCCACGCCGATCTGGATCACTCGGGCGGTGTGGCGGCGCTGCATGAGCTGCATCAGGTGGATCAGTGGCTTGCTCCTGATAGCACGACCTTCGGCCTGCCGGTACAGACGGTAGATCAACTGAATGTTGTCGCTTGTCGTGCAGGGCAGCAGTGGCAGTGGGATGGCGTTCTCTTCACGATCTTGTGGCCGCTGCCTGGTATGCCGCTGCCGGATGACGAGAACCATCGTTCCTGCGTGCTATTGATCGAAGCGCATCAGAAGCGGGCGTTGATACTCGGTGATGCGCCCAAGGCGGTGGAGTATCACCTGCTTTCTCGCCTTGATCGGCCCCTTGCGCTGCTCATCAGCGGCCATCATGGCAGCAAGACCTCATCATCCTATTCGTTGCTGGTGCGGGCGCGACCGCGTCATGTGATTCATAGCTACGGATTTTTCAACGCCTATCATCATCCCGCTGAGGAAGTAATAAGGCGTACCGACCATCACGCTGCGTGCCAATGGGGGACGGCAGAAGACGGTACTCTTGAAGCGCGTATCTCCCTACAGGGTATCCGGGTATTGCCGCTGCGACGTCACCGTGCTGTCGAGCGTAGCTGTGTTGAGGTATCATCCGCGCTTTGATGCGACCATTCATAGCTAGCTTCATAGCTTTATACGTTCATATATGCGCATCTCGCACCAATGACTGAGATGATTTCAGGAGACACCTTTGAAACACGGTTCATGGGCTCTTTATTCGCGCCTGCTGCGGTATGTGCGTCCTTACTGGAAGGCGTTTGCTCTCGCGATTTTGGGAATGATCCTGTATGCGTCATCGCAGGCGTGGGTAACCCAGGCCATGCAGCGCATGGTCGATGGTATCCAGCATCCTTCCGATAGCTTCCGCTTCGTTATGCCGCTGATCTTCGTAGCGATCTTTATTTTGCGCGGCGTGGGCACCTTCCTTAGCTCCTATTTCATGGATTATGTGGGCGGCAAGGTGGTCTATGCGCTGCGTGTCAACGTCTTCGATAACATGATTCGCCTGCCCAGCAGCTTCTTCGATCAGAACTCGCTGGGGCACCTGCTTTCTCACATGACCTATCAGGCCGAGCGCGTTACCGGTGCTGCTACCGATGCGCTGACCATCTCCGTCAGAGAGGGAATGACGGTGATCTTTCTGATGGGTCTGATGTTTTACAACAACTGGCGACTGACGCTGGTATTTTTGTGTATTACACCGATTATCGGGGTGGTGGTGGCGTATGCCGGAAAGCGGGTACGTCGGCTGTCGCACCGCATCCAGAATGCGGTCGGCAATGTGACCCATGTGGCATCGGAAGCGTTGAGCGGCAATCGGGTGGTGCGTACCCACAGCTCTGAAGATTACGAGCTGGCCCGCTTCAGGAAGGCCAGCGAGAATACGCGCCGCCAGAACCTCAAGGAATCCAAGACCACCGCGATTGCAAGCCCGCTGATTCAGACACTGGTCGCACTGGCGCTCTCCTTCATGGTGTGGCTGGCGCTCACGCCTGGGGTGATGGGTTATATCACGCCGGGTGAATTCATCTCCTTCATTCTGGCAGCGGCAATGCTGATCAAACCGGTCAAGTCTCTGACCGAGATCAACGGCAAGATTCAGAAGGGGCTGGCGGCCTGCGAATCCATCTTTGCGGTCATTGATGCTCCCAAGGAGCGTGACGATGGCACCTATGCGCCCGAGCAGATCGAAGGTGACGTGGTCTTCGACAATGTGTCGCTGCGCTATAGCCCGGATGACAAGGCGGTCTTGAAGCATGTCAGCTTTGAGGTGAAGGCGGGTGAAATGGTCGCTCTGGTAGGGCGCTCAGGCAGCGGTAAAACGTCGCTGGTCAATTTGCTGCCGCGTTTTTACCCCCTGACGGAAGGCCGTATTCTGCTTGATGGTCACGATGTCAATGAATACAGCCTGAAGGCACTGCGCAGCCAGATTTCACTGGTGAGCCAGCAGGTCACGCTCTTCAATGTGTCGATTGCGAACAACATCGCCTATGGAGATATATCGCCGTCGCGTGAGCGCGTAATCGAGGCAGCCAAGGCGGCCTACGCCGACGAGTTTATCGAACGGCTCTCCGACGGCTATGACACTGTGATTGGAGATAACGGCATCACGCTCTCCGGCGGCCAGCGTCAGCGTATTGCCATCGCGCGTGCGATCTACCGCAACTCGCGGGTACTGATCCTCGATGAAGCCACCTCGGCGCTTGATACCGAGTCAGAGCGCTATATCCAGAATGCGCTGGAAGGCGTGCGCCAAAGCCGTACCACGCTGGTGATTGCCCACCGTCTCTCGACCATCGAAAATGCCGACCGTATCGCGGTCTTTGATCAAGGTGAGCTGGTGGAGATGGGCACGCACGCAGAGCTGCTCGCCAAAGATGGCAATTATGCTGCGCTGCATCGTGTGCAATTCAGTGAAGACAGCACTGGCGAATGAGCATCAAGCAGTGGATCACGCGGCGCTGGTACGGCAAGCCCGGTCTATTGAGGCTGCTGCTGCCGCTTGAATTACTCTACACGGCGTGCGCCCGCCGGCGGCGTCAGCGCTACGCTGAGCACCCTGAACGGCGCTATCGCTCGCCACTTCCCGTTATCATTGTCGGCAATATCAGCGTGGGGGGCACCGGCAAGTCGCCCACGGTTGCCTGGCTGGTGGCGCATCTGCGCGAACAGGGTTGGCAGCCGGGCATCGCATCGCGAGGCTATGGTGGGCGTGCCGAGAGCTATCCACTGCTGGTGGAGTCAACCACTTCCCCCGTGCAGGCAGGTGACGAGCCGGTGATGCTGCGCGCCTTGACCGGCGTGCCGGTGGCGGTAGCGCCTCAGCGGGCAGAAGCCGTTCGGCTGCTGGAAGCGCAAGGGTGCAGCATTATCGTGACCGATGATGGCTTGCAGCACTATGCGCTGGAACGGGATATTGAGCTGGTGGTCGTCGATGGTGAACGCGGGCTTGGCAATGGACACTGCCTGCCGGTAGGACCGTTGCGTGAGCCTGCGGCGCGGCTGGTTGATGTTGATGGGGTGTTAATCAATGGCACTATGCGCACGGGTGAACTCCCCGGCGCCTGGTCAGCACGCCTGACGCCCTTGCATCTGCGGCGTCTGAGCGATAGCGCGCGACAGCCGTTGTCGCCGCTGCCGTTTGCGGGCAAAGTGCATGGGGTGGCGGGTATCGGCCATCCGGAGCGTTTTTTTACTGCGCTGGAAGCACTCGGTATTGAGGTGATTCGCCATCCGTTTGGGGATCATCATCAGTTCACTCAGCAGGATCTCGACTTTGGTGATCAGTTACCCATCGTGATGACTGCCAAGGATGCGGTAAAGTGTCAGCCGTTATTGAGCGACACGAGGCGTGCTTCCAGCTGGGCGCTGGATGTCGCGCTGATGCCGGAAGCAGGATTTTCCGACTGGCTGGATGGTCAGCTTGAGTCATTGAGCGGTGCCGGTGAATAAGGCGTCGCTCAGCTCTCTCTTTTATTGATATGAGGAATCGTCATGGACAAGGAACTTCTGGCTATGCTCGTGTGCCCGCAGAGTCAGGCACCGCTTGAGTATGATAAAGAACGCAGCGAACTCGTGTGCCGACAGAGTGGGCTTGCCTATCCGATTCGTGACGGTATCCCGGTGATGCTGGTCAACGAAGCGCGTCAGCTCGAGACGGAAGAAAAGCTGGGCAAGCCGCGCGTTGAGGCGCCGGCACCAGGAGGCGAGTAAGCCCATGTCGCAGAGTGAGGGCGGCGCAGGGGGCTTCGTAGCGGTTATTCCGGCGCGCTATGCGTCGTCGCGGTTGCCGGGCAAGCCGTTAGTGGATATTGCCGGCCAGACGATGATCGAGCGGGTGTGGCGTCAGGCCCTGCAATCGCGTGCCGAGCGGGTGGTCATCGCCACTGAAGATGAGCGTATTCAGCGTCATGTTGAGGCGTTGGGTGCCGAGGTGGTGCTGACCTCCGCTGACCACGAAAACGGCACATCGCGGCTGGCGGAAGTGGTGAAAAGGCTCGGTCTGCCCGCGACAACGCGCGTGGTCAATGTGCAGGGGGATGAGCCGTTGCTGCCTCCCGCGCTGATCAATGTGGTTGCACAGAGCCTGGCAGAGCATCCAGAAGTAGCGATGTCCACCCTGGCCGAACCGATCTCTGACCTGGATACCCTGTCCCGTGCGAGCGTGGTCAAGGTGGTGCGTGATACCTACGGCCGCGCGCTCTATTTTTCGCGTGCGCCTATACCGTGGCAGCGCGATGCCTGGAGCGATCAAGGTCCGTTGGGAAGTGATGCCCGCGCTGCCTTTGATAGTGCCGCGAGCGGGTGGTTTCGCCACATCGGGCTTTACGCCTATCGCGCCTCCTTTTTGCAGGAATATGCCGAACTGGCTGCTGCGCCGCTGGAGATGATGGAGCAGTTGGAACAGTTGCGCGCGCTCTATCATGGTTACCGGATTCAGGTCGAAGTGACTGACATTGAATACCCGGCGGGCGTGGATACGCCAGCGGATCTGGAGCGTGTTCGCCACTGGCTGGAGATGCAGTCGTGAGTGAATCCGTGCAGCAGACCTCCGTTCTTTTTGTATGTCTCGGCAATATCTGCCGCTCGCCTACGGCGGAAGGTGTTTTCCGTCATCTGGTCAGGCAGTGCGGGCAGGAGCACGCTTATCGCATCGACTCCTGCGGTACCGGAGCCTACCATGTTGGTGAGCCGCCCGACCGACGGGCGCGTCAAGAGGCGCAGCGGCGCGGCCTATCGCTGGATAGGCTGCGTGCCCGTGGGCTGGAGCAGCGTGATTTCGAGTGTTTCGACTATCTGGTTGCCATGGACGACGCGAACTATCGCGATCTCAAGAATGCCGCGCCGCAGGGCTTTCATGGTCATATCGTGAAGCTGCTCGATTTCGCGGCGGAGTATCGCGGCGCTTCCGTGCCCGATCCCTATTACGGCGGCGATGATGGTTTTAGCAAGGTGTTCGCCATGGTGGAGCAGGGCTGTCAGGGCCTGATCGAGCATATTGAGGCGACACGGCGGTGACAGCTTCGATGGACATTGCGCAACAGGTTGATTTAAGCGCGCTGAATACTCTGGGCCTGCCCGTGATCGCCGCGCATTATGCCGAGCCGACCACTATTGGCGAGCTGCAACAGCTGCTGGCTGAAGCGCACAGGCAACACTGGCCGGTTGCGGTGTTGGGTGGCGGCAGCAACGTTATTCCTGCGCCTTACATAGAAGGGCTTGTTATTCGTTATGCCGGTGCCGATACGCATCTGGAGGTCGATGGAAGCAGCGGGTTGCTGCATGCCTCAGCCGGAGCGGACTGGCCTAGCCTGGTGGCAACGACGGCGGAAGCCGGATGGTGGGGCATTGAAAACCTGGCGCTGATTCCCGGCAGTGCAGGGGCTGCTCCGGTGCAAAATATCGGCGCTTACGGCGTTGAAATAGGCGAATTGATCGAGCGTGTTGTTTACGTTGATCGAGAGGACTCTAGTGTCAAAACGCTCTCGGCGGCAGAGTGCGGTTTTGGCTATCGCGATAGCATCTTCAAACACGCTCTGTCAGAGCGCGCCATCATTGTCGAGATTGTGCTGCGCGTTAGTCGCAACGCGCTGCCCAGACTCGACTACGCCGATCTTGCCCAGCGCGTTGCACTGCCAGCTACACCAATGGCAGTCGCTGATGCGGTCTCCGCTATTCGGCGTGACAAGTTGCCTGACCCTCAACAACTGGCAAACGCGGGCAGTTTTTTCAAAAATCCTACCGTGCCTGAATCCCTGGCTGCTGCTCTTTCCGAGCGTTATCCCGATATGCCGCGCTATCCCGCCGCTGGCGGTGTAAAGCTCGCCGCGGGTTGGCTGATTGACCGCTGTGGTTTAAAAGGCTTCAAGCGTGGTCATTTTGGCATTCATGAACGTCAGGCGCTGGTGATCGTGCATGTTGGCGGTGGTTCCGCGCAGGAGCTGGGGGCTTTCGCTAACACTATTGCGGAGCAGGTCGAGGAGCGCTTTGGGGTGCAGTTAGAGCAGGAGCCGCGCTTCCTGGGATTTCCAGCCTAGCCTGCGAATACGCCCAGTTGAGTAGGTAGCAGTGGTGCAGAGGCTGTAGCAGCGCGTAGGAATGCGCTCATTCAGACTGCGATAATCCGATGCAATAAGCACAACGAGAAGCCCCCGGCTGAGTTTATGGCTCAGTCGGGGGCTTTTTTTGTGCGACGAAACCGCCCGCACGCAGCGGGCGGGACGCCATTACTCGCTGGAAGAGTGCTCCTGAGAGCGACGCTGTTCGCGAGGATCGTTGTGGGCGCGACTGCGACGCCGGCGAGTCGGTGCTGCGTTTGACTCGTCGTTGCTAAGGTCGCTCGCAGGAGATGATTCACTGGCTTCCTGCTTGCTTGCTACCTCAACCGGCTTCGTTTCGCTGGTCGCTTGCTCAGCCTTGGCCGGAGCCGCATCAGGTTTTTCCTGCGCCTTGGCGGCAGGTGCCGGAGCAGCGGTGGCAGCGGTTTCAGCCTGAGACGGAGCGGCTTCTTTCACGTCCTTTACGGCTTCTGTTTTCTCCACTTTCACCTGCTGCGCAACCTTGTCAGCCGGAGCCGCATCAGGCTTTTCCTGCGCTTTGGCGGAAGGTGCCGGAGCAGCGGTGGCAGTAGTGTCAGCCTGAGACGGGGCAACTTCTTTCACGTCTTTTACGGCTGCTGTTTTCTCTGCCTTTTCCGCTGCCTTGTTAGCCGGAATCTGCTCGGCCTTGGCTGGAGCCACATCAGCCTTTTCCTGCGCCTTGGCGGCAGGCGCAGCAGCGGTGGCAGTGGTTTCAGCCTGCGCTGGCGCGACTTCCTTCTGTGCAGCAGGGGCTTTGGCGCTTACGGTCTGCTCGGTGGTCGCTGGTTTGACGGAGGTATCATCCCGTTTGGCAGTGGAAGCTGCCTCTTCAACATTGCTGTCACTCGGCGTAGCGGTATCAGCACTCGGAGTTGCCTTGCTCTCTTCTTTGGGCGCAACTGGCTGCACTGCTGCTGAACCCTTCGCGTTTACGGCGGATGGTTGCTTTTGCTCGGCAGCCGATGGCGTTGCAGCGGTGGTAGTGTCTACCGGCGCAGATGCCTTGTGAGCAGTAGTCTTTGACGCAGGCTCTTCCGACTGACGGTCCTTGGCTGGTTTGTCATCAGAGGTCTCGCTGGAGGCGCCACTGTGGGGCTGCTCGCTTGCCGAAGCCTGCTGTGTCGCTTTACCTTGCGGTTTCGTGGGCACTGAAGCGGCTTGTGCAGTGCTGCTATCGACAGCCTTGGCACTGCGCTGGGCAGGCTGGTAGTCCGGTTCGGCAGCGGCACGGCCAAAGGTGCGATTACCGCCTGCTGCGGTGGCCGGAGCAGCTTCGCGGGCCGGTGCTACCTGCTCGACACGCTTGGCTTCTACGCCTACCAGTCCGTTGTGCACGTCTTCGTGCTCGTGGACTTCCTCAACAAACTTTTTGCTGGGCTGCTTCGCTTCAGCTTTAGCTTCGTTTTGCTGCGATGAAGCAGCACCGCGGGAAGTTGAAGTAGCGGCAGGAGTCGCAGGTGCTGTCTGCTGGGCATTGGCGTTATCGCTCAGCGCCTGCTGCTCGGCAACCGCATCCTTGTTCAGCGCACGATTACGGCTGCGCTTGCGCGGATTGTTGCGGGTACGCTTGGGGTGGTGCGGCTGCTGTTCACCGTTATTCGATGCGTTGGCGGGCTGGTTTTCCTTGCCTGCGTTCGCCTGTGCCGTACCGTTGGCGTCCTGCTGCTCGTTGCGTTTCTTGTCGGCCTGACCGCCATTGCGCTGATTATCACGCTGCGGCGCCTCGCGCTGGCTATCCTTGTTGCCTTGCGCAGAGCGCTGCTTGCCCTGGTTCTGGTCGCGATTATTGCCATTGCGCGGCTTGCCATTCTGCTGGGCATCATCGCTACGCTTTGACCGGTTACGGTTGTCAGAGGGCTTGTCACGCTGATCACTGTTGTCGCTGCGATTGGGCTGACTCTCTGCGCGCTTCTGCTCGGTCGGTTTGGCACGGTTGTTGGTACGACGGTTGTCGTTGCGCTTGTTGGCGCTGTTTTGCTGCTGAGCGGAGCGCTGTTTATCCTGCGCAGAAGTGTCGCTGGCGCTGCTGTTACGCGCTTCGGAGGAGCTGCTGGAGCTGCTGTCGTTGCCCAGCATACGGCCCAGGCTGCGCATTACTCGGGAGAGGAAGCCGGTGTCGTGTTCGGGCAGCGGCTGGCGCTCTTCGCTGGCAGGCTGAGTGTCCTGCTTGAGTGATGCGGGCGCAGGGGTGTTGTGGGAGACCGACTTCACGGCAGCTTCCGCACGCGGCACCAGTTTGCTCACGGAGTTTTCGGTCTGGGGAGCTTCATGCTGAGTGTCCAGCTCGAAGCTCGATTTACCCACTTCATCTTCTTCAAGCTGATCGTCGCGCAGACGCTGCACATCGTAGTGAGGCGTATCCATCTCAGGCTCGGGCAGCAGCATGACACGCACCTGCTGACGGCGTTCGACATCGGCAAGCACATTACGCTTTTCGTTCAGCAGGTAGGTAGCAACCGCCACCGGCAGGGTCGCACGAATCTGGGCGCTGCGATCCTTCATCGCTTCTTCTTCGATCAAGCGCAGAATTGACAGCGACAGTGAACGTACATCGCGAATCGTGCCCTGACCGTTACAGCGTGGGCAGACATGGCCGCTGGTTTCGCCAAGGGAAGGACGCAGGCGCTGACGCGACATCTCCATCAGGCCAAAACGCGAAATGCGGCCGACCTGTACGCGCGCCCGGTCCAGCTTAAGCGCTTCACGCATGCGGTTTTCGACTTCGCGCTGATTCTTGGACGGCGACATGTCAATGAAGTCGATTACCACCAGACCGCCGGAGTCGCGCAAGCGTAGCTGACGGGCAATTTCGTCGGCTGCTTCAAGGTTGGTTTGCAGGGCGGTCTCTTCGATATCGCCACCGCGCGTGGCGCGTGCAGAGTTGATATCAATGGAGACCAGCGCTTCAGTGATGTCGATGACAATCGCGCCGCCCGACGGCAGTTTGACTTCGCGCTGATAGGCGGTTTCGATCTGAGATTCGATCTGGAAACGCGAGAAGAGCGGTACTTCGTCCTGATAGAACTTGATCTTCTGCTGATAGCTCGGCATGACCTGGGTAACGAACGACAGGGCCTCGTTGTGCACCTCTTCGCCGTCGATCAGTACTTCGCCGATATCAGGACGCAGGTAGTCGCGCATCGCGCGGATAATCACATTGGATTCGCGATAGATAAGGAAGGGGGCGGGGCGACGCTGTGCTTCTCCGGTAATGGCTTCCCATACCTGCACAAGATAGTCGAGATCCCATTGCAGCTCTTCGGTGGAGCGGCCAATGCCTGCGGTGCGCACGATGACGCCCATGCGTTCGGGCAGGTTCAGCTCGCCCATCGCTTCCTTGAGCTGGGCACGATCATCCCCTTCGATACGGCGTGAGATACCGCCAGCGCGAGGGTTGTTGGGCATCAGTACCAGAAAGCGTCCCGCCAGACTGATGAAGGTAGTGAGTGCGGCTCCTTTATTGCCACGCTCTTCCTTGTCAACCTGAACGATGACTTCCTGGCCTTCCTTCAGCACCTCTTTGATGCTGGGACGGCCATTGCCCGAAGGCTCCTTGACGAAATATTCGCGTGCTACTTCCTTGAGCGGCAAAAAGCCGTGGCGATCGGCACCAAAGTCAACAAAGGCCGCTTCCAGGCTAGGCTCGATACGCGTAATGCGCGCTCGGTAAATATTGGCTTTCTTTTGCTCACGAGCGCCGGATTCGATATCAAGATCGTAAAGGCGTTGTCCATCCACCAGGGCGACGCGCAGCTCTTCCGGCTGGGTCGCGTTGATGAGCATTCTTTTCATGTCGTCTCGCTGACTTGTCGCACCGGGCGAGGGCGTCGGCGAACCGCTACTTGCTTTGTGTTGTGCTCAGTGCATGTTGGTCAGTGGCCTTGTGAAAACACCGTTAGCGCTGTTTGGCTAATCTAACGAGGTGGTCACAAGCGCTCAAATATGGTCATGTTGAGTACGCAGCGGCACCAGAAACATGATGCGGTGGCAGTTGGCCAACCGGTTTCAGTGCTTGCCGCCAGACACCTGGCATCTGTCGATTCGAAGACGCCGATTCCGGTACGGAAATAAAAGTTGAGTTCCGTGATTGTCGAAACCGGTCGTTGGCACCCAGTCTACGTGGACCGACCAATGCTGATGACAGGCGGGGCGTTCCTTACCTTTAGTGAACGCGAAAATGACTCGATGCTGGCCCATCGCGACCCGAGCGCTGCTTGTTTGGCGAGCTGGCGGCGTTGTGTGGGCAAGGGCGTACAGTGGGTGACGCCTTCAGCATTGATATTTTCGATAACTATCCAGCCTGCAATCGGCGTTGCTGGTATCCACGCACTTGGCGTGCTGTTGTATCTGTTGCCTGGCCCGCATGTGCTTGTTTCGTGGGCGCTTTCCGGTATTTGGCACGTATTTCGATGTGCTTTCCGAGGCCTTCGGAATATAGCAATCTTTGTTACGTCGAGCAATGTTTATAAAGGTTAACGAAAGTGGCGTTATTTGCCATGCGTAAAAGAAGTTGGGCGGCGAGTTGTCTATGAGGCGCGTTTTCAGGGAAGATAGCCAGCTTGCGGCGATCGAATGTCGGTGATGTCGCCAAATGAATGCGGTGCAGGGTGTCGGTATGTCGCTAAATGATAGCGCTAAACAAGCAGGAACGGGTCAACAGGTTCAGTGGCTCGAAGTAGATGGCAATCAAGCAGGGCAGCGGCTTGATAATTTTCTGATGGCGCGCCTCAAGGGGGTGCCGCGCACCCTGGTGTATCGCATCATCCGCAAGGGGGAAGTGCGCGTTAACAAGTCGCGGGCCAAGGCAGATACCCGTATTGCCGAAGGCGATGTTGTGCGCGTACCGCCGCTGCGCATGGCGCCTCAGGAGGCAGTGCAGGAGGTGTCGGATAACCTGCGGCGGGTGTTGCTCTCGAGCGTTATTGCCGAAACCGATGGCTGGCTGGCGGTCAACAAACCCTCGGGGCTTTCGGTGCACGGTGGGACCGGCGTCAAGATCGGTCTGATCGAAGCGCTGCGTCAGGTACGAACCGATCTGTCGTTTATCGAACTGGTGCATCGCATTGATCGCGATACCTCGGGCTGTCTGCTGATTGCCAAAAGCCGCGAGGCATTGTTGCGCTTAAGCGATGATATCAAGAACAAACGCATGGACAAGCGCTATATGGGGCTGGTAGAAGGCCGCTGGCCTGCTACGCGGGAGTGGGTGTCGGCGCCGCTGTTGCGTTACGAATCGGGCAATGGCGAGCGTCGGGTCAAGGTTGATAAAACCGGCAAACGCTCACGCACTACCTTCAATGTGATCGAAACCTTTGAAGGCGCCACCTTGATTGAAGCGTCGCCGATTACCGGGCGTACTCACCAGATTCGTGTGCATGCTGCTCATAGCGGTCATCCTCTTCTGCATGATGCCAAATATGGCAGTCGCCAGGGTGAGCGTCTGGCCGCCCAGTGGGGGTTGGAGCGGCTGTTTCTGCATGCACGCTCCCTCGCCTTTGATGATCCTTTTACGGGAAAACGCATCGAGCTGAAAGCGCGCCTTGATCCAGCGTTGCAAGCCGTGATCGAGCGGGCGCGCCAGCCGCAATAGCGGGTGGGTGCAGGTGAAAAGGATGCGGATGAAGGGGAGGACGATGTGCCGGATAGCGCTGGAAAAGGGAGCGTGATTCACGATGCGATATTCGTTGGTAGTCTTTGATTGGGACGGCACGCTCATGAATTCGGTGCCGCGTATTGTCAAGGCGATGCAGTGGGCCGCCCGGGATATCGGTATCGACGTGTTCAGCGACCGCCAGGTGCGGGATATCATCGGCCTTGGGTTGCCGGAGGCCATTGCCATGCTGGCACCGACGCTGAATGCCCATCAGGCGGATCAATTGCGCCAACGCTATGTTGTGCGTTTCGGTGAAATTGCAGCCAACGAGGCTGCCGATCGTTTCTTCGACGGTATCGACACCATGCTGGCTGCGCTCTCTGAGCAGGGCGTACGGTTGGCAATCGCTACCGGTAAAGGAATGCCGGGGCTGAAGCGGGCACTGGCGGCGCATCCTGCTCAACAGCCGCTGTTTAGCGCCTTGAAGAGCGCGGATATTACCCGTTCAAAGCCAGATCCGTTGATGTTGCAGCAGTTGCTTGATGAAACTGGCGTGGCGCCTGCCGAGGCGGTGATGGTTGGCGATAGCATGTACGATATGCAGATGGCTGTCCGTGCGGGAACTGCCGCCATCGGTGTTTCCTGGGGAGTACATGGCAGCGGCCAACTGCTTGAAAACGGTGTGCAGCGCGTGGCCGGCACGCCAGAAGAGTTGTCAGCGTGGCTCACTGCTTCAGCGTAATGACATGATGCAGGGGCGCTACAGGCTCCGTATTCAGCGTCGGGCCATAGGTAGTGAGGAAGCGCGTGGCGTATTCTGCTTGCCTTTATATGACTTTGCGGCATGGCAAGGTGTTATGTCGCCTACATCGGGAAGTGTATTACGACGATGAGTAACGATCATTGGAACGAAGGTAGCGAGCGGCAGCCTGAGGCCGCTCCATCCTACTCAAGGGCAGAGCGTGAAGCTCAGGCAGCGCTCTATTCGCTCGCGCAGGAAGCGTTGAAGGAAAAACGCCGTAGCCGCCGCTGGAAGATTTTCTTCCGGCTGGTGTGGCTGCTGGTGATTGTAGCGGTGGCGGCGAGTATCTACACCGCGACACGTTCAGGATCGAGTTCGTCTCCCGATGGCGGCGATTTTGTCGGTGTCGTTGAGCTGGAAGGCGTTATTTCAAGCGACTCTGAAGCCAGTGCCCAGCGCATGATAAAAGGCATTGATAAAGCCTACGACAGCAATGCCAAGGCGGTAGTGGTGCACATCAACAGCCCCGGCGGTACACCGGTGCAGGCCGCCAGAATCTACGATGAAATCATGCGGTTGCGTAAGGAGGGCAACAAGCCCATTTACGCGGTCATCGAAGATATCGGTGCGAGCGGTGCCTACTATGTCGCTTCTGGGGCCGACAGGATCTACGCCTCTCCATCGAGTCTGGTTGGGTCGATTGGCGTGATCTACTCTGGCTTTGGATTTGAAGATGTCCTGAAAAAGGCAGGTGTGGAGCGTCGCGTATTCACTGCCGGTGAGAACAAGGATTTCCTCGATCCCTTCAAGGGCGTAACACCGCAGCAACAGCAGTTCTGGCAGCATTTGCTGGATATTACCCATCAGCAGTTCATTAACGATGTAAAAGCAGGCCGTGGTGATCGCTTGAAAGATGACCCCGAGCTGTTCAGTGGGCTGGTATGGAGTGGAGAGCAGGCGCGCGAGCTTGGCTTGATTGATGAAGTGAAAACCTTCGATCAGGTGATCCGTGAGCAGGTGGGCAGTCTGGACAATACCGTTGACTTCACCCCGAACTCCGATCCTTTCGAGCGTATTGGCAAACGTCTCGGCGTGATGGCGTCGTCGGCGCTTGGCCTTGGTACTGCTTCATCAGTGACACCGCTGCGTGCCGAAATGAAATAGTCATAGCTATATAGCGAATAGTGGTGAATGAGGCGGCCTGAGAAGGGCCGCCTTTTTTATCGAGGTGATGCGCTGAGTGCTGTTGTGCTGTGCTGGGCAGGGTATGTCGGTAGAAAAACTGGCTGAACATTACCTTTAGAAGATGAGAGGGGAAACAGCAAGGAAATAGCGCACTCTATAAGGCTTCTTGCAGAAGGTGCGGTAATCTGTGGAAATTCGCTAAAGAAGAGCGTGTTTACTTGCCGATTAAATAGAACGCATTCGAATTTTTACGGTGCCTTTTAAGCGGCGAAGACGTGCGGTACTTTTAGCCGCCGCTATTAGCCGCTTCTATATAAGAATGTTTGCGTGCCGGAAAATGGCACGCTTGCCTGAACACTAAACGCATGTAAACTTTGACAGGAAAGGGGGGAGTCCCTATCATTGCGCGCCTATGTCTATCACGCGAATTCCTCACACCGTTGAGCCTTATCGGCTAGCGGCCGCAGCAGAATACCTTGAGGGTAATGTCCCCCTTGAGAAGATGCCGCGTCTTCTTGAAGCCGTGGGCGAGCAGCAAGGGGAATGTGCTGTGCGGTTGCAGTTCGGCGTCGATGAGCAGGCGCAGCGCTACATCGAAGGAGCTATTGAAGCTCAGGTGATGATGGAGTGCCAGCGCTGTCTGCAGCAGCTGCCGGTAGATATCAGTGCCGACTTCCTGCTCGGGCTTTTGGCCGGCGATAGCCAGGCGGCTCATCTTCCGAAACGCTACGATCCCGTGATCATTGAGAATGATCAACTGGATCTCTGGTCGATTGTCGAAGAAGAGCTGTTGCTTGATCTTCCGCAAGTGGCTTATCACCAGGAGGGTGAGTGCCCGGTGTCGAAAGAGCAGTTGCAAAGCGGTGATGAGATAGAAACGCACAATCCTTTCAGCGTACTGAATGCGTTGAAGTCAAAAAACTGATGTGCCGGGGTTGTTCCCGGAATTTACTTGCAGGAGATTTAACATGGCTGTTCAACAGAACCGCAAATCCCGTTCCAAGCGCAACATGCGTCGCGCTCACGATAGCCTTAGCACCGCAGCACTGGCCACTGACCAGGAAACCGGTACTACTCACCGTCGCCACCACGTTGCGCCTGACGGTTTCTACCGTGGCCGCAAGGTTGTTGACGTCGAGTCCTGATTCGACGTTTCGACTGAACACGCTGGGGCAGTCGATATATGCATCTCGCGATTGACGCGATGGGCGGGGACCAAGGTCCCCGCGCTGCTATCGGAGGGTGCCTTCAGGCATTGCGCCAATATCCCAGCCTCTCCCTCACCCTCTATGGGCAGCAGGCCGCGCTTGAGCACTATTTGTCCTCGTCCTCCCTGTCAGCGCTTGGCAAACGTATCACGCTGAAACACATCGCTGGTGTGCTTTCGACGTCGATGTCACCCTCCGCAGTGCTCCGTAATACTTCCTGTACGACGACTGAAATGACCAGTCTGCATGCTGCTGTAGGAGCAGTTGCCGATGGTGATGCCGACGGCTGCGTCAGTGGTGGCGATACGGGGGCATTGATGGCACTCTCCCGCCAGCGGGTAGGGATGCTGGAAGGTATTGCGCGTCCGGCGATCAGTTCGCCGATCCCAACGTTGGGAAAGCGCTGTTATCTGCTTGATCTGGGTGCCAATGTTGACTGCCAGCCGCGCCATCTGGTGCAGTTTGCCGAGATGGGTAGTCAAATGGTGCGTTTGCTTGATGGCGTTGAACGCCCCCGCGTGGCGGTATTGAATATTGGCTCCGAGCAGCACAAGGGTGGAAGATTGCAGCGAACCACCCATGAGTTGCTGAATGCCCGTACTGAGCACTGCTTTGAGTACTGTGGCTTTATCGAAGGTGATGCAATATTCAATGGCGCCATTGATGTGGTGGTGTGTGATGGCTTCGTAGGGAATGTCGCGCTCAAGACCAGTGAGGGGTTGACTCGCCTGCTGGCTGATCGTTTGCAGGCTGCCTTCAGCACCAGTTTGGTGGCACGCCTTGTAAGTTTGTTGGCGCGTCCGGCGCTCGCGCGTTTTCGCGAAGAGATGAATCCGGTGCGCTACAATGGAGCCTCGTTACTGGGGCTTGCAGGTACGGTGGTGAAAAGCCACGGTGCTGCCGATTCACGGGGCTTCTTCTACGCTGTCGAGCGTGCCGTAAAGGAAGTTCACGAACAGCTGCCACAGCGCCTGAAGGCGAGCCTCGCGGTTTAAGGGGCACGTGGCGGGCTTTTGGAGAGAGGTATCGAACCTGGCCAGTCAGCAGTGTCGATGCGAAATAAAACGGAAGGATGAATAGATGACCGCCAGGATTGCGTTTGTCTTCCCCGGTCAGGGTTCTCAGCATATTGGTATGCTGCGTGAACTGGCCGAGCGTTATAGTGTCGTTCGAAGCACATTTGAAGAAGCTTCTACTGCGTTGGGGTATAACCTGTGGCAGCTGGTGCAGTCGGGCAGTGCCGAAGAGCTCAATGCAACGGTAGTAACGCAGCCTGCGTTGCTGACCTCCAGCGTTGCCATCTGGCGCGTGTGGCAGGAGCTTGAGGGTGTTCGTCCTGAAGTGCTGGCCGGACATAGCCTGGGCGAATACAGCGCCCTGGTGTGCTCGGGAGCGATCAGCTTTGCCGATGGTGTCAGGCTGGTCAGACTGCGCGGTGAAGCGATGCAGTCAGCGGTGGCTGAAGGTGCTGGCGCCATGGCCGCTATCATCGGTCTGGATGACGCCAAGGTAGAAGCGGCCTGTGCCGACGCAGCTCAGGGGCAGATCGTTTCGGCAGTCAACTTCAATTCGCCCGGTCAGGTCGTGATTGCCGGTGAAGGTGATGCTGTCGAGCGCGCCATTGCCTTGTGCAAGGAAGCGGGTGCCAAGCGTGCGCTGCCGCTTCCTGTCTCTGTGCCTTCCCACTGTGAGCTGATGCGTCCGGCAGCCGAAAAGCTGGCTCAGGCGCTCAGCGATATCGACCTCAAGACACCGCGCTATCCGGTAGTGCAAAATGTCGATGCTGAAGTGCATCAGGACGTTGATGTACTGCGTGAGCGCCTTGTTGAGCAGCTTTATCGTCCGGTGCGCTGGTCATCCTGTGTGACCCGCATGGCCGAGAGCGGTGTTGAAGTGTGCATCGAATGTGGTCCTGGCAAGGTGCTGACCAACCTGAACAAGCGCATCGACCGCTCACTGGTAAGTTTGGCGGTGAACGATCCCGATAGTTTGAGCGCAGCGCTGGAGCGTGCGCGCAGCGAAGACTCAGATAGCGAGCAGTAACATGACAAACGAAAGGAAAGTGGCGCTGGTCACAGGTGCGAGCCGTGGTATTGGTCGTGCGGTAGCCCGTCAATTGGGGCAGCAAGGCTATTACGTCGCAGGAACCGCGACCTCCGCCGAAGGTGCCGAGCGCATCTCCGCTGATCTGGCCGAGCAGGGCGTGGCTGGCGAAGGGTTCCAGCTACAGGTCAATGATCCTGACTCTATTGCAGCCGTACTGGAGCGCCTGACCAGTGAGCACGGTGCTCCGCTGGTGCTGGTAAACAACGCCGGTATCACTCGCGACAACCTGCTGATGCGTATGAAGGAAGATCAGTGGGATGAGGTTATCGACACCAATCTGAAGTCTGTCTACCGCCTCTCCAAGGCATGCCTGCGTGGCATGACCAAGGCGCGCTTTGGACGTATCATCAACATCAGTTCAGTTGTCGCCACCTTGGGAAATCTGGGACAATCGAACTATGCTGCTGCGAAGGCGGGCATGGAAGGTTTCAGCCGTTCGCTTGCGCGCGAGATTGCATCACGTAATATCACCGTCAATTGTGTTGCCCCCGGCTTTATCGCCAGCGACATGACGGATGTGCTTCCTGAAGCACAGCGTGATGCGCTACTGGCTCAAATTCCGGTTGCCCGTCTTGGGCAGCCAGAAGAGATCGCAGCCGCAGTTGGCTTCCTCGCCAGCGATGCGGCGGGGTATGTCACCGGCGAGACGTTACACGTTAACGGCGGCATGAATATGCGATGATCGAGAGCGGTGCTGTTGCGCCGTTCATTCGCGGTCTATAAACTACCGTCAGTCTTTAAGGCGGATTACGTACCACTAGGAGCACAGACAACATGAGTACCATTGAAGAGCGCGTCAAAAAGGTTGTTGCCGAGCGTTTGAACGTTAAAGAAGAAGAAATCCAGAACAGTTCTTCTTTCACTGAAGATCTGGGCGCCGACTCGCTCGACACTGTTGAGCTGGTAATGGCTCTCGAAGAGGAATTTGATACTGAAATTCCTGACGAAGAAGCAGAAAAGATCACCACCGTGCAAGAAGCTATCGACTACATCAATTCTCATCAGTAAGACCTGATGTAGTCACCGGGCAGCGCCTTTCTGATGAAAGGCGCAGTCCGGTACGCGAAAACAGCCGCTCCAAGCAAGGGGCGGCTTTTTCATGTAATACGAATGCGTTTGATCGGGCATTGATAAATGCGCCCATGTACCTGAGGCATTGATGAAAAGTAATGGCTCAACCATCGCATTACTCGAAGATGGGGTATACTGGGGCCTTTGTATCATGCGTAATGCAGGCGAGAATCAAGCGCTTGCCGACGCTCGGGCAGGTCACCTGCCTTGCACGCTTGTCCTTTCGTACTTGCGCTGCGGTTTCAAGAGAGCGTTGTCGTGTGGTAGAACCGCGTGTGAATAGCTACCGATCCTGAGGTGCCGCTCGTTGGCATCAATCGCTAGCCAGCGCACCGCAAAATTCAGTTTGGAGGAAAGGATGGCTCGAAGGAGAGTCGTGGTAACCGGTTTGGGAATGCTTACGCCGGTTGGAAACAACGTGGCAGATACCTGGTCAAGCATTGTTGCTGGCAAAAGTGGCATCGGCCCCATCGAGCACTTCGACGCGTCCACGTTCAAAACGCGTTTTTGTGGTGCGGTCAAGAACTTCGATGCGTCGCCCTTTATTGATCCCAAGGAAGCACGCAAGATGGATCTGTTCATCCAGTATGGATTGGCAGCCTCTGCGGAAGCGATCAAGGATTCGGGCATCGAGATATCCGAAGAGAACGCCCACCGTATCGGTACCGCTATCGGTTCCGGGATTGGCGGCCTGCCGATGATCGAAGTCAACCATTCGGCGCTGCTTGATGGTGGGGCACGTCGCGTTTCTCCTTTCTTCGTGCCTGGCTCCATTGTGAACATGGTGGCGGGTAACCTGGCGATTCAGTACGGTCTGACCGGCCCCAATATTGCCATTGCAACGGCATGTACGACAGGTACTCACAACATTGGCTACGGTGCTCGTACCATCGCCTATGGCGATGCCGACATCATGGTCTGCGGCGGTGCTGAAATGTCTTCGTCGCCGCTGGGTATCGGTGGCTTCTCGGCTGCCCGTGCGCTTTCTACCCGCAACGATGACCCGCAGGGAGCAAGCCGCCCCTGGGATCGCGGTCGTGATGGTTTCGTGCTTTCCGATGGTGCCGGTATCGTGGTGCTTGAAGAGTATGAACATGCAGTGGCGCGTGGCGCTAACATCTACGCCGAGCTGACCGGCTTTGGCATGAGCGATGACGCCCATCACATTACTGCCCCCAACGGTGTGGGTGCAGAGATGGCGATGCGCAATGCCGTGCGTGATGCAGGCATTGATGCGGCTGACCTGCACTATATCAATGCGCACGGTACTTCCACCAAGGCGGGTGACGTTGCTGAGAGTCAGGCAGTCGAGCGGGTCATGGGTGAAAGTGCCAAGAATGTGGCCGTCAGCTCTACCAAGTCGATGATCGGTCATTTGCTGGGTGCTGCCGGCGCCGTCGAGGCCATTTTCTGCATTCTGGCGCTGCGTGATCAAATTGCGCCGCCCACCATCAATCTTGATGATGTCGACGAAGGCTGTAACCTCGATTACGTGCCGCACAAGGCGCGCGAGATGAAAATCGACAACGCGCTCTCCAACTCCTTTGGATTTGGTGGGACCAACGGGTCGCTGCTCTTTAGTCGAGTGTAATCGTGGCCGTGCCAGCCGACGGAGACTACTCCCACGATGCCCCTGTTCCCTTTGATGACCGCGGGTTGTCATATGGGGATGGGGTATTTGAAACAGTGCTGGTACGCGATGGCTACCCCTTGTTGTGGCCATACCATTTGCGCCGCCTCCTGCACGGTTGTGATCGCCTGGGCATTCCCCGGCCGTCACGTACCGAGCTTGAGGCGGCGTTTTCATGTACTGAGGGGCTGCACGTCAGCAAGCTGATCGTGACGCGCGGCTCGGGCGGGCGCGGCTATCTGCCTCCCGTCAATCCTGTGCCGCGCATCAGGTGGCGCACCACGCCTTTTGCTCCGCAACGTGCGCGCTGGCATGAAGGTATTGAGGTCAGGGTGTGCGCTACCCGTCTGGCGCGCCAACCGCTGCTGGCCGGTATCAAGCACCTGAATCGGCTGGAGAATGTGCTGGCACGTCAGGAGTGCGATCCTGCACGCTATGCTGAAGGCATCATGCTGGATACCGAAGGCTGGGTAACTGACGCTACCTCGATGAATATTGCCTGGTTCGACGGCCATCAGTGGCTGACGCCGATATTGGATGAATGTGGGGTCAACGGTACCCTGCGTGCCGCCCTGATCGAGAGCGGGGTGCTGCAAGAGCGCCGCTTGCATGGCGATGACCTCGGCACTCTCAAGGCGCTCTGCCTGTTCAATTCGGTACAGGGAGTATGGCCGGTAGCGGCCCTTTCTCAAGGGAAGCAGGTGTGGCGCTGGTCGCCGCAAGCGCCATCCATTGCGCTGCTGCGCGAGCCGGCCCTGGCCCTGTTGGGTTACGGGGCTGCTCAGCATGCAGGCGCCGATGGCGGAATCTCGAATTAACACGCTGCTGGATAAATGATGCGATTGATCAAATTTCTGGGTATTTCGCTGTTCACTCTGCTGGTGCTGATAGCAGTGGCTGGTGGCGTATGGAAGTATCAGCTCGATAGCCCCATTGCGCTCAAGGAGCCGCAGCTTTATGAAGTAGAACGCGGTGATGGCGCGCGCGTAACCCTTGAACGCTTGCAGCAGCAGGGCGCGATCAAGTGGCGCTGGCCGTTTGAACTGCTGGCGTTGTGGGACAAACAGCGCTTTGCCGCCTTGAAGGTGGGCCAGTTCCGCCTTGAGCCTGGCATGAATGCCTATCAGCTGCTCGACAAGCTATCGAGCAATGATGTCGTCTCATACACTGTCACCATTCCGGAAGGGCGCACGTTCGCGATCATGCGCTCGCTGATCAATAACCTTCCGAATGTTCGTCACGATTCACTGGCGATGAGCGACGCCGAGCTCATGGCCGCCATTGGTCACGAAGGTGAGCAGCCCGAAGGGCGCTTCTTCCCCTCGACCTATCGTTTTTCGGAAGGTGAATCCGATCTGGTGCTGTTCAAGCGTGCCTACAACACCATGCACGAGATGCTTGAAAGGGCGTGGCAGCAGCGTAGTGACGATCTCCCTTATAAAACGTCCTATGATGCGCTGATCATGGCGTCGCTGGTGGAGCAGGAAGCTGCCGTGCCTGAAGAGCGTTCGCAAATTGCAGGCGTTTTTGTACGACGGCTGGAGAAGAACATGCGCCTGCAAACGGACCCTACCGTGGTTTATGGGCTGCATCTGCCCAATGGCCGCGTGCTGACGCGCGACAATCTGCGCACGGATAATCCGTTCAATACCTACCGCCATGCCGGGTTGCCGCCTACTCCTATCGCCTTGCCCGGTGAAGCGGCCATTGATGCAGCACTGAATCCCGCTGATAGCGATGCGCTCTATTTCGTTGCCATGGGCAATGGTCGGCATGTGTTTTCAGCGACACTGGCAGAGCATAACCGCGCGGTAAATCGCTATGTCGTGCAGCGCGCTAAAGCAGAACATTCCGACGCCTCCCAACAAGCTGCTCAAACGACTAGCGAGCAGGGCGATGTGCCGTCGTCTCAGCCAGCCGAAGGTCAGGCGGTGCTGTTTGAGCATTGGCCTGCATCGGGTGAGCAGAGGCTTGATCCCCAGCTGCTGACGTTTATCGCGGCGCATTATCATTCACCCAATGAAAAATCCGAACGGCAAGCGATGGCCGCAGCGCTTGCCATTGATACGGAAGCCGACGGGGCGATTACCCGGACGGCGCTGGCGACGGTATTGGAACTGGCAGATAGCGCCAGCGAGCAGCTTGATCAAGACGTTGTGACATCGGTGAGCATGCAGTTTGCCGATCATTCCCACGCTGCCAGCGAGAATGCCTCAGAAGGTTCTGCCGAAGCTGCGGATGATGCCGCTGACAGCAATGCTACCTCCGAAGCCCAAAAGGGCGGGCAGTCGCATCATTCTGACTCAAGGAGCCACGCTCATGACTAGCGCTGACAAAACGCGCCCAGGCCGGTTGATTACGCTGGAAGGCGGTGAGGGCGTGGGCAAGAGTACCAACATCGCCTTTGTGGTCGAATGGTTGCAACAGCGTGGTCATGAGGTCGTCAGTACCCGCGAGCCTGGCGGGACGCCTCGCGCCGAACAGATGCGCGAGCTGCTGCTTGATCCGCAGGGCAGTGAGCCGCTTGATGCCGATGCCGAGCTGCTGCTGGTGTTTGCCGCCCGTGCCCAGCATGTGGCGCAAAAGATTATGCCCGCCTTGCAGCGCGGCGCTCTGGTAGTGTGCGACCGTTTTATTGATGCCACTTACGCCTATCAGGGCGTGGGGCGCGGTATCGAGACCTCACGTATCGCGGCGCTCGAACAGTGGGTGCTGGGTGATTTGCGGCCAGATTTGACGCTGCTGCTGGATATGTCGGAGCAGGTGGCGCGCCAGCGTGTACTGTCACGCGGTGCTGTCCTTGATCGCTTCGAAGACCAGGAGGGCGATTTTTTCCGGGCCGTGCGTGAAGGTTATCTGACGCGCGCACATAGCGAGCCGCAGCGTTTTGCGGTACTCGATGCAGCGCTGCCCCTTGAAGACGTACAGCAGCATATTGCCGAAGTGCTTGAGCAGCGCATGCAGCAGTGGGGGCTTGAATGAGCGACGACCGCCAGGCGATTCCGCTGCCCTGGCAGCGCAGCGATTGGCAGCGTCTGATGCAGCTCTTCGCGCGTGACCGGTTGCCTCACGCGTTGCTGTTGGCGGGAGGCAATGGGCTGGGTAAAGGCCATTTCGCTGACATGATTGCCGCCAAACTGTTGTGCGAAGCGCCGGAGCAGGCCGCTGAAGGGCACGTTGCCTGTGGTCAATGCCACGGCTGCCGTATGCGGCGCGCCGGTTATCATCCTGATCTTCTGAATATTCCTGCCCCTGATCTGGGGCGCCTGATTCGTATTGATGCCATTCGCGGCATCAATGCCTTTTTGTCGGAAACCGCGCAGCAGGGCGGCTATCGCGTGGTGCGTATCGAAGGTGTGGAAGCAATGACAATTGGCGCCGCCAATGCGTTGCTGAAAAATCTGGAAGAGCCAGGTACCCGCACTCTCTTTTTGCTGCTCTCCGATGTGCCGTCACGCATCATGCCGACCATCATGAGCCGTTGTCAGAAGTTTGCCTTCACGCCGCCGAGCTACGCCGAGTGCCACGACTGGCTATTGCAGCATGTGGCCGATGAGCAGGACGCTCGATTCTGGTGGCAGGTGGCTGGCGGGATGCCGCTCGCGGCGGTCGCACAGGCAACCCCTGAGGCACGTCAGCTACGCCAGCGCTTGACCGAACTGTTTGATGCGTTGGTGCGCGGGGGCGACCCAGTGGCAGAAGCGGCACGGCTTGACCGTCAGCAGCTCAGCGCGATTCTCGAATATGGCATTCGCTGGCTGGAAGATGTGGTGCGGCTGGGGCTTTCCGGTGAAGCCGATGAATTGCGTAATACCGACATGCTGCCGCTCTATCGTCAGGCCGTTAAAAATGCCCGCGTGCGCGATTGGTTCCGGCTGCTTGATTATGCGCGCGAGCAGCGCCGCTTGATTGCCCAGGGCAACAACCCTAATCCGCAGCTGGTACTTGAGTCGTGGCTGATTCGCTGGTCAGCCCTGCTGCGCTCCTGACAAGGGCTGATTGCGCTGGCAATGGCTTCCTCCAGCTTCTTGCGCACCCTTCACTCGATCATGGTTATTTCTGGATTACCGCGTCATGTTACTTTCTGATTCCGTTGCTGATGCACCGCTCAAGCAACTACACCTTGTCGATTCCCACTGCCACCTTGACCAGCTTGATCTGACGCCTTACGACGGCGACATTGATGCGGCCATTAACGCGGCCCGTGAAGCAGGGGTGGGGCGCATTCTAGCCATGTCCACCCAGCCCAGCGATGTAGCCGAATTGACCGCGCTGTCTCGCCGTCATTCGATTGTTGAAGTGGCGCTGGGAGCGCATCCATTGCATGTGATTGAGCAGGCGCCACAGTTCGAGGAGATGCTTGAACTGGTAGAGCGTTACGAGCCTGCTGCGATTGGCGAGATCGGGCTTGATTTCATGGATGATGCGCCGGTTGTTCCCAAAGCGGTGCAGCTTGAGCGCTTCACTACCATGCTGAAACTATCGAGTGAGACCGAGCTGCCGGTCAGTGTGCATACCCGCAGCGCACGCAAGGAGACCCTCGAACTGATTGCACGCTATAGCCGTCCCGAGGTGGGGGGCGTGCTGCACTGCTTTACCGATGAGCTGTCGTTTGCACGGGAGGCCGTTGGACTGGGCTTCTATATCTCAATGTCGGGCATTGTCACCTTTAAAAGTGCGGCTAACGTGCGGGAGCTGGCGAAGGCCATTCCCCTTGATCGCCTGTTGATCGAAACCGATAGCCCGTGGCTGGCACCGGTGCCGTATCGCGGCAAGCCCAATGAGCCGAAACATGTTGGCAGAGTGGCCGATACCATCGCAGAGGTGCGTGGTATCAGCGTGGAAGAGGTAATCATGCAAACCAGCGCCAACTTCTACCGTCTTTTCTCGCGTATTCGCTGAGGCAGTATGGCAGCTATCGAGGACGCTCCCTGGCGAGCGCGGCTTACCCGTGAGCAACTGGCGGTGGTGGATCATGCCAGCGGCCATGCGCGTGTCTCTGCGGTAGCGGGAGCCGGTAAAACATCCACCATGGTCGCGCGCGTGCTCGAGCTGCTGGCCCGTGGTGCCAACCCTGATCGTATGCTGGTGCTGATGTTTAACCGCGCCGCTCGTGAAGCCTTTGCCCAGCGTCTCGCCGCTACCGCGCCGCGCGGTCAGCGCCTGCCGCAAGTACGCACCTTCCATTCTGTAGGGATGCGGCTATGCACCACGCTTGCGCGCAAGGGCGCTATTCCGGCCCGTCGCCTGCTTGATGCTGAATGGCAGCGCGAGCGCTTGGCGCGTCAGGCGGTTTCGTCGGTAAGGGATGAATTTCCCCATCTCAGTGAGCAAGCGCTGGAAACCGAACAGCTCGATACCTTCAGCCACTTCTGTGACCGGGTCAAGGGCGAGCTGGTGGCCCCCGAAGTGATGATTGAGCAGGACGATTTTGGCAATGAATCCTCCCACTTTCCTTCCGCCTATCGTCGTCAGGAGCAGCTTTACGCTGACCAGGGAGTGATGAGCTACGCTGACCTGCTGCACCTTCCGCTCAGGGCGCTGGCGCGTGACAGCAGGCTGCGACAGCAGTTGGGTGGGTTTCTTGACCATCTAATCATTGATGAATATCAGGATATCAACGAAGCGCAGCTCAGGCTTTTGAGCGTGCTGGCCGCGCCCTATGGCGAAGTGATGGCGGTCGGCGATGCCAACCAGTGCATTTATGAATGGCGGGGCGCCAAGGCGGACGCCATGCTTGAGCGTTTCGAGCGCTATTTCGGTGCGCCCAGCGACTATCCGCTGTCGCATACCTTCCGTCATGGTCATGCGCTGGCACTGATGGCAAATCACGCGATTGCTGCCAACCAGCGTCGTCACCAGCAGCTAACGCTCGCTGCACCTGATAACCCCCATACGCGGCTTCATCATGCCCAGGGCAGTCGTGCTCTGGTTGAGACGCTTCAGCAATGGCGGGAACAAGGGCAGCCGCTACAGCAGGCGGCAGTGCTGGTGCGTAGCTGGGCGCTGACGGTACCGGTGCAGCTAGCGCTTATGCGTGCCAATATTCCGTTCCAGCTTGGGCGCGAAGAGCGTTTCGTGTTTCGGCTTCCTCTGGTGAGGGCCTTGGCGGGCTATCTTGAAGTGGCGCTAACGCCTGACCTGCTCGGTAGCGTGGAGCATCTGACGCTGCTTTTTGCCCAGCCAGCGACGTTCGTCAGTCGGGATCGTCTGGCAACGCTTTGCGAGCTGTTGGCACGCCATCAGCAATGGCCGGATGCCGATGCTGCGCCGCTGGCGGGGTTGCGCCCGTTTCAGGTGCGCACGCTGCGCAAGCGCTGGGAGCTGCTGAATGAGATTGCATCGAAGGGGCATTACCCCGCAGCCGAGCTGTTGTCGCAGGTGATTGATGGTCTCGATGCGCACAAGGTGTTGCGCAAGGCGGCAGCGCGTCGGGAGAAGGGGGATGAAGATATGCGGTTGCTCGATGTGTTGCTTGAGCAGGCGCAAGAGGCAGAAGGCGATACGCGCGCCTTTGTCGATCTGCTGCTGAAGCCGATGCAGGCGGATGCAGAGGGAGTGTCGATCTCGACCGTACATGGCGCCAAAGGGCTTGAGTGGCCGTTGGTGCTGGTGTGGGGGCTGAATGAAGAGGACTTCCCTCTATATAGCCGTGATGTGCCGCTGGCACCGGCTGCGCTGGAAGAAGAGCGGCGGCTTTTCTATGTCGCTACCACCCGCGCCCGTGACCGGCTGGTGATGCTCTCCGATGGGGGAGAGCGCCCGCCCAGTCGCTTTATCGACGAGACCGATTGGCAAAACTGCAACACGCTCTCTGCCATGCTGTATGGCGTGGAGCAGCACGCCCCTGAAGCGCCGCTGAAGGCAAGACATCCCGAGATCGTAAAGCGCTACCTTGCGCATATGGATGTTGTGCTGGAGGTGGTGCCAGCAAGTGATCCCAAGCATCGCTGGCAAAAGGGCGATCGTCTTGTTCACGACAGCTTTGGGCAGGGGGAAGTGGAGCGGGTCGAAGGTGAGGGTGAGCGCTGCCTGATAGAGGTGCGTTTTGCACGTGCCGGCAAGCGCCGACTGCTGGCCGCCAGAGCACCGGTGGCTCCGCTTTAGCCTTTATCACAGGCTTTCTTCGGCATGGTGTAAAGCGGCCTTTGGCAGTTCCTTTAACTGAGCCGGGAACCCTCGACAAATCGCGCTATCAAAGGGAGAGTTTGGTCGTGGCGTGCTGATAAGGCATGCTACACTTGACTTCGACCATCGGAGGGCCAGAGGCGCTGTAAGACTGATGGTAGCGGGGGCGTTGGGTGATACTCCGCAATGCATGACTGTAACTTAACGCTCTCTTTGGAAATGCCAATTTGATAATGTTTTTCATTTGCATTATCGTGCATTTAATTTTCTGACCATGATTTATAGAGATTGACCATGAATGAATCGGTTTCATCGGACCACATGTCGATCATTTCGCTAGTCTCCCACGCGAGTGGCGTTGTGCAGATCGTAATGGCAATTCTATTGCTGTTCTCGATCGTCTCCTGGGTGCTGATCTTCCGCAGAGGCTTTGCACTGCGGCAGGCGCGCTCCCAGTTTGAATCGTTCGAAAAACGCTTCTGGTCGGGGGTAGACCTCAATGAGCTGTATCGTGAAGTCCCCGAGCAGCCCGAAGGTGCCGCGCATCTGTTCCGTGCAGGTTTCCGGGAATTCAACCGGCTGCTGCCGAAGTCCAGTGATGACGGCGCAGTGCTGGGCGGCGTTGAGCGTTCGATGAGTGTCGCGCTGTCGCGTGAGGAATCTCGCCTCACCCAGAAGCTGCCGATTCTTGCTTCGATTTCATCTTCCAGCCCGTACATTGGCCTGTTCGGCACGGTGTGGGGTATCATGGGCTCGTTCCAGTCGCTGTCACTCAGCCAGCAGGCGACACTCGCCACGGTAGCGCCCTGGATCGCTGAAGCGCTGGTTGCGACTGCGATGGGTCTGTTTGCGGCCATTCCTGCGGTTATTGCCTACAACCGTCTCTCTTCCAACGCGGATGGTTTGATCGGACGTTACGAAAACTTCGCCGAAGAGTTCTATTCGATTCTGTATCGCAACTTGCATACCGGTCGCGTGCGCCGAGAAAACGCCTGAGGAGGTTGTCATGCGTAGATCATTCTCACGCCGGGGCAAACGCAAGATCGCCAGTGAAATCAACGTCGTTCCCTTTATTGATGTGATGCTGGTGCTGCTGGTCATTTTCATGATTACGGCACCGATGATGAATCAGGGGGTCGATGTCGATTTGCCCCAGGCCAGCTCCAAGCCTATTGATAATGACACCACGCCGCTGATTGTTTCGGTGGATCGCGACGGTCAGTACTTCCTCAGTCGTGACGGCCAGGACACTCAGGTAGCGCTGGATAGCCTGGGCGATGAAGTCAGGCAGGTACTGGCAGAGCATCCCAATACACCGGTAATGGTGCGGGGTGATAAAAATGTCTCTTACGGTCAGGTGATATCGCTGATGGGCAGTCTGCAAACCGCGGGCGTTCCCAATGTGGGCCTGGTATCCCAGCCTGGTAATGGCAACTAAGTAATCAGTGAGTATTCCGCAGGGCAGATTCGATGTTTCGTGATCCACAATCCGCTTTCGCTTCTCATCGCCCGTCGGGGAGTTGGGATGTGCCGACCGATGCTGCATCGTTCGTTCATCTGTCTGCTACCACTGCGGAAGGTCGTTTGGCGACCCCCGGCTTTTCAGCCTCACTTGCGGCACCGGCGGCGATTGTCGAGGGCATCAGCCCTGGGCAGGAGAGTGCGCAGCCGGTGGAGCCTCTTGCGGTAGAAGGGGCTGAAGATGGCGAGCAGGCAGAGCACCGTGCGGCTGCTGGCCGTGGAGGGCTGCCGGCACTGGGTGCGGCGCTGCTTTTCCATGCGCTGATCGCCGGAGCGCTGTTATGGCATTACTCCAGTGATACGACGATTCAGGTTGAGCCGCCGTCCTCGCAGATGGTGCACGCGACCGTGGTGGAAGATCCTGCCATTGCGCAAGCGCGTGAGCAGCAGCGTCAACAGGCTGAAGAAGAGGCACGTCGTCAGGCCCAGGAGCAGGCTCGCCAGCAGGAGGCTGAACAGGCTCGCGAGCAGCAGCGTGCGGAAGAAGCTCAGCGCCAAGCGCGTGCCGAACAGCAGCAGCGTCAGGCCAATGCCGAGCATGCGCGTGAGCAGGCGGCTCAACAGCGTGCGCAGCAGCGCAGTGCTGAAGCAGCACGGCAACGTGCGGCTGCCGAAGCGGAAGCCAAAGCGCAGGCAGATGCCAGAGCGGCGGCTCAGGAGAGGGCTGATGCTGCTGCCCGAGCTGCCGCCGCGCGACGTGCAGCCGAGAGCAATACGCCTGAAACGCTGTCGCAGACGCCAACGCCTACCAATCGAGTGGCACCGGTCTATCCTCGTCTTGCGCAGGCCAGAAACATGCAGGGCAGCGTGACGGTGCGCTTTACCATTCGCAAGGATGGTTCGGTGGATGGCAGCTCAATTTCGGTCGTGAATTCGACCAACTCGATGTTCGAGAAAGCGGCCACTGATGCGGTACGTAAATGGCAATTCAAGCCGCGCTCTCGCCCTGGTATTGTCGAACAGCCAGTGAGGTTCGAACTTAACTAAGGTTGGTACTCAAGCAGGAAAGAAAGGCCGGGCGATGATAACGCCCGACCAGCAATGCCCTTTGCTAACCTGACAGGTGATCCACCCGTAGGTAGCAAAGGGCTTTTTTATGCCGCTATCTACCAGCACGGCGGGCTTAAGTTAACCGAGTGTGGTCCAGATCGGGCAGTGGTCCGACGGTTTTTCCATGGCGCGCAGTTCGTAGTCGATGCCTGCATCGGCAACATGCTCTTTTAGCGGGTTGGAGACCAGAATCAAATCAATGCGCAGGCCGCGTTTGGGATCGCGGTCAAAGCCTTTCGAGCGATAGTCGAACCAGCTATAGAAGTCACGACTGTGCGGATAACGTTCGCGGTAGCTGTCAACAAGGCCCCACTGGTGAAGCCTGGCAAGCCACTCCCGCTCTTCCGGCTGGAAACTGGTTTTACCATCGCGCAGCCAGCGCTTGCGATTATCTTCACCAATGCCGATATCCTGATCTTCCGGCGAAATATTGAAATCGCCCATGATCGCTACGTTGTCACTGGCGCTATGGCGCTGCTCAAGGGTATTGGAGAGGCGCGCATAAAACTCGCGCTTGTTGGGAAACTTGGTGGGGTGGGCGACGTTCTCTCCCTGGGGAAAGTAACCGTTATAAACGGTTATTTCGCCCATCGGCGCAGCCAGCTTCACTGCAATCATGCGCCGCTGTGCGTCTTCTTCATCGCCATCAAGCCCGTAGTAAACGTCAAGAGGCGCCTGTTTGGTCATCATGGCGACGCCGTAATGGCCCTTCTGACCGTAGAAGTGTACGTGGTAGCCGAGCTGTTGCAGTGCCTCCAGCGGGAATTCACTGTCGCGCACCTTGGTTTCCTGCAAGCCAATAACATCGGGGGAGTGCTTTTCGACCAGCGCCTGCAACTGGTGAGGGCGCGCCCTTACGCCGTTGATATTGAACGACATCAGTTTCATGTTAGTGGTGCTCTCCCGATCTATTTTCTGACCCTTCTTCGGGATGCAGTTCCAGGGTCGTGCCTGCGTGCTGGCGCTCCATCTTGCGGGCCGCCTGCTCTTTACGCTGCTTGCGCTTCTTATTGACGTAACGCTGGGTAGAGTGCACCTGGTCAGGATTTTCGTGACGCCACTTCTTGTAGTCCTTGCGGCGTCCAGTGCGAATCGTTACGCGGCTGGCAATGGAGCGGGTTTTCTTTCTGCGGGTCATGGTAACTCTCTTGACAATCAATGGGTCGGTACCGCGATCGAAGCGCTTTCCTGGCGCGTGGCGGTAGTGCAAAAGCAATGGCGGGATTCTATCAATAGCGCAGGGCTGTGTCTCACTGCGTGGCGCATCGTGCGCTCGCAATGTTGTCTGCTATAATTGTGCACTAACGTCGATGTTCATATTGTGGTTGATACTGCGGCTGCCCTCTGGTGCGCCGCCCGCGCTGAACATCCTTACTGCCACCAAATAGTCGAGACATCATGAGCGAGTCGGATAACAGTTCCTCCCCGACCCCCACTGCCAATCACCAGCCGCGCCGCAAGCGTCGCAGGCCACGGCGTAAGCCGGGGGGCGACCGTCGCCGCTCCTCCAATACGCCAGCGGCCTCCGTGCCGCAGGTTGATATCGCGCCGTTGAAGGCGGGTGTCTGGCGGTTTACTGACTTCGATCTCTCTGCGCCGCTGGCTCGGGGCATCAGTGATCTGGGCTTTCAGTACTGCACACCAATCCAGAGTGAAGCGCTCAAGCATACGCTGCTGGGCGGCGATGTGGTGGGCAAGGCGCAGACAGGTACCGGCAAAACGGCTGCCTTCCTGATTTCCATTCTGGCCTATTTCCTTGAAGAGCCGCGCCCCGATGGGCAGCAGCCCGGTGCGCCGCGCGCCCTGATTCTGGCGCCTACGCGCGAGCTTGCGCTGCAAATCGAGAAGGACGCCCACGGTTTGGCCCAGCACGCCAGCGATATCACCATCGTGAGCGCAGTGGGCGGGCTGGACTACAAGAAGCAGCAGAACGCGCTGCGCAATAAGGTCGATATCCTGATCGCGACCCCCGGGCGGCTGCTCGACTTCCACCAAAAACGTGATGTCGATCTGTCGCAGGTAGAAGTGCTGGTGCTCGATGAAGCTGACCGTATGCTGTCGATGGGCTTCATTCCTGATGTCAAACGCATTATCCGTGCAACGCCAAACAAGGAAGAGCGTCAGACCTTCCTGTTTTCGGCAACGTTTACCCGCGATATTCTCAATCTCGCCGAGCAGTGGACCAAGGATGCGGCGCAGGTTGATGTCGCTACGGATGTCAGTACTGCGAGCAATGTGGAGCAGCGCGTCTATATGGTCAGCGATGCCGACAAGCCACGGCTGCTGACCAATCTTCTGCGCGGTGAAGCGCTTGAGCGAGTGATGGTGTTTGCCAATCAGCGTCATGTGGTGCGCTCACTGCTGAAAACGCTGCAGGAAGCAGGCATTAACGCCGCGATGATCTCGGGCGATGTGCCCCAGCAGCAGCGTATCAGTACGCTGGAGCAATTCCGCGAAGGCGAGGTGGCGGTGCTGGTAGCCACTGATGTAGCAGGTCGCGGCATCCATATTTCCGATGTCTCTCACGTTATCAACTATACCCTCCCGGAAGATCCCGAGGATTACGTTCACCGCATTGGGCGTACCGGACGTGCGGGGGCCAAGGGTACGTCGATCAGCTTTGTCGGTGAGGAGGATGCCTTTTCACTGCCTGAAATCGAAGCCTTTATCAACGCCAAGCTACCGTGCGAGCATCCGCCGGAAGGGCTGCTTTGAACGCGGTCGAACTGCCTCTCTTCTCTCTCGTGAAAGGCGGTCAGACGCTATATGGTTAAGCCTGAAACAAAGGAAGAGATTCAGGGCGCCTATCGTCAGTTGCTCGACGGTCTCAAGCTGAAGCCGCGCTATGGGCAGAAGCTGATGATCGCAGAAATTGCGCGAACGCTGGGCAGTATCGAGGCAGATAGCGAAGGGCTGCGGGTCGGTAACGAGCATATTTGTGTGCTGGAGGCGGGCACCGGAACCGGTAAAACGCTGGCTTATCTGCTGGCGGCACTGCCGGTTGCCCGTGCTGCCAATAAGCGCCTGATTGTCTCGACCGCGACGGTGGCGTTGCAGGAGCAGGTGCTGCACCAGGATTTGCCAGCGCTCAAGCAGCACGCTGGTATTCCGTTTTCGTATGCTCTCGCCAAGGGGCGCGGTCGCTATCTGTGCCTGTCGCGGCTTGAGCAGGTGCTGGACGGCACTCAGGTCAACCCCACCATGTCACTGTTTGAGCGTGAACTGGCGGCGCCCAATGAGCAGTTGGGTGAATTGGCCCAGGAGCTTGCTGGCGAATATGCCAACGGGCGCTGGGAAGGGGATCGTGACAGTTGGCCGGAACCGATCAACGATCGTGACTGGCGCCAATTGACCATTGATCATCGTCAGTGCACCAATCGGCGCTGTGGTCATTTCAGCGCCTGCGCCTTTTTCCGCGCTCGTCGCAAGGTCGAAGAAGCTGATGTGATTGTCGTCAACCATGATCTGGTGCTTGCTGATCTGGCGCTCGGTGGCGGCATGGTGCTGCCTGCCCCAAAAGAGAGCTTCTACGTTTTCGACGAAGCGCACCATCTGCCTGACAAGGCGCTTGATCACTTTCATCACCGTTTGCCGCTGCATGGGGCTGGCCGCTGGATCAGTCTGCTCAAGCGCTCGCTTACTGAGATGAATGCGGCGCTAGGAAAGCAGGCGGTGATCGGGCGGCTGCTGGCGACCATTCCCGATGCGCTCGCCACCATAGAACCACGCTTGACCGAAGTGCTGGGGGTTGCCGGTGGTTTTGAGCAGGCCCTGCCTGCGCTACAGGGGGAAAATACCACCCGCCGCCATCGCTTCGAGATGGGGCGAGTGCCTGTAGAATTTCGCGAACTGACCGCCACGCTGGTCTCTGCCTTTGCGGCGTTGTGCAAGTCGCTGGATGGCATGCTGGAGATATTGCGGGAGAGTCTTGATCCGGATAAAAGCACGGGGCTTGCCCGTGAGGTCGCCGAGGAGTGGCTGCCGCTGGTGGCGATGCTGCATGGTCGTGCCAATGATGCCTTTGCATTGTGGCAAGCCTTTTCCGAGCCGGATGTGGAGCCTGAACAGCCGCCTCAGGCGCGCTGGATCGAGTTTCAAAGCGGGCGCGATAACGGCGGTGATGAAGTGGTGATTGCGGCCTCGCCGGTCAGCGCTGCTCATACCCTGGCGCAGCATCTGTGGGGGCGCTGCTTTGGTGCGGTGCTGACATCAGCAACCCTGACGGCTCTGGGCGGCTTCGAGCGTTTTCAGGAGCGAGCGGGGCTTGCCAATCGCTATCGCTATCAGCGCCTGCCCAGCTCATTCGATTATTCGCGTGCGGTATTGTCGGTGCCGCAAAGTGCGGTGGACCCGGCGCAACGGGATCAGCATGAGCGCTCGATCATCGACTTCGTGCGTGATCTCGGCAGCGATGAAGCGGTGCTGGTGCTCTTCTCATCGCGGCGCCAGTTGCGTGCGGTTGAGCAGGCGCTGTTTGATGACACAGCGACCCGCGAGCGCGCCAAGGCTATTCTAATTCAGGATCATCTGCCGCGCCGCGAGCTACTGGAGCGTCACCGCAAGCGTATTGATGATGGCGAAGGCAGCATTATTTTCGGTCTGGCGAGTTTTGCGGAAGGGGTGGATCTTCCTGGTCGCTACCTGCGTCATGTGGTGATTACCCGCCTGCCGTTTTCGGTGCCGGACGATCCAGTGGGAGCAACGCTCTCGGAGTGGATTGAAAGCCGCGGCGGCAACGCCTTTATGCGTATTACCGTGCCTGATGCGTCGATTCGTCTGGTGCAGGCGTGTGGACGCCTGATCCGCAAGGAGCAGGATGAAGGCATGATTACGATTCTTGATCGTCGCATTGTCACCAAACGCTACGGCAAGGCGCTGCTTGATTCGCTGCCGCCATTTCGAAGAGAGATTGCCTAGGTAGCGATTACAGCAAGCCATTGGATGGCGATTGAACATGCACGGTAGGATATAACAACGCCGCGGAAGATCAGCTTCCGCGGCGTTGTCATCTTTTTCAGCTCAGCGCATTCAATTCAGCAAGTGAAAGAGAGGCAGCGGCTAGTCTTCAAGCCGTTTTTTCAATGGTTCACGAACCCGCTGGGCCAGATCGGTCAGAATCTCGGCGGTTTTATCCCAGCCAATGCAGCCATCGGTGACCGAGACACCATATTGCAGGTCATCGAGGTTGGCGGGAATCTTCTGCGCTCCTTCAAACAGGTGAGACTCCAGCATAACCCCCATGATCGAGCGGTTGCCTTCGATAATCTGCTGGGCGATGTTTTCAAGCACCAGCGGCTGAAGCTCGGGCTGTTTGTTTGAGTTGGCGTGGGAGCAGTCCACCATCAGATTTGGGGCCACGCCCGCGGCGCTCAGCTCACGCTCGGCCAGTGAAATGCTGACGCTATCGTAATTGGGCTTGCCGTTGCCGCCGCGCAGTACCGCGTGGGCGTAGGCATTGCCGCGAGTGGTAATCACCGCGACTTCACCCTGCTGATTGATACCGAGGAAGCTGTGGCCGTGGGCGACTGATTTCAGGGCGTTGACCGCCACTTCCAGGCTGCCATCGGTGCCGTTCTTGAAGCCGACCGGGCCTGAAAGCCCCGATGCCATTTCGCGGTGTGTTTGTGATTCAGTGGTGCGTGCACCAATCGCAGACCAGCTGATGCAGTCCTGCAAATATTGCGGTGAAATGGGGTCAAGCGCTTCGGTGGCGAGCGGCAGCCCCATCTCGGTAAGCTCTACCAGCAGGCTGCGCGCAAGGGTCAGACCCTCTTCGATATGGAAGCTGTCGTCCATGCGTGGGTCGTTAATCAATCCCTTCCAGCCCACGGTGGTGCGCGGTTTTTCGAAGTAGCAGCGCATTACGATAAAAAGTGAATCGCTAACGCTATCGGCCAGCTTGCGCAGGCGAGAAGCGTATTCGCGGGCGGCCTTGACGTCATGAATCGAGCAGGGGCCTACCACGACCAGAAGGCGAGGGTCCTTGCCGTCAAGAATGTCCTGGATGACCTGACGGCTTTCCACGACCAGTTGCGAGGCGGAGTGACTCAACGGGATGTTGTTCTTCAACTCAGCGGGAGTGATCAATAGCTTTTGATCGACCACATTGACATCGTTGGTTTGCTGCTCGGACATTGCGGGCCTTCCGGGAATCGAAAATGGGTAACGCTGAGCCTATGGAAGTAGAGCCTAGCATCGCTTGAATGTGAACTAGTGTACCTTAAGAAGGAACTTCTCGGCATGTGCTCTGTCTGATGAGATGCCTGCTACTTTTGGTGGGTGGCTCGCCTATCGGACAAGAAGTGCTCCCTCTGGCGCTGAAAGCTTGAATTTCAGCGGATTAGCGCAGATATACGCAGGGGGAGAAGTTTAATTCAAGGGTACTCAGTGGCCGGGCCGCAGCAAGAGTGATTCAGGGTAATCATCGACCCACTTGCTGCATCGCCATTAGTGCGAATGCCTTGAGTAGGCCACCTTTTTGGGGGATCTCATGTCAACAGCGTTGACTGACAAACAGCTCGTAGAGCGCGCCCAGGCTGGTGATTCGCGTGCCTTCGATCTGCTGGTCAAAAAGTACCAGCACAAGATCATTGGTCTGATCGGGCGCTACGTCTTCGATCAGGCTGAAGTTTATGATGTGGCTCAGGAAGCCTTCATCAAGGCGTATCGGGCGCTGGGCAAGTTTCGTAATGAAAGCGCCTTCTATACGTGGATTTATCGTATTGCCATCAACACGGCCAAGAACCATTTGGTAGCTCGCGGTCGCCGTCCTCCGGGCAGTGACATGGATATCAGCGATGCCGAGGTGCTCGATTTCAGTGGGCGTCTGGCGGATATCGAAACGCCTGAAGCGGCGATTGCGCGGGATCAGTTGGAAGCGGCGGTGTTTGAAGCGATTGAAAACCTGCCGGAAGACTTGCGCACGGCCATTACCCTGCGCGAGATGGATGGATTGGCTTATGAAGATATTGCCAATGTGATGCAGTGTCCGGTTGGTACCGTGCGTTCGCGCATCTTCCGGGCGCGTGAGGCGATTGATCAGCGCATTGATGAATTGATGAATCCAACCCTCAGTCACAATGGTGTATCGTCGGCCTAAGAGTATCTGAAGTAAAAGTATCTAGAGTCAGTACCTAGAGTAAAAGTGGTGTGGCGGGAATCAGCGCTGTTATTGGCACTCGGCGCGTTATAAAACTTTTTCGTGAACACGCTGTCCTAGTAACCGGTTATGAATTTTATGCAGCGTCTGCTATGAGGATGTGGCGATGAATGACAAAGTCAGGGAATCTCTCTCTGCCGTTATGGACGGAGAAGGCGATGAGCTTGAGCTGCGCAGAGTGCTCAAGTCGCTGTCAAAATCACCGGAGGAGGCAGATACCTGGCGTCGTTACCACGTAATCGGCAGTGCCTTGCGCCGTGAGCGTGATATTGATGTCACTATTGATCTGTCGGCGGCGGTGCGTGAGCGTATTGATGCACTGCAACCCGACCAGCTTGATGGCGAAGTCAGCGCCCAGGCCGGTAGCGCCAAGCGTCATGTCGGTCCCTTCTCCTTTATGGGCAATGCCGCCGTGGCCGCAGCCGTCAGCCTGATGGTCATCACCGGTGTGCAGGTATATCGCGGCATGGACAGCGGTGGTACAGGCGGCAGTTCTGCCAGTGCGCCGGGAAGCTCCATGGCCTCTGCACCTGGGGTTGGCAGCTCGCTTGATGGCAATGCCAGTGCCTCAGGAGGCAGCTTCAGCACGGTAGGGCTGGTCTCCGAGCCGGTCAATGAGGATCGCTACTCCACAAGTTCCGGCAGCGGTAACTCACTATTCCCGGTATACGCTGATGATCAGTCCTCCGCGGAAGCTCGCCGCCAGACCCGCTTGCTGCGAGGCTTTCTCGATCAGCACGCCCAGGATGCTGATGCTGCCTCCAGCAGCGGTGCACGCTTTTAGTCACGAAGCACGGCATGTCTGGATAAATGAGCCGTCACATCGCCTCCGGCTATAAAGCGCCACTCTTCTTTCGAGAGAAGATGTGGCGTTTTTTTCGTTCAGACGGTTATTCAGCATTCAGGTAGTCATTGATTACGAAAATGGGCGCTTCAGCGGGCGGTAATGATACTTCCTTGCATATTGCTGATGATATTGCGCGCAAATTGCTACATTTCGCGCCCGTGAGCAGGGCAAAATTCAGGTGAAGGTAGCTCAACGCTCGGCCTGGTTGGCGGCGTTGAGCGTATGCGGTAGTTGTGATTATCAAGGCTAGAAAAAGAAGGCAGGAGTAAAAATCCCATGCAGTTTGGTAAACAACGAACTTCTATCGTGGCGCTGGCGGTAGTTTCCGCGATGGCGCTCTCGCCATTAAGCTTTGCTCAGTCCACCGAGCAGAGCGCGGAGGCTGTTTCTACCCAGCGTTTGCCGAATTTCACTGCGCTGGTAAAAAAGGCAGCGCCGGCGGTCGTCAATATTTCGACCAAAAGAGAGGTGTCGTCTAACTCAATGATGATGGGGCCAGGCCAGCTGCCGGATATTTTCCGCCATTTTTTTGGCGATCAACTGCCTCCCGGTTTCAGCTTTGGTCCTGGTAGTGGCCCCGGTTATCAGGGGCGCGGTCACGATACCGTGGCATCCCTCGGCTCGGGCTTCATTATCAGTCAGGACGGCTATATTCTGACCAATGCCCATGTGGTGGAGGGCGCCGATTCCATTGAAGTGAAGCTCAATGATCGCCGCCAGTTGAAGGCCAAGGTGATTGGAAGCGACAAAAAAACCGATGTCGCGCTGATCAAGGTTGATGCCAATAATCTGCCGGTGCTGGAACGCGGTAACTCCAATCAGCTTGAAACCGGTGAATGGGTCGCAGCGATCGGTTCGCCGTTCGGCTTCGATCACTCGGTCACCTCGGGCATTGTCAGCGCCATTAATCGCACGCTCTCGTCGGATAACTTCGTTCCCTTCATTCAAACGGATGTAGCCATCAATCCCGGCAATTCAGGTGGCCCCTTGCTGAACCTGCAAGGGCAGGTAGTGGGTATCAATTCGCAGATATACACACGCAGCGGTGGCTTTATGGGCTTGTCGTTCGCGATTCCCATCAATATCGCGATGGAGGTAGCTGACGGTCTGAAAAAGGATGGTCATGTGCATCGCGGCTATCTGGGGGCGGCGATTCAGGAAGTATCGAAGGATCTCGCGACATCACTCGGCCTGAGCGATACCAGGGGCGCGCTGATCGCGCAGCTCAAGCAAGGGGCTCCGGGTGAGAAGGGCGGCTTGAAACCGGGGGATGTGGTGCGCAGCGTCAATGGTCAGGAGATTGATACGCCGGATGAACTGCCGCGGCGCGTCAGTGCGATCAAGCCCGGGGAGACCGCTACGCTGGGCATCGTGCGTGACGGTAAAGAGCAGAGCCTGGCGATCAAGGTGGGTGACTGGCCGCAAGGCCCGGATGGCAATAATGGGTCAAGCGACCGCCAGGACGAGCAGCGGCGTATCGGGCTGGTAGTAGGCGATCTTGAGCGTGATGAGCTGCGTCGGCTTGGCGTGCCGCATGGCGTCGTGGTGCAGCAGGTGGACCCAGACGGTGCCGCTGCCAATGCCGGCATTCAAGCGGGCGATGTGCTGGTTGATCTCAATCGTCAGGCCATTACCTCGGGAGAAAAATTACGCACCATCGTGGCGGACATCCCCCATGATCGCCCCGTAGCCCTGCGCGTTGCCCGCGGAGGACAACTGCTGTTCGTTGCGCTGCGACTGGATAACAAACAAAGCGACGAGTAGTGCAGCTAGCTTTCAGTGAAATGATTACGCGGGTGATACGTGGGTGAATAGTGTAACGGGCCTATTGAGGCCCGTTTTGCTGTGTCACTGCCTCAAATACTGGGCACAAGATGCTGCGGATGGCGTCTGCTGGTATTGATTGCCCTCTTGAAAGCGGTTAGTTGTTCCTCTGCGCTGTTACCTTTGGCACGCTACCGGTACAATTACCCCTTTCCCCGTCAGCGATAAGGGTGACAGGCCCATGGCCTGACCCGATAGCGATAGCGGCAGGTACCCCGAACAGGATTTTGGTAACGCTTTTATGGCAAAAGACGCAGCGCCTTCACCTCTAAGCAATATTCGTAATTTCAGCATCATTGCTCACATCGACCACGGCAAGTCGACGCTCGCTGACCGCATCATTCAGCTATGTGGCGGCTTGACCGAGCGCGAGTTGAAGGAGCAGGTGCTCGACTCGATGGATATTGAGCGCGAGCGAGGCATTACCATCAAGGCGCAGTCGGTCACGCTTGATTATCAGGCGGAAGACGGTGAGGTGTATCAGTTCAACTTCATTGATACCCCTGGGCACGTGGATTTTTCCTATGAAGTGTCGCGCTCGCTCTATGCCTGCGAAGGGGCGCTGCTGGTTGTCGATGCCGCACAGGGCGTTGAAGCGCAGTCGGTGGGCAATTGCTATACCGCCATCGAGCAGGGCCTTGAAGTGCTGCCGGTGCTGAACAAAATGGATCTGCCGCAGGCCGATCCTGAAGAGGTTTCCCAGCAGATCGAAGAGATTATCGGCCTGGACGCTACCGATGCCTGTCGTGTGTCGGCGAAAAGCGGTCTGGGCATGGAGCAGCTGCTTGAGCGTCTGGTGCGGGACATTCCTCCGCCCAAGGGCAATCGTGAAGCTCCGTTGCAGGCGCTGATTATCGACTCGTGGTTTGATAATTATCTGGGCGTGGTGTCGCTGATCCGTGTCTTTGATGGTGAGCTGCGCAAGGGCGACAAGGTGGAGATGAAGTCCACCGGTCGTCACTGGGACGCCAACGTCGTAGGTATCTTTACCCCCAAACGTACCGAAACCAACGTGCTGCGAGCGGGTGAAGTGGGCTTTCTGGTCGCGGGTATCAAGGATATTCACGGCGCTCCCGTGGGCGATACCATCACTCACGCCAAAACTCCTCAGGTGGAGCGTCTTCCCGGCTTCCAGAAGGTCAAGCCGCAGGTTTACGCGGGCATGTTCCCGATCAGCGCCGATGACTATGAAGCCTTCCGCGATGCGCTGGAAAAGTTGGCGCTCAATGATGCCTCGCTGGATTACGTGCCGGAAAATTCGGACGCACTGGGCTTTGGTTTCCGTGTCGGCTTCCTCGGCACGTTGCACATGGAGATCATTCAGGAGCGTCTGGAGCGTGAATACGATCTCGACCTTCTGACTACGGCACCGACGGTAATTTATGAGCTGCTGATGGATTCCGGTGAGGTGATCTACATCTCCAATCCATCGAAGCTGCCCGATCTTTCCAGCGTGGCCGAAATGCGCGAGCCGATCACTCGTGCGACCATTCTGGTGCCGCAGGAGTACGTCGGTAACGTGATTACCGAGTGCGTTAACCGGCGCGGCATTCAGAAGGATATGCAGGTGCTGGGTAATCAGATGCAGCTCACCTATGAGCTGCCGATGAGCGAAGTGGTGATGGACTTCTTCGATCGCCTCAAGTCGATTACCAAAGGCTATGCTTCCCTCGATTACAGTTTCGAACGTTTTGAAGCTGCCAAGCTGGTGCGTCTGGATGTACTGATTAACGGTGATCGCGTCGATGCTCTGGCGGTGATCATTCATCGCGATCAGGCCGAGCCGCGCGGTCGGGTGCTGGTCGAGAAAATGAAGGAACTGATTCCTCGCCAGATGTTTGACGTTGCTGTACAGGCGGCCATTGGTGGCCATGTGATCGCACGTTCGACGGTCAAGGCGCTGCGCAAGAACGTGACTGCCAAGTGCTATGGCGGCGACGTTTCGCGTAAAAAGAAACTGTTGCAGAAGCAGAAGGAAGGTAAAAAGCGCATGAAGCAGGTGGGCAGTGTTGAAATTCCGCAGGATGCGTTCCTTGCGGTGCTGCGTACCAACGATTAATGGCCGAAAAGAAGCGCTTGCCGGACGATTCGAATAACTGGATGTAGAAGCCTGATGAATTTTTCCCTGATATTAGTGATCGCCGTCGTCGTTACCGGCGTGATATGGCTGCTGGACAAGCGAGTGTGGCGCAAGCGGCGTGCGGAGGCTGATCCAGCAAGGAAACAGCCGTGGTACGTTGACTACTCGCGCTCCTTTTTTCCGGTACTGCTGTTTGTGCTGGTGGTGCGCTCCTTTATCGTTGAGCCTTTCCAGATTCCTTCCGGTTCCATGGAGCCTACCCTCGACGTAGGCGATTTTATTACCGTCAATAAATTCAGCTACGGCCTGCGTTTGCCCGTGCTGGATACCAAGATCATACCTACCGGAGAGCCGAAGCGCGGCGATGTGGTGGTTTTCCGCTATCCGGTCAATCCTGAGCAGGATTTCATCAAGCGCGTGATCGGGCTGCCTGGTGATCACATCCGCTATCAGGATGAACAGCTTTATATCAACGGCGAGAAGGTAGATAAAACGCTGGTCTCCGATGATGTTGAAGCATCGCCGGGACAGGTGCAGTATCAGGAAACACTGCCTTCCAACGGCGGGGAGGTGCGCCATCAGGTATACAATACGACTGATGTGCCCTTTGATCCGCGACGTAACTTCGAAGGTGAGGTGCCCGAAGGTCACTATTTCGTGATGGGCGATAATCGCGACAACTCCGCAGATAGCCGTTTCTGGGGCTTCGTGCCCGAGGGTAATCTGGTGGGGCGCGCCTCGTTCGTGTGGATGCACTGGCGTAGCGGTCTACCCAGCTTCTCCAGCGATCGCGTGATTCGCTAGACGGAACGATTTTTCAGGAAGTGCCAGCGCACATCGTCGATGCGCTGGCGTACACGCCTGTTGCCGGTAGGGGGCAGGCGCAAACGTTCATTTATACGACCGTTCGGCGGTCGTTCAGCCAACAGGTGTAAACACGAGCAGTGAGTAGCTCATCAACCTCTACGCTGGCCAAACGGCTAGGGTATCGTTTCAACGACAATTCACATCTCGAACTCGCGTTGACGCACCGCAGTGTCGGTGGTCGCAACAACGAGCGTATCGAGTTTCTGGGCGATTCAATCGTCAATTTTATTATTGGTGAAGCGCTCTTCAGGCGTTTTCCCGATGCCCGTGAAGGTCAGCTTTCACGTCTTCGCGCCCGTCTGGTAAAGGGAGAAACCCTTGCTGATGTAGCGCTTGAGTTTGATCTGGGGCAATTCCTGAAACTTGGCTCCGGTGAGATGAAAAGCGGTGGCAACCGCCGTCGCTCCATTCTTGCCGACGCCATGGAAGCGGTGATCGGGGCGATCTATCTTGATGGTGGCATGGATGAGGTAAGGCGCTGCGTATTGGAGTGGTTTGCCGACCGACTCAATGACACTACGCTGGAAGATACGCTCAAGGACCCCAAGACACGTCTTCAGGAATTTCTCCAGTCGCGGCAGAAACCGTTGCCGCGCTATGAAGTGGTCGATGTGCAGGGTGATGCCCACGATCAGGTATTTACCGTCGAAGCGCATGTTGAGCTTCTGGATCAGCCCGGCGTGGGGACTGGCAGCAGTCGCCGCAATGCCGAACAGCAGGCCGCCGACCAGGTGCTGGCGCTGCTGCAACCCCAATCGCGGAGATCATGATGAGTGATGATGCAACGACACCTGTAAGTGGCTCTGCCGATTCATCAAGCCGTTGTGGCTTCGTGGCTATTGTGGGGCGCCCCAATGTGGGCAAGTCAACGCTGATGAACCGTATTCTCGGGCAGAAGATCTCGATTACTTCGCGGCGTCCGCAAACCACCCGCCATCAGGTCATGGGCGTGAAAACCGTTGACAGCGCTCAGGCTGTCTACGTTGATACGCCTGGCATACACATCATGGGCAAGGATCGCAATCGCGCGATCAACCAGTTCATGAATCAGGCAGCCAATCAGGCCCTGCGCGGCGTTGACTGTGTTGTTTTTATCATTGACCGCACCCGCTGGACCGATGAGGATGAGATCGTGCTCAAGCGGCTCGCCAGCCTTGAGGTGCCGGTCATCCTTGCGGTCAACAAGGTGGATTGGCTGAAGGACAAGAGCAGCCTGCTGCCCTGGCTGGAAGAGGTGGCCGGCAAGCGCAGCTTTACGGCAATTCTGCCCATTTCGGCCAAGCATGGCACTGGCGTTGATGCGCTGGAGCAGGAAGTGGCGCGCCATCTGCCTGACAGCCCCCATTATTTCCCTTCCGATCAGATTACTGACCGCAGCGAGCGTTTTCTTGCTGCCGAACTGGTGCGGGAAAAAGTGATGCGCCAGCTCGGTGATGAGCTGCCTTACCAGATGACGGTAGAGGTGGAGCAGTTCAGGGATGAAGGTAAAATCATCCATATCAATGCCCTGATGCTGGTCGAACGCGACGGGCAGAAGAAAATCCTGATCGGTGAGAATGGCGAGCGCATCAAGCAGATTGGCCGGGAAGCGCGCCTTGAGATGGAGCGTTTGTTCAATACCAAGGTGATGCTGAAGCTGTGGGTGAAGGTCAAACGTGGTTGGTCGGACGACGCCCGAGCGCTGAAAAGCCTTGGCTACACCTTCGACGAATAGTCCAGTCATGGCCTGGCGAGCGTCTTGCCTGCCAGGCTACCGGTTACTGCAGGGGAGCGCTTGATGGCCTTGCAGCCTGCTTATCTACTGCACCGTCGGCCGTATCGCGAAACCAGTGCGCTGGTTGATCTGCTGACGCTTGAGCACGGTGTGGTCAGGGCCGTGGCCCGCGGCGTAGCGCGTCCCGGAAGTCGTACACGCAGCACCTTGCAGCCGTTTACGCCTTTGCATGTGATGTGGCGTGGCAAGGGCGAGTTAAAGACACTGACCCTGATCGAAGCGGCAGGCCCAGGCGTATTGCTGGCCGGAGAAGGGCTGCTGTGCGGGCTTTACGCGAACGAGCTGCTAAGCCGCTGCCTGCCGCGCGACTTTGCCGTTGAAGCGCTGTTCGCTCATTACGGTGCGCTATTGCCTGAGCTGGCAGTGCCCGCGCAGCGTGCGGCAAAACTGCGACGCCTGGAAGTAACGCTGCTTGAGGCGCTGGATGCCGACCCTGTATTCAGCGTCTTGAAGGCGTCCGATACCGGCTCGCCGACCATGGCCGCACTGCATCCCCAGGAGCGCTATCTCTACGATATTGGCTCGCGACATTTCTTCGAAGCCTCCCATTCTCAGCAAGGTGTCGATGGGCGTACGCTGAAACTGCTGGCCCAGGGCGATTGGGAAGCAGCAGGGCTGGCCCGTCAATCCAAGTGGCTGTTGCGGCAGGCGTTACTTCCCTTGATGGGAGATCGCCCGCTGCGTTCGCGTGCCCTGATGCAGTCACTGTTGGAAAAGCGCCGTCAGCGCGCTCCCGTTTCATCTTAAGCCGTTCGGAATAATGACCATGAATCCTTTTAGACTACAGCTTGGCCTGGACCTTCAGCCGCTGGTACTGGCCCACGCCAGTGCGCCCACCGAGCTTGCCCGCGCAGTCGTCAACACAGCATTGACGGCCCTTGAAAGCGGCGCTGATTATGTGGTGATCGAGGCCACTGCCGCATCGGAGTCGGCCCTTGAGGTATTGGCGACCCTGGCGCGTGAGCGGCTTGCCATCAGAACTTCTGCTAGTCAGGCGCTGGCGCTGGCTAAAACGTTGCGCCCTGCGCAGCTATGCCTGCTGGATGTGCCTGACAGCGCAACCCTTGAGGCGCTGGTGGAGCAGGCCGAACACGATCAGATTGAACTCTTCTATGTTGCGCAGAGCGATAGCCGTGAAGCGGTTCCATCCGCATTGGCGAGCGCGTGCCATGGGGTGGTGATTGACCTTGCTGGCTGGTCACAGCAGCGCGGTGCTGCCCGAGATGCTGCCACCGAAATGCTCGAACAGCTGATCGACAGCGCCGACCAGCACGAGCATATGGTCTATTTTCGTGGCTTGCCTTCCCTCTATTGTGCCGAAGCTGCTGCCACTATTGGCGGTGTCTCTGCCATTGAGCTTGGCACTGCCATTTTTTCGACAGCCCTTGCCAGCGGACTCTCCCATACGCTGCACGAAGCGCGTGAACTGCTGACCAGTGCCCAGCAGGCGGGGCTGGAAATTGCCCTTGAACAGCACGATCACCATCACGCGGATGACGATGATGCGGCTGACCACGTTCACGGCGGTCATGGGCACTGTCACTGCCACCACTCCTAGCGCGACGCCCTATATTTTACCCTTTGCAAGGATGCCACCATGCAGGTACCTACTCTCCAGCAAACCGTTGGCAATACGCCATTGGTCCGGCTTGATCGCATTACCGCTGGGCACAACAATGTGCTACTCGCCAAGCTTGAAGGCGATAACCCCGCTGGCTCGGTAAAGGATCGTGCTGCGCTATCGCTGATCGAAGGCGCCGAAGCGCGAGGTGATATTGCGCCGGGCGACCGACTGGTCGAAGCCACTTCCGGCAACACCGGCATCGCGCTGGCGATGGCAGCCACCATCAAGGGCTATCACCTCACCGTGATTCTGCCTGCCAGCTCCAGTGAGGAGCGCAAGCAGGTGATGGCTGCCTACGGAGCAACGCTTGTGCTGGCCGATGGCATGGAACAGGCGCGTGATCTTGCCGCGCAAATGGTCCAGGAAGGCAAGGCCAAGTCGCTGGATCAGTTTGCCAATCAGGACAATCCGCTGGCGCACTACCGCGGCACTGGGCCGGAGATCTGGCAGCAAACCTCGGGTGAGATCACTCACTTCGTCAGCTCAATGGGCACGACCGGTACCATCATGGGGGTATCGCGCTACCTGAAAGAGCAGAACGATGCTATTCGTATCGTCGGGTTGCAGCCAGCCGATGGCGCGCAGATTGCCGGTATTCGCCGCTGGCCTGAAGCGTACAAGCCGGCCATCTATGACGCTGCGCGGGTCGATCAGGTGATCGACATCGAGCAGCTTGAAGCCGAGCAGGCGATGCGTCGTTTGGCGCGGGAAGAGGGCATTCTGGCGGGCGTCTCTTCAGGTGGTGCTCTGGCGGGGGCGCTGCGCGTTGCCGAAACGGTCAGTAATGCGGTGATTGTGTTTGTCGTTTGTGATCGTGGCGATCGTTACCTTTCCACTGGCCTGTTCAGTGCTGAGCAGGATGACGCGCAATGAAACTAGGAACGCGCCGCCCTGCGCGTCAGGCTACGCAGCGCAAGCGTCAGGCACCCAAGACTGCGCCTGACAACGGGGCATCCGGCGATACGGTGGTTATTGAGCGGCTGTCCCACGATGGCCGTGGTGTGGCCCGCGATGCCAGCGGTAAAACGCTGTTTGTCGATGGAGCGCTGCCCGGTGAGCAGGTGCGTATTCGCTGTCACCGTCAGCGCAGCCGTTTTGACGAAGCACATGTCGTCGAGATAGTGCGTGCCAGCCATGAGCGGGTCGAGCCTGCCTGTCAGCATGCCGAGGTGTGCGGTGGCTGTAGTCTGCAACATCTCGACATCGACGCGCAGCGCCGCTTCAAGCAGCAGGTGCTTGGTGAGCATCTTGCGCGGGAAGGCGTTACCGCTCCCGCGAGTGACATCATTAGCGCTTCACCCTACGGCTATCGTCGCCGTGCGCGTCTAGGCGTCAAAGTCGATGGCAAGGGGGCGGTCAGATTTGGGTTCCGGCGCGCCAACAGCGAGCGTCTTTTCGATATCGCTGAGTGTCCGGTGCTTGAACCTGAACTTGAGGCATTGCTTGTGCCGCTCAAGCAGCAGCTTGATGAGCTGGCCGCGCCGCGGTTGGTGGGCCATGTAGAGCTGCTGCATAGTGGAACCAGTACCGTGCGGGTGCATCAGTTGAAGGCTCACGCTGACGATCAGGCGCGCTGGCAGCAGTTCGCCGCCCGGCAGCAGGTAGCGATTGAGTTCTCCGAGCGGCAGGGCGGTGGCACCGAAGCCCCCGTCAGGTTGCAGCACTATCCTCTCCAGGCAGGTGCGCATCGCTTGGAAATCGGTTTCAAGCCCGGTGATTTCATTCAGGTCAATGATCAGGTGAATCAGGCGCTGGTTGCGCGGGTGCTGGCGCTATTGAGCAGTACGGAGAGCCGGAAAGTGCTTGATCTGTTTGCGGGAGTGGGCAATTTCTCGCTGCCACTGGCCGCCAACGGTTTTCAGGTGCACGCCATCGAAGGCAGTGACATTATGGTGCAGCGGCTTCTGCATAACGCTGATGCCAGCGGCCTTGAGATTGCCGCTGAAACGCGGGATCTGAATAACGCGCCGAGCGTGGCAGGCATTGATGCGGTGGTGCTTGATCCTCCCCGCGATGGCGCCCAGGCCGTGGCGACCGCGCTGGCGAGCGACGGGCCGAGCTGGATCGTCTATGTATCATGTAATCCCGCCACCCTGGCGCGCGACGCCCGTATTTTGCAGGAAGGCGGCTACCGCCTGCACCAACTGTCGTTGGTGGACATGTTTCCACATACGGCGCATCTTGAGTCACTGTCGCTTTTTACGCGTCGTTAACGTGCTCTCACGCGCTGTATAGGGCAACAATAACAACAATGCTTGCCGCGGGCAGATGCCTCTCATGAAGAGCGATGCTGGTTGCAGGAAGTTCGGTGACATTGCTGCCGAGCGCTGCGTTTTATGAGGTAAATGCATGGTCAAGGTACGTGAAGATCAGCCTCTGGATGCCACTGGGCGCGTTGATATTCCCGCATGGGTGGCCCATCTGGGGCGTGAGGTGGCGCTGGCGGATGCCGGTGAAGTCCAGCGTGCCTGCGAGTATGCGCGCGAAGTAATTCTTGATGCGATGCAGCGCTACCCTTCGTGGCACCGTCTGGGGTCCAACTTCCGTGCAGGTCTTGAGATTGCCGATATTCTCTCCGAGCTGCGTCTGGATCAGCCCACGCTGATAGCGGCCGTGCTGTACCGCTGTGTGCGCAAGGAGCTGACGACGCTCGACAACGTGCGCCAGCGCTTTGGCGATGAAGTGGCCTCCCTGATTGATGGCGTTCTCAAGATGGCCGCCATCAGCCAGCTGCAAACGCCGTTCGGCAGCCTCTCCCAGCACAATCAGCAGGAAAATCTGCGCAAGATGCTGGTGACCATGATCGACGATGTGCGTGTGGCGCTGATCAAGATCGCCGAGCGCACCGCCATGCTGCGTCAGGTACGTGGTGACTCGCGGGACAAGTGCCAGCGCGTTGCCCGCGAAGTATTCGACATCTATGCGCCTCTGGCGCACCGTCTGGGCATCGGGCAGATCAAATGGGAGCTTGAAGATCTCTCCTTCCGCTATCTGCATGAAGATGATTACAAGTCGATCGCCCGCCAGCTGGCTGAAAAGCGGCTGGATCGCGATCACTATATCGACGACGTTAAAAATTCCATCATCGAAGAGCTGAAGGCGCATCGCATCGACCGTTATGAGGTCAATGGGCGCGCCAAGCACATCTATTCGATCTGGCGCAAAATGCAGCGCAAGAAAATCGAATTCTCGGAAGTCTATGACGTGCGAGCCGTGCGGGTACTGGTGCCGGAAGTAGGTGACTGCTACACGGTGCTGGGCCTGATTCATTCGCGCTGGCATCCGGTGCCCAACGAATTTGATGACTACATCGCCAATCCCAAGCCCAACGGCTATCAGTCGCTGCATACGGCGGTGATGGGGCCGCACCACAAGGCGCTGGAAATCCAGATTCGTACCTTTGACATGCATGAAGATGCTGAATATGGCGTGTGTGCCCACTGGCGCTACAAGGGACACGATACCCAGTCGCGCAGCTCTGGCTACGAAGACAAGATTGCCTGGCTGCGGCATGTGCTCGATTGGCATGAAGAGATGGGCGATCAGCAGCTCTCCACTGACGGCCTGCGCTCCGATATCGCCTCCGACCGTATCTATGTGTTTACCCCGGAAGGGCATGTCATTGATCTGCCGCAGGTATCGACCCCAATCGACTTCGCCTACCGAGTGCATACCGAAATCGGCCATCGTTGCCGTGGGGCCAAGGTGGATGGTCGCATTGTGCCGCTCACCTATCTGCTGCATACCGGCCAGCAGGTCGAGATTCTTACCGCGCGTCAGGGCGGCCCTAGCCGCGACTGGCTCAATCCGCAGCTGGGCTATGCACGTACCAGCCGCGCGCGAGCAAAAATCCAGGCGTGGTTCAAGCAGCAGGCGCGCGAACAAAATCTTGAAGAAGGCAAGGCGCTGCTCGAACGTGAGTTCCGTCGTCTTGACCTGGAGAGCCTTGATCGCAGCACACTGGCGACAGCGGTCAATTACGCGAGTGTGGATGATATGTACGCCGCCATCGGTGCAGGCGATCTGCGGGTCGGTCAGGTGCTGTCACAGGCGCAAGGGTTGTTTGGTGTTGAGGATGAACAGCAGGATGTCGATCGGCTGCTGACACGCGGTCGGCGCAATGAGTCGCCATCACAGGATGCGATTACCGTGCTGGGCGTCGGCAATCTGAAAACCCAGATGGCGAACTGCTGTCATCCGGTGCCGGGGGATGGCATCGTGGGCTTTATTACCCATGGTCGCGGCGTCACTGTGCACCGTCAGGACTGCCCCAATATTTTGCAACTGCGCGTCGATGAACCGAGCCGCATTATCGAGGTGGAATGGGGGGCTTCCCAGGCCAAGGTCTATTCGGTCAATATCGAAGTACTGGCGTGGGATCGCACTGGCATTTTACGTGATGTGGTGAGCGTGCTGTCGAGCGAGAAAGCCAATGTGACCGCAGTCAATACACTCTCGGATCGCGACGATAACACTGCGAAGCTGAATATCACGCTGGAAGTGGCCGGGCTTGAGGCGCTGGAGCGCATCTTCGCGCATATTCAGCAGCTTCCTAACGTGGTGGATGTACGGCGCTTGCGTCAGGGCGGGGGAGCTTCACGTTAATGAATCATCGTGACCGCTATACCCTTGAGGATCTGCAAACCCTGATGGCCGTGCTGCGTGACGAGCAGTATGGCTGTCCCTGGGATGTAGCGCAGTCGTGGCGCTCCATCGTGCCTCATACCATCGAAGAGGTGTATGAGGTGGTCGATGCCATCGAGCGGGAAGATTTTGACGAGGTGCGGCTCGAACTGGGTGATCTGCTGTTTCAGGTTGCCTATTACGCGCAGCTGGCGCGGGAAGAGCAGCGTTTTGATCTTGCCGATGTCATTGATGGCATCGTGACGAAAATGATCGTACGGCACCCCCACGTTTTCCCCGAAGGGACGCTTGATTCTCGCCGCCACGGGCAGTCTGCCCGTACTCTGAATGACGCCGATATCAAGGCACAGTGGGAGCAGCGCAAGCAGCATGAGCGTGATATCTCAAGTGATGAGCCTGTCGCTGCTTCCCTGATGGATAACGTACCGCACGCCTTGCCGGCGCTGTTGCGTGCGGGCAAGCTGTCACAACGCGCTACGCGGCTTGGCTTCGACTGGCCCGAGCACTATCACACCAGCTTGAAAGTCGATGAAGAGCTGGCCGAGGTACGTGAGGCGGCACAGCAGGACGACCCTGATCATCTTGAAGAAGAGGTGGGGGATCTGCTGTTTGCGGTAGCCAATTACGCTCGCAAACTGGGGATTGACCCAGAGCAGGCATTGAGAAAGGCAAATTACAAATTCGAGCGCCGCTTTCGCGGCGTTGAGCAGCGTTACCAGCCCGGTGATCAGCTCTCGGCCCTTGAAGCCTATTGGCAGGAGGTAAAAGCGGCCGAGTAGCATTACCGAGCACTGAGCACCTTCTTGTCATGGCCGAATCAATCGGCCACTTTGTGAGAGTGGGAGTAGGTTATGCGTCATGCTTTGCCCATCGTTAATGAAGGCAACGATCTAAACGAATCCCTGCGCGAGAATGTTCGTCTGCTAGGGGATTTGCTTGGCACCTCCATCAGTGCCGAGCGTGGTGAGTCGTTTCTCGCCACTATCGAACAAATTCGCCATCTCGCCAAAGAGACGCATCGGGACGATAGTCGGCAGGGCATGCAGGCCCTCATCGACTATCTTCACCAGCTCTCGGATGAGGATTTGTTGCCTGTGACACGGGCATTCAACCAGTTTCTCAACCTCTCCAATATTGCGGAGCAGCACTACAAGGCGTCGCTTCATTATGTTGATGACTACCGCCCCAACCGCCAGCCCGAGCGTTTGCCGCAGCTTTTTGAGCGCCTGACGAGCCAGGGCGATGCCGATGCCGCTCGTCTGCGCGAGACGCTTGAGACGATGCGTGTCGAGCTGGTGCTGACGGCTCACCCCACTGAAGTGGTGCGTCGCACGCTGATTCACAAATATGATGAAGTGGACGACTGCCTTGAGCAGATTGCCGATGCGCGCCACTACCCTGAGAAGCGTAGCCGTCTGTATGAACGGCTGGCGGATCTTATCAGTCAGGTATGGCGCACCAATGAAATTCGCCACACTCGTCCTACTCCAGTGGATGAAGCGCGCTGGGGCTTCGCGGTCATAGAACATTCACTGTGGCAGGCGCTGCCCGATTTCTATCGCAACCTCGACGCACAACTGCTGGCGGTAGGGCAGTCGCGTCTGTCGCTTGAGGCGGCGCCGTTGCGCTTTGCCTCCTGGATGGGCGGCGACCGCGACGGTAATCCAAACGTGACGGCAAAAGTGACTCGTCGCGCTCTGCTGCATGCACGTTACGTGGCCGCGCGTCTGCACCTGCGCGACCTGGAAGCGCTGCGTGTCGAGCTGTCGATGTGGCAGGCCAGCAGTGAGCTGAGTGAGCAGGTGGGCGAGGTCGCCGAGCCGTATCGTGCGCTGCTGGTGCCGATCATCGACCAGTTGAAAGCGACCTGTTCGGTGATGATGGCGCGTCTTAAAGGCGAACAGTGGAGTGACAAGGAGCCTGTGATTGAAAGGCGCGAGCAGCTGTTTGAGCCATTGGCACTCTGCTATCGCTCGCTGATCGAGTGCGGCATGCACAGCATCGCCAATGGTGCTTTGCTCGATAGCCTGCGGCGCGTCGCCAGCTTCGGCGTAACGCTGGTCAAGCTCGATATTCGTCAGGAATCAGGCCGCCACCGGGAAGTGATGACGGAACTGGTGCGCGACCTGTTTGGCGAAGACTATGAGGAGTGGAGCGAGCAGCAGCGCGAGCAGTTCCTGATTCGTGAGCTGGCTTCACGGCGCCCGCTGCTGCCACGCAATTGGCAATGCTCCGACTCGGTGCGCGAGGTACTGGATACCTTTGAAGCGATTGCCTCCTCCACGCCGGAAGCATTGGGCAGCTATGTGATCTCAATGGCGAGCAGCGCCTCCGATATTTTGACCGTAGCCCTTCTGATGAAGGAATCAGGCTCCGTGCGCCTGCCGGTAGCGCCGCTCTTTGAGACGCTCGATGATCTGGATGGTGCCGGTGAGGTCATTGACCACCTATTGTCGCTGCCCATCTACCGTGAGCTGATTGGCGACCGGCAGGAGGTCATGATTGGTTATTCGGACTCAGCCAAGGATGCCGGCCAGTTGGCAGCTTCCTGGGCACAGTATCGCGCGCAGGAGCAGTTGACCGAGGTGTGCCAGCGGCACGGCGTTGATCTGACGCTGTTCCACGGGCGTGGCGGCACGGTTGGCCGCGGTGGTGGCCCCGTGCATGCGGCCATTCTGTCGCAGCCACCGGGGTCGGTGAAAGGCAGCCTGCGTGTAACCGAGCAGGGCGAAATGATTCGCTTCAAGTTTGGGCAGCCGTCGATTGCGGCGCGTACCATGGAAATCTACGTGGGCGCCGTACTGGAAGCGACGCTGACGCCGCCGCCAGTGCCTAAACCCGAGTGGCGTGAAGAGATGGATCGCCTGGCAACGATTGCTCACTCGGCCTATGTCGATACGGTGCGCAATACGCCCGAGTTTGTCAGCTACTTCCGTCAGGCCACTCCCGAAACGGCACTGGGGCGTTTGGCATTGGGGTCTCGTCCGGCCAAGCGTAACAGCGCTGGCGGAGTCGAGTCGCTGCGCGCCATTCCGTGGATTTTTGCCTGGACCCAAACCCGCTTGATGCTCCCCGCCTGGCTGGGCACGGATGCAGCCTTTGCCGAGCGCTGGAACGATAGCGACGGGCAGCGCATCATTAGCGAAATGCGCGAGCAGTGGCCCTTCTTTGCCACTTATATTGATCTGCTGGAAATGCTGCTCGCCAAGTCAGATGCCACTATCAGCCACTATTACGAGCAGCGATTGGTCAATGAACCCGAGCTTGAACAGCTGGGCGCCGGTTTGCGCGAACGCCTTTCGACGCTGGTGGATCAACTGCTGGTGATTAGTGGGCAAGAGGTACTGCTGGAGCATTCGCCGCTGATTCGTCAGGCGATTGCGGTACGTAACCCCTATATCGACCCACTGCATGCGCTCCAGGCGGAACTGCTGCGCCGTACCCGCGAAGCCGAGGGCGATATCCCTGACTCGCTGGAAAGAGCCTTGATGGTGACCATGGCGGGCATTGCCGCCGGGTTGCGCAATACCGGTTGATGAACTGGCTATAGCTGGCTTGCTCATGAAGTAACGGCCCCCTTTGATGTCCTCAGCATCGAAGGGGGCCGTTTTTTGTAGCGCTGTGCGGGTAGAAGGAAGGAGAAGAAAGCCTGTTAGCTGTCCCGTGAGCGCTTTCTGGTCGAGGAGGCTGATCGCCGTCTGGGGGATTTGCTGCTGCTGCGTCGCCGTGAAACGGTTTTATTGGCGCTGGCTTCAACCCCTTCTTTTAGGGACAGCGCATGGCGCATTCGAGCGATATCGGTAGCGGCTAATAAGCGCGTTATTTCCTCCTTGAGCTGCTGCTCGAATCCATCCGGAGCGGTCTTGCCTTCGCCAATCAGACTGAGTGCTTGCTCCCAGTGTGCGGTGCGCTCCGGCCGGGTTGCATCCTCGGGAAGTGCCGCAATCAGGGCGCGGCCTGCCTGGGTGGCGCGCAGGCTGCCGCCGACGCGCGCCATCAAACCGCGCTTGATCAGGGTTTCGATAATGTTGGCGCGCGTCGCTTCAGTGCCCAGCCCATCGGTCTCGCGCAGCGTCTCTCGAATTGCCGGGTCCTTCACATAGCGTGCTACATGAGTCATCGCATTCAACAAGCTGGCATCGTTGAAGTGGGCAGGTGCCTGAGTGAGACGCTCCTCAACGGCGCAATCGGCCACTCGGGCAGCTTCACCCTGCTGTAGCGGCGGTAGCGGTGGGTTCTGCTCACGGCTTGAAAACAGTGGCTTCCAGCCTTCAACGATAATCTCCTTGCCGCGTGCGATAAATGCTTCCGCTGAGGAGGAGCTACGATCCACTGGCGCTTCAAAGGTAGCCGCCACATCGTGAAATTCATGATGGGGGTAGAACTGGGCCAGTACATTGCGCACGATCAAGCGGTATACCTGCGCTTCATGCTGGCTCAGGCGTGACCAGTCGGGGCGACGACCGGTAGGTGCAATGGCGTGGTGGGCGCCGATTTCGCTATCGTTGAAGGCCGCGCTGCGACGACTATCGTCACAGCCCTGACGCCAGCCCGCCAGCATTTGGTCATCCGCGCAGGCATTATCGAGGGTAGCACCGATCTGAGAGAGATAGTTGCTGGGCAGGTAGCGACAATCGGAGCGCGGATAGGTGGTGATCTTGTGCCGTTCGTAAAGCGCCTGTGCCGCGTCGAGCACCGCCTTGGCCGAAAGCTTGTAGCGCCGAGCAGCGTCTATTTGCAGCGTTGACAGAGAGTAGGGCAGCGGTGGCCGTTGGCGCTTGTGTTGGCGCTTGACTTCAAGCACGCACGCCGCCGCATTGGGCAGTACGGCAAAGAGGTTATCTGCCAGAGCACGCTCCAGCAGCCGTCCGGCATCGTCCATCTTGCCGGTAGCCTTGAGGGATTCGCTGTTGCGCGGTTGCCACCAGGCCCTGGTGGTGCCTTGCTCGGTAGTGAAGTCAGCCCATAGAGCAAAAAACGGTGCCGGTACAAAGTCCTCAATGTCGGCATCACGCCGCGCTATCAGCCCCAGTACCGGTGTCTGCACCCGACCGACCGAAAATACGCCCTGGTAGCCGGCGCGCTGACCGGTCAGCGTCCATGCACGAGTCAGGTTGATACCGTACAGCCAGTCTGCACGGGCGCGACTCTCGGCAGCGCTATAAAGCGATAGAAATTCCCGGTTATCGCGCATTGATGCAAGCGCCTTGCGTACCGCCGTGCGGTTCATGTCGTTAATCAGCAGTCGGCGGGTAGTACCTTGCCAGCCTAGATACTCAAGCGTCTCCTGTACCAGAAGCTGCCCTTCGCGATCAGGGTCGCCAGCGTGCACCACCTCTTGGGCACGCTTGAGCAAGCGCTTGAGCACGGTGAGCTGAGCGCGGCTTTTGGGGCGCGGCACCAGATGCCACTGCCCTGGAATGATAGGCAGATGTTCAAGCGCCCACTTTTTGTAGGCTGGATCGTAATGATCGGGCGGAGCCTGCTCAAGCAGGTGGCCGAAACACCAGCTGATCAACGTGTCGGAGGCTTCAAGATAACCGTCGCGCTGAGTGAAGTTCTGCTCGTGGGCGCTGGCGATAGCGCGTGCGAGGCTCGGCTTTTCGGCAATAATCAAACGCATGGCAAGGTCTGAGTAGTGATGTTTATGTGTTTTTATACAGTATTGGAAGAAGGCCGTCGAGCTTCCATCGCTATGCTTCCAGAACCCGACGCGCCAGCACCAGCGCGCGATACCAGTGACGAGGCGTGCGCCCCAGCGGAGGCATGCGTTCATTGTTCACTTCTGGGCGCTGATGGCGGGGCAGTTGCTGGGCTGACAGCTGGTTGAGCACGTTGCGGCGAGCACCATATTGACGACCAAGGAAGATCATGGCGTCTTCCGGAAGCTCTACCTTGTAGTGGCTGACCAGCGCCAGCGCGAGGGACTCCGCGCTGCGTGACAAATCATCTTCCAGCTCCTTCACCATTGCTGCCGCCAGCGCCGCTTTGGTTGCCGCTGAGTAACCAGGCTCCAGCGCGCTGAAGTCGGCGGCATTGGTGGAGTGGATCGCGCGCTGCACTTCGGGGCGTGAAAGGTGTACGTGTGGTTCGAGTGCTACCGCAATTTCGATGGCCAGCCGCTTGGCATTATCGACATCCAGAGTAAGGGAGTGCGGGTGGGATTCGCTGCTGCGCTGTTTGCGGTGTAGCTGGCGAAGATAGGGCGCCAGGGTGGAGCAGAGCTGTGCCTTGGCATGATGATCGAGGGCAATGCGCTTTTCGTGAATGCGTAATCCTTCCCCATGATCGCCGATGGCGAGCTCGGTCATATTGTCAGGGCCGCTGGTAGCGATTCTCTCCCAGCGCTTGATCGCTCTAAGCAGCGCATCGTGGTGGCGACCCACCTGATCGAAGCTGTCGCGCATACGTCGATAAAGGCGCACTGCGTTGGCGAGAGTATCGGCGTATTCGTGGAGCAGCGCGTCATCGCTGTTTTCGACACGCGCCATCTGCATGATACGGTGGGCAAGGTCATCCATCGCCTCCCGTGAGCGCGCTAACAGGATCTCGGCCTGCAATCCGGCGGCGGCGTCTTCCACCAGGGTTTCCGAGGCTTCGGCAAGATAGACGGTGAGTGCCTTCAGGCGTGATAGTCCCACGGCCTGGCTGATACGGTAGCGGGCGCGCGCTTCTTCAACACGATCGAAGGCTTCGGCGTAGCGCCAGCGACCAATATAGCCAAACACCAGCATGGGGATCTCGCGGCCATTGATAAGCTCGAAGGCGAGGGTAAACATATGCCCCGCATCATCGAGGGTCATGAGCAGGTCATCGTGCTGCTCACTGGCGGAGAGCACTCGTTCGATGAAGTTCTCATCGCGCGCTACCCCCTGATTGAGATCGCGCATGCGCCCATGAAAACGCTCTTCCAGCAATGTAGCCGCTTCGGGAGCAGCCTGCCGCAGTGAGGTGATCAGAGGGTAGATAAAATCGCCGTGATCAATCACCAGGTCGTCGATGCGTGAATGAAGGCCGATGCGGCGATGGGTTTCGATGTCGGCAAAAATGCGTGCGGCCTCTGCATCTTCGAGCAGATCGCGCACGGCAAGATCAATGCCATTGGGCGACAGGTCTTGCTTGCGCAGCAGGATAGTGGCACCTTCGCGGCGGCGGGCATCCCCTTCGAGCTGATCGACCCCCAGATCGCGCACCATCATGATAAGGTCGGGAAGGTCATCAATCACACGCAGCATATGGCGCTCGATGTTGCGCGTTTTACCGGCGGTCTTGTAGTTGTTGACGATATTGCCGATCACACCGGCAACACTGGTAAACACGGCAAAAAAGACAAAGAACACCATATTGCCGAGGGTCGGCAAGTGACCGTAGCCGATGTAGTAACCGCCCATGGCTCCGATCAGCGTGACCGGCCCACCGATCCACAGCATATTGAGCAGCGTTGATTTCCAGGCGACACCGCTGACAGCATGGCTGATGCGGCGAATGCGCTCCCGGCCTTCACGTTCCAGCTTGAAGCCTGAAGGGGAATGCGTCAGCGGCTTGTTCAAGGTGCGCTTGAGTACAGTTAACATGGAAGATTCGCAAGGGCTGTATGGTCGAGCGCAGAACCGTACCACTGCCGGCAGCACGGCGCTACACGCCCGCTGCGATAGGGCTTTTTTAAAATGGCCGTAGCATCGAACCAAACAAGGTGAATTCAACGCGTGGCAGATCACGACGACATCATGCTGGTGGCATGGATAGACCAGTTGTTGAGCTTTTCAGCGGCAGCATTGGGCGTTATTCGCAGTGACGAAGCCTATCCGTCGCTGTTGCGCTGGGCGCGCAGTGATGGCGCTCATCTGGTCGGTGAGGATGTCAGGCTGGCGCAAGCGCTGGCGGCACCTCTCTGGAATCAAACCCCGCTGGTCAGGCTCGGCTTCGATACGGAGCCCTTGGCAAAACCGGCTGCCAGCGAGATGTGCTGGTGTGATAGCGGCCGCCGCTTTCGTGACTGCTGTCAGCCAATCACCTTTCCCGCGCCGTTGCCCGATAACCTGATGTGGATGCTATCGCTATGTCAGTGGCGTGGTGATCTTCTCAAACGTGCTGCCCACAGTCGTCATGTGCCGCTTCAGGCGCTGCTGGAAGCGGGCATTGTCGATGCCGAAGCGGGGCAGCTAGGGCGTGCCCAGCAACTGTTCGAGCTGCTCTTTCAACGCAGTCATGAACGCAATGACAATCTGTTGCTGGAACAAGCCTTTGAATCCCTTGAACAGCTTTATCGTCAGCGCGGCTTTTCGCGCAAGCTGGATACGCTGATTACTACCGCGCTGGAAAGCGACAACGATCGTCTCAAAGGCAGTGCGCTTGAACAGCTCACGCTGGCCGAGCTTGAAAACGATGATCTGGCGGCAGCACGCGAAAATTTTGCGCTGGCGCAGCGGCTGATTCCCGATGCGCCCATGCTGGCTTATCTGGAAACCATGCTGCTGTTGCAGGAAGGGCATTCGGAGAAGGCGCAGCAGCGCGCCGCCTTCTGGCACCGGCGCTTGTCCCGCCGCAGCGACGCGGACCCCGACGAACTGGAATTTGTACAGCAGTTGGCTCGCCATCCGGCCAGAGCGCTGGCAGATGAAATGATCGCGACGGATGATGAGCTGGCAGACTCTCTGCTGGCACTGCGCAATACCCTGGCACAGTTGCCTGATGCGATGCTGAGTGGCTTGACGAGCGCTGAGGGTGGCGTGACGTGCTATGTGCCGTCCGCCAAGGATCTTGAGTACTACCGCGCCTGGTCGCAGGTGACCAGTCAGCAGCAGGGCCTCGCCTCGGAGCTTGAGGCCGCGCACCTCTGGATGAATGCGCAACGTTGGCTGCCTGCGCTGAATACGCATCCTCAATGGCTGGTATCGCCGCTGGTGATGCGCGAGCTGGCAACGGCGCTGGCAAGTCGTTTTGGCAGCTTGCCCTGGATGTCCGACGCCTTTATTACGCCCTTGGCGCGGCGCTTTGATAGCTGGCTCAACGCGATCGAGCGGCGGAAAGCACCGCTGCCGTGGCAGCAGGGGGAAAATTCGGTCATCTACCTGTTTGGCCTCGCGCTGATTTCGGCGCTTGAGCGGAGTGACAGGCACCAGTCGCGGCGTTTTGCAGCACGCCTCTATCGGTTGGATAGTGACGATCCGATGGGGCTTTATGAACTGGTGCTTGAGCACTATCTGCTGGAAGAGCGCAATGAGAAGGTCGTGAAGCTCGTGAATGAGCGCCGCGGGCACGAGACACCCATTGCAGAAGCGCTGGCTCAGGCTCTGGCGCTTTTCCGGTTGGGGCAGCGCGAACAGGCGGAAGAGGTAATCAAAGGGGTCAAGCGCATCAATCGTTATGTGGTAGCGATGATGACCCCGTTGAGGCTAGCCAGTGCCGTTACCGGTGAGAGCAACGGCCAGGCGGGGTCACGGGCAGAGGCGTGGCAGGTCCGATTGTTGCTGCGCGGCTGCTGGGGCGCGACTCCGGGAGCGCTGGAGTGGCTGGAGCAATTTGCCTAGCGTTTTGATCCTTGCCGCGAGCAAGTAGTTGCGTTTGCCGGCAAATGCCTCATTTATCTTCTTCTTCATTCATTGGTTTGAGCTTCGCTCGCGGTCAGCGCGGGCGTTAACCTTTCTGATCTTCAATATTGTGGTGAAAACCCGGGTCACGCCAGATCCAGAGCGCCAGCAATACCGCAGGAATACTGAGCAGGGCAACGATCACAAAGAAGCGCGGGTAGCCGATGGAGTCGACGATGGCGCCTGAAAATCCGCCAATCAGCTTGCCGGGCAACGTCATGATGGAAGAAAACAGGGCGTACTGGGTGGCGGTGTAGGCCCGGGAGGTCAGCCCTGATAGAAATGCAATAAACAGGGCACTGGCAACGCCCCCCGCCAGATTATCGGCGGTGATGGTGACGATCATCATGATCAGACTATGCCCGGACAGCGCCAGCGCGCTAAACAGCAGATTGGCAAGCGCAATGGCGATGGCGGCCAGCCACAGCAGCGGGCGGATGCCGTAGCGTCCGGCCAGTGCGCCGCCGATCAGCCCGCCCAGCAGCGTCATGAAGACGCCGAAAATCCCACTGACCACGCCGATCTGTTCGGTGGTGAATCCCAGGTCGATGTAGAGCGGATTCGCCATTGCCGCCATCGACAGATCGCTGATACGGAACACGCCAATAAATGCCAGCAGTGCAAATGCGCGCAGGCCATAACGACTGAAAAAATCGGTGAAGGGGCACACCACTGCGCCAATGATCCAGACGATCAGGCGACGCATCGGCTTCTTCATGCCTTGGCTGCTGCGGATGAAAGCGCGTACCCTCGGCTCTTGCAAAATGGCTGCGCGGGTAGGGCTACGGGCGGGTTCAGGGCGCACCAGCACGGTCATTAGCCCTACCAGCATCAGGGCCGCCATGCATAGATAGGCCATTTGCCATGAATAGCGCCCGGCAAGGGCAAGCGCCCCTGCACCCGCCACCAGCAGGCCGCCGCGATAGCCAATCACGTAGATCGAGGCCATGGCAGCCTGTAAATCGTCGCTGGCAGATTCGATGCGGTAGGCGTCGATAGTGATATCTTGCGTGGCTGCTGCAAAGGCAACGGCCAGCGTGATAGCCACCAACGCGCCTAGATGATCGTTGGGGTTGAGCAGAGCGAGAGCGGCCAGCCCTGCCAGAATGCCAAGCTGGGCCACTATCAGCCAGCTACGCCGATGCCCCAGCAGGCGCGATAGCAGCGGGAGCTGTAAGCGATCTACCACGGGCGCCCAGAGAAACTTGATCGAATAGATCACCCCAATCCACGAGAAGTAGCCGATGGTAGCGACCTCGACCCCTGACATGCGCAGTCGCGCAAACAGCGTGGAAAAGAGCAGGAGGAAGGGAAGCCCCGAAGAGAAGCCCAGAAACAGCATGGTCAGCATTTCGGGGCGGCAATAAAGCATTAGGGTAGCGCGCCAGGAGCGCTCATGGGCGAGGCCAGTGGGCATTATCGGCTCCGGGAAGCTTGAGTGGTGAGAGAGGAATCAGCGAAGATCAAACGGGGAAGTAGGTCGCTTAACGTATGAAGGCGCGTATCAGCTACGCGCCTTCATCATTCACGCTATCATCAAGCGTCAAGATGTGCCTTAAGGAAGGTGACGACGTCGGCTTCCTTGATCATTGTTACATCGCTGTCGCGGCGGCCCTTGTACTCCAGCTCACTGTTATCAAGGCCGCGATCACCAACCACAATGCGGTGCGGAATACCCATCAGCTCCAGATCAGCAAACTTGTTGCCGGGGCGCAGGTCGCGGTCATCCAGCAGTACATCAATGCCGGCCTCGATCAGCGTGGTGTAGAGCGCTTCAGAAGCCTGGCGAACACGCTCCGATTTATGAGCATTCATGGGCACTACCGCTACCTGATAGGGAGCCAGCTCAGCGCCCCAGGTGATGCCGCGCTCGTCGTGACACTGCTCGATGGCCGCCGCCACCACGCGAGTAACGCCAATACCGTAGCAGCCCATCAGCAGTGGTTCAGCCTTGCCATTTTCGCCCAGTACAGTGGCGTTCATGGCGCGCGAGTATTTATCGCCAAGCTGGAAAATATGCCCCACTTCAATGCCGCGAGCGATCTTCAGCTCGCCCTTGCCATCGGGAGAGCGGTCGCCTTCCACGATATTGCGCAGGTCAGCAACGCGCGGCAGCGGCAGATCACGCTCCCAGTTGATACCGAAGTAATGCTTGCCTTCCTGATTGGCGCCCGCTGCAAAATCGCTCATGAGCGACACCTCGCGGTCGGCGATTACAGGCATCTCAAGACCTACCGGGCCGAGGGAGCCGAAACCTGCACCTACGGCTGCTTTCACTTCCTCTTCCGACGCAAAGACAAGGGGGCTGGCCACTTCTGGCTGATGCTCCGCCTTGATTTCATTGAGCTGATGATCGCCGCGCACCAGCAGGGCGACCAGACCACCTTCACTGCCTTTCACCAGCAGGGTCTTGATGGTCTTTTTGATCTCAAGATGATGATTGGCGGTCAGTGCCTCGATGGTTTTAGCGTCAGGCGTATCGACCAGACGCAGCTCTTCAGTGGCGGCAGGGCGTTCGCTCTCTTCGAACCACGCCTCGGCTTTCTCAAGATTGGCGGCGTAATCCGATTCGCTGGAGTAGACCACGGCATCTTCGCCCGAGCTGGCGAGTACCTGGAATTCGTGGGAACCCTCGCCACCAATGGAACCGTTATCCGCCTGAACGGCACGGAAGTCGAGGCCCAGACGCGTGAAGATACGGGTATAAGCCTGATACATCTGCTGATAGGTATCTTTCAGCGATTGTTCGCCCAGGTGGAACGAGTAGGCATCCTTCATGATGAACTCGCGCGAGCGCATGACGCCAAACCGGGGGCGAAACTCGTCACGAAACTTAGTTTGAACCTGATAGAAGGAAGCGGGTAACTGCTTGTACGAATTAAGCTCCCGACGCATCAGGTCGGTGATGACCTCTTCGTGGGTCGGGCCCATGCAGAAGTCACGGTCATGACGATCCTTGAAGCGCAGCAGCAGGGTGCCGTACTCCTGCCAGCGCCCGGATTCCTGCCATAGCTCTCCGGGCTGGACTACCGGCATCAGCAGCTCCTGTGTACCAATGCGATCCATCTCTTCGCGCACTACCTGTTCGACCTTGCGCAGTGTGCGTAGCCCCAGCGGTAGCCAGGTATAAAGCCCTGACGCCAGGCGGCGGATCATGCCGGCGCGAAGCATCAGCTGGTGGCTGACAACTTCTGCGTCAGCGGGTACTTCCTTTAGGGTTGAGATGAGAATCTGGCTGGCGCGCATCGAGCTGAAGCATCCTTCGCTGGCCCGCTGCAACATAAGCTACAGCGAGCGTGGGTTAGTCGTGGTCGGCTATTGTACGGCGAAGCAGGAATGTTCGGCAAAGAGATCGACGCATCAATCGCACGAGCGGCATTCACTTAAGCAGAACCCCGCAAGGGTGAAATGAGCATGAATGGTGATTGGGGGTATCTATCTGCAATTAAAACTGATTTAAAAATCATGAGGGAAAACGCTGATTTTTCTGCCATTTCTCCCCTGAATACAAGGAGGGTGCCCTTCGTCATTCACCTCGACTATGGCCTGACCCCGCACGATTCATGGGCGCGCCACAATGCGACGAATCTTTAAGGGCGTGAAGCGCCATATAAAGGCCGTTACAAATCGCTTGGGCCTGCTTTTGTCATGCCAACAATAGTTTCTCAATTCATTCAGACGGAGGAACCGCTGGTATGGCAGGCAAGGCAGAAAAGATGAGCGTGGGAAAGGGGAATACAGGAAAGGTGAATGATCGGCAGGTTGCGGCACTGCGCGCACGCTTGCAGCAAAATATCAAGGCAGCAGCCCGACGACTTCAGGTGCAGGCACGGCTACCGTCCAGTGTGGAGCTTAATGATTTGGTTCAGGCGGGCATGGTGGGCCTGCTGGAAGCAGAAACACGTTTTGACGAAGGGCTGGGAGCCTCATTCGAGACCTTTGCCGGTCGTCGTGTTCAAGGGGCCATGCTTGATGAATTGCGTGGCCGTGACTGGCTGCCGCGCAGTATTCGACGGCAGGCCCGTGTTATTGCCCATATCAATGGAGAACTCGAACAGCGTTATGGTCGCAGCGTGCGTGATCGTGATATTGCGGAAGTGATGGAAGTTCCGCTCACTCGCTACCATCAGCATATTAATGACATCAACAGTGGCTACCTTAAGGAGTATGACGAAGGTGACCCCATGGATGCCGACCTCGACAGGGGCGACGACCGGGTTGAAGAGCAGTTGCTGTCACAGGAGCGGCGCACACTTTTATATCGGGGAATCGAGGCGCTGGCAGACGAGCGCGAACGGGAAGCGCTAATTCTTTACCATTTGAAAGGCTTGAGCCTTAAGCTCATTGGTGAGCGCCTTGGCGTGAGTGAATCACGAGTATGCCAGCTGCATCGGCGCGCCATGAAACATTTGAAACGCTGGTTTCTGGCGCACTACCCCGAACTGGCTACTTTGCCATCAAGCGCTAAAGCTATCGAGAAGAAGGTCGATCATGCTGCCTCCGGTCTCTGAGATAGAGTACGGTTCATGGGAAAGCAGCCAGTCTCTCAAAAGCCCATTCAGGAAATGGTAAAAGGTATTGGCAGCCTGCTGAGGGCAAACCCCTTCCCGTAGCTGCCCTAGCTTCTGGGCGCGGGAAAACTGCGTGGTGAAAATGCGATTGGCTTCTTCGGTGTATTCATGCTCGCGACACTCATCGGAAAGCTGATCGAAAAATTCGCAGCGGAAAATAATAATGGTGTAAACCCGCTGCATATGCGGGGTTTCACAGCGCAACAGCGCCTCCTTCAACGTTCTTTTCAGACTGTCGAGGGGGCGCGACTCTTGGCAGCTTCCCGACAGTTCGTCCAGCATTTGCTGTAACGGCAGACGCACGCGCTGAATAAGTGCTTCGAGCAACGATACCTTGTTGGCAAAATGCCAATAGACGGCACCTCGAGTAACGCCGGCACGGCGTGCAATCTGATCGAGAGAGGTACCTGAAACGCCGTTCTCGAAGAACACTTGCTCTGCTGCATCCAGCAAATGTTGTCGGGTGGCTTCGGCTTCGGCTTTGGTTTTTCTGGCCATGTTGGGTCTGCGCTGTTGGTCGAGTCGGATGAGGGGATAGATGGCGAGGCATAGTATAGCTGACATTTGCTGTTTACATACATACATGTCTGCATCTAAAATTTACCCCAGAATGCTCCACCATGGGCATCTAATTAATGCTACCTTGGTGGAATAATGCTCCTTTATGGAGCTGTCTTTCCCATTCCGTGCATCACATAAAGAGCGAAGGGTTCATGCCTTACATTACCAAGTCCAGAAGTGCGTTCTGGGGCCTGGCAGGCGCGGTTGCGCTTGCTCTGTCCGGCTGTGGTCAAAGCAACGATCAGCAGCAAAGTCAGCAGGAGGCGCCTGCCAAGCAGGCACAGGTCTATAGGGTTGCTGCGCGCAATATCCAGTTGGACAAAAGTTTCCCTGCCTCGGTACGCAGTGATAACGCAGCAGACGTTACTGCCCGTGTAGAAGGGGTGCTGGAGGGTCAAACCTATAAACCCGGCACCATGGTCAAAAAGGGTGATCCTCTCTTCCGGATTGAGCCTGATACCTATGCTGCCAAAGTGGCACAGGCCAGGGCTGCCCTTGTCAGCGCCCAGTCCGAAGCCCAGAACGCGGCGCGTGATAATCGCCGCTATCAGGAGCTGTTCCGCCGTGGTGCGATCAGCGCCGCTCAGCGTGATACCTATTCCAACTCTGCCAACACCTCACAGGCAGCCGTTGAGCAGGCTCGCGCTGCGCTGCACGATGCTCAAATCAACCTGAACTACTCCACGGTGCGTGCCACCGCTTCCGGTCAGGTTGGCCTGAATGAAGTGAATGTCGGGCAGTTGGTCAGCTCGGGCACCAAACTGACAACGGTAACGCCGATCAATCCGCTGGAAGTGCGCTTCCAGATTCCTGAAGATGACGCGATGCAGATTCGTCGTCAGCAGAGCATGAGCGGCGCGCCTGAAATCCTGACCAAGCTGGGTGTAGGCAGCAATGGCGAGCTGAATGGTCACCTCGACTATATTGGCGCCAGCGTCAACTCTGACACCAACACCGTGCAGGCGCGCGCTTCCTTTGATAACCCTGAAGGTGTCTACCTGCCCGGACAGTACGCACAGGTCCGGTTGCAGAAGCTGATGCGCTTTAATGTGTATGCGGTGCCTGAAGTTGCCATTACCCAGGGGCTGAATGGCCCGCAGCTGTTCGTTCTGGATGGCGATAACAAGGTGGCTGTACGCAATGTAGAGCTGGGCGACATCGCCGGAGACGAGCAGATTATTGCCGATGGCCTCAAACGTGATGACCGTGTTGTGGTGAGCGATCCCGGTGGTATTAATGTGGGAGATACCATTGATCCTCAACCGTATCAGCCTGGCGATAACAGCAATAGCCAGCGTTCATCCAGCGATGACAGCAGCCAATCTTCTGACGGCGAATAATGGGTAACGGATGAATATTTCCAACTTTTTTGTCAACAGGCCGATATTTGCGACGGTTCTGTCGATTATCATCGCGTTGGTGGGGCTGATATCAATGCGGGCACTGCCGATTGCGCAGTACCCCGATGTAGTGCCGCCTGAAATTACGGTCAGCGCTACCTACCCCGGTGCGAATGCCGAAACCGTCTCCAACACCGTTGCCAGTCAGCTCGCCGAGAGCATCAACGGTACTGAAGACATGATCTACATGTACGCCAACAGCTCCGATGATGGTCTGATGTCGATGCATGTGGCGTTCAACATCGGTTCTGATCCCAATATTGATCAGGTGAACGTCAACAACCGCGTACAGCAGGCGCTCTCCAAGCTTCCTCAGGAAGTGCAGGATCAGGGTGTTACGGTAGAGTTGCGTTCCAGCTCGATTCTGATGCTGCCGGTACTGGTGTCTGATCAATACGACCAAAACTACCTGCGTAACTATGCCAGCCTTCACCTGACCGATGAGCTTAAGCAGGTCGATGGTGTCGGTGATGCCGAGGTGCTGGGTGGCAGTGATATGGCGATGCGTATCTGGATCAAGCCGGATAAGCTGTCGCAGTACGATATTACGCCGCTTGAAGTCAATCAGGCGATCCAGGCGCAAAACGCTGCGGTTCCGGCAGGGAACCTGAGCGGTGAGCCGATGGAAAAATCGCGTGCCTTTACCTACACCATCTCGACCCAGGGCCGCCTGAGCAGCGCTGAGGAATTCAAGAATATTATCTTGAGGACCAACCCGGATGGTTCTACCTTGCGGCTCAAGGATGTTGCCAGGGTAGAGCTTGGCATGTCGTCCTATACGATCAATGCCTCGCTGAATGGTCGTGCCATGGCGCCGATTATGGTCCAGCAGCAGCCAGGTGCGAATGCGCTTGATACTGCGACCAAGGCCAAGGCTGCGCTTGATCGAATGAGGGCAACGCTGCCGGCCGGTGTTGATATCGAAGTGCCATATGACACTACGCTGTTCATTGACGCTTCGGTGGAATCGGTGGTGCATACCTTTATCGAAGCGCTGATTCTGGTAGCCATCATCGTCTTCGTGTTCCTGCAAAACTGGCGCACGACAGCGATTGCCATGTCGGTGGTGCCTATCTCGGTGGTCGGTACGTTCGCCGGTATGTACCTGCTCGATTTTTCGATCAACCTACTGTCGCTGTTCGGCATGATACTAGCGATCGGTATCGTGGTGGATGATGCGATCCTGGTGGTCGAGAACGTCGAGCGTCTGGTCGAAGATGATGAGGATATCTCCGTCTTTGATGCCACCCTTGAGGCGATGCGTGAGGTCGGCGGCCCTGTTATTGCGACCGCTTTCATCATGGCCTCGGTGTTTGTGCCGGTTGGCTTCCTCGGCGGTCTTACCGGTGAGATCTATCGCCAGTTTGCGATTACCATTGCAATTTCGGTGGCTATTTCTGCCTTTATTGCTCTGACGTTTACTCCGGCATTGACCACTATTCTGCTTAAGCGCAGGAAGAAGGTAGAGAACAACCCGATTGCCAAGCTATTGAGCGTGCCTTTCAAGATATTCGATGCGATCTTTGACAAGATCACAGCCGTCTATCTCGCTTTTGTACGCTTCTTTGCGCGCATGTGGGCACTCTCTCTGGTGGTGCTGGTGCTGATTTCTGGTGCTGCGGTACTGATCTACCAGAATTCGGGCAGTGGTCTGATTCCGACTACCGACCAGGGCCTTTATATAATGGCCGTGAACGCGCCCGATGGTGCATCGGTTGCTCGTACCACGGAGTACATGGATAAGCTGCAGAAGAAGATCCAGCAGCAGGATGGCGTCAAGTTTGTCACCTCGGTGTCTGGCTATGACTTCCTGAACTCTGCGGCCAATACCGCACGCGGACTTTTCTTCGTCACCATGGTGCCGTGGTCCGATCGTTCCGTCTCGGTCGATCAGTCGATTGCAGAGAGTACGAAGCTGGCCAACAGCATACCGGGCGGTACCGCTATGGCGTTCAACATGCCGCCAATCATTGGTCTCTCGACCACTGGTGGTCTGGAAGGCTATCTGGTATCGCGTAACGGTGCAGACAGTGACCAGATGGCTGAAGCTGCCGCTAAGCTGATGAAGGCCGCTCAGTCTCGTCCTGAACTTGCCCAGACGTTCTCGACCTACACCAACGCTGTACCTGCGTACCATGCAGAGATTGATTACGACAAGGCGACTGCCTACGGCGTAACCATCAGTGATCTTAACAATACGTTGTCGACCACGTTCGGTAGTGGATTTGTTAACTACTTCACTTACCATCAGCGAAACTTTGGTGTGTACATCCAGAACGAGAGTGAGTATCGCGCTACACCTGAGGATCTGAATCGTACCTATGTGCGTAGCTCATCTTCAGGCAGCCGTATCCCACTGTCGTCGTTTGTCACGCTCAAGCGTACCAACCAGGCGCCATTGGTAACGCGCTTCAACGTTTACCCCGCAGCCAAGTTCCAGGCGGCACCTGCGCCAGGCTACAGCTCGGGTGAAGCGATGCAGGCGCTACAGGAAGTAACCCACGATACCCTGGGCAATGACTGGGATATGTCGTGGAGTGGTACCAGCTACCAGGAGCAGGCAGCCGGTGGTGCGGCAGGTATCGCCATTGTCTTTGGCTTGCTGATGGTATTCCTGATACTGGCGGCGCAGTACGAAAGCTGGACAACGCCCTTGGCGGTGGTAACCGCGGTGCCGTTTGGCTTCTTCGGGGCGATCCTGGCCATCTGGCTACGTGGCCTGGACGTCGATGTTTACGTCAATGTTGGCTTCCTGGTGGTAGTGGGGCTGGCGGCGAAGAACGCGATTCTGATCGTCGAATTTGCCACCATGTTGCGCAAGGATCAGGGAATGAGCATCTACGAAGCAGCGGTCGAGGCGGCGCATCTGCGTTTCCGTCCGATTATCATGACCTCGCTGGCCTTTATCCTAGGCGTACTGCCGTTGGCATTCGCTAGCGGTGCCAGTGACACCAACAGCCATGATATTGGTACAACCGTAGCGGGCGGCATGGTGGCGGTAGCGATTCTTGCCAGTATCTTCGTACCTGCCTATTACGTTGTGATCGCCGGTGCTCAGCAGTGGGTGAGCAACAAGCTGGGGAAAGGCAAGAAAGAACAGCCTGAAACTCGGCAGCAAGGTGATAATAGCCAGCATTAGCAGTAAGCTGGCTGGGTATTACCCTGCAAGTAACGAGAGAGACCCGCCAACTGGCGGGTCTCTCTCGTTGTGTGGGCCTGTTTTTTATAAGAACGTTGTTATGCCCGCGATAGCTGTGGCGGCCTCCAGAAGCGTGTCAGGGAGCTGACGAGTGATACGGCATCTTGCTCGTGCGGCGGTGCTTCTGGCTCTGCTCCAGTGCGATTATCGAAGTGAGCAGGCAGGGAGAGGCCAAGCAGTATCGAAGCCGCCTGGTGGCGTTGTGTCACCCTTGTGGGGCTGCTGAATACGCTGAAAAACGCAGCTTATATTGAACGAGGGTACTGCTTCACTATCATGGTGAAGCGGCTCCAGGGTGCGATAGTACGTGCGCATTGCCGCGAGTGGGGCTATTCTTTTAAGGGTAGGTGCTCGATATGCGGCGCGATTATGTTGATGCAATACAGTGACATGGATAGGTAGGGTGGCTGTGCTGTGAAACAACACTGATTTTTAGTGTAATCGTGACAAGAATGATTGAAAACGCTGTTCGAGTATTGCATTATGCACTCGCTTGGGCCTATTTTTAGTCCGCCAGAAGGAATTGGAAACGCTGCTGTAATGGGCGTTCTGTAGGCCGGGACGGCGTGGATAAGCCTTGTATTTTGCATTGTGGCGAATTCAGGCTGGTCGGGTCGCCTAATAATTTGGAATCGCTGTAGTGCTGCTCCTTGAGGGCAGTTAACGAAAGCGTTGTATCAAGAAGGAGTCTTGCATGAACAAATCTGCGACTGGTTTAGTGCTGGGATCTGCACTGGTTCTGGGTCTGTCTGGCTGTGCCAGCAATGAAAATGCCCCGACCGACGGCGGTTCTTCCTGGTATCAGAACCCTCTCGTTTGCGGTGCTGCTGGCGCCCTGATCGGTGGTGGCCTTGGCTACTCCGTAAGCGGCTCTCATGACGAAGGTACTGGCGCTGCTATCGGCGGTGTTGCTGGTGGTACCATCGCTGCACTGCTGTGTAAATCACCTGATCACGCTGACGCTGATTCTGATGGCGACGGTGTTCCTGACAGCATCGACGAATGCCCCGGTACTCCGGCAGGCGTAGCAGTTGACGCTAAAGGTTGCCCGCTTGATTCTGATGGCGACGGTGTTCCTGACTACCTCGACGAATGCCCTGGAACTCCGGCTGGTACCGAAGTTGACGCACAAGGCTGCCCTGTAGAACAGGCTCCTGAGCGTCCTACTCTGGTACTGAACGACATCCACTTCGCGTTCGACTCTTCTAAACTGAGCGGTGATTCCCAGCAGACTCTGAACGTTGTTGCACAGCGTCTGGTTGAGAACTCTGATGTTGCAGTTCGTATCGAAGGTCACACTGACTCTACCGGTACAGAAGCATACAACAAACGCCTGTCTCAGCGTCGTGCGGATTCCGTAGCTCAGTACCTGACTTCTCAGGGTGTTGACGCTAGCCGCCTGACTACTGAAGGCTTCGGCGAAAGCCGTCCGGTTGCTGACAACTCGACTCGTGAAGGTCGTGCTCAGAACCGTCGCGTAGAAATCGCTCCGGTTGACGGTGGTGATCAGCAGTAATTCATTACTGAATTACGCGAATAAAAGGGTGCCTTCGGGCACCCTTTTTTTGTGCTTATATACAGGTGCATGTACAGGCCAGTAATTTTCCTGCGGTATAAATTACCGCCACGCTATCAATCGGATACTCCCGGTTGTTGTGGCCACGACGAGCGGATGGACGTTATAGCACTGCACTGGTAAAGTCATCGCCTCAGTCAGCGGGTGACATTATTGTTGTCGCGACATTAGTGCCCGGCAATTCTGGTGCGCTGTCACGACAAGGTTACCCGGCAATCACGCATTACGACACACTCAAGTGCGCCCTGGTATAGCGCACCACTGAAGCCAAGGATTCTTTCCATGCCCAGCATTACTCTCCCTGACGGTAGTCAGCGTCACTTCGATACTCCCGTTACCATTATGCAGATCGCTGAATCCATCGGCGCCGGTCTGGCCAAGGCTGCGGTAGCAGGGCGCATCGACGGTGAGCTGGTGGATACTGCCGATATTGTTGACCACGATGCCGACGTTAGCATTGTGACCACCAAGGACCAGGAGGGCATTGATATCGTTCGCCACTCCTGCGCGCACTTGCTGGGGCATGCGGTCAAGCAGCTCTACCCTGATGCAAAAATGGCGATTGGCCCGGTTATTGCCGATGGCTTCTATTACGATATTGATTTCGGCCATACGCTCTCCTCGGAAGAGCTTCAGGCGATTGAAGATCGCATGCAGCAGCTTATCAATCAGGATTATGATGTCGAGCGCGTCTATGTTGACCGTGAGCAGGCGCTAACTACCTTCCAGCAGCGCGAAGAGCCCTACAAGGTTGAGCTGGTTGAAGGCATCCCGCAGGGCGAGACTATCCGTCTTTATCATCATCAGGAATACACTGACATGTGTCGCGGGCCGCATGTGCCCAATACACGTCTGATCAAAGCCTTCAAGTTGATGAAACTGGCGGGCGCCTATTGGCGTGGCGATTCCAACAATCCGATGCTAACCCGTATCTATGGGACGGCATGGCCCGACAAGAAAGCGCTTAAAGCCTATCTTCAGCGTCTTGAAGAGGCCGAGAAACGCGACCACCGCAAGCTGGCGCGCAAACTGGACCTTTTCCACTTGCAGGAAGAAGCGCCCGGCATGGTGTTCTGGCACCCGAAAGGCTGGCAGCTCTGGCAGGCCGTAGAGCGCTATATGCGCAAGGTTTACCAGGAAGGCGGTTACCAGGAAATTCGCACGCCACAGATTGTTGATTCGTCGCTTTGGAAGCGGTCGGGGCATTGGGACAATTATGCCGACAACATGTTCTTCACCGAATCTGAAAGTCGCGAGTATGCCGTCAAGCCGATGAACTGCCCATGCCACGTGCAGGTGTTCAATTCGGGGCTGCGAAGCTATCGCGAACTGCCCATCCGTTACGGTGAGTTCGGCGCTTGCCACCGCAATGAGCCATCCGGTTCTCTGCACGGCATTATGCGTGTACGCGGTTTCACTCAGGATGATGGCCATATCTTCTGCACGGAAGAGCAGCTTGAAGGGGAAGTCACGCATTTCCACTCCCAGGTGCTCAAGGTTTACGCCGATTTCGGCTTCTCCGATATTTCGGTCAAGATTGCGCTGCGCCCCGAGAAACGCATCGGTAGCGAAGAAGCCTGGGATCATGCCGAGAACGCCTTGCGAGGCGCACTCAAGGCTTGTGGTATCGCCTGGGAGGAGCTGCCGGGAGAAGGGGCTTTCTATGGTCCCAAGATCGAATATCACATGCGTGATGCGCTGGGCCGCGAGTGGCAGATGGGCACCATGCAGGTCGATCCGGTCATGCCGGTAAGGCTGGGAGCGCAATACGTAGCAGAAGATGGCAGTCGTAAAACACCTATCATGCTGCATCGTGCTATCATTGGTACCTTCGAACGTTTCATTGGTATTTTGATTGAGCACTACGCTGGCGCGCTGCCTGAATGGCTCTCTCCGGTCCAGGCGGTGGTGATGAATATCACCGATGCGCAGGCCGAATATGCGCGAGAAGTGCTTAAGCACCTTGAAAATTCAGGGGTTCGGGCCCATACAGACTTGAGAAATGAGAAAATCGGCTTTAAGATTCGCGAGCACACGCTGCAAAAAGTCCCTTATCTGCTTGTTGTAGGCGATAAAGAGGTGGAAAATCGCAGCGTCGCGGTAAGAACGCGCAGTGGCGAAGATCTTGGCACGCTTTCTCTTGAAGAGCTTACCAAACGTCTTGTTGGCTAACGTGCGTTCGTAGGCCTGTTTGATAAGCCTGACCCTCTTAAATTCTATGACGGAGATGTAAAGATCAAGCGTAATAATCAGCGTGGTCGCGCTCAGGAAAAACTGCCACCCATTAATGATCGAATTCTCGCCGACGAAGTGCGTCTTATTAGTCCGGATGGCGAGCAGCTAGGCGTCGTTGCCCTTAACAAGGCACTCTCTGCAGCAGAAGAGGCTGAGCTGGATCTGGTTCAGATTTCCAGTGGCGATCCGATCGTTTGCAAGATCATGGACTATGGGAAATTCGTCTTCGAGCAGAAGAAGCAAAAGGCTGCTCAGAAGAAGAAACAGAAACAGGTCCAAATCAAGGAAGTCAAGTTCCGTCCCGGAACTGATGAAGGCGACTATCAGGTCAAGCTCCGTAACCTGATCCGCTTTTTGGAAAGCGGGGATAAAGGCAAGGTTACTCTGCGCTTCCGTGGGCGTGAGATGGCGCACCAGGAGTTGGGTCGCGAATTGATGCAGCGCATCGAAAGCGATCTCGGCGATCTGGTCACCGTTGAATCTCGCCCGCGTATGGAAGGCCGTCAGATGACCATGATGCTGGCCCCGAAGAAGAAGTGATCCGACCGGCAGTTTAACGGGCTCTCGTATTGTGCGCACTTTAGAGCACGGTGCGGGAGTCGGCCTCGGGTTTTCTCAATAACGAGCAGCCAGGTGCTGCAATTGGAGTATCCAATGCCCAAGATTAAAACGAACCGTGGTGCGGCCAAGCGTTTTAAAAAGACCGCTAATGGCTTCAAGCACAAGCAGTCTTTTCGTAGCCACATCCTGACCCACAAATCGACCAAGCGTAAGCGTCATCTGCGTGGCATGAAGCAGCTTCACGCTGCCGATCAGAAGTTGATCGGTCGCATGCTGCCTAACCTCTAAGCATACGTTTACCCAACGAACTCGTTTCGTTTTTTCGATTTATCTGTAACGTCAGGAGAATTCCATGGCACGTGTAAAACGTGGTGTCACTGCACACCGTCGTCACAAGAAGGTTCTTAAGCAGGCTAAAGGCTATTATGGAGCACGTTCGCGCGTCTTCCGCGTAGCCAAGCAGGCTGTCATCAAGGCTGGTCAGTATGCGTATCGCGACCGTCGCCAGCGTAAACGCCAGTTCCGCGCTCTGTGGATCGCGCGTATCAATGCTGCGGCACGTCTGCACGGTCTCTCTTACAGCCGTTTCGTTGCTGGCTTGAAAAAAGCGGGTATCGAAATCGACCGTAAGGTACTGGCTGATCTGGCGGTTCACGAGAAAGAAGCCTTTGGCGCTATCGTTGAGCAGGCCAAGGCCGCGCAGTGATCCCTAGGTCGCCAGTCTGAGATTTTTACGCTGGCGACGTGCTGGTGAACACGACTCAGGGGGAAGAGCGGCTGCTCTTCCCCCTGTTTTTATGTTTAATATCGGCTTCTCTCGACCCCAGCCGTTATGGTTGTACCGTTTTCTTCACGGGCTGTCGGTCGAACGGGCCAACGATTTATACTGGTTATTTAGTAGCAACAACTTCGGAGATACCGATGGATCATTTATCCGCGCTGGTCGAAGAGGCTCGCACTGCGGTCTCGGCTGCCGAATCAACGCAGACACTCGACGAAGTGCGGGTGCGTTTTCTGGGCAAGAAAGGGGCGTTGACCCAGGAACTGAAAGGTCTGGGAAAGCTTGATCCAGAGCAGCGTCCTGCTGCCGGTGAAGCAATCAATCAGGCCAAGAATCAGGTCAATGCGCTGCTTGAAGAGCGCCGGCGCGGTCTAGAAGAGAGTGCCCTGAACGCACGCCTCGCCAGTGAGCGTATTGATGTTACCTTGCCGGGCCGTGGGCAGCCGCAGGGCGGCTTGCATCCGGTAACGCGTACCCGTCAGCGCATCGAAAAACTGTTTACCGATATTGGGTTTGTGGTCGAGCAAGGGCCTGAAATCGAAGACGATTATCATAACTTCGAGGCGCTCAATATTCCCGCCCATCACCCAGCGCGGGCGATGCAGGATACCTTCTATTTCGATGCCAACTACGTTCTGCGCACGCAAACCTCAGGAGTGCAGATTCGTACCATGGAGAGCCAACAGCCTCCGCTGCGTATCGTCTGCCCCGGGCGCGTTTATCGTAATGACTCCGATATGACGCACAGCCCGATGTTCCACCAGATGGAAGGTCTGTTCGTTGATCGCGATGTTACCTTCGCTGATCTGAAAGGGACGCTGTACGCCTTCCTTCAAGCGTTTTTCGAAGGCGATGATATCGAAGTACGTTTCCGTCCTTCCTACTTCCCGTTTACCGAACCTTCGGCGGAAGTCGATATTCGCATCAAGCGTCAGGGCGAAGAGCAGTACGGTAACTGGCTTGAGGTGCTGGGCTGCGGCATGGTCAATCCAAAAGTGTTTGGCTTTGTTGATGTGGATAGCGAGCAGTATTCAGGCTTTGCGTTTGGCATGGGCATTGAGCGCCTGGCCATGCTGCGTTATGGCGTCAACGATTTGCGCATGTTTTACGACAACGATTTGAGATTCTTGCGCCAATTCTAAAATGGTGCGGCTGGAGTATTTCCGGCCTTGTTCTCTCGTAAACGTCAATATCGCGGTGGATGAAGATTGCCGGCTGGCACCGGTGCCGCGATACACCGATAGATGAATTTGCCGCATTTAAGCGAGGCAACATGAAGTTTTCCGAACAGTGGCTGCGTCAGTGGGTTGCCCCCGAGCTTGATGCCGCCGGTATTGCCCACCGACTCACCATGGCGGGCCTTGAGGTCGATGCTGTCGAGCCGATCGCTCCTGCATTCAACAATGTGGTGGTGGGCGTCATTGAGTCCGCCGAACAGCATCCCGACGCTGACAAGCTCAGAGTGTGTCAGGTCAACGATGGCACTGATATATGGCAGATCGTATGCGGTGCGCCCAACGCGGCCGCCGGTTTGAAAGTGGCGGTAGCACGCATTGGTGCGGTTCTGCCTGGCGATTTCAAGATCAAGAAAGCCAAGCTGCGCGGTGTTGAGTCGAAAGGCATGCTGTGTGGAGCCTCCGAGCTGGGGCTAGAGGATGAGCCGTCTCCAGGAATCATGGAACTTCCTGCCGACGCGCCCCTGGGTGTGGATCTGCGTGAATGGCTGAAGCTGGATGGCAGTATCATTGATATTGACATCACCCCGAATCGCGGCGACTGCTTCAGTATGCGCGGTATCGCGCGGGATCTGGCGGCTGTGCTTCAGCGTGAGGTAACGGCTCCCCAGTGTACGCCTTGTGATGTCACTTCCACGCGGGTTTTCCCTACCAAGGTAGCGCTGCCCGAGCAGTGCCCTCGGCTGTTAACGCGAGTGGTCGATAATGTTGATGTCAGCCGGCCAACGCCCTGGTGGATGCAAGAGCAGTTACGCTGTAGTGGTGTTCGCTCGATTGATTTAGTGGTGGATATTACCAACTATGTCATGCTCGAACTTGGCCAGCCGCTGCACGGTTATGACCTTGAGCGTCTGGAAGATTTTCTGGAAGTGCGAGCAGCGCAGCAGGGCGAGACACTGCACACTCTCGATGGCAATGAGCAACAGCTCAAAGAAGGCACGCTGCTGATTGCGGATGCCAAGGGGCCGCTCGGCATTGCCGGTGTGATGGGCGGGGAGCATTCGGGTGTGTCTGCCGATACGCGCCATGTGCTGCTTGAGGCCGCCTTCTTTACGCCGCTGGCCCTTGCCGGTACTGCGCGCCGTTACGGTTTGCATACCGACGCTTCGCAACGTTTTGAGCGCGGTGTCGATTATCAGCTTCAGCACGCTGCCATCGAACGTGCCACGCAGCTATTGATTGAGCTGGGTGGCGGCAGCGCTGGGCCGCTGTCGGAGGTTGTCAACGATGACACGCTTCCTGCTGCTGCCTCGATTGATTTCAAGGCGTCGGAAGTCGAGCGTTTGCTGGGGGTACAGCTCCCGACAAATTACATCCCCGATGTATTGACCCGGCTAGGCTTTTCGCTGAGTGAAGAGGGCGCAGAGCGCTGGAAGGTGCAGATACCAAGCTGGCGTTTTGACGTTAGCCAGCCTGCCGATCTGGTTGAAGAGATCGCGCGGGTCTATGGTTATACCGAACTGCCATCGCGTGAGCCACGTATTAGCGTTGCACCTTGCGCCACTCAGGAGGCACAGCTGGGTGCTGCTGCCTTGCAGCAGGAGTTGGTGAGCCGCGGTTATCAGGAGGCGATCACCTATAGTTTTGTCGCGCCTGAATTACAGCAGCAGGTACTGCCTCATAAGCAAGCGCCGCAGCTCTCCAACCCGCTGTCGGTCGAGATGTCGGTGATGCGTGCCGGTTTGTGGCCAGGCTTAATCAAGGCCCAGCTGCATAACCTCAATCGTCAGCAGACGCGCGTGCGCCTCTTTGAGTTGGGCCTGACCTTTGAAGGGGATCGCGCTGAGCACGTTGAACAGATTGAGCGTATCGGTGGGCTTGTGTGCGGCAGCCGGCTTCCGGAAGGCTGGAACGCCAACCGTGACGGTGTTGATTTCTTTGATCTGAAGGGTGATGTTGAAGCGCTGCTGGCGTTAGGGCATGCCGACGCCGAATGGCGTTTCGAACCCGCTGAGCACCCTGCGCTGCATCCCGGTCAAAGTGCCCGTATCGTGCGCGTGAGTGGCGGTGAAGAGCAGTTGGCTGGTTGGCTGGGCGCCTTGCATCCTGCGCTGCGCAGTCAGCTTGGGATCAAGGTTGATACGTTTGTCTTCGAGCTTGATGTAGCACCGCTGTGCCAGGGCCAGCTTCCGCATTTCAAGCACCTGTCGCGCTACCCAGAGGTGCGTCGTGATCTGGCACTGGTGGTCGACGAGCAGCAGCCGGTCGCGGAGCTGCTTGAGCAGGTGCGCAATAGCGCAGGCGAATGGCTCACCGATGTGCATCTTTTCGATGTCTATCAGGGCAAAGGCGTAGCGGAAGGGCACAAAAGCGTGGCGCTGGGCTTGACCTGGCAGCACCCTTCGCGCACCCTCAACGATAGCGAGATTGAGCAGTGGGTGGCTGATGCCGTTGATGGCGCAGCACAGCGTTTCGGCGCTACACTGCGAGGATAGCACAGGGCACGGAAGAGAGGGCGCGTGTAGATTCACACCGCCCTCTGTTGCCAAGGGTATTTTTATACTGACAAGCAGTCGACGAGGATAGGGGCAATGAGCGCGCTAACCAAAGCGGAATTGGCTGAGCATTTGAACACTGCCTTGGATTTATCGAAGCGGGATGCCAAGCAGTTGGTAGAGACCTTTTTCGATGAAATTCGTGGCTGCTTGCGGGAAAATGAGCAGGTGAAGCTTTCTGGCTTCGGTAATTTTGACCTGCGCGACAAGAACGAGCGCCCCGGCCGTAACCCTAAAACAGGCGAAGATATCCCGATCTCTGCCCGGCGTGTAGTAACGTTCAGGCCAGGGCAAAAGCTCAAAAGCCAGGTCGAGGAGTTTAATCAGTAAGCGCGTTTTTTCAGCCTTTACTGATAGTAACCTCGCTCAATACCAGGAACGCGCGGTGCATGGCTGCACTGCGCGTTCCTTTTGTTTGGACTTTTCTCTCATACCATCACGACTCAGCGCGGTTGATCGTTTTCCTGATCGGTACGTTGAGCGGTAGTGCTGGTGCTCTCATCCTCGTTTACCGAGCGTTTGAATTGCTTGAGGGCCGCGCCAATATCGCTACCGGCATTGCGGAGTTTTCCGGTGCCGAATACCAGTAAAATAACGGCCAGCGTTATCAGGATATGACCGGCTGAAAGACCTGAAAGCATATTGGCTCTCCACTCTATAGTTGATTCAAGATACTTGCCTATTGCGGCTATTCTACCATTTTCTGGCCGTTAATCCCTCGTTAAGTATGATATCGGTGCGCGATTAATGGTCGATCAGCGACCTGCATCGTTGCGGCAGGAGCAATGGTGCCTCTATTAATCGGCATGGAAATACGTCTTAGTTGCCTGAGCGGGCAGCGTTTTCTGTGTTAGGATTTCGCCAAATTCGCGTTCCCAATAGAGATTAAAGATGCCATCCGCCAGGATTTTTGTCGCCACGGTATTTGGTGGCTCGCTGGAAGTTGCCGAAGAGTTGATGCCCTGCCTTGAAGAGGAAGGGTATGATGTGAATATATTCGATGAGCCTAAACTATCGGATCTTACTGATGAGAAGTTGCCTGATATTGCCGTGTTCTGTATCAGCACCACCGGCAGCGGTGACTTCCCGCCCAACTTTGCCGATTTTGCCCATGCGCTGGATGCTACCGGCGCCCCCATCGCTGGGTTGAAATATGGGCTGATTGCGCTCGGAGATTCAAGCTACCCCACCTATTGTGGTGCGGGGCGTCGCCTCGATGAGCTGTTGACGGAATACGGTGCCCAGCGCATTGGCGAACGTCTGGAAATAGATGCGACCGAAGTGCTGCAACCTTATCAGGAAGCGCTCGATTGGGCAGACGAGTGGATCAAGCTGCTGTAACGCCAAGCAATGAATCCCGCTGCCATTAACGTAAACGCCCGCGCAACGTTTAGTACCAGCGTGCGCGGGCGATACCGTCTAGGCTGTGATTAGCCGAGGGTGTAGCAGGGCACGTAATCACTGCCGGGCAGCTTCATGCGCTGCTGCTCGACAAACGACTTAAGCAGTGTATCGAGTCGGCGCATCAGCTCCGGCTCCGCATTGAGCTTGAAAGGCCCATGGCGTTCGATTTCAGCAATCCCCTGATCCTTCACGTTGCCGGCAACAATCCCCGAGAAGGCACGCCGTAAATTGGCGGCTAGCTCGGCCTTGTCAGCGTCGCTGTGCAGATCAAGATCCGCCATCGCAGCGTGCGTTGGCGTGAAGGGCTGCTGGAAGTCGTGGGGAATTGCCAGGCGCCAGTTAAAGTAGAACGCATCCTGATGCACTCGCCGGAATTCGGTGACTTCCTTGATACCCGCAATCATCGATGTGGCGACTTCCTGAGGATCATCAATGATAATGCGATAACGCGCCTGTGCCTCGCTGCCGAGAGTGGCACCAATAAATTCATCAATCTGATGAAAATAGTCAGCGCTTGAGGCGGGGCCGGTGAAAATGACCGGATAGGGGATGTCGCGGTTGTTGGCGTGCAGCAGAATACCCAGCAGGTAGAGTATTTCCTCTGCGGTGCCGACCCCTCCGGGGAACACGATAATGCCGTGACCCACGCGCACAAACGCCTCAAGACGTTTCTCGATGTCGGGCATGATCGTGAGCTGATTGACGATCGGGTTGGGAGACTCGGCAGCGATGATACCTGGCTCGGAAATGCCGAGATAACGGGCTGGTGCGTAACGCTGTTTGGCATGGGCTATATTGGCACCTTTCATCGGGCCTTTCATTGCACCTGGGCCGCAGCCGGTGCAGATGTCCATCCTTCTGAGCCCAAGCTGGTAGCCCACCGCCTTGCTGTAGTCGTACTCTTCCCGCGAAATCGAATGGCCGCCCCAGCACACCACCAGGTTAGGTATTTTCGATGGGGTGAAAAGGCGCGCATTGCGCAGCAGTCCAAATACGATATTGGTGGCCGCTTCACTTTCACTCAGCTTTTGACCGGTCAGATGAGAAACGCTATCAATGTTTTGCGCCTTGGCAAATACCAGGTCTCGCAGCACAGAGGAAAGCTGCTCGCGAATACCGCGGATCATTCCACCATCCACAAAGGCATGCGCCGGCGCGGCAGTTAGCTTGAGGCGAACACCACGATCCTCCTGGAGAATTTCGATATCAAAATCGGGGTAGCGCTCCAGCATGCTGCGCGCATCGTCGGTGGCGACACCTGCGTTCAGAATTGCCAGTGCACACTGACGTAATACCTTATGGATACCGTGACTTGAGGTGTCGCGCAGGAACTGCACTTCATTCTGCGCCAGTACTTCAAGGGAGCCTTCCGGTGAAACCACGGCAGAAAGCGTTGCGGTGGGGGCGGGGCGGGTAGTGGCAAACGTGCTAGTCATTCACTCTTCCTTTCCTTGTACATAGCGGTACGGTAAATCATCGCAGCATTCGTTATTTCAGCGTCACGACGAACCTATCAGGCAGCCTGACGCGCCTCTTGCCATAAGCGAGTAGTTAATTCGCAATCCTGCTCGGACATGCCATCCTGAAGGAATACGTGCTGCAACCACTCCCAGTAGGTGTCGTCAAAATCTTCGGCGGTTACATGTTCGATATCGTAGTCCGCCATTTCCAGCACCAGCTCAATTTGAGGGATCATATAGCCCAGTGAGAATAGATCCTGCTCTTGAGCAGAGCGCTCCATAGAGAGAAGCGCCTGTTTGATCTGCTCGCCTCGCTCAACGAAGGGATCTGCCATGGAATGCTCCTGATTGGATCACGCAAACAAGGGTATTGGTATTGCAGCGCCTGAGAAGCGCTGAACAAGAGGCATACAGCTTAGCATTGAAAAGTGGCGCGCGTCGTTTGAGGAGGCTGATTCTTATGAATATCAATACTATGCACGTTTTTATACCGTTATCTTATCAGGCGCCCTAACTCAACTTACTGCCATACCCATTCCTGTAAACTTCACGAAATAAAACCCCCGTTACCACCTAACAACCGCCTTGCTCTGGCAGCAAGGCGGAGCGAGACAATGGTTATTCCTTCATCATCCCTTTGTAGTTTTCGACCGCATCAAGGAAGGTAATGAAGTGAGTGTCGCCACGCTTGTCATGGCGGTCCACCCGACAGCTCATAAGCACACCGCGCCCAGTGGAGATCTGGTCGAATAGCTCCAGGGTAACGGCGCTGGCAGTAGCTTCCTGTGGTTCGATACGGCCACTCTGCAAGTCAAAGACCTCCAGCATTGAGCCGCGCACACGAGTGCTGCCTTTTTCAGCAATTACGCGACGCACAAAAAGCCAGCCTTCGCAGGTGAGTGTCGTTCCGTCATCCTGGGTGCGAGAGAATAGAGTACGGTAACAGGCGCCTTCTTCAGCACCTTTAGCGGCCATGTTGCGATAGGCTTCAGCGAGACGGTTTGCCATTGCTCCTGACTGTTCGAGTCTGCCGATGGCGGCGCGGTGCTCTCTGTTGAGCCTTTCCTGCTGGGAGAATCGTTGCCAATGGCGAAAATTGGCAAGCAGTGTCGCGTCGGTCATGCAGTACCTCGGGCATTCAAAGCGTTAAAGGAAAGCCGGATTGTCGCACTACCGTCGCAATGTGCAAAGTACCATACAGCGTTCACTGGTGAGATCGTTGCCGTTTTGGGGCCTGACAGGCGATAAAGAGTGGCTTGAAAGCAGGGGAAAGCCCAAGCGCGCTCAGCTCACCATATTTTTGATGCGCACTAGTACGAGCAATGCTAACCCTTTGTGCTGTTTTGTCTTATGGTAATGGCATGGTTTAATAGATGAGACAATCTGAATTGGATGTATCTGATGAAAACAAGAGTTCTTGCAGGTGGACTAGTGTGTCTGGCATCACTTTCCGGATGCGCATCTCACAATGTTATTTCCCGTGAAGTAGAAACTGCTCCCGGCGTTAACGTTGTAAGTACCGACAACGGTGTCTTTATCGGTTCTATTGCTGCCCGCCGTGCACTTACCTCTAACGAGCCGGGTCAGGTGCAGAGCTGCCTTTCGTCCAATATCGAGCGCAGCTCCACTACCCAGAGTGCCGCTTCCGGCCCCGAAAAGCAGGCTGCTGCTGACAACGACGCATCGCCTCGCTCTACCGAACCCATGACTGAGCATGTCAGTGGCTGGGTCGATCTGGCCGATACCGGCGAGAGTGGAAAAACCCTTGCCTATCGCCTTGAGCTGCAAACCATCGGTTCCAGCAACTACTACTATTATGATCAGTTGGGTGTTGCGTCGTCCCGTAGCCACGATGTTCACGACTACTCGCCCATTGGTGCATGGGATAGCGCAGTGCCGAAGGCGGTCTATACCGCGCTCAACAAGCTGACCGACAACCTCCAGAACTGTCTCTCGGGTCAGTCACAGAACCAGAACGTGCAGAATAGCCGTGACATGAGTTCTGCCGCATCGCAACAGAACGCTTCTGCCCAGCAGGTAGAGTAAGCACTGGCGGGATAGCAACAGTGGGGAGCCTTTCGGCTCCCTATTTTTTTGGCAGGAAGCCTGTGTGGTAGGCGTTGGATGATGGTCACTCTACCGCTACAGAAGTGCTACAGAAGCCGGGTCAAAAATAGCCTGATGAAAGGGCTGAATCGTGACTGATGCTGTGATGCTTCCCACTCTGTAAAGCTTCAAAACTATTGCTGCAAAAACTGCTCGGCAGATGCTGAGCCTTTGATATCTGCCAGCACGGGCACATCCATGCAGCTCTCGCGTAGCGAAGCTCCCACCGCATCCGCCAAGCGTTCGATCTGCTGTTCACGCACTGCCTGATAGTCAAAGGGCGCGGGTGCTTCAAGGCCAGCCCAGCTCAAGAGTGCCGCCAGCGCTTGAGGATGGTCGAATACGCCGTGCAAATAGGTGCCCAGTACTTGATTATCGTCGCTGACAAGCCCCTCTCTGCGCCCATCGCTTAGCACGAAGGGGGCGTTGCCGTTGGCGCAGGGGGCTGATCCACAGCCGAGATGAATTTCATAGCCTTCCAGCGCAGCCTCGCTGTCTCCCAGAACACATTTCCCGCTTACTCTGCGAAGCTGTTTTTCGGGGGCCAGTTGAGTCGTTATGGGAAGAAGCGCGAAACCGTTGCTACTCCCTGCGTCGCTTTCGATGCCGTCGCTATCGTCAACCAGGTTGCCGAGCATTTGGAATCCACCGCAAATCCCCATGACCTTGCCGCCGTAGCGCAGATGGCGGTGCAGTGCCTGCTCCCAGCCTCGCGCTTTTAGCCATTCAAGGTCGGCACGGGTATTTTTACTGCCGGGCAAGATGATCAGATCGGCATTGGCAGCCTCGCTGCCTTCACGGGCAAAGTGCAGTGATACCTCGGGGTGAAGGCGAAGCGGATCAACATCGGTATGATTGCTGATACGCGGTGGACAGGCGACGACGATCTTGAAGGGGCCGGCGTCAGTATCCTTGCCGCGCGAGAGGCCATCTTCGGCTTCGAGATGAAAATCATCCAGATAGGGCACAACGGCCAGCACTGGTTTGCCGGTGTGCTGCTCAAGCCATTCGATGCCTGGCTCCAATAGAGCAGGATCGCCGCGAAAACGGTTGATGACAAAGCCCTGCAAGCGCTGCTGCTCGCTGGCGGAGAGCAGTGCCAACGTACCCACCAGATGCGCAAATACGCCACCGCGATCAATATCGGCGATCAGTATCACCGGGCAATCGACCGCTTCGGCAAAGCCCATGTTGGCAATATCATTGGCCCGCAGGTTGATCTCGGCAGGACTACCGGCCCCTTCGACCACTACGTAGTCAAATTGCTGCGCAAGGACACGGTGCTGCGCAACCACCTCCTTCAGCAGCGAGGGTTTGAGTGCGTGATAGTCGCTGGCAGCAAAGTGCCCGATGGCGCGCCCCCGCACGATCACCTGAGCGCCGAGATCCGAGTTGGGTTTTAACAGTATAGGATTGAAGGCGGTGAGCACCGGCACCCGTGCTGCCTGCGCCTGCACCGCCTGGGCACGGCCAATTTCGCCGCCATCCTCGGCAACAGCGCTGTTCAGCGCCATGTTTTGGGGTTTAAAAGGGGCAACACGATAATTGCGGCGCGCCAGCAAACGGCACAGTGCCGTTACCAGAGCGCTTTTGCCAGCATCGGAGGTTGTGCCTTGCACCATTAGCGTGGTATTGGCGGTGAACGAGGGTGTATTCATGCTGCACGCATGGTGATGCTGAAATGAAGGAGCATACGCATCATGCCATGCCCAGTCGCTGCCTGCTTACAACCAGTACATCGCAGGGGGCTGAGCGGGTAATCTTGCTGGTCCCTGTCCCCCTGAAAAGACGGGTCAGTGACGTGCGTGATTCAGCGCCGATCATCAGTAGATCAATGTTGCGGGTGGCGATTTCATCCACGATGGTGGTGTCGATGCTGCCACTGCGCACGCTCAGATCGCCTTCAGCGAGCGGCTGTTCCAGCTGATTATTAAGCTGCAAATACCACTGGCGGGCCGCGTCATGTGGCGCCGCGGTGTCGCTGGAGGTATCACTGACATAGAGCACCGCGAGAGAGTCGCCCATGGCGGCAGCAAATGCTTGTGCGTAGCGAACGAGCGTAACCGCGAAGTGGGCATTAAGATCGACGGCGAGCAGAATATGGCGAGAAGGCATCTCATTTTTCCTTCGGTGACGTGTGGCCGTAGTGTAAAGCAAGTGCGCCGCTGACACAGCGCGAGTTGGGAGGCTACAGCGGCGCTTTTTAGTGAGCGCCCTCTGCGCTGGCATCCAGCCTCAACAGCAGTTCGGCCAGCTCCTGGCGCTGCGCGTCGTCGGCCTGCCATAGCCCGCGCTGACTGGCTTCCAGCAAACGCTCGGCAATATCGCGCTGAGCGCCCGGGTTATGCGCGGCGAAGAAGTCGGCATTGGCAGGATCATCAAGCAGCGAACGCTTTACATCACGGTACTGATGGTCATCGACAATGCCGGTCGTGGCATCGAAGGCAAACAGGTTGTCGATGCTGGCGGCCATTTCGAATGCGCCCTTGTAGCCATGTTGCCGCATGGCCTGCTGCCATTTGGGATTGAGCAGCCGTGAGCGCAGCACGCGGTTGAACTCTTCCTTGAGGGTATTGATGCGTGGAGTGGCAGGGTTTGAGTGATCGCCGAAATAGAGGGTTGGGGCGTGCCCTGAGAGCGCTTCGCTGGCGCTCGCCATGCCGCCCTGGAAGTGGCTGTAATCAGCGGAGTCGAGAATATCGTGCTCGCGGGTATCCTGATTGTGCAGCACTACCGCCAGCGACCCCAGACGTGCTTCGAAGGCGGCGAATTCTGCCTGCCCCTGCTGGCTGCCGTCGAGATCCTGTCCGTACGCGTAGCCGCCCCATTGCACGTAAGCGGCCCCCAGGTCGCGCTTGGATTGCCAGGCACCGTTGTCCAGCACGCCCTGAACGCCGGAGCCATAGGCGCCTGGACGAGCGCCAAAGATTCGGTAGCTGGCGCGGCGCAGCGCTTGCTGCTCGGTAAGACCGTGCTGTTGCCACTCGGCGGCTTCGGCCTGAACTGTCTCCCGAATCGGGTTGCCGTCGCCCGGCTCCTGATAGTCGGCAAGCTGGCGTACAGCGGCGTCGAGCAGGGCGATAACATTGGGGAAGGCGTCGCGAAACAGCCCCGAGACGCGCAGGGTAACATCCACCCGCGGACGGCCCAGTTGGAAGGCGGGGATAATACGGTAATCCACCAGGCGCGAACTGCCTTCCGCCCATACCGGCGTAATGCCCATCAGAGCCATGGCCTGGGCAATATCATCGCCGCCGGTACGCATAGTGGCGGTTCCCCACACCGACAGCCCGAGGGTGCGAGGGTAATCACCGTGCTCTTGCAGGTAGCGTTCGAGCAGCTCTTCAGCGGCCTGCTGCCCCAGTGCCCAAGCGGTTTTCGATGGAATCGCACGGCTATCCACGGCGTAGAAATTGCGTCCGGTGGGCAGGACATCCCAGCGGCCGCGTGTCGGTGCACCACTGGAGCCGGCGGCCACGTAGCGACCGCATAGCGCTGCCAACAGCGCGCTGCGCTCTTGTCGGGCACTCTGGCGAAGGGCAGGCAGCAGCCACTGGCGGGCGCTTTCCAATACAGCGGCGGTAGCGGGGTATTCAGGAGTGATCTCTGGTTGGGTGGCCAGTACCCCTTCCGCCAATCCTTCCATCAGGCGCAGTGCCAGCAGCTCAAGGCGCTCTCGGGTATCGCCATGGGTGGCCCAGGGGGCATCGCTCATGGCAGCGAGGGCAGAGGGTTTCGGTCCCTGCCACTCGCCTTTGTTAAGGGCGAGAGGGTCATAGTCATCAGGTAGCCCAAGATCACGGGCCAGAGCGTGCAGAATACCGGCCTGCTGCGCCTTGGGGCCACGCGGCAGGCGCAACAGCGAGACCAGCGTTTCATTCAGCTCTGAGCAGGAAGGGCATTCCCCCAGGACGTGCAGGCCGTCCCTGATCGAGGCCTCCTTGATGTCGCATAGCCACGCATCGAGACAATCCAGCAGGGTCTGCTCATCAGCGTTGTCAGCGGCGTCCAGTTCATGAATAAGATCGGTTTCGCGCAGTCTGGCGGCGATCAGGCTACGCAAGCGCGTTTCGCGGCGAGGATCGACCCCCAGCGCCTGATAGTACTCATCGGCCAGCTCCTCCAGCGCGGCCAGGTCGCCATATAACTCGGCACGCGCCATGGGCGGCATCAGGTGGTCAATGATGACCGCCTGTGAGCGGCGCTTGGCCTGTGCACCTTCACCGGGGTCGTTGACGATAAATGGGTAGAGATGCGGAAGCGGACCAAGCAGCGCATCGGGCCAGCATTCGCACGACAGCGCGCTGCCCTTGCCGGGCAGCCATTCAAGATTGCCATGTTTACCGATATCAACCACCGCATCTATGCCGATGTGGTGACGCAGCCATAGATAAAACGCCAGATAGCCGTGGGGGGGCACCAGATCAGGGTCGTGATAGAGCGCTTGCTGGTCGATCTCAAAGCCGCGTGCGGGCTGAACCCCCACCACAATATTGCCAAAGCGCAGCGCACTGATGCGAAAGCTGTTGCGCTGGCGGTCAAAGTGAGGATCTTGCTGCGGATGTCCCCAGCGCTCGATAACTGCCTGCTGATTGGCGGCTGGCAGGGTGGCGAAGACCGCTTGATACTCAGCAATGTCTAACCATTCATTGAGATGGGCATACGCGGGATTGAGCGTGCCGCGCAGTGCCGCCATGAGCTGGTCGCTGGAAGCAGGCACTCGACACTGCGCTGCATCACTGAGGAAGTAGCCATCTTCTTTCAGCCACTCAAGAATATTCAGCGTAGAACGGGGGGTATCCAGCCCAACCCCATTGCCAATGCGTGAATCGCTGGCGGGGTAGTTGGCGAGTACCAGCGCGATGCGTTTATCGGCATTGCGGGTATGCGCCAGCCGCACCCAGGCGTTGGCCAGTCGCGCTACGAAATCGGCGCGTTCGCGATCAAGACTGAAACGCACGCTATCCATCTGGCTGCGCGTGTGGTGCTGCGCCTGCTGCTTGAAAGCCACCGCACGGGTAATAATGCGGCCATCAATTTCAGGCAGGCTGACCTGCATGGCGATATCGCGTGCCATCAATCCACGCGGTTGCGCCAGCCACTGTTCGCGGGTGGTACTGGCAAGTATCAGCTGTAGCACCGGTACTGGGCGCGACAAAGGTGGGTGTGGCTGCTCGGGCAGTCCGGCATCGTTGTCATTCACTCCCGAGCTGATCGCGAACCCCGTAGTGTTAAGCACGAGAGCCGCGTCGCTCTCTTCCAGCACCTGATTGAGACGCTTGAGGCAGCCCGCTTCCTTGAGCGAGGCGACCGCGAGGGGTAATACGTTGAGCGACTGTTCTTCGATGCGCTCGATCAGTTGCTCGAACATCGCGGTATCTGCCGCCTGCAAATGGCTACGGTAGAGCGTCAGGATGACACAAGGGAAGTGGGCGCGGCCGTGCTGTTGCCACTCGCGTTGGTAAGCCTTCAGCGTCAGCTCTCCGTAGCGGGGATGATAGAGCAGGCTGCGTGGCAACACATAAGGCTGGCACGGGAGCGCCGCTGGCTCGCCATCGGCCGCGCGCTGCAACCAGTCAAACAGCGCGTTGGCGTTGTGCTCGCCGCCTTCCCGCAATAACCGCCAGAGTAACGTCGCCTGCTGTTCGCTGACGGTGCCTGCGGTGAGCAGCTCAGGATCGGCATAATCTTCACCGGGAACCACCACCAATTGATGGCCGCTACCGCGTGCCCACTGCCTGAGTTGCTCAAGGCCATAGCGCCAGTAGCTTGCCCCGCCCAGCAGTGAGAGCACCACTATTTCGGCGCCATTCGGGGCTTCGTCACTGGTGCTGTCGAGTACCTTGTGGGCATAGAGATCGAAGGCGGCTGGCTTGGTCAGGTTGAGCCAATTGACCAGCCGCAACGCAGGGTAATTATCGGGCAGGCCATCGGCACAGTGGGCCAATAGACTCAGCACGCTATCGGCGGCGGAGAGCACGACGATGCGGGCAGGGCGCTGATCCAGATCAATAATGCCTTCATTGTCGCTGAAGCCGCCGGGTTGAGCCGCGAAAAGGTGCATAGCGCGCTAATCCTTGCCGTTAACGTTCAGCGCGTTTCAATGCGCCTTCGATCAGTTCGCGGTCGAGGGCACGACCGATGATGACCAGCCGAGTGGCGGGTGTTTCCTGCTCTTGCCAGCGCCGGTCAAAGTAGTGATCAATGCGTGCGCCGACGGCGTGAATCACCTGGCGCATCGGTTTGCCGCTATCAACAAAGCCCTTGATGCGGTAAATCTGTTGATCGCGAATAAGCTGCGCTAATTGTTGAGTGAGTGCCTCGGCATCGACCTTCGCCAGATGAACGACCAGATTGTCGAAGTCATCGTGGGCATGGTGGTGATCGCGTCCTTCCGCATGGTGGTCGTCGTGATGAGAGTGGATGGCTTCAATACGCGCTTCGCTCTCCAGCCCTAGCCCTGTCAGTGCGGCAGGGTCGCACTCGCCCTGCGAGATGAACATGACCTTGACGCTCTCTGCCAGCCGCTCTTTGAGCTGGGCTTCGACCTGTTGGCGCTGGTGCTCATCGAGCAGGTCGCTTTTGGTAATCACCACCAGATCGGCGGCCCCCAATTGATCGTCGAGCAGCTCCTCAAGCGAGGGATCGTGATCGAGTGAAGTGTCAGCGGCGCGCTGTGCGGCAATCCTATCTTCGCTGTCAGCCACCTTGCCCGCCGCAAAAGCGGCACCGTCCACCACCGTAATCACCGAATCGACGGTACAAAAGCGTTTGATTTCCGGCCAGTTGAATGCCTGCACCAGTGGCTTCGGCAGCGCCAGTCCAGAGGTTTCGATCAGAATGTGGTCGATGCTGTCACGCCGCTGCACCAATTCCAGCATAACGGGCAGGAACTCCTCTTCAACGGTACAGCAGATGCAGCCGTTCGCCAGCTCGTAGATACTGCCGTGCTCGGTGTCGGTGGCATCGCACTGATCGTTTTGGCAGCAGCGTAGTAGCTCGGCATCCACATCCAGCTCACCGAATTCATTGACGATCACGGCGATGCGTTTATCGGGGGGTTGACGAAGAAGGTTCGAGAGCAGGGTGGTCTTGCCGCTGCCCAGAAAGCCGGTAACAACCGTGGCGGGGATGCGGGAAAGTGAGGTTGATGCGGTCATGTTAACTCCAAACGTATTGGCAGGAGGTGTGATAGACACCTCCGCTGTGAGATGAATAAGCTGAATCAACAGTAGGGAGATGGTCGGCAATTGCCTTGCATGAATGTGCAGGCGTAACCTGAACTCTCCCTATACCGTCCAGCCGTGCTGGTAATCCTTCTCTCCACCCATTGTGAGATATGCAGTGAACCAACGTCCGCCAGACTCCAGATCTTCCTCTCAGGACAGGTCGATACCGCAGCAAAACAGTGATGCGAGCGCTGAAGCACGCACTGAGCGCGTGATCGAAGATGAAGTTGCGGCGCTGACAGGACGAGGCCCGCGCTACATCGAGAAAGGCTCTCGCGAGTACCGCTTTACCATGCTGGCGCTGTTCTCGGCGGGGTTCGCTACCTTCGCGCTGCTCTATTGCGTGCAGCCGCTGATGCCGATCCTGTCGTCGGCCTTTGCCATCAATGCCGCGCAGTCGAGTCTGGTGCTGTCGGTTGCGACGGCTACTCTGGCGCTGGGTCTGCTGATAACCGGCTCGCTCTCCGATGCGCTGGGGCGCAAGAACATCATGTCGCTGGCGTTGGTCAGTGCCGCCATCTTCACTTTGCTGACCGCCCTGATGCCCAGCTGGCCGTTGATCTTGCTGTCGCGGGCGCTGGTCGGTCTGTCGCTGTCGGGGCTGGCCGCTGTTGCCATGACCTATCTCAGTGAAGAGCTGTCGCCCCGTGCATTGGGGGTGTCGATGGGTATCTATATTTCTGGCAATGCGATCGGCGGCATGAGTGGCCGCGTCATCAGCGGTGTGCTGGTCGATTTTCTGCCGTGGCGCGTGGTCATGCTGATTTTGGGTGGGATGGCGCTGCTGGCGGCTCTTGCCTTCCTGCGCTGGCTGCCGGCGTCGCGCAATTTTGAAGCGCGCCCCTTCAGCCTGAGAGGGCTGCTGAGCGGCACCAGGCTGCATTTCAAGGACCCCGGCCTGCCGTGGCTGTTTTTGGAAGGCTTCCTGCTGATGGGCGCCTTTGTCACCATGTTCAACTACATTGGCTATCGTCTGCTCGATGCGCCGTACTTCTATAGCCAGGCGCTGGTAGGGCTGATTTCGGTGGTTTACCTGTGCGGCATATACAGTTCGGCGTGGGGCGGAGCGATGGCGGATAAACATGGTCATCGCAACGTTTTCTGGGGCTTCGTGCTGCTGCTGGTCGCCGGTGCGCTGCTGACGCTGTTCAATGCCATTGTGCTGATAGTCGCTGGCATTGCCTTGCTGACCTTTGGTTTCTTTGCCGCTCACTCCACGGCTTCCAGCTGGGTAGGACGACGTGCCAGCGTGGCGCGCGGGCAGGCGGCATCGCTCTATCTGTTCTTCTACTATCTTGGCTCGTCGGTGGCCGGTACCAGCGGTGGAATGTTCTGGCACATGGCCGGCTGGCCGGGCGTGGTGGGCTTTATCGTGCTGCTGTTGGTCGCTGCATTGGCAATTGCATGGTTCCGCCTGCACCGATTGACGCCGCTGCATACCTATACGAGCTAGCGTGACTCGGCGGCTCCCATGGAAGGCGAGAACCGTTGCCAAGGGGAGCGGCAACGTCGGTAGCGTGAGCGCAGGGGAGCGTAGCGGCATCGTTCTAGACCTGTGCCAGCGCAATCGTGGCATTGGCGGAGCGCTGCTTGCTTACGACCAGATAGGGATTGGCGAAGCCTAATGCCCGGAGCGCGGCGAGCGCTGCGGCCTCCGCAACACTGGGGGTGGCAAGCTGCCGGATGACAGTACGGGAAGGGCTGTTAATGCCGCGCTGAGCTGCCAAATGTTCGCTCGCGAAGGTGACGCATTCACAGTTTAAATGGGCAGCCGCTGCTGCCAACAGGGGGTGGCCCTGTTTGGTGTGATGGCTCGCGACTCTAACGATAGGGGCATGAGAAAGCTGAGTACGCGCCAGAGTATTCTCGATCAATGCCATCAATTCGCTCGCTTCACACCGCTGCCGGAAGCCGATGCCGAGCGCTAGCTGCGGTTGGCTCATGGCGCTGGCACCTCGCGTGGTGCAAATAGTGCCGCCGTGGCTTCAGGGTTGGACGGAAAGAAAAGGTGAATATAGCTGGCGGTTAGTCGCCCCTGGCGAAAGATCGCCTCGCCCGGCGCAGGATGACTGGGCCGAATGCCGTGGGCGATGGGCTCAGGCGTGTTGCTGGCTACCGAGCGATGGTGGGCATGGCCGCGTAACAGACCTTCAGGAAGAGGCGCACTCTGCATGCCCTGACAGCCCGAGCGCTCGCGCATGGCTGCCGTTCCACGCATCAAGCCTGCCATGATGTGACGCTGCCCCTCGATATCCGTCAACTCCTCAAGCACATACAAAAGCCCGCCACATTCAGCCAGAATCGGCATCCCCGCCTGATGGCAGTGGTTTAGTGCCGCCAGCATCGCTGCGTTCCTGGCGAGTTTTGCCGCGTAAAGCTCGGGATAGCCCCCAGGCAGCCACAGGGCATCAATCGATGGAAGCTGCTCGTCGTGCAGCGGTGAGAAGAAGCGCAATTGAGCGCCCATGCCTTCGAGTACGCGCAGATTGGCGGGATAGATAAAGCTGAAGGCTTCGTCACGCGCAATGCCGAGGGTAACGCCCGCCAGATGCTGCGGCAGAGCGGTGTGGCTTTCCGGCATCGGAAAGCTGACCCGACGCGGAAGCTGCGCCAGGGGAGTCTCTTCCAGCTCATCGGCGACACGTTCGATGATGATATCCAGATCATGATGCTGATCGGGGGGAATCAGCCCCAAATGCCGGCTAGGGAGTGCCTTGGCCGGGTCTCGTACAATGGAAGCCAGCAAGGGCAGATGGTCGGGCAGCGCGGCTTCAATCAGACTGTGATGACGTGCGCTGCCGATCTGATTGGCGACAATTCCGCTCAGGTGCAGGTGGGGATTGTAGCTGGCCAACCCATAGGCGAGGGCGGCAATACTCTGTGCCATACCGCGTGCGTTGAAGACGGCCACCACGTCGATGCCAAACCTGATAGCCAGATCAGCGCTGCTGGGGGTGCCATCGTAAAGGCCCATGGCTCCCTCAATCAGAATCACGTCCGCTTGCTGTGCCGCCAGCGCTAACGCTTCCCGACAGCCCGTTTCACCGGTCATCCACAAATCCAGCGGCTCGGCGGTAGCGCCCGAGGCGTGTTGCAGCACCAAGGGGTCGAGATAATCGGGGCCGGTCTTGAAGATGCGCACCTTTCTGCCGTGGCGCTGGTGCAGGCGCGCCAACGCCGCAGTAATCGTGGTTTTACCTTGTCCGGAAGCGGGGGCGGAGATAAAGAGCGCTGGGCAGGCGGGGGATTCAGACATCAGTATTCGATTCCCGCTTGCGCTTTGACACCGAGCCGGAAGGCGTGCTGTTCATCGTCAACACGGCTAATGGTGTCGGCAATGGCGGTGAGGGCAGTATCCATCGTGCGACCGGTAATCATCACGTTCTGATGGCGAGGACGTGCCGCCAGGGTACGGGCCACCTGCTGGGGGTCGAGATGACCATATTTCAGCATGTAGGAGAGTTCATCGAGAATCACGATATGGTAACGCTCATCTTCCAGTAGCTGGGAAGCCTGCTGCCAGGCCGTCTGGGCGGCTGCGCGATCACGTTCAAGGTCCTGGGATTCCCAACTGAAGCCGTGCCCCATAACGTGGAAGTCAACCCGCGGATGATCGGCAAAAAACAGGTATTCGCCGGTTTCACGACGCCCCTTGATGAATTGCACTACCCCGGCGCGTTGACCATGCCCAAGGGCACGAGCCATGGTGCCAAAGGCCGAGCTGCTTTTACCCTTTCCGTTGCCTTTCAAGAGAATCAGCACGCCGCGCTCGGTTTGCGCGTTGGCAATGCGCTCATCGACCACGCGCTTCTTGGCTGCCATTCGCTGTTGATGGCGCTGTTGAGTATGGCGATCAGAACTGCTCATGAGAGGGAGATTCCGTGTGGTAGGCAAGAAGGGAGTAGTGGCCGCCAAGCCGCTCGGCAATGGTGCTGGCGCGGCCCAGGCGAACACGACCTGCTTCGCTGTCGATGACACGTAGCTCGCCGGGCCAGGGTTGTGCTTCCGGTAACTCGGTCACACGACCATCGGTGAACAGCCAGCTGGTCAGTCGGGTTTCAGGCGCTTGATGCCGCCGTTTGCTCAGTAGCTGGCGACCTTTGTGCAACGCATCCAGCAAGGGGGTGGCGCCCCCCACCTGCTGCATCGCCAGCCGTGTCTCAAGCCGCACCGGCGCGCGGCGGCCGTTATGAATCCAGCCAATACCGTGCTGACCAAAGCCCAGTAGTGCAAAGCGATGGCGCTGGTGGCGGGCCTGGGTCGCGAGTCTAACAACTTCACCGGCAGCGGCATCGGCACTCTGGCCGCGCAGGGTAGAGGCGGAGAGATCGAGGATGATCAACCGCTGGTGGTCGGTACGCTGTTGATGGGGGCGGCGCACCAGATGACGCAAAGCAGGTTGCCCACGATTGTCGCGATGGCACAGAGTACTGGCCCAATCAATCGCGCCGTGACGATCGCTTGAGTGGGCATGAAGGGTGTGACCGTTACGCTGGCGGCAATAGGGCTGACGCTGAGGGTTGCGTTGTTCAGGCCATGGCGCATAAGGGCGCAGATGCTGTCCAACCTCCGCCGTATGATGGCAGCCTTCCGACTGTGATTGTGGTTGTAGCGGAGGCCGAGGCGCGGCGGCTTCGGCATCACTGAGCAGTGAACTGCGCGATGACGAAGGGGAATGAGGTTGGCTGCTACCGGAGGAAGAACCGGCATTGCCGCTATTCTGGTTGCCTCCCTGCGCTGATGGCGGGGTCGTTGGAGGCACGGCTGCGGACACGCGATGCCCCAACACTAACGGTGCAACCGCCTCGATATCCTGCTGAATCACATGCTCACGCCCCTCCAGTGCCGCGTGCGCCAACGCTGCACGGTGCCAGGCGAGATCGGCGCGAATACCTTCAACACCGGCGGTCAGACAGCGCTCGGCGATGTCGATTTCAAGCGCTTCCGCGATCGTCACGCTGGGTAGCCGGTGGCGTGCAGCATTTAGCTGCTGCTGGAGTGCGGCGGTTTGATGCTGATAGCGCGCTATAAAGCGGGCAGGGTCGCTATCGAAAGCGCTGCGGGCGCGTACTGCGGCCACCCGTTCGCGAGGTTCAAGCTGTTCGGAGAGCCGAACGCTGAGGCCGAAACGGTCGGCGAGCTGTGGACGTAAATCACCTTCCTCGGGATTCATGGTGCCGATCAGCAAAAAACGGGCGGAATGCGCATGACTCAGCCCGTCGCGCTCGACGCGATTGACCCCTGAGGCGGCCACATCAAGAAGTAGATCGACGAGGGCGTCATCCAGCAAATTGACTTCATCAATATAGAGAACGCCTTGATCCGCCCTGGCAAAGAGGCCCGCCTGAAAGCCGACATCGTGCTGCTTGAGCGCACGTTCAATATCGAGGGAACCGGTGAGGCGATCGCTGGTAGCGCCAAGGGGGAGTTCGACAAAGTGCCCGTTGGCAGGAAGGAAGTCGCTTAGCCCACGGGCAAGCGTTGACTTCGCAACGCCACGCGGCCCCTCTACCAGCACGCCACCTAGCCTTGGCTCCACCAGAGCCAGCTGCAGGGCGCGCTTCAATTCGGATTGTCCAATCACCGCAACGAAGGGAAACGGAGGCTGTGGCTGGAGAGAGGAGGGCGTGGTATCACTCATTCGCGCATCGCTTGTGCAGTCGAAGCGCCGGCGTACAGGGGAACGCGCTCACCGCTGCGATACCCGGCGGCCAGGTACTGTAGCGAAGCTGAGCGCTGCGTATCTCCCCGTACGCAGGCTAATCAAGTAGGTTGGCAAGGCCGGTCTCCGGGCTGTCGAGGTAGCCATAAGGCCCGCCGCTACGCCTTCCCGCCCATTGGACAGTGGCCGTGTAGCCGCACTCGATTACCGTTGCGGGGACAGCAGCGAATTTGCATCGCTTTCCCGATTATCCCTACATCAAAAGTGAAGCAGGGCACCTTGCAGCAGTGCTGCTATCCTATGTGTCGCCTGTGACTGGCGTCAATCAATAGCGCGCCAGCGGGTTCAATCGGTTTCCTGCTGAATATGCAGCCGCGCTTGAGCGCCATCACGGTGGTTGCTATCTTTTAGCGCCGCTCTCTTCTCGCTGGACCCTTGCATCATGCCCACAGCAACTTTGCCGAATACCCTGTCAATTGACATTCCCTGGCTGGAACACGCAGTGCCCGGAGAGCAGCGCAACGCTATCCAGCAGCGCATTGATTCTCGCTTGAAGCCACCGGGAGCGCTGGGGGCGCTTGAAAACATTATGCGCCAGTGGGCTTGTTGTGCTTGCCTGCGCGGCGAATCCGGGCCTTTGCGAGTGACATCGCCACGGCTGATGATCTTCGCTGCCGATCACGGTGTCGCTGCGGAGGGCGTGTCACTGGTAGGAAGTGAGTTCACTCCGGTGATGGTGACGCATTTTCTGGCAGGAGATGCAGCGGTAGGTGTCGCTGCTCGCCAGGCAAATGTGGCGCTGGAAGTGGTTGATTGCGGTGTCGTGCAGCCACTTCCTGCTGATCCTCGTGTTACAGCTTGTCGGTTGGGGGCGGGCACGGTGGCCATTCATCAGGCGCCGGCCATGACGCTTGAAACCGCCGCAGCGGGTATTGCCAATGGGATTGAGCTTGCCCGCAAGCGCTGTGAAGCTGGCATGGACCTGCTTTGCGTAGGGGAAATGGGCATTGGCAATACCACGGCTGCCGCCGCGCTGATGGCGGGGTTGACCGGTTACTCATCGGCCGCTTGTACGGGAGTGGGAACTGGCATCAATACCGATACCCTGGCGCATAAACGTGCTCTGATCGACCAGGCACTGGCGCTGCATCTTCCGCTGGCCGAAGGTGATCCGTTAGCGCTGGCGGCGCGTCTGGGCGGTTTTGAAATCATCACCATGGCGGGGGCCTTACTGGGCGCCGCCGAGCAGGGCGTTATCAGCGTAATTGATGGCTTCGTGGCGGGAGTCGCCGCCTGTCTGGCCTGTGCACTGGTGCCATCGGCCAAGGATTACCTGATATTTGCCCATTGCGGCAGCGAGCAGGGGCATTCGGCACTCCTTGAATATCTCGACGTGAAGGCGTTGATGGAGCTGCAACTGCGTATTGGTGAAGGGGTAGGCGGCGTGCTGCTGGTGCCTACCCTCCGCACGGCGCTGGCTTGCTATAACGAGATGGCGAGCGTCACCGACGCGGGTCTGTCGTTATGAGCAACGTGCTTGCGCGCCAGCTATATCTGATGCGTCTGGCGCTGGCATTCCTGACCCGCATTCCCGTATCGGTTGGAGCTCCCTCAGCTCTCGATTTACAGCATTCACGACGCTATTTCAGCTTGATTGGCGCTGGGATAGGGGTAATTTCCCTACTTTTTTATACCGTTATCTTGTGGTGGTTGTCACCCCTTATCGCCGCACCTCTTACCATCGCAATAACTTTAATTATTACCGGTGGTTTTCATGAAGATGGCCTTGCCGATACCGTTGACGGCATCGGTGGAGGGCATACGCCCGAACAGCGCCTGGCGATCATGAAAGACTCCCGAATCGGCAGCTTTGGCGCACTTGCGTTGATAATGGCACTCCTCATCAAGACAGCAGCCCTGCTGACATTAAGCGATCATCCTGGCGTGCTGGCGGGCACATTGATTACAGCGGCCGCCATCAGTCGAGCAGCGGCGGTGATCATGATGGCGCTGCTGCCTTATGCCCGACTTCACAACAGCAAGGTGGTGGCGCTCAGTGATACTCCCCAACTGACCGAACTACTGCTCAATATCGTTGTGGCACTGATCATTGCCGTTATTGCGCTGGGAAGTTGGCTAACTCTTGTCAGCGCACTGACAATTGCGCTCATGCTGTGGCTATTACGTAGCTGGTTTCGGCGGCGTCTGGGGGGCTATAGCGGTGATTGTCTGGGAATGGTGCAGGTAGTTGCCGAACTTTTGATCTATCTCATCGTTATCGCTCACGTTAGCTAGAAAAAGGAATTCAACGTGTTGGAATTGGTGCTGGGCGGAGCGCGTTCAGGAAAAAGCCGCTACGCTGAACAGCTTGCCAGCAGTAGCGGCCTGGCCGTGCATTATATTGCCACCGCTGAAGCCTGGGATGACGAGATGGCGGCGCGTATTGCAGCGCATCGTCACCAGCGCCCGCAGGAATGGATTACTCATGAAGTGCCGCTGGCTCTGGCAGACGCCATCCAGACACATGCGCACCAGGATCGGTTGCTGCTGATTGACTGTTTGACGCTCTGGCTTACCAATCAGCTATTGGCTGCGCCCGATCAGCTATCCGCCAGCAATGATGCTCTTGTTCATGCGATGGCCGAAGCGCCAGGGCGGGTAGTCGCGGTCTCCAATGAAACCGGCCAAGGGGTCGTACCTACAGAAGCGTTATCGCGGCGCTTTGTTGATTACAGCGGTTGGTTACACCAGCAACTGGCTGCTCGTGCGGATCGCGTGTGGTGGGTGGTAGCGGGCCTGCCGCAGTGCTTGAAAGGCTCCCCTGATGCCCCTTGATTCCCTGATTGTCGATTGCTTGCGCCATGGGGCGTGCGCAGGGCCATCCTCTCTGCGCGGACGCTCCGACATGCCGCTCAGTAGCGCGGGCGAGGCACAAATAGCGCACGCGCTGCGCCATCTTGAGCGGCCTCAGCGTCTGGTCACGTCACCCTTGCGGCGCTGTCGGGACAGTGCCGTGCAGTTCGCTTCTCATTGGCAGCTAGCGCTTGAGGTAGATGAACGTCTCGCTGAAATGGATTTTGGGGATTGGGATGGCGTGGCACTGGAGACCCTTCATCAGCAGCATCCCGAACAGCTAGCGCGTTTTTGGCAGGACCCATACCGTTTTCCTCCTCCTGGCGCAGAGCCGGTAGCGACCTTCACCGCACGCTGCCGTGAGGCGTGGCAGGCGTTACTCGGCCACTCAAGCCAGCACACCCTGGTAGTGACTCACGCAGGCGTTATCAAATGCTGGATAGCTGCTGCCCTGGGTCTGGAGACGCTTTCCACCTCCTTTTTAGCAGCGCTGGGTGTCGATTACGCGCATCTGGTCAGGTTCGAAGTCACTCGCGACGACAGCGGTCAGAGCTGGAGCCGACTGGTATATCTCGGCCCATCGGGAGGAGCGCCATGATCTCGGTAGCGGTGCCGCTGCTGTTGGGATGTGCGTTGGATGCCTGGTGGGGGGAGCCGCGCCGTTTTCATCCATTAGTAGGATGGGCGCGCTGGGCGCAGTGGCTGGAACGCATGCTGCACGGTGAACATTACGCTATCTTGCGCGGTGGTCTGGCCTGGGCGTTGGCGGTACTGCCTTTTGTTGCGGCAGCGATAGGGATAGAGCGATGGCTCGGCGAAAGCATAGGGTGGTGGCTACTATCGGCGCTGGGGCTTTATCTCTCGATTGGCTGGAAAAGTCTGGCCCAGCATGGGCAGCGCGTGGCCGTGCCCTTACTGGCGGGCGATATCGAGGCGAGCCGCCATGCGTTGAGCATGATTGTCAGCCGCGATGTCGAGGGGCTGGATGAAGCGGGTATTGCCAACGCGGCCTGTGAGTCGATGCTTGAAAATGGGGCGGATGCGGTATTTGCCGCGCTGTTTTGGTTTGCGCTATTAGGGCTACCGGGCGTGGTGTTATATCGCTTGAGCAATACCCTGGATGCGATGTGGGGCTACCGCAACGGTCGTTATGTGAGGTTCGGCAGAGTAGCTGCCCGTATGGATGATCTTCTCAACTGGCTGCCAGCGCGCTTGACGGTGCTCGCCTACGCCTGTGTCAGCGGTAGCCGTAACTCGGCGCGTAGCAGCCTGCGTTGCGCTCGTGTGTACGGCTCACGCTGGAAAAGCCCCAATGCAGGCCCGGTCATGGCGGCAGGGGCGGGGGCTCTGGGCCGGCAGTTAGGCGGCTGGAGCAGCTACCATGGAGTACGCCAATGGCGCGGTCAGTTGGGAGAAGGCCCACCCGCTGCAAGCGCTGATATTAGCCGAGCCATCACGCTGGTGAATCGGGCCGGTCTCCTTTGGGTGGCAGCAATTCTTGGTGTGGTGACGATCATCAGCGCATTGAACTGACGGATGGCTTCACCGTTCACTTCATGTCTTTAATCCTTCTATTCTTAATCCTTGTAGGTGATTCATGCCGATGGAATGGGCATTTCCTGCCGACCAGAAAGAGGGCGTCTACCGCGCTATTTACGAAAGGCGTGATGTGCGGCATTTCAAGGCGGGGGCTATTGCTGAAGAGGTGCTGAACAGGATCATCGACGCAGGATTGGCGGCACCCAGCGTCGGTTATATGCAGCCATGGCGCTTCGTACGCATTCAGCAAGCCTCGCTGCGGGAAGAGATTTTCCAGCTTGCCGAACATGAGCGTCAGCAGACGGCGGCCGCGCTGGGCGAGCGCAAAGAGGAATTCCTGCGTCTAAAGACGGATGGAATTCGTGAATGTGCCGAGGTCATTGTCGTTTTGCTGTGCGATCACCGAGAGCGCTATATCTTTGGCCGTCGCTCCATGCCACATATGGATCTGGCATCGGCGAGCTGCGCCATTCAAAACATGTGGCTGGCTGCGCGTGCCGAGGGTATTGGCCTTGGATGGGTATCGCTGTTCGATCCCGACGAACTGCGCGCGCTGCTAAAGGCACCCAACGGGGCCGAGCCTATTGCGATATTGTGTCTCGGCCATGTAGAGCGGTTCGATGAACGCCCCTTGCTGGAAACGGCAGGGTGGGATTCACATCGTGAAAGAGCCGATGTTTTAATGACAGATCAATGGATTACCCCTACGGCGGGTTATTCCGACAAAGATTCGCTATAGTAAGAGCGGTGTCTTGAAACGTTGGCTTGTCTGGTCAGCGTAGAAACGACCGATTCACGTGCTTGAGCACGAATCATGCAGGAGGTTAAAAATGAAAATCAGTAATGTCATGATCGCGGCCACCCTGGCCGGTTCTGTCGCACTTCTCGCTGGTTGTGGTGGTCCAGAGGTGGTCAGTGATCCCAATGGTCAGGGAATCGCTCAAACTCAAACCATTACTGCGTACAAAAATACCACTGAAGGCTATACGCTTAACTATCCTGACGTATGGCACAGCCTGGTCTCTCCCGAAGATACCCTCGACTGGGGTGGCAATGATCTGCCGGCTGAAAACGTAGTGGTATTCAACTACACCCCCGCAAAGCCTGGCGCCAAACCCGAACCGCTGGTTGCCCTGGCAGTTTACGACCAGGATCAGATAAGCCAGCTTGAAAAAAACAACGGCAGTGGCCATCACCAGCCTGACGTGCTCGCGACCAAGGATGGCAAGGTGCTGGTAGCCTACAGCCGCGGCGCCAACCCTTACGATCTCCGCTCTGAAGATGGCCAGCAGTTCTCTGCCCGTGCGCTCTCTACGGATCAGCTGAAAAATGCCGTTAGCTGGTAAGCTCTCTTCGCTAAAGGTAGACAAAGTGCCCTGCTGAAGCAGGGCGTTTTTTTGATCGTATTCTTATATGGTAAACGTGATGTCATCTTCCATAGAGTGGAAAGTCCGGAACTTCGACGAGCTGGGCGTCAATGAGCTGTATGCCTTGCTGCAACTGCGCAGTGATGTTTTCGTCGTTGAACAGCAGTGCGCCTATGCTGACCCCGACGGCGTGGACAGCCGGAAGGATGTTCTGCATCTACTGGGCAGTCTGCCGACCGTTACGCTGGCCTGCTATGCCCGTGCCATGGGGCCAGATACCACTGCACACAACTGTGGTGAAATGGCGGTATCCATTGGCCGCGTGGTATGCAGCTCCCAGGTGCGCGGCTGTGGAGCAGGCCGCCAACTGATGACGCAAGCCATTGCTCTGTGCGAAGAGCACTGGCCCGAATACCCCATCCGGATTTCGGCGCAGGCGCACCTTAGCGCGTTTTATTCATCGCTTGGCTTTGAAGCGCTGGGCGAGATCTATCTCGAAGATAATATTCCGCATATTGCCATGCGTCGCGCCGTTGTATCGCGCTGAGACGCTGTCATTCACGCCTTGATGGCCGAACTGCTCGCGCATTGCCAGGGCTGTAGTATGCTACTCTCCAGCCCTTGTCTTTATTCTTCACAGAAGGATGTCCTTATGCCCACTGACGATAACAGCGATGATGTGCGCCTTGCCTATCAGCTTCTCACCTCTATCAACAAGGATGAGCTTAGCCGCAAGGTAAGCAAGGCGCTAATGGAGGGCTATCGACTAGCGGGTTCGCCGGTCATCAACTTGTCCAGCAACAAAAATGTCTATTTTGCTCAAGCGGTGGTGTTGCCGAAATTTGCCTGATTGCGCCTTAGGAAACACGGGAAAGGAGTAACGCCATTGGCAGGCTGAATTTGCTGCCTGGTCTGTTGTCCAAGGCGTATGAGCGTGAATGGGCATTTGCTCTTTGAAAGAAGAGTATCTTCCACTATTTTTAAGCAGGCTATGCTGGAGATGTCGCCCAAGCGCACGGTATAGCCGTAGGGTATCCCGCAATCAACGTACTAAAATCAACGTACTAAAGGAGCATGGAACATGAGCAACCGCAATTCTGACCATCGCCTTCCACTCGATGAGGAAACTCGGGTAACTGCCAACGTTGATGGCGGTTTAAATGAGTTTGATGGCGATATCCAGCCAGGTAACTACTCAAGTGAGGCGGCTTCCGATATCGCAGACGAGAACGAGCTGTACGCTGATCTCGCCGAAACGGGAGTAGAAGATGAACTTACCGATGAGCTGGCTCGGGAAGAGCTGGACGCAGAAGCTGGAAGTGCTACTACCGACATCGACGAAGAAACCCTTGAAAGTGAGGTAACTTCCCTCGATTTCGACGATCAGCGTGATCTTGAAAAAGACCCTCGCCAGCTCTAACCCAGGCACAAAGCGGGCGTGGTCAGGCGAGAGGTAGTGGCCCAGAACGTCAAGAGGGGCGTTCCATTAGCCCACCAGCATACCGCCTACAATGACGATCACCCCGCATAGCACCAATCCTGCCGCCTTCCAGCCTCGATGAACCAACTCCACATCGCTGCGCTGGAGGGCGTTTTTGTTGACTTCACGCACGATACCCACACTTTCGACAGCGGCACCTATAAACAAAGCAAAGGCCAGCAGGGCGCACACTAGCAAAATCATGACGGGTTCCTCGTAGAGATTGGATTGGAATATCAGTGCGCCGCCTGGCAGCAGCGCGTGTGGGAAGAGACCTTAGCGCTCCTTGCCGTGACCTGTCGAGCGGCTTTTACAAGGAAGGCGACTTCTTCGTTATAAACTCCGTACCGACCCGCAAGCACGTCGGCACGAAGCCAGAAGCAGCAACGATCCTGATCGGGAGAGCACGTTAGCTGCCCAGATAGGTGTAGCCTTGCAAACCGGCGGTAAGGGTCTCCATAAAACACTGCCGTTCTTCATCAGTAAGATCGCTGTGCTGATCCAACTGCTGCTGGTAACGGCGGTGAAATTCGGCGATATCAAAATTCACGTATTCCAGCACGCCAGCGACGCTGGAACCGCGAATCGGCGAGCTGAGCTGCCATTTGCCCATGGCATCAACGCTGACATCAACCGAATCGGTATCGCCGAACAGGTTATGCATATCACCGAGAATCTCCTGGTAAGCACCCACCAGAAACATTCCCAGCAGATGCTCTTCATCCTCTGCCCACTCGGGAAGCGGCAGGGAGGTATCAACGCTGTCGCCATCAATATAACGATCAAAACGGCCATCAGAGTCGCAGGTAATATCCTGAATAATGCCGCGCCGAGTGGCTGGACGTTGCAAGCCACTCAGCGGCATAACCGGAAATACCTGGTCGATGCCCCAGGCATCGGGAAGTGACTGGAACAGCGAAAAGTTGGCGAACAGCTTGTCAGCCAGTTTTTCAGCCAGTTCATCGAGAATTTCGCGATGTGCACGATGGCGTGAATCAAGATGATGACGCAATAAATGGCAAGCTCCGATATAGACCGCCTCGCCTTCAGCGCGCTGCTTCAGGGTAATGTCGCCCAGCACAAAGCGGTGCTGCAACTCACTGAAGGATTGCGTCAGATCGTGGTAATACTCGGCCAGCATCAAGGGGGGCTGACGCTGGTTAAGGGCAGTATGAATCTCCCACAGCGTTTCCAGTAATGGCTCGCCGTGGCTTCGCTCGGGCATGGTGGCAGGGAGCTGTTTCTCCTCATCAATCACATTGGTGATCAACACCGCATGATGGGCGGTCAAGGCGCGGCCTGATTCGGAGATGATGTCAGGATGGGGCAATCCTTCCTGCTGACATAGCTGATGGAAGGTGCCCACTACATTGTTGGCATATTCGCCTAACGAATAGTTGATCGAACAATGGCTGCGCGAGCGTGTGCCTTCATAATCAATGCCGAGGCCGCCGCCCACATCGACCACCTTGATCGCTGCTCCCTGAGCGTGCAGGCTTTGGAAAAAGCGTGCGCACTCGGTCAAACCGCGCTTGATATCATGAATATTGGCGATCTGGGAGCCGAGATGGAAGTGGATAAGGTCGAGGCAATCAAGCATCTGCTCGCTGCGCAGCCGCTCGATCACCTGCAGAATCTGGTGTGCGGTGAGACCGAACTTGGACTTGGCCCCGCCGGAACTTTCCCATTTTCCCTTGCCCACTGACATCAGGCGTGCGCGCAGCCCAATACGGGGCTTCACTCCCAGCGCCCGTGACTCGCTGATAATCAGCGATAGCTCTGACTCCTTCTCGACCACCAGATAGACACGATGGCCGAGCTTCTCGCCCATCAGCGCCAGCCTGACGTATTCGCGATCCTTGTAGCCGTTGCATACAATGGTTGAGGGGCCTTCAGAAGAGAGCGCCAGCACTGCCAGCAGTTCCGGTTTGCTTCCCGCCTCAAGACCCACTCGCCCAGCGCTGCGCTGTGGCGTCGCCAGTAACTCTTCTACCACACGGCGCTGCTGATTGACCTTGATCGGGTATACCGCCGTATAGCGGCCCTGATAGTCACACTCCTTGATCGCGTTATCGAAGGCATTGCACAGCAAGGCCACCCGCGAATGCAGAATATTGCTGAAGCGCATCAATAGCGGCAGTCGCAGCCCGCTCTGTTTGGCTTGCCGCAGCAATTCGGTCAGCTTGATTTGCGGCGTGGTGGCCCGATCCCCCAGTGTCGGGGTTACCACCACATCGCCGCTGGCATCCAAATCGTAATAGCCGCCACCCCAATGGTCGATGTTGTAGACGCGCCGCGCATTATTGATGGAGTAGGAGGTGTTGTCGTTATTCATGGCCATCCTTGGTAAACAGGATCGGTACGGTAAAGGGAATCGCTGAATGATCAGCAGGAGGCATTCAGTGCATCAGAGGCGGGGATCTGCTGAGTGATGCAGTGGATATTACCGCCACCAAGCAGGATTTCGCGACCTTCGATTGGGGTAATGACATGGTCCGGATACATTTCCCGGAAGATAGCGAGAGCCTGGCTATCGGTACGCTCATCCAATAGAGGAAACACGATCTGGTGGTTGGTAATCAGGTAGTTAACATAGGAGGCCGCCAGGCGCTCACCAGCCGAGCGTTCCACCGCTTCACCGCTACTAATGCCTGCGCACTCCTGCTCGGTGGCATAGAGCGGCCCCGGCATCGGCAGCTTCCATATTTTCAGTGTACGCCCGCGTGCATCGGTACAGCGCTTCAGCGTATCGAACGCCGCCTGAGACCTGGCATATTGCGGGTCATCCTGATCGTAGGTCCAGCTCAGCACGACTTCACCTGGGCGAACAAAACAGCACATATTATCAATGTGGCCGTCGGTTTCGTCTTTATACACGCCAAGAGGTAGCCATATGATCTTTTCGACGCCCAGCAGTGCGTGTAGTTGTGCTTCGATCTCCGCCTGGGTAAGCGTGGGATTGCGGTTGGGCGAAAGCAGGCATTCCCGCGTTACCAAAAGCGTACCTTCACCATCAGTGTGAATAGCGCCGCCCTCCATGACCAGATCAATGGCGTGGCAGGGTAGCTCATGGTAAGCGGCAATCTGGGAGGCAACAGCCTGATCACGCTGCCAGTGGGGGTAGAGACCACCAAGCTCACCACCCCAGGCGTTGAAGCGCCAGTCAAGCGCACAGCGCTGGCCCTGCTGATCGAACACAATGGTAGGGCCGGTGTCCCGCGCCCAGGCATCGTCGCTTTCAATTTCCACCAGCGTAATGCGATCGTCTAGCAGCGCCTTGGCGGCTTCCCAATGTTGCTTGCCCACGGCCATAAATACCGGCGTGGTCATCGCGATGGCCTCAGCTACCCTGGCAAAGATCTGCCGGGCAGGAGTTGCCTGCTCACGCCAGTTATCCCCGCGATAGGGCCACACCATCCATACAGCCTGCTGAGACGCCCATTCAGCGGGCATGAAAAAGCGCACGGATTGATGTTCATGGGTCATTGGTGGCGGGTTCCAGCACTGCCATCAAAGCTCGCAATGGCGCCATACAGATCGGGACGACGGTCACGAAACAGCCCCCAGGCACTGCGTTCCTGCGCGATATGATCAAGATCAAAGGTGTGCACAATCACGCATTCATCCGTGCGATTGGCCTGCTGTACAAGTTCTCCCGTGTGGTCGGCAATAAAGCAGCTGCCATAGAAGGTCATTTCCAGACCGTCGATATGCTCGCTGGTTTCGGTGCCGATGCGATTGGAAGTAATCACAGGGGTTAGATTGGCTGCCGCGTGTCCCTGTTGGGTGCGCGTCCAGTGTGGCTGGCTATTGATCTCGGGGAAGGCTGGTTCGCTGCCGATCGCCGAAGGATAGAACAGTAACTCGGCCCCCTGTAATGCCATGCAGCGCGCTGCTTCCGGGAACCACTGATCCCAACAGATACCTACGCCAATACGGGCATAGCGGGTCTCCCACACCTTGAATCCGGTATCCCCTGGACTAAAAAACTGTTTCTCCTGGTAGGCCGGACCATTGGGAATATGGGATTTGCGGTATTTGCCGAGAATACTGCCATCGGCATCAATCACGACCAGTGAGTTGAAAAAAGCGTTGTGTGCCTTCTCGAAGAAACTGATCGGCAGCACTACCTCAAGTTCGCGAGCCAGTTGGACGAAATGGGTGATCAAACGGTTGTCGTCAGCGCTTTCAGCCAGTGCAAAGTGAGCAGGGTGCTGATCAATGCAAAAATAAGGGCCTGCAAACAGCTCCTGAACAAGGATGATTTGGGCACCCTGCGCATGAGCGCTGCGCACCAGCCGCTCGGCGGTGCGAATATTGATGTCGATCTCTTTACTACAGGCCATCTGAGAGGCGGCAACGGTGACCTTTCTCATCGTATTATCCATTGGTAGGGGGCGATCAGCGCCGCAAGCCCCATGTAAAGCAGCAGGCACGCATGCTAGCACAAGGAAACAGGCGCAACCTGAAGCGTATACACCGGCAGTGATGTCGCTGTTGTGGGTGGGTGCATCCACTTGATAGCTGTTTCTCGCCGAGCAATCAAGGTGTAGGATCTTGGGTGTGGGGAAATAAAATGGCAAGACTGGAAAACTTTCTTATCAGCGGTAGGAAAAGCTTCATATCGAGGCTGCACACTGAAAACCGTAAATCCTGCTGAGGCGGGCAACGTACTTACAGTGATTCACCCGAGGAGTAATGCCATGCTTGACGCACTGTTTACCTCCGATGTTCTTTACCACGCAGCCAGAGAGTGTGCCATTGAGGCTGTAGAAGAGGGCGCTGACGGTTATACCGCTGCGCTGAAACTGATTACTGACGTCAGCGGCAACAGCAATTTGCCGCTGAGCACCAACGAAATAACGGGGCTTGCTGAAAAAGCTTCGAGTGGCGTACACGGCGAGTTGTTTGAACTCGCTTCCTGACGGCGATCCATCAATGCCTGCCAATCGGGCAGCACTGCGTTGATCGGCACGATTTTTAACAAAATGCTCGTCTGGATGCCCAGACGGGCATTTTTGTTGCAACTAGTTGTAAATAGCTGTGGCGGCCAATGTTCACTCTGACCATCGGCTTCGCGTAACAGGGCATATGGTTAAAATTATACTGTTCCAAAGAGAAACAACGAAAAATTATTTCAACTAGCCAAACGTCTCAAAAATAATTTGCGAGACGTTTGGATAATCTTTATTTAGGCATGGTTATGGCGACTAGGAAGACCGACCTGGTAGCGAATCATGTCGCCAATGATTGGGAAAATATCATTATGCTTGGATCCAAATCGCATGAACCCTGCCTGATATGACCCCACATCCCTGTTTGCGGTTGTAGTGTCATCTGGAAGCCACTTGTACAAGTATGAAAGATTATATTTGTCTACTTCTTCCTTTGTGAGATCGTAATATCGCCAAACAGGGTTACTGTGAGAAAAATCGATCTCTTCAATTTTGCTCATTAGTAGTTCAAATTGCTCATCAGCGTGGCCAGGTCGACGGTTGCTGAAGTTCAGATTGTAGGTGAGCTTAGCTAGTGCTTTCAATACGACGGGTTGAGCGGCAATCGTTTTTTCTTTGGCGCGTTCTTCCCCAAATCCTTGAATGCTCGCTATATGATGCCAAAGGCTTTCAACAATATATGCTTTTGGATCAACTATTGCAGGAGTTGCTCCAGAAGCATTTGATTTGTTTAAGAAGGCAATTGAAGTGATGGAGACCAGGTCCTTCATTGCCACTTCACCTCCATCCTGAGACCAATCACGCGTCTCTTTTTCCGATGCTCGAACTATTCCATTTTCGAGAACATTTTTCTTGATGAATTGAGTAACTGGGTTAGACCCATCGAAATCGAGAGCCAGGCTTGGGTTAACTTTCTTGCCAAGTTTATTAAGGTCGTGAAATAGCTGTTTTTCTTGATCCAGTTTTAATCCAAGATGCACTTCGACCGTCACTGTAGAGAATGTTCTTGCTGCTTTAAACGCTTCATTCCATACATATACCTCATCTGCTGATATGGATTCACCTTTATCTGGGTACAGAATTGGCGAACGTGCTGGGTATGTGCCTCCCTGCCGAACAGACTCAAGAAAGTTCATCACTATATCTGCACCATACCGCCGATGCTGTCCATCAATGACCCACAATAGATTTCGCTCGGAAAGATAAACTTTAAATGATGCAGTGCTCCCATCCTCGGCAGAAGTTAATCGACTTCCTCGAATACCACCATTGCTAGGACTTCCGCCACCGAGGGGGATTTCTCTGATGTTGCAGACAATGGGTTGTAACGAGAAATAGGATTGATCCCCAAGTTTTCGCATAATTCTTTCGAAGGCATCTGGGATAGGCTTTCCTTGAGATTGAAGGGCTATTCTTGCAGCTGAAACCAGCCCTTTGAGCATATATTTCGCAAGGTTATTAGCATGAGTTTTATCGAGTGGTCGTTGTGCAACGGCGCCAGCCTCAACATCGTTTGCAACTTCTGAAATAGAGTAGAACTCGTGAAAAGGGATGTTCATGACAAACACCCGATGACCAAGGTTGTGTCCGATAAAAACCGTGTAAGGTTTTTCTGTTGTATCACCAGTCGATAGCAAACTATCGAGATCATCGATGCCGCTGGAATCATTGGACATGAGTGGCTGTGGCATGCCGCCATCATTAGCTGGGTACATAAGTAATAAAACCTCCATGTTAGTTTGATACAATATACCTGGAATGAATGCTTATCTTTCATTTGTTTTTAAATTAACACGCCTGGGATGTCGTGTGCAAGAATTTTTTTTACTCCTGGTTGAAATTAAAAAACATCCAGGATTTCTATAAAAATCATCCTGGACGCTTTTTGATAAGCCGCTGATGGCTGAAAACCGCCTAGAATTTGACATTTGTAATTGAGCTGTGAGTGTTCGACTACGGAGAAGAGTATTTATGTTAAATTTGGCCCATATATAGGAAGGGTCTATGAAAAAATGCTACTACACAGTTGATAGGAATGAATCTCTTGTAGGAGGATCTGAAATAAAATTGAAGCAGTTCAAAGATATTACTCCAGCCGCCCTTCAAAATCTCGTTGATACCGAATTTCCAAACGGGCTATCCAAGCATGGTGAGATTTATTATCTATGTTCTAAAGCCCAATTCATTTCTCCAAAGGAAATAGCCCATAGATTGGTAGACGGCTTGGAGCCCTCACTTGGCTATCCAATTGATTTACTGTGGGAACAAGTGCGGCGAGCAAGATTTTCAGAGCATCCCTCTCGATTTCAATGTATCTTCGGATGGGAGACAGTCGAGTACGCAAAGCAACAAGCACAGAGCCTCGGTTGGAAAGATAAACCTATATATGAAGTTTTTCCATCAGGAAAAACTTTCATAGCAAACATGAGTTTACTATTTGCGACAAGTAGCAACTTGATGGTTAATCATCTCGCAAATGAATATTGGGAAGGTAATAATGGTCCAGAAGAGTTTTCTGTCGTTCGTGAAGTACTCATTGATCTTCCAGCTACGATAGGAAAGCAGGTAGGAATGACGTGACCAAAACGTGCGCACACCTGTCGCAAACGCTGCTTTCTCCGTTGCATTCCTTACATGGATGTTTGCGATACTTTCAGTCAAGAAAATCGACTGCTCGCCGCGTGCCTTTAACCTTGTCTTCGGCAGACTTGCTAGTGCCAAATCGAGTGCAAACAGCATGAGAGGGCGATGCCAAACCCGATGCAACGGGGCAGAGTTTTCACCTGATTTTCACTCAACGCAAAATAGCCAGTAAGGTGGTTAACCTAACTGGCTATTTTATAAAGCTTTTTGGTCGGAGCGACAGGATTCGAACCTGCGACCTTTGCAACCCCATTGCAACGCGCTACCAAGCTGCGCCACGCTCCGATCTGTTCAGGCAAGTGCCTTGAGAACGCTGCGCATACTACACGCTTGTTCTGAAAAAGAAAAGTGCTTTCTGCTAGCGTTTGGCAATCACCCAGATGGCATGGATGACACCGGGGAGGTAGCCGCACAGCGTCAGCAGAATATTGATCCAGAATTGCAGGCCGAGACCTACCTGGAGAAATACGCCAACGGGCGGAAGAATAATCGCGAAGATGACACGAATCAGATCCATGGAACAAACTCCTTTTGCAACCTATGGCTATCGTTAAGCGTGGTGACACACCCTTCCTATACCTGGCGGGTGCCTGTGCACAGAGTATAAATAGGGGAGAAGGGGCGATTATTCAAGGAAAATGAGCTACCGGGCTTTCCATGCACGATCATTGGATAGGATTTTGTATCGGTAGAGGGTTTCTGATATTTTTAAGATATCAACCTTGCTGCCATTTATGTGCTACCAACCAGGAGAATGCTTCACATGCCGCTGCTCGTCGGGATGGCTATTTTACTCGGGTGCCAACTGATCGGTGAAAGCACCGCCCGTTTTTTTCATCTCCCCATACCGGGGCCGGTAATCGGCATGATCATTCTGCTGCTCGGCCTAATGGTACTGGGACGGGTGCCTGAAGGACTTCGTATCACGACCAACGGCCTGACCAAACATTTGGCCTTTTTGTTCGTTCCGGCAGGGGTTGGGGTCATGGCCAACTGGTCGGCCATTGAAGCCCATCTCGTCAGTATTGCCGTTATCCTGCTGCTCTCCACTGCGGGGCTACAGCTCTTTATGGTGTTATTTATGCGCCGCACACTGGGCAGTGCGCTCAAGAATCACGATGAAGATCCCGTATTCAAGGAGCAGCAGCGATGAAGGTCACCACAATCGGCTCGCTGTGGGTCTATCTGTCGGCATCACCGCTGCTGTCGCTGTTCCTTACCACTGTGGCTTATCTCGGCAGTTATTATCTCATCAAGCAGTTTAAGTTGCTGAGTAAACTCAATTTGCAACCAGCGGTGCTCGCCATTGCCGCGCTGATTACCGTGCTTGCCCTGACCGGCACCTCGTACCACGATTACTTTGAAGGGGCGCAGTTCATCCATTTTCTGCTGGGGCCAGCTACGGTCATGCTGGCGGTGCCGATTTACGACAATCTGGCGCGTATTCGAATGATGATGGCTCCGATGCTGTTGGGGATTGGCGGCGCAGTATTGGCCTCTGCGTTTCTGACCATCGGCTTGGCGACGCTGTTTCGCTTGCCTGCCGAGATGGTGGCATCCTTCGCGCCGAAATCTGTTACTACGCCGATTGCGATGGGTGTTTCCCAGTCCATTGGCGGCATCCCTGCGCTGACAGCAGCCTTGAGTCTGATTACCGGCATTATCGGTTGCTTTACCGGGCCTCTGGTATTCAAGCTGACAGGCGCGCATGATCATATCGTAAAGGGGTTCACCATGGGGGCCTCAAGTCACGGCTTCGGTACGGCGCAAAGCTTTGCCAGCATCAGCGTGCTGGCTGGCGCTTTTTCAGGGCTGGCAATGGGGTGTGTAGGGCTTGCGACCGCGCTGATCCTGCCACTTTTACAGGTATTCATCCGTTAGCGTTCGCTTTCAGCGCCGTACCAATAGATAAAGAAAAGGTGTAGCAGCCATGTCAGAGCTTGTTATTACGCTGGTTCAGACCGACCTTCGCTGGGAAGATCCGCAGGCCAATCGGCAGATGTTTGATCGTCTGCTTGAAGGAGTATCCGGCAGCGATTTGATTGTATTGCCGGAGATGTTTTCTACCGGTTTTACCATGCAGGTGAATGAAGCTGCTGAACCCGCCGAAAGCAGCGAAACCCTTGCGTGGATGAAGCACAAGGCCAGCGAGCTTGATGCGGTTATCACCGGCAGTCTCTCGATCAATAGCGGTGGGCGCTACGTCAACCGAATGTATTGGGTGACCCCAACAGGCGAGGTCAGCCATTACGATAAGCGCCATCTTTTCCGCATGGGCGAGGAAGCCAACCATTACAGCGCCGGCGATCAGCGCGTTATCGTTGAGCTGAAGGGCGTGCGCATACTGCTAAGCGTCTGCTATGACCTGCGTTTTCCGGTGTGGCATCGCAATCGCGGCAATGAGTATGATCTTTTGGTGTGCGTTGCCAACTGGCCTTCCAGCCGTCGTCAGGTCTGGCGCACGCTGCTACAGGCGCGCGCGCTGGAAAATCAGTGCTATGTGGTGGGCGTCAATCGCTGCGGCAAGGATGGCAATGGGCTTCATCATAGCGGTGACTCTGCATTGATCGACTATCGGGGTGAAACGCTGATTGACGAGCCAGCGGATATTCCTTTCGTGCGCACAGGCGTCATTGGGCTTGAAAGCCTGCAACGCTTCCGCGAAAAATTTCCTGCATGGAAGGATGCCGACGACTTTACCCTGCATCCCTAGAGTAACGTTACTACCTCCGAGTGCGCCCGGCTCCGATCCGGGCGCGCCAACCGGTGCGCCCGATAAGCGACGCCTTGACATGCGTCGCGTACAATATGCCCACTGGTGTCCGCTTGGGGCACCAAAAGCAGGGTGGTGGTCGTGGCCAATAACGCTTTAAGTGTTAACGTAGTGTCTCGCCAGCATCTCTTCAGCGGCGAGCCATTGCCATAAGCGAGAATGAATTGTGTTTTTTATCTTCTGGGGAATAGCAGCACTGGCGTTGATCTCGAGCATCGTCAACTTCTTCATCTTTAGCAATACCCGCAAACGGGGATTTGCCAAAGCCAGCAAAATATCACTGGTGATCACGGCGGTCAGTGCTGTGTTATCGGTCGTGTCGATCTTTCTGCATCTTTGAGCTGATGTCTGCGTAAAAGATAAAAGAGAGCCAGCGCTGTGTTCAGCAGCACTGGCTCTCTTCTTTTGAAGCTCTTTTGAAAGCCGAATAATAGTGAGACACGCGACTCACTTATCAGCCTAATGCGAACCTATCTGGCGACTACAGGTAGCTGCCAGCTCTTTTTGAAGATTCAGTTTTACTTCTTTGTCACTGAGCTTATTGCGCTGGCGATAAGCCGTGTCTGCGGAGTAGTGCAGCGAGTTAAGCAGAAATATCTTGCGCTGATTGGGCTGACCAGCCAGCAGGTCGGTGCTCAGCAGCTGATTCATGACATCGCGGTAGAAACCGTTGAAGCCGGCCTTTTTGCGGGATGTGTAGCGATCCAGGCGCTCCATGACCAACAGCGTTTGCAATACGCAGACATCGCCACTGCTATAGCGAGGAGCCGCAACCGCCTGGGGAGCAACACCTGGCGATAGCAGCATCAGCGACGCCATAAGCGCGGCAAATAGAGAGGGGAAAAAACGCTGCGGCATAAAGGATGCGATCGAGTGGTGGAAAACGCACAGCATCCCGATCCTCGAAGAAGAAATCAAGCGCCGGCCAACAGCAGGGTTTGGCCCGTTTTTAACGGCTTGCCCTTGAGCTTGTTGTCGTGCTGAATCTGCTCGACAGGAATGCCCGAATGGTGGCTGATAACGCTAAGCGTATCGCCTTGCGCTACCACATATTCAAGCTGTCGATCGCCGCTGCGCAATATCGCTAGCTGCTCCTTGAAGCGTTGCTCCGCCTCACTTGGAATCAAGAGCGAGTTATCGACCCAATTGCCCACATACGCAGGGTTAAGACGCCTGATCTCCGCTGGGGCAACACCGGCCAGCTTCGCGGCAGAGGCGACATCGAGCGAGTGATCCAGATTGATCTCTACCACGGAGGGAGCATCATCGACATGGGGCAGCTCAATGCCATAGCGTTCAGGGTCCGACACAATGGTTGCCAGCGCCAAGAGCTTGGGCACATAGTTGCGCGTCTCCTGGGGCAGTCGGGTTTCCCAGAAGCTGTTGGTACCGCTTTCAACGCGAGCCAGATTCACTCGGCCCGGGCCGGCGTTGTAGGCCGCCAGTGTCGATTCCCAGTCGCCGTGATACCACTGACGCTGCAGCAGCTCCAGATAATCGAGGGCAGCCGTCGTGGAGGCTTTTACATCCTGCCGCGCCGCATAGCCCAGAGTGTTGCGCAGGCCCAGATCGTCAGCCGTTGCCGAGGCCAACTGCCATATGCCCGTCGGCCCCTTGGGACTGCGTGCGAGAGGGTTGTAGCCACTTTCAACGAAGGGCAGCAGCGCCAGCTCTCCCGGCAAGCCGCGCTTTTCGACTTCACGACTCACGTAGTGCATCCAGGGAGCAGCCTGTTTCGCATAATCAGCGAACATTTCTGGATGATCCTGATACCACGAGATCCACCGCTGGACGCGAGGATTGTCGCTGTGATGATCCAGAGCGAAGTTGGCGGAAACACGCTGCCATGCAGAGTCGTAGGAGACAACGTCTTCAATGCTTACCTGGTAAAAGCTGATATCACCACGTTCGGAGAGCGCCAGCCAGCTACCAATACCCAGTGTTAACGTCATCAATCCACCCGCCAGCATCCCCGTGCGGCGCTTGATGCGATTTTCAATCAAGTCTGTTAAAGACACAGCACACTACCTTGCGAAATTGCCGTATCGCCGGATGATCCTTCCTGGACCTCGGCGACCGAGAAGTAAACGCGAGTGACGGCCAGTTCTCTGTCGAGCAATGCTCATGACGACCTTCAAGCGTTGTCTTTCCAACTGCGCAAGAGCGCGAATGCCTCGGTTTCATCGGCAGGAGTTTGTCCAGAATGGGCTTCCAATGCCTGGACGACTGCGGAATTCTGATACCGCATGAACGGATTAACACGCTGCTCCAGCTCAATGCTGCTGGGCAACGAAGGACGCTGCTGCTGACGCATCTGTTTGACGCGGTCGATATCAGCGGCAATGTCCTGATTGTCAGGTTCGACCTGACGGGCGAATTCGAGATTCGCCAGCGTATACTCATGGGCTCCATAGACCAGGGTCTTGCCGGGGAGTTCCTTCAGGCGCGCGAAGTTCGCTTGCATTTGCGCTGCGCTGCCTTCGAACAGACGGCCACAGCCCGCGTGGAACAGGGTATCACCGCAGAACAGCAGCGGCGTGGCGGTATCCACCAGATAGACAATATGATCGAGTGTGTGCCCTGGGGTCTCCCAGATGCGGGCTGTGGCACCCAACAGCTCAATGGTGTCGCCTTCGCTTAACGGACGGTCGATGCTGACACTTTTGCATTGGGCAGGGCCGCTGACGCGAGCAGCGTAGCGCTCGACCAGTTCGGCGACGCCGCCAGTGTGGTCATGATGATGATGGGTGATGAGAATATCGGTCAACCGGTAGTCGCTGCCTTCCTCGCTTTCAAGCCACTCGATGACCGGAGCCGCTTCACCCGGGTCTACGGCCACCACTTCATGCTGCCCTGCGCGCCGCACCAGCCAGATATAGTTGTCCGAGAATGCATTAAGCGCCGTAACCTGCAACGCGGTGGTTGCCTGGTGTGAATAAGACATACGGGAACTCCTGACAAAACGGGGGTAGCAATACCCGGGCAAGCCGCCCGCCCAACAGTGATTTACTGTATAGTTGATGCATTACGCGCGGCTTGGCCGAACGGTATAGACGCCTGACAGCGCGTAAACGTGAGCGACATCCGCAAAAGTAAATGCACACCGGCCAGCACTGTTATGCCAATGGTATTGATCGGCAGGAAGGTGTCGATACCGCTCAACGCTGGCAGTCGCTTGTTAAGGCGTTGCATAGAGCGTTGGCTCAATTGAACTGCGCAGTCTAACACAAACACCGTATGGGGAGGTTACCCATGTGTGCAGCGGCCGCCAATGGAGTGGCTTCATCGGCCCGATTGCTCCAGCAGGCGCGGGACTTTTGGCAGAGCGAACGCGGCAAGGCGATGTGGCAGTGTCAGCGCGCCTGCGTGGGGCCGCTTGTCGAGGCGTTGCCAGGTCAGCATGGGCTTGAGTTCACGGCGGCCATGCCGCTGCTGCCACTCAGCAATCTTCGCCATCAGGTGCAGTGGGTGCCCAGTGCCAGTTACGCGCATTCCAGCTCCTCGCTGCTATGTGATCCTGCCCAGCTAGCGCTGCCTGACGAATCAATGTCGCTGGTGATCATTCATCATCTGCTGGATATCCTGCACGAGCCGCATTATCTGTTGAGTGAAGCTGCGCGAGTGACCGATGACAACGGCAAGCTGATCATTATTGGCTGGCACCCCATGGGGCCGGGGCGCTTGAGCCGCATTGGACCAAGCCGCCACAAGCGTTTTCCTCATCAGCTTGCATGGCGCTCCACCTCGCAATTGCGCGACTGGCTGGCGTTTGTTGATTTCGAGATCGAGCGGGTAGACTACTGCGCCTATTCGATATCGCGCTATCGGCCGCGCTGGGAATCCTGCTGGCGCCGATACAACCTGCCGTTTGCGCACACCTACGTGATAACCGCCAAACGGCGGCTGGAGCGTGTTATTCCGATTGGGCGTCGTCGCTGGCAACCGCTGGCCTTGCCAGCCCGTTCCGCAGGGCTTGGCGCGTGCAGAAACCGGCTGGCACCCGGCTCTCGCCGCTCCTCATCGAAAATCGTTTCCGATCACTCCCGATAGTGGGCAAGACGCTATCTGCGTAGCCATACACTTCTATATAATGACCCGTTTTGATGGATCATCCTGATTGAGTCGCCATGTCTTCTGAAGCTTCCACAACACTCCCGACTGTAACGCTTTATACCGATGGCGGCTGCCGAGGCAATCCTGGCCCCGGTGGCTGGGGAGCGCTGCTGCAAAGCGGCCCCCACGAAAAGGAGCTGAAAGGCGGCGAGCAGCAAACCACCAATAATCGCATGGAGCTAACCGCTGCCATTATGGGGCTGCGCGCGCTGACACGGCGCTGTGATGTTGCCCTTTATACCGATTCCGAATATGTCAGAAATGGCATTACGAAGTGGATTCACAACTGGCGGCGGCGCGGTTGGAAAACGGCGTCAAAGGCTCCGGTCAAGAATGCAGAGCTGTGGCAGGAGCTATTGGCGGAGACCGAGCGCCACCAGGTGGCGTGGCACTGGGTCAAGGGCCATGCGGGACATCCGGGCAATGAGCGCGCTGACGCTCTTGCCAATCTCGCCATGGACGATCTCATGGGCAAACAGCGCTGACAGCGAACGACACCGCTGATACTAGCCCAGCAGATGAGCGATAACGCTTTACAGCGCGCTCGACGAAGTTTCTATAACGTTTCCATAACGGGCGGTCAGGAGTATATGCACCCATTATGAACACTGCACACAACGAACGTCAGATTGTACTGGATACCGAGACCACGGGTCTGGAAACCAGTGAAGGCCACCGTCTGATCGAGATCGGTGGCGTTGAGGTGGTCAATCGCCGCCTGACAGGTCGTCATTATCACCAATACATCAATCCTGAACGCGCCATTGATCCCGAAGCGATGGAAATCCACGGGATCACCGATGAACGGGTCGCGCAGGAGCCGGTATTTGCGCAGGTCGCCGATGAATTCTGGGAATTTATCAAAGGCGCCGAGCTGGTCATTCACAACGCGTCATTCGACGTCGGCTTTATTGATCATGAATTCAATCTGCTTAACAAGGTGCGCAGCGAGCCGGCACTTGGCCCGGTAGCCGCAGGCTGTAGTGTACTGGATACACTGGCTCTGGCGCGTGAGATGCACCCGGGGCAGCGCAACAACCTTGATGCGCTGTGCAAGCGATACGGCATTGATAACGGCCATCGTACCCTGCACGGCGCACTGTTGGATGCCGAGATTCTTGCCGAGGTTTATCTGGCGATGACCGGCGGCCAAACGGCGCTGTCGCTAGGGGGAGAAAGCACCGCCAGCGGCCAGCAGAGAGGCGGCCCGGCGGGGCGTCGTGAGGTGGCGGTTGACCCCGGCCTGCTGCGGGTGGTTGCCCCCAGTGCTGACGAGCTGGAGGCCCATCAGGCCAAGCTGGAGCAGCTTCGCGGCAAGGCGGGGGGCGAATGTCTGTGGGACAAGCTGAATGGTTGATCAAGTAAAGCTCGAACGCATTCTGCCCCATGCGCGTCACCTGGAGAGAGCGCGCCATATTCAGGTGGATATCGAAGGAGGCATCGCGCCAGGAGAGCGTGAAGGCATTCTGGGCGAACTCCGCTATCCGTTGCCCAATGCCATTGCGCTAGGGCAGTGGCGAGGAGAGCCAGTGTTGCTCTCCATGGTGGAAGCGACACACCCCGAGTGGCCCAGTGGTCGCGAGTGGCTCAATCAGCTTCCGGGAGACGCCTTCGAGCTGATTTCAACCGCGCTTCAAGTGAACCACTGGCGGCGTAATCATCGCTTCTGCGGCCGCTGCGGCAAGCCGACCCAGCAACATCGCAACGAACTGGCCATGGTGTGCAGCAACTGCCGGTTACGCGCCTATCCTCGCCAATCGCCCTGCATCATTACGCTGGTCAGCTACGGCAGGCAACTGCTGCTGGCGCGTAGTCCGCGCTTCAAGCAGGGGCGATTCAGCACGCTGGCAGGCTTTATCGAGCCGGGCGAATCTGCTGAACAGGCAGTCCACCGTGAAGTGATGGAGGAGGTCGGAGTCGAGATTGGCCGGGTGCGCTACTTCAAAAGCCAGTCATGGCCATTTCCGCACTCGTTCATGCTTGCCTACTTCGCCGAGGCGGTCAGTCGCGATATTCATATAGATGGTGTCGAGATCGAGGCGGCTGACTGGTTTGAGCCGGAGCAGCTTCCCGGCCTGCCGGAAGCGGGGGCTATTTCCCGGCAGTTGATTGACACCTTCGTCAACGGCGTTGCGATACAGGACTAACGTTAGACACGGTTTACCAAGGTTCGAGTTTTCAAGGAGAACGACATGCTCGAATGGCTCTATCATTTTGGGCTTTTTGTGGCCGAAGTGGCCATTATTGTAGTGGCGATCGGCATTGTTATCGGCCTGATTGCACGCCAGAAATCGCAGCGCGGCGAGCGTGAAGCGGCACTGGTGATACGCGATCGCGGCGAGCACTTTCGCAAGCGCCAGCAGCGTTTGGCACTGGCTCGCCTCTCTTCCGCTCAAGCAGAGAAGGCACAGAAGGCGTGGGACAAGGAAGAGAAGCAAAAGGCCAAACAGCAGAAGAAGCAGCCCGCCGAGGGCAAAAAGGCGGTGTGGGTCGTTGATTTCAATGGTGATATTCGCGCCAGCGCAACGCCCGAGCTAAGCGAGCAGATCAGCGCCATTTTGCTGGCCGCCCAGAAGGGTGATGAGGTGGTGGTGCGTCTCGAATCCGGCGGAGGGATGGTTCATGCCTACGGGCTAGCGTCATCCCAGCTTGATCGGTTGCGCCACGCTGACCTTACGCTAACCGTATGCGTCGATAAGGTAGCGGCGAGCGGCGGTTACATGATGGCGTGCTGCGCCGATCATCTGGTGGCGGCTCCCTTTGCCGTGGTCGGCTCCATTGGTGTAGTGGCGCAGATTCCAAATATTCATCGTCTGCTGAAGAAAAACGACGTTGATGTCGATGTGCTGACGGCTGGCAAACATAAGCGCACGCTGACCATGCTGGGGGAAAATACCGAGGAAGGTCGCGAGAAGTTTCTTGAGGATCTGGCGGATACCCATGCGCTGTTTAAACGGTTTGTCGGCGAACGGCGTCCGCAGCTCGCCATCGACGATATTGCCACCGGTGATACCTGGTATGGCAGCGAAGCGGTGGGTAACGGCCTGATCGACGAGGTAGGCACCAGTGAGGAGTATCTCCAGCGTGCTTCACAGCAGGCCAAAGTGCTGGAGATTGCGTTTAAAAAACCGCGCAGCCTTTCACAGCGTCTCGGCAAGCAGTCAAGCGCTGCCATTGAGCGCGGCGTTGATCGCGCCTTCGAGCGTCTGGCACGTTTGAGCTGGGAGAAGCATTAATGCACGCGGTTGCGCGTTTGGTAATAACAGTGGTTAATGCGGCGAGCCGTACAATCTTATGAACCTTGAGATGGAACCTTCCCAGCAGCGCCGTCGAGCCCTGGCGGTGCTGGTTATTCTGCACACGCTGATTATTTGCGCGAGCAACTATCTGGTTCAGCTGCCGATCGAAATTGCCGGCTTCCATACCACCTGGGGCGCTTTCAGCTTTCCGCTTATTTTCGTGACCACCGATCTGACCGTGCGTCTGATGGGCAAGCGTTCAGCGCGCAAGCTGATTGCACAGGTCATGCTACCGGCCCTGATTCTCTCCTATGTAATTTCAGTGCTCTGGCAGCAGGGCGCATTTCGGGGTTTTGGTGCGCTGCTGGAATGGAACACTTTCGTCGCTCGCATCGCGCTGGCAAGCTTCTCCGCCTATGTGTTCGGGCAGTTGCTGGATATTCAGGTATTCGACCGCTTGCGGCGGCTGCCGCAGTGGTGGATTGCACCCACCGCCTCGACCATTTTTGGCATGTTGATAGATACGCTGGCGTTTTTCGCGGTAGCGTTTTATCGCGGCCCTGATCCCTTTATGGCGCAGCACTGGCTTGAAATCGGCATCGTCGATTATGTAATCAAGCTGATAATAGGGCTGTTGCTGTTCGTGCCGTTATACGGCGCACTGCTCAACCTGCTGCTGCGTATGCTGGGACGTTTGGATGGTCATGGATAGAGGGAAGGGGCGTTGGGTAATGTCTTCCCTATTGCGATCTGATCTGTGACGTAAAGGAAGGGGGCGGGATATTCACTCCCGCTTTCCGCTATTACACACCGCCGATGAGCACAGCAAGAAGAGAGAACAGAGATGGCGTTGAATCTTCACTACATTGAGCAGGGCACGCCGCGCAGCGATCGGCTGCCGCTGGTTATTCTGCATGGACTGCTCGGCAGCGCTGACAATTGGCGCAGCGCTCTGAAGGCGTTTGGCCGCGATCGCCATGTGATCGCGCTTGATCTGCGTAATCATGGCGCATCGCCCCATGCACGCGATACCCGCTATACAGCGCTGGCAGAAGATGTGGTTGCTACCCTGGATGCCTTGAATATTCAGCGCTTCGATCTGATTGGTCACTCCATGGGAGGCAAGAGCGCCATGATGCTGGCGCAGCGCTATCCGCACTGTGTGGCGCGCTTGATCGTGGTGGATATTGCGCCGGTTGCCTACCAGCACGGTCATCGCCGCGAGTTTGATGCCATGCAGGCCGTGGCGAGCACTGACATTGAAAGTCGCCAGCAGGCCGATGAGATCATGCAGCGCTATATTGATGACCTGCCGACACGCCAGTTTCTGGCGACCAACCTCAAGCGCGACAGCACCAGTGGAAAGCTAAGCTGGCGGGTTGGGCTGAATGAGCTTATCGAGGGCTATGCCGAGATTGCTGCTGCGCCTCTGGCGGGAGGCAATGCCGAGGTGCCGACACTGCTGATTCGTGGCCGCGATTCCGACTACGCCACGCATCAGGGCGTCGATGCACTGCGCGAGCTGTTCCCAAGGCTTGAGGTTGTCACTCTTGATACCGGTCACTGGGTACACGCGCAGGACTTCAAGTCATTCAAGGCTGCGGTAGATCAGTTTTTGGGAAGTGAATAGCCTGTACCTTCAAAGCCATTAGGCGACGCTGCAATAGGTCGCCGAACAGTGAAGAACTTTACAGAAAATACAGACAGGACATACAGAAAGGCGAGGGCATGCCTCCACCGCCTCACGTCCAGTACGTCGCAGTAAGCGAAACCCTTACCCTTTGAGAAAACGCTTCATGGCGGTAACGGTTTCGTCGCTGCAATGATGCTCGATTCCTTCGGAGTCAGCGCGCGCGATATCCTCGGGCACCCCGAATTGGCGCAGCACTTCCAGCACAACTTCATGGCGGGCGGCAACCTTCTCGGCCAGGGTTTCACCCTCTTCGGTCAGAAAGATACCGCGATAGGGGCGTGCGTTGACCAGCCCATCGCGCTTGAGCTTGCCAACCACCTTCGAGACAGCGGCTGGGCTAACGCCAAAGCGCTCGGCAAGATCGCTGGCGCGCGCTTCCCCAAGCTGATGATGCAGATGAGCAATTTCCTCTACATAGTCTTCGACCAGCTCGCGCTGATGATCCTGACGAACGCGGTCAAAGTGTTCGTGGTGAGGAAGCGATTCCATGAGCTTAGCAATTCTCTTCAATCATAAAGTGGTGAAACTACCATATGGGGCTGTTCTTCGATAGGCGAGCGGCCTAATCTGCGCAATAACGTCCAATTATTTATGGCATGCCTGTCGTGTTTTTCTACGAAACCATAAGCATCAACAGGCACGAACAAACTTCAGCACAGGATGATGTGTCGCAATGACAGCTCTCTCTTCGACCTCTTCGACGCCCAGCAAGACCCGCACCAGCTTTTATCGCAGGCTGTACGTCGCCTGGCTGATCGAGCAAAACATCGCCAGCGTGCCAGCCATTACGTCACTCAGCGGTATGCCGCGTCGCACGGCTCAGGACACCATCCACGCCCTGCACGAGCTCGATATCCGATGCCGTTTTCACCAGACCGAAGGTGAACGCCAGAATCAGGGGAGCTACGCAATAGAGAGCTGGGGCGCAATTAACCCCAGCTGGGTTCATCAGCATATCGGAGAGATCGCGGCACTGCTGGGATATCCATTGCCTGCGTCAGTGTGACACCTCACTGCGCTGCTGACGGGAGAGGCGATGACAAAGCAGGGCACCCAGAAGTGCGACGATAGCGGCCACAAGATAGATCGAGCGATAGCCAGCGCCTTCGATAACCAACCCAAGCAGCGGGCTGGAGAGCGCAATCCCCAAATCCTGAAACAGCGAGAAGCTGCCGATTGCCAGCGCTCGGTTGGCTGGTCCGGCGCGCTCGACGGCCAGAGTGCCCAGTGCAGGGAAGATCAGCGAGAAGCCTGCTCCACACAGTGCCGCTCCTATCATGGCGGCGATAGGAGAGTAGAACAGTACGATCAGCGCAGTGCCTAACGCCTCTACCACCAGAGAGGCCAGCGTCACGACAAAACCACCGCGGCGGCTGATCTGGTCGGAGAAGAAGATTCTGACACCAATAAAAAAGAGCCCGAATAGCAGCAGCGCAATAGGGGTGCCCGACCAGCCATTGGCGGCAAACGCCAGCGCCATGAACGACCACACCGCAGAAAATCCCACCGAGCCGGTAATCAGAACATTACCGAAGGGCAGTACCTTCTTGAAGACCTCGCGAAACCCCGACGGCGGAGCATTTTCATGATGCTCGGGGCGCACAGGTTCATAGGTTCTGCACAAACACCAGCAGGCCATCGGCATCACCAGCGAAAGCAGGCCAATGGTGGTCAAGCCGCCAAATCCGCCTGGCAGGTTATAAAGCATCAGACCAACCGCAGCGCCAATAGCGATGCCGCCATAAGAACACACGCCATTCCACGAGATCGCAAAGGGCGTATTGATTGGCCCTAGCCGGTGAATATTCCAGGCGATAACCCCCGTCGTTCCCCAGCTTTCTGCCCACCCCAGTGCCAGTCGGGATACTGCCAATATGGCAAACGCCAGCCAAGGGGTAGCACTGGTGATATCCGATACAAACAGCAGTGCTCCCGAAATTCCTGCGACAAGCAAGCCTCTTAATACCGATGTGCGCGGGCCGCGACGGTCAATACGGCGACCGGCGGAAGGGCGCGAGGCGAAGGTACTGATGTATTGCAGCGACACGGCAAGCCCTGCAATCACGGCACTAAATCCCAGTTCGTGGCTGACAAACAGGGGAATGGCCGCCATGGGCAGGCCAATATTGAGATAAAGCGCCAGATTGAAGATCAATACCGGAAATATGCGAGTGAACGATGTTGCCTGAGTCAATTGTTGCGAAGATTGCACTTACTGCTCCCAGAGATGTCACGTTGTCGTTTTATAGCCGCAGCATATAACGGGATCGCACTCAGATGAACATCCAACGTGGTTTATAACAGCGTCAAGCCATCGCGCCACCTTCATAACACTCCTTTAGTGTTAGAAACCAAAGTTCAGTTGCCGATAACGATCATGAAGTAACATTATTTATCATAATATTTGTTACTTTTTGATTATTCATGAAATCGCACTGATGTCGGTGTGGGAGTAGCGTGCAATGTCTCAGTCAGAATACCGGGTATTGGTCGTGGGCTTAGGCTCCATGGGAGCAGGGGTAGCCAAATCCTGCGTGGCGGCCAGCCTTGATACCTACGGGCTTGATCTTGACCAGCAGCGCTGCGAGGAGCTGATGGCTACAGGCGCCACCTACGCAGGAGCCGCCATCAATGATGACGTGGCCGCGCAGCTCGATGCAGTAGTGATGCTGTTGGTTAACGCACATCAGTGCCGTGCGGTGCTGTTTGGAGAAGGCGGACTGGCAGAGCGGCTCTCCGCCGGTAGCGCGGTGATGCTCTCATCGACCATGGCCGCTGACGATGCCATCAGCATTGCCGCCGAGCTGGAACAGAAGGGACTGCATGTGCTGGATGCGCCGGTATCTGGTGGGGCAGCCAAGGCGGCGAGTGGTGATCTTTCGGTCATGGCCGCGGGCCAGCCTCAGGTATTCGAGCAGCTTTCGCCAGTCCTGACGGCGATCGCGGCGCACGTACATCGCGTCGGAACCACCATCGGGCAGGGCGCAACCGTGAAAATCATTCATCAACTGCTGGCAGGCGTACATATTGCCGCCGCGGCTGAAGCGATGGCGCTCGCCAGTCGCGCGGATATTTCTATGGAAGCGCTGTATCAGGTGGTAACCAGCTCAGCGGGCAATAGCTGGATGTTTGAAAACCGTATGCGGCATGTGCTTGATGGCGATTATACGCCGCATTCAGCGGTGGATATTTTCGTCAAGGATCTGGGGCTGGTGAATGAAACCGGCTTGAACCTGCGCTTTCCGCTGCCACTTGCCAGCACTGCTTACACGATGTTCGCCAACGCCTCCAATGCCGGTTTTGGAAAGGAAGACGACGCTGCCGTTATCAAGACTTTTGCCGGTATTACGCTGCCTGAAAAGGGAGGCAAATCATCATGACGCTAGGAATCATTGCCGATGATTTTACCGGTGCCACTGATGTAGCCGGCTTTCTGGTCAATAACGGATTGCGCACCTTGCAGCTCAATGGTGTCCCTGAAGCGCCCGTCGATATTGAAGCCGATGCTGTCGTTATTAGCCTGAAGAGCCGTTCATGTTCTGCACAGCGCGCCATTGAGCAAAGTCTCGCGGCGCTGAAGTGGCTACAAACTCATGGCTGTCAGCGCTTTTTCTTCAAGTATTGCTCCACCTTCGACAGTACGGCAGAAGGCAATATCGGGCCTGTTACCGATGCACTGCTGGAGGCGCTGGGTGAGTCCTTCACGGTGATCTGCCCGGCACTTCCCGTCAATGGACGCACCACCTATCAGGGCTATCTCTTCGTTAATGGCGTGCCGCTGAACGAGTCGGGAATGCGTCACCATCCAGTGACACCCATGACAGATGCCAATCTGATGCGGGTGATGGAAGGGCAAGCGGGCGGTCAGGCGGGTAATGTCACCGTCGATCAGGTTGAAAAGGGCGTTGAGGCAGTACGTGCGCAGTTGAGCACGCTGAAGCAGCAGGGCAAGCGTTACGCGGTGCTGGATGCCTTGAATGACCGGCATTTGCAGACAATAGGTGAAGCCGTTGATGGGCTTACGCTGGTCACGGGTGGCTCCGGTCTTGCAGATGGTATGACGCGCCACTGGGAAGGCCGGCCAAACGCTGAACAGGCCGGTGCTCCGAATGCGGGAAGCACCGTGATTCTCGCAGGCTCCTGCTCAGAGATGACCAACCGCCAGGTAACCGCCTATCGGGATAGTGTGGCATCGCTGGCGATAGCACCCGATCGCGCCATGGCAGAAGATTTAACGGCTTACGTCAATGAACTGGTCGATTGGTTTGCACGCCAGCCCAATACTCCTCACGCACCGCTGATCTACGCCACCATGCCGCCCGCGGAGTTAAAACAGGTGCAGGAGCGTTACGGTGCTCATCACGCCAGCGAACGAATCGAAACGCTCTTCGGCGCGTTGGCAGCCGCGCTCGCCGATACCGGCGTTAGCCGCTTTATTATTGCCGGCGGCGAAACTTCGGGTGCGGTCACACAGGCGCTGGGCATCAACGGCTTCATTATCGGCCCTCAGATAGCGCCAGGGGTGCCGTGGGTAAAAGCCCTCGATCACAGCAAATCTCTTGCGTTGAAATCGGGAAACTTCGGCGCCGATATCTTCTTTTTCGATGCACAACGCATCGCCGACCAGAATACGGATTGATGGATATGCCACGTTTTGCTGCCAATCTCACCATGATGTTTACCGAAGTGCCTTTTATGGAGCGTTTCGGGCGGGCCGCGGCAGCTGGGTTTAGCGCTGTTGAATACCTGTTTCCCTATGCGCACGATGCCGAAGAGATCGCCCATGAATTAACTCAGCATCAGTTGACGCAGGTGCTGTTCAATCTTCCGCCGGGCAATTGGGAAGCCGGTGAGCGCGGACTGGCGGCCATTCCTGGAAGAGAGCAGGAGTTCAGAGAGAGCGTTGAAAAAGCGCTCCATTATGCGCAGACGCTGGGCTGCCAGCAGCTTCACGCCATGGCGGGAATAACACGCGGCCTGGATAGTGCACAGTGCCAGCGCACCTTCATTGATAATTTCCGCTATGCCGCTGACCGACTTGCTCCACATGGCATCACGCTTCTGGTCGAGCCGATTAATCAGCGCGATATGCCCGGTTACTTTATCTCTCATCAGCAGGAAGCGGTGCGCCTTCTGGAGCAGGTAGATCGTGCCAATGTCGCGGTTCAGCTCGATCTTTATCATGCGCAGATCATGGAAGGAGATCTGACACGGTTGATGGAGCGAATGCAGGGCCGGTTCAGCCATGTGCAGATAGCGTCGGTACCCGATCGTCACGAACCCGATGAAGGTGAGCTGAATGCTGAATGGCTGTTTCAGCAACTGGATCAGCAGGGGTATCGCGGCAGGATTGGCTGTGAATATCACCCGCGCGGGCGTACCGAAGAGGGGCTTGAATGGCTATCGAAGCATCGGAGCGCTGCGCCATGATTCCAGCCAAACGCCAGACTGAAATCATCAATCTGCTGTTGCATCGCGGCATTGTGACCACAGTGGAGCTGGCATCGTTGCTCGATGTATCGTCGATGACCATCCGGCGCGACATTCGGGTGCTGGAAGAGCAGGGCAGAGTGGTGGCCGTCAGCGGCGGCGCTCAGTTGGCCGGACGGCTTTTCAAGGAGCCTTCGCATCTTGATAAAAGCGAGCTTCATACGCCAGAGAAAGGCGCTATCGGCGAGCTGGCCGCCCGCCTGCTCAGCCCCAATATGACGGTATATCTGGATGCGGGCACCACGGTCCTGGAGATTGCCCATCACTTGGTCAATCGCAGCGACCTGACCATCGTGACCAATGATTTCGTTACCGCTGCCTTTATTGCCAAAGAGACTCACTGCGAGCTGTGGCATACAGGCGGCATGGTCGAACGCGAAAACCAGTCGTGTATTGGCAGCGCCGCCGCCGAGATGATTCGCCGCTTTAATTTCGATCTCGCCTTTATCTCCACCTCATCCTTCGATCAGCGCGGCGTATCCACCCCCAGCGAATCCAAGGTAGCGGTCAAGCAAGCCATCGCCGACAGCTCGCATCGGCGCGTACTGGTCACCGACAGCAGCAAATACGGCATGTTCTCAGCCTTCTGCGCGCTCCCGCTCAGCCGCTTGACCGATGTAGTCAGCGATAGCGAACTGCCGCAAAGCGCCCGCGACCTCATCATCCAGCAGGGCGTTCAGCTACATCTCACTAACAGTATTGAAACCAACGCACTTGAAGTGGCCCGATGAATATCGGAATGACCAGCACTAGTAAATTTCGACTTATCCCGCCACTCAAACGGGAGTTCTCAGCAGAAATTCTGCCTGCACCTTAATGAATTTGGAGCAAAGTCTTGAACATGAGCGAAAACGAACTGCGCGAGATGCTGGTCATGCTCGGCAAAAGTCTGTTTGAACGCGGCTATTCGGTCGGTACCGCAGGCAATATCAGCGTGCGGCTCGACGATGGCTTCCTGATGACGCCCACCAACTCATCACTGGGCAGGCTTGACGCCGACAGTATCAGCAAGCTCGATCGCAACTGGAACCATATCGGCGGAGATAAGCCCACCAAGGAAGTATTTCTGCACCGCGCGATGCTGGAGACCCGGCCACAAGAGGGCGCCGTTGTCCACCTTCACTCTACCTACGCCACCGCAATGAGCTGTCTGACCACTCAGGACCAGCGACAAGCGCCCATGCCGGCGCTAACCCCGTATTTCATTATGCGAGTGGGCCGCGCGCTACCGGTCGTGCCATATTTCCGCCCCGGCGATCCTGGTATGGAAGAAAGTATTCGCTCCGTGGCGTCAACTCACCGCGCCTTGCTGTTAGCCAACCACGGCCCGGTGATTGCCGGCGCAACCCTTGAAAGCGCGGTCAACGCCGCAGAAGAGCTGGAAGAGAGCGCCCGCCTGGCATTTGTGCTGAAAGATCACCCGGTCAACGAATTGTCCGAAGACGATATTAACGATCTTTTAGAAACGTTTGGGTAGCAGCATCATTTGTGATTTCGGAACCAGCAGCGGCAACGAGGGCAGGTTGCCGCCAGTGAGAGTGCAGGAAGGCAGGCTCAAATGGGTGACGCTCAAATTGCAGCTAATCAGGTACCAGCTGAGATAAAATTCCAGCCCACAGCGGTTTTACCTACTCTGTTAACCGGAGTAAGCTAGCACCATATTTCTTGATGGTAGGATCACAATGGAGCAGTTAACTGTACACTTTACTAGTAATGATGACGATATTATCGAAATTTGCTCAAAATACTGGATGCTATCTTCACGGGGTAGTTGGAAAAGTACGGTTTCCGAAATTGCTCATTTTTATGGCTTGCCAGTTTATAAGTTATCCCAATTAGTTAAAGAATCTTCTTACGTGCTTGATAGCACTCGACTCTGCCAACGTTGTTCCTCCCCATACATGGCAAGGGTTCGTTCTGACATGCCTATATCAAGCCTAGGAGTCACTAGCAATAAACCAAGGGACTTTACTTGCACCAAATGCTTAGAAGCTGACCGAGCCGAACAAGAAAAGAAAAAGGCCGTTGAACAAGCTCTGGCCAATGAACGTATTGAGTGCTACCGAGCAGAGCTGGAAGTTAGGGTTAATGATCTCCGTGAGCACACCACCTCTGTTGATGTTTTGCCCGGCTATTATTCTATTGTCTTACTGGCCTTGATAAAGCATTCTGGAAGCGAAGCGCTCGAATATATCGACCCAATAAATAAAAATTCAATTGACGCACTAACTCCATCTGACCAATTCACAGTGGAATTATTAAATGAACTTCAAGAAGTTGATATAATAACAATATCCCCTCGCAGCCCATCCGAGTCTTTGATAGTCACACCTGAAGGGGAGAAACGCTATTATCCCTTGGGGGTCGCCTGGGAAGTGGGGGTCTCTATGTCTTTAACGGACAGTGTCGACCTGGCAGCAGCGTACTCATGGCTGAACAATTATGTCTCCATGAGAGAGTTTCGTGAATCTTCGTGGGGTGGCATCCTACACCTAGGCAGAAGGGTTGTCTTAGAGGAAGCGTTAGCCTATCTCAATCTTGAATTAGGCCGTCGAGGGTTCCCAGAACGTGAGGGTGAGAAAACCATTGCCGCATTAAAAGAGGCGTTGTCACACTTCTCCCTTTCACAGGTCTGCTGGATTATTTCAAATCAGCTGAGGCATGTTTCAGACAGATATCGGCAAGGGCAATCCTATGGACTGCCTCATGCTAGCAATCAGGTCATTAGCGGCATCTCAAAATACACTGAGAGGGCTGTGGCGAACCAATGGGACGTAACCCGTTTCAAACGAGATTATGATCAGCCTCAATCTGTCATTTCTCGAGTTATTTTTAACCATATTCTCAAAGTAGATGATGGTGGATTTTATCATAATTTAGATGAGCTTTTTTCTCAGTTTGAAGAAAATAATGTTTATATTAACAATCTAAAAAATGGAGACATTCCTTTTTAGGTAAATATGCAAGGTGTATGGCTTTAATCAGACTTACTGCATGGATACCTGCACCATTGCTACAACGCCGACCGCGGTACTGGCCGACGAGGACGGGCAGGCGTTTTTCAGTGACATGTTTTTGAATCATCCCAACGTCACCGCGCAGGTGACGATTTTCTTGTTTAATCGTGCGCCGACTACAGATGTGCTCGAGGAAGAGCTTATAGCTGTTAGCGATGGGAGAAAGCTTTTGGAGGGAACGCGCATCAAAGGTTACGGGATTTTCTTGATGGGGCACCTTTAGTGTTTTCGATGCTGCAATTTAACATAATATATATTATGCGAAGTGGAGCTTTGCCTCTTGGAGCCTTTGAGCTTTGAGGGTTCTTCGCGTGACAAAGTTATTGTAGATGGCCTTGTTACTCAATTACCCTCAGGAAACTTCATCTCCACATGCTTTAGGCGAGATGATTGAAGCAGTCCACTTGGAAGCAGGAAGTCACCGCTCGCTAGCGGTACTTGCAGGTGTGTGAGTTTCACGCCCAGGTCTACGCCAGCAGCTTGCCACGCCTCATATACCAGTGTTATACAGTACAGCCCACGATTTCCAAGAATAGTGAAAGGCGTTCCCTTGTGATCAGCGGCCCATTCCACGGCAGTTCTGCGCTCTTCCTGTGTGACATTTTGTACGTGGAAGACCTCCCACTGGCGGGCTCGATCGGGACTGATGAAGAAGGTAAGCGAATCAATGACCACGCCATCGGCCCTGCCTTGTACTTCGGCAGGTGTGGAATGAATGACTTTCCAGGCATCGCCATCCTTGAACAACATCCCAACGTGACTGAAACGCCCCTTATCAACAGATAGCACGGCTTCGCTGACAGGTTCCGTGCCTTCGCGGAAGATAAGATCACCAGACATTGCCGTGGACAACGGAGCCGCCCACGAAGGACTGGAGAAAAATAGCCACTGGCCCAATAACCAGGCTACCGGCAGCAGTCGGGGAAGCATGCTTATTGGAGCACGATTTTCCAATTGCCATCGTCTTTGATGAGCCTGGCGTTCTCATTCATGGATTTGCCATTACCGAAGATGATTTTGCTGCTCACCATCGCTTTCTGCCCGTCCTCGCTGGTCTCGGATTTTACGGTTTCCACCGTATCCAGGCCGTCATTGGCTTCTATGCGATTATGAAGTTCGCCCACAACCATCTGAACCTTACCCTTGGCCTGCACCATTTCATTGGCTCCCACTCCTGAGAATGAGATCAACTTGACGGCATCATCTACATTGCCATCAGCAGTAGTATGGTAAAACGCATCAACCGTTTCTTCAGGTTTCCCTCCAGAGCAAGCGACCAGCATTGCCGCAGTCAAAAACAGGGCGAACGGATAAAGGATTTGGCGTTTCATGATTTCCCTTGAATTTTCAGTGAATCCGCCTGAGATATTAGCAGACTCAAGGTATGAGAATTGTAGTGGTCTACTAAAGTGGAGCCTTATGTCTTGAGGCGAGGTCTACTTGATAATAGATATAGTGGGTTACCCATTTTGCCTGCCGTATAACCGATGAAGTGATCTCTCACCATTTGCATCCACTGGACTGCTGGTTGGAATTATAAAACATTCCGTTGTGGCTATCGGTGACGGCGGTAAAGACCATAAGCGACAAGTACACCCTACGGGCCAACGTGGCTCCATCACTGCAAGAACTACTGCTCTCAGGCGTGCTCGCATATCCTTGGCTTTCGGAGCTATCCCCCTGAGATGAGGCGCAGCCAGGCAGCAGTAGACATGAGGCAAGAATAGCGGCGATATATCTTCTCAATTCTCTTTTCTCGTCCAAGTCATGAAACACCGTGTTTTTATATGTTCTGCAATATCCCCTGTCAAACGCCCCTTCCCCTCCTCTAACTCCGTGGAATATTTGCGCGTGGGCGTGGGTTTTAGGCGAGCTTCTCAGCTCTCGTTCATTGAGGATATCAACGTCTCATAACTGAGCCGGTTAGTAATTTCCGTCATTTTTTCAGGGCTTATCTCGTGCTTGCTGATAACGGGTTTGGATTGTTTTTTGAAGTTTGAAACGCATATAGATAACGGTATAAATTTTAAAATGAAAAAGAAGCCACAAAATCCAGCTCGTGGCGAAATCTCTGCTGGAACAGCGAAATTTCGCCGTTTTTATGCCCGTCAGGTATCGCGCAACATTATAAATACGTTGAATTTTTGTGCACATTTGCTGAATGTTTACTAACGTTGGTAGATGCGTAGGTAATGCAAAACGTGAACAAGCTCGGAAGCGCAATAATGACCATTCAGGGAGAACACTCTATGACGCCTACTCCATCCAGACCCGCTCCACGGTGGGCGTGGCTGCTGTTTGCACTACTTGATCCGATCCCCTATGGCGCCTTTGTCGCCGCACTGATCTTCGATGCGATCTACTACAACACCGCCACCATCATGTACGTCAAAGGCGCCGCCTGGCTATTGGTCTTCGGCCTGTTGGCCGCGATTATTCCGCGTCTTATCAACCTGTTTTTGACCTGGATGCCCCGCTACCGCGCTTCTGCGGCGACCCGCCTTGATTTCATGTTCACGGCACTGGCCATCATTGCGGCGATCTTCAATGCCTTTGTTCATGGTCGCGATGCGTTTGCTGCCATGCCGACAGGTCTATGGCTCTCCATTCTGACGGTGGTGTTGCTGGTACTTGGCCGTCTGGCCGGAAATGCGTGCGGACCGAAGGGAGAAGATCGTCATGTATAAATCTACCCTGCTACTCGTTAGCGGCATGGCCGCCGCGCTGGTATTGAGTGGCTGTGAAAAGGCTGATCTGGATACGGCCCAACAAAGCGGTGCTCAGCCCCCGCTGCCGGAAGCGAAGAATTATCTGGTGCCGCCGATTCATGTACCGACCCGCGTGGGCTGGCAGAACGATGAAACACCGCAGGTAGCCGAAGGGCTGAAAATCACCAAAATAGCCGATGGTTTTGAGCATTCACGCCAAGTGCTGCCATTGCCCAACGGCGACATTCTGGTGGTCGAAGGCAACAGCCCTGGCACCGCAAGTATCACCTCACCCAAGCAGCTGATTGCCAACAAGGTCAAGGCGCGTTCTGGCAAGGGCGGCACGGGAGGCAACCGCGTTACCCTGCTGCGCCCGCAAAATGACGGCAGCTACCGGAAGTACCCTTATATTGAGCATTTGAATTCGCCCTTCGGCATTCAGTTGGTAGGTGATGATCTTTATATCGCCAATACCGATGGCCTGCTGCGCTATCACTACCGGCCGGATGAAACCAAAATGTCTTCCGAGGCGGAGGCGTTCACCGATTTGCCCAGCACCATCAACCACCATTGGACCAAGTCGCTGCTGGCGAGCCAGGATGGTCGCAAACTCTATGTAGGGGTCGGTTCCAACAGTAATGTGGGCGAAAATGGGCTTGAAGTAGAGTACCGTCGCGCTGCCGTCCTTGAGGTCGATATTGCTTCACGAAGCAGCCGCATATTTGCCTCGGGTGTGCGCAACCCCACCGCACTGGATTGGGAGCCAAACACGGGCAAGCTATGGGTCGTAGCCAACGAGCGTGATGAGATCGGCAGTGACCTGGTGCCTGACTACCTGACCTCACTACAGGATGGCGGCTTCTATGGCTGGCCCTACAGCTATTACGGTCAGCATGTGGATACACGGGTTCAGCCACAGCGCCCTGATCTGGTCGAAAAGGCGATCACGCCTGACTATGCACTAGGCTCCCATGTGGCGGCGCTGGGCGTACACTTCTCTCGCGGCGATGGCCTGCCGGAACAATATCGCCATGGGGTATTCGTCAGCGAACACGGTAGCTGGAACCGCTCGCCGTTAAGTGGCTATCGGGTCACTTTCATTTCGTTCAGTGAAGGGAAACCGACTGGCCCGCCGCAGCCGGTGGTTACTGGCTTCATTTCCGACGATGAAAGCGAGCTGCACGGCGCTCCTGTGGGCCTCGCCCAGCTCCAGGATGGCTCGCTGCTGGTGGCGGATGATGTTGGCAACACGATATGGAAGGTCTCCGCGGCCAATTAAACCAACACTTCGACGTTTCGTAAAAAGCACCCTTCTGCGGGTGCTTTTTTGTCCGATGCCTTCCCTCCACTTTCGCGGTTCAGAAAGACCATCCAGGAGCTAATAACAGCGGTTCCTGCCCGCTTTATATTCACTTTCGTAATAAGTGGAATATTTATTATTCTTTTTCTATAGAACAAAACTCGCGTTCAATATGACAAAGACCTCTCGCTGCTGCTGTTTGGGCGCAAGCACGCTCAAGGCGGCATCGACATACGCAACGATAGATCAAGGCACGGTGAGTCATGAAACTGCAACAGCTTCGCTACATCTGGGAAGTAGCCGCCAATAATCTCAATGTTTCTCTTACTGCGAATAACCTCTTCACGTCACAGCCAGGCGTCTCGAAACAGATTCGGCAGCTTGAAGAAGAGCTGGGTATTGAAATCTTCGCGCGGCGTGGCAAACATTTCAGCCATATCACCGAGAGCGGCCAGAATATCATCGCGATTGCGGGCGAAATCCTGCGCAAATCGGAGGAGATCAAGCAGATTGCGCAAGAGCACAGCGACGAGCGCAAGGGCAATCTTTCTATCGCGACGACGCACACCCAGGCACGCTACGCCCTGCCCCCGATTATTAAATCCTTCCGCCAACGCTACCCTGAGGTCTCGCTGCATATCCATCAGGGTACGCCGCGTCAGATCGGCCAGATGGTGTCGGATGGTCAGGCGGATATCGCGATCTGCTCCGAGCCGCTGGATATGTATGCCGATCTGGTGGCGCTGCCTGCATATCGCTGGAATCGCTGGCTGCTGGTGCCAGAGGGCCACCCCCTTGAGGCACTTCAGCAACCGTCACTGGAAGATGTCGCTCACTATCCGCTGGTCACCTATACCTTTGGCTTTACCGGTCGTTCGCAGCTGGATGATGCTTTCCAAACGGCGGGGTTGACACCGGATGTCGTCCTGACCGCCGTAGATGCCGATGTTATCAAGACCTACGTGCGGCTTGGTCTGGGGGTGGGGATCGTCGCGCATATGGCTATCGAGGATGAGCGCGACAGCGACCTGAAGGTGATTGATGCCAGCCACCTGTTTACTCCCTCCATTACACGTCTGGCGCTAAGGCGCGGTGCCTTTATGCGTCGCTATATGTTTGACTTTATTCATCGTTTTGCTGGTCATCTTGACGCTGCAACGGTGGAAGAAGCCCTGGTGACACCCAGCGTCGAGATTCCGGCACTGTTTGATGGCATCGACATTCCCGCCCGCTGATTCATTCTGAGTGCGCTTCTTCCCATGCAGCCTGTGAGACACAACGTGCCGCCATTGCGGGGCACTTCCCTGTCTGTTTTCCTCTCCTGTCATCGTTTTATCGCTGCCACCGCGTCTGGTCTGCTCCCTGCTGAGCCGTGATATACTGCCCCTCTTCTGAAAAGCTGGCTGCTGACCAAAGCGGTGTTGTTAACGTCTGCGTGCCCCATCGCACTCTTGCGTTGTGTGGCCGTCACGGGCGATAAATGCGCAACTTTTCAGGCCCTGATAAATCGCACCCTTGGTTGGTCCGGAGGTTTAATGCATTGCGATCATAACGCCAGTGCAGAGCAATTAATGCAGATAGCGGAGCAGCGCTGTCGCGACGAAAAAGTACGCTTCACACCGATTCGCCGGCGTGTGTTCGAGCTAATCAGTGCCACTCCCAGCGGTTTGAAAGCCTATGAGCTGCTCGACAAGCTCGCGGTAGACCATGCCTCGGCCCGCCCGCCTACGGTCTATCGGGCGCTGGAGTTTCTGATGGAACAGGGGCTGGTCCATCGTATCGAGTCACTGAATGCCTTTATCGCCTGCCCGTGCCCGGAGCCGAATCCTTCCCATCGCAGCGGTTTTCAGCTGGTGATTTGCCGGCGCTGCGGTCGCGTCGAGGAGATGCACGAGCCGCAGGTCAACGAGCTGCTGGCCGAGCTGGTGGGACGGCATGGCTTCTCGCTGGAGCGTCAAACCATCGAATTATCGGGCGTGTGCGGCGACTGCCGTGAATAGGCTTCCCGCCCGTGGCACGCGGCGTTACAAGGAGTTTTTGTGTCAACCACAACGTTCTTTTCTGCCCTTGAGGCTCAGGCGACAGGGGCAACGCTTGCAACCAGTGATGTATTGGACGCAATCCCGTGGAATGATGCCGGCCTGATACCCGCTATTGCGCAGCAGCATGATTCTGGCGAGGTGCTGATGATGGCGTGGATGAACCGCACCGTACTTGAAGAGAGCCTGACCACTGGCCGGGTATGCTATTGGTCGCGCTCACGGGGCAAGCCATGGCGCAAGGGTGAAAGCTCCGGGCAGATACAGCTTCTTAAGGAAGCCCTGCTCGATTGCGATGGCGACACGCTGCTATTGAAGGTAGATCAAACCGGCCCTGCATGTCATAGCGGTAGACGTAGCTGCTTCTATCTGCACCTTGAGCCGCAACAATCCAAAGTGTGCAGCGATCCGCTCATTGACCCCGCTGAGCTATACGCAAACTCATGACGAATGAGGTGGCGCGAAGATGAAGTTTAACGCTCGCAGCCCGCGTAGCTGGTTAACGCTGCCGCTGGTGATTCCGATACGCTTCTATCAATGGTTCATCAGCCCCATGCTAGGGCCGCGCTGCCGCTTCTACCCCAGCTGTTCCCATTATGCGCTAGAGGCGCTGGCGACCCATGGCCCTTTTAAGGGAAGCTGGCTGGCGCTCAAGCGAATCGTCAAATGCCACCCCTGGCACCCGGGCGGTGTCGATATGGTGCCGCCCGAGCACGACAAAAAACACCAGCACTGACGCTGGCGTTTTCGATCAAGCCCTTCATTGATGATGCAAGGCTAGGCGTACTGCTGGGCAGTGGTATAGATGTGGTTAAGCATCGCATGCAACCCGTTGTTACGAGTGGGCGACAGATGCTGTTCCAGCCCCAGCTGCTTGAAGGTATCGGTGGGCGTCGCAAGAATATCAGCCGGAGTTTTATCGTTGTAAAGCCTGAGCACGATGGCGATCAGCCCCGCCACAATCGCGGCATCCGACATCGCATCGAAATGCAGTACACCCTGCTCGATACGATGATGTATCCAGACATTCGACTGACACCCTTCAATGCGATAATCATCGCTCATCCACTCGTCAGGCATCTCGGGCAACGCCTTGCCCATGTCGATGATGTACTGATAACGATCCATCCAATTATCAAAAAAGCTGAATTCTTCAACCAATTCGGCGGTTGCCTGCTGCGCGCTGCTCATGGAAGCTCCTTGTCACCTGGGAGGCGCAGTATAGCGCGTGAATCGGGCAATGTTCAGCCCTCCTGAAATTCCCTGGGTGGCTGACACTATCAGCCCCTTTCGCCCCGCTCCTCCACGCCCGATGCCCATTATGCAAAGGAGTGGCCTCACGCTTTGGAAGCTGCGCCCTTCTGCCAGCGGTCACACCACCAGTGCCATAAATGGTGAATCCTCCTCAGCATCATGTCGTTAACTACTCTTCTCTCTATTCATCGTTACAACCCAATGGATGGGAGGCGCGTTATTCATCCTTTAAGCAGCGATCTGTAAAAATTGTAATGCATATCCATAATTACGTATTATGCGTAATATGATATTCCCGTACTGCCCCACCCTTTGTGCGCAGGCGCTGGCAAGTATCAACACTGTGCCTGGCACTTCAGCCGATTGGCCGCCGGCCCGAATAACACGCCCTTCTACTGGGGCACCTCATGAATGTGGAGATCACCATGGCTCGAAATGGCATTCAATATGAAGATGTTCAGCGCGCCATTGAAACGCTGATTCAACGGGGTGACGCCCCCAGCGTACAGCGCATCCGCGATGTACTCGGCACCGGCAGCTTCACTACCATCAGCGATCACCTGCGCGAATGGCGCAATCGCCGAGAAGAAAACCGCGACACCCCGCTCCCGCAGAATATTCCTGAGCGGTTGCAGGATGCCCTGCTAGGGCTGTGGCAGCAGGCCCAGGAAGAAGCCTACGAAGGGCTTGAGTTCTACCGTCGTCAGGCCGACGACAGCATCAAGGAAGCCCGCAGTCACACCGATCAGGCCAATCGTCGTTCCGAAGATACCCAGCAGCGCCTTGAAGCGCTGGGCGAGCGGCTGGATGCCACGATCGCACGGCTCGAAGAGAAGAGTTCTCTGCTGGCCCACAGCGACAGTGAACTTAACCAGCTGCGCACTCAGCTCGAAGAGCGGGAGCATCGCCTTGGCCTGCGCGATACTCAAATCGAGCAGTTAAGCCAGGAACGTGACCGGCAGGAGCGCGAGCATCAGAAAAGCATCGAGGAGAAAGAGGCAGCCCATCGCAAGCGCCTGGCGCAAGAGGAAGCGCGTCATGAAACCAGCGAGAATCGGCTGATGCAGCTTCTTGATGGAGCACGTAACGAAAAGGCAGAGCTTGAGAAACAGTGGCGCCGACAGAATAGCCAGCTTGAGGAACGCCTTGAGCGGCTGAATAGCCAGATTGAAGAGAAACGCCGCGCCCTTCAGGAAGAAGAACGCCAGCACCGCGAGCTTGTCTTGCGCACCCAGCAGACCGAACAGCAGCTAAACGAAACACGCGCCCGCAACGAACGTCTGGAGCGCGACATGGAAGAGAATGGCAAAGAGCTGAATCGCGTCAGGATGGAGCTGCGCGTGTTACAAGAGCGCCTTTCAAGAACCCCGGCCCCGCCTTTTATCTATTAATCATCAAGTAGCAGCAACCCGCCTGCTCGATGGTTTATCCAGCGTCGCCGCCGTGGCGACGCGATAGGTCAGATGATTCTCGCCTGCATGACAGTAACACCAATCAGCTCACCCACGTTACCAGCGCGCGCACCAGCCCAATAGCCAGCGCCACCGCACCACCGACCAGTGCGCCGTTGACACGAATCCATTGCAGATCCGGCCCTACCTTCTCTTCGATGGTCGCTACCAGCTGTGAGGTAGGCATATTGGCTTCTGACAGCGACTCCCTCACGATGCTGCCTACAGCGCCTGGGTGCTCATCAATCAGATCACCTGCCCAGGTGCGTACCCGCTCATCGAAGCGCTGACGCGCCTGCGGCTCGATCAGGTAGCGCTGAAAGAGCTGGTCAACGCCGCGATCAATACAGCGGTTAAGCAGCGATTGCTCGTTGTCGATACGCGCTGCAATCCAGCGCTTGAGGAAGGCCAGCCAACCGCTAATGCCACGCCGCTCCCTAAAGGAGTGATAGAGCTGCCACTTGCTGCGTTCCAGCACAGTGCGCAAACGACCGCCCTCGCCATGGCGCAAATGCCGCGCAGTCACCACCAGCAAAGCTCGCATACGCAGCCGCAGGGGGTGATGCTGATCCTGCTCGATCTCTTCAAGATGCTGACGCGCTGTCCCCAGCAGGCGACGCAGCAAGCGTTCAGCCTTCTCGCGATCATCCTCGCCTTCCAGAAACTGCTTGCCCAGCCACACCTTGACCGAACTCCACTTGCCTTCGCTGGATAACGCATCCAATTGATCCAGCAGAATATCGCTCAGCACATTGAGCAGCTGCGGATCAGCCAGCACACGATCCAGAATATACAGCGCGCCCTGCCACAACTGCTCATTCAGGGTACGGTCGTACGCCAACCGCTGGAGCAGCGGCGCGAGCTGTTGTCCACTGTCGATACGCTCGACAGCCCGCGCAAGTGCAGGTTCCAGCATGCTTTCAAGGCGCGGGTCGTCGAGCCAGCCCAGCAGCTTGCGACTCTGCTGGCGGGTCAGGCGGCGCAGCTGTTCACGCCCTTCGCCGTTATAAAGCCTTTGAGTGAGAAGATCCGCAAAGGAGAGTGTCGCCAAACGCGCCCGCAGCGCTGCTGGCGATAGCCATTCACGTTCGGCCATATCGACAATACCGCGGCTGAGTGCTTCACGGCGATTGGCGATCAATCCGGTGTGGCGGCGCAGCCCGGGGATCGGAAACTGCTTGAAGAGCGCGGTGACGGCGAACCAGTCGGCCACGCTCCCTACCAGCGCCCCTTCGAAAGCGGTGACTACCGCGCCTCCCCAGGGAGCAGGAAGCCAGCCAAGCCCGACACAGAGTTCACTGCCGGCAAATCCAAGCGCTGAAATGCCCAGCGCCACCCCGCCGCGATGGCGGGCTAACCAGCCAGGCGCTGCCGAATGAGCAGATGTTGATGAGGGTGACGCCATGCCCCGCTCCTTACGTTGATGCAAAGGCGGCCACTATAGCGAAGCAAAGGTATCAATCAACAGCTTGATGTTAAGTGCCAGAATGATAATCGCAATCAGCCAGGTGAGCGCCTTCATTTTGGTGCCGATCACAAAGCGGCCCATGGTCTTTTTATTTGAGACCAGCAATACCAGCGGGATCACCGCAAACGGTAGCTGCAACGACAGCACCACCTGACTCAGAATCAGCAGCCGACCTACGCCCGCTTCACCATAGGCGATAACCACATACAGTACCGGCGCAATTGCCAGCACCCGAGTCAGCAGGCGCCGCATCCAGGCGGGCAGGCGCAGGTTGAGGAATCCTTCCATCACGATCTGGCCGGCCAGTGTCGCGGTGACGGTTGAATTAAGCCCCGAAGCGAGCAGCGCTACCGCAAACAGGGTGGCCGCAATGCCTGCCCCTACCAGCGGCGCAATCAGGGTATAGGCATCTTCGATTTCAGTGACCGTCTGACCGGAGGTGTGAAAGACCGCCGCAGCAAGGATCAGAATGCCTGCGTTAACAAACAGGGCCAGGCACAGAGATACCGTGCTGTCTATGGTGGCGAAGCGGATCGCCTCCTTGCGCCCCGCATCAGTGCGCTGGAAGTTGCGGGTTTTGACCAGCGCCGAATGCAGGTACAGATTGTGCGGCATCACCGTCGCACCAATAATACCGATGGCGATATAGAGCATCGCCGGATCGGTCAGCACGTCGGTACTAGGCGCAAAGAAGCCTTCCATAATAGCGGCCATGGAGGGGCGTGCCAGCACCAGCTCAATGGCAAAGCACACAAAGATGGTCGCCAGCAGCGTAATCACAAAGGCTTCAATCCATCGGAATCCCTTGCGCATCAACGCCAGCAGCAGCAGCGTATCTAGTACCGTGATAATGGCTCCCCACATCAGCGGAATGCCGAACAGCAGTTTGAGCGCCACCGCCGTACCGATCACCTCCGCCAGATCACAGGCGATAATCGCCAGCTCGCACAATAGCCACAGCACAATATTGACCGGCTTCGGGCAGTGCTCGCGGCAGCCCTGCGCCAGATCATGCCCGGTCACAATCCCTAAGCGAGCGCACAGCGCCTGCAACACAATCGCCATCAGGTTCGACAGCAGAATCACGCACAGCAGCGAATAGCCGAAGCGCGAACCGCCTTCCAGTGAAGTTGCCCAATTGCCGGGGTCCATATAGCCGACCGACACCAGGGCACCAGGCCCGATAAAGGCAAACATGCGCGACCACCAGCGTCCAGAGGTCGGCACATCGACACTCCCCTCTTCGCTCTGCAAGGTGTTGTTGTTTGATCTCGCCAACGAATGATCGGAATTGCTCATTGAACCGTTCTCACTCACCGCTTGAAGGCACCGGCCTGGCAGCGCCCATACAGGTTAGGTCGTAGCTGCAAAATGCGAGTCACAGGCCAGGGTTGAATCATTGTTGGTACCGGCCCGCTCGTTGGCAGCTTATCCATTACTTATAAGCAATGGTACATAAGATTAACCAAAGTTAAAACCGGTGACTGTCGCGGCGATTTCGCCTGATGGAACGCCATGTTCTACAGGAATAAACGGCTGGCAATCGCTGGATAGAAGAGAGAGGGACGAAAGAGAGGAAAAAGGTCGGATAAAGACAGGAGAAATGTTGGCTGCTCGGTAACAGAAACGCTGTCGCGAAAAAGAACAGCTAATGCTCCACCATCAAAAACGGCCTTCAAGGAAGGCCGTTGTACGCGTGCTTACACCCCATTCAATGCGGGATGAAGCTCGTCATTAATAATAGGCGTTGGTGGTATCCGTGTGGTCGGTCACATCACGAATGCCTTTCAATTCAGGAATGCGTTCAAGCAGGGTGCGCTCAACACCTTCCTTCAGAGTCAGATCAACTGCCGCACAGCCCTGACAGCCACCGCCAAACTGAAGCACGGCGATATCGTCCTCGGTCAGCTGGATCAGGCGAATCTCCCCGCCGTGAGAGGCCAGGCCCGGATTGATTTCGCTGTAGAGCACATAGTTGATCTGATCTTCCAGCGGGCTGGATGCATCCACCTTCGGCATCTTGGCATTGGGTGCCTTGATGGTGAGCTGGCCCCCCATGCGATCCGCGTTGAAATCAACTACGGCATCCTCAAGGAAAGGCTCACTGTGTGCCTCGATCAGCAGCGGAAAGTGCTCAAGCTCAACGCGCACGTCGCTTGGCTCTTCTTCCCCCGGGCGGCAGTAGGCCAGGCAGGTTTCCGCATAGGGCGTGCCCGGCTGGGTGATAAACACACGCACGCCAATGCCGCCTACATCCTGCTTCGACAATAGCTCGGCAAGATATTCCTGTGCGCTGGTGGTAATTTCGAGAGGCGCGCCCTCATTAACGTTGTCTGCTACGGTCTGTTCGCTCATGGGATCTTCTCTGGAGACGGTGCGATGGCGCTTGAGAAAGAGTATGCTTTGCTGCCAAAGCGCCCTAATGGCGAACAGTTTACGCCATCGTCAGATAAGGGTAAAACCCGACCAATTAGATCAACCAACATGCGTCAGCCCGTGTCGCTGGCACCGCTTGATGCAGCATCATGACAATTTCTTGTGATGAACTCGCAAAACGTTCATTTCCAACCAGCGCGCCAATCCGCGACCCTGTAGCCTTTGCTATACCCCTTGCGCTCGCCGCCAAGTGACATCGCGTTTTATTCGTTTAATGATCCGATAGAGAAGCACAGTTCATGAGCCATAGTCTCCCCGTTCGCGCCCCGTTAATGGAACAACTCACTACGGCGCTTGCCCAGCGTATTCTGATTCTTGATGGCGCAATGGGAACCATGATTCAGCGGGAACGGCTTAGCGAGCAGGATTTTCGCGGCGAGCGCTTCAACGAATGGCCCTCTGACCTTCAAGGCAACAACGACATGCTGGTGCTTACCCAGCGTGATCTTATCAAGCGCCTGCACCGCGACTACCTCAATGCGGGCGCTGACATCATTGAAACCAACACCTTCAACAGCACGCGGCTGTCGCAAGCGGATTACGGCATGCAGGAATGGGTGCCGGAGCTGAATCTGGAAGCTGCGCGGCTGGCCCGAGAAGTGTGTGATGAAGTGGCCGCCGCAACCGGCGTGCCCCGCTTTGTAGCTGGCGTGCTTGGCCCCACCAGCCGCACCGCTTCGCTCTCCCCGGATGTCAACGATCCTTCCAAGCGGAATGTCACCTTCGATGAACTGCGCGACAACTATTATGAAGCCGCCCAGGCGCTGATCGAAGGCGGTTGCGATCTGATCATGGTCGAAACCATCTTCGATACCCTCAACGCCAAGGCGGCGCTATTTGCGCTGGATGAAGTGTTTGAAGCGCGCGGTGAAAGGCTGCCGATCATGATCTCCGGCACCATCACCGATGCGTCAGGGCGCACGCTCTCCGGCCAAACCACCGAAGCGTTCTGGAACTCGGTGCGCCACGCCAAACCCTTCAGTATTGGTCTTAACTGTGCGCTGGGTGCCGAGGAGCTGCGCGCCTATGTTGCGGAGCTATCGCGTGTTGCCGATACCTGGGTATCTGCGCACCCCAATGCCGGCTTGCCCAACGAGTTTGGTGAATACGATCAGGAAGCCGATGAAATGTCGGCCATCGTCGGTGAGTTTGCCGAAAGCGGTCTGGTCAATATTCTCGGCGGCTGCTGCGGCTCCACTCCCGAACATATCGCCTTTATTGCCGATGTTGTGCGTGGCAAGGCGCCGCGCAGGATTCCAAAGATCGCCCCCGCGTGCCGCTTGTCGGGGCTGGAGCCTTTCAATATCGAAGCTGACTCGCTATTCGTTAACGTGGGCGAGCGCACCAACGTCACCGGCTCTGCGCGCTTCAAGCGGCTAATCAAGGAAGAGGATTTTACCACCGCCCTTGAAGTAGCCCTTGAGCAGGTCGAAAACGGCGCTCAGGTGATCGACATCAACATGGATGAAGGCATGCTCGACTCGCAAGAGGCGATGGTGCACTTCCTCAATCTGGTGGCGGGCGAACCTGATATTTCCCGCGTGCCGATCATGCTCGACTCGTCCAAGTTCGAGATCATCGAGGCGGGTCTTAAATGCGTGCAGGGCAAGGCAGTGGTCAACTCGATCTCACTCAAGGAGGGCGAAGAGGCGTTCCGCGAACACGCCAAGCTCTGCCGCCGTTACGGTGCCGCCATCGTCGTGATGGCCTTCGATGAAGAGGGACAGGCCGACACCTTCCAGCGCAAGACCGACATCTGTGCGCGGGCCTATCATCTGCTGGTCGATGAACTCGACTTCCCTGCCGAAGACATCATCTTCGACCCCAATATCTTCGCCATCGCTACCGGCATCGAAGAGCACAACAATTACGCCGTCGACTTTATCGAAGCCACCCAGTGGATCAAGCAGAACCTTCCCCATGCGATGATCTCGGGAGGGGTCTCCAACGTCTCCTTCTCGTTCCGCGGCAACAATCCGGTGCGCGAAGCGATCCACTCGGTATTTCTCTATCACGCCATCAAGGCCGGCATGAGCATGGGGATCGTCAACGCCGGCCAGCTCGCCGTCTACGATGACCTGCCCGAACAGCTCCGCAACGCGGTCGAAAATGTCGTGCTCAACCGCTCCCCCGACGCTACAGAGCAACTGCTGGAAATTGCCGAACAGTACCGTGGTGACGGCAGCGCGGGTCCGAAGAAGGAAGATCTGGAGTGGCGCGCCCTGCCGGTGAACAAGCGTATTGAACATGCGCTGGTCAAGGGGATTACCGCCTATATCGAGGAAGATGCCGAGCTGGCGCGCCAGCAGGCCGAGCGCCCTATCGAGGTGATCGAAGGGCCGCTGATGGACGGCATGAATGTGGTGGGCGATCTGTTCGGGGCGGGCAAGATGTTTTTGCCCCAGGTAGTGAAGTCAGCGCGTGTAATGAAGCAGGCGGTCGCCTATCTGATTCCCTACATCGAGGCGGAAAAGAGCGCCGACGCTCAAAGCAAGGGCAAGGTCGTCATGGCAACGGTCAAGGGCGACGTGCACGATATCGGCAAGAATATCGTGGGCGTGGTGCTCCAGTGCAACAACTATGAGGTGATCGACCTTGGCGTGATGGTACCTGCCGAGAAGATTCTCGCCACCGCCAAGGCAGAGAATGCCGACATCATTGGTCTCTCCGGACTGATTACCCCTTCCCTGGATGAAATGGTCAACGTTGCCAAAGAGATGAAGCGCCAAGGCTTCGAGCTGCCGCTGCTGATCGGCGGCGCCACCACCTCGAAGGCCCACACCGCCGTCAAGATTGAGCCAAACTACGACTCGCCGGTGATCTATGTAACCGACGCCTCCCGTGCAGTGGGCGTCGCGAGCCGCCTGCTGTCGCCCACTCTGAAGGAAGAGTACGTGGCAGAGATTCGCGCCGAATACGAACGGGTACGCGAGCGCAATGCCAAACGTCGTCCCAAGGCGGCTGATCTGAGCTACGCTCAGGCACGCGAGCGTAAGTTCAGCGCGGACTGGGCAACTTACACCCCGCCTGCGCCTGCCTTTATCGGCACCAAAACCTTCGTCGATTATGACGTGCATGAGCTGATCGAACGGATCGACTGGACGCCGTTTTTCATGAGCTGGCAGCTGGTGGGCAAGTATCCGAAGATTCTCGAAGACGAGGTGGTCGGCGAGGCTGCCCGCAATCTCTTTGATGATGCCAAGGCGATGCTGGCAAAGCTGGTCGATGAGGCGCTGATCGAAGCGCGCGGCGTGATCGGCTTCTGGCCCGCCGCCACTGTGGACGATGATGTTATCGAGGTGTACGCCGATGAGGAGCGCCAGCAGGTTATCGAGCGGCTGAACCATATTCGCCAGCAGAGCGCCAAGGGGCGCGACGGTCTCTGCTACAGCCTGGCCGATTTCGTCGCTCCGCGTGACACTCAGGTCAAGGATTGGATCGGTGCCTTTGCGGTCACCACCGGGCACGGCGTCGACACCCTCGCCAAAGCCTATGAAGAGGCTGGCGATGACTACAACGCCATTATGGTCAAGGCGCTGGCCGACCGACTGGCCGAAGCCTTCGCCGAACGCATGCACGAGCGTGTACGCAAGGAGTTCTGGGGCTATGATCAGCACGAGCAGCTTGATAACGATGCATTGATTGCCGAGCAATACCGCGGCATCCGCCCTGCGCCCGGCTACCCTGCCTGCCCCGATCACACCGAGAAGGCAGCGCTTTTCACCCTGCTCGATGCCACCAACGAAACCGGCATCACACTCACCGACAGCTTCGCCATGTGGCCCGCTGCAGCGGTCTCCGGCTGGTATTTCTCGCATCCTGAATCACGCTATTTCGCCACCGGCAAGATCGGCAAGGATCAGGTGACCGCGCTGGCCGAACGCAAACAGATGTCAATGGAGACCATGGAGCGTTGGCTCTCGCCAGTGCTCTCCTATAACCCCGATGAATAACAGCGTTATTGCTTAAACCAAACGACCAAAACAACTAACACTACGGCGGGCGGACTGAAAACAGTCCGCCCGCCGTAGTGTTGAAAGCAATAGAGTTGGAATCACTAACGTTATCAATCAGTTGCAGTCACCTTCCGGTAATGAAACATCATTCAGACAGCACTTGAAGAGAGGCCCGCGTAGCTATATAGCTATCAGCATATTGTTCAGAGAAGACTACTCACTCAAAAAAACCTGCACTTCACCAAGTGCCCCGGAACAATCCCGCCCTACGACACGCCCACAGGCAAGGTAAAACAGCTCAGCTCGGGTAGCTCACCTGACCAGGCGGTTATCTCCACCAGTGTGCTCATGGCGCTGGTGCCTTGGGTCAAGGGGGAGCTGGGGCGATCAGCAGTAACGACATTGGGGTTACCGTGACGCTCCACGCCCGACGCCTTCGCTTCGCTGAAATCAAGACCGGGATCGAACCACGCACCGGTTGCCAGTTTGATGACGCCCGGCGTGATGCCATCATCAATGGACACGACAGCAATACAGGCACCGCGGTCGTTGAAGACCTTCACCAGTTGCCCATCGCTGAGACCACGCTGGGCAGCATCCCTTGGTGATACCGACACAGGTTCGCGACCGTGGGAGCGCGTGCCTTGACTAAGCGCTGAGTGATCAAGCTGGCTATGCAGCTTATTGGCTGGCTGACTGGAGATCAGATGGAGCGGAAAGCGCATCGCCTGCTCTGCACCCAGCCATTCAATAGGCTCCTTCCACTGTGGATGCCCAGCCAGGCCGTTAGCACTGAACGCTGCTATTTCCGGATGGAACAGCATGATCCGCCCTGATGGTGTTGCAAGCGGTGCGCCTTCAGGGTTTTCTCGAAAACGCGCCCAAAGCCCAGGAGAACGGCGGCTGCCATCAGGCTCCCGACCAAACTCAACCACTCCGGCAGCCTTGAGCGCTTCAATATCGGCGGGAAGCGTAACCCCCTGCTGCTCGGCACGCTGGCGAGCTTCAGCATAGAGTGTGGCGAGCCAGCCTTGTTCATCATGGCCTGCATTGAAGGCTGCATTGATGTCCAAACGCTCCGCCAGCGCCGTGAAGATCGCATGATCGTTCCAGGCATCGCACGGTGCCTCGGTGAGTTTATGCATTGCCATGATATAGCCATTGCCAGAGGCATAGCCGATGTCTTCTCGTTCAAGCGTTGTCGTGGCCGGCAGTACAATATCAGCCATGCGCGCATTGGCGGTCCAGAATTGCTCATTGGCAATAATGGTGTCCGGTTGCTGCCACGCCCGACACAAACGGTTCAAATCCTGGTGGTGGTGGAATGGATTGCCACCCGCCCAGTGCATCAGACGAATATGCGGGTAGTGACGCCAGCGGTTTTCGAACGTATAGCGCTCACCAGGGTGAAGCAGCATATCCGCGATGCGTGCCACGGGAATAAACTGATCCACCCGATTGATACCACGCTCAAGACGCGGGCCGGAAATTCGTTGTCCACCATAGCCCATCGAATTGGTGGAACCGTAGCCAAATGAAAAGCCGCCTCCCGGCAAGCCTAGCTGTCCAAGCAATGCCGCCAAAGCCAGTGCCGCCCACAGGGGCTGTTCGCCATTTTCAGCTCGCTGGATACCCCAGGCCAGATTGATTAACACCCGTCGCTGCTGACGCTGGCAATTAATCAGCAGAGAACCCAGTTCATGAATGCGGGCAGCGTCGATGCCCGTAATGGCAGCCGCCCATTCGCCATCCTTGGCAACGCCGTCGATCACGCCCAGCACATAATCAGCGTAGTGCTGATAACCACTGGTGCAGCGCTCGATAAAGTGGTGGTCATGGGCATTATTGACGATGAGCTGATGCGCCAGGGCGAGCAGCAGCGCCGTATCGGTGGATGGCCTGATGGGTAGCCATTGGCAGCGCTGATCCAGCTCGGGAGCTTCCAGCACCTGATGCCGAATCGGGCTGATATTGTAGAGCACAGCGCCCTTGTCAAGCAGATGACGAATACCGTCAGCCGCCAGATGCCGCCCTGCGCCAGAAGACTCGATCTGGCTGTTCTTGGTCGGCAGGCCCCCAAAACAGAGCATCACATCGGTATGATCTGCCAGCGTCTGCCAACCATCGGCCTCACCCATCAAGGTATAGAGAGAGGCGGCAATCATCGGCATCAGCGATTCTGCCGTACCAAAGCTATAGGTGTTACGACTCGCCACAAAGCCGCCGAGCGCGTTGTAAAAACGCCGTGCCTGAGTTTGTGAATGATGAAACCGGCCAGCACTCGACCAGCCATAAGGCGCTGCGTAGACGGCCTCATTGCCGTATTCACTGATCACTCGGGTGATTTCGTCAGCGATCAAATCAAGCACCTGCGGCCACTCGACCTCAACGAACTCATCGCTGCCGCGCCGACCATTGGCAGGGCCTGGGCCATTCTCCAGCCACCCCTTGCGCACCGCAGGGCGCTTGACCCTCAACGGGCTAGCGCTGGCCTGCCATTGGTAGCGGCCGATCGGTGACGGTGCAGGGTCGCCGCGCCACGGCACCAGACGCTCAGTATGCTGCTCATCAAATTGATAAATGCCCCAATGGCTAAGAGTAAAACGCTGCATAAGGCTCTTGAATGGCTCTTGAGTAGTAAAAAAGAAGGTAAATAGTGACGACCACCGTAGCCTTCCCCACGATAGGTGGGAACAGCAGGTGGGAATAGCACTAACCGCATACAGGCAGGGTGAGAAGCGTGTAAACTCTGCCCCATTCCCTTTTGATGACGACCCTATCCGATTGCATATGCCCTACCGTTGCCCGCTTTGCCGACTTCCGCTGCACCCGCTCTCCGCTGGATGGGGGTGTCAAAGCGGCCACCGTTTTGACTGTGCCAGGGAAGGCTATGTGCATTTGCTGCCGCCCAACCGCAAGCACTCGAAAGCGCCGGGCGATGAAAAAGGCATGGTGCAGGCGCGCCGTCGCTTTCTGGAAGCGGGTCATTACCAGCCATTGGCAAACCACCTGAAGCAGCAGAGCGCTCATCTCGCCCCATCACGGCTGCTCGATATTGGCTGCGGTGAAGGTTACTTTACTGCGGCGTTGGCTGAGGCTTCCCCCGCCACGGAGAGCTACGGGGTGGATATCAGCAAGAATGCCGTGCAGAAGGCCGCCAAAAGATACCCGAAGATACGCTTTTGTGTGGCATCCAACCACGATTTGCCTTTCGAGGATCACGCCTTTGACCTGATTGTGCGCACCTATGCGCCGAGCAGCGATGCCGAGCTTGCGCGTCTTGTGTCCCCTGACGGTCAGCTCATCATCGTAACGCCTGGCCCTCACCATTTGCGTGAATTGCGCGAGCGTATCTATCAGCAGGTGAACGATCATGACGAAACATCCAGCGCCCCGACAGGCTTCATGCTTATCGACAGTCAGCGTATTGAGCACCACATAGCCCCGAGTGGCGCTGAAGCCCTCGACCTGCTGACCATGACCCCGTTTGGCTGGCACGCCTCGATCGAGTTGAAAAATGCGTTAGCGAATGAAGCTCAGGTGCCGTTGAGCACCGACTTTATTATTCAGCGCTACCAATTGCAGCGTTAGCCCAGGGCCTGGAAGATGTGGGGATACTACCTGCGAACACACTACGCCCGCTAACGGTCACGCATCGCAACGTGTCTATCGCGGGTAAATAGTCCCAACCCCAAACAGAACGCCACACGCAAACTGGAGCAGCCCCTGCTCAATACCACCATGACGATAGTGAAGCAGTTCATCAGTCGCCGGCAGCTCGACAGCTTCATCATTAAGGAAGTGCTTCTCTGAACCGCCGACAGTCGCATGCCCAGGGCGTGAGCGATGTAGAAAGCAGAGTCATCGGCACCACGCCGTTCATGTCATGTTCAAACAAACAGCGCTCGCGCGTACCTAGCAACGCAACGAAGCGCTTCCTGAACACCTTTCCTTCATATATTTCCAGCTCCTTCCTACGGCTGGTTTATGGTGCTTCTTCTTCGTGTTGATCAAACAGTCTGGCAACCGGCGTCGCCAGCATACTGCGGCGTTGCCGGCGGGATTCTTCCAACGCTCGGTTCAGGATATCTATATCGACATACCGCGCCAGCGACGCAGGTGCCTCTTCCTCCGGCACTCTCCACGGTAGCTGATCAATCAGCTGCCATAGCGGCAGGGTCTCCATGGAGCGTGCCAGCACCCACTGCTGCTCGTCGGACTCTACCAGCCAGCCGTTTTCGATCAGTGGCGTGAGAACACTCTGGGCATTTCCACCCAGACGCTCCTTGATATCAGCCGTTGCGACCAGTTCGCCTTTGCGCTGACTGTGATAGAGCCACGCCAGCACCTGCAACGCCTGCCATAGCGGCGGCTGCCGAGCGTATTCGCCACTGCGGGTTTCGCCCAGCCAGGAGATGATCTCCGCCCCCAGCAGCACGATAAGCCAGGTGACATAAATCCATAGCAGGAAGAGCGGCACCGCCGCAAAGGCGCCGTAAATCAACTGATAGGAAGGGAAATTGGCGACATACAGGCTGAAACCAAATTTCGCCAGCTCGATCAACAGCGCCGTGACCGCCGCCCCGATCGCCGCATAGGCCAGGCGCACACGGGTATTGGGAATGACCATGTAGACAAACAGCAGCGCCAGAAAGCTGAACAGCGGCGAGAGCAGATGCAGCAAACGCTCGTAGCCCACCCCTTCTACGGCACTACTCACCATGCTCAATGAGGTAGCGTAGGAAGAGAGTGCAAACCCGGCACCGATCAAAATAGGCCCTAATGTAAGTATTGCCCAGTAGCGAAGGAAGCCAGCGACCCCCTTGCGATTGCCGGTCGTCTGCCAGATCGAATTGAATGCGCTTTCGACGCTGACCATCATCATTACCGCCGTCACGAACAGGAATCCGACGCCCACGAGGGTCAGGTTACGTGCCTGACTGGAGAAATTGTTGAGCTGCTCGCGTACCACTTCACCGGTAGCAGGCACAAACTGGTCGAACAGAAACTGCTGCGCCTGGTCACCTGCCCCCTGAAACTCGGGCACGGCAGAGAGAATGCTGTACACCACTGCCGTCAGCGGGACTACCGCAAACAGCGTGGTATAGGTCAGGGAAGCCGCCGTTTTCATCACATCGTGACGCATAAAGCGCTTGTATAGCTCATTCAACGCCGGCCATAAATAGCGACGCTCGTTATGGTTTTCATGGTTATCGAGTGGCAGCGACGCCAACCGCTTAAGCCAGTTCCATTGCATCCGTGCGCATCCCATATTGAAAATATGCCTGTTGGCCGTCGATCCCGACCCCGTAGCAGCGATAGCATGAGTATAATAGCAGCCGTCGTTTTTTCCTCTATCCCTGAATCAAAAAGGAGCGCTTATGCAGCCTTACGTTCTGGTGCTGTTCTATTCCCGCAGTGGCAGCACTCGCCAACTGGCAGAAGCCATTGCGCAAGGCATCGAGCGCCAGCGCGGCATTAGCGCCAGAATGCGCACGGTACCGCCGGTCTCGGCCGAGTGCGAGCAGGTTGGCCCCGACATTCCCGATACCGGTGTGCCCTACGCGACGCTGGACGATCTTCGCCACTGTGCAGCCTTGGCGCTGGGAAGCCCTACCCGCTTCGGCGCGATGGCTGCGCCGCTCAAGTACTTCCTTGAGCAGACCACCCCGCTATGGCTCAGCGGCGCCCTGATCGACAAGCCCGCCACCGCCTTCACCTCGACCGCGAGCCTGCACGGTGGTCAGGAGGCGACTTTGTTGAACATGCTGGTGCCACTGCTCCATCACGGCATGCTGTATGCGGGAATTCCCTATAGTGAAGCAGGTCTGCAAAGCACCCACGGCGGCGGCACCCCCTACGGTGCGAGCCATGTATCAGGCGCAGAGAGCCAGCATCGCGTAGCGGACGTTGAACTTGAGCTGGCACGCGCGCAGGGGGAGCGGCTGGGACGGTTGGCGCTGGCCCTGGGCGGTTCCCACAAAGGTGCAGGAGAATCGGCATGAATCGGGATATTGCTGATGTGCGCCATGATTACCACGGTGACATGCTCTCCTGCGAAGGCGCAGAACCCACTCCCTTCCCGCTCTTTGCGCACTGGCTTGAGCAAGCACTGGAGAGCGACGCCGAGCACGCCAATGTGATGACGCTGGCGAGCGTGGATGAGCGCGGCTTTCCCCATGCACGCACCGTGCTGCTGAAAGGCTCCGATGAACAGGGCATGGTGTTTTATACCAATTACCAAAGCCATAAGGGGGTCGAATTGACGACCACCGGCCATGCCGCGCTGGTCTTCTGGTGGCCGCAGCTTGCACGGCAGGTACGGGTTGAAGGGGATGTCGAGAAGGTAGATGGCGCTCAATCGGACCGCTACTTTGCCGCACGCCCCAGAGAGAGCCAACTGGCTGCCTGGGCGTCATCGCAAAGTAGCGTTATTGCGGGAAGAGAGGAGCTGACGATGCAGCTCTCGGCACTGCGCCAGCGCTTTGCCGACCAGCCTATCGAACGCCCTCCACACTGGGGCGGATTTCGTCTGCGCCCAGCCATGATTGAATTCTGGCAAGGCCAGCCTGGCCGGCTGCATGACCGGCTACGCTATACAAAAAACGGTGATGACTCCTGGCAGTGTGCTCAGTTGGCGCCCTGATGTTTTAACGACCGCTCTTCATTTCATTCAACCTTCATTGGCAGCCCACGCGGTTAACCCAGGCGCGGTTAATCCAGGCGCGGTTAATCCAGGCGCAGGCGCTGCCAATCCTCGGTGGCTTCATTCACCTGTAGAGTGGCTATGTATAGCTGCGCCTGAGCATCTTCATACAGGTTGAACTCAAGCCCTTCCAACAGCGCATACATGGCGTGATTGTCCCGCATGATTTCGCCATACAGCTCAATAATGCCGGTATTGCGTGCATAGGTGATCGCCTTCTTCATCAGCTTAAGCCCCAGCCCCTGCCGCTGATGGTCGTCGCGCACCACCAGAGAAAATTCGCTGCGCAGGTTATCGCTGTCGGTTTTCAGTCTCACCACACCCAATAACGCCCCGCTTTCATGTTCAGGCAGCACCAGCGGATCGGGGGCTTCGGCCATACCATCAGACATCTGCAAGGGGGAGAAATACTCCACCACAAACGCCATCTCGCGGTCGTAATCAATCGCCGCAAACTGCGCCAGTTCACGCTGGCTCAGGGTGGCCTTGGTCTGGAAATAGCGGAAGCGCTGGCTACGGGCGCTCAGGTGGGTGTGAAACTCCTCGATCAGCGCCGCATCTTCAGCGCGTACAGGGCGAATGACCTCAACGCCACCCTCGGAGTGCGTGCCGACTTCCTTCAGTCCTTCCGGATATGGCCGAATCGCCTGACGTGCAGCCGGCCCCAGTGACGCCGCGTAATCCAGCACTACCAGCTCGCCAGCTCCCAATGCCACCGGATGCAGTTCCAGCGCCTCAAGATACGGCAGGTCGGCACACATCTGAGACAGCGTTACCAGCAGACGGGAGAGCTGCCCCATGGCGGCGTCCAGCCGTTCGCTGTCATCACTCAAGCGTTCGCACAGCAGGGCGTAAATGGTGCTGCGCTGAATCATCTGCACCGCCAGCGCGGTATTCAGAGGTGGCAGCGCTACCTGACGATCACTGTAAATATCGCTGCTGTAACCGGCACGTCCGAATACAACAACCGGCCCGAATATCGCATCACGGGTAATACCTGCCGAAATGGTCAGGTCACTGCGCGCACCTCGCATGCCTTGAATGGCAAAGCCGTAAGGTTGCGTATGGGGTTGCTGCTCGCTGATCGTTTCACCGATCACCTCAATGGCATCACGCATCGCCGAAGGGGTGACCACATCCTGAATCAGGGTGTGCTGGCGCGGGGTGGTGCCTCTGACATCAAAGTGATCGTGCCCGTTGAAGGGCAAACTGTAGTCAGCATGCAGCGCCTTGACGGCATGCGCCCCGAACAGGCGCTGGGCAATCTCTTCACCGTCAGCCGCGGATTCAACGTATTCGGTCTGGGCTACATTAATACCGTAGCCGCGCAGTAGCTGATCAATCTGCTGACGACGCAGCGTGGTTTGGCCGTCGCGATAAGCACCTTCTACCAAACTGCCTACCCGTTCGCGCTGTTCGCTTGAGGTGAGATAACCGCTCAGGTGCGGCCGCTGCCATAAAAGCTCCTGTACGCGCTGATAGCGATTCAGTGCGATAAATGCGGTGATCGCGCGCTCAGGGGTAGCAAAACAGGCAATATTGGCGCGCGAAAAATAGTGGCGCGCACCGCTGGAATACTGGGTGCCCATCCACGCCGCCAGCAGGGGGCGGTCAAGCGTTTCGGCAATGTTGATAACGGCTCGCGCAGTCACATCGGGGGGTGCCATGCGAGTTGGCCCATGCAGAACCAAAAACGCATCAATACCAGGGTCATCCGCCAGGATGGTCAAGGCATCGGTAAAGTCCTGCACGGAAGCCGTACTGCCCAGATCGAGAGGGGCCAGCGGATGCCCTTCTCGCAGCAGGCCCCGTTCAATCAGGGCCTGGCGGCTCTGCTCACTGGGTACTGCTTGAGTACCACCGGCCCTCAACGCCTCGCTGGCGAGCAGCGAGGGTGCCGAGCCATTGGCGATAATCATCAGCCGTGGCCCGCGATAGCGCGGACGGATGCGCGAAATCACTTCCAGCACGTCGTACAGTTCGTCGATGGAGTCGATACGCAAGGTGCCTGCACGCCGCAGCGCAGCATCCACAATATCGCTGCGCCGCGTAATGCCCGGCACTGGTGGCAGCTCGCGCTGCGCCGACGACTCAGGGCTGGTTCCGCCGATCGCCAGCACCACACAGCGTCGTGAGGCTTCCCGCAGCGCAGAGATAAAGTGGCGCGCATCGTCGATGCGATCGACGTTGAGCACAATCGCCTGGGTACGAGTGCGCTGGGCAATGAAATCGAGCATGTCGGACAGCCGCACATCCACGCTGTCACCGAGCGAGATCAGGTGCGACATGCCAATGCCGTGCAGACGCGACCAGCTCGCCATCACTGCCCCCAGCATGCCGGACTGACCGAGATAGGCCAGATGTCCGCGCAGCGGCGCATGCGCCGCAAAGGTGGCGTTAAGACGGGTTTCAGGCACCGCCACGCCAACGCAATCAGGGCCAATCACGCGCATGCGATGACGCAGTGCGATCTCGCTGATCTGAGCCCGTAGCTGACCGGGGTCGATTTGGGAGCGATGCCCCGCATCGTCATCACGCAGCACAATCACCGCCTTGATCCCAAGGGCGCCCAAACGCTCAAGCAGATCGGCAATTCGGGTGAGGGGCACGCAGGTAATCGCCAGATCCACGGAAGCGCTAAGGTCAGCCAGTCGCTCAAGGGCGTAACAGCCTGAGCGCTGCGCCAGTCCTACACTGTAAAGCGCGCCGCCAAAGCCGCCTTCCACCAGGTTATCCAGCACGGCTTCAGCGAGCGCAGGCGCGTCGGGATCAGCCACCAGCAGTAGTGAACCCGGTGAGAAAAAACGGCGCAGAAAACGAGTTCCGCCCACATGGCGGGGCGAAGCATCGGTTTCAGGGTAGACGTGTGACAAGGTAACCTCACGATCAGCTCAAGGGCAGGCGTCTTATTGCATGAGACAGGCTGCCACCTGGCATGGATGGTAGTGCGACGCCGACAACAGGCGCATTGGGTATTGTTGTTATGCCCCTGGGGCGGTATGGGAGAAGGTGCCAACAGCAGCACTTTGGCCACTGACATGGCACGCCATGCGCATGACGTGTGACCTTCCCGCCAGTCAGATGGCGCCTATGATGCCTCAAGTCGATGGTGGTTGGCTGTACAACCAACGTATACGACCAAGGTCTCGGCATCACCATCACCGCCACGGCCTGCTACAAGCGGATCGCCGATCAACGGTTTCTGCCACTGCGCATCGGCGCTATGCTGACACCCATTCACCCTGGACTGCCATCAAGGGCTGCTTACCCGCGCTCTTGCACTCGCTCAAGGAATCACCCATGCACACGCTTACCCCCGAACAACGCACCGAGCTGGAAGCCGCTGCCTTCCGCCGTTTGCTGGATCATCTTGACCAGCACAAGGAAGTACAGAACATCGACCTGATGATTCTTGCCGACTTCTGCCGTAACTGCCTGTCGAAATGGCTGGTCGCTGCCGGTCAGGAGCGTGGCCTTGAGATCGCTGATGAAGATGCCCGTGAGTACGTCTACAAAATGCCCTACCCGCAATGGAAAACCCTGCATCAGCAGCTTGCCACCCAAGCGCAGCTCGATGCCCTCGCGCAGCGCAACCAGCGCGATAACGAGAGTGCATCATGAGCAGCGCCCTCTCCATTGCCGTCCTGACCATTTCCGATAGCCGCGATGAATCCAATGACCGTTCCGGCCAGTGGTTGGCAGAGCAGGTGCAACAGGCCGGACATCGGCTTTATGAGAAGCGCATTGTCGTGGATGACAAATACCGTATTCGCGCCCAGGTAGCGGCGTGGATTGCCGACAGCGCGGTGCAGGTCATTATCACCACTGGCGGCACGGGCTTTACCGGACGCGACTCAACCCCGGAAGCAGTCAGCGTGCTGTTTGACAGCCATATCGAAGGGTTCGGTGAAGCCTTCCGCTACTACTCGCTTCAGGAAGTGGGCAGCTCAACGATTCAGAGCCGCGCATTAGCAGGGCTTTCCAATAACACGGTGGTGTTTTGCGTGCCTGGCTCTACCGGCGCCTGCCGTACCGCGTGGAACAAACTGATTGGCGAACAGCTCGATGCCGATCATCGGCCTTGCAACTTCGCCAGTCTGCTGCTGACAGGGCATCATCCTCATGGCTGAGATGCACACACTGGAAGATGCGCGCACCGCGCTGCTCACTGGCGTCGGGCCACTGGACGTAGAGCAGATCGCTCTTGCCGATGCCCATCACCGTATTCTTGCTGAACCGGTTGTGGCGCTCTCCGATAGTCCACGTTTCGATGCCAGCGCCATGGATGGCTACGCCCTGCGCGCCCAGGATCAAGGCAAACGCCTGCGGGTCTCACAGCGGATTGCGGCGGGTCAATCACCTGCACCGCTGGCGGCCAATAGCTGTGCTCGCATCTTCACCGGCGCTCCCTTGCCTGCGGGTGCCGACTGCGTGGTGATGCAGGAGCGCGTAAGTGAACAGGAGGGCTATATTGAAGCGCCCGCCTCGCTCACCAGCGGCGACAATGTGCGCCAGCGAGGGCGTGAAGTACATCAGGGCACGGAACTGATACCGTCAGGAAGCCAGCTTACTGCCGCCGCGCTAGGGTTGATCGCATCGCAAGGCATGGCGCAGATCAAGGTGCGCCGACGGCCACGGGTAGTCATTCTCGCTACCGGCGATGAGCTGGCCGAGCCGGGCACGCCGCTTTCCCCCGGTCAGATATATGATTCCAACCGCATCATGCTGGCGGCGCTGCTGCGCGATATGGGCGCGGAAGTGGTTGCCACTCATCATGTCAGGGATAGTCTGGAAGAGACCCGTGCAGCGCTGCGTAACGCCGCCGAGCAGGCCGATATTGTGCTGACCAGCGGCGGTGTCTCGGTAGGCGAAGAGGATTACGTCAAGCAGGCGCTCACTGCCGAAGGAAAATTGTCGCTATGGCGTCTTGATATTCGTCCTGGCAAACCGCTGGCACTTGGCAAGCTATCGCGCAGTAACGGCAGTAGCGCGCACTTTGTCGGACTGGCAGGCAATCCCGTGTCGAGCTATGTCGGCGCCCTGCTGCTGGTGCGTCCATTGCTGGGAGCGCTGCTGGCAGCGCCCGCGCTCGCCGAGCTGCCGTCACTCACCGCCCGTGCTGAATTTACTACGCACACCACCGCACGCTGGCACTATATGCGCGTTACCCTCGACCACCGTTCAACAGACGGAAGCTGTCGCGCCTATGCCTATAGCGATCAGGACTCCTCACTGCTGCGCTCATGTGTGGGTGCCGATGCGCTGGCCGTGATTCCGCCTGATAGCAGCATCAAACCGGGGGATGTGGTTCGCTGTCTGCTGCTTCCTCATTGACGAATTCGAGGAGGATAATCGGCGGCAGCATAGGCCACGTTAAGCTCGGCATCGAGCTGCGGCCATAGCTGTTGGAAGGTCTCTTCAAGCTGGGCGTAATTCAGCCGAAGCCAGGGGATCAAACGTTCAAGCCGGTTGGGGCCGCTCAACCGGCGCCCCACACCGCTAATGGCATTCAGCGTAAAATCGAGATCGGCGTAGCGTTCCAGCCATCGCCCTCGCACCAGATGCTTGAGCATCGCTGCATTGGCGCTGGGCAGCGTCTGACTGCCAAGCACCCGATAGCAGCGCTCGGCCAGCGCTGCGCTCAACTGATCCCGCGATAGAAAGTGATCCCACACGATATCCAGCGCGATACCCGCCACGCGGCGCTCCGGCATGCTGCGAACCAATTCCGTTACCAGTGGCGCACTATCAATCACGGCATCCACACGCCGGTGCCAGCGCACGCCCTGCTCCACAGGTTCAGGCAGCGCCTCCAGATGCGCCCCCTTGATGCCATCAGCCACCAGATTGCCAAACAGAAAATCGTCACTCCCCGCCGCGGCAAGCAGCGCATGACCAATGAAGTTCATCGCGTCCACCACTGCAACAGGAAAAAGATCTTTCTCGCCGTAACCTTCACTGGCCTGATAACAGGCTGAACTCTGTCAGGAATATGCATCGCTACACCTGTCGCGCTAGTGGCAGTTGGTCGGCTTGGGCAATCCAGCCAGGCGAGCAGCAATACGAGCAGGGCTTTCGGAGTGCTCACCTTCCGGAAACAGCCCCATCAGATACATGGAAGAGCCTTTTGCCGCGCCAAGCTGCTGCTTGATCGCTTTAATCAGCGGACGCATGGCGGGCGATAGTTCATAGCGTGCATAAAAATCACGCAGCAGCGCCAGAATTTCCCAGTGACGCTCATCCAGTTGACGCTGCTCACGCTGGGCCAGCGCCTCGGCCACCGGCTCGCTCCACTGTTCAAGCGACACCAGATAGCCCTCGGGGTCCAGCGCAACAGAGGTGCCATCCACCTCTAAAAAGAGTGCTTCTGTCATGATGTTCTATTGCCAGAAAGTAGCCAAATGTAGGTCAATTGCGCGCGAAAAGCGCTTGTTCAGCGCCCTTCTGCCTGTTTCTTTATCGGATCAATACCAGCTCAGCGACGATGAATGGCACGCCGTCAGCTCAACGAAAATGCCCATATCGACCACTTCCAGCGCATCGTGACAGCGTTCCAGCAAGCCACGCGCCGCCAGATCCTCGCGCAATACACAGCAACGGGCAGGAGATTCCGCCAAGCGTGCCGCACAACTGCCACTTGCGCCAAGCACGCCATCTTCGGTAAGCAACACGGTAGCGCTGGCATCAAGGGTTTCAAGCAAACGCTCGAACAGCGCTCGGTCGGCATAGGGGGAGCGGCACACTATATGCAGCATAGCGGCTCTTCTAATGGATACATGATGCGCACAGTATCTCCTTGAAACGCGAGACGGGGTCTACAGGAGCTGACAGCTCTAAACTGCCTGACCAGACAGCCTTCAAAAAACAGGGGCATTCAATTCATTCTGCCAACTTTACCATAACCCAGAGGGTATTATTGACAGGAGGGGCGGATACGCTATCAGCCCACACAGCACCGGACCTGTCACGGGCAGCAAGTGCCGATTCAGGAAGCCAGAAGTCACGGTTGGTCAGCTTACCGAATGGCTACCAATAGTACATCGAGTCAATAACCTCTTGAGGAAACATTAATGGCCAAAATAAAACGGGCAGCCGAGCTTTTTCTTCCTGGGTGATGAGCAATATATTGCCTCGCGGCATCTCTATTACCGATTCATCCATTAGCAACGGTGCAGAGGCGGGATTGTAGTGCTGGTTCTGCTGCCTGCCCTCCTCATTAAGAAGACAGACAACATACTCAGTGTCATGAAGGATAGTCGGAAACGTAAACGTCAGGAATTTCTCACGGCCTCCTACCAGCGCCCTGATGCAGGTAAGCAGTAATGTTTCTCCCTCGGGCAGAACTTCCTCCCGGCCATTAAGCACACTGCTATCGTCAGGGGTAAGTAGATAGGCCATTACAGATACTCCATATCAAGGTCGTCACTAAATAAATGCCTTGTTACAGAGTACACCGAGTAGACGGAGAAACCTCACCACATGGTCGTCTTCGAGAAGACTTACGTCTACCGCTTTAATCTCAAGCTCGTGTCCGTTGGATATTCGCTGGCCGGTTATGATGGAAAGCGTGGTCTTGCCGGATAATATCGAACGTTGTTTTGGACAGCTTCCATAATGCCCCTGCCACCACTTTCCGCGATATCCCCCTAGAACATCAACGAGCGCTGATAGCGATTCAGGAGTGACGCAAGTGGCGCGGGGGATACCTGTAGCGCCAGCTCCTGCGCCTGAAGGCCGCGTTCATCAAGTGATTCGGGATCAATATAGAGCGCTTCGATATCGTACATTTCAAGCGCCTTGATGGTGTTCAGGGTGCCTTTCTGATCCAGGGCGCCGCGCGCTTGGTCATCAAGCAGCGCAGTGACGCCGTCATCACAGAAATAGAGCGCCGTTTCGCCGCCAAACGAGGCGTTAAGTAGCGCAACATCCAGAGCTTCAGCCACCCAGCGGGTGCCCTGGGGAGCATGGCGCACAATAATCAGTAGTGAAGGTAGTGATGACATGGCGATCCCGTGCTGGCCGTATTCGTTGTAATCACGCGAAGGTGATCAAGCGGTCGGCAGTCGCATTGGCGTGCAGCAACTGACCCAGACCGGTCAGTTCAAAGCCCTCTGCCAGCGAGCTTCCCTCAAGGCCATAGCGACGGGCCTCGGCATCATCCACAATGCCGCGTCGCAGGCTGGCGGCCACGCAGACCTGCAATCGCGCTCCGGTGCTGTCAGCCAGCGAGCGCCAGGCATGCCCCAAATGCGGTTCATCCTGCGGCGGTGCCAGCAAGCGTGAGCCGTTCAGCACACCATCGTGATAGAAGAATACGCTATCAAGATGATGGCCGTGAGCGTGCAGCGCCTGCGCGAAACGCAGCGCGGAATGAGACGCCTGACGACTATAGGGGGCGCCCATCACCAGGAGCGCATAATGTAAGGCTGCCGACATGATCAGCTCCGCTAATAGTAAGAGAGAAGTTTAGCATTTCACTCCTTCAGGCGTCAGACCAGCTAATAAAGCTCAGCCAATAAAAAGCCCGAGCAGTAAAGACTCGGGCTATGGGGTACTGACAGGCTCGACTTACACCGGGTCCGTGCAGGAGTACCACTGATTCTGCATGGCCCAACGGGTTTTGGCGAAACCGCGCTGGGTAATCTTGGGCTGCCCCTTGAGCTGTACGCGCAGCAGATCAACGCGCATCAGGTAATCTTCACCGATGGCCCCGACCTTGCCTACCATCACGAAATCACCCCACAGCTTGTTTTTAAAGTCGCGACATACCTGCTCGCCCACCTTCTTCGGTGATTCGGCTGCGGCTCTGCGCGCACGCTCCGAGGTATCAATTTGCATGCTCTGTTTGGTGTACTCCTGCGGCTTGGGCTTGCTATCGCCAAAGCCTAAAAAGGAGCAGCCTGAGAGTGAAGTGAGTACCAGTGAGACGCCAAGACATTTGACCAGAGTGGCTCGGTGAGCACCGAGCGGAAAAGAAATAAACGCACGCAAAAGAATGAGCCTCTTGATTCATTAAGTCAGGTGCAAACAGGCGTTTGCACTTTTACATCTCGTATTCCGCTCAGCGGAATTGCCTGAACATTAGATATCGTCGTGGCAGCTGCATCAGCATAACACGCGCCTTGCACGCGCGGGGGGCGATTAATGCCCTACATTCGTTGATGGTAGCAACGCAAGGATAATAGCCAACATGATCGGCAAATACACCAGCGACATCACGGTAGACGCAAAAACACGGCTTGCTGCCAGTTCAGGCGAGCGCTGCGCCTTGAGCGCGAACATATAGGTGTACACGGCCACCGGCATACTCATTTGCAGCATCAACTGCATCAGCAGGCTCCCCGAAAGGCCCGCCAGCCAGCCTACACCAAGGCTGATCGGTATTACTATCACAAGTCGCAGCAGCGCAAACACGGCACCGGCAAGCAGGTTGTTCGATCTGATGGTGGCAAGCGCTACCCCAAGCGTAATCAACATCAGCGGGATGGTCAGACTACCGAGCAGGTGCGTGGAATTCTCTATCCAGAGAGGCAGCGGAATCTGGAAAAAGATCAACACCAGCGATATCCATATCGCGTGAATCGTTGGCGTTTTCAAAAGTGCCATGAACGGGCGCTCGGCCCCCATGATGGCGCTAAGCCCGAACTGCACGATAGAGACAGAAACATTGATGGCAACCGCATAGCCAAAGCCCGCCTGACCAAAGGCAAACAGCGAAATGGACAGCCCCATGTTTCCGGTATTGGGGAAGATCAACGCCGGTACGAAGCTACGCCACTCGATGCGTTTCGCCTTGCAAAAGGCAATGCCCACCAGACCCAGCACCGCAATCGTACCGAAGGTGCCAGCAGCCATTTGCATGAAGAGCTGAAACGTCAAATGTGTTTGCGCCAGCGACGACAGAATCAGGCACGGCGTACCGATGTTCAGACACAGCGTCGATACAAAATTGAGCGGAAACTGATGACCACTGCGCACCCATCCATAACCAATCGCCACCGAAACCAATACAGGTGCCATTACCGCCAGAAGCTGTTCAAACATGGGGAGTATGCTGGTGCGATTAAGGGCACCACCTCACTGATTTAATTCATGACAGCGGGTACTCCCTCTGTCGCTCTTTTTCTCTCCATTCAGGGAAGAAATGATTCGGCATTCACTTTAGAAGTGATGACAAACACAGGCATGTAAACAATATTCCGAAGCACGGATATAACAATGCTGCATTCAGTACGGCAGAAGCAGAGCGTGCACCCCATGACTCTGCGCGGCGGCTCGTTTCTCGATACCACGGTATAGCAGCGCTTTTATCAGGAATAATAACGGCCTGAGAAATAACGAAGCACCAAACGAAAACGAACCAGGGCTGGACAGCCTGCAACAGCGCTTTTCCTGCCCTTCTATCCCCTTGTCTTAGCCTCGTCTGCCCGAAAGTTTTACCCCGATAACTGCGCCCACAAACGAAAACGTCAACCAATGAGGGCCTAGCACCAGCGCTACGGCGATAACTATCCCAATAAGCGACCACAACAGTATTCTGGCAGGCGAGTAACCTTTGATCCGGAAATTCTTTACCACCACGATTCCTGTTCAAACACGGCGTGAACCCACATCAACATGACCAGTGCATCAGCCTTCTTCCCTTGGAAAGGCTGATCATAACGCAACAAAAAACCGGAGTCAGACTGCTCTGAACTCCGGAATGCCACTGTACTCGGTATTTGCCGCAAATGCTCTGCTTTAGTGAAGATATCGTTTAATCAAGGTAGCCCACCCGTAGGGTCAGGCAGTTGGCTGGTTTCGTCCTCACCTTCCCCCGTGAACGCCAGGAGAAATCGTATAGTGTCGGCAAACGTCGCGGCACCTCAGCATAACTGTCATATAAATGAAGAGCATGGGCTGCTGGTGCCATTGAAAGTCGTGTTCCCGCAGGTCGTCCTGTTATTAACGGGCATACTCACACACTTTTGTTACAGGCTCGGGACAAGCGCGACACATCATGGATGCAAAAAAGCCTGCCAACAGATTATTTGGGTACGCTGCAATTCAAGGTCGCATCGTCATCCATGCCATTGCGCAGAGTGGCATCATCGCCCTTCGCCCACCACTCATGAATGCCTCCGGTATAGCGCTCCCCTGAACCTGAAATCACGTTATTCATCAATATCTTGTCATCCTGATTGGGCAGTTTTACCAATGCGATGGCGGTAGTGTCATTATGGAGATACTCCACACTGATCTCGCCCGCATCATCTCCCGTCCTATCTTCGCTACATTGATAGTGAACCGTTGTTTTCTCTACCGTACCGCTACCAGGCAGCTCCACGGCATTTTCAGGAAGTGCTCCTCCCCCACAGCCTGCCAGCGAGAGCGTTACAGCCATCAATATCCAGGTAGTACGTATTCCCATAATGATTTCCCCTTACTGTTATGTACTTCCACATGGCTCATCATGAGCGGGTTGGGTAATAGACTACCAGCAGTTTCTTGAAAAATGTCATCCGCTTATTTGTAGGAAGTTGGTGCTCAATCAGCGGTATCAGAAGTGCTTTCAGGGCGGCGCAGTCTAAGTTGGCGACAAATTCAGGCATTATCCAACCGGTTCAATGTTTCTACGGATATGTTCAGGGATTAATGACCATCATTGCCCGCATAACGCACTTATCCTCTTTTATTCTTCCCTTATTTTCTGAAAGCACCGCATCTATCTCGCCATAATCGAAACCAGGCAGGAATTTGAAGAGAAGAGAGAGAAGGTTGACAACCATTCAGCCTGAACCAGGAAGAGAGCAATAAAAGCAAAGCCCGATCCCGCATGGTAGTGGGGATCGGGCTTTTTAATTTGGCGGAAGGCGTAGGATTCGAACCTACGGGGCTATTACACCCGGTTGTTTTCGAAACAACTGCATTCGGCCACTCTGCCAGCCTTCCGTGATGGGGTGAACCCCAATTGAGCGCGCATACGTTACCAAGGCCAGTAAGAGTTGTCCAGATATGCAAATGTAACCCAGGTGAAAACTATCAATCCCGGCTGTGGAAAAGAGGACTAAATCGGTATTCAATAGCCCTATTGGATGGCATACCGTCTGTGCCGCTTCGCGCCGAATGCCGACGGAAGGGTAGCAAAGGTGCTGCCATGGCTTCGATCACGCTATTTTCTGGGGTTCATTATGACCCGTATGCTTATTGATGTTACCGATATTTATCAGACCAGTCGCAAGATCAGGCAGTGCACGCTGGACCCCTCTATCCGCTGCTTGGCAGAGCTGCGTACCTGTCAGTTGAATGGCTGCGAGAACTGTACCCACTCCCAACTGGTAGAGGCTGAATCTCTTGGTCTGAAGGATAAGATAGAGCAATTGGCCAACTGGTCGAGTTCCGCTACCTTCAGCGCTCGCGAAAGAGCAGCGCTCGCCTGGTGTGAAAACTTTATTCACCGCTCCAGCGAGGATGATCGGATTCGCCGTGAAGCGATCGAAAACTTTACTGGTACTGAATTGGCAGATCTGATGCTCACCGTACAGCTGACCAGCACACTTAACCGGGTCGCGCGCAAATACGCCGATCAGAGCGCACAAGTGGGCTAGAAACACCGATTCACGGCACGTTGAAGAAAGCTAACCACCTGAATCAGAAGCATCTATTGACGGGACGTAAAAAACTGGTAAGATGTGCCTCGCATTCGGAGGGATGGCAGAGCGGTTGAATGCACCGGTCTTGAAAACCGGCATAGGTTAATAGCCTATCCAGGGTTCGAATCCCTGTCCCTCCGCCACTTTTTATTTAAAACCAGTCACTTACGACTGGTTTTTTAGTTTGTCTCCCATCTAGCCCCTCAATACGCCCCCTCACAATATGTCCCCCCGTCTTGCTCTAAAAGGCGACATCAGGGGTTGAATTTCTCCGATTTCATCAGCCTTTTTACCGTCTAACTTTTTAATTTTATTAAATTCCCACAGAAAACCGGTTTTGCCCACACTAAACCGTTGCGAGACTTTCCCGTTACGGGCGCCCTGGTACATGTGAGCACATGCATAACAGCATTTTTTTGCGAGTTATCAGGCAATATCGCCTTAATATCCAGAATTTGCCCATCATTGAGTACAAAGCGATGTGTGCTGGAAGCTATATCCGGTCTAAAGCGAATAGTGATCCGAAAGCAACTTGCGTCGTGGGGCTGGCTCCTATTTGCTTGGAGCTGCCACGATCCTTCCTATGGGATATCGAAAAGTCATTTTTGCTAATGTGTTCCATCTACATCAGCACGGCAGGCCTAGGAAAGACGATAGACAGATGCTGAATGGAATCTTTTGGGTGCCCTGCTGAGCGAGGAGTTAACTCCCTACGATTTAATAAGGGAAGTAATGAGAACCGCTTACCCCTTTTTTCCGTCACGCCACGCCACCGTTCATCTTTCATAGTCGCGCTCTCCACTTCCCACCGTAGCCACATATGCAAACCAGCGACCAAAGCAATATGCATGCCAACACATCTCTATCGCACAATAGACTCGTAAAAAATAAAAAGCCGCCAACGGAAGTGCTAGCGGCTCGGATGCTACATCCTCAATTCGCCAGCATGTCGTGAACAAACCACTGACGATGGAATGCAGTAAGGTCCTTCAATTGTGCCCCCGAGACACCCAGCCAACCACCCTCCCATGTATTGAAAGCGGCGCTACCATTAATATGTTTGACATTCTCAGGCATCGTGCGGAGTGTATAGATGGGGTTCTGTATTCCATACTCAGCGCCGAGTTGATGAAAGTAGTCTCCTTCCAGAAGAAACCGTCCTTCTCCTTTGTACGCCAGAATCACCTTTTCGTAATGTTGTGCCTTTTGGGTTTCGGCAAACTGTAATAGCGTGCGGGTTACATCGGCCGCGCTGTTTTCCAAGGAGACTGATCGCAAATCAAACACGATCGTCCCCGGACTCAATAGCCATTGGTGATAGGCGTAGACGGAGACGCCCTCGTTACGCGCATCTTTCGCCAACACCCCATTCAGAGGCGCTTGAAGGGAGAAGTAGTTCCAACCGCCGATTACAACGACTGCAACGACTACCGCGCCAGCGGCCAAAATCACCTTACGAAAGTTACTTTTTTTAGTGGCGTTATTCTCGTTGTCTATTGTCTCGGTATTTTCCATCCCATTCCCTTAATTACATGACCTAACTTTTTTCTCTTCCCTACTTGACTCATCAATCGTTTGCTAGTAACCAAACTCGCAAACACTTCTGAACAATAGAAGTCCCTAACCACTCAGCTTTAATCATACCTGAAAAACAATCTCAGCAGGCTTCATTATCACACTCTGTGACTCGTGCTGCTGATGCTCTTCAGTACGGAGCTCCGGCCTGTCGAATGTCTCCTGAAGAATAATTACTGACATTTTGTCGTCAGCTATTGTAGTCATCATGTCACGCATAGCTATACTCGCTTACTACCTTTTAAGTGCAGTTTCCACTAGTTCAGAATATGAAAAAATTTTATATTTTATGCGCTTCATCATCAGAGAAAGACAGAGCCGGCGAAGGGCACCAGGAAACACACGCAACAGCAATATACCGTTTCGCACTTGAGTGTCTAATTTAACATTAAGTGTCACAAAATATCAGAAAATAGGGTGAGGGCAAGCCGCTAGGGCTTGAGGTTACTCCCGCCACATTGGACTCAATATGTTAACCAATTGATACAACAGCGACCGGCCTCCGTCGCTTCCTCTTCTGCCCGCCAGCCGGCGCCACCTCCGATATTCTCGTCCTTAGGCGCCCATGTGCCTTTTCGGCGAGCCAAATCCCACCACGCGAAAGCGTACTTCATGTAGTACGTCTCCTGGTAGGAAATAAACTCTCTTACCTCTTTGGCACTGTACAGCAAATTGTTCTCGCGCAGCATGCGACCAAACTCCCTTCTGCACATATCATTCCGCCTCGTCCTGACGTCACAACTCATCCGCATTAGTCTCCCAGACGCGACAATACCGGGGCATAGGACTTCTAGTGGCTCCAAACCCTCTGAAAACGCTTCGGGTTTCATATAGTCTCGGAACGTGTTCTTACAGCAACAGAATAACTCCGACCATGTAACAGATACACGCCAACATCCAACAGCAAGTCGTTATGGGCAGCCACGTCGCCTATCAGGAATTTGATGCTTCACGTCGCTCTAGGAAAGCCCTTTCTCCTTGTAAGCAACTACAACCGGCAGCTTCACGAGCTCGCGCTCTTTCCGATTTAGGTCACCTTGCTCATATCCTCTTGATTGATCCATTCGATCTTCCAAGCGGTTGTATTATTGTTTTGCTTCCAGTGCTAACCAGCCGCAGGCGGCCCACGCTTAGGCCTCGCCTGTTCCTGAATATTGCCGCGACGTTGGCAGCACCGGCATACCTTCTGCCCAGCAACCCATCAAGCAGCTAGTACAGGTCATGAGCGACCTCTGCTTTAGGGACATACATGCGGTCGGCGGCGGTCGTGTTACGTGCCCGTTCGTAGGCTTTGGAAACAATCTTATCCGTGAATACAGCGCTGCCTGTTAGGCGAGCTAGTAGTACAAACAGCGTGCACAGCTCTTCGCAGTAGGGGTCTTTGCCTACCATGCGCCTTAATGGTATCTAGGGAATCTCCCACCCCCTCTAAACGCCGGGACAGCCAGCAAACGGGCTAGCGGACTGTAGTGGCACAGTGAATCTGGCCACCTGACTTTGAGTGTATGATGGCTCACAGAGACAATCAGGTGCAGATGATGACGAAGAAGAGAACGTTTAGCCCGGAATTTCGCTTGGAAGCGGCCCAGCTCGTGGTCGACCAGGGCTACACGCTGAAGGCGGCGTGTGAGGCCATGGGGGTTGGCAAATCCACCATGGAGTATTGGGTTCGCAGGCTTCGCGCTGAGCGGGCAGGCAAGGCGCCGCTGAAAGGTGAGGCTCTGACGCCGGAACAGCGTGAGATCCAGGAACTGAAGCGCAAGCTGCGGCGAGTGGAAGAAGAGAAGGCAATATTAAAAAAGGCTACC
>NZ_JAGO01000013.1 GCF_000526695.1 Carnimonas nigrificans ATCC BAA-78
GGGCGTGGGCGTGGGCGTGGGCGTGGGCGTGGGCGTGGGCGTGGGCGTGGGCGTGGGCGTGATTATCGTTGCATTTGCTACACGTACAATAGTGACGGTACGCTTTTTCATCATGCAAAAGTGCAGGCGGAGATTAGGAAGCCCGCTAATGCAAGCCGAATACTGCGCAGGGCGCGGCAACAGAGATTCTACTCTCTCACCACGCGCAGTTTATGCTTCAGGAAGGCGTAATTCAGCGAACTTTATGCGCGTTACAGCGCCTTGCCAGGCGTCAAAAAAGGTGCGCAGAATGATCTCCGCAGCAATGCCGTCAACGCCATCATCGCGATAGCTGCCCGTTTTCCTGCCACGTTCACGGGCGATCAGCTTGGCTTCCCGGGTGGAGCCACGCTCATCAACCAGCTCAAGCGGGCGTGCATAACGACCATAAAGGCGATTGCCGAATTTGCGGGCACGCCGACTCATCTCTGATTCGCTACCGTCCATATTGAGGGGCAGCCCCACCACAAACAGGTCTGGCCGCCACTCGCAGATCAGATCAGTCACCTTGCGCCAGTCGGGAATACCGTTGCGGGCCGTCAAAGGGGCCAACGGTGTCACGGATTGCGCCATTTCATGGCCTACCGCAGCGCCAATACGGCGAGCGCCAAAATCGAACGCCAGCACCAGCCGCTGGCCCGCTTCCAGAGAGGGGGAATCAGCGCGAAGCTGGGCAACTCTGGCATTTTCAATAGCGTCTTCAGCCATGTCCGGCGATGCTCCCCAACAGTCCTAAATCAACGCCCAGCAAGGCCGCTGCCGCATCCCGACGGCGATCACAGGGGGTATCAAACATCACCCTGCTATCCGCTGCGACCGTCAACCAGGCATTGCCTTTAAGCTCTTCTGTCAACTGAGGAACCTGCCAGCCCGCGCAGCCCATCAGCATCACAAACTCTTCCGGCCCTTCACCGCACGCGATGGCATTAAGCATATCCATCGAAGTTGTGAGAGCAATCTCTTCACTCACCTGTAGGCTGGATTCCCACTCACTGGCACTCCCGCGATGCACGATAAACCCGCGATCGCTATGCACGGGGCCACCATAAAGCACAGGCATGTCAGCATTAACGGAATCGGCGACATCCAGCTCAAGCTTTTCGAGCAAGTGTCCTATCGTCAACGTTAACGGCCGATTGACGATAACGCCCAACACGCCTTGCTCATCGTCGTCACACACATACACCAACGAGTTGGAAAAGTTGTCGTCCGCAAGCTGCGGCATGGCAATAAGAAAATGATTACGAAGACCGTGCATTGACCAATTGAATCTCGATTACTGGAAACGGAACCACGCCCCTTCACCGAATACCCACGTCCGGCTGAAGGTAAGCTCTGGCAGGGAACCCATGCCGGAGTCAAAGGGGCGGAATGGCCCTGCCCGATGAATTGTACGCACCGCCAACCTGTCAAGGTCGGCGTTGCCGGTCGATTGTATCACCCATACCGAACGCAGCCGCCCATCGCGTCCGACGGTAATTCCAAGCTGCATACGCGCATTGCCAGAGGCTTCGCTACCGAGATTAAGATCAATGTAGGTCTGCACGGAGCGGGTGAAGTACGCGATATAGCGACTCACCGCATTACGTTGCGCGTTGGTTGACGGCCCGGCAGCGAAACGATCAGCGGCCCGCTCCCAACCGTTCGAAGAGGCGGTAGAGGCCACCTGATTAATCAGCTCCTGAGCGGAGGGCGTATGCCCCGAGGAACGCTGCTGCTGGGCGCTGCTGGCACTTCTACTGGAAGCTGCGACATGCTGGGTGGACTGGCGACTGGCTCGCTGAGTCGTCGATTGACGGGAAGGCGTCGGGGGGGCCTGACGTGATGCTGAACGCGGCGGCTCGTGCCTCTGCTCACGGGCGGGCGGAGCCGCCTGAGCCACGGCCTGCTCGACGCTGGAAGTATCGACACGCGGCTCAAGAGAACGTGCATCAATGATTGACACGCGATAGGGCTTACCCTGATCCAGCGGCGGCAGCTTGTGCTCCGGACGCTGTTCAAGCCACCAAATACCCACAAGATGGAGCGCGACAACTACCAGCAAACATAGCCATGTCAGCCATAGTGAGCGCCCACTACGGCCTTGATAGCCGACATCATCTTCCTCCAATGACGAAATAGAGGCCGTTAGCGGCGGATCGTCACGGTCGGCAGAAATCCCCCTGCAAATAGTCACTGGCGGCTCCCCGAAACGGGGGGCCACCAGGCTGACAAACTGCTCAGGTTCGCGTGAGTCGCTTCTCAATTGCATCCATTAACTGTCCGGCAATGTCCGTGCCTTTTTGATCATCAATCTCGCGTAGGCAGGTCGGGCTGGTCACATTGATTTCAGTAATATAATCACCAATGACGTCGAGGCCAACGAAGATCAGCCCCTGTGCCTTGATTGACGCTTTCACCTGATCGACCAGCCAGAGATCGCGTTCGGTCAGATCACGCGCAACGCCGCGGCCACCAGCGGCAAGGTTGCCACGTACTTCTCCTGCGCTTGGAATACGCGCCAATCCGTAGGGCACTGGCTCTCCGTCAATCAGCAGAATGCGCGTATCACCGGCACTGATTTCAGGAAGGTAACGCTGCACCATAATCTGGCGCTTTCCGCCCTGGGTGAGCTGCTCGATCACCGCTCCCAAATTGCGTCCATCTTCACCCACTCTGAAGATACCGGTGCCGCCCATGCCATCGAGCGGCTTGTAGATTACGTCACGGTGTTCAGCATGAAAGGCACGCAGAACTTCCTCATTGCACGACACCACGCTAGGCGGAAGGCACTGGGGAAAGCACTGGGCATAGAGCTTCTCGTTGCATTGGCGCAGCGCATCGGTCGGATTGACGACCAGCACACCTTCACGCTCGGCAAAGCCCAGCAGGTGAGTAGCGTCCAAAAATTCCTGGTCAACCGGCGGGTCCTTGCGCATCAGGATCACATCAAGCTCGGCCAGCGGGCGCCCCTGACGCTCGCCGAGGTCATACCAATGGGAGGCATCGCGATATACCTGCAACGGCGCCATCACGCCATAGGCGCGGCCATTATCGAGATACAGATCGGACTGCTCAAGATAGAAAAGCTCCCAGTCGCGCTCAGCGGCAGCCCAGAGCATGCCCAGCGTGGAATCCTTCTTGAAGGAAATATCGGCGATGGGGTCCATGATAACCCCCACCTTGATTGTTGCTGTCATCTCACTCACTCAATACTGGTCGAAAATATACAAAGTAAGCACTTGCTTACTTTGCTTACCCCAAGGTAAGAGGCCCCTTCCATGGCTATTATCGCTAGCCTGCTCGGACCACCACTCCCTCAAGGGTTCTATAGTGCCAGTATGGGCGAATGCAGAGGCAGGAACCAGCGTGCTATATGCAATTCCTGCTATATCGGAAAATCGTCGCCGTAAACGTTTCTCTTTCTGCCACGTTAGTGCTCGCGCATTATTGAAGGCAAGCACGGCTCTTCAGCACCCTGAGTATCGTGATTACTCCTCAGGGCAGCAGAGCAGCCGTCAGTGGCGAAGCAATCCCTATCCAGATCAGGTCACAATATGCTTCGCGATGTGCCGGGCAGTAGCCATGGAAGACAAAGCCGACACTTCCCCAGAAGTTCGTTAACCCATTGGCATTTCAGGAATCACAAAAGGGCTTGCTTCGTCATTCCCAGCACTTATCTGGCGGATGGCCGTTACCATCTTACGGTGAATGTTCGGCGCGCACCCGATTCAACACAAACGCCAAAGGGGCACCGCACGGCATTCGTCCTTGTGCTGCCGGCAAACTTCGAGCGAAATATCTTCTCACCAAATGCCATAAAAAAGGGATGCAGCCTGAATGAACTGCCCCCCTTCTATATTGCCAACTGTCACTCACTTCATTGAATAAGCATTTTGGCGCGTTATATGCCCAATACTGACGATATCGCTACGAACGCAGCAGCGGGATATTATCGCGCGCCAGGTCGATCAGCTCGTCGCCACGCCCGCTCATCACCGCGCGCAGCATATAGAGACTGAAGCCTTTCGCTTGAGCCGCCTTGATTTGTGGTGGCAGCGACAGCTCCTGCGAAGCGGTCCACACGTCGATAATCACCGGCCCATCATGACTGAACGCTTCCGACAGCGCTTCATCCAGCTTATCGGCCTGCTCGACACGAATGCCTTTAACCCCCAGCGCATTCGCCATGTCAGCGTAGTTGATGTTGTCGTATTTGGTCGTGTCGTCTATGAATCCTGCGGCCTTCATCTCCATGGCGACAAAGCCCAGCAGAGAGTTGTTGAAGACCACCACCTTCACCGGCAATTTACGCTCGCGCAGCGTAATCACATCACCGAGCAGCATGCTCAAGCCACCATCACCCGATAGCGAGACCACCTGACGCTGCGGCTGCGCCGCCTGAATACCGAGCGCCATCGGCAGCGCCGTCGCCATTGAACCGTGGGTAAAGGAGCCTGTCAGGTGGCGTTTGCCATTCATCTGAAGGTAGCGTGCGGCCCACACCGTCGGTTCGCCCACATCGCAGGTGAAGGCGGCATCTTCGTCGGCCAGGGCACTAATGCGCGCGGCAACATGCTGCGGATGCAGTGCATATCCCTCTTTCGACGGTACTGCCAGGTCATCAAGCCCTTCCCGCGACTTGCGATAATGCTTCTGACTCGCTTCCAGGAAGCGCGTATCTTCATGGGCGTCGAGCTTCGGCAGCAGTGCGTGAAGGGTCGCCTTCACATCGCCTGCCAATCCCCATTTGAGCGGCGTGCGACGCCCCAGATGATGAGGTCGGGTATCAATTTGAATAACATTGCCGTGCTCGGGGTAAAAATCGCGATAAGGAAAGTTGCTGCCCAGAACCAGCAGGCAGTCACACTCCTTCATCGCTTTATAGCCCGAGGCGAAGCCGATCAGCCCTGTCATGCCGACATCGTAGGGGTTATCGTACTCGACCGCGTTTTTGCCCCTGAGCGCGTGAATAACGGGCGCTTGCAGCTTTTCAGCCAGCGCTACGACCTCATCGTGCGCTCCCATGCAGCCATAGCCGCACAGCATGGCGATCTTTTTCTCGCCATTGAGGTATTCCGCAATTTCATCAAGGCGCGGCTCGGGGGGCGTAATCACCGGCGCTACAGGGTCTGTCCACTGGGTCTCCTTGAGCGGAGATTCAGCGAGCGCCACATCCCCCGGAAGCACAATCACGGAGACAGAGCGGTTGAGAATTGCGCTGCGCATTGCAGTTTCCAACACGCGCGGCAGCTGCTCGGCATGGCTGACCAGCTCGCAATAGTCACTACAGGGTTTAAACAGTGATTCAGGATGAGTTTCCTGGAAATATCCCAGGCCAAGTTCGCTGGAAGGTATCTGCGCTGCGATGGCGAGCATCGGCACCTTGGCGCGCTGCGCTTCAAACAGGCCATTAATCAGGTGCAGGTTGCCAGGGCCGCAGGAGCCTGCGCACACCGCCAGACCGCCGCTGATATCTGCATCGGCACAGGCGGCAAGTGCGCCTGCTTCTTCGTGGCGCACGCCAATCCACTCAACGTTACCGTTTTTGCGCAGGCTCTCGGTAATGCCGTTGAGAGAGTCGCCAGGCAATCCCCATACTCGCTTGACGCCTGCCTTTTCAAGCGTACCAACCAATAGATCGGCAACCGTTGCCATAACGTACTCCTTCTCACTATCTACCGCGGATGGGAAACGTAGCCAGTGCCTGCCGCTTGCTGCCAGGCAAGGCTGGCCTAAAGTCGATTACCGTACTCCAATATAAGTAGCCCGTCAGCCACTTTGGGCAGGCTGATATCTGGAATAAAAGGCCCAGCTAAGTCCGGCTGATTTACCTATGGCGTGGCAAAATCAATCTATTGGCCCCCTTCTTACGCGACACGGCGCTTCTCTCCCCAGGCGCTCATTTCCTGGCTATATATTCGCAGGGCTATCATAAACCGCTACAGTGAAGCCAATTCACCTAACACGATGCGGGCGAGCGGGAGTTTAATCACATGAAATCGAGCGGCTTGAAAGGCACGACAGGATTAATCGCCATCGTCTGCCTTGCACTGGCGCTGGCGGGCTGCCACGGAAAAGATGACGAAGAAACCGGGGCTGACTCTTCACCCGATACCACAGAACATCACGCCACCCCGCCGGAGCCTAACGACAGCGTTTCAGCACCTCAGCAGACGCCACCGGAGAAAGAGGCGCCCCCAGAAAGCCAGCCGCAGCATAATGGCTTGACCGCCGCCGATTGCACCCGCTCGCAGTGGAAGCGAGTCAATTGCACCAATAAAAGCGATAGCTGTATCGAGCAGCAGATTGACCAGATGGGTAAATACGAACGCTGCCGGAAGGCTGGCCTGCTGGAGAAGTAATACGCGCAGCCCCCTCTTTATCTCCAGCCAATAAAAACGCCGCGAGCAATGCCAATGCTCGCGGCGTTCTCATTACCGATCATCCGACGCTACAGGTCACCATAGCGGCTCTGTAGAATACTCAACGCCACCAGTGGCGCAGTTTCAGTACGCAAGATCCGTGGGCCGAAGGTACGTGGCATAAAATCCCGACGACGCGCCAGCTCCACTTCTGCCTCGCTAAAGCCCCCTTCCGGGCCGATCAGCAGCGATGTTTCACGTGAAACATCAGCGCCGAACACATCAGCCTCGGCAGAATCGGCGGCTTCTCCCGGATGCAGTATCCAGCGCAGCGGCCCATGCTCGCCTTCCAACCAATCGGAAAGCCGGCAAGGGGGATTGATCCGCGGCAGCCAGGCACGTCCGCACTGTTCGCAGGCACTGATCGCCACCGCGCGCCAATGAGCCAGTTTCTTGGCTTCCCGCTCATCGTTCAAGCGCACGTCGGCACGCTCGCTATACAGAGGCGTAATCTCGGCAACGCCAAGCTCAGTGGCTTTCTGTACCACGAAATCCATGCGCTCGCCCTTGGAGACCACCTGCCCGAGATGAACACGCAACGGTGATTCCGGTAGCGGCTCATGGAGGGAGACAATGCTCACATCCACCTGCCGCCGCGCGACGCTGGAGACCAGCGCCTCGACTTCACCGCCGCGCCCATCGAACAATCGCAGCGACTGCCCTTCCCGAGCGCGCATTACGCGACCAACATGACGCGCCTGAGCATCGGGCAGAGTAATCTCCTGCCCGACCAGTGACTCAAGCGCTACATCGAGATAAATACGCATTCAGGATCAGGCGTTGTTCTGCTGTTCCTGCTTCTGCGCATAGAGCGCATCAAAGTTGACCGGCGCCAGCATCAATGTCGGGAAGCTGCCACGGTTAACGAGACTATCGACGCATTCACGCGCATAAGGGAAGAGAATATTGGGGCAGAAGGCATTCAGCGTGTGATCAAGCTGCGCGCCTTCAAGACCGGAGATAGAGAAGAGGCCCGCCTGCTGCACATCTGCGAGAAATGCGGTGGTTTGCTCTTCGCCATTAAAGACCTGAGCGGTGACGTGAACTGTCACTTCATACAGATCATCGGCCAGCTTGGTGAAGTTGTTATCAACGTCCAGCTTGACCTTGGGCTGGAAGGGCTGCTGGAAAATGGTCGGAGAATTGGGCGACTCGAAGGAGATATCCTTGACGTAAACACGCTGTAGCGCGAACTGAATGTTGCTTTCCTGGGCGTTGCCTTCACTCATGGTGGCTCTCTCATTAAAGGTAACAAAATGGATATTGCGCACTTTCTGGCCGTTATCAATCGGCCATTAAGCTTGTGGCGGCCACGCCATCGTGGGTGGCCGTCCGAGATACTACTTCTTCTTTGAGGTGTTCACGGTGGGCAGATCATCTGCCTGCCACTGCGCCATGCCACCGCGTAAACGCTTCACTTTGCTGAAGCCAGCCTTTTCCAGCTTGAGTGCCGCAGCAGAAGCCTGCTGCCCCGCTTTGCATACCAGAATAACAGGGCGATCCTTGAACTTCTCAAGCTCGTTGATGCGCGAGTCCAGCTTGCCATTGGGGATATTGATGGCGCCAGCGATGTACCCCGCCTTGAACTCCTTGGCTTCACGCAAATCAACGATTTGTGCATCTTCGCGGTTAATCAGATGAGTCGCTTCACTCGAACTGACAGCATTGGCACCCGAGCGACGGGCTTCATAGAGAGCCCACACCAGCAGCACAACAACAAAGGCACCTACCAACAGAGGGTGGTGAGTAGCGAATTCTAGAAATCTGTCAAACATGGGGGTAAATAACTCTTGAACATCCGGGAACGTGCTATTGCCCCAAGTATACACTGAGCCTACCGTCATTTCACCGAACGACGTGATTTGAAGCACTGTACAGGCAAGGGGTGGCTGCGCCTGAAATCAAGCTGCGCTATCATCCCTGACAACTATCGCTCAAGAATGCGCAGCAGAACTCAATGTGCTTTTTTGACTACACTCGATTGGCCAGATTGCGGCTTGCTTATCGCTGTCCTACGCGCGCCGGCAAACCCTATGCACTGAAGCAGCTCACACAGGGCAGTGAACGAGAGCACGCGCCTTGTTGAACAGGCAACCGACGCACCACGCCGATGGCGGCACTCCTTACGCCGGTAACAACCCTATGACGATTGATCGCAGCACCCCGCAGTACAGCAATGCGCACGCCAAAATGCCCACGACGGCAGCAAGGCTGAGCCTCTATGGCGCAGGCGCGCTGCTTTCGTTTCTGCTGTGTGCTCCTTTGGCACACGCTGATCGAGTGGATGTTCCTGCCCAGCAGCTGCGTCAGATCAATCAGAACATTACCCGTGCCCAAGGAGACCTGCGCACGACCCGAGGTCAACGCACACAGGCACAGCGCGACCTGCAACTTGCCGAAGAGAATCTCGCCAACACTCACACCACTCTCGACCGGCTGACCCGCCAGCATCGTGATACCTCTCAGCAGCTGGAAACACTTTCTGCCCAGCTAGAAGCTCTGGAAAAGGAAGCAGGCCAGCAGCGCAAGGCCCTCGCCGCTCAGTTAAATGCCCTGTATCGCCTGGGAAGGGACCCTGAAATCAAGCTGCTGCTGGAGCAGAAAGATCCTACGCAATTGGCACGCTATCAGCGTTACTTGAACGCGATTGAGGGCGCACGCCGCAACCGGCTTGAGACTCTGGCGGCACTCAACAGCAGGATCACCGCCAACCGCGACGAAACCCGCCAGCAGCAGCAGCGCCTCGACAAACTGATTGCCGCACAGCGCGATAACGAGAAGACCCTGGCCGCGCAACAGGCACAGCGTCAAAAGGTGTTGAAGGAAATCAATCAGCGTTACAGCAGCACTCAATCCCGTCTCGATGCCCTGAGCAGCCAGCGCGAGCAAGCCGAGCAAACGCTGGCGCGTATCGAGCGTGAAGTGGCTGCTGCGCGTGCTGCCGCCGCCCGTCGTGCCGAGCAGCAGCGCAAACAGGCAGCCGAGCGCCGTCGCCGACAGGCCGAGCAGGAGCGGCGCGCCCGCGAAACTGCCAGACTGGCCGAATCACAGCGTCAGAAGGCTGAGCAGGATCAGGCACAACGCCAGCAAAGCGAACAGACGCGCCCCAGTGAGCCCGATACCACAGCGCCTTCAACCTCATCCCCATCGCAGAGCGGCAACACGCATCAGCTCACCGCAGAAGAGATGAGTGCAGAAGCGCCGTCAACCACGAGTGAACCGGAAGACTCCACGCCAGCCCCCAGCCGCCGCTCAGATGCGCCACGCAACCTGTCAGGCGCTCCCTGGTCGGGAAGATGGCCAATCAATGGAGTGGTCGCTTCAGGCTACGGTCAGGGCGAGGGAATCAACAAGAATGGCGTGATGCTCAGTGCCCCCGAAGGTACGCCCATTCACGCACTGCGCGCAGGACAGGTTGTATTCGCCAGTTGGCTGAACGGCTTCGGCTATCTGGTGATTGTCGATCATGGCAGCAGCTTGTCGGTGTATGCCCACAACCAGCGCAACACGGTCTCCGTCGGTGATAACGTTAAACGAGGCACCGTCATCGGCAACGTAGGCGATACCGGCGGCCTCTCTTCACCCGCCCTTTACTTCGAAGTACGTCGTGGAGGCAAACCGATCAACCCCAACGCCTGGGTAACCTCCTCCCGCTAACGGCAACCCCACGGCCTTCATGTACGATATTGTGTCATGAGCGCCGTGGGAAACTTCGTTCCGCTTCTTTCGAAAACGTACTTGTGCGCTAACTACCCTCGCTTCCTGCTATTTGCTGCTGGCGTATTGGGCGGCTATGGCGCACACCGAACGCGCCACTTGCACTGCAAATACTGAAAGCTACCGCAAGACATCAGCCCAGCCTCTTCCGTCACCCGCTATCCCGAGTTTTTCCCAGCTCAATGGTGTTAAGTGCCTCCCGTCCCGCAGCTCAACAGCACGACAACCGAATGTTTCACGTGAAACAAAACCGGGCTGATACCAGAACAACAGCGGCTCTAGTCCACAGTGAATAGTGCGGAGGAAAATCCGGTTATCAGCGATGGCTTCCAGCTACGCGAAGGTGAGGTGTTTTTGGAAGGGTAAGTAAGTAAGATAATAAGAAACCTGGTGCGACCAAGGGGCAGGTGACCGCCCCGAACGCTTGCGCGGAATACTTAATAAATCAAAGGGAGGAACGCCACTATGACTACCGGGGAGAGAGAGCCAGGCGCGCAGCAAAGGCCACGAATACGCCGCCGGTAATGCGGTCCATCCAGCGCACCATCGAGCCTTCACGCAATCGACACCCCAGCGGGCGCGTCGCGGCAATCAGAATCCCGCACCAGATCACTCCCAGCAGTACATGAATACTTGCCAGTAGCATGGCGTAACCCGCAATCGAAGCACCTGCGGGAATAAACTGTGGCAGGAAGGAGACATAAAACACGCCGATCTTGGGATTCAGCACATTGGATGCCAGCCCTTTCAGCAGCCAACCACCGCCGCCCAGCGTTTGAGTGCTGCCTTCAGTACGAAAGGATTGGCGCGGTTTCAGCAGCATGCCTAGTCCTAGCCACGCAAGGTAGGCAGCGCCTATCCATTTGAGCAGGTGGTAGGCAAGCTCCGAGGCAGTTAGCAGCGCACCCAGCCCGACAGCGACCAGTGCGCCCCAGCACAGCAGCCCCAGATTGATGCCCAGCGCAGCAAATACCGCGGGTCTGATGCCCTGAACCAGAGAGGTACGCAGCACCAGTGCAGTATCCAGCCCAGGCGTCAGGACAAGCAGCAGCACTGTGCCCGTATACACCCACAGCATCGACGACATACGTTCTCCCTGCTCTTTTTGCACTGCCAAAAGAATATTCTGCCGCTCAGATTCATGAGGCAGCACACGCACTTCATCTTCACCGAACAATGGCATAACGCTTCGTTTTCATACGCTACTGCGCCGGAGCGCTTAGTCAGGCGGGAGAGTGACGGCTCCAGCCAGTTATCCCGCAATCAGGCCACTATCAGAGGGACGTTTGCCTTTTCATCCGCTCAGGCAGGTCATGCCGATAACCCAACGCCTGATGAATCATCGCCTGCTTGACCGGCGCGAAACGGTCGATGCTGCGCAGCCCAAGATTACGCGCCATGCGCACCAGCGGTTGACGACTGCCAAAACCGAGCCGGAAGCCGTCCATCAGCTTGAGCATGGCGCTGTTATCCATACGCCGACGACGTGCGTAACGCTCCAGCACACGCTCATCGCCAAGCGCCGCACCCCGCTGATGCGCCCGCGCCAGCTCCTCGGCCAATACCGCCACGTCCAGAAAGCCCAGGTTGGCCCCCTGACCGGCCAGAGGATGCAGGCTGTGCGCCGCGTCCCCGACCAGCGCCAGCCCCGGCAGCGTATAGCGGCGCACATGGCGCTGTACCAGCGGGAAGGAGGCGCGCCCTCGAAGCTCAAGGATATCTCCTACACGCCCTTCAAACGCCTCTCGAAGCGCGCCGGCAAACTCATCGTCGTTCAACGACCGTAAACGATCCGCCTCGTGACTATCAGCAGACCATACAATCGACGACCAGTACTCACCTTCCACCGGTGAAGCGATAGGTAAAAACGCCAGTGGTCCGGTGGGCAAAAAGACCTGCCGCGCCGTGTTGTCATGGCTTAACTGGTGATGAACGCTGGCAACGATCGCCTGCTGCCCCGTGGGGTATTCATTCACTTCCATCGCCGCCATGCGTCGCACCATGGAGCGTCCGCCATCGGCTCCCACCACCAGCGGCGCAACCACCTGTCTACCGTCATCCAAGGTAAGCGAGCGCTTACCTTCCGTATAAGGCCGTGGAGTATCTTCCGGCTCATACCACTCAAGCGCTGTAACCTGATGCCCAAACAGGCCGGTGACCCGCTCGTTTTTCGCCAGCGCTTCATTCAACGCATCGACGATGGCGCTGTTTTCGACGATATGCCCCAGCTCGCTGGCTGCTACATCGCTGGCGGAGAAGTTGATCTCCCCCAGGCCCTCGCTGTCCCATACCTGCATGTGCTGATAAGGCGCAATGCGGCGTTTGGCAATGTCAGGCCATACGCCCAGCGAGGTAAAGAGCGCCCGGGAAGCAGCCGTGATTGCGCTAACGCGGTTGTCGAGCTGCGCCTTCTTCCATCGAAGTGAATACTCACCAGCATCAATAAGGGCCACGCTGATACCTGCCTCGGCAAGCAACAGCGCCAGGGTAGCGCCGACCATGCCCGCCCCCACGATCGCTACTTCGCTCTCCAGCACCTTGTTGGAAGGCTGCGCGCTATGATCCTTCATCTGACACCTCTCGCTTGACCGCTGCTGCTACTGAAATATCGTCTCTTGCCATTGATTACGGAATTAGCGCTCAATGCCCATCGCACGGCGCGTTAGCCCTCGGCGTATTGGCCCCAGCAGATTCAGGCCAATCAGGCCCACTGCACGGGCATGGGAAAGCAGCGGATTATCAATGCCAAACAGCTCGACCAGCCCATGGCTCGCCTTGACCATGACGTCACGGTCCCGCGCGCGCCGTCGCTCAAAATCGTGCATGACCGTCGCGTCGCCCACTTCCTTCCCTTGTGACAGGGCTTGAGCCAGCGCATCGCGAAGGTCAGTTACACCGCGCAGCGCCAGGTTGAAGCCCTGCCCCGCCACCGGATGCATGGAGTGCGCCGCATTCCCAAGTACCGCCAAATGAGGTCTGACCTGTTCACGCGCTTGCACCAGTTGCAGCGGATAGGTACTACGGGTGCCGATACGAGTGAAGCGCCCCAGGCGGTCACCGAAGAAGCGCTGAATCTCCTCCAGTAACTGCGCATCGCTGAGCGCTTCCAATTCAGCCAAACGCTCCGGTGAACGCGTCCATACCAGCGCCATGCGCTGTTCGTTGAGCGGCAGCAGCGCCATTGGCCCCAGCGCGTCGAAACGTTCGTAAGCGACACCGCGATGAGGGCGGGAAATTTCCAGCGTGCTGATCAGGGCACGTTGCTGATAATCATGAACAGCGCTATCAATACCCAGCATCGCTTTGAGCGGCGAGCGCCCGCCGTCAGCGAGAACCGTTAGCCCCGCTTGCAGGGTATCGCCGTTATCCAGGGTAAGCTGATAACCACCTTCCATGGGCACAACCTGCTCAACGCGGGCCGGACAGCGCCACTCCAGCGGCAGTGTCGCCATGCGCTGCATCAGTACCTGGCCCATCCACGCATTGGGCACCACATAGCCAAGCGCATCGGTTCCCATATCACGATCATTGAGGCGCGCAGCACCAAACCGACCACGCTCCGCAATATGCACCTGATGGATCGGGCAGGCTTCACCCGCCAGCCCTGGCTGTTCATCATCGTGATGCCACAGGCCCATTCGCTCAAAATGCAGCCGTGTCCCATACGCCAGCGCGCTGGAGCGCTGATCGAAACTGGGCTGCCACGTGCGCTTTTCAAGGGAGATGGCGGCGGCCTCAATCACGACCACCCGCAAGTGATGCTGCTCTGTCAACTCGGCCAGCGAAGCCGCCAAACTGGCCCCCACTAGCCCACCGCCAACGATGGCAATATCAAACCGCTCCATCGGTTGTTCTCCCTGAAAGTAAATCAATGCAGCTGTGAAGGTGACTGTTCGTCTTCCTTGAATACCTGCGGATTGCCCGGATGGCATTCGAGATAGAGCGTAAGTGCGGTCACGCGCACATGCTCGTAAAGCGCCAGCAGATCAGCTTCGCTCTCGCCATCGTCGGCCACGCCGTCATCAAGATCGAGGGCACCGATTTCCGACATCGCTTCAACCGCCTCGCGCAGTGGCGCCGACCAGTTATCATCAATACCGAACTCGTCGATCACCTCAGAGAAGCCCATCGCCCACATCTTGAGGCTTTGGGCACGCTCGGGCACCGAGAAGAGTTCGTCGGGCAGCAGCGGTTCGAAATCCATCTGCTCGTCAGCTAGCTGGTGACGCGCCTGACTGCGCCAACCCAGCAATACAGCGGCATCTTCCCTGTCGTGAGGCTGTTCTACGCCCAGCACGGCACAGATTTCCTGTAGCCACTCTTCACTGGCAACATCCTGTTCGTCAGTCGCTACGGCCAGCGATGCCACCATGCGCCCATCAAAGAATGAAGGCGATGACAGCGAGCCATAGCGCAAAAAAAGATCGGCGATATCTGAAAATTCCAGGGCGTTTTCTGCGCTGCTCGGGTCGTTGTTCATGCGGTCCTCTTGATTGCCATACCGCCGCAGATTGGCGTATTGCAACGGCGGTGTGCTTGCAGGTAGTGGTGACGAGACTTGCGTAACCGCGCCTGGCGGCGCACAGCTCTCGTGAAGCACCCCCGTGGCTGCTATAGTAAGCCCCTTAAAGGAGACTTGGCGTTAGAGATGTGCGCGGCACACCCAACGCGCCCAGAATACCATTTCCGTGACATCGTGGTCGCCTCAAACGCCTTGACGCCGCCTAGCCAACCCAGGAGCCTCGCATGAGTGACGCCCCCCAAAGCACTGTCGAAGTTACTCTACTTGGCAAACGCTATACGTTCCGATGCAGCAAGAAGGAAGCCTCTGGCGTTGAGCGCGCCGCACGCTATCTTGACCAGGCGCTGTCCGGCGTGCGCGAACATAGCCAGACCAAGGATGACGGCAAGGTCGCCATCATGACCGCACTTAACATCACCCATGAGCTACAGCAGCAAATAGAAGAAAAGAAAAAGCTGGAAAAAGAGGTCGCGGCGCTCACCCAGCGCATCGAGAATGCACTTTCTCAATCACGATCCACCAACGACGACGAGCACCAGCAATAAGTGCGGAAAAATCAGCAACTTCATGTCAAGTCTGTTGTACAGCCATGCATCTGATACAATGGTGACGTTCTCTGGTGTGTGCGTGAGTTGCCATCGTCCCTCGAGCCTATGCTTTACCCTCGGGAGGCTTGCTAGCCAGGGCTGTGTGCATGTCCATGCGTCGGAACGCCTGAGGCCCTGACTGTGGCTTCCCACCTGAACCAGTAGGTTCAGGGCCAGGACAACAACGGCACTCCGGAGAACCCTATGCTTTTCCCCCGTTTGTCGAAGCCGACCAAACGCACCCGCCATCAAACACGCTCAGCTACATCGCTGTTTACGGTGACACGCTTCCACGCTCCTACTGGCAAAGACATGCCCTGCCAGCCGCTTGCCGCCAGCAGCAATCGCTCTGCCCTGCGCCGCCAGCTACGCCTGCGCCGTCGCTCGCTCGCCCCTTCCGATCAACGCTACGCCGCCCAGCGCCTTGCGCAACGGCTACTCTCCAGCACCGCCTTATTGAACGTTCGCCACCTTGCGCTCTATCTTCCGCACAATGGCGAAATTGATCCGTCACCGCTCATTACCGCACTCCATCAGCGTGGCATCGCGCTATATCTGCCGGTATTACGCCCGTTCACTGCGCATCAACTGTGGTTTGTGCGACTGACGCCAGCCACACGGTTAACCGCCAATCGCTTCGGTATTTTAGAGCCTGTTACCCGTGATGCAGCCCGCTCCAGCCGGCGCCTTCCTTCATGGGCGCTCAGCACGCTGCTGGTGCCGCTGGTCGGGTTTGACCGGTATGGCGGGCGGCTTGGCATGGGGGGAGGCTTCTACGACCGCACGCTGGCCTTCACTCGCAATGCTAAAGGCCCGCGCCCTACGCTTTACGGGGTCGCTCATGACGAGCAAGAGGTGGTACGCATTCCAATGAATGAATGGGATATTCCTTTGGATGCGGTTATTACCCCCCGCCACTGGTGGCAGGCGTAACGCTAGTATTCATTGGGTAAATTCATGGCGGGCGTTTGACGACTATCGAACAGGCCGGATTTGCAGATTGTCACACTGCTCACGCTGACAATGGAAGAGCGACATTGCCGCTGCGGGCAACCATCAAAGCGCCTGCCAGAAGGGAGTCAGGAATCAGAAACTGCTCAGCATGGCCTGCGCATAGCCCGTGGCAACCATACCGACACCAAATACTACAAAAAGGATGACCATCAGGTCGGGCTTACGTCTTCTCATTATCGTTCACTTGATTAACTATCCCTCGCGCCCGCAACCATGGCGCTCATGCCCCTGCGGCGATAAAGTAGACCACAGTCGCCGCATTTTACCAGCAGTAAAATCGCCAAACATGTTACGCCGTTTAATGCCTCATCGCGACGCGCATGGCAATCGCTTTGACGCCACGGCAAAATAACGTCCCCACTCTACCAAGCGACCGATCACCATGACTTCAGCTTCTGCCCCCGAACGACTTACCTTGCGCCGCCCTGACGACTGGCATCTTCACTTGCGCGACGGTGCAATGCTGCAAGCGGTATTGCCCAGCACAACCGCTCACTTTGGCCGCGCAATCATCATGCCTAACCTGGTGCCCCCCATTACCAGCGTGAATGCAGCCATCGCTTATCGCGAGCGGATTATCGCGGCCATTCCCGAAGGGGACGACTTCACGCCGCTGATGACCTGCTATCTCACCGATACGCTGAGTCCTGAAGAGCTGGAGCGTGGCCATCGCGAAGGAGTATTTACGGCAGCGAAGCTTTACCCCGCCAATGCCACCACCAACTCAAGCCACGGCGTCAGCGATATTGCCAATATTCACCCGCTGCTCGACACCATGCAGCGGATTGACATGCCGCTGCTGATTCACGGTGAAGTCACCTCTCCCGATATTGATATCTTTGATCGCGAGGCGCGCTTTATCGAGACGGTGCTTGAGCCGCTGCGGCGCAACTTCCCGGAGCTGCGCATCGTGATGGAGCACATTACCACTCGCGACGCCGCTTCCTATGTGCAGGCGGGCAACGACTATATTGCTGCCACCATTACGCCCCAGCATCTGCGCCATAATCGCAATGACATGCTGGTGGGCGGCATCAAGCCTCACCTTTACTGCCTGCCCATTCTCAAGCGCAATGTTCACCAGCAGGCACTGCGTGCGCTGGTTGCCAGTGGCTGTGAACGTGTATTTCTGGGCACCGATTCAGCACCGCACCCTCGCCATGCAAAAGAGAGCACATGCGGCTGTGCAGGCGTTTTCAATGCCCCCGCTGCACTGGGCGTTTATGCGGAAGTCTTCGAGGAAGAGCAGGCGCTACAGCATCTGGAAGCCTTCTGCTCGCTGAATGGGCCGAACTTTTACAAGCTGCCGGTTAACCAGGGCACCATCGAGCTGGTGCGTCACGAAACCCACTATCCGGATACCATAAGCGAAGGGGATACCGTTCTGCATCCGTTTATCGGGGGAGCCAGCACTCGCTGGGGTGTCCAGAAGTAAGCGAGCACAGTTTCCTTCCCTGAAAACAGCAAAGGCGAGCATTAAATGCCCGCCTTTGTTCATTACGCCGTTCCTCACACAACAGCACTATCACTGCCTGCTAACGTTCTTACGCCGGTTCACTCCAGTTCGCCCGGGTCTCTGGTAGAGAGCACCGGCACGGGAGAAGCACGCACTACCCGTTCGGCGGTAGAACCCAGCAGGACACGCCGCAAGCCCCTGCGTCCATGAGTTCCCATGACGATCAGGTCAGCCTTGATGCGCAGGGCTTCCTCGATAATCGCCTCGTCAGGGAGCGATGCCTGAATGACGCGGGTCTCTATCCTTCCGGCCTGAATGTCGCTCGATGAGCGCAAATGGGTATCGGTAAATTCATTCAGACGGCGTACCGCATCATCCACGATTTCGCCATTGATGGTATCGGCATCCACCGAGTGGGCAAACAGCGTGCTTTCGACGCCTGAACTTTGCGAGAGCGGCAGCGCCACGTTTACTACGTGAACGCTGGCTCCCGACAGCGACGATAGAGTGAGCGTCATGGCCGCAGCCTTGACAGAGCCTTCCGAGAAGTCAGTTGCCAGCAGAATCGTATTCAGTTGCGCCATGAGCAAGCCCTCCATGGATAAAGGTGGCAGCGTTAAAAGCCACGCACATTGCATGACCTAGCCTACTATAGCGCCGAAACCTCCCCAGTGCGTGCTTCAAGCCCCGCGCAGGGCTAGTCAATAGGTCTAAGCCAAGGGCGCAAAAAAAGCGGTGTTTCACGTGAAACATCGCTTTTCCTGAAAGCTCGGACCGCTACCGGCTTTGATGCAGCGCAGCGTCATCCGTTATTGGCAATGGGCTACCGCCTACGCGAACGATGTTCCACCGCGCTATTGCAAAAACAGGCTATTCGCCGGGTTATCGCTCTCGTTCCAGTAGCTGTAGCCAATTTTATCGAGGTGGGATTCCAGCCCTTCCAACTCCTGCTGCGGCACCTGCATGCCCACCAGCACTCGTCCATAGGCCGCACCGTGGTTACGGTAGTGGAACAGCGAGATATTCCAGCTTTCCGGCAGATGATCGAGGAAGTTGAGCAGTGCGCCGGGGCGTTCCGGAAATTCGAACCGATAGAGTGCTTCCTGCATACCGGAGGGCGCATCACCGGGGACTCTCCCGCCACCAAGATGGCGCACATGCAGCTTGGCCAGCTCGTTATCGGAGAGATCTTCAACGGGATAGCCCGCTTCTTGTAGCGCACTAATCACCGCGTTGCGGTCACTACCCCCAGGGACGACCTGCACACCGAGGAAAATACGCGCGCGTTCAGGGCTAGCGTAGCGATAATTGAATTCAGTCACCATGCGCTCACCGATGGTCTGGCAGAAGCGTTTGAAGCTGCCCGGCTGCTCAGGAATGGTGACCGCCAGAATCGCTTCACGCTGTTCGCCCAGCTGAGTACGCTCGGCAATATGCTGAAGGCGATCAAAGTTGGTATTGGCGCCTGAATTCACACAGGCCAGTGTTTTCCCTTCAAGCGCGTGACGCTGCGCATATTTCTTCAGCCCCGCCAGAGATACGGCCCCTGATGCTTCAGCAAGGCCGCGCGTGTCTTCGAAGATATCCTTGACCGCCGCGCAGATTTCATCGGTCGTTACCGTGACAACGTCATCCACCAGCGATTTCGCCAGCCGGAATGGCTCCTCGCCAATCCGTGCCACCGCCACACCTTCGGCAAAAAGCCCCACCGATGGCAGCGAAACCGGCTCCCCTGCTTCGAGGGCCGCCTTGAAACACGCCGCATCCTCAGGCTCCACCGCAATCACTTTGGTATCAGGACGCAGGTATTTGATATAGGCCGCCATGCCTGCCAGCAGGCCGCCCCCGCCCACCTGGATAAAGACCGCATCAATGGGTTCCTGATGCTGGCGCAGCAGCTCCATGGCGACCGTTCCCTGGCCGGCAATCACGTCAGGGTCATCAAAGGGCGCGATATAGCTATACCCATGCTCCGCCTGAAGCTGGGTAGCGCGTTCGAGTGCCGCGTTGAACGCATCGCCATGCAGCACTACTTCCGCACCTCGTGCACGCACCGCTGCCACCTTGATATCCGGCGTAATGCGCGGCATCACGATAATCGCATTGATGCCCATTTGCTGCGCTGCCAGCGCAATGCCTTGCGCATGGTTGCCCGCCGACGCGGTAATCACGCCTTTGCTTTTTTGCTCGTCAGTGAGCTGCGCCATACGGTTATAAGCGCCGCGAATCTTGAACGAGAAGACCGGCTGAAGATCTTCACGCTTGATCAGTACCGTGTTGTTCAAACGCTTGGACAGAAAGGGAGCTGCGGAGAGGGGCGTCTCAATAGCGGCACCGTAAACGCGCGCGTTAAGGATCTTTTTGACATAGCTCGCTACGTCGCTGGTGGTATCGCTACTGAGCTTCGAACTGTCTGACATAAATGTGTTCCGAGGCAAAAAAGGCTCGGTCGCCGACTTCCCGGTGAGATGAAGAGATAAGGCTTTACGCCAGCCAGAGAAAACATCTTCAGCAGGGAGAAGCCGCTGCGCCAAACCATCAATATGAGTTGTGCGTCATGGGAAAGAGAAGAAACCGCGCCTTGCGTCGCGGCAGCGAAGGGCAAGCACAGTATCTCTTTGCGCGACATCATCTTCGATCATAGGCGCTTGTCACGCGTTTTTATACCCTCGCGCCCGGTAGATGCCCCCGTATTCGATGTTAATCGCTGGCAATTGCCGCTCGGCGAGATGTGGAATCACGATGCATCATTCCAGCAAATTTCGCTTCACATCCACGAGCGTTTTATACTGGGAATCCTGGGGACTGGCCTGAGCATCGCCTCATGGAACGGCAAGAGGCATGGCGCATCGCCTCAAGGCATCTCGCGGCATACCTGCGTAATGCCCAGACAGGCACCATTCAGACAACGCCTGGCCAGCGCGATGAGTGATCTTCATGCATCAACACATCAATATCGAACGTTACGTGTGCCGCGTGAGGCGGCATTCTGGAGCTTGTGATGTCAGCGCGGAACAAAGCCGCTCAGCGGCAAGACCAACTGAAACAGGCGGTGGCCGAAGCCGCCATTGAAGAAATTGCACCGCACCTCGATGCCGATACCATTATCGGGGTGGGAACAGGCTCCACCTCTACGCTGTTTATAAAAGCGCTTGGCGCCCTGAAGGATCGCTTCGCCGGAGCAGTTGCCAGCTCTGATGCCAGCGCAGCACTGCTGAGATCAGAAGGAATAGAAGTGGTTGATCTCAACAGCGCCGGTACGCTGCCCTTCTATATTGACGGTGCTGACGAGATTACTTCCGACCTGGCAATGATCAAGGGTGGCGGCGCAGCGTTAACACGCGAGAAAATTGTCGCCGCCAGCGCAACGACCTTCATCTGTATTGCCGACGAAAGCAAGCAGGTAGATATCCTCGGCCAGTTCCCTCTACCCATCGAAGTGATCCCCATGGCCCGCTCCTATGTCGCAAGGGAGCTGGTCAAACTGGGAGCGAATCCGGTCTACCGCGAAGGTGTCACCACCGACAATGGCAATCAGATTCTCGATTTGTACAACTTCATGATTGAAGACCCGCGCGCCACAGAAGATGCCATCAACGGCATTGCCGGTGTGGTGTGCAACGGCCTCTTCGCCCATCGCGGCGCCGATATACTGCTGCTGGGCTGCGGCGACGGTGTTGCCCGCAGCGAACGCCGCACTAGATAGACGCCCCATTCACAGGAGAAATTATGCGCCGCTTACTCAGCTATCCGTTTATCGCCGTGCTGCTGTGCTACGCGAACAGCGCGCTGGCCAAACGTGAAGCTACCCCCGAAGCCATTGCCTACTGGCGCGCCAATGGCCCCTACTGGGTATTTGCTGCCGGCATTGTCAGTGTGCTGATCGTGCTGTTTATCGCCTGGACATTGGCGATAAGAGCCAAGCGGCGTTAGCAGCGTACCGGTGGGAGCTTCCCTTTCTGACGCCCTTTGCAAGTACTCACTAGCAGCGCAGTACCTATAATTTCAAGGAAGGGAAGGAAGAGAGGAGCGGGCAGCGCGATGGCCCGCTTTTTTGTCAGTGCATGATATTCACTACTGCCGAAAACCGTAATGAAGAAGCGCGCTGGGAATCGTTTGGCGCGCGCACCCCGCTACTCTTCATCCAGTGGGGCAAACAGCTCTCTGAGCGTCGCGGTATCAAATGACCAGTCGAGGCCACTTTCGCCTTCCAGCAGCGTATTGCTCAACGCAGCCTTGCGGCGCTGGATCACGCGAATACGCTCTTCGACCGTACCGCGGGCAATCAGGCGGTAAACGAATACGGTCTTGTCCTGACCGATGCGGTGCGCACGGTCGATGGCCTGGTTCTCTACGGCAGGGTTCCACCATGGGTCGAACAGAATAACCGTATCGGCAGCGGTCAGATTAAGCCCCGTACCGCCCACCTTCAGACTGATCAGCATCAGTTGGGCTTCATGGGCTTGAAAGGCACGCACCGGTTCACGCCGATCCTGGGATTCACCGGTCAGCACCAGATATTCCCAGGCGCGCTCGTTGAATGCGTCCTGCAACAGCGTGAGTACGCTCGTGAACTGCGAGAAGATCAGCACTCTGCGCCCCGCCGCCAGCATTGGGCCGAGCATGTCGATCAACGCCCCCAGCTTGGCTGAATCCCCTTCCTGCCAGTCCGCATCAGGCCGAGTTTCATCACCGCTGACGCCACCGACCAGACGCGCGTCGCAGCAGATCTGACGCAGCCGCAGCAGCGCTTCAAGCACCAGCATACGGCTGGCATTCATGCCCTCTCTGTTAAGCCGCTCCTCAATGGAAGCCAGCATATGGCTGCGCATCTCTTCATAGCGTTCGCGCTGCTGCCCTTCCAGCTCGACCCTGACCACCATCTCGTTTTTACTGGGCAGATCGGCGGCCACCTCTTCCTTGGTGCGACGCAGCAGATAGGGTTCCAGACGTGCCAGCAGCAGCTCCAGCCGCGTGCGATCCCCACGCGCTTCGATAGGCTGACGGAAGCGCCGATTGAACTCCTCCTGCTTACCCAACAGCCCCGGCATCAGGCATTCGAACTGCGACCATAGCTCGCCCAGATGATTTTCGACCGGCGTACCGCTGAGGCAGAGGCGCATGCCAGCGCGCAACCGACGCGCCGCCGTTGCCGTGCGGCTGGTGGGATTTTTAAGCGCCTGAGCTTCATCGTAGATTGCGGTATGAAACACACGATCAACCAGCACCTCAACATCGCGCACCAGCACCGGATACGAGGTCAGCACTACAGCGTATTGGTCGATGCGCTGATAATGCTGATGGCGAGCATTGCCGTGCAGGGTCAGTACGGAAAGTCCGGGGGCGAAGCGGGTGAACTCATCCTGCCAGTTGGCTAACAGACTGGTCGGCACCACCACCAGCGAGGGCGCTGTCGCCGAAGGCTGTTCCCCCAGCAGAAAGGCGATCACCTGGACGGTTTTACCCAGCCCCATATCGTCAGCCAGCAACCCGCCTGCGCCCACGCGCTGCAACCGTTTCAGCCAGCCCAGCCCCTCGCGCTGATAGCCTCTTAGGGTGGCATTCAGTTGCGCTGGCACCACGGTTTCAGCTGCTTCATTCTGCTCACGCTGGAACTGTTTCAACCACGCGACTACACGCTGATCAGGCCATTCAATTTCGTCATCTACCAGCGGCAACAAGCGCTGCAACTCAAGCCGCGACCAGCGCAGCGGCTCCCCTTCGATAAAGGCAGCAGGGTCAAGGCGCAGCTCAGTGAACACATCCAGCAATCGGCGCAGACGCGGATACGGCAGCGCCAGGCGCATGGTGGGACGATCAAGTTCGGCAGGAAGCTCAAGCACCAGCGCTTTATTATCGTCACGGGCACTTAACGCCTCGATACTGAAGCGCTGAGGATTGCGCGAGATGGCCCGCGCCAGCGCGGCACGTAGATCAATATCGAAGGCGTTCCCTTCCATATCCCGGGCGTGCACGCCAAAACTGATATCGGTAGGAAACTGCTCAGGGTCGAAATGCAGATACCAGCCTTCAATGGACGCAATATTGAAAGCAAAATCGGGCTGCATCACGATATGCCAACCGGCATCACGCAAGGCGGCAAGCCCGCGTCGTGCAAACGTCAGCCAGCCATTTTCAAGGCCCATCTCGAAGGCTTCACCACAGGCTTCACTCAGCGCCTCGCTACGGCGCTTGGCAATGCGGAAACCCCACTCGCCCAGCTTCGCACGCGCCTGCTGTTCAGCACCACGGTCGCGGCTTACCTGCCAGGTTTGTCCATCATGCTTTACCGATATGGCTCGCGGCGTCTCCCCTGACACCACCACACCGCCATAGCTGAAGGCGAGTGCTGCGCGATGCCGTTGGCGTACCACCATGCGGCCGCTGCGGGGCTGATACACCCGCTCACGACGACTGCCAAGGGTCAGTTGCGGCACCATCGCGAAGGCGCTGTTGGAAGATTGTGCCAACGGAGGCGGCACAACCCCGCCCAGTTCAAGCATCTCCGCACGCAGCGCTTCCGCCTCATCAATACCGAACAGCGCACCGTGCTGCGCCTTGTGCATCATGGTGTCACTCAGGCCCGTGGTCAGCGCCCCGATTTGCCCGTGATAGAGATCGAGATAGTGCGGTGGGAAGGTGCTCAATACGCGCTGAAAGTGCTCGGCGGGATCGGCCGCTAACCATTGCAGCTGATAGAAGTCACCCGGGCCGCTGGCAGGCCGCCAGTCGAGCTTCACACCGCGTGGTGCCCCTTGGGTCAAGGCGAGACCATCCACGTTGTGCAGCGAGAAGCGCTCAGTATTCAAAAGAAGAGTGAGAATGGCTTCAGCGCCCGCCTCATCAAGCCGCAACACCTCGGGATCATGCTGCTGCGCTGCCAACGTGGAGAGCTGATGGTCCTGCTCCGTGAGCTGGATACCAGTGAGTGCTGCCAGTCCGCTGAGGGCTATACGCTCAACCCCTTCAATGGTGCTGTCACGCCGCTTGAACACCAAATAGCATTCAACCAACGCTAGATCGTCGTGGCTATAGGGCGCCAATACATATTCAAGCGCGCCTGTACCTGTATAACCTGACCCCATCTCAACATCCCGGCCAATCACGAAAACCCATCATGCTAGGGCGTTTTTGGCAGTGGGCACAAGCAAAACAGCGATCGTGGGCGTACAAAAAACCGTTGCAAAGAACTGCAACGGTCAGGGATGAATGGCTTATTGATGAAGCACTCGCACCACACTCTGTGCGCGTGAGCCTGTTACTGCTCGTGCTGCTGACGGGAAGAAAACTGCTGCTGCTGTGCACTGTAGGCTTCAGCAGAGAGCGGATGCACCATGGTTAGCAAGTGCTCACGTATGCGCTCGGCGGCACCACGGTTGCGCTCCACCACATCGAAAGCAGCAGCGCCCCGCGCCTTGCGTTGCTCGGGTGAGGCCAGCCAGCCATTCACCGTCGCGCCCAGTTCGTCACCATTTTCGACCTTCTGCAGAGCAGCATGAGCGCTCATTTCTTCAGCCACCTCGGTGATATTGGCGAGATGCGGGCCGCTGATTACCGGCAGCCCCAGCGCGGCAGGTTCCAGCAGATTGTGGCCGCCCACAGGCACCAGACTACCGCCAACGAAGGCGATATCCGCACTGGCGTATAACGTCATCAGCTCGCCCATGGTGTCACCGACATACACGCTGACCGATGGGTCGATGCGCTCGTTAAGGCTGCGTCGGGCGATGCTCAAAATGCCGAAACGCGATTCGCAGAGCAGCGCGACCTCATCAAACCGCTGCGGATGGCGCGGCACTAAAATCAACAGGGCGTTGGGATGTTGCGTCAGCACTGCCTGATGCGCTTCCAGCACGCTCTCTTCTTCCCCTTCACGCACTGAAGCTGCTACCCACACCGGACGCGCGCCGATCTGTTCGCGCAGAGCCTTCCCGGCAGTTACCGCTTCGGGCGGCACTACCACATCATATTTAAGCGGCCCGGTGACGGTAATGCTTTTGGCTCCCATGCCCAGCGCACGGAAACGCTTGCCATCCTCGCCGCTTTTCACCGCCACCCAGTTGATCCTTTCCAGCACGTCGCGCACCAGAATCTGGAAGCGCGCATAGCGGCGGAAGGAGCGTTCACTGATGCGCGCATTCACCATCACGATGGGCACCTGATGATCGGCAGCGGCATGAATCAGGTTAGGCCATAGCTCGGTTTCGATAATCACCAGCAGGGAAGGGTCCAGACTGCGCACCATCCGGCGCGTGGCATGAGGGAAATCGAGCGCAACGAAGTGATGACTTACTTCGTCGCCAAACAGCGCCATTACCCGTTCGCCCCCAGTGGCCGTCATCGTGGTTACGATAACCTGATAGTCAGGATTATCGTTGATAAGATTACGGATGACCGGCGCGGCGGTCATCACCTCCCCCACTGATGCAGCGTGCACCCAGACCACCGGCTTGTCGTTCGTCTTCTCTATCCAGCCCAGACGCTCGGCGCGCGAATGGCGCGGAAGCTGCTCACGCCAGACAAGCTTCCATACCAAGGGCGATAAGAAATAGAGCAGCGTGCTGTAGAGATGTCTGCCCACAATCAGGTCCGCGATTTGATCTTATTGATGAGGCCCGTGGTGGAAACACCATCTTCAAAGCTCAGCACCCTGACTTCACCACCGTTGGCAAGTACCGCTTCATGACCTGCAATCTCTTCCACACGGTAATCGCCGCCTTTCACCAGCACATCGGGCAGCACCGTTTCGATCAAGCGCTGCGGCGTATCTTCACTGAACGCCACAACCCAATCCACAGCGGCCAGCCCCGACAGTACGCGCATCCGCTGCTCAAGGGAGTTCATCGGCCGCGTCGGCCCCTTCAAGCGCTGCACCGAAGCGTCATCATTGACCGCCACGACCAGACGATCGCCCAGTTGACGCGCTTCTTCGAGATAGCCTACGTGCCCAGAGTGGAGAATATCGAAGACGCCATTGGTCATGACCACCCGCTCGCCGCGCGCCTGCGCCGAACGCACCAGCCCCGCCAACGCAGCCCCGCCGGTATCAGCGGGTTCAATACTGAAGCCATGTTCGTGCAGCGCGCCATACAGCTCGGCCATCGTCAAGGTCGCGGTACCGGGTTTGGCGACCACCAATCCTGCCGAGAAGTTGGCCAGCCACAGCGCCTGCTCCAGCGACTTGCCCGCCGCCAGTGCCAACCCCAGCACGCCGATGACCGTATCCCCCGCGCCGGTAACGTCATACACCTCGCGGGCATGAGTAGGCAGATGCAGCGGCGCGGCACCTTCACGAATCAATACCATGCCGCGCTCCGACAAAGTAATCAGCAGCGCTTCAAGGCCCAATGACTCACGCAGCTCTTCACCCTTGGCAAACAGCTCGGCGTCATTCGCGGAAGGCCCGACCACTGCCTCGAACTCGCTAAGGTTCGGAGTGATCAGACTTGCCCCTTGATAGCGCGAGAAGTCGGTGCCCTTGGGATCGACCAGCACACGCTTGCCCGCCTTGCGGCCAGCCTGAATCAACGCCTGCACATCCGATAGCGTACCCTTGCCATAGTCTGACAGGATCATCAGATCGCACTCGCCCAGGGTTTGCTCAACCTGTTGCAGCAGCGGTGCCTTATCTACGTGAATCAGCGGCACTTCGAAGTCGAGGCGCAGCAGCTGCTGGTTGCGGCTCATCACCCTCAGCTTGGTGATCGTCGGTACATCGCTATTCACATGAAAGTGCGGAGCGACACTGTTTTTTTCCAGCGCGCTGGCAAGCAGCTCGGCATTTTCGTCATCGCCAACCAGCCCAATCAGCCCTGCATACGCCCCCAGAGAAGCGATATTAAGCGCTACGTTGGCTGCGCCACCGGGGCGATCCTCGACTTCATCCACTCGCACTACCGGCACGGGCGCCTCGGGCGAAATCCGCGAAGCTGGCCCATGCCAATAGCGATCAAGCATGACATCGCCGACTACCAATACGCGCGCCGCATCCAGCGCATCTATGTCGAGTTTCACTCACTGTCTCCCGCGACTTGCGTTTGAGTATCCTGGTAAAGCTGATCGAGCTGCGTGCATACGTCAGCGCTGGTAATCAGCGACATCGCATCGGGGTGGCGCACACGCGCTCCCCAGGTAATCTGGTCCGGCGCTTTTTGCATGTAGGCACGCACGGCGTCAGGGTAGCGATTGACCACGTAATGCTGCCATAAATAAGGGGCCGCACGCTCCGGATTGGTGGTGGCATAGAGTCCTACCACTGGAGTTCCTAGCGCGTTGGCCATATGCACGGGGCCTGAATCCGGCGCGATGACTATGCGCGCTTTCGAGATAACGGCCAGCACCCCTTTCAATGATGTCTTGCCGAGCAAACTGACCGGCTGCCCTTCGCCAAGATGACGGCTCAGCTCGCTGATGCGTGCCACCATCTGCTGCTCCACCTCACTGTTTCCACCGGTCAGAAAGGTAGTAAGTCCATACTTACGCCATGCGTGCTCAATTACTGCCGCGTAACCTTCAGCCGACCAGTTACGATAATTACGCAGCCGTGGATTGGCACATGGGCTAATCACCAGCGCCGGACGACTGCCAATAAGGGCATCAGCCTCCTGATATGCCGATGCAGGAATGGGCAGATCCCAGCGTAGCTGCGCCAGTTCTTCTCTGGTATCCAGCCCCAGCGCGCCCGCAAAATCCATGAAAGACTCAAGCACATGAGCGTGAGCGTGCGGTGCAATACGGCGGTTGGTAAACCAAGTTTGGTGATCCTTGGCGCGCGCCTTGTCATAGCCGAGACGCATGTTCGCGCGAATGCCCAGCGATAGCACGCTGGCCCTGAGCGATTGCTGCATATGCAGCAGGATATCGAAGCGCTGGCCTTTCAACTGTCGCCATAAGGCGCGCATTCCCGCCAGCCCGGTACTCTTGTCATAGGCCAGCAGCTCAATGCCATCAATGCCGCTGAGCAGGCTGTATTCCGCCTTGCCCACAATCCAGGTGATATGCGCCTCGGGCCAGCGCGCGGCCAGCGCACGCACCGTCGGAACCAGGTTGCAGACATCGCCCAACGCTGAGAGTCTAAGTACGCAGATGCGTTTCGGCGCTGCCGACAGCAGTGAGTTGTTACTCAAAAACGTGTCCCCATATATCGAAAGCGACGCCGCGCCCGTATTCTCTACAGGCACCAGCGTTATAGCCATGCGCCAAACGTTACGCTTCGCCCTAAATACGTGCACTATAGACGTGTGCCAATAAAGTACTGCCTACCGCCCCTGGAACAGCATGTCGATTACTTATCTACAACACGCGAATACCTACATTCTATATGAAGCCGACCAATTTTGCGGAGTCGGTCAGGGGGAGCAGGCTGTGCAGCAACTTGAGCCGCTATTCACCCCCTCTTATTGGCAGCACCAGCAGACAATCGTGGCAAAAGCACCAGGGCGTGGCGAGAGCCTTTTTGTAACACCGGAAAGCATGGCAAGTGATACCGAGGCTCAGTGGGTACTGCGCCCCTATCGGCGCGGCGGCGCCATCGCACGGATAAACCGCCAGCGCTACTGGTGGCATGGCGTCAACACCACGCGCGCTTTCAGGGAGTTTCGCCTGACCGCGACGTTGAAAGAACGTGGGCTGGCCGTACCACAACCGGTCGGCGCCTGCGTTTGGCGCACGGGTGTGACCTATCAGGCGGCCTTTCTCAGCGCCAGAATCGAAGGCGCCACGCCGTTGGCCGCCCTGCTTGATCGTATCGACAACGCGACTCTTGAGCAGACTGGGCGGCTGATTCGCGACGCTCACGACCTGGGGCTTGATCATGTCGATCTGAACGCCCGCAACCTGCTAATCGACAAGCGCGGCAAGCCCTGGATCATTGATCTGGACCGCTGCCGTTTGCGCACGCGTGGCCGCTGGCAGGAAGCCAACCTTCAGCGGCTCGGGCGCTCTCTGGAAAAGTTCGCGCCACAGCGCAGCACCGCACTGCTGGAAGCGATCCAGCGGGGCTATCAGGAAACCGGTATCCCACGGTAGTAGTTAATCAGCGTGTCCAGGTGGCGCTCCAGAGAAAACTGCTGTTCTACCCGTGCACGCCCCGCCTTGCCTAATTCGTCACGCAGGCGAGCATCGTTTTCCAGCCGAACAATGGCCTCACACCACTCTGAAGGCTGCTGCGGATCAGCCAGAATACCGGCGCCGTTGCCGAGAATCTCAGGCAGTGCGCCTGAGTCAGAGCCGATCACTGGCCGCGACATCGCCATGGCTTCAATGGCCGTCAGGCCAAAGGCTTCATTGGGCGACGGCACACAGACGATATCCAGCGCCCCTAGCACATCCGCCAGATCACTGCGAAATCCTACAAACTGCACACGCGACTCAAGCCCTGCCGCCACCACCTTGTGGCGCAGTTCGCTGACAAACTCCTCGCTGCTGCCGCATGAACTATCAAGCCCGCCAATAATCAGGCCGCGCACGCGGCTGGACGCAGGCAACTGTGCTAAAGCGTCGAGAAAGACATCATGCCCTTTACCTGGCGTGATACGTGCAGCCAGCCCGACCGCAATATCATTCTGCTCAATGCCCAGCGAACGGCGCACCTGCTGCTGAGCCATCCCAGAGTGGGCACCAAATTCAGCCACATCCACACCATGGTAGAGCCGCGCAATGCGCTCGGGAGCCACCGGCAGCGCCTTTTTATTGCGCGCCAGTGTCGCTTCACTGATCGAGATGACCTGATCGACCTTGCCAAACGCCCAGCGGTGGTACAGATCGCGCTTGGGCCTGCTAACGCCCATGTGCTCGGTGAAGACAATGCGCAGTGATGGCATACCCGACTTAAGCAGTGCAGCGAGGCGCAAATCGCTGGATTTATGGCAGTGCAGCACCGAAATCTTGCGCGCACGAATCCAGCGCCGCAGGCGACATACGCGACACAGGGCGCGAGTAACAGAGCTGTACTCCAGCACTTCGACACCCTGTTTACGCATTTCTTCCCCCAGACGCGCCCCTTCCAGCGTCACGCAGTGCACTCGCCAGCCACGATTGGATAGTGCGGGAGCAAGGCGAGAAGGGTACATTTCCAGCCCCCCCCAGCCTCGCGACATACACATTTCGAGTACGCCCTCACTCATACCGACAGTCCCTTCCCTTTATCATCATGTGGCGTGCATCGGGCGAGTTACCCCATCGCACGCCACACCCGTTATTCTTTGCTCAACCACACATGGCAGATATGAAAGCAGCTCTCCTCCGAGATACTCCCCCACGAACGAAAGCCCACTGCCCCGCCAAAAGCCGCACAGAGTACATTGGTTAATCTGCGATTACACTACCCGTTAAAGGTATCAATATTGATGTGAATGTTGTTCACGGCAAGCCATGTCGCCAGCGTCCTCAAAACCACTTCAAAAACAGTGAGATATATTCATCACGACAAGCTGAAATGTGCTCGGCAGCACTGGTTTTGCGCGTGAGAGCGAGAGTCACCGCGCAGCATTCTTCCCACCGGACACACGTCGCACGGATGAAAAATCCGCTTTTTTCAGGTAGTCTAAGGGCCGCTCGACCACCCACCTCGCCATCCGGAACCCCTCCACGTCATGAGTTTTTCGCACCGTATTCTCGTTGTTCGCAATGACAAACTGGGCGACTTCATGCTCGCGTGGCCTGCGCTCAAGGCATTACGACATGCCTCACCGGATAACCACATCGCGGTTCTGGTTCCTGACTACACAGCGCCAATGGCACGCCTTTGCCCTTGGATTGATGAAGTCATCATAGATCCAGGCGCAGGCAGCGGCAGCCAGCTCACCACCTTAATGCGCAATGGTCATTTTGATGCGCTGCTAACGCTATTTTCCACGCCGCGTGTTGGCTGGGCTGGCATGCGTGCCCGTATTCCGCTGCGCATGGCTCCTGCCACCAAATGGGCGCAGCTGTTTTATGGCACTCGCATTCCTCAGCGTCGCTCGCGTTCATTGAAGCCGGAGTACATCTACAATCTTGAGCTGGCAGAAGCGCTGGCGGAGCGTCTGAACCAGTATCCGCGCCGCGTATCTCCCCCGTATTGGCCACTCAGCGATGAAGAGAGAACTGCCCAGCGCCAGCAGCTTGCACAAGAGCTGAGCCTCGATAGCCAACGACAATGGTGGGTGCTGCATCCCGGTAGCGGAGGCTCCGCAGTCAACCTGACGCCACAGCGCTATATCGAACTGGCAGAGAAAGTGGCCCGCCAAACCGACAAGGCGATCAGCTTTATCGTGAGCTGGGGGCCGGGGGAAGAAGAGCGAGCGACTGCCGTGGTAGAAGCGCTGACGACCCACGGCGTCGATGCCCGCCTGATGCCTGCGCGTGCCGGCCTTGCCGAATTCGCCCTGACGCTGGCGGCAGCCAATGGCATGATTGCCGGCTCGACTGGCCCGCTTCATATCGCAGGCTGTCTGAATATCGCCACCCTCGGCTTTTACCCTGCCAAGCGCTCCGCCACATCATTACGCTGGCAAACCTGCAACAGCAGTGACAAACGCCTCGCTTTCAGCCCGCCCCCCAGTGAAAATGCAGGCCAGGCCACCAATATGGAGCTTGTCGATATTGATGCAGCTGCCTCTGCGCTTGCAGAGCTAATCAATAAAGGCTGATGTTTCACGTGAAACATCATGAGAACAGGCGCTACGCCTGCGGCGGTTGAGGAACAGCCTGACCGCCCTCGGCCTCCTCCAACTCAGCGGCAAGCACCGCGATCAGCTCCTCGGCCTCCATATACCGAATACGAGCCACGCCCGTACCAGCCCACAGCGACAGATAGTCGGCATCGCCCTGACGGGCTGCTGCGGCGCGCAGTGGGCCGGTCAAGGCATTCTGAATCGGATAGGCTGGCACGCTGGCTTCATTTTTTTCAAGAATGCGCATCGCACGATTAGGCAAGCCACGCGCGTAACGTCCGCTGAATACACGCGTCAGGCGCGTTTCCCCACTGGCTTCCAGCAGCGCATTCTTCCAGGCATCACAGATGCCGCTCTCGGGAGTAGCCAGAAACGCCGTGCCTAGCTGCACCGCCTGCGCGCCCACCGCCAGCAGTGCAGCGATGCCGTAGCCATCTATCACCCCGCCCGTCGCAATAATCGGTAGCGAGGTGACATCAAGACACGCCTCGACCAGCTCCGCAGTATCGAACAGGGCCTCCTCATATGGCCCCATAAAGGTACCGCGGTGTCCTCCTGCCTGCGCTCCCTGAGCCACAATCGCATCGGCACCCAGCGCTTGCCAGGCTACTGCTTCCTGCGGATGGGTCACATTACCGACCACCAGAATGCCAGCGTCATGCAACCGCTCACACTGATGAGCTTCAAGTATTCCGAAAGTAAAGCTTGCCACCGCGGGGCGCACATCAAGCACTGCTTCCAACTGCGCTTCGAACGGCTGGCACCATTGATGTGGTAACTCAGGCGAGATGCCCAGCTCCTCATGAAGAGGTGCCAAACGCTGCCACGCTTGCTCAACTTCCGCCGGATCAGGTACAGGAGTGGGCTGCACAAAAAGGTTGATAGCGAAGGGCCGGTCGGTGAGCGCCCGAATCTCACTCACCCGCGCCACGATTGTCTGCGGCGTCAGCGCAGAAGCCGCAAACGAGCCAAGTGCCCCTGCGTTGGATACCGCCGCCACCAGCTCTGGCGTAGTGGCACCGCCCGCCATCGGCGCCTGTACGATAGGCAGCTCCAGCCCCAGCGCCCTGATAAAAGAACTCGTCGTCGACATACCCCACCTCCCTCAACCGAGAATATGGCCTCATAGAAGCACAAAACATCTTCGTCTGCATGGGAGGAAGCGTTGGTACTTCGGCTAACCCAGCCTGATATTCGCAGACTCACAGACCATGAAACTGGATGCGTTTACCAAGGTCATCCGGCACGACAAAGGTATCCCTGTTGCCCTGCCTGAACCTGCGCAGCAGATTCAGAGCGGCCAGCCCCTTCAGATCAGTTCGGGCCGTTGGTCGGGTGACCCGGTATTCATTGGAAATGTCACAAAGCATTGTGAGGCGGCTCGGTGACTCTTCGGTGGGAAACGGCTAATTTTTCAAACATTAGCCGTTTTGCTCATGGGAGTAATTTTTTACTTTAACTATCAGATAGATACAAACACTTCACCATTAGCCATGTTTGAGATCTTACTGGCAAAATGGTCAATCGCTTGTATTCGAGCGCTTATCCGCCACTATCTCCGCATAGGCCCGCGAATCCGCTTCATGCCCCTCTTCCGGCGACTCCTTGAGCGCGGCGCTCAGCCACTGCTGCATGGAATCAAGCGCGAGCATGTGCTTGATATAACTCTGACAGGGGGCAGATAGCGGCAAGCCATAACCGACACAGCGGAAGACCACCGGAGCGAAGAAGGCATCGACCGCCGAGAATTTACTTCCCGCCAGGAAAGGACCGCCAAAACGTTCCAATCCTTCGCACCAAAGCTGGTCAAGACGCGCCAGATCCCTGGCAAGATCCTCAGGCAAAGAGGAGAAGCGCAGCTCCAGCGCGCAGTTCATCGGGCAACGATTACGCAGCGCGGAGAACCCCGCGTGCATTTCGGCGGCTGCACAACGGGCCCATGCACGCGCCTGATGAGATTGCGGCCAGATGCCTTCGTGCTGCTCGGCAAGGTATTCGATAATCGCTAGAGATTCCCAGATGGTCAGCTCGCCATCCTGCAACACCGGCACCTTAGCCGTAGGAGAAAAACGAATGAAATCAGGGTTCCCGCCTGCATGGGTAAAGGCCACCTGCTTCTCTTCAAACTCAATCCCGGCTTCTACCAGCGCCATCCATGGCCGCAGCGACCAGGAAGAGTAGTTTTTATTGGCAATCCACAAGGTTAGTGACATGGGCCGCGTCTCTCTCCAGCATTATTCATCAGGAATCACTCGGATCATGGCACGGTTCGCTCATCCTCTCCAATACCATTAAGATAGGCGCTTTATTGATTCAGCGAGTATCCCTCATGCCTTCGATTACCGGCGTCGTTATAGCATTCAACGAACAAGAGCATATTCAGCAGTGCGTCGAATCGCTCAGCCAGGTATGCGATGAAGTTATTGTCGTCGATTCGCATAGTCAGGATGATACGCCTGCATTGGCGCGACAGGCTGGCGCGCTGGTACTGGATAACGATTGGCTAGGGGATGGGCCGCAGCGCAGCTATGGCGCCAAGCGGGCCAGGAATGACTGGATTCTGTCGCTGGACGCTGATGAACGGCTGGAAGATGACACGGTCGCCTTTATCAAGGCACAGTCGCTGGATGACCCCAGCGTGGCCTATAGCTTTCGCCGCCGCAATCTGGTCGGCAAACGTTGGATAAAGGCCGCAGGTTTCTACCCCGACCTCGTCACACGGCTTTATAACCGCACTCACTCTGATTTCAATGACAAGAAAACCCACGCCAATCTCATTGCTGCTCGCACGATCAACAGCAATACGCACCTGCGCCACTTCACCTATCAAGGGCTGAATGACTGGATCACTCGCATCAACACCCTCTCCAGCGAAGATGCGCTCTCCATGCACGCCCGCGGCAAAACCGCCTCACGCTTCTCCCCCGGCTTCCACGCGCTGAATAGTCTGGTGCGCAAACTGGTATTCAAAGGCGGTTTCTTCCAGGGGTTGGATGGCATGAATGTCGCCGTGACCACTGCTTTTCATGCCTATATGAAGTATTTGAAGCTGTATGAGATGGGCGTGAAGGAAAAAGGCGAGCAGTCACAGTGGGAAGGTAGAAGGTAGCCCTTCCGGGGGCTGGCCTTCCTTGGGAATTCTGGAGCCTGTGCGAAGCTTCATTGTTGGTGGCCTTTCTTGGGAATTCTGGAACCTGCGCAGAACCTCACTGTTAGAGTCTTTGCAAACCTGATCTTTTCTTTAAATGCGAGAGGAACCTTGTCCCTCTCGCGCTCTCCCGCTGGTGGAAGCGCCCCGAATGTGATGACGCTGTGCAAAAGCAGCACAGCGCACACATTCAATGGGCTGTCATCCCTTCATGGTTATCACGATTTCCATGGATAAAGCATCAACACCAGCCAACGTCGTAATAAGGAAGGCGCGGAATCATACAATTGCAGCGCAGTTTTGCAATCGTATGGTCTGACGCGCCTGACGACTGCGGGGGTGAAGGGGGGCTGCAAGGCCCCCTTCAGAATCAAATCAATAACGTGCGAAAAGACACCAACAGTGAAATTCTGCGCAGGCTCCAGAATTTCCAAGAAAGGCCACCAACCATGAAGTCCTGCGTAGGCTCCAGAATAAGCTACTTAGAAAAGTCACCAGCCCCCCTGACAAACTATCCCCCCTCCACCTCATACCGCTTTATCGCACTCCCGATCCTCGCCACCGGTAACTGATTCAGGCAGTTGGTATGCCCGAGCGGACAGACGCGCTTAAAGCAGGGTGAGCAGTCAAGGTTGAGCCAGTGAATGTCGGCATTATTGGTGAGGGGCGGGGTGTAGTGCGGTGAGGAGGAGCCGTAGATCGCTTGTATGTGAGTACCCACTGCTGCTGCAACATGCATCAAACCAGAGTCATTACTAACCACTTGCTCACATAAGGCGAGGAGATCAACGGCATCTTCAAGGCGGGTTTCACCGCACAGGTTATGCACGTTGAGCCCCCCTTCGGCAATACGCGCTCCCGCTGGGTGATCCTTGGGGCCGCCCAGAATGATGACATGCTTCCCTTGATCGACCAGCTCCTTCGCCAGTGCGTGGAAGTATTCCAGCGGCCACTGCTTGGCGGGGCCATATTCGGCACCGGGCATCATGCCGATTACGTGATGGTCAGGCAGGCCAAAACGCTGTTTAAGAGCGTACTGGTTCTCGCTATCAATGCGAAGTCTAGGGAAGGGAATGTGTGCAGGCACACCAGGCTGTTTCAGCCCCAGCGAGACGAAGCGTTTCACCGTTTGGTCGAGCTGCTGCTTATCTAATGTGCGGCGCCGATTGATAACGCCATAGCGCTGTTCACCGGTAAAACCGATACGCACCGGAATCCGCGCAAAAAACGGCACCAGCGCCGACTTGAGCGAGCGTGGCAACACGATCGCACGGTCGTACTCCCCCTTGAGCTTACGCGCCAGTTGCCAGCGCGTGCGCAGGCCCGATTCACCGTGACCGACATCCAGGGTTAGCGCCCGACGCGCCTCGGGCATGCGATGAATGATGGGCGCTGACCATTTAGGCCCCAACACGTCGATAACGCAGTCAGGCATCTGGCGTTTCAGCGTTATCAGCAGGCTTTGCGCCATGACCATATCGCCCACCCACGACGGCCCCACAATTAGAATGCGCGGGCCGCCTTCATCGCTACCACGGTGGTTATGCTCAAAGTGATCGCTCACTTTTATACCGCTTCCCGCTCTTTGGTCAGCCACTCAAGGTATGCCTGCACACCTTCAGCCACCGTATGAAACTGATGGTCGAAACCAGCCTCACGCAAACGCGTAATATCGGCCTGAGTGAAACTTTGATAACGGCCCTTCAGCGAATCAGGAAAGTCGATGTAGTCGATCTGGCCTTTGCCATAGAAGTCGATCACGGTATCGGCAATTGCCTTGAACGGCTCTGCTCGCCCAGTGCCCAGGTTGAATACACCGGAAACCTCGGGGTGGTCAAAGAACCACAGGTTGCACGCCACAACATCGCCGACATAAATAAAGTCACGGCTCTGCATGCCTGCTTCATAGCCATCATATGCCCCGAACAGTTTAGGGTTTTCACCGGCCTGCACCTGCTGATGATGATGGAACGCCACGCTGGCCATGCTGCCCTTGTGCTGTTCGCGCGGGCCATACACGTTGAAGTAGCGGAAGCCCACCACCTGTGTTTTCAGCTCGCTCTCACGCGCACGCACATATTGATCAAACAGCAGCTTGGAATATCCGTAGACATTAAGCGGCTTCTCGAACTGCGGCTCTTCGATGAATTCAGCGCTGCCGCCATAGGTCGCGGCAGAAGAGGCATACAGGAACTGCACGCCGTTTTTCTGGCAGTAGTGGAGCAGCTCTTTGGAGTAGGTGAAGTTGTTGTCGAGCATGTACTGACCGTTCCACTCAGTGGTCGAAGAGCACGCTCCTTCATGGAACACCGCTTTGAGCGGTGGCAGCTCGTCATTGGCCAGTTTGGCGCGAAATTCATTGATATCCATGTAATCTGCAATCTGGCAATCGACCAGATTGACGAATTTCGTACCATCAGTGAGGTCATCAACCACAATAATGTCGCTGATACCGCGTTCATTAAGCCCTTTTACGATGTTCGAACCGATAAAGCCGGCGCCGCCAGTCACCACAATCATGCGCTACTCCTGAATCGAAGCTGATTTCTACCGTTATCAACGCCGAGGTCAACGCGAAAGCCATCGAATAACGCTTTACCTATACCACGGGTCTACAACGAATTTGCCCGTAATTGTATACTTGTGAGTCTTTTAATTCATGAATTACAGGTCAACAGCGCGTTAAACGCCGCCTGACCAACGATGGAAGCGCGAAACGCCCCCCATGTATTCATGCTTTCCTCACCCAGCCGGACCAAGCCAATGACACAGTCAACGCCAGACGTGACCACCTTTCAGGGCCTGATCCTAGCGCTACAGCACTATTGGGCCGAGCAGGGCTGCGTCATCATGCAGCCGCTTGATATGGAAGTCGGCGCCGGGACCTTTCACCCCGCGACCTTCCTGCGCTCAATCGGGCCGGAGCGCTGGAATTCAGCCTATGTTCAGCCATCGCGACGCCCCGCTGATGGCCGTTACGGTGATAACCCGAACCGTCTGCAGCATTTCTACCAGTATCAGGTCGTCATGAAGCCGTCCCCCGAAAACTTTCAGGAGCTTTATCTAGGCTCACTGGAAGCACTTGGGTTCGACCGCTCCATTCACGATATCCGCTTCGTCGAAGACAACTGGGAATCACCCACGCTTGGTGCCTGGGGTCTTGGCTGGGAAGTATGGCTTAACGGCATGGAAGTCACGCAGTTCACCTACTTCCAGCAGGCCGGAGGCATTGAGTGCTATCCGGTGATGGGCGAGCTGACCTACGGTCTTGAGCGCCTGGCCATGTATCTGCAAAACGTCGATAACGTTTACGATCTGGTCTGGGCACGCACGCCCGATGGCAACACCGTCACCTACGGCGATGTATACCTGCAAAACGAGCGCGAGCAGTCGGCCTACAACTTCGAGCAGGCGGATGTCGAGTATCTGTTCGGACTGTTTGATGAGTGCGAAAAATCCTGCTCTCGCCTGCTGGAAGCCAAACTGCCCCTGCCCGCCTACGAGCAGGTCATGAAAGGCTCCCACACCTTCAACCTGCTCGACGCACGCCGCGCCGTATCGGTCACCGAACGCCAGCGCTATATTCTGCGCGTGCGCACCATGGCGCAGAAGGTGGCCCAGGCGTATTACCAATCGCGTCTGGAAGCAGGCTTCCCGCTGGCTGATGAAGCTATCCGCGCGCCGCTACTGGCCGCCTATCGCGCTGAACAGGAAGCAGCAGCGTCCGCTTCCGACAACGAACAAAAGGCTTGAGCATGTCATCGCAAACTACATTTCTGGTGGAACTAGGCACTGAAGAGCTACCGCCAGGCAGCCTTTCCTCTCTGGCGGATGCCTTCGCAGAGAGCCTGCGTGACAGCCTTGAGACAGCCGACATCGCTCACGGCGAAATCCACGCTTATGCCACCCCGCGCCGCCTCGCGGTAAAAATCGAGCAGCTGAGTGAACGCCAGCCTGACCGTGAAAGTGAGCGGCTGGGGCCGGCAGTTGCGGCAGCCTTCAAGGATGGCGAGCCTACCAAAGCGGCAACCGGTTTTGCGGCCTCACTGGGGATTGATGTCAGCCAGCTGGCGACCATCGACACCGACAAAGGCCCACGTATCGGCTATCGTCAGACGCTGCGCGGCGAAGCCACGGAAGCGCTGCTGCCGGCCATGGTCGAGAGCGCCATCAAGCACCTGCCGGTCGCCAAGAACATGCGCTGGGGGGATTCACGCATTGAGTTCTCACGCCCCGCTCACTGGCTGGTCATGCTATATGGCAACAGCGTAGTGGAAGGCTCCGCGCTTGGTTTGAGCGCAGGGCGCACCACCTACGGCCACCGCGTGCACTGCTCCCACCCTATTGAGCTGACCAGCGCCGATGACTATCTCGCACAGCTTGAGTCTCCCGGCCATGTCATTGCCGATCAGCAGCGACGCCAGGCACTGATCCGCGCTCAGGTAGAGGCGGAAGCTGACAAGCTTAATGCGCAGGCGGTCATTGATGATGATCTGCTGGAAGAAGTAACAGGGCTGGTGGAGTGGCCGGTCGCCTTGACCGGAAGCTTCGATGAACAGTTCCTGAAGGTGCCGCAGGAGTGCCTGATCACGTCGATGAAAGAAAACCAGAAGTATTTCCACCTGGTCGACGGCAACGGTCAACTGCTGCCCTCTTTCATCACCATTGCCAATTTGGAAAGCCGCGATCCTGCTCAGGTCATCGCTGGCAACGAGCGCGTTATTCGTCCACGCCTGGCGGATGCCGCCTTCTTCTTCGATACCGACCGCGCCAAACCGTTAGCAGAACGACGCGGCATGCTTGAATCCGTCGTATTCCAGCGTCGTCTTGGCTCGATGGCAGACAAATCCCGCCGTATCGAAACGCTGGCCGCAGATATCAGCGAGCGTATTGGTGGCGACCCCAGCGCTGCGGCGCGTGCGGCTCAGCTTGCCAAGTGCGATCTGGTCACCGAGATGGTGATCGAATTTTCCGACCTGCAAGGCGTGATGGGCGGCTACTATGCTCGCCACGACGGTGAGTCGGAAGAAGTGGCGCAAGCGATCGCCGAGCAATACCTGCCGCGTAACGCAAGCGATGCGATTCCTGCTTCGCTAAGCGGTGTTGCGCTGGCACTGGCAGATCGACTGGATACCCTGACAGGCATCTTCGGTATCGGTCAGCGCCCCACCGGTGCGCGCGATCCCTTCGCGCTGCGTCGTGCCGCCATCGGCGTGCTCAATATTCTGATCAAGGGGAAATACGATCTTGATCTGAAACAGCTGCTTCAGCTGGCCGTTGAGCAGCACACCGAACTGAGTGATGACGACCGTCAGGGGCTGGCATTCGACGTGCTGGAGTACACCCTTGAACGTTTGCGTGGCTGGGCGCAGGACAACGACATCGAAACCGATGTGTTCAATGCCGTGCAGGCGCGTCCCGTGTACAAGCCGCTCGACGCGGTGCGTCGTTTGCAGGCAGTACAGGCGTTCACCCAGCGTCCTGAAGCCAAGGCGCTGGCAGCCGCCAACAAGCGTGTCGCCAATATTCTGGCCAAGCACGATGAGGCGCTGCCCGAGGAGATCAATGCGGCACTGTTTGAATCCGACGCTGAACGCGACCTGAACGAAGCAGTCCAGCGCCTGCGTGAGCAGACCCAACCGCTGTTCGCCCAGGCAGCCTACGGCCCTGCGCTGGATGCGCTGGCAACCCTTCAGCAGCCGGTCGATACCTTCTTCGATCAGGTGATGGTGATGGCGGAAGAGCCTGCCGTGCGTGGCAACCGTCTGGCGCTGCTGAAAGAGCTACAGGAGCTGTTCCTGGAAGTAGCTGACATCTCGCTACTGCCCCAGTAAACCGCACCCCAGCATGGGGTAAGTGCTGGCAAAGCCCGTTATTCCGCTTCGGCGGATAACGGGCTTTTTTACATCTCTACCGTTTTTTAGCCCTCTACAGGCTGAACCGCAGTAACCTGGAAAGAGAACTCTTCCTGCCCGCATAAAGGCCCACCCTCACTGCAAGGGAAGCTCTGCTGCCCTGACAACGCCATATTGCTCGCGCAGCAATCAGGCGCTATCCTGCAACGCCTAGCGGAGATGGATATCCTCCGGCCCAGCCGCCATAGGCTGGCAAACCACCTACCTGCTGTGTTCTACCAGCCGTGAAGGTTAATGATACCTGCGTACTCGCGCTGCCACTCCACTGAGAGGCAGGGGAGCCTTGCGCAGTGGATTTCATTCAACCTTGCGCCATGCCCCCCGCGCGTTCTGAACCTTTGCTGGAGATTATTGATGTTTGCAAGTCTGATCGCTGTTGCCTGTGGCGGAGCCGTGGGGAGTGTATTGCGCTGGTGGATGAGCCTGCGATTGAACGGTCTTAATCAGCACATTCCACTGGGCACCCTGGCCGTGAATATTCTCGGCAGTTTTATCATCGGGATATTGATTGCCAGCTTCACACGCATGCCCAACCTTGACCCTATGTGGCGCGCCCTGCTGGTGACCGGCTTCTGCGGCGGTTTAACGACGTTTTCGACCTTCTCCGCTGAAGTGGTCGGCATGCTCTACAGCGACCGTTTCGGCTGGGCGCTGGTGATCGCTGCCAGCCACCTGATCTGTGCGCTGGCGATGACCTACCTCGCCTTCCTGCTCGTACAGTGGCTGGCACCCCGCTGAGTTTATTCATACACTGGCAGGTCGCTCATCAGCGGGGCTAATAGGCGCGTCACAATACCTGCGGCCAATCATTGCCGTATGGTGAAAGAGGCGCGTTCCTCTCCTGCTGCCCAACTATATCCATGAGCATTTCCAGGAGGCGTCTGGTGAACAACCAGCTTGTTATTCTTGATCGTGATGGCGTCATCAACCGTGACTCCAGTGCCTACGTCAAAACCCTTGCAGAGTGGATCCCCCTTCCTGGCTCCATTGAGGCGATTGCACAACTCAGCAAGGCAGGCTATCAGGTGGCGATCGCCACCAATCAGGCGGGCATTGGGCGCGGCATTCTCGCTGCCGAAGAAGTCGCGAAAATGCACCATCACCTGACTCAACTGGTTACCGAAGCCGGCGGTCATCTGGCAGCCATCGAGTTCTGCCCTCACCATCCTGATGATGGCTGCGCATGTCGTAAACCGCAGCCCGGCATGCTGTTTGCCATTCGCGATGCACTTGGCATCGACGACATGACAAGCGCATGGATGGTGGGCGACTCGCTGCGCGATCTTGAAGCGGGAGAAGCCGCTGGAACTCGTACCGCGCTGGTACTGACCGGCAACGGTGAAAAAAGTCGCCAGCAGCTTTCTCAGCTCCAGCACCCCGAGCGGGTCGAGGTTTTTGCCACGCTGGCAGATTTTTCCGACTGGCTTCTGTCAAAGCAGTAAGCACATGCTCCCTGGCACAGCTTCCCCCTGCTGAGAACCGTTCAACGTTTTGCGAGCTAGCGCTATGCAAGACAAAAGCAGGCGGGGATGCGGAGTTTACGCACTGTAAATAAGCAGCCCGAGCCTGTTTTAACGCAGTAGAGCCAACGCGCAGCAGACGTTAAACAGGCTCTTGGGTACGGCGCTGGTAACGACGCAAAACTCAACCAGAAGACATCGCTCCGTACCGTCATCCCAATGCCCTCTGAGTCAGGCATCGCTGCCAAAGCTCCACACTCCTGCCAACACTTCGCGCTTCTCCGCACCGGCCTGATAGTCTGATCCAGGCTACCCCGAGGCCCGATGTTTCACGTGAAACATTCCCGTGCCAATGGGTTCATTCCATACCTATCAATGTCATTGTTGTAATGAAGCAGGGAAAGGGCTGCTGAGCGGCCCAAGCGATTCTGATGCAGACGTTCCTTTTCAGCGACGGCCCTTTGGAAGCATCCGGAATTTCGAATACGGGTTCTGGCAGTAGATGAAGCTGCCACCTGAAACATGCAGGCTAGTGCGCCTTACTCTACCCTGACTTGATTGCCGCAATGAGTTGGATTCATTCATGGCTCGGGAATCGTTAGAAGCAACTGACTTCGAGACCTTTTTGCCGTAGGGCATCAAGGCATAAGCCCGTGGAAATAATTCTGATAACAGTGGAGAGTGGCTCAAAAGCGCCTGATGGGAGAAGCGGCCAGTTCAGCTACTCAGCTCAGAAGAACAGCGCCTCTGGCAAGGAACGAAGCCTGAGTAGTCACTATTGAAGCGGCAAACAGTAAGACAGAGATTATAGAGCGAAAACCCAGAAATTGGCTCACTCCGCACTGCATAAACCAGAAGCAACGCCTTCCCGATATACCGCTACTGTTGGCGGCCCTGACACCTTCCAGGCGCGCACTAAATCAGCTACCGCACATGCCAATAGGCCAGCAGCCGACGTATTCAGCAAAATAATGAGGATTAACGATTCAGCAGCGCGTGAATAAAACTGAGGTCGCTGAAGTACACCAGCGCTATCAGGTTAGCCAGGCTGATAATGACACATGCCCAGAAGGGGCCACGCCCAAATACCCGAGCAGCAATGCCCAGCGCCAGCGTGTGGCTGATGGACGCAAGGCCCACCGACAGGTATCCCAGCGAAAGTGTCGAGGAGATGATAAACGGCAGCACGATCAGCAGTACAACTGCGCTGATCACACCGATAGAGAAACGACTGACGCCCATGCAGAGGATCCCAAGGCGATTTATTGAGGGGGCACAGCATAAACGATTGCGCAGTGCTTCGCGACGACTCTGTTCTATCAGCGGCTTAATAGCTGCACGATCAAGCTGGCAAAGCTCAACGCAACCAGCGCAGAGATGCCCAGCCCCAGCAGACCGGAAATGATGCTTTTGACCCGCGCCCTCAGCGTATGGAACAGGCGCAGCTTTTTAAACAGGTAAGCACTGCCATCAATCGCCTGCATAATCAGCGGCACCGATACCGCCAGCCCCACCACCAGCAGAATAACGCCGCCGAAGCTGGTATCCCGCGACCATCCCCACCCGATCATGCCGCCTGTCAGCAGCAGACGAATCAGCCAGTTGAACAGCGCATCAACGTAGCTACGCGCCTTCATCCAATCATAGAAGTCAGCCAATCGCCTGATCATCGCAAACCCTTTTCACGGCCTATATATCTACAGGAATGGGGAGAAGTGCCCTTCAGCCAGAATATGCTCAGCAGGGGCTCTTGGCCGGCTCAATTGCCCTTATATCAGGAAAAAGCGCCTTGCCGTGCTCGCCGAGCATTCAGGCGGCTTCGCGTGACATCACGGCACGAAGCCATTAGCATAATGATATACGCCGATTTAATCAGCAACTTGCGGGGCGTAAGCGATATTGATCGCTGCAAGAAGTACCGCTAAAGCCGCTTTCCGGGGAGCCAGGCCTGCACCGGCAAAGCCAGTGACCAAGGAATCATTTGCCGTATGTCCGCTAATACCCCCACTCCCTGCCCTACCGTCACTCAGTGCAAAGCACGCATTTTATTGTGCGGTTACGACCGTCGCCCCCTTCTCCAGCGACTTTACAAATGGCAGCGTGGACAGCGCATAACGCTTGCGCAGTTCGATATCGTCTTCGCCCTACCAAGCGAAACACTTCCCATTCCCTCGACTTCAGCATCAGAAAAGGCGTTTCAGCTCATCGTCTGCCAACTCTCTGAGCGCGAGAATTTTTCAGAGTGGCTGACATACTCAATAGCCCTCGCCGATGAGGCGCTGTTTCTCAAGCCAACTGCTGCACCGGCCGTTGCAGCCAGTGCAGATAACGTTACAGCTTGGCCGTCAGCTCGGGCAGCAGCTCAAACAGATCGCCTACCAGCCCGTAATCGGCGTTCGCAAAAATGGGCGCATCGGCATCCCGGTTGATCGCCACCACCACCTTGGCTCCCTGCATTCCCGCCAGGTGCTGCATGGCGCCAGAAATCCCAACCGCGATATAAAGATCAGGGGCCACCACCTTACCGGTCTGGCCCACCTGAAAGTCGTTGGGCACATAGCCTGCATCAACAGCCGCACGAGAAGCGCCTACGGCAGCCTCTAATTTGTCGGCCAGCGCTTCGACCAGAGCGAAGTTTTCACGACTGCCAACACCGCGCCCGCCGCTCACGACCACTCTGGCTCCCATCAGTTCGGGGCGGCCACTACGGTTAAGCTCTTCGCCTTCCAGCTGCACGCCCAGCGTTTCACCGTAGGGGTCGAGAGCGATACATTCCGCCTCGGGTTGTTCACCTACCGGTTCAAACGCCGTACTGCGCACGCTAATCACCTTCTTCGGCGCATCCACACGCACCGTCGCGATCAGCGAGCCAGCATGAACAGGGCGCTTGAAGGTCGCCTCGTCGATCACCTCAATGATCTCGGAAACCTGGCTTACCCCTAAAAGAGCTGCAGCACGCGGCAGCACATCCTTGCCATAGCAGGAAGCCGAGGCCAGTACGTGCGTATAAGGCTTCGCCTGTTCAGCCAGCAGCGCAGCGGCCGGTTCGGCAATATCGCCTGCGTAGCGCGCATCGTCCGCCACCAGCACCTTGTTCACCCCTGCCAGCGCCGCCGCCTCGCGCGCGCAACCCGCCATCTGGTGGCCGATCACCAGCACATCGACCTCGCCCCCCAGTTGCAGCGCAGCGGAGATCAGCCGTGCGCTGGAGCCGATAATGTGGCCATCACGATGCGCCATCAGCACCAACGTACTCATAGGATCACCTTATCTATATTTTTCAGCTGCTCCAGCAGCTCATCGACGCTCTCTACCATCATGCCCGCCTGCCGCGGCTGCGGCTCCTCAATCGCCAGAAGCTCCACCTGAGAGGACAGCTCAAGCCCCAGCGCACTCAGCTCGCGCTGATCAATCGGTTTTTTCCTCGCCTTCATAATATCGGGAAGACGTGCATAGCGCGGCTCGTTAAGGCGCAGATCAGTGGTAATCACGGCGGGAAGCGGCATGCTCAGAGTGCGCAGGCCGCCATCGACTTCGCGAGTCACGGTTGCTCGACCTTCATTGATAACCACTTTCGAAGCGAAGGTGGCCTGCGGCCAGCCCAATAACGCAGCAAGCATTTGTCCCGTCTGGTTATCGTCGGAATCAATCGCCTGCTTGCCCAGCAGCGCCAGTTCGGCACCTTCTTCGGCAACCACATGCGCCAGCACCTGAGCCACCGCCAGCGGTTCCAGCGCCTTTTCAGTGGTAATGAGCAGCGCCCGATCGGCACCCACCGCCAGCGCGGCCTTCAGCTGCTCCTGCGCGGCAGGCTCACCGATGCTGACCACGACTACCTCGGAGGCGATGCCTTGTTCCTTGAGACGAACGGCTTCTTCCAGGGCGATTTCACAAAACGGGTTGATTGCCATGGTCGCGCTGGCCGCTTCGACGCTGCGACCGTCAGCGGATGGGCGCACGCGAACAGCATGGTCGATAACGCGCTTTACAGGCACGATGATCTTCATTCACACGTTCTCTCTTGAGTGTACAAGCCACGTTGACAGCAGCTTGCACAGGATTTTGCGCATAGGGATAAATGCAAATGCGCCTCGATTCAGCGGTGTAGTTTACGCGAAAGAGGGGATGTCGGTCGAAGGGCGTACTTGATGAGCGTTGCCGAGAGAGCCTGCACGGTGGTGCGTAAACCAACCAGCGCAGGCGTGTTTTTCTCGCAGTCGATGGCCGATCACCCTCTTCAACGCTCTAGTGGAAGAAGACATTGAAGGGAAGCACGCTTTCGAGAGTGAAAGAAACGCCTGCCTGCACACGCGACGCAGCGCATGCCAACGCTTTTCAAAAAGCCAACAAGACCGAATGGCCGGACTGACCGCTTGAACAGCAGCGGCCAGCCCTCGGCCCGTCGTGCTTATGCTTTCAGCAGCCGGCTATTCAGCGTGTAGGTGCCGGTAATACTGGCCTGACCAAGAATCTTCACGCCTTCCAATGCTTCTACACCATTGGCGCCGCAAAGGGAGCCGGTTACTTCAAGGTAGGACGCATCAATAGCGTAAACGGTGAACACATAGCGATGCTCCAGCGCGTCGTTCCAGGGGGGGGAAAGGACCGTCGTAGCCATAGTAGTCCCCCCTCAGTTCTTCGTCATCGGCGACGAAGGAAGTATAATCGTTCAGCGCATGTCGCCAGCCCTGAGGGGCTTCAGGGCCACGCTTGCCGCCCTTGGTGACACCGTTGGAGTGCGATCCCTCTGCGATTTCAGTCACCTCTGCGGGAATATCGAACAGCACCCAGTGATAGAAATTGACGCGCTTCAGTGATGCCGGCACCTCGCGATCCTCCTGATTGAGATCTGTCATCTCGCTCGGCACATCAGGATCAACACAGGTCACGACAAACGATTTCGTTCCCTCTGGGATATCACTCCACTGCAAATGAGGGTTAACGTTATCCGACAGTACAAAATGCGCCGCTTCATCGGGTGCCGCAAATGCATACCGCGTTGCAATACGTTCACCGTCAGCAATACTTTGGCTTGTAAGTTTCATTTAAGAAAACCTCGTGAGAAAACTGTTCGAAGCTTCGCAAAAGCCCATGCCTTGCCAGCTACAACCTAACAGACACAGCACTATCGCCCCAAAAATAGCCAAAATGTGATTTAACGTCTGTTCACTCGTTCAGTTCGCGCAATAAGTGCATTAAAAAGCAGCGAACATGTGTCACTTCTATTAAAAAACACGATATATTCATTTTCACTCTTGACGCTCATACCGTAAAGGGCGCAGGATGCCAGACAGGGTCGGCAAGTTGCATATCGCAAGACCGTCGGAATGACCGACGATCGGGTGAAATCCCTTGTTAACCTTGAACACTCGGGTTACACCCGTAAATACTAAAGTAACAAGCGCGCAAGCGTAGTTAAGGAATATTGAATGGCAACTGGTACTGTCAAATGGTTTAACGATGCCAAAGGCTTCGGCTTCATTTCTCCGGACGACGGTGGTGATGACCTGTTCGCTCACTTCTCTGAAATCCAGGCTGAAGGCTTCAAGTCTCTGCAAGACGGCCAGAAGGTTTCCTTCGAAGTGACTCAAGGACGTAAAGGTCTGCAGGCATCCAGCATCAAACCGCTCTAAGCGACTGATACTGAAGCACACCGAAGCAGCTCACCGGAAGGTGGGCTGTTTTTTTATGTGCCAATTTTCCATCCTGTAGCTACCTGAGTCGCGCGGCCGTTTTCACCTTCCCTCTTGGTCTGAGGGCTTTCCCCCTCCCCCTAGCGAGAGATATCCCACCAGCGCGGTAGCAACGCCTGCACTTCCCTGCCAGTGAAGCGATCGTCGATGAGCCAGATCTGGCCCTGATCCTGCTCGCTGCGAATAACCCGGCCAGCAGCTTGAACCACCTTGGTAAGGCCAGGGTAAAGATAGGCGTAGCGATAGCCCGCAGCGCTGCCGTACAGCGTTGCAAACCGTCGGCGAAGTGCCTGGTTAAAAGGGTTGAATTGCGGCAGCCCGAGGGTAGCAATAAAGGCACCGATCAGTCGCCCACCCACCAGATCAATGCCCTCTGCAAAGACACCGCCAAGCACCGCAAACCCTACGCCATGTCCGCCTTCACGAAAGCGCTCGATAAACTTCCCGCGCTCCTCTTCATCCATATGGCGCTGCTGTTTCCATAGGGGAATATCGGGCGCTAGCCGTGCAAGCTGTTCAGTCACCCGCTCCATATAATCAAAGCTGGAAAAGAACGCGAGATAATTGCCCTGCTGTTTAGTTACCTGAGCAGCGATCAAAGCCGCCAGCGGCCCTACTGATTGCGCCCGATCGTGATAGCGCGTTGAAATGTGGCTAATCACATGAACATCAAGCTGACGCGCATCGAAGGGCGAAGCGATATCGCGCCATAGAGTCTGTTCAGGCAGCCCCAGCAGCGTGCGGAAGTACTCGCCGGGGGCCAGGGTCGCCGAAAACAGGGTCACAGCGGCACTGGCAGTAAAGCGGGGTGACAGCCAAGGGCCAGGAATCACATTGCGCAGCCGTAAGGTCAACTGCGCATAACGCCCGAATGAACGTTCAAATTCCCATTGGAAGTAGCGTGGATCATAGCGTTCAAGCAGTTTTTCGAAGCGCAGCGCGTCAAAGTAGAAGCGCATCAATGGCCCTTCGAGCGGCTGCTCAGGGTGTTCTGCCAGATACTCGCCAATACGGCCTGCCACACGTTTTACCTCAGAGGCCAGCGCCGTGGGCAACTGCTCCATAACCCCTGCCATTTGCCCGCGCTGTTGTTCTTCATCCAACTGCTCGCGCTGCTGCGAGAAGGTGCACGCCAAGCGTTTGAAGCCATTGCCTAAACCACGCGGAACCGAGCCAGCCAATGCCTTCACGCTACGCTCACTCAGTTCGGCGGAAAACATCGACCGGCCCCGCTCAACCAGATTGTGCGCTTCATCCAGCAGTACGCCCGGCTTCCAGCGCTGCTGTTGAGCGAGCACAAACAGCATGCCGCCCAGACCGAAGTAGTGGTTGTAGTCCCCCACCACCACATCGCTCCAGCGCGCCATCTCCTGCCCAAAGTAGTAGGGGCACAGTGAGAAGGTCAGTGCGATGTCCCGCAGATGCTGTCGATCCAGCAAAATACCATCCCGCGCTACGGCTTCTACCGCCCAACGACGCGCCTCTGGCAGACGATCATAAAAGCCTTGCGCCAGCGGGCAGCTTTCGCCATGGCAGGCCAAATCGGGATGCTCGCACGCCTTGTCGCGCGCAATCAGTTCGAGCGTACGCAGCGGGGTGGCTGTACCGCGATTCATCTCCCGCACTCCTTCCAGCGCCAGTTGACGCCCCGTAGTGCGTGCGGTGAGGAAAAAGAGGCGATCAATATCGCCATCGGCAACCGCTTTCAGCATCGGAAAGAGCGTGCCCAGCGTTTTGCCGATACCGGTAGGCGCCTGTAGCAGCAACGGCCGTGATAATCGCGCTGCTTTATACACGCTTTCTGCAAGATCACGCTGACCCGGCCGGAAGCTCGACTTAGGGAAGGCGAGACGCCGCAGGGCGTCATCACGCTGCTGGCGGTGAGCGCTCTCCTGACGTGCCCAGCCAAGAAACTGCTCGCAGCATTGCTCGAAGAAGCGGCTTAACTCATCCCGAGAGAAGCGCTGCACCAAGGGCGTTTCACGATCGCGCTCGATATCGAAATAGATCAGCGCCAGCTCAATCTCTTCGAAACCGAAGTGTTCGCACGCAAGCCAGCCATACAGTTTGACCTGCGCCCAATGCAGCGCTCGATGGTTGACAGGCTGCCTGTCCAGCGCGCCGCGATGTGTCTTGATCTCCTCAAGACGCCGCCGCTGAGAGTCAAAGCCATCCGCGCGCCCTCGCACAACCAGATCCTGATATTCGCCCGAAAGCACCAGTTCAGCCTGATACTCCTCTGCCCGCCGTTCGACCACCCTGGCATGGCCTTCAATACCTTCCAGCGATGATGGCGACGGGGTAAAGCGCAGATCAAGATCGCCGTGCCGTGCGACAAACTCGCTCAACGCTCTGACCGCTACGCTGTAGCTCACACGCGCTCCTCACGCCACGACACCCAGCATACGGCGATGGGCAGATCATGCGCGTGGCAGAACGCCATCATGCGCTTTTGATTATCCTGAAGGCGATCTCCCGGCCCCTTGACTTCGATCATGCGGTAGCGCTTTTGGTCAGGGTAGAACTGCACCAGATCAGCGAAACCTGCGCGGTTGCGCTTGATATCGCGCATCAGCCATTCACACCAATGACGCAGGTGCTGGGCAGGAATACTGTGCAGCGCCAGTTGGAGCAACGCTTCATCTATTTTTCCCCACATCACAAAAGGCGACTGAATTCCCTGCTTGATCCGGAAACGTTCCAGAATGCGCTGCTGATAACTACCGTCCTCGATATAGCCAAGGCAGCGCTCAAACAGCACGCGCCGCCGCTCGACGAAATCACTGCGCAGCAGATCAGCGGGGCCGCGATGAAACGGATGGAAGAAGGCACCGCTCAACGGCGCAAAAATGGCTTCCCAGCACAATAGCCCGAAAAGTGCGTTGATCAGCGCGTTCTCCACGTAGAAAACCGGCGCCTGATCGCTGGCAAGCGCTTCAGCCGCAGCAATTTCAACGCTGGGAGCGCGCTCGACTTCCAGACAGAAGTGATCTATTGAGGCACTCGCCGGAACAGCCGTTTTGGGCTTGCCCAGCTTGCGCTCAAGGCGCGGCAGAATACGCGCTATCTGCTGCTCCTCTTCGCTATTGCCGGGGGCATGTCGAGCCTTCTCGGCCAACTGCCAGGCATGCTCTACAGCCCCGGTTCGCTCCAGCAGCCGCACCTGCTTTACCCTTGCTGACGGCTCTCTACATAGAGCATACAGCCCTAGCGAGCGCTCACTTTCTCCTTCTTTCTGAAGCACTTCGGCTGCCTTTAATAGCCATCGTTGACGGCGCTGCTCTATCCATTCGTTGGCACATTGGTACGCTATAAGCGCGGCAGCATCCTCACTATCAAGCGCCCCACTGCCATCGCGTTCAAGGGCTTCACGCTGGTGATGAATACGCAGATAGTCATCAATATCCTGACGGCACTGAAATCCGCGCGATTGTGCGTCGATGGGCACTGGTTCGAAGCAGAAAACGCCCAGGTCAGCCAGCACGAAGTCGGAAAAATCCTGGCGCAGATTGCCAAAAAACATCAGCCGCAAGCGCTCGTAAAGATCGGGAAACAATAACTCGATGCCACACTCATTGAGCTGCGGCGCCCACTCCTGCAAAGTACGGGGCGGCCAAGGCTGCTCGGCCAGCTCATCATGCCACTGCTGCTTACGAAGTGAGCGATCAGGTTTACCGAAGATAGGCTCAAGCTCAGCCTTCCTGAGCAGCTTGAACAGCGCCTCAAGGGGCAGCCGTGGCGATAAGTTCACCAACCCCGCTTCGCTGAGCAGCATTAGCGCATTCGGGCCATGTTCAAGCGCCTCGATTTCGGGATAATTCAGCGCAGAGCGGCGAAACAGCTCGCCTTTGCGCATCACCACTCTCGCCAGCAGCGCCGTGGCACCCTCCGGCAGCGCGTGAATCCTGTGAAGCAACGTACGCTCCTGCGCATCGAGCATATCGTCGTAGCGTTGCGCCACCCATTGCAGCAGCGTGCGAAAGTTATCCAGATAATAAAGGGGGTCGTCCAGCGGGTGGCTCATGGCAGGGGCACAAAAAGGGAGGGAAAATTACTGTATATCCAGCCACTCTATACTACGCTTGCCACCTTCATCAATCGACTGATGAGAGTCAGCTTCCTACTGTTTACGCAGAGCGCCGAGGCTTCGCCGCTTCCCAACGCACCCCATAAGGAAACGCCAAAGAAGCTGCAAACCAGCGGCGTTACCGGTATGTTATAGGGGTCTGTTTCTCCAATGCTAGGTTCGCTGCCATGTCCGACAGCCTGACGATCTCCGCGCTCGCTCGCGAACTGGGCGTCACTACCCGCACCATCCGTTTTTATGAAGAGCAAGGGCTTGTGGAGCCAGAGCGTCGCGGCCTGGAACGCATCTACAGCGCCAACGATCACACGACGCTTGTGCTGGTCCTGCGGGCCAAATCGCTCGGCTTCCCGCTCAGCGAGTGCCATACCCTGGTATCGCTGCTCCGGCAGTCGCAGCAGCATCTTGATAAAAACGCGCTGATCCATCGCCTCGAAGAGATAGCCTCACTGCGCGAACGGCTCGAAGAGCAGCGCAGCTCCATCGAACATATCACCCAGACGCTGGAAGATGCCGAGCGCTCGGTCTATAAGCGCCTTGATCGCATGCAGCGCCCCCATGCTGAAGCCACGGGTGCCAGGTATCAGCTTGATCTGGGCTTTCTCGACGACGAATAGATATTACTGGTGGCGCTTACACAGGCCACACTGCCGCAGCCGCCTTCTGTATTCAGGGCCAATGGATGGCTTATGAGACAAAAACAAAAATGCTAGAGTAATAGCCACGATAACCCTCACCTGCCCGGCCTTTTGGCGTACTTATATGCCTGTTGGCGTCGTGCTCCCCGCAATCACCGTATTCACTTGATAAAGGCTCGCCCGCCGATGATAAGCAACGTACTTCCTATCACCCGCCAGTGTTCCAGCAAGGAACAGAAACTGCTGCGGGCACTGCGGGCGATGAATGGTCGCAATGCCTGGCCTACCCACGCGGGCTATCTGTTGGCCGACATCGGTGTCGATTCGAGCGGCATCTATTCGCTGGCGCGCTTGATGCAGGCGATTGAAAAGGATGTGGAAGACTTTGAACTGCTGGGGCCACGCTCGCAGTTTGTGTCACGCGATGAACTCAATCTGCTGGCGGCACTCGGACAGCCGCTGGAAGTCGAGGAAGCAGCACGGACGCGCGCGCGAATTATTGGCAACGAGCAGTTTGGCGGCGCTGAACTGATTCGGGCCTGCGCCGAGGCGCTGGAACGGGCACAGGTTACCTTGCGCCCACGTGCCGCGCTCAAATCAGCCTTCAACCCTTTAAGCACCGATAGTGTGCTGACCGTACATCCGGTCGCCGAGCGTCGGCTGCGCAAGGCACACATCGTTTCCATTGAAGAGATCACTCCGCGCGTGCGTCGCCTTACCCTCGGCGGTGACGAATTCGACGGCTTCTCGGTCACCGCCCCTGCGCAGTGGGTACTGCTGTTTTTGGGTGGCGACAAGGAGCATCGCAACCGGGGCCGCATCTATACCCTCCGCACCTTCGATCCAGCGCTGGGGCAGCTCACCCTCGACATCACGCTAAATGATGATGGGGAAACCTCAAACTGGGTACGTCACGCCAGCCCTGGCGATGAAGCCATTGTGGCAGGCCCTCGCGGCGGCTTCGTACTGCATGAAGACGAGCCGTGGCTGCTGCTGGCAGGTGATGAAAGTGCGCTGGCGGCAATGAGCGATATCATTTCCGCTCAGCCTGCCCAGCGACGCTTGACCGTCTTCATTGAAGTCAGCGCGAAGGAGGAGATGCAGCCCCTTCCCGAGCATTCGAACATGAACGTGGAGTGGCTGATTCGCGGGCAATCGCGCTCACTGATGGCAGCCATTCAGGCGTGTGCTACCGACCACCAGCACGGCTATGCCTGGGTAGCGGCGGAGGCCGCCACGGCGAGCGATATTCGCCAGACACTGACCCGAATGCGCGGCTTCGGCTTCGAACGCACCCACGTCACCGGCTACTGGAAACAGGGCGAAACGCGCTTCAAGGATATCGCCGCCGGATAGCGGGCACTTAATATGGCAGAGATTATTTCCAGCCTTGCCAACGGCAAGGTAAAAAACATGCGCAAACTGCGCGAGCGCAAATATCGCGATCGCACCCAGTCTCATCTGGTGGAAGGTGTGCGTGCGATTGAGGAGGGGCTTGCGGGTCAGGCGCACCTCGTGCAGCTACTTTACGATCACGCGCAGGCTACCCAGCAAAGCGAACTGGCGGCTCTCGTCAAAACTGCCCGCAGTCACCATGCGGAGCTGCTGCCTACTACCCGTGAAGTGCTTGGCGGGTTCTCTTCCCGCGATAATCCGCACGCGGCCATTGCCGTATTTGCACAGCGCTGGCAGCCGCTGAATACTCTCACGCTGGACGAAAAGAGCGTCTGGATTACCCTGGAATCACCGCGTGACCCCGGCAATCTGGGCACCATTATCCGCAGTTGCGAAGCTGCGGGGGCGAGCGGCGTGATATTGATTGACCATGCGTGTGACCCCTACAGCCCTGAGGCGATGCGCGCCAGCACCGGGGCGCTCTTTGGTGTGTCATTGGCCAGAGCCAGTCTGGATGAATTTATCGAGTGGCAGACCAACAGCGGCGCTACGCTGGTAGGTACTGGCCTTGAACGCAGCACCGATTATCGCGCCCCTGACTACACAGGCCCCATCATCATTGCAATGGGCACAGAGCGTGATGGCATTACTCCGCGCCTTCACGCTGCCTGCGGGCAGATCGTGCGCATTCCCATGCGCGGCAATACCGATTCGCTCAATCTTTCCATTGCCAGCGCCCTGATGCTGTTTGAAGTGACCAACCGCAAATATCAGGATTGAGTTCCTGCTCACCGGATGTTTCACGTGAAACATCCGGCCCTTTCATCAGACAGCCTGCCCGCAAACTTCCCCGATAACAGCTCGCCACCGCAGCCGCCAGTGCTATATTGGGCGCGTACTCACGGCTCAGCGGCTCAAGCGCCGCTCATGCCATACCAGTAACGCCCTGCCCCGCGGAGGTCAGCATGTCTTCCCATACAGTCCATAGCAGCAGTAACGGTACCCCCTGGCAAGTAGCGCTTCATAGCGATAGTCACCAATGGCAAGCAGACGTTGATCCCCAAAGCGGTGGCGGCGACCTTGCCCCCAATCCGGAAAGCTATCTACTGGGAGCGCTGGGCGCCTGCACTGCGATGACGGTCAGAATGTACGCCGAGCGCAAGCAGTGGCCGCTGCAGGGCGTGGATGTCACGGTCTCGATAGCCCAACACGACAAGCAGCATGTGCACCTTGAACGCCACATTTCGCTACAGGGCGAGCTGAATGACCAACAGCGCCAACGGCTGCTTGAGATTGCCGAGAAATGCCCCGTGCACCGTTTGCTTACAGGCGAGGTCACCATTGGCAGCCAACTGACGCCACAGTGATAATTGGCGCGCCTCTTGAGCCAGGTGCTGCCTAAAGCGGTGAATTCCCGCGGTGGCCAACAGGAGTACCACTCTTCAGTGTGGTTGAAAATGTTGAGTTATACCCATTAATTGGCCAACATGAAGTACACCTTCGTGCCTTTTCAGCGCCACTTTGGAGACTCCCCAATGTCAGACAACACTACCGTTAATGCCGTAATTTTCGACATGGACGGCCTGCTGCTTGATTCCGAAACGCTGGCCATGGATGCACTGGTCATCTCTGGGCGCGAGCTGGGCTACGACATGCCCGACGACTTCTGCCAGGCGATGATTGGCATGCCCGCAGACCGCTGCCGCGAAATGGTGGTTGAAACCTACGGAGCAGAGTTCCCCCTCGAAGCCTTTTTCGAAGGACAGGAAAAAGCGCTGCACCGTTTGGTGGAAGAAGGCGCGCTCACCACCAAAAAAGGGGTCGAGAAGCTGCTCGATCTGCTCGACCAGCACCAGATACCGCGCGCGATTGCGACCTCCTCAAGCCGCTACCGCACCGATCGCCATCTTGAGAAAGCGGGCCTCGATGGGCGCTTCAACGCCATCATCAGCCGCGATGACGTCAGCCAGGGCAAGCCGCATGCAGAACCCTATCTGACCGCGGCCAAGGCGTTGGGTGTAGCGCCCGCCCACTGCCTGGCGCTGGAAGATTCCTATAACGGCATCAGGGCAGCCCATGCCGCCGGAATTCGTGTCATGATGGTGCCCGATCTGCTACCGCCCACCGATGAGATGCGCGAGCTTGCGTTCAACATCGTGGATAACCTTGAAGAAGTCGCGGAGTGGCTGGCGCCACGACTCGCTTCTGCCTGATACGCCATGATTCATCAGTAATAACAACGGCGGCCCTTGGAGGGTCGCCGCTGACGTTTACGTAAAGCGCAAGCCTGCTTTCCGCGCCGTTACTGCTGAGGGTAACGCCTGCCCAGAATGGTCTCCTCAAGCGTGGCGGCAATCACTTCCCGCAAGTCATAGCGGTGCAGGTTATTGATCGCTTGTGCCAGTTCACCGGTTACCTTCTCCTGACGCGGGAAGCCTTCACCGAACACTTCATCGTATTCAAGAAAGGTTTCAGCACGCAGCAGAGGGTTTTCACGGGTGGCGCGACACAAGCGATAAATTTCGTCCTTGTTCGGATCATCAATATGGATCGCGGTGCCGCTGGTATCCAGCATGGAGAAGCCGCGAATCCAGGCGGCAATGGCGAAGATGGTACAGGGCGTATCGCGACGCTCCGCCAGGTTATAGCGCATCGGTTCAAGCAGGCGCGTTGCCAGTTTCAGCGAGCCATTACGACCAACGCGCCCCACCTCATGGTGAATCGCCGGATTCTCAAAGCGTTTCAACAGCTCATCAATATAGTGTTCACTCTGGGAATGCGCGACCGGCACCGTCGGGCCTTGCTCCGAACGCATGAAGCGCTCGGTGAGGCGTTTGATTAGCGGGTCGGCAATCGCTTCAGCAATGGTTTTATAGCCCGCCAGTGAGCCGACATAGGCCAGCAGCATATGAGTGCCGTTAAGCAGCCTCAGCTTGGCGATCTCATAAGGCTCTACATCGCTGACAAACTTGGCGCCGCCCTTGTCCCACGCGGGGCGCGGGCCGTCAAAATCCTCGATCACCCAGTCAAGAAACGGCTCCGCCACTACAGGCGCAGCGTCATGCATGCCGAGCAGACGGTCGGTTTCCTCAATATCATGCTCGGAGACGGAAGGAGCGATACGGTCCACCATGGTATTGGGAAACTGCACGTTGCCTTCGATCCACTGACTTAGCCCGTCACTCTCGAGCGCAGCGAAGTCGAGCACCGCTTGCCGCAACGTCGCGCCATTGGAAGTCAGGTTGTCGCAACACAGGATAACCGGCGGCGTATGTCCCGCTTTGCGGGTCAGCTCCAGGCCACGCACAATCGAACCGATCGCCGTAGCGGGGCGCTCCTTGCCGATATCCTCCTTGATCGCGTCATCTTCGACATTAAGGCGGTGCGTCGAGGGGTCAAGAAAATAGCCCCGATCCGTAATGGTGAGGGTGACAATCCGCGTATTGGGGTCCGCCAGGCGCGCCGCCATGCCCTTTTCATCACTGGGGGCATGAACAACTTCAGCCAGCGAGCCAACCACTTCGACATGGTTCCCCTTCGCAGAGCGCTCCAGCAATGTATAGAGACCTTGCTGAGGACGCAGCGCATCCGGCGTATTGGTGCGCACCAGGCTCGCGGACGCGATGCCCCAGCGCAGACCTTTCCTGCCTTCTGCTTCAATGGCGCGCTGAGTCACCAGCGCCTGGTGAGCGCGGTGGAAAGCTCCGCAGCCAAAGTGAAGGATGCCTGCTTCCAGACGGCTTACGTCATAACGCGGCAGGCGAATATTGTCTGGCAGTTCACGCAGCGTTTCACGGCATAGTTGCCGCTTTGCGGGGGTATCCGAGGATGTAGCGTCACTCATGGGTCATCTCCTGTCCGTGGTTGGCAGCGCCGAATACCCAAGCGCCCTCAAGGTGTCACACGTGGAAAAAATCTCGCGCAGCGCTATTCCTCTATGGTGTTTCTATCGTGTTGGCCGCGACTCTTGTCATTAGCATGGCGGCGAATGGGCATGATGATATGCGACCATCGTCGCAAGGCTTCCATGCAGAAGTTAAAACGATAGCAGTAAAACAGGGCCACGTTTGAAACTCCGAGGCTCAGGAACCCTCTCAGAACATACCACTATAGCGTAGAGGTAACGCCTATTTGTTCGTGTCGTGGTACGGTAAGCACCGGTTCTACACTATTGAGACTGTATTAATGTCTACCCTTTCACACTTCCGCGCCTGTATCGACAGTTTTTACGAGACGCTTCTTACCGCTGTCGATCAGCACGGTCTAGTGCCCGAGTTCATTGCGCAAAGTGACATGGCACAGCCGCAGCCGCGCATGCTGTGCCAGACGCGCGGCATTCTGTATCTGTGTCATGTGTACGAGCTAAAGGGCGATAGCACGGCATTACGCTATGCGCGTCAGCTCTATGAGACGCTGCGACAGCGCTATCTACAGCCGCAAGCCGATTATTTTGCTCCCCCTGCCGCGCACGATGGCGGCGCACGCTACGAGCTGGCCTTTCTGCTTCAGGCGCAGGCGCGTTTGAATCATCTTGAGCCTATCGAAGGGCTAGGCGCTGACCTTGCTGCCACGCTCGATGATATCCTCTCAAGCCCCCTTTCTCGCTGGCTGGCTCCGCGCGAACAGGGCGACTTCCTTGAGCTGAACGCGCTCATGCACCTCTACGAAGCGCTGGCTTTTAGCCACCGCTGCCGTCCGGATCAACGTACTGCCGCGTACCTGCATCAGCTGACGCAGCTCGCTGCGGCTCATTTCGTCGATCATCAGCACGGCATACTGGCAGAGAGGGTAAGCTCCTCCGGCGATATTCTGGAATACGATCTGGGCCATATCTATGAATGGTCATCGCTTCTGCTCATCCATCAGGATCAAGGCTTCACGCTGGAAGGCATTGAACCGGCCACTCAGCTTACCAAGGCAGAAGAGATCAGCCGCCAGGCATTCGGCACCGCGATGGTTTCCCATCAGCTTGATCGCGCCTTCACGCCTATCGGCAAGGATGCACGTATTTGGGTAAATCTCGAACGCCTGCGTAGTCTTTCCCTCATCCAGCACCCCAATGCTGACACGCTGCTGGAGACTATTCTGGCGGACTACTTCCCGAACCGGCTGCCTGAAGAGTACCTGGGCAAATCAGGGCCGATTAAATCGACCACCGGCTATCACGTTATCGAGTGCTATCGCGCGGTAGTGCATGCGCAGCGTTCCTCCCACAGTTCGTGATAATTCAGGAAAGGGGCGCTTCAAACCGCCCTCTTCCCGAAGCAGGGGCGCTGCCCGCTTTTAGCTCCTTATGCTAAACTGACTCGCTTAAGGCTTATCCTGGGTTAGGGGTGCGCTACATACTTGCAGCCAAATAAATAAGTGTGGCAAGCATTTATGTTGCTGCTCGACTATCCTGAGTCCATCTATATGCAGGAAGTCATTGAGCTGGTCCATAAGAGCATGTACAGGAAGACACTTGCTCGCGCAGCCCTGCCAGGCTAACCGTGCATACCTCTCATTCATTGAATTTCATGCCAAAATAAAAGGTGTTGCGACAGGTCCCGTGCTTTCCTCCACTCCCTCTCATACAACCGCAGGCTATTTTTCGCGTGGCATCATGCGCTGGCAGGCTGTCCCTGAGTTATTGCACGAATATCGCCACTTTGTCGCGCTTGGAAAAACTTCCCGCCGTCAGGTTGGTGCAGTGGTGGGCTGGGGAGCAAAGCCCAGCAGCGAGCGCGCCCGTCACTATGCGGTAAAGCACGGGCTTCCCTATATTGCACTGGAAGATGGCTTCATACGCTCCTATGGACTTGGCGTAGAAGCCGAGCAGCCGCACAGCCTGGTGGTTGATCACACCGGTATCTACTACGATGCCACGCGCCCTTCTGATCTTGAGCAACTGATCAGCGACGCCAGATTCAGCGATGCTGAACTGCTGCGCGCGCGCGACGCCATGGCGCAGATTCGCTATCACCGCCTGAGCAAATACAACGCCGCCCCCGACCGCCTGCCCAGAGAGCTGGTTGCCGGCCGCCGCTATGTGCTGGTGGTGGATCAAACCCGCGGGGACGCCTCTGTCGCGCTGGGCATGGGCAGCGCAGAGTGTTTCAACTCGATGCTTGAAGAGGCGCTGGCGCGACACCCTGACGCCGATATCTTGATCAAGGTGCATCCTGATGTTGCCAGCGGTCATCGGCGTGGCTATCTCGCTGAGGGCGCGCTTCCCGAACGCTGCTACCGGATCGACGAGGCACTGAACCCCTGGGCGCTACTGGAACATGTGGAGGCGGTACATGTGGTGACCAGCCAGCTTGGTTTTGAAGCGCTGCTGGCCGGCTGTCAGGTATTTTGTCACGGCATGCCCTTCTACGCGGGGTGGGGGCTAACCGAAGATCGCCAGTACTGCCCACGACGCAAAGTGAAGCGCTCTCTTGAACAGGTATTTACGGCCGCTTATTTACGCTATAGCCGCTACTACAACCCGATTACCCGCAGCGCCACCAGCCTTGAAGAGACCATTTACCTGCTGGCTGACATCAAGCGTCAGACCCAGCGCCTGAGCGGCCGCTGGGCTATCCATGGCATGTCAGGCTGGAAGCGACGCTTCATCCACCAGTACCTCGGCCCCCAGGCGCACATTCGCTACATCAAAGACAGTGCCCGCGGCCTGCATATCGCTCCCGACGAACGAGTATTGGTGTGGGGCTTCAATGAAAGTGATCAATTGAAGGCGGCATACCAACAGCGCGGTATCTCCCCCTATCGTGCAGAGGATGGCTTCGTTCGCTCGAATGGGCTGGGAGCCGACCTTGTCCACCCATTGTCTTTGGTGATCGATGCCAACGGGCTTTACTACGACCCGGCCCAGCCCAGCGATCTCGAACATATTCTTCAGCATCACGCCTTTGATGAAAGCCTGATTCATCGTGCCACGGCTCTGCAAAAATCACTGGTAGAGCTAAAACTCTCCAAATACAACCTTGGCGGTGCATCGTTGCCGAGCCTGGCTGCCCTTCCCAAGCATAAGGAAGTCATTCTGGTGCCGGGGCAGGTAGAAACCGATGCATCAGTGCTGCGTGGCTCGCGCTCGGTAACCAGTAACAGCGAGTTATTGCGCAGGGTCAGAGAGCGCTACCCTGAGGCGATTATTCTCTACAAGGAACATCCTGATGTGGTCAGCAAGGCCAGGCGGGGGGCGCTGTCGGCAGATGAGCACGCGCTCTATGACATCAACGTAAGCGACGCCAATATTACTGATCTGCTTGATCGAGTAGATAGCGTACACACCATGAGCTCTTTGACTGGCTTTGAAGCCTTATTGCGTAACGTAAGGGTTCACACCTGGGGCATGCCCTTCTATGCGGGCTGGGGGCTCACCGAGGATGAGGTTGAGCTGCCGCGCCGTAAACGGCGCTTGAGCCTTGAACAGCTGGTAGCTGGCGCTCTGATCCTTTATCCATGCTACGTGGCCCCCCATAGCGGCCAACTGTGCAACATTGAGAGCGTCATCCAGCTCATTCACCAGCGCGCCTCCCTGCAGCAACGGCTGACACTTAAAACCAGACTGTGGCGGTTGTACCGCGGCGTGGTAGAGGGACAGCGTTAACAATGACCAGTAAACGTTCATTTCTGTTTCTGCAAGGGGTGTGCAGCCCCTTTTTCAACGCCCTCGGAAGCGCCTTGCAGCAGCGTGGACACCGTGTTATCAAACTGAACTTCAACGTCGGTGACCAGCTATTCTGGCACACTTCTCCTTCCTATAACTGGCGCAGGGGCCCAGGTAAACGCCTGACCGAGTACGTCAGCACCCTGTGGGAAAAGCACGGCGTCACCGATCAAATTCTGTTTGGTGATCGTCGCGCCGTTCATATTGATCTCGTTACTGCCGCCCGTCAGCGCGGCATTGTTAACCATGTGTTCGAAGAGGGCTATCTACGGCCTTACTGGGTGACGCTGGAGCGCGAAGGAGTGAACGCTCACTCAATGCTGCCACGGAACCCGGAATGGTTTCTTGAGGTGGCAAAACAGCTCCCCGATCAATGGAAGCCTTCCAAAATCAATAATGCGTTCAAGGTGCGTGCATGGCACGACGTTAAATACCACCTGGGCGGAATATTGAACCCGATGCTATACCCGGGGTATCGAACCCACGCCGCGCTCAATGCACCGCAGGAATACATGGGCTATTTATGGCGATTCGCGCGCATGCGCAGCTATAAAAAGCGCGACACGGTCCTGATCCAGAAACTATGGGGCAGCCGACGCCCCTACTATTTACTGCCGTTACAGCTCAATGGCGACTTCCAGGTACGCCATCACTCCTCTTTCAACGATATGAACGAGTTGATGACATTTGTTGCTGAAACCTTCGCCCTGCACGCGCCCAAGGATGCCATTCTGGTCATCAAGAACCATCCTCTGGATATGGGCATGACGCCCCATGCGCGGGACGTAAAGCGCATTACCGAACGCTACGGCCTGAAGGATCGTGTGGTCTATCTGGAAACCGGCAACCTTGAACGGCTGGTCAAATACAGCCGTGGGCTGATTACTCTTAATAGCACCAGTGGCCACGTATCACTGGCCGCTCTCAAGCCTACTATCGCTCTGGCCAATGCCATTTACGATATGCCCGGCCTGACCCATCAAGGCCCCCTCGAAAGCTTCTGGTATCAGCCTCAGGCCCCTGATCCTGCGACACTGGATGCATTTCGCCGCGTTCTGACGCACAGTGTGCAGTTAAATGGGGGCTTTTATACTGGTGATGCCATTGAACTTGCTGTAAAAAACGCCCTTCCCTTAATAGAAGCTGAGCGATCACCATTGGAGCAATTGCTATGTCAGACTCCCGCAGGCCTATGCGCCATATCCTGATTACAGGCGCGACAGGCGCAATAGGGGGAGCACTGGCAGTGGACTGGGCCGCGGCAGGTGTCACGCTGCACTTGCATGGTCGCAATCGTCCTGCCCTTGAAGCACTCGCCGGGCAGTGCCGAGCGCGCGGGGCGGCTACCGTTTTACATAGCCCGTCACTAACCGATCATGATGAGTTGAGACGCTGGATTACCGCCCTCGATGAAGAGGTGACGCTTGATATTGCAGTGGCTGCTGCAGGAGTAAATACTCACTCCCAGCATGAGAATGGTGAGCAGTGGAACCAGGTCAAGGAGCTAATGGAGCTAAACTTCGGCGCTCCTATCGCCCTCACCAACTGTCTGGCAGAACGCATGAAACAGCGCGGACGCGGTCAAATTGTGCTGATGAGTTCGCTAGCGGGCTATTTTGGTCTGCCCGTCACACCGGCCTACAGCGCCAGCAAAGCGGGCATTAAAGCGTATGGAGAGGCAATGCGCGGCTGGCTGGCGCCTCATGGCGTCAAGCTCAACGTAGTGATGCCCGGCTATGTCAGCTCAAAAATGTGCCATGAAATGCCCGGCCCCAAGCCTATGCTCTGGACACCCGCACGTGCTTCACGGCGTATCCGGCGCGGTCTTGAGCGTAACCAGGCCCGTATCAGTTTTCCCTTCCCGCTTAATTTTGGCTGCTGGTGGCTGGCGGTGTTACCGGCAGCGATCTCTCAGTGGATTGTCGGTCTGGCGGGCTACAACGGAGATCACTCATGATCCTGGCGCTATGGATGCCCCTGGTACTCAGTCTGGTGCTGTGGTGTGCGTTCGAGCAATTGCTGTTGCCGCGCCCACGGCCAAACGGTCAACGTCCCGCCTTCACTACCGCCATTGATATAGGCAGCTGGGCGCTGCTGTACGGCGGCTTCGTGCTGTTACTACAGCGCCCATGGTTCGCTACAGTCGTAGTCGGGGCGCTGCACATGGTGATCGTCCAGGTCAGCAATACCAAAGCGCGCACGTTGCGCGAGCCATTCTTGTGCCAGGATTTCGAATACTTCATCGACATGGTGAAGCATCCGCGGCTCTATCTGCCGTTCTTTGGCGTTGGCTTGGCGATCGCTTCCATTCTGGCAGGCATTGCCGCCATTGTGGCCGGCTTCTGGTTAGAGCCATCGGTGCTATTGGCCCGAGGTTGGCAAGCACTTACCCCCACGCTTGGCCTTATGGCAGCAGGAGGCATTGCGCTGCGCTGGGGGCTCAGCAAGGATACTCCCAGCGATTATCGCGATCAGCCGCCACTGCATCCCAATGATGAATTGACTCGCTTTGGCCTGACCACTTTGCTGTGGCGCCAAGGCCGTGAACTGGTCAAACCATTGGATGCAACGGTTGGCCGCGAAGAGTTCCGCCAACCCATGCCGCAAGTTCCGGCACAGGCACTGCCTAATGTGGTGATCGTACAGAGCGAATCCTTCTTCGACCCACGTCGTTGGAACGATGCCGTGCGCGAGCAGGTGCTGGCCCCCTGGGACAACATCGCCCAACGTTCGCTGTTACGCGGGCCGCTCAACGTACCCGCCTGGGGCGCCAACACGGTACGTTCTGAATGTGCCTTCCTGACAGGCCTGCGCGACGGTGCGCTGGCAGGCCATCGATTCAACCCCTACCACTCGCTCTCCCATCAGCTGGTGCCCTCGCTGATTCAGCGCTTCAAGACGCTCGGCTATCGCACGCTCTGCGTTCACCCCTATCCCAAAAGCTTTTACCTGCGCGACCGGGTATTTCCTCTGTTTGGCTTTGATGAATTCATCGATGGCGAAGCGTTCAATGAGCAGCAGAAGGATGGCCAATATATCGCCGATGCTGCGCTGGCAGAAAAAGTGGAGCAGTTGCTGGCATCGAGCGATCAGCCCACGGTGATCATGCTGATTACCATGGAAAATCACGGCCCGCTTCATCTGGAACGACAGCCCGCCGAGCCGCAGCAGTGGCTGCACCGTCCTCTTGAAGAAGGCTGCGAGGATCTGGCGGTCTACCTGCGCCATCTGCACAATGGCGCGCGAATGGTTGAAGGACTGGCAACAACGCTGCAAGAACAGCAGCGGGAAGGTATCCTGTGCTTTTACGGTGACCATGTGCCTATCATGGACAAAACCTATCAGCGACTCGGCGAGCCGGACGGTTTTACCGAGTATTTTATTTGGTCTACCTCAGGTACCGCACAGCCTGACGAGCGGACCATGGATATCGCTGACCTGGGACCAATCCTTTTGAATGCAGTACTAGCCAGCATCACCCATGCCCCCCTTTCAGCCGGTGGTGCTCACTATAATGCTGGCTCTGGCGACGAGACATTTCAATGACAAAGAAAGTGGCCATCATCGGCGCCGCCTATCGCTTTCCGGGCGCTGACACCATCAAGGCCTTTGCCGACGCACTGATTAACGAGCGAGACCTCGTCACCGAAGTCGACAGTTCTCGCTGGGACAAATATTCCTTTCAACACCCTGACCGCAAGCACCCCGGTACCAGTGTTACCTTCGCTGCCGGCAGTCTGGGAGATATCAGTGGCTTTGATGCTGAATTCTTTGGCATTTCACCGCGTGAAGCGGCCCAGCTTGATCCGCAGCAGCGCATTATGCTCGAACTGGCATGGCAGACGATGGAGCATGCCGGCATCAAGCCCTCATCGCTGCGCGGTAGCGACTGCGGTGTATACCTCGGGGTCGCCAGTCTGGATTACTCGTATCGGCTTGCTGAAGATTTAGCGCTCACCGATACCACCACCGCGACCAGCAACACCATGAGCCTGGTCTCCAACCGCATCTCTTACCTGTTTGATCTGCATGGCCCCAGTGTCTCGATGGACACCGCCTGTTCCTCGGCCATGGTCGCCTTCCATCACGCCTGCGCAGCGATTCGTGCGGGCGACATCGACATGGCACTAACCGGCGGCATCAGCCTGCATCTGCACCCGTTTGGCTTCCTGATCTTCTCCAAGGCGAGCATGCTCTCCGCCAACGGTCGCTGCCGCAGCTTCGACGCCGATGGCGATGGCTATGTGCGTTCGGAAGGCGCGGGCATGTTCATGCTCAAGGATTACGACAAGGCCGTGGCCGATGGCGATCGCATTATCGCCGTAGTGGCAGGCAGTGGCGTTAATACCGATGGCAGCAAGCAAGGTCTGACGGTGCCCAACCCTGCTGCGCAGCAGTCATTGATGGCGCGCACGCTTGCTACTTCCGGCATCAGCGCCGATGAACTCAGCTATGTGGAAGCACACGGCACCGGCACCCGGGTGGGCGACCCCATTGAGGTCAGCGCCATCGGTGACGCCTTCGCCAGCCAGCGACAAGCGCCATTGCCGATCGGTTCGGTCAAAAGCAATATCGGGCATATGGAAACGGCCTCCGGTGTGGCGGGGCTGGCCAAAGCGCTGCATGTACTGACCCAGCGCGAGATTCCGGCCACCATTGGCGTGCGCCGTTTGAATCCTGCGCTGAAAGTGGAAGAGCGCAATATAGAAGTTGTCACCCAGCGCCGCTCGCTGCCCGCATCAGGCAAGCTGGTGGTGGCGGTGAACTCCTTCGGCTTTGGTGGCGCCAATGCTCATGTTCTGCTGGAGAGCGCGCCCGATATCAGGAACGTTGAGCAGAACCTTCCTCAGTCAAACGAAAAGCCCCTGCCCCTTTTCCTGAGTGCGAAAAGTCCCGACACCTTGACCGCTCAGGCGGGTGCTCTCGCGCACCACTGGCAGCACCTCGCTCAGCACAGCGACGCCGCCCCTGCCCTTGAGCGCATTGCCAGCGAGCTGTGGTTCCGTCGCGAACATCTCAATCATGGAATGCTGCTGTGGCCCTCCAGCGATCAGCAGGCGATTCAGCAGCTCGAAGCCTTTGCCAACAGCGGCTCGAACGCTTTTCAACGGACCCTCAGCGCTGATGCAGCACGCCAGGGGCCAGTATTCGTCTACTCCGGCAACGGCTGCCAGTGGTTCGGCATGGGGCAGGCGCTGCTCAAGCACTCGCCGCTGTTCGCGCAGACGATAGATCAGGTCGATGCGCTCTATCAACCGCTGGCAGGTACGTCATTACGGGCAGAGCTGGAAGGTCAGCACGGCGACCGCCTTGACGCCACCGAATTCGCCCAGCCTACCCTCTTTGCAATTCAGGTGGGCCTCACCCAACTGCTCAGAGAGCACGGCATCGAGCCGGCTGCCGTTGTCGGTCACAGCGTCGGTGAAGTAGCCGCCGCCTGGGCTTGCGGCGCATTAAGTCTTGCCCAGGCTGTCTCTGTCATTCATTGGCGCAGCCACTATCAGGGCAAAACCCGTGGCGCGGGAGCAATGCTGGCCGCAGCGCTGGAACGAGAAGAACTGGACGGCTGGCTGGCCGATCCACGCTTCAGTGACATCGTGATCGCTGGCACCAATAGCGCCAAGGGCTTCACTCTGGCGGGCGATACTCGCCAGATTGCGCAGCTACAGCAGGCGCTTACTGACCAGCGCATCTTTGCGCGCACGCTACCGCTTGACTATGCGTTCCATAGCCCAGCCATGGATAGCGTGAAGCAGGCGCTACTCGACAGCCTCAGCGATATTCGTGGTGGCACCACACGCTGCCCCATGTACTCGACCGTGACTGGCAAAGTGATCGAGGGCAGTGCGCTGGATGCCGATTACTGGTGGCACAACATTCGCCAGCCCGTTGCCTTCCACGCAGCGCTCAATGGCTTGATTGGCGCGGGATTTAGGCTCTTCACCGAAGTGGGTACTCACCCCATCTTGCAGCGCTATATCAAGGATAGCCTGGCCGAGTTGGGTCAGAGTGGTGCAATTCTCACGACACTCAAGCGCCCGACCCACGACAGTCACGACTCCGAGATCAGCAGCATTGAGCAGTGCATTGCGGCGCTGTGGATCAGCGGCATCGAAATTCCCATCGAGCGCTGGCTAACTCCTGACAGCGCACGTATCGACCTGCCCCATTATGTCTGGCAGCGGGAGTCGCACTGGTACAGCAACAGCGGTGATCAAACGGGGCTGGTAGATCGCCGCTATGAACATCCGCTGCTCGGCTACCCTCTGGTGGGGCACGATCACCGCTGGCAGAGCGAGCTTGATACCCAGCGTCTGTCCTGGCTTGCCGATCACAATGTCGGCGACAGCGTGATCTTCCCCGGTGCCGGTTTTGCCGAGCTGATGCTAGCGGCCGCGGCCTCCTGGCAGGGCCGGAGCGTGATCGAGGTAGAAGCGCTTGAGATACTCTCGCCGCTACTGCTTGATGCTGCTCCCAGCAAGGAAGTGCGTACCGAGATCGACGAACGGCAGGGCCACGTCAGCATTCACGCCCGCGAAGCCGCCAGCGGTGATGCCTGGCACCTTCATGGTCGCGCACGTTTGCCAGCAGATACGCTCGGCCTTTCACTGGCTGCCAACGCTCCCTCGCTTCCATCCCGCCAGCCCGACTTCGAGCGCCAGCAGCATTTGGCGCAAGCCCAGCAGCTGGGTCTCAACTACGGCCCTGCTTTCCAGGGCATCGCCCATGGCTGGCTCGAAGAAGGTTGTGCCATCGCAGTACTTGAAAATACTGCGGCGATCAGTGAATCCCAAAGCGAGTGCCTGCTGCCGCCCGGTTTGCTGGATAGCGCTTTCCAGCTCTTTATTCCGCTACTGAGCGCGCTGGGCGTCAGCGATGCCAGCATGGCGTTCGTTCCTGTCAGGCTGGAGCGATTGCAGTTCAACGCAGAAGCGAGCGCTCCTGCACTGGCCTGCGTGCGCCCGACCCAACGCTCCCCGCATTCGTTGTGTGCCGATCTTGAGCTGTTCGATGCCAGCGGCAAGGCAGTGGCGGTAATAGAGGGCGCACGTTTCCGCGCCGTGCGCCTGAAAAGTGCTGCTCAGCGCCCCATCGAGCGACTGCGTCAGCGACTGGCACCCGCACCTCTGTCAAACGCCATTGTTTCACGTGAAACATTACAGCCTCCGATAGTGACGGACAGCGACTTCGCCCGCCTTGGTGAGCTGACCGCGCACAGCAGCCAGCGCTATTCGGAAGAGCTGGAGCCACTGCTGGAAGCGATGACCTACGCATTTGCCGAGGAAGCCCGCCAACAGCATCACGGTAGCGCTGATGATGAAGCACTCAAGCGCCTGTTCGAACGTCTTGCGCTCAGCGACGATGACGCAACGGCAGAGGCAACGGACACCTCGGCAGCAGATATCTGGCAGCTCGCGTTGCAGGACTACCCCGATTACGCCGAACTGGTGCTCGCGCTGGGTCGTGCCGGTTATTGTTTGGGAAGTGCTCAGCCGCCGGAGATGGATACTGCGCGCCTGTGGCAGGCCGCGATGGATAATGCCACCAGAAAGTCTCTCGCCACTGATATTTCTCAGCTGATCGAGCGCCATGTAGCTGAGCTGCCTGCGGGGCAACGCCTCACGCTGATCGAAGTGGCTGCACGCCAGCTGAGCTGGCTGCCGCGCCTCAGCCCAGGGAACGGCTCTCTCGCCCTTCGAGAACAGCTGATCACGCTGGATGACAGTGCCTGGCACGACGCACATCTATTTGCACCGTCGCGTGCGGGGCTGGACATCTACAAGGCTGATGAGCCGATTGAAGCCGGTAGCGATGCCGCGCTGGTGCTCGTCGGGGCTGGCATTACGTCGCCCCAGCTAAAACAGTTGCTTGAACAGCTGACGCAGCAACGCAGGACCCTGCAACTTCTGTTTGTTGGTCCACGCAGCAGTCGCTGGCAAGCGCTGGTTGAACAAGGCAAGCAGCCGCTCCCATGTACCAGCGAGCAGGTTCGCCAGCTGCTGGAGCTATACGATTTTGCTGTCGAAAGCGGTGATAGCGATGCCGCTGGCATTGAGCTGCTGCTCGCAACAGCGCCTGAAATAAACGCTCAAGAAAACTTGCCTGCGCCGCCTCAGCACTGGCTGATATGCAGTGACGCCAGCTCGCAGGCCATGGCGACAGCACTTGCAGAAGCGCTACAGGAAGCCGATCAGCAAGTGACGCAAAATGATGGCACTACGCCTCCGGCGGCACTGTTGCTGGAAGTCGATCATATCGTCGATCTCGCCCTGCTGGGCTGTAGTGCGCCTGACGCACGCTGCACGCGCATGGCAACGTGGTGGCAGCAGCTTGAGCAGCACGCCAGCGCTGCGCGCCTGTGGTGGTTCACCCTGGGAGCCACTCAGCAGTGGAGTAATGCCCAACACATCACCCTTGCCGAAGATGCGGCGAGCTGGGGCTTTGGACGTACCCTCCAAAATGAGAGTGGCGGCGATCGCGTCAGGCTGGTGGATCTTCCTGCTCAGGTGGATCATGCCAACGAGTGTCCAGACGCACTGATTGATGCGCTGTTGGCGCAATTGATTGAGCCAGATGCTGAGCTGGAAGTCGTGTTTGATGAGGATGGCACCCGCCTGGCACCGCGGGTAGAAGTCGTTGCCGACGAAAGCGCAACGACGCCCGACACAGCGCTCACTCTTGGATTCGACGTACCAGGCCAGCTACGCCATTTGCGCTGGAAGGAGCGCACATTGGCACCGCTCGGGGATGACGATGTTGAGATCAGCGTCAAGGCAACCGGACTCAACTTCCGTGACGTGATGTACGCGCTGGGGCTGCTCTCTGATGAAGCAGTCGAGCAGGGCTTTGCTGGTGCCAGCCTTGGGTTGAAATTTTCCGGCGAAGTGGTTCGCACTGGCGCGAATGTTACCCGCTTTGCGCCCGGCGACGCGGTGGTCGGCTTCGGCCCCTCCAGCTTCTCCACCCGACTCATTGCGCGCCAGCATACCCTTGCCCCCATTCCCGCGGGCATCAGTTATGCAGCCGCGGCCACGCTGCCTACCACCTTCTTCACTGTCTACTATTCGCTCAAGCATCAGGCACGGCTGGAAGCAGGTGAACGCCTGCTAATTCACGGTGCCGCAGGCGGTGTTGGGCTGGCTGCGATTCAGATTGGCCGCTGGCTGGGTGCCGAGATTTACGCCACCGCAGGCAGCGATGAGAAACGCGATGTGCTCAGACTGATGGGCGTCGAGCATATTTACGACTCCCGCTCGACCACCTTCGCCGAAGCATTGCTGGCCGACACACCGGATCACCAGGGGGTCGATGTCGTGCTTAACTCCCTGGCGGGCGAAGCGATTGCGCAAAACCTCAGGGTATTGAGGCCGTTCGGGCGCTTTGTAGAGCTTGGCAAGCGCGATTTCTACGACAACACCCAGGTGGGCCTTCGCCCATTCCGCAATAACCTGAGTTATTTTGGTGTCGATTCCGACCAGCTGATGCAGGAACGCCCGGCCCTGACGGAGCGACTGTTCGGTGAAATGATGGCGCTGTTTGGCGATGGCACGCTGTCACCGCTGCCCTTTACCGCCTTCAGCGCTGATCGCGTGGTAGAAGCCTACCGCTACATGCAGCAAGCGCGCCAGATCGGCAAGGTGGTGGTGACCTACGAGCAGCCGCCGAAAGCGCAATCTTCCAGGCACAGTGAAGCGCCACTGACGCTTGATCCAACAGGAAGCTACCTTATCACCGGCGGGCTAAGCGGCTTCGGGCTGGCAACGGCACGCTGGCTCGCCGATCATGGTGCCCGCCATCTGGTGCTGGTGAGTCGGCGCGGACTGAACGCTCAAACGTCTCAAGACGAAGAAGCGCAACAGGCCATTGAGCAACTCAAGGCGCAAGGTGTGACGGTCAATGTCGCTGCATGCGATGTGAGCCAGCGTGAGCCTCTCACTGCGCTGCTGGGAAGGCTTCGCCAGGAGGAAGTACCTCTTACCGGCGTGGTACATGCTGCCACGGTAATTGATGATGCGCTGGTGCGCGATCTGACACCCGAGCAGATCACTAATAGCATGCGCGCCAAGGTAGAGGGTGCGCGCCTGCTTGATGAATTGACACGCAGCGACGATCTTTCGCTCTTTGTGCTCTACTCCTCAGCCACAACGCTCTTCGGCAACCCGGGGCAGTCCTCCTATATCGCTGCCAACATGTGGCTTGAGGCACTGGCCGCCAGCCGTCGCAGCCAGGGGCTGGCAGCCACCTGTATCAGTTGGGGTGCCATCAACGATGTTGGTTTCCTGGCCCGAAATACCCGCACGCGCGATACTCTCGTCCAGCGTCTCGGCGGTCGCGCCATGAATGCCAGTGAAGCTCTTGAAGCCTTGGGTCAGGCGTTGGTGCGCGATTCTTCCAATGAAGGTCTCCTGCCGTTTGACTGGGCAACCACGGCGCGCTTCCTGCCCACCTCATCTTCGCCGCGCTACCGCTTGCTGCCGCATGATGCCAACGAGCAGAGCGACAGCGACGGTGACGAAGATCTGCGCCAACAGCTGATGTCGCTCTCCCCCGAGCAGCAGCGCGAGGCATTGATCGCTCTGCTGCGCCGTGAACTGGCGACCATTTTGCTGAGTGACGAAGCCTCTCTGGAGACTGAACGCTCGGTATATGACATGGGTTTCGATTCCCTTATGGGGGTTGAACTTGTGACCGCACTAGAGGGAAAACTGGGCATTCAGGTGCCGGTCATGGTGCTCAACGATAGCGCCACTATCGCGAAACTGGCGGACTATCTGGTCGAGCGCTTAACAGAAGGCGAAGAAGGAGGAACCGACAATGAGGATGAGGTGCTGGCGGATATTGATTACCGTCACGGTATCAGTGAGGGCTAATGCTTAAGGATGGGTGCGTTGTTCACCGTTCAGTTGTAGCGGAAAATAGCGTAGCATCACGTTTCTCTACTATACAGCTGCACTAAACGCTGTCTGAGCGTGGGCATAGGCGGCATTCAGACCTGAAAAACATCGGGAGGGGTGCCGTTTACCGAGCCATACGAGCCACTTACCGACCGTTTTGAATACCTCATCACCCGTGTCGGCACTGACGGAAAGCACCCAGACATGAGCAACAGCGGTACCGACAAGCTCAAGAAGTCCCTCAAGCAACGCATTATTGAGCAAGCCAAGCAGCGCCGCCAATCGCCTGATGGCGAGCGGGGCGCTGGTCTGGCAAACAGTGCCGAGCCGCGTATCTCCGAGAAGTTCACCCGTTTCGATCTTCAGCCGGGCTATCAGCAGGTCAAGATGATGCGCGCCACAGGCGAGCGCCGAGGCATTGATAACCCCTTCTTCAAGCTCCATGAAGGGATTGCTGGCGCCACCACGGTAATCGGCGGGCGTACGTGCATTAACTTCGCCAGCTATAACTATCTGAACCTGTCCCACCATCCCGAAGTGCTGGAGGCCGCTACCGAAGCGATGCAGCGCTACGGCACCTCCGTGTCGGCAAGCCGCGCCGTGTCGGGCGAGCGCCCTATCCATGAAGCTTTCGAGCGTGAGCTGGCAGCGGCTTATGATGTTGAAGACGCCGTAGTCTTCGTCAGCGGCCACGCCACCAACGTATCAACCATTGGCCATCTGCTCGGCCCCAGGGATCTGGTTCTTCACGACGAGTACGCACACAACAGCCTGCTGATCGGTGCGCAGCTTTCTGGCGCTCGGCGCATGAGCTTTCCGCATAACGATGCAGGAGCGCTGGAGAAGCTGCTCTCACGCCATCGTGAACAGTTCGAGCGCGTGCTGGTGGTGATCGAAGGGCTGTACAGCATGGATGGTGACATTCCTGACCTGGCGCGTTTCGTGGCGATCAAACAGCATTACCACGCCTGGCTGATGGTCGATGAGGCCCACTCTTTCGGCACTTTGGGCAGCAGCGGCAAGGGCATTCGCGAGCATTGCGAGGTCGCCTCCCGCGATGTTGATATCTGGATGGGCACGCTAAGTAAAACGCTGTCGGGGTGTGGCGGCTATATCGCAGGGTGCCATGCGCTGGTCGAAAATCTGCGCTACCTGGCACCCGGTTTCCTTTACAGCGTCGGCCTGCCCCCACAAAATGCCGCGGCCTCGCTGGCTTCCCTGCGTATCATGGCGCGCGAACCACAGCGTATCGAGCGGCTTCAGCACAACTCCCGCTATTTCCGGGAACAAGCGATCAACGCAGGCTTCAATGTCGGCAAAAGTATAGGTGTCGCGGTCATCCCCATTATTACCGGCAGCTCCATTATCGCCGTCAAACTCTCCGAGGCATTGTTGCGGCGCGACATCAATGTGCAGCCGATCCTCTACCCCGCCGTGCCGGAACGCAGTGCGCGCCTACGCTTTTTTATCAATAGCGAACATAGCGAAGCGCAGATCGACGCGACACTGAGCGTCTTGCAGCAGGAGTGGGCGCAATTGGCCTAGCGTTAACCGCCGCGAGCAACTGAGGAGTACCTGCCGAGGCTACTCGGCAATGCGATTGGAGTATGAGGTGGGTGTATGCCTATTGCGCATCGCTTACCATGAGCAGGTAGGGGAAAGCTACGCTGCTGCCCCTCTCATACTCCCTTCGGAACGGACTCCTTGCTATTCATGAATACCTTTCTTCATAGCCTCCCGAAAATCGAGCTGCACCTTCATATTGAAGGCACCATGCAGCCAGAGCTGATTTTCTCCCTGGCCGAGCGCAACGGAGTAACGTTGCCATATACCAGTATCGACGAGCTGAAGGCCGCCTACGATTTCAAGAACCTGCAATCGTTTCTCGATCTTTACTATCAGAATATGCAGGTGCTGCTGAGCGAGCAGGATTTCTACGACCTGACATGGGATTACTTTTCCCGTGTTGCCGCTGAGCAGCTGATTCACGCTGAAATATTCTTTGACCCACAGGCGCATCTGGCTCGCGGCGTTGAGATTGGCACTCAGCTAGCAGGTATCTCGCGCGCCTGCCAAGAGGCCCAACAGCGTTACGGCATTACCAGCGCCATTATCCTGAGTTTCCTGCGGGATATGAGCGAAGAATCAGCGCTGGAAACACTGCAAGCCGCCCTGCCCTACCGCGAACAATTCATCGGCATCGGGCTGGATTCAGCGGAAATGGGCAACCCGCCAGCCAAATTCCGTCGCGTGTTCGAACAGGCCAGAGCCCTTGGCCTGCGTCTGGTCGCCCATGCCGGTGAAGAGGGGCCGCATGACTACATCAGCGAAGCCCTCGACGAATTGAAGGTAGAACGCATCGACCATGGCGTGCAGTGCATCACTTCTTTGCCATTAACCGAACGCCTCGCCCGCGAACAGATTCCTCTGACCGTTTGCCCTCTCTCCAACATCTATCTGAAGGTGTTCGGCACCCTGCAAGAGAGCACCATTCCGCAAATGCTTGAATCCGGCCTCAAGGTCACGCTCAACTCCGATGATCCCGCCTACTTCGGCGGCTATATGAACGATAACTTCGAAGCGGTGCAGCAAGCGTTTGGGTGGAATAAAGAGATTTGGGCACAGCTCACCCGTAATGCGATTGATGCAAGTTTCGCCAGCGACATCCGTAAGCGGGAAATGAGCGCCCAGCTTGATCGTTATCTGGCAAGGTGCTCATAACAAGGAGAGGTCGAAAATGGTAACAGCAACACTATTAGGAGTATTAACAGGGGCACTAGGAAACCTGAGTGCAGATACGATAAAAGCCCTGCTAGTAAAAGTTTTGGTAGACCGTCCAGAGGTTAAAGAGCCCATAGATCTGTTAGAAACACCTATGTCATTGGATAAGGTGAATGATCTTTTTTCAAAAATGAAAGGGGCGATCCAAGCGTCCGCAGCAACGGGAAAAAAATAGAGCTAAGCCATGCTTACTTGAATGCTATCAGCGGTATAAAACTTGATCACCAAAAAGGACAAATATTAGTGGATGGCATGGAGATAGAGGCGCCTATCCTAGTCACCGGTGGGAGCACTGGTGCCATAGGCAGTACTTTTATAACAGGTGAAACCACCATGACTAGCCAAGGAACTTCAGTGAAGGTATCAGGAAGGGCTAAAATCACAATAACGGGTGATGCCCAAATAATTCAGAATTAGCCTCAAATACAGTTCGATCCTGCTAGCAACCATTGATCTCGATACGTTTTTCTTGCTCCCTGTAACTTCCAGGCCACTTATTCACCTTGGCCCAAGTCTTAAAGCTTAAATGTGTCGAGTCCACAACTTCCGGACAGGGATCCAAGTGAATAGCCACAAGAATGAATGCACCTATCAGGATCCTTTAAACCAGTAATGGGGCCTGCTAGTTGTGTAACCCCAGCACGTTGTTCACGATTAGCCCCAATCGTTGGACTGGAGGTTGGTAGCTGATTCCGACGTGTGCTTCAGCCCCAGTTTGCGGCATAAGAGTGCAAATTCACGGGAGCGGTAACACGCTCCATTGTCGGTCAACAGCGTTCTGATACGTCCCCCCAGTCGCGTGTAGTGCAACAGCGATTGTAGCAGGGCTTTACAGGCGCTCATGCCTGTCTCATTCTCCTGTACCGTGGCATGGGCAACGCACGAGTAATCATGGATCGCCACATGGACATATTCCCAGCCAGCGCCACGAGAATTTTCCGTCCGGTTACCGGTCACTCGATGCCCTGGCCGCTCGAACCGCTCCAGCTTCTTGATATCGAGGTGTAACATGTCACCCGGCGCTTCGTGCTCGTAGCGATTGATTAGGCGAGCCGGCTCCAGGTTGGCAAGCCGGTTGAGACCTGCCTGTGCAAGGATACAAGCGACGGTGCTTTTACCCACTTTCAACGCTATGGAAATCTGACGATACGTTTGTCTCTCATGATGCCGCCGCATCACTTCCTGCTGCACCGTCTGGCCGTATTCATAAGGGCAGCTATAGGGCCTGGAACTACGATTTGCCAGACCATCGCGAGCTTCTTTCCTGAATCAACGCAGCCATTTGTAAACTCCCCCCTGTGCCTTGACTACCTCAATCGGCCGGTAGACCTTCTTCGACAACGCATTTTACCAGCAAGGCTCGACTATACGCTGCCAGATGTCCATTCGGGCATCCTTGCCCTGAGGGTTGTGGATTCGACACCCTCGGTCTTTCAGGTCTGGATTCGAGTGAACAACCCACCTGGAAATCATACTTAGTCATTATTCATGCAAAATATAATAAAAATATTATTATTTTGTATATATTTCTGGAAATTATCGTATTGAGTTAAAAGGGTAGGTGTGTTTAAAATAGAAGTTTGACACTGCTGATGGCAATAATTCAGCGTATAGAATAATCAGGAGCTTTAATGAAAATGAAGTTATCGGACCATTTTAAATATAAGAATTTTTCAGAAGAATTGCTTCCTTTCTTGAACAATTTTTTATCAACATCCGTTTTAATGGCAATATCTTTATCTGTTGTGATAATGCATGTTAATAAAATAGTGACTTTCTTCATGATTTTTTTCATGATAATGGTTATATTGGCGATGTTTATCAATAACAAAAAATTTGTTAGCTGTATTATAGATAACCCTGTGCCAGAGTCTGTGTCACCCTTCTATAACGCAAAAGGTCCGAAACCTTTAGGTTGGTATATGGAGTTTCTCAAAACTCTTTTAAAAGAAAAAAATATATGTTTGTGGGAGTGGTAATATTTTTTTTGATAGAAATCATAATGATGGCAAGTTTTTGTTCGGCAATAATAAGTCTCAAGTCTTTGATTTGACCTTTTTTCCTCAATTATAACAGGTTATATTTTTCTCGCTGACCGATATAAAGGGCGTTTCGATAAATATGAGCGTCCTGTTCAGCTAATAAAAGACGCCCCAACCAACCTCACTTTTATTTTTTACTCCAGAAAGCACCAAATATAATAACCAAAGGCCCGACCTTTTCGGATCGGAGCCTTTGGCATTAACGGGCTATCAACGGCCCTTTTTCACTGCACATCACTCACATAATAAACGTGAACGCGAGTTGGCTCAGTGGTGCGTCACGTTCCATTTCTTGATGACGCGATCTTCACGGTGATAGCTCAGTACGCTGAGCGACGCTGGGGAAAGCGCTAAATGAGCGCCGAAGCGAATATCACCAGTCGTCCAGTAGCCTGCGATACAGCGCAGTATGTGGGCATGGGCAAATAGCGCAATACGCCCCCCCTGCTGATGCAGCTCTTCTACAAACGCCGCTACCCGCTTCTGTACATCCTCGCAGGACTCACCTTCAGGAATAGGCGATCTGAATACGTCCCAGCCGGGTATTTCCTTGCGAATATCGCTAGTGGTACGCCCCTCATAGATGCCGTAATCCCACTCCAGCAGCTGCGGTTCGATACGCATTTGCTCAGCGACACCTGCCAGTTCGCAGGTATGTTTGGCACGCCTCAGCGGACTCGACAGCACCTGATCGAAGGCGATGCCGCTCAATGCAGGCTCAAGCGTTTTTGCCTGCTCGACACCCTCTTCCAGCAGAGGTAAATCAGTACGCCCGGTATGCTGGCCCGACTTGCTCCACTCCGTTTGTCCGTGGCGCACCAGCCACAACTCTGTAGATGATGACACTTTGCTCTCCCGTCGTTTTTATCGAAGTCAGACCTTACAACATGAAGGTGTAACTGAGCCTATCTTTTATAGGTTCATAGGCATAGTAACGTAACACGCCATGAAACTCTCAATACCTCCCTGACACATTCTGAGAGCAATATCGAAGGCAGCCACGAAGGGCCAACAAAACCGGAAAAAAGCACGGTCATAGCCGTCACATAGGTGCCTACTGACAAAGCAACGGACGGTAGTTAGGCAAAGAAAAACAGGCATGGAAGCAAAGTTTACGTGGGGTAAATAAGCAGTCCGAGCCTGTTTTTAACGCAGTAGAGCCGGTGCGCAGCAGATGTTAAACAGGCTCTTAGCGCTGGCAGTTTTCAGACAGCCGCTAACGCCTGCGCCCCCCGATATAGCGATACAGAATCGCCACCAGCACACAGGCAATCACAGGGCATATCACATCCATGATTGAATCAAGGTGCCAATGGGGTGAAAGAATGCCTGCATACCAGGGCACATTGAGCGGTTGCCCGTAGCTCCACCCCATATAGCGGGCTGCCCACCAATATTCATTTTGGGCAATTTCCCTTCCCAGGAAGACGGCGACGGCAATGCCTCCAGTGCCCCATAACGTGATGCGCTTCACGAAAGGAATCTGAAATAGCGCTATTTGGATAGCCGCCGCAATAATGGCATGTTCCAGATTACTTGGTGTAATTGACATACCTAGCCCTGCTCCCGTTAATGGAAGTTTGGCGGACAACTCCCCATTGTGGCCGGTATGGGCCATCTTCAACAGCCAGTGGACTATCTGCTCTTTTTCAGCATTTCGCTTCAATATATAGCCATAACCCACCTGGCTCATCATGAATGCCTGCCAGAGAAATCGAGTGGGTATTTTCCCGCCCGGCCCTCGGCGTCTGGATGACCTTGCCCCTTTTTTCGAGCGCTTTCGTGACGCGCTCGGCCCCGAGCTTCTTCCCAATATGTATTTTGCAGCGTCGAGCATTGTCGGCTTCAGCTCCTTCATGCGAGCCATCATCAAGGCCACTATGCCCACCCTATTGCCCCGCCAATTGTAGAAGGTGACGCTCCCGCTGCCCAGATCCCAGCGAATATCCGCTCTCATCTAATGTTGTTCGACACACCGCGTGTCGATGACAGGACGGTGATGGAGCGCGCTTTTCAGCGAACTGGCATATCGCACGAAAAAGAAGAGGCTCGGAACAGCCCCAGATCGCGCCGGTGCTGCGCAGCTTCTGCCGCCCTAAACATGTCATAGAGCTGAAGATTCAAGAGGCTCTATCTATCAGCGCGTACCAAAGCACCAGCCTCCTTACGCCGTGTTGCGCCAGAGGCTAGCACTGCAAAGAGTGACCAGCTACAAGCGGCCCCGCATGACACCGGCACCTAAAACATAGCGGGATAATTATTCACGCCCACCGTGCAAGTGTAGTAGTCTGATGCGAAAAGCAGTCTTTGATAGATAAAGACAATCACATCTATCCTGAAACGTAAGTTATAAAACAGGAAGGCATGATCATCCCATCCGCTGGCAAGAGCATCGCAGGCGATGACACCAGCGCGTCACAGGAACACATTGCAGCCGGAACGCCGCGCTGTACCAGCGAACTCCAGACGCATCGGGCGACAGCTACCCCGCGCAACCGTGCTGAGCAGCGCACCGTTGACGAATACTTATAACCCAATAGAGTTTTCATGGGATTATTCCGCCCACATCGTCAAAATACCGCAACCGGCGCTATCGACAGAATAGGCACTGATGGTGTGAGAGGCTGGTGCAGCACGTCAGATCGCGTGGTCATCACGGTCAATGGTCAACCCCGCATTACCGCCCTTTGCTGGGTCAAGCGCCCGGATGCGCAGCGAGCGTCTGGCGCCACCACTGACAGACTCGGCTACCACATCAAGCTCCCGATTCAACCCGGCGACCAGGTAGCCATCCATACGCCGGAAGGTCAGCTATTGCCCGGAAGCCCCGGCTTTGTGGGGGACAAGGAGTGGCTGGACCTCCACTGGCTGAGCCTCCCTGTCTTTACGCCACTGGGTACACTGGCCGAGCAGTTTGAGGCGACGCACTTCTGCCCGTTCTTCCATCGTAACCGGAGAAAACGGCAGCTCATTGGCGCCGCTTTTGATACCCCCTCGGGTCAGATCATATGGGCAAAAGTCGCCTTCGCGCGCGGCGAAAAGGCCGCCATTGCCGACTACCATGCCAATATCATTACCCCTTATGGCTTGCCAGCGCCCCAGCTTCTCACCCAGCCCCCCAATGGCACACCGCTGCCTGAGCAGGTGATATTTTTCGAATACGCCCAGGGGCATAACTACAAATCCCCGCTGCGCCTTTCTGTAGAAGAGCGCCAGAAAGTGCTCGCCACACTCACCACACTACACGGCATTGCTCCCCTGATCGGTCGTCGCTCTTTCCTGTTCCGGTTAACCGTCAAACAGAACCTGTACCGGCTGATCACTCACTTTGTGAATGATACCCTGCGCTCCTGTAGCCCTCGGCGCATCCGGCTGATGACATCAATGCTATGGCAGCTGGCTCGCCTGCCTCGGGTGTTGTCCCACGGCGACATGCACAGCTCCAACGTCATTCTGGATCATCAGGCGGAAACCATCACGGTGATTGACTGGGATCACTTGGGTATGCGTCCTACCGGCTATGACGAAGCCTTTTTTCTCTCGGGCCTCTCCTTCAGGGAGGCGCTTGAGCACCTGCCTAACGAACGAGATATGCGGCTCGGCTTCACTATTGTGCTGTTCTGTCGAAAGCTCATGTATACACGCCACTTCGTCACCACCCCCGAGTACGATGAGATGATCGCGTACTTCCATCAACTGCGGAAACAGAAGGCCACCGTACCGACGACCGATAGCTGAAGATCACTTCCTCGAAAGCTGGGCGTTCCTACCTTCGGGATTTTGCATAATAGAAGCCGCACTTATCAGCCCCGTAGCCCTCCTCTCAAGCTGTCGCCAGCCACTCTTCCGTTTGACCGAAGTAACGCTTCGACCAGTGGCGCATTTCACACAGCGCATTTCCTGATCTATGCTTAATTTTTTCGCTGTTTCTATGCCAGCCAAAGGAGCCACCTGATGCCGGATACGCGTATCGACGATTTCCTCAGCGATATTGCGCCTTTTTTCAAGGGACGTGCTATCTGCTACCTGGATGTGGGCGCTTATATAGGCTTGGTATATGACGACCTGATGCGCTCCGCTATCGTGGTGGGAGATGCTTATCTGATTGAGCCTAATCCTGACTCCTTCGCGAAGCTTGAAGAGCGTTTGGCAACAGCGCTGAAAGCCGGAAAGCTGCACACCTATAATCGGGCCGTGAGTGATAAAAATACGACGCTAACGCTGCAAAAAAATCGTACCATGACGCGAGTTGTCAACGCGGGAGAAAATACTGAGTCCCGGGTGACGCACCCAGGCCGCGAACGCGCCTCGAACAGCTCCGATGGCGAACTCTTTTCCATTGAGAGTATTCGCCTGGATGGCTTTGCGAATCGCCATATCAAGCAAAACGTCGATCTCATGAAAATTGATGTGGAAGGGCATGAAATCCCTGCCTTGCGAGGAGCGCGCAAGCTACTGCAACGCCAGCAGATCAATGTGATCTATATCGAGGCTGGCCTTGACCCCGCTAATACCCAGCAAACGCATCTTCATAAGATAGATGAGTTCCTGCGCCGGTACGGATATCGGATTTACCGCATCTATGAACAGAAGCATGAATGGCCAACCAAATCGCCCTTGCTACGCCGGGTCAACGTGGCTTATATGAGTGAGTCATTTGCGGCTGAGCATCCAGTGGAAGACAGGTAGAGTCATAGTATTAGAACAATGACCGCAACCGCTCTATAAATTCATCCAGATTCAAGCGCTTATGCTTTTCAACGCCCAGTGCTTCATCCAAATGGGCAATATAATCCACAATGGCCCTGAGCCTCATTGCATGGCGTTCGTGCGGGGGTATTTGTCCATTTTCAGTGCCGCTGCTTAGGCGGATCACTCGCCCTGCTTGACCGCCATAGCTCGATTTCAGTTTGCCTGCCGGGCGGCGTGAAGGGTCGAAGAAGGCATCCTTGTACTTATCCCATACACCGCTCGCCCCAAGCCGCCAAATCAATTCGACCTTATCGCGCCGGCTGTAATAGTAGCGCTCATCGAAGCGATGACAGGTGTAGCGATTGAACGCCAGCTGCGGCTCCTCCGAATAGGAAAATTCGTGAGCGCGCTTCTCGACAGCCTCATTCATATCGGCTCGCGCCATTGGTAATGCGAAAACGCCTTTACGCGTGGCCTGTACCGCCTGATTAAATTCGTTCCATCCCTCGCGCGTCACCATACAATTACCATCCATGGGCAACGCCCACCGGCCCCTCAATTGCGCCTGTTCCAACGCGACATTACGCGCCTCATTGATGGGTATCGCATACCGAATTTTGCTCTGCAACAAACCAATTGCGAGCGTCAGTACCTGGCCCGATATCTTGCACTTTTCAGGCTTTCCCATATGCTGACGAAGTCGTTCATTACTGACTTCTTCCAGACCAATTTCTCGGTACTGAGCTGGAATAAAAGGAATCTCGACATACTCTTGCCCATAAGACGCAATTAACGCTTTCAGCTCGCTGGCAACCGTGCGGTCGGCAAAGCGATTCAGTATCCAGATCTTTTCACAGCCCTCAAAACGCTTCTCGTACTCTAGCAGATAGCGAGTGTTTCCCACTGTTTGGCCGAGCTTATGGCGCGGCACCAAGTCGTTACCAAGAATGCGCGCAATACAGACATCTTCAACATCCGTAAACAGCTCTTCCCTCACCGCCTGATAAGAGAAGTCAGGCAGCAAATCATCGCCCTTGGGATAGCACTTCTTGATATAGATATCGAGCGCATCCAGATCGGGGTACTGCGTAAATAACCCTAGTTTTTTATAATGAGCATCCAGTGCCTTGCCCAACCCATGAACCGTCACCAGCCGACTTAACCACTTTTTTGAAATTCTACGCATACTATCTACTGTCCAATATCTGGCGAATACCAATGAGGAGCGCAACACTCAATATATTAGGGGACGAGAGTTGCCAATTACGATTACGAATCTCCTTTAGAGACCACTACTAACAAGCTAATAGGCTATGGCCCATGCGCAACCTACACCGTGACACATGACTCAACTTTAAGAGGGTGAATGAAATGCTGATAACGCAGGCCGCACCAGCAGGTCATATTGCATAGCTGCTGGTACTCAGACTCCGCTGCTCCCCTCCCGGCAGAAATGACCTCGAAGGATCGGAAGGCTAACCACTGCCTACCACAAGCGCTCCAGCCAAAACTGCCTGGCTATTTGCGGGTCACCCACTGTCAGTGCCTTGCGCGCAGCCGCTTGCGCCATTTTTAGTCGGGTTTGTGGGGATGATGCCAAGGAGTGAAGCGCCTCATACCAGGCGCCGGGCGTATCCTCTACCAGCAAGCCGTCCACGCCATCTTCGACGACCTCAGTATAGGGCGCACGCTTGCTATAGATGCCAACGCCCCCCATCACCGCGATATCCAGAAACTTGATCCAGGACTTCCCCGCGTTGAAATCGGTCGGCCATAGCGGCGCAATCCCAATCTGCAAGCGATGCTGACGCTGATACTCAAGAAAGGCCTGCCAGGGCAAGGGAGCGGGCGTATTCACGGCCTCCAGGGCTTGCAAGGCAGGCGGCGTATAGTCGCCCAGCATAAGTTCAAGGGTGATATCAGAACGGCTCTTTACGATATCCACCAGGGCAGGTGTTACCGCCTGTAGATCAGGCAGATGCGCACGGGTGCCGTGAAAGCCAATCTCCACCTGATGATGAGATTGATGCTCCAGCGTCGGCAAGGGAGGGATCAGCGAAGGCGTTAAAAGAGAGACCTTCCGATGGCGCCGCCCCAACTGCTGCTGAAGATGATGACATGCCACCACTACCTCATCGGCAAGCTCCAGGATGCCAGGCTGGATACGGTGCGCCAGCTTCGTCATGCGCTTGCGATATTTGGCAGGCAAGGCGGGATCAGCGGCGGCGGCCGCAAAGTCGTCATCCACCAGATAGAAAATCCTGCCGAGCCGAGAACGGTGCCGCTGCAACCAGCGTAACCAGACCAGCGGAAGGGAGCGTGTAATCAGAATATGCGCCCCCTGCCATCGGGAGCTACGCCACTTTGACGTGAACAGGGGGGAGCGCGCGAAGGCGTCGATACGCTCGCATTGAATTCCTTCACGCTCAAGCCAAGGGATGGTGTGATCGAAATACAGCGCTTCCGTTGGGCGAGCACCATCACTCAGCGACAAAATTCGAGAAGTAGGCATTGGCGCTCTCTTATGGTGGCGCGGGAAAATTTCATGCGCTCAGCTTGTCATTGCTCTCGGCCGCCGCTTCAGTAGTTGACATCACCGCTCTATGAATTGAGGGCATCGTCAGCGCTTTATTGGCAATATCAATGATGGAGCCACAGTACGTCAACACATCCTTCCTAAACAAGCGACTTCTCGGAGGTCCCATGGAGACAGGCGAGCTAGACTTGATGATGGCCTTCTTATCAGAAAAGTGTCGGATCTGCTTATGAATTTCGGGCGTTATCTATGAATAAGTCCTTCAGCTCATTGGAGGTTAGCCGTTTATTCGATTATATAATTATGGCTACGTCCATATTAATTTTTGGTTGCTATGATTTTTCTGGTATAACTTTTACTACTCTACCGTATCTCTTTACCAGGGGGAGTTTATATCTATTCCTTCCTCACATTATTACAAGCAACCATTTCATTTATAATGATCAACCCCACCATGATGTGAGCAAGTACCTCGCCCCACTGAAACGGAATAAGTTCCATCTCTACACACTGCCCTTATATTTGGATCATCTGGATCGGTAGTGATATATCTAAAAGCATAAGAGGGGAGCATTATAAAAAATAACAAATAAAATATTTTCAAGATTTATTATCCTTATATTAAAATAAAATTAGCATCACGCCTGCCAGTTACAATAAAGGTAGGATATATCGGCTTTATTATTACCAGAACTTCTCTAAGCCAAGCGAGCTGACGGCAATGTAGCAAACGATATTCAAAATACTCTGATGCCCCCTGGCACCCCTGAACCTGAGGGGACCTCCCCCAGTGCTTGACCAAGGCAAAGTGGGACTCAACTACCGCATGCCGAAAGTAAGCCGTATAACACATCAACGCATCCCATACCAAAGACGCTCAACCACAGCCCTTTCGACACCCCGTTGCCATGCGGGCAGCGTTAGGCCCGTTAGTGCTGTGATGCTCTCGGTATTCAGGCGAGAATTCAGGGGTCTGGCTGCTGGTGTGGGATATTCACTGGTGGTAACTGGCGTGATCTCCGCTAATGGCTTTTCACCGGCTTCTTCCAAAAGCTGCTTAATAAAGCACGCATATTCAAACCAGCTCGTTTCACCCGCAGCAGTGAGATGCAATATAGAAGAAGTAAGCGGAGCCTTTTCCACTATAACGCTACGCAGTACAAAAGCGGTCATATCGGCAATCAGCTCGGCGCTGGTGGGTGCCCCCCACTGATCCGCCACCACCGATAGGGCAGGCTTTTCGCGAATCAACCGCATCATGGTGCTAATGAAACTTTTTCCCTGAGTGGAAAAGACCCAGCTTGTGCGCAGAATCAAGGCTCGGCAGCCACTGGCGCAAATGGCCTTTTCTCCTGCCAGTTTGGACGCGCCATACACATTCAGCGGCCCAGTGGGGCTATCTTCCTGCCAAGAGCTGCTGCCACTGCCATCAAAAACATAGTCGGTGGAGTAATGCACCAGCAGCGCATTCAGCCGCTTCGCCAGTCGGGCCAACAGCGCGGGAGCCTGAGCATTAATGTCGAAGGCGTGTTGCTGATTTTCCTCAGCGGCATCGACCGCCGTATACGCAGCCGCGTTGACGATAACGTCAGGCTTCAACTGCATCAGGGTACGTTCGATACCTTCCGCATCATTGAGATCGCCGCAGCCTACCGCTGTATTCTCACGCCCTAGCGCGGTCACACGGCCCAATACGCTCAATGAGCGCCTTAATGCCCAGCCCACCTGACCGTTAGCTCCCAGAAGCAAGATATTCATGACTCGCCATCCTTCACAGAAGCATGTCCCATGCCTAATCGCTGGCGTTGGTAGCTGCCTTCAAAGATGTGCTGACACCATTCAGGATTCGCCAGATACCACTCGATGGTCTTACGTAAACCGCTGGAGAAGTTATCCTGCGGACGCCAGCCAAGCGTCGCTTCTATATGGGAAGCATCAATGGCGTAACGCATATCATGCCCTGGTCGATCCTTCACATAAGTAATCAACTGGTCGTAACGATGGCCGTTGGCGCGTGGACGCAACTCATCAAGCAAGCGACACACCTCGTGCACCACCTCGATATTGCGCCACTCATTATGCCCCCCCACCGTGTAGGTCTGCCCCAGCTCACCGTGGCGCAGCACCTCCACAAGCGCTCGGGCATGATCTTCCACATACAGCCAATCGCGAATCTGCCGCCCCTCGCCATACACCGGCAGCGGCTTCTCCTCCAGCGCATTCAAAATCATCAGCGGAATCAGCTTTTCAGGAAACTGATAAGGCCCGTAATTGTTGGAGCAGTTGGTGACCACCACCGGCAGGCCATAGGTCCGATGCCAGGCACGCGCCAGGTGGTCGGAGCTGGCCTTGCTCGCGGAATAGGGCGAACTCGGCGCATAAGGCGTGGATTCAGTGAAACGCGGCTCGTCTTCGCCCAGATCACCAAACACCTCATCGGTGGAAACATGCAGAAAGCGAAAATGCTCGCTGGCGTCCTTCTCCAGCGAAGCCCAATAACGCCGCGCGCTTTCCAGCAGCGTATAGGTGCCCACAATATTGGTATGAATGAATTCCGCAGGGCCATCAATCGAACGATCAACATGACTTTCAGCCGCCAGGTGCATCACCGCACTCGGCTGATAACGCTGAAAAACGCGATCAAGCGCCGCACTATCGCAGATATCCACCTGCTCAAAATGGTAGCGCTCGCTGCCAGCTACGGAAGAGAGAGATTCAGGATTACCGGCGTAAGTAAGTTTATCGACATTCACCACCACCGCGTCTGTGGTGTTAATCAGATAACGCACTAACGCGGAACCGATAAAACCGGCACCGCCGGTGACAAGAATGGAAGACACAGCGGCCTCTGATAGAAAGAAGGGGTGAATGGTGGGGGAGATACCAAGAGGGAGGTTAGCAAAGTGATGACGAAAAACGAAGGTGGGAGAGTTGGTGGGGCACTATCACAATGGGAAAAAGGCCATGGAACAGCCGCGCGACTCGCTACCCTTCCAGCAAGCCTTGCTGCCTACCATGCCCTTCAGCAAGTCGAGTTCTTTGCGACGCTGGAAGCCAATCGTAGATGATCGGCTTTCTTCATTGTCCCAGTGGTATTGAGGTAGGGTTTCTCAGAAATGTTTCACGTGAAACACCTGTGTCTGAGAGGGGGATATTATGGTCTTGGACTTAAGGCGGTTACTGCCAGCGGCTCGGTATCGGGTCAGCGTGATACAGTGACGCTAACGGCTCCAGCACGATGTTGATATCCATCGTGGAACATGACAGCACGCATATCGAGCAAAATGTTGTTGGTACGGTAATATAGCCGATACGTCCTTTCCTTTACCAAAGAGAACCCCTTTGCATGATGGAATTTACCTCAGCGCAGTTACTGGACCAGCTAAGGGAATTGGATGAATGCGCCCGTATCGAGGCAAAACGCGGTGGTGAGATAAGCCCATCGGTAATGCAAAGTATCTGTGCTTTTGCCAACGAGCCAGGCCTGGGCGGGGGGGGTATTTGCTACTGGGTGTCGATGAACCCAGCGCTACTCAAGCAAGCTTTGTTGTATGTGGCATCAATAATAGCGATCAATTGTTGGGTAACCTGCAAGCCAACTGCCGCGAACAGTTTGAGCAGCCCATTCATTGCGAGGCCGAAGTAACGCTGTTGGAAGGCAAGAAGGTGCTGGTTATCTTTGTATCTGAATTGGCCCCTGCGGCCAAACCTTGCACTTTCAAAGGTCGATTCGACAGCAAAAACAAGCGTAAAAGTGGTGTTTGGCGACGCGGCCCCAACGGCGACTACGAATGTACTCAGACAGAGTTAGAACCACTGCTACTGGCCAAGAGTGGCTTAGGGTTTGAGCGGGTAGTGCTACCTGATACCGAGTGGGACGATTTAGACTCGGAAGCCCTTGCCCTTTACCGTACCTTACGCGCGCAGGTGCGGCCCAACGCACCCGAATTACAAGTATCCGACCAGGAGATGCTATACGCCTAGGGCTGGTAGAGAAGTGTAGCGATAGCTGGCTACCCAACATTGCCGCACTGCTGCTACTGGGTAAGCCCCTGTCCTTAAGACGGTTACTGCCAGCAGCCCGGGTGGATTATGTGCGCATTGCTGGCAACCAGTGGGTGGAAGACCCCAAAAAACGGTTCCAAACCACACTCGACCTGCGAGAGTCGCTACTGCGGCTGATCCCCAGACTAGAGGCGACCATTCTTGACGATCTGCCCAGACATTTTCGCCTGGAAGAGGGACGAACCCAACGCACAGACCATCCGCTATTGCCACAGCAAGTAATCCGCGAGGCAGTGGTAAATGCCGTGATGCACAGAGATTACCGGGTCAATCAACCCATACTGGTAGTACGTTATAGCAATCGTATCGAGATCCATAATGCCGGTTACTCTCTCAAGCCCGAGGCCAGTCTGGGAGATGTAGGGTCGATACTGCGAAATCCAGTGTTAGCAGGCGTGCTTTATGACATCAACTTTGCTGAAACCAAGGGTTCAGGTATCCGCACTATGCGTGGTTTACTTGAGAAAGCGGGGCTGACCGCACCGGTGTTTTTGAGCAAGGTCCTCTACAATCAATTTCTGGCCACCTACCTGCTGCACCAGTTATTAGGAGAAGAGCAGCTTGGCTGGTTGAAGCAATTTGGCCACCTCCAGCTCAGTAACGACGAAGCCAAAGCGTTGATCCTGGCCTGGGAAACGGGCGCCATCGACAACGCTGGCCTGCGCGCTATCACAGGGCTTGATACCCTTGCAGCAAGCCAGGTACTGAGCCGTCTGCATCATCAGTATCATTTGTTGGTTAAAGGCGGAGCAGGACCAGCCACTTACTACCGGCTGTCAGAACTCAGCGAGCTCCCTGCCTTTGCCGCCAACGATGCAAATACGAGTGACCTCAACGCAAATACGAGTGACCTCAACGCAAATACGAGTGACCTGCCTTTGGCATTGCGCCAGCGCCTTGCCCAACCGACCCCCAAGGCCCGTAAGGAAAGCCTTTGGCCGGTAATCACTTGGCTTTGTGCAATCAAGCCACTCAAGGCGGAACAGCTAGCCAGCCAATTGGGCCGAACCGTTACTGCCTTGAAAACGGCCCATTTGAACAAGTTGCGGGAACAAGAAGGGCTGCTCGATTATCTCCATACTGAAGTGGTCAATCACCCCGAGCAGGCCTACCAAATAACAGAGAAAGGCCGTCAATGGCTGGCACAGCAAGGCATTGAATTGGATAACTGATCCACACTTTCACAGCCACCAAGGGCAATAACACAGCAAAAGGGCTGAGATGGACGTATCCTCGCCTTCCACCTGATTGGCACTATTTGGGCTTCGTGCAGGAATGATTTGCTCAGTAGCTGACAATCATATAACTTTACAGAGAGGTAAATTCTTAGGGTCAGTTAAAAAATACATTAGCGCCGACCTTGCTATAGCCCCTCATCTATTCAGTCTAGATTGAAGCACCAAGTCAAGATATTGCATGTTGTGCAAGTGAAATTAAAAGGATAACCGTTGAATTGGAAGGAATGCTTGATTATGAAACAAAATGTATCCAATAATAAAAATTCCATCGCTTTTATAAATCAACTACTCTCTGCCATTGAGTCGGATATCATTCCAAAAACCAAAGCAGGTATTGCAAAGGGCAACAAATTATTTGGTGGCGCTTTGTTAAGAAAAAACGATTTTTCTGTATTCCTAGCAGCAACCAATGATGAAATAACCAGCCCACTATTGCATGGAGAAATAAATTTATTAAAGCAGTTTTATGAGCTTCCCACTTCTCAACGCCCCGAAACCAGTGAGCTCATATTTCTTTCAACACATGAACCCTGCTCCATGTGCCTCTCTGCCATTACATGGGCAGGCTTTGATAACTTCTACTATTTCTTCACGCATCATGACTCCCTGGCCTCATTCTCTATTCCTCATGATTTGGATATTTTACAAGAGGTTTTCACATTATCACCAGGCGAGTATAGACAACAAAACAAGTACTGGACAGCCTATTCAATTAAAGACTTGATTGACGAAGCCGATATAAAATATAAGGCTAGCTTTGAAGCACGTGTAGAAACAATCACAAAATCCTATGCGGACATGTCCAAACACTATCACAAACATAAAGCCAACAATGGCATCCCTCTGAACTAGGCTATTTATACATGTAGAGTGTTCAACTCGGCGGCTTTCCGACGATCGATAAGTCTTGTTTTATACAGGAGTAGAAGAAGGGATCATCTACCATTGATATGTAATCCCAACTGTATAGGGACGCCACGTTCCATTCACTCCCAACTCGCAGCTCGTTTCCCCTTTGAGGCCCGCAGAGCGAGCCGCGAGCTATGAAGGTAGTCTTTTCGGCGCCCTTGCGCCTCTCCAAAGCTGCGCCTGATCATTTGCTTTCCCATCGCATAGCCCCCCTAGTACACACATAGATTATTTTACTTATACAAATGATAACAAATTAAAAGATAGCTACAATAAGAGTATCAATGCATATCTTTATATAGCTGAACTTTTAAAAAGGAATGTATAATACTATAGGCTATAATAAAACCTCATCTCCATAAAAATCAAAATATTGCTTTTATTTGCTTTTGGTAGAAATAGAAATGTTTATGACCATCATGAAAATTATTCTCAAAAACAGGGGACAAATTAGCAAAAAAAGAGTCATTCGACATATTCCCTGATTTATTCGATCGTTTACTCATTATAGTGATAAACCTTAATGCCATAGAAAATAAAAAATGCCCTCTTACAATATCATAAAAAAACAGCCCTTGATCTTTTATATTATATTTGCAATTATCAATCTCTTCGGATGTGAATTTTATACATTTACTTTCTATATATTTTTCTATCTTATCAGAACAAATTCTATATGATTGCTTAGATTCTAAAAAAATATTACATGCACTAGGTGTTATAGAAACACTCTTACAAGTTTGTCGGCACAATATATCATATATTGTTATAATTTCTAAACATTCATCTAACTCCTTCATCCATTCATCGCATTTCTCTATAAGAACTGACTTTGAAAGTGATTTAGACATATATTTCAAAATTTTAAAAATGGCCTCTCTTGTAATCATGCTGTTTTCAATAGAATATCCATAAGTTCTTAATAAAAAAGGGAACTCTCTTCCACCTTGAATATAATCATAGTCCGAATCTTTTGCTATTAGATATTCCACATCCTCACCTATCGACTTATTTATCTTTTTTGCTATTTCTTCCTTTCCTCCAAGAGGAATACATTTAATACTAAGCTCCGCTATTTTTGAAAAAATAATTTCCCAAAAAATTACATCATCATCTCCTTCAACATAGACAATCTTATCTTTTCGATAAAATTTATTTAGGACATTACTAGCATCTATAGAATAATCTATTTCACTCATGAATCAATTGTTCCATATCAAAAATACTATCTTTGTATTTTGATGCCACCTCAGGGGAATGAGTAGCCACAACAACCTGAGAATTGGGATTGATCCTTTTTACGGCCGGTATTATATTTCTTTGCCAACTAATATGCAGTGATAATTCAGGCTCATCTGTCAAGAAAACATGATCACTCTTTTGTTGTAACAACGCCTCTACCATTAGAATTATCAATTGTTTCTCACCAGAAGATAACTTCTGATAACTAATTTCTCCATACTTACCTAAAATAATTAATTTCCCAGAAGAAAATTCGATAGTTTTATCCGTAATAAATTCCTTCAAAATCTCAATAAACAATTCAATTTGGGAATATATTTGTTTTGTTTTTTTTTGGGCCGAGAGTGAAAAATCAATTATTTTTTTACTTTTACGCCAAGCCTCTAATGGCTCAACATCAATAGGCTTAATATTCTCGCTTTTACCATTTCTTATTTCATAGAGAGTTTTTTCAATTGCTGAGACATGGAACTTAATCTTTTTCCTAATACTTGTATCCATAACTCCTAGTTGAGTATATGCTCCGATGAGAGACTGCCTTTCCCTTTCTTGTTCAAACTCTAATTGAATCTTATAATTTTCATTAGCATCCTCCTCACTATACAAGATAGATGCCAAAACCTCTTTTTGAAGTTGAATAGATACTTTCTGCGCTTCTTCAGCCAAATCCAACTGATACTTTGTTAAATTTTGCAGAGCTTGATCTAATCTTTGATCTACAGGTGATAATATTTTAGATCCTCGATTACCCCTTAACTCTTCATCACTGTCATTCCTCATTCTGTAAACTGATAGTGATGAAATAGAAACCAAACTATTCAATTCGTTTCTTATTTTTGAAGTATGTTCATACACCCTACGCCTCATGCTAATAGGATATTGACGATCATCAATCGAAGCTATCCTCATAGAATACTTAGACTTAGATATCACATATTCTAAATGAGCAGAAGAACCGTCATCACCTTCTATTTTTTGGACCTTTATTGTTTTTACTTTATTGTTACCTCTTAATTTAATTTTAGCGGAATCAAACTGATTCTCAAGCAATCCATTAATATCAACAGTTAAGACTGCATTAATTATATTAATAAAAGTTGTTTTTCCTGTACCGTTTTTCCCTATAATAACATTAACATCATTGTTAAATAAACAGGCAGCATCAAAGCGATGCCAAAACCCATTAATTTCAACTTCCGCTATTTTATACAATATCAATACCTTAAAATTAAAAAATTAAACATATACGATATTACAAAACAATCCAATATGTATATATTGCAGGCGATATTCATCGAATATGTAATGCTAAAACCGAGCAGATAACCGAATAGTTATTTAACTAAGTTAACCAATGATACCTCCGTACAGGATCATATGTTTAACCATAACTACACAAGCCCCAGATAGGCCATCAATTGACACAGAGAACCAAAACAACTCAGGCCCCTAGACCGGGTTGCCTCCCACAAAACTCTCCAAGTTAATTCCTCTCAGCTCACACGCCTTCCAGCTTTGTTAAAAGCTGGGGCCACATAACTGAACTGGCCCACTCCACTTTACTAACCACCAGGCCGATGCTCCTGCACAAGGCGTTGATAGAGCTCTTCCCACTGCTGCCAGACCGGTTCGCTAGAAGCTGTATCTAAAGGGGGCATCGCCACAGCACGTCTCTTTTCGATGCGCTCGAACTCCGCGTCATCGGCAGCGGCGATCTTTTCCCGCAGAGATTCCTGGAATGAAAAAGTAGCCACGGGGGGGCGAATGGCAAACCGCGCCGTCGTTTGCATCAGCAGATAATCGGGCGTAAAGGCATCCAGCAAGACTTCGTCCAGGTTGCCAGCGGTATGTGCGAATACTACGCGGGCAAACATGCGCGAAAGGTAGTTGAACAACGCGGTGCTGGACGAAGCGCCGCACAGTAGCAAGGTGCCTTCAGCCGGCGCGTATTCATTTTCAAAGACCACCAGACGGCCGAAATTGGGTATCGCGTTGTCGTAAACCTTGAGCTTCGCATTGGAGAAGGATTTCAACACCTTGACCGGCTTCAGTACCGGCGGCTCCAGCTTTCCACCAAGATCGCCCTTGTGATCCACTTCACGATACTGATCTTCATGAAACAGCTCTTGTAGTGTTTGCCGTTCCAGCCCGATGGAGACGCCAAACTCAATCGCGGTACGCATGGCCGCCTGGTGTGTCCAGTGGGTATCGGTTCGATAGAACGCCTCATCGCCGAGCTCGCGCAGTACCGCAAGCGGGTAGAGTGTATCGGAAGGGGCCAACCGCAGAATTTGATCAACAGCAGTGAACGGCGCGCGGGGTGTGCCGTATGCTTGCTCCAGCACCGTCTCCTTGGAGGGCGTAATTAGAAAACGGCTGGTGATATTTCTCGATGCCGTTTTAGTCGCCAGAGTGTCGAAATAATCCTGCCAGTGCGACAGCCCCTGGTCGGTCAGCAAAAGCGCACCGCACTGTTGCTCCAGGCTCATGTTGGTATCGGCACGTAGAAACAGCCAACCATCTTCCCCCGAATAGACCTTTTCCCACTCCTGCGGCGTTTTGTCGGCTGAATGTATTTTCAACTTTTGCAGGGGCCAGCGCTGCTGACCAAGTTCCAGCTCCAGCTTGCACCGGGAAACGCCCAGAGGCAGGAAAAACTTGAACCCGCAACAGAGCTGAGGATGATCAGTAGGGTCGTCGAAGCCAAAATGCTCTACGACATCGGGCCGTTCTTTGGTCAAACCATGCTTTAGCTCGAATTCCGATGTCCAGCTGGCGACAATTTTCGCTTCAGGATTGAGGTCAGCAAAACTGTCCGTGAGAAACAGCCATCCCTGAACCAGAGTCTGTCCCGCTTCGGTGCGGCTCTCCCCTTCTGCCGAAGGATAATCCACGGCCAGCCGGCGAATGGGAGAGGCTCCCTGAGCGCGCTTGCGCGAAAAGAAAGGAAGATCAAGTTTCCCTTCAAGTGCGCCTTCTTGCGCCAGACGGCGCTCAATATCTACGTGTAGCTCAAGCCGCTCGAGCTCCGCTTTAACCAACGGCGCAAGCGAAGCCGCCAGGGCGCATGGCTCGTCATTCCGGTCGTGGCGCTCGAAATAAACAGATGTCTTGGTATATCCCACCGTGGCGGCACTACCTCGGCGCGCTTTTTTCAGCACGAACTCTTCAACCGACTTCACGATATAGTGATTAAGCCGCACACCCTGCCAGCATATTTCCTCGGATAGCCCACGACGGGGCAAGCCCTGTTTGGAGAGGCGATATTCGAACTGCCGCCCATCAGCATTGCGCATCTCTCCCCCCTTCAACCCAGGGTGATGGGGGTTTTGCATGCGCTCCAGCGCAGAGCGGCGAACGATGGATTTGTAGTGATGATTAGGGCCAAACCCCTTTTTGGCACGCTTCTGAAAGCGCTCAATCACCAGCCCCTCCTTGCGGAAGCGATGTCCATTCGACCCGAAACAGGCCCAGCTCATCGTCACCGCATTGATATTTTCATCACTGAATCGGGCATTGAGCCAGTCGTGAAGGTACTGACGCGGCGAATCAAGCGCTTCATCGCTTTCAGCCATCGGCAGGATGTACTCGTCAGCATCAATGAACGCAATCAGATCAACATCCGCAGGGCAAAGCGCTGCCAGTTTTTCATAAGCGACCAGTTGGGGCGCTCGATCCGGCGGCGTGGCAACGTCGATAACATCCAGCCACTCGCTGTTATGCTCCAGCGACTGCAAGTACTCTCTGGTGCCATCCTGACTTTTATTATCTGCGATCAGGAAATGATCCGCGCCGAGGACGCGATGATAGGCAATCCATTCCGCCAGCGAATCAATTTCATCTTTAACAATTGCTGCAATAGCTAGCTTCACCAACGGCTCCCGTCACATCCTGCGTCGCTCCGGCATGGGTGCCGAACGTATAAAACCTGCCCTATCCCTGCGACATGGACGCCTCTCAGCGCCACCTGCTCAGCGACCCAACAGACCGGTATAGGCTTCTTTCAGTGAATTCACATAGGCGGCCCACCCATAGCGCTCAACCGCTCGCTCCCGCCCAAGCTGCCTCAGCGCTAGTACGCGCTCGGGAGAATGCTTCAAGATCATCAGCTCACGGGCCAGTCCTGTAGTATCGCCAAACTCGATCAGAACTCCCGCATCGCCCACCACCTCGGGCAAGGCCCCGTGATGATACCCGACAAAGGGGCGGCCTGCCGCCATCGCTTCCAGTGCGGTGCGACCGAAAGACTCCTGAAAGCGTGACAGACTCAAGACCACATGAACACGCTCCAGCGCTTCAGCGGGAGAACTCACATAACCGGCCAGTTCCAAACAGACTTTCCCTTCATTCAGTCTGGCTGCCATCGACCGTAGCGCAGGGTCAACATCACCAAAAACGACGAAGCGAACCTCCTCGCGGGCAAGTGCTCCTATCAGGTGCTCAATATCTGCCAACCCCTTCTTGGTATGACCACTGGAGAGAATACCTACCTTGACGGCTTCCTCCGGTTCAGGCGCTGTAGAGGGCAACGATAACAGCGGTTGCATCTCGATGGTATTGGGAACGGTCGCCATGGTCACGGAAGCGCTATTGACAACGCCTCCCTTAGCAGCGATATGGCTTGCGCTGGGGACAGGAGCAAACTGAAGTGCGGTAAAGCTGGAATTGGCGATCAATAGATCCGCCTGTGCCCGAGCATGTTCCACGATCCAGCTCGCGTCTGCATTCAATGTCTCACACAGAGCAGAATCTGCATGTGGCAGCTCTCTTAAGTGAATCGCAACCGGAATGCCAAGCTGTTTTGCCGTCACCGCAGGCTCATCAAGCACCAGACTGTTGAGCGCAACCGCTTGAATGGAGAAACGCTCAATCATCGCGTGGAAGTGAGCCACTGTCGCTGGCTCGGGCGGCTTGCCCTGTTGCTGCCAGCCATACGGCAAAATAACCAGCCAGTCACATAGCGCCAGCAGAGAGTGCATGTAATCGCGATTCATGGCTTCCGGCAGCGCTATCACCAGGCGATACCCCAATTCATCCAAGCCTCGCGCCACATCAATCAAACTGCGCTCCGCGCCGTATAGATGAGCCCCCGCCTGGTGACCACACAGCAGCACTGTTGTCGCGCTCGGCTTCGCTTGCTGCCTTCCCTTCAAGGCTGGCATCGGCGACGCATGAGCCAAGGCGGATTCATCGCCCGATGGAGTGCGATCAATCAGGCCACACTCCTGAGCATCCAGAAAGTGCGATAACGCCTCACTCAAGGGAACCTCATCGTTAAGCTGGCTGACATAACCGGATTGGCTAAACCCGGGGTTAGGGTCCAGCCCGGCAAAACGACCTTCACGCCAATAATGATCGAAGGCTTCGACCCGAGTGTCATGCAACTGCACATACCGCCGCAGATACCACCCAGCATCAAACAGCCCTGACGCCTCAATTCTGTCCCGCTCATCGTACTCGGTCACGGTGACTTCACGACGCAACAGACCAAGGGGTGCAGGAAAGGGGCGAACATCGCCACCGGCAGAAAGATAGAAGTTGTCCGCGCTCGCCGCGCGCTCATGCCAACGACGGGCAGCGGCCATATATTGAGCGCGAATGCCGATGAACTGAGTTTGCAGATGCGTCTCGCCATGCTGGCTAAGTGAAAGCTCCCAGGCACGCCCAAAGGCCAACGGCACGTTCGGTAGCACCTCGGCGAGTGCGCCAGCGCCATAAGCAGCGCGAACTCTTTCCAGATACTCCGAATCGGCATTGACGCTGACCTCATCCCAGAAGCCGAGCTTTTTGATCACTTCACGGCGAAACATCAGCGAGGAGACGTTTCGATGCACAAAGCCCTCCTCTTCCAGGCGCCAGCGATGAAACTCCAGGCTCGGGGTTACCCGCGCCCAGGCACTTACACATGCAACCGGAGGGCGTGCTGAATCAACCGGATACTGCAACGCCTGAACCTGACGGGCCAGCTTTTCTGGATGGGACCAATCGTCCGCGTCATGGGTAGTGATGAAGGCACCTGTGCAGGCGTTAAGACCCGCATTGCGCGCAACATAAGCGCCCTGATTGGTCTCCTGTGGAAGGATTCTATAGGTTATGTTAGCCGGACACTCGCTTTCGAGTTGTCGCAGCACCGCAAGTGTCTGATCTTCACTCGCATCATCAACAACAATGATCTCCAAAGAGCGCCAGCTCTGTGCGAACAGGCTACGAATTGCCGTCGCTACCGTGCCCGCAGCGCTGAATACCGGCACGATGACACTAACCAGTGGCGCTTTATCTCGCTGATGAACGGGCGATTCCTTCGCGGCGAGCAAGCGATCAAGCAGTGGCGCATCCTCTGGCGCTATCGAGATCGGCATAAGCTCATGGCGCCCCCAAAGCGCATTGAGCGAGGCCAGACACGCCCCCTCCCCTGCTCCGCTCCAGAGCGAAAGATTAGCGCGGGCCAGGTCAAGATTCGTATCCTGCGGGCAACGCTCCTCAAGAATGCTCAGCACTTCTCGCAATCGCTCAACTGGCGCAGCGGTGCGGTGCAGACACTCCAGCGCCAGCAGCCCCGGAGCCACGCTACGCGGCCAAATGCTTAGTCCTGCCGGTGGCAGTAGATAATCAAGCGCTTTGGCAGGATCTTCATGGCGCGCCCACCAGCGCCCCAGCGCCCAGCGGGCCGTACCCTGCTCTTCCTCACTACCTGCCGATGACTCCAGCAGCCGCTCCAGGCGCGGCAACATTGCCGCATCGGCACCACGCCACAGATGGAAATCCCATGCCAGCGCGCGATTCCGACGTGGCAAGCGTCCTTCGAATTGACCGAATTTCACGAAATGGACGAGCGGATTCATATTGGCCTGGCCCACATCAGGGTAAGCAGCCAAGTACCACGCAGCATCGAAATCCGGCCCCGGCATCAACCCGTGTGCCGCGCCGACAGATAGATAATGCCCAACGGGATCGGCCAAAGCGCTGCCACGCTCATGAGCTTCAAGCTGTGAACAGTACCAATCAGCATCGAACCAGGCCGACGCCTGAAGCAGTTCATGGTGCGGTTCGGAGCGACCGCGCAGACGAAACCATCGTTTTAAGAGATTTTTCATGGCTGCGTCATCAATAGACTCGGCACTTGCGCAGAGAGCACGCTAAGGCCTCGGCTCCCGCCCTTCTTTAATACCATTACGAATAAAGTGCAGCAGCGGATTGATCTCCGTCATGGCGACATCTGGGTAGGCATCGAGATAACCGGCACTATCGAAATGGGGTGAAGGATCACGCCCTTCAAATCCTCCAAACTTGAGATAATGCAGCGCCGGGAAGCGTGCATAGCTTTCATCACTGGCAATATCCGGATTTTGCGCCAGATACCACTGAGCATCAAACCAATCACTTGCTTCCAGCTCAGCGAGAGCTTCCTGACGCTTGCGTCGCAGCCGCCGCTTCTCCTTTCGTTTATCATGCTCGCCGCCTAACGAAAAACGCCCGAGGCCCCATCGGGAAGTAGCTGCCTCAGCGCCAGTACCTGATTGAGCTTGCACGGCGATAGACTCCCTTGCGATATCTGACCTATCACCGGTATCAGAGAGAGAAAGAGACGAAGAATCAGTTTCTCCCTTGAGGGACGAGATCTCTCGATCGCGCTCTTCCAGTGTTTGCGTCAGAATCGCAAGCTCTTTGAAGCGAGCGGCAATGCTTTCATCACGTTCATGAAGCATCGCTTCCAGGTCGCGCATGCGAGCGATGGCTTCTGTTGATGCAGTATCAGTCGATACAACCTTCTTCTCGGCCGTTTTGAGAGCCGCGTTTTCGCTCTCCAAAGCATCACGGCGTTGCTCTGCCTCAGCAAGTGAAGCGCGTATGGAAATCAGTTCACGCTCAAGAGCGCTCTCGCTGGCCCTAGCGCTCGTTTTGAGCTCCGTGTTCTCAGCCTCCAGCACGTTTCGGCGCTGTTCCGCCTCAGAAAGTGAGCCTTGCGCAGCCGTAAGCTCATGCTCATACCCGCTGACTCGAGATTCGAGTTCCGTCACTGAGAGCTTCAACTTTTCAAGAGCGGCATCCTTTTCCTCTGCCAGCGCCGTAAGCTTCGCCAGCTCCGAGAAGCGTGTCTGAATATTTTCCTTGTGCTCGGCTAGCTCCGATTCGAGAGTGTTCACCTGCGATTCAGAGATACGGAGCGCAGATTCCACTGAGGCGAGACGTGTTTGCGCCTCGGCCGATGCGCTTTCGGCTTGCTCCTGTCTCCGTTGGCCCTCGGTATAACTATCACTGAGTGCCTGCTTTTCAGACTCCAGGCGTACTTCGCGCTCATGAGCCTGACGTTCAAGCTCCGTCATTGAGAGTTGCAGCTTCTCAAGAGCGGCATCCTTTTCTTCTGCCAATGCTGTCAGCGTCGCCAGCTCCGAGAAGCGCGTCTCGATATTTTCCTTGTGCGCGGCCAGCTCCGACTCGAGAGCGCTCACCTGCGATTCAGAGGTACGAAGCGCGGATTCCACCGAGGCAAGACGCGTTTGCGCCTCTGCCAGTGCACCCTCGGCTCGCTCCTGGCCTAACCGACTGTCGGAGTAGCTGTCGTTGAGTGCCTGTTTTTCCGACTCCAGGCTCGCCAAACGTGTATCGCGCTCCTGAGCCTGCAGTTTCAGATCCGCTACCGTAAGCTCAAGCTTTTCGATGACACGATCCTTCTCCTCTGACATCGCCGTAAGCGCTGCCAGTTCCGAAAAACGTGTCTGCACATTTGCCTTTTGATCGGACAGCTCCGACTCCAGGGAACTCACCTGCGATTCAGAGGTACGAAGCGTCGCTTCTACTGATGCAAGACGTGTCTGCGTTTCTGTCAACGCAGACTCAGCCTGCTCATGCTCCAACAGGCTTTCGGTATAGCTGTCGTTGAGTGACTGTTTTTCAGACTCCAGGCTCGCCAGATGCTCCTCGCGTTCCTGGATCTGGCGTCGCAGATCAGTCAGTGACGAGTCTCGTTCATCCCGCTCGCGTATCAGTTCATCCAGACGCTGCTTCATGCCCTTCAGCCGGGCACGCTGAACATTAGCCAGCGCCTGATCCGCACAGCCTCGGCCCAACCGGGCAAAGACATCACGCACCGTACGCGCAGCGGTTGGCTCACTCCAGCGCTCCAGCAATGTCTCGATCAGGCTGGTGGGGCGTGAGCCCACTACCAGGATTCCTAATCCATCTCCATGGAGGAAAGTGAGCGAAGGATAAGTGTCCTGTAGCGCCTCAAAGTGCTCATAAACAGCACACCCCGGCTCACGGCGGTTAATACCGGGAATCAGCACAATGCCGCGATCCGACATGCGCGATAGCCAACGATCAAGGGTATCATCAAACTCGGGATCATCCGGTGCGAAATCCAGCGCAAGAATATCCACACTACCGGCGGGTACCTGCCTGGCACCACGCCGTGGAAGCACATTGAGACGTCGTGCAATCGCTCCATAGCGCCGATCAGCTGCCTCGTGGATGGACTCCGCTTCATCATCTTCATCTTCTGCCGCCAGCACGCATTCGGCATCCAGATTAAGACGACTAACGCCTTGGCAAAATGCCGTATGGGGGCTGCCAGTACGCGCCCCCAATGTCACACAACGTTGCGGGGACAGCGCCTCCATCAGCCAAAAAATCCAGGGGAGATGGTCGAGCCAGGGTGACGGTTCGATATGGTCCGGGCGCCAGAACATGGCCCCTTGAGCCAAGGATTGTAAAGGTGCCGACATCACTGCGCCGCTACTACGTTCTGTTATTTGCATTTCATCTTCTCGCGCATCATCGATTCGAATTCCCTACGACAGCCTTGCTGGATTCTTCCATATAACGTTCTATTCTTCCACACGGCCTGCATTCCGCACACCGCCACCCAATCAACCAGGCGAGGCGTCCGCCCATGCGGGTGCCTTGCGATCCTTTTCCGAAAGAGCAGGCAGCCCCTCCCAGGCCCAACGTTGCGGCTGCCAGTCGATCGCCAGTGTTGCGTCGTCCCAACGTACCGAACGCTCGCAGCTGGGCGCATAGTAATCCGTGGCCTTATAAGCCACTTCCGCGACTTCGCTCAGCACCAGAAAACCGTGAGCAAAGCCCGGCGGCAACCATAGCTGATGGCCATTTTCTGCCGAGAGATGGGCACTGACCCACTGACCACAAAACGGTGAATCACGGCGTATATCTACCGCCACATCAAGGATCTCACCCGTAATGGCTCTCACAAGCTTTCCCTGCGGTTGATCAATCTGATAATGCAAGCCGCGCAGCACGCCCAGCGACGAGCGCGAGTGGTTATCCTGGACGAACTCATGACGCCCGCAGTGCGCATCGAACAGATCCTGCCGGAACGTTTCCATAAAAAAACCCCGACCGTCTTCAAAACGTCGGGGGATAATCAGCATGACATCCGGGATGGGTTGTGGCTCAAACTGCATGTTCTACTCCGTCTAAAGACCAACAGTGGCAAGGTAAGGCCCAGCTCACACCTTCTGGGTTATCAGCCGCCTGAGATAGTCGCCATAGTTTGTTCTAGCCAGCAGCGCCGCTCGCGCCAGTATCTCCTGTTCACCGATCCACTTCTGACGCCAGGCAATCTCTTCCAGACAGGCAATTTTTAGCCCCTGACAGTGTTCGATACTCTGCACATACTGGCTGGCCTCCATCAGGCTCTCCGGTGTGCCGGTATCCAGCCAAGCGAAACCACGCCCCAGTCGTTCGACGAACAGATCACCGCGCTCGAGATAGGCAGTATTGACCGAAGTGATCTCCAGCTCTCCGCGTACAGAGGGCTTCACCTGACGCGCAATATCAACAACATCGGCATCATAGAAGTAAAGCCCGGTTACCGCATAAGGAGATGGCGGGGCAACGGGTTTTTCATGGATGCCGCATACCTTACCGGCCTCATCGAAGGCGAGGACTCCAAAACGTTCGGGATCCTTCACCCACTGCCCAAAAACTGTGGCACCGTGAGGCCGCTCAGCGGCGAGCCTAAGCTGCTCGGAAAAATGCTGACCATGAAAAACGTTATCACCAAGCACCAGGCAGACAGGGGAACCATCAATAAATGACTCCCCAATCAAAAACGCCTGTGCCAACCCATCCGGGCGAGTCTGCTCAGCGTACTCAAAGATGACGCCAAACTGCTCGCCCGTACCAAGAAGCTTGCGATACTGCGGCAGCGCCTCCGGTGTAGAGATGATCAAAATCTCACGAATACCTGCCAACATCAGCACCGAAATTGGGTAGTAGATCATCGGCTTGTCATACACCGGTAGGAGCTGCTTGGAAGCGCCGAGTGTCATGGGGTAAAGGCGCGAGCCGGTACCTCCCGCCAGAACAATACCTTTACACGTCAACACGCTCTCCTTATCAATGTTGCTTTGGAATAACAATCAGCTGCGAGTGCTATGACTATAGTTTAGTACCAATGCTTGTCCAGTATTAGCCAGAAATAGTACGAGCATACAACCGACAGTGAACACTACTCGTCGACGAGCTAGCACTTTATCCCTATGCGAAGAATAGGCTCAAAACGTTACGTGGCCTTTTATAGGAAATCACTTGGCCACAGTTAGCGTACAATAGAGAAGTTACTGAAGGAGTCTTTCTTCACCTGTTCAGTAATTTCAATCTTTTTAACATCCGCCTTTATCGGACCTTTACTGGCAACCTTCACTAAATCTTCAATAGCGGAAGGGGACCCTTGCACAATTGCATGAACAGAACCGTCCTGGCAATTACGTATTTCTCCCTTAATGGCTCGAATGACAGCTTGTTTAGCAAACCATTTCCGATAATTCACTTTTTGGACCTTACCGGTAATATGCAGCTCTCGACTAACCGCAGGTACTACCTCAGATTCGGGGAATAGTGCATCAAGAATGGCCCCAGCAGCATTACGAGACTGTCCGCGAGTCGGGAAATGGTGCATCGCCAAATCACAATTCACGTTAACTTCGATTACGGCATAACGCTGAGAAGAAGCAGGTTGACTAATATCTTCTGTAAGCAAATCTAGACCACAGAATGCAAGGTCATCAAAAGAGCTATAGGTCCGTTCAGCAATTTCAACAAAGTCAGAGTGCACTCGATCCGTCACATCTTCACTATCTCCCCCCGCACCAATGTTGGCGATATCTTGTAGATAGAGCATTTCGCCAAAAGACAGTACTGAGATTGCATCGTACCCCTTACGCTGAATGCGCGCCAATGTGGCATTATCCAGCGTTAATGGATATTTCCCGCTATAAGGGTTATTGTTTCTCAGCTTGTTTTTCTGCTTTATCAGATCTTCTACTGTAGAGAGTCCGTCGCCTACAATATGAGCGGGATGCCTTTTTATGGCGTATTTGAACTTACCGTTCACGACAAACAACCGGTAATCGAAACCCGGAATATGTTCTTCCAGAACAGCTTGTTCATGCTCAAGATTGGCGAGAGCAAGAGCGGTAAACATGGCAGATTGGGTAGTAATATTTGATGTAACCCCCTTTCCACTTGCCCCAGCAAGTGGCTTGACCACAATCCGAGGAAAATCTCCTAGTGAGTCAAACCAGTTGGATGCTTGAGCAGTATCTTTAGCCTTGATACGTATGCCTACTGGAACCTGAACTCCATGTTCCAAAAGCCTGTTCTTGGTTTTTTCCTTGCTATTCGTCAAAGTACGAGTTTGATGAGAAGTATTGGAAGGCATATTTTCACGAAATATTATAGAGCGCTGAGCACTACTTAAAGACCAGCGCTGATTGCCTTTCTCATTGGTCCACCCATGCCTCCGCAGCTCTCTCGCAGAAGCCTCACGAAAAAGCATTAGCCGATTGATATGAACAGGAACATTATAATTATGATATCGTTTGTCATTGATATCATTCAACGTTGAATGGAAATCAAATTTCTCAGCCTCTAATAAAATACTTTTATTATATTTTCTGGCAAGGCTAATTCCCTTTTTAATATTATCCATCCCTTTACCCATTTTATGAAGCAATGGCGCATTAGGAAATAGCGATTGAACTAGAGCATCACCAATATTCTTCCCTTTCCCTCTGTCTGGTACTAACAAAGAGCTCAGCTGTGGTCTACCATTTGCTTCAATAATATAGAGTTTTTTATCACTCGCAATGATATCTAGACCAACGCACAGACTTTCTTGAAAATATACACTAAGTTCATTGAGCTTGTATTGAATCCATTTTGGAAGGCTAGCAGAAACATCATAGACATCCCCTCCAGATGACCTGCCTAATACACTAGTAAGCGGCAACATGACTCCCTTTTCAGGGATATAATTAGCCTGAAGTTTCTTAGTACTCAGGAATTCTAAAGCTTTATCTTCCTGAATCAAAGGGAGATATTTATCCCTCTTCAACTTGTTCTTTTTAACTATCAATTCTCTAACTGTCGACTTACCATCCCCTACCACATGTGCCGGCACTCTTTTGACAGCACCATAATACTTCCCCTCAATCAAATAAATCCGGTACTCATCTCCCTGAATCTGCTCCTCAACAATGAGATCGCCAGGGTTACTTTCATTAATCTTCTGGTATAGCTCTTTCACGGACCCAATATCTAGACATACCCCTTCCCCCATACTCCCATTTACCGGCTTTAGTACTACGGGAAAGGAGATATTTTTCTTTTTTAGTAACTCCGGCGAAAAATTATTTTTTTTAAACACAATCCCCTTAGGGGAGTCGAAACCTGGACAAACGCCTTCCTTTAGAGATGTTTTTGAGAACGCAGATGGCAATTTAGATGTGAAAAATTTAGTTTTATTCAAAACATATATTTGTTCATACTCTAATGAGAATATCTGCCCCACCCGGTGATAATGCTTTTTATAGGGGATATTGGATTCCCTACATAATGTCATAATATCATCAAGAGAATATATTCTTACATTAATACCACGTGCTAACGCACTTGATATCAAGGAATAGCAACACCTAGATGAGCTATTAACACCATAAGACTTCATACTCTGGAAAAGAATATCTTCTTTCATTATTAATACACCATGAATTTAAAAAATAACTCTATGCTTTCTTAGTCAAGCCCACAGTCAATAGGAATGACTACAAAATTGGGCATAAGAACACCCTATAGTCTATACAAGCACGATATAGGTTATATAATAGCAAGTCAGAAAAACATAGTAGTGTATATGTTTGAGCGAAATAATTCTCACTAACTCATTAATTTGAGTATTGTATTAAAGAAACATCTAAATAAACATGTCTTCCCGACGAAATTTCCTATCCAGGCATTAGATAAAAAAACTATTTATATTTTCTACACTCTAGATGATAGTAGCCCCAATCCTCTGGATAGAGACTGGATACGTATATAAATATATTTCTTTTTAATTATGCAATGCAGCGCCGCGAAAAAGGAATAACAGCTGGAAAAGTATAACTGTCACTAATTATTGATTTCTCATAACTCGGCGCCCATATAGATACACTATTGGTTAACAATAGGACTCTATTAATATTTCTATTTTTAACATCTATTATATAATAATAAATTTAATGAATTTTATATATCTTAACCTAATGATAAAATCAACATCCCAATATAACAACTGAGAATAGGCTTACAGTCGACAATTTACAAGCTCTGATTAGAATAATTAATTTCTAGATTAACAGCGGCATTGTTATCAAAAATGCTTACAAATCAACACCCTCATCATATAAAACTGCTAGCGGAGAACGACTCTCATTTCCGTTGCAACCAGATGAAAATATACTTAAAAAAATCATGGACTTGAAATTTTTCGCTAATAGAGAAAATAATTCATCTAAAAAAGCTTTCTACTATAAAAATGATATCTATAGGTAAAGGTATCAATCTCTAAATTGAGTATAATGTTATTTGATCTTTTAGAAATGACCGGAGTTATCTACCTGCTCAGATATAGTCCCGGCCAGCCTCTGAAACAGAGGCCCTTATCAGCAACTCGGTCTTATCAATGAGGCATTCTGTAACAAGGATGCCGTAGATTTTCCCTTCAGCTATTTTAAAACCAATCGTATATATACTACGTTTGGTGATCGCTCTCCCACGTCATTTGTCAATAGCTACTTTTACTCCATACCAAGCCCTACTTTCATACATACAGGAGAGTATGGAGATCACCGTCTTCAGTGTAGACCTACTTCATATCAATTTTGTCTGGTAGCTCAAAAAATTGCTCCCGTATTCTAATCCAGAAGTTGAAGCAATCCTAGATCATTTGCTAAGGATAAAATAACTTGCAATATCGCGTCAGGGAGCGCTAACTCGAAATTCTCAGAGCATTTTTTCCACCACATTCCAGTTATTGGACCAGCACCCCTTTGCCTTCATGACAACTTAAAACTATTTCCAAGTATCAACAGGCACAAAATAGCGTTTCATGGCAGTAATCTTCTCTACCGAGAAAAATCGTGCGGTCCTGCAACAAAGCAATAGGGGCAGTCTCTCTTTCAAAATAATAACATGCCCTAATATGTTCAAAAATTTCACTAAATCATGAGTTTAAATTATGCTCGAGAAAATCGAATCCTGAGATGTTAGCTATATCTACACTTTTGCTATTTTTATTTCTTTTTTCATATCCTTTACCACCTGTATCTTGATAAGCATAGGCTGATCTGAAGATTTTAGGCGCTCTAGAGTCTAAAATAGTCGGATAATTCCGGTCTACTCTTACGTGATTTCCTGCTCCGTAAATTGAGCGATTAACATGTCCATTCGATGATTCTCGAGTATCAATTTTGGCCAGCCCAGCAGAAACCTTGGGATAGTAAAACTCATTAATATTAATAAATTTAAAAGATTCAAGATCAAAAAGCCCTTCATAGCCATAACCATGAGAAACAATATGGCCACTAAATTCAGGACGTAAATATGAATATATATTTTTCAGAAAATCATTTGACAATCCATCGTCGTCATCTAATCTTATAGTTGCATAACACATGTCCTCATCTATAGAAGCGATAATGTTACGAACTTCAGTCTCAACACCACTATTTTCATTAACTCTAACTATATTGGCCCAAGAATAATTTTTAATAGATGAATATAAACTAGTATACCATTTTTCTGGCATATCCTCAGATGTTAAAACAATAAGAGTAACATCTTGATTCAAATCAACACCCTGTTGATTTTTCAGCGATTCAAAAGTAACATGTTTAAATAAAAAATCATGCACGGCCATGCGATCATCATTAAATAATTCAGCTTTGTAATCCACTAAATTATTATTGCGACCTAAAATAAAATTTTTGGCACCTGTACGGGTAAAAACAGAGTACCTTACAATAACAAATATATGTTTTTTCATTTTTTCCCTAAGATAAAATTTCAAAATATATAAATTTTCGAATATGATTTCCAGATATTCTATCACTTATCTAGAAATAAAAACGAGCTATAGCACTGTTCCGTTAATTCACTTACCATCTCGATTAGGAGAAAGGCTCAAATTCAATTCGAGCCTTATTTATATTTACACTGAGTGCCATCTAGCTGACACCACACTGGGTGAATATCATCATATGTGACCATTATTTTTATGGCTCTCAGTCGTAAAAAAAACTGATGCATAAAATATTTTCTTAATATGTAGAATATTCCGCGAAATAGATATTATTTTATATCTACACTTCCCAAATTGCTCAATATCAAATCCTAAGACCATGGCCAATTTGTCAATTATACATATCTTTAAATAATCGACCTTCAGCATTTAAATAACACTCTCCGAGATATCTATCAAACACTTCATTAAACGAGGAAAACTGTCCTGGCCGTGGTGTGAACTCGCCAAAAGAAAAAGTATTTTTACTTCTGATAAAATCAATACGTATAAATGGAGTAAGAATAGTTTTACTAATCCGTTTCGCCGTCTCAAGCTGCTGATTGGAGAAACCATTTCCGATGAATGTCTTTCCTTCATAGCGACCAGTAGCTGCCAGCTGGCCATCCGGCATCCACTCGCAGTAGCGGGTTTGGTTGCCCCTTTCTACTTCCAATACGAACCCCACCTCACCGTAAAAGCAGTAGAATTTCAAGTCGACCGGAGCAGAAGGCTTACCTTTTTCAAAGTCTCCTATAAATTCTTCTAGCAACCAAGAGTCTTTCTTAATTTTTCCTTCTTCCATCAGTGAAGCAGCTTTCTCTAGAGCACTATCGGCAGTGCGTAAACTTTCACCTGTACGTACTTCAAAAGCTCCACCTTGTTCATCAAAAATAAATACTCCATGGCTGGATGAACCATTTTCTGGCTTTAAGACAGTCCCTTTCTTAGGAAGAATTTTGGAAAGTACCTGATTAAAGGCATAAATTTTTGGTCTCCTGACCCCTAGGCTATCAATAAACTTATAGGCATGACGCTTATTATTCAATTTCCACTCTGGCTGAAAGTTAAATAATTGTCTTCTGCGAGTTGCCTGTACTAGTAATTGTTGGAATGAGGCTGCATTAGTCAATTGAATCTTACTCTGACTTAACAGACGGGTGAATTTCTCCGTAAGCTCATCTGCTGTTAATAGTTCAGACATCTTCTCCAATATGCCCTGGCGTTCCGCAGCTGATAATTGTTGGGCAGCGGCTGCCAATTGATTGGCAATCACACGTTTTTGCTCTTTCTCACGATCTACTTGTTCTTTTGACTGAGCTAATGCTTGCAATAGAGCAGTCACGTCCTGCTGATGTTTTTTCACAGAGCCCCCCATTCCTTCAAACCAATAAATTCAGGATATCCATCCAGTGGATAGTCAATTAATGTTTTATCCGCTGTTTTGTAGTGGTTGGCCTTTACAGTCTGCCCCATTACGACAGGCTCTATTTTCCCTTGTTTGAGTAACTCAAAGTAAAGATTACATAAAGACTCTGGAGACTTGTGAAAACTAGCCCAATGGAATAGAGCAATCTTCTGCTTATAGTGCTTTTGAATATACTCAGATGCCTTTTGACAATCTTCCAAACGTGAAAAGTCACCAGCAATCACACTATTGAATACTAGTGGTTCTCCGGCGCGTTCGAACATACTCCGAGGTGCTGGAAAAGCTCGCCCAGATTTTGCATCCTGAATGTTAAGATGCTTTTGAGAAGCGTGCCACCAAGCGCAGATTTCGCGATAGATGTGCCGTAGGCCAAAGTACACAGTACGTACATGGGTTGCTTTAGTACGCGTTAGTGAAGACTCTTCATCTAGTGCAAATGCCAGTGGCGTATCTGCATGGATCTTAGCAAATGATTTTTTGCCAAACTGTGCCTGCATTCTCCAAATATATTCTGTATCCCCGCCTATGCGCACGTGATCCCATTCACCGAGGGTATCTAACACTTCACGCCTAAACATAAAGGAGGACTGGCTCCAGTGAGTCAAGCAATTATTTGGTCGCCAATTCTGAGTAAAGGCCAGGTTACTACGGGCACGAATCCAGTGAACCGAACAACCTTTCACATCTGGATTATCTTCCAAATAAGCAACCTGAGTAGCAATTTTCTGCGGGTGGGACCAATCATCACTGTCGTGAGTAGTGAACAGATCACCCGTGGCAAAGGTTAACCCAAAATTACGTGCCGCGTAGGCGCCTCCATTGTGAGGCGGTTGTATGGCCTTGATCCGGGGGTCCTCTTTCTCCAATGCTTTTAACACACTGAAAGTGTCATCAGGAGAACAGTCATCTACTGCTATAATTTCAATATTTGCGTAGGTTTGTGCCAGTAAGGACTCGATGGCTATACGTACCTGCTCACCGGCACTATAGATCGGCATAATTATGGAGACTTTCATAGCCCCCTTCACCTTAGACGCTGGTAACCCCGCCACATTACCGATCGAAAGCGGCTGGTCTGAGTCTTTGAGGCAAATACCAGAGAAGCCATGAATAGAAAATGCCTGGTTAATTAGTTCTATTCGCTGGATATCAGTTTCTAACGCATTGCTCAACGCAAAGTGTGCATCGGCATCATTCGGGTGGCGATTGACATAAGCCCTCAACCCTACATAAGCTTCCTCAACTCGACCCAATGTCAGCAAACAGAAGTAAGTCAGGTACACCGTTTCCTTACGTGACCGGTTTGCTGATGCTAGCTCTTTCATTCTGTTCGCAAATATCAATGACTGCTCGATATCCCCACAGAAATAGAGCCAGCGTGCCGTGTGCCACATTGCCCACCAACGTGATGCTTCTATAGCTTCTGGATCATTATAGACGGCTTCTAGTGCTTTCAATGCCGATTCAGAATGACCATTCCATAATTGAACAGCCAAGTTAGAAGTACCACTAGCCGCTTTGCTCTTAGTTATTTTCTTTATCGGCAAATTTTGATGGATACCAACCTCTAAATAATGCACAAGTGGATTAATATCATCTGGAATTGAGTTGCTTTCTTTATAAAAAGATGTATCAAATCGCTTGCAGGGATTTCTATTTAATCTCCATCCATATTTCATAAAATGTAATATGGGGTCCATTCCAAGAATTTCAACATCCGGGTAGGCCTTTATATACCATTTCCCATTGATCATCCTTGACTTTCTAATAAACTTATATTCCGATGGCGTCATAATATTAAAACCTAAGTTAATTTCTTACTCTTTAGTATTTGATACTCTCGACGGGAAAATACTAAACCCTAATAAAATGCTAAAATCGCTATCAAGCATCTGCTAACCAGCCATTTTTATTAGCCTAGTCGAAGGCAGATACCTCAGAATTCATAGAAATAACCACAAGACTTTATTCATCACAGGAACCCCACAGCAAACTTTGATGCCCCTACCAAGAGTGGTACAGATCATGATATTTTATCACAAGAATTAACCACGCACCTATAATCATATAATATTACATGCATAAACATTATATTGGTATCCTTGTGACTTCGCCTTACGCACCTCTCAAGCAATCACAAACTTATATAAAAAACAATTCCCAGTATGTAATATTGAATTTAATGTTATATAATGAGAAATTGATTACCTCAATGAAAAGTCTTCAAAACTCACGGTCAGATTAGGATTATAGGCTGGGTCATGCAGAAGCTGTTGCCCCCAGCGCGAGCGAAAATAATCCACTTCTCTTTTTGCTCTTGCTTTTTTGACGGGGTTATCGTCAATGCCACGTGAAACAGATTCATGGTGGTACAGTTCAGCAAATGGTGTCCAGAGATTCCGGTACCCAAGTTCTCTTACCTTTAAGCATAAATCTACGTCATTATAAGCTACGGGCAAATATTCTTCTTCCAGCCCCCCTGCCTCCTCAAATATAGATCGTCGCAGCAGCAGACAGGCTGCCGTAACTGCTGAAAGATTTTGAGTGTGATGCAAGCGATTCTGGAAACCCCCGTCTTCACGCGGGAAAAAGCGGTGTGCATGGCCGGCAACTCCGCCCAGACCGAGAATAACGCCAGCATGCTGCAACGTATCATCAGGGTAATAAAGTTTGGCTCCCACACAGCCTATGTTAGGTCTGACCGCATGACTGACCATCTCCGTTAACCAGCTGCCATTGATCGGCTCAATATCATTATTCACCAGACCGATGACATCGCTACTACAGTGCCTGGCTCCAAAATTATTGATCGCTGAATAATTAAATGGATGATCCCAACGCAACACACGTACACGGGTATCGCGAGCGATCTTATTTAGATAAGCAAGCGCCCCTGGATCAGAGGATTGGTTATCCAGAATGACAATCTCGTAATTTGGATAGTCGGTTAGCTCAAGGATTTTATCCACACAGGGCTGCAGCATATGCAGCATATCGCGTGTAGGGATGAGCAAACTTACCGAAGGCAATGGTCCGTGCAGCCCCCACTGAACGCGACATCCTAATTCGGGCTGTTCTGAGGCAGTTGCGCTAGCATCTTTTTCAACCAGAAAACGTTGCACAGCAGTAATGCTGAAACCTGGGCCGTCAGGCGTTAGCTCCGCGGCACTTGTAGCATCAGAATAACGACGGTGTAAAACCACATAGGCCACATGTTGAATATCCGCTTTGGATAATCCATCGGTATATGCAAGGAGCAGGGCATGCATATCCACCTGCTCGGGAGATTCACACAAGTGGCTATATTGTAGGAGCCGCTCCAATGAGAAGGCAGCCGCACGGCCTATATAATTGACCGAAAGTAATAGGTCCGTATTCCATTCCGGTTTGAAATTAGGCAATGCTCTCTCGCCATCAACGCACCGATCTTCATCACCATACAGCAATACTGCCTCTGGATGCTGGTAACTATGTGCCGCAAGATGGTAAGTAGCATTGATCGCCAGTGCATCGCCCGCTGCCAGAAAAGTGACATAATCAATCTGCTGGGATAACGATGCCAGCCACTGATGGAACGATGTACTTTCGGGGGGCTGGATCAGGAGATGCTGGGCCAGTATCTCATGCTCGTGCAGACGCTGGTTCAGCAATTCCGAGATATCCTCATCGGCATCCTGCTCGGCACTAATCAATAAATACCAGTGTGAATATCGCTGTTGGATCAGAGAATCCAGGGTTATCGCTATATCCTCAACCGATGCCCCTTCTGTCGATAGAGCAATACCGAAACTGGAGTGCTCAGTCAGCTTCTCAATGGCAATAACGACTCTATTATTTGAAGGCTCTCGTAGCGGCTCTATCTGCTCACGCCATAGCGCATAATTGAAATTTGGCGCACCGCGTGCAAAAGTGCCTTCGTAATAAGCTGCCAACAACCTTCGCCAGGAAACATTCTCTTCCCGTGATTCCTCTTTTAACGCTTTAAGAATCTGCTGTGCCCCAGCGCCCTGAAAATGCCGATCGGCATAGTTCAAGCGCCGTATCATTCTACTGTATGCAAATCGTGGCGTTAGCCACACAAAGCGGAAATGCTTGACCGAAAAACATCCCTTCTGCCCTGATAAAGGCTCCAGACGAATTCCCTTAATGCCGTAAGGCACATAGCAAATACGCTTGGCTATACGACCACGCCGCACGGCAAGATAAATGGTATTACGGCGGTCAAATCCGTTACCTCTATCGAAGGTTATTCCCGCAGCGGCAGAGGTTTGATCATGCTCGATCTCGATTTCCAGCATGTTGAAGCCGGGCAGCGGGCTAGCCCCTTCCGTGTGAAAACATGCATGTTCATCAAGCGCTCGCCAGGAGAAGTTATCAGTATAGTGTATATGAAGCTCTCGCAACGTCTCCAACGCGGTGGGGATGAGCGTAGGCTTAGCAGTAAGCCTGAGCAAAGACGGTAGAGTGGAAGCAAAAAGCCGTTTATATATCATGAAGAATTAGTCGACCATTGAATCTCAAGGACAACAAGCAATTACTTTTTTTGCTTTTTCCAAGAAGTGTGAATATATAAGACTAGTACTATCTTCAATCGACAGCAGCTCCAGTGGAATTGACTGGTTCAAGTATGTTACTGGGTGGAAACCTAACTCAGCGATTGCACCCTATTCCTTGATTAACCGGTAGCTCCTCAATATACGTTATTATCGTACGCATCAGAGACAGGCTGGCATTGCGCACTAACTAGGTAACTTTTCTATAGCCTCAAGTCGTAGGGTCAAATAGCCACTGCATATTATCACCATGACCCATAGTTAAATCATGGCATTGCAGGACATGCCATCCAACGAATGTGATAAAACTAGGTAAAGCTGACGATTTATTTTATTCAATATTATTATTGTCCACACATTTTTAGATAAAATGGTGGGGTAGAAGATAATTCCGAAGCAATAGAGGCTAATTGTGGGTTAAACTGTGATGAAAGCCACATAAGAGTCGATGCTTGTTTCGGTTCGAAATTTCCTGAAAAATCTTTTACCCCAGCTTTTGCTCTGGCCGCATCAAAGCCCTTTGCATTAGGAAATTCCTTATGATTTTTAGTCCCCTTAGCATATGGAATAACCCAATCAACAGCCTTATTCAGCGACGCCCCATTTGGCGCTCGCCAAAAATACCAATCTTCTCCCATTGTGCGAGCTGCTAATGCAGCCCTCACCAGAGGGACTAGGTCATAAACTGCATAATGGACAGCATGCCGTGCCCGAAAGTCATATGTTACTCCGTCTGAGTTAATATTTTTTTCAATTTGCCTCCGGAAGAGGCTGCGTAATGAGCTAAACATTTCGCGATCATTTAAAGCCACAGCGATCGCTACTGCAATTGAAAGTCTATGACTTTGCCAATTTGAATGCCCTCCTTCCTTCATCCTTACAATATATCCAGATGCCCACCGATGCAGGATTCCCCTAATCTTCCGTTGTTGTTCAAGCGGTAACGTATCCTGAATAATAACGAAACTAGACACCATCGGTAATAATCTATCTTCATCAATGGGGTTGAAACTGAGCTTATATATTGAGAACCAACTAAGTAGATAGTTTTGTGCGATCTGTAACCATTTGTTATCTCCCGTAGCTCTCCAAGATAATGCTGCTTTTAACATAATAGGCATATCTTGACGTGCCTTAATACTTTCATCGCGTATACCTTGGTGAGGTAGGGTGCCCTCTGAATGAACCTCAGGCATTGGGTTAGGAGATCTATCCTTAACCTTGGAGTAGAAGTTCGTATCAATTAAAGCTCTAGCTTTGACAGAGGATACTGAGCACCAATCTGCCCCATAAGCGAAATTATTTGAGAGCATTAATATAAAAAGAATTAATGAAGCCACACTCAATCTAGCAATACTTAATTTTATTTCGCGTAAATTTACCCATAATTTTCTCATAAAGACCATCCAAATAAAATACTTTGCTACTGTCATATTGAAAATATATCAATATGGCTTTATGTTAAAATTTACTTGTAATCCTCATACACTTTCTATAGAACGATATTATTCAAATAACTTCCTAAATCATTCTATTTTTTCAGATTTACCATACAACCATGCATTACATAGGTTAGTAGCCATAATACAGAGGGTGATAATTAAAAAAATGATTATCCGCCCCCCTGCTCGATAGATCTACGCGGCTGTATATGTTTCAATCTTTATGATCTTTAACAATAAGTATAAGCATGTTAACTATTAGAGTCACAAATAACGCGATCATTATAAATACAGCTATATTATAGATGCGCGTCGGCTCTTCTGAATATTGCGGCAGGGTAGGCCGCTGCAGGTAAGAGACCTGAACCGTCTGATTGACAGCTGCAACCCGCGCATTCTGTAGTGCTGTCAGTACACCGGAATATGCCTGCAGTGCGAATTGCGTGCGCAGCTGCAATACCTGGAACTCAGCTGCTACACTATTCAGCGGCCTACCCGACTGACTTGCCAGCCTCTCCTGCTCGCTATCAATCTGACGCTGAGTAGCATTAATCTGATTGTTAACCGACATCATTTCCGCTGAGCGAGGGCTTTGGAAGGCTGCCAGTGATGCCTTTCTCGCTTTGAGACTGGCGAGCTGAGACTGTAACTGCCCCACAATGGAACCAAAGTTTTGCAGCGTTTGAGTAGGCTCAGGCAGATTGTGTTCGTTCTGGAACGTCAGGCTTGCCTGCTGCGCTTGCTGATACTGCTCCTGAAGCAGCTCACTCTGTTTTTCCAGAAACTTGACCTGTTCCTGGGCAACTCGCTGCGCCATTTCATTCATATGACGCTGCCCTTGCTCTAAAATAGCCGATGCAAGGCTATGTGCCTCTTCCGGCGAATAAGCCTGAACATCCACATGCATTACGCCGCTATATTCATCAGGTTCAGCCGATACGATGCTCTGATAATACTTTAGCATCTTTTCCGTCGGTGCATTTTTATTCCACAAGCGGCTAAACAGATCGCCATGTTGGGAAAAGTGCTCACGAATATCCGTATTCTCCTCAAGATATGTCAACATATCTGCTGACCGAATATAATCACGCAATAGCAGGGAGGCCGCCATTTCACGACTAATACTGGCATCCTCCGAAGAGAAGTTACCCTGGGCTGTCGATATTTGCGGCATGCTAATCACCACATGAGCATGCGACACATAGCGATTGGAGGCCCAAATCCCCCAGTAAAAGCTCACCAGAAGAATGAGCACGACACAAATCGTCCACTGTGGGTAGCGCTTTGCGGCACCTTTAATAGTATTGACATTGAACCACATGGTGGGGGTATTTTTAGCCATAATCACACACTAGTAGAGTTCATAAATGATGAAATATCGGCCTTTCCATCGCTAATATCATGATACGCATTCAACGCATCGGTTATATCGTCAAACCACACGGCTCTTCCCGTTTCAAGAATAATCCCGGACTGGCACAAATCCTTGAGCAAGCCCTCACCATGAGCAGCCATAACAATACTCGACGTCGCCATACGCTCCTTAAAAGCCTTCTTTGCCTTATCCTTAAAGGCGCGGTCCCCCACAGAGGTGGCTTCGTCTGATAGATACACATCAAAATCAAAAGCCAGCGATAGCCCAAAATTCAGACGCGACTTCATACCACTGGAGTAGGTACTGACGGGGCGATCAAACTGTTTCCCCAACTCCGCAAAAGCCTGTACCTTCTGAATAAACTCCCCAAGATTCCCTTTGATGCCATGAATACGCGCAACAAATTTAACGTTCTGGCGCCCCGTCATACTACCCTTGGAACCGCCACTCAAGCCAATCGGCCACGAAATACGCGCATCGGTGGTAATTTTTCCTTTATCAGGGTGGTCCATACCACCCAATAGTCTTAACAGTGTGGACTTACCCGCCCCATTGCGACCTATCAGGCCTACACTAACATTAGTGGGGATCGTAAAGCTGATATTGTTTAGCACCCACCCTCCACCAAAAGGGCCGTGATACCGTTTAGACAAATTCTCAACTTTTATCATTTGGTCATTTTATCCATAACAGCAGCATCACATCATTTTTAAACGCGTTGAGAAACGTACGTGCATTAACAATGCTAATGTTAAAATCATGATAATAGTGCTCCACAGATAGATATCACTCAAATCATTCAGAGTATGATAATATTGAAAAAAGCCAAGTCGTACTTTTTCAATTGCTATTAATAGCGGATTCCATGACATATATACTTTGATATAAAGAGGAAAGTTTTCGATCGGGAATATTGTCCCTGATAAAAACAAGAGAGGCATTGAAAGCAGCCTTACAACACGTCCTATTTCTGGTACCAATGCTGCAAGCACTGCAAACAATACCCCAAGACTGGAGCCCAGCATCCACACGGCTAAAAGGTTATTGATAACAAGCAGAGGATCATAGGGGAAGTCAAGTGCACCGATCATCATGCTGAAGGAGATAATCACCAAAAATATAAAACCACGTAACATCCCTCCCACCACACATCGTGCGATTACCGGGTCAATCGGCTGTACCTGCCGGTAGGAGAACATGCTTTTGCTTGAGCTAATGGCCGCGATAGGAGTTGTCATGCATTCGCGAAAAATATAAAAGCACATCAATCCCACTATCAACCAAGGGACGAACTCTGCCCCCACCACGTGTCTCATGGAGTGACGCAAATATTCACGCACAAACATCATCACCGCAATTGTTGCCAGCGGCTCAAACAGCATCCAAAACCAGCCCATGCGGTCGGCTGTTGTACGCGAGGTGAACTCACGCAGCACCAGTGCGGACCACACATCCCAGGTCACCTTTAATGACCCCCTGGGCTTGCGCAAATCCGATTCAGTAATATCTGACATCTTGCCCTCCAATGACAGCTGCCGACATCAGGTCGGCAGCTGCGATTAACACTCACACCATCATCAGATTCTTAGCACTGCAGCAGTGGATACCGCAATGTTGTACATGATCTGAGTGATAGAGCTAGCCAGTTCGATGTTACTGGTGGGCGGTTTGGGCAGTACCAAAATTTGATCGCCGGAGCGCACGTCGGTTTGATCCGCACGTACCACCTGACCATTGCGGTGCACCACCAGTACCTGGCCTTTATCAGCACGAGGACTGAAGCCACCGGCCTGCTCGATATAGTCGAGTGCGTTCATGCCTTCGGTATACACCGCCGCCTGAGGTACGGTCACCTCGCCGCTCAGCAGGATAGAGTCGTTGCTTTCCGGAATATCAATGATATCCCCATCCTGGAGGCGGATATCCGCTATGCCATTACCGCGGGCAACCACCAACCGGCCCGATGGCTCGGTTTTACGCGCCTGGGCCACAAAGCGTTCGATTAGCTGCGCCTGCTGGAGCTGAATATCCGCTTCCTTGGAGGTACGGGAGGGGTATCCTAGGTAGGTTTGCTGCAAGCGATCAAGGCTGTCCTTCAGCGCGATCTCCTGCTGTTCTTTCACACTCTGGCGAATTACTGATACGTCCTTGATGCTGGTCATATCCTGCGGGACGCTGATCGCATTCAGTAGCTCGCCAAGACGCGCGTTGCGCGGCACTGCATAGCGTTTAGGCCCGTAGAAGCTGCCCTGAAGCTGTACCACAATGGTTTCGCTACGCTTGTCAGCACTGAACAGCACTTCATCGCCCGTCTGGATGCGCGCATCGGCAAACTGCGACAGCGGCATGTAGTTCGCCATGGGGCCATTGTCGCGCTGACCGCGTAGCAGCACATTGGACACACCGGGCTCAAGGCGCGACAGGCTGGTGACCATATCACCACTCAGCGATTCACCGTTTTTCAGCTCATAGCGGAAGGGGCGCTGCACATCCCCCGTTACTGCTACCGCTGGGCCGCGGTTCGATACGACAATGGTATCGCCTTCACGGAACTGCACTTCAGGCAAGTCACCGTTGGTCAGGAAGTCATACAGGTCTACACGCTGAATCACCCGCCCCTGACGTTTGACCAAAATATTACGGTAGCTACCCAGACCGTTATCAATACCGCCCGCCTGATCCAGGAAGTAGAGAATGGAATCAGCCGGCGTACCTGCATAACGGCCAGGGTTTTGAACATTACCGGTAACAAAAACGCCCACCGGCTGCACCCCTTGCAAGTTGGTGTATACCTGCACCTGCTGCGGATAAATCTGGCGAATGGCAGAGGTCACGGTGCCGTTCAAGGCAGACGCGGAGGTGCCCTGTACCTGAATCGGGCCGACACCTGGCAGGAACACATTGCCTTTGGGGTCCACGGTCAGCGTCTGGTTAAATTCAACGGCGCCCCAGACGCGCAGCGTAATCTGATCGCCCGGCTTCACGGTATAGCCAGGATTCAAGCCATCGGAGGCCTTGCTGCGGAATCCGCCATTGAACAGATTACCGCCAAAGGGGGGCAGCAGATCAGGATCAGTAGGCCCGGAGTTCTTGCTGGCCGTATTGGCCGCTACGTTCGCATATTGAGCTCGCTGCGCAGGGTTCTGCGCATTGGGCACCGGTCCATAGTTGGAATCATTCCAGTTAGCGCGCGGGCTATCATCAACCTGACCATTGCCACTCGCAGCACCATTCTGCTGCTGACTGCCATAGGAGGCACCGCCGCTCTGCTGCGGGTCGGCGTAGGTACCGCCTCCTTGCTGCTGATCCATATTACCGTCGTAACCGCCTACCTCTTGAGCGTGAAGAGGAGCGTAATTTAGGCACGCTACCGCCACCAGGCCACTCGCCCGGAGCCAAAATTTAAATTGTGACATTCCTGTTTCCTGAACGAATTAGTCGGGCAGAGCGGTGATACGGCCGCTGGTCGTACCGCTGCTATTACGGTTGATATATTCCGGCTGCACCTGATTGATGATGGAGCGCTGCAGCTTCCATCGAGAACCGTCCTGCTGAGCGTTTTGCGCATTGCCAGCGTCGCCGCTGCGACACGCGATGCTGCTCTCGAAGCCGGGCGATACCACTGCTGCGGCAACGTTCAGGCGCAGGCATTTAAGACCTGTGCCCGAAAAATAGCTGTCCTCCACATTGACCGTGGCATTGTTTCCCAATGGACTGCTATATACGCTAGCCGTGCTGCCTGGAGAAGCACGATCGAGGAAGGAAGAGAGCTGAGGGCCAGCTGGAACACCACTGTTCACACCGTTGATGTTACCGCGGTTCAGATCGGGCGTGGAGGCACACCCTGAGAGCGCAGCGGTGAAGGCGAGTGCACTTGTTAAAAGTACAAATAATCGCCATTGTCGTGGCTTACCAGAATATCTGAAGTTAACTGTCATTTATAATCTCATGGCTTTGAACACGGCTTGTGCTGGCGCAGCATGATAGCCCGATTCAGGGTTGCCCCATGCACGGATGGCGCTGCCTCGGCATGAAACCAAAGTCGCGAATACACAACGAGCGCAAAATACCTCAATATCAGCCGCAAATGATCGCTCATGGTGCATCAATCTTCAACGGCGAGATACACTTTCCAACAAAATGTGGTGGAATAAAGACAGAACGGCTCCCCTATCAAATTCGTCTGTATTCGTATCGCCATTCATACCACTATTAATAACCGTTATACTGAGAGAAATTTCCAGCACATAGATTGGGCCATCATGACTACCAGCACCATACTCGAACATCTTCCTCACGGTGAGAAAGTCGGCATCGCTTTTTCCGGCGGCCTCGACACCAGCGCGGCACTGCTCTGGATGCGCCAAAAAGGTGCCGTCCCCTATGCTTATACCGCCCATCTGGGCCAGCCTGATGAAGACGATTACGACGCTATTCCCAGAAAGGCGATGGAGTATGGCGCTGAAAATGCCCGTCTGGTGGATTGCCGTGCGCAGCTGGTGCATGAAGGCATCGCGGCCCTGCAATGCGGCGCTTTTCACGTCACTACCGCAGGCGTCCCCTACTTCAACACCACTCCCATTGGCCGCGCGGTAACCGGCACCATGCTGGTGGCGGCGATGAAGGAAGATAATGTCAATATCTGGGGCGATGGCAGCACCTATAAAGGAAACGACATTGAACGTTTCTATCGTTACGGGCTGATGACCAACCCGGACCTGCGCATCTACAAGCCGTGGCTCGATCAAAACTTCATTGATGAGCTGGGCGGCCGCGCAGAGATGTCGGCATTCATGAACGCCAACGGCTTCGACTATCACATGTCGTCCGAAAAGGCGTACTCCACCGACTCCAATATTCTTGGCGCTACACATGAAGCCAAGGATCTCGAATATCTCAACAGCGGTATTCGCATCGTGAAGCCGATTATGGGCGTGCCATTCTGGAAGCCGGAAGTCGAGATTGCGGCAGAAGAGGTGACGGTTCGTTTCGAGGAAGGGCAGCCAGTAGCGCTGAACGGCGTTGAATTTTCTGACCCGGTAGAGCTGATTCTGGAAGCCAATCGCATTGGCGGACGCCATGGGCTAGGCATGTCCGATCAGATCGAGAACCGCATTATTGAAGCCAAAAGCCGTGGTATCTACGAAGCCCCCGGGATGGCGCTGCTGTTCATCGCTTATGAGCGCCTGCTGACCGCCATTCACAATGAAGACACCATCGAAGAGTATCGCATCAATGGCCTGCGCCTTGGCCGCTTGCTCTACCAGGGCCGCTGGTTCGACTCTCAGGCGCTGATGCTGCGCGAGAGCGCACAGCGCTGGGTCGCTCGTGCGGTTACCGGTGAGGTAGTGATCGAGCTGCGCCGCGGTAACGACTATTCCCTGATTGATACACGTTCGCCCAACCTGACCTACCAGCCAGAGCGGCTCTCAATGGAGAAGGTGGACTCTACCTTCACTCCACGGGATCGTATCGGTCAGCTCATCATGCGTAACAATGACATCACCGACAGCCGCGAAAAACTGGAGCTTTATACGCGCACAGGCCTACTGAGAAAACCCGACGCCAGCAGCCTCCCCAAACTTGACGAGAAATAAATACTCGCCGCTCTCACTGGGCGAGTATGGGCAAGCTTCCTTGCGGCTTGCCCCATCACTAAAAAGGCAGCCTTGTAAAATAGGCTGCCTTTTCTCTTTACTGACAAGACCGTAATTAACGGTAACTAACGATTGTTGCCTAATCGGGTATCCACACCGTGGTCATCGGTGCCGGTTAGTGGCGATACACCGTCTTGCTGCACTTGCATGGTAATCCAGCCCCCGTGACCGCCGTGCCCCGGTGCTGCGTCAATACCGGACTTATCAGCACTTGCCTGCAGGCTGGTAACGCCCAGGGCAATGACGATGGATGCAAATAGTAGTTTCATGCCTTTCATGGTGGATTCTCCTCACACAGCGAGCGGTCTGAGCATCGTGTATGGGAGCCAAATAGGTCGGCCAGTGCGCTTTGCTTACCGCTCCTGATTAACGGTGATTATGATGCGCCTGATATTGATATATAAAAACAACCAAAACAGGATTTCTGCGTTGCCGTTACAACACCAATAGCGAGTATCCAAGGAGTATCGAGAAGAAAACCAGCGTGCTCCAGGAGAAAGAGAGCAAGAAGAGAGGTTGCCGCATGTGAAGTAATTCACGGCCCCGACGCACGCTAGCGCCGAGGTACAGAAGAAAAGTAGGGCAGGCAGATAGTCCGTTTCTACCCGTACCGGTTTTCCAAATGAGCGCGATAGTCCTGAATATCCAGGGGTTTACCGGTTGCCTGCGAAATCAGCTGCTGCGACGAATAGCGACGGCCATGCTGCCAGATAGTATTGTTGTACCAGCCAAATAGTTCGGTCAGTTCACCTTTCTCGATCTGCTGCGTCATGGTAGGCGTAGAACGACATGCTGCCTTGAACAGCTGAGCCGCGTAGATGGCGCCCAGGGAATAGGTGGGAAAATAGCCAAATGCACCATCGGTCCAGTGAATGTCCTGCATACATCCGTTCGCGAAATCCCCGCGCGTGTCGATACCAAGATAGCGCTGCATGCGCTCGTCCCACTCCGCAGGAATATCATCGACTTCAAGATCGCCTTCGATCAGCGCTCGTTCAATTTCATAGCGCAGCATCACATGCGCGGGATAACTAAGCTCATCCGCATCAACGCGGATTTTTCCTGGAGCGACATGGCGCACCCGCTGCGCCAGTGCCTCAACGCTGAAATGGGTACCGAGGTGAGTATTCACTAGCGGAGTAACAAGCGATAAAAAGGCATCACTGCGCGCCAGCTGCATCTCGAAACTCAAACTTTGGGACTCATGAATGCCCATGGAGCGCGCTAATCCGATAGGCTGTCCAGCAAACTGCTCGGGGAGGTTCTGTTCATAGCGGGCATGGCCCATCTCGTGAATAACGCTCATCAACGAAGTGACGAAATCGTTTTCATCGTAGCGAGTCGTGATACGCGAATCCGTTGGCACACCGCCCGAAAAGGGGTGCACGCTGACATCCAGGCGCCCTGCACCGAAGTCAAACTGCAACAGCTTCATTATCTCAAGCGCTAGCGCATGCTGTTGTTGCTGCGGGAACGGCCCCTGCAACGGTGGCAATGGCATGCTCTTCTGCTTTTCCAGGGCACGTTGGACAAGCTCAGGCAGCCAACTGCGTAAGTCATTGAAAACGCTATCGAGTACCTCACTTCGCATGCCTGGCTCGAATTCGTCCAGTAACGCATCATATTTGGATAGCCCTTTTCGCTCGGAGAGGCACTCGGCCTTTTCACGGGACAAGCGCACCACTTCACGCAGATTGCCCTTGAAACCTTCCCAATCGTTATTGCGACGCTGCTGACGCCACGCGACTTCGCAGCGACTCCCGGCAATAGAGAGGGCCTCATTCAACTGCGGCGGCAGGGCGGTGGCATATTCGTACTCACGGCGCATTTCACGCACATTCGCAAGCTCCATATCGTCTAGCGGCTCCTGTGCAGCGCTATCCAGCCACTCTCCAATATGCGGAGCCGCTAGCCGCCGTTGAATTTCCAGACCTAGCTCAGCCATGGCGGCACCTCGCGCGTCGCTGCCCTTGGCTGACATCATCACATTCATGTCCCAACTGCCTATTGATAGCAGATGCTCAAGACGAGAAAGACGCTCGAAAGTATCGGTAAGCTGCGAGTAGGCAGTGCTCATGGAAGCTGATTTCCCTGTTATTGGTGGCTGGCTCGAACAGACAGAATAGCGCTCACCTTACGTCAGGTTTAGCTATAGCGCAGTATTCATCGTGACAGGAGCGGCATCACCTGTATCGTAAGCAAAAACATTCAAGCAAGCTGCCTTACCCGTCAAGTAACTCAGCACTGTCATCGCCTTACAACCCATCCTCCCCGCGAGCAACGGACTGGCCCCACAAGAGCGTTGATGGCTTGAACAGCGACACAAGCGTTAGTGCGGATGCGTTTTAACAAGGCAAAATACGACCACGCTACTCATGCATTTTCCTGGCTAAGCGCTTACCATGAAGACCAAATTTCTTTATCGGTACTTAAGCATGATTCTAGTCACCGGTGGCGCAGGCTATATCGGCTCCCACACCATCCTAGTACTGCTGGAGGCAGGCTATGACGTGGTGGTTTTTGATAATCTGAGTAATGGCTCCACGGAGGCGATAAAGCGCGTTGAGCGGTTAGCCAACAGGAAAGTACACTTCGAACATGGCGATATTCGCGACCGTAAGGGCCTGGATGAGGTGCTTGCCACTTACCCTGTAACTGCTGCCATCCATTTCGCGGGCCTCAAGGCCGTCGGCGAGAGCATGAAAAAGCCGCTGGAATACTTCGACAACAATGTCAGCGGCAGCATCCAGCTACTAAAAGCTCTGCGCCAGGCGGGTGTTTTCAACATTGTCTTCAGCTCCTCGGCCACCGTGTATGGTGATCCGGGCACGCCTGTCTTCAATGAAGAGATGCCGACTGGAACACCTTCCAACACCTACGGCTACACCAAGCTGGTGGTCGAAGAGCTATTGAAGAAGACACAGGCCGCCGATCCACGCTGGCGAGTTGCCCTGCTGCGCTACTTCAACCCCGTCGGCGCACACCAGAGCGGCACCATCGGTGAGGACCCTGCAGGCATTCCCAATAACCTGCTGCCCTTTATTGCTCAGGTTGCGGTAGGCAAGCGCCAACAGCTCAGCATCTTTGGAGATGACTACCCCACACCAGATGGCACCTGCCTGCGTGACTATATCCACGTCATGGATCTCGCTGAGGGGCACGTTAGTGCGCTGCAGGCTCTCAAGCGATTTGACAAGGGCGGCGTGGGTATCTGGAACCTTGGCGGCGGGCAAGGGCATTCGGTGCTGGAAATGGTCAAGGCCTTCGAAAAAGCCAGCGGCCAAGCAGTACCTTACCAAGTAGCGCCGCGTCGAGAGGGCGATCTCGCACAGTTCTGGGCAGATCCAGGCAAAGCCAAGCGTGAACTTGGCTGGGAAGTGGAACGTACTCTCCACGATATGATGGCAGATACCTGGCGCTGGCAGTCAAAAAACCCCAACGGCTATCAGAAATAGCGCGGCCCCGTCCCTCAACGCTTGGCAGCGATGCTGAAAAACCAAAGCCCCGATGCAATGAAACTTGCATCGGGGGCTTTGTAGGTTAGCCGCCGTAAAACAGGATAGGCGGCCAACCTTCCAACGCTGCTACCACCATGACGCTATAGGCGATAGCGCGTATCGGGATTAGTCCTGCCCGAACAGGTCGCGGGTGTAGACCTTCTCGGCCACATCCGCGATATCATCGGTCAAGCGGTTGGAGACAATCACGTCACTACGCTGCTTGAACTGGTCAAGATCGCTCAGCACTTCCGAGCCGAAGAACGTCTCTTCTTCCAGCACCGGCTCATACACGATCACCTCAACACCCTTCGCCTTCAGGCGCTTCATGATGCCCTGAATGGCGCTGGCGCGGAAGTTATCGGAACCCGATTTCATGATCAGGCGGTGGATGCCCACGACCTTTGGATCACGATTCAAAATCGACTGTGAAATGAAATCCTTGCGCGTACGGTTGGCTTCCACAATCGCACCGATCAGATTGTTGGGCACGTCCTCGTAGTTCGCCAACAGCTGCTTGGTATCCTTGGGCAGGCAGTAGCCACCGTAGCCGAAACTGGGGTTACGGTAATGGTCGCCAATACGCGGATCGAGACACACACCTTCGATAATCTGGCGCGCATCCAGGCCGTGTGATTCGGCGTAGGTATCCAGCTCATTAAAGTATGCAACGCGCATTGCCAGGTATGTGTTGGCAAACAGCTTGATCGCTTCCGCTTCCGTGCTATCGACAAAGAGGGTCAGAATCTCTTTCTTGATGGCGCCTTCTTCAAGCAGGGCAGCAAATTTTTCGGCACGCTTGGAGCGTTCGCCTACCACAATGCGTGAGGGGTAGAGGTTGTCATAAAGCGCCTTACCTTCACGCAGGAATTCCGGGGAAAATATGATATTGCTGGAGTCGAAGCGCGCGCTCGCATCGCGGGTAAAGCCAACCGGCACCGTGGATTTGATAATCATCACCGCATCCGGATTGATGGAGGTGACATCAGCAATCACGGCTTCAACCGAGGAGGTATCGAAAAAGTTGGCTTTCGGATCGTAGTTGGTCGGCGTGGCGATAATGACGAATTCAGCGTCGGCGTAGGCTGCCTGCTTATCGAGGGTAGCAGTAAAGTTCAGGGTCTTGTGCGCCAGAAATTCTTCTATTTGCGCATCCACGATAGGACTTTGGCGATTATTGAGTAGCTCAACCTTGTGAGCGTCGATATCAAGCGCCACTACTTCATGGTGCTGAGCCAGCAACATTGAGTTGGAAAGCCCAACATAACCGGTACCTGCTACTGCAATTTTCATCCAGACATCCTGATGGGTAATCAAAAAGTGTATTTAGTGTATGAGATGTGCCTGTCACTTATAGAAGCGAACCTTAATATAATAGGCTCTTCTACCAGCGAACAATTGCAAAATTATAAAACTTTTGCCAAGCACTCTACCAGCGTATCGAAGGGCCTTTTCATTTCATCTTCGGCCACACACGCATAGCCTAACAGCAACCCTCTACTTGGAGCATCACCGAGGTAATAACGAGACAGAGGGCGCGTCAACACCCCATGCTGGGCCACGGTATGGGACAAAGCGGCATCGTCTATCTGAGATGGAAGCCGGAGCACCAGGTGCAACCCTGCGCTATCGCGGGCTTCGCTAGAAAGCAGTTGGCTTCCGAAACGTGCTTCTACCAGCGCACTCAGCGCATCACGGCGGCGGCGATATACCCCTCTCATGCGCCGGATATGCTGGGCATATTCACCGCTCTCGATAAACTCACCCAGCGCCTGCTGCATGGCAGTATGTCCTCCGCGATGCACATCAAGATAGGCGCGCTGGAAATGGGGCGCCAGCGATTTGGGCAGCACCATGTAGGCTACCCTCAAGTTTGGGTAAATTGTCTTGCTGAAAGTGCCGACGTAGATAACGGGCGCGTCAGGCTCCAGCCCCGCCAGCGCGGGCACCGGGCTGCTGGTGTAGCGAAACTCGCTGTCATAGTCGTCTTCCACGATAATCGCATGATGCTGCCGCGCATATGCCAACAATTGGCGGCGGCGCTGAATGCTCATCACCGCACCCAGCGGGTAGTGGTGGGAAGGAGTAGTGAACATAAGCCGCGGTGGTCGAGAGTGCAGGGGGATCGTGATGCCTTCACCATCTACCGGCACCGGCCGCGCCTGCACGCCATTCACCTCAAGAAGGCGACGAATGCCCCAATAGCCTGGCTCTTCCAGCCAGGCACTATCACCGGCGTCAGCAAGCAGTCGGATAATCAAATCAATGCCCTGATGGGCACCTTCCACGATAACGATCTGTGGCGGGTCGCACTGCACACCGCGTGCCACGCGAAGGTGCTTCGCCAACGCTTCACGCAAGACCATGCTGCCCGCCTGCTCAGGATAGCTCAGCACCCCGGGAGTCGCCGTATAGAGCACTCGCGCGACCCGCTTTTGCAGCCGTGCATAAGGAAACAGCCTCACCTCCGGCACCCCCGGCATAAAGGCGCCCCACTGTTGCGTCGCCGCACTGCTGCGAGACGCTAGCCTTCGCCCTCGCTGCGACAGTCTGGGCGGCGCAGCAGGCTGGCCCTCGTGGAGCGCAGCCCCCTGCACGATACTGCCCTGCACGTCAGCCACATAAGTACCGGCCCCTACCTGACTCTCGACAAATCCTTCGATCGTTAGCTGATCGAACACTCGCGTTACCGTGTTGCGCGAAATGCCCAGCCCTGCTGCCAGTTCGCGTGAGGCCGGCAAGCGCGCCCCAGCGCTGAAAGAGCGATCCAGAATGGCATCGCGAATAGCGCCGTAGAGACGCTCGTTCAAGTGACATTCAGTACGCGCTGGCAATTTTAATTGCAGCAGGTCGATCCATAAGTCGTGCATATCCCCCCTTCAAAGCGTCGCTGCCAGCCATGGCGCTAACGAAAGCGCCGGAAAATAGCACGAGCCGGTGAAAAATTGGCTCCCTCTATTTTATGGATATTGGCTCTTTACCCTGAGCCAAAGCAATTCAACAATGGTGGAGAACCCCTGACACTTCATGCTGATGAGCCTTCCTATGAATAACGATCAATTACGCGAATTACGCGAGCGCCATGTCTCCAAAGGAGTTGGCGTTATGTGCGACTTCCATGCAGCAGATGCAAAAAATGCCGAAATTTACGATACGGATGGCAATCGGTATATAGATTTTGCTGCGGGTATCGCTGTGCTTAACACCGGCCACCGTCACCCGAAATTAGTGGCCGCCATTCAGGAGCAGCTTGAGCACTTCACTCACACGGCCTATCAAATAGTGCCTTACGCCGGCTACGCGACACTGGCCCAGAAGATCACCCAGCGCGCTGATGGCGATTTTGACAAGAAGGCGGCGTTTTTCACCACGGGGGCAGAAGCGGTAGAAAATGCCATCAAGGTCGCGAAAATTGCGACTGGCCGTTCAGCTGTGATCGCTTTCGAGGGGGCCTTTCACGGGCGCACGGCCGCGACTCTGGCGCTTACGGGCAAGACACGCCCCTACAAGATTGGCGCAGGCCCTCAACTGGGCGAGGTCTATCGCGCCCCCTTCCCCAATGAGCTGCATGGCGTCTCCGTCGATCACTCCATCAACGCCATTGAGCAGCTGTTCAAAACGGACGTCGAGCCACAGCGTGTCGCGGCCATTATCTTCGAACCCGTACAGGGCGAAGGCGGTTTTAATCCGGCTCCGGCGGAGTTTGTCACACGCCTGCGCCAACTGTGCGATGAACACGGTATCGTCATGATTGCCGATGAAGTGCAGTGCGGATTTGCGCGCACCGGTAAATTCTTCGCCATGCAGCATTTTGATCAATCCGCCGATATCACCACCTATGCTAAAAGCCTGGCGGGAGGCATGCCTCTCTCGGGTATTGTGGGGCGCGCGGACCTCCTGGATAAGCCGATCCCCGGCTCGCTGGGCGGCACCTATGCTGGCAACCCTCTGGCGATCGCTTCGGCGCACGCGGTTATTGATGTCATCGAGGAAGAGAAACTGCTAGAGCGTGCGGATCAGCTCGGGAAAAAGCTGACGGCAACGCTGCACCGTCTTGCGGAAACCCATGCGCAGCTCAAAGGTGTTCGCGGCTTCGGTAGCATGATTGCCGCCGAGTTCTTTACCTCGGAAGGTGTGCCGGATAGCGAGCTGACCAACCGCATTCAGCAGCATGCACTCAAGCGTGGCCTGCTGCTGCTGACCTGCGGTGTCTATGGCAACGTGATCCGCTTCCTCTATCCACTAACGATTGAAGAGCCGATCTTCGACGAAGCGTTGAAGATTCTTGAGGAAGCCATTACAGAAGCGGTTCAGTAGCACCCGACTCAGCAGCACAGCAAACAGAGGGGCGGCTCATGTGAGTCGCCCCTCTGTCCGTTTTCAGCAATAGAGAAACTAGCCAGCTCCGGCAACACGCTGCTCGGCCAGCTCGCGCGCGGTACCCGACACCGACGACCGAATGATCGGCGCAATGGCCTGCACGCCTCGTCGGGTGAGCGCCTGCTGCATGTTGCTGCGCTTAAACCCCAATTGATGCGTGGCCCAGTCAGGCAAGAGGTCGATGCCTGCATTCATGAAGAGCCTCGCGGCACGCCGCCCCGCCATATCCTGGGGGCCTGAGCGAAACAGAATACGTGCTACCTCGCGGGTGCGCTCACTACACTCAAGCTGCGGGCGTATCTGCTCAAGATAGTCGGCTACTTCCGAGGCTGAAGTGGGCACTTGCCGCGCCCCCAGCGCTACCGCAATCCGAGCACTTTCGGCGTAGTAACGATCCTGCTCGGCACGAGAGCAGTCGGGCGCTCGATAGCGCAGATAGGAGGCCATGAAACTGCTCATTTCAGCCACATGCACCCACGTCAGCAGATCGGGATCATCCGCCCGGTACGGCCTGCCGTCAGGGGCAGTGCCCGTTACCTGCTGATGAATGGAGCGTACACGGGCAATGGCCGCTTCCGCCTGCCGGCGCGAAGCGTAGGTGGTGATCGCAATAAACTGGCTGGTGCGACGCAACCTGCCCAGCATATCGTCACGGAAGGTGGAGTGATCCCACACCCCCGCCAGCGCCAGCGGATGCAGCATTTGCAGCAGCAGCGCGCCGACACCGCCACACATCATTGCACTGAAATCACCATGAATGCGCCACACCGTACTCTCCGGCCCAAACAGCCCCGGATCACCCGGAGGTGAAGTGTAATCAACAGGAGAGTGGCGGCGACCGGTAAGATCTGCGATACGGCGATCAATCGCCTTGCGGAAAGGATTCATGACCCACCTTCAGAAGGTACCTGGATAGCCGCCTCCATCCATCAGTACGTTTTGCCCCGTGAAGTAGCTGGCGGGCTGACTGCATAAAAATGCGCAAAAGAGGCCAAACTCTTCAGCGCTGCCAAAGCGGCGCGCGGGAATGGCCTCCTGCTGAGCGCTCATCACCTCATCAGTGGTACGTCCCGAGGTTTGCGCGATGTGCTCAAAATTGTTGCGAAGGCGTTCGGTCAGGAATTTGCCCGGCAGCAGATTATTCACGGTAACGTTGTGTGCCGCCAATTGAGGCTGGCGCGCGAGTCCGGCCACAAATCCCGTTAAACCTGCACGCGCCCCGTTGGAGAGCCCTAGCGGTGCGATGGGGGCCTTGACCGAGCTGGAGGTAATATTGACGATGCGTCCGAAACCGCGCTCGGCCATTTGATCAACAGTTGCCTTGATCATTTCGATCGGCGTAATCATGTTGGCATTCAGGGCGCTTTGCCACTGCGCCGGCTCCCAGTCGCGGAAGTCGCCGGGAGGCGGGCCGCCCGCGTTATTGATCAGAATATCCACCTGTGGGGCCGCCGCCAGCACCTGGGTGCGCACAGCGGCATCAGTGATATCACCCGCCACGGTTTTAATCTCGACATCATCGGCCAGAGCGCGTAATTCGCTGGCGGTGCGCTCAAGCACCTCCTGAGAGCGTGAATTAATCACCACATTCACCCCCTCTTTTACCAGCGCCTCGGCGCACCCTTTGCCCAGCCCTTTACTGGCGGCACATACCACTGCCCAACGCCCTGCGATACCTAGATCCATGATGCCCTCGCTAGCCACGAAAAATCGCAATGCCCATCAATAGCAGCCGCCCATCTTTCCCTGGCTGAATGCTGCTCCGTTATCACCTCACCTTAGCAAAAAAGCCAGGGGTAAGAAGCAGCGGCGGTATCGCACCAAGAGCCAGCGCGCGCGAATAACCTTCAGCTTCTACCTGTGAACACCCGCTCTCTCAAGCACAGCCCTGACTCACTTCATCCAGCGCGTGACGCGAACGATTTTCCCCAGCACAGCAAGATGAGCCATCCCATCATCGGGAATCTCGATATTGTCGAGCTGAGACGCATTGCAGAGTAGCGTGATTCCCCGCATGGTGCGCTGTACTCGGCGCGCAAGACGCTCACCCTTGAACTCCACCATAAAGATGCCGGTACCACCCAACAAGGTGCGCGCTGTATTCACCAGTACGATATCGCCGATATTCAGCGCAGGCGCCATGCTGTCATCCTCAATGGCATAGGCCGCCAACTGATGGGGAGCCACATGGTTGGATTCCAGCTCATCACGCGTCACCGAGCAGCTGCCGATGTCAGATACATCGCCGAATTGAAACGGCTCGATCTGGTAGCGGGCCGGCTGCTCTCCCACCTCGGAATGGGCACCGTTCTCGCCCTCCAGGTAGGGTTTTCCTTCCCCGCGAATCAGCCAATCCATCGACATGCCGGAGCGCTGCACCAGCGGCAACAGGTTGCGCAAACGAGGGTTGGGCTGAGTGTTTTTCTCTGTCCATCGCCCAACGGTATTGGCATCAACACCCGCAATATGTGCCGCCGCTGACTTGGTTCCGAAATGGTTAATCAAGACAGACAAGCGTTCGGGCAGCCCGGGGGCTACATCAATGTCACCTTCTTTTGTCTTAAGTGATTCTTTGTTCGACATAGACAACGCCTCTTCCGTTTGATGCGCGACATATGCGCAAAGCTTTTCTATAAATTTATGCACCCTTGCAACAGTGTACAACGCTTTTAATTTGACCTATGTTTACCCAAATGATGACACCCATGAGAATCACCTGATATTTACATATCCATCCATCTCACTATACCCACATAGATTCAGGCAATGACAACGTTAATCGTACCCAGTCGTTTTGCACTACGGCACACATTGCATTAATGGCATCTGCTGAATGCCGGTCAGAAACCAAGAGATATCGCATGAAAATCAAGGATATTCGCGTTTGCCGACCCAGCACTATGCAGCTTGCTCAAGGCCCGACGGTTATCGAGATTACCACCAGCGATGGTCTCTCAGGCATGGCCGCCGTTGAGCTGGGGCATACGCTGGTAGCGGCGATTGTGCATGAGATCGCGCCTTTTTACCGCGATGCCAATGCGCTGGAAATCGAACCCTTGAGTCAGCGCATGCAGCAGCGATGGCACGATAACGCTGTGTTTTCGCAGGTGATTTCCTCCATAGAGCAGGCCCTGTGGGATATCTTTGGGCGCCACGTAGGGCTATCGCTGACGACCTTGCTGGGCGGGCATCCACACACCGGCGTTGATGCCGGTATTACGCTCGAACTCGATTCTACCGAGGGTATCAGCGCCCGTGTGGAGGCTCTTAAGTTCGAGCAATGTCCGGCGCTTATGCTTCAGGACGGCGCTTTCGGGCATGGCTCCAGCCTGGAAGATGAGCGTTTGATCAATCACATTATCGGCATGATTCCCTCTTCGGCCTTGTTGACCGTGCGTGCGCCTGTATCCCGCGCCAACGACTACAAGTGGGCACGCCGCACCGCCGACATACTGAGCGATTACGGTATCCAGCGCTTCGACGCACCGTTTCACCCGACGGATATCGACGCCTTCGCACGGCTTCGCAATAGCTGCCGGATTGATATCGGCATGCGCCAGGGGCCAACCAGCGGCGCTCAAGGGCGGGCATTGATCGGTGCCAATGCGGTCGATCTCCTCACCCTCGACAGCAGCCGTTGCGGCGGTCTCGGCAGTGCAATCTGGCTGATACGCACTGCTATCGCCTTCGGTATTCAACCCGTGCTGTTCGGCGCCCATGATCCCTTTTCACTGGCGGTTGACCTGCACCTCAGTACGCTGATCACGACTGACCCGCGCGTTGTGCTGCCGCTCCCTACGCCCATTGATGCACTGTGTGAGCCAACGCTTAAGCCCGACGCCTCGACTAACCGGCTGGAAATTCCCACGGGAGCCGGGCTAGGCATCCACTGTCGTGCCAACGCCTTTAACCACGCCACTGGGTGTGCGGTGCACTGAAGAATGTCCCCTTAACAGCGACTCCGCTACCGCTATCATCAGCGTGAGGAAAGGGAGCGCCTACCTGGTAGATACGCTATGGATCATCGACAATTGCAGTTTCTGGTTGCGCTTGCACGCGAACAACATTTCGGACGCGCAGCGCGCCGCTGTCACGTTACCCAGCCCACGCTATCTGCACGTATCAAGCAGCTGGAGAATGAGCTGGGCATGTCGCTGATTGAGCGCGACCGCCGCTTCGGGCGCTTTACGGAAGAGGGGGAGCGCGTGCTTTATCACGCACAGCGCGTGTTGCAGGAATTTCAGGCCCTGCGCAATGGCAGCGGCAGCCAGCGCCATCATCAGCAACGCTTCAGAGTCGGTACCGTACCGGCCGCCGCTGCGGATATTGTCCAATGGCCCGGGCTGCGCACTCATACGCTCTCCTTCAGCCTGAAAGAGTATTCGATGCCCGCCCTGCTGCAAGCGCTAGCCGATAATGAGATTGATCTCGCGGTGGGGTATCTCGATGCGGCGCTGGTCATGTCAGAGGAATTCGTTACGCTGCCGCTGTTCAACGAGCGCTTGATGCTATTTGCCTCGCCCCGCTACTTTCAGCTGCCGACGACGCTGGGATGGCCGGATCTGGAGCGCTTTCCCCACGGTATCCTGTCGGGCGATATGCGTCACCGGCGCAGCGTCGATACTCTCTTCAAACGCCATGATCTGACCATTGATGTGCGCTTTGAAGCCGATTCAGCCGTCATGCTCGGAACCATGGTCGCCCACGGTCATGGCGTGGCCATACTGCCACAGGCGCTGCAACAGCAGCTGGCACCGCTGGGCCTACAGGCACTCGGTTTGCCCGACAACGATATAGAGTCATCGCGCATCGGAATGATATGGCGCCGTGACGAGCCTTTAAGCATTGCACCCGCTTATTTGCTGGGGCAGGAAGAGGCTTCGCTGCCACCGTCTGAAAACAGTACAACAGCAGCCTAGCGGTAAGCAGGGGCGGCGCTTGCTCTACGCCGCCCCTGTATTCGGGAAAGTATTCAGCTTCGTTAATCGCGTGCCAGCGCGGTATCTTCAGCGATTCCCAGATGAATATTCATGCTTTGAATCGCAGCCCCGGCAGCACCTTTCCCCAGGTTGTCCAGCCGAGCCATCAGCATCACCTGATCGGCATTGCCAGCCACCAGAATATCTACGCGGTTAGTGCCGTTATTGTGCTGCACATCCCAGCAGCCACCGTCCAGCTGGGCATCATCCCCCAACGGGAGCACCCTGACGAACAGCTCCTGCTCATAATAGCGCTGATAGAGCGAATGAATGTGCTCAAGGGTCACGTTACCCAATGCTGCCAGCGACAGCGGTAGCTGTACTGAAAGCCCTTGCAGGTAGGGGCCAACGATAGGCGTAAACAGCGGCGCATGCTGCAAACCGCCATGCTGCACCATTTCAGGCAGATGCTTATGTTGCAGCGTTAACGCGTAGGGGCGCGGGCTTTGCAGACGCTCATCCCGTGCGCGACCATCGGTGGGTTCGTAGTCAGCAATCATGTTCTTGCCGCCACCGCTATAACCGGTCAACGAGTAGGCGGTGAGCACTTCGCTGTCGGGCAGCAACCCCGCTTCGACCAGCGGCCTTACCAGCATAATGAAAGCGCTGGCATGGCAGCCTGGGTTGGCAATACGCTTTGAAGCCTTGATACGCGCCCGCTGCTCGGGCACCAGCTCCGGCAGGCCGTACACCCAATCGGGCGCGGTGCGAAATGCGGTACTGGCATCAATAACGCAGGTATCAGGATTATCAATCAGCGCCACCGCCTCACGCGATGCCTCATCGGGCAGGCAGAGAAAGGCCACGTCGGCGGCGTTCAAAAGGCGCGCGCGCTCTTCTCGGTCCTTGCGCTTCTCATCGGCGATACGCAATACCTCGACCTGATCGTGCTGCGCAAGATAATCGAGCAGCCTTAAACCGGTCGTCCCCGCTTGACCATCGACAAACACCTTGAACGTCATACCACCACTTCCGCTGTAAAGAAATCTTCGCTCCAGGAGCGGCGCCGCGCCGTTCGCGACATATCAAGCATGCCACGGCACGCAAGGCAGCGAAAGAACGGCAATCAAAGTACCGCTGCGGATCGCCAACTAAAGCGCGCGATTGCCTATACGCTACGCTTTCGATGCTTTTTCATGCCCCAAACGAAAACCGGCCCCTATATAAGGGGCCGGTCGCTTATAGCACGCTAAATGTCGCGCAACTCAGCGCAGAAAGCGCCCAAAGACAAAACCAACAGCGGCGGCGACGGCCAGCGCAGCGAAGGGATTTGCACGGGTGGTATCACGCACCTGATCCACGGCTTCACCATAGTGATACTGCGCAGAGCCCGCTGCCTGACGCGCCTTGCCGCGCAGGTCTTGCTCATGGTCGTCAGCGAACTCACCAAAGGCTTCCTGGGCCTGCCCCGCAAGCTCGCGAGCTTTTCCTTCAATGCGATCCTTCGGCATATCCATTTCTCCTTGAATGAGTCCAGGCGGAAGTCGCCCAGCGCATCATGAATCCATCCAGTTATCGACGACGCTCATTTGGCCCGCCGAACGGATTTTTTAACATGAACCCTCGGTAGATGCACGAACAATAGCCATGCCTGACAGCGCTATTTTTTATCAATACGGGCGCGGGTCAGCCATTCACGCCCTTTCAGCATGCCATTCCAGTACAGGCAGGGCAGCAGCTCGGTTTTCATCCACCAGTTGAGCTTGCGCGGCACTTTCGGATCGAGTGGGAAGGTCGGCAGCAGCTTGCCGCCATAACCGAACTCAGCCAGCACCACCTTGCCGCGTTCTACCGTTAATGGGCAGGCACCGTAGCCATCGTAATGGGCGGGTAGCTCCTTGCCGTTACGGGCGGCGAGCAGGTTCACTGCCACCACCACGCTCTGTTTGCGTGCCGCAGCCGCCGTTTTCGCATTGGTGGTGCCGATGCAATCGCCCAGCGCGAAAACATCCTCAAACCGAGTGTGGCGCAAGGTGTCAGGGTCTACCTCGACCCAGCCAGCAGCATTGCCCAGCCCGCTCTCCTTGATGAAATCCGGTGCGACCTGCGGCGGTACAACGTGGAGCATGTCAAAGTGCTTCTCGACACGCACCTGCTCACCCGCCTCGTTGGTCACTTCGAAGGTCGCCTTGTGATTAGGGCCATCGACCGCAACCAGATTCTGGTTGAAGCTCAGCGCGGCGTTGTAGCGCTCGATATAGCTTTGCAGGGTCGGCACAAATTCAGCTACACCAAACAGCGCCGCTCCGGCCAGCGCGAATTCAACATCAATACTGCTTGCCACGCCCTGATGACGCCAGTAGTCACAGGAGAGATACAGCGCCTTCTGCGGTGCTCCTGCGCATTTGATCGGCATGGGCGGCTGAGTAAAGAGGGCCGTACCATTTTCCAGTGCCTGCACCAGTTTCCACGTATAGGGTGCCAGATCGAGGCGATAGTTGGAGGTAACGCCATTTTTGCCCAGCGTCTCTTCAACGCCTTCGATCTTCTCCCATGCCAGCCGTAGGCCAGGCGCAACCACCAACTGCTGGTAGCCAATGAGACGGCCATCGTCCAGCTCGACCTGGTGTGCTGAAGCGTCAACGCGCTGAGCGCTGTTATTCAGCCAGGTAGCGCCCTGAGGAATCACTTCGCTGGTCGCCTTGACCGTTTTGGCCACGTCGTAGACACCGCCGCCGACCAGCGTCCATGCCGGCTGGTAACAGTGCTTGCTGCTCGGCTCGATGATCGCCAGACGCAGGGTTTTGTCGCGCTTCAAGAGGCTAGCGCTGACGCTGATGCCGCCTGAGCCGCCGCCAATAACCACAACATCAAACTGCTCAGAAACAGCAGAATCAGAGGAAGACTGCGCAGCGTTATCGGAAGTCATGGGTAAACCTCGGTGCATATGAGTAGTGGGGAAAGAGCCGTGCGGAATCGTATCAGCTTAACCGAATGTTCGATTTCCAGTAATAGATAACGCCCGATGGATGCACTTTTCGAGGAAGCTGGCGCGCAAATATCGAGGCAACACTATCGAATGTGGTATTTTAATGGTCGTTTGGACGGCTGCCGATTATAAAACGCAGCTCATTAACTACGGTGTGGCCTAACGTGAAAAGTCGGCATCGCGCTCTTCTGCTCGCTCCATTATAGGCAGGAATCGCGCGTATCTCGTCACATGGCGATGCGCCGCATGAACACTTTTCAGATAAAGCCCAGGGAAGATGCTAACGCCTTGGCGCAGCGTCAGGTTTGATCAGGAGACAATCCCCATGAGCAAGCACGTATTTTCATCACTGGCCGTTGCGGCCAGCCTCGCCATTGGTTGTGGCGTTACCCAGGCGCAAGCCGCAGAGCACGACCATTCCGATAACCCGCTGGTGAAAGAGTGTCTCGCTCAGGGCCAGGCAAAGGATGGCGGCACCTTCAAGACTCACTCCTATGTCTCCGACAACCTCTCACGCTACGAGCAGAATCAGCCCTATCGCCTGACCGTGAGCCTTCAGGGCCGTGGCAACACCTTCTACAACCTCAGCTGCCAGGTTGATGAGTCGGGCAGCGTAACTTACCAAAGTTACGCCATTGGCGGCATGCCGCTGGAATAACGGTATTACGCTTCACAAAAAGCTGACTGTTTGAGTGGGATATTGCGCTGCCTCAGCCGATAAACATCATATTGGCACGGGGCTTCTCACACAGTAGGCGATTGGTGAAACGGATTCCGTCGAAGGCTGAACCTGATACTGCATCGGGTTCAGCCTTTTATTATGTGCGAGATACACGCCGCCAACCGCCGCCTGCTTTTCCGAGGCTGCCGCAACGTTTTCCACAGAGACGATCCCGACAGCTTCCCGGCACACTATTCCTTGTTCCGCTGTTTCTCGGTAGCGCGCCGAATAAATGATCCCATTTAGAGTGTAGCGATAGCGTTAAGACAGGCGTCAGAGTACATTTAAGCCTCGCCAGCGAGTGCTGCTTTGGACACGCCTGGAAATGAGTCGAATTCAGAAGCGAAGGAAACGCCATGAGCGAAATTGCCAAGTTGTCAGGGAACGTCAAAGCATTTGCGTCCAGTTTGCTGGAAAAGGCCAGCAGCCAGGAGCTGGATCAATTGAGCCACGCCGGAGAACCGGATCAGAAAGAGCTGGAGGAGTGGAGCATCTCCTCAGAAGAGTGGAATCAGGCAGTGCAGGCAGCATTGGCTGATAGAATGGCCGATCGAGCGCCATAACGATTTCCAAAATGAAACGGCTCTCTTATGGAGGGCCTCCTGGGCGGGCAAACCCCACGATGCAGCAAGTAAGTTAAGTAGCGGAAGGCAGTCAGCCCCGTCTTATGGGAAGCGAGCTTCCGACCTGCTCATTTGAAAGCGCCCGCCCTTGCTTCACCATATGTTTGAAGACAGGAAATATATTGCCCCATCATCAGCAGGCCGCTGCGAGCGCGCTGATCTTGTAAGCACAGCGCCTTTCACCCTGCTGAAGATGCTCCTCCCGAACGATCTCGACGTTATCCCCAAGAATCGCTTGAAAAAGCCGCAGCTCACTGGCGCAAAAACCGCCACAGGAAGCCGCCGCCGCACCAATTGGGCAGTGATCCTCGATCAACCGCCACACCTGGCCGCTCTCGACGGTTTCAAGGCGCGCCATATAGCCCTCGGCATCGCGTAGCTGCACCAGGCGTTCCAGCCGCTCCTCCAACGACACCGCTGAAGACAAGACTTCTTCATATCTCAACTTGATGCTGTTTTCACGCGTTGCCAGCAGCGCTTCGATGCCCGTCTCGCCATGCAGCAAGCTGGCGGCCTCCAGTAATTGCACGCTCAACTGGGCGTGCGTATCGGGGAAGCGTGCATGTCCCTTGCTCGAAAGCGTCCAGACTCCCAGCGGGCGACCGATGCCTTTGCGCTGTTCATGCTTTTGTACCAGCCCCCACTGCGCCAGCCGATTGACCCGCTGACGCGCAGCTTCCTGAGAGATGGCGAGCTGCGCAGCAATTTCGGCAAGGGATAGCGAACCGTGCCGCTTGATTACACTGAGCAGGTGCTGTTCGGGGCTGTCGGGCGGTGCGGAGGAAGCCATCATCATCTCCTCGCGGCTTATGGTTGAAAATTGATTGGCTGGGACCAATTCTTTCATTTGAAGGCAGAATCGTCAGTTGCATACGCTACAGCCTGGTCCTATTATCCAAGGGCGTGCTTGCAAAAGCCAGTATGGGTAGCCTTGCATAGCGTCCGCGCCGAAAGATGCTGTGGTACCCACTCTGAAGAATCCGGATGCGCTGAGCCATCCGATGAACACATAGAACGACAACCCAAGAGAGGCTTGTTGATATGGCTTACGAACTTCCAAAACTTCCTTATGCCTACGATGCACTCGAACCGCATTTTGATAAGGCAACAATGGAACTCCACCACACCAAGCACCATCAGACCTACGTTACCAACGCAAATGCAGCACTTGAGAAACTGCCTGAGTTTGCGAATCTGTCTGCTGAAGAGCTGGTGACCAAACTCGCCGACGTTCCGGAAGCGAGCCAGACTGCTCTCCGTAACAATGCTGGCGGCCACGCTAACCACTCGCTGTTCTGGACTATTCTGACCCCTGAATCCGAAGGCGCTCCGGTAGGTGATCTGAAAGCCGCCATTGATGATACCTTCGGTAGCTTCGAGAAATTCCAGGAGCAGTTCACTACCGCAGCCAAAGGCCGTTTCGGTTCTGGCTGGGCGTGGCTGGTCGTCAAGAATGGCAAGCTTGAAATTGGCTCTACCGCCAACCAGGACAGCCCGCTCTCACCGAAGGATTTCGGTGGCCTCGACGCGACGCCGGTACTTGGTCTCGACGTGTGGGAGCATGCCTACTACCTGAACTACCAGAACCGTCGCCCTGACTACATCGGCGCCTTCTGGAAGCTGGTCAACTGGGCAGAAGCTGAAAAACGTTACCAGGCTGCGAAGTAAGTCACGCTTAGGCTAACGCTACGCTCGTAGACAATCGCCCGCTCACTTCTGAGCGGGCGATTTTTTCGTTTACCAACTACCTTTAATGAAGAAAAAAAGCCCCCGATCATTTGATACAGTGATGGCATTACCGAGGGATTTAGGCGTTTTTTCTCCACCAAACAAGGATGCAACGTGAATAGCACACTGGAACATGACTGGCAGATGTTTAATTCCATGCTGCCTTCTTTGCTGGGTTTCGCGGGCAGATTGCTCGTTGCGCTGATATTACTCGCCATCGGCTGGTGGGTAATCAACGTCATCATGCGAGTGCTGAACCGTATCATGAGCGCACGCCACATGGAGCAGACGCTACAGGGCTTCCTTGGCAACATGATCCTGCTGCTGCTGCGCTTGTTGTTGCTGATCAGCACCGCCTCCACGGTGGGCATCGCTACTACCTCATTTATTACCGTACTCGGTGCCATGAGCGTGGCAATCGGCCTGGCATGGAAGAACAGTCTGGCCAACTTCGCCGGCGGGGTGATGATCCTGATGTTCCGCCCCTTCAAGTCCGGTGACTACATTAGCTGCGGCGGCCACGAAGGCACCGTGATCGCGATTGAGATCTTCCGCACCATTTTGCGCACCACCAGCAACGACATCGTCTATGTGCCAAACTCCTCACTGTCGGAAACAGCGCTGGTCAATAACAGTGAAAACGGTCAACGCCTGGCTACCATTAGCCTGCTGATCGACTACGATGACAATATTGATAAGGCGCGCTCGCTGCTGCTGGGCCTTATTGAAGGCGATAGCCGGGTATTCACCGAGCCTGCGCCCTCGGTCTCCTTTGCTCCCCAGCCGGTGAACGTAGCGGTCAGTATCTGCTTCTGGTGTTCGGTTGCCGATAAGTCATCACTGGTATCGACGTATTCCGAAGAAGCGATCAAACTGCTGAAGAAGGAAGGGTATCACCTGGGCACTACCAGCCGTCCTGCGGCCGCTCCACAGGTGGTCATCAACAAATAGGTGATCGTCCTCGATTACTGAAAAGGGAGCGGTGGCCGCACACTACCGACTCCCTTTTTCTATAGCCGAACAGGAGAGGCCATATGAAATCCCCATTCTCCTATGTGATGGCCGGCTGTGTGCTGCTGTTGGCGGTAGTGGCACTATGCGGGCACTGGCCTGACGCTGGGTTAAGGTCATACCGCCACTCCATTGAGCGGCTCAATGCTCATATGCCCGTCAGACTGGATGGCGAAACAGAAGTGGAATCCGTGCGCCTGGTGCCGGAAAGTCGTGAAATTCGCTACACCTATGTCGTGCTGCATCACGATGCCAATGAATTTGATCAACAGCTATTTGCGCAGGGGGCCGCGACAGAGCACCGCCACTCTCTCTGCGAGCAGAACCGCAACGGCCTGCAGAGCGCGATCGAGGAAGGGTTACGTATGCGACACACCTATCTGGGCGCCGATGGCCGCTTTATTGCGTCGGTGGTGGTAGACCCACGCCGCTGTCTGGTGAAGGCTGAACGCTCGCCATAAAGCCAGTCAGCAGGGGTAGATGTAATTAACGGAGAGTGCTGCCAAGAATGTGGGAGCCTTAAAAGTCACCAGGCGAGCTATCCTCTTGGCCGCTGGAAAATGCAGGCAAGATACAACAACGTGTTCCCCAAGCCATTAAACGGTGGTCGAGTAAACACAAGAGTGATAACTCGATTATTATTGAAGCACTTCGATGCCTTTGTGCCGAATCACATTCAACAGGACTAACGCTGGCCCCTTGGCCTGTTTTGTTCCTCGTTCGAGCTGCGAGATATACCCCGTGGTCAGGTTCAGGTATTTGGCAAGCGCTGCCTGGCTCAAGTGAGCCTGCTCTCGCATACTTCGAATTTCCTCGGGGCTGATAGGCGTTGCATTAGGCAAGGCATCTGCTCCCAGATGACGCACCGTAATTTTCCTGCAGGTCTCATCACTCACCATTCCAACCCGATGCATATCTTCGGTTGTTTCGAGCAGGGCTTTGGTCAAGTCACTGAGTTCTTTCGCCATGATCAATCTCCTGAAGTTCGCCTGCCTCTTTTGCTTGTTTCAAAATAGCCTCACTACGGGCCAACATGTCGGCGGCCAACTCCCGCAAGGTCAGTAATTCATCGTTACTGATGTTATCCAGAACATTTTTAGCAAAGCCATAGAGAAAGAACGCTCTATCTTCCGCTCGATAAGCGATGATCATCCGATAGCCACCCGACCTTCCCTGACCGGTTCTTGCGACACGCTGCTTGATAAGTCCAGCCCCTAGATCGGCATCAATGATTCCTCGCTCAGCCCGAGCGATGGCTTCTCGTAGGCTGGCATCGCTGATTCGTTCTCGTCGGGCGAATCGTGCCATCCACCTGGTCTTGAAAATGCGCACGGCGACTACCTATGCTTCACATAACTATAGCACCATGTGCTATGTTTTGAAGAACCCTTCCTTCCGACCTGGCGCAAATAAACATGATGGGCGGAGTCGGGATATAAGAGGCCAACGACTCCCGCAGCCTCTCCTTCAAAAGGCCGCTCTGCCTACCAAACGCTAGTCGTGCTCGGTGATCGCTACTGTACTGCACCTGGCGCAACACCTGCCTTAATTGCTCTTGGCGAGCGGCAATGGCGATGCCTCACCCATCAATCCAGCAAGTGCGTGGGTATAAGGCGCAGCATCGTGCCATTCAGACAAGCCGTATCCCCCTGGCTTCGCCATAGATCGCTACATCAGGAATGAAAGCGATGAGCACACAAAAAAGCTGAACTCGGTGTAGTACCAAGTCCAGCCTTTGAGGATGCCCGATTCCACGAACCATGGTTAGGGTCAGGTCATCGGGCTATCGCGCTTTTCTTTAAGGATTAAACGTCCAGGTTGGCGACCAACGCGTTCTGTTCAATGAAGTCACGGCGTGGCTCGACTTCGTCGCCCATCAGGGTATTGAACATCTGATCGGCTACTACAGCATCTTCGATGGAGACCCGCAGCATGCGGCGCACTTCTGGGTCCATGGTGGTTTCCCACAGCTGCTCGGGATTCATTTCACCCAGTCCTTTGTAGCGCTGGATGCTCAGACCGCGCTGCGCTTCGCCCTTGAGCCATTCCATCACTTCGCCGAACTCCTTGACCTCACGACGACGCTCGCCACGAGCAACATAAGCGCCGGCTTCAAGCAGACCATCGAGCGTTTCACCAAGCGATACCATGGCTGAATAGTCAGGCGAGCGGAAGAAGCTCAGCCCCAGCGAGTAATCGGTATCAACGCCATGCGCGGTTACCGTGACCTTGGGGAAGTAGAGCTGGCGTTCTTCATCGAACTGAGCGGAGAAACGGTAGCTCGCATCGCCCTCGTATTCGCTGATCAGCTCCATGCGCTGGGAGAGCTTTTCCATCCACGCATTCACCGCCTGCTCATCGGCCAGCTCGGTATCCTTGAGACCGCCAACGCGAATCATCTCTTTCAATACCTTGCGCGGGTAAACACGCGACAGACGATCAAAGCGACGCATGACGTCCTGGTACTGATTGATCAGCTTCTCAAGCTCAGCGCCGGTAATGCCTGGCGCAGTCTCATGGACATGCAGGCTGCCGCCATCAAGGGCCGTAGTCACCAGATATTGCTCCAGTGCGGCTTCATCCTTGAGATACATCTCCTGCTTGCCACGCTTGATCTTGTAGAGCGGCGGCTGCGCAATAAACACGTGGCCCCGCTCGATGATTTCAGGCATTTGACGGAAGAAGAAGGTCAACAGCAGGGTACGAATGTGCGACCCATCGACATCGGCGTCGGTCATGATAATGATCGAATGGTAGCGCAGCTTTTCGACATCGAACTCCTCGCGCCCGATCCCACAGCCTAGCGCAGTAATCAGGGTGCCGACCTCGGCGGAGGAGAGCATCTTGTCAAAGCGCGCTTTCTCAACGTTAAGAATCTTGCCCTTCAGCGGCAGAATCGCCTGAGTACGGCGATCACGGCCCTGTTTGGCCGACCCACCGGCAGAGTCACCCTCCACCAGATAAAGTTCTGATTTGGCAGGATCCTTCTCCTGACAGTCGGCCAGCTTGCCGGGCAGCCCTGCGATATCCAGCGCTCCTTTACGGCGCGTCATCTCACGCGCCTTGCGCGCCGCATCACGCGCTCGCGCGGCATCAATCATCTTGTTGACGATGATTTTCGCTTCGGAAGGATGCTCAAGCAGGTACTCGGAGAAGTTTTTCCCCATCTCCTGCTCCACCGCGGTTTTCACCTCGGAAGAGACGAGTTTGTCCTTGGTCTGCGAGGAGAATTTAGGATCAGGCACCTTCACTGAAATGATCGCTACCAGTCCTTCACGAGCATCATCGCCGGAAGTGGTTACCTTCGCCTTCTTCTGTAGCTCTTCAGCCTCAATGTAGTTATTGAGGGTACGTGTCAGGGAAGCACGGAAGCCCGCCAAGTGAGTACCACCATCACGCTGCGGAATGTTGTTGGTGTAGCAGAGCAGGTTTTCGTTGTAGCTATCGTTCCACTGCATCGCCACTTCTACCGTAATGCCATCTTCGCGATCGAGGGAGAAGTGGAACACCGGGTTGATAGTGGTACGGTTCTTGTTGAGGTGCTCAACGAATGCCTTGAGACCACCCTCATAGTGGAACAGCTCCGACTTGCCGTCGCGTTCATCCGTCAGCCGAATGGCAACGCCTGAGTTCAAAAACGACAGCTCGCGCAAGCGCTTGGCCAGCACTTCATAGTGGAACTCGATATTGGCAAAGGTCTCGGGCGACGGTACGAAATGAATCTGGGTACCCGAGCGCTCGGTGTCGCCAACCACCTCAAGCGGTTTTTGCGGCACGCCGTGGCTGTAGGTTTGAGTGTGCACCTTGCCGGCCCGCCAGATGGTCAGGTCGAGCTGCGATGACAGCGCATTGACCACCGAGACCCCTACACCGTGCAATCCGCCGGAGACCTTGTAGGAGTTGTCATCGAACTTGCCGCCCGCATGGAGCACCGTCAGGATAACCTCGGCGGCAGATACTCCTTCAGCGTGTAAATCGGTGGGGATACCGCGCCCATCGTCCGACACACTAATGGACTCATCAGCGTGAATGGTCACGTTGATCTCGTCACAATAGCCTGCCAGGGCTTCGTCGATCGAGTTATCAACAATCTCGAACACCATGTGGTGCAGACCGCTGCCGTCATCGGTATCACCGATGTACATGCCCGGGCGTTTGCGCACCGCGTCCAGTCCCTTCAAGACCTTGATACTTGATGAATCGTAAGCCTGCTCGCTCATGTCCACTCCTGGGCTGTTAAGCAGCTATCTATCGACGCTGCGTGCTGGTACCGCCGCCGCAGCATGATCACCTCTTGCTACGTGACCCAGCTGCTGTTTCGCTACTGGCGGGCGGCACCGTGCGTGCCACCTTGCGTTATTTCCACGCGGAAGCGTCAAAGGCCCCCGCGAGCGACTATCCACGAATATGCTGCAATCGTTGCCTTGCCCGATCAGGCGCTCTCAAGGCGCCCACCGCGCAACTCAAACAGGGCGAACTCTTTGGAGAACCCTTGCTGTACATCAGCGCGCTCAATCGCCGTGATGAAGCTTTGGCCTTGCTGCTCTTCAAGCAGCTCGCAAAAGCGCTGCCGATGGCGGCTATCAAGCTCGGCAGCCAGGTCATCGATCAAATACAGGCAGTGGCGCTCGGTCAAGCGCTCAAGCAGCTGCCCCTGGGCCAGCTTCAAGGCGCTCACGACCACCTTCTGCTGACCGCGTGACAACACCTCTGCAGCCAACCGCTTCCCGACCCGAATACGAATATCAGCGCGCTGCGGCCCCTGCTGGGTAAACCCCATTTTTCTATCGGTGCCGATACCCGCTTCGAGTACTTCCTCAAGCGGACGCTGGCGCTCCCATCCGCGCGTGTACTGTAGCGTTACATCGGGAAGATCAGCCAAACGTGCGAGGGTTTCTGAAAACAGCGGCGCAAGCTGCTCGATATACTGCTTGCGCAGGCTATCCATCTGCTCTGCCGTGCGCCCCAATTCCTGATTCCAGGCAGCCATGGAAATTCGGTCGATTGTACCATATCTCAGCAGCGCGTTGCGGTGTTTCAACGCCCTCCGCATACGCTTCCAGAGCGTTAAAAAGTCGTGATCGAGATGGAAGACGCCCCAATCGAGATATTCCCGTCGGGCGCGCGGAGAACCTTCGATCAACTCGAAGGTGTGGTTATCAATCAACTGAAGGGGAAGCTGTTCTGCCAGACGACTGATGCGCTCCACACGCTCACCGTCAAGCCTTAGCTCGACACTGCTGCTATCGCGACGACGCTGGATGCCAATGCGCTGGGGCGGCGTACCTGCAATACGTCCAAAGACGGTCAGGCTCTCGGCATCGAAGTGGATCAACGATTTAACATGACGCGCCCGAAAGGAGCGCGCCAGCCCAAGCAAATGCAGCGCTTCCAGCAGACTGGTCTTGCCGCTGCCATTCGCGCCACAAATGAGATTGATACCCGCGGAGGGAGTGAGGTCGGCCTGCGCAATGTTGCGCAACCCGGTCACCTGAAGACGATCAAGCGCCATAATAGAGACCGCCACTGAGCTGAAACAAGGCGTCAGAACAGCGGCGACAGGGCCTTACAGACGCATCGGCATAACAACATAGCGCGCGGAGAACTCCGGCGCGGCGTTATCATCGCTGGTGGCTGCTTCCAGCAACACGCTGGAAATGGAGTCGGAGAGCGTCATGACCACCTGCTCGGTGCCAACCACATTCAGTACATCGACCAGATAACCGACGTTGAAGCCGATTTCCAGACCACTGCCCTGATAGTCAACGGCCACGTTTTCCTCGGCTTCTTCCTGTTCAGGGTTGCTCGCCTGAACGCGCAGGTTGCCATCTTCCAGATAGAGCCTGACACCGCGATACTTTTCACTGGAAAGAATGGATGTACGCGCCAGCACCTGACGCAGCTCGCCGCGTTCAGCGACCAGACGCTTGTCGCCACCTTTCGGGATGACGCGGTTAACATCAGGGAACTTGCCGTCAATCAGCTTGGAAGTGAAGACGTAACCACCCGTGCGGGCACGCAGGTGATTGGGGCCAAGCACCAGAGTGACCGGCTCGTCGCTATCGTCGAGCAGCCGACCCAGCTCAAGCACGCCTTTACGCGGCAGAATCAGCCGTTGCAGGTCGCTCACGGTCAGTTCGTTGCGGCTTTCTGCCAGCGCCAGACGGTGACCATCGGTCGCCACAACACGCACGGCGTTGCTATCCAGCTCAAACAGCATACCGTTGAGATAATACCGCACGTCCTGCTGCGCCATCGCAAATGAAGTGGCGTCGATCAGGCGCTTGAGCGCCTTGCGCGGCAGCGTGACTTCGGCATCCTGCTTGCTCTGCTCGATATTCGGGAATTCAGCCGCCGGCAGGGTCGAAAGCGTAAAGCGCGAGCGTCCGGCGCGCAGCACGGCACGTCCATCTTCCAGCGCCAGGCTAATAATCGACCCTTCCGGCAATGAGCGGCAGATATCCATCAGTTTGCGAGCGGGCACCGTTGCGGACCCCGCGGTTTGCAATTCATCTAGCTCGGCATGCCCGATCAGCTCGACTTCAAGATCAGTACCTGTAAGCGCCAGGCCATCGCTACCCGCCATCAGCAGGACATTGGACAGCACCGGAAGGGTCTGACGGCGCTCAACCACGCCCGCCACCAGGCTTAGGGGCCGCAGTAGAGCTTCACGCGAGATGGAGAATTTCATCGGAGCCACACTCTCTTCTGTTGATCGTTGCAATGGTCGATAAACGCGATCATTGCGGGCTAAACGGCGTGGGTCAATGCCCGCTGACATTTACCCGTTTCATTTTCTGATAGTTAGCTGGTCAGCAACCGCATCAGGTTTTTGTAGTCTTCACGAATGTCGGCACTTTCTTCTCGTAGCGCCAGCACCTTACGACACGCATGCAGCACCGTCGTATGATCGCGCCCACCGAAAGCGTCGCCGATTTCCGGCAGACTATGGCTGGTCAGCTCCTTGGCCAGCGCCATGGCAACCTGACGCGGCCGCGCTACCGAACGAGAGCGCCGTTTCGAGTGCAGGTCTGCCACCTTGATCTTGTAATATTCCGCCACAGTACGCTGGATATTATCTATACCCACCTGTTTATCCTGAAGCGCCAGAAGATCCTTGAGCGATTCACGGATGAACTCCTGGTCGATCGAGCGCCCCATGAAATGGGAATCAGCGATCACCTTTTTGAGCGCACCTTCCAGCTCACGCACATTGGAGCGGATTTTCTGAGCGATGAAGAACGCCGCATCGTGCGGTAAATCCACTTTCGACTGCTCGGCCTTTTTCATCAGAATGGCGACGCGCGTCTCAAGCTCGGGGGGTTCAATGGCAACGGTAAGGCCCCAGCCAAAGCGGGATTTCAAACGCTCTTCCACTCCCGAAATCTCCTTCGGGTAGCGGTCCGAGGTCAGAATCATCTGCTGGCCGCCTTCAAGCAGCGCGTTGAAGGTATGGAAGAACTCCTCCTGAGAGCGCTCCTTGCCAGCAAAAAACTGAATATCATCAATCAGCAGCGCATCAACGCTGCGGTAAAAACGCTTGAAATCGTTGATGGCGTTAAGCTGGAGCGCCTTGACCATATCCGCCACAAAACGCTCGGAGTGCAGATAGACCACCTTGGCATTTTCACGCAGCCCGGCCATGTGGTTGCCCACCGCGTGCATCAGGTGCGTTTTACCCAGGCCCACACCGCCATACAGAAACAGCGGGTTATAGGCACCGCCAGCATTCTCGGCAACCTGACGCGAGGCGGCACGGGCCAACTGGTTGGATTTACCTTCCACGAAGGTATCAAAGGTAAAGGAGGGGTTAAGACCGCTGGTGTGCTTGAGGCTACCCTCCACCTGCACATCTCGTCCCTTGTCCTGCGACGCTGACGACTCTTCGGGAGGTGCGGCGGGGACATCGACATCTTCAGAGAAGGAAGCACGAGAAGGACGGCTGCGACTGCGAATAACGGCGGGCGCTTCAGGCGCCGCTGGTCGGGCAGGGCGCTGCACAGCAGCAGGATTGGAAACACTGCGGCGGCTGCCGATGCCCAGTTTTACCTTGGGCGGCTTGCTGGGCGCGAGTTCACGCAACAATTCGTTGATACGCTTGAGAAACTTATCGTTTACCCAGTCGCGCACGAAGCGGTTGGGCGCCAAGAGCACCAAATCGCCGGCTTCGCCCTCTTCAGCCTGAAGCGGACGTACCCATGTATTGAACTGCTGGGAGCTTAGCTCATCCTGCAGACGTTCAAGGCATTGCTGCCATAGTGCAATCAACACGCTAATTCTTCATCCTGATAACTGCCAGTGATCTGTACCTGTCGCCACGCTAACATATCCCACTGTTATACCGTCGCGCTCAGGAGAACCGCCCACCGCGCATACCTTGTTGAATCGGCGACGTTTCGCATAAATGCCGCACCTGCGCTGTAAAAATCAGAGCGGAACCGCTAGTGTATCGACCCTGACACCAGTTATCCACACCCGCACAACATCATCCAGGTGTGGATAACATAAGCAAAAAAGTGGAAGAATCTGCATTTATCCACTTTTGAACATGAAATGAGCAGCTTGCCAATAGGTTACCACCAGCTTACTCACAGCATTTTGCACAATAAGAATGAAAAAATTGCTCTAAATGCGCGCGATAATGCATAGAAAAATTGCGTCGCTGCGTTGGATTCTCTAAAATCCCCGCTCTTGACATTCCTGAAGGGCGCTTTTGCTCTCGGAATATTTCCATCCTTCCCTTCCTAGCTGAGGAGAAAGACGCAATGAAACGCACATTCCAGCCCAGCGTACTGAAACGTAAGCGCAACCACGGTTTCCGTGCTCGCATGGCGACCAAACGCGGCCGTCAGGTCATCGCTCGTCGTCGTGCCAAAGGCCGCAAACGTCTGAGCGCCTAAGTGTTGTAAAGCGAAGGGGCATGTGCCTCTCTATGGCAGAGAAAACAGCAGATCGCCGCTTCCCGCGCAGTATGAGAATACTGTCCAGTCGGGAATATGGGCATGTTTTTGAGGCAGCGTGCTTCAAGATTCACGGTAAAGGGCTTCTGGCACTGGCGTGCCCCAACAGCTGCGGACATGTACGAGTGGGCCTGGTGTTCAGTCGTAAGAACATGAAACGCGCTGTGGATCGCAACCTGCTCAAGCGCCTGACCCGGGAATCCATTCGCCTGCGCCAGCACCGCTTGCCGGCCGTTGATATTGTGGTGTTGTCCCGTCGCGGGGTAACCGAGCTGGACAGAACCACACTGGCGCAGCAGCTGTCAGGCATGTGGCGACGGTTAGAGAAAGAGGCGCAGAAGCGCACTCTCGCTACCGCGCCGTCAGCCTGACGGCTTTTGCTTTTTCGCCCAACACACTTTTGCACAGCCAGACCGCCCCGCCTTCACCAGAGAAAGTCGCTCATTCTGTGTGAATGCAGCGGTTCGGTCGTGCTGGCTCGATGAATAACGTCAGTTGCCGTAATTCCCCCTATGGCGGTAGATACGACAATCGCTGACAGCAATGCAGTAACAAGGTAGGCGAAAGCAGCCTTTCTTCCCGCCATCTTCTGCCTGCAGAACACACGTAAAAGGTGTTTTGTACCTATCGCCAATAGTTTCATTTGAGGCGCCAAGGGATGGTCGATAACATGGCACGCTGATCGCCGGCTATGCTGTCGAGCGCACCCATATATAGTCAGGGCTGCTCTCCCTCAGCATGGCAAAGCGCTCATTCGCCAAGCCACTTCTTACCGGGCATATTCCTACATGGACTTCAAACGCATCATCATCCTGATTCCGCTGGCAGTGCTCGCCTACCTGCTGGTGGTCCAGTGGAACAAGGATTACCACCAGGCAGATCAGGAACAGCAGACCAGCCAGCAAGCCGAGCAACACTCGGATGAATCACGCCAACCTGATGATGTGCTCAAGGCACCTGAATCAACGGCTGACCGAGCCTCTCAGTCGCTTGAGCAGGGACAGCAAGGCAACCAGCAGCAGCCTGCCCACCACTCTTTGGTCAGTATCACCACTGACGTGCTGAACCTGCGCATTGATCCACGCGGTGGCGATATTGTGTACGCAGCACTGCCGCAGCAGTCGCAAGCGCTGCACTCCGATCAGCCTTTTGTACTGCTCGCTGACAGCAAATCGCTGCATTATGTTGCGCGTTCGGGCCTGCAAATCCAGAACCACCCAGGACGCCTGCAATACAGCGCCGATCAGACCGACTACCAGCTTTCTCCCGATCAGAAGCAGCTCACCGTTGACCTGCATGCTGACGTAGATGGCGCGCGTGTCACCAAACGCTTCACCTTCGATACCGGCTCCTATGCCGTGAAGGTCAGCTATCTGATCGACAACCAGGGCAGCAATCCGCTGGACGTGCGTTTCATTGGTCAGCTGGTGCGCGATCAGTCTGCCGATCCGACCGAGAGCCACGGCATGGGAATGCACTCCTATCTTGGCGCGGCATTCTCAAGCCCGGATAACAGCTACGAGAAAGTGAGCTTCGACGATCTGCGCAATAACAAATTCTCCGAGCGCAGTGCCGAAGGTGGCTGGGTAGCAATGATTCAGCACTACTTCGTGAGTGCCTGGGTGCCCGAAGGCGACCAGCAGAATCTCTATTACGGCAACAAGGATTCCCAAAATCGTAGCGTAGCCGCCTTCGCTGGCCCTGAGCAGCAGATCGCTGCGGGCAGCAACGGCGAAATGAGCGCGACGCTCTATGTCGGTCCGAAGCTGCGCGATCAGCTGCTGGCGACAGCCCCCAACCTTCAGCTGACGGTTGACTACGGCTGGCTGTGGTTCCTGGCAACGCCGCTTTTCTGGCTGCTGTCGAAAATTCACGGCCTGATCGGCAACTGGGGCTGGTCCATCATCCTACTCACATGTGTGGTCAAGATTATCCTGCTGCCGCTTTCTGCCAAGGCGTACAAGTCCATGGCGAAAATGCGCAAGCTGGGTCCGCAAATGCAGCGTATCCGCGAGCAGCATGGCGATGATCGCCAGAAAATGTCGCAGGAGATGATGAAGTTCTACCAGAAAGAGAAGATCAACCCGCTGGGCGGCTGTCTGCCGATGGTCATCCAGATGCCGGTGTTCATCTCGCTTTACTGGATGCTGATGGAATCCGTCGAGCTGCGCCATTCTCCCTTCATGCTGTGGGTGCAGGATCTGTCGGCCATGGACCCGCTGTTCATCCTGCCGATCATCATGGGTCTGTCGATGTTCCTGCAGCAGCAGCTCAACCCGACACCGCCCGATCCCACTCAGGCGAAGCTGATGAAGATGCTGCCGATTATCTTCACCTTCTTCTTCCTTTGGTTCCCGGCAGGTCTGGTGCTCTACTGGATTACCAACAACGTGCTCTCAATCGCTCAGCAGTACTTTATTACCAAGCAGATTGAGAAAAACGATGCCAAACGCGAAGCTCGATCCTGATTCAAGATCAAGCGCTAGCGAAAAACCGGCCCTTCGGGGTCGGTTTTTTTATGTCTGAAGGCAGACCGCTTGTTCATCGTCATACAGCCATAGTGAAGGTGAAAACGCGGCACGAAGAGGAATGACACCCCCTTAATTAACCTTTGTTAAATTTTGGTCTCATGGTATTTTTCGGCTTTATCATTCCTCTCACCGAGCGTTTTTACCATGAACAAACTGACTGACGCCATGAAGCAGATGCTGGCAAAGCAACTTCCCATCCAGGCAACAGTAGGCGCAGATGGCCTGCCTGATATTGGCCCCAAGCGCTCGCTCAGGGTCTATGATGACCACACGCTGATCTATAACGAAAATACCGGCGGCCAAACGCTCACTAACATTCGCAACGGCTCGAAAATCGCGGTCGCCGTGATTGATCGCGAAGCGCTGGATGGCTTTCGTTTCATTGGTGAACCCGAGATATTCACCTCAGGCGAGCCTTACCAGAATGCTCTTGAATTTGCGCGCAACAACGGCATGAAAGAGCCAAAATGCGCCGTGCTGATTCACATTGGCATGATCTATACACTGAAATCTGGCCCTACCGCAGGCGCGCGTATGGATCAGTAACCGTTATCCAGCAATGAAGCCTATCGCCGCCCAGCCAGACCGGTACTGTTCTTGAACTATCGGCTGCACTGGCGGCGATTGAGCGACTCCTTCCGGCAGACTTGCTTCTCTCATCCTGATACAAACCGATTGCCGCTGAGAGCTTCCCGACAAAGAAATAGCCTGCTGTGCCCCGCTTTCTTTGTGGTATCTCACCGCGGCCCGTTATCATAGCGCCTATCTTTTTCCGTTCTGCTGGATACGCTATGACCACTGCCGCTCGCGCGCCCTCAGCTCATCTTGACCGCGATACCATCTGCGCCCAGGCCACGCCTCCCGGCAGAGGCGGGGTGGGTATCGTACGCATCTCCGGGCCGCTGACAGCGGCATTGGCTGAAGCCATTCTCGGCTATAGCCCTACGCCTCGGCACGCGTACTATGGCCCATTTCTTGCGGCTGATGGCAGCCATATTGATCAGGGCGTTGCGCTTTATTTTCCTGGCCCGCGCTCATTTACCGGTGAAGACGTACTAGAGCTTCAGGCCCACGGCGGCCCCGTCATCATTGACTGGCTGCTGGAGCGCAGCATGGAACTTGGCGCGCGACTGGCGCGCCCTGGCGAGTTTTCAGAACGCGCGTTCCTTAACGACAAGCTGGATCTGGCTCAGGCAGAGGCGATCAGCGACTTGATCGAAGCCAGCTCGCGGGCCGCAGCAACCAATGCCCTGCGTTCGCTGGATGGTGAATTTTCGAACCGCGTACAAGCGCTGGTGCAATCACTGATTGAGCTGCGCGTGTACGTCGAAGCCGCCATCGACTTCCCCGAAGAAGAGATTGATTTCATTGGTGATGGTGTCGTGGCTTCACGTCTGAATGAAGTACGTGAGCGCCTGCGTGCTGTGACCGCCGCCGCGGCTCAGGGGTCTCTGATGCGAGAGGGCATGCACGTAGTGATTGCCGGGCGCCCCAATGCCGGTAAATCGAGCCTTTTGAACGCTCTTACCCAGCGCGACAGCGCCATCGTTACCGACATCGCCGGCACCACCCGCGATGTGTTGCGCGAGCATATCCATATCGACGGCATGCCGCTGCATTTGATTGATACCGCAGGGCTGCGCGATACCCCCGACGCGGTTGAACGCATCGGCGTGCAACGCGCCTGGGCCGAAATCGAGAAGGCCGACCGAGTGCTATTGCTGGTCGATGCCAGCGAAACGGCATCCCTCGACCCACTGGCGATCTGGCCAGAATTCGTCGAACGCCTGCCAGCCCCCGAACGGCTCACCCTGGTACGCAATAAAATCGACGTCACGGACGAAGCCCCTGAAAGCAGCTTATCCACAACCCCTCCTGTCATCCGCATCTCCGCCCGTGAAGGTCGGGGTGTGGATAACCTGAAAGCCCACCTGAAACAGGTGATGGGCTATCAAGCGACCAGCGAAGGGCAATTCTCCGCCCGACGGCGGCATCTCGAAGCGCTCCAGCGCGCCTCCGATGCACTGGAGACGGGACACCGCCAGTTAACCGAAGGCGGCGCTGGCGAGCTACTCGCCGAAGACCTGCGCGCCGCTCAAGAAGCCCTCGGCGAAATTACCGGCGAATTTACCGCCGATGATCTATTGGGCGAGATTTTTGGCAGTTTTTGTATTGGGAAATAGATTCCCACCCAAGCAAACATCCAAAACTATCCACCACAAACACACCACTAATCTGCCAACCTTAATTCAATACCACAGTGCATGATGCACTGCCGTTTCCGTCAAGTAACTGTCATTCGCCGCCATTAGCGTTAGCGCGGGTTATTACTGACGGGAACGGAAAACACCATGAAGACATCTCGCTTGCTCGCCCACGGCATCATGGCCGGCGGACTTGCGTCACTGGCATCAATATCTGCGCAGGGTGCGTCGTTCGACGATGTGCTGGCGTATGAAGATGGCAAGATCAACGACTGGTTTCACTATTCGGACGAGAAGGTGCTTGGTCCTTATCCGGCCCGCCACAGCGGTTTCGAAGAGCAGGATCGTGTTGCCTTCAATCGCTATTCGCAACAGCAGGGGACGCGCAAGGCGCTGTCGGAGCGTGATGCCAATCTCTCCAGCGACTATAGAAACGCCACCTTCGCGCCAGCAGCCTTTGGCAATGAAGCCAGCAAGATTGATGTGCGTCATTCCGACGCTTATCAGCATATTCGTGCCATTAATGATCGTACCAACAGCTATATCGCCGAGAATGGCGAGATGCGCTTCACCAACAGCTACTTCAAGGATAAGTGGGATCGCGCCCGCCCCTACAATGCCATCGACCCCGACACGGGGGAGTGGCTGCCTTCTTACCCGACGCCGCCGGCAGACGAGAGCAGCCATGCCTATCCCAGTGGGCATACGGCTATCGGGTTCGCCGAGGCCGTACCGCTTGCGCTGGCCTTTCCCGAGCGCGGGGAAGAAATTTACTCACGCGCCCTGCAATATGGCGAGAGCCGCGTTGTGCTGGGCGTGCATTATCCTACCGATACCATCGGTTCACGCGCATTGGCCAACTACACCACCACGCAGCTGCTGAGCGATCCCACGCTGAAGGACTATCTCGTCACCCAGGCTCGCCAGCTACGCCAGGATGTGGCTGCCCATATCAATGGCGATCTTCGTCAAACACTCGCGCAGCAGCCAACGCTGCTGGCTGACCATTACCGCGCTGATGGCAATAATATTGGCTACTACGGTGAGGCGGGCAAACAGGCAACACCCGGTCTCGCCCCTGACAAACTTCCCAATAACGCTGGCAATCTGCTGCTGCTGCGCTTCCCTTATCTATCCAGAGAGGAACGTCGCAACATCCTGGCGAGCACGTCATATCCTGAAGACTCTCTCGCTGGCTATATGACCAAAGAGAATAATCCGGACAGCTATTGGGGCTTGCTGGATGTGCCGAACGCCTATCGCGGCCCCGCCCGGTTCTACCGTGATACCACCGTCAACCAGCGCGTCACAGAGGACGATATCGCTGACTTCGGCATTTACGACGAATGGAAGAACAACATCAGCGGGCCGGGGCGTTTGATCAAGCAGGGCACCGGTGCGCTGACGCTGTCAGGTAACAACAGCTTTGCTGGAATCACTTTAGAAGAGGGCACTCTGGCGCTGGAAGGTGCCAATGCGTTAACGCAAACTTCCCGCGTGAACGGCGGTACGCTGATCGTCAATGGCACGCTCGACCAAGGGCTGACCGTAGAGGGCGGTCGCCTGCAAGGTCACGGCACCCTCAAGGGCGATACGCGCATTACGCACGGCACCCTTGCACCGGGTGGTTCTGGCTCAGTAGGCGCTCTCACGATAGATGGCGACCTGCATCTGGCTAACAGCAGTACCTACGCAGCAAAAATCGACGCTCAACGTGAAGAGAGCGATACCGTGAACGTTAGCGGTACGACGTCGCTGGAAGGCGGTCAGCTGAAGGTAGTAGACGGTGACGGCGGCGAGTTATCGCCTGATGCACTGAAGGCAGCCTACGGCAAGCAATACACCCTGCTCACAAGCAATAAAGGAATCGAAGGCAGCTTCGGTAAGGTTAACGCGGGAACATTGCCCTTCGCTGGCGGTACGCTGAATTATACGGATAACGAAGCCATCGTAACGCTAGGCCGTAACGGTCGCCGCTTCGCTGAGGCCGCGCATACCTCCAATCAGCGTGCAGTTGCCGATGTTCTGGAAACTCTGCCCACCGAAGGCACGCTCTATCGCAATTTCGTCTTCTCACCCAGCGATGGCGATGCCCAGCGTTCGCTGGAGCAACTGAGCGGTCAGCTCTACAGCGATATTCTAGAGGCCACGCTGGTCGCTGATCGGCAGGTGAGTTCGGCCATTATCAATCATCTGTCACGCAGCACGGCGCGTGATGGCGTCTGGTTCCAACTAGTCGGCAACAACAACCATGTCAGCGGCAAGAATGGGATCGAGGGCTATCACAACAATACCAAGGGGCTACAGCTGGGCGCTGAAAAACAGTTACCTGATAACACGACGCTGGGCGCCGCTTTCGCTTATCTGGATGGCAATTTGCACGCAGGCGAACACGGCAAGGCCGACAGCGACAACTATTACCTCGACCTATACGCCAACCATCGCTGGGAGGATTTGAGCATTTCCTTCGGCGGAGGCTATGCGTGGCACCATATTGATACCAAACGCTCGGTAGACGTCGGTGATCTCCATCAGCACCTTGATGACAGCAACCATGGTCATTCATGGCGGCTGTTTGGTGAGGCGCGCTACGACATCCAGGCAGGGCCAGTCACGACTACGCCCTATCTGAATCTCAGCTATAACCGCTTCCAAAGCGGGAAGGTGAATGAAGGCAATGGCAGTGCCGCGCTCAATGGTGCTGAGCGTGCTGTCACCGATACCACCTCTACCGCTGGTGTGCGCTTTGCTTATGCGCTTGGCACTCCGCAGACACTACCCGTGACACTACAAGCGGATCTTGGCTGGCTACATCAGTGGGCCTCGCGCGATCGTGATCGCTGGCTGCACTTCAATGACAGCACCAGCGACTTCCGCAGCCGCTCGGTGGATGCCTTCAATAACGCAGCGGCAGTGAGTGCAGGCGCCATGTTCGGGCACGCCGATGGGATGAATCTCTCTGTCGATTACGTAGGCAGTTTTGGTGGCAAGCAGCACAATAATGGCATCAACGCACAGCTAAGCTGGGCGCTATAAGCTCTCCAACGTCAGGCTTCATTGCATCAGCACATGTCAAAGGGCGGCCTTTTCAGGGCTGCCCTTCGATATTGAAACGTCTTGATCCTTTGCCATCTGTATGGGCAAAACAGCTTCCCCGCTGTGCGACATGGGTGCTCAGGCTGCTGTCAGGCCCCAAATCGTAGTAGCATGGCCCTCAGTTATCCTTAAAGCCTTAACGTTCAAAGACTAAAGTGTCGCCATTTACTTCAGGGAGAGAAGGCGTGACATCATCTGCTCAGCCCACTGACCAACCAGCATCCACCGCTGCACGCGGTTCGCGACTGAACAGCGGCTTCCGCATACTGGTGACACTGATACTGCTGATCTCCGGTATTGCGCTCGGGGCAGGTGGCATCATGCTGGCTGCAGAAGGCGGTACCTGGTACTACCTGTGGGCCGGGGCAGGGTACGTTATTTGCGCGCTCCTATTATTGCTGCGCGTGCGTATCACTGGGCTGCTGGCAACGCTTTTGTTTATCGCCACTGTTGTCTGGGCGATCAAGGATGCCCCCAATTTCGGCTTTTGGACGCTGGTGCCCCGCCTTGGTACTCCCGCTCTTCTGCTGCTGCTCACGCTATGTAGTTCTGCGCTGCTGACCAACGTGCATCGTGTGGCGAAGTGGCTACAGCTTGCGCTGGCAGGCGCCTTGTTTATCGCACTGCTGGCCGTGTTTATCAGCGGTTTCTATCCCCATGACAGCATCAGGCGTGACACCCCGATCGCCCAGCGCAGCCTGTTGCCCGACCAGTCCCCCGATTGGCACACCGTTGGCCGCGACAATAACGGCACGCGCTTTGCGCCGCATCAGCAGATTACGCCACAGAACGTCGATCAGTTGGAAGTGGCCTGGCACTATCGTGATCAAAGCGACTCACAGCAGCCCGACCACACACAGCATGCAACACCGCTACAGATTGGCGATACGCTCTATACTTGCAGCGCCTCGCATCTGATAACGGCGCTTAATGGCACGACCGGCGAGTCCGAGTGGCAGTTTTCTCCCGAGCAAGGTGCTCCTTCTTCCTGCCATACCCTTGGCTACTACGATGTTACCCAGGATGTCAGCCTCAGCTCACAGCAGCGCCAACCGGTTGATGGCCAGCAGTGCCAGCAGCAGCTATTTGCCGTGGCGGGAAGTCGTCTCTTTGCCGTGGATGCGCATACTGGCGAGGCGTGCAGCGATTTTGGCGACCACGGTAGTGTGGCGCTTGGTGCAGATAACGAGGGCAACAGTGCCCATAGTCTGACTGCGCCGCTGGTGGCCGGCCACTTGGTCATTACCGGCTCACGCAGTGGCAGCGATAACACCGTGCATGCCATTGATGCGCGCACTGGCCAGCAGGTATGGCAGTGGGAAGGTCTTAATGCTGCACAGCAGGATGAAGCACCTGGCCCACGCATGACGACCAGCGCCATCTATGACAGCGACCTTGATGCGGTGTATCTCACCACAGACAGCGGTAGTCCGGCTGCTTCTGCCCAGCAGGATAGCGACGTTCAGCAACGCTTCAGCTCAGCCATCGTGGCGCTGGACGCTAACACCGGCAGGCTGAAATGGTCATTCCAAACAGTACACCACGATGTATGGGGCTATGGCGTTAATGCCCAGCCAGTACTGACAGAGATCAACAACACGAATAAACGCACCTTGCCCGCGCTGGTGCAGACCTCTCCCACGGGCAATATCTTTATTCTGGATCGTCAGACAGGACGCCCCATTGAGTCGGTTGAGGAGCGCTCGGCACCGGAACTTGAACAACAAGGCCACAATGTTCTGGCGACTACCCAGCCCTATACCGGTACGATGCCGCAGCTACAGGGCACCCGCCTCGCCGACAACACCATGTGGGGCCTGACGCCCTTTGACCAGCTATCGTGCCGTTTACAGCTTCAGCACTCCAGCTATCAGGGTGACTATACGCCGCCCGCTGGGCGCTCCACCATTCAGTATCCCGCGGCCAATACGTCAGCGATCAAGGGCGTTTCCCTTGATCCGACCCGCCGGCTGCTCTTCGTCAACAGCTCCCATATGGCAGAAAAAACGGTACGCGACCGGGATGGAAATATACGCTACACCGAGCCGCTGACATCAGCACTGGGCGTGCCTTGCGTAACACCACCGTTGGGTATCCTGAGCGCCATCAATCTCGATAGCCACAAACTCGTATGGCAAGTACCGGTAGGCACTACGCTAAACGCTGGCCCCTTCGGACTGCATAGCCAGCTGCCCATGCCGGTAGGTATGCCAAACAACGGTGCTCCTACAGCGACCGCATCAGGGCTGGTGTTTTTCGCCGGTGCAGATGACAACTATCTGCGTGCGTTCGATTCCACTTCAGGCGAAGTTGTATGGCGCGAACGTCTACCCGGCAAGGCTGTCTCGGCCCCGGTAAGCTTTACCTCGCCCAGCAACCATCGCCAGTACGTAGTAGTCGCCGCCCGAGATCAGGATTCTCACGAAACACATCTGGTGGGCTTCTCGCTGCCCCGCGACTGATCGCTATTGCCCCGCTCCCGAGAAAACAGCGGGAGCGGGGCAGGGATAGGGTGGGTGCCCGCTTTTCGTGAGGCAATAACATGTCTGCTGAGTATTCAGCTACCAGCGCCCCGAAGAGGTAACGGTATCCAATAACAGGAAGGAGCGATGCTTCGCCTTTGACATAAATAGCGCTGGGCGTGAGGTGGCTCGCAGGTCATATCCTGCTGGCAGCAAGCGCCCCTCACAGCCCTTCATTCGAAAGCAGCTCCATCACCCTCAAGCAGATTCTCCACGAGTCTGACGAGCAACAGCCCCGCTGGACGCGCTCGCCTCTTAACGAGATGATAACGAGTCCTCGGTAAACCGCAGCTTTTTCAACGGAGTTCTCATGTCACGTCCCTTCCTTGATCGTATTCTGCTCACCAACGACGACGGTATCTCCGCACCGGGCCTGGCGGCGCTTACCAACGTGGCACGTTCCATCGCACGCGAGGTCTGGATAGTGGCACCGGCCCGGGATCAGAGTGGCGTCGCCACCAGTTTGAGCCTGCATGATCCGCTGCGCGTTACCCAGCTTGAGCCGCAGTGCTTCGCGGTCACGGGAACGCCCACCGACTGCGCGGCCATTGCGATCCGTCATCTGATGGCTGATAACCCGCCGGATCTGTTGCTTTCGGGCATCAATAGAGGCGCTAATCTCGGCACCGAAACCAGCTACTCAGGCACGGTGGGTGCCGCGCTCACCAGCATTGCGCTGGGTGTGCCCGCCATCGCGCTTAGTCAAGCATTTACCGATGGTCAGGCCGTAAAGTGGGAAACCGCCGAAGCGCTGGCACCCGCTGTCATTCAACAGCTCGTCGAGCTTAACTGGCCTGATCACGTAGCGCTCAATGTCAACTTCCCTGATCAGCCTGCCGACAGCGTCAAACCGCTGACAGCCACCCATCAGGGCAAGGGCGCCCTCGATACCATTGACGTGATTGAGCGGGAAGATCCTCGCCAGCACTCCTATTACTGGCTGAAAATCAGAAGGCAAACCGGGGAAGCCGATGACAACAGCGAAACTCACTGCTTAAGTGACGGTCACATAACCGTATCGCCCATTGCCTTCGAGCGCACCGATCAAGCGACCTATCAGCATTTGCAGACGCAGCTGACGAAGGCATGAGGTCTGACAAATCTGCCCGTTACCACGATAAGTCATCCACCAGGGAAAGGGATTGAGCAATGAAACTACCTACGCCTCACACGCTATTGCTGAGCGCCGTTATTGGCGCCATCGCGGTGCCGATCAGTGCATGCGCTCGCTCGGACGATGGTTTCACCGACGAGCAACAGCAGCATATTGGAGAAATCGCGGCGAAATATATCGTGGATCATCCTGAAGTTCTTCAGCAGGCTAGCCAGAGGCTCCAGCAGCAGCAGCAGGACCAGGCAACCCAGCAGCTGCGTGAAGGTGCGCTGCAACAGCAGGACGCCTTGCTGCACGACAAATCGACCCCAAGCGTAGGCCCGCAGGATGCCAAGGTTGCTGTGGTCGAGTTTTTTGACTATCAGTGCATCTACTGCGCCCACACTGCGCCAGAGCTTGAGAAAACCATGAAAGCGCACCCCGAAGCGCGCTATGTCTTCAAGGAATTCCCGGTGTTCGGCCAGCGCTGGCCCGCTTCCACTCAAGCCGCACTAACAGGCTTGAGCATCTATAAAGAGAAGGGCGCTCAAGCCTATCTCAACTATCACAACAGCGTCTTCGGCACAGGCAAGAACGAAGGCAAACTGCAACAGAGTGATATCCAGTCGATTGCAGCCAAATCTGGAGTGACTTCCCAGCAGATCAACGCCAACCGCGCCGGTGCCGAGCAGTCACTCAACGACACTATGGAACTGGCGCAGAAACTCGGCGTCATGGGCACACCAACGCTGGTCGTCATGCCGGTAGAAGGGGCCAATGCTGACAATGTGACCGTCATTCCGGGAGCTGCCGATAGCGATACCCTCAGCGCCGCCATTCAAAAAGCGGCCGACTAACGCCAGAAGTGTAGTGTCATCGTCGCTACCCGCATCGCGCCCCCAGCCCCTGCACCGAACACTCGGCGCAGGGGCTTTTCTATCGGCAGAAACAAATCTTTGTGCGCGATTCTCTCAGCAACACCACCTTGCCTCCCCACTCCCGAAAGCGCCACCGTCCTTATCAGCAAGTCTCTCATGCCTAGCCATCCTCACACTGCTGCACTTCACTTCATTCGCTGTGATCAGCGTAAGGCGAGGCTTTTTCCTACAGAAAGATGCCCATATCAGACAAGCCAAAAAACGGGGTGAGCATTCGCTCACCCCGTCGGGTCTACCTAGGCGATATCGAACTCAGTCGTCGTTTTTCGGTAGGGCGTAAACGACCACCTGATCGCCGACCTGATCCTTGAGGATCGTGTTGCCGCCAGCCACGAAGGCGACATATTGACGGCCCTTGTACTCATAGACAGAGGGGTTGGCCACTGCCGGCGCTTCAGCCTGGTCTTCCCACAGCTCGTCACCGGTTTCCAGCGAGAAGGCACGAACCTTGGCATCCATCGACGCACCAATGAACACGACTCCGCCAGCCGTCACCGCCGGGCCACCAATCGTCGGTGAGCCCCATCTTTCCGGCATGAAGAAGCCGTACTGCTGCGAGGCTCCCATCGGACGACGCCATTTCACGTCACCAGTATGCATGTCGATCGCGACCAGTTCACCGAAGGGAGGCTCCCAGCACGGCATGCCGAGCCAGTTTAGCGCTGGTTCAAGACGCATGCCGTAAGGAGCGCCTTCCTGCGGCGCAAAGCCGCTTTCGTTACCCGAGCCTTTATCTGCCGCATCGTAGTCTTCACGCGAGTAGAGCTTCAGCGTCTGTACGACATGGGATACGTTGACGATGGCAGTCTGGCTCTGTGGATCAAATGCCACGCCGCCCCACTGCACACCACCTGCGCTGTCGGGATAAGTCAAGGTACCTTCACCCTTGGTTGTGCCGGGCGTATACATACCCTCATAGTGGAGATTGTCCCACAGGCGAGAACACTGACCACCGCTCACTGCATCGGCAAGTGCCCATATCTTGGGCTTCTTCGACTGATCAAGCAGTGGCGCAGGCTTGGTCGGGAACGGCTGCGTCGGCGAGTAGACTTCGCCTTCCACCGTGCCATCGCCCTGAGGCACCGGGCGCTCTTCAATAGGCCAGATGTCTTCGCCGGTCAAGCGATTGACCGCGAACAGAAAGCCCATCTTGGTTGCCTGGAGCAGCGCGGGAATCTGCTTGCCATCGACGGTAATATTCATCAGCGTCGGAGCGGCGTTGATGTCGTAGTCCCAGATGTCGTGGTGAACCCACTGACGCGACCAGACAACCTTGCCGGTATTAACATCAAGCGCGGTCGTCGAGGTGCCGAGAGGGATCGACTCCTTGCGGTTACCGCCCCAATAGTTGGGGGAAGGCGAAGAGATCGGCAGATAGATCAGACCGTGCTGTTCGTCGGCGCTCATGTGGGTCCAGACGTTGGCGGTACCGCTCTGTTCGCGCACCTCGGGCGGCAGCGCTTCAAAGGTCCACTCGCGTTCGCCGGTGCGGGCATTCACCGAGAACACCGTGCCCGGAGGCGCTGAGGCGTAGGCCCAATCCTTGCCAGCCCAGCCAAAGATGATGTGGTCACCGACCACTGTCGGCGGTTGCAGCAACGACAGCGGATACTTGGCGTTGATCGTATTCCACTTATCAACATCGAGCATGCCGTTGTCGGCAAAATCGGCGCAGCGTTCGCCGGTATCAGCATCGAGCGCATAGAGCTTGGCATCGACGGTGCCCATATAGACGATCTTCTGGCACGACTGGCCTTCGACGGGGTTAGCTGCCTGCCAATAGGAGACGCCACGGTTCTTGAGCACCGGCTGCGTCAACGCTTCCCGCGGCGCCTTGGTGTCGAATCGCCACTTCTCTTTACCGCTACCGGGATCGAGAGCGATCAGATGGCCGAATGGCGTGCCAATGTACATGGTGTCGTTAACAACCACCGGAGTAGCCGACCAGACGGTAGCCGGGGTGTCGCCTGAACCATCAGAGACATCGCCAGTGTGAAATTCCCATACCTTCTTGAGATCCCCCACATTAGCGGTGGTAATCTGCTTGAGGGGGCTATATTTCTGCGCGTTGAGCTGACCATGGAAGCTGGACCAATCGGTCGAATTGGGCACCAGCGGAATGGGGCTGCCCTCGCTGGCGGCTGCCGATTGCGCTGAGGTGGTATTGGGAGCTGCCGAGGTATCGGCCTCGTCCGTGGTTTCCGTGGAGGAGCCTTCCTGCTGATCGGCAGCCTGAACGTTGAGCCTGGTCTGTGCTCCCTGGGAAGCCTGGGATGCGTTATCCTGCGCCAGTAGTGTAACGGGGGCGCTCAGCAGCGCCAGTGCCGTCATGTTACTAAGCGCCTGCGCGATAATTCGGGATTTGAGCATGGGTAACTCCTCAGGCGTTGGCAGTGTTGTTATGGCTGACCGGACAGCCAATGCTGGCGATCAGACCGACGAGGCCCACCACCATGGCGACAGTGATCCACCACTGATGCAACAGCAGGGCAGCACAGCCGGTGCCGATCAGGATAAGCAGCGTAACGATGCCCCAGAAGATTCGCCCACCACGCCCGCGAGATGCGCGAAGCAGCAGCGCCAGAATTGCGATGATGACGTTGGCAACGATAACCCCCAGCGCACCAAGCGTGCCGGTAACGCCTGTGAGCGGTGTAAAATAGGCGTAGAGCGCCAGTATAAAACCGACGATAGCCGCCAAGAGCAGCAGTAGAATGCCCCACCGTGACGATCGAGATTGCGACATGGTGCGATTGCCCCCTTATTTGATGATCCTTGATTCAGTGCGCTTTGCCTGACGTCTTATCGCTATGGCAGCCATTTGCCAGCGCGTGAGCGACGTTCAGGGTAATGAATAACGCTTTATTCGTTCAGAACTGGTATCCCTCTACCAGACAGGTATAAAGGTAGTTCAATTCCTGTATAAAACCGAGATTTCTTCCGGCGGGAGCGATCTCGTTGGCAATATCCATAAAGGGTCAGCATCGGGCTGGCGTTATATTGCAAATTGAGTCTTGATAGAAGTTCCTGGTCGCTACTCTGTGGGTATATGTCTCAAGGAGCCGTCATGAAGACCTTTGCTCTCTCTCAAGGTGGTCGAAAGAAGGGCCGACCTGACGTCGCTGGTTTTTTCGATCCTCGTACATTCAGCATTCAATATATTGTCAGCGATCCCGCGACAGGGCGTTGTGCCATCATTGATCCAGTGCTCGATTACGACGAGAAGTCCGGCGCTACCGCAACTCATCAGGCTGATAAGCTGCTGGCCTATATTGAGAGTGAAGGGCTTGTGCTCGACTGGATTCTGGATACACATCCCCATGCTGACCATTTTTCCGCCGCTCACTACCTTCATGACAAGACTGGCGCGCCGACCGCTATCGGCCAGCAGATCACCCAGGTTCAGGCGTTGTGGAAGAAGATATATCACTGGCCGGATCTAAAGGACGATGGCAGCCAGTGGGATCGGCTATTCGGTGAAGGGGATACATTCAGGTTGGGCGAGATGGATTGCCACGTGATGCACTCGCCAGGACATACGCTGGCTTCCATCACTTATGTGGTCGGCGATGCCGCCTTTGTACACGACACCCTGTTCCAGCCCGATTTCGGTACTGCCCGTGCCGATTTCCCCGGAGGAAGTGCTTACCAACTATGGCATTCGATTCAGGCGATTCTCGCGCTCCCCGACGAGACGCGGTTATTTACCGGCCACGACTACATGCCAGGAGATCGCGAACCGGCATGGGAAAGCAGCGTCCGTGAGCAGCGCGAGACCAACAAGCACCGGCTGGGGGAGAGTAGCGAAGCCGAGTACGTCGAGCTACGCCACCGTCGCGACAAGGCATTGCCGATGCCGAAGCTGATTCTGCATGCGCTACAGGTCAATATTCGCGGCGGACGCCTGCCTCCCCCTGAGAGCAACGGCAAACGCTATCTGAAGCTACCTCTGGATGCGTTGGAAGGCGCAGCGTGGGAATGAGAAACCGTCGTCAGAGCGCGCCGTGAACAATCAGCCTGCGGTCCGTTTTCCTGCCATGTATTCGGAGAACGCTCGGCGTCCAGAGCCGTCCTGCTTCCTTTTCAGGGTATTCCTGTTGATGCAGCACGAAAGAGCCATGCCAGGCGGCGTGTTCCAGCTTTCACACTCGCGAGGATGTCAATGACTTCACGAACCCTTTACAATGGCCCCAAAGAAACATACACACTTGCATGCAAAACGGGATGCCGTCGTATCATGAGGCTGTGGCACTTTTTTATGTTCAAGATGACCGCTGTTACTGCCGTCGCCACTGTCATAAGTGACGCTCTATCCCCCAGCGGCTCGCTTCAATTACCTGGTGATATGCCATGAGCGCAGACGCGCAGCCATCCTGCGAGCACGTGCATCACACCCACGTATGCACCGAGTGTGATTTTGTGTCTCGCGTACCGCAGCTACAACGCGGCGAACGGGCGCGCTGTCCGCGCTGCGGCCACACCCTGGCCAAGCACATGCACCGACGCTTCAGTGCGCCATTTGCCTATTCAGTGGCGGCGGTGATGTTAGGTCTGGTGTCGCTCTATTTCCCGTTTATCTCGTTTGAATCCTCCGGCATCAGCAAGGCCATGTCGCTGCCCGATGCCCTGCTCATACCTTATCAATACGGCTATGGGTTTCTGTCATATTGCTACCTGATCGGGGTATTGATACTGCCGTTTGCCTTTCTCGGTATTGTGATTTACCTGCATCTCGGTGCCATTTCCCATACCCCCGCACCGGGTGGTCGCTTTCTTACCAAAGCACTCAGGTATATGCAGCCGTGGGTCATGTCCGATATCTTTGTGGTGGGTGTGCTGGTCAGTCTGGTCAAGATCATGTCACTGGCTACCATCGGTTTCGAACTGGCCTTCATTCCCTTCTGCCTCTTTGCGCTGCTGCTGATCTGTGCCATGCAGAGTATCGACTACGGTGCGCTTTTCGAGCGTCACTGCGGCCCCTTCCAGCCACTGCCGCTACGTGCCGGTGAGCCAGGGCTTATGCAGGGGGTAACGGGCTGCCGCTCCTGCGGACAGCCGGGCAAGGTCGATGAGCGTGGGCGAGGCACCTGCCAGCGCTGTGGCGATCCGTTGCGGGCGCGCACGCCTTACAGTATCCAGATCACCCTGGCTCTGGTAATTACCTCGGCGCTGCTCTACATCCCCTCCATGGCGCTGCCCGTGATGAACATCACCAGCGTTGGCAGTAGCGAAGGCCAAACCATTATCAGTGGGGTGTTGTTGCTGCTCTCTTCGGGAGATTTTCCCGTCGCGCTGGTGATCTTCTTCGCCAGTATCATGGTGCCGGTGGCCAAGGTCATCGCCCTGCTGTGGCTATGTCGCAAGACCAAGCAGCCGTATCCCTCGCGGATGCGAGCGCGCATGAAGCTGTACCACATCGTCGAATTTATTGGCCGCTGGTCAATGATCGACGTTTTTGTGGTCACCGTACTGACAACCATGGTGCAATTGGGCCAAATCATGCAGATCGTGCCAGGGAAGGGAATTATTGCCTTTGCCCTGGTGGTGCTGATCACCATGGTGGCTGAAATGCAGTTCGACCCCCGCTTGCTATGGGACGCATTGGAGCATAAGGCCGACGATGCCGTTCCCGACAAAGACGAAGCAAGGGTCTCCCAATCCGCTTTAGGACAGGATTTCTCTCAATGAGTGAAGATGCTCAAAAGTCACGAATCAGAAGACTGGGCGACTATATTTCGCCCGTATGGTTCGTACCGTTAATCGCGCTGTTGATCGGCATATGGATGGTCGCTCACAGCTTCAGCGAGCGCGGCCCCATGGTCACCATGACCGTTCAGAACGCCGATGGCATTCAGGGCGGTACCAAGATCCGCGCCCGTAGCGTGGATGTGGGGGAAGTCCAGTCGGTCGATCTTTCAGACGATGCCAGCCATGCCGTGATCAAGGCCCGTATGGACCGTGACGCTGAGCGCCTGCTGGGCGATCAAACCAAGTTCTGGGTGGTGAAACCACGCATCGGCAGGGACGGCATCAGCGGCCTGAATACCGTGCTTTCGGGGGCATATATCGAGATGCAGCCCGACGTTGGCGGTGATGGCAGCGTAACTGAATTTAACATGCTCGACCAACCCCCTGTGGCCCCCTCCGATGCAGGCGGCCTGCGTATTCACCTGGACAGCAAAAACGGCAATGCGCTGTCGATTGGTGATCCGGTTGTCTTCCAGGGCTACACCGTCGGTCGTGTAGAAGCATCGCGCTTCGATCCGGATGAGCGCATGGTGCATTACGATCTCTACATCTTTAAGCGTTATGCCAGCATGGTGACTGCCAATACCCACTTCTGGGTCACCTCGGGCATTGACTTCGATATTTCAGCTTCCGGCTTCAACATGCAGCTGGGATCACTGGAAACACTGCTGAGTGGCGGCGTAACCTTCGACGTCAATCACGGCGTTGATCCTGGTTCCACCGTCGATGACGGTACGCACTTCCAGCTCTTCCCGACCCAGGAATTGGCTGAGCAGGGCAGCTACAACCAGTACATACAGTTTGTGGTACTGCTCGACGACTCCATTCGCGGTCTCTCGGTGGGAGCGCCGGTTGAATACCGCGGCGTGCGTATCGGTACGGTGGTCGAGATGCCGTGGCGTATCAATCGCCTGGCGGTCAACCACATCAACGGCTTCCGTATTCCCGTGCTAATTCGGATCGAACCACAGCGCTTGCAGCCAGTGGTCACCGGAGAAGATGTGGAAAAATGGAAAAAAATGCTCGCGCAGTGGACAGGTCACGGCATGCGCGCATCGCTGGCGACCGCCAATATCGTGACCGGCGCACTCTATATTGATCTCAGCTTTGTCGATAAGGAAAGTGCGGCGAAAACCAAGGCGACCCAGAGCGAGTTTGAAGGCGTGCAAGTCTTCCCGAGCACGCAGAGCGGCTATAGCCAGATTACCGGTCAGGTATCCAACCTGCTTGAGAAGGTGAATGCACTGGATATGCAGGGCACCGTGAACGGCGTCAATCAGACGCTGAACAACTCGACCGAACTGTTGAAACAGCTCAACTCAACAACCCAGGGCGTCAATGAGCTGCTTAACGACCCGGCCACCAAGGCGATGCCGAAGGATGTAAGAAGCACGCTCGAATCGGCCAACCGCACGCTGGAAGGCTTCAATCCGCAGTCGCAGGCGTATGGCGAGCTACAGGGCACCATTCAGCAACTTCAGCAATTGCTGCGTAACCTGCAACCAGCCGTGCGTGCGATCAGTGAGAAACCGAATTCGCTGATCTTCAATCGCAGCGGCAACAGTGACCCAGAACCCAAGGCACAGCCATGACACCTTCTCTTGCTACCCATTTGCTGCGCTCCGGCGCAGCACTCTCACTGCTGGCGCTGCTGAGCGGATGCGGCGGCGGGGCAGTAGACATGCACTACTACAACCTGCCCAGCGCAACCCAACCGCCGCTACAGAAGCAGACCACCGCGCAGTCACGCACGCCGCTGAGTGTGGCACCGGTATCGCTCTCTTCCTATTTGAGCGGATCGGGCATCGTGTACCAGACCAGTCCGGTGGAATACAGCGAAGCACAGCTCAACCTGTGGGCCGATGATCTATCGGAGCAGCTGACCTCACAGCTACGCAGCTCGCTGGATCAGCGTCTGGGTTACGCCCAGGTGCTACCCACTGGCGCCGATAACCGCAATGCGCAGCGCGTAGTGATAAAGCTCTCGCAATTCCAGGGGCGTTATGACGGCAAGGCGGTGATTCAGGGCCGCTATCAGCTATACGACGCGGCACAGCATACGCTGCTCGACAAGCCCATTGATGTCAGCGTGCCGCTCAAAGAGGATGGCTACGAAGCACTGGTCTCTGCGCTAGGGGATGCCTGGCAGCAAGCCGCTCAGCAAATTGCTGTCTCACTCGATGGTTATGCCGCCTCAGAGCAGCGCAATGCCGCAGCCAGCAAGCCGATATTGATTGGAGAACCGCATACCTCCTCACCGTCAGCTAGCACGAGCGAATAGCGTATTATCGCCGCAAAGCTGCTGACAGGAGCGCCGTGATCGCAAGATCACGGCGTTTTTTATCGCATAGGGAAGGGGAAGGCAGCCCGGCGGAGGCTTCACGCTGCACCTCGTAAATGGCGATAGCAATATCCTTCGAATAATGAGCCGGATTTGCCACGTCACACCTTGATACGCAGGCGGGGCTGAGATTTATGGATGGAGAGGCTATGATTCGAGACGATTCGTCACTATGCCAAATCAAGTGGTCATATCTTCAGCCTCTCTTCCTTCAACATCTCAGTCTTGAGGAAAAGAGTGGCTACCAATGCAATCAAAGCAGCGAAACACAATACTATGGCAGGTGCAGCTGTCGAGCCTGTTTCATGGATAAGCCAAGTAGAGATCAGAGGTGTATTACCACCAAATATGGAGGTTGCCAGACTATAGGCAAGTGAAAATGCCGTGGTACGAAGTATTGCAGGCATAAGCTCTGCCAGCGTAACAATCATAGCGCCGTTGTAGATGCCATAAAGAAACGATAGCCAAAGCTCAACGAGCAACAACTTGGAAAAATCAGGAGCTTGTACTAACCAACTCATGGCTGGCCATGCAGTGACAAGCATTATGACACTGCTGAAAATCAGCAATGGGCGACGACCAAAACGGTCAGAAAGTGCGCCGCCTATCGGCAACCAGACCAGATTGGAAATAGCAACCATGACCGTCACCACCAATCCAGCAGTCAACGATAGATGTAATTCTTGTTTTCCATAGGTCGCCGTGTATGAAGTAATCATATAAAACGATACAGTGGTCATAATGACCAGCATTACCCCTAGACACACCCGTTTATAATGCTGACAGAGGCCCTTCAGAGTATCGATAAATCCGAGTCGATGATGATGTGCTTCCTGTTCTGATTCCACGTTATCCATGGAAGCACGTAACCAAAAAAAGACTGGCAACAATAATAAAGCAAAAAAGAAAGGAATACGCCATCCCCAATTTAGCATCTGCTCATCAGAAAGATGGGTATTCAGTGCGGCGCCAATTAATGCCGCTACCAACACCGCTACCTGTTGGCTACCCGACTGCCAACTAACATATAGACCTTTTTTATTGGCGGGTGCAATACGATGTAAATACGTTGACACACTACCTAGTTCGACTCCGGCAGAAAATCCCTGAATCAACCTTCCCGTCAATACAATCAATGGCGCCGCTATGCCAATACTGTGGTAGCTAGGCACTAACGCAATCATTGCCGTTCCTAACCCCATCAGTCCAAGGGCCAGGATCAATCCTGCACGCTGACCATGTCTATCGGTATACGATCCCAGTACCACCGCTCCAATCGGACGCATCAGGAAACCAACACCGAACACTGCCAGTGTCATGATCAACGATAAATATTCAGAGTGATTGACAAAAAAAACCTTTGAGATAATTGATGAAAATATTCCATAGACCATGAAATCATACATCTCGAAGAAGTTCCCGCAGCATGCCTTGAATGCATTGCTTATAGCTGATCTATTCATTTTAATTTTCAACTCGACGCTACGATTTTGTTGATATTATCTGGCATTTTTATTCAAATTAAAAATACAACTCAATTATTTAACATCCAAGTTAGTATAAGATGGGACTGCTTTCATTCCCTTGGTCTCTATAACACGAGCAACATCTTTGGATTGAAGATATTGGATAAATTCACTTGAAGCATCCTTCTGCTGGCTGTCGCTAGACTCGATGCCTGAATACAGCGTCATTTTCTGTACGGACTTGGGAAGTAGTCCCACGATAGAGATACCCGGGACTGCATTCAATTCAGAAAGCTGTTGAAAACCAATATCAGCTTTTCCTTGAGCAACAATGCTGCCCACAGGCGTTGCCTGAATTTGTTCTGCCTTCCCTTTCATTTCTGATTCAATGCCTAGCTTTTTGAATAATGTACCGGAGATATAACGACCGCTGGCACTATCGGAATAAACTACATGTCTGGCTTTTAGCAATACTCTTTTTAACTTGTCGGGTGTGGAAATGTCGGGAATTGGCTGTCCTGCCGGTACAGCCATACCAATATAGGATTCAGCAAGCGGCGTGCGAGATTCCGTATCTACCCAGCCCTGCTTAATTAGCGGATCAATTCCTGCATCCACCATTACCAACACATCGACCTTCTCGTGATGCGCGAAACGCTCAGGCACACTTTGTGGTGTTACTCCCATGGAAGGAGCCGCCTTAATATCCAGGTGCACGCCTTTGGCATGTTCATAGGTAGGAGCAATTTCCTGTATCACCGGCATGAGACCACCCGAAACCCATACCTCAAGCGTTTGTTCTGCTGCCCATGATGATGGAGCAGAAAAGATACAGGTAAGAACTACCAATGCTGCCAGCCTTTCTTTCATGCGGCTCTCCTGAATTTACCTTAATAAAATATGAACGATATTATTCTCCGATAGTGAAGTATCTCAATGAGCCATTAGTGGATATGGAGCACGGTAACCGAGGGAGGAATTTCGCTCTCACGGCGCCTGAATGTAAAAAGGAAGTCAGCAGCCTTGCTGTGTGTCCACCCGTCTCCACTTGTTCAACCAGACAGAGCTGCAAACTCACGCAGTATCGGAGTTCCTATTCGATTCATGAGCCCGCTACCGTGAACCCGCGCATGTTGGGCGCGCCCAGGCCCATAGCCCCCAACATCAGCCTACCTCTCCCTCTGCGCGTTTCTGGCGGTAGCCCAGCCAGCCACTCAGGCAGAGCCAGCCGATAACAATGGGCAGGGCGGTGGCCGAGATGCCGGCAATGCCCATTCCTGCAATGGATAGCAGTGCGTAGGACCAGCTCCCCAGTTGATCGCCGCTGCGATAGACCACGGTATCAATGAAGTTCTTCGCCTTGTAACGCTCTTCCCGCGGTATCACCGTAAACAGCACTTCGCGGGCGGGTCGGGCGAAGGCGAAGTTACTGACGCGGCGCAGCACCTGAACCACCATCAGTACACCGGCGGTAGGCCATAGTAGCAGCGCAGAAAATCCGATCATCGACACCAGTGGCAACAGCGCAATGACAACGCCTACTCCCAGCCACTTGGTCAAGCGGCCGGTAATCCATATCTGTAAAATCAGCGTGAGCATATTGGCCCACAGATCAATATTCGCGAAAAAGCGAACCCTGAGCTCTTCCGATGAAAAGCCGCTGCTGGCGACCTGGGCCTGCTGGAAGTAAAGGAAGGTCGAGGTAATCGAATAGAGCAGGATGTAGCCACCAATCCCTAACAGGTAGGGGGATTTGAATGTGGCTTTGAGCCCCTCCAGCACGCAGCCCGATGCCACCTGTTCATCGTGGCGGGTACGTTCCACGCCATTGAAGTCGCTGCTGTGATGCAATAACCGCTTGCTTGCCAGCACCGCCAGCTCCAGCAATACGATCGCCAGCATCAGCATACCGGGCTGCCCGATTGCTCCCACCAGCGCATAGGTCATAAGTGAGCCAACCACACCGCCCAAGGTGGCACCCGCTGCGATAAAACCAAACAGACGCTTGCCCTGTTCACTGGTGAATACATCATCCACCAGCGACCAGAAGACCGATACAACAAACAGATTGAAGACGGAGACCCACACGAAAAAGACGCGGCCAATCCACAGGAACTGCTCGGGAGATGCAAACCATAGCGCCAGAATAAACAGCACTAGATTCAGCTCGAAGAAGCGGTAGGCGATGGCGACGAAGCGCTCCCGGGGCCAGCGGTTAATCAGCCATGCAAATATCGGGTTGAGGACCAGCATGGTGATCAGAGTGCAGGCGAACAGCCACGGCAGGTTGTGTACGCCACCGCTGCTGCCCATGGCGTCACGAATGGGCCTCAGCACATAGTAGGCCAGCAGCAGTGACCACGAATACAACCAGGCCCAGCACAGTGCCTTGATTTCAGTACTACGTACATCCACTGCCTTGCTTACCAACCATCCAAGCATCAATCTCACCATTCCTCGATCGAGTACGATGAAAACGTTACCAATACAGAATGCTGCGATCCCACATAATTTGAGCGACGGGGCTTTACAACATTGCGCATGGGAGTAAATATCTTAAGACAACCCTAAGTCAAGGAGGCTGTTTACCCATGACGTTACGCCATCACACGCATTCCGTTTTTCGCCGTTTAGTGACCGGAGTGACTACTGCCGTAGTGGGGGTCGGGGTAGTCGGTGTGCTATTGAGCCAACCAGCGCAGGCAGATTCGGAGCGTATCGGCATCATTGGTGCCGGTTCAGTAGGGCAGACCCTGGCCCAGCTCTGGATCAAGTCCGGTCATCCGGTCATGATCTCATCGCGCCATCCGGATGAAATCTCAGATACCGCGCAAGCGTTGGGTGCCAAGGTTGGTACACCGGAAGAAGCCGCGCGCTATGGGGATGTGGTGGTTACCGCAGTGCCTTTTAGTGCTCTGCCCGATATCGGGAAATCGGAAGGCAAACTGCTGGCCGACAAGGTAGTGCTTGACCCCTCCAACCCATACCCAAGCCGCGATGGCGAGATGGCCTCTCAGGCAGCGTCATCCAGCTCAGGAGAAGTGTCAGCCAAAGCGCTGGGAACGCAACACCTGGTACGCGCCTTCAACACGCTTGCCATGGGCACGCTTTCAGGACAGGCCGGCAGCTCTGATCCCGTTGGTATCCCGCTGGCTTCTGACGATCAGCACGCCATCGAAGTGGTCTCACAATTGATCAAGGATGCTGGTTTCGTGCCAGTAGTCGCAGGCGGGCTCAGCACTTCGAAGCGCTTTGATCCCAGCTCTAGCGTTTTCCTGAACCCCATGTCACCTGACCAGTTGAAGTCTGCGCTTAATTAATCACGTAGCAGCTCGCTACATATAGCGCTTTGAAAAGCCACTCAGCCGATTCATTGCGCCCGCCTGAATGCTCACATGGGCATTCAGGCGTTTTTGTTGTACACATTAATTAAATGAAGGAAGCAAAGGCGGACAGAGTGACAGACTCGGCCTGCCCACCTGCTGATAGTGCTAGCGTTGAGACCAGAAATCGTGCTGCATGCGGGATGTCTCCTCAATAACACCTTCGATAGGCCCCATCACTTTGACCGGTTTCTGCCCATGGCTAAATACATAATGGGCGCTGATATCCAGAGTAGGGTTTTCATGATGAGCTCCGGTCGCCTTGAGAAGATCCCTCTCTTCCATGCCATAAACCACTCTGCCTATATTGGCCCAATAGATGGTGCCTGAGCACATACAGCAGGGTTCTACTGCCGTATAAAGCGTACATTGCCAGAGATAATCGGGATCGAAACGTTCCGCTGCGCGCCTTGCCAATGTGGATTCGGCATGATTTACCGTGTCGATGTTGGCTTGTTCCATCAATACGGTTTCATTATCAGGGCCTATCAATAATGCCCCGAAAGGGTGATGCCCCTGTTCAATGGCTTCCAGCGCAATCGCGTTCGAACGGCGTAAATGCTTCAGAATCTGCGCTGAAGAAGGTTCCTGTGGCGTATTCATCCTGATTCCAGTTATGTAGTAGTGCTGTAAATAGTGGGCTGCCTATTTTGTATCAGCGGCTAGTTACGCTGCTCACTCCATGGAAACAGGCGCCGTTGCAAGACCGTCAATGCTCCATAGAGAAGCAGGCTGGACATGATCAATAGCATCAAGGCGGCAAACGCAGTGGCAATCTTGAATGATGACGTAGAGAACAGAATGAGATAGCCCAGGCCATGTTCAGCCGCAACGAACTCGGCAACAACAGCACCGACGATAGACAGGGTGATGGCTACACGCAGGGCACTGAATATATAGGGCAGGGTATAAGGCATGCGGATTTGCCAGTATTCGCGACTCTGTGGTGCCCGTAGTGAACGTGAAAGCTCCGTGTACTCTTCAGGTACCGAGGCCAACCCCGTGGCGGTAGAAACCACAATAGGAAAGAATGAAATCAGCGTAGTAATGACCACTCGAGGGAAGGTGCCCGCACCAAGCGTTACCACGATAATCGGAGCAATGGCGACGATAGGCGTCGATTGAATCACGATCAGCCACGGCATGATGATGCGGGAGGCCAGTTTTGAGCGGGTGATCGCTATCGCCAGTGGCACGGCAATAATGGTTGCCATGATGAACCCCAGCAGAGCAACCTCGATTGTCGCCCAGCTATGCTGCAACCAGCGTTGCAACGGCAATGTGGTGAAGGCTTTGGCAATAGCACTGGGCGCAGGCAGTATATAGGGCGGCACCTTGAGCAAATCACACGCACCTTCCCACACGATCACCATCAAAATGAATACGAGGAAGGACGCATAACGGTAGCCAAAACGGCGTAACATCGACATTTACGCATCTCCTCTTGCTATCGTGCTTTCTTCAGGCTTCCGGCTAAATACCTGACGACGAATATCATTGGCCATGGTGTTGAAACGCGGGTCTGATAGCGTCTCCATCGTGCGCGGGCGCTCCAAAGGTACATCAATGATGTCGGCAACCTGGCCCGGGCGAGCGCTCATGACGACGATCCGATCAGAAAGCAGTAACGCTTCCTGAATGGAGTGGGTCACAAACACGACTGTTTTGGGACGCTCGCTCCAGATTCTGAGTAGTTCAAAACTCATTTCATCGCGGGTGAGTGCATCCAGTGCAGAAAACGGCTCGTCCATGAGCAGAATTTCAGGATCGTGTAATAACGAGCGAGCAATGCCCACGCGCTGCTGCATGCCACCGGAAAGCTCTTTGGGATGACGGTCGGCAAAATCCTTTAAGCCGATCATTTCCAGCAGTTCAAACGCGCGTGATCTCTCCTCTGCCGTCACCCGACCGTATTTGTGCTTCATGGGGAAGGTGATGTTGTCTATCACGGTTAGCCACGGCAGCAGGGTCGCCTTCTGGAAAACAATCCCGATCTCGTCACGAGGCTCGGATACCTGTAGGCCAAAGATAGAGACCTGCCCGGCAGTAGGTATCAATAAGCCTGATACCAGCCTGAGAATAGTGGATTTGCCACACCCGGAAGGGCCAATCAACGAGACAAACTCATGGCGTTTGATATTCAGGTTGACGCCCTGTAAAGCCGTTACCGGCTTCCCATCATGGGTATGAAATGTCTGGTCTACCTGGTTCAGGCTGATGACAGCGTTGTCATGTATTCCTCGACTCATTTCACTCTCCAATGAATCGGGTATCGACAATGGACTGAGGATCAACCGCATCCGCCTTGAGATCCATCGACCTGGCGACCCACTGCCAGGTGGTCGATAGCAAAGAAGGGGTAAATGCCCCCATGCCATCGCGCGTTGATATCTCGTTATTAATCAACGGAATAGAATTGCTCATCTGCTTGGTCATGACAGCTACGTCAGCTTCAGGAACAGCCTTCAGGACATCTTCAGCCGCCTTGTCCGGATGCTCGGTCGAGAATGCAATCGCTTGCTGGGTCGCTTTCACAAAGCGTTTCAATACATCAGGGCGCTGGGAGATCATCTTCTGGGACGCCATCAAGGCCAGACCGTAGCCTTCAAGCCCATAGTCAGAGAGCGGCAAAGTCACCATCTTCTTGCCCGCCTGAGTGAGCACATCCTCTATTTGCGGTGATTGAGTGACCCAGTTGAGCGTCATATCCACTCGACCTTGCGCCAGCATGGGTGCCATACCGCTGGGGTCGGTCTTGATCTCGGTAATGCTGCCAGGGGAGATATTGTTATGCTGGAGCACGGCAGGCCATATATCGTTGGAGGACGAGAACGTTGGCATGGCAATCTTCTTGCCTATGGCGCTGTTTAGATCCGTAATCCCCGATCCTTCATAGGTAAGCACGGCATCAGGCTGTTTGGTATAGATCGACATAACGGCCTTGACGGGAACGCCACCTTCGGCGGCTGCCTGCATCAATGAGCTGATACCTGCTGTGCCTACATCTGCATTGCCCGATGCAATCTGGGTGACAGCATCAGAAGAGCCGCGCCCGGGACGAATGGTAACGTCCAGCCCCGCCTTGCTATAAAAACCCTCTTTTACGCCTGCATAGATAAATGCCTTGTCCCCTGCCGGTAACCAGTCCAGTTGGACGCTGACGTGATCGGCGGCCTGCGCGCTGAGACCTGCCCCCATTAACAAAGAGCCTGCCAGCCAGGACAGCGCAATAGTAGTGTGTTTCCTCGATAGAGAGGTCCGTAACAAAGGCATATGGGCGTTTCCTGATCACAAGGTAAAAGACGGTTGTCTAATCCTCTACTGCAAATTGCTTGCCAATCGGAACCTCCATCACGCTGCTGCTGTCATGAAACAAAGAAAATAGAGGAATATCTGCATATCGAAAGCACAATGATTGCAGATAAAACAGAATCATTATGTAGAGGCAAACCCCGCTGGTGCCTTGTAGAGAAGGTATTTATTAAACTGGGCATAGCGCGTTTTTATGGTGCCCCTTTCGGCCTGATTTAGTTTCAGCCATACCTGTTATTTTTTTGCACAAAAATAGTGCGCATTCCCCATTTTAGCTCGCGTTCAATTTCCCTCGGGTACTCTTCCTCTCTGCGTATATGTAGCACCCAAGGGAATTTATTGAACTGGCACGCTTCGTGCTTAATAGATATTGATCAATCCCACTTATGAATTGGTCATTCAGTTTGGTAGAAGCTGTCAGGGTTCCTTTCACCCAGGTCATTGCCAGACACGCACGCGTTTTATCCATAGTGATGGAACGCAGGGGCGTGTTCAGGTGTAATGACACTTCACGTTGTCCGCACTTTTGTACTCGTCCCTCTATAACAACATGTGCCGCTAGGCCACTACGGTGTGAGGTGATGAGGATGAGTCTTTTGCGTCAGGGAATTGCGCCTTCGATTATGGCGATATGCATGTGCTTTGCGTCTGCGGCGCATGCCACGGACAAGATCAACTTCCAGCTGGACTGGCTGGCGGGTGGTGATAAAGCACCTGTCTATGTTGGTATTGCCAAAGGTTTTTTTGCCAAGCAAGACCTTGATGTGTCGGTAACACCGGGCAGTGGTTCCAATGATGCGCTGACCCGAATTGCCAGTGGCCGCGCAGATATTGGCTTGACCGATATTACAGCGCTCATGGTAGCGCGGGCGCGCGCAGACTTGCCGGTCAAGGCATTTTTATCTGTTTTTACCCAGGCACCACACGCCTTCTATGTACGTGAAGATAGTCCGATCAAAAACATCAACGATTTAAAGGGCAAGAAGTTAGCCACTGCCACCAATACTTCATCGAATTATTTTCTACCCCTGGTACTTACGAAAAATGGCATTGATCCCTCCAGTATTCATCTGGTGAATACTGATCCTAATGCACAGGCGGGATTATTGATTACAAAGCAAGTGGATGGTGTTATCACCTGGGTAACCGACTACGCCACCTACGAGCAGGCAGCCAAAGAAGCAGGTACTGGTGTACGCATGATGCCATGGTACAACTATGGCCTTGAAACCTACGCGACCAGTGTGATCGCCAATCAAGCCTACCTTGATGCCCATCCTGATGTAATCAAGCGTTTCTCCACGGCCTACCTGCAATCTATCGAATACACCTTTGCACACCCTCATGAAGCGGCAGAAGCCGTTCATTCCATCGTGCCTGAAGTGGATGAGGCCACCGCCGAAGAGACCATCAACCGGATTCGCCCGCTGGTCTATAACGACATCAGTCAGCGCGACGGCCTGGGCAAGTTTACGCCTGCCTATCTGAAATCGACCTGGCAGCTAACAGCCAAAAGCCAAGGTATCGAAGAGGAGAGTTACGACCCTCTGAGTACGGTGGATGCCCGTTATCTGACGAAGTCAGCGGAAGCACCGGCAACAAAGTAGCGCTAATGGAGTAGAAGCGGCAGGCGACGTGGTGTTGTCCGGCATTGCTCCCAATAATTCATGGCATAACAACGTTATTTATTGGAGAACATAATGGCGACTATGAAAGAACTTGAACTTGAAAGCACCATGGGCGGTCAAGGGCGTGAACAGGCTCGTGATATTCCTGTTATTGATCTGAGCGATTTCGAGAACCGGCGTGAAGAGATTACCCATGCGCTATGGCAAGCCGCAACCGAGGTTGGCTTCTTCCAGTTAGCCAATCACGGTATTCCCATTGCTGAACTGCATCAGGCGTTTGATCTCTCACAAGCCTTCTTTTCTCTCCCTGAAAGTGAAAAGCGGAAATTTGCGCTACAGAAGGGGCAAAACGTCGGCTGGGAGTTCAAATCGCAGGTGCGTCCTTCCACCCATACCCCGGATCAGAAGGAATCCTTTCAGGTCACGCTGTCACGCATGCAAGGGTATTGGCCGGATCAGTTGGTCTTGCCTGAGTTTCAGCGCGTGATGCTTGATTTCGAATACAAGGCGTGGGCATTGGGTATGCAAGTATTGTCCTGCTTCGCGACCCGTATTGGCTTCGATAAGGAATTTTTCACACGCGCACATGATCGCTCTTCTCCTGAATACCAGAGCACTCTACGTCTGATTCACTATCTGCCCGTCAATGAAGAGATAGCGAAGGACCCCACATTGTGGCGTGCTGGCGCGCACACGGACTTCGATTGCCTGACGATGGTCTTCCAGCGGGAAGGACAAGGAGGGCTACAAGTGTGTCCGGGCAATGACGCCGATGCCAATGGTGAAGGCCCCGCCTGGACCAGCGTGGCTGCCCATGATGATCTGATCACCTGCAATATTGGCGATATGCTGATGCGCTGGAGCGATGACAAGCTGAAATCCACCCTGCATCGGGTACGAATGCCAGCGCCTGAAGATGCCACCAAGCCCCGTTTCAGCACCGTATTTTTCTGCCAGGCCAACCGTGACCAGATTGTACAAGGGCCGGAACACAAGTATGAGCCGATCACAGCCGCCGATTACCTACAGCAACGCATTGAAGCCAACTACGGCAAAAAACAGGGGCAAAAGATAGCGGCATCATTATAAAAACAGGCCCAGGATGACAGACAGATGAATTACCTCATACGTAATGCAGTAGGTGTGGTATCACCCGCGAGCCTGAATGCTACGGATATTCGTATCCGTGCTGGCAAAATCGCTGACATTGGTTGCCAGCTGGACATCCGGCCGGATGAAACCGTGATTGATGGACGCGGGTGCGTGGTATGGCCTGGGTTGGTCAGCACCCATCACCATCTTGCCCAGTCATTGCTGAAGGGCGTGCCCGCAGGCATCAATGAGCCTCTGGGCGAATGGTTAAAGGCAGTGCCCTGGCGCTTCTGGCCGCACTTTACGCCCACCATGATGTATCACGCTGCGCGCCTGGGGCTGTATGAAATGCTGCTTTCAGGGGTCACCACCTGCGCAGACCATCACTATCTCTATCACAGGGATACATCGCCCGAGCTGGAAGAGGCCGTATGGCAGGCAGCGGAGGAGATAGGTATCCGCTTTGCCTTGTGCCGTGGCTTTGCCATTGAAGCTGGCTCCCACAAGGGGATGCAGGGGCTTCATGTGGAGCCGGAGTCCATCGAGCTTGTGATTGACAGGCTTGAAGCGACACGTAAGCGCCATCACGACCCGGCGAGCGATGCCATGGCACGGTTAGTGGTTGCACCCACCAGCCTGGTGCACTCAAGCGGGCCGGAAGCACTGCGGATATTGAGCGACTACGCCCGCGGCAATGGCTTGCGTCGCCACTCCCATCTGCTTGAAGTTGGCTTCGACGAACAGCAGGCCCAGGCCAAATACGGTATGCCAGCTATTGATTACGCCGCGAGTAATGGCTGGTTGGGTAACGATATCTGGTTTGCCCATCTGGTGCACAGTGATCGCCATACTATTAACCAATTGGCTGCGAGCGGCACCGGCATCGGTCACTGTCCTACCTCAAACTGCCGGCTTGGCAGTGGTATCGCTCCCTTGCGCGCCATGGCTGATGCTGGTGTCCCTATTAGCCTTGGCGTTGATGGATCGGCTTCTTCCGAGTCGGCCTCCATGCTCCAGGAGCTGAACATGTGCTGGTTGATCCACCGCGCTATTGGTGGCCCGCAGGCAACAAGAGCGGAAGAGGTTCTGGGATGGGGCAGTGCCGGAGGCGCCAGCATTCTTGGCCTGGAGAATGTCGGTACTCTCGAAGTAGGCAAGGCAGCGGATATGGTGCTTTTTGACATAGATACACCTCGTCATAGTGCTGTTCATACGCCATTAATGGCACCACTGATGTGTGGAGAACCGACGACGGTAAAACACAGCTTTGTAAATGGGCGCCAGGTCGTGGCCGACGGCAATGTGGTGGGAGTCGATGACGAAAGGCTGATACATGAAGTGAAGGAGAGCATCGCGTTACTACTGAAACACCAATGAATCCCGACAGTCCTGTGCACAAGCTACAGCGCCTCTGACCAGTCAAGCGGGGAGCTTCAACCCGTCATTCGCGACTAAAATCAGCTTCCTGCGTACCGCTCTCCAAGGGGAGTGGCTCCATGGATCACCGGTTTTAGTGGGGTGGCTCCCTTCCCGCTAATGGCTAGCTCCTTCCCTGCGACGCTTTGATCGCCGGTCAGCTTAATGCGCTGGCAAGGTGCATATTGGTGTGCCTGAGCACTCTTTCGGGACATTTTGGTGCAGTTGCTTCACATTATCGGCGTATTAAGCCTGTTTCTTCTGGCATGTAATTTGCCTTACTAATCGTAGGCATCCAGGGAACTAGCCAGATGGCGGGTAACGGCTAGTGACTGGCAACACATGCAAGAGATGGAAGAAGCGCAGCGATGAGCAACGAATACGAGCACGAGCCTGTTCCGCAATCAGCCAGACGCAGTCTGTTCTCCGTCGCTGCGGTGTGGGCGGGGTTCCCCATGGTCATGATTGGCGCCTTTGTCGGCGGCCAGGTGGTGAGTGGGCTGGGGTTTGCACGCGGGATGCTGGTGATCGTACTAGGTAACCTGGTGCTGGCTGCCTATGTCGCGTTCCTGAGTGCATTGGCGGCCAAGGAGGGAAAAACCTTTGGTTTAAGTGCCAAACGGCTGTTTGGTCACTCGGGAGCCAAGCTCGTCTCGATTCTTCTGTCAGGATTGGTCGTGGGGTGGTTTGCGGTCCAGACGGGGCTGGCTGGGCGCGGAGTCACCGAACTGACAGGATTGCCTGCTGCCCCTGCGATTATTGTCATCGGCGTGATATTCATGCTGATGACGTTAGCCGGAATGCGCATGCTCAAACCGTTGAGTATCGTCTCGATCCTGCTGTTTGCCTGTGTCGCGGTGATCAGCATGGTGACCAATTTCACCCACGCCAGTTGGGGCCAGGTGATTCACTTCCAGGGCTCCTCCACCAACATGCTCTCGCTGGGAGCCGGTTTGACCATGGCGATCTCTTCCTTTATCGACTCGGGCACCCTGACCGCTGACTTCACTCGCTGGTCGAAAACGCCACGCCAGGCGGTGCTGGCATCACTCTGCGCCTTCCCTATCGGCAATATGATTCCAATGCTGCTAGGCGGCATCGTGGCTGCCAGCGGTACGGCAACAGATGGTGACTTTTCCCACCTGCTCGGGCAATGGGGCCCGTTGATGGGCAGCTTCGGCGCGCTTTTCTTTGTGATCAACTGCTCATCGGTAGCGGTACACGGGCTTTATAACGCCACCGCGGGTTGGAGTGCGTTGCTGCCGCTGAACTTCCGTCCAATGACGCTCATGCTGGGCCTTATTGGTATTCTGCTGGCAACAGCGGGCATCACCGAGTGGCTGACCAATTGGCTGGCGCTGCTGGGGATTGTGGTGCCGGGGATCGGTGGCGCGATTATCGGCTGGATGGTGAGCGGTCACTCCGAAGCGGCACCCAGGCGCCTTCTGCTGGCCTGGCTGATCTCCATCCTCTGCGGTAGCTGTGCCAACCTCTGGTGGCCGGGAGCAAGTGTCGCGCTGGTCTCGATAGTTTCCGCGCTGGCCGTCTCCTGGATCAGTCTAAAGGTAGGCCAGAACGCCGTCAGGTGGGAACACGCCTGATGGCGGGGCAAGGATGGCTGCAACATATTGAACACCACCATCGCTACCGCTATCGCAGTCCTGCGCAAATCAGCAAACAGCGCTGGCCGAATGGCAAGGGGCTGGCGTTATATGTGGCGATGAATCTTGAGCACTTTGCGTTCGGCAACAGTGAAGGCGCCAAAATCGCCCCCTCCAATCAACTGGATGTGCTCAACTATGCGTGGCGCGACTACGGCAATAGGGTAGGCGCCTGGCATCTCGTCGATCTCTTCAAGCGCCTGAACATTCCCCCCGCGCTGCTCTGCAATACCTCGCTGCTCGACTATTGTCCCGAACTGGTCGATGCCTGGCTGGCATGTGAAGGCAGCGAGTTGATTGGTCACGGCCATACCAATTCCGAGCGCCAAGGGGAGCTTGAGGAGTCAGAAGAGAGCGATATGGTGCGCTACTGCCGCCATCGCTTGCAGACCTGGTCAGGACAGAATATTCGCGGCTGGCTATCGCCCTGGATATCGGAAAGTACCGCGACTCCGGAGCTACTGGCCCGGCACGGCTATGGTTACACCCTGAATTGGGCTCACGATGACATGCCGAGTGTTTTTCATACCCGCGAAGGTGAGTTGATCTCCGTTCCTTACCCTCAGGAAATCAACGATATCCCTACTATTGTGCCCAATGGCGCAAGTATCGAGACATTCTGCGCGATGATCGAGGGGCAGTTCGCAGAGTTGCTCGAACGCAGCCAGCACACCCCCCAGGTCATGGGCATTGCCCTCCACCCCTATATTGTCGGCCAGCCATTTCGCTTCCACCTGCTGAAGAAAACCCTGGCCCGTATTCTCGAACAGCGCGATCAGATCTGGCTGACCACACCGGGCAAAATTGCCGAGCATTTTCAGGCTTAACGTCCGCTGTGTTGATGATCGTTAGGCTGGAGAGCTGGGAAGTCGGCCAGACTATTCGCAATGGCTCGATACGCAGCCTAGACAACGCTGATCCGACTACTCCGCCACCCACCACTCTACCGTCGATCGCCCTGAGTAGAGCGTTGCCAGTTGTTCGCCTGTCTCGGCCAATAGCTGATCGAGCTGCCAGGGTGGGTTGAGCACCAGCATGCCTGAACCGTACATGCCGCGGGTCTGTTCGGGGTCACCATATATCAGCTCGCTGCGAAGCACCTTGCGCACTCCGCTGGCGCGTACTGCGTCGAGCAGCTCTAGATGACGCTGCGCCGCCAGCAGGGGATACCAGATCGCCACTACCGCATGGCGCACCTTGTCGGCGATACGCTTGAGCGTCTCCGCCACTGCCAGATAATCACTTTTCACTTCGTAGGAAGGGTCAATCAGCACGCACAGGCGTGGCGTAGCCACCGGCAGATGTTGAAGCAGGGTAGCGGGGCCGTCGCCAAAGTGACGCCGCCCACCTGGGGGTAGCTGCTGATCGAACTGCTGAAGGTGTTGATGCTCGCCGGGGTGCAATTCGTAAAGCTCCAGACGATCACCACTGCGCATCGCCTGAGCCAGCCACCAGGGCGATCCTGCATAGCATTGCAGACGCTCGTCAGGATTGAGCGTAACCAGCTGTGGATAAGATGCTGCGGTGGAAAACTCTCGCGGCGCTGCCATAGCGGCTGAATGCCCTCCAGAAACTCACCGCCACGCTGGGTTTCTGCGCTATCCAGAGGATAAATACCGCGCCCTGCATGGGTATCTACCCAGGTAATGGCCGATTTCTTTTCCCGCAACCGTTGTGTCAGCGCAAACAGCGTCAGGTGCTTATGCACATCGGCGATATTGCCCGCATGGTAGGCGTGTTGGTAAGCAAGCATTCAGCATCTCATACGGGCGCTACGCGCCGTTGGTATAAAGCGGTGCGCTTGTGTAGCGCACCAAAGTGATTATTGTCCCGGAATATTCTGACCGGGCACCGTCTGATCGGGAATCTGCTGGCCGGAAGGATCTCGTTGGCCATCGGGGTCACGCTGCCCAGGCACATACTGCTCAGCCGATATCTGCCCCTGAATGACCTGATCGCGATATTGCGGTGGCACCAGGGTAATGGTTACACGACGGTTTTTCTGGCGACCGGCACTGGTGGCGTTGGACGCGACGAAGTTGGTCTCGCCCTTGCCTTCGATGTGCAGCCGCTTGTAGGGAATACCGCCTTCGGTCAGATAGTTGGCAACCGCCTGGGCGCGCAGCTGTGACAGCTGCTGATTGTATTTGGCGCTCCCTGTACTGTCGGTATAGCCCGTGACCAGCACCTGGGTATCCGGGAAGTCGCTAAGCGATGAGGCAACCTTGCCAAGCACCGGCTTGACACTATCGGAGAGTGTGCTGGAGTCGTTGCCAAACAGCAGGGCGTTGGGAATTTCCAGACGCACGGTGGTCGCTGTACGAATAACCTGAGCGCCGCTGCCAGCGACGCCTTCGCGCAGTTGATTCGCCTGCTGATCGAGCACGCGCGCCCCCTGTGTTGCCGACGCCTGGTTATCAGCAGGAGCCGCCACCGCGGCGTGCCCGGTGACAGCACTCAGCATTATCGCCATGGAGACTGCGAGACCGCGTTGCATTAACCGTACCTTGTTCATCACGACATCCTTATCGACTGTCATCGAATACGTTCAGCGATTATGACGTTAACGCCTGCTGCCCGCCAGATTTCCGCTGAAAAGCTGACAAGCGAAGTAGCGCGCTTCACCGAATACCTGCCTCAGGCCGCACTGCCATGGTGCTTACGCGGGCGGCTCAATATCAGCCAACACATCATTCAGAAATGCCAGCCCCTTGTCGCTGGTCGCTATCCGCTGATTCAGGGTAAGTAGACCGCGCTGGCGCACTCGGGCGGTGGCACGCTCAAGGGCTTCCAGAGATAGACCCGTGCGCGCCGACCATAGTTCAGTTTCGACGCCCTCAACCAGACGCAGCGCATTGAGCAGAAACTCAAGACCGATCTCATCATCGCCAATCACCTGCTGACCCGCCACATAACCGCGTGGGTCAGCGCGCCTGCGCAAATAGGCATCGGGCTGTCGGCTTTTCCAGCGCCGCAGCGCACTCAGCCGGCCATTGTCGGTGCGCGTGACCTTGCCATGAGCGCCCGCGCCAATCCCCAGATAGTCACCGAACTGCCAGTAGTTCAGGTTGTGGCGTGAGCGCTGCGCAGGCGAGCGCGCATAGGCAGAAATTTCATAACGTTCGAAGCCCGCCTGCTTCAAGCGTTCATGCCCTTCATCCTGAATATCAAACAGCGTCTCCTCCTCCGGCAACCGCGGCGGATGGGAGTAAAACTCGGTATTTGGCTCAAGCGTGAGCTGATACCAGGAGAGGTGCGCAGGTGCCAGCGACAGCGCTCGCTCAATGTCCGCCAGCGCATCGCTGACACGCTGGCCCGGCAGGCCGTGCATGATATCAATGTTGAAATTATCGAAGCCCGCGCTACGGGCCGCCAGTACCGCTTGCTCGGCGTCATCGCCGCTATGAATGCGCCCCAGCGTGGTCAGGTGAGCATCGTTGAAGCTTTGAATACCTAGCGACAGGCGGTTGATGCCTGCCTCGCGGAATCCGTCAAAGCGGCTGCGCTCGACGGTGCCAGGATTGGCTTCAAGAGTAATTTCGATATCAGGCGTGAAGGGAATCCGAGCGCGAATTTCGCTGAAAAGACGCTGGAAGACCGCCGGAGAGAGCAGGCTGGGCGTACCGCCGCCAATAAAGATCGAGTGCAGCGGACGCGCCTCTACCATGGCGAGATCCTGCGCCAGATCATCAATCAGCGCATCAATATACGCATCCTCGGGCAGCTCGGCATTGTGCCCAACGCCGTGAGAATTGAAGTCACAGTAAGGGCACTTGCGCACGCACCACGGCACATGAATGTAGAGCGAAAGCGGCGGTAGGGCGGTCATTACAGCGCTCGTAGCTCTTCAACCAGCGCCGCTACCGCACGACCACGGTGGGAGAGGCGGTTTTTCTCCGATGCCGGCAGCTCAGCAACACTCATCTCGCGGTCGCGCAGCCAGAACAGCGAATCATACCCAAAGCCACCTTCCCCGCGTGGCAGCGATAGAATGTCACCCCGCCATTCGCGCTGAACGATCAGCGGTGCAGGGTCATCGGCGTGACGCAAATAGACCAGCGCACACCAGTAGCGCGCGCCCCGCAACCCTTCCGGCACCTCTGACAGCGCATCCAGCAGTTTGCGGTTATTGGCTCGATCATCACTGGGCTGGCCTGCATAGCGCGCTGAATAAATGCCGGGCGCTCCATTCAACGCATCAACGGCCAGCCCCGAGTCATCGGCTAGCGCCGCCTTGCCGCTGGCCCGTGCGGCAGCGCGTGCCTTGATCAGGGCGTTTTCGACAAAGGTGAGGCCGGTTTCTTCGACATCGTACACACCATAGTCGGCTTGCGAGCTGAGCTGTACGCCCAGCGGGGTCAGCAGCTCTCCAAACTCACGCAATTTACCGGGATTGGCGCTCGCCAGCACCACTTCAATGGATGACATTCGACATACTTCCTATAGATATATGGTGGGCCGTGACGCCGCTATGGCAGACAGGGGCTGGAAACAACCAACATGATAAAGCGATCCCAGCCCCATGACGCGCTTTTCTCGACACGACAACGCCCTGCAAAAAGCAGGGCGTTTAGCGTTTGCCACTTTCGCTGCACGCTAGTTGAGGCGCAAATGCTCGCGAATCAGATTGACCAGCGTTTCGTTGGCATCCGGCGCGTCGGTATCGATCTGGATCAAATGCGTGCGCTCTTCTCCCTCAAAAGGCTCGAAGGCGCGCTGCTGGTAGGCTAATAGCTCGGCCACCAGCGCCGGATCCTGACCGCGTTTTTGTGAGCGATGCTCAAGACGAGCCTTGAGCGTTTCATCGCTCGCCTTGAACTGCACCATCACCAGCGCCAGTCCGCGATAGCGCGCTTCATTGCTGAGCAGTTCGCGCTGCTCGCGGGTCAGGCAAGAGGCATCAATATAGACCGGATAGCACGCTTCAAGCAGCGCACCGGTAATGCGCGCCATACGCTGGTAGGTCAGGCGGGTCATTTCAGCGGAGAACTTGTCGAGGGCCGGCAGCCCTTCAATTTCACGCTGGCGCATCAAACGCTCACGCTCGGCACTGGAACGCACGCGAATACCCGCCAGTTCACGCATCGCTGAGCGGGTGAAACGGCTTTTGCCGGAACCCGTCACACCGACGCCCAGCAGCAGGTAAGGCACGCGGAATTCGTAGATATAGACGATGGCTTCAATATAGCCTTTGAGCGCTTCAGGGTGGTCAACCACATTGAGCGCGCGCATCAGCGTAAAGAGGACAGCGGCATAGTCAAACAGCCGCATCATCTCGAAGTCGCCGCACCCTTCCAGATAGTGATCGACCACCTCGTTGGCCAGCGATAGTCCATCCAGCGTCAGAATATCGCAGCACAACGATACCAGTTCGAGACAGACATCCCCTTCGACGACCTCACCCACGGGGCGCTGCAAGCCTTGCTGCTGGCGTTTTTCAAGCGCCGGCTGCATGCGTGCATAGGCTTCACTGGCCCAATACTCAAGCTGCTGAAGCTCTTCGTCATAGGGCGCGCAGGCCGGATTGCTGCGCAGGCTGGCAATAGCGGCCAGCATGGCCTGATCCAGACGCTGGAATTTAGGCGCAGCGCTGGCCGCCGGTGAATCACGACGCTCAAGCATGGTGTCACCAATCTCGTGACACAGCGCAATCATCTCATCATTGCTGAGGGTGTCTGCCTGCTCGATTAAAGACGCGTCGATCACCCCGTGAAGATGGAGCGCCTCGAACAAAGGCTTGCGGGAAGTCTGAGTCAAGATAAGGCTCCTGGCTTGAGCCAGCCGTTCAGCAACGGGTGGCGCGGTTGAAAATAGTGCAATGAAGCACCCTTGGGTACGAATAGTATCAAAGTGTTACTTGCTTGACTCGACTCTCGGCGTAAACCATTACGCTAGGGCGGCAAACGCTTTTTCTGCCGCATCCAGGGTGGCCTGAATCTCCTCATCCCCGTGCGCGCTCGACATAAACGCTGATTCATAGTTGGAAGGCGCTAGATATACGCCCTGATCCAGCATATGAGAGAAGAAACGTCGGAAGGCTTCAACATCACACGCGGTTGCTTCACTGAAATTGGTCACCTGCGCTTGATCGGTGAAGAAGATGCCGAACATGCCGCCTGCCTGATGGGTCAGCAGCGGAATGCCCACTGCTTTGGCCCGCGCTTCAAGCCCTTCACACAGTTGAGTGACGCGATTTGATAGCGCCTCGTGGAAACCGGGTTCACGCACCTTGCTTAACAGGGCAACGCCCGCCGCCATCGCCAGCGGATTTCCGGCCAGAGTGCCAGCCTGATAGACAGGCCCCAGCGGAGAGATCTTCTCCATGATATGGCGCTTGCCGCCAAACGCCCCTACCGGCATGCCGCCACCCACGATCTTGCCCAGACAGGTCAGGTCCGGCGTGATGCCGTAGTGCGCCTGAGCGCCTCCCAGGGCTACACGAAAGCCGGTCATTACCTCGTCGAAGATCAGCACCGCGCCGCTGTCGTCACAGACTTCACGCAGCGCCTCAAGAAAGCCTTCCTGCGGCGGAATACAGTTCATGTTGCCCGCAACCGGCTCGACGATAATGCAGGCGATTTCGTGGCCGCGCTCGGCAAACAGGCGACGCACCGCGTCGATATCATTGTAGGGCGCGGTCAAGGTGTGTTCGGCCAGCGAAGCAGGCACGCCGGGGGAGCTTGGCTCGCCCTGTGTCAGTGCGCCTGATCCCGCCTTGACCAGCAGCGAATCGACGTGACCGTGATAGCAGCCTTCAAATTTCAGAATCTTGTCACGGCCAGTGTAGCCGCGCGCCAGACGAATCGCCGACATGGTAGCTTCGGTGCCAGAGTTGACCATGCGCACCATCTCAATCGACGGAATAATCTCGCAGATAAGATCCGCCATGGTGGTTTCAAGCGCTGTCGGGGTGCCGAATGACAGCCCCGCTTCAAGGCGCTGGCGCACGGCATTCAGCACGTCAGGGTCAGCATGGCCGGTAATCATCGGCCCCCATGACCCCACGTAATCAATGTAGCTTTTGCCTTCAACATCGTGGATGTAAGCGCCTTTACCGCGCTCGATGAAGATCGGCGCACGATCAATACCGGTAAAGGCACGCACCGGAGAGTTCACACCGCCGGGAATGTGACGCTGAGCGAGATCAAATAGCTGTTGTGAGGTGGTCATGACAATATCCTGGAAAAGAAGACAGCATCCATGTGCTGGTAGCCGTGTTGGTCAGTAGGGCAACTCGCAGCCGACCATCAATATGCGACTAGTCTGACACAGCTTGGCGAAGTCGAAAAACCGCTTGTGTGGGGTCGGTTGCGCCAAATACCGAGTGAACGACAGCCGCCAGGTCCGCGCCTGCCTCCATCACTTGCCTGATATTGCCAGCCTCGATCCCGCCAATGGCGACAACAGGAAGGTGCCATTGGCGCGCTTCGCGCAGCAGTGTCAGAGGAGCAGGGGGCGCATCCGGTTTGGTGCGTGAAGGAAAGAAGCGCCCAAAGGCGATGTAGCTGGCACCTTCCTCGACCGCCTGAGCTGCGCTGGCAAGGCTGTCGTGACAGGTGGCTCCAATAATGGCGGAAGCGCCCAATCGCGCCCGTGCCGCCGCAATCGAGCCATCTTCCCGGCCTAAATGCACACCGGCGCCTACCGCTTCTGCCAGAGCAACGTCGTCGTTGATAATCAGGGGCGTCGCATACTGCTCGCACAGCCGCCCAAGGCACTGCGCCTGGCGCAAACGACGCTGCTGGTCGGAGGATTTATCACGGTATTGCAGCAGTGCAATCCCCCCTTCCAGCGCAGCAGCCACGCGGGCAAATAGCGTGTCATCATCCGGCATCAGCCCCGCATCGGTAATCGCGTAGATGCCGCGCTGCCAGCCTGAGTTATTCATCGCCTTCATTTCCTTGATAGAAGTTACCGTGCCACCGGTCAGGCAAGTATTGGCCCTTTCCCAACCGCTGCGCATGTTTCAGCGCGTGCCAGGTATAGCGCTGAGCGCGCTCACAGGCATCGGCCAGCGAATGACCAAGCGCCAGTTCCAGCGCAATCCGCGCGGCCAGTGTACAGCCAGAGCCGTGATAGCTGCCCGGCAAGCGCGGCCAGCACCATTCACGCACTGGGTGCCCCTGCTGATAGAGACGGTGCACCACCCTGTCACCTGTAGGTGCTTCATCAGGCAATGGGTCGGTTCCCGTGACCAGTACCGCAGTGCCTTCGGCACACAGTGCCAGCGCTCGCCGCTCATCGTTGGGCTGCTCGGGCACCAGCCGTGCAAGTTCGCTGCGGTTGGGCGTCACCAGCGTGGCCCTTGGCAGTAAAGACGCTCTCACTTCCGCCACCAGATCATGCTGGGCCAGCGCTGCACCACCGCCCGCCTTCAACACGGGGTCCACGACCACCGGCAGCGTTGCAAAGTCATCCAGCAGCGCGGCCACCGTTTGAGCACTGGCCTTGCTGGTCAGCAGCCCAATCTTGATCGCCTGGGGCGCAACATCAGCGGTGACGGTCAGCGCAGCCGCCCTTATATAGTCGGGCGCTACATCATAGACAGCGGTCACATTAATGGAATCCTGCACCGTCAGGGCCGTCGCCACGCTCAACGCCCACCCGCCACCGCTGCGAATCGCCTCCTGATCGGCCCCCAGGCCCGCGCCATGGGTAGGATCATGGCCTGCCAGCACCAGTACCACCGGCATCGTTGACGCGATCTCTGACATCCCGAACTTCCTCAAAAACGTCCTACATTCAGCAGCAAGCCAAGCGCATATCAATGGCAGCCAAACAGCGCCCGGCCTTTATCCAGTGCCTACCTGCATGGGCAGCTCGCTAGAACGGTCGCACGATCGCCAGCACCACAATGACGCCCATAAGGATGGGAGGAATCATGCTGAAGATTTTGTAGAAGAGACGCGGCTTGCCCTGGGTAGTACGCAGCTTGCGCATAAAGGCCTTGCTCATGTGGTGACAGCCAATCAGCAGAATCACCAGTACGATCTTGGCCCAGAACCAGGGCGCGCCCAGCACGTAGTGATATTTAAGAACCGCCAGCAACAAACCCAGCGCCAGGGTTACATACATGGCGGGATTCATGACCACGCGATAAAGCTGACGCTCCATCACCTCAAACCGGCGCGCACCTTGCTCATCTCCCTGACGCAGGGCAACTACGTGGTACTTGAACAGGCGAGGAAGGTAGAACAGCCCCGAAAACCACAAAAATGCGGCGATCAAGTGAAACGCCACTAGCCAAGCGATCATAACAGCTCCTTTTCGGCTACTACGGTTGTGCGTTATGGACAGCATCTGACGGCTGACCTAACACTTCTCATTATAGGAAGGTGCGATCACCTGAATAACCAGCTCTCGCAGCCTATCATTATTGCAAGACAAAGCGGGCGATCAGCCTTGCTGCCGGATTGAGTGAATATATTCACTGGCGGAAAGGATTTCCTCAACATGCCCCACCGCTACATCATTACACCCGACACAACACCACGAGTCAGGCCGCGAGTATGCCTTCTTTTCCCGACATCGCCGCCCTCTTGATCGAAATGGTACACTAGCACTCATCCATGCGGTGCCGCTGATCCTTTTGCCGTAGACGTTTTTACCGTAACGCAGAGGGGCGCAGTCACACATCGCTCTCCAGGCTTCACGCAATCAACCGTACCAACGGCGTTGCCAACAGGCCGTGAAATGACCCAATAGAACCTGCCACTGCCAGGCTTGCGCGACTCACTCAGTGAGAAGCGTTCACATAACCAGGCAAACAGCAGTAGCAGGTTGATACCAGGAGGCTCTTACCCATGAGTGGCGCCCAATCCTTCGTGCCGTCTCCGCTTTACCTGACCGAGAGTGCGGCCGCACGCGTGCGAACCCTCGCAGAAGCCGAGAATAACCCGAACCTGAAGCTGCGTGTTTATGTCACCGGTGGCGGTTGCTCTGGCTTTCAATATGGCTTCGATTTCAGCGAAGCCGTCGATGAAGAGGACACCATCGTAGAAAAAGATGGCGTCACTATGCTGATCGACCCGCTTAGCTATCAATATCTGGTCGGCTCTACCGTGGATTTCGAAGAAGGTCTGGCAGGTGCACGCTTTTTGATCAAAAATCCCAATGCCACCACTACCTGTGGCTGTGGCGCATCCTTCAGCGTCTGATATTTGCCCCCCTCCTTGCCAATGCCGTCGCGGGGTTTTCCTCCAGCGGCGGCATTGTCGTTTGTACTCCCTCCAACTGCTAAAAATCCCCTGTAAAGTAGTCTGCTTCCTTTCTCTTGCATCGCCATAACGATCGTCAACACCGCCGCATTACTCTCTTGAACAGCCAATCAATGCCCAGTTTGAGTGACGAAACCTGCATTTTCACATTTCATTCAGAAGAGACCGCATAGTCGCCTGAAAGCTGACAACCATGCGGGTTGCAGAGTCTTTTCCCGCCTTGATAGAGACATCGCTTTACTGCCCATTATGGCTGTGGAAAACTCTTACGGTTATCCTCTGCAAATCGGGCTAGGGAGTCCGCCATTTCTGGCGCCCTGCGACCTTGACGTAAACGTTAACAACTACACAGACAACAACGTCAGCCACGGGTGGATAAACAGGGGACAACTCTGGCTGTGGATATCCGGTACTTTCTTCCACAGGCTACCCACCAGAACTGCGCAGCTCATACGCCTCTTATCCCTCCACAAGATAACAGCGTAACTGCCTGATTTTTATCGTTTAAGTTGAGTTTTCCACGAAAAATCGCCGCAACAATAATCATCACCACAACAGAACTTCATTTAAAAACATTCTTTTTTATTTATTTAGATAAACGCTCTTGAATGCGCGCTTCAGAGATCAGTGTGGAAAACCACTGACGGTTACCCACAGGCACGTTATACTGCTCGCCCTGATCAACACCGTGCTGACGCTTCAGCACCTTCACACTATTTTTCGCCTGGCACATTGACGCTAACGGAAGCGTCCACCTGAAAGCGTGTCGGGCGTTCTGCTATCCGAGGTTGTACCGTGGATTACCCTGACCGCTTTGGCGTAATCGTCATCGGCGGTGGACACGCCGGCACTGAAGCCGCTCTCGCCGCCGCTCGCATGGGCGTTAATACCCTGTTGCTGACCCATAACGTGGAAACGTTGGGCCAGATGTCCTGCAATCCCGCCATCGGTGGGATTGGTAAAAGTCATTTGGTCAAGGAAGTGGATGCACTGGGCGGCGCCATGGCACTGGCTACCGATCGCGCTGGCATCCAGTTTCGTGTACTCAATTCACGTAAAGGGCCAGCGGTGCGCGCTACCCGTGCCCAGGCTGATCGTGCGCTATACAAGGCGGCCATTCGTGAAATGCTGGAAAACCAGCCGAACCTGGCAATCTTTCAGCAGGCGGCCAGTGATCTGATCGTGGCGGGTGATCGGGTATGCGGTGTCGAAACACAGGCCGGCATCCGTTTTCATGCTGACACCGTGGTGCTGTGTACCGGTACCTTCCTCGGAGGGGTCATCCATATCGGCCTTGAGCACCACAGCGGCGGTCGTGCAGGGGACCCGAGTGCCACTGCGCTTGCCCAACGCTTACGTGAACTGCCGTTTAATGTGGCGCGGCTCAAGACCGGCACGCCTCCTCGCATCGACGCCAAAAGTGTCGATTTCTCGCGTTTGCAGGAACAGCCTGGCGACACGCCAACACCGATCATGTCCTATCTGGGCCAGCAGGAATGGCACCCTGAGCAGGTCAACTGCTTCATCGCTCATACCAATGAGCGCACCCATGACATTATCCGGGCCAACCTTGACCGCTCGCCCATGTATTCAGGCGTTATTGATGGCGTTGGGCCGCGTTACTGCCCCTCCATCGAGGACAAGATTCACCGCTTTGCCGACAAGCACAGCCACCAGGTGTTTATCGAGCCGGAAGGACTATCAACCAACGAGCTGTACCCCAACGGTATCTCTACCTCGCTGCCCTTCGATACGCAGCTTGAGCTGGTACGTTCCATTGAGGGCTTAGAGAACGCTCACATCACTCGCCCCGGCTATGCGATCGAATACGACTTCTTCGATCCACGCGATCTCAGGCACTCTCTGGAAACCCGCTTTATCGAAAACCTGTTCTTCGCGGGTCAGATCAACGGAACGACCGGTTACGAAGAAGCCGCTGCGCAAGGCTTGTTGGCAGGCACCAACGCTGCGCTGCGCACGCTGGGACGCGATGCCTGGTATCCGCGCCGTGACGAAGCCTACATTGGCGTTATGGTGGACGATCTGATTCGTCTCGGTACCCAGGAACCCTATCGCATGTTTACTTCGCGGGCTGAATATCGGTTGCTGCTGCGTGAAGACAACGCTGATCTGCGCTTGACCGAGATTGGCCGCTCGCTGGGGCTGGTGGATGATCAGCGCTTTACTGCCTTCGAGCACAAGCGCGAAAGCATCGAACGTGAACGTCAACATTTGGCGAGCACCTGGGTGCTGCCCGACAGTGAGGAAGCCAACGCGCTGGCGCCCAGGCTGGGCACGCTGGCCCGTGAACATAACCTGCTGGATCTGTTGAAGCGCCCCGAGGCTGAATATGCCGATATCGAGACGATCAAGCGCGGCGATATGCCAAAGGTTGATGCTGCGGTTGCCGAACAGGTGCAGATTCAAACCAAGTACCAGGGCTACATTGATCGTCAGCAGGGCGAGATCGAGAAACTGAAGCGCCATGAACAGACCGCGCTGCCCGATGACCTGGACTATTCGTGCATTGCGGGGCTTTCCAGTGAGATCAAGCAGAAGCTTGAGCGCGCTCGCCCGGCGACTCTGGCAGAAGCGGCCCGTATTTCCGGCGTTACCCCTGCAGCTGTGTCGCTGCTGCTGATTCAGCTCAAAAAGCGTCAGCACATTGCACAGACTGAGGTAAACGCTGGATGAGCGGTGACAAGACACTTCAGCCCCTGCTGGAACAAGGCTTGGCTGAACTCGGTATCGCGCTTGAACCGCAGCGTATTGATCTGCTGTTGCGTTACGTAGCGCTATTGCACAAGTGGAACGGCGCTTATAACCTCACCGCCGTGCGCGATCCGCGAGACATGGTGGTACGCCACCTGCTCGATAGCCTTAGCATCCTGCCATGGGTGACAGGGCCTTCGCTGCTGGATGTAGGAGCGGGAGCGGGGTTGCCCGGTATCGTATTGGCGATTGCGCGGCCTGAACTGGCGGTAACGCTGCTCGACAGCAACGGCAAGAAAGTACGCTTTCAGCGTCAGGCGGTGCTTGAACTGGGGCTTGATAACGTTGTGCCGCTGCATCAACGTGTCGAATCTCTGGATGCAGGGGAAGGCTTTGCTCAGATCGTCAGCCGCGCCTTTGCCGCAGTCGAGCAGTTTATCGGGCTGTCGCGTTCGCTGATTGCTGCCGATGGCGAATGGTTGGCCATGGTAGGCCAGCTGAATGAAGCGCCTGCACTGCCCGCGGATGTAGCGCTGATAGAGCAGACGGCGCTGAAAGTGCCCGGTGAACGGGCGAGCCGCCATTTGTTGCGCATCGCTCCCGTCCGCTCATAGCCTTTGCCTCTGACAACGGCACACACTGGTGATAGTGCGATCACCACCGGCATCCACCGCTCACTCTTGTGATGAGTGTGGTTCAAGGCCGATTCGACATACTCGTTTGACCGAAGGAATGGATAAGTGACCCATATCATTGCGCTCACCAACCAGAAAGGCGGTGTTGGCAAGACCACCACAGCGGTGAATCTGGCCGCCGCGCTTGGCGCGCTGAAGCAACGCGTGCTCCTGGTGGATCTCGATCCGCAGGGCAACGCCACCACGGGGAGCGGCGTTGATAAACATGCGTTGGCAAGCGGCAGTGTGCTGGATGTGCTGCTGGGGGATGTTGACGTGCGTGAAGTGGTCACCAACTGTCCCGAGGCAGGCTATTTGCTGCTGCCAGGCAACTCTGACCTGACCGCCGCAGAGGTCAGCCTTTTGGATGTTGAAGATCGTGAGAAGCGGCTCTCCGATGCTCTGGCAACGATCAAGGATAACTTCGATGTTATTCTGATCGACTGTCCGCCATCACTGAACATGTTGACCGTGAATGCGCTGACCGCCGCGGATGGGGTGCTGATTCCGCTACAGTGTGAGTTTTATGCGCTGGAAGGACTATCGGCGCTGCTCGACACCATTGACCAGGTGCGCAGTAGCATCAATCCATCGCTGGCGATCTACGGCATCCTGCGTACCATGTACGATAACCGCATTAGTCTGACGCGGGATGTAAGCAAGCAGTTGCTCGACTATTTCGGCGATGATCTGCTGAAAAGCGTTATTCCGCGTAATGTCCGCGTCGCAGAAGCGCCCAGTCATGGGCTTCCGGTCACCAAGTACGCTAAATTATCGCGAGGAAGCCACGCGTATCGTGTGCTGGCCAAGGAGTTGATCAAGCGGTTGGCGCTGTGATCTTTTTCATTCGTTCACTACCTTGTATCACCAATGAGGGCCATTCGGGATGACACGCAAGCGCGCTTTGGGACGTGGACTTGACGCATTGATAGGCGCTCGCTCGCGCAGTCAGGCATTACACGAGCACGAAGAGGTGAGTGTCGACGATGCTCAGCACGACGCCCCAGCCAACGAAGCTGGTCTCTCGGCCCCTTCCAGCGAGAAGCCTTCCGCTGACCAACCAGCGTATGGCAACAACGTAGCGGGGGAGGGCGGTGCATCTTCCTCCCAGGTCAGCGTCGATCAGCTGATACGGATTCCGCTGGCAGCACTGTCGCGCGGGCAGTTTCAACCGCGCCGCGAGTTTAATCAGCAAAGTCTCGAAGAGCTGGCGGCGTCGATTCGCTCGCGTGGCGTGATGCAGCCCATTGTGGTGCGGCCCCTGGCAAGTGGCACCGGTCGCCAGCGCTATGAAATCATCGCGGGTGAGCGACGCTGGCGCGCGGCCCAGTTAGCCGATCTGGAAGTGATTCCAGCGGTAGTACGTGAGCTGAACGACGAAGCGGCGCTCGCGCTTGGCCTGATCGAAAACATTCAGCGTGAAGATCTGAATGCGGTAGAAGAAGCCTTGGCGCTCAAGCGGCTGATTGATGAATTTGAACTGACGCAGCAGCAGGTCGCAGATGCCTTGGGCAAATCGCGCGCCCAGATCGCTAACCTGCTGCGTTTACTGGCACTTGAAAGCGAAGTATTGGGGATGCTGGAGCGCCGTGAGCTTGATGTGGGGCATGCGCGTGCGCTGCTGCCATTGAAGGGAACACGTCAGCGTCACACGGCGCGTGATGTCGTCGCCAAAGGGCTGACGGTGCGGCAGACGGAAGCATGGGTGAAGCGCTTGCTCAAGCCAAAAGCCAAGGATGCTGCGCCTGGTGCTGATGTTCTTCAGCTGGAAACGCGACTGGGAGAATTACTGGGCGCAGCGGTGAAAATCGACCATGGCTCTTCAGGGAAGGGGAAGGTCGAAATCAAGTATTCCAGTCTTGATGAGCTGGACGGTATTCTTGCCCATATTCGTTGAATCAGGCTGGAAAACGGTCAGTCTTGTCGGGAGAATTTACCGGGGTTATCTGCAAGTGTGGCGGGCAAAAAAGTTAAAAAAACATTAATAAAATTCGCTAAGGTGCGACAAATTGCCGCACTCTGATCGAAGTTGTTTAATTTTTGCCCATTTGGACGGTTAATTTTCATTTTTGGTCCAATATGTCATTGATGCTCGCTAGCCAGCCCCCTATAATTCGCGTCAATTTTGAAGCTGGTAAGGCGTGCGCAGTGGAAAGGTGTATGTCTACTGATCGAGCCAAATAACTGGACCCGCCATGCGACGAGCAAGTTCCGCGGCATTTCGACAGCGTTTGCCGCAGCAGTCTCTTCCGCTCAAGGCAGTTGCTGTTCAGTCTTTATTCGGTGCGATTATCGCTGTGGCGGTGTTTTTGCTGGCGTCTCGCGGGGCGGGTGCAAGTGCCCTCAGCGGTGTACTGGTCAGCATTCTGCCAAGCTTCTATTTTGCCTGGCGCTTCATGCGTGTATACGCATCGCGTCAGGCATCAGAGTCTGTAGGCCTGATGTACAGGGCTGAGGTAGGCAAGTTCGGTTTGACAGTGGTGATGTTCATAGCAGTTTTCGTGCTGCTGCCACCGTCTCACCCAGCGTTTTTCTTTTTTGCATACATAGCGACAACACTTGTGCAATGGCTGGCCCCCTGGCTACTGCGCACGCTGTTTCGCTGCCGAATCTGAGGCAGATCAATGGCTAGCGGTTCATACATCAGTCACCACCTTCAGAACCTCGTCTTCGGACTCAGTCCCGAGCATGGCTGGTCCTTCGCTCATACCGCCGAGGAAGCTGCGGCAATGGGCTTCTGGTCAATCAACGTCGATTCGATGTTCTGGTCGATTTTGCTGGGCCTGGTGTTTTTGGTGCTGTTCCGCCGTGTGGCCAAAAAGGCCGACACCGGCGTGCCAAGCGGTATTCAGAACGTCGTTGAAATGGCCGTCGAGTTCGCCAGTGGCATAGCGCGTGACAGCTTCAATGGCAAAAATCCGCTGATTGCTCCGCTGGCGCTGACAATTTTCGTCTGGGTACTGCTGATGAACTCCATGGAGTTCCTGCCGATGGACCTGATTCCGAGCATCGCTGGCTTGCTGGGCATCGAGCACATGAAGGCTGTACCGACTTCCGACGTTAACATCACCTTCGGTCTGTCGATTTCGGTCTTCTTCCTGATCCTTTTCTATAGCCTGAAAGTGAAGGGCATCGGCGGCTTTGCCAAAGAGCTGAGTTTCCAGCCGTTCAATACACCGTTTTTGATTCCCTTCAACCTGGTGCTTGAGCTGGTCAACCTGATCGTTAAACCAGTTTCCCTCGCGCTGCGACTGTTCGGTAACATCTTTGCAGGGGACGTTATCTTCCTGCTGATCGCGATGCTGCCGTTCTGGATTCAGTGGGCGCTGGGCGTACCCTGGGCAATCTTCCACCTGCTGATTATTCCTCTGCAGGCGTTTATCTTCATGATGCTGACCATCGTCTATCTTAGTCAGGCGCACGAGCATCATTAAGAAATCTTCGACCCTGATGCTTCGGGCAATAAGGGCTTCGATGAACGTAGCGTGCGACGCTTGATAGGCTGCATGCACTTACACCCCGGAAATGACTAACTTAGCTTTATCCTTAGGAGCTTCATCATGGAAATGATCTACGTCGCCGCTTCGATCATGATTGGCCTTGGCGCGCTCGGTACCGGCATTGGTTTCGGTATCCTCGGAGGCAAGCTGCTCGAATCCAACGCTCGTCAGCCCGAGCTGAGCAACATGCTGATGTCACGTGCCTTCCTGATGGCCGGTCTGCTTGATGCTGTGCCGATGATCGGCGTTGGTATCGCTCTTTACCTGATGTTCGCTGTCGCTGGTTAATCTGCCGACGCCGGGTGTAACGCGAGCGTTGCCCGGCTCTTGCGATTCCGGTCACCACGAACAGCCAAAGGTACTTTACCGTGAACATCAACCTGACACTCATCGGACAGATAATCACCTTCGTGATTTTTGTCTGGTTCTGCATGAAGTATGTGTGGCCGCCCATTTCTGGCGCCCTTGCAGAGCGTGAGAAAAAAATCTCCGAGGGTTTGAACGCTGCTGATCGCGCCAGGGAAGAACTGGAACGTGCCAAGGCAGAGGCCGAGCAGATCCTGCGGGAGACCCGCGAAGAAGCCTCACATATTGTTGAGCAGGCGCGTTCGCGCTCCAACAAGATGGTTGAGGAAGCACGCGAAAACGCTCGGGCCGAAGGCCAGCGCATGATCGATAACGCACACTCCGAGATTGAGCAGGAGCTGCAAAGTGCCAAGGCGGCATTGCGCGCCCAGGTATCTTCTCTGGCCGTGCGTGGCGCAGAAAGGATTCTCGAGTCGTCGGTCGATGAGAAGCAGCATGCTGACCTTCTCGACAAGCTGACCGCCGAACTCTAAAGGGGAAATCCGATGGCACAATCGAGTCCCGCAACGGTCGCCAGGCCCTACGCCAAGGCTGCATTTCAGACAGCACTGGAAGAGAAGGCGCTGGATAGCTGGTCTCAAACGCTGGCATTGTTAGAAGCGCTGGTTAAAGAGCCCAAGGTGAGTGCCTACATCAATGATCCCAGGCACTCCGAAAAGCAGCTTGCAGAGAAACTCATTTCTCTGTGCGGCGGCCAGCTCGAACCCAAGGCGGTCAATTTCGTCACTCTGCTCGCAGAGCACCACCGGCTTCCAGCGCTGGACCAGATCCACGCACAGTTTGAAGCCGCTCGGGAAGCTCACGAGCGCCGCGTCGAGGTCGAAGTCGTCAGCGCGTTTGCCCTCAGCGATGAACAGCAACGCAAACTGGCTGATGCGCTGAAAAAGCGTCTCGACCGAGAAATCTCTATCACTACTTCAGTGGACGACTCGCTTATTGGCGGTGTCATCATCCGCGCAGGCGATACCGTTATCGACGGTTCGCTTCGTGGTCGATTGGCGCAGCTTGAAAGCAGTCTGAATGTCTGAGGTCAGGGGACATGGCATGCAGCAACTGAATCCTTCAGAAATCAGCGATATCATCAAGAGCCGCATCGACAACCTCGACGCCGGTCTTGAAGCCCATAACGAGGGCACTGTTGTCAGCGTAGCTGACGGCATCGTTACCGTACACGGCCTGAATGACGCCATGTACGGCGAAATGATCGAATTCCCCGATGATGTATACGGCATGGTGCTCAACCTTGAGCGCGATAGCGTAGGCATCGTGGTGCTTGGCGAATATGAATCTCTCTCCGAGGGCATGATCGCCAAGTGCACCGGCCACATCCTGGAAGTTCCGGTTGGCCCTGAACTGCTGGGTCGCGTTGTTGACGCGCTGGGCAACCCGATTGATGGCAAGGGTGAGCTGGGTACTACACTCACCGATCGCGTTGAAAAGATCGCGCCTGGCGTTATCGCACGTCAGGGCGTGGATCAGCCGGTTCAGACCGGCCTGAAATCAATCGACGCCATGGTGCCGATCGGTCGTGGTCAGCGTGAGCTGATTATCGGTGACCGTCAGATTGGTAAATCTGCCGTTGCCATCGACACCATCATCAACCAGAAAGACAGCGGCATCGTATGTATCTACGTTGCTATCGGTCAGAAGCAGTCCACTATTGCCAACGTAGTGCGCAAGCTTGAAGAGCACGGCGCGATGGATCACACCATCATCGTTAACGCCGGTGCTGCTGATCCGGCTGCCATGCAGTATCTCGCGCCTTATGCAGGCTGCACCATGGGCGAATACTTCCGTGACCGTGGTCAGGATGCACTGATCGTTTATGACGATCTGACCAAACAGGCATGGGCTTACCGTCAGATCTCCCTGCTGCTGAAACGTCCTCCGGGTCGTGAAGCTTATCCGGGTGATGTCTTCTACCTGCACTCCCGTTTGCTGGAGCGTGCTTCTCGCGTTAACGCCGAGTACGTGGAAGAGTTCACCAAGGGTGAAATCAAGGGCAAGACCGGTTCGCTGACGGCTCTTCCGATCATCGAGACCCAGGGCGGTGACGTAGGTGCATTCGTACCGACCAACGTTATCTCCATCACCGATGGTCAGATCTTCCTCGAAACCAGCCTGTTCAACTCAGGTGTTCGTCCTGCCATCAACGCAGGTCTGTCGGTTTCTCGTGTAGGTGGCTCGGCACAGACCAAGATCATCAAGAAACTGGGCGGTGGTATTCGTCTGGCACTGGCGCAGTATCGTGAGCTGGCGGCGTTCTCGCAGTTCGCTTCCGATCTCGACGATGCCACGCGCAAGCAGCTCGACCACGGTGAGCGCGTTACTGAACTGATGAAACAGAAGCAGTACTCGCCGCTTTCGGTTGCCGATATGGGTGTCACGCTGTTTACCGCTAACGAAGGCTATCTCTCTGACGTTCCCGTTGAAGATGTACTCAGCTTCGAAGACGATCTGCTTGAGTACATGCGCACCGAGCACGCTGATCTGTTGAATAAAATCAACGAGAAAGGCGGCTACGACGACGCGATCCAGAAGGGCCTCAAGGAAGCTGTAGAGAGCTTCAAAGCGACCCGTAACTAATGCAAGTTTGCCCGGGCCTTGTGGCTCGGGTAATTAGCGTTCGTGACGCGGCGTGGTAGCAACATCCTGGCGTAAGTCCAACAGGGCAGTCGTGGTGTAGTGAAATGTGTGTCACGGTTCCGGGTTGGTAGAGGAGATCGGTATGGCATCCGGAAAAGAGATCAAGCAACAGATCGGCAGCATCAAGAATACGCAGAAGATCACCAATGCGATGCAGATGGTCGCTGCTTCCAAGATGCGCCGAGCTCAGGATCGCATGGCGGCCAGCCAGCCCTATGCGAAAAAGATTCGCGAGGTGTGCTATCACACCGCCGAAGGTCAGGTGGATTCAACGCATCCTTATCTGGCCAAACGCGACCTTAAACGTGTCGGTATCATCGTGGTGAGCACTGACCGCGGTCTTTGCGGTGGCCTCAATGTCAACGTATTCAAGGCCGCTCTGGGCGAAATCAAAGGCTACCGCGACCAGGGTGTCGATGTAGCCTATTGTGGTATCGGCAAAAAGTCAGTCAGCTTCTTCCGTCGTCACGGTGGCGAAGTGCTGGCGACTGCATCGGATTTGGGCGATGCGCCTGAACTCAATGATTTGCTGGGCGGCGTGCGCGTTATGCTCGATGCCTATGACGAAGGCAAGCTCGATCGCATCGTCATTATCAGCAACGAGTTCGTGAATACCATGACCCAGAAACCCGTGGTGCGCCAGCTGGTACCGCTCGAACCGCGCAGCGGCGAAGAGCAGGCTGGCAAGATGCCATGGACGTATGAATATGAACCTGACGATCCAACCATGATCCTCAACGAACTGTTGACTCGTTATGTTGAATCCCAGGTTTATCAGGCGGTGGTTGAAAACATTGCCTGTGAACAGTCAGCTCGAATGCTGGCGATGAAAAATGCTACTGACAACGCCGGTCAAATCATCGACGACCTGCAAATGGTCTACAACAAGGCACGTCAGGCGGCGATCACCCAGGAAATCTCCGAAATTGTCGGTGGTGCCGCGGCGGTGTAATGCCGTGGGTGATGTGAATTTACATGCCTGGCGGCATGACAGGATCGCAGGTTTAGAGGACACCAGATGAGCGGACATATCGTACAAATCATCGGCGCCGTTATTGACGTGGAGTTTTCCACGGGTGACGTGCCAAAGGTCTATGACGCCCTCAACGTTGAAGGCATCGAGACCGTACTCGAAGTACAGCAGCAGCTCGGCGATAACGTCGTGCGTGCCATTGCCATGGGCTCTACTGAAGGGCTGAAGCGTGGTCTGGCAGTTGTTAATACAGGCAACCCCATCCAGGTACCGGTCGGCGAAAAAACGCTGGGTCGTATCATGGACGTGCTGGGTCGCCCGATTGACGAGCAGGGCCCGATCGGTGAAGAAGAGCGCATGTCGATTCACCGTAAGGCACCTAGCTACGCGGAGCAGGCTACTTCCAACGATCTGCTGGAAACCGGCATCAAGGTTATCGACCTGATCTGCCCGTTTGCCAAAGGCGGTAAAGTGGGGCTGTTCGGTGGTGCCGGTGTGGGCAAGACCGTCAACATGATGGAGCTGATCCACAACATCGCGAGTGAGCACTCCGGTTACTCCGTATTCACCGGTGTTGGCGAACGTACTCGTGAAGGTAACGACTTCTACTATGAAATGAAGGAGTCGAACGTTCTCGATAAGGTATCGCTGGTTTACGGTCAGATGAACGAGCCGCCCGGCAACCGCCTGCGCGTGGCACTGACCGGTCTTACCGTTGCGGAGAAATTCCGTGATGAAGGCCGTGACGTACTGCTGTTCATTGATAACATTTACCGTTTCACCCTGGCAGGGACCGAAGTGTCCGCACTGTTGGGTCGTATGCCTTCTGCGGTGGGCTACCAGCCGACGCTGGCAGAAGAGATGGGTATGCTTCAGGAACGTATCACTTCGACCAAAACCGGCTCCATTACGTCGGTACAGGCCGTTTATGTTCCCGCGGATGACCTGACTGACCCTTCTCCGGCCACCACCTTCGCGCACCTTGATGCGACCGTGGTTCTGGCGCGTTCCATCGCCGAACTGGGTATTTACCCGGCGATCGACCCGCTCGACTCCACTTCGCGTCAGCTTGATCCGCTGGTTGTAGGTGAAGAGCATTATGGTGTTGCGCGTCGCGTACAGGGTGTTCTGCAGCGCTACAAGGAACTGAAAGACATCATCGCGATTCTGGGTATGGACGAACTGTCCGACGAAGATAAAGCGATTGTGGCGCGTGCGCGTAAAATTCAGCGCTTCCTGTCGCAGCCGTTCCACGTGGCCGAAGTATTCACCGGTGCCCCGGGCCGTTATGTCTCTCTGAAAGAGACCATCGCTGGCTTCACTGGCATCCTTAACGGTGATTACGACGACATGCCGGAACAGGCGTTCTACATGGTCGGCGGCATCGAAGAAGCAGTCGAGAAAGCGAAAGGCATGCGCTAAGGAGAAGCGAGTGGCCGCTGATAGCTTCACGCTGGCAGCGGCTACTGGCTCTCCAGGCAAGGTGCCACCTCTGGTGGTGCATCCAGGAGACGAAGAATGGCTAAAAGCTTTCAGTGCGATATCGTCAGCGTTGAAGCATCGTTGTTTTCCGGCAAGGTGTCGCAGGTCATGGCCACCGGCGCGGAAGGCGAGATCGGTATTCTCGCAGGCCATGAGCCGCTGCTGACGCGCGTAGCGTCTGGCCCGGTTGAGGTAACGCTTGAAGACGGCAAGAAGGAAACCTTCTTCGCGTCCGGCGGTATCCTTGAGGTTCAGCCGGATTCTGTGTCGATTCTGGCCGATACTGCAGAACGCGGTGGCGATCTGGATGAAGCAGCTGCGCAGCGCGCGCTTGAACAGGCGCGTAGTGCGATGGCAGACAAGCAGTCCGAGCTGGATTATTCTACGGCGCTCGGTGGAATTGCAGAAGCGACAGCGCGTCTGCGTGCGCTACAGCGGGTACGTAATAACCGCTGATTCGCCACGCACTCTGCTGTTTCGATGTGGCTGCCATATCGTGCAAATGCCTCGACTTCGGTCGGGGCATTTGTGTATCTGGTGCTGCGGATTCCGGGCCAAAGAGACACGGTAATGGCGAGCATCTTCTCGGGCGACTAATCGTCTCTGGTTCTGGTTTGGTGAAATCGTGACGAATGTGCGACTCTTTTCGGATTCGCTGTGTGGCATCAACGCTCGCGCTACATTCAGTCAACGCAAGAATTGAACAATCATTGGAGTTGTCATGTCGCTTGACGTGGTTATTCTCGCTGCCGGTCAAGGCAGCCGCATGCGGTCCCATTTACCCAAGGTGCTACATACGCTGGCGGGCCGCTCAATGCTTCAACGCATTATCGACAGTGCCAGACAGCTAAGTGATGTAACGATTCATGTAGTGGTGGGCCATGGGGCCGATCAGATTGAAGCGGCGCTGGCGGGCCAGCCAGATATTCATTTCGTTTATCAGCACCAGCAGCTGGGCACCGGACACGCGGTAGCTCAAGTGCTGCCCGCCCTTGGTGATGGGCCAGTGCTTATTCTGACCGGTGATACACCGCTGCTGACTGCTGCGACGCTGGAACAGCTAAGCACAGGGCTTGCGCAGGATCAGCTAACGCTGCTGAGCGTTGTTCATGAAGATCCGAGCGGTTACGGGCGTATCGTGCGCGATGATAGCGGCCAGGTTACGGCGATTGTGGAGCAGAAGGATGCCTCCGAGCAGCAGCGCCGCATTCGTGAATGTAATACCGGATTGATGGGCACCACGGGCAAATTGCTGAAACGCTGGCTGCCGGCCCTCTCGGCAAACAATGCGCAGGGCGAATATTATCTCACCGATATTGTGGGTATGGCATATGCGGAAGGTGTGCCGCTTGATGCCGTGCAGGCCAGTTGTGTCGAGGAAGTCTCTGGCGTCAACGATCGGCACCAGCTTGCCGCGCTTGAACGCTGGTTGCAGCATCAGCAGGCTGAACAAGCGATGGCACAGGGCGCTTCTCTCGCGGACCCGGCGCGTTTTGATCAACGCGGCACGTTAACGCTCGGGCGTGATGTCTCTATTGATGTTGGCTGTATCTTCGAAGGCGACGTTACCCTTGAAGATGGCGTCATCATTGGCCCTTATTGTGTGATTCGTAACGCCCATATTGGCGCGGGTACTCATATAGAGGCTTATAGCCATATTGAGGAGGCCAGCGCTGCGGGTAACAACCAAATCGGACCTTATGCGCGGCTGCGGCCTGGCAGCAAGCTTGCGACTGAGGTCAGGGTAGGCAACTTCGTTGAGATCAAGAAAGCGACCCTTGATTACGGCACCAAGGTGAATCACCTCAGCTATATAGGTGATGCTCACATTGGACAGCATACCAATGTAGGCGCAGGCACCATCACCTGTAACTATGATGGCGTTAACAAGCACCATACCGAGATTGGCAGCCACGTTTTTGTTGGCTCCAATACAGCACTGGTTGCGCCCATTACCATTGGTGATCATGTGACCATTGCGGCTGGCTCTACCCTGACTGAATCTGTTGAACGCGGCCTTGTATTTGGCCGTGCCCGCCAGGTGGTGAAGGAGGAGTGGCAGCGCTCCGAGAGAGCCGGCGAGGATTAGCTCGCATCCAGCTAGCTGGAATGTTTCAAAACAAAACCATTGAACGGCGTTTTCGAAAGAATTACTATTTCGGAAACGCCGTTTTTATATGGGAAGTCGTGTCCGTCTATGGCTGCATCCAAAACCTCAGCTCGTAATACAGGGGCTCGTCGCGAGGCGATTATCGCACTGCTGGAAGAGCAGGGTGACGTTAGCGTTGAATCATTGGCGAACGCCTTTGATACCTCAGAAGTTACGATTCGAAAGGATCTTTCCCAACTGGAGCAGGAAGGCATCCTGATTCGCCGTTATGGTGGCGCAGCACTGCTGCCCCGCGGCCAGATGCAGGATTCCACCTCTTGTCCGCTCAAGCGCAGGCTCGCTGAAGCTGCCAAAAGCCGCATCAAGGATCACGCCCGTATCGTGATTGATAGCGGTTCCACGACCAGCACACTGATTCCCCAGCTGAAAAACATCATGGGGTTGGTGGTCATGACCAACTCGCTGGAGGTGGCCAATCATCTGCGTGAATTGCCCAACCGACCTTCGCTGCTGATGACAGGCGGCACCTGGGATGAGCGCTCGCTCTCCTTTCAGGGGGTAACGGCTGAGCAGACGCTGCGCGTATATGATTTTGATCAGCTGTTTATTGGCGCTGACGGTATAGATCTTGAGCGCGGCACCACCACTTTCAACGAGCTGCTGTCGCTCTCACAGGTGATGGCGCAGGTTTCCCGCGAAGTGGTGGTGATGGTGGAGTCGGACAAAATTGGCCGGCGCATGCCCAATCTTGAGCTGGATTTCGATGCTATTGATGTCGTGATTACCGACGACCGGCTGGATGTTGCCAGCCGTCAAGCGATCATCGAGCACAACGTTGAGCTGGTGGTGGTCGAGTGTCCTGCGGGCAGTCGGTCGTAGTCTTTATTCCGGCAGGAAGCAGTGGCTGAGCGCTCGCTGCCTTCCCGCTGCAATTGTTAATGAACAAGATATTTCTTCAGCGCTACCGCCGTTGAAGAACAGGATCAGCAAGCATGGCTTTCAATGCACGGATAGCCGCCTGATCGTTTGAATCAAGGAGAATGACCATGTGTGGGATTGTTGCTGCCATCGCCAGCCGAGAAGTCCAGAACATTCTGTTGGAAGGGCTGAAACGGCTGGAGTACCGAGGCTATGACAGCGCGGGCATGGCGATTCTGAGCGACGCTGGGCAGCTTCAGCGCCAGCGTGAAGTAGGCAAGGTTGCAGCGCTGGAAGCGGCGCTGGCAGAACATCCTCTTAAAGGCCACATGGGGATCGCCCACACGCGTTGGGCAACCCATGGACGCCCCACCGCTGGGAATGCGCATCCACACTTTTCCAAGGGTGAGCTGGCGCTGGTACACAACGGCATTATCGAAAACCACGAAGCGCTGCGTGAAGAGCTTCAGGCAGAAGGTTATCTCTTCGAGTCGGAGACCGATACCGAAGTCATGGCGCACCTGATTGAGCGTGAATTCGAGCGCTGTGGTGATCTTTATCAAGCGACGCTTAACGTGACCTCGCGTTTGGAGGGCGCCTTCGCCATCGCCGTGATGCACAAGCATGTTCCCGGCGAAATCATCGGTGCCCGCAAAGGCAGCCCGCTGGTTGTTGGCGTGGGCATCGACGAAGCGTTCCTCGCTTCTGACCCCCTGGCGCTGCTGCAAGTTACCGATCGTTTTATCTATCTGCGTGAAGGCGACATCGTGCGGCTTGTCGGCGGGGATCTGATCGAAATTACCGACCAGCACGGCGAGCGAGTCGAGCGCGATACCGTGGTCTATGAACACGGCGATGGTGCCGCCAGTAAAGGCAACTTCCGTCATTTCATGCAGAAAGAGATCTTCGAACAGGCGACGACGGTAGGCGCAACGCTGGAAGGGCGGCTAGGGGCTGATCACGTCTTGCCGCAAGCCTTTGGTGCCGACGCTGAAGCGCTCTTCGAGCAGGTGCAGTGCATTCACATTATCGCCTGCGGTACCAGCTACCATGCTGGCATGGTGGCACGCTACTGGCTGGAGAAATTCGCCAGGATTCCAACCCTGGTTGAAGTCGCTTCCGAATATCGCTACCGCGATGTGGTGGTTCCCCCCGGTACTCTGTTCGTCAGCATTTCCCAGTCAGGTGAGACCGCCGATACCCTCGCTGCACTGCGTCATGCACAGCAAAGCGGCGACTATCTCGGCAGCCTGGCGATCTGTAACGTAGCCGGCAGCTCGCTAGTGCGTGAATCGGAGCTATCGCTGCTGACCATGGCCGGCCCCGAAATCGCCGTCGCTTCCACCAAAGCCACCACCACCCAGCTAACCGCTCTCATGCTGATGGCGCTCTCATTGCGTCAGATACGCTATGGGATCGACGAGACCATCGTCGAGCTGGTAGAAGCGCTGCGTAGGCTGCCCAAAGCGATTGAACGCACCCTCACCCTCAACGATAAAATCGAACAGCTATCCCGGCGTTTCGTTGAAAAGCAGCACGCCCTCTTCCTGGGACGCGGCGCCCAGTTCCCCATTGCCCTTGAAGGCGCGCTCAAGCTCAAGGAAATTTCCTATATTCACGCCGAAGCCTACCCTGCCGGCGAGCTTAAGCACGGCCCTCTCGCACTGGTCGATAGCGACATGCCCGTGATTGTTGTGGCGCCCAACGATGAACTGCTCGAAAAACTGAAATCCAATTTGCAGGAAGTGCGCTCCCGCGGTGGTCAGCTGTTTGTATTTGCCAACGAAGCCGTCGGCATTCAGGAAAGTGACGGCGTTACCGTCTTCTCACTCACCGATGTTGATGACCAGCTCGCCCCCATCATCTACACCATCCCGCTACAGCTGCTCGCCTACCACATCGCCGTGATGCGCGGCACCGATGTCGATCAGCCGAGGAACCTCGCGAAGAGTGTGACGGTGGAGTAGTGGTGTGGTTGGTAAAGGTTGAGTTGATAAGAACATCGCAGTGGGGATCATAGCCCCAGATAGATAAACAGCCTGAAAAACAGAGCTCCCATCCCTATAGATGGAAGGTTCTACCTTTCAGGCTGTTTACCCAGCAGGAGCCACCGCCTGGTGGCTCCGAAGGATCACGATGTCATGTGGCTCTGGCCGGTTTTCTCTTGGGCGATCGAGGTTCCGACATCAAGCCTTTAACAAGTCCGTAACAGCCTATCACCAGTACGATAGTGAATGGCAATCCGGTGGATACCGCAGCAGCCTGCAGCCCCTCCAGACCTCCTCCCAACAGAAGTGCGATGGCGATGGCACCTTCGATAAGACACCAGAAGACACGCTGCGATGTCGGCGCATCGACCTTACCCCCAGCGGTGATTGAATCAATGACCAGGGACCCTGAATCAGATGATGTAACGAAGAAAACGATTACAAGCACGGTACCGACAATGGAGGTCAGTGTTGCTAGTGGTAACTGATCGAGCATGACGAACAGCTTGAGTTCTAACGCTGCATCCTGAACTCCCTGAAAGCCAGTAGTGAGCTGTTGGTGGATCGCCGTCTCACCGAATGCGGTCATCCATAAGGTTGAGACCAGTGTCGGTACAAGGATCACCGACAACAGGAATTGGCGCACGGTTCGACCGCGGCTAACACGGGCGATGAACATTCCCACGAACGGCGACCAAGAGATCCACCAAGCCCAGTAGAATGTAGTCCAGTCCTGACTGAAACTTTCATCCTCGCGACCAAAAGGCATGGAGAGGGCGGGGATGTATTGGACGTAAGAGGCTAGATTAGTGAAGAAATCGGTGGCGATCATCAGTGTCGGACCAACAGCGATGATGAAGGCGAGTAACACGAACGCCAGCGCCATGTTGATCATGGAAAGGCGCTGTACCCCCTTATCGAGCCCAGATACAACCGAGATCAATGCCACAATGGTGATCGCTACGATCAGGATGGTCATCGTCACGGTGGTATTTGGCACATCGAACAGATAGTTAAGCCCCGAGGTCGCCTGGGAAGCCCCATAGCCTAACGACGTTGCCAGACCGAACAGTGTCGAGAATACAGCCAAAATGTCGATGCAGTGCCCCGGCCAGCCCCAGACGCGCTCACCCAGAATGGGGTAGAAGATGGAGCGAACGGTGAGTGGCAACCCCTTGTTGAAAGAGAATAGCGCCAGCGCTAGTGCCACGAGACTGTAGGCAGCCCAGGGATGTAGCCCATAGTGATAGATCGTTGCCGCCATACCTAGCGAGCGTGCCGCTGCCTCATTGCCTTGGGCGCCACTCAGCGGAGCTTCGGCATTTCCCGCGAGCGCGTTGCCGAAATGAGTCATGGGCTCGGCGACACCATAGAACACCAGTCCGATGCCCATCCCGGCGGCAAACAGCATCGCAAACCAGCCGAAATAGCCGTAGTCGGGTTTCGCATCGGGACCACCCAGCCGCACGCGGCCAAGCGGCGAGCAGATCAGTCCTATGCAGACGATCACAAAAATGTTGGCACCAGACAAGAAGACCCAGCTAAGGTGATCTGTTAACCAGTTTTTGACCCCATTGAGTACAGGCTCAACCTCGTTTTGGAACGCCAGAATCAGGAATACGAACGCTAAAATGACGATAGATGCTACCGTGAATACCTTGCCGTGGAGGTCGAACTCGAGCCCCATTATCCGGCTCGACACGTTGTCCTGACCGATGACGTAATCGGTGTTGATTATGTTGGTTGCCCCTTCAGGACGGCGAATTCCTTCCTCGTTGGTCGTGGGCTGATCGGCTTTTGAATCGTCGGATCCGTCATTTGGGTGCGGCGTAGTAACCATTGCATCGGCCTCTTTTTGCGTTGTAGATATTCTCATACCGAGTACCGGAATATAGCCCGGCATGAGAGCGGCATACCTAAAAAGGGTAGGCCATATGCCGGCATAAAATAAAGTTTTGTCCGAACCTCGATGGTTGCCTCTCTGAACTGGTCTAAAGTAACCGGTCATTTTTATCAAGATTATATAGTTATATGATCTATTAAGTAAAAAGGAATTAGTCGCCTATCTCATTGATTATTAGTAAAAAATATCGGGATTTGGTTGTATTAAGGAGGGCAGTTTCTGGGGGCAACAGCCATAGGGACACCTGTGATGCCTCCGCACCAAGGTCGTATTTTACTCTCAACGGAAAAGGCTCAAAATTACTGCTATTTTTCAATACCTACAGATGCATGGTATACAAAACCAAGGAATTCCCATGACCGCTGTTTCTCATTACATGGATGAAAATAAAAAAAATATTTTCGATGACATCCAAGAACTCGTTGCTCATCAGTCTCCTTCCACTGACAAGTTGGCAGTTGATAAATGTGGAGCATTTCTAGAGCAATTGTTCACTGAAAGGCTTGGTACAAAAGCCCAACGTTTTCCCCGTCAGGAAGTCGGCGATAATCGACTGTTCACTATTGGCTCTGGCAGCCGAAAAGTCCTTCTGATAGCTCACTTCGATACTGTATGGGATATCGGTCGTCTAGGAACCTACATTGAAGATGATAAGTTCTATGGGCCCGGTGGCTACGATATGAAAGCAGGTTTAGTTCAGGGGCTATGGGCAGTGAAAGCGCTATTAGATCTTGATTTGCTTGGGGATCGTAAAATCCTGTTTTTATGTACTACTGATGAGGAAACCGGTAGTCATCACTCACGACCACTGATTGAGGAAACGGCACAAGGTTGTGAATGTGCCTTAGTGCTTGAGCCTGCAGTAGAAGGTTCCGATGATCTGAAGGTAGGTCGCAAGGGGAGCGCCAATTATTTCCTGACCTTGCGTGGTAAGTCTTCCCATGCAGGAAATAATCCATTGGGCGGTATAAGTGCAGCAGAAGAAATGGCTCATCAAATTTTGCGTATCAATGCATTGCAGGATATGTCACGCGGCACTTCAGTGAATGTAGGAGTAGCTCAGTCAGGCACACGCACTAACGTTATTCCCGATACCGCTCATATTGCCGTTGATGTTCGTATTACTACGCGGGAAGAGGCCCAGCGCATCGAGCAAGCTATTTATAACTTACAGCCCGTTCTGGATGGTGCTCGCATAGAAGTTGAGGGTCAATTAAATCGCCCCCCAATGGAATTTGGTGAGGGTACTCGCAAATTATTCAAACTGGCACAGTCTTGTGCTCTCGAACTCGGATTCGAATTAGAAGGTAGTGAAGTGGGCGGTGGCAGTGATGGAAACTTTACTGCGGCAATGGGTATTCCCACATTAGATGGCTTAGGGGCATTGGGTGGTGGTGCGCATGCTGAGTATGAACACATTAGGATCAAAACCATTCCTCAGCGCGCAGCATTAGTAGCAGAACTAATTGCGGCGTTATAGATATATTCAAATTCCATAACAACAAGATGGCCGTTGGCTTTCAAGAGGAACACTTGGATGGCTAAAAAAAACTCTCAGACTTCACATTCAAGCCTGCAAAATCCTTATGTATTGCTTTTCTGCATGCTGGTACTTGCAGGTGCTGCTAGTTGGCTCATTCCTGCCGGACAATACGAGACAGAAAAACGCAATGGAATCTCTTTCTCGATTCCTGGTAGTTATCATGCGGTTGCCAGTCATGGTGTGTTGCCACAGGATCTGTTTCTTGCTATTGGGCAAGGTTTGATCAGTAGTGCTCCTATTGTTTTCATGGTGATGTTCACTGGTGGTGCCTTACGAGTGCTGGAACAAAGTGGTGCTATCGCCCATATGCTTTATCGCATATCTTCAAGTAAGCGTTTCAATGACTTTACTTTGGTACTTACCTTCTTTGTGGTGTTCTCGATCCTGGGCACCACAGGTATCATTGTAAATTCGGTCATTGCCTTTGTACCTTTGGGCATAATGGTGGCGCGTTCATTAGGGCTAGGTAAGCTCTTTGGTATCAGCTTTGTCTATGTAGCGACTTATACCGGCTACAACGCATCCATTACATCCCCTACGTCAGTAGGTGTTGCCCAGCAGCTTGCTGAGGTTCCACTGATGTCAGGCATAGGTTACCGCTCAGTAATTTATGTCTTGTTTCTGTTTGCGGCTATGGCTTTCATGTGGATCAAGATCAAACGAGCACGGGCCTCATCCCAGCATCGTGAGCTTGATAGTGGTGATGACACAGCAGTTATACCTTCTGCACCATCAGGACACCCTCGACGTCATGCCTTGACTCTGATTTGGGCCGCCATATGTCTAGTGGCCTATATTACAGGAGCCATACTGCGGCATTGGGAGTCGAGCGAAATGCTCGCCATGTTTGTCATTATGTCTCTCGGCGTGGGCATTATCTCTCGTATGTCGGCAGATACCATCGCTCAGAGCTTTCTGGCAGGTTGTGCCCAATTGGTCGGCGGTGCTTTTGTTGTAGGTCTAGCTCGTGCGGTATCGGTCATTCTTCATCAGGGGGTGATCCTTGACACTATCGTGTATTACTCGGTGCAGGTGCTGAATGATCTTCCTCATGCTTTCACCGCCATAGGCATGCTGTTTAGCGCCATGATCATGCACTTCTTTATCTCATCTGGCTCCGGAGAGTCAGCGGTATTGATCCCCATTTTTGCGCCGATTGGAGATGTCTTGGAGATTACCCGCCAGACAACGGTTCAGACCGCAGTACTAGGCGAAGGTGTAGTGAACTGTATCAACCCAACCTCAGGTGTTTTGATGGCCATTTTGGCAACATCTAAAGTACCTTTCACCAAGTGGGTCAAGTTTATTCTGCCACTTGTTCTGGTTTGGCTAGTGATCAGTATTGTCGCTCTTTATATCGCTGTGCAGATCAACTGGGGGCCCATTTAAGAGGTTAGCCAAGCCCTTGGAGGGGGCTCAATCCTCCTCAGGCAAGCTTAAGGATACAATGTCTTCTTAGATGCTCTCTAATGCAACAAAACATGTCTCCGGAATATCAGTGACCAGTTGTAATGCGACGTTAGAGTGCAGTACCGAGCGGTTATCCTTGGGGGCTGGTATCTGGCTAACCTTGGCATTAACGAGCTGCGTGCCCACTGACTTTTGGTAACTAATAGTTTTAGTGATGAGAATCGCACAATACTGGTCAATAAAATCACTTTATTAGCTACTGATGTCATCTTATTTTTTGTTAACCAATCCTATTGACCAAGGTAAAAAAACCTTCATCAGGTGTATCACTGTGTAGTTCTGCTACAACAAGCTGGGCTCACTATGGCTCATCACATAGCACAGGCGTGGGAAACCATTGACCGGGACGGGCACTCGCCCAGTTCATCTCATGCTCCTTCCTCTCTACTCACATACAGACGTTTTGTCTATGCGCTTGCGCAGTGATGAAAAAGCGACTTCACAAATCTTTATGTATATTGTATAAAATCTACAATGAGTGTGTGGAGCACATTCTTTGATGCTTGCTGTCCGCGATTCCAAGCTGCCTAGACCAGAGAGAAACCAGCATGAAGCGAATCCACGTTATTGATTCACACACCGGGGGAGAGCCGACACGCCTAGTGATGGAAGGTTTCCCGCCTTTGCCTGGCGCGACTCTGACTGACAAACGCAATTCCATGCGTGAGCACTATGACCACTGGCGGCGATCCTGCCTGCTTGAACCGCGGGGTAATGATGTACTGGTGGGAGCGCTTTACTGTGAGCCTGTTTCCCCCGATGCGACTTGCGGCGTGATTTTCTTCAACAATAGCGGCTATTTAGGCATGTGTGGCCACGGCACCATCGGGTTGGTGGCGTCGCTGCATTATCTTGGATGCATTCAGCCGGGCGATCATAAAATCGACACTGTCACTGGGACGGTCAGCGCTACGCTGCATGAGGATGGGGCAGTGACTGTGCGAAATGTACCGGCCTATCGCTATCGCCAGCACGTACCGGTGGAAGTACCGGGATATGGCGTAGTACATGGCGATATCGCTTGGGGAGGGAACTGGTTTTTTCTGGTAGGTGAGCACGAACATGCGATAACGCTGGCCAACGAGGAAGCTCTGACTGTTTTTACCTGGGCTATTCGCCAAGCGCTGGATACACAGGCCATCACTGGAGAGGGCGGCGGTCATATTGATCACGTTGAGCTGTTCGCCGCCGATACCGATATAGATCACCCAGCCGACAGTCGCAATTTCGTGCTCTGCCCCGGCAAAGCCTACGACCGTTCCCCCTGTGGAACAGGCACCAGCGCTAAGCTCGCCTGCTTGGCTGCTGACGGAAAATTGGCTCCCGGTGATATATGGACTCAAGCCAGCATCACGGGCAGCCGGTTCGAGAGTTATTTCGAGTGGGAGGAAGAAACAGCAGGCAATGGCGGCGAGAGCGCGCAGCGTATTCGCCCTTATATCAGGGGACATGCCTATTTGAGCGCCGACAGTACCCTACTCATTGATGATCAGGATCCTTTCGCCTGGGGCATCCCGCGATGATGCATCGGCGCACCGCCGTTGGCGCGCCACTGACTCAATTACCTTGAATGATTTTCAGAGGAATGATTATGAACGACAATATTTTTACTGGTTGCATTCCCGCTTTGATGACTCCCTGCACGGTGGACAGGAAGCCGGATTACGATGCTCTAGTCGCCAAGGGACGTGAGCTCATTGAGGCTGGTATGAGCGCTGTTGTCTATTGTGGCTCGATGGGTGACTGGCCGTTGTTAAGCGAGGCCGAGCGTCAGGAGGGTGTGGCACGCTTGGTTGAAGCTAATGTCCCCACTATTGTTGGTACTGGTGCTGTCAATTCTCGCGAAGCCGTCTCTCATGCAGCACATGCGGCCAAAGTGGGGGCACATGGTTTGATGGTAATCCCTCGTGTGCTCTCACGTGGAACCTCCAGTGTGGCTCAAAAGGCGCACTTCTCCGCCATTTTGAAAGCGGCTCCTGAACTCCCTGCGGTGATATACAACAGCCCTTACTACGGTTTCGCGACTCGCGCTGATCTGTTTTTCGAACTGCGTCGCGAATTTCCCAATTTGATTGGTTTCAAAGAGTTCGGTGGTGCTGCGGATCTACGCTATGCCGCCGAACACATCACTTCCCAGGACGATGATGTCACCTTGATGGTGGGTGTCGATACTCAAGTGTTCCACGGCTTCGTTAATTGCAACGCTACCGGTGCTATTACTGGGATAGGAAATGCTCTGCCGCGTGAAGTGCTGCAACTTGTCGATCTCAGCAAACAAGCTGCCAAAGGGGACCCCAAGGCGCGCAGGATGGCTCAAGAGCTAGAGTCTGCATTAGCAGTGCTCTCCTCTTTCGATGAAGGGGCTGATCTAGTGCTTTATTACAAGCATTTGATGGTCCTGAATGGTGATACCGAATATACCCTGCATTTTAACGATACCGATGCTCTGAGCGATGCTCAGCGTCGCTATGTAGAAAACCAGTACGCCCTGTTCCGCGACTGGTATGCGCAGTGGTCAGCCAATCTCGATGCCTGACCCGTCGCGGTAATCCCAGATTATCGTGAACGAGCCTTCCGGGGTGGGGAGATGCTCACTACCCCGGACCGTTGACATGTAACCAGGAGGCAAGATGAAACTGACAGGTGAAATGCTGATAGGCCAACAAACCGTCAAGGGCAGTTGTGATCCGATTCATGCGATCAACCCGGCTACCGATGAGCAACTTGAACCTGCCTACCCTGGTGGTACGCAGGTAGAAGTTGAGCATGCCTGCAAATTGGCATGGAGCGCATTTGACACTTACCGCGAAACTTCCCTTGAAGACCGTGCCAAATTCCTTGAAACCGTGGCCGACGAGATTGAGGCGATCGGTGAGGATTTGATTGAACGTGCAGTAGCAGAGTCTGGGCTCTCGCAGAGCCGTATTCAAGGCGAGCGTGGCCGTACCTGTGGGCAATTGCGTTTGTTCGCCAAGACCGTGCGTACTGGTGAGTGGCTCGATGTTCGTATAGATCCAGGTATGCCGGATCGCCAGCCAATGCCCCGGGTTGACCTGCGTCAGCGTCATATCGCGTTAGGCCCGGTTGCTGTCTTTGGTGCCAGTAACTTCCCCTTGGCATTTTCCGTTGCAGGTGGGGATACCGCCTCTGCTCTGGCTGCTGGTTGCCCAGTGATCGTTAAAGCACACAGCGCACATCCTGGTACGAGTGAGATGGTAGGTCGAGCGATTCAGTCTGCGATCAATAAGTGTGGTCTTCCGGAAGGTGTCTTTTCACTGATATACGGGGCTGGGTATGAAGTTGGTACGGCGCTGGTTACTGACCCTCATATCAAAGCTGCGGGGTTTACCGGCTCACGCAGCGGAGGTTTGGCATTATGGAAAGCCGCCCAGTCACGCTCCGAGCCGATACCGTTCTATGCCGAAATGAGTTCGATCAATCCGGTATTCCCTTTGCCGGAGGCCCTGAAGGTGCGTGGCAGGGAGATGGGCAAGGCATTTGTTGGGTCACTCAACATGAGTGCCGGACAGTTCTGTACCAATCCGGGGCTGGTCATCGCGATTAAAGGGCCGGATTTGGATGCATTCATTGCTGCAGCTGGTGAGGCCGTTAAAGAAAGTGCTGCTCAGACCATGCTGACACCAGGTATTGCCGATGCTTACGCTAGCGGTGTTAAAGGGCTGTCATCCAGCGGAAAGGTTAAGGAAGTGGCACGTGGTCAGGCAGGTGAAGGCCCCAACCAATGCCAAACTGGACTTTTTGTAGCCTCGGCGCAGGATTTCCTTGGTAGTGAAGTGCTGCAGCAGGAAGTTTTTGGTTCCACATCACTGGTAGTTGAGTGTACTGATGCGGCCGAGTTGGAGAAGGTTGCTGAGCATTTAGAAGGCCAGCTCACTGCTACGCTACAGATGGACGGTGCCGATCTGGATAATGCAAAGGCGTTGCTACCGATTCTTGAGCGTAAGGCAGGCCGTGTAATGGTTAACGGCTGGCCGACCGGTGTTGAGGTTTGCGATGCCATGGTTCATGGTGGACCGTTCCCGGCAACATCTGATTCTCGCACTACGTCTGTGGGTACAGCGGCGATCTTCCGCTTTCTTCGCCCAGTCTGCTATCAGGATTTTCCGGATGCACTGCTGCCAGAAGCGATCAAGCAGGGCAATTCGCTTAAACTGAAGCGTTTAGTCGACGGCAAGCGCGAAGCCTGATCCATCATGGGTAGGTAGCAGCGGGGGAGTGCCAATTGCGGCCTCCGCTGCTGTGCGTTGACGGAAAATTGCCATCTGCATAAAATATGCAAAATTTTGCATAAGCATTCTCGCCCTATGGCAACTTTCAAAACACGCGCCCAATACGTCGCCGACGATCTGCGTCAACGCATTCTCGGAGGTGAGTTCAAGGGCGGCACCCAATTGCGCCAGGATGCCCTGGCCACAGACTACGATGTCAGCCGCATTCCCGTTCGGGAGGCATTGTTGACTCTGGAGTCTGAGGGATTGGTTGAATTTCACGCTCATCGTGGTGCCTTTACCACTGAGCTTTCTGTTACTACGATCCGTGAATTATTCGATCTCCGTGTTTTGCTTGAGAGCCATGTGTTCAAGCATTCCATCCCTAAACTGACGACATCTGATTTCGAAAAGGCCGAAGATATTCTTCGGGACTACGACGCGGCTCTCGATTCCGGTAGTCAGATAAATGGCTGGAGTGATTACAACTTTGCATTCCATCACACTCTTTACGCACCAGCTGATCTGCCGGAGGCGATGGCTATAATCAGCCAGCTCAATACCAAGTGTGATCGCTATATTCGCATGCAACTGCTCTATACCCGAGAGATCAAGAAAGCCGAGAAAGAGCATCATGAACTATTGGATTTAGCACGGCAGGGCGATAGTCAGAGAGCCTGCCAGATGCTGGAAAAGCATATCCTGGAAGCCAGTGATGGAATCGTGGCATTACTGGAAAAGAGGCTGCAAGACGGCTGATTACGTTATAGATATCAATCTGGCATTTCCTTTCTCTCCCCCTTTCTCATACGACTCCGTCTTACCAGCAGCTCCGCCAGCTGTGCGCTTGCTATTACTGGCAAGAGCCTGAGCATCAGTTCCCACCACAAGCCCTCTGTTCATCACATTTATTGATCGACTTTTGTCGACATCGACACTAGTATCGGTTTTTAATAATATATATTTTATACAATCTACAACTAGATGGCAGGAATTAGCATGGCGCAATATTCGACCCCCAGTGCCTGTTTCAATGATACCGATATCGCCATCGTCGGCGCAGGGATCATCGGTGTGGCGTGTGCCCTTTCTCTGCGTCGCAGGGGATTGCGCGTCCTGGTCATGGATCGGCAGGAACCTGGTAAGGGAGCTTCCTATGGGAATGCTGGGCATATGGCGACCGAACAGATATTTCCAGTCGCTGATGCGATGATCCTTAAGCGCTTGCCAGGAATGCTCATGAACCCCATGGGGCCGCTCCGGCTGGACTGGAAATATTTGCCTCAAGCCCTGCCCTGGTTTACCCGGCTGCTGCTGAATCTGCGGCCAGAGCCGTATCGTGCCAGCGTTGCCGGAATCCGAGCACTCAATGAAGCCAGCATTGCGGCCTGGCGGCGATTATTGAGTTCTATTGGTGGTTCCCACTTACTCAAAGACGATGGCTCGATGCTTGTATTCGAGCAGTCGGAGTCAGCGGCGGCGATTGATGTGCTGCAACGCCGAATGGCCGAACATGGGATTCCCGTCGAGCGTTGGCAGCGGGAGAGTGTGGCTGCAGCGGCGCCACAGCTATCCAGTCATATTCTGGGTGGGCTTTTTTTCCCCGCCACAGGCCATGTTGTGGACCCTTATCGTGTCATTGATGCACTGGTGGTAGCGGCTAAAAAGGAAGGGGTCATTTTTTCTCAGGAAGAAGTGATATCGGGACGGATAACCGACGCTGGTGTCTCCCTCAAAACAGAAAAGCGCCAAGTGGACGCTGATCGAGTTCTGATTGCCTGCGGTGCCCACTCAGCATCATTGACTGCTGAACTCACGGGCAAGCATGTGCCGCTGGATACGGAGCGAGGTTATCACTTGATGCTGCCGCGTGAAATTGGGCGGCTTCCCTTCGCGGTTACCTCGCTGGAACGTCGTTTCATTATGACTCCGATGGAGACCGGGCTTCGCCTTGGCGGCACTGTGGAGTTCGCAGGTCTTGTACGACCGCCTAATATGCAACGTGCCTGGCAACTACATCGTCTCAGTCAGGGCTTGTTCGATACTGATCTTGATATTGAAGAGGCGACCCCATGGATGGGATTTCGCCCATCGTTGCCTGATTCATTGCCAATCATTGACAGGGTTGCTGACGGTCGGGTGATGCTCGCCTTTGGCCATCATCATCTTGGACTTACCCAAGCCGCCATTACTGCGGAACTGATTACTCGCCTAGCCTGTGCAGAAAGCTCGTCTGTGACACAGGAAGGCCCCTCACTGAGACCCTATCAGTTGGAAAGATTCGGCCAAGGCCGATGTCGGACGCGCGTAGGCAAATCTATACGCGACCGTTGAAGTTGCATTATCTGCAGCAATGCTCTGGACCCCCGATAAACACAATCAGAAACGGATACTTGAGATGGAAATACTACAACGCATCAATGACGTAATATGGAACCCCCTGGTTGTTCTTGCTCTTGGCTCGGGTCTGCTTTTCACTATCGCGACACGTTGCCTGCAAATTCGGCGCTTTAAGGATATGATCAGTCTGATTTTGCATGGTAAATCAGAGGCTGGGGAGATCTCATCGTTTCAGGCTCTAGCGCTGACGTTGTCGAGTCGGGTAGGGGTGGCTAATATTGCGGGGGTAGCTACTGCGGTTGCCGCGGGTGGCCCGGGGGCTCTGTTTTGGATGGCTGTTGTAGCCTTCCTTGGCGGTGCGACAGCGTTCATAGAATCGACACTGGCACAGATCTACAAACGCAATATCGACGGTGAAGTGCGGGGTGGGATCCCTTACTACATTGAGCGTGGCCTGCGTCTCAAGCCATTGGCAACCCTGGCTGCGATAATAGGACTTTGCGTCTATGGATTCTTCGCTCCGGGGATTCAATCGAACAATATTGCCAGCAGCTTTTCGTCAGCCTTCGGGATTGCTCCTTGGGTGACTGGTCTGATCCTGGTCGCTTTGCTGGGTTATATTATATTTGGCCGCCGCAAACGGCTGATTCGCTTCGTTGAGTACGTTGTACCGTTCATGGCTGCTGGCTATGTTCTGGTTACTTTGCTGGTGTTGGCAGTAAATATCACCGCCATTCCCGAAGCATTGAGAGTTATTATTTCCAGTGCCTTTGGCCAGGACTCGGTATTTGGTGGAATACTCGGCTCGGCAGTGTTATGGGGGGTACGCCGGGGGATCTTCTCGAATGTTGCCGGTGTAGGGGAAGGTACCTTCGGCGCTGCTGCTGCGCGAGTCTCTCATCCGGCCGAGCAAGGTCTCGTACAATGCTTCTCTATCTATATCGACACGCTAGTGGTCTGTATGGCGACCGGGGTCATGATTGTCCTGACCGGCAGTTACAACGTAGTCACGGATGGTGTCACTCTGGTACAAAATCTTCCTGGCGTAGAAGCGGGTCCGGCGTTTACCCAGACGGCTGTCGACTCTCTTCTCGACGGCTTTGGGAGTATCTTCGTCGCTATATCCATCGCGCTATTCGCCTTTACCACATTGGTGGCGTTCTACTATATCTGCGAATCCAATCTGTTCTATATTTTCAAGTCTCGGCACCGTATCAGCATGTTCTGCCTGCGAGTCGTGCTATTGATAATGACGTTTTTCGGCACCGTGCAGTCGGCCGATTTCATCTGGGCCCTGGGCGATGTCGGTTATGGCTCGCTTGGTCTTGTCAACATGATCTGCTTGCTATTCCTGGCGCGCCCCGCCCTGGCTGCACTGCGTGACTATGATCGTCAGCGTAGCCAAGGTGGACCGATTACCTTTGTACCAGAGGAATTGGGTATCCAAAATGCTGACTATTGGACGCAAGATGGTAAACGTCCAGGTCACTTGGATACTAGCGACAACGTTGATGTTGTCCGATCAGGCAGTTCGGCTTGACGATATTGAATCTACAGCGGCATCGCATGGTGCCGCTTGCTTTGATAGATGAAAGCTCATCCTGGTCAGGCACCTTTGCAGTGCCACATGGCCTCATCCATCTCTGGAGTAATATTCGTTAAAGGCAACGCGGCGGCTTTTCGTTTTCATAGACGTCGATCGCGAGGCCGCCAAGCTATTCGTTTTTGAGGGTGGGATAACGCCATGAGTGTCAATCAGGCCGCTGCGTGAGGTGTTGATCAGCAGCGCGTCTTTCTTCATCGAGGGGAGGGTATCCGTTGATCAGAAGGCGGGTAGATTCGAGCAGCGGACAGTGTAGGCTGATAACGTCGAATATTTCGATCAGCGGCGGCAATTAGACCAGCGAGCGCAAGTAGGCGAGCACTCGCTAATCCTTTGGGCAGTTAAATAATCTCAGAATCAATACACCAGGGGTGGTGGTCCGAGTTCTTCCAGCAACTGCTGCATTTTGACATAGGCTTTGTTCCGATATTCGATCAGTTCGGAAATGCGGTCTGCCGGTACATTGAGGAATCCTGCACCGCTTTTAACTCCCAGCTTGCCTTGTGCAATCAAATCACTCAGCACGTCAGGGGTAGCAAAGCGTTCCGGGAAAGAGGTTTGCAGGGACTGGTAGCAGAAATTGTATACATCCAGTCCTGCCATATCTGCGATGGCAAAGGGGCCAAAGAATGGCAGCCTGAAGCCGAATGTTGTACGCACCAGCACATCAATCGCTTCAGGGGTTGCTACTCCTTCTTCAACCAGTTGTGCGGCTTCATGGAACAGCGCGTATTGAAGTCGGTTCAGTACAAAGCCGGTAACATCTTTAACAACGGCGGTTTCTTTACCGGTGCTATGAACAAGCGCGCAGGCTTCTTCAATCGTCTGACTGGATGTACCTTCGTGGGGAATAATCTCTACGCCGGGGATAAACGGTGAAGGATTAGAGAAATGTACGCCAAGAAAACGCTCAGGATGAGTCACTGCTTCAGCCAGACTGGCGATCGAAATGGTGGAGGTATTGGAGCCAATCAGCGCATCGGGCTTTGCTGCCGAGCAAATCTTGCGCAGCGTTTCATGCTTGATTTCAATTATTTCAGGGACAGCTTCCTCGATATAATCGGCGTCTTTCACTGCTTCTTCAATGGAAGAAGCAACGCTGATGTTCTGCTCAATCTTTTCTACCGAGCCTTCAGGAAATAAACCATCCTTGACGAACTGTTTGGCTTCGGTAATCAGGCGGGAGAGATTTTGCTTGCTCGCTTCAACATTAACATCAGCGATTTTTATATGATTTCCAGCAATGGCGAGTACTTGAGCAATACCGCCTCCCATATAACCTGAGCCGATAATCGCGACTTTTTTCATGGCGAAGTCATATCCTTTAAAGCGTTTAGTAGAGTAACGGCATAATGGACATGCCGTTACCCATCCATACATCTCGAAGAGGAGTTAGTCTGCCAGTGCAGAGGTCAGTATCTGACGAATATATTGAACGTTCTCAGCGATCACGCCGAGAGAATCGGAGCCATAGTGCTCACAGCAGAACGGAGCGTTATAGCCCAGCTCCAGGGCACGGCGAATCACCTGGCGGTAATTGATATAGCCATACTTTAGCGGCGTAGGGTCTGTGGCATAGGCACCAGTTTGTGGATCGAAATCGCGGGAATAGTTCTTGATGTGCCAGAAATTGGAGTAAGGCAGCACTTTCTCAAACATCTGCGGCCACGGTTCAACTTCACGATGTAGACGCACCAGATTACCAAGATCAGGGTTCAGACCCACGGCGTCGTGCGCGACATCCTTGACGAAGGAAACCGCATCGTCCGGCGTGCCTACATAGGTGTCTTCATACATTTCCAGACTAAGCTGGATGCCCTGGGCCTTGGCAGCATCGCCCAATGCACGGGTACGCTCAATGGCCTGATCACGCAATGCAGGATCATCGTGATGACCATCCTCCAGCCAGAACCATATCGCCTTGGCCTGGGCTGGTTTGAGTGCTTGCATGAAGCCGGTATTGACGACGGTTACGCCAAAACTCGGAGCGATCTCAATAAAACGTTTGGCATCATCGAAGTTTCTCTGACCATTACTTGTATCTACGACAGAATTACGTGTCATGGAAATTGACGATAGCCCCAAACCTTCACCGTCCAATACACGCCGGAACTCTTCAAGTCGCTCGTCGCTTAATTTTGCCAGCGACAGCCACGCATCGGTGGGGTCGATCAGATCAACGCCCAGCTCTTTCATCTGGCGCATCTGGGATGCCCATACGGTCGAAGAGGCTTCTGTCAAAGGGGTGCCATCGGGGGTCACATTCCCAAATACCAGCATATTGCCGCCAATCGGCCAGTTAGCTGCGGTATAGGTTGCCATCGTTTTCTCCTGGAAAGTAAATATCCTATAGGATTTATGGCACAGGGAATGGGGGAGGGGTATTCTACTTTTGTCAGGGAGGCTGGTTAATACATCACTTTCTCTTCATTCATTGAAGATGCTGCATTTATGAATGTCATCTGCCCGTTCTTATAAAGTCGTATATCGAGCAGAAAAATCGTATGGGATAAATCGTATAGGATATTTATTTTCATGAATGCTGTGCTCTCCACTGGAGACCTAAAATGCGAACACCCTCTGGCACTCCTACCACCATAAAGAAAGGTCGTAAGATCAGAAACTTGCGGTGGTTTATTGTGATATTTGCCTTGCTTGCCGGCATTATCAATTACATGGACAGAAGTGCTCTCTCCATCTCGGCCCCTGAGTTAATGGAGGAGTTCAACTTTAGTGCCGCAGACATTGGGCTGATGGGAACGGTGTTCTCCTGGATCTATGCGGTTTCCCAGCTTCCTGCGGGATGGGTTACTGACCGAATGGGGACTCGGCGAGTCTATGCAGGCGCAATTGCCGGTTGGAGTATCTGTATCGGGCTGGTCGCCCTATGTACCCGTTTCTGGCACTTCCTGTTGCTGAGAGCGCTGTTAGGCATTACCGAATCTCCCAATTCGCCTGCTTCAGCCAAGATGACATCGGACTGGTTCCCTCGTAGTGAGCGCAGTCATGCGACGGCTATATGGGATAGTGGCAGCAAATGGGGGCCTGCAATTGCTCCGCCGATTCTGACGTTGATCATGATCGGTTATGGATGGCGCGCCATTTATATATTCCTTGGCATTATTGGTGTCGCGCTTGCGGTTTCCTTCTTTATCTTTTATCGCAAACCATCAGAGCACCCCAATATCACCGATGAAGAACTGGAACTGATTACCAGAGACAAGCAGCAGGACGATCTGAGTGGTGCTGATATCTCATGGATGAGCATGTTCAAGTATCGCCAGGTGTGGGGAATGATGCTGGGGTATTTCTGCATTATATGGATCTGGAACATCTTCATTGTATTCCTGCCCCTTTATCTGCAAAAAGCTCAAGGTATCAGCATCCTGCAAAGTGGATGGCTGGCTGCGATTCCTTTTCTTGGGGCGGCTATCCTGGAGTTTCTGGGCGGTTACGTCATGACAAGGATGAATAAGCGTTCATCCCGCTCTCCTTTGTCATTGAAGTTGAGGTATATGGGCTTCTCCACCATCCTTGCGGGTCTTCTGGTCTGCATGCTTCCGCTCATGCCCAACTTGACCAGTTTCATTGTGGTCATGACGCTAGCCATAGGGTTCGTTGCAAACTCGCAGGGTATCGCATGGACGCTGGCTGGTGACGTCATTGGCAGCAGGAAAGTATCCTCACTGGGTGCCGTACAAAACTTTGGCGGTTATTTTGGTGGCGCTTTCGCTCCTCTGGTCACAGGGATCATTGTTGATGCGACTGGCTCGTTTACCATTCCTATTATTGTCGGCGGTGTTATTGCAGCCTGTGCCGCTCTTGCTTATGGCGGATTAGTGCGCAAACCGATTCTGGTGGAGTGATCAAAGAATAGCCTTGATTAAGCCGCGCGTTCACCGTGCCAAGTAGCGCTAGATTTTGAGGAGGAAGTTCATCCGAGCGCGGCTTTTACTGGCAGGAAGAGCGATAGTGGTCTCTAAAAAGGGAGGATATAGTGTCCTCCCTTTTTGGTTACTTGAGGTGAGTTATTACCAGATGAATGCTTTGCCAGATGCTGGGAAAATTCACGCCCAGAAACCAATAATAGAGTGGCGCTTAACGCCGCATGGAGAACTTTCAATAAGTGCAAGCCGACATAAGGGCGGCCAGCATTCTCAAGGGAGGCATCAATATTGGAGGCAACAAGTACCGTGTCGTCGTATCGCATGGAACATGCGTACCGACAGTCCGGGCGGCTTTGGCTCCGCCCAGATATTTCTTTACGCTTGAAGTATTACTTTTGGGGAGTTTGATGCTCCAAAGGCCCCGTCAGAGAAAGGGCCCAAGGGAATAAGGAAGGCGCTAAACCATGTGTTTGCCGCCATCGATGTTGATCGAGGTGCCATTCACGAAGCTTGAATCATCGCTTACAAGAAACGCCACCAGGCCCGCGATCTCCTGCGGTTGCCCCACGCGCTCAAGCGGGATATTGGATGACATGCTCTGTTTGCGTTCGTCACTGAGCTTGCCGCCCATGATGTCAGTATCAATGGGGCCGGGCACTATGGCATTGACGGTGATGCCATATTTTCCCAGCTCTCTGGCGCCACCACGGGTAAGCCCCTGAACGGCAGCCTTGGCCGCAGCATAACCGGTTTTAGAGAAGGTTCCGCCGCCATCGTAGGCAGTAATGGAAGAGGTGTTCACAATGCGACCACCTTCCTTATTGGCAATGAAGCGCTGGGCCGCTGCCTGCATCATGAATAGCGTGCCCTTGGCATTCACATCCATAACACGATCCCATGTTGCATCATCGAGTTCGAACAGGGTGTGAGGACTGGCGACGCCGGCAAGATTGACCAGCGCCCGTATAGGCGGTAGCTGCTCATCAATTACCGTAAAGGCGTTTTCAACGGCAGCTTTATCGCTGATATCCAGCCCCAGGCCCACGACCTGGACATCCTTTTCCTCATTGAGCTGCGCGGCAAATGCTTCTACTGCCGCGCCATCTATATCAATGAGGGCCAAGTGCCACCCCTTGTCGGCGAGCTTGCGCGCCACATGTCGACCGATACCTCTTTCTGCCCCTGCACCGGTCACGATAGCGGTGTAAGTACCCTGATGATCATTACTCATGCGATAGTGCTCCTTAAATAATAAAGACTTCAGCGAGCCTGGCAGACAGGCGTTAGTACCTGACGAATGAATGCAATGTGTTCAGCGATAATGTTGATGGCAACCGCGACGGTAGAAGGGGCATCCAGCAGAGGAGGGTGGTTCGTTTTCCGATTGCCAGTCCCATGTCGCTTCCCTCTGACAAGCCATGTTTCTGCCGTGTATGGGCGCCGTGATTTATATCCCATATGAAAAATCATATAGGATATTTTTCATGGACATGGCTGCGTCCGATATACTACTTTTACATGAATTCGACGATTTGACGCTTCGTGTTAAAAGAACAATTCCGCTACTCAATACGCCATAGGAAATGAATGGGGACTTCGCTTTTTTCTTCCGTTAACAAGCCTGTACGTCGCGGATTACGTGATGATGTCCATGCCACCCTGCTTGATCTGCTGTTATCCAGGAAGCTCGCTCCAGGCGAGCGACTCAGCATAGATCGAATCGCGCGTGATCTGGAGGTATCGCCCACCCCGGTTCGGGAAGCCCTGGCGATGCTCGAAAATACCCATCTGGTGACTCGTGAAGCGCTCAAGGGGTACCGGGTGGCTCCTCCTCTGCCTGCATCAGAAATTCATCACCTGGTCGATGCGCGCAAGATGCTGGAAGGCACTGCGCTACAGCTCGCCATGCCACGATTGGCCGAGTGGCTGCCTTTGCTCGAAGAGGCGCAGCAGCGCCACAGTGCCGCTACCGCGCTGATTGTTGACGCTGACGGTGAAATTTCGCTATCGACGACCAAAAAGTATTTTGCGGCTGATCTGGCGTTTCACATGGTGATCATGAGAGCTGCGCAGAATCCTTATCTGATCCAGATGTACGAAACCCTGGGGGCATTGACTCACCGCATGCTCCAGCTTGCCAACCATGGCCCGGATGACGCTCGCGAAGCGCACGCTGAACATCTGCGGATTCTGTCAGCGTTGCAAGAGGGTAATGCAGATAGTGCGCGAGCCGCGCTGATCGTTCATCTCGAAAATGTTCAAGGGCGCGCTGTTCACGACTCCAATTAAGCGCGCGCCTACGCGCAGGATGAATGCCGCTGGATATGCGATGGGGTCAGTTAGGGTGTTCATATGATCGCTTGGAGATCATGAGATCGAAAGCGAGTTTCACGCGCACATCCAAGGCAATAGCGGCATTTAAGACGGAGTTCAGCGGTATAGAGCCGAATTAAAATAATAAACGGCCAGGACGACAGTGAAGTACCCATGGGCCTTATCTTATGGGCGCCGTATTCATTCCATGAATAGACTCAGAATGAACATGATCACGGCATCGACATCTCGACAGCCGTGAATCCGCTTGGTTTAGCCGGTGGGGTCTCGGCTTCAGGCAGTTTTTGTCGCGTCGTCCAGGCTGAGAATGGTCTGGGCATTGGTGACGCTGGTGGCTAGCGTATCAATGGCACCCGTGCGAAGCGCCCCCAGAATGCCAGCGGCCTTTGTGTTTTCGCTTGCAATAGCAACCACATCGGGAATACGCCTTAAATCGCTGATGGAAAGACCAATAATGCGGCCCTGCATTGTGGTGTTGGCGGAGTGGCCGTGAATATCAATGAAATCGTAGCCCATCATATCTCCCACCGTGCCATCCAGGCGCGCTTCGGCGACCTCTTTGGGAGAAAACCAGCCCATCCTGACCATGTTGCTGCTTTCGCTGAGATCCCCAACGCCGATCAGCGCTATATCTGCGCGCCGAGCGCGATCCAGCGATGTTTTGACGGTAACGTTTTCGTAGATGGCATCACGTAGCTCGCTGCTCTGCGCTAGTGCGGGAGCGTAGAGCGTTTCACTCTCTCCACCAAAGCGCGCCGCTAGTCGCCGGCATATATGGTCAGGATTCATGTATTCACCGGCGTGTACAGAGCCGCCGATCGCGCAGATAAAAGAACAGCGATATTTCCCATCGCCGAAGGCGTTATCGGCCACTGCTCCTACATTTCTGCCCATCCCTACTGCAACGATTGATCCATCCGACAGCGTGCGAAACAGGTGATCCGCTACCAGGCTGGCAACATTGGCACGCTGCACATCAGGTACTTTGTTTTCCGGTGCTACCAGTAATCGTTGCAGCCCAAAGCGCTGCTTGAACTCCTGCTCGATTTCAGCGCTGACCGAAGGGTGGTAGCGCACTCGAACGTCAACAATCCCTTCCTGCTGGGCGCGCTTTAACAGCCTCCCCACCTTGATTCTTGAAATTGCCAGCCGCTGCGCGATCGACTCCTGCGTGTCGCCATCCACATAGTACAAGGAGGCAATTTCCGTCATTAGGTCAATATCGGCCTGATCCGAGTGAGTTCCCACGAAAACCTCCTGCTGTCGGAGCTGTAAAGCTTTTTGAAACGCCAGTGTAGCTGACTTTCCGCGCTGCTGAATGCCTGATCCTCTGCTCATTATACCAACGGCAAAAAGACCAAAGTCCTATTTAGTATCGGCGGCTAGAGGGCTAAAAAGTAGTCAGATCAAATGAACATACGTTGAACATATATTCAAAACTTCTCCACAAAAGCTTTCAGAGCTGTTTCAGGAGCTGATTATGACACGCTTGTACAACCAGCCGGCGGACTTTGCCGGCGAGCTCACCGAAGGATTTGTTGCCGCCAATCGCGACAAGGTGCGCCTTGTTGATGGTGGCGTGGTGCGAAGCACTCAAACCCCCAAAGGTGAAGTTGCGTTGGTGATAGGGGGTGGCACAGGACATTACCCAGCGTTTTGTGGGCTGGTGGGTCAGGGCCTTGCACATGGCGCAGCGATGGGGAACCTGTTTGCTTCGCCTTCCGCCAAGCAGATCTACACGGTTGCCAAAGCGGCTGATAACGGTGGCGGTGTCATTTTGAGCTTCGGCAACTATGCCGGCGATGTGCTGCATTTTGGCATGGCAAAAGCGCGCCTTAATGATGAAGGTATTCGCTGCGAACTGATCGCCGTCACGGATGATATTTCCAGCGCCAGCGTGGATGAGCTGGAAAAGCGCCGCGGTATCGCAGGCGACCTGACGGTCTTCAAGGCAACGGCTGCCGCTGCTGCTGCCGGATACGACTTTGATGAGGTTCTTGAAGTCGCCAAGCGCGCGAACCTTCGCACCCGTTCTATCGGCGTTGCCTTTAGTGGTTGCACCTTGCCTGGCGCTGACCACCCGCTGTTCGAAGTAGCTTCCGGCAAGATGGCACTAGGCATGGGGATTCACGGCGAACCCGGTATTACGGATGTGGCCATTCCTACCGCTGATGATCTTGCGGAGATGCTGGTTGAAAAGCTGCTGGCGGATCTGCCCGACGATATTCCTGATTTCAAGGGAGCGCGTGCCGTAGTGCTTCTCAATGGATTGGGCAGCGTCAAGTACGAAGAGCTGTTCGTGGTCTACCGGCGCGTCTCTCAACTGCTCGAAGAGCGCAATATCAGCATCGTTGAGCCAGAGGTTGGCGAGCTGGTAACCAGTTTCGATATGGCGGGCATTTCTCTGACGCTGTTCTGGCTGGATGACGAACTCGAATTCTTCTGGCATGCGCCTGCTTCAACGCCTGCATTTAATAAAGGCAGCCCGCTTCGCGAAATTCCTCTGGAAGATACCGTTGCCGTCGCCGATCAGCACGCAGAAGTATCAACCGCCTCGGATGCCTCGAAGCAATCTGCCCGCTGTTTCCTGGGCGCGCTTAAGGCCGCACAGAGTGTAGTGCTTGGCAACGTAGAAGAGCTGGGACGTATTGATGCGATTGCTGGCGACGGTGATCACGGTATTGGCATGGAGCGAGGCATAAATGCCGCTGTAGAGCGCGCGACTCAGCTGGTAGACAAGCAGTACGGAACCGGTTCTCTGCTGATAGAAGCCGGCGATGCCTGGGCGGATAAAGCGGGAGGTACATCGGGAGCACTTTGGGGCGTGGCGCTGAGCGCACTGGGGACAGCAGTTGGTGACGAAGAGTCCCCGGATGCCCGCACCGTGGCGAAGGGCGTCGCCATGGCGCTGAACAACATCAGCCAGGTGGGCAAGGCCCAGCTCGGCGATAAAACCATGCTGGATGCTTTGGCACCGTTCAGTGAGGCATTAAGCAATGCCGTGAATAACGGCGCTGAGCTGGAAGAAGCATGGCATCAGGCCGCCGATGTCGCGAAGCAGTCCGCCGACGCCACCGCTGATCTGGTACCCAAAATAGGTCGTGCGCGTCCGCTGGCAGAAAAGAGTGTGGGAACGCCTGATCCCGGCGCGGTTTCTCTGGCCCTGATTGTGAAAGCAGTCGGTAACTTCATTACCCGTACTAAATCACTGGCAGCCTAAGGAGAACCATCATGAGAGATACTGGACTTCGACTCATTGTGGGATGCGATGATGCAGGATCGCAGTACAAAGAGACCATAAAGGCTGATCTTGAAAAGAACCCGCTGGTGGCTTCGGTAGAGGATGTCGGCGTTAACGCTGGCGGTAATACTGCGTATCCCCACATCGCCATTCGCGCAGCCGAGAAAATTGCAGCAGGTGAAGCGGATCGTGCCATTCTCATTTGCGGCACTGGGCTGGGCGTTGCCATCTCGGCCAATAAGGTGGCAGGCATTCGTGCGGTGACTGCCCATGACAGCTTTTCGGTAGAGCGCTCCATTCTGAGCAACAACGCCCAGATTCTCTGTATGGGACAGCGCGTGGTGGGCATCGAATTGGCCCGGCGTCTGGCGTCAGAGTGGCTAACGTATGAGTTCGACACAGCATCCGGCTCTGCCGAAAAAGTGAAGGCTTTGACGGATTATGAAGCGCGTCATGACGCTCACACGGACTCAGCAACATGACCCAGGTGACGCCCATTATTCTAGGGATGAGCCTCAAGATGTACTTCGATGTTCATCGGACGGTTGCCTGGAGCACCGAGATTGCGGCGACCATTCAGCAGCATCCGGCTATCAGGCAGGGCATCGTGGAGCCTTTCTTGCTGCCAAGCTTCCCCATGATCCCCATTGTGCAAGAGATCTTTGCTGATATGCCGATGGCGGTGGGCGCGCAAAATATAAGTGCTCATGAGAGCGGTGCCTACACGGGGGAAGTGAGCGCTCAAATGCTTCAGCAAATGGGCTGCCGCTATGCAGAAATCGGCCATGCCGAGCGACGCCGCTACTTCGGAGAAGATGACGCCGTAGTGGCTGCCAAGACCGCTGTCGCACTTCGTCATCAGCTAACGCCCGTGCTCTGTATTGGTGAACCGGAACGTGTTGATCCCGCTAAAGCGGCCCTCACCTGCCTGGAGCAGATCGACAGCGCGTTATCAGCGGGGCCACTGCCCGAGAAACATCAGCACATTGTGGTTGCTTATGAACCGGTATGGGCCATTGGCGCTACCCAGGCTGCGCCTAATGAGCATGTGCGTGAAGTTTGCCAGAGTATTCGCGCAGGGCTGACCGAGCGAGGCATATCGCACCGTATTATCTACGGAGGAAGCGCAGGCCCCGGCTTATTGACTGAGATCTGTGACAGCGTTGATGGACTGTTTCTAGGTCGCTTTGCCCATGAACCTGCCGCATTTTTAAAAATACTCGACGAAGCTTATTTAGCGAATGGGGGTGTCTTTGAAACGTAGTTAATTACCGTTTTAAAAGATTACCCATCGACGAGGTTATGTTCCTGGGAAGTGATAATAGGGAAGCGTGTTTATAGGTCAATGTGTTAGGTGGGGTGTGCCTTAAACTACTTTTTGAGGATAGGGAGGAGTAGATGTCTATGCTCCTCTATACAGAATTTTTGTGACTTGAGTTTATAAAAATACGCTAGCTATCAATATATGAGAGCCAAGTTGTACATATTTTAACATTGGATATGGTCTCACTGGAGAATCATATTCGGTGGTTGAAATGTGTCGTGATGCTCCTGCAATCGCACATTTTTATTAAATGATTTACACCACATTGCCATACGAAAATGGCTAGATGGAGATATAATTATGGATACTATAGAAATACATCCCTCTCTTCTAATGAATGAGGTGTATTTTCCATGGGTTGAAACGCCTGGTTTTGTTGTCGATGTGCTTGAGCGTTTATCGGAAGATGAATTTTATAAGGCTTGGGAGGTAGGGACCCAATTCAGCGCCCATGATCGTGCACGTTTGCGCCAGTTGGTTGAACAATCTCGCCGGCCTTTGACCCAATGGCTAACGCCTATGCTGGAGGGACAAAATCTCTGGCTTTCTTCTTTAGATTCCTCTGAGCGTCAACAGGCCGTCCAGCGAGTTCGAGAGCATCTGCCGTTAGCTGCTGAAACAGGGGTCTCTACTCTGGCGGTAGTCAGTGGCAGCGATCCTGGCGACAAAGATCGTGCGGAGGCACTAAAAGGCTTCACTGAGAGTCTCGCGAATATATGCAGCGATGCCGAAGAATTTGGCATGAATGTCATTGTTGAGCCTCTCGATCGTTTTGCTCACAAGAAGCGTGTAGTGGGCACTACGCCAGATACCGTTGCATTGATTGATGAAGTTCGTCGTGCTCATCCCAATGTTGGTTTTGCCTTTGACAGTGCACATGCCGCGCTTAATGAAGAGGTGCTGTTTGATGTTCTTGAATCTGCGGCGCATCAGATCGTTCAGTTGCATCTCTCTAACGCAATTCTGGATAAAAGAGACCCTGGTTATGGTGATTTTCATATGCAGCCAGGTGCACCAGGCTTCCTTACAGAGGAAGTGGCTGCGGGTCTGATTAGTCGAGCTGTAGAGCTTGGTATAGGTGCGAATGGAGGCTTGCGTGTGGCAGTAGAGGCCCGCGGCAAGATTGGTAACTCTCCCGATATGCTTGCAGATAACGTACGTGCGTTTCTCAAACGAGTGGTAGCTATTGCCAGCATGTCTTCTGAATCATCAGCGCATCGCCCGGAGAGGGTGTAGCGGAATTAACCAATAGCTATACATGGCAAGCGCTTTAATGCGGGAGATAATTCCATGTCGCAGCACAATATCACCACTATGCAGGTAGATCCTCCAACTGGTGCGAACGGAACAACTGGTTCCCAAAAGAGAACCAATGTTCGCTGGTATATTTTCCTTATTATGCTTTTGCTGGGAACCATCAACTATATTGATCGCGTTTCCTTATCGGTTGCATTACCGGATATTGCCAGAGAATTTGAGATTAACGAGGCGCAGGTCATTGGAATTATCCAGAGTGGATTTTTTTGGGCCTATGCCTTGATGCAAATCCCCTCCGGTATGCTGGCTGACCGTTTCCGAAAGCGTGCCATTATTGCTGCGGCCACGGTCGGCTGGGGAATAGCCCAGGCATCCGTTGCGTTATGCACCGGTACGTACTCATTATTTGCGGCTCGTGTGGCTTTGGGCATTACTGAGTCCCCCATTATGCCGGCTGGGGCTAAGCTAATGGGGGTGTGGCTACATCCAAACGAGCGCGCTCGCGGGGCGATGCTGCTGGATGGGGGAGCACCGCTTGGAACAGCCTTGGGAGCGATAGTGATCTCCGCTCTGATCAGTTTCTTTGGTGACTGGCGAGAAGCCTTTGTGATCGCTGGCATCCTGACGGTTCTCACTGGGGGAATTGCTTGGGCATATATTCGCAATGACCCAACTGAGCATCCAAAGGTTAATGAAGCAGAGCTTGAGTATCTTGCCAAGAGTCAAGAAACTGATGCTGCAAAACCCACGTTTAAATTCAAACACGCAGTGGGCTACTTGCGCCAACGTAATGTATTTGCCCTTATCCTTGGATGGTGCTCTTACAGTACGGTTTTTTATGGTCTGATGACCTGGTTACCATTTTACCTTACAAAGCAGCGGCACTTGGATATTACCAGTATGGGTGTCTCAATGGCGGTGATTTTCCTTTTGTGTTTTGCTGGGCAAATCAGCGGTGGCTACATCATTGATAAGCTTAGAAAGCATGGTAATAGCAACAATAAGGTTTTCCATCTATTCCTGGCTGTTTCAGCGATTACTTCAGGGGTTGGCATATTTCTGGCAGCCAATGTCGAAAGCTCGGTGGCAGTGATTGTATTGCTAGGAATAGCAATGTTCCCGCTGCGCTGGTGCTGTGTGTACTGGTCATTACCCTCGTTGCTGGGGGCTCAGCGAGTGGCTGGTACGATCCTGGGCACCATGAATTTCGCCAGTAATATGACCTCAGCGATTGTGCCGATCATCATTGGTTATCTGGTAGCCGCAACTGACAGTTACTACGCGGCAATGATGATTTTTGTTGTCGCTGCCTGTCTGTATTTGGTGAGTTCATTGTTGATTAATTTCAACAAGCCAATAGAAGTATTTGAGTAATAACCATATTCCCAATACGACACTACTGGATTGGAATTGATATGCAGCGTTCTTTATATACAGGCAGCCAACTTGAACGGGTGCTCAGCGTAGACGAAATGCGGGCGGTAGCGAAGCGGAGAGTGCCTAATTTTTGTTTTGAATTTCTCGATGGAGGCGCGGAAGACGAGACAAGTTTGAGGCGTAATCGCAGTGTCTTTTCAGAAATTGGGCTGCGGCCACATGCCCTGGTAGATATCTCCCAGCGTCATACCTCCACTTCCATACTAGGGGAGGCGAGTGCGTCCCCTTTTATGATCGGCCCTACAGGGTTTAGTGGGCTACTCTCTGACAAGGGAGACCTGGCTCTGGCATCAGCAGCCAGTGATTCCAACATTCCCTATGTGCTGAGCAATGTTTCTACTGTTTCTATTGAAGAGATTTGTGAAGCAACCAACGCTCGTGTGTGGATGCAGGTATATATGTACCGCAATCGTGAATTTGTTGAGCGTATGGTGGATCGTCTCCTGAAGACACGGGTTGATACGCTGGTCTTTACCATTGATAACCCAGTGCACGGTAAAAGAGAGTGGGATGTTCGATGCTATCGTCGACCACTCAAACTGACGATACCTAATATGCTCGATGCAGCTATGCACCCGCGTTGGTTGCTCGATGTGCTATGGCCTAACGGTGTGCCCCGCTTTGCAAACCTGGGAGACTTGCTGCCGCCAGGGCAGGATGATGTCAGGGGGGCTGCACAGGCGTTGGCTTCTCAGCTTTCTGCATCACTTTCATGGGAAGATGTGCGTTGGCTGCGGGAACGATGGCCTCATAAGCTCATCATCAAGGGCCTTTTGAATAAAGACGATGTGCTGAAAGCTGCTGATTATGGTGCTGATAGCGTCATTCTCTCCAATCACGGTGGGCGCCAGCTCGACGGCGCGCTTTCCGCCATGGAGGTGTTGCCTGAAGTCATTGAAGCATTGAATGGCAGAATCCCTGTGATCGTAGATGGTGGATTCCGTAGAGGAAGCGATATCGTTAAAGCGATAGCTCTGGGTGCGGAAGCCGTTTCACTGGGAAGGGCGACATCCTATGGTGTTGCCGCTGCCGGGCAACAAGGAGTACAGCGTGTCATCAATATTCTTAATGATGAAATTGATCGTGTGCTGGGGTTGCTGGGGTGCAATTCGCTGGCAGAGCTTACGCCTGATCATCTTGAGTGGCGGCGTTAAAAGCTAAATACACGAGTGGTTGCTTAAAAGGAATGCGTATTTCCATCCAAGAAAACAGGGGCAGACGATAATCGTGTGCCCCTGCATGGTCATGTATAGCTCTATAACGTTGATGTCTGAGCTGAAGCGCGCTCTTTGGGACCGTGCTTGCCACCTCGCGAGAACTCTTGTTCAAGATCTTCCAGGGACTTGCCGCGTGTACGCGGAACGGCAGTAATGATGAAAAATATTGCCGCAATGCCTAACAGCGCGAATACGAAGAAAGTACCGGAGATGCCGACGCTTGCCACCAGAGAGGGGAAAAACAGGCTTAGCAGACCATTGACGACCCACATGCAGAGTACCGATAGTCCAATCGAGAAGCCACGTACCTGTAGCGGGAAAATTTCCGCCAGCATCACCCAGCACACTAGCCCTACGGTTGCCTGGTTGAAGCCAACAAAGCCGACCAGGAAGATGAGCGTCACAAATGCCTTGGCGGAGCCATCCGGCATGTACATGGCGGAGAGACCGGTGCACAGATGCATCACCACGATACCGATGAAACCCGCCAACAACAGGGTTTTTCCTTCGATACGGGACATGAGCTTCAGACCGAATAACATGGCGACTACGCTAATGGCCCCCGTGGCGATATTGGCAATCAGCGCAACATTATTGGCGAAGCCGGATTTGATCAGTACCTGGGTGCCGTAATACATCACGGAGTTGATACCGGATATCTGATTGATGACGGCAATACCAATGCCAATATAGAGCAGGCGACGCACCCAGCCGGTTTTGAGCGCTTCGAATGCAATGCCACCAGCGCGAGCCTGACGCTTGCGCTCCAAAAAGCTGCGCATATCATCCAGTTCCGCGATGGCGCGCTCTTCTGAGCGTACCTTCTTGAGTACCTGGAGAGCTTCTTCTTCGCGCCCTTTCGAGAGGAGCCAGCGTGGGCTTTCCGGCACCCTCAACATACCAACGAACAGAGCGATGGCAGGTAATACTGCGACCAGTAGCATCAGGCGCCATACTTCATGGACGTCGCTAAGCAGGTTTCCGATCAATGCGTTGATGACAAATGCTGAGAACTGCCCAAACACAATCATTACTTCGTTGCGTCCGGTAATAACCCCCCTTCGCTCGGTGGGCGAGAGTTCAGCCAGGAACATGGGTACGGTCACCGAGGCTCCGCCTACCGCCAGGCCAAGCACAAAGCGTGAGAGCACCATCACCTCATAATTGGGCGCAACTACAGTGCCCAGAGCCCCGACAAAAAAGAGGATAGCCAGGCGCAAAATCAAATAGCGTCGGCCAAACAGGTCGGCCAGTTTCCCTGCTGCGAGTGCACCAATGGCGGCACCAAACAGGAGAGAGCTGGTCACCATTCCTTCGGTCATCGGGGTAAGGCCCAGATCATCCTGCATGATCTCAAGGGCACCGTTGATGACCCCGGTATCGTAGCCAAACAGTAGCCCGCCGAAGGTAGCAATCATGGCAACCCAAAAGAGCCGCCCTTCATGTGGCCCTGGGGTCAGTTCAGGAAGCGGCTTGCCTTCCAGCGTATAAGAGCGCTCATCTTTCATCTTCTACCCCTCCATCATGAGTCAGGTAAGGCTTGCTGGTTGTTGGGTCACACGCAGGCCAATCGAATCAAAGCTAAGCCAATACTTAACTAAACACCGGAATAAATGAACTATACTTTCTGACTAATAATAAAATGGAATTAATTTTCCAATAATTTAATGGTTCAATCACCCAGACCTGTGGCAACCCTGCTGCCGGCTCGATGGTGTTTTCTTCAAAGGAGATTGGTGAATGTCCAGCTACTCGCTTTCGGTATGTGCGGAAATGGTGTTCCTTGAGCTTCCCTTCGTTGAGCGGGTGAAGCGTATTCATGAGCTAGGCTTCGGTGTAGAGATCTGGCACTGGTGGGATAAGGACATCGCCGCGCTGGTAGATACCGGTGCACGTTTTACTTCCATGTCGGGGTACATCACCGGTGATCTTACCTCTCAGGAGGGCGTGGCTGCGCTGCTGGAAAGCGCTGAGCGCTCATTGGAGGCTGCGGCTCGGCTGGACTGTCCTAGCCTCAATCTGCATGGCACCGGCCTTGATGAAAAAGGATTGCCGGTAGCACCCAAGGAGATAGTGAGCGGGGAGATGTGGCTTACGGCCAAGGCGTCGCTTGATGCACTGGGGGCGCTTGGCGAGCAGGCTGGCAAGGTGTTTGTACTGGAGAATCTCAATACCGCGGTGGATCATCCAGGTACTCCTTTTGCCAAGGCAGCCGATACGCTCGCGTTGGTCAAGGCGGTCAATAACCCCCATGTGCGGATGAATCTTGACCTGTACCACGCGCAGATTGGTGAAGGGAATCTGATCGAGCTGATTCGTCAAAGCGCAGACTATCTCGGTGAAGTTCAGGTGGCCGATGTGCCAGGTCGGCAGCAGCCGGGTACCGGTGAGATTAACTACCGGGCGATTGCGAAGGCGTTGAGAGATATTGGTTACCAAGGGGTGGTGGCATTTGAGGGATGGGCATCTCATGCCCCCGAGAAAGCATTGGAAGAATTTCGCGAAGCCTTTTCTTTATAGCGGCTATTCGGAGGTCCATTGGTAGATAAAACACCAAAGTATTAGAATTATTTTTTGCTATATTTTATTTATGGAAATTATATTTCTTTCGTTTGAGTGCTTTATCTCGCTGGTTCCGATTTTGGGAGTTTGTCGGAACGGTGCATCAAGGCCAATGAATCTCTGAAGGAGAAGAAAGAAATGACGACAGCCAAGAATATCGCCGTAGTGGGCGCAGGGCGTATGGGCATGGATCATGCGCAACGCCTGCAGCACCGTATTGAAGGCGCACGTTTAAGCGCAGTGGTGGATATTGATTCTCAGCGAGCACAGGCGGCGGCTGGAGGATCGACTGATGTCGAGATATTCACTGATCCATTGGAGGCGCTGGCGTCTGATCGAGTTGACGCCCTGATTATCGCTACGCCTGGGGCGTTCCATAAAGAGCTGCTGCTGGCGGGGCTTGAGGCAGGTAAGCCGATGATGTGTGAAAAGCCGCTTACGCCGGATGCAGCATCTGCCAGAGAGATAGTAGAGGCCGAGAGCAAACTTGGTCAGCGGTTGATTCAGGTAGGCTTTATGCGTCGTTACGACGAAGGGTACATGAAGCTGCATCGCTATTTTGTCGATCAACCGTTGGGCGTGCCGCTGATGCTGCACTGTGCTCATCGCAACCCCGATACGCCGGATGGTTTCACCAATGCCATGCTGATTGAGGATTCAGTGGTGCATGAGTTCGACATCATCCGCTTTCTCACCAGCGAAGAAATCGTGTCGGTACAGGTACGCAGTGGGCGCGCAGGTCATGGTGCTGCTGCCGGCTTGAAGGACCCTCAGCAGGTGCTGATCGAAACCTCTTCCGGTCTACTGGCCGATGTCGAAATTTTCGTTAATGCACGATTCGGTTATCAGGTAGCGACGCAAGCGGTCTTTGCCGACGGCATTGTAGATATAGATCCTTCAGTAGATGGCTTGCGTGAATATGCGCAGGGGCGCTGCGCCAGCCCGGTTAGCGCAGGGTTTGTCGAACGATTTGGTCGCGCCTACGATACCGAGATACAGGGCTGGGTGAATGCACTTCATCGGGGGAGCTGCACGGGTGCCAGTGTGTGGGATGGCCTTGCTGCCGCATGCTGTTGTGAGGCAGGCGTACGGTCACAGCAGACGGGAGAGCGAGTCAAGATTGCACTGCCTTACAAGCCCGACATCTATCGCTGATATCGCCATTATTGGCTCAACATGAAGCAGCAGGCACCTGTGATAGGTGCCTGCTGTCTACATTTACTCAGCTATTTCTTGATAATCCATGCGTGATCGGGGTCGTCGTGGAATTTCCACACTCTTGTTGGCCCCGCCATGACGTTCAGGTAGTAAAGCTCATAGCCATGAGGAGCGCCGACAGGGTGATAGCCTCGGGGCACCTGAACACACTCGCCATTTTCTACTGCCATGGTTTCGTCGAGGCTGCGGTCATCGGTATATACCCGCTGGAAAGCAAACCCCTGCGCTGGGTTGAGGCGATGGTAGTAGCTCTCTTCCAGAAAGGATTCATGGGGCAGATTGTCATGATCATGACGATGGGGAGGATAGCTCGACCAGTTCCCCGGAGGGGTATACACCTCGACTACCAGCAGGCTATCGGCTGGCTCCCATTCCGGCAGAATATCGTGTACATGACGCACATTGCTGCCTTCGCCGCGGGTGGAGCATTTCACTTGATCGGGCGTAATCAGCCGCGGTGGGTGATTGCCTTTCCCGGGTGCGCTGCATACCGCTAACTGTAGATCGGTTTCGGCAGTGACCGAGTAGTCCGAGTCATTAGGAAGGTAGACCGAATAAGGGGGAATGTGGTCGAAGACATCGCGGCGCTCCCCGATATTCTCGAAGCGCTGCTCGCCGCTCACGATAGTGGCCCGCCCGCCCAGCAGTACCAGGCAAACCTCAAGATCGCCGCTGTTGGCGCTAAATTGCTCGCCCTCACGGAGCTGATGCAGCCGGAAGCCGACATATTCAAGTTCGCTCTGCCCCGGCACTATATCAATGGTCACGCCATGTTCGTTGGCGGGCTGTGGAGACACTTTCAGAGAAGACATCACTACCTCCTGGTGATTGGCGATTGTCCGCCGGCTTCAGCAATACACATGGCCAGCCATCGAGAGGCGCACCCGTATTACTCGTCCGGCTGACGCGAATCGCGTTGGATTCCGAGTCCGATCGCCAGCGTCTGAGCCAGACACATGGAGACGCTGAGACCGCGGAAGCTCTGTACTTCAGCTTCCTGAATGGCAAAGTTGACGGTGGCGTAGCGTGCTACCGGGCTTAGCGTGCTGTCGGTTATGGCAACGATCGGTACGTCACGCTCACTGAGTTTGGCTACGCCCTCCTGGGTGCGCTGGGCATAAGGCGTGAAGCTGACCACGACCAGCAAGTCACGATCACCAAGAATGCTGAGTTCTTCATCCTGCATTCCCCCCACGTCATCAATCAGGAAAGCGCGCTTGCCTAAATGGCGTAATGCGTAGGCAAGGTAGCTCGCCACGGCGAAGCTCCGCTTAGCGCCAAGAATATGGATAGCGTCTGCGTCATCCATCATCGTCAGGGCTCGTTCCAGGCTCAGCGGGTCAATTCGATGTGGTAGTTGTTCCAGCGCTGTCCGGCTGGCATCGGCAAATTGCCATAGCAGTTGTCCTGCCCCCGGGCTATCGCCACTAATGCGCCGCATGGTGCGAATTCTGTCGCTATAGCCAGGCTGTTCTTCCATCAGCCGTGCCCGAAACAGTTTTTGCATTTCCGAAAAGCCGCCAAAGCCAAAACTGTTGGCAAATCGAATCAGCGTTGAAGGCGTCACGTTGGCACCTTCCGCCAGGGCGGCGATGGTCGAAAATGCCACCTCCTGGGGATGATCTATAAAGTAGCGCGCAGTTTGCTGCAAACGCTTGGAAAGCGTGGGAAAGCGTCGCGTGATCTGGCTTTCTAGCTCTTCAAAGCTCTCGGCAACGTCGCTTTCCTGCTCTTCTCCTGCCTGAGCGGAACTATCGAGTGGTTCAGAAGCGGATGACATTGGCGTCCTCGTCGGTTACGGCCATGCGCTTGGCACTCGGAAGGCCCTTTAGAACTGTCATGGCGTGGATAATGAAACATGGAATATAAAAAATCTTCCCTTTTCTCGCTATTCGAATCTTGGCATCAACCGCATTACGACTCTTCTTTTATTCAATAATTTATTGTTTTTAAAAGAATAATTGTTGAATTTGGCGATGAATACGTAAACAGGAAATAGGGATGAACTACGACCAATGTATAGAATATACATACTAATAATAGAATTTTAGAAAAATATATTCCAGTGTGGCGCGAAGGTTGACCAATGTCCATGAACCCGAAGGAGCATGTCCATGCAACGCTTAGTGAACTGGGGAGTTCTCGGTGGTAGTGCCGACATCGCACGCAAATCCTTTATGCCTGCGATCTGCGCAGCTTCCAATGCGCGCCCACTGGCGCTGGCAAGCCGACAATCGGCCACTGATCTGGCCGCCCAACATGGCTTCGAGCGCGCCTACAGTGATTACACCGCTTTGCTGGAAGATAGCGATGTAGAGGTAGTTTATCTGCCGTTACCTAACCATTTACACGCTGAATGGGCTATCAGAGCAGCTGAACAGGGCAAGCACGTAGTATGCGAGAAGCCTGCTGCGCTGGGTGTCAGTGAGGCGCGCACGATTATTGATGCATGCAAGGCCAACGGCGTTCGCTTTATGGAGGCCTTCATGTATCAGTTCCATCCTCAGCACGCCAGAGTCAGAGAGCTGATACGCCAAGGCGAAATAGGCACCGTGCAACTGATCAATCTGCGCCACAGTTTCTATATGCCGGATGATGCTCATGGTTTTCGCCTGCAATCACTTGAGCAGGGCGGTGGCGCCCTTTATGACATCGGCTGCTACTGCCTGCATCTAAGCCGACAGCTGCTCGGTGAGCCATCGGCTCTCTGCTGTCTTGGCGAGCTTGATAATCCCTTTGGCTGCGACCTCACCAGCGCCGGCACTCTGCTGTTTGAGTCCGGAGCCGTCGCCCATTTCGATTGCTCGATGAAGGCCCCTGACCGTAACAGCTATGAGGTCGTGGGTAGCCTTGGCACGTTGTCAGTGCCCACTGCTTTTGTGCCGCAACCAGATGGCCTCGGCAGCGTAGAGCTGACACGCAAGAACGGCGAGGTTACCCGCGAGACATTCCATTGTGATCACTATCTGGCAGGCGTTGAGGCTTTTTCTGCGGCACTGCTGGGTGAGGGCGAATTGCCCACCTCGCCTGGCGATACGCTGGCTAATGAACGGGTGCTGGAGGCTTGCGCCAGCTCATTGATCAACCGTCGCTTGGTGACCTTTCCAACCAACGTGTAAACGTCATTCCAGTCGTTATTCATCAGGGAGTTGAAGACCATGAAAATAGGTATGGTAACGGATAGTCTGTCCCACTTGAGCCTGGATGAAATGCTTGATTTTGCGGCTCAGCAGGAGATTGATTGCATTGAATTGAATGCAGGTAACTGGGGAACCACGACCCATCTTGGAGAACCTGCCGAGCTGATCGAGAGCAAGCAGCGTCGCCGTGAGATATTGGCAAAAATCAAGGATCGTGGCCTGAGTATTTCAGCGCTCAATGCCAACGGCAACCAGCTTCATCCGGTATCAGGCCCTCAGCATGCCCAGCGCATTGAAGAGACCATCGAACTTGCCGCGCTACTGGAAGTGGAGCGCGTGGTGATGATGTCCGGCCTTCCTGCCGGTGGGCCGCAGGATCGCACTCCTAACTGGGTTGTGAGTTCGTGGCCTACCGAGACACAACAGATTCTCGACTACCAATGGAATGAAATAGCCATTCCATATTGGCGTCGGCTCGACGAATTTGCAGCGAGCCATGATGTTCAGCAGTTGTGTATCGAAGCCCATGGCAACCAACTGGTCTATAACGCACCCACCTTCTTGCGCTTGCGTGACGCCATCGGCCCGCGCATTGGGCTTAATCTCGACCCTAGCCATTTGATTTGGATGGGGGGCGATCCTATTGCCATGGTGGAGCAGTGCGCTGACTACATCTATCACGTACATGCCAAGGACGCCGCGCTCGACGCGCGTAACGTCGCACTCAATACGCGCCTCGATCACCAGCCGATGGCCCATCAAACCAACCGTGCCTGGTCATATCTGACACTGGGCTATGGGCAGGATGAGCATTGGTGGCGCAGGTTTGGCTACGCCCTGCAGACAGCGGGACTGGGGGATCGTGTGCTAAGCATCGAGCATGAAGATATGCAGCTTTCTCGATGTGAAGGTGTGCGTCGTTCCGTTGAGTTATTGCGTCGCTGCATTCCCCGCGAGGCGGCGGATTATCAACTGCCGGAATAGAAAACACCTCATCCTTTAGATGTACTCCTGCCTTTATCTTTAGCGTTAATGCTCTTCAAAATCCCGCGCTGCGGCTGGCAGTGGCGCGGGATTCCGCTGAACCACCAACCTCCAGCTATACCAAAGTAATAGAATCAAAATATTGAAATGAAAAAATATGGAATATATTTTTCATACATGGATTCCATTTCGCTCCATTTTGCTATCGCAGGCTCTCAGCCGAGGCTGATAACCAGAATAGAGCCCGCTCTTAATAACCGGAGGCTGTCATGTCACAACCACTCGAGGTGATCTGTCTGGGACGCGCTGCCGTCGATCTCTACGCGGATCAGATCGGCGCTCGGCTCGAAGACGTTACCAGCTTCAGCAAGTATCTTGGCGGCAGTTCGGCCAATGCCTGCTATGGTGCTGCCCGTCTCGGCCTTGGTGCTGCCATGCTGGCGCGTGTTGGTGATGAGCAGATGGGTAACTTCGTGCGTGAGGAGCTTGCCAGGGCTGGTGTTGATGTTAGCCATATGCCCGTTGACCCCGATCGTTCCACTGCGCTGGCAATACTTGCCATCAAGGATCGCGATACTTTCCCGCTGCTTTTCTATCGCAACGATTGCGCCGATATGGCGACCTGCGCCGATGATGTTGCGCCAGAGTTCATCGCAAGTGCCAAGGCTTTCGCCATTACCGGCACCCACCTCTCGACGGAAACCACAGCAGGTGCCTGCCGCAAGGCGCTTGATGCTGCTCATCAGGCGGGTACCAGGTGTCTTCTCGATATCGACTACCGCCCGGTGCTTTGGGGGCTGACGCGCCTCGGAGATGGTGAAACGCGTTTTGTTGCTCATCAGCAGGTAACCGAACACTTGCAACAGTGGCTGGGTGATTTCGATGTCATCGTTGGCACCGAAGAAGAGTTCCATATCGCTGGCGGCACCACTGATACCATTGCTGCACTCAAGCGGGTACGTGAGCTTACCCAGGCTGTTCTGGTCTGCAAGTTAGGGGCTTTGGGCTGCACGATCTTTCCAGGCGCAGTAGGGGATAGCGTTGAAGACGGCGTGCTGGTCAAGGGCGTCAAGGTGGACGTGCTTAATGTGCTGGGTGCCGGGGATGCCTTCATGGCGGGCTTTATGCGCGGCTATCTGCGCGATGAAAGCTGGGAGACCTGCGCTGCTTATGCCAATGCCTGCGGTGCTTTGGTGGTCTCACGCCATGGCTGTGCGCCCGCCATGCCTACCGAAGAAGAGCTGTTTGACTACCTTGAACGCCGCACCAGCGTGCCGCGTCCTGATCTTGATCAGCAGCTTAATCATCTTCATCGCGTCACCACACGCGCACCGTCCGAATGGCCCCTGGTGTGTGGCCTGGCCTTCGATCACCGTCGTCAGCTGAGTGACATTGTCATTGAGACAGGAGCGGACGAGGCACGGCTACCAAAGCTCAAGGAGCTTTTGATCGCGGCTACCGAGCAGGGGGTCTCCCGCAGTGGGCTGCCAGTACCGCCGGCCATTCTCTGCGATGACATCTATGGTCAAGATGCGCTTAACGCCGCTTCGGGGCGTGGCTGGTGGATTGGGCGACCGGTGGAATTGCCTGGCTCCCGTCCATTGCGGTTCCAACACGGCGACGATATTGGCTCGCAGCTACGTTTCTGGCCCCATGAGCACATTATCAAATGTTTGTGCTTCTACCATCCTGATGACGAGTACGCTCTGCGTGTCGACCAGGAGCAGAAGCTGCAGCAGCTCTATCAAGCCGCATTGGTATCGGGGCATGAGCTGCTGATTGAAATTATCCCTCCCCGTGACATGGCGTCTGACGACATGACGCTTGCCCGTGCGCTGAAGCGTCTCTACAACCTTGGCATTCGCCCCGACTGGTGGAAGCTTCCATCCATGAGCGATACCGCGTGGCACAACATCACGCAGGTCATCGACGGTGCGGATCGTCACTGTCGGGGTGTAGTGCTGCTGGGCCTGGACGCTCCCATGGAGGAGATCAAAGAGGGCTTCGCTACTGCCCAGCGCCACTCGATCTGCAAAGGGTTCACTGTGGGTCGCACGCTCTTTGCGAGCGCCGCCCGTGACTGGCTGGCCGGTGATCTTGATGACAATGCCTTTGTTGAGCGCGTGGCTGATAACTACGCCGAGTTGATCTCTTGCTGGACCGAGTTGCGTGGTCCTCATGCAGCCACTGATTCCGTTAGCACTCAGGGAGCCTTGTCATGAGCACTGTTCGACTCACCATGGCGCAGGCGCTGGTACGCTATCTTGCGGCTCAAAGCATCGAAGTGGATGGTCAGGTAGAGCCACTCTTTGCAGGTGTCTTTGCGATTTTCGGGCATGGCAATGTGGCAGGTATGGGTGAGGCGCTGTATCACTGCCAGGACAGCCTGCCCACCCTGCGCGCTCACAATGAGCAGGGCATGGCGCATGCTGCCATCGCGTTTGCCAAACAGCAGCGCCGTCGCAGAATGATGGCCTGCACTACCTCGATAGGCCCGGGAGCGCTCAATATGGTGACGGCAGCTGGTCTGGCCCACGCCAACCGCTTGCCAGTGCTGTTGTTGCCCGGGGATACCTTTGCCAGCCGAGCACCTGATCCGGTGTTGCAGCAGGTAGAGCATTTCGGTTCGCCCTCGACGACAGTCAACGACTGCTTTAGACCGGTATCGCGCTATTTCGACCGTATTAATCGCCCTGAACAGCTATTGAGCAGCTTGCCCGCAGCGCTTGCGACCTTGCTCGATCCTGTTGATTGCGGACCCGCCACGCTGGCACTGCCGCAGGATGTGCAAACCTTCGCTTACGACTATCCAGAAGCGTTCTTTACTCCCCAGGTACACCGTGTGCGTCGCCCTGCTATCGAGCAGTGTCAGCTTGATGCGGCAGTAGAAGCATTACTCAAGGCTGAACGGCCATTGATCATTAGCGGTGGCGGCACGCTCTATTCAGGCGCGGAAGAAGTGCTGGCGAACATTGCGGAGCAGCATGGCATTCCCGTGGCTGAAAGCCAGGCAGGAAAGGGGGCGCTAAGCGCCCACCATCCTTTCAATGTCGGGGCGATTGGAGTGACTGGCAGCGCCGCAGCCAATGCGTTGGCGCGTGAGGCCGACGTCATCCTTGCCGTGGGGACACGCCACCAGGATTTCACTTCCGGCTCATGGGCACTCTATACCGAGCAGCTCCCTCTACTGATCAATCTCAATGTCGCGCGCCACGACGCCTTTAAACACAACGCTCTGGCGGTCATCGGTGATGCTCTGGAGGGGCTTCAGGCTATTTCCGAGCGCCTTGATGGTTGGCAGGCATCTTCTGAGTGGCAACAGCGTAGCCGTGATGAACGCGATGCCTGGCTCAAGGTGGTTGAGCAGGTAACAGCGCCCACTTCAGTAGCGCTTCCAAGTGATGCTCAGGTTCTGGGCGCCGTCAATCGCTCTGCCGGTGAACAGGCCACCGTCGTGTGCGCGGCCGGCGGTCTGCCAGGGGAGTTGCACAAGCTTTGGCAGGCTTCTGGTGCCGGGAGCTATCACGTTGAGTATGGCTTCTCGTGTATGGGGTATGAGCTGGCCGGCGGCCTCGGCGTCAAGATGGCCGCCCCTGAACGCGAAGTTTATGTGCTGGTCGGAGACGGCTCTTACCTGATGCTCAACTCTGAGCTGGCGACGTCGGTGATGCTGGGTCACAAGCTGATCGTAGTAGTGCTTGATAACCGTGGCTTTGGCTGTATCAACCGTTTGCAGCATGCCACTGGCGGTGCCGGCTTCAATAATCTGCTCAAGGATTGCCGCACCGTAGGGGGTGGAGCACCCAAAACCGACTTTGCACAGCATGCGGCCGCGCTCGGCTGCCTCAGTGAGAAAGTGGAAGGCATCGAAGGGCTTGAAGCGGCGCTTGAACGGGCCAGAGCAGCAGACCGCAGCTATCTCATCACTCTCGATACAGATCCGCTCGAATCTACTGAAGAGGGCGGCGCATGGTGGGACGTGGCAGTGCCTGAAGTGTCACCCCGTGATGAGGTGAACAAGGCATATGCGGGCTATCTAGAAGCCAAGTCGCATCAGCACTGATCTCTACCAAGGACAAGACCATGTCAATTCGTCTGGGCATTAACCCTTTGAGCTGGACCAACGATGATCTTCCCACTCTCGGTGATGAAACGCCGCTTGAGACGTGCCTGCGCGAGAGCCGAGAGGCAGGCTTTGAAGGCGTCGAGCTGGGGCGCAAGTTCCCGCGTACTGCCGAGCAGTTGAAGCCGCTGCTTGAGGTGGATGACTTAGCACTGGCATCCGGCTGGTATTCAAGTCACCTGCTTGAACATAGCGTCGAACAGGAGCTACAGCTTCTGGAGCCACACTTGCGCCTGCTCAAGGCTTTTAACGTAACCGCCATGGTGTTCTGCGATACCAGTCGCTGTGTACACCTGGATCAGCAATGCCCGCTATCGCAGCGGCCCCGCATGAGTGATGAGGAGTGGCAAGGCTTTTGTGCGGATCTTGAAGTGATGGCACGTCATCTCGCCGATCACGGTATTGCGCTCGCCTACCATCACCATATGGGCACGGTGGTGCAGAGCGGCGATGACATTGATCGCCTGATGGAGAACACCAGTGATCAGGTGGGGCTGCTGCTCGATACCGGGCACTGTGCCTTTGCTGGCGTGTCTCCACAGCGGGTCGCTGAGCAGTGGGGCGCGCGGGTGCGCCACCTGCATTGCAAGAATGTCAGGCTGCCGATCGTAACGGAATCTCGTAACCGGGACTTCAGCTTTCTCAACGCGGTGCTTAGCGGTGTCTTTACCGTACCCGGTGATGGCGATCTGGAGTTCGATGAGATCTTCGCGGCCCTTGAGAAGCACCACTACAGTGGCTGGGCGATCTGTGAAGCCGAACAGGATCCGGCTGTCGCCCCGTCTCTCCGTTATGCCCGCAAGGCTCATCAGTTCCTGACTCAACAACTGCAACTGACCCGCTCTCCCGCCTGAAGAAGCTGGTGTCACTACGCAAGGAGATTTCCCATGCAACGTATTACCCATTTTGTTGACGGCAGCTCTACCTCTCTCGAATCGACCCGTACGTCGGCGGTGTATAACCCTTCCACGGGTGAGCAAAGCGGTGAGGTATTGCTCGCTTCTGCCGACGATACGCGGGCTGCCATTGCTGCCGCCGCAAGAGCCTTTCCGGCGTGGTCAGCTCTCTCTCCTCTGAAACGCGCACGAGTGCTGTTTAACTACAAAGCGCTATTGGAGAAGCACGCTGATGAATTGACGACGCTGATCTCGAATGAGCATGGCAAGGTCTTCTCCGATGCGCGCGGTGAGCTTACCCGTGGTATCGAAGTGGTCGAGTTCGCCTGCGGTATGCCTCATCTACAAAAAGGTGAAAATTCACCTCAGGTAGGAACGGGCATCGACAGCTTCTCACTGATGCAGCCATTGGGCGTATGTGCGGGCATCACACCCTTCAATTTCCCGGCGATGGTGCCTATGTGGATGTTCCCCATCGCTATTGCAGCCGGTAACACCTTCGTACTGAAGCCTTCTGAAAAAGATCCTTCCGCTACCAAGCGGATGGTGGAGCTATTCAGTGAGGCAGGTTTGCCCGATGGCGTACTCAACCTGATCAATGGTGATAAAGAGTCGGTGGATGTGCTGCTGACAGATCCTGCTATTGAGGCGGTGAGCTTTGTTGGTTCGACACCGATTGCGGAATACGTTTACAGCACGGCTTCAGCGCACGGCAAGCGCGTACAGGCGCTAGGGGGAGCCAAAAACCACATGGTGGTGATGCCTGACGCTGATCTTGACCAGACAGCGGATGCGTTGATTGGCGCCGCTTATGGCAGCGCCGGTGAACGCTGCATGGCAATTTCGGTGGCGGTGCCCGTTGGCGAAGAGACCGCTGAAAAGCTGCGCAGCAAACTGCTTGAGCGCCTCGATAGATTGAGAATTGGTCCGAGCATCGTTGATGGGCAGGACAATGATATGGGGCCTCTGGTCTCCCGTGCTCATCTCGACAAGGTGAGTGGCTATATCGCTTCTGGCGTAGAGCAGGGGGCTGAGCTGGTGCGTGATGGTCGCAATTTTGAGGCTGACGGGAATGGCTTCTTCATTGGCGGCACGTTATTCGATCACGCCAAGCCTGGAATGCGTATCTATGACGAAGAGATTTTTGGCCCGGTGCTGACGATTGTTCGAGCCGCCAGCTTTGATGAAGCCCTTGAACTCGTCAACGCACATGAGTTTGGCAACGGCTCTGCCATCTTTACGCGCGACGGCGACAGCGCGCACCAGTACTACAGCCGCGTCAAGGCGGGCATGGTCGGTATCAATGTGCCGATCCCGGTACCCATGGCGTTCCACTGTTTCGGTGGCTGGAAGCGCTCTCTGTTTGGTGCCTTGCACACTCATGGGCCGGATGGCGTGCGCTTCTACACCCGCATGAAAACGGTGACCGCGCGCTGGCCGTCTGGATTACGTGAGCAGACCAACCACTTCACCATGCCAACCAACTGAGCTACGCCTTGTTGTGGAGAGTAACCATGTCATCAATCGCTGTTGAAGCAGTACCCGATGCCCGTCAGGCCGTTAAAGAGAGCCTGGCCCCTTATGGCTTAAAACTGGCGGTATCACCGTTGAGCTGGACCAACGATGTTATAGAAGAGTTCGGTGACGACACTCCGTTCGACAATTTCATGGATGCCGCCGCCAATCTTGGCTTCCAGGGTATCGAGTTAGGACGCAAGGTGCCGCGTGATGAGCGGCTGAAATCGGCCTTGGCGTCGTATCAACTGGAACTCGCCAGTGGCTGGTATTCGGGCGCGCTTGCCCACCCCGACCGGACGCCAGAGCAGGAGCTGCGTGAAGTAGAAAGCCACGCTCAACTGCTGGCAGAGAATAACGCCAGGGTGATGGTCTACGGCGAGTGTGGCTTGCTGGATGCCGCCCGTGCTTTTGATGTGCCGCTATCGGCGCGGGGCAAGGTCAGTGACTGGCGTGGATACGGTGACAGGCTTAGCCGTTTTGCTGAATCACTCAAGGAGCATTACGGCCTGGCCCTCTCCTTCCATCAGCACCAGATGATGCCGGTAGAAACGAGTGATGAGCTCGACAAGTTAATGGACGCTACCAGTGATGCCGTCGGTCTGTTGTTCGACAGTGGCCATATGTTTGCTTCCGGCGTCGAACTTGGCCCGACGCTGAAACGCTACGGCAAACGCATTAATCATATTCATCTCAAGGATATTCGCGCGAGCATCAATCAGCGCATCTACCAGAACGATCTCACATGGCTGCAAGGCATTCGTGAAGGTATGTATGGCGTACCGGGCCAGGGAGTAATTGATTTCTCTCCTGTCTTCGACTTTGCCAAAGGGCCTGATTATCAGGGCTGGATGGTGCTTGAAGCGGAGCAGAATCCGGTACTGATGGAGCCGCTGCGTGTTGTCAGTGAAGGGCGCGAATTCATTCTCGATTTCTTCTGATGTTTGCAGGTGCGGTCGCGCTTCCTCTTTGGAAGGGAGCGCGGTGGCTCGCACCGGTTGTCACCGCAATATTCATTTTTGGTTAGGGAGCACAGGCTCATGAGCAGCAATCTCAATATCGGACTGATCGGCACCGGCTTCATGGGAGGCACTCACGCAGAAGCCTACCTGCGCGCCAGAATTCTTTATCCCGATTTACCCAAGCGCCCCCATCTCTATGCCGTCGCTGATGCCACACTTGATCTCGCGACTACGGCGCAACAGCGTTATGGGTTCGAAAAAGCCTTTGGTGACTGGCGCGAACTGGTGGCTGACCCCGCAGTTGATGTGGTGGATATTACGTCGCCCAACCATTTGCATTTCGAAATGGCGATGCTCGCCATCGAACATGGCAAGCATGTTTATTGCGAGAAGCCGTTGGCCATGAACGATGAAGAGGCCACACAAATGCGTGATGCGGCCGCTCGTCGTGGCGTCAAAACCATGGTGGCGTTCAATAACGTTAAAACCCCGGCAGCGATGCTTGCCAAACAGTTGATTGATGCCGGTGAAATTGGGCGTGTAACGCGCTTCCGTGGCACCTTCGATCAGGGCTTCTTCAATGATCCCAATCTTCCCTGGTCGTGGCGCTGCTCCTATCAGCATGGGGGCACTGGCGCTCTCGGTGACCTGGGGGCGCATATCATTTCTGTCGCGCAACTATTGATGGGCGATATCACCGAAGTAAATACGCAGTACCAGTCGCAGATTACCGAGCGGCCGGTAGCAGGGGCGGGCGCAGGCTATGGTAGCCGTGCGAGTGAAAATGCCGAGATGCGCAAGGTGGACAATGATGATCAGAACCAGAGCCTGGTGAAATTTGCCTCGGGGGCGGCTGGCGTTATTGAAAGTTCACGTATCGCTGCCGGTCGCTTTTTCGGCGTCTACTGGGAGGTTTCGGGAACCGAAGGAACGCTCTATATGGATGGTGAGCGTTTCAACGAATTACAGATATTCCGTTTCAACGATCCCAAGCCTGATCGAGGTTTCAAGACCATCTTTGCCGGTTCTCAGGTGCCCCAATACAGCGCGTTCTTTGGTTACGACTTTGGCGGTGGTGGACTGGGCTATTTCGACGTCAAGGTTATCGAGGTGCACGATCTGGTTGTAGGTCTGTGTAACGAAGACGACTGCTTCCCTAACTTCTCATTCGGCACGGACAATCAGCGCATTCTTTCAGCGATGGATGAATCCGCGCATAGCCAGCAGTGGGTCAAGGTTTAGGCATTCAGTTCATCATGGCAGACGCTCGATCCCATAAGTTCGAGCGTCGAAGGAGACAAGAATGAGTAATTCACCGCGTATTCGCATTGGTATGGTGGGCGGCGGTGTCGGTGCCGGTATTGCCACCGCCCACCGCGCTGCCATGCATCTGGATGATCGTTATCTGCTGGTGGCGGGCGCATTCTCCCGTGATGCCGAGCGTAATCGCCAATCCGCCGAGCAGCTCCACGTTGCTTCCGAACGTGTCTATTCCGACTATGCAGAGATGGCGCGCGCTGAGGCCGCACGGGAAGATGGCATTGAGGTCGTCACCATAGTGACCCCTAATGCGAGTCATTACGCCATTAGCAAAGCGTTCCTTGAGCAGGGCATCCATGTCATTTGCGACAAACCGATGACGGATGATCTAGCGCAGGCTCTTGAGTTGCAGCAACTGGCGGCTTCAACGGGACAGATTTTTGCGCTCACTCACAACTATTCCGCTTATGCCATGGTGCGCAAGGCTGCTGAAATGGTGAGTAGCGGTGCACTGGGTGAGCTGCGTATTGTGCAAGGAGAGCATGCCTCTGGCTGGGCGGCAGGTGATGTTGAGGAACAGCCCGACAATAAACAGGCAGCGTGGCGTATCGACCCGGAACAGGCCGGTGAGAATAGTATGGTGCTTGATTTGGGTACTCATATTCATCATCTCATGCGCTATGTGACGGGGCGTGAAGTCGAATCACTTTCTGCGACACTGAATACCGTCGTACCAGGCAGGCGTGTATTTGATGATGGTGAAATCAGTCTGCGGCTTTCAGGCAACCTGCGTGGTGGTATCTGGATCAGTATGGCGGCGACCGGGCAGGAACATGGTTTGCGCCTGCGAATATTTGGCAGCAAGGCATCCCTTGAGTGGCGTCATGAGGAGCCTAATCGGCTGGTGATTCAACACCTCGATGGGCGCAAAGAGATCATCGTGCAGGGGCAGCAAGGACTTGATGGTGAGGCGGCACGGCTTACCCGCATCGGACTGGGCCACCCTGAGGGATTTCTGGAAGGGTTTGCCAATTTATACGGCGACATCGCGGATGCCATCGAAGACTTTCGTCACACGCACCGTGTGCAGCGCGAAGGCCAGCGCTTTCCCTCCACCGATGACGGGGTAGCAGGTCTCAGGTTCGTGAGTGCGGTCAGAAAATCCCATGATCAGCAGTCCGCCTGGACGGAGGTTCAGTAAGGCGCTGCCCTAGCGTGCTTCATGTCACGTCAATGGGGCTGGTCATTCTGTCGTGTGGCTGGCCCCTCTTCAGGAGCTCAATATGAAACTGGCGATACTCGGTGCTGGCAATATTGCCAAAGTACATGCACAGACGGTGGCAGCACATCCCCATATCGAGTTTGCAGGTGTGGCTGATGCTGTTCCACAGGCAGCGGAGGCACTGGCCGAACAGTACGGAACCCAGGTTCTCGATAGTGAGGCGCTGTTTACAGATAAAGATATTGATGCGGTATTGATTGCTTCCTCTACTGCAACGCATGCCGACTTCCTTGAGAAAGCGGCTGAGCATGGCAAGGCCGTACTGTGCGAAAAGCCGGTCGCACTGGATCTTGAGCGGACCCGCCGCGCAGTGACCACGGTCCAACGCACCTCGATCGTGTGCGGCCTCGGCTTCAACCGCCGTCATGATCCTCAATATCAGGAATTGAAGAAACGTCTCGTCGAAGGGCATATCGGTAATCTTGAAACGCTGATGATTATTAGCCGCGACCCTGCTCCGCCGCCTGTTGCTTATATCAAGGGCTCAGGCGGACTGTTCCGTGATATGACCATCCATGATTTCGACATGGCGCGGTGGCTGCTTGCTGACCCCATCCGTGAAGTACATGCCACCGGCAGTGCGCTGGTTAACAAGGAGATAGGGGCAGCGGGGGATATTGATACCGCCATGATCACGCTGGTCAGTGAACAGGGCCGGTTGTGCCATATTTCTAATTCCCGTCGCGCTGCTTACGGCTATGACCAACGCATCGAGGCGTTTGGCAGTGAAGGAATGCTGCGGGCACAAAATGAGGGTGAGACGCCGCTATTGTTGATGCGCGAGGAAGGAGAGCTTTCAGCACCGCCCAAGCATTTCTATCTGGAGCGCTACATGACAGCCTATCGTCGTGAACTCGACGACTTCTATATGGCCTGGAAGGAGCAGCGTGATCCGTTGGCAACCGCCGAGGATGGTTATCAGGCTCAACGCTTGGCGGAGGCGGCCAGCCGCTCCCTGCATAGCGGCCAGCCGGTCAGGCTGAGCGATATCAACTAAGCGCCCATATACTCACGCATCACCCCGTTCAAGCGCGGTAGCAGTAGAGCGGGGTCCTCTTCCCATAGCGCTGGGCTGATCAGCTCAATGGACCAGGGGCCTTGATAACCACAGGCATTGGTCGCAGCGGCCCAGGCGCGCAGGTCAATCTCCCCTTCCCCAGGATAATAGGCGCGGAGAATATTTTCGTCCCACGCTTCATCGGCGCGTGGAACTCGCCCATCACCGAAGTGAACGCAATAAATGCGTGATGGATCTAGTCTGGCAATATCATCCGGGGTATCGCCAGCGGCAAAGAAATGCCAGAAATCCAACACGATACCTACGTTATCGGCGCCCACTCGTTCGATGGTTTCATTCGCGAGAGCGATTGAGCGATAGGGTGTGAAAGCGGGCAGTTCAAGCATATAGCGGATACCGTAATTACGCCCTATGGCGGCAATATCTGTCATATTTCTAACGATGGAATCCATCAGGTGATCGACTGTTTGTCGATTGGCTTCCTCCCGCGGCATGACCATGACGGTATCGCAGCCTAACTGAGATGCCAGGCGAGTGATGGTTTCAGCCTCCTTCAATAGCGCTTGCCGCTCCACCGTTTCGTAACACTCAATATTATTAAGGGCGCTGACATAACCTGTGGTCAGGCCCGCAGCGCTGATATGCCCATTCAGCCTTTCAATGGTTCCACCATTCGCGAGATAGCGTGTCAGTTTTGGGTAGTAGATTTCGAGCATATCGAACCCCGACTGTGCCGCCAGACGAATATCCGTCATCAGATTGCCATGGACCGTGGTAATACCGTGCAGTGCCGTTGTCATGGAAAATATCCTGGTTTAGTCAATATTGGAGGGAATATATGTTTCATATTTGGGAGCTATGGGTAATAGAACATTATCCAGTACGACATCGCATCTAGACGAATGGACGATAGGGAAGTTTGAAAAAACAGATTCATTCGATACTTTGGTATTGCTACAAATGGATTAGATATAAAATATTTGTCTATACTTTCATGGTCTTGTCAGTGTTGTCCTGAAGATATTTATAAGAACCATTTAGGTAGATCTAAAGTATGAAGATCATAACGGAAAAATGGTGCTATTGTTCTGTTCTGGTAAATTTGGGAATTTAAATTCCACCTACACATAGCTGCCTGAATACTCTTCCAGCGCTGAAGCCCGTGAGTAACTTCATATGCAATCTGTTAAAGACGCCTTTCTTATCAGGGATCAAAGCCATAATGTTGGCTATGTAGTGAGAATCTGTGCTGTCGCGGCATTAGGTGGTTTTCTCTTTGGCTATGACACGTCGGTAATTTCAGGCGCGCTTGGCCCGCTGACCGAGCACTTTGAACTGGGGGGTGCGAGCACCGGCTGGGCCGTTTCCAGCGTTGTACTGGGATGCATTATCGGTGCCTTTTCTGCGGGGCTTCTTGCCAAAACTCTGGGGCGCCGTAATGCTCTGTTTATTTGCGCCTTGCTCTTTCTTGTTCAAGCGGTAGGGGCCGCGCTGGCGCCTACATTCTTCCAGTTTATTTTCTACAGGATATTGGGAGGCGTAGCCGTAGGAATTGCCTCGGTAGTATCTCCCATGTATATCTCCGAAGTGTCGCCCAAGGATATGCGCGGGCGCGCTTTGATTATGCAGCAGTTTGCGATCGTGGTCGGACAGTTGGTGGTCTATGTCATTAACTATCTAATTGCGGTAGAGGCGACCCATGAATGGCTGGTGGAGCTTGGCTGGCGCTGGATGCTTGCCTCCGCCGTTGTCCCCTGTGTGGTATTTCTGCTGGTGCTGTTTTTTATCCCGGAATCACCGCGTTGGTATGCAATGCGCAACAAGGACCAGCAGGCATTCAAAACGCTTAGCAGAATTTCCAACCCTGAACATGCGCAAGTGGTGCTTTCCGAAATCAAGGAGTCTCTCCGGCAGGATAGCGTACATTCAAGCAGCTTCAGGGCATTGTTCAGAAACAAGACGGCACTCTGGATTATTTTTGTCGGCTCAATGGTGGCGGGTTTGCAGCAGCTAACGGGGGTAAACATTGTTGTCTATTACGCTCCCTTATTATTGGGCAGCACGGGCGACAGTATCCAGGAGGCTCTGTTTCAGACAATTTGGGTCGGTGCTGGCAACTTTGCGGGTTGTATTCTCGGTGCCTGGTTGATTGATCGAATTGGGCGTCGTCCGCTGGTGAAGTGGGGATCGCTGGGCATGGCCTGTGGTCTGCTGATTGCTTCATGGGCACTCTATACCCAGAGCCAGGGTCCTGTAGCGGTGCTCGGATTGATGCTTTTCATGACCACCTTTGGCTTTTCCTGGGGGCCGATTACCTGGGTGCTGGTATCCGAAGTATTTCCTAATCGGATGCGCTCGGTGGGGATGAGTATTGCTGGCTCTTCCAACTGGATATTCAACTTTTTGGTGGCGCAATCCTTCCCGATGCTGGCAAGCAACGCCTTTCTTTCCAGCCATTTCCATGGTGCCTTCCCGATGTGGTTGTTTGCGGTGCTCTGCCTTGCGGCCATGTGGTTTGTGCTCAAATATGTGCCCGAGACAAAAGGCGTTGCACTGGAAAATATAGAAGCGCTCATGATGACGAAGCAAGCGGCCAGCAAGGAGTAAGAGGGCAGGCAGGAGCAGCCTGCTCGGTTCTGGCGTGTAGCCGTTCATCGGTAAAAACTGTATTCACATACCCGTACAAATTGTGCTCGATGGAGCGCAGGGTATTCCCAGTGGGCCAGTGCCTGTGCGCCTTCCACATGAAGGATTCCGAGCCGGGGGGAGAGCGTAATCGACTTTTGTGTAGCGTAATTTCTCCGAATGTCTAGCTATATAAACTAAAGGATAAACGCAAATAGCAGTCAATGAGCGTATTTTGCTTCCGATTTAAGGACGCTAGGCACATTTTTGATAAAAAAAGTGGGGAAATCATGCAGAAAAATGGGGTGATGTCGATCATCGTGAGATTGATCGGTGTCGTGGAAGCACTCATGGGGATAGGGCTGGCTGCTGGTGGTGCCTATTTGGTGAGCCAGGGCGATACTTGGGCATATCTGCTCTTGGGAGTGCTTCTTGCTCTCGCCGGCATTGGCGTTATATGCCGTAAGGGGTGGGCGTTATGGGTGGCTCTGATTACACTTGTGGTCAGCGTGATCTGGGCCTTCTCCGAAGTGGGCAACCATTTCTGGCAGATATTCCCACGCATCAATATTTTTCTTGGTGTTGCATTGGTTACTGCGCTTGTTTCTCCCTGGTTACGCAAAGGGGACGGCAGCAGTGTTTTGGATTGCAAGGTCGCTGGCGGCTTATCGGTTATTCTTGCGGCAATCTTTGGGATTAACCTCTATCAGGTTTTCCAGCCCCATGCTGAAATTGCTGCATCAGGTGGCCCCGCCAAGGTATTGGATGAAAACGCAGGCAAGGCATCGGGTAACGATTGGCCGGCGTGGGGGCGTACCGTGGGCGGAGATAAATACGCCCAGTTCGAGCAGATAAATCGCGATACAGTCAAAAATCTTAAGGTCGCCTGGACATACCGTACCGGCGATATGGCTATTGATGGTGCTGAATACCAGGTTAATCCCATCAAGGTAGATAACACGCTTTATTTGTGTACTCCATTCAATAAAATTATTGCACTGGATCCTGTTACAGGTAAGCAAAAGTGGAAATATGATCCGCAATCCAAAGTGACCGAAAGTACCAGGGAGTGGAAGCGCTGCCGTGGTGTCAGTTTTGCCGATTTGTCGGAAAATGCCTCTAGTACCAATGAGCCACAGCAGAATGAGAATGCCAGTAATGGCGTTACCGCAGGTCAGTGTCGTAAACGTATTGTCAGCACTACCATTGATGCCCGAATCTTTGAAGTAGACGCTGAAACAGGCGAACTGTGTACCGACTTTGGTAACAATGGCTTTGTTGACCTGACAGAAGGCTTGAGTACTGCACCTGAAGAAGGTTCCTATAACGTTACTTCTGCTCCGTTGGTTGCTGATGGCGTCATCATGGTGGGCGGCAGAATGAACGATAACCTCTCTGTCGATGAACCGTCCGGTGTGGTACGTGGCTATGATGTGCGTACTGGCAAACTCTTGTGGGCATGGGACCCTCAGCGTGGCGCCAGCGATAGCACGCCATTACCTCCCGGTCAGACCTATGCCAAGGAATCCCCCAATTTCTGGGGAACCGCTGCATATGATCCTAAACTGGGCCTGGCTTTCTTCCCAACCGGTAACCAGACGCCTGACTTCTGGACAGGCAACCGGCATGACTACTCGAATGAGTACAATGATGCCGTGGTAGCGGTCGATATCAAAACGGGTAAAGAGCGTTGGCACTTCCGTACGGCGAATATCGACCAGTTCGATTATGATGTCAGTACTCAGCCGATTCTTTATGACATGCCGCAGCAGGATGGCTCTACGATTCCTGTACTGATTCAGGGCACCAAGCGTGGCGAAATCTTTGTCCTGGATCGTCGTACTGGTAAGCCAGTGGTACCTGTTGAACATCGTCCTGTTGCCACCGATGCCATGCCTGGCATGCAGGTTGCCAGTACCCAACCGTTCTCCAAGCTTGGTGTAGGTACAGATCCGCTCAAGAGCGCCGATATGTGGGGCGCAACCATCTTTGATCAGATGTATTGCCGCGCCGAGTTCAACAACCTGCGTTGGAAAGGGCCATTCACACCGCTTTCCGATAAACAGGAAACGTTGATTTGGCCTGGATATTATGGCGGTCAGAACTGGGGAGGCGGTGCCCTTGATCCGACCACGGGTATTCTGTACGTCAATGATATCCGCATGGCGATGACTGGACGTTTCCTCAAGCGTGAAGATGCTGCCAAGGCTGGTCTATCTCCGAGTACAGAAGGTGAATACTCCGAGCAGCTCGGTACCCCCTGGGGCGTTGAACGCCGCATGTTCCTCTCGCCTCTGGGAACACCCTGCTTCAAGCCGCCTTTTGGCTCCATGACCGCGATTGATCTTAATTCCCAGAAAACCCTGTGGAACGTACCGATTGGCGGCATCAAGGACGCTACCATGTACGGTATCTTCAAAAATGGCTTCAAACCGAATATTGATGTGCCGATTGGCATGCCGACTATGGGTGGGCCACTGGTCACCAAGGGTGGTTTGACCTTCTTCGAAGGCTCATTGGATAACTTCCTGCGCGCCTACGATAATGACTCCGGTAAGGAAGTATGGCGTTCGCGTTTGCCGGTGGGCGCTCAGGGTAGCCCGGTCACCTATGTTGCTGAAGATGGCAAGCAATACATTATTGTGGTGGCAGGTGGTGCAACACGTACCGGTACGAATGAGAACCGAGGCGATTACGTGATTGCCTACTCGCTGGATGATAAATAATGTGACAAACAGGCCCTGATCAATAGGTAGCAGGGCCTTTAAGCATGTAATTATTTGTCATTATCAAAGGTCAGAGCTGGGTGTATAACCCGTTTCCTCTGTACCAGAAAGCAAAAAGCCGAGTCCTGGATTAAAACAGACTCGGCTTTTTATCAATTATGGTAAGTCTTCCTTTTCCTGATGATTCAAAATATCCGACATAATGCTGTGAATAGATAAAAGTGAGCAGATTATTCTGTCATTGAGCGTTAGTATTGGAATATCCATTATATCTGCATCCCATAAGAAGGAGTGTTGTTCATGGAATCACGTACTTATCGTATTGCGGCGATCCCCGGCGATGGCATTGGCAAGGAAGTCATGCCAGAAGGTATCAAGGTATTGAAAGCCGCTGCTGCACGGTTTGGTTTGAAGCTTGAATTTACCTTCTTTGAGTGGGCCTGTTGTGATTGGTACACCCAACATGGGCAGATGATGCCGGATGACTGGAAAGAGCAGCTTGATGGGATGGATGCTGTTTATTTCGGGGCCGTAGGGTGGCCCGATACGGTACCGGATCATATCTCCTTGTGGGGTTCTCTTCTTAAATTTCGGCGTGAGTTTGATCAGTACATCAACTTGCGCCCGGTGCGTCTATTTGAAGGCGTGCGTTGTCCGCTGGCTGACAAGAAGGCAGGAGATATTGATTATCTGGTCGTACGTGAAAATACGGAGGGTGAGTACACTTCACTGGGAGGTATCCTTTATGAAGGCACCGAGCGCGAAATTGTGGTTCAGGAATCGGTTTTCTCACGCTATGGTACTGACCGTGTGCTTCGTTATGCTTATAAGCTGGCGGAGCAGCGTGAAAGGAAACATCTGACGGTGGCGACCAAGAGTAACGGCATTGCCATCAGTATGCCTTGGTGGGATAGCCGGGCCGATGAAATCGGCAAGGAGTTTCCCCATATACAGGTAGACAAGCAGCATATTGATATTCTTTCTGCGCGTTTTGTTCTACAACCACAGCGCTTTGATGTTGTCGTAGCATCGAATCTATTCGGAGATATTCTCTCTGACCTGGGGCCGGCAACGACAGGCACCATTGGCATAGCGCCTTCTGGCAACCTTAATCCTGACCGTAAATTTCCTTCATTGTTTGAGCCTGTACATGGCTCGGCACCTGATATTGCAGGGAAAGGCATCTCCAATCCCATTGCCATGATTTGGTGTGGCGCCATGATGCTCGACTTTTTGGGCAATAGTGAAGGGGCTGCCAAGGAGGCTCATCAAGCGATCATGTCAGCAATCGAAATTGTGCTGAAAGGTGGCCCTCATACCGGTGACTTGGGCGGGACTGCCAGCACGGCAGAAGTTGGGGATGCGATTTTGAAGCTCCTTGAGATGAAGTGAAGGCTGGGGCTGTGTTTGTGAGGTATTGGGGTTGGTACATATGCTGATATAAAGCGCAAATCAACAACCAGCGCACTTCCACCATAGCTACCTTAGCCACCAGCTCCTCAATCTAACGGGGGCCAAACCTTCCCACTACACCCATCACTGGCCGCGATACACCGCTTTCACGGGCAGAATGCGTAGCATCGAGGCGCTTTCACACTTTTTTTATCGCAGCAGTGAACTTTCCGAATTGTGGCGTGGTCTCAGTAAGTGTTCCCTTGCAATGATTCTTTATTGATGGCCCGGCTTCCCCAGCCGGGCATTTTTTTGCGTGCTCAATCTCCGCAGCTATTTCTTCGCATATTGCGCGCTATGCTCACCAATTACGCACCGGCGTCCGGCCAGTACGCCGCAGACCATCATGAGCAGTGCGGCGGCCGTTGCCAGCCACAGAATTAGCTGCCAATTGCCGGTCATGTCATGCAGCCAACCAATCACCACCGGGCCGCAGGCAGCCAATAGATAACCTACGCACTGGGCCATGCCCGAAAGCAGTGCGGCCTGGTGTGCCGATGAAGTTCTCAGGCTCATGTAAATGAATGAGAGCAGAATGATGCCGCCGGAACCAAAGCCCAGCAGGCATGACCACACCAGCGCAAGGGCCGGAAATTCATTCAGCCCGATCAATCCGGCCAGCATCAGCAGTGACATCAGCGCTGCAACGAGCCGCTGATCTGTCATGCGTTTGATGAACGGGGTGAGCAATAGCCCTGGCAATGCGGTAGCGAGCTGCATGGCGCCGTGATAGCTACCGGCTACCGAGGGAGAGATGCCGTTGTCGGTCAGCATCGTGGGCAGCCATGCCACCAGCACGTAGTACAGCAGCGAGTTGATGCCCATAAAGAGCGTAACTTGCCAGGCGAGTTTGGAGCGCCATAGCGATGAATGCTGTTGGTTGTGTTCTTCCGTATGAGCACTACTGTGGCTGCGTTTGGTCATCGGCCACCACAGCGCAGCGCCCAGCAGCGAAAAGAGCAGCGGCACCAGCAGCGCGAATTGCCAGCCAAACAGATGGCTGGTCGGTACCACAGTTGCTGAAAGCAGCGCAGCAATAATCCCCATGGTTAGCGAGGCATAGCCTGTCACAAGAGCAAGCTGGTGATGAGCGTAGTAGCGTTTGATGGCGCCAGGCATCAGCACATTGCCCAGCGCAATACCAACACCGATGATCGCGGTGCCGACAAACAGGGCGGCCTCACTGTGGCTGGCGCGCAGTATCAGCCCTACGGTAATCAGCAGCATGGCGCTAAGCAGCGTGCGCTCAAGCCCCAGACGGCGGGAGAGGTGCGGTGCAAGCGGTGAAATCAGGCCGAAGGCCAGCAGCGGAATGGCAACCAGCAGGCCGCCGCTTGAAGCAGAGAAGCCAAACACTTGCTGTAGCTGCTCGACGATGGGAGAGACGCCGGTGATAGGGGCACGCAGGTTGGCAGCGGTCAGCAGTATGGCGCCCATCACCAGAAGGCCAGTACCGCTTTTTAAGGTGGAGGTCGAAGGCATGAGTGTTCTATATATCAGTGAAACAGGAATGATAACGGCGTAGGTTACGCGACCTTCTTCCTTTGTTCACTGTTAGTCGTGCTTATAGCTCGCACTCTTCTCGTAAAGAGAGATAGTCCGCGCCCGCTCCACATCGTTCACCGCAAACCAAAACACCCCGAGGCTGAAGGAATATCCAGCGCTCGGGGTGCTCAATGGCAGGTAGCTACAGCGTTTAGCTGCTTTTATTCATCATGGGATGATGGCGTGGCCCCATGGGCGGCTTGGTGACAGCTTCCCAGGCGGCTATCTGTTTGCTGTTCAGCACCTTGGCAAGCGCGGCATGGCGGGCATCCAGTGCCTTTTTGATGGCGGCGCGCTGTTCGGCGGTAGGCGGCGTTGGTTTTTCACCGCGAGCAGGACGCTGGTGCTTGGGCATGCTTTGGAAGAAGTTCTGTTCTGCCTTCCAGACCGCATTCTGCTGGTCGCTGTTGAGGTTCCAGGACTCCAGCAGCGGTTGATAGCGCTCGTGGAGATAGTGCTGTGCCGAGGCGGCAGTAGGCGCAGCGGCGCTGGTAGCGTGTTCGGTGGATGCGGCCAGTGCACTGCCTGCAGTAAGTGAAGCAGCAATCAAGGAAGCGGCTGCAAGTACGTGTTTCATGTAGTCATGCTCCAGCATGGAATGAGGCTGAAACAGTACCAGCACTCTGCGGCACGGGATAGATCACAGTCTTTTTATGAGAAGGTGAAATATTTCATTAAAAGGAGGTTTTTGAAGAATAAATGTCAAAAAATAACGATAAGAGAAATTATATTCCGATAAAGGCACGTCCTGCCTCGATTGCCAATGTCATGGGAAAGAGCGAGGAAGGTTTTACGCAGGTGGTTACACGGCCTGCATATTTTAGCCATATGGCAGGAACTCGGTGTTGTGTCACCAGCACCGAGCCTCCAGCAGGGGCAAACGACCGCCGGAAAGTTATAAACGCGTTTTGTCGTTGTTCCCAATACCCCGGGAACGACATCACTCCACCGGCGCTATTGCATAGCGCCGTTTCATTTTAATGGTCTGCCAGGTGAGCAACACGCCCAGCAGCGCTACCAGCGTAGCGGCAAATCCGAGTACGGTAATGCCCCACTGCGCAATAATGGCGCCGCCGAGCATGGAGCCTAGCGCGGTACCGCCGTTGGTTGCCGATACATTCATGGCGCCAGCCAAGGCTTTGGCACGCTTGGCGGCTGCCACCACCCGCACCTGACAAACGGGGAAAAGTGCCGTATAGGCGACTCCCCATAGGGTCAAGGCGATCCATAGCAGCACTGGCTGCGAGGCCATCAGGGTGCTTAAGGTCATGCCGCAACCGAGCATACATAAGAAGAAGATGGTAGTACGCAGCAGGCTGCGGTCGAGAAACTTGCCGCCCAGCCAGTTGCCGATCAGACCAACGGCTCCGAAGCCCAGTAGCCACCAGCCGACATCGGCATCAGTAACGCCAGCGACCTGTTGCAGGAAGTGGGCGAAGTAGGTGTACGCGGTAAACATGGCGCTGAATACCACCACCGACAGCAGCAAGTTGATCAGGAAGTAGGGCTTGCCGAGAATGCCCAGCTGCTCTTTGAGCTTGAATTTAAGCGGTTTCTCAAGAGAAGGCATGAAGTAGTAGAGCGCTGCGGCAGTCGCGAGCGAGAGCAGGGTCAAGACGAAAAACAGCGCGCGCCAGCCCAGCATATGTGAAATCAGCGTGCCGAACGGAATACCGATCAGCAGGGCGCAGGCTGAGCCTAGATAAAACTGTGCCGAAGCGCGCCCCGCGTTGCCTGGCCCCGCCAGTTGTACCGCCGTTTCGCTGGCGGTGCCCCAGAACACCGGCAGTGCCAGTGCGGGCAAGATACGAGCAACTGCAAGGGTTGCGAAATTAGACGCCAGGGCAGCCATCAGATTGGCGGCAGCGTAAATTGCCATCACGATGATAAAGAGCGGTTTGCGTTTCTTGCCCGCCAGCAGCGCCGTCAGGAAAGGCCCGCACAGCATCACGGTAAGAGCGAACAGTGTCACCAATTGACCGGCAGCGGCGGTAGACACACCAAGCCCTTGGGCCAGTTCCGGCATAATGCCGATAATGCCGTATTCGGTGGTGATGGCGACAAAGGCACTCAGCGTTAACAAGGCAATCGGCAGACGATTCGCCAAGGAGGCGGTGCGGTGAACGGTGGTGTCGATGGTAGCGCTCATAAAGGCTCCCCCCATTCAGCTGGATAACAACAAGCATTGAAAAGGCGTGCATCATGTTCCTTTCAACCAGACGCGCACAAACGACTTCTAATTATCAACAGTTGAGCTATTGTTAACTGAAACCGTATTGATACGTATGCCAAGAGAACCGTAGGCCATGCAGGAAAGTCGTCTGAAGCTACCGCCATTAAACGCGCTGCGCACCTTCGAGGCAGCGGCTCGGCATGTTGGATTCAATAAAGCCGCTGACGAACTTTTCGTTACGCCAGCGGCGGTGAGTCGGCAAATCAAGGTGTTGGAAGATTATTTTGGCGTGGCGCTGTTCAAGCGCAATAATCGCTCCATCGAGCTGACCGAAGAGGGCATGTTGCTACAGCCCATTGCTTCTCATGCGTTGCAGCAGCTGGCCAGTGCCTCTGAAGCGCTGTTGCAGCGCCGTCATCGCAGCTATTTGATGCTGGCCATTTCCTCTGCGTTTGCCCAGTTATGGTTTATGCCGCGCTTTGCATCGCTGAATCAGCTCTATCCAGAGTTACAGCTACATATGTTGAGCCGTGAAGGGAATCCTGGTCTCGACGAAGAGTTTGATGCCGCCGTTATGCTGGGAAAGCCACAATCGCCGCACTATGTCGCTGAATATCTCTTTTCCGAAGAGGTCTTTCCGGTCTGCACTCCGCATTTTTTGGCCCAACACCCTGAAGTTGCCACACTGCACGGGCTAACGCAGGTGACTCTGGTTAATTTGAGCCAACATCACTGGGCCTCGCAGCTAGGAGCACCCATTGATTGGGATTTCTGGTTCGAAGCGATTGGCATTCAGCGCCAGCGTTATTACCGCGAAATGCAGTTCAGTCAATTCTCGATGATGATCGACGCGGTGCGTCAGGGGATTGGCGTGGGGCTGGCATGGCGGCACCTGGTGGAACCGCAGCTCGAAAGCGGCGAGTTGATTCAGCCTCTGGAGGAGCGCTATATGGCGAAGGAGCGTTGCCACTATTTTGTCTACGACAGAAAGCGCGCCAATTCACCCGATATTCAAGCGCTGAGTGCATGGTTATGGTCGGAAACTGCCCCCTTGCGTGAGCATGAATAGGTCTGAATATTGCTCCAGTAGAGGTTATAAGGCTGCGCTATATTATTGATTGATGTGCCATTTTATTACGCGCGAAGTATCTTCTCTCTAAGTGACAAACAGCGTTTTATCCGTTGTCTTTCCTCTGTTTACATCACCTCAAATATCTTCTGCTTTTCATGATTAGCCCGCCATCGGCTAACAGTTGAACCATTATTGACTTGAAAAGGAGCTGATATTGCCCCGGTAGCCCTTCGCAACCCTGATGGTTCCTGCTATCTTGAATGATTCTCTCGATGGCGGGCGTTGTATTACCAGGCGCACGTCTTTTTCTTTTCATGCGTGTAGTATCTGACTGCTCTCCTGGAACTCAATCATGGCCTTTAATCTCAAGAATCGCTCGCTCCTGAGCCTTATGCACCATACGCAGCAAGAGATCGAATTTCTTGTCGAGCTGTCCGCTGAGTTGAAGCGCGCCAAGTATGCGGGGCATGAGCAGCAGCGATTGAGCGGCAAGAATATTGCGCTGATTTTTGAGAAGACTTCGACACGTACCCGCTGTGCGTTTGAGGTAGCGGCGCGCGATCAAGGCGCCGGGGTGACATACATGGAGCCGTCGTCGTCCCAGATTGGTCACAAGGAGTCGATCAAGGATACCGCGCGCGTGCTGGGAAGGATGTTCGATGCCATTGAGTATCGCGGCGATCAGCAGAGCACGGTGGAAGCGCTGGCGGAATACTCTGGCGTGCCGGTCTTCAATGGTCTGACCGACGACTTCCATCCGACTCAAATGCTGGCGGATGTGCTGACCATGCGTGAGCACCGCGAGGGGTCATTAAGTGAGATCAGCTTCGCTTATCTGGGGGATGCGCGTTTTAACATGGGGCGTTCGCTACTGATGATTGGTGCCAAGCTGGGGATGGACGTGCGCATTGGTGCGCCGCGTGCGCTGTGGCCGGACGCTGACTTCGTGGAAGAGTGTCGCGCCTTTGCGAAGTTGAGCGGTGCTCGCGTAACGCTGACCGAAGATGCTCAAGAAGCAGTAGATGGCGTGGATTTCATTCACACCGATATCTGGGTCTCCATGGGTGAGCCAGCAGAAGTGTGGGACGAACGTATCAAGCTGCTGACGCCATACCGCGTTGACTCGGCCATGCTGGCGGCTGCCAACAATCCGCGAGTCAGGTTCATGCACTGTCTGCCGGCGTTTCACAATACGGAAACCGCAGTAGGCAAGCAGGTAGCGGAGCGCTATCCGCAGTTTGCCGATGGCATTGAGGTGACCGAAGAGGTGTTTGAATCGCCAGCTAACGTCTGTTTCGATCAGGCCGAGAATCGCCTGCATACCATCAAGGCGATTATGGTAGCGTCGCTGGGCTGATCCACTGCGTTATGTTCAGAAAAACGGGCCGCTCGCGTTATCGGGGCGGCCCGTTTGCGTGAAGGGCGTATTTTCGCTTCTGCTACATATAGCTACAGCGTTTGTGCGCTAAGCGTATCGCACTGGTCGATATCGCCACTTTTCAGGCCGCGAGTAAACCAGTTCACGCGCTGTTGTGATGTGCCATGGGTGAAGGAGTCGGGCACCGCACGGCCCTGCGCCTGCTGCTGAAGGCGGTCATCACCAATGGCATTGGCTGCGTTCAAGGCAGATTCGACATCGCCATCTTCCAGCCAATGATGGCGCTGTTGCGCATGATTCGCCCACACACCCGCGAAGCAGTCGGCCTGAAGCTCCTGACGAACCGATAGACCGGTCGCTCCCTTCATCGGCTCACCTTGCTGTGCGAGCTGCTGTATCTTGCGAGAAATTCCCAGCTCGTTCTGTACGTGATGGCCGATTTCATGGGCAATCACGTAGGCATTGGCGAAATCGCCGCTGGCCGAGAACTGCTGCTTCATTTCATCGAAAAACGATAGATCGAGATATACCTGACGGTCCGCCGGGCAGTAGAAAGGCCCCGTGGCGGTAGATGCAAAGCCACAGCCAGAGTTGACGCCACCGCTGAATAGCACCAGCTTCGGATCGGTGTACTGCACGCCACGCTGCTGTAGTAGCTGCTTCCAGGTATCTTCGGTGTCACCCAGAATGGTTTTAACGAAATCGACTTGCTCTCTGCTGTGCTCGTCGTCGCGGGGCGGGGCGCTCGGCTGCGATGATTGCGGCGACTGCGCTGACATTTCCGACTGCCCAATGATCTGGTTGAGAATTTGCATCGGGCTTTCACCCATCAGCCAGCCCACCAGCACGATGATCGCAATACCACCGAGGCTGAGCGTGCCCTTGCCACCCAGCGACCGTCGGCCACCCGTGCTGGTGCCGCGTCGGTCTTCTACGTTATTGCTGCGGCGTCCTTTATCCCATTTCATGAATGCTGATTCCTGTCAGAGCCAAAATCCGATGGTTGTTCTGCACGGGCGACCGCAATGGTCGGTGCGTGGCAAACGAAGTTTAGCAATGTTTTCAGTTTATTTTCAGAACTTAAGCCATTGGGCTGCTGAGCAGATTTGGCTGGCCTTGAGCGGCCATGCCCAGCTTTACCACGAAGTTGGAAATGCGCGGTGTGCGGTCTGGATCAAGGGAGATAACGCTGGTTCAGATATGCAACAGCGGCATGCACTCGGGAGGACCGGGTGCATGCCGCTTTGTATTCAGGCGGCAAGTAGCTGCCGCCATTGCGTGGTTATTTAGGTTCGAGTACCCACATTTGGCCGCGCTGTTTGGTTTTTCCCGCAATTTCGCCTGCCGTATCACCGCGTCCCCAGAAGAAGTCGGCACGCACGGCACCCTTGATGGCGCTGCCGGTATCCTGGGCCATCATCAAGCGCTGAATGGGCGCGCCGGTACCGGGATGAGTGGTAGCCAAAAAGACGGGCGCACCGAGCGGTACTCTGGAGGGGTCGATCGCGATACTGCGTTCGGGCGTTAATGGCACGCCAAGTGCGCCAATGGGGCCACTCTTGTCATCAACGTCCTCAAGCGTCAGTTCGCGGAAGTACACATAGCGTGGGTTGCTGTTCAGCATCTGCTCGACACGCGCAGGATTACGCTTCGCCCATGCCCGAATGCCGGGCAGTGTCGCTTGCGCATAGGTGATCTCATGGTGGTCAATCAGCCAGCGTGCGAATGAGCGGAAGGACTGGTTGTTGGTATCCGCGAAGCCAAGCCGCATCGCCTTGCCATTATCCAGCTTCACCAGCCCCGAGCCTTGAATTTGCAGATAGGCCGCTTCAACAGGATCATTGACCCAGACCAGTTCATGCCCCGCCAAAACGCCGCTGGAGAGTAGCTGCGCGCGAGGGCGGTTGAGCCGCCAGCGGCTCACGTTGGCGGGCTTGGCATAAAGCGGCGTTTGGTAGGCACCGTGACGTGTGAGCGAGCCTTGCAGCTCCGGTTCGTAGTAACCGGTGATGGTGCCCGAGGTGGAGCCATTGCTGTTCGTGAGCTGGTAAGGCGTGAAGTGATCCTCGAAGAAGCGCTTTATCGCCACATTATCGAGAGGATCAACTCGCTGGGAAGCGCTACAGACGCTGCGCCACTTGGGTTTCGAGGCCAGAGCCAGGCAACTGGAGCGGAACGCGCTCCAGGCGGAGGTGGGGTCTTCTCGTGCCCAGCCCGGCACCTGACGCCATGCGCCGGGCGTCATGCGCGGCGGCGAGGACGGTTCAGGGGGCGTAACGGGATGAATGCCCGCGCCAGGCGAGGTGGTAACGATGCTTCCTGTGCTGTTATCACGCCCTTCTTCTGAAGGGGAGCTTGAACAGGCGGCGAGTAGCGAGAGGGTTGCCAATGTCGCCAGGATGCTAGCGGAGCGGGCCAACCGGGAAATGATAAGGTACAAACTGATTCCTCTTTCGCCTGTGTCTAAAGCATCGGGGTAAACGTTCTGATCTATAGTGCTGATAGCAAGACAGCCACTGCGAAGGCTGTAGATGACATTTAGCGAACGAATGGTAGTGCACAATATGCAAGCTTTAAAGGCTGCGTTTCTTCAGGAAGGCTAATTTTCATGAATATTTCTGACGGAACGCTGTTCACTGGTCTGCCCATGTGGGCAAACCCCGACTGGCGCGGCACATTTTATCCCGCACAGATGCCGATGCGCGAGAGCCTTTCCGAGTATGCGGGCTGGTTTTCCGCGGTAGAAGGAAATACCACGTTTTATAGTGGCCCGCCTTCAGCCGCGACGATTCGGCTGTGGCGAGAGGCTGCCCCTGCGCATTTTAAATTCTGCTTCAAGTTACCGTCGGCATTAACCCATGAAGCGCGATTAAAGAACGTGGATGATGGCGTCAGTGAATTTCTAGAGCGGATTGCACCGCTGGAAGAGCGTTTAGGGCCGGTGATGGTGCAATTACCGAGAAACTTTGGCGAAGCCGAACTGGATCATTTACACCATCTGCTGGATCGTTGGCCGTCGCATATCGGATGTGCGGTTGAACCTCGTGATCCGGTCATGTTTGCGAAAGGAGCGGTGGAAAAAAACGTTAACCGATTGTTGATAACTTATAATGCAGATCGGGTGATGCTCGATACTCGCGCACTCTTTTCAACACCTGCCATTAACGATCCGGGATTATCGACTGCCCAGTCTGAAAAGCCGCGACGCCCGCTACATGTGATTTCAACCGGAGTGCACCCTATTATTCGTTTTATAGGACACAGTGACATGACGATTAATCATCAGCGATTTACGCCGTGGATTGAGCAGATAAGCCTGTGGATAACTCAGGGGAAAAGTCCATTTCTTTTCGTCCATACACCGGATAACCGTTCTGCGCCGCAGCTTGCCCGAGCGCTTCTTCAACGCATTTCTGAACGTCTTCCTGACCATCCCATACTGCCTGATAACACCGAGTTTCCTGCCGAGCGCCAGCACTCACTATTTTGATGATGAGTACATGGAAGTTGGAAGTGCATAAGCGAAGCCGCTATATGTCGGAAAGGTAATGTCGTAGTGCTAGGCCGCACCCAAGGGAAGAGGGCGCGGCAGGTTGTGATTGGATATAGCGGGGAATAGTTAGCGCATAACCATAGGGAATTAAAGGATATCGGTTTCCTGCGCGAGTCGTCGTCTTTCCCAATGTCGTTCTATGCCCTGACGTGCATTGCGGTAACGGTAGCTGGCGAGTCGCTGGCGCTTGGCATTGGCGAGGGCTTCAAGATGAAGAACGGTGGTAATAAGTTTTGCTTCAATCGGAAAGTGAGACGAGTGTTGAGGCATTCACGAACTCCTTGCATATCGAAAGCAGTGTTCCGGTACTGTCTGAACGCGGTGATTGTCGGATCATCAGGTAAATGTATGTTCACTGTTCAGGCAGCACCCAGCGGTATTTGGCGCACTTTCAGAGTGGACTTAAATACCTGTGTAGAGTGATAACGCGGCGGTATGACAATGTAATGACGCTGCGTTGAACGCTTGTTTTCCGCTTATTGGCCATACGTTTTATTCGACTCGTTTTATTCGGCCTGGCAGGAAGGAAAATCACTGTCGCTCCAAAAGAGCAATATTCCACGCTTGAAAGCGCCATCTGCTTCTTCGAATGTAAATATCTAGCGCCAGTTAACGACTGCGGAAGGCGCACGCCCTGTCTCTGTGCGATAGCGCAGCGTAGTGCGCCCACGGCTCGGGTCAGCGGTCTGGTTATGGTAAGATTGCGACAATTCACGCTTATTTTTTCGGGTATCTCTGTGACTTCCGACCATCGTCTTCTCGACAGTTTGAATGATGCGCAGCGCGAGGCGGTCAGTGCGCCTCAAGGCAACTTGCTGGTACTGGCAGGCGCTGGTTCCGGTAAAACGCGCGTACTCGTGCACCGTATCGCCTGGATGATCGAAGAAGAGCAGCTATCGCCCTATTCGATTCTGGCCGTTACCTTCACCAACAAGGCGGCGCGCGAGATGCGTACACGCCTTGACGGGCTGCTGCACCACTCTGCGCGCGGCATGTGGGTCGGCACCTTCCACTCGATTGCCCATCGCCTGCTGCGCACGCACTGGCAGGATGCCCGCCTGATCGAGCACTTCCAGATCATTGATAGCGATGACCAGCTGCGATTGGTGAAGCGCCTGCTGAAAGATCACCGCATTGACGATGAAAAATATCCGCCGCGTCAGGTGGCCAACTTTATTTCGGGCTGCAAGGAAGAGGGGCTGCGGCCCTCTGATGTCGATACGGCAGGCGACGCCTATTTGCAGCAGATGGTCGATATTTACTCGCTTTATCAATCGGTATGCGAGCTATCGGGGCTGGTCGATTTCGGTGAGCTGCTGCTGCGTTCGCTGGAGCTGCTGCGCGATAACCCTGCGCTGCTGGAGCACTATCGGGAGCGCTTTGGTCATATCCTGGTCGATGAGTTTCAGGACACCAACACCTTGCAGTATCTGTGGCTCAAGCTGCTGGCGGGGGAGCGTGCCCGCTTGACGGTGGTCGGCGACGACGATCAGTCCATCTATGGCTGGCGCGGTGCCAAGGTTGAAAATCTGGAACGTTTCCGCAGCGAATTCGCTCAGACACAGGTGGTGCGCCTGGAGCGTAACTACCGCTCCACCGAAGCGATTCTGGAAGCGGCCAACGCGCTGATTCGCAATAATTCGGGGCGCATGGGCAAGGAGCTGTGGACCGATGCCGGCAGCGGCGAAAAGATCTCGGTGTACGCCGGTTTCAACGATCTCGATGAAGCGCGCTTTATTGTCGATACCATCGCTCATGCGGTGAAGGAAGATGGCATGGCGCGCCGCGATATTGCGATTCTGTACCGCTCCAACGCCCAATCGCGTGTGCTGGAAGAGGCGCTGATTCGAGCTTCGATGCCGTATCGTATCTACGGCGGCCACCGCTTCTATGAGCGTCTTGAAATCAAGAACGCGCTGGCCTATCTGCGTCTGCTGGTTACCCGCAATGACGACGCGGCGCTGGAGCGCGTGATCAACGTACCGGCACGCGGCATTGGCACCAAAAGTATCGAGCGTCTGCGCGCCCACGCCCGTGATGAAGGCATCTCGCTGTGGGAGGCTCTCCACGATGCAGTGGCGAAGAAGGCCATCAGCGGTCGCGCTGCCAACGCCCTGACTGCGTTTGCCAATCTGATCGACGGGCTGGATAACGACACTGCCGGGCTGCCGCTCGATGAGCAGTTCGATCACGTAATCAAGTCGTCAGGCTTGATCGACTATCACCAGAATGAGCCGGGCGAGAAGGGCCAGGCGCGGGTCGAAAACCTGCAAGAGCTGGTGAGTGCTGCGCGCGCTTTTATTCAGGAAGATAGCGGCATACGTGGCACCGATCCTGCCGAACCGGAAGGCGAGGCTGCCGGTGAAGCCTCGCTACAGCGCTTTTTGGCAGAAGCCGCGCTCGATGCGGGCGAGCAGCAGGCCGATGAGTTCGAAGACGCGGTGCAGATGATGACGCTGCACTCGGCCAAGGGGCTTGAGTTCCCGATGGTGTTTATTGCTGGCGTCGAGGAGGGGCTGTTTCCGCACAAGATGTCGGTGGAAGAGCCGGGCCGTCTCGAAGAGGAGCGCCGTCTCTGCTACGTGGGCCTTACCCGAGCGATGCAGAAGCTGTATCTGACCTATGCCGAGATGCGTCGGTTGCACGGCAAGGAGACCTACCAGCGCCCTTCGCGCTTTATTCGTGAACTGCCTCCCCAGTTGATTGAAGAAGTACGCTTACGTGGTCAGGTATCGCGGCCAATGGCGGATCGTCCTGCCTACGGGGGAAGCTATGGCGGGCGCTCCAGCGGCGGCTCTGCCTACTCCTCTGCATCGCGTCCGCGTAGTGGTCTTTCGCAGCAAAAAGAGACGGAAGGCGGCGGTCAAACGCTCTCGCTGGGCCAGCGTGTACGTCACCCGATGTTTGGTGAAGGTGTGGTGGTCAACGGTGAAGGGCAGGGCGATCGCGCGCGGGTGCAGGTCAGCTTTGAGGAACATGGCGACAAATGGCTGGTCTTAGGCTTTGCCAGGCTTGAAGCTCTATAGTGCGAGAGTTGAGAAACAGCGCAGCCTTCGAGCCTTCGTCACACGCTTGTCATCCGCGAGTGGAATGATGAGTTCAGTATGGTCGTCTTCCGCATATCGCATAACCGTTTTTGAGAGCACTCCATGGATACGTCGAACGGGCAACACAGTCAGCATATTTCTCGCCAGTTCAACCAGGAGCTGGAAGGACTTAAGACCCATTTAATGGCGATGGGAGGTCTGGTCGAGCGGCAGTTGGGCGATGCGCTCGATGCGCTGCAAAATCGTGATGGCGCTCTGGCTGAGCAAGTGACCAGGCAGGATCACGATGTCAACGAAATGCAGCTTCAAATTGATGACGAATCCACTGAAATCATCGCTCGTCGTCAGCCGGCTGCCTCCGATCTGCGCCTGGTGATCGCTGTGATCCGAGCTGCTTCTGACCTTGAGCGTATCGGTGATGAAGCCGACAAGATTGCTCGCCATGCACAGGCTCTGATGGGGCAGCCTGAAAGCGATCGCGGGCTGGTCGAGATTCGTCGCATTGGCGCGCAGGTAAAACGCATGGTGCGTGATTCACTGACCGCCTTTGCCCGCTTCGATACCGGGCTTGCCCTGGAAGTGCGGCGCGCCGATCTGGATGTCGATAGCGACTACAAGAGTGCGCTGCGGGCATTGGCTACCTTCATGATGGAAGATTCTTCCTCGATCACCAGCGTTATCGACGTGATGTGGGTGCTGCGGGCGCTGGAGCGCATCGGCGATCATGCAGACAACCTCTCTGAATCGGTTATCTATCTGGTGAAGGGGCTGGATCTGCGTCATACCCATCTGCGCGATCTGCATGAGAAGGATCTCGACGATATCCGCTAACCTCCTCTCTTCCACCGCGATGGCAGGTGATAAAGCGCTTTCGTGGGGTTTCAGCGTGCTGACCAAGCCTTGGCGTATCGCCGGGGCTTGGTCTTTAGGGAAGGCTGGCAGGCTTGGACACGCGTGGCTCCTTGCTCTAGCGTGTGCTCTTCGCCTTCCGCATCATCTCACCGAGAGGGGCACCCTCTTTCTGCCGAATCCGCCGCACTGTGGTTCGTTATGTTCAAGGAGAACCGTTTTCATGAAGCTACGTCATCTTTCCGCCGTGCTGCTTACCGCTACCGTAGCGGTATCCCCACTGGCTTCCGCATTCAACTTCGACAATGCCAGGAAGGTAATGGCCGCTCAGTCATCGCAGGGAGAGAGCAGCGCGACCACCACCAGCGGCGCATCACTGCTCAGCTCACTAGGCTCCGGCTCGTTGAACCTCGGCAGCATGCAGAACGTGGCGGGCGTACTCGGCTATTGCCAGCGTCAGGGGTATACCGAGAGCGCAACCGACAAGGTCAAGAATAGTCTGCTCGGCAAACTGGGCGGGCAGAGCCAGGCCACCGAAAGCGACAGCTACCAGCAGGGCTTGAACGGCCTGTTGCAGGGCGATAACGGTCAGACCTTCAGCCTGACCAATCTCAAGGGCAAGGTTGGCAAGAAGGTGTGCGGCATGATTACCGACAAGGCGACCTCCTCTTTCCTCGGCAGTTAATCGCTGATGCGCGTCGCTGCACTGGCGGCGCTGGCAGTGGCCCGGATGCACCTGCTGCTGCCGCTTCCGGGCTGGTGAGCCTCCCTTTCACGCAGAATTGCAGCGCGTTTTGCTTGCTGAAGCCGTTGCGTCTTCATACCGCGTTTCGCCCATTGTTGCGCAGGTATCGTCGCGAGATAATCCCTCGCTATTCGGTGTTGTCTCATCTGTGCTGGTGACTGCGCATCGGAAGCGCCTGAGCGCGCCGTGGTTGTCGTCATTGCAGCCAACGCCGGGCACCATTTTCGTTATTATCGCTAGGGACTGCGCTGATATGCTCGATGGTTTTTCTTCACTGGGTGAAGGTATCCGGCTGGTACTGCTGCCGGGGCTGCGGCGCTATGTCATCGTGCCGGTGATCATTATTCTGCTGCTTTATGCTGGCATGATTACGCTGCTCGGTTCGCTGTTTTCCGGCTGGCTGGAGCACTGGATGAACGCCGTGCCGAGCTGGCTCCAGTGGCTCGATTTCCTGCTCTTGCCGCTGTTTGTGCTGGCGCTGATTGTGCCCGCGCTTTACACCTTCACCGTGATGGTGAACCTGCTGGCCTCGCCGTTCTACGGGTTTCTGGTGGCAGCGGTCGAGCGCCATCTGGGCGAGCCTTCTGCCGACGATTCGCGCACTCTGTGGCGGCAAGCCCTCGACGGGCTGATACGCGAGCTGCACAAGCTACGCTATTTATTGCCGCGGATGCTGGTGCTGCTGGTACTGGGATTTGTGCCGGGCATCAACGTGGTTGCGCCGTTCCTGTGGCTGGCATTTTCAGCATGGGGCCTGGCGATCGAATACCTTGACTACACGATGGATGCCCATGGCGTCAGCTTTACCCGTATGCGTGAGCTTTTATACGCCAAGCGCTTTCACACGTTTTCGTTTGGTGGCGCGGTCAGCGTATTGATCTGGATACCTGTCCTTAACCTGTTCGTGATGCCGGGCGCAGTAGCGGCAGGCGTTATTCTGTGGCGCGACCATTATCGGTCGCTAAATAAAACCTTGCCTGGAAAAGCGATTGAGCAGCAGCGTTAGCGAAACCGCCTATATCCTTTGTCGAGCACGGGCGAATATATAAGGCCATTGTGGTGCCGTCGCTATATTGAAGCAGGCAATGGCCGTTTTTTGAAACTACGGCTGCCCCTGCACTCGCGCGTTTGTCATCGGAGAAGGGCCAGCCGATAACTGAGTTCGTTGGCTTTTACCTGAAGGAAAGAATGCTCGATACCTTTACTCTTTCGGAATCGAGCCTGTGCGAACAGCCCATCTGGGCGTTACCACGATCTTTTCCGGATCAGGGGGCAACTGCCTGATGACTTAATCCTTTGCGGTGAATGACCACACCAGTGACGCAACCCATCCCAGAAAGGTCCATCCCAGCAGCAGGTTAAGCAGGAAGATGGCGATCCTGTTTTTGTGGCCGCGCATGAAGGCGATGACCGTGGGAATGAAATATGCGATTAGTGCTACCAATGAAGCAAGTGTCATCATGAAAAAGGTTACTCGTTGTTAATGAGTGGTATGTGAATACGTTTTCTACAGCTAATATCAATTCAAACGGCGTATCACCAGGCCAATACTGCTTAGCCTTGGCGATCATCCTTATTGCTGAGTGGCTCGTCAGTAACTTCCGGCCCTGTTTCATTATCAGGGCGGCTGTTATCTCCTTTGACCCGGCGTGAAGCATCAAGTGCCCCGGCTTTAGTAAAAGAAGCCACGCGACCTACCGATTCACGCAGAATCCTGCCGTCATCCGTCTGGAACTCTACAATCTTCTCATTGCCTTCATCATCAATGGAGAAATAAGGAGCCTCGCCATAGCCCATTTTTTCTGCATAGAAGAGTTCCGGAAGGCTGCCACGCTTGCCGTTGTAACTCTCGGCTGCCTGGTTATAGTCTTCACGACGTTCAAGAATCTGGGTTTCAATATGTTCCAGCTGGGCCATCAGTTCCTGATAAATCTGACTTGCCTTGAGATCCGGATAGCGCTGGGCAAACTGCTGCACACTACTGATAACCTGACTTGCGTCAGCATTTGCTTCTCGGGCGCTGGCAATCCCCCCGTCCAGCTCCATCGCAGAGAAATGATGAAGTTTCTCATGATCCCCGTAACTCTTGGCAATATCTGCCAGGCGCTGGGCAATATCCTGCCGTTTCTTGATGGATGCCGTGATGTTGGCCCGTCGACTCTTGACCTTCTCGGAAAGCCCTCTCAAGGTGTTATAGGATTTAAAGAGGATAACAGCTGCGACAATAATAAGAACAAACAGGATAAAGAGCATAAACAGAATTTTCCGTAAAAGAGGCAATTGTCTGCGTATGTTATCACTACGGCGTCTATCAATATAGTTGCCACCTGAAATGTCACAGATTCTTAATCACGTGGTGCTCGGAGCATGGCGAGTGTTTGGCATAATAGGTGGGGTAATCTTTGGCCTCTGCTCTCATTTGAACCGTCATCGAAAGAGCACTGCATTGCGTTGGAAGATACTCTCTGCGAGCTTCGAGGTATTCTCTTCTGGATTGAGAGATAAAGCACAGCGACATATAGATGTAGCGGTACTATTTGCATGGAGTGCCCCAGGTGCTGGACTTCGTTATCGCGTTAAATCCAGTTCGACTTATTCCTGCTCTTGTGGCGCAGTTTGCACTCCGGTTAAAGGGCGCGCTTTGTCAGGATTTACGCAACGCTGTTCGCGTGGAGAAGCGGTGTTGTATTCATCCGGCTACTCATATTCACCGCCTGATTGTGTTGGCGGGAGCGCAGGGGGAACAGGGTAAAAAGTGCACGCCATGCAACGTGACATAAAAGAGTGCCATTTGGCCTATGCAGGGCATCTCTTCTGCCTTAAGAGGCTGCGAATCCCCCAGGCGCTGTTTTCAAGCAGCGAACGATAGGAACGGTTAACATAAACGGCTTTTGTTGGGGTATGCCCAACGTTTTTACTCTGTACAGCCCTCCCTCTGGAAACATCATGATAAAGCAGTCTGTTGTGCGCCTGTCTGGCATTGTCGTTATTGCCGCGTTGATCGCGGGCTGTGCCGGTAACAAGCCGAGTCCTTCTTCTGCCCAGCCGGAAACGCGGGTGAATGCAGCGGCTGCCAAGGCGCTGACCAGCGATGTGCCAGTATTACAGGATCGCCAGGCCAGCAAGGTATATACGGCGAGCGAAGGGCGCCAACTGGAGCGCCGTAACGGTTATCGCGTTGATCACTCGCTGCGTACCGAGGGGGCCAACGAGCGGATTCAGACGCTGGTGATCCACTACACCGCTGAAGACGATCAGCATTCCATTGAGGCGCTCGAAGGCAACAAGGTGGGGGTGCACTATCTGGTGACGTCGCAGCCGGGGCGCTATCAGCGTCAGCCGGTTGTCTTGCAGATGGCGGACGAGTCGAAGCGCGCCTGGCATGCGGGGCGCAGTAGCTGGGATGGCAGAACAGGGCTGAACGATACGTCCATCGGTATCGAAATCGTCAATAAGGGCTTCACCAAAACGCCGGATGGTCTGGTGTTTTCTCCCTTCTCGATGTCGCAGATTGCGCTGGTAACGGCCTTGGCCAAGGATATCGTAACGCGCTACGGCATTGATCCGACGCATGTTGTCGGCCACTCTGATATCGCGCCAGGGCGCAAACTGGACCCAGGCCCGTTCTTCCCATGGCAGCAGTTGGCACAGGCGGGCATTGGTGCCTGGCCGGAGGCGAGTACCGTGGCTTATTACCGTCAGCGTTTTGATGCGCGCTTGCCAACGGTGGCGCAGTTGCAGCGTGGGCTAGCCAGCTATGGCTATGACATTACGGTAAGCGGCGATCTGGACCAGCCGACCAGGCGAGTGCTGGCCAGTTTCCAGATGCACTTCAGTCCCACCCGCTATGACGGCAATTACGATGCTGAAACCGCCGCCATTCTGTTTGCGCTGGTGAGCAAGTATCGCAGTCCGCGGCAGGCAGCCTTACTGCTCGCGCAGCACTGAGTCGGGGGAATGCAGACGCTGGGCCGGAAAGCTCAGCGTGAAGCGTGAGCCTTTTCCAAGTGTCGAGTCGATTTCAAGCCCGCCCTGATGGCGTAGCATAACGTGCTTGACGATCGCCAGCCCCAGGCCGGTGCCTCCGGTTGCGCTTGAACGCCCCTTGTCGACGCGGTAAAAGCGCTCGGTCAGGCGGGCGAGATGATGGCTATCAATGCCTTCGCCATCATCTTCAATACTCAAATGTCCCTGGCCGGTAGAGGTTTCGCTCCAGCTCAGCGTGATATGGCGGTTGTCGCCGGCATAGCGCACGGCATTACTCACCAGATTGGTTACCGCGCTGCGTAGCTGTTCCTTATCGCCCAGCAGCCCCTTGTCGCTGTTGATCGCCAGGGTTAGCTGCTGACGCCCCTGTGACAGGGCAATGCCATCTTCGCAGGCGCGCTGCATCAAACTGGCGACGCAGACAGGTGTTAGGGGCGAGAGCGTTTGTTCGTTTTCAAGGCGCGATAGCATCAGCAGATCATCAATCAGGTGCCGCATTCTGTCGGCCTGCTGCTGCATCTGCGTAACACCCTTGGAGATACGCGGTGGCAGTAGCGTCTCGGCATGTACCGCCAGAGGCTCCAGATAGCCAGTGAAAACGGTCAGCGGTGTGCGCAGCTCGTGGGAGACATTAGCGACAAAATCGCGACGCATCTCTTGAAGACGCTGCAAGCGAGTAATGTCGCGCACCACCATCAAGCGCTCATTGTCGCCGTAGGTGACGATCTGGAATTGCAGCCAGCGCGATTCGTCGGCGGGGGATTTGATGATAAGTGGCTCATCGTAATCACCGCTCGCGAAATACGCGACAAAGAGAGGATGACGCAGCAGGTTCGTGACGTGCTGGCCGCGATCATGGGGATATTTGAAACCGAGCAGGCGATTGGCCGCGGCGTTCCAGTTATCCAGTTCATCGTGCTGCGTGATCACTACCATGCCATCGCTCAGCGCTTCCGACAGCCGATCGAAGCGGCTGATCACATGGCGTAGCTGCTCCTGACGCCGACGCTGTTTGCGCTGATAGCGGTAAAGATGATCGAACACAGCGCCCCATTGGGCCGGGGCATGAGGAGGGAGGGCGCGGTCAGGGTGCTTGGCCCAGCGCGCCAGCCGCCACAGTTGCAGCAGGCTGTAAGCCAGGTAGAGCGCCAGCACAATGGTCAGCCCTGCCAGCCAGCAATCCCACAGGTTAGCGATAGCGATGCCGAGCAGTGCCGGTATCAGTAGAATCAGTAGTTCACGAATCCAGCGATGCACTGTCGTTTCTCATGTGGTCCCAATCGTTGTTTAGCCTGCCGCGCTGGGCGGTGAGTGTTTCTGCGTGCGACATCGGCAGCGGCGTCTCACACTGCGCGAGAGCGCTGGCATGAGAAGCGATACCCTGTGCCGCGAACGGTCTGAATAAGGTAGTCATGCTTTTCGCCCAGCGCCTTGCGCAAGCGGCGAATGTGCACATCGACAGTGCGTTCTTCTACATAAACGGAAGCGCCCCATACCTGATCGAGCAGCTGCGCGCGCGAATAGGCCCGTTCCTGATGGGAGATGAAAAAGGCCAGCAAACGGTATTCGGTAGGCCCCATGTCGATTGGCTCGCCGTCAATACTAACGCGTTTGCTATCGGTATTGACCGACAATCCATCCACTTCAATGATGTTTTGACTGGCTGGCGTGGCGCGACGCAATACAGCGCGCATACGAGCGACCAGTTCACGCGGCGAGAAAGGCTTGGTGATGTAGTCGTCTGCGCCAGCTTCCAGCCCCTGCACCTTATTGTCTTCTTCGCTTTTGGCGGTCAGCAGGATAATCGGTATTTCCTTGGTGGTTTCCTCGCGCTTTAACCGACGCGCAAGTTCGACACCGCTGGTGCCCGGCATCATCCAGTCGAGCAGGATCAGGTCGGGGCGCTCATCTACCGCCAGTGCCAGCGCTTTTTGCGCATTATCCGCCTCGATAACGCGAAAGTCGGCCATCTCCAGCGAGATAGCGATCATGTCGCGAATGGAAGTTTCGTCATCTACGATCAGTACGGTCTGAGTCATGTCAGCTTAATCTCATTGCCATGAGGTAGCGGAGTTGTAAGGCTCGCTGTGAAGCAAACACCGCTTTATGGCGTTTGCATGACAATTCAAACGCAAAGTAGTGACAGATTCGTGACAATGTGACAGAGCCTGCGCCTTTCGACACAGGCTCGCCGGCTTCCCTATCAGTAAGGCCACAGGGAGAGCACTACGCCGCTGAACAGCAGTACGCCCACCCAGTGGTTGTTGAGAAACGCCTTGAAGCAGTCGTCACGGGCGCGCTGGCGAACGAGGAACTGCTGATAGACAAACAGGGCCAGGATGCCGAGCAGCGCCAGCCAGAAGAAGAAGCCCAGCATGAAGTGCACGCCCAGCCCGGTCAGCAGCACCAGCACAATCACCTTCAGCAGCGCCAGAATGGTGAGGTCCATGCGCCCAAACAGGATCGCCGTAGACTTGATGCCGACATTAAGGTCATCGTCTCGATCGACCATGGCGTATTCGGTGTCGTACATCAGTGTCCACACCACGTTGGCAATAAACAGCCACCATGCGGCGCTCGGTATCGTTTGATTGACGGCCATAAAGGCCATGGGAATGCCCCAGCTATAGGCGGCTCCCAACACTACCTGCGGCAGATGGGTATAGCGCTTCATGAAGGGATAGCAAGCCGCCAGTGCCACGGCAACAAATGACAGCAGCACCGTCGCGGCATTGGTGAAGCACACCAGCACAAAGGCGACGAAGATCAGGCCCGCAAACAGCAGCAGCGCCTCCCACGAAGCGATACGCCCGGTTGCCAGAGGGCGCGATTTGGTGCGCTTGACGTGACCATCCAGCTTGCGATCAGCGAAGTCGTTGATGACACAGCCCGCGGCGCGCATGCAGTAAACGCCCGCAATAAAAATGAGCAGCAGTGAGAGCGGCGGCAGTCCACCGGACGCTAGCCACAGGGCGCTCATGGTCGGCCACATCAACAGCCAGGTGCCGATCGGGCGATCCAGACGCATCAAACGAAGGAAGTCGGGTATACGGTGGCAGATACGTTGCCAAAGTGCAGAGTTAGCAGTCATGACGGCTCAATGGATAACAGGTAGAAAAGCAGTGTACCATCGCCACCTTTGACGGTGCAGACGGTTGCCGGTCTTGGCGGCTTTCTTGCAGCATTGCCCGGTGTGCGCTTGGTTATGGCGCGCCGTGTTGAAGGTGCTGCGACCATGAGTGCGCCTGCCATTTTGGCGGTGGCGCACGCAAGATGGCTACCTTCTCATGGATTTAGCAAGAGTAGCGGGGCAATCTACTCCCTGATAAGCGCAATATTCAGAGAAAGCTGTTTTTCCTGCCCATGAAAGCCCGACCCTACTACCAATAGCTCTAGGCATACGCGGTGAGTGTTGCTAGCATGACATTGCCGTATTTATGCGGGTTGCCGCGCGGTTGGCGGTAATCTGCCATTAGGTCATCGAAAAACTGGATACGTGAATGGCAGTGAAGTGTCTTCACGTATTTCATCGGGCCTGAAGTATCTGGCCAAGGATTGATGGGAACACGTCAGTCCTTATAAAAATGTCCGGTTCAGCCGGCAAACATGCCATTCAAGGCATACCCAGGAGATAACTTATGCGTAAACCAGAACTCGCCGCTGCCATTGCGGAAAAAGCAGATCTTTCCAAGGAAAAGGCAGGTCAGGTCCTCAACGTCATCCTCGACGAAATCACGTCCAGCGTTTCCAAGGGTGAAGACGTTAGCCTGGTAGGCTTCGGTTCTTTCACCGTGCGTGAGCGTGCTGCACGTACCGGCAAAAACCCTCAGACAGGCGCTGAGCTGAAGATTCCTGCCAGCAAAAACGTTAGCTTCAAGGCTGGCAAGGGCCTGAAGGATGCAGTGAAGTAAGGCATCCTTTCCCGTATCGGCGTTCGTATCTTCAGGCTGCTTGAATCACATGGCAGCCTTTCTGCATTCCGAGCGCCGATATTTTGCACTTCCCTTCTGACGACAGCCCTTTATTTCCCTCCTGCTGTCTCTACAGAAAATGCTCCCCGATAGTCATTGCTTGCCTTGCTGCATTTATGCGCTTTACTGGATAAGAGCGTGAATGTTCTGGTATTTATTTATCCACACCCTAAACCCATGTGTGCTCAGGAGAGTTATCCACCATGTACATTGCGATGAATCGTTTCAAGGTACGCCCCGAAGCGACGGAAACATTCGAAAAAATCTGGCTGGAACGCGATAGCCATTTGAAGGAGTTGCCGGGGTTTGTCGAATTCAACCTGCTGCGCGGCCCTGAACGCGACGATCATATGCTCTATTCCTCGCATACGATTTGGCGCTCCTACGATGACTTTATTGCCTGGACCCGCTCCGACGCCTTCCGCGCTGCGCACGCCAATGCCGGTAAGGTGGATCGCGAGGCGATCTATCTGGGGCCGCCCGAGTTTGAAGGCTTTGAATCCCTGCAAACGGTGAAGGCTGATCACCACTAACCTATAACATTGATATGCCGCTGTAGATATCGCGCCCTTTTGCTTCCCATAGCGGAGCTGAGCAAGCGTTGATCACAACGACGAGGACCAGCCATGAGTTTTGGCGTAGATCATCCAGTAGTGGCGGTATCCGACCTGGGGGCCGCGCGCGCGCAGGCCAAAGCGCTCGGGTTTCTGGGGGCATTCACTATGTTCACCCCTGGGGCACTGAAAATGAATTGATCCTCTTCGGAGATACCTTCATTGAGCTGATTAGCATTACACGCCCAGCGCTGGCGGGCCTGGGTGATGCCAATGGCTTTCGCGTTGCGCGCTTGATCGAGGCGCGCATGAAGATGGGCGGCGGCGTAGCGATGGTGGCGCTGCACAGCAAAGACATGGAGCACGACCACGCGCTGATTGAAGCGCAGGGATTTGCGCCCTGGTCGCCGATTACCTTCGAGTGGCAGGCGCGTAATGCGCAAGGGGAGCCATTTGATTCCGGCGTTATTCTCGATTTCCTCCACGATCCCAGGCAGCCCTTTCTCACCCAGTTCTTGTGTCAGCAGCTACGTCCTGATCTGTTGCGCCCCGACGGCCATTTTCCCGATCACCCTAATGGTGCTTCCCGCGTCTCGGCATTGTGGTACGTCAGCGATGATTGGGAGCGCGATATCCACTTCTTTCGCATCATTCATGGCGAAGAGCGTATCAGTGCCGTGGAAGGCGGCTATCACATCGCCACCAGCAAGGCCGATATCTGGCTGGTGCCCCCTGAGCAGGCGAGTAGCAGGCTGCCATCCCTTGGCAGCGTAGCGGCCTTGCCTCCCCGCGTGGTTGCGATATCACTGGAAACCACGGACCTTGCTGCGGCCACCCGAGCGTGGCAACGCAACGGCATCCCTTTCGAGCAGGTCTCTCCACTCGCAGCAGAAGTGCCCGCGACAGTGCTGGGAAATACACTGCTACGGTTTGAACAGTGCGAAGAGTGTCTGTGGTAGAGCGTTGGATGGGTAGCGTGATTTTCTGTTGTTGAGGCGTTTGTATGGCTTATCAGATTCAGTATGTTGATGTATTCGGGAGTGAAGGTTTCTCTGGCAATGCGCTGGCGGTGGTGACGGCCGATGAGGCAATGAACACCGAGTGCATGCAGCGCATTGCCCGCTGGCTCAATCTCGCTGAAACAACATTTCTGCTGCCTCCCAGCGATCCTGAAGCGGATTATCAGGTGCGTATTTTTACGTGTGAGAGGGAGCTTCCTTTTGCGGGGCATCCTACCCTGGGGAGCTGCCAGGCCTGGCTGGCGTCTGGACATACGCCAAGAGAGCATGGCGTTATCATTCAGCAAAGCGCTATCGGCCTTGTCGCTATTCGCCAGATTTCCGACATGCTTTTCTTTGCAGCGCCGCCGTTATTGCGCTCGGGCGCGCCAAGTGAAGAAGAGCGTCAAACAGCCGCTGACTTTCTCGATATTCCTGCTGACAGCATTGTTGAATCTCAATGGGTAGATAACGGACCTGGTTGGCTGGGGATTCGCTTGCGCTCCGCCGAGGCGGTGCTGTCGCTTACTCCCAAAGCGGGCTGGGAGACGCCGATCAAGATTGGTGTTTTTGGCCCTTATCCGCCAGATTCTCCAGCTGCTTTCGAAGTGCGGGCCTTTATCAAGGAAAAGAGCGGCGGCGTGATGGAAGATCCTGTGACGGGGAGTCTGAATGCGTCGCTAGGGCAGTGGATATTTTCAGCGGGAATGGCGAGTCATGACTATATCGCTACCCAGGGAGCTGCGCTGGGCAGGAAGGGGCGCATTGTGGTTCAACAGGATGATGCGGGGCAGGTGTGGGTAGGGGGCACGTCGCGGCTGCATATTGGCGGTACGCTAACGCTTTGAGCGAATAGGCCAATTAAACAGAGCACTTTTCCGTGATGCCATGAAGGGGGCTGCCAACGGCTGAAATTCCCCCGACACCTACACCACGGCGTATTGATTGGCTTCTTCCCCTAACCATCTGCGAATCAGGGGCGCGGCGTGTTCCGGCTGCTGCTGCATGAGCATTGCGCTGAGGCGGTGAACCGGATCAAGAAGATCACGATCACGGGTGAGGTCGGCGATCTTCATGCCGAGCAGGCCGGTCTGGCGTGTGCCGAGCACTTCACCGGGGCCGCGCAGTTCGAGATCCTTTTCCGCAATCTTGAAGCCGTCATTGGTATCGCGCATCACGCTGAGGCGAGCGCGGGAGCTGTCAGACAGCGGTGGATGATAGAGCAATACGCAGAAGCTCTCGGTGCTGCCGCGCCCAACGCGCCCGCGTAGCTGGTGAAGCTGGGCCAGGCCAAGGCGTTCGGGGTTTTCGATAATCATGAGGCTAGCATTGGGTACGTCCACGCCCACTTCGATCACCGTGGTGGCCACCAGCAGATCAATATCGCCCTGCTTGAAGGCGGCCATAACGTCGCTCTTCTCTTTTGCCTTCATGCGCCCATGTACCAGCCCGACCGTAAAGTCAGGCAGTGCTTCAACCAGCGCGGCGTGGGTAGCTTCTGCGGCCTGGCTCTCCAGTGCTTCCGACTCTTCGATCAGGGTACATACCCAATAAGCCTGCCGCCCTGAAATGCACGCGTGGTAAATGCGCTCCACCACTTCGGCGCGGCGGCCATCGGCAATAGCCACCGTTTTAATCGGAGTACGGCCAGGCGGCAGCTCATTGATGACGGAGAGATCAAGGTCGGCGTAGGCGCTCATCGCGAGGGTGCGGGGAATCGGCGTGGCGGTCATGACCAGTTGGTGGGGCGTCATACCGGCGGCTTCACCCTTTTCACGCAGGGCCAGACGCTGGTGCACGCCAAAGCGGTGCTGTTCATCGACAATCGCGAGCGCCAGCCGGTGAAAGTGGACATCCTGCTGAAACAGCGCGTGGGTGCCCACCACGACTTGAGCGCGACCATCGGCAATAGCGGCCTTGGCATCAAGCCGCTGTTTGCCCTTCAGCTTGCCCGCTAACCAGGCCACCTCAATGCCCAGCGGCTCGAACCAGGCACGGAAGCTGCGGAAATGTTGCTCGGCCAGCAACTCGGTTGGGGCCATAACGGCGGCCTGATAGCCTTGCGCGGTGGCACGCAGCGCGGCAGCTGCCGCTACTACCGTCTTGCCTGAGCCGACATCGCCCTGCACCAGTCGCAGCATCGGCACATTGCGTTCTATATCGCGATCAATCTCCGCCAGCACACGGCGCTGGGCAGTGGTGAGGGAGAAGGGCAGCGCGGTAAGAAAGCGCGCCTGGAGCGCATCGCCGCCGCGCAGCATGGGGGCACCATCCTGCTGAATACGCGCCCGCACTTCCCTGAGACTTAGCTGATGCGCCAGCAGTTCCTCGAAGGCCAGGCGACGCTGAGCGGGGTGCGTACCGGCGGCGAGCTGCTCCACCGCTGCATCGGCGGCGGGGTGATGCAGCTCGCGTATCGCATCATGGAGGTGAATCAGTTGAAACTGCTGGCGCAAGGCGTCGCTCAAAAGCTCGGGCAACGCGCTGGAATCGGCATCAAAGCGCTTGAAGGCTTGCTCGATCAGCCCGCGCAAGCGTAGCTGAGTAATGCCTTCCGTGGTGGGGTAGATGGGGGTAAGGCGATCTTCGACAGGATCGGTATCGCCCTCGCCACTGAGCAAGCGGTATTCGGGATGATATATCTCAAGGCCGGTGCTGCCGGTGCGGGCTTCGCCAAACAGACGAATACGCTTGCCGCGGGAAAACTGATTCAACTGGGCGGGTGCAAAATGGTAGAAGCGTAGCGAGAGAATACCGCTGCCGTCCTTGACGCGAACCAGCAGGCTGCGGCGGCGCCCCTGAATAATATCGGCAGCCGTGATTTCGCCATCGACTACTGCCTCCTGGCCCGCGCGTAGCTCGCCAATCGGCGTAATGCGGGTGCGATCCTGATAGCGCAGCGGCAGATGAAACAGCAGATCGGCAATTGAGCTAAGCCCCAGGCGCGCCAGTTTAGCGGCCATGGCATCACCCACCCCCGCCAGTGCCGTGACCGCCTCATTCAACGCGTTCATGGGTATCCCTTGCGAGGTTAGCGTGATTCATCAATGACTGCGCTTTCTGGCTTAGACCGAGCTATCGGAAGTTGCCGTGGCCGGCTCTTGAGGCTTGATGTGCAGCTGATTGGGATCAATGGCGTTGGTGAGCGCATCAATGGCCTTGGGCCGCGGGAAGCTGGCGCGCCACGCAATGGCGACGGAGCGCGAGGGTTGCGGTCCGCTGAATGGGCGGGTTTCGAGCATGCCATCTTCATAGTGACGAATGCCGGTCGCCGAGCGTGGTAGTACGGTGATGCCCAGCCCAGAGGCGACCATATGACGAATGGTTTCCAGTGAACCGCCTTCGGCGACCAGGCCCCCTACCGGTGAGTTGATCTGCTGGCTCAGTGCGGGGCAGGTTTCCAGTATCTGATCGCGGAAACAGTGACCTTCGCCCAGCAGCAGCAGGCGCTCTTCCAGCAGCCAGTCGCGCTCGATCTCTTTTTCCTTCAACCACTTGTGCCCCTTGGGAAGCAGCACTTCAAACGGCTCTTCGTAGATAACCTTGGTCAGCACATCAGGCTCAGTGAAGGGCAGCGCCACGATAATCACGTCAAGCTCACCAGAGCGCAGCTTGCGACGCAGTGCTCCGGTAAAGTTTTCTTCGATATACAGCGGCATTTGCGGTGCCGAATCGGTCAGCGCAGGAACCAGATGCGGGAAGAGATAGGGGCCAATGGTGTAGATGGCGCCCACACGCAGCGGGCTGGAGAGCTGATCCTTGCCTTCGTTGGCAAGCTCCTTGATGACGTTGGCCTGTTCGAGCACACGGGAAGCCTGGGCGATAATCCGCGTGCCCATCGGCGTGACCTGCACGGTGGATTTGCTGCGTTCGAACAGAGCGATACCCAGCTCTTCTTCCAGCTTTTTCACGGCAACGGATAGCGTTGGCTGGGAGACAAAGCAACGTTCGGCAGCGCGACCAAAATGGCGCTCCTGGGAAAGCGTTACGATGTAGCGAAGCTCAGTTAACGTCATCAATCTCTTCCTTTAATTGCTGCCGTGCGGTACTAGCCCTTCAAATACCACCCGCAAGGGCGGGTTTGCTGAAGCCAGCGTAGCCAAGCGATATCCCGGGTCGGGAACAGGATGCAAGAGGCAGTTGCATGGTACACACTCTGTGATTAACAGCGTCTCTTATCATTCTGTTTGCTAGGGAGAAACCCGATGGCAACCACCACCATTCTGATTGTCGGCTGCGGTGACGTAGGCAGTGCGCTCGGCTTGCAGCTAAAAGCGCAAGGCTACCGGATTATCGGTGCGCGCCGCACTCCCCATAGTGTGCCCACTTCCCTTGAGGAGGTACACCTCGACGTTAGCGATAAAGCGTCAGTGGCTGCACTGCCCGATGCCGACGTCCTAGTATACGCTATCAGTGCGGACAAATTCGAAGAAAACGCCTATCAAAGTGCATATTCGCAAGGTTTGGATAATGTGTTGAGTGAATTTGAACAGCGCCCTCGGCCCCCTGAACAGGCGCTGTTTGTGTCATCGACATCCGTGTATGCCCAGTCGCAGGGGGAGACTATCAATGAGAATAGCCCTGCCCAGCCCCACCGTTTTTCCGGTCAGATCATGTGTCAGGCAGAACAGCGGCTGCTGAATAGCCCTCTGGCGGGGTCGGTCGTGCGGCTCTCCGGTATCTATGGGCCGGGGCGGGAGCGGTTAATCAATCAGGTGCGCGATGGATATAAGGTGGCACAGCACCCTGCCGTCTTCACTAACCGTATTCATCGTGATGATGCCGCTGGCGTGCTGGCCTTTCTTATCGAACAGCATCAGCGCGGTGCCACCCTGCACGAGATCTATCTCGCCTCTGATGATGAACCGGCTGCACTCTTCGATGTCATGGCCTGGCTTGCCGAGCGCCTTAAGGTGACACCTTCCCGCGAACTCGATGCCTCTGCCCGGCGGCGTTCCAACAAGCGCTGTTCGAACGCGCGGCTTAAGGCGCAGGGCTACCGTTTTCTTTACCCCAGTTTCAGGGAAGGCTACGGCGCTCTGTTGGAGCCGCCTGAATGAGATAAACAGGTATGAATTTGGCGGGCACTCGCTTAGCGCTGATCGGTTGGAATAGGCAGCCGAAAACAGCGACACCCTGCGAAAGCGTGCCTTCGCAGGGTGTCTTGTGAAGCGACTTGTCTCACCGGAGCTGCCCATCTCGATCGCCTCGGGGGAGGAGTGGGCAGTGCAAGCGATGAATTAATCGCCGATAACCAGCACACCTTCCGCTTCAACCTGAGCGCCTTTCGGCAGTGCTGAAATGCCTACTGCGGCACGGGCAGGGAAGGGGGCAGAGAAGAACTCTTCCATCACCTTGTTGACCTGCGCGAAATTGCCAAGATCGGTCATGTAGATGTTGAGCTTCACAATCTCGCCCAGAGAACCGCCGGCTGCCTTGCAGACAGTTTCCAGATTGGTAAATACCTGACGCGCCTGAGCTTCAATATTGCCCTCTACCAGCTCCATGGTGGCAGGGTCGAGCGGAATCTGGCCGGAGAGATAGATGGTGTTGCCTGCCTTGACGGCCTGTGAATAAGGGCCAATGGCGGCGGGGGCATCGTCGGTTTGAATGACAGCGCGGTTGCTCATGGGGAATCCTGAATATCGGTGATTGTTTAAGCACTGATTTCATCATATTTGGCCGAGGGTGTCTTTACCTGCATGACGCCCTGACCGAAGGAGCACTGTCGCGTGCTTCCGTTCGGTCATGCGGAAGGAAGGGGATGTGATACGAGTGGGGCTAGCAGCAGGCTTCGGCGGTTATCTACCCGGCAATGACGCGGCGCATGCTCTCAAGCTGAGGCAGATTACGCATGCGTTTCATGATGCGTGCCAGGTGAATGCGATCCCGAACATCAATCACCAGCGTGATAATCGTGAGGTGGCTGTCGTTCTCTTCGGTATCAATGCACTCAATATCGGCACCAGCATCGTCGATCAGGGCGGCAATCTGGGCGATCAGGCGCGCGCTGGTCTTGATTTCAAGGCGTAGCGACGAGGGGAGCGAGATGCTTGGATCATCAGGCCAGTCGATATCAACGCTCTGTTCACCCCGGGCCAGCAGCCCAACCGCGTTGGCACATTCGCCACGGTGAATCACGATACCATCGCTATGCGTCAGATGGCCGACAATGCTGTCGCCCGGCAGCGGGAAGCAGCAGCGGGCAAAGCGGAGGCTGTTATTGCTCATGTCGATAGTGAGCGGCTGGAGCCTGGGCAGCGGTGCAAGATCGCCACCGCTGTCGGTTTGCACCAGGCGTCTGGCAATGCTGTAGGCCGTTTTGGACCCCGAGCCAATGGCGTGAAACAGATCATCGGTAGTGTCGAGATTTTCATCGTGCAGCAGCGCTTCCATTGCACCGGGGGCAAGCTGCTCAATGGTCATGTCAAACACGCCCAGCGATTTGCCTAGCAACCGCCGGCCAAAACCCACCGAGTCGCTGTGCTGCTGGTGCTTGAGGACATGTCGAATGGCGGAGCGCGCCCTGGCCGTCGCCACGAAGCTCAGCCAATTGCGGTTGGGCGTGGCGCCAGGTGCCGTGATGACTTCAACCGTCTGCCCGCTGCTCAAGGGCATCGACAGTGAGGCAAGATGGCGATTGACGCGACAGGCAATACAGCTATTACCGATATCAGTATGAACCGCGTAGGCAAAATCGACCGCCGTCGCATTGCGCGGCAGCTCCATGATTTCACCTTTGGGGGTGAACACGTAGATATCGTCGGGGAAAAGATCGTTTTTTACGTGTTCGAAAAATTCGAGTGAACTGCCGGCCTGACGCTGCATCTCCAGCAGGCCCTGTACCCATTCACGAGCGCGCTTGTGGCTACCGGAAACGTCGTTTTGCTCAGTCTGTCCGGCCTTGTAAAGCCAGTGAGCGGCAATTCCGTTGTTGGCCATGGCCTCCATGGCGCGCGTGCGAATCTGCACCTCGATCGGATAGCCATCTACGCCAAACAGCGTGGTATGCAGGCTCTGATAGCCGTTCGATTTGGGGATCGCAATGTAATCCTTGAAGCGCCCCGGCACCGGCTTATATAGCTGATGCACTTTGCCCAGAATGCGGTAGCAGTCGTCCACGCGGTCGGTGATGATGCGAAAGCCAAAGACATCCATCAAATCATTGAAGGATTTGTGCTGGTTGCGCATTTTGCGATAGATCGACAGCAGGTGCTTTTGGCGGCCTGTCAGCGTGCCCGATAGCCCCGCATTATCGAGGGTTTCCTGCAAATTGTTCTGAATTTGGCGCACCAGCGAGCGGCGATTGCCACGGGCATGGGCAACCGCTGAGCGAATACGCTCCGCACGCATGGGGTGAATGGCCTGAAATGCCAGATCTTCCAGCTCGATCCGAATGGTGTTGATACCCAAACGGTTCGCGATGCGGGCATAGATATCAAGCGTTTCACGTGCGATGCGGCGTTTCTTGTCAGGCCGCAGGGAACCCAACGTGCGCATGTTATGCAGGCGGTCAGCGAGCTTGACGATAATCACGCGAATATCGCGTGACATGGCCAGTACCATCTTTTGCAGGTTATCCGCCTGCGCCACGGCCTTGTCTTCGTAGGCTATCTTGGCAAGCTTGGATACGCCATCGACCAGGTTGGCAACTTCAGCGCCAAACTGCTCTTCGAGAGCTTCACGGGTAACGGCGGTATCTTCGATAACATCATGCAGCATGGCCGCCATCAGGCTTTGCGGATCCATGTGCATATTGGCAAGAATATGCGTGACGGCGAGAGGGTGGGTAACGTATGGCTCGCCCGAACGCCGACGCTGGCCATCATGGGCCTGCTCGGCGTAATAGTAGGCGCGCCTTACCTGACGGATCTCATCCTTGGAAAGGTAGCCGTCGAGGCGATCGGCAAGATCATCTATCGCGAACATGTAGTGCGCTGTAGTTGTGATTCGGTTAAACGATCACGCGTCAAATTCGGGCTGTGGCTCGGGGCGAACGCGCGGTGCTGGTGCTTCCACTGGCTCGTCCAGAATCGACTTGTCTACCTGACCGGCGGCAATTTCACGCAGGGCCATAACGGTAGGCTTGTCGTTTTCCCACGCCAGTTCAGGAGTGCGAGAGCCGCGGGCCAGCTGACGGGAGCGACGGCTGGCAATCAGTACCAGCTGGAAGCGATTATCGACATTTTCGAGGCAGTCTTCGACAGTAACGCGCGCCATAATTATCACCTGTTGTGGTGTGAAATAGATAAAGGCAGCAGGAGCAGTACCCCTTGATTGCCTTTACTTTAAGCGATTCTTCGCGAGAAGAAAAAGGGCAGGGAGTTTACTCCGCCTCGCTGGCCGCTGGCAAGAGCGCCGCCAGAGTCTCCTGATGGCGCGCCCGAGCGCGCGCAAGCACATTGCGTTCGGCGCTGATAATGGCTTCCAGCTGCTCAAGGGCTTCATCGAAAACGGTATTAACGATCAGGTAGTCGTATTCATCATGGTGCGACATTTCGCTGACGGCTTCACGCATACGACCGGCAATGATCTCGTCGGAATCCTGCCCGCGATGATTAAGGCGTTCGGCCAGCGCCGTGCGGCTGGGGGGAAGAATGAAAATCGAGCGGGCAGCAGGCTCCAGCGCTCGCACCTGCTGAGCGCCCTGCCAATCTATTTCCAGAATGACATCTTCGCCCTGCGCCAGCCGCCGTTCGACTTCCGCCCTAGAGGTGCCGTACAGATTGTCAAACACCTGCGCATGCTCGAAGAAGGCGCCTTCGCTCACCATGGCGTGGAATTCATCGTGCGTTACAAAATAGTAGTTAACGCCCTGCTGCTCACCCGGACGCATGGCACGGGTCGTATGGGAGATGGATACGCCAATGCCCTTGACGCGTTCGAGCAGCGCTTTGATAAGACTGGTTTTGCCAGCGCCGGAAGGCGCCGAAACGATAAATAGTGTGCCGCGATCAACTGGTGAGGTCATGACTCCAACCCTTGGATTAGCAAGCGGCAAGTATCGCATAACTGCGCGGTGGGTGTCTGTGACGGTTTCATGCTGGCGCAGCGCCACTCGATGAAAAACCTGTGTAGATGCCTTTATGCGCAGCGCCCCTTGCGCACTGAATCAAGGCCAGGCGCATCAAGCGGTTGCAGTGATTCAATGGTCGGTGCAATGATCGTTCGGTGGGCGCGACAGCCCATGGTCACGTAATCATGAATCACTATAAGAGGCGGGGCAGGCATGGCGACATCAATAGTGCTTGGGGCAGGCATGGTCGGTGTATCAACCGCTCTGGCACTACAGCAGCGAGGCGATGATGTACTGCTGGTAGATCGTAAGGGAATTGGCCGCGAAACCAGCTATGGCAATGCCGGTGCTATCCAGACGGAAGCCTGCGAGCCTACAGCCTTCCCGCGCTCCTTTGGTTTCCTTCTGAACGCCGCCACCAAACGGCACAACATGATCAACTGGCACGCCCGAGCGGTTGTCGAAAATCGTTATGCGCTGTGGGAATACTGGCGGAACTCTGCACCAGCCCGACATGCCGCGATTAGCCAATGGTACGAGCGCTTCACCGGCAAAGCAGACGAATACCATGCGCCGCTCGCGAAAGCAGCCAATGCCGAACACCTGATTCGTCACAGTGGCTATATTGCCGCCTGCCGTCAGGCCAGTACCCTTGAGGCGCACCTGAAAGCGGCTGAGCGTCTTACCCAGGGCTGGGGCGTGCCGGTCACCGAACTCAGCAATGAGCAGATTCGTGAGAAGGAACCCGCGCTGAAAATGCCATTGGCCGGCGGGCTATGGTTCAGCAATGTGTGGACCTGCCAAAGCCCAGGCGCGCTTACTCATGCGTATGGTGAACTCTTCAAACAACGCGGCGGCAGCGTGGCCTATGGCGATGCCATGAGCCTTGCCGAGAATGAAGGTGGCGGTTGGTCGGTACTTACCGAAGGAGGGCGTGTTGAAGCGGAGCGTGTCGTGGTCGCGCTCGGCCCCTGGTCCAGCGAGTTGACGGAGCGGTTCGGCTATCGCATTCCGCTGCTGAGAATGCGCGGCTATCACCGCCACTTTGCATCCGCCAATGGCCCGAATAGCGCCATGCTGGACGTTGATAACGCCACCTTCATGTCACCCATGAAGCAAGGCTTGCGAGTGTGTACTGGCGCAGAGATTACCCAGTTTGGCGCGGCTGCCGATCTGCGCCAGATTTCCCGCTCCGAGAAGGCGGCGCGCGAGCTGTTCGAACTGGGCGAGCGCGTCGAAAGCACTCCCTGGATCGGCCACCGCCCCTGCCTACCCGATATGCTGCCAGTGATAGGCCCCGCGCCACGTCATAACGGATTATGGTTCCACTTCGGCCACGCCCACCAGGGGTTCACCGGCGGCCCCGCCGCTGCCCAGTTACTGATGGAGATTATGGTCGATGGCAAATCCCCCGACTGGGCCGAGCATTTTAGCCCCGCAAGGTTTGGGTGAGGGGGAGTGCTTCAGCACGAGGCTTAGGCTATTCCTTTTTGGGGAGTAAAGAAGTAGGAAGAGGGAATAGCTAGCGCTATGGATACTGCCTTTAGGATAGCTGCATCAACCACTCGATGACGGGGATGTCAGCCGGCGCCCAATTCAAATCCTTCAATTCTGATAGCTCACACCACTTAATCTCTGAATGATCGTGCAGCGTTAGGTTAGGTAGTGGGCTCTCTTGTAGCGCTGCCGTCTCTGCATCATGGTCTGCTTCAAATGCCATGGTGGTGACAGGTGGGCTCTGTTTGGTAGGGCTCGGGAAGGCATAAAAACAGTGTAGCTGAATCAATGTGCCCGACACTTCGGTAGTAAATACGCCTACCGCATCTCCCAGCAGAATATCTAGCGCTAGCTCCTCACGAATCTCCCGCACTAGCGCGGCTTCAGATGTTTCTCCTAGCTCAATTTTACCTCCAGGAAATTCCCATAACCCCTCTGACGATTTGCCGGGCGCACGCCGTGCCGCCAGGTAAAGACCGTTGTGAAGAATGATCGCAGCAGAGACAGCAAGAGGCATAAGCGTCCAATAAGAGGTAGATCAGATTAGTCTATTAAAGCATTATCGCTCTTAAGATAATATTCAGAAGGATGAGCATGGCTAAGATAGATCATATCCTAGAGGGCATTGAAGATGAGCGCCATCAACGCGCGCTGCGCTGGTTCCTCGACAGAAAGGGCCAGACCATTTATGCCTCCGAGTTAGATAAGTATGACGATCACAAGCTACGGGTTGTTTCTCAGCAGGGGATTCATAAACCTAAGGTGATTGACTATGCCCTGACGATTAAAGTCAATACTGGTAGTAAATACGAAGAGGGAGAAGAGCTGAACACCTATCCGGATGGAGGGTGGCGTTGCCGGTATCACCAGTTTGAGGGCAGTCGTCAGAATAAACGGTGGGAAGAGGCAGCGCCTAATGTGGCCTTGAGGAACTGCCTGAATGATCAGATACCGATTGTTCTGCTCGAACGGGTTGTGCAAAAACCGAAGCCTGTTGAGTACTTTATTCATGGGTTGGGGTTGGTAACGAACTATAACTCTCCCTATTTTATGATTGAGGGAGTATCTAATAACGGCCAGCTATTGACTTATAAGGATTTGGATACAGATAGCCACTATCATTTAAATGACAATTACCAACCGAATGAGGTGGGTGAGCGGGAAAGGCAACAAAGGTTGATCTATATACGGCAGGGGCAACAAAAATTTCGTTCCCGTCTATTAGATGCCTATAGCTCAAGTTGCTGCGTGACGGGGTGTGACGTGAGAGAGGTTTTAGAGGCGGCGCACATTAGCCCCTATCGAGGGAGCGTTACTCATCACATCCAGAATGGCTTATTGCTTAGAGCAGACATTCATACGTTGCTTGATTTAGGTGGTTGCTACATTTCGGGTGATTATAAAATTATTTTTTCTAATATACATAGGCATTCAGGCACTTATAAAGAATACCATGCAAAGATTATAGCGCTGCCGCATGATGCTTCTGAGTACCCTAGCCAAGCAGCGCTTCATGCTCAGGAAGAGTGGGCAAAAACAAAGTTCGACTATTCTTGATGCTGCCTCTTCCACCACGCCTTCCTGCCCCTTCTACCCCTGCTCCATCTCCTTCAGCAGTCTGGCAAGTTGTTCACGCTTGGCGCCGTCAATCGACTGAAGGGGGAGGGGCAGGCAGGGGGAGTGTGTGAGCGATAGCATTTCAGCGGCGGCGGCAATGACCCTCACACTGCCGCCGCATTGGCTGAACAGGGTCCAGAGTGGCTGGAGCTGTTCGGACAGTCGCGTGGCTTCGTGAAGGTTTCCTGATTGTGAGGCGCGCGTAATGGCTAGCGCTGTTTTTGGAAACAATCCACCTATGACCGAATACCATAGATCGCATCCGGCGTTCAGGCCGGTGGCGGCACTGGCATCGCCGCTAATACCAATCGTGACGTGTTCGGGAATCAGGGCACGCAAGCGGTCGATGCGTGTTCTCGCCGCTTCTAGGTCAGCGGGAACGTTGGTGGCTGGCAGCTTGATAGAACGCACCTGAGGTAGCCGGGCGATCCTGCCATGTAGCTCATCACTAAAGTTGAAATGGGTGGTTGTGGGGTTGTCATACACGCACAGCGGTACAGAGAGATTGCGCGTCACAGTTTCATAGAGGTTAAACACTTCCTCATCGGTCAGCGCCTGATAAGAGATGGGTGCCAGCAATACCGCGGCAGCCCCGGTCTGTTGCGCATCGTCTGCCAGGGCCAGTACATGGCTTGTGCGCAGCGCGCCAATGCCCACCATGACCGGTATATCCTGCGCCTGCTCCACGGCCAGCTGCGTAATGCGCAGGCGTTCGGCGCGCGTGAGGTAGGCATAGCTACCGGTAGAGCCAAGCACGCCGATGGAATCAACGCGGGCCTCGACCAGTCGCTTCATCAGTGTTGAGAAGGCAGCCTCGTCAATGCCGCTCTCGCTCATCGGGGTCAGCGGGAATGCGCTCAGTCCAGAAAACATTATCGTCTCTCTCTTCTTTTTGTCGTTGTTGGTGGTAGCGGGCCTGGCCCTCACTCTACATTCTGCACTTGCTCTCTTATCTGTTCGATCAGCACCTTTAGCTCGACGGCGCGGTGGGTGGTTTCCTTGACTACTGATTTGGAGGCGAGGGTATTGGCCTCGCGGTTCAGCTCCTGCACCAGAAAATCGAGGCGACGGCCTACCGGTTGCTGGCTGCCAAGCTGGTGACGAATTTCGCTGACGTGGCTGGTCAAGCGGTCAAGCTCTTCGGCGACATCGGCGCGTTGCACCAGCATCGCCAGCTCTGCCCCCAAACGATGGTCATCCAGCTCCAGTGAAGCGGCGCTGGCGCGCTCCAGCAGCAGGTGGCGCTGACGCTCGACAATGGCAGGCAGCAGCTCGCGAATGGCGGCGGTTTCCTGCTCAATGGCGTCGAGGCGTTCCCCGATGATTGTTGTGAGGCGAGCACCTTCACGTTCGCGGGCCTCTTCAAGGGCAGCCAGCCCCTGATCGAACAGCGTCACGGCCGCCTCCCGCAGCGCTTGAACCTGAACGGTACTGGAGGCGATCACGCCGGGCCACTGGAGCACGTCGAGGCTTGTGGGCTGGGCGATGCCGACGATGCGCTGTTCGACTTCTTCCATGGCGCGCTGTAGATGATTGAGGCGTTCGCTATCCACCCGCAGGGTGCCTTCCTGCTGTTCGGAAAAATAGCGCAGCGTGATATCCACCTTGCCGCGCTGAATGCGGCCACGTAGCTGTTCACGGAAATTGGGTTCAAGGGAGCGCAGTTGCGTGGCGAGCTGGAAATTAAGGTCCAGATGGCGCTGGTTAACCGTGCGCAACTCCAGTTCCAGGCGCCCCCATTCGGCGCTGGCATCTTCGCGCGAAAAGCCGGTCATGCTACGCATTCGTTATCTCCTGGCTGGGGCGAGTACAAGTTAAGGTTAGTGTAACAACTGTTGGGAGTGGTCGCTTCAGGCCGGCGGAATTCGGCCTGGCCGGTGATACGCGTTAGAATAGCGGAATTCTGCAACAGGGCCGGTTGGTCGCTGGTTGCCGCTATTCACTCTCCAGGTGGTTAAAATCCTTATGCGTCCCAGTGGAAGAGAGGCGAATGCGCCTCGCGAAGTTCGTATTACCCGTGAATACACTATGCACGCCGAAGGTTCAGTGCTGATTGAGTTCGGCAATACCAAGGTGCTGTGCACTGCCAGTGTTGAAGAAGGTGTGCCGCGCTGGCTGCGGGGCAAGGGGCAGGGCTGGATCACGGCGGAATATGGCATGTTGCCGCGTGCCACCAATACTCGCGGCGGACGTGAAGCCGCACGCGGCAAGCAGAGCGGTCGTACCGTTGAAATCCAGCGTCTGATTGGCCGTTCGCTGCGGGCGGCGGTTGATCTCAAGAAGCTGGGCGAGTTCACCATTACCATCGACTGCGACGTGATTCAGGCCGATGGCGGTACGCGCACGGCCTCCATTACCGGTGGCTGTGTCGCGCTGGTGGATGCGCTGCACTACCTGCAACGTAACAAGAAGATCAAATCTGATCCGCTGCGCCGGCTGGTGTCATCGGTATCGGTAGGGGTCTACAAGGGCAATCCGGTGGTCGATCTCGACTATGCCGAGGACTCCAACGCGGACACCGATCTCAACGTGGTGATGACCGACGATGGCGGCTTGATCGAAGTGCAGGGCACCGCTGAAAAAGCGCCGTTCTCTCGCAGCGAGCTGAACGCCATGCTGGATCTGGCCGAAGGCGCTGGTACCACCTTGTTTGAGCAGCAGCGAAAAGCGCTGGGTCTGGTGTGATAGCCGTAACTGGCAGGAGGGGGAGCGTATGACATCGCCAGCCAAGGCGTTATTGCTGTACAGCACGACCGATGGTCATACCCGTCGCATCGTCGAGGTAATTGCTGAATCCCTTGCTGCTCAAGGGGTTGAGAGCGATGTGGTTGATATCAATAGCGGTGAGCCGCCTTCACCCGAGCGCTACACCGCGGTATTGATCGGCGCGTCGATTCGCTACGGCAAGTTCAAGCCCACGGTGGCACGCTACGCTTCCACCTACGCAGAGCAGTTGAATCAGAAGATTTCTGCCTTTGTCGCGGTGAATCTGACGGCGCGCAAGGAAGAGAAACGCTCACCGACCACCAACGCCTATACGCACAAGTTTTTGGAAGCGACCCCCTGGCAGCCTGGGCATTGTGAAGTGGTGGCAGGCGCGCTGCGCTATCCGCGCTATCGCTTGTTTGATCGGCTGATGATTCAGCTCATCATGAAGATGACCGGCGGTGAAACCGACCCCTCCAAGGAGATCGACTACACCGATTGGGAGCGTGTATCGGCATTTGGGCGGGAGTGGGGCGAGCAGATCAGGGCTCACTAGGCCATCCATTAAAAAACCACCCGTCGCGCTGGTTATTCTCCATAGTGAGAGTACGCAGCGCGGCGAGTGGTTTTGCGCGGAGGGAAGGTGAGCGAGAGAACTAGATCTCGATATCGTATTCGACGATAAGCGGCGCGTGCTCGGAGAAGGTGGCGTCGGTGTCGATCCAGGCATTCACGATGTTGCGCTGGAGGTTAGGGCCAACCACCTGATAATCGAGGCGCCAGCCGTCCTGACGGTTGCGCGGTACTTCCTGGTCGAGATGCGGCCACCATGTATAGCGTTCGGCGTCGCGGTCGATTTCACGGAAGGTGTCAATAAAGCCCAGCGGGCCAAAGACCTGATCCATAAAGGCGCGCTCTTCAGCACGGAAGCCGGGCGCCACCTGATAGTCCGCCCAGTGACGCACATCAATGGTTTTATGCGCAATCTGCCAGGTGCCGCAGATGATGTACTCACGGCGCTTGCGGCGCAGCTTGTTCAGATAATCGCTGTAGTGCGTAATGAACTTGAGCTTCGCTTCAGGATCTTCAGGCATCAGGAAGGACGCAACGCTGAACTTGTCGTAGTCAGCCTGTAAAAAACGGCCTTCATGATCGCACTGCTCAAACCCTAATCCATACATGATGGCCTTGGGGATATGGCGGCAGTAAATGCCTACGCCCGACATGCCGTCCTGCTCGGCATCAAGGAAATAGCCTTCGAACCCTTCCGGATAGAGAATATCGTCGCTCAATTCGAAGCTTTTGACTTTGAGATTCTGCACGCAAACGACATCAGCGTCCTGCTGACGCAGCCAGTCCAGGAAACCGCGTTCTACCGCGTCCTTGATGCCATTGACGTTGATGGTGGCTATTTTCATACATGGTCCCTTAATTTCCGCGCGTGTATGATACCCGAGATTTCTACTTTTTAGTTAACAGCGTCACTTATTCATTTAAGTTCGGCGCATGTCAGGGACACACGCCATGTACGATTACCAACGCCACTTCATCGAGTTTGCGATTGCCGAGCACGTTCTCTCGTTTGGTAGCTTTACGTTGAAATCGGGCCGTGTGAGTCCGTACTTCTTCAATGCGGGCCGGTTCCAGAGCGGTAAAGCGCTTGCCACGCTGGGGCGGTCATATGCTGAGTCAATCGAGCGTTCAGCACCAGAGTTTGATCTATTGTTTGGCCCCGCCTACAAGGGTATTCCTCTTGCGGCGGCCACGGCAGTGGCGCTCTCTGATCATTTTGATCGGGATGTTGCCTACGCGTTCAATCGCAAGGAAGCGAAAGATCATGGCGAAGGTGGCTCCATCGTAGGTGCCGCACTGCAAGGACGTGTCCTGATCATAGACGATGTTATTACTGCGGGTACGGCAATTCGTGAATCAATTGAGTTAATTCGTGCCCATGGCGCAACGCCTGCGGGCGTGGTCGTTGCACTCGACCGTCAGGAGCGTGCGGGCGATGAGAATTCCTCCAGCGCTATTCAAGCGGTAGAAGCTGAATTTGGCATTCCGGTGATTCCGATCATTGGCCTCGACAGCATTCTTGATTTCCTTGAAACCGAGAGTAACACTGATCTGGATCAGTACGCGCCCGATATCCGTGCCTATCGAGAGCGTTACGGCGTTTAAGGCTGGTTTTTCTTGAGCTGGTCTGTGTGAAGCGCTTAGTATTGTCGTAAGAAAACACTGTTTCCTTAAGGGCCTGGCGTAGCCAAGCCTTATTTTTGAATGCGGCAACCGTCGCTCCTTCTGTTTCTCCACGAAGAGCAACATCATGTTTAAACGTATTACTTCTATCACGCTGGCGTCAGCAGGCTTGCTGCTGGCGGCGCATCAGGCATCCGCTTTCAGCCTGTCAGCCAATGGCGGCAAGGATACCCAGGGCATCAGCGCTACCCAGAACCTAGCTCCGATGCTGAGCTCCGAGTTTGGTTATCAGCACTCTGACTACCATGACTCCAACGCTGACGTTTACTCGGCAGGGCTGATGGTTCACCCGTGGTGGACGCCTTTCGCTGACGTAAGCGGTGGCCTGCGCTATCAGTATCAGGATACCCGCTATGGCGGCGGCGGCGGCGTTGGCATGGTGGTCTCGGCCTTTTCAAAAACCCCCGTACCGCTGGTATCCGTAGGGGCGGAAGGTAACTACACCCCCAACGGCCTGACCCACGGCAACCTCTCCAGCAGCTGGGGTGCTTCGGCGCAAGCGCGTGTGACGCTGATGGCGCGTACTTACGGTTACGTCGGTTACCGCGTCCAGAAAAGCAAATTCAGCGGTGAAGGCAACCACGAAATCTTCAGCGGCCCCGTGGTTGGGGTAAGCGTCGGTTTCTGATTGCTCCTTTGCTGTCATCAAACGGCGCCCGCAGGCGCCGTTTGTGTTTCAGGCGTTTTGTGCCGGTTCTGCTCTTGCCAGGTTGCCTTGACTCCCCCTGACCCGACTCCAGCGATCGGGTATTATGGCGACCCTCTTCCCACTTCATCCGCGGCTAATAAGCTCATGCTTGATATCGTGCTGTTCGAACCGGAAATTGCGCCCAATACCGGTAACATCATACGTTTGTGTGCCAACACTGGCTTCAGACTGCATCTGATCGAACCCATGGGCTTTGCGCTGGATGACCGACGCTTGCGCAGGGCCGGGCTTGATTACCATGAGTGGGCCGATATGCAGGTGCACAAGGATTTCGCGGCGTTTATGCAGCAGGTCGCGCCTGAACGAGTGTTTGCCATTACCACCAAAGGCCGCACCTATCATCACGAACCCGACTATCGCGCTGGTGATGCACTGCTGTTTGGCCCTGAAAGCCGCGGTTTGCCCGCGTCGATTATCGAATCACTGCCCGCTGCGCAGCGCTTGAGAATTCCGATGCGTGAAAATAGCCGTAGCCTTAATCTCTCGAACGCCTGTGCGGTGATGGTGTATGAAGCGTGGCGTCAGCTAGGTTTTGACGGCGCTGGGCTACCTGGTGGCATGGAGGCAAAGTAATCAATGAGTGATGAGACTTCCGCGCAGATCAGGAATCGCGTAGCCAAACTCAACCCGCGCCAGCAGGAAGCGGTTCGCTATATTGATGGCCCCTGTCTGGTACTGGCCGGAGCGGGTTCCGGCAAAACCAGCGTGATTACCACCAAAATTGCCTATCTGGTGCTTGAGTGCGGCATGAGCGCCAGACGTATTGCGGCAGTGACCTTCACCAACAAGGCGGCGCGCGAGATGAAAGAGCGCGTCAGCAGTATGTTGCCCGGCAAGTCAGGCCACGGCTTGACGGTCTCCACCTTCCATACCCTGGGGCTGAATATCATTCGCGCCGAGCTGAAGCGTCTGGGCTACCGCTCCGGCTTCTCGTTGTTCGACCCCGAGGATGCGCGTGCGCTGCTGCGTGACCTGATGCACAAGGACGCGCAGGTCGATAAGGATCAGATTCAGCAGGTACAGAACCTGATTTCGACGTGGAAGAACGATCTGGTCTCACCAGGCCAGGCCGCTTCCCATGCCGAGACCAAGGAGCAGGAGTTCGCGGCGCATGTGTACGAATCATATGTGCGCCACCTGAAAGCGTATAACGCCGTCGATTTTGACGATCTGATCTATTTGCCGGCCACGCTGTTCGAGTCTGATCCTGAAGCGCTGGCCCGCTGGCAGAAGCGCATTCATTACATGCTGGTGGATGAATATCAGGACACCAACTCAAGCCAGTATCGCCTGGTGCGGCTGCTGATGGGCGAGCGCCAGACCTTCACGGTAGTGGGCGACGATGACCAGTCGATCTACGCCTGGCGCGGCGCACGTCCCGAGAATCTGGTGCAGCTGGGCGAGGATTTCCCGCGCCTGAACGTGATCAAGCTGGAGCAGAACTACCGCTCTACGGCGCTGATTTTGAAGGCTGCCAACACCCTGATTGCCAACAACCCCCACGTCTATGAGAAGACGCTGTGGTCGCAAATGGGCGAAGGGGAGGCCATTCGTATCTTGATGTGCCGCAATGAAGAGGCGGAAACCGAACGAGTCGCCAGTGAGATTCTGACCCGTCGCATCAAGCTGAACGCGAAATGGCGCGACTTCGCGGTGCTTTATCGCGGCAACTTTCAGGCAAGGTTGCTGGAGCTTAAGCTTCAGCATTACCAGATTCCCTACAAGCTCTCGGGCGGCACTTCGTTTTTCTCGCGTAACGAAATCAAGGACGCGATGGCCTATCTACGGCTTTTGATCAATCCCGCCGATGACAACGCCTTCCTGCGTATCGTGAACGTGCCGCGCCGCGAAATTGGCCCCACCACCATCGAAAAGCTCGCCAATTATGCCGCCCAGCGTGAAGTGAGCCTCTTCGCGGCCAGCGGCGAGCTAGGGCTTAACGAGGTGCTGCCGGAAAAAGCGCTCAAGCGGCTGGAGTGGTTTTGCCGCTTTATCGAGGGCGTGCGCAGGCGCATGGATCAGGGCAGCGCGCTGAGTGCCATTCGCCAGATGTTTGAAGAGATGGATTACGAAGCCTGGCTGCATCAGAACGCCAGTGCGCCGGTGGTGGCTGAGAAGCGCATGAAAAATATCTGGACGCTGATTGATCAGCTCGAGAAGTCGGTACAGCGCCATCAGGATGATGACTCCGGCGTAGAAGAAGAAGGTGAAACCGACGACGTGGAGTCAGCGATTTCACGGCTGGTGTTGCGCGATATTCTCGACCAGCAGGCCGAAGAGGATGACACCGATCGCGTGCAGCTTCTGACCCTCCACGCCTCAAAGGGGCTTGAATACCCGCACGTATATATCATGGGGCTGGAAGAAGACCTGTTGCCGCACCGCAACTCCATCGAAGTAGGCACCGTAGAAGAGGAGCGTCGGCTTGCCTATGTGGGCATCACCCGCGCGCGGCGTACCCTGACGCTCACCCTCGCCAAGCAGCGCAAGGCCTTCGGTGAAATGATGGAGTGCGCCCCCAGCCGCTTCCTCGACGAACTGCCGCAGGACATCCTCGAATGGGAAGGCCGCGCCGATAAGGAAGATCCCGAGAAAAAACATCAGCGCGGTGCCAGCGCCATCGCGGGGCTACGTTCCCTGTTGGGATAGGGGCATTCCCTTCAGGTTATCCACACCCGGAATAGATTCAGCGCAGCATCCCCTTGTGGATAATCTATTCCGCTTGGTCCGCCACTCTGGACAGCCGACCTTTCACCACGTAGGATACGGCGCAGCTCATTGGTCACTGCGCTCGCAGTCCCAACGCCAATAGCTCCTACCACAATGCGCCTGTAGCTCAGCTGGATAGAGTACTGCCCTCCGAAGGCAGGGGTCATGGGTTCGAATCCCGTCAGGCGCGCCATTTCTCTGCTGATTCCCCCATCGTCCGCTATAGCTGTCGAAATTGCGTTTTTGCACTATATGAAAGCTGACCTGTGTGCGGGAAATTGCGGAGTTTGCAGAGGCGATTGCCTTCAGTAGATCCAAGCATGAAGCTTTTATGTGTCTCTCCTCGTTGCGTTTGGCCCCTGTTGCACTGAGCAACTGAGGCTTGTCACAATTGATCAAGTAGTTTCCAATTTGTTCCACTAGCTGCATAGCGCGTCTATTCAGGCTGAACGCCTGAGAAATGCAATGCCGAAATTATGATGGATGGATGCCAATTACTTTGAATATCGATTCTCTGGTTTCGCAGCTTACGCCGTATATGTCTGATGCCCTACCAGGCATAGCTACAAACCTGACTTCAAAAGGAATTGAAGTTACTACCGCGACGATGGCTGCGGGATTGCAATCCATAGGCAGGTCGATATCGCGACGATTTTGGCAGGCGCGGGCGTCCTCGAATGCACATATGGCATTTGAACGGAGCTGGGCCGAGGCATTAACGCTGTCTCAGCGCGAGAAGGCCATTCGCGATCTGTTGTGTAGTTGTAGTGGTCAAGTGCTTTTGGCCACCGAGCTTTGAGCATTCCAGTAGTTCTTTTCTGCCAAATTCGGCGGTATCCCATCGTTATGCTTGTGCGGCCGGAGGCTGCTGTAGTAACCGATCATATAATCAGTGACAGATCGCTTCGCCGCAGCAACATCGGGATAGCCGATCTCTGGTATCCATTCCGTTTTCAGGCTTCTGAAGAAGCGCTCTGTTGGGGCATTGTCCCAGCAATTGCCACGGCGACTGAGACTCAGTGTCATTCGGTAGCGCCAGAGCATCTGCCGGAATGCCCGGCTGGTGTACTGGCAACCCTGATCCGAATGAAACAGGATATTCCGTG
>NZ_JAGO01000014.1 GCF_000526695.1 Carnimonas nigrificans ATCC BAA-78
ACGTGTACTAATGGTCCGTGAGGCTTGACCATATAACCCCAAGTGGTTAGGTTAAGCCGATGAAAGCGACAGACACCGGATACGGTGAGACGTTTCTCGCTCAGCATGATTTACCAAATTCGTTGTTGGCCGCACCCTCTAAGGGAACGACAGTCTCTGTCTGCGGGTAACGACACCAGTTTTGCCTGACGACCTTAGCAAGCGGGCACCACCTGATCCCATGCCGAACTCAGAAGTGAAACCGCTTAGCGCCGATGGTAGTGTGGGGATTCCCCATGTGAGAGTAGGTCATCGTCAGGCATTTATTTTAAAACCCCGATCAGCACTGCTGGCCGGGGTTTTTTCTTGTCGGGAAGAAAAAGGGAAGGGCCTTCGTGGTTGACTGCTGATAGTGCGGGGGCGGTAGCCGTGGGTACAGTGTCTGTGACTCGGTGGCGGGCGGAGAAGGGAAGAGGGCTGCTGTTCCTTCCTATGGGATAGCCTGCCGGAGGGCTGCCACGGGAAGGAGACCGACACCCTGTTTGTACTATTCGTTATCAGGGCGTTATCAAGAGCAGGAATACAGACGCTGCCTGTACGGGAACCACTCTAACGGACAGCCATAGGCAGTGTTCGGAAAAGTCAGAACCTTTGAGGCAGGGGCAGGCCGTAAGGATTGTGGTCCGGTCGCCTTATATGCAATGCACTCTCCCGTTGAGCAAACGCTTCCCAATTATCACCCCTCACGCCACTTCGTAAAACTCAATGGGCGTGCCGTCCGGGTCTTTCACGTGGGCGCGCGCGGCAACATACCTTTGCTCTTTGCTCCCGTCCGCTGTGCCATTGCTTTAGCGACGCTAACTAATGCCGGTTCTTGGAGGCCCAAGCACAGCCTTTGCCTTGCTCGACGGCATAATACTGACTGTTATTTAGGCGAGGTTCTGGATAGCTACAGCGACTGTCTATCCACAAGACAAAATAAAATGACGGTGATGGAATGCATCACCGTCATTATAAAACGTAGTTGCCATGGCTATTGGCGGGAAAGTGTCGCTCCCAATCTCAGGATGTGGCACCTTCCGCTTTAGGGGCGGGTTTGTTGAGAAGCTCGTTAAGCTGATCTCTATCCAGAGCCAGCTTATCAACCTTCAGATAGGCTAATCCCTCACTGTCCACCACCATTGCATCTACAACGCCGGGAACCTTCAGAAGCCTGGATTGTAATGTCTGTGAGGACAACGTTTGGTGGGTCGTACTCTCGATTTCACTCGACAGGTGTTGAGGTGGCCGCATTGACCAGGCGGACAATAGCCAGAGCAGGGCGACGACTGCAACGAACAGGAAAACCACATCGGTTCCGAAGTGGCTGGCGACTAATCCCCCAAGCGCTCCCCCCACGGTAGTACCCAGGAATTGGCTGGTAGAGTAAACGCCCAAGGCTGTTCCCTTGCCGCCTGCCGGAGCAATCTTGCTAATCATCGAAGGCAGTACTGCTTCCATCAGGTTGAATGCAAAAAAGAAAAGCCACAGTAGCCCCAGCAGCCACCAGCTTTTCGCCGGCATCAGGTACATTGCAGCCAATGTCGCCGCCAGAAGTACAATGTTGCCAATAAAAACCGGCTTCATTTTCCTGCGCTTTTCCGCTATCACCACCAATGGTGTCATCGCGATAAATGATGTTGCCATTAACGGCAGATAAATCCATCCAGCTCCTTCGGCAGTGAACCCCAAAGCGCTGATTTTTATGGGAAGGGCGACGAATAGAGCGGTGAAAATGCAGTGTAGCGAGAAAATTGCATAATCCAGTCTGAGCAGGTCCACGCGCCGTAAAATACCAGTCAGCTGGTGGAAGTCCATGCCGACATCCTTGTGTGTCCGTACCGGCGCCGCTGGTACCAGTACCCACAGAATCAGCATACCCACCATGGCGAGCAGTGCGGTCGCGAGAAAAACGCCATCCAGACCAAAATAATGCGCTATAACCGGCCCTATCACCATGGACAGGCCGATGGATATACCAATACAGATGCCTATAACCGCCATGGCTTGAGTGCGCACCTCTTCGCGGGTGCGATCGGCTACCAGCGCCATTATTACGCCCGAAATGGCCCCGCTTCCCTGCAAACAGCGACCGATGATAACGCCGTACATGGTGGTCGATTGGGCGGCGACAATACTGCCCACCAGAAGTAGACATAGCCCGAAGAAGATGACGGGTTTCCGCCCGATGCGGTCGGAAAGTATGCCGAAGGGAATTTGCAGGATCGCCTGCGTCAGGCCATAGATGCCAAGTGCGATGCCTACCATGGTAGGTGTTGCGTAGCGCAGGTGTTCGCTATAGATCGCGAGTATGGGCAGCACCATGAACAAACCGAGCATACGGATGCTGTACAGTAAGGTAAGGCCGCCAACTGCCTTGGATTCATCGGGTTGAAATGTTCTATTTTTCATCGAGTGCAACGTAGTGGAAAAAGGAGCGTGGTCGCGGTCGCGATCCAGCGTAGGACGCTGGCGCTAGGGTAAGGGAATAAGGTAGAAGCCATTAATAGATTATTAGCATCGAAAAATGACTATCAATAGCAAATTATTCTGGCACCCTCAAATTAGCACGCTAACGGACATTGTTTTCGATATTCTCAATAAAATCATAATGTTACGAATTGAAATCAATTTATTTCCGCTATTCCATACAAAATGTGTGGGTTGAGAAATGTGTGAAAAAAACTAAGAATAGCGCCCATCGATGCGCGGTTTTGTCCCGAAACCGTCATCGTTGAAAGGATTCTCTCGTTCGGCGCTCGCTTTCATCATGTGGAAGCGAGTGATCTCCCATGTCCCGTAAGTTTTCAGGGATGGTGGCTGATAATCCGGCACGGGAGATAAAATCGCGACCGATCATGATGCGGTATCGATATCCTGGTATGGCTGTGAGACTGGCTCTTCAATTGGGAATGGGCGTTGCTCCTGGAACCTTGTGAAAAAAGCCAGCCAACACACCGCATGTATCTTTCTGGCAAGCAAGGGGCATCAAGAGAGCAGAAGATGACGAGAAACTATTGGCAAAGCATCTACAAAGCACTGACCGTGTTTGGCGCGGTTTCTCTGCTGGGTGGTTGCGATGCAGCATTGCTGGATCCCAAGGGACCTATAGGCCTTGCTCAGCGCAACATGATCATCACCGCATTTGTGGTTATGCTCCTCGTGGTGATTCCGGTAATCATCATGACATTCTGGTTTGCGTGGAAGTATCGCGCGTCTAACAAGGACGCTACTTACTCACCGAACTGGGCGCATTCCAACAAACTGGAAGCTGTGGTGTGGGGCGTTCCCTGCATCATCATTCTAGCGCTGTCGATTATCACCTGGCACTTCACCCATAGTCTGAATCCTCAGAGACCCATTGAGTCTGATCAGCCACCGCTGCAGGTTCAAGTGGTGTCATTGGATTGGAAGTGGCTGTTCATTTACCCGGAACTCGGTATCGCAAGTGTAAATGAGCTTGCCATGCCTACTAACAGGCCGGTTCGCTTCAGCATCACCTCCGCTACGGCAATGAACTCGTTCTTCATTCCTCAGTTGGGTAGTCAGATCTATGCGATGGGCGGCATGTCCAACAAGCTGTGGCTCGAAGCTAGCGAACCCGGCGTGTACCGCGGTACGGGCGCCAACTACACAGGTAACGGATTCTCAGGAATGCAGTTCAATGCACTTGCCAAGACTCCTGAAGATTTCGACGCTTGGGTGGATCAGGTGAAACAGTCTGGCGAGCAACTGAGTGTTGATCGCTATAACCGGCTCGCCGAGCCTTCCACGCGCAACCCCGTAGAGCACTTCGCGGTGGTTCAGCCTCACCTATACCAAACTGTTATAGATGAGACCGTGGGCAGAGGGCTGGAAGTCAAGACAGCTGGTGCTGGAGAGTAAACAATGTTCGGAAAATTATCTCTCGACGCGATTCCGTATCATGAGCCTATTCTCATTGGTACGTTTTCGGCTATCGTCGTTTTAGGTGTTGCGCTACTGGCTGCAATCACCTATTTCCGCAAGTGGGGTTATTTGTGGCACGACTGGATTACTTCGGTTGACCACAAGAAAATTGGTGTCATGTACATCGTGGTTGCCATCATTATGCTGGTGCGCGGGTTCTCCGACGCCATCATGATGCGACTGCAGCAGGCGATGTCTTCCGGTGGTGGTGAAGGCTATCTGCCGCCACAGCATTATGACCAGATCTTTACTGCTCACGGCACCATCATGATCTTCTTCATGGCAATGCCGTTCATGATCGGGTTGTTCAACATCGTTGTGCCTCTCCAGATTGGCGCTCGTGATGTTGCGTTCCCGTTCCTGAACAACATGAGCTTCTGGTTCACTGCCTTCTCAGCAATTCTGATCAACATTTCTCTGTTTGTCGGAGAGTTCGGTCAGGTAGGGTGGCTGGCTTATCCGCCTCTATCGGGAAGAGACTTGAGTCCCGGGGTAGGGGTTGATTACTGGATCTGGTCGGTACAGCTTTCCGGTATTGGTACGCTTCTGACAGGTGTCAACTTCTTTGCCACCATCATCAAAATGCGTGCTCCCGGCATGACGCTGTTCAAAATGCCTATCTTTACGTGGACCACTTTCTGTGCCTGCGTAATGATTATCGCAACCTTCCCGATCCTGACAGTTGTTATTACGCTGTTGGCGCTGGACCGCACGCTTGGCATGCACTTCTTCACCAATGATCTTGGTGGCAACCAGATGATGTATGTCAACCTGATCTGGGCGTGGGGACACCCTGAGGTATATATCCTCATTCTGCCGGCATTTGGTGTGTTCTCTGAAGTTACAGCCACCTTCTGTAAAAAACGCATGTTCGGGTATTCCACCATGGTGTGGGCGACCGTTGCGATTACAGTGCTGTCGCTGTTCGTTTGGCTGCACCACTTCTTCACCATGGGATCCGGTGCCAACGTCAATGCGTTCTTCGGTATTGCGACGATGCTTATCGCGATTCCGACCGGCGTTAAGATCTTCAACTGGCTCTTTACCATGTACCGTGGTCGAGTAGAGTTCACTACGCCAATGATCTATACCCTTGGCTTCCTGGTGACCTTCTCGGTAGGTGGTATGACCGGTGTGATGCTGGCGAACCCGGCGGCAGACTTTGTGCTTCACAACAGCCTGTTCCTGATCGCTCACTTCCACAACGTAATCATCGGTGGTGTTGTATTCGGTTACCTGGCGGGTCTAGCTTACTGGTTCCCGAAAGTCTACGGATTCAAGCTTAACGAGCGTCTTGGCAAGTTCTCTGCGCTTTGCTGGATCATTGGCTTCTGGTTCGCGTTCATGCCGCTGTATGCGCTTGGCTTCATGGGCATTACCCGTCGTGTCTCCACCTTTGTGGACCCGACTCCGCTAATGCACACCATGTTCGTTATCGCTGCCATCGGCGCGGGCATTATCCTGGTCGGTATCCTGGCGTTCGTTCTGCAGCTGGTCGTTGGCTTCGCTGGCAAGAACAAAGAGTACGACCTGACTGGAGACCCGTGGGGTGGCCGTACGCTGGAATGGTCCATTTCTTCTCCGCCCCCGGAATACAACTTCGCGGTTATTCCGCAGGTTCATGATCTCGATGCCTTCTGGGACGAGAAAGAGAAAGGTACCGCGTACAAACGCCCGGATCACTATACTGATATCCACATGCCGAAGAGCACGGTGGCCGGCCCCGTCATGGGACTGTTCGGCTTCATCATGAGCTTCTCCATCGTATGGCATATCTGGTGGCTGGCAGCGTTTGGTCTGATCGCGACAGTGCTGACCTTCGTAATTCGCTCTTGCAGTGACGATACCGACTTCTACATCAAGAAGGATGAGGTTGAGCTCACCGAGAACGAACATTTCAAGAACCTTGAGAAGCAGCAGGCCTGACCCATGACTACTCAAACAATTCAGCACAATGATGCTCATGCCTCCGGGCATGAGCACCACGACACAATCTCATTGAGAGTGTTCGGGTTCTGGATTTACATCATGTCGGACTGCATCCTGTTCAGTGCGCTGTTCGCCACCTATGCGGTGATCGGGCACAACTTTGCAGGTGGTCCTTCAGGACACGATATCTTTGAGCTCCCGTTTGTTCTCGTTGAGACATTCGTATTGTTGGCCAGTAGCTTCATGATTGGCCTGGCGATGTTGGCCGTCCACCGTGGTGACAAGAACAAGACGCTGATCTGGCTGTTCCTGACCTTGATTCTCGGTGCAGTGTTCGTGGGGCTGGAAGTATATGAATTCCATCACCTGATCGCTGAAGGCTTCGGACCGCAAAGAAGTGGTTTCCTGTCATCCTACTTCGGGCTGGTGGGTACTCACGGTCTTCACGTTACCAGTGGTGTCATCTGGGGTCTGATTCTGCTGTTCCAGATTGGCTCTAAAGGTCTCACTGAGAACAACATCTCACGCATCTCGTGCCTCAGCCTGTTCTGGCACTTCCTGCACATCGTGTGGATTTGCGTATTCACTATCGTCTACCTGGCGGGGGTCCTATAAATGAGCAGTAATCACAATAGTGCCCACGGCTCACTGCGCTCCTATTCAGTTGGCCTGATTCTCTCCATCATTCTTACGGTTATTCCGTTTTTCATGGTGATGAATCACTCGCTGTCCAGTAGTGGTGCGCTGGTCGCAGTCATCTTTATTCTGGCTGTGGTTCAAATTATCGTTCAAGCGGTCTACTTCCTGCATCTGAGCAAGGATGCAGAGGGTGGATGGAACATGCTCACCATGTGGTTCACACTAATGACGGTAGGTATCATTGTCATTGGTTCCATCTGGATCATGTTCCACTTGCACATGAACACCATGTCGTGAGTTGAAGTAATGAGATGTTGAAGAAATACCTGCTTGTTACCAAGCCGGGCATCATCTTTGGCAATCTGATTTCGGTAGCGGGAGGCTTCTTTTTGGCCTCCCGCGGCCGTATTGATGGAGAGCTATTGGTAGCAACGTTGTTAGGCGTTGCGCTGGTGATCGCTTCTGGCTGTGTGTTCAATAACGTTATTGATCGCGATATCGATAGACTGATGGAACGCACCCGACAGAGGGCGCTGGTAAAGGGGGTAATATCTCCGCCAGTGGCGCTTGTCTACGCGTTGGGGCTGGGGATCGCAGGATTCCTGCTGCTGTATTTCGGTGGTAATTTCCTGGCGGCGTTATTTGGGATCATCGGATTTGTTGTGTACGTTGGTCTCTACTCTCTCTGCCTGAAAAGACAGTCCATTCATGGAACGCTTGTAGGCAGTATCTCCGGGGCTGTCCCGCCTGTGATTGGCTATTGTGCAGTGACAGGGGTGTTTGATCTGGGGGCCTTGCTATTGCTGCTGATCTTCAGCATGTGGCAAATGCCTCACTCATTTGCCATCGGCATTTTCCGCTATCAGGACTACAAGGCAGCGGGCATTCCAGTGCTTCCTGTAGCTCGCGATTTACGGTCTGCAAAGCGCCAGATTGTTGTCTATATCGTTATCTTCGCAGTCGTCGCTTTGATGTTGAGCGTCGCTGGATATACAGGGTATGGATATTTCGCAGTAGCGTTTGGCATGAGCCTTTACTGGCTTTATCTGGCCGTGAAAGGTTTTGATGCAACAGACGATATTCGATGGGCTCGGCGTGTGTTCGGATTCTCCATCCTGATCGTTACTGCGTTGAGCGTAATGATGGCTATCGACTACCAGGCCGGCGCTGATCCTCTGCTTGCTTCCCATGCTGTATCAGTGGCATCTGTGTCAAATCCCATCCTGTAACCACCCTCCGTTTTTGGCCAGGCCCACTGCTTAATTTGGTGGGCCTGTTCGCCCTTCTCAGCCGTTTGGTCTACGCTGTAAATGAGCCTCACGTCATTGCGTCATATTGACGCAATGACGTGAGCTTTTTAGTTGGATCGTTAGAATTGTCCGCCGAAAACTACTAATTACTTTCCGTGATCGCTGAGGAGACTGTCCATGTTTGGACTGGATGCTGTAGACCTTGCGAGGTTTCAGTTCGCCTTTACTGTCTCTTACCACATAGTGTTCCCCGCGCTGTCCATTGGACTGGCTAGTTTTCTGATGGCGCTGGAAGCTTTGTGGTTAAAGACAGGTAATGAGGTTTACCACGGCCTTTACCGCTTTTGGATTCGCATCTTCGCCGTAGGATTTGGCTTAGGCGTGGTATCCGGCGTGGTGATGGCATATGAATTCGGCACTAACTGGAGTGTGTTCGCGCAGCGAGGCGGCGACATTACAGGGGTGCTGCTGACCTACGAGGTGTTGACCGCGTTCTTTCTTGAGGCAGGATTCCTCGGCGTTATGCTGTTCGGTGAGAACAGGGTAAATCGCACGACGCACTTCCTGGCGACGTGCATGGTCGCAATAGGCACGCTGATTTCAGCCACATGGATTCTGATTTCCAACAGCTGGATGCAAACGCCTGCTGGTTATCATCTTGTGGATGGTCACTTTTTGCCGGCCGACTGGTTTAGCATCATTTTCAACCCGTCATTCCCTTACCGCTTTGTACACATGGTGCTGGCTGCTTTCATCTCTGTAAGCTTCCTGGTCGCCGGCGTGGGTGGTTATCACCTGCTGCGCAATGGCAAGGACCCGGCAGCCAGGAAGATGATCTCCATGGCAATGTGGATGGCGATCATTGCTGTTCCTATCCAGATCGTTGCAGGGGATATGCACGGCCTTAATACGCTCAGGCATCAGCCGGCCAAGCTGGCGGCAATGGAAGGGCACTGGGAAAATCAGCCCGGAGAAGGTGTTCCTCTGGCGCTGGTAGGCTGGCCCGACATGAAGCAGGAACGTAACCGCTTCTCTATTGAGATTCCTCATGTTGCCAGCTTGTACCTTACCCATACCTGGGGTGGTCAGATTCAATCGCTGAAGGATTTCCCGGCTGATGAGCGCCCGGACGTTCCTCTGGTGTTCTGGACATTCCGTATCATGGTCGGTATCGGCATGTTGATGCTATTGACCGGTGTGGTGGGGAACTATCTGCGTTGGCGTGGCAAGCTGTTTACAACGCCGCTCTTCCTGCGTTGGGTAACAATTTTCTCCCCTGCTGGCTTTATCGCCTTGATTGCGGGGTGGGTGACCACTGAGGCGGGTCGTCAGCCTTGGGTGGTTTACGGCCTGATGCGCACCGCTGATGCTCATTCGCCGCTATCGTTCGGTGAAATGGTCGCCAGTCTGACAGGGTTTATCGTGGTTTATGCCATCATCTTTGCGATCGGGATTTACTACATTCTGAAGCTGATCCGCAAAGAGCCTCAAGGGGAACTGCCCTCTGGTGGGCCGGGGCAAAACAACACCCCTAAGCGGCCGTTCTCGGCTACGCTTGAAAGCTTCGATGACTGAGCCAGGAGAAACGCATCATGTTTACTGACATGCCTATACTGCCGGTCATCTGGTTTGCCGTGATCGGTTTCGCAGTTGCCATGTATATTATTTTGGACGGGTTCAGCCTGGGGATCGGGATATTGTTCCCGTTCTCCAAGAGCGATAGCCAGCGCGATCTCATGATGGGGTCCGTAATGCCCGTGTGGGATGGTAACCAAACCTGGATGATACTGGCGGGCGCGGGGCTTTATGGCGCCTTTCCGGTTGTCTACGCAACCATTCTGCCGGCACTCTATTTGCCGCTGGTGTTAATGCTGCTGGCCCTGATCTTTCGCGGTATTGCGTTTGAATTTCGCGGCAAGTCGCGGAAATATCGCCATATGTTCGATCTGGCATTCGCTGGCGGATCAGTGGTTGCCACGTTTGCGCAGGGGGTAGTGCTCGGCGGGATCGTTCATGGGCTTCATGTGAGCGATTACCAGTTTGCGGGGTCCACATTCGACTGGCTGACACCTTTCTCGCTCTTCACTGGTATCGCATTGGTATTTGGCTATGCGTCCCTTGGTGCCGGGTGGCTTGTAGTTAAAACCGAAGGGGAAACGCAAAATCTGGCCTATAAGGCGCTTCGCCCCCTTACGCTGCTGCTGCTGCTGGCAATGGCCATCATTAGTGCATGGACGCCGCTCAGCAATAGTGCGATTGCAGAGCGCTGGTTCTCCACGCCTAATGTCTATTACCTCAGCATTGTGCCTGTGCTGGTTGTCCTGCTTGCGGTCAATATCTTTTTCGATGTTACCGCACGCCGTGAGAAGCTTATTTTCACCAAGCTCGTCATGCTGTTCATGCTGGGGCTGATCGGTCTGGTGATCAGTTTCTTCCCTTATGTGGTGCCGCCTTCGGTTACTCTCTGGGATGCTGCATCCGGCCCGTCCAGCCAGAGCTTCCTGATCGTGGGTTACGCGGTTATCCTGCCGATCGTGCTGATTTATACGGCGTATAGCTACTACGTATTTAGAGGCAAGGTGAAGCCAGGTAATTTGCATCACTACTAACATTGCTTTTGATGTATACACCGACCCCTTGGGCTTATGGCTCAAGGGGTTTTTCTTTGTGAAGGGTTGGTGTAAGCCAGGTTGGTGCGGGCAACTTCTCTTTAATGCGGTAGACTGAGCGCATAGTTTAGTGAGGTTTGAGCATGGATTTGCGTGAGTTGATAAGCCTGTTGAATGGTGAGTCCTACCGTTCCGGAGAGGAGTTGGGCGAACGTTTTGGCGTATCCCGTACAGCGGTTTGGAAGCAGTTGAAGAAGCTCGATGCCTTGGGGGTGGAGCTTGATGCAGTAAGAGGGCGGGGATACCGTCTTAAGCGCCCGGTTGAAATCCTCGATGGGAAGCGAATGGTCGAAAGGCTCTCAAGAGAAGGGCGTCGCCGCTTGTCGCGTCTTTTTGTAGAGCTGGAGATTGATTCTACCAATACGTTGCTGCTGGGGCGTTTCAAACATGGGGCAGGGCATCAGGAAGTGTGCTTTGCTGAGCGTCAGACGGCGAGCCGTGGCCGCAGAGGGCGCAGTTTTGAAGTGGCGCTGGGCAGTGGCCTCACTTTTAGCCTGGGGTGGCGTTTTGAGTGTGCAGCATCGGCGCTGGAAGGATTGAGCCTGGCCGCCGGAGTGGCGGTTGCCGAAGCTCTCGCTGCATACAATGTCGACCTGATGCTGAAGTGGCCCAACGATCTTCTGCAACGTAATGCCGCCGGAGAGCTTGAGAAAGTTGGCGGTATTCTGGTGGAGCTGCAAGGGGATGCGGAAGGGCCCTGTGATGTAGTGATAGGAATAGGCATCAACGTGTTTGACGCGCCCAGCTTGCCTCCGGGGCAGGGGTTGCCGGCGGGGTATATGGCGGCACAGGGCGGTAGCCTGAGCCGAAACGCACTGGCTTCCTCGCTGATTGAAAGTATTGGAGCGATGCTTGAGAGTTTCGCCGTGGAAGGCTTCGGCCCCTGGCAGCAGCGCTGGAATCAGTTGAACGCATTGGCGGGAGAAAAAATCACTGTCTATACCGGTGGAACGTCATATGCGGCTGAAGCCGGTGGAGTGGATGAGCGCGGTATTCTGGAAGTGGTGACTGATTCGGGAGTGCGGCGTTTGGCCGGTGGCGAGGTGACGCTCCGGCCACTTCACGAACCGAGTTAGGGTGTTTTTTGCCTCTCGTGCAACTTTTTGGTTGCGCTGGACGTGTCGTTTTGACAAAATGCGCCGCGTCTTCGATGCAGGGCTGCCCAAGCAAAAAGTTCCCTGTAAGCGATTGACAGAGCGGCAAAAAGATGTAGAATTTGTCGCCACGTAACGGAGAGGTTCCCGAGTGGCCAAAGGGAGCAGACTGTAAATCTGCCGCGAAAGCTTCGAAGGTTCGAATCCTTCCCTCTCCACCACTTTTGAGAATTCAGTTTGTTAAACTGGAATCCTGGAAAGTTAGGCGGGCGTAGTTTAATGGTAGAACCTCAGCCTTCCAAGCTGATGACGCGGGTTCGATTCCCGCCGCCCGCTCCATGTAAGACGCTTATGTAGCTCAGGGGTAGAGCACTCCCTTGGTAAGGGAGAGGTCGGCGGTTCAATTCCGCCCATAAGCTCCAATTTAGAGGGATGTCCGGTATCGGGCATCCCTTTATTTTCCCAGTCTAGTTTTGGTTGGGATCAGAAGGGGGTTGTCAGTCGTGCAGTATTCGGCTACGATAGCGCCTGCTCTTTCAGAGAAGAAAGAGGTAAAAGTTAGGCCAGTAGCTCAATTGGCAGAGCAGCGGTCTCCAAAACCGCAGGTTGGGGGTTCGATTCCCTCCTGGCCTGCCAGTCTTCCCCAGGCTGGTGATTCCGATGATGGTCTTTGTCGGTAAGAATTCAAGTTCAGCTATCGTCGCTTCAGGAGTTCGTCCATGAAAAATAATGCCGAAGTGCAGGCATCATCTCACTATGACGTTCCTAAGTGGGTGGTTGCATTTCTGCTTGTTGCGGTAGCAGTGGTTGGTAATCTCTATTTTGCTGATCAGCCTCTTTTTTACCGTTTGGTAGGCGTAGTAATCGTTGGCGGGTTGGGTGTTTTTGTCGCCTTTACAACGTCGAAAGGGCATCAGCTCATTGATCTGGGTCGCAATGCGAAGAAAGAGATTCTTCGTGTCGTATGGCCTACGCGTCAGGAGACCTTTCAGACTACTGCTATTGTTATTGCGGCGGTAGTAGTGGTTGGTTTGGTGCTTTGGTTAATTGATACCCTGCTTGGCTGGGCTGTTTCCGGTCTTATTGGTTAGGAGTAATGCATGGCTAAGCGCTGGTATGTTGTTCACGCCTACTCTGGCTTCGAAAAACAGGTGATGCGCTCGCTGAAAGAGCGGGTCAAGCTGCACGAAGTCGAGGATCTCTTTGGTGAGGTTCTCGTTCCCGTGGAAGAAGTCGTTGAGATGCGCGACGGTAAACGTCGCAAGAGTGAGCGCAAGTTTTATCCCGGCTATGTTCTGGTCGAGATGGAAATGAATGACGTGAGTTGGCATCTCGTGAACGAGACGCCTCGCGTACTTGGTTTTATCGGCGGTACGCCGGAGAAGCCCGCTCCCATTACAGAGCGTGAAGCTAATCAGATTCTTCAGCGTGTTCAGGACGGTACTGAGAAACCTCGTCCGAAAACCGTATTTGAAGCAGGTGAGACTGTTCGTGTAGTGGACGGTCCTTTTGCTGACTTCAATGGGGTTGTGGAAGAAGTGAATTATGAGAAGAATCGCCTCCAGGTGAGCGTGCTTATTTTTGGGCGTGCTACTCCTGTGGAGCTTGAGTTCTCTCAGGTAGTGAAAGAGTGATTTGTCGCTAAATTAGCGGTATCAAAAGAGATGCGCCCCAAGAGGCGCATTCTCTGTCATCGGGGAGCCGTAAGGCGCTATCACCCAAATGGAGTAAGTCATGGCTAAGAAAGTACAGGCATATATCAAGCTGCAGGTAGCAGCTGGTAAAGCTAATCCTAGTCCGCCCGTTGGCCCTGCGCTGGGTCAGCACGGTGTTAATATCATGGAGTTCTGTAAAGCGTTTAACGCTGCGACTCAGGAAGTTGAGCCTGGTCTGCCGACTCCAGTAGTTATTACTGTCTATTCTGACCGTAGCTTCACGTTTGTCACCAAGACTCCGCCCGCAGCAGTTCTGCTCAAGAAAGCGGCTGGCATCAAGTCTGGTTCTGGTGAGCCGAACAAGAAAAAAGTGGGTACTGTTACTCGCGAGCAGCTCGAAGAAATCGCTCGCACCAAAGAGCCAGACCTTACTGCATCTGATCTTGATGCGGCAGTTCGTAGTATCGCTGGTAGCGCCCGTAGCATGGGCCTGAACGTGGAGGGTCTGTAAGATGGCTAAATTGACTAAACGTGCCAAGCAGATCCGCGAAAAAGTCGAAGCGACTCGCGTTTACAGCATTGATGAAGCAACTGCGCTGCTTGCAGAGCTATCTACTGTAAAATTCAAAGAGTCTGTCGACGTGGCTGTCAACCTTGGTGTTGATCCGCGTAAATCTGACCAGGTGGTGCGTGGCGCTACCGTTCTGCCTCACGGAACTGGTAACGACGTACGTGTTGCTGTTTTCGCCCAGGGCGCTGCCGCAGACGCTGCGAAAGAAGCCGGTGCTGAAATTGTCGGCATGGACGAGCTGGCTGCTGAAGTAAAAGGCGGTCGCATGGACTTCGATGTTGTTATCGCTGCTCCTGACGCTATGCGTGTTGTTGGTCAGTTGGGTCAGATTCTCGGTCCGCGTGGCCTGATGCCTAACCCGAAAGTGGGTACAGTAACCCCTGACGTGGCTACTGCCGTGAAAAATGCCAAGGCTGGTCAGGTACGTTTCCGTACTGACAAGAACGGCATTATTCATGCCACTATCGGTAAGGTCGACTTCGCTCAGGAAGCACTGAAAGGTAACCTGGAAGCGCTCGTCGCAGACCTCAAGCGTCTGAAACCCAGCACTTCCAAAGGTATCTACCTCAAAAAAGTTTCTCTCTCCAGCACCATGGGGCCGGGACTTACTGTCGATCACTCCTCGCTGGCGTGATTGATTGTCGTCGCTGGTGCTTAACATCAGCGGCGAAGTTTATTCTTCCAGTAGGTGCGGCCAATCAGGCTGGCCTGTTGGATATACCAAGCAATAACTTTGCGGTACCCGCGTCTTTTCCCTTGTATTCAAGGGTGGGGTAGGGGCCGTCAAAGACCGCAGGTGCTCGCTTTAGGGCTTAATGGGACATGTTTCCACCTGCGCAGATGGTGTGGCATGTCAGCTTTTGGCTGGCTCCAGCCATCCCTCGCTCCAGGCGCAGCGCGATCGTTCGTGTTGAGCACTGGGAACTGGTAACGCCGGGGTTTATGCGGTTATGCATGATCCTGGATCAAAGGAGTGAAGACAGTGCCATTACGTCTCGATGGTAAAAAGGCGATCGTTGCTGAAGTCAATGAATCCGCCAAAGCTGCGCTCTCCGTTGTTGTTGCCGACTCTCGTGGTGTCACTGTTGAGGCAATGACCGACCTGCGTAAGCAGGCGCGCGAGAATGGTGTTGAGCTGCGTGTTGTTCGTAACACTCTGGCTCGTCGTGCATTCGAAGGAACGCCTTACGAAGCGCTGAACGACACCTTTGTCGGTCCTACGCTTATCGCATTTTCCAACGAACATCCGGGCGCTGGCGCTCGTCTGTTCAAGGAATTCGCCAAGAAGCAGGATAACTTCGACGTTAAAGCGCTGGCATATGAAGGTGAGCTAATCCCGGCTGAACAGATTGATCGACTGGCATCACTGCCGACGCTCGAAGAAGCGCTGGCAAAACTGCTGTCGGTAATGAAAGAAGCTGCTGGTGGCAAACTGGCCAAAACGCTCGCTGCGCTGCGTGATCAGAAGCAGGAAGAAACAGCGGCCTAAGCCTCTGTTTTTCCGGTGGATATCCCGCGAAAGGGTGCAAACGTTAAAATTTACGCTTGAGCAATAGTTGCTCCGCAAAGTCTAGGAATGTAATCATGGCACTTAGCAAAGACGATATCATCAACGCTGTCGCTGAAATGTCTGTAATGGAAGTTGCTGAACTTGTTGAAGCAATGGAAGAAAAATTCGGCGTTTCTGCAGCAGCAGCTGTAGTTGCTGGTCCTGCTGGTGGTGATGCTGGCGGCGCTGAAGAACAGACTGAATTCGACCTGGTTCTGACTGCTGCTGGTGACAAGAAAGTAAACGTCATCAAGGTTGTTCGTGAAATCACTGGTCTGGGCCTGAAAGAAGCCAAAGGTGCCGTTGACGGCGCTCCGGCTACTCTGAAAGAAGGTCTTTCCAAAGAAGAGGCTGAAGCTGCGAAAGCTAAACTTGAAGAAGCAGGCGCAAGCGCTGAGCTCAAGTAATATAGCGGGCGTAGTAATGCACGCGTCCTGATCGGTCAGCGTGCTCGGCTGGTGGCGGTTTCCCGCCGCCGGCCTTTTTCCGTTACCACCTGAAGTTGTTATTTTATGTTCAGGTATGTGGTGGTAACTACTCGCTAACATTGGCGAGTTGTCAAACGGACTTCATTTCACGCGAAAGTGTTGTCCGAACGAATTTTCAACGGCGAGCCAGGTGGGCTTGCCGTTGGCGCCTGGCGGGGCCGCCCGTCACTGCGTGCCGACCATGCCGGTCACTTTCGGTGAACAAGCTGGGGAATATTGATGGCTTACTCATACACTGAGAAAAAACGCATCCGCAAGGATTTCGGCAAATTGCCCCAAGTGATGGATGTGCCTTACCTTTTGGCCATTCAGCTTGATTCCTATTATGACTTTCTCCAGCAGGATAGACCGTCTGGCGAACGCCTCGACACTGGCTTGCATGCTGCCTTTAACTCCGTCTTCCCGATCGAGAGTTTTTCAGGCAATGCAGCGCTTGAGTATGTCAGCTATCGCTTTGGTACTCCTGCGTTTGATGTCAAGGAATGTCAGCTTCGAGGTGTAACCTTCGCGGCGCCGCTGCGTGTGAAGGTTCGCCTGATTATCTATGATCGTGAGTCTTCCAACAAAGCGGTCAAGGATATCAAGGAGCAGGAAGTGTACATGGGGGAAATCCCCCTGATGACAGAGAACGGTACCTTCATCATCAATGGTACCGAACGAGTGATCGTATCCCAGCTGCACCGCAGTCCTGGTGTGTTTTTCGATCACGATAAGGGCAAGAGCCACTCTTCAGGCAAACTGCTTTACTCTGCTCGTATCATTCCCTATCGCGGTTCATGGCTCGACTTCGAGTTTGATCCGCGCGATAACGTTTTTGTGCGTATCGACCGCCGCCGCAAGCTGCCCGCAACGGTTCTGTTGCGTGCGCTGGGTATGAGCGGTGAAGAAATTCTCGATACCTTCTTTGAGACCAGCACTTTCCATATTGACAAGTCTGGCTTCAAGATTGAATTGGTTCCCTCGCGCATGCGTGGGGAAACGGCTTCCTTCGAAATCACCGACAAGGACGGCAAGGTCATTGTTGAAGAAGGTCGCCGCATTACCCAGAAACACATTCGTCAGTTGGAAAAGGCCGGCATCGAACAGCTTGCAGTGCCGCTTGAGTACATCGTTGGCAGAACACTGGCGAAAGATCAGGTTAACCCCAAAACAGGCGAGTTGATCTGCGAGTGTAATGCCGAGCTTACCGGTGAGCTGGTCGAAGCCATTGGTGTTGCGGGTATTACCTCTTTCGAAACGCTGTATACCAACGACCTGGATGCCGGCTCCTTCATCTCGGACACTCTGCGTGTTGATCCGACCAACTCTCAGCTGGAAGCGCTGGTCGAAATCTACCGCATGATGCGTCCTGGCGAGCCGCCCACCAAGGAAGCTGCCGAGTCGCTGTTCAATAATCTGTTCTTCTCGGCTGACCGTTACGATCTTTCTGGCGTTGGTCGCATGAAGTTCAACCGTCGCCTGCGTCGCGAAAGCGATACCGGTTCCGGTGTGCTGGCCCACGAAGACATCCTTGATGTACTGCGTGAGCTGATCAACATCCGTAACGGCTTCGGTGATGTCGATGATATTGACCACCTTGGCAACCGTCGTATTCGTAGCGTCGGCGAGATGGCTGAGAACCAGTTCCGCGTTGGATTGGTGCGCGTTGAGCGTGCTGTCCGTGAGCGTCTCTCCATGGCGGAAAGTGAAGGTCTGATGCCTCAGGACCTGATCAATGCCAAGCCGGTGGCCGCTGCGGTTAAAGAGTTCTTCGGTTCAAGCCAGCTCTCCCAGTTCATGGACCAGAACAACCCGCTCTCTGAGGTAACTCACAAGCGTCGTGTTTCTGCTCTGGGCCCAGGTGGTCTGACGCGTGAACGCGCTGGCTTCGAGGTTCGAGACGTACACGCGACCCACTATGGTCGTCTGTGCCCGATCGAAACCCCTGAAGGTCCGAACATCGGTCTGATTAACTCGCTGGCTACCTACGCTCACACCAATAGCTACGGTTTCCTTGAAACGCCGTATCGCAAGGTGGTTGATCGTCAGGTAACCGACGAAGTGGTGCAGCTCTCTGCCATTGAAGAAGGTGACTTCGTGGTGGCACAGGCATCGGCAGCCGTCGATGAAAATGGCCGATTGGTAGATGACCTGGTACAGGTTCGTCACCGTGGTGAAACTACCTTCATGTCACCTGAAAAAGTGACACTGATGGACGTGTCTCCCCGTCAGGTGGTCTCTGTTGCAGCGGCGCTTATTCCGTTCCTTGAACATGATGACGCCAACCGCGCCCTGATGGGTTCGAACATGCAGCGTCAGGCGGTTCCCACACTGCGTGCTGACAAGCCGCTTGTGGGCACCGGCATGGAAAAATTCGTGGCGCGTGACTCCGGCGTATGTGCGGTTGCACGTCGCGGCGGCAAGGTTGACTCAGTTGACGCGACTCGTGTGGTCATTCGTGTCAACGAAGACGAGCTGACGGGCGGTGAAGCAGGTGTAGATATCTACAACCTGACTAAATATGTCCGCTCCAACCAGAACACCTGTCAGAACCAGCGTCCTGTTGTGCGTCCTGGGGATCAGGTAGCGCGCGGCGATATTCTGGCAGACGGCACGTCGGTAGACTCTGGCGAGTTGGCGTTGGGTCAGAATATGCGCATCGCCTTCATGCCGTGGAATGGCTACAACTACGAAGACTCCATGCTGATCTCGGAGCGCGTGGTTCAGGAAGACCGTTTCACCACGATTCACATTCAGGAACTGACCTGCGTTTCTCGTGATACCAAATTGGGTGCCGAGGAAATTACCGCGGATATTCCTAATGTGGGTGAGGCTGCGCTCAACAAGCTGGATGAGTCCGGCATTGTTTACATCGGTGCCGAGATCAATCCGGGCGACATTCTGGTTGGTAAGGTAACGCCGAAGGGTGAGACCCAGCTGACACCAGAGGAAAAGCTGCTGCGTGCGATCTTCGGTGAGAAGGCTTCTGACGTTAAAGATACGTCGCTGCGTGCTTCTACCGGTATGCGCGGTACTGTTATCGACGTTCAGACGTTCACTCGCGATGGTGTAGAGAAGGATGAACGCGCGCTGGCTATCGAGAAGTCCCAGCTTGATGAAGTCCGCAAGGATCTTCAGGAGACGTATCGTATTGCCGAGAACGCTACCTTTGAACGTCTGCGCAGCTCTCTGGCTGGACAGAAGGTCAATGGCGGTCCACGGCTCAAGAAAGAAGATACGCTTGATGAAGCCTATCTCGATGAGCTTCCTCGCGAGCAGTGGTTCAACCTGCGCTTGCAGGACGATTCTCTGAACGAACTGCTGGCCCAGGCCAGTGAGCAGCTCGAGAACCGTCGCAAGGAAATGGATGAGCGTTTCGAAGACAAGAAACGCAAGCTGACTCAGGGCGATGATCTCTCTCCGGGCATGCTCCGCATCGTCAAGGTGTATCTGGCGGTCAAACGTCGTATCCAGCCGGGCGACAAAATGGCGGGTCGTCACGGTAACAAGGGTGTTATCTCGGCGATCAAACCGGTCGAAGATATGCCATTTGACGAAAATGGTGTGCCGGTTGACTTCGTGCTTAACCCGTTGGGCGTACCATCCCGTATGAACGTGGGTCAGATTCTTGAGACTCACCTGGGGATGGCGGCATTTGGTCTCGGTGCAAAAATCGACCGTATGCTCAAGGATGCGCGTGGGCAGCAGCTCACAGAGGTTCGTGCATTCCTCGAAGAGGTCTATAACAAGTCGGGTGGTCGTCAGGAAGATCTTGATGAACTCAATGAAGAAGAGCTGATTACGCTCGCCAATAACCTGCGCAAGGGCGTGCCGCTGGCAACGCCAGTGTTCGACGGTGCAGAAGAGCGCGAGATCAAAGGTCTTCTTAAACTCGCCGACTTGCCGGAATCCGGTCAGGTTACCTTGTATGACGGCTGTACTGGTGAGGCGTTTGATCGTCCCGTTACCGTTGGCTACATGTACATGCTGAAGTTGAACCACCTGGTTGACGACAAAATGCACGCCCGTTCTACCGGCTCTTACTCGCTGGTTACCCAGCAGCCGTTGGGCGGTAAGGCGCAGTTCGGTGGTCAGCGTTTCGGTGAGATGGAAGTGTGGGCTCTTGAGGCTTATGGCGCTGCCTATACCCTGCAGGAAATGCTCACCGTCAAGTCCGACGATGTTGAAGGCAGGACGAAAATGTACAAGAGCATCGTCGATGGCGATCACACCATGCAGGCCGGCATGCCCGAGTCCTTCAACGTGTTGGTCAAGGAGATTCGCTCGCTGGGTATTGATATCGAGCTGGAATCCTGAGTGCACAGCACTCGCCTGATTGATGACCTTTAATCTTATGGTCCGCAGGTCTGGAGCAGCAATGCTGCCCGGGCCTGCCCATGAAAACTCCGCGGTGGAGCCGACCTAATGAAAGATTTGGTGAAAGTACTCAAATCACAGGGGCAGTCTGAAGAGTTTGACTCGATCAAGATCTCGCTCGCCTCACCGGATATGATCCGTTCCTGGTCCTATGGAGAGGTTAAAAAGCCTGAGACCATCAACTACCGGACATTCAAGCCGGAGCGTGATGGTTTGTTCTGTGCCAAGATCTTTGGCCCGGTAAAGGATTACGAGTGCTTGTGCGGCAAATACAAACGCATGAAGCATCGCGGCATCATTTGTGAAAAATGTGGTGTCGAAGTAACAAAAGCCTCTGTACGCCGTGAGCGCATGGGGCATATCGAACTGGCCGCTCCCGTCGCGCATATCTGGTTCCTCAAGTCGCTGCCTAGCCGTATTGGTCTGCTGCTTGATATGACCCTGCGTGATATTGAGCGCGTGCTCTATTTCGAGTCCTTCGTAGTGATCGAGCCTGGCATGACCACGCTTGAGAAAGGTCAGCTGCTCAACGATGAGCAGTATTTCGAAGCGCTCGAAGAGTTCGGTGACGATTTCGACGCGCGTATGGGCGCGGAAGCGATTAAGGCGCTGCTGGCAGAAATTGAGCTTGATGAAGAGATTGAACGGCTGCGTGAAGAGATTCCGCAGACCAACTCCGAAACCAAGGTCAAAAAGCTCTCCAAGCGTCTGAAGCTGATCGAATCCTTCCACAAGTCTGGCAATAGCCCAGAGTGGATGATTATGGAAGTGCTGCCAGTGCTGCCGCCGGACCTGCGTCCGTTGGTGCCGCTGGACGGCGGCCGCTTTGCGACTTCCGATCTCAACGACCTGTATCGTCGCGTTATTAACCGTAATAACCGCCTGAAGCGTCTGCTTGACCTCAATGCGCCCGATATCATCGTGCGTAACGAGAAGCGTATGCTGCAGGAATCGGTCGATGCGCTGCTCGACAACGGTCGTCGCGGTCGTGCGATCACTGGTTCCAACAAGCGTCCTCTCAAATCCCTGGCCGATATGATCAAGGGTAAACAGGGTCGCTTCCGTCAGAACCTGCTTGGTAAGCGCGTGGATTACTCCGGTCGTTCGGTAATCACCGTTGGCCCGTACCTGCGTCTTCACCAGTGCGGTCTGCCAAAGAAAATGGCCCTGGAGCTGTTCAAGCCATTCATCTATTCGAAGCTGCAGCAAAATGGTCAGGCATCGACCATTAAAGCGGCCAAGAAAATGGTTGAGCGTGAAGTGCCGGAAGTCTGGGACATCCTGGCGGACGTGATCCGTGAGCACCCGGTTATGCTTAACCGTGCTCCTACGCTTCACCGTCTCGGCATTCAGGCGTTTGAACCGCTGCTGATCGAAGGCAAGGCGATTCGTCTGCACCCATTGGTGTGTGCGGCGTATAACGCTGACTTTGACGGTGACCAGATGGCGGTACACGTGCCGCTGACGCTGGAAGCCCAGCTCGAAGCGCGCGCATTGATGATGTCGACCAACAACGTGCTGTCCCCGGCGAGCGGTGATCCGATCATCGTGCCTTCTCAGGACGTTGTATTGGGTCTTTATTACATGACCCGCGAGAAAATCAATGCCAAGGGCGAAGGCATGGCCTTCTCTAACCTGGCTGAAGCCGAGCGCGCGTTCCAGACTCAGAATGTGGCGATTCACGCACGTGTGAAAATCCGCATCACCGAGTGGCTGCGTGACGAGGAAAGCGGTGAGTTCACTGCACAGACAACGCTTCGCGACACTACTGTAGGTCGTGCGATGCTGTTCGCGGTTCTTCCCAAAGGCATGGCGTTTGAAAACGTCGACAAGTCGATGAAGAAGAAGGCGATTTCTCAGCTGATCAACACGGCGTACCGTACCGTTGGTCTCAAGGAAACCGTTATTCTCGCTGACCAGCTGATGTATACCGGTTACCGCATGGCGACCTGGTCTGGTTCTTCGATCGGGGTTAACGACTTCGTTATTCCTGACTCGAAAGCCTCCATCGTTGATGCCGCCGAGCAGGAAGTTAAAGAGATTGAGGATCAGTTCTCCTCTGGTCTCGTGACTGCGGGCGAGAAATACAACAAGGTCATCGATATTTGGTCCAAGGCCAACGACAAGGTCACCAAAGCGATGATGGCGGGTATTTCCAAGGAAACCGTCGTTGACCGTGAAGGTAATGAAGTTGAGCAGGAATCGTTCAACTCGGTCTTCATCATGGCTGACTCCGGTGCCCGTGGTAGTGCGACGCAGATTCGTCAGCTGGCAGGTATGCGCGGACTGATGGCCAAGCCGGATGGCTCGATCATCGAGACACCTATCGTTGCCAACTTCCGTGAAGGCTTGAACGTACTGCAGTACTTCATCTCTACCCACGGTGCTCGTAAAGGTCTGGCGGATACGGCGCTTAAAACGGCCAACTCCGGTTACCTGACACGTCGCCTGGTAGACGTTGCCCAGGACGTTGTCGTTACCGAGAACGACTGTGGCACCGAAGAAGGTCTGGTCATGAACCCCGTCATCGAAGGTGGTGACGTGCTGGTATCTCTGGCCGAACGTGTGCTGGGACGTGTGACTGCCAAGGATGTTGTGAACACTAACGGCGACGTGGTAATTCCGCGTAACACGCTTCTCGACGAAGCAGTTTGTGCTGACTTTGACAGCATGGGCGTCGATGAGATCGTCGTGCGCAGTACCATTAGCTGTGAAAGCAAGCACGGTGTTTGCTCCATGTGCTATGGCCGTGACCTGGCGCGCGGACATCGCGTTAACGTTGGCGAGTCCGTCGGTGTTATCGCAGCGCAGTCAATCGGTGAGCCTGGTACTCAGCTGACCATGCGTACCTTCCACATCGGTGGTGCGGCATCGCGTTCTTCTGCCGTTGACTCTGTTCAGGTCAAGCATGGCGGTATCATTCGCCTGCAGAACATGAAGTCGGTTGATCGTGCAGACGGCAAGCTGATCGTTGTATCGCGCTCCAGTGCCCTGATCGTGACCGATGAAAGCGGTCGTGAGCGTGAGCACTACAAGCTGCCTTATGGCGCCGAGCTGAGCGTACGCGATGGTGACACCGTTGAAGCTGGTCAAAGCGTTGCTCGCTGGGATCCGCACACGCATCCGATCATTGCCGAGGTGGCAGGTAGCGTCCAGTTCTCCGAAATGGAAGAAGGCGTCACCATGCACCGCACGGTTGACGAGATGACGGGCCTTAGCTCCATCGAGATTATCGAAGCGGGTAACCGCCCCAGCTCCGGTCGCGACAAGCGTCCTATGGTAATGCTGGTCGATGAGAAGGGTGAGCACGTAACGCTGCCAGGTTCCAATACGCCGGTGCAGTACATGCTGCCGGGTAATGCGATCGTGTCGGTCGATAGCGGCGAACATCTCGAAGTCGGTGGTGTGGTAGCACGTATTCCGGTAGAAGCGTCTGGTAACAAGGACATCACCGGTGGTCTGCCGCGCGTGGCCGATCTCTTCGAGGCGCGTAAGCCGAAAGAGCCGTCCATCCTGGCTGAAATCTCTGGTACCGTCTCGTTCGGTAAAGAGACCAAGGGCAAGCGCCGTTTGACCATCACACCTGACGACGGTGATCCTTTCGAAACCCTGATTCCGAAATGGCGTCAGATCAGCGTGTTCGAAGGTGAAAACGTTGAGAAGGGTGAGGTGATCTCGGACGGCCCCAGTAACCCGCACGACATTCTGCGTTTGCTGGGCGTGGCAGAGCTGGCCAAATACGTTACCACTGAAATTCAGGACGTATACCGTTTGCAGGGCGTTCCGATCAACGATAAGCACATTGAGGTTATCGTTCGTCAGATGCTGCGCAAGGTAGAAATTCTGGATGCAGGTGACAGCCAGCTGATCCCGGGTGACCAGGTGGAACTTGTGACGGTGCTGGCAGAAAACGAACGTCTTGCCGCCGCGAACAAGTTCCCGGCCAAATACGAGCGTGTTCTGCTGGGTATCACCAAGGCATCGCTGGCTACCGAATCGTTCATCTCCGCGGCTTCCTTCCAGGAAACCACGCGAGTGTTGACCGAAGCCTCGGTAACCGGCAAGAGCGATTACCTGCGCGGCCTGAAAGAGAACGTTGTAGTAGGGCGCCTGATTCCTGCGGGTACTGGCCTGGCTTACCACAACGAGCGTCGCCGTCGCTTGTCTGGCAACCATCCTGACAGTCAGCTGACTGCCGATGATATCGAGCAGCAGCTGGGCGAACAGCTTACCGCACTGGATGCAGAAGACGATTGATTCGTCTCCTTGCGGTGAGCCGTCAATGCCTGTGGCAGGGTAAACTCCCTGCTCGGGCTTGACGTTAGGGGTAAGTACGCCCTAGAATTCGCATCCTTTATTAGCGGGAGTAGTGTATCTGTACTCCCGCTAATTGCTGTGACACATGTGAAGCAGCAAACATTGTAGTAAAGCAGTCAAACCAATTTGGTTTACTGCTGTAATAGGCATACTCATTTGGAGTGAGATTAATGGCAACTGTAAACCAGCTGGTGCGCAAGCCGCGCAAGCGCCCCGTCGTGAAAAGCGACGTGCCGGCGTTGCAGGCATGTCCCCAGAAACGCGGCGTTTGTACCCGCGTATATACCACCACCCCTAAAAAGCCAAACTCAGCGCTGCGTAAGGTTTGTCGTGTGCGTCTGACCAACGGCTACGAAGTTACTTCGTACATTGGCGGTGAAGGCCACAACCTGCAGGAACACTCTGTCGTGCTGATTCGCGGCGGTCGTGTAAAGGATTTGCCGGGTGTGCGTTATCACACAGTACGCGGTGCGCTGGATACCTCTGGTGTTCAGAACCGTAAGCAGGGCCGTTCCAAATACGGAACCAAGCGTCCTAAATCTTAATTTTTGTCTGATAAGAGTAAGGCTGGCCAGAATGGTCAGGTTTACCTGAAGGACCCTTAACTAGAGGGCTTATCATGCCTAGACGTCGCATTGCCGCCAAGCGCGAGATTCTTCCAGATCCCAAGTTTGGAAGTGAGCACCTGGCCAAGTTCATGAACCATCTGATGATCAGCGGCAAGAAATCCGTGGCCGAACGTATCGTTTACGGTGCGCTCGACCGTGTTGCCTCTCGCTCCAATAATGCCGAGCCGCTTGATGTATTCGACAAAGCGCTGGAAACAATCCAGCCGATGGTTGAGGTTAAATCTCGTCGTGTTGGTGGTGCTACCTACCAGGTACCAGTAGAAGTACGTCCTTCTCGTCGTCAGGCTCTGGCGATGCGCTGGCTGGTAGATGCTGCGCGTTCGCGTGGCGAAAAGACCATGGAACAGCGTCTTGCTGGCGAAATTCTCGACGCCTCAGAAGGTAAAGGTGCGGCGGTCAAGAAGCGTGAAGACGTGCATCGCATGGCAGAAGCCAACAAAGCATTCTCTCACTACCGCTTCTAATGGGATTTGGGCTGCTGCCGGTTTCGCGGCAGCAGCCTGATCCATGGACGGCCTAGTTTCCAACCAATAGGAACGAATATCGTGGCACGCAAGACACCCCTTAAGCGTTATCGCAACATCGGGATTGTCGCGCACGTTGATGCGGGCAAAACCACGACTACCGAACGTGTGCTTTTCTACACCGGCTTGTCTCACAAGATCGGTGAAGTACACGACGGTGCGGCCACAACTGACTGGATGGAGCAGGAGCAGGAGCGTGGTATCACTATCACTTCTGCTGCTGTTACTACCTTCTGGAAAGGTATGAACCAGCAGTTTGATGAGCACCGCATCAACATCATTGATACTCCTGGGCACGTTGACTTCACGGTTGAAGTTGAGCGTTCCCTGCGAGTGCTTGATGGCGCGGTAGTGGTACTGTGCGGTTCTTCAGGCGTACAGCCGCAGACTGAAACCGTTTGGCGTCAGGCCAACAAGTATGAAGTTCCTCGTATGGTGTTCGTCAACAAGATGGACCGTGCGGGTGCTGACTTCTTCATGGTGCTTGACCAGCTGAAGGATCGCCTTAATGCGAACGTTGTTCCGATCCAGATTAACTGGGGCGCGGAAGACGACTTTAAAGGCGTAGTAGACCTGATCCAGATGAAGGCTATTCTCTGGAACGAAGAAGATCGTGGTCTTACCTATGACCTCGTTGATATTCCGGCGGAACTGCAGGAAACTGCCGAGAAATATCGCGAAGAGATGATGGAAGCGGCTGCCGAAGCCTCTGAAGAGCTGATGGAGAAGTACCTTGAAGAAGGTGAACTCTCGGCTGAAGAGATTAAGGCTGGCCTGCGCCGTCGTACGCTCGATAACGAAATTGTCCTGGTTACCTGTGGTTCTGCGTTCAAGAACAAAGGTGTTCAGGCCGTACTTGACGCCGTTATCGACTACCTTCCGGCTCCGACCGAAGTTAAAGCGATCGAAGGTGAGCTGGAAGAAAACGGTGAGATCGAAACTCGTGAAGCGGATGACAGTGCACCCTTCGCTGCGCTTGCATTCAAAATCGCGACGGATCCTTTCGTTGGTACTCTGACCTTTATTCGTGTTTACTCTGGCGTGTTGAACTCCGGTGATACCGTGTTCAACTCCGTGAAGCAGAAGCGCGAGCGCGTTGGTCGTATCGTTCAGATGCACTCCAACTCGCGTGAAGAGATCAAAGAAGTTCTCGCTGGTGATATTGCGGCATGTATCGGTCTGAAAGACGTTACTACCGGTGATACGCTGTGTGATCAGGATAGCAAGATTATCCTCGAGCGCATGGAGTTCCCGGAGCCCGTAATTGCGGTGGCGGTTGAGCCGAAGTCCAAGGCTGACCAGGAAAAAATGGGTATTGCGCTTGGTAAGCTTGCGCAGGAAGATCCTTCTTTCCGTGTTCAGACTGATGAAGAGACCGGCCAGACCATCATCTCTGGTATGGGTGAGCTGCACCTTGACATCATCGTTGACCGTATGAAACGTGAGTTCAAGGTTGAAGCCAACATCGGTAAACCGCAGGTGGCTTACCGTGAGACCATCCGCTCCAGTGTTGAGCAAGAAGGCAAGTTCGTTCGTCAGTCGGGTGGTCGTGGTCAGTTTGGTCACGTTTACCTGCGTATCGAGCCGCTAACCGCCGAAGACAAAGGCGATGATGAAGAAATGAGCTTCAAGTTCACTTCCGAAATCGTGGGTGGTGTGGTTCCCAAGGAATACGTGCCGGCAGTTGAGAAAGGCGCTTACGAGCAGCTAAAAAATGGTGTTATCGCGGGCTATCCGATGATCGACGTCAAGGTAACCCTGTATGATGGGTCTTACCATGATGTTGACTCTAACGAAAATGCCTTTAAGATCGCCTCCTCAATGGCAATCAAGGAAGGGGCACGCAAGGCCGGAGCGGTATTGCTCGAGCCGATCATGCGCGTCGAAGTGGTAACACCGGAAGACTTCATGGGCGACGTGATGGGCGATTTGAACCGCCGCCGTGGCCTGGTGCAGGGCATGGATGATTCTTCTTCTGGTAAAATCATTCGTGCAATGGTGCCGCTGGGTGAGATGTTCGGTTACGCGACCGACCTGCGCTCGCAGACCCAGGGCCGCGCAAGCTACTCCATGGAGTTTGCGAAGTATGATGAGGCGCCGTCCAGCGTCGTCGAAGCCGTCATCAATCAGAAATAACCCATAGCTCAAACGAGGTTATAGCAGTGGCTAAGGAAAAATTCGATCGTTCAAAACCGCACGTCAACGTTGGTACTATCGGTCACGTTGACCACGGTAAAACTACTCTGACTGCGGCGCTGACTCGCGTTTCTGCCGAACAATTCGGTGGCGACTGGCGCCAGTTCGATACTATCGACAACGCTCCTGAAGAGCGTGAACGTGGTATCACCATCGCGTCTGCACACGTGGAATATCAGTCCAACGAGCGTCACTACGCGCACGTTGACTGCCCTGGGCACGCTGACTACGTCAAAAACATGATCACCGGTGCTGCCCAGATGGACGGCGCTATCCTGGTGGTTTCTGCAGCTGACGGCCCCATGCCCCAGACTCGCGAGCACATCCTGCTGTCTCGTCAGGTTGGCGTTCCTTACATCGTTGTGTTCCTGAACAAAGCGGACATGGTTGATGATGAAGAACTCCTCGAACTCGTTGAAATGGAAGTTCGTGAACTTCTGAACGAATACGAGTTCCCTGGTGACGACACTCCGATCATCATCGGTTCTGCACTGATGGCGCTCGAAGGCAAGGATGATAACGGCATGGGTACTACCGCCGTTACCAACCTGATCAAAGCTCTGGATGACTACATCCCTGAGCCGGAGCGTGCTATTGACCAGCCGTTCCTGATGCCTATCGAAGACGTATTCTCGATCTCTGGTCGTGGTACCGTTGTTACCGGTCGTGTTGAGCGCGGTATCGTTAAAACTGGCGAAGAAGTTGAAATCGTTGGTCTGCGCGACACCGTTAAAACTACCGTTACCGGTGTTGAAATGTTCCGTAAACTGCTCGACGAAGGTCGTGCGGGCGAGAACGTTGGTGCACTGCTGCGTGGTACCAAGCGTGATGACGTAGAGCGTGGTCAGGTTCTGGCCAAGCCGGGCTCTATCACTCCTCACACCAAGTTTGAAACTGAGGTGTACATCCTGTCCAAAGAAGAAGGTGGTCGTCATACTCCTTTCTTCAAAGGCTACCGTCCTCAGTTCTACTTCCGTACCACTGACGTAACTGGTACTTGTGAACTGCCTGAAGGCGTAGAAATGGTTATGCCGGGCGACAACGTTAAAATGGTTGTTACCCTGATCGCACCTGTTGCCATGGAAGACGGCCTGCGCTTCGCTATCCGCGAAGGTGGTCGTACCGTTGGTGCTGGTGTTGTAGCCAAAATCGTCGAGTAAGACATTTAGCCGCTGATTATTTTGGCGGAACATAAGGGGCCTTTGAGGCCCCTTTTTAATGTCCTTGTTTCGGTATCGTGGAGAGTGCATTTGACTCCCTAAACTAGGGGCTCTATAATGCGCATCCTTTCAAGCGTGAGTGGATGGCTCGCGCCGTCCGGTCACAGGCGTCCCGCAACATTCGGTTGGGCGGGTAAGCCCATTGGAGTCTAGGTAAATGCAGAACCAGAAAATTCGCATTCGGCTTAAGGCGTTCGATCATCGTTTGATCGATCAGTCTGCGCAGGAAATCGTCGATACAGCCAAGCGTACCGGTGCGCAAGTGCGCGGTCCGATTCCGCTGCCGACAAACCGGGAGCGTTATACCGTTCTGATTTCTCCGCACGTCAACAAAGATGCGCGTGATCAGTACGAAATTCGCACCCACAAGCGTGTTCTCGACATCGTTGAGCCAACTGAAAAGACAGTTGACGCGCTTATGAAACTAGATCTTGCCGCGGGCGTTGACGTCCAAATCAAGGTTGATTGATTAACCCTCACTAGTCACTTGCGGACTACGTTGACGGAAACGTATATAAGTAGACCGCCGCGTCGCGAGACGCCACACAATGTGCTAGTGGAATGCTCTGGAAAGGGCAGCCATAGCGGGTGATAGCCCCGTACACTATAGGAGACTGAACATGGCGATCGGTTTAGTCGGTAAGAAGAGCGGTATGACCCGTGTCTTCACCGAAGATGGTGCATCCGTGCCCGTAACCGTCATTGAAGTTGAGCCAAACCGCATCACCAGCGTAAAAACGCTGGAATCTGACGGCTATCGTGCCGTGCAGGTGACTTCTGGTGCGCGTAAGGCTAAACATTTGTCCAAGGCTGCTGCTGGTCAGTTCGCCAAGGCAGGTGTTGAAGCTGGTCGTGGTCTTGTGGAATTCCGCCTTTCTGAAGGTGAAGAAGATCCTCAGGTCGGCGGCGAGTTCACTGTATCCCTCTTTGAAGCTGGTCAGAAGATTGACGTGACCGGCACTTCCAAGGGTAAGGGCTTCCAGGGTGGTGTTAAACGCTGGAACTTTAGTACCCAGGATGCTACCCACGGTAACTCCCTCTCGCATCGTGCTCCTGGCTCAATTGGTATGTGCCAGACTCCGGGCCGCGTATTCAAAGGCAAGAAAATGGCCGGTCAGATGGGTAACGCCCGTACTACCGTTCAGAGCCTTGAAGTGGTACGCATTGATGCTGAACGCAACCTGCTGTTGGTCAAAGGCGCTGTTCCCGGTGCAACCGGCAGCCAAGTGATCGTGCGCAGCGCTGTCAAAGCTCGCTGAGGGGTAAGTACCGATGAATTTGAATCTAGTGGGTGCCAACGCTGAAGCCGTCGAACTTTCCGACGCTACCTTCGGCAAGGATTTTAACGAGTCGCTCGTACACCAGGTCGTCACTGCCTATCTGGCAAGTGCTCGTCAGGGTTCTCGTGCGCAGAAAACCCGTTCGGACGTTAGTGGTGGTGGTAAAAAACCATGGCGTCAGAAAGGGTCCGGTCGTGCTCGTGCCGGTACCATCCGTTCTCCGCTGTGGCGCAGTGGTGGCGTAACCTTCGCGGCGCGTCCGCAGGACCACTCCCAGAAGGTTAACCGCAAAATGTATCGCGCTGCGATGCGTTCCATCCTTTCCGAGCTGCTCCGTCAGGAGCGTCTGGTAGCTGTTAACGATTTCGGTGTTGATTCCCCGAAAACCAAACAGCTGGCGACCAAGCTGAATGAGCTGGGCCTGGAAAAGGTGCTTATCGTCTCTGAAGAAGTAGACGAAAACCTTTATCTCGCTGCTCGCAATATTCCTAACGTTGCAGTTGTTGACGTTGCCGGAGTTGATCCGGTCAGCCTTGTAGCCTTCGATAAGGTGTTGGTGACCGTTCCTGCTCTGCGCAAGTTTGAGGAGAAGCTGGGATGAACCAGGAACGCGTATTCAAAGTGCTGCTTGGCCCGCACATGACTGAGAAAGCTGCGATCGCTGCTGAGAATAATCAGTACGTGTTCAAAGTCTCATCAGACGCAACCAAGCTCGAGATCAAGAAAGCGGTAGAGGCTCTCTTTGATAAAAAGGTAGCTGGTGTCCAGGTACTGAATGTCAAAGGCAAGGCCAAGCGTACAGCTCGTGGCGAAGGTTTCCGCAGCGGCTATCGCAAAGCCTATGTGACTCTGGCCGCTGGCGAGACCCTCGAAGACTTCACTGGTAACGAGTGAGGCAGGAGAACGGATCATGGCAGTAGTCAAGACTAAACCTACTTCCGCCGGCCGTCGCCATCTGGTGAAGGTCGTCAACCCTGACCTGTACAAAGGTCGCCCGGTTGACTCGCTGGTAGAAGTACAGAAACGCTCTGGTGGTCGTAATAACAACGGCCGCATTACCACCCGTCACGTTGGTGGTGGACAGCGTCAGCATTATCGTTTGATTGATTTCAAACGTACCAAGGACGGCATTCCGGCAATTGTTGAACGCCTGGAATACGATCCTAACCGTAGTGCCAACATTGCACTGCTGAAGTACGTGGATGGTGAGCGTCGCTACATCATCGCACCACGGAATGTGAAAGAGGGCGATCGTCTCGAATCTGGCGTTAATGCTGCGATTCGTGCTGGTAACTCTTTGCCGCTTCGTAACATTCCGGTGGGTTCTACCATCCATTGTATCGAACTGAAGCCTGGCAAAGGCGCGCAGCTCGTACGTAGTGCTGGTGCAAGTGCTCAGCTCGTTGCCCGTGAAGGTAACTACGCAACCATTCGTCTGCGTTCCGGCGAAATGCGTCGTGTGCTTTCCGAGTGTCGTGCCACCCTCGGCGAAGTAGGTAACTCCGAACACAGCCTGCGTCAGCTTGGTAAAGCTGGTGCGAAGCGCTGGAGAGGCGTTCGTCCTACCGTTCGTGGTGCTGCGATGAACCCTGTTGATCACCCGCATGGTGGTGGTGAAGGTCGCTCTAGCGGTGGTCGTCATCCGGTATCACCCTGGGGTATGCCAACCAAGGGTTACAAAACTCGCAAGAATAAGCGCACCGACAAACTCATCGTTCGTCGCCGCAAGGCTAAGTAACAGAATTTAAGGGGTAACGGCTGTGCCACGTTCACTTAAGAAAGGTCCTTTTATTGACCTTCATCTTTTGAAGAAGGTTGAGGCGGCTGTGGAAAAGAACGACCGCAAACCGATCAAAACCTGGTCGCGTCGTTCGATGATCCTGCCTAACATGGTAGGACTCACCATCGCCGTCCATAACGGTCGCCAGCATGTACCGGTCCACGTCTCTGAAGAGATGGTTGGCCACAAGCTAGGCGAATTTGCTGCCACCCGCACCTACCGCGGTCATGCGGCTGACAAGAAAGCCAAGCGGTAAGAGAGGACTGAAAAATGGAAGAAGTAGCTGCTAAATTGCGCGGCGCTCGCCTGTCCGCTCAGAAGGCTCGTCTGGTCGCCGATCAGGTACGCGGTAAACCGGTAGCCGAAGCGCTGGACATCCTGAGCTTCTCGCCGAAAAAGGGCGCGATTATCGTCCGCAAAGTACTGCAATCGGCGATCGCTAACGCGGAAGAAAACAACGGCATGGACATCGATGAACTTCGTGTCTCGACCATCTATGTCGATGAGGGCATGACGCTCAAACGTATCCAGCCGCGTGCCAAGGGCCGTGCGGATCGCATTCTGAAGCGCACCTGCCATATCACCGTCAAGGTAGCCGAGAAGTAGGAGTCGACCGATGGGTCAGAAAGTAAATCCAGTTGGTATTCGCCTCGGTGTCGTCAAGGACCATTCCTCGGTCTGGTACGCAGAGCGCGGCGCATATGCCGACAAACTGAACAACGACCTCGCTGTTCGTAGTTTCATCGAGGATCGTCTGAAAAATGCATCTGTTAGCCGTGTCGTTATCGAACGTCCTGCCAACAATGCTCGTATCACCATTCACACTGCCCGTCCGGGTATCGTGATTGGTAAAAAGGGTGAAGACGTAGATCGTCTGCGCCGCGACCTTACTGCGATGATGAGCGTGCCTGTGCACGTCAACATCGAAGAAGTTCGCAAACCCGAACTGGATGCTCGCCTGGTTGCGCAAAACGTAGCCGGTCAGCTGGAGCGTCGTGTAATGTTCCGTCGTGCTATGAAGCGCGCGGTCCAGAACGCTATGCGCCTTGGTGCCAAAGGCATCAAAATCCAGCTTTCAGGACGTCTTGGCGGTGCCGAGATCGCGCGTACAGAGTGGTATCGTGAAGGCCGTGTGCCGCTTCACACTCTGCGTGCCGACATCGACTACGCCACCTACGAAGCGCACACCACCTACGGCGTTATCGGCGTCAAAGTGTGGATCTTCAAGGGAGAAATTCTGGGCGGCATCGAGGAAGTGCGGGCGAAAGCCAAGCAGTCTCAGAGCCAGCCGGCTGCTCCCAAGAAGAAAGGCTCCAAGTAAGGGGAATAGTCGATGTTACAGCCAAAGCGTACTAAATTTCGCAAGCAGCAGAAGGGTCGCAACCGCGGCCTGGCAGAGCGCGGCTCAAGCGTAAGCTTCGGTGACTTTGGCCTTAAGGCCATTGGTCGCGGTCGCCTCACTGCCCGCCAGATCGAAGCAGGTCGTCGCGCGATCACTCGTCACGTAAAACGTGGCGGTAAAATCTGGATCCGTGTCTTCCCTGACAAGCCGATCTCTGAAAAACCTCTTGAGGTTCGTATGGGTAAAGGTAAAGGTTCAGTTGAATACTGGGTTGCCCAGATTCAGCCGGGACGTGTCCTTTACGAGATCGAAGGTGTATCCGAGGAGCTGGCGCGTGAAGCTTTCTCTCTCGCCGCTCAGAAGATGCCCATTGCGACAACCTTCGTTAAACGGACGGTGATGTGATGAAAGCACAAGAACTGCGTGAAAAGTCGACTGAAGCGCTCCACGAACAGCTTTTTGAGCTTCTTCGTGAGCAATTCAACCTGCGTATGCAGAAGACGACTGGGCAGCTTAACCAGACTCATCTGCTCAAGCAGACACGCCGCGAGATTGCTCGCGTTAAGACTGTGATTAAGCAGAAGGCAGGTGAATAAGATGTCACAGGAATCTCAAGCACGCACGCTCACCGGTAAGGTGGTGAGCGACAAGATGGACAAATCCATCGTCGTGATGGTCGAGCGCTCTGAGCGTCACCCGATCTACGGCAAGTATGTAAAGCGCTCCACCAAGCTGCATGCCCACGACGAAACCAACCAGGCCAGGACTGGCGATCGTGTCTCCATTCGTGAAGGCAAACCGATCTCCAAGAACAAATCCTGGTCATTGGTTGAAGTTATCGAGCAGGCCAAGGGCTAACGCCTGGCGCTTAGCAGTCAGTTTAGGTTCGGAGAAAACCGATGATTCAGACGCAAACAATGCTGGATGTCGCTGACAACAGCGGAGCGCGCCGGGTGCAGTGCATCAAGGTGCTCGGCGGTTCACACCGTCGTTATGCTCGCATCGGCGACATCATCAAGGTAACGGTCAAGGAAGCAATTCCTCGTGGCCGTGTTAAAAAGGGCCAAGTGCTCAAGGCAGTGGTCGTGCGTACCGCCAGTGGCGTTCGTCGCCCCGACGGCTCGCTGATCCGTTTCGATGGAAATGCGGCAGTTTTGTTGAACAACACCAACGAACAGCCCGTCGGTACCCGTATTTTCGGGCCGGTTACTCGTGAACTTCGTTCAGAGAAGTTCATGAAGATCATTTCCCTGGCCCCTGAAGTGCTGTAAGGAGCGGAGCGGAAAATGCGCAAGATCAAACGTGACGACGAAGTAATCGTCATCGCCGGCAAGGATAAGGGCAAACGCGGTACCGTTAAACGTGTACTGAAGGACGGCAAGTTCGTCATCGCGGGTGTGAACATGATTAAGCGACACACCAAGCCCAACCCGATGCTCGGCCAGCAGGGGGGTATCGTTGAACGTGAGGCTCCGATTCATGAGTCCAACGTTGCGATCTTCAACTCGGAAACCGGCAAGGCAGACCGCGTCGGCTTTCAGTTGCAGGATGACGGTACCAAGGTCCGTATCTTCAAGTCGACTCAGAAGCAGATCGACGCCTAACTCGAGTCGGGTGAGATAATGGCGAATTTGAAACAGCAGTACAAAGACGAGGTGGTAACCAAGCTCTCTGAGCAGTTCGGTTACACCAACGTGATGCAGGTGCCCAAAGTCACCAAAATTACCCTGAATATGGGTGTTGGTGAGGCGACCAGCGATAAAAAGCTGATCGAACATGCAGCTGCTGACATGGAAAAGCTTTCAGGTCAGAAACCCATCATCACCAAAGCACGTAAATCCGTTGCTGGTTTCAAGGTGCGTGAAGGGTGGCCTATCGGCGTTAAGGTAACGCTGCGCAGCGATCGTATGTGGGATTTCCTGGATCGTCTGGTCAACATCGCGATTCCTCGCGTACGTGACTTCCGCGGTCTGAATCCGAAATCTTTCGATGGTCGTGGCAACTATTCCATGGGCGTACGTGAACAGATCATTTTTCCGGAGATCGAATATGATAAGATCGACCGGATCCGTGGTCTCGACATCACGGTTACCACTACTGCCAACAGCGACGAGGAAGGTCGCGCGCTCCTGAGCGCCCTGAACTTCCCGTTCCGTAAATAAAGGCTGGAATAATGGCTAAGAAAAGCATGGTTGAGCGTGAGCTCAAACGCACGAAGCTGGTCGAAAAGTACGCCGCTCGTCGTGCGGAGCTCAAAGCAATCATCCAGAGTGTTGATGCTTCAGACGAAGAAAAGTTTGAAGCGCAGCTCAAGCTCCAGAGTCTGCCGCGCGACTCAAGTTCCGTTCGTCAGCGTAACCGCTGCCGCGTAACTGGTCGCCCGCATGGCTACTACAACAAGTTCGGCCTTGGTCGTAACAAGCTGCGTGAAGCCGCCATGAACGGTAACGTTCCCGGCTTGACCAAGTCCAGCTGGTAAGCGAGGAGCTATTCAATGAGCATGCAAGACACTCTGGCGGATATGCTTACCCGTATCCGTAACGCGCAGCAAGCGACTAAAGCTACTGTCGACATTCCTTCTTCGAAAGTGAAGGTTGAAATTGCGCGCGTTCTTAAAGAAGAGGGCTATGTCGCTGACTATAGCGTTAGCGAAGATGCACAGCCTCAGCTGAGCGTTACCCTTAAGTACTTCGAAGGCAAGCCGGTCATCGAACACCTGCAGCGTGTTTCCAAACCATCGCTGCGCATCTACAAGGGCAAGAACGATTTGCCCAAGGTTGCAGACGGTCTTGGTGTTGCCATCATTTCCACCTCTAAAGGTGTGATGACCGATCGCGCTGCGCGTCAAGCTGGCGTTGGCGGCGAAGTTATCTGCACCGTATTCTAGGAGTGAGAAATGTCTAGAATTGGCAAGAACCCAATCAAGCTGCCAAGCGGCGTTGAAGTGAACATTAGCGATGACCAGGTGTCTGTTAAAGGCGCCCAGGGCGAACTCGCTACTCCTATTCACTCTGACGTTGTTGTCAGCCAGGAAGAAGGTCAGCTGACCTTCGCCCCTAGCGCTCAAGCGAAAAGCTGGGCGATGGTGGGAACAACACGTGCACTGGTCAATAACATGGTGCTGGGTGTAACCGAAGGTTTCACTCGCACTCTGGAAATCAATGGCGTCGGCTATCGTGCCCAGGCCAGTGGCCAGACCATCAATCTTACGCTGGGCTTCTCCCACCCGATTGAGTATTCACTGCCTGAAGGTGTTAAGGCTGAAACGCCGAAAAACACCACTATCGTACTGAAAAGTGCGAACAAGCAGCAGCTCGGTCAGGTAGCGGCAGAAATTCGTGCCTTCCGTCCGCCGGAACCCTATAAGGGTAAAGGCGTTCGTTATGGTGACGAACAGGTTCGCCGTAAAGAAGCTAAGAAGAAATAAGGCAGGGTTATGAACGCGAAGAAAGAATCTCGTCTCCGTCGTGCCCGCCGTGCGCGCGCCAAAATCCGCGAGCTGGGCGCTTTGCGCCTATGCGTCAACCGCACTCCACGCCATATCTATGCGCAGATTATTTCTGCGGATGGCAGCGAAGTGCTCGCTAGCGCCTCCACCCTTGATAAGACATTGAGTGAAGCAGCTACTGGTAATTCTGAAGCAGCTGCCAAGGTGGGTGCTCTGATTGCTGAGCGTGCCAAAGGCGCTGGCATCACTAAAGTGGCCTTCGATCGTTCGGGCTTTAAGTTCCACGGTCGAGTCAAGGCTCTGGCTGACGCCGCGCGTGAAGCCGGCCTGCAATTCTAAAAGGTTTGACGATGGCGAATAACGAACAGAAAGGCAGCGGTGATCTCCAGGAAAAGCTGGTTCAGATCAACCGTGTCGCCAAGGTGGTCAAAGGTGGTCGTATTTTCGGCTTCACCGCTCTGACCGTCGTTGGTGATGGCAATGGTCGTGTTGGCTTCGGTCGCGGCAAGGCACGTGAAGTGCCTGTCGCTATCCAAAAGGCAATGGACCAGGCTCACCGCAACATGATCAAGGTTGAACTTCGTGGTAACACGCTGCAGTACGCAGTTCGTGCCAACCACGGCGCTTCCAAGGTCTTCATGCAGCCTGCTTCCGAGGGTACCGGTATTATTGCCGGCGGTGCCATGCGCTCCGTTCTCGAACTTGCAGGCGTGCAGGACGTACTGGCCAAGTGTTACGGTTCTACCAATCCGGTCAACGTTGTGCGTGCAACTATCAACGGGCTCGCATCTATGCGTTCGCCTGAAGATGTTGCCGCAAAACGTGGACTCTCCGTTGCCGAAATCACGGGGTAAGTATCATGTCTGGCAAACTCAAAGTTACTCAGATTCGCAGTGTGATCGGTACCGGTAAAAAACATCAGGCCACCGTGCGTGGCTTGGGTCTTCGCCGTATCAACCATACTGTTGAGCTGGAAGACACTCCTGCCGTTCGCGGCATGATCAACAAGGTTAACTACCTTGTCCGAGTCGAAGGGGAGTAATCCATGAAACTCAATACTCTGCGTCCGGCACCTGGTGCCAAACAGGCCGAGAAACGCGTAGGTCGCGGCATCGGTTCCGGACTCGGTAAGACCGGTGGTCGCGGTCACAAGGGTCTTAAGTCTCGTTCCGGCGGTAGTGTTAAGCCTGGATTCGAAGGCGGACAGATGCCTTTGCAGCGTCGCCTGCCGAAATTCGGCTTTACCTCTGCCAAATCTCTGGTTTCTGAAGAAGTTCGTCTTGGCGAGCTGGCTAAGGTTGAAGGCGAAATTGTTGACCTGGCTTCCTTGAAGCAGGCTAACGTTCTCAAAAACTCTACCCGTTTTGCCAAAGTGGTACTTTCGGGCGAGATTGATCGTGCGGTTACAGTTCGTGGTCTCAAGATCACCAAAGGTGCTCGCGAAGCGATCGAAAAAGCCGGCGGCAAGGTAGAGGACTAAATGAGCAAGTCGGGAAAGGTATCGGGTAGCAGTAACACTGGCGGGCTCAGCGAGCTTTGGGCTCGTCTGCGCTTTGTATTCATTGCGATTGTGGTGTACCGCGTTGGTTCTCACATCCCCGTTCCCGGTATTAACCCCGACCAGCTAGCTGCGCTCTTCAGAGAGAACCAAGGCACCATCCTGAGCATGTTCAACATGTTCTCCGGTGGCGCCTTGGAGCGTATGAGCGTATTTGCGCTCGGAATCATGCCGTACATCTCTGCGTCGATTATCATGCAGTTATTGACCGTGGTTTCTCCCCAACTTGAGCAGCTCAAGAAAGAGGGCGAAGCCGGTCGTCGCAAGATCACCCAATACACGCGCTACGGCACAGTGGTATTGGCGTTGATTCAATCGTTCGGTATGGCAGTTGGTCTGGTTGGAAGCGGAGCGGCGATAGATCCAGGTATTATCTTCTATTGCACAACCATCGTTACCTTCGTAGCAGGTGCGATCTTCCTGATGTGGTTAGGCGAGCAAATCACCGAGAAAGGAATCGGCAATGGTATTTCGCTGATTATCTTCTCCGGTATTGTCGCCGGTATGCCAAACGCGATTGGGCAGGCTTTCGAGCTTGCGCGCAATGATGGCGCCTGGAACGTATTGCCTCTGTTGGCTCTTGGTGTACTTGGTATTATCACCATTGCTTTCGTGGTATTCGTTGAGCGCGGTCAGCGTCGCATCAAGGTGAATTATCCGCGCCGTCAGGTTGGCAACAAAATGTATGCCGGTCAGAGCAGTTATCTGCCGCTGAAGGTCAATATGGCTGGTGTTATTCCGCCGATCTTTGCGTCCAGTATTCTGCTTTTCCCCGCGTCCATTGGTCAGTGGTTTAGTCAGGGTGAAGGATTAGGGTGGCTCTCTACCGTTTCTCAGGCGTTAGCGCCAGGGCAGCCGCTTTATATCTTGCTTTTTGCAGCAGCAGTAGTATTCTTCTGCTTCTTTTATACCGCGCTCGTTTTTAATCCTAAAGACGTGGCCGATAACCTGAAGAAGTCAGGCGCTTTCCTGCCGGGTATCCGTCCAGGCGAGCAGACTGCGCGCTACGTAGACAAGGTGATGACGCGGCTAACGCTGTTTGGTGCTGCTTACATCACGTTCGTTTCTCTGATGCCACAGTTTTTGATGGTCGCTTGGCAGGTTCCGTTCTATTTCGGCGGTACCTCTATTCTGATTGCAGTAGTGGTGGTAATGGACTTTATGTCCCAGGTGCAATCTCACCTGATGTCCAACCAGTACGAATCAGTGATGAAAAAGGCCAACCTGAAAGGGTATGGCAGCGGCGGCATCCTTCGTTGATACCGTTGCATGTAACTTAGTGGAGTGAACGATGAAAGTTCGAGCATCCGTTAAAAAGATCTGTCGTAACTGCAAGATCATTCGTCGTCGTGGTGCGGTGCGTGTAATTTGCACTGAACCCCGTCACAAACAGCGTCAGGGTTGATTTTTATCATCCAGGTCAGCTGTTGACGAAAGAGTGGCGCACCTATATCCCTTGCTTTCGATAGGAAGCAGGGGATATAATACTGCGCCTTTTTGTAGATGTAATTAACCGAGCAATGCCGCTCAAATTTCGGAGTAAGCTGATGGCCCGTATTGCAGGCGTCAATATCCCGGACAACAAGCATGCGGCGATCTCGCTGACCTACATTTACGGCGTTGGCAACACTCGCGCCAAAGCGATTTGCGCTGCTGCTGGTATCGAAGCCAGCACTAAAATTGGAGAACTTTCTCCAGAGCAGCTCGACGTTTTGCGTGCCGAAGTTGGCAAATACGTCGTAGAAGGTGACCTACGCCGTGAGATTACGCTGAATATCAAGCGTCTCATGGACCTGGGCACCTATCGTGGTCTGCGCCATCGCCGTGGTCTTCCGTTGCGTGGTCAACGTACCAAGACCAACGCGCGTACCCGTAAGGGCCCGCGTAAACCGATTCGCAAATAACGCGTGACGCGTTAAACCAGGATACTTCCAAACATGGCTAACCCGCGCAGTAACCGAAAAAGGGTTAAAAAGCAGGTTGTGGACGCTGTCGCCCACATCCATGCCTCTTTTAACAACACGATCGTAACGATCACAGACCGCCAGGGTAATGCTCTCTCTTGGGCCACTGCCGGCGGTTCGGGTTTTCGTGGTTCTCGCAAGAGCACCCCGTTCGCCGCTCAAGTAGCAAGCGAACGTGCAGCGACCGCTGCAGCCGAGTATGGAGTGAAGAACGTAGATGTGCTGGTCAAGGGCCCCGGCCCCGGCCGTGAATCTGCTGTGCGAGCACTCAATGCCGCAGGCTTCCGCGTGCAAAGCATCACCGACGCGACGCCCGTTCCTCACAACGGCTGCCGTCCGCCGAAGAAACGCCGCGTATAAGGAGACAGATTCATGGCACGTTATACCGGACCTAAATGCAAACTGTCCCGTCGTGAAGGTACAGATCTTTTCCTCAAAAGCGGCGTAACCGCCTATGAGAAGAAGGCCAAGACCGAAAGCGCACCGGGCCAGCATGGTCAGCGCCGTCAGCGTCTCTCCGACTACGGCACCCAGTTGCGTGAAAAGCAGAAAGTACGTCGTATGTACGGTGTGCTTGAGAAGCAGTTCCGCAACTACTACAAGAAAGCAGCGACCCAGAAAGGCGCAACAGGTGAAGTTCTTCTTCAGTTGCTTGAAGCTCGTCTGGACAACGTTGTTTATCGTATGGGCTTCGGCTCAACCCGCGCCGAAGCGCGTCAGCTGGTAAGTCACAAGGCGATTCAGGTTAACGGTCGTACCGTTAACGTTGCGTCTTACAAAGTGGCCGCTGGCGATGTGATCTCCGTTCGCGAGAAAGCAAAAAACCAGAGTCGTATTCAGTCTGCGCTCGAAATCGCGGGTAACCGTGGTGACGTGGCTTGGATTGATGTTGACTCCAAGAAGATGGAAGGCACATTCAAGTCTGTCCCCGAGCGTGGAGACCTGTCTGCCGACATCAACGAAAACCTGATCGTCGAGCTGTACTCTAAGTAACCCTTCGATTGGTTTATCTCGCACGAGACTTAGAGTACCCCCGTTCGGCAGCTTAAAGGTGTTCATATGCAGCGTTCAGTGACAGAGTTTCTCCGTCCTCGCGATATCAAGGTCGAAGAGATCAACGCGAATAATGCGAAGATCGTGCTCGAGCCGTTCGAGCGCGGCTTCGGTCATACCCTGGGGAATGCTCTGCGCCGCATCCTTCTCTCCTCTATGCCCGGCTGTGCCGTCACAGAGGTAGAGATCAAAGGAGTCGAGCACGAGTACAGTGCTATCGAAGGCATCCAGGAAGATGTAATTGAAATCCTCCTGAACTTGAAAGATGTCGCTGTGAAACTTCACAGCGGCGATGATGCCGAGCTGACACTGGACAAGAAAGGCCCAGGTGTCGTGACTGCTGGCGATATCGCTGTTAGTCATGACGTCGAGATCATTAATCCGGATCATGTTATCGCCCATCTTAATGATGGCAGCGAGCTTAGCATGAAGCTTCGCGTTCAGCGTGGCCGCGGCTATGAGCCGGCGGATACCAGGCTTCAGGGTGAAGACGAGAGCCGTGCTATCGGTCGTCTTCAACTCGATGCAACTTACAGCCCGGTTCGCCGTGTTTCGTATGCCGTTGAGTCTGCGCGCGTAGAGCAGCGTACCGACCTCGACAAACTGGTCATCGATCTGGAAACCGATGGTACCCTGGATCCGGAAGAAGCTATTCGCCGTAGTGCGACTATCCTTCAGGAACAGCTGGCTGCCTTCGTTGATCTGGAAGCCGATAAAGAACAGGAAGTCGAGGAAGAAGAAGATCAGATTGATCCTATTCTGCTTCGCCCCGTAGACGATCTCGAGTTGACCGTACGCAGCGCTAACTGCCTCAAGGCCGAGAATATTTACTACATTGGTGATCTGATTCAGCGCACCGAAGTAGAACTTCTGAAAACCCCGAACCTGGGCAAGAAATCCTTGAACGAAATCAAGGACGTTCTCGAAGGTCGCGGTCTTTCTCTCGGCATGCGTCTTGAAAACTGGCCGCCGGCCAGCTTGAAAGACGACAAGGCTTCCGCCTGAACGAGTGACTCGAGTCTAGATTGGTAAGGAATCACAACCATGCGTCATCGTAAGAGTGGTCGCCAACTCAACCGCAACTCGTCGCATCGCCAGGCCATGTTCAAAAACATGAGCGTGTCGCTTGTCGAGCACGAATTGATCAAAACTACCCTGCCCAAGGCTAAAGAGCTGCGTCGTCATGTCGAGCCGCTCATTACCCTGGCCAAGAACGATAGCGTTGCCAATCGCCGTCTGGCGTTCAGCCGCACTCGTTCTGATGCAGCAGTAGGTAAACTGTTCAGCGAACTAGGCCCGCGTTACGCAACTCGCCCAGGCGGTTACGTACGCATCCTGAAGTGTGGTTTCCGTGCTGGAGACAACGCTCCTATGGCTTACGTTGAGCTAGTTGATCGTCCGCAGGTTGAAGAAGCAGGCGACGAGTAAGAGCTAAGCTTCGCTGCCACTGCTATTTTACTCGTGGCAGTTTGAAGAGATAAAAGCCGATAGGGTCAAATTAGACCGTATCGGCTTTTTATTTGGCAGGAACATTTACACTAATCACGCCACGCCACGCCACGCCACGCCACGCCACGCCACGCCACGCCACGCCACGCCACGCCACGCCACGCCACGCCACCGTTCGATGGAAACATATCACCGGGTAAGGCGTTAGAGCCGTATCACGAATGCGCCATACTGCCGAGACAATCCAGCATGACGCTCAAACATAGAGAAAGCTCTGCTGGAACTATTGGAGCTAGGTTCCTGGTAGGGTAAGAACACATTACTTCGAAGAACATACCGTCCAATTAAAACGATAACGGCGCTGAGTATTCCGCGCCGTTATCTTGGTACTTCACACAGTGGGCCGCCAGTTACTCCACCTGAACTGCATAGTCATCAACCGGTTTTACGCTTTTGATCAATTGATGGTCGTAGAGAAAATGCTCGAAGGTGTCATACCGTTTACGATCAAGCGCAGCGGGATCTGCCGCAAACAGAGGCACCGTTTTCAGCCATGATGCGTGATTAAGCTTGGTATCAAGTTCTGGGTGGGCCTTGGCGAAGGCTTGCCAGCTCTCTTCGGGATGCGCCTGTAGATAGGTCACGCCCTCTTTCAGCGCCTTGAGAAAGCGTTTGATTTTCGGGTCATTGACGTTATCTCGGTTAGCGACCAGCACCAATTCGTCATAGCTGGGCACGCCGTAGTCTTCGACGTTCATGATTACTGGCTCTTCTCCTCGCTGTTGAAGCTCCAGCGCCTCGACGTTGCGATAGCCACCGATCACCGCATCTACCCGATGCGAGAGCAGGGCACTGACCAACTGGAAGTTGACGTTAATCATATCAATGCTGCTGAGATCAATATTGGCATGCTTCGCCATGGTAGCGAGATCAGCCTGCTCAATGCCGCTGATGGAATAACCTACCTTCTTGCCTTTCAAATCAGCGGGCGATTTGATGTTTTTGTCGAGCGTTAGCACCGTGTTAAGCGGTGAATTGACCAGGGTGCCGACCCGCATTAATGGCAGCCCCTGATCGGCAAAAAAATGCACATGCGGCTGATAAGTGACTGCCAGATCGGCGCGATGGGCGGCGACCATGCGTGGAGGAAGATCGGGAGAAGAGGGCGGCACAATATCAACATCCAGCCTCTCTTTCTTGAAGGCGCCAATTTGTTCAGCCACCATAATTGGCGCGTGATCAGGGTTGATGTACCAGTCCAGTACCAGCGTCAGCTTATCCGCAGCGAAAGCGTGGGCAGTGGTGGCGGTGAGCAGCGCCAGGGCAGCAAGAGTCCGTTTGAGCATGAGAAGTACCTGATTCAGAGCGTTAAAGGCGGTGAATGCCTTGGAAACAGTGAGTATTTTTCAACGTTACGTGTGTATGCCTCGCACCTGCTCAATGTTCTTCCGACCAGTTGATCAGGCGGCGCAGCAGCATATCCATCGTGACCCATAGCAGTACGGTCATTAGCACCAGAATAAAGAGTGCGGCGAAGCAGACATCCGATTGCATCCTCGCATTGGCATTGAGCATGACGTAACCCAGCCCCGCGGAAGAGCCTACCCATTCGCCAATAATGGCACCGATAGGGGCCACTGCTGCCGCCATGCGTAGTCCCGATCCCAGTGCTGGCAGCGCCGCCATTAAACGCACATGGCGCAACTGCGCACCTTGCGACGCTCCCATGGTGCGTGCCAGATCGAGGTAGTCGCGGTTGGTGCGGCGCAGTCCATCGAAGAATGAGGAGGTGACCGGGAAGAAAATAATCAGCACCGCCATCATCACCTTGGCGCTCATACCGAATCCGAGCCACAGTACCAGCAGGGGGGCGATGGCGAATACGGGAATGGCCTGGCTGGTCAGTACCAACGGCATCAGCCAGCGCTGTAAACGCGGCGAACTGATCATCAGTAACGCGACTGCCATGCCCAGTGCCACTCCCAGTACCAGGCCGCAGACAATTTCGCTGGCGGTGGTCAGGCTGTTCCAGGCCAGATAAGCGCGCTGTGTCCACAGTGCCTTCGCGGTAGCGGCAGGAGAGGGGAGCAGGAAGTCGGGGATGCCCATGAAGGTAATGAGCCACCACACCAGTAGCAGCCCGATGAAGACAATGATGCCGCGTAATGCTGCTTGACGATTCATGCGTTTGCCCTTACCAGTTGCTGCAAGAGCTGGGCCTGGCTGTGAAGAAGATAATGATCGTTTGGTGCGCGAGGCGGCGCACCTTCAAGCACATGGCTATCGTCGATACCACCGGAAGCCGAGGCGAGCACTAATAGCTGGTGGCTGAGCCGACAGGCTTCCATGGGATCATGGGTAACCAGCAGCACTGTGCGATCATGAAGCAGCTCGGCTGCCAGCGCCTGAATACGTGTGCGCGTAATGGTATCCAGCGCAGAGAAAGGCTCATCCATCATCACGATGGGTTTGTCATCGTACAGCGTGCGCGCCAGGGCTGCGCGTTGCCGCATCCCACCGGATAACGCCGCCGGGCGCTGATCGCCGTAGCCTTCAAGTCCTACCTGGGAGAGCAGCGCATCGACGCGCTGATGGTCGGAGCGGCGGCCAGTTAGTCTGGCGCTCAGTGCGATGTTGTTGCGAATGGTCAGCCAGGGATAAAGCAGATCCTTTTGCCCCATCCACGCCAGACGGCCCGCTATCGGTTTACCGTCGCTGGTCGTAATGGTGCCGGAAGTCGGGGGCATCAGGCCCGCTAGAATACGAATCAGACTGGTTTTGCCAACGCCACTGGCGCCGAGGAGCGAGACCCATTTACCGGCAGGTAGCGTAAAGCTGACCTTGTCGAAAACAACATGTTCGCCAAATCGCAGCCCTAGATCCTTGACGTGTATCGCTGGCGACTTCATGTGGACAAACCATTGGCCGCGTTGAGCCCCATTTGCCAAAAGCGCGTTTCCAGCTGAGTCGCGGTGGTAAAAATAGTGCTCACCGCCTTGAAGCGGGCCTCAGTACCGCGCTCCTGCCATACCTCCTCCATCAGCCCGAGGGCGCTCTTTACCCCGTCGAGATACTCCTCTTCGCCGTAGTTGCGAATCCATGCGGCGTAGGGATGGTGTTCAAGCTGAATATCGGGATGATGCAATAGCGCTAGCCCAATCTCGGCATAGCCCGCCACACAGGGCAGCAGAGCGCTCAATAGATCGAGTGCATCGCCGGAGTGCCCTATATCCAGTACATAGCGGGTATAAGCGATGGTTTCGGGACATTCCGCAGCCGTTTGTAGCTGATGCTCGTCTATTCCCCATTGCGCGCAGTAATGGATGTGCAGCGGTAGCTCATCAAAAATGGCATTGAGGGAAGCAGTGGCAGAGCGCATGTGACGCACTGAACGTAGCTTGCTGACCAGCAGAGCATACGCACGGGCAAAATGTGTCAGGAACAGATAGTCCTGCGCCAGATAATGTTTGAATGCAGCGGTTGGCAAAGTGCCCTGCGCCAGTTGCTGGATAAAGACGTGATCGACATAGGCATGCCAATCGCTACCCGCATCTTCGCGCAAGCGGCCATATATACCTTGATCAAATGAGGGAAGAATAACGCAGCCTCCTGGTAAAAGGTGGTTTCCAGGCAAGCGAACAGGCGACGTTAATCAATAAGGATGCCCATCCCTTCGCTGGAATAACCCAGATCAGGTTCGAAGGGTTTGACAAAAGCCATCTCAGTCCGTCAGGACACCCCCTGGTTGCCTCCCGTTATACGTGATTTGCAGGGGGGATGTCATTAACAGAGTAGGAAGTCAGCGCAATTTTCCGTTCCCCCTGGATTAAGAAACCCAGCCTGATGCATCTCCATCACAGAAAGGACGGTGTTCACCTGGTCGATGGGAGGGGCGCTACAGCACTCTATTTCGGAAGAGATGGGAGGGCGGATGTGCAAGAGATCGCCGCAGTAGAACGCGCCGAGTGATTATAGAAACTATAAGAAAGGCAGCCTTTATCAAGCCAGTTTATAACCCCTGCCGGTTCCATTCACGGAACAGCGGCCATCAAGGGGGTTACCTCGATAGCCGCTGCGTTATACAGATACTCGCGGAGGTTAGGCGTTGGCTTCGCGTGACTTCTGTGCGGATTCAAGCAGCGGCTTGAGGAAGCGTCCAGTGTGCGACTGCGGATTCCCCGCGACCTCTTCCGGCGTGCCGGTAGCGATAATCTGTCCGCCCCCTGAACCGCCTTCTGGCCCAAGATCAATCAGCCAGTCAGCCGTTTTAATCACATCCAGATTATGCTCGATCACTACGATGGAGTTGCCCTGATCGCGTAGCCGGTGCAGTACTGTCAGTAGCTGGCGAATATCCTCAAAGTGCAGCCCGGTAGTCGGCTCATCAAGAATATAAAGCGTATTGCCGGTATCGCGCTTGGCGAGTTCGCGGGCCAGCTTGATGCGCTGCGCCTCGCCACCCGAGAGGGTGGTCGCGCTCTGTCCCAGCTTGATGTAAGTGAGGCCCACATCAATCAGGGTTTGCAGGCGGCGGGCAATGGCCGGCACAGGAGAGAAGAACTCCAGCGCATCTTCTACCGTCATTTCGAGCACTTCGTGAATATTCTTGCCCTTGTAGAGCACTTCGAGGGTTTCACGGTTGTAACGTTTGCCGTGGCACACGTCACAAGGCACATAAATGTCGGGCAGGAAGTGCATTTCGACCTTGATCAAACCATCGCCCTGGCAAGCCTCACAGCGCCCACCCTTGACGTTGAAACTGAAGCGGCCAGGTTTATAGCCACGAGTGCGTGCCTCTTGCGTGCCCGCAAACAGCTCACGAATTGCGGTAAAAATACCAGTGTAGGTAGCTGGGTTGGAGCGCGGCGTGCGCCCGATCGGGCTTTGATCGATATCGATCATCTTGTCGAGGTGATCAAGCCCCTTGATCGAGCGGTAGGGCGCCGGAGTGAGCGTAGTGGCACGGTTGAGATCACGCGCGGCGATCGGCATCAGCGTCGAGTTGATCAGCGTGGATTTACCCGATCCTGACACGCCTGTAATACAGACGAAGCGGCCCAGCGGCAGATCAAGATCAACCTTTTGCAGGTTGTTGCCACTCGCGCCCTTGAGGTGAATCATCTTCTTCTCGTTGGTCGGGAAGCGCTGGTGAGGTACCTCAATACGCTTCTTGCCACTCAGGTATTGACCGGTCAGCGAGCCTTTGGTGTGTTCCACTTCTTCGGGCGTGCCTTTTGCGACTACCTGGCCGCCGTGCACGCCCGCGCCCGGGCCAATATCAAGCACATAATCAGCAGCGCGAATAGCGTCTTCATCGTGCTCGACGACTATCACGGTATTGCCAAGATCGCGCAGTCGCTCAAGGGTTGCCAGCAGGCGATCGTTATCGCGCTGATGCAGCCCGATGGAAGGTTCATCGAGAATATACATAACGCCGACCAGCCCCGCGCCGATTTGGCTGGCCAGTCGAATACGCTGCGCTTCGCCACCCGAGAGTGTGTCCGCGCTGCGCTCAAGCGTCAGGTAATCGAGCCCGACGTTCACCAGAAACTCCAGACGGGTACTGATCTCGTGGAGAATCTTTATGGCGATCTCGCCTTTTCGCCCCGGCAGCTGCATAGTGCCAAACAGCTGTTGTGCTTCACCGATTGGCATGCGAGTCATCTCCGGCAGCGCTCGGTCATCAATGAAGACGTTGCGCGCTTCCAGACGCAGCCGTGAGCCACCGCACGAAGTACAAGGGCGAATAGCCATATATTTGGCAAGCTCGTCGCGTACATGATTGGAGTCGGTGTCGTGATAGCGTCGTTCAATATTGGGCATCACGCCTTCGAAGGTGTGATGGCGCTTCACCTGCTTGCCGCGATCATTAACGTAGCTGAATTCGACCTCTTCGCCACTACTGCCGTGCAGCACGATATCGCGCGCTGATGCGGTGAGTTCCTTCCATGGCGTATCGAGCGAGAAGCCGTAGTGTTTGCCCACCGCTTCGAGTAGCCCGAAATAGTAAATGCTGCGGCGATCCCAGCCTTTGATTACGCCTTCCGCCAACGAAAGCTCATGCTGGCGAATCAGCTTGTCAGGATCGAAGAAGTGGTGCACGCCCAATCCATCGCAGCTGGGGCAGGCACCCGCCGGGTTGTTGAACGAGAAAAGCCGTGGTTCGAGTTCCGACAGTGAGTAGCCACACATCGGGCAGGCAAAGCGTGATGAGAAGATCATCGGTTCGCGGTCACCGTCCATAAAGTGGAGCACTGCCGCGCCATCGGAGAGATTGAGCGCTGTTTCGAAGGATTCAGCCAGGCGTTGCTCAAGCCCTTCCCGCACTTTTACGCGATCAACCACCACACTGATGTCGTGCTTCTTGTTCTTCTCAAGGGCCGGCACTTCATCCAGCTCATAGACAACGCCATCGACCTGAGCACGCACGTAGCCGGTGGTACGCAGCTCCTGCAACAGTTGCAAATGCTCGCCTTTGCGCCCCTTGATAATGGGCGCCAGCAGCATCAGTCGCGAGCCTTCAGGGAGCGCCAGCGTTTGATCGACCATCTGGGAAACCGTCTGCGCTTCCAGATCAAGGCCATGCTCGGGGCAGCGTGGCGTGCCGGCGCGCGCGTAGAGCAGGCGCAGATAGTCATATATCTCGGTAATGGTGCCGACGGTGGAGCGAGGGTTATGAGACGTGGATTTCTGCTCGATGGAGATGGCGGGCGATAGCCCTTCGATGTGATCGACATCGGGCTTTTCCATCATCGAAAGGAACTGGCGCGCATAGGTAGACAAGGATTCTACATAGCGGCGTTGCCCTTCAGCGTAGAGGGTGTCGAAGGCCAGCGATGATTTACCGGAGCCCGACAGCCCGGTAATGACGATCAGTTTGTCGCGAGGCAGCTCGATGTCTATATTTTTCAGATTGTGAGTGCGTGCACCGCGTACCTGAATTTGATCCATAGTGACCTCTTGGGGTGTAAGCGACCTACTATAGGCCATTCGTTGCAGGCCGTCCGCCCCTGGTATGAAGTTTATCGCTCGCCTGCGCCAGAGCAGGACAGGGCGGAATAAAAGTACCGTTAAATGTTAGGGCTTACGACACGCCTTGTGTTGAGCGCGGTCGAGAGAGAAGAGTGATTCACCCCTCAAAGTTGGCTAGAATATGCCGATAAGTTTGCGAATCCAGTCTCCCTCATGGGTTACTGAGAGCGCGGCTTCACCTTGAGATACCGAATAATCGAAGGAGAGCGGATATGGCCCGCGGTGTGAACAAAGTGATCCTGATTGGCAACATCGGCCAGGATCCAGAAGTGCGTTTTATGCCTTCGGGCAACCCTGTCTGCAACCTGCGCCTTGCGACAACCGACTCCTGGAACGACCGTCAGACCGGCCAGCGTCAGGAACGTACCGAATGGCACTCCATTGTGCTGTTCAACAAGCTTGCTGAAATTGCCCAGCAATACGTGAAAAAAGGCTCGCGCTTGTACATTGAAGGCCGTCTCCAGACCCGCCAGTGGCAGGGGCAGGATGGCCAGAACCGCTACTCGACTGAAATTGTCGCCAACGACATGCAGATGCTGGATTCGCGTGGCGGCGATGGAGGTAACAGTGGGGGCCAGCAGGGCGGTTATCAACAGCAGAATGGTGGCAATAATTACGGCGGCAACCAAGGCAACAACTACGGTGGCAACCAGGGCAACAATTACGGCGGTGGTCAGCCAAACCGAGGCAATCAGGGCGCTCCTGCCAATCAAGCGCCTCAGCAGAACGGTGGCTACGGTGCTCCGCAGCAGAATAATCAAGGTTCAGGCGCGCCCAATCCGTCCAGCTTTGATGACTTCGATGACGAGATTCCGTTCTAAACAGTAGTGGCGCACTTCGAGTGCCACTGCGATCAATGTGATCTGAAACCCTACCTTCGCCGGTAGGGTTTTTTATTGATCGCTCATGCTGGCAAGTAGCGGTTACGCCATCAACCTCAGGCTGTATGTGGAGAAGGGGGAGCGATAGACGGCGAAGCGCCCATCGCTACGTTCAACTCTGTCACCTTTCGCTAGCTGCGCCTGCGGCTAAAACCGGTAATCTGCTCCTGCATAGAAGGTGCGCGTGGCAGCCGGTTCATAAAAGCGGCTATTCGCGTCATTGATGCGGATGTTGGAGTAGTAGTGTTCGTTAAAGAGGTTATTCAGCCCTGCAAAAATGCCCACCGATTGCTGTCCACCCAACGCCCATTCGTAGCGGCCTCTCAGGTTGTATACCCAGCTGGAACCAATATGCACGTCGTTGGCATTGTCAGCATACATGCCGCTTAAATACTGATTTTCCAGGGTTAAATAAAGGTCGTCATTGCTCCAGTTGAGGCGCGTTGACCATATGCGTTCGGGAAGCCCCGGAAAACGGTTACCGCGTTCGATGCCTTCACTGGTGTTGTTGCTGAAGTGCGCGCGCATATAGGTGAAGTTGGAATCAGCACTGAATCCTGCTCCGAGCGGTGTACTGATCGCTGCTTCCAGGCCCTCACGCTTGGTTTTACCCGAGTTGCTGTAAAAGCTTTGGTTATCCACGCTATAAGCGACCAGCTCATCCTTCGAGCGGATGGTGTACAGCGCAAGCTGATAGGAAGGGCCGCTCTCGAAGTTGCCACGCAGCCCCACTTCATAGTTAGTGGCCTTCTGCGGCTTGATACCGGGAGCGAAGCCTGCGCTGTTGTCAGGATTGGTGAACTCGGTAAAGGTGGGCGTCTGAAAGGCGGTGCCCACAGTGGCGTAGGCCGCATGATGCGGCAAATAGTGCCACGTAAGGCCGCTGGAATAGCTCCACTGGTCATAGTGGTGGCCGTACTTCTGGTGCTGCTGGCGGTCATTGATGGTGAGATGAACATTGTCGTAACGCACGCCGCTGGATAGCGTCCATTCATCACTGAGCTTCAGATCGCCCTGCGCAAACAGGCCCGCGCTGGTGCCATTTTGCTGCTGATCGGAGGCTCCGGCTCGCTGCCACTTAAGGTGATCCGAGAGCACCGAGTAACGGTGCCGATTATCCTCCTGCCGCGATACGTCCGCTCCCACGATGTAGTGAAGGGGGAGTGTGGCGACCGTGAGGTTATTGGCGTAGCTGGTGCGGGCACCAAATTCATGGCGCACGAACTGTGGAATGTTGCCTTTTTTGCTTGCCGCTATATCGGGCATCGGCAGCACCTGCCAATAGTTGCGCCTGCCGTACCACGCCGAGGCATCTAGAGTGCCACCGCCAAGATCAAGATCCTGATAATGCACCCCGAAAATCTGCTGGGAAGTCTTTGAGCGAGCGTCAATTGGCCCTGCATTGGGATTGGCCTGGCGGCGGTTGTGCTTCACCTCTTCCCGCGTAAGACCGCCGGGATCATTGGCACGCGGTGATTCCAGAATATTGGCGATACCGGTCAGACTGCGATGATCGTCGAAGTGATACCCCAGCTTGCCGTTGAAAAGATAGCGGCGCACCTTCGAGTGGTCGCGATAACCATCCTGCTTGAGCGCGGTGAAGCCAAGACTGTGATACCAGTTGCCCTCGCTGCCCGAGTGACTGATATGCTGCTTCGAAAGCCCATGGCTGCCGCCAGTAACGCTGATATGGCCCCCTGCATCGGGTTCAAGCCCATCGGCGGTATCGACATTGATGACGCCTCCGGCTGCGTTGCCATACAGCACTGAGGAGGGGCCGCGCACTACTTCGATACGCTGGGCGTCATCAAGATCAATCGCATCAATCTGTGACTGACCGTCAGGCATGGTGTAGGGAATTCCATCGACATTAATCGTAATGCCTCGAATGCCGAAGGCGCTGCGTGAACCAAAGCCTCGCGTGGAGATTTTCTGCCCTTGAGCAAAGTTTTCGCCATTGTTGAGATAAAGTCCTGGCACACGGCGCAGCGACTCCTCCAACTGATTGCCCGGCCCAGAACGACGAATATCGGCGGCTTCTACCACTCTGGTTGCCGCTGGGGTGGTTAATAGCTGACGTGGAATGCGGCTCGCCTTCACCTCAAGGGTGTCGAGCCGTTGCGCTGAAGAGGGGGGGGCGCTGGGCGTTTGTGCAGCGACGCTATTACTGGCGCCCAGTAGAGTCAAAGAGAGGAAGATCAGCCTCTGCTCAGTATTCATGGAGTTCCCTTCGGTTTTATAGTGTGCCTGACGTAGAGGCAATGACGAGCATGGTGCTCGTCTGATCCGCAATTGTCGGTGAGTGGCTTTATTTTGCAATGTTCTACGGGTTATTGCGCTGGTTTTTCAGCAACTCATTAATATCGAGCAATCGCGAGGCGGTGGGTACTGAGAAGAATGGCGTCCAGAGGGCCAGATTTTTCATCATCATGCTGACTGAGAGCGACACTCTCCTTGTTCACTTGAATAGTGGTAAAAACACTGCAATGTGCCAGCCAAGCGCAGTCGCGAAGCTGTTCGTCCAGCATGAAAGGGCGCCTGATGCTTTTAAACGGTACGGTGGCTGCATCAAGCGCGATATCCGCCGGTGGCTCAAGAGGTATCGGCTTCGAGCGTTTTTCAACAGCAACACAAAATGCGCTACAAATCCGCGTGGGAATCGTGTGGCCTGATACAATCTGGCGCGACATCTCCGTGGCAGGGCGCATGGCGGCAATTTGAAAACGCCCCTGATGTTCAGAGAAAATGCCTCGCTGTCTACTCGGTACGATCTCGGCATCGTGCCCGAACGGTGCCAAACATCGCGTAACGATATTCAGACCCACGATAGCCAGGCAGCTCTCGTTGGGGGCGATAAAAGATGCGGAAGGCAGCAGACAGGCCGCCGTTGTCTGGACGAATGCCCGCTGAATCGGGATTATGAACAGGATGGAACCATTGCCTTATTCATGTAAGCGGTGGGCATCACTTTACGGACTGGTACGGAGGCATCTGGCCTTAGTGTGAACATTTTAGTGTTAGACCCCGCCCACTGCCTGGCGCTAGCGCTGGCAGCCGAAGCTGAAGAGCGCCTGGATATTGACCTGACGCTTCTTGATGCCACCGCTGCTTCCCCTGCTCTGGAAGAAGTAGAACTGAGCGACTTTGCTGCCGTTATTGTGCCGCCGCTGGCCCATCTGGATACCAGCGATAGCTGCATGGTAGAAGCCCATGCTCAGCAGCTCGAAGCGCTGTTGGAGCCTTGTCGGGCGGCCAACACAGCGCTGGTGTGGTGTGTGAGTGATGAAATATACGAATTCGGCTACGACAAGGGCGCTATTGAGGAGTCGTTGATACCCTCTCCCGAATCGCCCTGGCGCCGGCGGCTGGTCGCTATAGGTGACCGCATTCGGGCAGAGCTGACGCAGCATTTGATTATCAGAGTAGGGCCTCTGTTTGGCTTGAAAGGGCGGGAGGCCAGGCTGCCGGATATTCTGGAAGCGCTGGTTGCCGGTACTGAGGTCACTGGTGAAGAGGACCTGTTCATTGGTCCCACCCCAGTCGATGCCCTGGCTCGTGGTCTGTGTGGCATGCTGCTGCAACTCGATAATGGCGCTGACGCATGGGGGCCTTATCATCTTTCGGGCATTGAGCCGGTTTCCGACTACATGTTTGTCAGTACCCTGCGTAGCCAACTGATCCAACTGCTTGAACAGCGCGGTGAGCCGGTGGGTTCAGTGGGAGAGGTAACAGCGGTTGCTCATCCTCAAGGTCTGGTCAGACGAGTGTTAAACTGCCGCCACATGCTAGGAACCTTTGGTGTCCATCAGAAGCCGTGGCGGCTGGAAGCAGAACGTATGATCGAGCGCTGGCTTGATCTGCGCCTGGAGCAATCGAGATAGAACTTCATGAATAAACTTCGCAGTATTGTGTTTTATATCGGCTATGTAGTGATGATTCTGCTCATGGCCTTATTGATTGTGCCGGTGTGCTGTGTGCTACCGGTCAAGAAGCGTTTTGATCTGCTGAATGTCTATAACCGCGCCATTATGCTGTGGCTCCGCGTCTGTTGTGGTATTCGGATCGAGGTGTCGGGTCATCGTGAGGAGCTGCCTGCCGACGCCTGTGTGATGCTCTCCAATCACCAAAGTGAGTGGGAAACGCTCTATTTGCAGCTACTCAAGCCGCCGATGTGTACGGTATTGAAAAAGGAGCTGCTCAATATTCCCGTGTTTGGCTGGTCGCTGCGTTTGATCAGACCGATTCCGCTGGATCGTTCGCAGCCCTCCAAGGCATTGAAGTCGCTCATGAAGGAAGGCGGCGAGCGGCTTAAAAACGGCTTCTCGGTACTGCTGTTTCCGGAAGGTACGCGCGTTGCCCCCGGTCAGCGCAAACCATTTTCCAAAAGCGGCGTTATGCTGGCGCAGCGTGCCGGTGCGGATATCGTGCCCATCGCCCACAATTCAGGAGAGTGCTGGCTAAGTGGTAGCTGGGTGAAAAAGCCTGGCACTATCCGCATTGCCATTGGCAAGCCCATTGCTACTACCGGTCGTAAAGCCAATGAAGTACATGCAGAAGTAGAGCAGTGGATCGAAAGCACGCTGGCACATATTTCCGACGTGCCGCGCCCTGAACAGCGGGTTGCCAGCAGCGTCTGATCCGGCGCCATTCAGCTAGCGCTACTGATAACGGCACATGTCGTTTGTGTATAGCCGAGCGTGCGATGGTCTAAATAAAAAAGCGCCATAAGGCATATGCCTTATGGCGCTTTTGGTATGCGTAGTCGCTTAGGTGCGTTTTTTCAATGCCAGCCCCAGCAGCAGGTAGCTCCAGCCCTGGAAGACCAGATCGAATGCCAGGAACATGCCGATGACCCACAGGCTATTGGCAGGCCAGCCGAGTACCAGCACAAGGCCCAGCAGAAGCGTCAGAATCGACGAGAAGAGCATACAGCCTCGGCCAGGCACCGATGACGGGATAGAGAGCAGGCGAGAAATTCCGACAAAGATCAGCACGATGCCAAGCCACAGCGTGAGCACTGACGAAAATGCAAAGGGATTGCTGATAGCGAAGATGCCCGCAATCGCATAAAGCAGGCCCGAGATGATCCAGAATGCCTTGCGTTGATGCTGGCGGAATCCGTGAATAAGCTGCAACACACCACCGACCAGCATGACAACGCCCACCAGATAGATGGAGGCTGCCGTTGCGACAATAAGGTTGCCCATGGCGATAAAGCCAATCACCAGCATGGCGATACCGATGCCAAGGCTCCATTTCCAGGAAGAGGGCGAGATGACAGGAGAGGTCATAAAAGTTCCATTGGTAGGTAGTGGGGAGGATTCATTCTATCCTGACGGGCGTGAAGAAATCCGGTGCAACATAAGTCGCGTAATACAACTGAGCCCAAAAGCAGGGCTGCTTTTGGGCTCAGTGGTTGCCTGGCATGGAGCGCGCTTAGTCAGTCACTCTCTCGAATACCAGACATGCGTTGGTGCCGCCAAAGCCGAAGCCATTGGACATCACGCGATCCAGCTTGGCGTCGTCAATGCGTTCACGAACGATATTGCAGCCTTCCGCTTCAGCGTCGAGCTCATCAATGTTGGCAGATGCGCAGACAAAGTTATGGTTGAGCATCAGTAGCGAATAGATCGCTTCCTGCACACCGGTAGCTCCCAGCGAGTGGCCGGTCAGCGATTTGGTGGAGGATATCCAGGGCATATCGTCGCTGAACACCTCACGCAGTGCGCCAAGCTCGCGAATATCGCCGATAGGAGTCGAGGTGCCGTGCGTGTTGATATAGTCAACATGACCGTTCACGGTAGAAAGCGCTTGCTTCATGCAGCGAACCGCCCCTTCACCGGAAGGCGCTACCATGTCATACCCGTCAGAGTTGGCACCATAGCCAACCAGTTCGGCGTAGATCTTCGCGCCACGCGCCTTGGCATGTTCGTACTCTTCCAGCACGATCATGCCGCCGCCGCCTGCAATAACGAAGCCATCACGCTTGGCATCGTAAGGGCGGGAAGCCTTTTCCGGACACTCATTGTACTCGGTGGAGAGCGCACCCATCGCATCGAACAGGCACGACAGTGTCCAGTGCTCTTCCTCACCGCCGCCAGCGAAGACTACATCCTGCTTGCCGAACTGAATCTGCTCCATTGCGGAACCGATGCAGTGAGCGGAGGTGGCGCAGGCGCTGGAGATCGAGTAGTTGATGCCCTTGATACCAAATGGGGTGGCGAGACACGCCGATACGGTACTTCCCATTGTTTTGGTAACGCGATAAGGGCCAACACGACGTAGCCCTTTCTCGCGCAGGACGTCGGCTGCTTCGACCTGATTGGCGGATGAAGCTCCGCCAGAGCCTGCAATCAATCCTGTTCTGGGATTGGAGACCTGTTCCGGTGTCAGGCCGGCATCTTCTACCGCTTGCTTCATTGAAATATAGGCATAGGCCGCTGCATCCCCCATGAATCGCAACTGCTTGCGATCAATGTGTTCTGCAAAGTCGATGTCCACTGCGCCAGCAACATGGCTACGCATGCCCCGTGCGGCGTATTCCTCGCGATAGCGGATTCCCGACCGCCCTTCGCGCAGGGAGTCGAGTACTTGATGCTGGTCATTACCCAGACAAGAAACTATGCCAATACCTGTGACTACTACGCGTCGCATGAGAACTCTCCCAATCAGGCACTCTCAGTGGAGCTGAAAAGACCAACACGCAGGTCGTTTGCCTGGTAAATGGGCTTCCCGTCCACGAGAAGTTCACCGTCGGCAATTCCGAGAATCAGCCGGCGAGTGATCACACGTTTGAGGTGAATATGATACGTGACGGTTTCAGCGCTGGGCATGATCTGATCGGAGAATTTGACTTCTCCACAGCCCAGTGCACGCCCGCGGCCAGGGCTGCCAAGCCAGGCCAGGTGGAACCCGACCAATTGCCACATGGCATCAAGCCCCAGACAGCCGGGCATCACCGGATCGCCGGGGAAGTGGCATTGGAAGAACCAAAGATCAGGCTTGATGTCGAGCTCAGCGATAATTTCGCCCTTGCCGTAATGACCACCGGTTTCAGAGATATGGGTGATACGGTCCAGCATCAGCATGTTGGGGGCTGGTAGCTGGGCATTGCCGGGGCCGAAGAGTTCGCCTTGGCTGCATTTCAGCAGCTCTTCATAGCTGAAGGAATGTTGCTTGGTCACAAAGACACTTTCCGAAGATCTGGGTAAATAGGTGTACGTAATTTCTCTATTTTGCGCCTAATTTCCTCATTTCAAGGGAATGCGCGACATTGGCTCTGCACTCAGGTGCGTCGCCAAAATAAAATTCTACGCAGAGAAATTGCGCCGTTAGCGGCGGCAAGAGGCCTTTTCATCCCCCTCTCGGGAATAGTCGAGAGAGGCAAACAGCTCCGGTGCCAGCAGAAACATTATGCCATAGCTGGCACCGACTGCATAAAAACGATCTTTTATCAGCTTCCCACGGGTGCCTTTGGCGCCTGGCTATCACGCTTGAATGCCTTGGCAAAGGCCGCTAGTGCGCGCTCGCGAGCGGCCCGGTGATCGACAATGGGAAGAGGGTAATCAAGCGCCTTGCGCTGTTCGTTGCCAGGGTTATGACGCGATTTAGCGTCGAGAGTTTCGAAACCATCGAGCCATTGCGTGAGAAATTCCCCTTTTTTGTCAAAACGCTGCGATTGCGTAGTGGAGTTGAAGAGGCGGAAGTAGGACGAGGCATCGGTGCCGGTTGAGGCGCTCCATTGCCAGCCGCCGTTATTGGCACCAAATTCTCCATCAATGAGATGCTCAAGGAAGAACGCTTCGCCCTCGTGCCAATTGATCAGCAGGTGCTTGGTCAGGAACATGCTGACCACCATGCGCAGGCGGTTGTGCATCCAGCCGCTGGCAACCAGTTGCTTCATGGCGGCATCGACAATGGGATAACCAGTGCGCCCGGCCTTCCATGCAGCAAGATCGTCTGCGGCATCGCGCCATTTCATCTTGTTGCCTGCTTCCTTGAAGGGCTGATGGCGGCATACTCGCGGAAAGCCGACCATGATGTGCTGGTAGAACTCTCGCCAGACAAGTTCGTTCACCCAGGCTGTGGTACCTGCGTCGCCGTCGCTGAGATGGCCGTTGTTGTGATGCAAGACAGCGTTCAGGCATTGACGGCTTGAAATGGCACCTACCGCGAGATACGGCGATAGAGTGCTGGTGCCATCGAGGGCCGGGAAGTCACGAGTTTCGCTGTAGCCTTTGATGGGGCCTTGGAGAAAACGTGACAACCTGGACTGCGCTGCTTCACTCCCCGCTGGCCAGAGCTGGGCGGCTTTGCCTGGCGTTAATGTCGGAGGGGGAAGCGTGTCGCTGCTGATACCGCGTGGTTTGACCTGGCGCTCCGGGGGCGGGGAGGGGGCGAGCTGTTCGGCGCTGAGGTAACGATGCCAGGCCCGCGCGAAAGGCGTAAAAACGCTGTAGAACTCGTCCTTGCCGGTAAGCAGGGGGCTGGGAGCGTACTGGATCATATCGGTGTAGCGCGTGACCTTGAGACCGGCCTTCTGGGCGGCCTTGATTACCTGGCTGTCGCGGGTGCGTTCGTTAAGCGCATATTCGTCATTGAAGTGAAGATGCGTAGCGCCGCTCTCCTTCGCTTTGGCGAGCAGCTGGCCGGGTACTTCATCAAAGCTGTCGGCGCTGAGTACCAATACTGGAATGTGCAGTGCTTCCAACTGCTGTTTGGCACTCTGCGCGCAGCGATACCAGAACTCCTGTTTGTTTCCCCCATGACTGTGGCGCGACATCTGTGCATAGCAGGGTGCCAGCAGTGCGACTACCTTGCCCTGTCGAGCCGCCGCCGCAAGCGCTCGATTATCGTCGATGCGTAAATCGTTACGCAGCCACACCAGATGAAGGTCGCTCATGCTCTCCCCCGGACAGCTCCCTGACAAACAAGTGGAAGGGACGGTTGTTCCATCCCGCTATCGTGCGGCCCCGGCCTCGCTGACTACGGTGTGCGAGTGGTGCTGTCGCGCTCCGCCACGATTTCAGCGACTACGTCGATAAAGGCTGGGTGCTGGCCCACCGGCGGTAGCAGTTCCAGCGATAGTTGAGGAAATTTGGCCGTCAGCGCATTGATTTGCGCCGGCACGTCGTGGCGCAAATGGCGACCTGCGGCAAAGAACAGCGGCAGGATGTCAACGCGCTGTTGGCCCGACGCGGTATGAGCGATCTCTTCGACAACTTCTTCAAGGAGCGGCGAGCAGAGTTCCATATAGGCCAGCCTGACATGATCGCCCAAACGCTCGCGCAGTCGTGTCTCCATGGCGGCGAACGGGGCTTGCCATTTGGGATCAGTGGAGCCATGCGCAAGAATAATCAGATATTGCTGCATAAAGGTGTCTCGTTGGAAAGGTGTCTCGTTGGATCGCCGGGCATGCCCATCAGTGGGTTTCATCAGTTTTGCGCGAGAAACCCCGTACTTTTAGTGGGGGGAGGGGGGGGCGCAGCCGTTAGGCTGCCCAGTATCTCGCCTCCTCCATTTTGGCTGTCTATCTTCACATTTAAAAGGTTAATATGTGAGGCATGACGAAACGTGCCTACAAATACCGTTTTTACCCGACGCCTGAGCAAGAGAGTTTGCTTGCCCGGACATTCGGCTGTGTGCGTTTCGTTTACAACGCCGTACTTCGTTACCGAACCGATGCCTTCTACCAACGGCAGGAGAAAATCGGCTACGTCGCGGCTAATTCTGAGCTGTCGCGAATGAAGAAGGCCGTGGATACGGACTTTTTGAACGAGGTGTCCTGTGTGCCCCTTCAGCAGTGCCTTCGCCATCAGCAAACCGCCTTCAAGCACTTCTTTGAGGGGCGCACCAAATACCCTAAATTCAAGAGCAAACGGCATCGTCAGTCGGCAGAGTTCACCCGCTCTGCTTTCAAGTACCGCGACGGCAAGCTGTTTATTGCCAAGAGCAGGACACCACTGGACGTTCGCTGGAGCCGAGAGCTGCCCAGTGAGCCAAGCACTGTCACTGTTTCCAAAGACTCCGCAGGCCGTTACTTTGTCTTGTGCCTGTGCGAGTTCAACGCCGAGAAACTTCCTATCACCCCAAGGATGGTGGGCATTGATCTCGGACTGAAAGACCTGTTCGTCACCAGCGATGGACATCGAATCAGCAATCCCCGCCATACGGCGAAGTACGCGAGTCAACTGACCAGGGCACAACGTCGGCTGAGCAAGAAGAAGTTCGGCTCGAAAAACCGTGCCAAGGCCCGGCAGAAAGTGGCCCGCCTTCACGCTAAAATTTCCGATTGCCGAATGGACAACTTGCACAAGTTGTCTCGCAGATTGATTAACGAGAACCAAGTGATCTGCGTCGAATCCCTCAAGGTGAAGAACCTGCTGCGTAACCGAACTCTAGCCAAATCCATCAGTGATGCAGGTTGGGGAGAGTTCGTGCGACAGCTTGAGTACAAGGCTAGCTGGGCGGATCGACAACTGGTTGCCATTGACCAATGGTACCCGTCCAGCAAACGCTGCTCTGGGTGTGGGCATGTGATGGACGCCATGCCACTTGCGGTACGCGATTGGACATGCCCTGAGTGCTTGGAAAACCATGACCGCGACGTTAACGCGGCGGTCAACATTAAAGCCGCCGGGCTGGCGGTGTTAGCCCTTGGAGAGAACGTAAGTGGCATGGAGCTCGTCTCTGTGTCTAATTCTCGGTGAATTGGGAATCCCCTTCCTTTCCGTCGTCAGGCGGCAGCGAATGCTGAGGGAGGGGAGCAGTCAAAGTGCTGACAGCATGAACGCTTTGCAATGCGTACTCAGGAGGCTGGGAAGGCGTTGAAGGGCGAGGTGATTGGTATGGAAAAACGGCCAAGCGCAAGGCTCAGCCGTTTGGGGTGCGGGCGAGACGAATATCAGGTGCTAGTCGTCAACGCCGACAGTGACGATCATCCTGACCGCATCGAAACGCAAGCGGGTGTTGGCGATAGCGTCGCTGAGCGTGTCACGTTCCTGCTGTAGCGCCTCGATTTCGTCATCATGCACAGCCGGATTACGCTGCTTGAGCGCGTTAAGGCGTGCAATTTCAGGATCAATACCGGCGGCAAGCTGCTGCTGGGCGCTCTCAATCAGTGCGGGAAGTTCTTCCGCTGCCTTTTCTTCTGCCTGCTTGAAGAGCTGGCGCAGTTGCGGAATGCACTGCTTGATAAGCTCGCGCGCGGTGGCCTTTTTGACGTTTTTCAGGTTGTTGGCAAGCCCGCCGAACGACACCTTATCGCTTAAATCGGCCCCTTGATCGTCGAGCAGTAGACGAACCGTGGTGGGCGGAAGGAAGCGACCTGGCTGATAACGCTTGGGTGCCGGCGTATGGGTCACAAAGACCATCTCTGCCATTAGGCGCCCACCGGGAATGGCGGGGTGCTTGAGCAAAGCCGCGGCGGTATTGCCCATGCTGGAATCAATGGTGCGTTCAAGCATCTCGCGCACCAGCGGGTGCTCCCAGCTCAGCCGCTCGATATCATCCCTCTCAAGGGCACGCTTGCGCAGGTGAGTGGCGCTGAAGCCCTCGTCCCCCTTGGCTAGCCCAGGCAGTCCGTCAATCATGTGCGGCCCTGCCAACAGATGCTGAATGCCGTTGCCCAGATCCTGACTATCTACCCCGAAGATATCGAAGGCTTGCTCAAGATAGCGCGTGAATTTTTTATCCTGATCAAGCTCCTCAATGCCTTCGCGCAGGATTTCCAGTGACTCACTGCTGCGCTGATGCTGCGCCAGCAAACGATACCGGCCCGCCGCACGCTCGGAGATACGCTGTTCAAGCAAGGTGGCGCTGTCATTGATTAATTGCTCCAGCGCGTCGGTATCGAGCCAGGCGTGATCAAGCTCATCGGCAAAATGCTCGAATAGCTCGCCGCCCAGACCGTTGGGAGAACCGAAGGCACGCAGCCCTTCGTGATACCAGCGCACCAATGCGTGGTCCGGCGCCTCTTCAAAGCAGAGCGCGTAAATATCAATCGGGTGAGTCTGACCGATGCGGTCCAGGCGTCCGATACGCTGCTCCAGCAGTTCGGGGTTGGGCGGCATGTCAAACAGCACCAAATGATGGCAGAACTGGAAGTTGCGGCCTTCCGAGCCAATTTCAGAACACACCAGAATGGGGCTGCCACCTTCGCGGTCAGCGAAGTCAGCGGCAGCGCGGTCACGCTCAACCAGAGAAGTGTGCTCATCGAAGACCGGCACCTGATGACCGTTGAGTATCTGGATGGCAGTTGCCAGCTCGCGTGCCGTGTCATTGGCGTGACAGATCACCAGCGCTTTTTCACCGGGATGCTCCTTGATCCACTGGCGCAGCCACTCTACTCGTGGATCAACCTTCCACCACGGGTCAGACTCATCATTTGCCAGCGCCGCATAGGTCATCTCGGGATAGATCAGCAGCTCAGGATAGGGAAGATGATGCTCGACCAGCAGTGTATCGAGATAGTCTTCATCGCGCTGAAGGCGTTTGAGCGTGCGCGCATAGCCTGGCGGCGGAGTCATCGTTTCCAGATGCAACCTGCGCTCAGGGAAGCCCGGAATATCGCGGCGGCTGTTGTGGAACATCACGCGGCCAATGCCATAACGATCGACCAGCAGTTGGCGCAGACGCTGTAGCGCATCAGCCTGCTGCTGCCCCGTGGCGCTACTGAGGAGATCGAGCTGCGCCTGGGCATCAACATCGTCGCTGATCAGGGCGTCCAGTTTCTCACGCGTGGCTGACGCGAGAGGCTCGCCCGCGCGCACTGCTGATTCAATCTCATCCAGCACATCGGCCAGGGCAGCAAAGCCTTGCTCTTCTTCCTTGAAGGCTTCCAGCGAGTGGTAGCGTTCAGGATCAAGTAGCTGTAGCCGCTCGAAATGGCGCTCGATACCCATCTGTTCAGGGGTGGCCGTCAGCAGCAGCAGTCCGCAGTTGCCTTCGGCCAGATGCTGCACACAGTGATAGCCGCTCTCTTCACGCTGTGCATCCAGATGGTGCGCTTCATCAACGATCAGCAAATCCCACTGTGCGATACGGGCTTCGAGCTGGCGGCGAGGGTTGGCAAACAGCCACTGCTGGCTGGCGATAATCCACTGACTGGCTTCAAACGGATTGGTGCTGCTTGAGAGCGCTTCACTCTGGTGCTCATCGAGCAGCGTGAAGGGCAGCCCGAAGCGACGGCGCAGCTCGATCAGCCACTGATGGCTCAGGCTGTCAGGCACCAGAATCAGTACGCGGGAGATGCGCTCGGTCAGCAGCAAACGGTGCAGAATCAGGCCCGCTTCGATGGTTTTTCCCAGCCCGACTTCATCCGCCAGCATCACGCGCGGACGATGGCGCGCGCTCACGTCGTGGGCGATATGCAGCTGGTGATCCACCAGATCGACGCGCGGGCCTGAAAAGCCATAGGCCGCAGCGCGCTCAATACGCTGGATGTGCTGACGCGAGCGGTAGCGCAGATTGAACCAGTCATTACGGTCGATCTGGCCGGTAAGAATGCGTTCGCGCGCCTGATGAAACTGCATGCGATCATTAAGCCGCGCTTCCGGCAGCTCGATAATATCGCTGTCGGGATGGCCGTCGTCGCTGGAGGCGGGAACACAGTGATAGCTGAGCCGCCCCTCTTCTTCGTGCACTTCGCGCACTCGCAGCGTTTGTCCATCATCGGATTCGATGATATCGCCTGCGCTGAAGGTTACTCGCGTGAGAGGAGCATCGCGCAAGCTGTAGGTTCGTGTTTCCTCGCTCGCGGAGAAAAGCACCATCACGGTACGGAAATCGGTTTTTAAAATGGTGCCCAGGCCCAGGTCGGATTCACCGTCACTGATCCAGCGTTGGCCAGGAATAAAATCGCTCATAGAGATTGCGGTTCGAGTCATTGAAGAGGAGAAGGCGGTCATGTTCTGTCGCTACCGGTAGCCCTTATTGGCTGCCAGTGATGAACAGGGGCGCATATGGTAGCCGTTCTATGGCACGTCATCATCCTTAAAAATGTCGCGGTGCTTGTCAACCAGCCTGCGTAATCCTGTGCAGCCCAGCTTTTCCGTGCTGGCAGCCACGATCTGGCCGTTACGATCAAGCAGAACAATAAGCGGAAGGTGCCTTATCCCCAGAGCGTTGCCCAGCTGTTGGTGACGATCGCGCAGTTGCGTTACGAGTGGCGTGGAAGAAGCTGATTCGGAGGAGGTGGTAGCCTTCACGGCAGAGAGTAGCGCCAGAAGCTGATCCCCCTGATTGATGGCAATCAGTACCAGCGGAGCGAGGGAGTGACGGCATTGCTGGAGCAGCGCTAGCTGCTGCGTGCTGGCTTTATTACTGCTTTGCCATAGCAGCAGTAAGCGAGGTGAAGCTGACGGAGCTGTCAGAGGGGCGGGGTGCCCGGCCAGCGTCTCAAAAGGCACGGCGGGAAGTGTGGTGGGTAGCGTTGTTGCTAGCGGATCGAGCGTTTTGCAGAACAGCCAGATAGCGATAGAGCAGGCGACCCAAAGCAGGTAACGACGCGCCTTCATTACCATCATGATGACGACCACCGCGCCCAGTGCCCCGTAAGATATAACGCTGGATGCGGCTACTGGGAGCCAGTCTGAGGTAAACGCGCATAACAGCGTTCCAATCAGCTTTATACGTGCAGAAGCAGGCGTGATGAATGCCAGCGGAAGCAGTGCCTGCGCTGTGTAGATGCCACTGAGGGGCAGTGCCAGAAGCCCCCAGCAGAAGGTGTTAGCCATTCTGTTTCGACCATGATTCGCCAATGAAGTCTGGCTTATCGGCAGCGAACCGGCATACTTCCCCTTAAGCAACTATTTTTGCAGCAGGGAAATCAAGGGAACAGCAGTGAAGAACAACCCCCTCTCGGAAGCCGCCTGGGCCCACCAGCAGGCTGAGCAACATCATGATCAGTCAGGTATGCAGTTGTTGAGACACGGGCTTGAGGCATATGCACGGCGCATACTGTTGGCCGAGCGCGCAGAGCAAAGTCTCGACATACAAATCTATCTCTTCGAGGATGGTCACAGCACACGCCGCATATTGCTGGCGATGATCGCTGCGGCCGAGCGCGGTGTAAAAGTGCGGCTGCTGCTCGACGATCTGAGTGTAGGGAATCAGCAGGGACGTTTCGCGCAGCTGGATTCACACCCGAATATTGAAGTGCGTCTGTTCAATCCGGTGCGCTGGGGAAGACGTTTCACCGTGACGCGCCTGCTGAGTATGGCGCTTAATGTGCGGCGCCTGCATCGCCGGATGCACAATAAACTGTGGATTGTCGATGGCGCCAACGCTATCTGGGGAGGGCGCAACCTCAGCGATGTCTATTTCTCGGCAGAAACAGAGAACACCTTTATTGACCTTGATGTACTGGGGGTTGGCGGTGACGTAGTACGCTCTCTGGTGACCAGTTTCGACACCTACTGGCAGCACCCTTTGGTGGTGCCGTTGAAGGCATTTATTACGGCTGAGCCACACGACTGGCGCCACCTTCAGCAGGAGCTTGAAGCGCATTGTGCGAAGCCCTCCACCATAGGACAGCGTTTCGATGAAGGTGTGGAGGAGTTGCGCAACGATAGTCGGGAAGAGCTACTGGAACGGCTTACCTGGGCGTCGGGGCGAGTGCTCTATGACTCTCCGGAGGCGGCTGCGGTAGAGGGGCGACCGCCTGAAAAGCTGCGCATGAGCACTCCGTTCGCACGGGAGCTTGAAACAGTCGAACATAGCCTGGTGATGACGGCAGGCTATTTCATTCCCGAGGATACTGATCGGCTTGATGTTCAGGCGTTATTGGCGCGCGGCGTGAAGCTTACCGTAATTACCAACGCCCTGGAGTCCACCGATGTGCCGCTGGTGCATGGGGGCTATGGCCCCTGGCGTGCTCCGCTGCTGGCCCAGGGGGTAAGGCTCTACGAGATTCGCCACCGCACACGTATTCGCTCGCCTTTGGCTGCGCGGCTGCGCTCGCGAACGCGGCTTAAACTGTCGCGTCCCAACTCTTATGCTTTGCACGCCAAAACCTATGCCCTGGATGATGATCGCCTGATGGTCGGCTCATTCAATTTTGATCCGCGCTCGGTGTGGTGGAATTGCGAACTTGGTGTGGTTATCGACAGTGAAGTGCTCAATAAGGAATTACGCGAAATCAATGCAGTGAGCATGCTGCCTGAGTTCAGCTATCGCTTGAAACTGGTCAACGGCAAGCTGCGCTGGAGTTCTATCTCGCATACCGGCAAGTTTCGCCATTACTATTGGGAAAGGGGCAACCTGTGGCGCTGTTTCCAGGCATTGGTTGGGCGTATTCCGCTGATAAAGAGAGTGCTGTAGACCGCTTCACTTTGGTCGCCAAAGCGAGAGGGGCGGCAATGTTCTGGCTGCCGTAGGGCGAGGGCGACTGAGGGGCAGGGGAGTTTTCAGGCAGATGAAGGGGGCAGGCAGGCTGCGCTCGCCAAATAACGAACGCAGCCCAACCTAACCCAATCGCAACGCTACTCGAACACGAGAGTGCGTTTGCCGTCCAGCAGAACGCGATGCTCAAGCTGTAGTCTGACGGCGCGGGCCAGCACGCGGCACTCGGTGTCGCGACCAATCGCGGCCATGGTGTCTGCTGTCATGGCATGGTCTACACGCTGTACATCCTGCTCAATGATCGGGCCTTCATCGAGGTCAGCCGTCACATAGTGAGCCGTGGCACCGATCAGTTTCACCCCGCGCTGATAAGCCTGATGGTAGGGGCGGGCGCCCTTGAAGCTGGGCAAGAATGAGTGGTGAATATTGATCACCTTGCCTGACAGTTTTGCAGAAAGGTCGTCGGACAAAATCTGCATATAACGCGCAAGAATCACAAGATCGACCTGCTGCTCATCAATCAGCTCCAGCAGCTTGCGTTCCTGCTCTTCCTTGGTGTCGGGCGTGACCGGCAGATAGTGAAAGGGAACGCCTTCCTGCTCGGCGCGCACCCGGAAGGTTTCGTGATTCGAGACAATCGCGGCAAGCTCCATCGGCAGCAGTCCAGTGCTGTGACGATAGAGCAGGTCATTCAGGCAATGTCCTTGCTTCGATACCATGATGAGTACCCGCGGTTTGACGGCGGTATCGTGAAGTGACCACTTCATCTCATACTCGTCGGCGACCGCAGCGAACCCTTCGTGGAAGCGTGTATACCCCACCTCATCTGCCACTTCGCAGCAGATTCGCATGAAGAAACGCCCGCTTTCGCTGTCGGTGTATTGCCCGCTTTCGGTAATGTTGCCGCCCTGTGCGGCAATTGCGCTTCCTACTGCGGCTACAATGCCGATACGATCATGGCAGGAAAGCGTCAGAATCAGGGTGGTCATGTCGCGCCATTCTCCGTTAACCAACTTAATAATGGCGCGCAGTATACCCTCTTTGCCCGCAATTTCACTGTCGCAGCAGCGGCAGAGGGACTGCTCCGGCAGGAAAATTCCCGTATCCCGCTCCGATAAATGCCACGTTCAAGCGCTTCGCGCTACCTTGACGGGAATAGATTTCGCCGCCGGTGTGCCGCTGGTTCTATCGTGATAATCGAGGGGCAGAAGCGGGTTCAGCTCGGGGTAATAGCCCGCAATCGAACCGCGCGGTATCGCGTATTCAAGCACGGTCAGTTCAGTGATTTCACGATGCACGTTATCCTGGCTGATCGTCTTCAAACCGATTTTTTCGCCCGGCGTCAGGCCGCGCTCCTTGATGTCATCAATATTCATGAAAACCACCATGCGGTCGTTATATACGCCGCGGTAGCGATCATTGTTGCTGTAGATGGTGGTATTGAACTGATCGTGGGAACGAATGGTCGAGAGCCTCAGCATGTCGGCGTCATCTACAGGATCGTTCACCTCAAGCCCCGGTAACACAAGGAAGTTGGCCTTGCCATTGGGCGTTTTCCACACACGTTCACGCGGGCCGTTATAGAGATGGAAGCCGTGCGGGTGTTTGATCTTCTCGTTGAAGTCGCTGTAAATCGCTGGATATACCTCGGCGATCTTGTCACGAATCAAATCGTAGTCGTCGATGTAATCGGCCCACGGGATGGTGCTGTCAGGAAGAGCGGCCATGGCCATACGGCAGACGATCTCGGTTTCGGGCTTCAGCGAATCACTGGCAGGTGCCAGTACGCCCTTGGAGGACGTGACATTGGACATGGCGTCTTCAATGGTGACGAACTGTTCGCCCTTCGCGGTGAAAATCTGCTCGGAACGTGATACCACCGGAAGAATCAGCGCATCCTTGCCGTGTATCAAATGGCCGCGATTGAGCTTGGTGGAGATATTCACGGTGAGATCCAGCGACGCCATCGCCTTGTAAGAAGCCGCGGTGTCAGGAATTGCGCGGACAAAGTTGCCGCCCATGCCAATGAAAACACGCGCCTCGCCCTTCATCATCGCGGCCACTGACTCAACGGTATGATGGCCGTGCTCGCGCGGTGGTTCGAAATCGAACGCCTTGGCAAGATTGTCGAGGTATTCCTTGGTGGGCTTCTCGTCGATACCGACCGTACGGTCTCCCTGCACGTTGGAGTGGCCGCGAATCGGAGCGATGCCAGCCCCCGGCTTTCCATAGTTGCCCTTGAGCAGCAGCAGGTTGCTGACCTGTTGCAGCAGCTTCGAGCCTCTCTGGTGCTGCGTAAGCCCCATGCCGTAGCAGATCATGGTGGCATTGGAGCGAATGTAGACATTGGCAATGCGTTCGATCTGCTCGCGGCTGATGCCAGAGTGCTGCTCGATATCCTCCCATTCCAGCGGCTCAATGTCGGCGCGCAGCGCGTCGATGCCGTCGGTGTGGGTATTAACAAAATCCCAGTCGATAATGCCGCCTTCCTTGGCATCGCGCTCGAATATGATCTTCATCATGCCTTTCAGAATGGCGAGATCACCGCCAATCCTGACGTGTACGAATTCGCTGGAAATTTTCGTGGAGCCGAAGGTCGCCATCTGAATGATGTCCTGCGGCTCGGCGAACTTCATCAGCGCACGTTCAGGCATCGGATTGATGGTAATAATCGGTACGCCGCGTTTACTGGCTTCTACCAGATTGGTCATCATGCGCGGCGAGTTGGTGCCGGTATTCTGGCCGATTACAAACAGCGCTTCGGCATGCTCGAAATCCTCAAGCACGACAGTGCCCTTACCTATGCCAATCGAGGCGGGAAGCCCGCGGCTGGTCGGTTCATGGCACATGTTGGAGCAGTCGGGAAAATTGTTGGTGCCAAACTGCCGAATCATGACCGCATAGAGGAAGGCGGCTTCGTTGGGGGTGCGGCCCGAGGTGTAGAACTCCGCCTGATGGGGCGAATCCAGCTCGCGCAGATGCTTGCCAATCAATTCGAATGCGTCGTCCCAACTGATGGGCACATAGTGATCGGTCGCTGCATCGTAGCGCATTGGTTCAGTCAGGCGGCCCTGCTTTTCGAGCCAGAAGTCTGACTGCTTCATCAGTTCGGTGACGCTGTGCTGTTCGAAAAACTCACGCGTAATGCGAAATTGAGTGGCCTCATGAGCGAGTGCCTTGGCGCCGTTTTCACAGAATTCCAGCGTTTTCGTGCAGTCTGGGTCGGGAAAGGCGCAGCTCGGGCACTTGAATCCGCCCGGCTTGTTCATCGACAGCAGCGCCTTCGACCCTTTGGTAATCACGCTTTCCTGCATCAGTACCTTGGCGGTAGCGGCGGCGGCTCCCCATCCGCCGGCGGCGTGCTTATAAGGCTTGTAGCTGGGTTTCTGCGCCATGCTGGGTCTCCTTGCCGATCTCCATCACATCACGATGGTGCGCTACACAGCGATGCCGCTGCGTTTTGTGAGCAAGAAAAGAACGATGCCCTGTGCGCAGTGATGATGGGGAAGCGTGAGTATCTGCCGAATAAAATAGCAATGATGGGCAACCTGCTGCCCTCCGAGTGTTTTCTACTCTAAAGCATCTCGCGATATTCCGCGATGCAGGCGCACAACGAGGCATTTTATGGCTGCTTGTCGGGGCCAGAAGGGGAAGAAAGAGGCTTGCTTCGACAGCGTTTAACCAAAATTCTGACGGAGTGTCGAACGGCAGACATGAAAAAGCCGGCATCGAAATGCCGGCTCAGAGTAGCAGAGGAGTGGATCAGTCGATGCGTGGATGCTGCTCGACAAGCTCCTGGCGCTGGGAGGCCAGAGCGTCCATCTGCTCGTCGATATCGTCGATCTGGCTTTCGATATCGTCGATCTGGCTTTCGATATCGTCGTGATGTTCAGCGAGCACTTCTCTCGCTTCTTCTTTATTCAGCGCTGCTGGCGCAGATCCCATCAGCGGCTTACGTGCGCTTTCAGCCGTGATCAGAATCACCACCATACCGATAATCGCCGTGAGCATCGTGTAGTAGGCGGGCAGCATGTCATTGCCGAAGGTCTCGACCAGCCAGGTAGAGAGCAATGGTGTCGTTCCGCCGAACAGCGATCCGGAGACACTCAGCGTAACGGCGATGGCACCATAGCGGATAGCGGCCGGGAACAGCGCTGGCATGGTGGCTGCCATGGAGGAGGTGAAGCAGGTCTGGAAAGCCCCCATAATCATCAGGCCAGCGAAGATGATGAGCAGGCTATCGGAGTGCATCATCGTGAAGGCAGGGATGGCAAAGATAAAGAAGCCCAGGCAGCCGGTAAAAATAACCGGACGGCGGCCAAAACGGTCGGTTGCCATGCCCATGAACGGCTGGATGACCAGCATGATTGCCATGACCGCAATCAGCAGCCACAAGCCGTGGCTTGCAGAGTGGCCGACTACTGAAGAGAGGTAGGTAGGCATATAGGCCAGCACCATGTAGTTGGTTGCCATGTATACCAACCCCAGCCCTGTGCTGAGCAGCAGAGGACGCCAGTGGCCGGATACCATGGTGGTCAGCCCCTGATTGGAGGATTCCTGCTCTTCTTCTTTATCGTTCTCAAGCTGCTCGAATGCGGGAGTTTCATCCAGACGCATACGCACATAGAGACCGATCAGGCCGAGCGGCCCCGCCATGAAGAAGGGAATACGCCAGCCCCAGCTATACAGATCAGCTTCGCTGAGTAACTGCTGTACCAGCGTAGCGATCAGTGCCGCAGCGATGTAGCCGACGAAGGTACCGAACTCAAGCCAACTGGTCAGGAAGCCGCGCATACGGTCAGGCGCGTGTTCCGACAGGAAGGTCATTGCACCACCGTATTCACCGCCAGTCGAGAAGCCTTGTAGCAGGCGGAGGCACAGCAGCAGTATGGGCGCCCAGACACCGATGGTGTCATAGCTGGGTATCAGGCCGATACAGAACGAACTGGCTGACATCAGTATCATGGTGAAGGTCAGTACATTTTTGCGCCCGAGCTTGTCACCCAGCGGGCCTAGTACCAGAGCACCAATAGGGCGTGCCAGGAAGGCGGCGGTAAAGGCACCGAATGAGGCCATCATCTGGACGCCGGGGCTGCTGCCTGGGAAGAACACAACACCGATGATAGAGGCGAGATAGGCGTAAACACCCATATCGAACCATTCCATCCCGTTACCCATCGCGGTGCCTAGGGCGGTGCGTTTCAGTGTTGATTTTTTGACCAGTGTTACGTCACTAAGAGTGAGGGCGCGTCTCTTGCGTTTCTTTTTACTGCCGGGGGTATCTGTGGTCGTTGCTGCCATGATTTATCCTCGGTTGAATTTTTGTTCAATGTTCTTTGGCAACGGTACGTCTGAGCACACGACGCCGCACCATAAGGACTATTAATGCTAAGAGAAGCGACCATTATACCCTAGGTTTATAAATAGCCAGTGGACGCCGCTCTATAGATAGCATGAATAGTGGGCTACTCGAGATTTGACAAGGTATTGTTTCTTTCTTTTTGGTGAGCGATGAAAAACGGGTTGCTGACCGGCTGTGTGGGAGTGCTATCGGCAACTTGTATTAGATGATTAGGGGTACTCATGAAGCGGCCTGCGCCCTCCCGCCCCAGGAGAAAAAGAGCGCCTGTCACGGTGCTTTGCGAACATTTCCTTCCTCCTCGTAGGTGCTGTTCCTGCCGGAAAGGGGAGCGTCGCAGTTTTGTCAGGAAGGTTAAGCTCACGCCTCGGCGCGTTATTGATATTTGTCGTGCGCTTTAGCGCGTGTGGCTTCCGAGTGCAGGTTACCAGCAGAAATATTGCCGAGAAGTGTGTTGGGTATTTTGCCGCCAAACAGGACGTTTTTAATATTTCTATAAGGAATTGTCGGCTAGCAGGTTTTGACGGTGCGATAACTATCCTGCGCTGGATGATAATGCCGAGTGAGACCGAATAAAGCACAAGCAGGATGCGGCCGCGCAGCAATAATGAGCCAGCGCTATGTATATTCGGAAGTAGTGTGTGAAGCGTTGAAGTCACTAACCTGCACGTTTTGGTCACGTTGCAGAGACACACACAAAAACCGCCAGCAGCGATGGTCGCTAACTGGCGGTTTTTTAAAGCAATTTTTTGGTCGGAGTGACAGGATTCGAACCTACGACCTCTGCCTCCCGAAGGCAGCGCTCTACCAAGCTGAGCTACACTCCGATCTCCGCGTTGGCACACAAGGTGCTGCGGAAGTGGGGCGCATTATAAGTCTTCACGGTAGTTTTGCAAGCCCCTGCTGTTGCTGTGGCCTTAGGCGGTACGTTCGACGGCCTGGTCTGCCAGTAGCGTTAATGCGTCGCGAAATTCGCTTGGCGGCAGCAGTTCAAGGCAGGAATGAGCACGGTCGCGCATCTCCAGGGCCTTGTCGCGGGTGTATTCCAGCGCACCGGTGCGGTTGATGATCTCCTGTACCCGCTCCAAATGTTCCAGCCCACCTTCCTGTTCAATCACCTGGCGAATCAACGTGGCATCTTCCTGATTACCCACTTTCATTGCCTGAATCAGAGGCAGGGTAGGTTTGCCTTCGGCGAGGTCGTCGCCCACATTTTTGCCCATGGTCGAGGCATCGCCCTGATAGTCGAGCAAGTCATCGACAAGCTGGAAGGCGAGGCCCAGATAGCGACCATAGAGCTGAAGCGCTTCGATCTGCTCAGCGCTGCCGCCCGCGAGCAGGGCACCAGTATGCGAAGCGGCCTCGAACAGCATTGCTGTCTTGCCCTGAATGGTGCGGAAGTAGTCGTCTTCATTGATGTCGGCATTGCCAATATTGGTCAACTGAAGTACTTCACCCTCGGCAATCGTGGCGGTGGCCGCCGACAGCACTCGCATGATCTCCATCGAGCCTACATCGACCATCATCTGGAACGAACGCGAGTAGAGAAAGTCACCTACCAGTACCGACGGCGCATTGCCCCATTCATCGTTGGCGGTTGCCATGCCACGTCGCATATGGGATTCATCCACCACGTCATCGTGCAATAGCGTGGAGGTGTGCATGAATTCAATCAGAGCCGCCAATAGCTGGTGCTTGTCGCCCTGGTAATCCAGCGCTCGCGCGGCCAGAAGCACCAGTAACGGACGCACGCGCTTGCCGCCGCTTTCAACAATGTAGTGGCCGATGGTTTCGACCAGCGGAACATCAGAGGCGAGGCGTTCAGTGATGGTGCGGTTTACCGCAGCAAAGTCTTCCGCTACAGGAGCATGGGTCTTGGAGGCGCTGAGTGACATGTTAGGCGAGTCTTTGTTGAATACAGGCAGTCGTTGCGCCAAGCGCGCAGTCAGCGATGGCGAGCGTATGGGTAAAGTGAAAGCGCCGGGCCGGGCCGACATGCCACCCCAGCGTGTGGGGCAGCCATGCTGATAATGCCACTGGTGCGCAGGAACTTAAAGCTGACGGCGCTAATGGCGCGATTTATCGGTGGTAGAGAATGGGGAATATAGCGCTGCGTCATCTCCTTCCCTAAAGTAGTGCGTCTTCTGCAAGCCTTGTCTATGTGGCTTTCTTGCCCCTGGAAGAGAGACGTAATGCAGTGAAATCAACCACTTGGTTAGAGAGCGCAGACAAAGCCGTTTGCAGGATTGTGTTTCTTCGGCAGTGTCGTTAAAATAGTGCGCCCTAAAACTCGTCGTGCTCCCTGTTAGATGGTGCCAAGAGGGGTGCCACTCGACGCAGGTTACCCAAGCAGCGAATCAAGATGAGTCCTCTGGAGAATCCCATGACATATGCAGTAATCAAAAGCGGTGGCAAGCAGTACCGCGTAGAAGAAGGCCAGAGCATCAAGCTTGAGAAGCTTGAAGTTGCGACTGGTGACAGCATTGATTTCGATCAGGTGCTGCTAGTTGGCGGCGATGAAGTCAAAATCGGCGCGCCGCTGGTAGAAGGTGCCAAGGTAACTGCTGAGGTGGTTTCCCATGGCCGCGGCAAGAAAGTGAACATCATCAAGTTCCGTCGCCGCAAGCATCACATGAAGCGTCAGGGCCACCGTCAGTGGTTTACTGAAGTGAAAATTACCGGAATTACCGCGTAAGCGCGTTTTCCCCAGCTACGAGGATTTAGCAATGGCTCATAAAAAGGCAGCCGGTAGTTCGCGTAACGGTCGCGATTCCCAGTCCAAACGCCTCGGCGTCAAACTCTTCGGTGGCCAGGCAGCTATCGCGGGTAACATCATCGTTCGTCAGCGCGGCACCAAGTTCCACGCTGGTACTGGCGTAGGTGTTGGCAAGGATTACACCCTTTTCGCGCTGACCGACGGTCACGTGAAATTTGAAACCAAAGGCCCGAAACAGCGTAAATTCGTAAGCGTTGTTCCTGCCTAAGGCATTCTTCGCGTGAAGTAACAGTGCGCGAGCAAGAGTCGTGTTATGCGACTTGCCTTAAAAAGCCCCGCCCTTGTTGCGGGGCTTTTTTGTCTGTTTGCATTCATTGTCGAGCAGGCCAGAATTTATTGATGGCAGCACATGCTGCCATATTGCTTATCAACGGCAGTAGATACGGTATCTGGATCGCAGCGCCTTTAGGCATGCGGTAATCGCTGGGAAGTGTCTCGTCGTTTACAGGATTAGCCCTATTGGTGGGGCAGGAGAAATCATGCAATTTGTCGATGAGGCGGCGATTACCGTCGAAGCAGGCAAGGGTGGCAACGGCTGCTTGAGCTTCCGTCGTGAAAAGTTTATCCCTAAGGGCGGGCCTGATGGCGGCGATGGCGGTCACGGTGGCAGCGTCTATCTGGTAGGGGATGAAGCGCTGAATACGTTGGTGGACTTCAAGTTCCAGCGTTTCTACAAGGCGGAAAATGGTCGCCCGGGGCAAGGCAGCCAAATGAGCGGTCGCAAGGGCGAGGATCTCTACGTCAAGGTGCCCGTGGGGACCACGGTGATTGATGTTGAAACGCTGGAGGTTATCGGCGACGTTACCGAACATGAGCAGCAGCTCAAGGTGGCGCAGGGCGGCTATCGTGGTCTCGGCAATATTCATTTCAAATCCTCCACCAATCGTGCCCCGCGCCGTACCACGCCTGGTACTGAAGGCGAGCGCCGCGAGCTGCGTCTGGAGATGAAGGTGATGGCCGATGTGGGGCTGCTTGGCATGCCCAATGCCGGCAAATCGACGCTGATTCGTTCGGTATCCGCAGCACGTCCCAAGGTGGCCGATTACCCCTTCACTACTCTGGTGCCCAATCTGGGGGTAGTCAAAATCGGCTCCCATGAGCATTTTGTGATTGCCGATGTGCCGGGCTTGATCGAAGGTGCTTCGGAAGGTGCCGGGCTTGGCCTGCGTTTCCTCAAGCATCTGTCGCGTACCTGTCTGCTCTTTCATGTAGTCGATGTCGCGCCAATTGATGAAAGCGACCCCGTGGCAGCCGTGACGACCATCAGTGAAGAGCTGGCAGGATTCTCCCCTGCGCTGGCGTCGCTGCCGCGCTGGCTGGTGATTAACAAGCTCGATCTGCTGCCCAGGGAAGAACAGGAAGAGCGTGTTGCCGATATTGTGCAGCGTCTTGGCTGGGAAGGGCCGGTCTATCGCATCTCTGCCGCGAGTGGCGACGGTACCGATGCTCTGGTGCAGGCGGCCCATCGCTGGATCGTTGAGCAGCGCGAAGAAGTTGCTGAAAACGAAGAAGCCGCCGAACGTGAGCGTGAGCGTATCGAAGCGTTGGAGCAGGAAGCCGTGGCACGTACCGAAGAGCGACTGGCTGGGCGTCGGCGCAAAAAGAAAGAGGATGATGATGACTGGAACGACGATGATTACGATGTAGACGTCGAATACGCTCCCTGATCGTCTGATTTTCAGGTTATCCACAACGGGGTGGCGCTGGGTGAGAGGCACAATGCGTGCTGACGCCGGGCGCTGCCCCGTTCTCTTATCCACACCCGGTTGGCGATAGAGAAGAAGAATGACTGACGCAGTGACCGTTGCCGAAAATCAGGGTTGGTGTCATTGTAATGTTTTGTCGAATAGTCGGCTGTGGGTGATACCGATCCGCTCGGCGGGGCGTTTGTCGAGTGTTGCAGGCTGGTATTGGTCACGGGATGTGTCACGTCATAAGAGGTAAATAACGGATGGCTCGTCAGGTACTTGAGCGCGCCGATCTTGCGAATGTGAAGTGCGTTGTCGTCAAGATTGGGAGTGCGTTACTCACCAACGATGGTCGCGGTCTGAATCGCGAGGGGATTGCGCAGTGGGTAGAGCAGTTAGTGGAGCTGCGGCGTCGTGGCATTCTCCCCGTGGTCGTTTCGTCGGGCGCTGTTGCGGAAGGCATGACACGGTTGGGATGGCGGGAACGTCCCACGGAACTCGATCACTTGCAGGCGGCAGCAGCGGTAGGGCAGTCAGGGCTGGTGCAGTGCTGGGAAGATCATTTCGCCAGCCACGGCGTGCTAAGCGCCCAGATTCTTCTGACCCATGATGATTTGGCGGACCGTCGGCGCTATCTGAATGCCCAGGCGAGATTAAAAACCCTGATTGGGCTGGGTGTGGTGCCCGTTATCAATGAGAACGACACCGTTGCCAATGATGAGATCAACTTTGGGGATAACGACACCTTGGGCGCGCTGGTCACCAATCTGGTCGAAGCCGAAGTGCTGGTGCTGCTGACTGACCAGGAAGGGCTTTTTGACGATAATCCTCGGGAAAATCCTGATGCGAAGCTGATTCCTGAAGCTGACGCCGGTGATAGAACACTGGATGCGATGGCCGGAGATGGTGGTGCGCTGGGGCGTGGTGGCATGGCCACCAAGGTCAAGGCTTCTCGCGTAGCCGCGCGCTCAGGGGCTGTCACAGTGATCGCCAGTGGCCGCCAGCCCAACGTAGTGCTGCGCGTTATTGATGGCGAAATGCTGGGCACCTTGCTGAAGCCGGAAGGTGGCGGCGTGACCGCACGCAAGCGCTGGCTGCTGGGGCAGGTCAAGGTGCGTGGCACGCTGGTGCTGGACGATGGTGCCGTGGCGCGTCTGCGTGATGAAGGGTCGAGTCTGCTGCCGGTAGGCGTCAAGCAGGTGGCCGGCGACTTCAATCGTGGCGATATCGTGCTATGTGTGAACGGGCAGGGTGACGCGGTAGCGAAAGGAATCACCAACTATGGGTCGCAGGACACCAAGCGTATTCTTGGCATGCCTAGCCGCGCTATCGAACCTATTCTGGGCTTCTGTCACTCTCCCGATCTGATCCATCGCGACAATCTGGTCATGGTATGACGACTCAGCAACCTCTCTTTTAGCGTATGCTGCTGCCAACTATTACTCCTTGTGTTGGCATTGTTGGTCATCGCTGATAGAATGCTGCATCCTCTCAGACATGGCCCGTGCGATTGCAGGTGCGTTGTCGCGTGTTTCAGGTGCTTGCGGTGGTTTTTACCGCGGCGCGACTGTTAACCCGACCGCCTGAAGTCGCTGCTCATCCCGGGCGCACCCCCTCTTATGGCGAGAGCGGTCAGCGTCGGGTGGCATTGAACATACATTTATCTTTTTACTGTCGATATTCCGAGGGAGTAGACGGTGGCGAATTCCAAGCAAGCCCGCAAGCGCGCACGTCAGAACGAAAAACGTCGTGTACTGAAATCCAGTCAGCGCTCCATGGTACGTACCTACGTAAAACGCGTTCTTAAAGCAATCAAAAGCGGTGATCACGCAGCAGCGACCGCCGAGTTCAAACAGGCTCAGCCGGTTATCGACCGCATCGCTGACAAGGACGTTATCGCCAAGAAAAAGGCTGCTCGTATCAAGAGCCGTCTTAACGCGCGAATTAAAAGCCTGGCTGCCTAAGCCGGTCAGGTGCTGTACTAAAAACCGGCTTCGGCCGGTTTTTTTATGGCTGTAAGGAACGCAAGGCAAGGCAGTACATCGTGCATATTTCATGCAATTAATTGATGTCACGTAAAAAGTCTGTACCCGCTTGCCGCGTGAAGGCAGTCTGCACGCTGCTTATCGCCATTCATGGTGTGTTCCAAACGCTGTTAGCGCCTGGATGTAGTGACATAAGCGTAACGTTCTGTCTTGATGAATAGCCAATAAAGGAGCCGCGGGTGGCAGGGTTGCTTAAATCCGGCGCAGTGGTCGGTGCCATGACAATGGTCTCGCGCGTACTGGGGCTGGTGCGCGATATGATGACCAGTGCCCTGCTAGGGGCAACTGGCAGCGCCGATGCTTATGTCATTGCCTTCAGAATTCCCAATCTGTTGCGCAGGTTGTTTGCGGAAGGGGCCTTTAGCCAGGCTTTTGTTCCGGTGCTGTCTGAATACGCCACCACCAGGGATCATGACGAGGTAAAACGGCTGCTCAATTCGGCGGCGGGCGCACTGGCGCTGATTCTTGCCGCCATTACAGTGGTTGCAGTGCTGGCTTCGCCATTACTGGTATGGGTGTTCGCTCCAGGGTTCGCGGAAGTGCCGGGCAAAATGGAACTGACGGCGCAGATGTTGCGCATCATGTTCCCCTATCTGCTGCTGATATCGCTGACGGCCTTTTGCGGAGCCGTGCTCAATACCTGGGATCGCTTCGCGGTGCCGGCACTGACGCCGGTCTTTCTCAATCTCACCATGATCGCTTCGATGCTGTGGCTGGCACCGCATTTGTCGATACCCGCAATGGCGCTGGCGTGGGGGGTGTTGGCCGCCGGTGTTATTCAGCTAGGCTTTCAAATGCCGTTTCTGTGGCGTTTAAAACTGCTGCCCAAGCCTTGGCCCGACTTCAGGCACCCTGGCGTTAAACGTATTCTCAAGCTGATGGGGCCGGCCATCTTTGGCGTGTCAGTGTCGCAAATCAACCTGACGCTCAACTCGATTCTGGCCTCCTTCCTGACAACGGGAAGTGCAACCTGGCTTTTCTACTCGGATCGGCTGGTCGATTTGCCGACCGGTATCGTGGGCGTGGCGATCGGCACGGTGATTCTACCCGCGCTGTCGCGCGAGAAGGCGGCCAATGATCCGCTGCACTTTTCGCGTATGATCGACTGGGGGCTGCGCACCATACTGCTTCTCAGCCTTCCCGCTGCCATTGCGATCTTCATTCTTGCCGAACCGATGCTGGTGACGCTGTTTCATTATGGCAAGATGACGGATCACGATATTGTCATGACTGCGCAGAGCTTGCGGGGTCTGTGCTTTGGCATGATTGGCTATATGCTGATCAAGGTGCTGGCTCCCGGCTTCTATGCACGCCAGGACACCAAAACACCGGTGCGCATTGGTATTGTCGCGGTGATCGCCAATATAGTGTTTAACCTCATCCTGGTCGGGCCGCTGGCGCACGTCGGGTTGGCATTGGCAACTGCGCTGGCGTCGTTTGTTAACGCAGGGTTGCTGGGCCGAGGGTTGTGGCGTGCCGGTGTGCTGAAGTTCCATAAGGGGTGGTGGCGTTACGGGATGCAGGTAGGTTCTGCCTGCCTGCTGATGGCCGCTGCACTGTTATGGTGGGTGCCGCCCTGGCAGCAGTGGGTGGCATGGGGCGCAGCGCAGCGTGCAGAGGGCATGGCGCTTACAGTGGTAGGCGCGATGGCTATCTACTTTGGGTGGTTGGCGGTGACCGGCATGCGTCTATCCCAGTTCAGAATGCGAGGCTGAAAGGCATGGAGTTGATCAGAGGACTGCACAATCTGCGCCCGTCTCATCGCGGCTGCGTAGCGACCATCGGCAACTTTGATGGGGTGCATCGAGGCCATATCGAAATTCTGAACCAGCTCCACCGCCGTGCCGAAGCGTTAAAGCTGCCTACCGCCGTGGTGCTGTTCGAGCCGCAGCCGCGTGAATACTTCTCCAGCAACCAGGCGCCGCCGCGGCTGACTTCCCTGCGCGACAAGCTGCGCCTGATGGAGCAGGCCGGTATCGACCGGGTGCTATGCCTTCCCTTTAATCAGCGCCTTCGAGAGCTGTCCGCGCGTGAGTTTGTGGATCGGGTCTTGATTGATGGCCTGAATATCAGCTATCTGGTGGTGGGGGACGATTTCCGCTTTGGCTGTGACCGCGCTGGTGACTTCGCGCTGCTTGAAGAGATTGGGCGCGAACATAACTTCAGCGTGGTGAACACTCGCTCCTTTCAGCTTGATGGTGAGCGCGTCTCTTCCAGTCGCGTGCGCACGCTGCTGGCTTCCGGCAATTTCCGTCAGGCGGCGGAGCTGCTGGGGCGCCCCTATCGTTTTGCCGGACGAGTGGTCGAGGATCGTCAGTTGGGCAGAACCATCGGCGTGCCGACGGCCAATATTCCGCTGCCTAATACGCCGCTGGTATTGCGCGGCGTTTATGCCGTTCTCGTGGAGCGGGAAAATGGCGAACTTTACGCGGGAGCGGCCAACTTTGGCTGGCGTCCCACGGTAGGCAGCGAGCGCCCCGTGCTAGAGGTGCATCTGATAGATTTTAACGGTGATCTATACGGTGAGCGGCTAGTGGTGATTCCGTGCATGCGGTTGCGTGGCGAAGTCACCTTCCCCGGTATTGAGGTGCTGAAGCAGCAGCTCCATCATGATGTCGCGGTCAGCCGCGATTACCTGTCGCCGCTGTTACCTGACTTGCGTCAGCAGCAGGCGGCAGTGACTGACATCGCACAACTGCCGCTGGCAAGCGTACCGCTATCGCCTTCAACGGATCACACGCGGCCCGTTGGAGAACTAGTGTGAAGCAGCGTTCTCTTTATTTCGCGTGCAATTTTCAACGCTCGCTCGGTCGCCATTCTGCGGCCTTGCGTGCGCTTCGGCAGTTCTTTCTCTGTAATGGGCCGATGGGTGCCCACTCCCTATTTGCAACGACTTCCATGAGCAGGCCATGAGCGATCAAACACACGACTACAAGCATACGCTGAACTTGCCGCATACGGATTTCCCGATGCGTGGCAATCTGCCCAGTAAGGAGCCAGCCCGTCTGGCCCGCTGGACCGACATGCACCTTTACGAAAAACTGCGTGAAGCGCGCCACGGTCGGCAGCGTTTCATTCTGCATGACGGCCCTCCCTACGCGAATGGCAGTATTCATATCGGACATGCGGTCAACAAGATCCTCAAGGATATGGTGGTCAAGTCCAAGAACCTGGCGGGCTTCGATGCGCCTTACGTGCCCGGCTGGGACTGCCACGGCCTGCCTATCGAACATAAGGTTGAAACTGTTCATGGCAAGCATTTGCAGGCGGATAAAGCGCGTGAGCTATGCCGTGAATATGCCGGTGAGCAGATAGCCGGACAGAAGGCTGACTTCATTCGTTTAGGCGTGCTGGGAGAGTGGGCTAACCCCTACCTGACCATGAACTTTGCCAACGAAGCCAACGAGATTCGTGCGCTGGGCAAAATTGCCGAGCGTGGCTTTGTCTACAAAGGGCTTAAGCCAGTTAACTGGTGCTTTGATTGTCAGTCAGCGCTGGCGGAAGCCGAAGTGGAATATCAGGACAAGGAGTCCGATGCGATTGATGTGGCGTTCCCCGCCGCCGACAGTGCAGCATTAGCGGCAGCCTTTGGTCTGGATGCACTGCCGAAGCCTGCTGCCGTCGTGATCTGGACAACAACCCCCTGGACCATTCCGGCTAACCAGGCGTTGAACGTTCACCCCGACTTCGACTACGTGCTGGTCGATAGCGGTGAGCGCCTGCTGCTGCTCGCGGAAGAGCTGGTCGAAAGCAGTCTTGAGCGCTTTGGTCTTGAAGGTGAAGTGATCGCCCGTACTCAGGGCAACAAGCTCGATCATCTCGAATTCCGCCATCCGCTCGCCAACACCGATAGCGGTTATGATCGCGTTGCTCCGGTGCTGCTGGCCGATTATGTAGAGCTGGGTGCCGGTACTGGCGTGGTGCATTCTGCGCCAGCCTATGGCGAGGATGACTTCTACTCCTGCCAGCGCAACGGTTTCAGCTATGACGACATCCTGAATCCGGTGCAATCCAACGGCGTATATGCTCAATCGCTACCGCTCTTCGGCGGTCAGTTTATCTGGAAAGCGAATCCTAATATCGTGGCGGTGCTGAGTGATTCCGGCAATCTGCTGGCACACAAGCGCATCAGCCACAGCTACATGCACTGCTGGCGTCATAAAACGCCGCTGATCTATCGCGCTACTGCACAGTGGTTTATCGCGATGGATAAAGCCGGACAGGATGGTCACACCCTGCGCGAGTATGCCCTCCAAGGCGTTGACGATACACGCTTCTATCCTGCCTGGGGCAAGAACCGGCTGCACAGCATGATCGAAGGTCGCCCCGACTGGTGTATCTCCCGCCAGCGCAACTGGGGAGTGCCGATTCCGTTCTTCCTGCACCGTGAAAGCGGTGAGCTGCATCCACGCACTCAGCAGTTGATCGCGGAAGTCGCCCTGCGCGTCGAAAAAGAAGGCATTGAGGCGTGGTTCAAGCTCGATGCGGCAGAGCTGTTGGGGGATGAAGCGAGCCAGTACGAGAAGGTTACCGATACGCTCGACGTATGGTTCGATTCAGGCACCACTCACTTCCATGTGCTGCGCGGCTCGCACTCCGAGCTGGCACATGCGGAAGGCAATGTTGCCGATCTCTACCTGGAAGGCTCCGATCAGCATCGCGGCTGGTTCCAGTCGTCGCTGCTGACAGGTTCGGCCATTGATGAGCGCCCCCCCTATAAAGCGCTGCTGACGCACGGCTTCACCGTCGATCAGCAGGGGCGCAAGATGTCGAAATCGGTGGGTAACGTCGTCGCACCCCAGCAGATCATGGATAAGCTGGGCGCAGATATTCTTAGGCTGTGGGTCTCGTCGAGCGATTACTCGGCAGAGATTCCGGTCTCCGACGAGATCCTCAAGCGTATCGCTGACGCCTACCGCCGTATTCGCAACACGGCACGCTTTATGCTGGGCAACCTGACCGGCTTCGACCCCGCTCGCGATATTGTTGCACCGGAGCAGATGATCGCGCTGGATCGCTGGGCCGTGGATCGCGCTGCACAGCTTCAGCAGCGTGTGGAGAAAGCCTATAGCGAGTACCGCTTCCTCGACGTTTATCAGCAAGTGCTGACATTCTGTTCGCGTGATATGGGCAGCTTCTATCTGGATATCATCAAGGATCGCCAGTACACCACCCAGGCCGATTCACTGCCGCGCCGCAGTTGCCAGACAGCGCTGTATCACATCGTGCAGGCGCTGAGCCGCTGGATGGCACCGATTCTCTCGTTCACCGCCGATGAAGTGTATGAAAACATCCCCGGCAGCAAGCTTGATAGCGTGCTGCTGGAGGAGTACTACACCGATCTGGCGACGCTGCCTGATGATTTCGCCTGCGGACGCGAGTTCTGGGCGCGTGTGATGGATGTGAAGCAGGCGGTGAACAAGTGTCTGGAAACCGCGCGCGGTGAAGGACTGGTCAAAGGCTCGCTGGATACCGAAGTCACACTTTACGTCGATGACGAACTTCACACCCTGCTTGGTAGCCTCGGTCATGAATTGCGCTTTGTGCTGATCACCTCTGAAGCGCGTCTGGCACCGCTTGATGAAGCAGCGGATGCAGCTGCAACCGAGCTTGAAGGCTTGAAGGTCAAGGTCGAAGCAAGTGCCTGGCCCAAGTGTGAACGTAGCTGGGAGCGTCGCCCCGATGTGGGCACCCATGCAGAGTACCCGACGCTGTGCGAGCGCAGTATCCTGAACCTGCCGGGACATGAGGGTGAGGTACGCTTGTATGCCTGATTCGTCTGCGCAAGCAGCGGCGCCCATGCGCTCACCACTACGCTGGCTGTGGCTGTCGGTATTGGTGATCGCCATTGATCTGGGGGCCAAGTGGCTGGCGGTCAGCGGTCTTGAATACCGTCAACCGCATCCGGTCATCAACGGCTTCTTCGATCTGACGCTGCTCTTCAACCATGGCGCTGCGTTCAGCTTTCTGGCTGACCACGCTGGCTGGCAGCGCTGGTTGTTTGCGCTGATTGCGGTAGTGGCTGCCATTGGCCTGTCGTTCTGGATGACGCGGCTCAAGCAGGGGCAGCGTGGCATGGCCATCGCACTGGCGCTGATTATCGGCGGCGCTCTGGGTAATCTGTTTGACCGCATGGTACATGGCTACGTGATCGACTTTCTGTCGTTTCACTGGCAGAACCTGTACTACTATCCAGCGTTCAATATTGCCGATAGCGCGATTACTGTCGGTGCGATCATGCTGATTCTGGATGCGTTCAGATCGCCACGTAAGGCAATCAACAAGGAGCGCTCATGAGCGCCGTAACGCCAGGCAGTGCGACGGTGGGGGAAGGCACCACCGTCACGCTGCATTTCACGCTCACCCTTGAAAATGGCACGCAGGTGGACACCACCCGCGATAAAAAGCCGGCCACCTTTGACTTTGGTGATGGCAATTTGCCACCGGGCTTCGAACAGCCCCTGAAGGGAATGCAGGCCGGTGAGCGAAACGCCTTCACCATTTCGCCCGAGCATGCTTTTGGTCAGTACAACGAGCAGAACGTGCAGCTGCTGACGCGCGATGCGTTCAGTGACGATATCGAGCTGGAAGTGGGCACGGTGGTGGCTTTTACCGATCCTGCTGGCGGCGAACTGCCCGGCGTGATCAAAACCATTGAAGGCGAGCAGGTGGAAGTAGATTTCAATCACCCGCTGGCGGGTAAGCCTCTGGTCTTTGATGCGGAAATTATCGCCGTGACGCCGACCACAACGCACTAAGTCACCAAGCCGCTCACTTGGTGAATATTCAAGCCCTTGTCGTTGATTCGACAGGGGCTTTTTTCGTTCCTTCTTGAAGAAGCCTGCCCTTGCGAAAGCCCTTCCTGCCATCAGTTGGAAGTAGAGCGTGAATAAAGAGCCATGGCGTTTTACATCCACGCTTAATTTATGGCCGTCGCCGCCGATCTGCTTCCGTTAGAGACGGAGCGGAGGCAGGGCATGGCGGGGAGTGAATCAGGATTCGCGCTGATTGAGCTAATGGCGGCCATGATTGTTGCTGCCGTGGGGATTGCGGCGGTAGCCAATGGGATGGCACTGCTTGATGGGCGCGCGGAACTGTTGCAACAGCGCAGCCTGGCAGCGCGATCCTTGGCGGATCTGGCGGTAGAACACGCGCTGGGCATCACTGGCAGAGAAGAGCATGTCTCCAGTAATAGTGCACTCGTTAGCCTCTGCGCTCGAAGCGTTGGGCGCGATATGCAGCTATGGCTTGACTGGTCGCAGCAGGGACATCGCTGTGCCGGTGAGAAGAAGGCGGCAGCGTCAGAAGTGATTAGGGTGCGAGGGCATCATGAGTAGCGCGCCTGACGAGAGTGGCGTGGTGCTGAGCGAGATGCTGGTTGTCATGCTGGTGACTGCGCTGCTGGTTGCCGCCATGTTGAGTATGCACGCACAGCTTCAAGGTCAGCTTCTTCACTTGGGAACGCGTCAGCAGGCTTACGAGCGGGCGCGTCTGGCGAGTCTGATTATCGAACAGGAGGTCAAGCGTGCGGGGTTCTGGGGGCTGCCATCAGGAGGGGATATTCACGCCATGCCACCTGCGCTTAGCGCTGCGCGTGGCGAAATACGGTGCCAGCGCCAGCCTTGTGTCACTTCACGGGATGATGCGCTCGCAGGATCAGGTCGTGGCAGTGATGGGCTGATTGTGCGCTATGCGCGGGCTAGTCATGAGCTGACCGGCACCGATCTGCCGTTTATTGATGTGACAGGATCACGGCAAGGCTGGCGTTATTACGCCACGGGGCTTTATCTCTCCGGCTCGCCGCGTGGGCTTTTCCAGCGCATTGCGGGAAGGAGGAGTGCAGAAGAGCTGGTGCGAGGCATCTGTGAGTTGAGGTGTCGCTATGCCGAAATCAACGAGCAAGGAAGGGTAGGGCGATGGCAGCCTGCTGCTGCCGTTCAGCAGTGGCACGCGGTGGTAGCGTTGCAGTGTCGCATTTCCGCGACAGGCGGTGAATGTAGAGACCAACGTACCATGGCGCAGCGTCAGTTGAGTGTGGCACTACGCAATCCTTTGGAGCGCTGGAAGGCGCAGCAACAGTGGCAGCAGCTAGCGCACGCCACGCCGAAGGATTCCGCCGATGAACGCCAATGAGCGCGGCATGGCACTGCCGTTAGCGCTATTGTTGATTATGCTGTTATCGGTATTGCTGGAAGGAGCGGGGGCGCGTTTGCAGCGTGAAATAGTGAACGTGAACCGAGAATTTTCGGCACTGGAGAGTGGGATTGTACTGACGCAGAGAGTCGAGGAGGTTTGGCGAGCACTTGAGCGTGGCATTCCCGCCACTTCGCTCGGCACTAGTGAAATATGTATTGCGGTAGGCAATCGGGAGCCGGCACACGTATGCCCATGGCTGCCTTCACGCGACTGTCAGGCGCTGGAAGTGGCGGCCTGGTACTGCCATGACAAGCAGCATGGCGAGAAGATCATCAGAGGCGGCTGGCGTGTATCCAAGGGCAGTACCACCATGGCTATGGTGCCTGAGTACTGGCGCTGGGAGTAGCACTCTCAAGGTGCTCTTCCTCACGCGGACGGCCTGCACGATTGAGCACCAGACGGTAGTGGCTTCCGTAGCGGGTCGAAAAATCGAAGGTGGCATTCAACATATTGGCGGCGCTGTCCGGGCGAAAGATCAGCTCTGTCGCGGGACCGTTCAGTAACACGCCTGGTGATGGTTGAAAGTAGCTGGCGGAAAGCGTGCTGTCGCTGGGGGTATCGAGCATTGCTCCCGCTAGCCATTGCTGCCCGCAGTGCTGTGCGGCTTCTCCTCTTGCGCATAGGCGCTGTGGGGTGGCGGTGATCATACTGACGAGGCGGGCCTGTTCCACCAGTGCAGCGAAGCGCTGCCGATCCGTATATGCGCGTCGCTCCGTTAACCAGCGCTGACCGCTATTCAGCGAGTAACCGAGTACGATTGAGACCATCACCATGGTCGCCATGACTGACACCAGTGAGAATCCGCTTTGGGCATGAGAAGACATTCGCGTTTCCTCTTGAAAAACAGCAGGAAACTAGCCTATCGGTCGCGTATTCGCGCAAGTTTAGCGGTTTGAGGAAGTGCTAGAGATTTAGAGAGAGAGACTGTGGGGCAAAAAGAGAGGCGGCCCAACGCGCTTGATGGAAAAGGCGAGCTGCAAGCGAGTAAACGTTAGCCGCAGAAGAGGGCTGGCAGGTGAGCAGGGAGTATTCCGTCAGCCCTGATGCGCATGTTCCTTGCAGCAATAGGCGGGGGAAGATGCCCCTTCCTTATACACGGCATCGGTTGCTGCAATATGTACACCGCACTGTGCGCAGCGCACGGTATTGATGCTGGGAACTTCGCGATGCGTTGGTGCTTCCTGGTGCTTGCGCGTTAATGATGCTTTTTTCAGGCTGGTGAAAAATCTGAACGCAATGTAGCCGAGCAGTGCGACAGTGAGCAGTTGTAGCAAGGTAGAAGCTCCCGAATGAGGCGCAGGCGGGCCGTGGCTGGCGAAATATGCAGCCAGTGTATAGCGAGTTTGCGCAGCACGCCAACGGCGGGTGGAAGTGCGCGTTTATCAAACGGTGATCGCTTGGCAGAACAACGAAAAAGGCGCGAAACTCATGCTTCGCGCCTTTTCTCTTCCCAAAAAACTTCTAACCGTCGAGGGAGAGCGTTCTGCCCAGGTGACGTGTCTGGAAAGTGTTGCCATTGAGCTGTTTGTAGTCGGGCTTGTTGTGAATCAGCACGGCGAGCGTTTCACGCGCGCGCTCATCCATGTTAAGCCCCATGTAGCCTTCCACCATGCTGGCAAGGGCATCGTAGTTGGCGGGCGTTTGCGGATAGTGCGAGATAATCCAGCGACCGCGTTCGATGGCTGCCACATAATCACGCTTGCGCAGATAGAAGTCAGCGACTTCAATTTCGCGCTGTGCGGTCAGATTACGCAGATAGATAATGCGCTGACGTGCATCAGGCGCGTAGCGGCTCTGCGGGAAGCGCGTAATCAGCTCGTTGAAATCCTTGTAGGAGGCGTTGGTCGCCCCCAGGTCGCGCGTGGAGATGCTGACCAGATCAAGACCTTCCAAACCGAAGCGGCCCGCTTGCCAGTTGGCCAGACCGCGCAGGTAGTAGGCGTAGTCGATTTGCGCGTTATCAGGATGCAGGCGAATAAAGCGACCGGCCGATGCAATGGTCGATTCCCAGTTGTTCACCTGATAGTAGCCGTAGATCAGATCAAGCTGCACGTTCTCGGCATTCTTGCTGAACGGGTAACGGCTATCGAGCGTTTCGAGCTGGGTCACTGCTGCTGAATAGCGGCCATTGTCCAGGGATTGCTGGGCTTGTTGGTAGAGCTGCTGTTCCGGAAGATCAGCCACTGGCTTGGTATTTCCGCCGCAACCTACCAGCACGGCAGCGACCAGCGCGAGAGCACTCAATTGATAAGCGCGCATTGTTTTCCTCGTGTCGGGCAAACCACGGCGTCCATGCTAGAATTCGCCGCCGTCCTTCATCATCTTTTAGCGTCCCGTCAGCATAGCATGCCAAAATGCCATAGCTGTAGAGACAAAAATCCGCTTCACTATAAATCACCAGCGCGAGTTATGACACTATCAGGACGGTGAAACTCTTACTGGAACCTGCGTAAAGCAGCGGAGCTGTTAGTCATGCCAGAACAAATAGATCAGCATCATAGCGTGCCAGAGACCCTGCACGGCCTGCGTTTTGACCAGGCCGCAGCGCGTTTGTTTGCTGATTGGTCACGCGAAAAACTCAAGCACTGGATCGAATCCGGGCAGCTTCGCCTTGATGGTGAAATAGCCAAACCGAAGGTTAAGGTAGCGGCGGGGCAGCGCCTTTCGCTGGAGGCAGAAGTCGAGCCAGCCGGTGAATGGCAGGCTGAAGATATTCCGCTCACCATCGTTTATGAAGACGATCACCTTCTGGTACTAAATAAACCGGCGGGTATCGTGGTGCATCCTGCTGCCGGCAATCCTGACGGTACGCTATTGAATGCGCTGCTGCATCACCAACCGGCGCTGATCAATCTGGCGCGGGCCGGCATTGTGCATCGCCTGGATAAAGACACCAGTGGGCTGATGGTGGTGGCGAAGTCGCTGCTGGCGCAGCGCTCGTTGATCGAACAACTGAAAGATCACAGTGTGGCGCGCGAGTACGACGCTGTGGTGGTGGGTGTGCCGATTAGCGGCGGTCGCGTGGATGCGCCTCTGGGCCGTCATCCCAAGGATCGCAAGCGGCAGGCGGTGGTGCAGGGCGGCAAGCGAGCCGTTACACACTATCGCGTGCTTGAACGCTTTCGTGCCCACACCCTGATACGCTGCTCGCTGGAAACTGGCCGCACCCATCAGATTCGCGTGCATATGGCGCACCAGAAGCTGCCGCTGGTGGGCGACCCTGTCTATGGCGGTCGGCTCAAGCTGCCTGCCGGAGCAGATGAAACGCTAAAGCGCGAGCTTACTGAATTTCCACGTCAGGCGCTGCACGCTCACCGGCTGGTGCTGGAACATCCGGAAAGCGGTCAGCGGATGCGTTTTGAAGCGCCGCTTCCTGATGATATGAGCACTCTTTTGGCTGAGCTGCGTGCCGATGCCAACGAATAGAATGGACGCCAGGCATTGTGGCGGCGTGAGCCGCTACAGTGGTAGCGCTCTCCGTATTCTTTCGCTATTTGCTGACGAGAAACGTGCATGACACACGCTCACGATGATAATTCGCACCGTTCTCTGGACCTTGATGGTATGCCACAGCCCCATTGGCTGGTACCTGACTGGCCAGCGCCGGCCTCGGTGCGGGCGCTGGTGACCACCCGTGAAACCGGCCCCAGTCAGGCGCCCTTCGATGCGTTCAATACCGCTGCGCATGTCGGTGATAATCCCGCCATGGTCAGCCGCTGTCGGCGCTGGCTATCGGCGCGGATTGGTGACCAACGTCCGCTGCTGTGGCTGAATCAGGTGCATGGTACTCAGGTGCAGACATCACTGCCCACCGCAGGAGAAGTGCCTGATGCCGATGCGTCGGTAGCCTTCAATCGCGACTACGCGTGTGTGGTGCTGACCGCTGACTGTCTGCCGGTGTTCTTCTGTGATAACGCGGGGACTCGGGTGGCGGTTGCGCATGCGGGCTGGCGTGGGCTGGCGGAAGGTGTACTCGAGCGCACGGTTGCAGCGCTGGATTGTCCTGCCCATGACGTGATGGCCTGGATGGGGCCAGCCATCTCCAGCGCGCAGTTTGAGGTGGGCCAGGACGTGTTCGACCGCTTTGTCTCGGCTCATCCTGAAGATGAAACCGCGTTTGAACACAGCCCCTATCGACTGGGCCACTATATGGCTGATCTTTATCAGTTGGCGCAGCTACGGCTTAAGCGCTGTGGCGTCAGGAACGTCAGTGGCGGATTGTTCTGTACCGCTTCCGACAAGCGTTTCTACTCCTACCGTGAAAGCGACGGCGTTACTGGCCGAATGGCTAGCGTTATCTGGCTGCGTGGTTAACGCACCCGACGCTTCCTGTTAGCGGGCAATGGTTATGGTAGACAAGGGCCACTTCACCATGCGCTCGCTACAGCTCTCTTTCTTCCCGCGCTTGATAGCGTCATTTCTTTGTTATTCCTGATGAAGTTTTCCGGTGTTTGGCGTAGCTGGTTTTTCTTCCATATTTAACATGAAAATAGTGGATAACTTTTCTTTTTGCTCTTGAACCTCGCCCGGTCAACACCATCTATTCTTTCAGATAACGCTGCTGCATGATGTGAGCAGCCCCGATATTTACCTTCCGGCGAAGCAATCTGACAGCTTGCTGCGAAGTGCACAGGAGAGCTTGTCTATGCGAATGGATCGTTTGACCAGTAAGCTGCAAAATGCTTTGGCTGATGCGCAGTCCCTTGCCGTTGGTCAGTCACAGAATGAACTTCAGCCTGCCCACCTGCTGGTAGCGCTGCTGGATGATCGCGATGGCGGCTTTCGTGCGCTGGTGCAGAAAGCCGGTGGTGATGTTGATCGTTTGAAAGAACAGCTTAAGCAGCAGGTCGAAAACCTGCCGTCGATGTCGCAGTTTGATGGCAACGTTGGTATGGGGCAGGGGTTGGCTAAGTTGCTGAATCTGGCAGACCGCGAGGCGCAAACACGCGGCGATGAATATCTGGCTACTGAACTGGTGCTTATTGCCGCCGTAGAAGCGGGGGGCGATGTGGGCAAGGCGCTGAAGAGCGCTGGTGTCACGGCGCAGAGCGCGCGGGCGGCAGTCGATGGATTACGAGGAGGAGCTTCTGTGAATGACGCTCAAGCGGAAGAAAAACGCGAAGCACTCGACAAGTACACTCAGGATCTGACCGAGCGCGCGCGCAGCGGCAAGCTCGACCCGGTGATTGGGCGTGACGATGAAATTCGCCGTGCAATTCAGGTATTGCAGCGCCGTACCAAAAACAACCCGGTGCTGATCGGTGAGCCGGGGGTGGGTAAGACCGCCATTGTGGAAGGGTTGGCGCAGCGTATCGTCAATGGTGAAGTGCCTGAGTCGCTGAAAGACAAGCGTGTGCTCGCGCTTGATCTCGGCGCTTTGCTGGCAGGGGCCAAATTCCGTGGTGATTTCGAAGAGCGTCTGAAATCGGTGCTGAATGAGCTGGCCAAGGAAGAAGGGCGCGTCATTCTGTTCATTGACGAAATTCATACCATGGTCGGTGCGGGCAAGGCGGATGGCGCCATGGACGCAGGCAATATGCTGAAACCTGCGCTGGCGCGCGGTGAGCTGCATTGTGTTGGCGCGACCACGCTCGATGAATATCGCCAGTACATTGAAAAGGATGCTGCACTGGAGCGCCGTTTTCAGAAGGTGCTGGTCGATGAGCCGAGCGAAGAGGACACCATCGCGATTCTGCGTGGCCTGAAAGAGCGCTATGAAGTGCATCACGGGGTACAGATTACCGACGGTGCCATTATCGCCGCTGCCAAGCTGTCGACACGCTATATCCCCGATCGTCAGTTGCCCGATAAGGCGATTGATCTGATTGATGAAGCAGCCTCTCGCATTCGCATGGAGATGGATTCCAAGCCCGAGTCGATGGACAAGCTCGAACGTCGCCTGATTCAGTTGAAAATCGAACGTGAAGCGCTCAAGAAAGAGACTGATGACGCGACTCGTAAACGCCTCGATTCGCTGGAAGAGCAGATTCAGGTGCTGGAAAAAGAGTTCGCCGATCTTGAAGAGCTGTGGAAGTCGGAAAAAGCCAGCCTGGAAGGCGCTGCCCAGTTCAAGACCGAGCTTGAGCAGGCGCGTACCGAGCTGGAGGCCGCACGTCGCGCGGGCGATCTGGGCAAAATGTCCGAGCTGCAATATGGCGTGATTCCTCAACTGGAAGAAAAGATCGCGCAGGCCAACGAAACTGCGGAAGCTGACCAGGCACCGCTCAAGCTGCTGCGTGCCAACGTCACCGAAGAAGAGATCGCCGAAGTGGTGTCGCGCTGGACCGGCATTCCGGTATCGAAAATGCTGGAAGGCGAACGCGATAAACTACTGCGCATGGAAGACGCGCTGCATGAGCGGGTGATCGGTCAGCATGAAGCCGTGGATGCCGTCTCCAACGCAGTGCGCCGTTCGCGTGCTGGTATTGGTGACCCCAATCGGCCCAACGGTTCGTTCCTGTTCCTCGGCCCGACCGGGGTGGGTAAAACCGAGCTGTGCAAGGCGCTGGCAACCTTCCTCTTTGATACCGAAGAGGCGATGGTGCGCATTGATATGTCGGAATTCATGGAGAAACATTCGGTCGCCCGCTTGATCGGCGCGCCTCCCGGCTATGTGGGTTATGAAGAAGGGGGCTACTTGACCGAAGCGGTGCGTCGCAAGCCTTACTCGGTCGTGCTGCTCGACGAGGTGGAGAAGGCGCATCCCGATGTCTTCAATATTCTATTGCAGGTACTTGAAGATGGGCGCCTGACCGATGGACAGGGGCGTACCGTTGATTTCCGCAACACGGTTGTGGTGATGACCTCCAACCTGGGGTCCGATGTCATCCAGCAATATGGCGGTGAAGCGGATAAATACGATGAGATGAAAGGGGCTGTGATGGAGGTGGTGGGCATGCACTTCCGCCCTGAAGTCATCAACCGTATCGACGAAGTGGTGGTCTTCCATCCGCTCGGGCAGGATCAGATTCAGCGTATTGCCTCGATTCAGCTCGACCGGCTGCGGGCACGGCTGGCTGAGCGCGAGATTGGTCTGGAAGTCAGCGATGCAGCGTTGGCGCAGCTTGCGGTGGTGGGCTTCGATCCGGTGTTTGGCGCCCGCCCCCTGAAACGCGCCATTCAGACGCGGCTTGAGAATCCGCTGGCGCAGGAGCTGCTGGCTGGCCGCTATGGCCCGGGTGATACCGTTAAGGTGGATGCAGCGGAAGGAGAGCTGGCGCTGAGTTAATCTGCCCCGTTGGAAAACAACATCCCTCGCAGGTGCTGCCTGCGGGGGATTTTTTTGCCTTGTCAGAAGCGTTATTGATGGGGACGGGCGGGGGATACCGCTCGTGATTCAGCCCTAAATTCATAATGGAGAAGACGTTCTACTGCCCGTCAGGCAGAGGGCTACGCGGCGAGAGAGAAGGGTGGCATGATGCGCTATGCTTTCATTAACACCTGAATTATTGTGATTTTATTGCTTTGGTTTGCGAGTTTTCGGGCATAAATATCTCTAATAAAACTTTTGTGCGCTATATGTTGACAAGGGGTGTGAAAGCGCCCAATCTATACTTCCCTGATGACGGGGCACTTTCTGTGGAGGCACCCAACTCCCATAGTGCATCGCAATTCACCTATTGCATACTCGTTCTGGACCCGCTGGCAAACAGGCCACCCCTTGTGCTGTCAGTCGTGATACCCCCTTTGGGCTGACCTTATCCGGTCGTGGGAAGCAGTGAAGCGAGGAGGCACTCTCGCTGCTGCTCCCGGTCCCGCCAACATGCTTTCAGCGCCCCAGTGGGGCACTTTAGCACTCAGGCCGTCAGGTGTTCGCCGCCGCGGGCGGTCGAACAGGCGAATAACCGCCCTCGAGCTCCAGTGCGTATTGCACTGTGACCGATATCGAGACCTAAGAGGATTTACCGTGGAACTCCTTTCCGGCGCAGACATGATCGCACGCTTTCTGGCAGATGAAGGCGTCGAACACATCTATGGCTATCCCGGTGGCGCGGCGCTGCATATTTACGACGCGCTGTTCCGTCAGGATGCCGTCAAACATATTCTGGTTCGTCACGAGCAGGCCGCCACTCACATGGCTGATGGCTATGCGCGCTCTACCGGCAAGCCCGGCGTGGTGCTGGTTACTTCCGGCCCCGGCGCAACCAATGCAGTGACCGGCATTGCAACGGCCTACATGGATTCGATTCCGATGGTCGTGCTATGCGGCCAGGTAGCCAGCCATTTGATCGGCGAAGATGCCTTTCAGGAAACCGACATCGTTGGCGTCACACGTCCGATTGTGAAGCACAGCTTTACCATCAAGCATCCTTCCGACATTCCGACGGTGTTGAAAAAGGCGTTTTATATTGCCGCTTCAGGACGCCCCGGCCCAGTGGTCGTGGATATTCCGAAGGATATGACCTCGCCCAACGAGCGCCATGAATACAGCTATCCGAAGAAGGTCAAGCTGCGTTCCTATGCGCCTCCTGCACGCGGCCATGCCGGTCAGATCAAGAAAGCGGTTGATTTGATCACCAGCGCCCAGCGTCCGGTGGTATTCGCGGGCGGCGGTATCATTACCGGGCACGCCAGCGAGGCACTGACTGACCTGGCGCGGCGTCTTGATCTGCCAGTGGTGACTTCCCTGATGGGAATCGGTGCCTTCCCACAGACGGATCGCCAGAGCCTTGGCTGGCCCGGCATGCACGGCAGTTTCGTTGCCAACCAGGCGATGCATAATTCCGACCTGATCTTCTGCGTGGGCGCGCGTTTCGATGACCGCGTGACCAATAACGTCGCGAAGTTCTGTCCCACGGCCAAAATCATTCACGTCGATATCGACCCCAGCTCCATTTCGAAAACCATCACTGCGGATGTGCCTATCGTGGGTGCAGCCTCCAGCGTACTCAATGAAATGCTTGGTTTGCTGAGCGAACGAGGCGTTGATACGGCTCAGCGTGATGAGCAGCTAAGTGGCTGGTGGAAGCGCATTGATGAGTGGCGCGCCAGTCGTGATGGCAAGCTTTACGAGCCTTCCGCTCCCGGTGAGCTGCTGAAGCCCGAAGAGGTGGTCGAAGCCGTTTACCGTGCGACCAATGGCGATGCGTTTGTGGCAACCGACGTTGGGCAGCATCAGATGTTTGCGGCCCAGTACTACAAGTTCGACAAGCCGCACCGGCTGATTACGTCGGGTGGCCTTGGCACCATGGGCTTCGGCCTGCCTGCGGCGATGGGGGTAAAACTGAACCACCCCAACGAGCAGGTAGTGCTCTTTACCGGTGAAGGCAGCTTCCAGATGATGATGCAGGAGCTGTCTACCTGTAAGCAGTTCGGTATCGGGGTGAAAATCATCAACCTGAACAACCATTCGCTGGGCATGGTGCGGCAGTGGCAGGATCTCAACTACAAGGCGCGCCACGCGCACTCCTATGTAGAGTCACTGCCTGATTTCACTACCTTGTTCAAGGCTTACGGCTTCAAGGCGCTGAGCGTTGACAAGGCCGAACAGCTCGAAGGCGCGCTGGCAGAAACCTTTGCCGATCGCAGCGAACTGGTATTTCTTGATGTACAGGTCGATCCACGCGAACACGTCTACCCGATGCAGGTACCCAACGGGGCGATGAACGACATGCTGCTGTCCAAGACGGAGAGAACCTGATGCGCCATATCATCTCGATTCTGCTGGAGAACGAGCCCGGCGCACTCTCGCGTGTCGTAGGGCTATTTTCACAGCGCAACTTCAACATTGAAACATTGAACGTTGCGCCTACCGAAGATGAGTCGCTGTCGCGGCTCACGGTAACGACGTTCGGTGACGAACGCATCATTGAGCAGATCACCAAGCACCTCAATAGATTGATTGATGTGGTGAAACTGGTGGATTTGACCGAAGGCGATCATGTCGAACGCGAACTGATGCTGGTCAAACTGAAGGCAGTGGGCGACGCCCGTGAAGAGATCAAGCGCACGGCAGAGATTTTCCGTGCCCAGATCGTCGATATAACGCCGAGCATCTATACCGTGCAAATTGCCGGTGATGCGGGAAAACTCGACGGTTTTCTACAGGCTCTTGGCCCATCGTCGATACTTGAGGTGGCGCGTACGGGAGTGTCTGGCATTGCCCGCGGCGAGAAGACCCTCAGCGTATAAACAGCACCATCGGTGCCCAATGGGCGCCAGTAATGAACTTGATTCGATTAAGTGGTTAACGCAAAAAGGTGAATGACATGCAGGTGTATTACGACAAGGATTGCGACCTTTCTTTGATCCAGGGCAAGAAAGTCACCATTCTCGGCTACGGTTCCCAGGGCCACGCTCACGCGAACAACCTTAAAGAGTCTGGCGTTGAAGTGACCGTCGCTCTGCGTAAAGGCTCTTCTTCCTGGGCCAAGGCCGAGAAAGCCGGTCTGAAAGTGGCTGAAGTCGCTGACGCTGTAAAAGGCGCCGACGTAGTCATGATTCTTGCTCCTGACGAACTTCAGAAGCAGATCTACTACCGTGATGTTGAGCCTAACCTGAAAGAAGGCGCGGCACTGGCATTTGCCCACGGCTTCAACATTCACTTCAAGCAGATTGAAGCGCGTGATGATATCGACGTCATCATGATTGCACCGAAAGCGCCGGGCCACACTGTTCGCTCGACCTTCGTTGAAGGTGGCGGCACTCCCTGTCTGATCGCCATCGGCCAGGACAACTCCGGTCAGGCCAAGGAAATCGCTCTCTCCTACGCCAGCGCTGTAGGCGGCGGTCGTTCCGGTGTTATCCAGACTTCTTTCCGTGAAGAGACCGAAACTGACCTGTTCGGTGAGCAGGCAGTACTCTGCGGCGGCGTTACCGCGCTGATTCAGGCCGGTTTCGAAACTCTGGTAGAAGCAGGCTATGCACCTGAAATGGCCTACTTCGAGTGTCTGCATGAGATGAAACTGATTGTTGATCTGATCTATGAAGGCGGCATGGCCAACATGCGCTACTCGATCTCCAACACAGCGGAATACGGCGATTACATCACCGGTCCGAAGATCATCACTGACGACACCAAAAACGCCATGCGTCAGATCTTGAAAGATATCCAGACCGGCGAATTTGCCAAGGACTTCATCCTCGACAACCAGGCTGGCTTCACCACTCTGAAAGCCAAGCGTCGTCTCGGTGCTGAGCATCAGATCGAAGAGACTGGCAGCAAACTGCGCGCAATGATGCCGTGGATCGCTGCCAACAAGCTGGTCGACAAGGAAAAGAACTAAGCTGCCTGTAGCAAAATAGGTAGCTGTCGAAAGTCAGCAAATGAAACCGGCGCTCTTGGGCGCCGGTTTTTTCGTTTTGTCGGTACGTTCTTTTCGGTGTGCATCATCAGGCCGCTACGAGGCTGATTGATGTTTTACGTTACCGCCATGACCGCCACCGCCGAATACGCTCTTTTCACCGAAGGAAGAGCGAAGGCGATCGCGCGGGGAGTCGATGCCCAGTTCCGGAAAGAGCAGCTCGGCAACGCGGTAGGCCTCTTCGAGGTGGGGATAGCCGGAGCCGATCACGGTATCAATGCCAAGCGCCTGATATTCGCGCAGCCGTTCGGCCACCGTAGCGGGGGAGCCAACCAGCGCCGTTCCTGCGCCTGAGCGTACCAGCCCGATTCCTGCCCACAGATTGGGGGAGACCTCCAACGCATCGCGACGCCCGTTATGCAGTGCAAACATGCGTTGTTGACCAACGGAGTCAGAGGCGGCACGCAGTGCCTTTTGAGCGTTCTCGATAGTCTCATCATCAAGATGTTCAATCAGCTTATTTGCTGCCGCCCATGCCTCTTCGTCGGTTTCTCGCACAATAAAATGCAGCCTGATGCCGAAGGTTACCGTATGGCCTTTCTTGGCAGCGGCGGCCTTGACCCGCTCGATTTTCTTTTTCACCTGCTCGGGAGGTTCGCCCCACGTCAGGTACTTATCGACGAAGCCCGCCGAGAAGTCGATAGCAGCATCCGACGAGCCACCAAAGTAAATGGGCGGGCGCGGCTCCTGTACCGGCGGCAGGCTGAGTCTGGCGTTGTGCGCCTTGATGTATTTGCCATCAAGATGAGCATGCCCGGTTTCAATCAGCGGCGTGAATACCTGAAAAAACTCCTCTGCATGGGCGTAGCGTTCATCATGGGGAAGGAAGACACCATCGCCCGCCAGCTCCGCAGCATTTCCTCCCACCACGATATTAAGCAGCAGCCTGCCGCGTGAAAAACGGTCGAGGGTCGAAGCGAGTCGCGCATAGTAGGAAGGTGAGGCGGTGCCAGGGCGAATAGCGACCAGAAACTTGAGCCGTTTGGTGCGTGCAGCGAGATGCGAGGCAAGCACGAAAGACTCCTCGCAGGCTGCTCCGGTAGGAATCAGTACCCCTGAGTAGCCAAGCCGGTCAACGGCCTGGGCCAGTTCGCTGAAATAATCAGGATCTGGAGCGCGTACACGCCGGTCTGAGCCTAGATAGGCACCATCGCCTGAAGAGGGAATAAACCATAAAAAATCGAGCGCTTGAGTATCAACAGCCATGGTAAGTACGTATCTCCTGTCGTAGAAATGACGCCTGAGCGACGTGTCTGGGGCGTGCCAGTCGTTGACGTGGCGTGCAGGCAAAACGTATGCAGCGGCGCGTTAAACATGAAAGGTCAGGCAAAAGGTATGCCATCACCCTGTATCCGGCTTGCCTGCGCAAGGGCGGGGAGGACGTAACGCTGATGTTGTTGAAAAAACGACAGTGTGCGCGTTCTGGTGTTGAAAATGGGACAATTGCGCTGATTGCGGTGCTTACTCCTTATATATGTAGGAAGTTTTAACCGCTCTATCAATATGCTGAGGATTTACTATTGTTGCTACATCATTAAGATAGTGGCGTGTTTTTTTCTACATAAATTGTTAAGGGACACAATGACAACTCTTTTATATAAAAGCGGCGTCCGCACGGCGTCGCTTATTTTGGGTGGGAGTACCGCAGGGGTACTGTTTTCCATCTCGGCTCAAGCGGCTGAAATTACTGACGTAGGGCTTACCAAGGACGGCATTATTGAGTCTCCTGCCAATCATGTGATTTACGACAACCCTTCGCAGGGGGTTCGTCTGAATGGTGGCTTCTCATTAATGGGCTTCGCTGCCGGCACTCATAACATCAACTACGGCAGCCGTACCGGCAACAGCCATAAAAGTCCCGCCTGGTGGGAAGCGACGGCCGCCCCTTCGATGACGGCTGAATATGACCTGCCCGATAATGCAGGCACGCTATTCGGTGGTGTTACCGCGTTCTATACCATGACCCGTGGTAATGGTGACGGCGATCCTGCTGGCTCGACGCCAGATCATCCTGAGCACTTCAGGCTGGATAACGCCTACCTTGGATGGCGCAGTGGTGACCTGTTTGCCGATAGCCTCGGTGAGAATGCCTTTACCTTCTCGTTTGGCCGTCAGTCATTCCAGTTTGGCGATGGTTTCCTGATCGGCGATGGTTTCACCGAGCAAGGTAAGTATGGCGGTTATTACATCGGGCCAAGCCACGGTTTCCATTCGAGCGCGGTGCTATCGTTTGATAGCCACGGCTGGCACGCTGACCTGTTTCACCTGAAGGCCAGCGAATATAACCTGCTGCAAGGCAATTACGGTGAATATCAGAACACTTCTCTCAATGGTCTGAATGTTGACTATACCCTGAATGATCGCGCCCAGTTTGGTGCTGCCTATGTGCACGCCTACAACTCCTGGGACCGCTCGCGTAATGGTATGGACGTCTACAACGTGCGCGCCAAAGGGATACCCTTTGAAGCACTGCCAGGCTTTTCTCTGGGCGGCCAGTACGCGTGGGAAGACCGCGATCATGGCGGCAACGGCCACGCCTGGTATGGGCAGGCAAGCTATGCGTTCCAGGACACTCCCTGGCATCCGGTTATTTCATATCGCCGCGCCGAGTATGGTGAAAACTATGACTCGATGTACAACTCCTTTGCTGGCGGCTGGGGTAGCTGGTACTACGGTGAGATCGCCGGCGAATACCATATCTCTAACAACAACATGAATATTGATATGCTGAAAGTGGCGGTGCAGCCCGCTGATTTCGTTGAAACCGGTTTGATCGGCTACAGCTTCCGCCGTAATAAATCGACCGGCAGCGGCAGCAAAAACTTCTCTAAAGAAGTTAACCTCTACGCTGACTGGACTCTCTCCGACCACTTCACGCTCTCCACGGTATATGGCATCGCCTTCCCTGACGATGCAGCGAAAGCGGAGTACGGACGCAAGAAGAACAGCCAGATCGCTCAGGTGTTTGCTACCTACGCGTTCTAACCCAGGCTTGCAGCAACGCAGCGCTGCTGTGATGAAAAGGCACCTCAAGGCATCGCCCTTGGGGTGCTTTTTTTATGGCGCAGGGGGGGCGGATGGAATCTTGGGCGCGGCAAGGATGGCGCCAGGAATAGCGTAAGTATCGGAAGTCTCGTTTTCCGTCTTCATTCCTAAAAAGAAATGGTATAACATAACAAAAATAAAAAATACTCACTCCATCCGTATTGCAAGAGGAACTTCCCATGCTGTTTCTTTCCTTCCGCGCCTTGTCGCGCCCACGTCTGGCGGCGGCGCTGATGGTGGCCTATCCGCTGGCGGCAGTGGCGCAAAGCCCCGCGCCTGACAACGCCAGCGCTTCGCAAGAAGGGGATACTACGCCACGTCAGCAACAGGCAACGCGGCTGCCGGAAATCCAGGTCACTGCGAATCCGTTTGCCAGCTCGCGTCTTTCGTCGCCAAGCTCTGTGGTGACAGGGGATGAGCTCAACTACCGCCAACAGGCCAGTTTGGGCGAAACGCTGAACGGTTTGCCCGGCGTGTCATCGAGCTACTTCGGGCCTTTTGCCAGCCGCCCAATCATTCGTGGTATGGATGGTGATCGTATTCGTATTCTGCGTAACGGCACCGAGTCGTTCGATGCGTCGTCATTGTCGCAGGACCATGCGGTGCCAGAAGACCCGATGGGGCTGGATCGCGTAGAGGTGCTGCGCGGGCCTTCAGCGCTGCTTTATGGCGGTAATGCCATTGGCGGTGTGGTGAATACCATTGATGGCCGTATTCCCAGAGAGGCGCTGGAAGGTATCAGTGGCAAGGTCGAAAGCGGCTTCTCCACGGCCAATAATGATCGTCACGCGGGGGCCGCGCTCAATGCGGGGCACGACGGCTTCAACCTGCATGTCGATGGCTCGTCACGCTCCTTTCAGCGCTTGCGCATTCCCGGCCACGCGGCGACCAAGCGCTTTCGGCAGGAAAATCCTGATGACGATCACAGCGATGAGAGTGGTCGTCTGACAAACAGTGACGGCCGTGCGGATTCGGCGACCATCGGCAGCTCCTATGCGTGGGATCACGGTTACGCTGGCTTCTCCTATAATCGCTACCGCTCCAACTATGGCTCCGTGGCCGAGCCGGATGCGCGGCTGGATATGCAGCAGGACAATTACCATTTCGACAGTGAAGTCCGCGATCTGGAAGGGCCTTTTACCTCCGTGAAGGCGCAGGCCAGCTATACCCGCTACAAGCACAGTGAAATCGAGGATGGTGAAGTTGGCACCACCTTCAAAAACCGTGGCGTTGATGCACGTATCGAAGCGCACCACGCCGCGCTGGGGCCTCTGGATGGGGTGGTGGGCACCGAGTTCTCGCATAGCCGCTTCTCTGCGCTGGGCGAGGAGGGCTTTATTCCTCAAACCGATACCGACAAGTACGCGCTCTTTGCGCTGGAAAAGTGGCAGGTCACTCCGCGGCTGGATCTCAACTTTGGCGCGCGCCTTGACTACACTCGCCTAAGCCCCGAGGTGCAGGGCGCTGAACAGTTCGCCAAGAGCCGCGACCGCAATTTCGTCACGCCAAGCCTATCGGTGGGCAGTGTCTTCAAGCTGGATGATATCTGGTCGCTGACCGGAAACCTCAGCTATACCGAGCGTGCGCCCACCTTCTATGAGCTTTATGCCAATGGCCCGCATGGCGCTACCGGTACTTATGAAGTCGGCAATCCTGACGCCAGTCGCGAGAAGGCGATATCAGCCGATGCCGCGCTGGAGTTTGATACAGGCAAGCACACTGGCCGCATCGGAGTGTTCTACACTCATTTCAGCAATTATCTGGGCATGCGTGGAACCGGTGAAGAGCAGCCCGGCGAAGATGGCCCGCTGCCGGTCTATGAATACGCTGATACCAAGGCGCGCTTTTTTGGCGTAGAAGCCCAAAGCAAGTGGCAGCTATATGATGGCCCCTCAGGGCTTTATCACTTCGAAGCGGGCGGCGATTACACCAATGCAGAAGACACCGAACGTCATCAGCCGCTGCCCCGTATCGCACCGTTACGGCTTCGCTCGGCGCTGGATTGGCAGCTCAACGAGTGGGACGCCCAGGTCTCGGTGGAGCGCGCTGCCGGTCAGCACCGTGTACCGCACAACAGCGGTGACGATAGTTTGAGCACCGGTGGCTATACACGGCTGGATACTCGTCTTGGCTATCATTTCGATGTGGGCGCAACCCAATGGTTTGCATTCCTGAAGGGCGGCAACCTGACGGATGCCAAAATCCGCTACGCCTCTTCGGTACTGCGTGAGTATTCGCCAGCGGCTAGACGTAACCTCCAGCTCGGCGTGCAGATGAATTTCTAACGCTTGTGTGGCACAGCTTCCTTCTGCGATTTATCAAGGCGTACCAGGCTGCGATGACCTTGCCTACCGGTAACGGTAGGCTTTTTTGTTCTGGAAGAACGTGCCCGCTTGTGGGCGATAATCCATCAGGAAGTACGCTCAAGAAGTACGCTCCCTTCGCTTTTTATGGAAGGGAACTACTAGCGGTGGCGGACGTCTCACACATGTCGTGCAGATGGCTGAGGGAAGGAAGGGCTGATATCAGCTCAACGAGCCTAACGGCGGCAACCCTGTACGCGCCAATAGGCGCTTGTTGCCATCAGCGCTGCTCTCGCTTCCTTCTTGCTCAGCACTTACACTACACCACCTCCAACAATACACCGTGGTCAGCAACTCTCGGATTCGCATGTCTTATCACTCTTCGCTCTCTGCTGTACGGCAGCGCGCGCCCTCTATCTGGTGCCTGCTGTTTTTCTCTCTTTTGATGTTGGTTCTCACGGCTCAGGCCGCCCATGCCGCGCAGGTACGTGCCGTCAGCTCCGTGAACGGCAGCGCCGAGCAGCGCATCAGAATTGATACCTCAGGCGCTGCGGTCAGCAAACCGCATGTATTTACCCTCTCTAACCCGTCGCGGGTAGTGGTGGATTTGCCCGCCTCGAAGGTGGCGCCAGGCAACAATTTTGGCAGTCTAAGAAAGAACTGGGTCACCAACGTGCGCTACGGCACCCTGAAAGGGGGCACGCTGCGGTTGGTGATGGATGTCTCCCGTGCTCCCCAGGGGCAGCCGAAGATAGAAACTACCGGCAGCCATGTCAGGGTGATTTTTGGCAATACCTCAACGGCAGCACAGCCCACCGCCGCTCGCACAGCGTCGAAAGGTGCGACCCAAGCCCATCGGGATATTGTCGTAGCCATTGACCCGGGCCATGGCGGGAAGGATACCGGCACGATAGGGAACGACGGCACCTATGAGAAAACCGTGGTGCTCAGTATCGCCAGGCAGGTAATTAATAGCCTGAACAAGCACCCTGGCTTCAAGGCGTTCATGACGCGCGACGGCGACTACTTCCTGACCTTGCCAGAGCGAGTCGATACGGCGCGTAAGCATCATGCTGACTTTTTCGCCTCGATTCACGCCAACGCTGCCAAAGGGCGCTCGGCTCATGGCACGCTGATCTTTGCGCTGTCGGAGCATGGCGCGTCCTCGACCATGGCGAGCTGGATGGCGCGCAAGGAGAACCACTCCTCCATGCTTAACGATGCCGATGCGGTTGATCTTAGCGATAAATCGGCCTCCGTGCGGCGCACGCTGATCGACCTGAGTCTCGGCTCCAAGGAGGAGCGCTCCTCGGCGGCAGGGCTGGATTTGGTCAGAAGCATTGCCAAGGTCAACTCGATGTTCAACCACAAGGTGGAGAAGGCCAACTTCGCGGTACTGCGTTCGCCTGATATTCCTGCGGTGCTGATCGAAACCGACTTCCTATCAAGCCCCACCGGCCTTGCCAATCTGAAATCCCCTGCGTTTCAGGCTCGGATGGGACAGGCGATTGCCGATGGCATCGTCCGCTACTTCCAGCTACATCCGCCGCATAAGCCGGATGCGTAATTCCAGGCAGAGTCTCGCACCCTTGCCTTAACAACAGCGCCCGTCCCGAATATCCGGTGGCGGGCGCTGTCATTTTTGCGGAACGGCTATTTTTCCCGATTGCAGGGCTGTATGCCCTTATTAACCTGCTGGCGCTTTGCTGGGTTTTTTCGCGCTGCTGGAAGGCGCTGTGACTGAAAGAGAAGGGCATTGCCACGCGGTATGCAGGGAAGCAGGAGGAATAATTTCGGCGTGATGCAGGGGGGAGATGTGATGCTGGGGTGAGATGAGGTGGGATGGGTGATGAAGAACGCTGGAGCGCGACGGCTCCAGCCTCTTGTACGGTAAGCGCTAGTGGCGCAACGCCTACAGCACCACCGACGGCAGCACGGCGACTATTCCTGGCACCGTTACCACAATACAGCCGGTAATCAGCAGCAGGCGACGGAACAGCGCGTTTTGCTGACGCTCCTCGGTATAGCCCACCACCAGCGTGCCGGCAACGTGGATCGGGTTGATAACGCTCAAGGTGGCGGGGGCAGCAATGGCCGCAATAATCAGCGCCAGATAGGGCGAATCGCCAAAAATCGTACAGACCATCGGTGCCATCAAACTGATAACGCCAATGGTCGAAGCCTCCACATTGGCGAGGAAAGTCGTCAGATAAGCCATCAGGAAGATAAGCACGATGGGGTTATGGGTCATCGCCAGCAAGCCCTCCTCGAGCGCCTTCATGGTGCCTACTTCCTCCATCGCGCCGATGAAGGTCAGCAGGCCGCACAGCACAATCACCGCATTCCACGGAATCTTGTGCAGGAAGCCTGAATTGCTGCCCGGAAAGATCAGCATCAGAACGACGGCGATGGAGATCGAAGCGAAACCGACATCAGCACCTGCGAAGATCACCAGCGCAACAAAGGCGAGTACGCCAATGGCTGAACATAGTGCGTAGAAAGGCTGGAGCTTGATGCCGGTCTCTTCCGAGGCGGCTGGATACATCAGCATAAAGCCGCGCTGTTGCGAGACCTGCTGAGCATTGCCATCTACCAGCCGTTTGGGGCTGAAAATCAGTTGAAGCACCAGCACGGTCACGAAGGAGATGACGGTTCCCAGCGCCCATACCGTCCAGCCGTTGAAAGAGGTGCCGTTGTTGGCGGCAACGCTGCTCAGAATCTGGCCGGTAGGGTTAAGGGGGGATAGCCCCGCCGTGTTGGCACCGATAATAGCGGCCATCTCACTGATGAAGAAGATGCGCGGGTGACGGCGGCATAGCGCCGCGATAATGGGCACCAGCAGGGTAATGGTCGCCGTTGAAAATGCGCCCACGGTAGTAATGGCAACGCCGAGCACGTAGCCCGCCCACGGGATCAGCGCGGTACGCTCCCCGATAGAGTCATAGATCTTGCTCGCAAACCACGATAGGCCGCCGCTTTTCTCAAGATGAGCAAAAAGGAGTGACACGCCTACCAGCAGGGTAAAAATTCCTCCGGGGAAGTGGGCGAAAACAGCCTTGGAACCGGTACCCGACACAACCAGCAGTGCGGCCGCCGCCGCGAGTCCTAATAATCCAATATTGATCTTGCGCCAAATTGCCAACACCAAAAGCAACACCAGCAGTACCAGTGAGGTGAGCTGCGATACATCCATCTAACGTCTTCCTCATCGCTCTAGTCGGGAATTATTATCATTTTATTAAAAAGTCTTGCGCCTACGACCAAAGTACGTGCAACGCCAGAGGTTGCGCAATCCCTACCAACGCCTTAAGAAAACCTTGCAAGGTTGGGTTAAGAGACACGTTATCAGGTGTCAGCGGCCAGGAATAAACGGAAAAATGGAGGGGAATGTCGGCAAAAAGTACGGTAAAAGGTGGTAACAGTAGAAGGGAAGAGAGTGAGAAAAAAGCCCTCTGTCGCGTGAAGCAGGAGCAAAAATGCGATAGCTGTTGCGACTAATGTATAACGGCGAAAATCGGGAAAATGTACTTCCCGAGCGTTTCCGGTGAGTGGGGGGGGCAGGCAGAGAATCTTTCCCTGCCATTGCGCTCGCTGTGAATAGGAGAGGTGGTGCTTGCCCATCAGTGAAGTATCGTTAGATCAAACTCAGGATGAATTCCGCTAGCCAGTGCAATGATAGCGATAATGACAATGCCCACCATTACCACACCGGTGGCCAGGTATCAGCGGCGACCAGTTCAGCAGCAACCAGGGTAGACCAGCCCCCGCCCAGTGCGATGCGTAGCCCCGTTAGCATATGGGGGAGGGCACTCGGCAGTACCACGTAGCAGATCACCTGATAGTGGCTCGCGCCCAGGCTACGTGCGGCTTGAATACGCGCACGGTCAACACGTAGTACTCCGTCTACAGTGCGGGTTAACAAGCCTGTGCTGCCTGGCCTGGTGCTTTTGTTGTGGCAATGCACAGCGCTTGCTCGCACACATACGCCAGCGGGAAATATGCCGCCTCTGAAAAACGAGTGTCGCAATATCGGTACGGTTATTGAAATTCGAAATAGGCGTCTTTTAATTACCAAATTGAATATTCAGAATTTTTGTTATCTCAAAATGAAATGCTAAAAACGAAATGATATTTTTATATTCATTTATTGAATATAAAATTTTGTTGTAATAACTCATGGCTTTAAATAGCCTAGTCGTAGCAACGGTGGGTGCCGAGCAGGAATCCTTGTCCTTTCAGCATACCCATGCGTATGGCAGGTAATGTCTGCCGTTCTATGATTATTTATCGCTATTGATCGGGTGTGCGAGTCATGAAAAAAGCGTCGCTGTTTACTGTTTCCCGCCTGCATGGCCTTGCGCCGCTGGCTTTGGCATTGGCGCTGGGGGGCGCTGTTGTGCCCGCAGCACAAGCGGATACCACGCTTACCAATGCCTCTTTTGATGTGGCGCGGGAGCTGTTTGCAGCGCTTAACAAGCCTTTTATCGCCGAGTGGGATAAGCAGCACCAGGATCATCTGGTGATCAAGCAAACTCATGCTGGCTCGTCCACTCAGGCTCGTTCGATCATTCAAGGGTTAAATGCTGATGTAGTGACCTTCAATCAAACCAGTGACATCGACGTCATTGCTCATGCAGGCTTGATTGATAGCAATTGGCAGCAGCGCCTTCCGGAACACAGCTCACCGTTTTATTCGACCATGGCGTTTTTGGTCCGCAAGGGAAATCCGAAGCATCTCACCAGCTGGCAGGATCTTGCCGAGCAGGGTGTCGAATTGGTTTTCCCCAATCCCAAAACCTCGGGTAACGGGCGCTACACCTATCTCGGCGCATGGGCATCGCAGAGTGCGCTTAACCACAATGATGAAGCCAATACGGAAGCGTTCATGCGTCGCTTCCTGGCTAATGCGGTGGTGCTCGACAGCGGTGGACGAGGTGCGACGACTTCCTTTATCGAGCGAGGGCAGGGCGATGCGCTGATTACCTTTGAATCGGAAGCACGCAGCCTGGCGAAGCAGTATGGCGACAAGTATGAAGTAGTCGTGCCAAAAGTGGATGTTATCGCGGAAATGCCTGTGGCATGGGTTGATGCCAGTGTCCGTAAAAATAACTCTGAGGCGCTGGCCAAGGACTACCTCAACTATCTTTATACTCCGCAGGCGCAAACTATCATCGCGGATCACTTTTATCGCGTCCGTAATGAACAGGTCGCCAAGCAGATTGCTGGGCGCTTCCCTGATACCCACCTGCTCAATATCAGCGATGTGTTTGGTAGTTGGGACAGTATTCTCAGCACCCATTTTGCCTCGGGCGGCAAGCTCGACCAGTTGCAACGCCAATGAGTAAGCCACGCCGCATTTTACCCGGCTTCCATCTATCGCTGGGTATTGCACTTGTCTATGTGAGCATCATTTTGCTGCTGCCACTGGGCAGTCTGGTGGGACAGTTGGCGGATCTTAGCTGGGCGCGTTACTGGTCAATCATTACCGATCCGCGCAACCTCGCCAGCTATCGTATTACGGTCCTTAGCGCTGCACTGGCCTCGCTGTTCAATATGCTGTTCGGGTTGCTGTGCGCCTGGGTACTGGTGCGCTACACCTTCCCAGGGAAACGTATTCTTGATGCGCTGATGGACTTGCCTTTTGCACTGCCCACGGCAGTGGCAGGTATCACGATTTCAACACTTTACGCATCGCAAGGGGCGATAGGGCAGTGGCTAGGCTTCAAGGTAGCGTACTCGTGGCTGGGCATTGTGGTGGCTATGGCCTTTACCAGCGTGCCTTTCGTAGTGCGAACGGTACAGCCGGTGCTTGAGGAGCTTCCCGCCAGTGTTGATGAAGCAGCGATTACGTTGGGGGCAAGCAATGCCTATGCGTTCCGTCGGGTTATTCTGCCGTTTATCTGGCCAGCGCTGCTGACGGGTACAGGATTGGCTTTTGCGCGCAGTCTCGGAGAGTACGGCGCGGTTATTTTTGTAGCGGGGAATATGCCCTACAAGACCGAAGTAACATCGCTGATGGTGGTAACGCGTTTGCAGGAATTCGACTATCCCGCCGCAGCGGCCATTGCTTCGGTAGTGCTGATCGCCTCACTGTTGCTGCTGCTGGTGATCAATATCTATCAGGCGCGCTTCTTCCGCCGTATCCACGGTAACCAACATGTGTGAAGGAGCTGACTAATGCAGCGGGTCGGGGATTCCTTGCCGGTGAAGTGGACGCTGATTGTGCTGGCGCTGGTGCTTACCGCGCTGGTGCTGGTCGTGCCGCTGATCGAGATCGTGCGTCAGGCGTTGGCGGGTGGCGTCGGTGAGTTGCTCGATAACCTCACCAACACCTATACCCTTAGCGCGATTTGGCTGACGTTGCTGATCGCGGTGATTACTGTGCCGTTGAATGTACTGTTTGGGACCGTATTGGCGTGGCTGGTAACGCGCTTTCGCTTTCTGGGAAGGCGGTTGCTGCAAACCTTGATTGATATTCCCTTCGCGGTATCACCGGTCATCGCAGGGCTTGTCTATCTGCTGCTGTATGGTCGCAACGGATGGCTGGGGCAATGGCTGGCAGGTTACGACATCCAGTTGATGTTCGCGTGGCCTGGTATGGTGCTGGTGACGCTGTTTGTGACTTCTCCTTTTGTGGCGCGTGAGCTGATTCCCCTGATGCAGGCACAAGGCCGCCAAGAGGAAGAAGCGGCTGTCAGTCTTGGGGCGCGAGGCGCGCAACTCTTTTATCGGATTACCCTGCCCAATATTCGCAGTGGGCTGATTTATGGTGCGATTCTGACCAATGCCCGCGCCATGGGCGAATTTGGTGCGGTATCGGTGGTATCGGGCATGATAAATGGCGTTACTATCAGCCTGCCCTTACAGGTCGAACAGCTCTATCAGGACTACAACACCGTTGGCTCCTTCGTCTCGGCGTTATTGCTGGCCATGCTGGCGGTGCTAACGCTGGTAATTAAAGGGCTGCTTGAGTGGCTGGCCGAGCGCCGTCAGCAACGCCACTCGAAAGTCGCCGAAGATGTTTAATGACCCGTTGCGCAGCCGGTTGATCTGCCTTTTGGGTAGGTTCTTTGCTGTCCTGTCTGGGGCGGTTTTCATTATGCGGGAAGTAGCAGAAAGCCATGTCGCCCTGCCTTGTGTGTCTCACGATATGAGGCGCTACCGTCATCGTGCCCGTCGCTCCAGAGACCAGAGCACCGCTTTGCTGTCACACATCGCCCTTGCCACCACTGTAGCAGGACGCGATACCTGCTTTTCTTGCTGATGTCATGAGTATTACGCCATGAGTATTACGGTTGATCAGATTTCCCGCCAATTCGGCAACACAGTGGCGTTGCATCCCAGTTCACTGGATATCAAGGAAGGCGAACTGGTAGGGCTATTGGGGCCATCCGGCTCGGGAAAAACCACTCTGCTGCGCATCATCGCGGGGCTGGAAACGCCATCAGCGGGGCGCATTCTGTTTTCGGGGCGCGATGTTACCAATCTACATCCGCGCAACCGTCGGGTGGGGTTCGTCTTCCAGCACTATGCGCTGTTTCGCCATATGACGGTATTCGACAACATTGCGTTTGGACTCAAGGCCAATGCGCATCGTTTGTCCCTTGGTCGCCAGGAGATTACCGAGCGCGTTAATGAGCTGCTGGGCCAAATCCAGTTGGAAGCCTATGCCAAACGCTTGCCGGCGCAGCTGTCGGGAGGCCAGCAGCAGCGTGTTGCTCTGGCGCGCGCGCTGGCAGTCAGGCCCGAGGTGCTGTTGATGGATGAGCCATTTGGTGCGCTGGATGCCAAGGTACGTGTCGAGCTGCGCCGCTGGCTGCGCCATTTACATGAGCAGCTTGGTTTCACCTGCGTATTTGTTACCCACGATCAGGATGAAGCATTGGAGCTTTCGGATCGCGTGGCGGTGATGAGTCAGGGCCGAGTCGAGCAGATCGCTGCGCCTGCGCAGTTGTATCGTGAACCTGCCAACCGCTTCGTCTTCGACTTCCTGGGGACTACCAATAGCTTCAAGGGGGAAGTGCGTGATGAGCAGCTCTATTTGGGGGAGCAGGGCACATTACGGCTACCGAAGGTGGCAAATGGTGCGGCTGAACTGGTAACACGCCCACATGAGATATCGTTGAGCCATTCGCCCAGCGATAGCGCGACACTGCCTGCACAGGTCAGTGCCATTGCACCGATCGGGGCTGTGGTGGAAGTCGAGTTGCAGCCATTCTGGGAGGCACCCAACCTGCATGTGACGCTATCACCGCGTGATTTCGAGCAAGCATCATTTGCGGTGGGCGATACGCTCTACCTACACCCGCATCGCCTGATGCTGGTCGATCCTCATAGTACCGCGCTGACGCCAGTGTCCTGAATACGACCAGATTCACTCGGAATGGATACACGGAGCGCAATCTGCGCTGATGATGTCGCGTTACCGGAGTATCGTTTATTCTGTTTTTGAATATAAAAACCGAATATTAATATTTTAAGGTTATTTGTTTGCTGCGTAGCATAGCTGAACACCCTCACTTCGATCTTGTTCAGGAAGCCTGCCATGCCAGCTCGCCACGTACTCGCCTCATTGTTTGCTGCTTCTGCACTAGGAGCATCGCTGTTTGCCCACGCTGAAAATGTAACGCTTCTGAATGTCTCTTATGACCCCACCCGTGAACTTTATCAGCAGTACAACAAGGCTTTCTCACAGTGGTATCAGAAAGAGAGCGGCGATAGCGTTTCGATTCAACAGAGCAATGGCGGTTCGGGCAGTCAGTCGCGCAGCGTAATAGAGGGCGCGCCAGCCGATGTGGTGACCCTGGCGCTCGCCTATGACATCGATGCGATCGCTGATCGTAATGCTGGTGTCCCCAAGGATTGGCAGAAGCAGTTGCCGGATAACTCCTCCCCGTACACCTCGACCATTGTATTTTTGGTGCGCAAGGGTAATCCCAAAGGTATTCATGACTGGGGAGACTTGACCAAACAAGGGGTAGAAGTCATCACCCCTAACCCGAAAACGTCGGGAGGAGCACGCTGGAACTTCCTCGCGGCATGGTCATGGGCGCTTAAACAGAAACTGGGCGATCTTGGCAAGCTGCATGACCCACGCTATGCGGAGGAGATGAAGGCGGCAACGGCCTATGCGCGCGACTATGTACGTGATTTGTTCAAGAATGCATCGGTACTCGATAGCGGGGCACGTGGTTCGACCAATACCTTTGTCAAAAATGGTCAGGGCGATGTGCTGATCGCGTGGGAGAGCGATGCGCTGCTAGCGAGCGAAAAGCTCGACAAAGGCAATTATGAGATCGTGGTGCCAAGCTTGAGTATTCTTACCGAACCGCCGGTCGCGAAGGTGGAAGGCAACGTGAAGCGTAAGGGCGAAGCTGCCGAGAAGGCGGCAGATGCCTATTTGAAACACCTCTATTCGCCTGAAGGCCAACGCATTATTGCCGATAATTATTACCGTCCACGCAATACTGATGGCATTCCTCAGCAGGAGCTACGCTTGTTCCCGAAACTCGAGCTGGTCAATGTCGATGAGGTGTTCGGTGGATGGGCTAAAGCGCAGAAAACCTTCTTTGCCGATGGCGGGGTGTTTGATCAATTGCAGCAGCGCTAGCCTTACCTTCAGATATAAAAATGCCGGGGCAACTAATCGCTCCGGCATTTTCGTAGCGATCCCGTTCGCCTCGGTGCTGAACACCTTTAGCGGGCGGGGCTGCTGTCAGCGATCAAGGCAGGCTGGGCAGCGGGTTAACATCCAGGGGATTGCCGCCCAGCGGTTCTCCGTTGATGGATATATTGCCATCATTGAACTCGATCTGAGTGTGATCTTCGCCGGGCTTATTGCCCAGGATTCCTTCCAGACCGGTCAGGTTGATGTGGCCTGACGCGTGTTGATAGAACTGCTGGGCAAGCACGTCGAATACCCCGTCGTCTGCTTCCTGCGGAGAAAGCGCGATGTTATTCCCGTCAACGCCAAGCTGACCTGTGGCATTGATCGGGTGACCCAACAGCGGCGATGTCACTTCGAAATGCTCAATGGTCAATAGCGGCGAGTGCGACAGCAGACGTTTAATGTCATTGACCTGCTGGGCCGCTGCGGCGCGCTCGTCGTCACCTTCATCAGTGGTGTCTTCCGAGGTATCGCTGGCGGTGGCTTTATGCCTGATGAGTGCCAGCAGTGCTTCTTCATCCAGACGGGAAATGCTGAGCTTGACGTTACTGTTGCCTAGCTCCTGGTCTGCACGCAGTACGCTGCCGACGTGGTACTCACCGTGCCAGTCGAGGCCCTCGTCCCCTTTGTCGTAATGATCTGCGTAGTGAATATCCTTGACCTCAAGGCTTCCCAGCAGCGCTTTGCGAAGGGTGGCGCTCTCCAGCTCGAAGTGCGTATTGCTGCCAACCAGCGTCGTGCGGTCCGGTACATTGACGTGCAGTGAACCTGGGCCGAATACGATGCTGTTGGTGGAGTCCTGAAGGCTCAGTTGCTGCCATTCAACGGCGGTATCAAGGTGCTTGCTCTTGGCGCTGCCGTCGATATTGACCTTTAGGCCATGGGTATGCGCGGTGCTGCCGTTATCGGTGAGGCTGCTATCAGGAAGGTCAACATGCACATGATAGCGGCTGCTCAGCGTACTGAAATTGGCGTCGATTCTTGGCTCTTCATCAGCCTGGAGCAGTTCCGAGAAGAGTTGTTCCCCTTGCAAGCGCAGTACAGGGCTGCCATCGACGGAAGAAGAGAAAATGCCGTGATGAGCCACCAGCGGTGCCTGGAGCGTCAAGTCATCAGGATTGTCCATTGACAGTGAGCCTTCCAGCGTAAAGGTACTGGAGAAGAACCCCTTGCTGACATCCTGCTTCTCCAGGGTGATGCCGTGCTCCTGCTCAAGATCCTCAAGTGCCTGATCCAGATGAGAGAAAAACAGGTGGCGGCTATACAGCATGCCAAATATATAAAGCGCGGCGACGATAACAATGGCTACCAGTGCCGATATGCCCAGTTTTTTAGAAGAAGTCATGTGATGAACAACTCGTCGGTTTGAAATGAACGCTCGCGGCCATCAGCGCGCTCGCGACAGTCAGCATATTGTGCGTTCACTCGGGCAGCGATGCAAAAGCGACGAGCAGCATCATCAAAAACCGTCCAGAAGCGTGCAGATGAAACCGCGTAGATGTGCCATGTCATCGCCAACAAAGGCGTCTTGTGCCCATCGCTTTAAGGTAGTTGTGTCGCTATTACATAGAATTTTGGGGGAGTGAATCTCGCTACGTATCACTGGAAAGGACAGGTCGCTAGGGAGAGGGGGCTCACCATGTTTTGCTTAAATAAAAATTAAGATTTTGTGAATATTGTGTGCATGTAGCGAGCAAATATAGAGGACTCTTGCCTTGTGCCGGACTTGCAGCGGAACGAAAAGAGTACCATTCCCGCCATTCAGAATAAGCCTCCGGCAGCGTAGTGAGTGCCACAGAGGCAAGGCAAGGAGCAGCGACATGGCATCTGCAAGGGTACGCGAGTGGGAGAAGGCGCTCGCACGCGCGATAAATTCATTCCCGATTCGACAACAGCATAAAAGCTGGCTGGCGGCGCTCTCTCAGGAGCCGCGCCTGGTCACGATGGTGCGTGGTGAAAGTGATCGTCACCTGCACTCCTATGTGCATCGCCACTGGTCGTCGCGCAAGAAGCTGGCTGCCATTCGTGGGCACAACGAATTCATGCTCTCGTTCTTTACCCCAGAGGCATTTGAGCAAATTTACAACGGCTACGGGCTGGTGATTGCGAGCTTTGCCGACACCTGGTTTCTCAAGCTGGAGCGTGGTCGTTACCGCAAGGAGGGCGAGCAGGGGCTATATATTCGCAATCAACAAGGACGCATCGTATTTGGTGTGACCTTCTGCATTGATGTTGAAGAGAAGGCGATTTATGTAGGTTCGCTGCAAGGCGGCAAGCATGAAGGTGCCAATGAGGATATCAAGGCGCTCTATCGCCAGTGCCACAATGCACGCCCCTTTACGCTACTGATGTGCGCTCTGTTTGGTCTCAAGGACGCTCTGGCGCTGAAGGTGATCTACGGTATTCCTGCCGAGTTTGCCAATAACCATCGTCATGGGCACAAGATCCAGCTCGATTACGACAATTACTGGGAAGAAACCGGCGGCATGCGTGAGAAGCACTGGTATCGCCTGCCCCAGCAGATGCCGCGCAAGGATATCAGCGAGGTCAAGAGCAAGCACCGTTCAGCCTACCGCAAGCGTTTGGCGCTGTTGGATGAAATCTACCACAGCACCCAGCAGACGCTCTGCATTGCGTCCCGTCGCGATGAGCTGTCGATGCTTACCGAACAGGCCGGGCAGCAGTCGCTACTGAACGGTCCTCACTCATAGAAACCGGCCTTTTCTCAAGGTGGAAGGTGCCCCAGGGCTAACTGCTCTGGGATCTCTTGCGCTTGATTATTGGGGCCTCTGCTTCGATACGTCGGCGTGTTCGAAGCGGTCTACCTTCCGCAGTACCGGAAAGAGCACCATCCAGCCCAATACCACGACCAGCGTCGTAATGCCCCCTGCAATGGCCGTGGTTTCGGCACCCAGCCAGGCGGCACTGGTGCCCGCGCGGAACTCGCCCAATTCATTGCTCGAACCGATAAAGAGCATATTGACGGCATTGACGCGGCCCCGCATCGCATTGGGTGTCGCCAGTTGAATCAGGGTGGAGCGCACATAGACGCTGATCATGTCGGCTGCGCCTGCGATCAACAGCGCCAGCCATGACAGCCAGAACAGCGACGATACCGCGAAAACCAGATTGCACACGCCAAATACCGCCACGGCCGAGAACATCACCAGCCCCACATGACGATCAAAGGCGCGCATGCTGAGATATACCCCCATCAGCACCGCACCCACCGCCGAGGCGCTACGCAGCGCCCCCAGCCCGGAAGGGCCGGTCAGCAGAATATGCTGGGCGTAGATGGGCAGCAGCGCCACTACATCGCCCAGCAGCACGGCGAACAGATCAAGAGAAATTGCTCCCAGAATAATCGGGCGCGATGCGATATAGCGCACGCCAGCGGCAAAGCGTTGCCAACTGCTGCTCTCCGTAGCATCAGGAGCCGGTTTGTCGATCTCGGAGTGACGTACCGGCACTTTTAGCATGGCCAGCAGCGCCGCGAGGGTACAGGCAAAACAGACCAGATAAGCGCTGGAGGCGCCCCAGATATAGAGCACGCCCCCCAGCAGCGGGCCAGCAATGGTCGCTACCTTCATAATCACCGAGTTAATGGCGATGGCTTGTGCCAACTGATGGTGCGGCACTATCTGCGGCAGCAAACTTTGCAGCGCAGGGCCGGCGAAGGCCCGCGAGCAGCCAAACAGCACCAGCACAAGATAAAACGGCGTCAGTGAGCTATGGGGCAGAAGCGATAGCATCGCCAGCGCGCCGCTGCACAGCCATTGAAGTAGCCAGCTCAGCATCAGGATCAGCTTGCGTGGAAAACGGTCGATCAAATCGCCCGCGGGCAGCAGCAGTATCACCATGGGCAGGAATTGAGCCAGCCCCGCGTAGGCCAGCGACATGGCATCGTGAGTCATGTCGTAGAGCTGCCAGGCCACTACCACCGCCTGAATTTGCATGGCAAATACGGCGGCTAAACGCGCGCCCAGAAAGGCAATAAAGCCGGGCTGCCGGGAAATGCCAGAGTTGCTGGATAAGGTCATTGTCGTTGTGATTCTTGAGTGGTTGGCTGCCCGCCTTCCCCCTGGGAGCGGAGGCGGCGAGGCGCTCTCTTGCATGTTTTTGCGCGCGGTACGTGCTCAGTCAGCGCTGAGTTGATGTAGCTGCGCCAGGAGTTCGTGCAGCGTTTCAGCATCAATCTGGCCGGGTGCCGAGGCGCTACCGAGCTTGCCGAAGGTTGCATCCGAACCGAACTGTTTGCCCGCCAGCCGCGAGAGCAGGCCAAGCGGCCCCATCGACATGGTGATAAGCGGTTGTTCGGGATAACGCTGCTTGAAGGCGGAAGTGGCACCAAGAAGTGCCAACACGTCGTCATTAGTGTGCGGCATAACGGCCAGCTTCACCACATCAGCTGAATATTCATGCAGTTGCTCAAGCTGCTCGATCAGCGTTTCACGATCAGGGGTGCGCGTGAAGTCATGGCGGGAAATGATCACACCAGCCTGATGCGCGCGGACGGCAGCCATCACCTCCTTGACCACCGCGCTGCCGCGATTGGCTTCCACGTCGATATAGCACGGCGTAATAACAGCCAACAGGCGCTTATAGAGTGCGACATAATCACTGGCGGAAATATCGGTGTTACCGCCTTCCTCAGCGGTACGGAAGGTCACGATAGCCTCTTTATTGCCCATGGCGATCTGTGCCTGTTGAACAAAATGGCTGACCGTCTCTATATCCAGCGCGTCTTCAAGGCAATCAATGCGAAGTTCGAAGAAGTCGATGAAAGGCTTGGAAGCTGCTTCCCTGATGAACGCTAGCGCCTGCTGAGGGGAAGAGTGAGTAACCGGCACTAGTAGCGCAGGAGCTGCACGCTGCTTGAGTGAACGAAGAGGGCGGCGTAGCTCCATGGAAGGCTCCTGCGGCACGAAATGAAGGATAAAGGGCATGTGAGGGCGGCGCTGCAACCACCGCAGCGCAGGGTTGTACCAGCATTTGCGATGAAGGCGCAAACGACGGCGCGCTGTTTCGCTCTCATACCATTGTCGAGTGTTGAATATTCAGCGCGGTGACACCACTACCAGCATAGCGGCTACCGGACTTCCGGCATTCGTTATGGTCCCCTCGGTCATCACATTTACGTATTTGGTCGTAAACTTTTTCCGCCGTCGCTGGTCTAGTATGGGGGATTAGAGAGAGGTAATAATCATGTCGAACAAAAAAGATGATGTCTTGTTACGACAGGCCCTCGGCGATTACTACACATCGTCGGGTGATCATGTCGCGGCGCAGCCTTCGCCCAATGAATCACGCATTGAGCGAGTGGCCGGTCAGGTATTTATATTGCTTATCAGCGCCAGCCGCGTATTGCGTGTCTATCGCGTAGGCAAAAAGGGCATGTTGAAGGCGATGAAGCGTATTCCTCACGAATTGCGCCACCATATTGCCAAGCGCAGAGCCTGGTAAGCGCGCCACTCGATTTTCATCTTCCGATTGGATATCTCCACGAAAAGAGCCGCTCCCTTTGTTGGGGAGCGGCTCTTTTCGTGGTAGGCCAGCGCTGTGTAGCGGGCGCTGGCCCTTGGCTGTTACTGCTTACGCGCGCCGCTTATCACGACTCATGTCATCAGCGGCACGAGTGTCAGCCATTACAGACCAAGCGCATCGTGAATGGTGTAGAACAGATCCGTCTGGTCGGTCAGGCCCGTCACGTTAGCCGCGTGAGGCCCGAAGGCGGCAACGCGCAGTTGAGTGCCGGTGTGGCCTTCATCGGTATCTTCCGCAGTACCGTAGCTGACGGTCATCGGCGCCTTGTCTTTCGTAATCAGGCGCTGGGTAAGGCCCGGTGCTTTTGAGTCGTCGGCAATAATCTGGCTCGCATGTGCGTGGTCTGCTGTCACAATCACCAGCGTGTGACCATCCTTGCGAGCAAAGGCCAGCGCCTGCTGTACTGCTTCATCAAGATCAACGGTTTCACCGATCTGGCCGCACGGGTTGGCAGCATGATCCTGCTTGTCGATGGAAGCGCCTTCAACCTGAAGGAAGAAGCCTTTGTCGTGAGTGCTCAGCAGGTCGATGGCCTTTTGCGTCATGTTAGCGAGCGTCGGAATGCTGTCGTTGCGCTCCTTGTTGACACTGCACTGCACTGCAGGCTTGTCGAGGTTGCCGTGATGGCTCGCCTTAGGCCCATTCCAGCGCACCGGCAGATTGCCGCTGGCAAATAGGCCCAGCAACGGCTGCTGCTGATCGGCCTTGCTGATACTGGCTAGCTCTGACTGGTTATTGACGATCTTGTAGCCACGCTCACGCGCCTGTTCGAGCAGCGTTTTGCCCTTCCAGCGCCCGGCGTTGGCCTGCTCTTCAAAGGTGCTGGCACCACCGCCCAATGTAACATCGGGGCGTGAGTTCAATAGCTGTTCGGTAATCGAGCCGCTGCCACCGTTTTCCAGCGCGTTAGCTGGACATGTTGCAGCAGTTGCCTTGGGGCCATAGCACTTGCGGTTACTTACGTGAGCCATCTGTACCGCGGGTGTTGCGTCCTGAATTTCAGCGGTAGAGACATTACCAGTAGCAAGCCCCGCCTTTTTCGCCAGCTCCAGTAGCGTAGGCTGCGGCTTCTCATGAATATCAACGCTGATCGCGCCGTTATAGGTTTTGGTACCTGTCGCCCATGCCGAGCCAGACGCCGCTGAGTCGGTTACGTAATTGGGCTTGCCGGAAGCCTTGTCCAATGAATAGTGCGTGTACTGGCCGGTAATGGGCAGTGCATCCAGCCCTTTGAAAAAGCCGCCCGCGCCTTCCGCATAATTACGTGCCAGGGTGATCTCGGAATCCCCCATGCCATCGCCGATCAGCAGGATCACATTGTGAACATCACCGCTCTTGATGGCATCGCGCAGGTTATCGGTAATATCGCCATGCAGACGGCGTGCGCCACCATGCTGGTCAAGCTGCCCCTGGGCGTTGCGCTGCATCCACTGCGGCTGGTCGCTGCTGGTGGCGGCACTGGCCGTGGTGATCATGGAACAACTCGCTGTCAGCATTAGGCCAGCAACGATCAATGAGCGATGGGAGGAGGGCATAGAGTGATGTCCTGCAATCAAGGTTGAGTAGTTAGGCTCCCTATGGTTACCGCAAATTGTGTTGTTTTTATGAACATGCAGTGCGTGTTATCGGATATTTAGAAGAAGGGCGGCGATGCATAAGTATTGCTGGGCAGGCAGCAGCCCTTACGGGGAGCGGGCAAAACCGCGATCGTTACTGGTCTGAAAACACTGATGATGAGGGTAGAACACCACGCTGCGAAGGAGGCGCTCGCATCATAAAAAATGATGAAAACAGGGGAAGGTGCACTCATGGGAAATTCCCGTAAGAGAATACCTCACTCCAGCGCTCGCACCGTTGCACGTTCGACCAGATACGGTGTGAAGCACACTGTCGCTTTCTCGGTATCGCCTTCGATCAACTGTCGGGCAAGGGTAGCAACGGCATCGCCCATCTCTTCGGCGGGGGCGTGGATCGTGGTAAGGCCCCCTGCGAGATGGCGGCTATATCTTTCGTCGTCGTAACCCACGATGGAGACATCGTCGGGAATACGCCGTTCAAGCTCGGTCAGGGCGCTGATGGCGCCTAGCGCAGTGTCGTCGCTGCTTGCGACGATGGCGGTGTAAGGCGCTCCTTCCTGCTGCCATTGAAATACCGCGTGGCGACCGGCTGCTTCGGTGAAATTGCCCTCAATGATATGGATATTTTCCGCCTGGCCGGCGTTGCGCATGGCCGTTTGATAGCCCTCCATTCTGCGCCTTGCGTCCTGCTGGGCCAGCGGCCCCGAGATACAGACAATGTGCCGATGCCCCTGCGCCAACAGGTGCTGGGTAGCCAGAAAGCCGCCGTGAAAGTCGTTGCTGAATACGCACTGCTGCTCAATGTCGGGGACTTCCCGATTGACCACAACGGTGGGCGTTTGGCGGGCGAGGGTGCGCAGCTCTGAGTCAGCCAATCCATCAACCTGCACAATCAGCGCATCGCAGCGTCGGGAGCGCAGGAAGGCGATCGCTTCCCGCTCCTGTTCGACATTGGCGTGGCCCACAGCAATCAGCAGCGAGATATTGTGCTGGCGCAAATGCTGCTCAATGCGCGTCATCAGCCTGCCCAGCATACCGCCTGCCAGATATGAAATAACCAGCCCAACGCTGGATGAGCGATTGGAGGCCAGCGAGCGCGCGAAGGCATTGGGCTGATAGTCGAGGGTACGGATCGCTTCTTCGACACGCTTCTGGGTCGCTTCGTTGACAGGAGAGCTACCGCTCATCACCCGCGATACGGTGGCCTGTGAAACGCCGGCCAGCTCAGCTACCTGCTTGATTGTCGTCACACCCGCTCTCCCATGGAAGGCTACGTAGAGCCATGAACCAAGTGGAAAGCATACATGGCGGGCGTGCGCAGAGTGCCCCGACTAAAGTTTTATTTTTCTATAACCTTATGTTTTATAAGTTTTTTGGGGCGTCAGACGGTAATGCTTAACTAAAGTTTATTATTCCTCCGTCCAACGCTGAGGGATGATGGATGAAAGCGCTTTCATGAATGGTGCTATGCATCATTGGCACTGCTGCTGAGAAAGCCTTCCAGCTATCTGTGATAAAGAGTGGAGCACGCAATGAGTAGTCACGACATCAAGCAACTGGTCGAGCAACTTACCCTGGAAGAGAAAGCCAGCCTCTGTTCAGGCGCGGACTTTTGGCACACCAAGGCAGTTGAGCGCCTGGGTATCGAAGAGTGGATGATGGCTGACGGCCCCCATGGCCTTCGTCAGCAGCCCAGGGGCGGCGATCATCTCGGCATCACGGGTAGTAATCCGGCCACTTGCTTTCCCAGCGCCTCCGCACTGGCGAGCAGTTGGGATCGTTCACTGGCGGCACAGCTCGGTGAAGCGCTGGGCGTAGAGGCGCGCAAGGCCGAGCTGTCGGTGGTATTAGGCCCAGGTATCAATATCAAACGTTCGCCCCTGTGTGGCCGTAACTTCGAATATTTCTCGGAAGATCCTCTGCTGGCAGGCGAGCTGGCAACTTCCTATGTCAACGCGCTGCAAGCCCAGAGCGTGGGCACATCGCTCAAGCATTTCGCGGCCAATAATCAGGAACATCGCCGTATGTCGGTGAATGTGTCGGTAGACCCGCGTACCCTGCGTGAGCTGTATCTGTCGGCCTTCGAGCGGGTGGTAAAAAAGGCGCAGCCATGGACGGTCATGTGCAGCTACAACCGTCTGTACGGTGAGTATTGCTCGCAGCATCCCTGGCTGCTGACCGAGGTGTTGCGCAATGAGTGGGGCTTCTCTGGCGTTGTGGTCTCCGACTGGGGCGCGGTAGATGATCGCGTAGCAGGCGTAGCGGCTGGTCTGGAGCTTGAAATGCCCGGCGGCAATGATCGCGACGGCTTGATCGTCAAGGCAGTGCGTGAAGGAGAACTCGATGAAGCGGTGCTTAATACCGCCGTCGAGCGCCTGCTGGGGCTGTATTTCAAAACCCGCCAGGCCACTGAAAAACTCGACTTCTCTCCCGATCAACATCATCAGGTGGCGAGACGTATCGCGGCGGATTCGATGGTGCTGCTGAAAAATCACCAGGAAGTACTGCCGCTGGAAGAAGGCAGCGAAGTGGCGGTGATCGGTGAATTCGCGAAGCGTCCACGCTATCAGGGCGGGGGCAGCTCGCATGTGAACGCGTACCGGGTTGAGTCGCTGCTTGAAGCGCTTGATGCTGAAGGCGCTTCCTATCGCTATGCGCAGGGCTTTGATATTGATAGCGATAGCGTTAATGAGCAGCTTTTCCAGCAGGCGCTGGAGCTGGCGAAAAGTGCTGAAAAAGTGGTGCTGTATCTTGGACTGCCCGATCGTTATGAGTCGGAAGGCTATGACCGCGACCATTTGAATTTGCCTGACAACCAGATTGCGCTGCTCAAAGCGCTGAGCGAGGTCAACCAGCAGATTATCGTGGTGCTCGCCAACGGCGCGCCGGTCGTGATGCCATGGATTCAGCAGGCGGCAGCGGTACTGGAAAGTCATCTGGGCGGCCAGGCGGTAGGCGCGGCGGTAGCCGATGTGCTGTTCGGCAAGCGTAATCCTTCCGGAAAATTGTCGGAAAGCTATCCGGCCACGCTTGAGCAGACGCCCTGTTTCGATCATTTCGCGACGCCTGCGCGCCCCAATAACAGCGATCACGTTGCGTATGCGGAAGGTCTGATGGTGGGCTACCGCTATTACGATACCCACCAGCTCGAACCGCTGTTCCCGTTCGGCTTCGGCCTCAGCTACACCCGCTTTGACTACGCCAATCTGTCGCTCTCAGCATCGCGTATCGGCCCGCAGGATACCCTGACGGTCGCCTTCGACGTGACCAACAGCGGCAAGCGGGCGGGCAGTGAAGTGGTGCAGCTCTATCTGGCTGACCAAAGTGGCGAAATCAGCGTACCGGTGCATCAGCTGCGCGGTTTCGACAAGGTAGCGCTGGAAGCAGGCGAGACCCAGCGTGTCGAGCTGACTCTCGAAAAACGTGACTTCGCCTATTTCGATGTCGATCACAACGAGTGGCGCATGCCGAAAGGCACGTTCGAGGTGCAAATCGCGGCCTCGTCGCGTGATATTCGTCTCACTGGCACGGTCGAGTCGCTGGGCGATGAGGTGTTGCCTACCATTGGCCGCAATGCGCTGGTGGGTGATCTGATGGCTAACGAGGTAACCGCGCAGGCGCTACGCCAGGCCATGGCTGCTACCTTCGAGCAGAACCCCAAGCTGAAACGCATGTTTGGAGAGTCCAGCGACGACGAGATGATGCAGGCGATGGGGCGCTATCTGCCGCTGCGTGCGTTGGTGTCGTTCAGTGAAGGAGCCTTCGGCGAAAGTGATCTTGAGGTACTGCTGAAGCATTTGACCCAAGCGGTTTCCAATCATCATAAGGGGTAGCGGTAATGGCCTCACTCAATGCAAATATCGACAGTGACCAGACGCAGCCGGCGCAGGTATCCCATGGGTTTATGCTGCGCTATCTGATGGCGGTGCTAGGCATTTATCTGGCAGTAATGACGCCCGTTACCATTACCCTGGCGATCCGTGTCGCTACACTGGCGCCTGATAGTAAAGCTTCCAGCCTGGGCTTTATTTTAGGTGTGGGAGCACTGGTTGCGATGGTGGCAAATCCGCTATTGGGGCAATTGTCCGACCTGACGCGCTCCCGCTTCGGGCGGCGCAAGCCCTGGGTAGTGGGCGGAATGCTGGTAGCCATTGTGGCGCTGTTGGGATTAGGCAGCGCCAGCTCACTAATGGTGGTGGCACTGTACTGGTGGCTTACCCAGATTGCGATCAATGCCAGTTTGGCTGCGCTGGTGGCGGTTATTCCTGACCGTATTCCGAAACAGCAGCGGGGGCGGCTATCGGCGCTGTCGGGAATGTCCTCCAATCTGGCGATTTTTGCAGGTGCCGCGATCATTAATGTGGTCGGTACCGGCGATATCTGGATGTTTGTCGTGCCGGGAGTATTGGGCCTGGCGCTGGTTGCGGTATTTGCGGCGTTCTATCCCGAGCCTGAAGTCGCCGACTTGCCACCCAGACCGTTCCAGCCGCTGGCGATGCTGCGCAACTTCCTGATCAACCCGCGTGACTACCCCGATTTTTCGTGGGCCTGGCTGAGCCGTTTTCTGGTGCAGTACGGAGCATCGGTGATGATGACCTATCAGGTGTACTACCTGATGGACGTGGTGGGATTTACCAATCTGACGGTGGGTAGGCCGGTGTTTATCGCATCGCTAGTAATGGGCGGTAGCATCGTCGTGATGTCACTGATCTCTGGCTGGCTGTCGGATGTGCTCGGGCGCCGCAAGATATTCGTGTTCGTTGCCAGTCTGGTATACGCCGCGGGATTGGCGCTGCTGGTGTTTGGCTCCAGCCTTTCGGTGTTTCTGGCGGCCATTCTGGTGTCGTCGTGCGGGCTGGGCATCTATCTGGCGGTTGACCAGGCGCTGGTGGTGGATGTGCTGCCGTCGCGGGCTGAAGATGCTGCCAAGAACATGGGAATCTTCAATATTTCCAACGTGGCGCCGCAGTCACTCGCACCTGCAACCGCACCGCTGTTTCTCGCCATAGGGGGCGGCGGCAACTATAGCGCGCTGTTTTGTGCGGCAGCGGTGATTGCCGTGTTGGGCGCCCTGGCCGTGATTCCGATCAAGGGCGTGCGTTAAAGCCCTTCCTAAAGGCACCCTCTTGCAGAGGGAGTGTGCCTTTGGGCTTTCTGAAAGTAATGTGTGCGGTGATCAGGAAGGTACGCTGCAACAGAGCCCCTCATTACATAGCGTAAACGCAGAAGCGTGTTTGGGGGACTATGCAAGCAGGGGCTTAAAAGAGCAGCCTGTGCGAACCCAGCAGCACCCTTTTGAGCGTAACTGCACCGAGCGTCAGGTACCTTGATAGCGCAGGCATGAAAGCCTGGATGAGTTTCTTCAGAAAAGCCTCCGCAGAGACTTAATGACCATCAACGCATGGCGCCAGAGTGTGGCGTGAATACTTGAAAGGGAAATATATATGTCGAGAGTTGTTGTTATCGGTGGTACCGGCCATATCGGCACCTATCTGATACCTGCCCTTGTTGATCAAGGGCATGAAGTCGTGAACGTGAGTCGTGGGCAGGCCAAAAGCTATACCCATGACGCCGCCTGGCATCGTGTTGAGCAGATCACGGCGGATCGTCAGGCCGAGGAGCAGGCCGGCACCTTCGTAGATCGCATTGTCAGTTTGAAGCCGGATATTGTCGTTGATCTGATCTCGTTCAAGCTCACCAGCACCAAGCCGCTGGTTGAGACGCTGCGTGGGAAAATCGAGCATTTTCTGCATTGCAGCACTCTGTGGGTCTACGGTCACACGGATGCTGTACCGGCGGACGAGAACCAGCTGATGAATCCGTTCGGTGAGTACGGCATCGACAAGGCCGAGATGGAGACCTGGCTGATGCACGAAGCGCGTACTACCGGCTTTCCGGCAACGATCTTCCGCCCCGGTCAAATCGTGGGCGAAGGCTGGGCGCCGATCACGCCGCTTGCTAATAACAAGGAAGCGGTCTTCTCCAGGATGGCACGCGGCGAGGAGATCACGCTGCCGAACCTTGGCCTGGAAACGCTCAATCACGTTCATGCGGCTGATATTTCCCAGCTTATCCAGCGCGCCATCACTCATCGTAGTGTCGCGGTGGGGGAGACATTCAATGCGGTGGCGGATACGGCGTTAAATCTGCGCGGTTATGCGGAAGCAATCTTCAAGTGGTTCGGGCTTGAACCAAAAATTGCTTATCTTCCTTATGAGGAGTGGATGAAGCAGCAGCCAACGCCAGAAGAAGCGCACCACTCCTGGGAGCACTTTGCGCGCAGCTCATGTCTCTCAATTGACAAGGCGCGTCGCCTGCTCGGTTATGAGCCAGCCTATAGCAGTATCGCCTGCGTGAAGGAGTCGATTGCGTGGCTGATCGACCATGGCAAGGTGGAAAAGCCCGCTGCCTGGAACTGAGCGCCTCACAATAGAACGGCCCACGTCCAATAACCGATGGATTGTGGGCCTACTCCTGCGTTGCGTGCAGGAACTCCGTGAATAGCGCCAATGGAAGCCTATCGCCGCAGACATCTTTGCTCTTCATTACCTGACTTCCTCGCGGGAGAAGGGCGTGCACACGCTCTTGGGTACGTAATGAGAGTGGCTGGAAGGTGCATTGCAAAGAGCGCCCTCCGTAAAAAGAGGGGCGCGGGCTGTCTGGGAGGGAAGCCTAAAAGGGGCTGCTTGCTGAAGATTCACTTGTCTGATCAGTGGGCACGATCGGGATGAAAAACGGCTGGTCGTCTACATCTACGCAGCGTAATGGCTGATGATAAAGGCGGCTCAGTTTTTCCGTATCAAGCAGCGCTTGGCGCGGCCCAGCTTCCAGCGAACCATCATCGAACAGCAGTATCAGGTGGCTGCACCAGCGTGTGGCGAGATTGATGTCGTGCAATGCCATCATGATCCCTTTGCCGTGCTGGGCGCGCTGGTGGAGTAGCCGCATCACGCGCTGTTGCTGGTGCATGTCGAGATGATTGGTGGGCTCGTCCAGTAGCCATAGCGCCGGGTCTTGCACCATCAGCGTGGCAATTTCCAGACGCTGGCGCTCGCCGCCCGACAGCGCGGCAACGCGCTGCTGAGAGCGCTGTTCCAGTCCAACGGCGCTCAAGGCGTTTTCTACGTGCTGATGATCTGCGGCGCTTTCACGCTGCCAGCGCGACAGCCACGGGTAACGGCCCGCCAGCGCACTTTCAAACACGGTCATTTCCATGACCGACGAAGGCTGCTGAAACAGCATTCCCAGTTGCTGGGCCAGCGTACGCCTGCGCCACGCTGACAGCGCTACTCCCGCCACGCTAATGGAGCCGCCGCGGGGAGGAATTAGTCCTGCCAAGCTGTGCAGCAGGGTAGTTTTGCCCGCACCGTTGGGGCCGAGTATTCCCCATAGCTGGCCGCATTCAACATGAATATCAAGCGGCTGCACGTTGCCCCGCCCTGGAATATCAATGATGAACTGATGACAGCCAAGCAGCGACATCAGTGAACGCTCCTGCGCAACAGCACAATGAATACCGGCACACCGAGCAGCACCGTGACTACGCCCGCCGGCAATTGCTGCGGTGCCAGCAGGCTGCGCCCCAGCGTATCGGCCAGCAGCAGGAGGATGGCACCCGCCACGGCGCTGGCCGGTAACAGCAGCCGCTGGTCGTTACCGACCATCAGGCGTAGCAGATGCGGCGTTATCAGCCCTACGAAGCCAATGGTCCCCGCGCTCGCGACAGCCACTGCGGTCATCAGGCTTGCCAGCACATACAGCCCCCAACTGACCGGGCGCACAGCAACTCCCAGCGCTGCCGCTTGAAGCGGACCGCGTGCTAGAACGTTAAGTGTGCGCCCCCAGGGGGAGAGCAGTAGCAGCGACATTGCCAGTACGGTTAACCCCAGCCAGGGTGCGCCGGCATAGCTAAGATCACCCATCAGCCAGAACAGCATGCCCGGCAATTGTTGAGAAGGTGCCAGCGCGAGAAGCAGAACGATCAACGCTCCCCAGCCCGAAGCCATGACAACACCGGTCAGCAGCAGTCGTGTGGTAGGGAAGCCGCGTGCGGTGGTTGCCAGCGCGAACACCAGCACCATTGATAGCAATGCACCGCCGAAGGCGCTGAGCGGCAGCAGCAGGCTGCCCCCGATGCCCATCAGCATGGCGCTAAGCGCTGCCAGCGACGCGCCTCCTGATACCCCCAGCACGTAGGGGTCAGCCAAAGGGTTACGCAGCAGCACCTGCATCACCGCACCGGATAGCCCCAGCAGGCCGCCTACGGCAATGGCGTTGAGCGCTCTTGGCAGGCGCAGTTGAGTGACCAGCGTGGCATCAAGTGATGGGGAATGTTCGCCGAGCAGCCTGAGCAGCGCCAGCGGTGAGATCACCACGCTACCCAGTGAAAGTGCCATCAGCAGTGCAGCAATGAGCAGCATCGTCAGTAATAGCAGCAGAGAACCACCCCGTAGCATCGCCATTTAACGAGTCCCTGCCATGTGCTGACGTGCCCCGTCGAGCTGTTGGCAGAGTTGGGCAGCGCCGTCGAGCAAGCGCGGCGTAGCACGCTGGGTAATATCAGCCGGTAACGAGATCAGGTTATCAAAGCGCACCGCATTCAGTTGTGGGTAGCGCTGCCAGTGGGCGAAGGCATGCTGCTCTGCGCTGGTGCTTCCCACGATGGTATCGGGATTAGCGGTCAGTACGGCTTCATCGCTGACACGCGGCGCCAAAGGCGCAAGCTGCGCGAACACGTTGCGACCGCCGCACAGGGTGATCATTTCGCTGATGATAGAGCGACGGTTAACGGTAATCAGAGGTCTGTCCCACACCTGATAGAAGGTGCTTATCGGAGGGCGCCCAGCGTAGCGCTGGCGCAATTCAGCCACACCTTCACGAAAGCGTTGCGCCTGCTGCCGTGCGGCGATTTCATGACCGCTCAGAAGGCCGAGCTTCTCAATATCGTCGGCAATATCGTCGAGATGCTGCGGATCAAGACGCAATACCTTGATGCCAAGCTGCTCTAGCCGACGCAGCTGCGCGGGAGAGTTCCCCGAGGTCCAGGCCACCACCAGATCAGGGGCGCGTGCCACTAGCTGCTCAAGATCAATACGACTGCTGTTACCCACGGAAGGCAGCCGGCGTGCCGCGTCGGGATAGTCGCTAAAATCGACGGTAGCAATCAGTTGGGAGCCTGCGCCCGCCGCATAGAGCTGCTCTACCGCGGAAGGAGAGAGTGCGACAATGCGGGTGGCGGGCTGGGCAAGACACACCTTCCCACCTTCACTGTCAGTGGCGCATAACGTTTGTGCCGCCATGGCGAAGGAGGGCAGCAGCATCAGCAGCGGCACCACGCGCTTCAGCAGCCGTGTGAGGAAGAAGGAGTCGGTGTGCATCATGATGGGCAAGTGAAGATAGGGTGATCACCACTAGAGTGACGGATCAAGCGATAGCGTCAGCATAGCGGTACGACCGGGTTCGAGATAGCCCTGGACGCTCTGGTAGCGGTGATTCAGCAGGTTATCAATGCTGGCCTGCAAGCGCACTCCTTTCGCCAGACGCACTCCCGAGCGTAGGTCGAAGATGGTGAAACCGGCCACCTTGTCGGTGTTGGCAGTATCTGCAAAACGTGACCCTTGAGCGATCACCGAGCCACCTGCATCAAAGCGCTCACCGAGCTGGCGATCAACGTCGAGACGTGCGATACGTCGGGTACGATTTTGCAGATCAAGGCCACTGCTGCGATCCTCCGGCTTCATATAGGAGAGGGAAGCGTTAATGTTCCACGGGCCGGGGTGAATGCCGCCTGACAGTTCAACGCCCTGAATTCTGGCGCGATTGATATTGACCTCGCGGGAATAGTCATCGGCGGCATAGTTGATCAGATCGCGGTAACGGCTTTGGTAGAGTGCGATATCCCAAAAGCCAAGGCGATGCTCGGCGCGCATGCCAAGCTCCACGGTGGAGGACTTCTCTGGCTTGAGGTCCGGATTGCCGCTGAAGAAACCGTCATTCGGCCAGTACAGCTCGTTGAACGTTGGCACGCGGAAGGCATTGCCCCAACTGGCCCGCAGGGTATGCACACTGTCAAGGCTGTAGCCCAGCGCCAGCCCTCCTGTGGTGGTTTCGCCAAAGGCTTGGTTGTCGTCGTGACGCACGCTGGCCTGTACGCGCAGCGGCGTAAGATCAAACACGCCCTGCGCGAATACCGCTTTGTTGTCGCGGTGGCGGTGCGTGTAGTCGGTGTTGCCCGTGACCCGATCATCGGCGTATTCAGCACCGGCAATCAGCTGTTGCTGCCCAAGTGTCAGGGTATTTTGCCAGCGCACCCGTTGTGTACGGGTATTCAGATGGCTGGTGGACATACCATCACCGGCATTATCCAGCTTGTCGTCAGCCTGACTCAGCGTGACGCGGCTTTTGAGATTGGGAAGCAGCGGCACTTCGCCGTAGACGCCAGCCACCTGTTGCACGAAGGCGTTGCTGCCGGAAAACCGGCTTTCGCCGCCGTCATAGTCACTGTGGCCGCGTGCCCGAAGTAATAGTCCCCCGATGCGGGCGCCATTATCGAAATCGTGGCTCAAATGCAGCAGCGCGGTGTGGTTATCATAGGACTGCCCAGAACCGCCCGCGCGGTCACGGGTGCCATTACTGTTGATGCTGCTGGCCGCGAAGGTAAAGCCAGTGCCATTCTGACGACCGCTCAGCGAGGCTGTCGAGTGCCAGGTAGCGTGAGAGCCGCCCCCAACCGAGAGGCGCGGGCGAATGCCTGGCTGCTCATCATCGGTGAAGAGCTGAATGACACCACCTGCCGCATCGGCACCATAGAGGCTGCCGCGCGGGCCTCTTACCAACTCGGCACGATTGAAGATGGCGGGGTCGAGATAGTGATAGGCGGCCGTACCGGTGGTCGCTGAGCGTAGGCGAATGCCGTCAATCAGCAGCGTGGAGGATTGTGCATTGGCACCACGAATGTACACATTTGAAGGGGCGCCCGGCCCGCCATTGCTGGTGACATCCACGCCGGGCTGGCTACGGAGCACGTCGGTAAGCGAGACCGGCGCCTGACGGGTCAGCGCCTTGCGATCCAGCAGTGTGACCGAGGCCAGACTCTGGTCGGCTGTCTGTGGGGTCAGGGCGGCGGTAACTACCATAGGGGCCAACGCTGCTTCGGCAGAAGAGTGTTCAACCTCCGTTGCCGCGTGATCACGCTCGCTGCGCTGCCTGGCATCATCATTGGTGAGCGCCTGGGCACCCCAGCAGTAAGGGGGAAACGCCAGACTTAGTGCCAGTAGGGTGCGGGAGGGGCAGCGGTAAAGGTTCATTAGCGGGAGCAGCTCGAAGCAAAACGCGGCCAAGGGGTGGGGAGCCGCGCGGATTGTCGGAAAAAGAGCGCATACGCTATCAATTTCACGCGTGCTACCGCAATTGAGTTATTTGCGCGATGATCCTGAACCGCATTGGGGGCAGGGATCAGCGCGGCACTTCCCGTCCTGCGCAGACGACTTTTGTTAGCTGAAGCCGCTGGTCAAGTACCGCAATATCGGCCCGATAGCCTTCCGCCAGTTGGCCTCGATCATTAAGCCCAAGATAGCGCGCAGGAATGGTCGATACGCGCTGACAGGCATCCCCCAGCGAGCGCCCCAGCGTAACCAGATTGCGCAGGGCCTGATCGAGGGTCAGGCAACTTCCTGCCAGATTGCCATCGTGCAAGCGCACGCAGCCGCCCTGCTTGAATACCGGTTGCGTGCCGAGACGATATTCCCCATCCGGCATCGCACACGCGGCGGTACCATCGGTAATGGCGTAGAGCGAAGGAATGGCTCTCAGTGCTGTATTCAGTGCTCCTGCGTGTACGTGAACCAAATCAGGAATGATTTCGGCATACTCGGCATTTGCCAGCGCAAATCCCAGCAGTCCGGGGGCGCGGTGATTCAACGGCGGCATGGCGTTGAACAGATGGGTAAAACCGCGCACGCCCGCTTCCCACGCCTGCTGTGCCTGCTCATAGGTCGCCAGCGTATGGCCTGCCTGCACACGTATCTGCTGTGAAAGCAGCCATTCAAGAGCACCGTTCTGCTCAAGGCACTCGGGGGCGAGGGTAATCACCTTGAGCGGCAGCAAGCGGTGATACAGCTCAAGCTCTTCCACCGTTGCGACGCGCGTGGCATCAGGCTGCGCTCCCAGCTTGCCGGCATTGATATAGGGGCCTTCCAGGTGAGCACCGATAACATCGGCAGCCACGATATCGTTAGCCTGTTGTTCACAGTAAGCCGCCACACTTTCCAGCGCCGTCACGATATCCTGATGACTGGCGGTCATGGTAGTCGCCAGTAGCGACGTGGTGCCGTGCTGCGCATGGCTGGCAGCAATGGTCGCCATGGCCGAACCGCCTTCCATCACATCGCGACCGCCACCACCATGGACGTGCAAATCAATAAAGCCCGGCACCAGATAGGGGGGCCGGGCATCGTGCTCGGCGATGGGCTGGCCCGTGACTGGGGTGAGCACGCCGTGCTGCCAGTGCAGTTCACCCTGAATCCACCCCTCGCCAGTAAAGATCGCGCCGCTCAGTGAATGGGTGCCGTTCGTTGCGTTAGAAGAGTCCATGGTGACCATACGTTGTGAAAGTGGAAATAGCGCTGTCGCAAGGCGTGCCAACGTCTACTTCAGCATAGAAGATGAGCGCCCGAACATAAAACATTACGCGCCCCGGGCGGGGGTTGGTCAATGTATCTGCGTTAGCTTTATCAAGCGGGCCCTGAATAGTGCATCTCTTCATGCAGAAGAGTCGGTGCTCCTTCACGCTCAAGGTGCTAAAGGGTCAATGCCGGTACTGCTCAGCATCTGGCATAACCGAATCAGCGGCAGCCCTATCAGCGTATTGGGATCATCCCCCTCGATGCGCTCGAACAGCGCGATACCCAGCCCTTCCATACGGAACGCGCCCGCACAATCGAGCGGCTGCTCGCGTTCCACATAGGCATTGATCTGCGACGCGGTAAGCGTGCGGAAGGTGACGATGGAGCGCTCCACGGCTACTTGCTCGCCACCATTGGCCGTATTGATAACGCAAAGCCCCGTATAAAAATCGACGGTTCGGCCCGAAAAGCGAGCGAGCTGCTCATGGGCCTTCTCTGCTGAACCCGGCTTGCCCAAAACGGTATCATCGCTGGCGCAGACCTGATCGGATCCGATAATCACCGCATCGGGATACTGAGCGGCAAGGGCACGTGCCTTCTCGACAGCAAGACGTTCGGCCAAGACTGAGGGACTTTCACCTGGACGCCGCGATTCGTCAATATCGGGCGAAGCAGTAATGAAAGGAAGCTGGAGCCGCTCAAGCAGCATTCGGCGATAGGGAGAGCTGCTGGCAAGAATCAACGCAGGCTGTGTCATAGAAGGTATTCACGTAGGAAAGTGGGTTATCAGGAGCATATCGCCGAAGATTGAGTGCGATTCATTGTGATAAATAGGGCGCTCAGAAAACAGTGGGAAGATGCCGGCACCATTGTAAAACCATCTCCGACCAATTCCATGAATACTCAGCACGGCATCAAGCGCCCTATCCGCCCCTTCGTTTTTTGAGCGGGTTTCAGTATCTCCTTTTCAAGCTCTGTATAGAGCCGATCAAAACTGCCAATAATGATCTGCTCCAGGCTGTACGGAAGCCTTCACATCATTCCGTGCAGGTATGCTCCTTGAGATGCTGACCTCCAGCACCCGACTAACCAAAACGGCTGTCGCCCGTGAGCCATGGGCAACGGCAGCGCTTTGGCTGCCGATGTTATTTGCTCAGAAATGCTTTTTGATCTTGCGGCGGATATCAATGCCGATCCGCTTGGGCGAGCCTTTCACGATGCGCTTGGTGTCAATCAGCGTGAATTGGTCGCCGACCGCTGATAGCGTGTGCAGGCCATCGGTATAAGGACGGGCTGAAGCGGGAGCTTCCAGCCGACCAGCAGACTGAAGGGTGGGCTGATCAAGTTGCGCGCTGGAGAGCGAGAGCAGGGTCAGCGCGCCACCATAGCTGTCGGAGCAGTCCTGGGTAGGAAGAATCAGACGGCCATCCTTTTCGAAAGGAGTGCCCCCCATGCGTGCGCCGTGCCGATCCACATGAATAGGCTGCTGGGAAATATTATGCCAATGCCCCAGCAGAGTATCCGCATGCGCCAGCATCAGGGCGCTGGTCCGTGCCGGTTTTGGCGTGGGTGGGGTGTAGAAAATCCAGTAGCCCTGGTCGTTTCTATAAAGCGACGCATCAATGGCGGCAGCAGGGAAGACAAATTCCTCCACGCGCTCCCAGCGCCATGGAAAGTCCACCGCACGATAGAGCGACAGCAGGCCAGATTTATAGCCCTCCGGTAGCATCCATATCTCGCCGCCATCTTCAAAAACATACGGGAAGGAGAGGTGCCACGGCTCTTTCAGAACCGCCCGCTGATCGAGTAGCTCCAGGCTCTCGTTGAAGATATACACCTCAATATGACCGTGGCGCGTGCGATAGTCATAGGCTTCTACAAAAAGATAGAGCTTGTTGTCGCGCCACAGGCCAAAAGGATCAGCCAAAAAGCACATCGAATCGGCCGCCTTGAGCCACCGAATCCGAGACTCCTCCAAAGCACTCTGCTGGGCAACTTCGCCGATCGGAGCCTTGATGATGCCGACTTGCCAAATTTCACTGGTCAACATGCTCATGAGGAAGCTCCATCAATGTGACGACCACGACGCGGAGGCAGCTGTGCAAGTCGTTCTACAATGGTTTTCGCGGCTGCATCGAAGGCGGCACGACTGTAATGCTGCTGGACATAGCGGCGGGCATTCTGACCGAGTTCAGCAAGTTGTTCAGGGGCTTCAGCCGTACGAAGGATGATCTCGGTGAGCGCCGCCACTGGTTCACCATTGACGACAAAACCAGTGACGCCATCTGTCACACAGCTTGCCAGTTCACCAACGGGAGTGGCGACGATTGGCAGGGCAGCATTCATTGCCTCGTGAACGGCCAGGCACATGCCTTCGTAATCCGAAGGCTGGAAGTACAGATGCCAGCTTGCCAGATAGGCATCTACGTTATCCGAATGCCCTGGCAGAGAGACGTTATCCTGCAAACCGAAGTGCTCAATCAGCTGCTCTAGTGTTGCACGCTCAGGCCCTTCGCCAACAATGGTCAGATGGAGACGATCTGCAAGACCAGGTGTGTGAGCAATTGCCTGAGCCAGTGCTTCAATTAGCTTGTCGTACTGTTTGACGCTATGAAGACGCCCTGTGCTGCCTAACTGCAACTTCGATGTGCCATCCCAGGGGGCAGCGGGCGTGGTGTGAGAGTTGCACTGGTAGAGAGGCCAGCCAAGCACGCGATCAGCGGATATGCCCATCTGTTCAGTCAGGTAGCGAGTGACCAACGACGAGTCGCCTACCCAGAGATCAGACATATGGCGCATTCGGTAGGTAACAGGTTTTACGCTGGCGCTGTGTTTGAAACTGACCACCGGAATATTGAGCAGTTTGCCAGCCTGTTGCCCTATGCGTGTGGCCCAGCTCAGCGATGTCCATATGATATCGGGGCGGCTTTTGTATATATGCAGCAGCAGCTTTGCCAGCACTATATGGCGAGATCTTCTACGTGAACAAAGCACTCGATAAGGGATACCGGCTTCCTTCAAATGCTTGGCAGCCACCATGTCGCGCGGTTCACACGCAACTACATCTACCGTTACTCCTTGTTTTTCAAGGCTCGCCACAATATCGACGACAGCAAATTCTGCCCCGCCGGTTTCAAGGCTGGTGATGAGGTAGAGAATTTTCATAAAAATGCCTTTAGCTGAGCCCTTGCTTTATATCTTGCTGGACCAGACCTTGATATGGGCCGATGGTGCAAGCCGAGACCGCAGCAATAGTCGGTATTCTGCTACCGAGCTTCTTGTTAAGTATCTCGTTGTCAGCAGTGACTGATGATGACGTGCCTGCTGTTAAAAATAGTGAGTACCGTCAGGGCGTTGGCGAACAGCAAACAGGCAATGGTATGGAGTAGCCCTGAATTATATCTATTCGGCTCTCTCTTCACAAAATGCCTGCATGGAACGTTTCAGATCACCAATGAGCAACGTTCTTTCTCGACGGCAGAGTGTTTAGCCAATGTCCAGCCTATGCGTCAGAGCAAGAATCAACGCAGGCTGTGCCATAGAGGGGACATGCAGAAAAGTGGAGCGGGCATGGTACTTAAGGTGGGAGGCAGGTGGTCAAAAATGCCGTGGCATATGCCTAGGCCGGAGTGTGAGTAAGGTTCTGCGAGCGGGCTGACCTTCCTTATACAGTATGCCCTGAATTCATCTCATCCTTGCGCTGAGGCATTGATGTGAACAGCGGGAAGGTGTTTCTTCCCGCCATTCATGTACCTCAGAAAATCATGAAGATGAGGTAGGCCACCACGAACCCCACTACGGATTCCAGCGCCTGCTGTACGCTCCAGGTCATCAGCGTGGTTTTGACGTCCATGCCCAGCAAGCGCCCTACAAGCCAGAAGCCTGAGTCGTTGACGTGGCCGGCGAAGACCGAGCCTGCGGCGGTGGCGAGGGTAATTGCGACAATCTGCATGGTCGAGAAGTCGCCACTGGCAACGGCGGGGGCCATCAGACCGGCGGCGGTTACCAGCGCCACGGTCGCTGAGCCCTGGGCCAGTCGCATCACCACCGCGACCAGGTAGGCCGCGATGATTACCGGTAGGCCAAGATCGCTCATTGAGTCGGAGAGGGCATTGCCGATACCAGAGGCCTGGAGCACGCCACCGAACATGCCGCCGGCACCGGTGATCAGAATGACCGAGCAGATCGGGCCGAGAGACGATTCGACGACTTTCTCCAGCGCGCTGCCGCTTTCACCGCGCCGGCTGCCGAGTACATAAGTGGCGACCAGTACCGAGATCAGCAGAGCGATGGGCGTTGTACCCAGTGTGGAGAGGAATTGATACCAGGTTGCACTGCTATCGACAGCCCCCGAAGCGCGGGCGAAGTCGAGCCCGGTATTGAGGAAGATAAGCGCCAGCGGTAGCAGCAATAGGGCGATGACGGTACCGACCGAAGGCGGATTGGTAATGGTGTCGTTGTCACGGCCACCGAACAGGCTGGCTTCCAGCTTGAAATCGAACCGGCTGGCAGCGAAACGTCCCCATAGATAGCCGGAGAGATACCACATTGGAAAGGCGATCACGAGACCGACCAGCAGCACCAGACCAAGGTTGGCACCGTAGAGTTCGGTCGCCGTCACAGGGCCGGGATGCGGCGGTACAAAGACGTGCATCACCGAGAACGCCGCCGCTGCGGGGAGCGCATAAAGCAGTACCGGCCCACCAAGGCGCTTCGCGACCGCGAAGATAATCGGCAGCATGACCACCAGCCCCGCATCGAAGAAGATCGGGAAGCCCATAATCAGCGAGGCGATGCCGAGAGCAAAGGGGGCCCGCGACTCACCAAATAGCGAGACCATTTTATCGGCCAGTACCTGCGCGCCGCCGGAGTGCTCCACCAGCTTGCCAAGCATGGCACCAAACCCGACCAGCAACGCTACCGAACCGAGCGTTTTGGAAAAACTGCCGATCAGGGTAGCGGCGATGGCACCGGACGGAATTCCGGTGGCGAATGCGGTTAGCAGGCTCACCAGCACCAGCGTAGGGAACGCGTGCAGACGCAAGCGAATAATCAGAAACAGTAGCAGCGCAACTGCGGCAGCGGCGATGCCGAGCAGTGGCCCCGCGCCCAGGGTTTGCGTCCAGTCGTCCATGACACGATCTCCTTAAAATGTGCCCCGCCACGGTCGCATGAAGCAGGATTTTCACCAATAAGACATTGGTGGTGAGCCACGCTTATTCGAAGCATGAGTCATGGGGACTGTGCCGCTATCCTGACTGTATCTCCTGAAAAATTGCGCCTGGCCCGGCTTTGGTGCGTTGGTTCGGCGCTGTCGAGAATGAATGGTTTCAGTGAACTTCTACTTGTTGCGTTCGAGGAATTTTCTGACCCGCTCGGTGCTGGCATTGGTGAAGAAGGTCTCGGGATCGGCCTGTTCGATAATCAATCCCTTTTCCAGAAACACGACCTGGTCGGAAACAGAGCGGGCAAATGACATCTCGTGGGTGACGATAACCATGGTGTAGCCCTCGGCAGAGAGCGACTTGATCACGGCAAGTACCTCGCCCACCAGCTCGGGGTCGAGGGCGGAGGTCGGTTCATCAAAAAGCATCACCTCCGGCTGCATGGCCAGCGCTCGGGCAATCGCTACACGCTGTTTCTGACCGCCTGAAAGGGTATTGGGGTAGGCATCGGCCTTGTGGCTCATGCCCACCTTGTCGAGCAGCTCGCGGGCGTGAGCTTCGGCTTCGTGCCTGGATTTGCCAAGTACGTGGATGGGCGCCTCGGTGACGTTGTGGAGAACGTTGAGATGGGGCCAGAGATTGAAGCTCTGGAAGACCATACCGGTTTTGGCGCGCACGCGGGCGAGTGCCTTGACCGACATGGCGCGGCCTTCATCGGTTACACCGATGCGTTCTCCGGCGATATGAATGCTGCCGCGTTCGGGCTGCTCAAGCCAGTTGATGCAGCGTAGCAGTGTCGATTTCCCCGAACCGGATGAGCCAAGAATAGTCACGACATCGCCTTTCTTGACCTCAAGGTTAACGTCGCGCAGCACTTCGACATCGTTGAAGCTCTTCGACAGATTGCGGATCGAAACTGCGACCTCGGTCGGCTCTTTGCTGAATTCAAGACCAGTCTCAGGCATTGTCGAACCCCCGTTTGGTACTGAAGCGTCCACATTGTTTGATGATGACTTCCATCACGATGCTCACTGCCCAATAGCAGCCTATGACCACGATGAATGCCTCGGTGGGAATGAAGTAGGTGCCGGAGAGGCTGTTCGCGGCGGCGGTCAGCTCCTGCACGGTGATGATGACCAGAAAAGCCGTGTCCTTGAGCGCATAGATCAACTGATTGCCCAGCAATGGCCGGGTCTGCATGATGATCTGCGGCAGAATCAGGCGCAGGAACATTTTGCCCTTGGTGAAACCGTGTGCCTTGGCGGCTTCCACCTGTCCGGGCGGGAAGGTCAGTCGAGTACCGCGGAAAATCTCGGCGAAGTAGCAGCCGTGATAGGCCGCGAGTGCCCCAACGCCTGACCACCACGCATTGAGCCGGATTCCCAGGCTGGGCAGGCCGTAGTAAAGCAGGTAAGCGAGGATCAGGAAGGGCAGCATGCGCATACCGTCGATGAAGATGCGTAGCAGTATGGTGGTGCGCGAGCGGCTGCCTTCCAGCAGATAGAGCATGACGCATCCGATCACGAACGCCGCGCTGATCGAGACCCCAAAAATGGTCATGGTGCTGAGAAAGCCCGACCAGAACTGATCTCGCGCCTGCCACAGGATTTGCCAGTTATTCATGGTGTCTCCTCACATTGCCAGACGAGTGGCGCGTCGCTCGGTGATGCGTTGCGCCCACACCAGACAGCCGATGATCGCCATATAGAGCACGCAGGCGACAAGAATCGGGGGGAGTGGCTCATAAGTCACCGCAGAGATGCGATTGGTGACGCGAGTGAGCTCGACGATCCCGATAACCGCGATAGCCGGGCTGCCCTTGATCAGAAATGACATTTCATTAATCAGGCCAGGCAGGCTGGTGATAATCATCTGCGGCAGCATGATCCGGCGAAAGGTGATTCCCGGCGTCATGCCTGTCGCCATGGCGGCTTCGCGCTGTTCGCGTGAAAAGTTGCGGAAGGCACTGCGCCAGATTTCGGCGTTGAAGGCGGTGGTGTTGAGCGTGAGGGCGAGAATGCCCGCCATACTGCGTTCGAGCTGAATGCCAAAGGTCGGTGCGCTAAGAAAGATGAAGAGCACCAGGGTGACCAGAGGCGTGGCGCGCGCCAGACTGATATAGAGCACCAGTAGCTGGTCGATAACGGGAATCCGGGCAATTCGGATCAGCGCGAGAATGAGACCCGCAGTGACGCCGATGGCGATGGAGACGCCGGAGATCCAGAGCGTCGTCCAGGCACCTTCCAGCAGCATGTTCCAGGCACTGGCGTTCATGATGATCTCTCCACAAAGCGTGCGAGTGAAAGGGGCCGCGGATGAACCGCGGCGCTTTGGTGCCGATGACGCGAGGCATTACTCTGTGCTTTTGGATTGCAGCTCGTGGAACTGTTCGACGCTGGTCAGCGGTTCGGTGGGCAGGTCAGGGAAGCTTTCGCCAAACCATTTTTCCTGTAGCTCGGCCAGACGACCGGTTTCGCGCATGTGGTCAAGGAAACCGTTCATGTAGGCGAGCAGTTTCGGACTTGATTTGGGAATCGGCCAAGAGTCATAGCCCGGGCCTGACACTGCGGGGCCTTTGGCGAAGACCTTCGGTTTGGAGGCCACCAGAGTATTGACGGGGACCGCTGAGTCGATAACGAAGTCGAGACGCCCGTTGGCAAGATCAGCGAAAGCTTCAGGGTAGGATTCGTACTGCACCACCTTGCCCATTTTTCCGCCATCTTTCTTGAGCATCTTCTCCAGTTCGGGAAGTCGGGAGAGGGGAACGCTGCCCGCCTGAACGCCGAGCGTTTTGCCACTGAGATCCTTGACACTCTTGATGCTGTCGTCGTTAGCGCGTTTTATCGCAAAGTGCTGCGCCGAAGCGTAGGGGGCGGTGTAGTCGAACATGCGCAAGCGTTCATCAGACACCAGGGCTCCGGTCAGCGCCATGTCGTACTGGCCTGTGGATACCGCTGCCAGAAGCCCTGTCCATGGCAGGATCTCCTGCTTGACGTCGAAGTCAGCGTACTTGCGCAGCTCCACAAGCATGTCAGCGTTGAAGCCGACGGCATTGCCGTTCTCGATATAGTTAAAGGGCGCGTAGTTGTCCTCGGTGGCGACATTCATGCTGCCGCGACTCTCGATGTCGGGGAGATCGGCGGCCAGTGCCGAACTTGTCAGCGAGATCGCCACCAGGGCGCTGGCGGCAGTCGTCGCGATGAGCGTGGCAAGGCGGCGCGATGGCGAGGTAGCTGGGTGAAGTATTGAGCGCATCATTAAGAACCCTCTGGTCGTTGACTGTTGTTGTTGATCGACGGCGTTATTATCGGTTTTTGCTGATGACCGGGGCTCACCGTGCTCAGCGGCCTGTCCTGCGTTCCGGTAGCTCCACCCTAAAGAATTCTTCGTATCTTCTTATAGAGCCAGTTGGCCGAGTTTAACTGGCCAGATCATGGTGCTTTGCCCGCATTCACTTAATTATTTGCTGATGGCGCCCTTGGCGTGGCTCGGTTCTTGCAGCAAGCATTGGCAGAGGCATATCCAATCAGGGAGCCTCTTTTCGCTTGCCAGCGAGGTGATGCATGCTCGACCACTACTTCCATCTCGATTTCGATGTTCAGCGTGGCTTGCAAGAGCAGTTGCGGGAAGCGCTGCTGGACGCCATTCACACCGGTACGATTCCCGCAGAAGAGGCGTTGCCTTCCTGCCGCAAGCTCTCCATCCAGCTGGGAATCTCGCGCAATACCGTGGCGCTCGTTTACGAAGGACTGGTGGAAGATGGCTATCTGATCAGCCGGCCGCGTAGCGGCTACTACCTGCATGACGCCTATCACGATAATGATGCATTCCCATCGTCCCTTGAATCGACGAAGGAAACCCCTGATGCGCCATTATGGGGCAGGCGTTTCACGCATCGTCCGAGCCATTTGCAGGGCGTGCTGCGGCCAAGCAATTGGATGCACTATGAATTCCCTTTTATCTACGGCCAGCTCGACACTCGACTGTTTCCTCTTGAGCAGTGGCGTGAGGCGTCACGACGGTTGCTCGGCAGCCAGCGCGAGCGTCACTGGCTTAGCGATCGCTACGATCAGGATGATCCCATGCTGATCGAGCAGTTGCGCACTCGGGTGCTGCCCAAACGCGGTATCCACGTTCGTAGTGATGAGATCCTGATCACGCTTGGCTCGCAGAATGCCCTGTTCTTGATCGCGCAACTGCTGTTCGACAACCGCACCCGAGTGGCGGTAGAGAACCCCGGCTATCGGGAAGCCACCAATGTGTTCTTGCGTCAGGGGGCGCGCCTCAGCTATCAGCCGCTGGATAGTGAAGGCATGTGCCTCGATGGGGCGGCAGCGAACTGTGACTACCTTTATGTAACGCCCAGCCATCAGGGGCCGACCGGTGTCACCATGAGTCGCGCTCGGCGTGAAGCGTTGATTGAGCAGGTGCTGCGGCGCGATCAGATTGTGCTTGAGGATGACTACGATGCAGAGGTCAACTTCGATCGCCATGCGCAGCCAGCGCTGAAGGCGAGCCGGGCCGGATCGCGGGTGATCTACATGAGCAGTTTGTCCAAACCGCTTTCGCCAGGGCTGCGGCTTGGGTATCTGGTAGCGGATGCGGAGCTGATTGATGAACTTCGTGCGCTGCGTCGTTTGATGTATCGACACCCGCCCTCCGGCCTCCAGCAGCAGCTTGCCCAGTTTCTATCGCAGGGCCATTACGATCGCTACCTGCGTCTCTTTTCCGACGAGATGCGCCATCGCTGGGAAGCCATGAACAGCAGTATCGAGCGTCACCTGCCCATGTGCCGTCGCGTGGGCGACGCCCATGCCAGCGTGTTCTGGCTACAGGCACCGCATGAGGTCGATACCCAGCGTCTGGCGTGGCAGGCAGCACAGCACAGGGTGTTGATCGAACCCGGCTTTCAGCACTTCTTCGATCAGGTGCCGCCGCGTAATTTCATGCGTCTGGGCTTTGGGGCCATCGAGGCTGAACGTATCGACCCCGGCATCAAGCGACTTGCTCGCGCCTTTGGTTGAGTACGTCGCTATTCACGGACGTTATAAAGGCACCGCCGGCTGCGAGGGCCGGCGGAGTCATGGTGATGATGGTATCGGATGCGCGCGAAGCGTGGGCTAGCGGTGATTCCCCAGCACATCGTCGAGAATCGAGAGCCCCTTTTCGACTTCGGACGCGCTAACGATACAGGGCGGCACTACATGAATGCGGTTCTCGACCACAAAGGGCAGCAGCCCCTTGTCGATCAATGCGCCTTTTATTTTTGCCATTTCCGACGCAGGGAGCGGTGCGCGGGTATCTGGGTTACTGACCAGCTCAAGGGCGTGGAAAACCCCCACACCGCGTGTCTCGCCGATGATCGCGTGCCTGGCGGCGATCTGTTGAAGGCCATCAGCGAGCACGCCGTTACCGATGCGGTCCGCGTTACCGACAATGTCCTCTTCTTCCATCACATCGAGGGTGGCGACGATAGCGGCCATCGCCAATGGATGGCCTGAATAGGTGAGGCCGCCGAAGAACATGTGATCGTCGAAGTAGCGACAGATCGGTTCGGAGATCACCACGCCACCCGCTGGCACATAGCCTGAATTGACGCCCTTGGCGAACACGATCAGATCGGGCTTAACGCTGAAGTGTTCGAAGGCGAACCAGCGTCCAGTACGGCCAAAACCCGCCATTACCTCATCAAGAATCAGCAATATACCGTGCTGATCTGCCAGTTGGCGGACTCCTTCAAGATAGCCCTTCGGTGGAATCAGCATACCCGCAGTGCCGGGAATTGATTCAAGCAGAATGGCGGCAATTGAGGATGGCCCTTCGCATTCAATGACGCGCTTGAGATGCTGCAACGCGCGCTCGCACTCTTCTTCCTCATTACTGGCCCAGAAATCGCTACGGTAGAGGTAAGGGTTGAAGAAATGGACGTGTCCGTGAGCGAATTCGTTGGGAATACGCCGTGGATCGCCGGTAGCCACAATAGCGGCTCCCGTGTTGCCGTGATACGAGCGGTAAGCAGAGAGAATCTTGCTGCGCCCGGTGTAGGCGCGCGCCATGCGAATGGCGTTTTCGTTGGCGTCGGCGCCTGCGTTGGTGAAGAAGACCTTCTCGAACTCTTGCGGTGTATGAGCGAGGATGCGCTTGGCTGCCTCACCACGAGCGAGGTTGGCATGTGCTGGCGCAATGGTAGCGAGCTGCTCGGCCTGGGCCTGAATGGCCGCAATCACTTTCGGATGCTGATGGCCAATGTTGGTATTGACCAACTGGCTGCTGAAATCCAGGTACTCCTTGCCCGCGTAATCCCACATCTTGCAGCCAGAGCCTCCCGCGAGCACCAGCGGGCTAAGATTGCCCTGCGCTGACCATGAGTGAAAGACGTGATGGCGATCAAGCTGATAGACATGGTCATTGGAAACATGATCGTTGGAAACAGCGTCAGGGGGAGTGGTGTCGTTCATGGCTGGCATCCTGTGTTTCCCGAATGGCGGGATATGAGGTAGAGAATGGGGCAGTGCAGCCCGTCTCGCAGAGCAATATTGGATAGATGACATGACACTAGCCATCTCAGGGTAGGACGAGGATGCCGGTTCGCCTAGGGCCAGAATTGTTCGGTGTTCGTGACAGGAAGCAGCGATGTCCCGACAAGTGACAACAACTGGCCCTACAGACCCGCTGGCAGGGCGGTTAATGTGTTTGGAACCCGTTCAACGTCTGCTGAGCATCGGCTCTACTGCGTTAAAAACAGTCCGAGCCTGTATAGCGCTAGCCCGCGAAACGTTGAATAGGCTCTTGACCCATTCACGCTCGAATGAGACCCGCAGGACATACCAAGAGCTGCCGGATGTTATTCACATTCGAGTGATCGACATCACATGAGTGGAAATCCAATGAGGAGAAGGTTGTGAACGACGTAGCTTTTATTACCGGAGCCACTTCAGGATTTGGACGCGCAGCAGCTCACCGTTTTGCTGATGCAGGCTGGTCGCTGGTACTTTCCGGGCGCCGAGGTGATCGTCTTGAAGCGCTGAAAGCGGAACTCTCCAGCAAGGTGGATGTGCATATCGCAGAACTTGATGTGCGGGACGACAAGGCCGTACAGGCCGCGGTTGATGATCTGCCGGAAGCGTTCAAGCGGGTGCGTACATTGGTCAATAATGCTGGTCTTGCACTGGCGGCCAAACCTGCTCAGAAGGTGGATCTGAAGGATTGGCACACCATGATTGATACCAACGTTACCGGACTGGTTAACGTGACTCATGCGCTGCTACCGACACTGATCGAGGTGGGGGGAGGCGCTACAATCATCAATGTCGGCTCTATCGCTGGTCAATGGCCCTATCCGGGGAGCCACGTTTACGGCGCCTCTAAATCCTTCGTCAAACAGTTCAGCTACAACTTGCGCTGCGACCTGCTCGGCACCGGCGTGAGGGTCACCGATCTTGCCCCCGGCATGGCCGAAACCGAATTCACGCTGGTGCGTACTGGCGGCGATCAGGCCGCATCCGACAAGCTCTATCGTGGCACCGAAGCCTTGACCGCTGAAGATATCGCTGAACAGATGTTTTACATCGCCACACTGCCAGCCCATATCAACTTCAATCGCCTTGAAGTGATGCCGACACGCCAGGCGTGGCAGGCATTCGCCGTTGACTACGACAGCTAAACCGACGGTTAGCGGGCTGGTGCCATCGACAAAGCGAGGTTTGGGTGTTTCTGCACCCTCGCCTCGCTGTTTGCGGTATTGGTGGTGAGAAGGTAAATGATGCTACCGCTGTGGTGCTCAGGTACTGCTGGACGCCGTGCTGATGTGTGCTAATTCAGGCGTCGCTTGAAGAAGTAGAAATATTGTGGGAAGGCAGAGGGGCTGCAGATAATTTTCTGGAAGCGCACAGAAAAGCTACCCATATCGCTGGAGCAGCGAAAGGGTAAGGTTGCCCAACCCCAAAACAAAAAAAAGAGACCATAAGTATATGATCTCTTTAAAAAATATTTGGTAGCGGGGGCTGGATTTGAACCAACGACCTTCGGGTTATGAGCCCGACGAGCTACCAGACTGCTCCACCCCGCATCAACGAGGACTAATCTTACAGGTTTTTTACAGAAGGTCAAGGCTTGGGAGCTTTTCTGTCTCTCGGGCTAGGTTCCTAACGCCCCTTACACCCGGTTTTCGCACTCCCTTCCGGCAACAAAGTCCTCAAGGTTGATGAGGGTGGTGTGGGCGATTTCATGTAGGGCTTCTTCGGTGAAAAAGCCCTGGTGCCCAGTAATCAGCACGTTAGGGAAGCTCATCAGACGCACGAATTGATCGTCGTCAATAAAGGTTTCTTCACGGTTGATGAAAAACAGCGGTTCTTCGTTTTCATAAACGTCGATCGCGAGACCGCCGAGCTGTTCGATTTTGAGAGCGGCGATTACCGCATGGGTGTCGATCAGCCCGCCCCGTGAGGTATTAATCAGCAGCGCGCCTTTTTTCATCTGGGCGAGGGTATCGCTGTTGATCAGATGGTGGGTGGATTCGAGCAGCGGGCAGTGCAGGCTGATAACGTCGGATGTTTTGAGCAGTTGCGGCAACTCCACCAGCGTGCCGATATCGTTGAACTCTTCACTGGGAAAGGGATCGCTGCCGATAACGGTGCAGCCAAGTCCTTTGAAGATGCGCGCAGTCGCCAGCCCGATGCGTCCGGTGCCGATGATGCCGACGGTTTTGCCGTGAAGATTGCGCCCTACCAGGCCATCCAGTGCGAAGTTGCCGTCCCGTACGCGGGTATAGGCGCGATGAATGTGGCGGTTGAGCGCCATGGCCAGCGCCAGCGCGTGTTCGGCGACAGCGGGGGGCGAGTAGGCGGGGACTCTGGCAACAAACATGCCGAGCTGGTGCGCGGTATCCAGATCGACATTGTTGTAGCCCGCGCAGCGCAGCAGCACTGCTTTAACACCGTAGCTGTGAAGCTGTTCGAGCACTTGCCGGTCAAGGGTGTCGTTTACAAATACGCAGACTGCATCACTATCGTGGGCGAGGGGAATGGTGTCGGTATCAAGCGCTGCTTCCTGATAGACAAACTCGCGAGGCGTGTTGGAAGGTAGGGAATCTGCGGCGCGTTCAAAGGAATCCTGGTCGTAACGGTGAGCGCTGAAAAAGGTGATCTTCATGAATAGTGCCTCTCACGTATAAATTTCTGGGTGTCGCTTTGCGTATTTGTCATCCATCTGATCTTGTGCAACAGCAGTGGACACGGGATTAAGTGCTTATGCTTTCTTCATCGCTGGATACCCTGCTTTATTCGGGGACTTGTGCCCGTTTGACAGGTGATAAAAGCGAATACAACGGCAATCCACGGCTTCATTGCCAGATGATGTGCGGTCGAACCCGTTAAGGGCATCTCCAGAATGCTGGAAATAAAGGCATAAAGTTGATGTTGGCGGTCGCCGCTCCCTTGATACGCTCGGGGCGGCTATCCTTGATAATAGGGCAGGGATTATTGCTGTCCCTGAGACAATATCGAATACACTCCAGCGATAGTGAATCAGAGGCTTCCTTGAATCACTTCTTGCTCTGCAAGCGGATCTTCGTCAAATCCTTCAACCCGAATATCATGACCAACGCTGCAATGACCGAGACAATGCCGAGATAATAAAGCGCCATATGGAAGTTGCCATAGGCATCAATCGCGGCACCAAAAATCAGCGGTGTCACAATGCCCGGAATATTGCTGAAGATATTAAATACGCCGCCCACGGTGCCCAGCAGCTTGTGGGGCGTCAGGTCGCTGAGTACGGTCCAGCACATGTTTGACAGCGCATTGGCGAAGAAACACACGGACATCAGTGTCACCAGCGCAATCGGCGTGCTTTCCAATGCACCGGCAAAGACGATCAGCGCTGAAACCAGCAGGCCCACAATGATCGGGAGTTTGCGGGCATTAACCAGCTTCAGGCCCCTTTTATACAGCAGGTCGCTGATAGTACCGCCGAAGAACACGCCTGCGGCAGCACATAAATAGGGGAACGGCGACAGAAGGCTCAAATAGGCGCGGGAGACATCCAGAACCTGTTCGATGTACACCAGAAACCAGGTCAGGAAGAAGTACATCACGCTGGATACCGCAAACTGGGCAACCACCAGCACCCAGAAGCGCAGGTGAGTAAAGTAGTCGAGATATTCGGCTCGCGTCGCGGGCTGGGCGTCCTGAGCGGCGAGTTTGGCATCCACGTTGGGCCGATAGCGAATGTAATTCAGCTCGGCTTCATTGGCGCGAGGCTGGTTGTCCGGTTCGCGATAACGTACCCACCAGACCAAACCGATGACAATGCCAATCATGCCCGTAATGAAGAACACCGAGGGCCAGCCGGCAAAGCCCATGATATAGGTGAGTACCGGCATCAGCAGCGCAATAAACAGGTACTGACCCGCAGAATAGATACCGATGCCACGGGCACGCTCCTGAGGCGGTAGCCACATGGCGGCAATTTTGGAGTGCGCGGGGAAGGTGGCTGCCTGCGAAAGACCTATCAATAGGCGGCATATCAGCAATACCCCAAACGCCAGCGCTGTCGATCCAACGATACCGGGAGTGGCGAAGCCCATAATGAGCGTAGCAGCGCTAAAGGCCAGTACCATGGCGGCGTAATACTTTTGCGTGCCAAAGCGATCAACCAGCAGACCGAAGGGTAGCGTGGCGATGACGTAACTCCAGGTGAACGCGGAGAGCAGCCACCCCAGTTGAACACCACTGATGCCCAGATCGTTCTGTAGTGACGTACCGGTCATCGCAATATTGGTACGATCCAGATAGTTGATGCCGGTGGCGAAAAACAGCAGCCCCACTACACCGAAACGTACTCGGGTGGCACCTTTGGGCGGTGTCAGGCTAGAACTGGATGGCGGTGTTACAGAACTCATAACGACTCCATGATGCTGGTGATAGTAGCGCGCTGGCCCAAATGACGATGAGGGCCAGCCATGAAGAAAAAGCAGATACTTACACTACCGCTGTCTTGAGAGTTTGCTGCGAAAACCAGCTCGCCAGGTTATCCAGAACCAGTGCCGTCATGGCATCACGGGTTTCTACCGTCGCGCTTGCCAGATGAGGCGTCAGTACCACACGTTCGTCATCTATTAGCGCTTGCGGCACATTGGGTTCGTGCTCGAATACATCCAGCCCCGCACCGGCAATACCGTTGCTCTTGAGCGCTTCTATCAGCGCCTGCTCATCGACAATGCTGCCGCGGGCCACATTGATCAGGAAGCTATCCTTGCCAAGTGCCTCAAGGATGGCAGCATCCACCAAATGATGCGTAGATGCGCCACCCGGCAGCGTCAGTACCAGATAATCGCTGGCACTGGCCAATGTGTTCAGCTCGCTGTAGAAGGTGTAACTCTCCGGGGCAGTATCGCTCGGTGCGACATCGGTATAGCCGATCTGCATATCAAATCCGGCTGCCCGCTGGGCAATCTTGCGGCCAATGCGCCCCAGTCCCACAATCCCGATACGTTTGCCTGTTACCTTGTAACCCAGCTCAAAGCCGCCGGAAGGCCATTTGCCCGCACGGATGAATCCGTCACCCTTGACGATGCGACGTGACAGGGAAAGCAGCAATGCCAGCGCCGTGTCGGCAACACACTCATTAAGCACTTGCGGCGTATTGCTGACTGCCACGTTATGTTCCCTGGCGGCATCCAGGTCGATGGCGTCAAATCCAACGCCGAAATCAGCGATTACCTCAAGGGCGGGCAGTGATTCAATCAGGGTACGATCCGCGCCAAAGCCGCCGGTGGTAACGATTCCACGGATCTTCTGCCCTTGGTGCGCCAGGAAGTCATCCTTGTCCTCGATTTCCCACCATTTATACAGCTCATAGTGTGAAGCCAGAGCTTCTTCCAGCGGAGCGTATACCTGTTCCATGGATAGTACAGCGGGCCTTGCGGTTGTAGTGGTCATATGGATTTACCCTGTTTTTTTGGATTGAGTGACTGCTCTCCGCCCTGAATAAGCACCTACTGCATCACGGATATTCCTTGGAGATTTGTAGGCTGATAACACGGAAGGGCGGTATCGCCTGATCTGCTGTAAAGCGAATAGAAGAGGTGCTTTTGATGGCTATCCATATTGATAGCGTGAGGCTGGAACACCTGCGTTGACCGTAATGAGACGGGCGCGTGGGAACTGTCTGCATTCATGTAATTCTTCCTGTGACATACCCACGATTGTTGACAGTATATAACCACACAAAAATTGTGGTCAATAAGCATGGCTGCCCTATATTTGTTGCCTTTATATGAAAGGGGATACGAGACCGAGCGGTTCTTCATCCAGAAAATGGGTGAATTTACCGGTTCTTGAAGGCGTTCGGTCATCATAGTGAGCAGGGCGCGCCGAAGGTAAATAGCGCACACGAATATTTTGTAAAAACAACAGGTTATATCGCCAGTGCTATTCAGGTAACGCTATTCAGACAGTACAGCAGTTAAGTGACACGAAGGAGTTGCAAAAGCTTCTTTCTGGTCTAGGTGCGCCGATCAATATCAGAACTTGAAGGAAGGGCATTGGCAGGTCGTATGTCGAAAATTGCCGACAGCGCTTCCCTGCATCAAACGGAGCGCCCTTTTGCAAATTCCTTGCAAAAGGTCAAGAAACGACGGGAAATATAGATAAATTTTGTGCGATATCGCAGTTCGCCACTGCGTCGGAACACAAAAATTGCTAGTCTCTGTCGAAAGTGGCGGTTGCGGCGTTTTTCAGCGCAGTGCAGGGTATTTTGAGTCTCTGTTTTCACTCCGTAGAGGTGCTTGCGACGCTCGTGAATCGAGCGCTGGGCATCAGGTTGAAAACAGACGGTTTTTGCCGCCGCCGCGCTTTGCATCAACACGGGCTGCACTGAGTGCATTGCCAATCGTTATCATGAGTCATAATCACCTACCGGATGCGCCATAGCATGTTGTTGAATACGAGTACCTTTCAGGTGTGGAGCGATCGATGAGCCAGGAGCTGAACGCCGAGTCGGCAGCCTTTACCTTTAAAGGCGGGATGCTGCCGATGACAGTGCTTGAGCTAGCCTCAAACGATGTCGATCTCATTGAACAGCAGCTCAGTGGGAAAATCAGTCAGGCGCCTGCCTTCTTCCAGCAAACGCCCGTGGTCCTGGGGCTGGATAAATGGGAAGAGGGCACCCTGGAGCTGGAAAGGCTGTGTGCAATGCTGCGCTCGCACAAATTGCTGCCGGTGGCAGTACGGGGCGGAAGCGATACCATCAAGCAGTCGGCATGGGCGCTGGGCATGGGGTGGTTTCCGCCCAATGAAGCGCGTACTCCCGCGCATGCGGCACCGGTTGAGCAAGTGGTGCGTGGTGCCAATCGCGAGGAGCAGGACGACGCTGTAAACCATTACGGGGCGCGCGTGTTCCGTGGTACGGTGCGTTCAGGGCAACAGCTTAGTGCGCCGCGTGGTGACCTGATCGTAGTGGGCGCCGTCAATGCCGGTGCCGAGATTCTCGCCGCAGGCAGCATTCATGTTTACGGTGCGCTGCGAGGCCGCGCGCTGGCAGGCATCCATGGTGATCTCGACGCAGCGGTATTTTGTCAGGAGCTGCGTGCTGAGCTTATTGCGATTGCCGGCAATTACAAACGGCTTGAAGATATTGATCCTGAAATGCTGGGTAAAAGCGTTCAGGCCCATATGGTAGAGGATCAGCTCGATATCAGTGCATTCGAGCTGTAATCGCCACGCATTCGGTTGCCAGTTGCACTGCCTCTGCTCTCTCCTGTCGGAAAATGCAGATAGAATCAGTGCAACGGAGAACAACGTAGAAAATTCGGCTCGTCCATTAATGTGGGAATAGCCACACAAGCCTTGAGGTGCTGGGCACCGCGCGAGGCTGGGCGTCGATAATAGCGTCATACAGGAAACTTACCTTGGCCAAGATCATAGTAGTGACATCAGGAAAGGGTGGCGTTGGTAAAACCACCAGCGCAGCAGCAATCGCCACCGGACTTGCACAACGCGGCAAAAAAACCATCGTCATTGATTTCGATGTGGGCTTGCGTAACCTTGATTTGATCATGGGGTGTGAGCGCCGCGTGGTGTATGACCTGATCAATGTGATTCAGGGGGAAGCGGGGCTTAATCAGGCGATGATCCGCGACAAGCGCATTGATAATTTGTATGTGCTGCCCGCTTCGCAGACGCGCGACAAGGATGCGCTCACGCTGGAAGGCGTTGAACGGGTACTTGATACGCTGAAGGAAAGCTTCGACTTTATCATCTGTGATTCCCCCGCCGGTATCGAACGCGGTGCCCAGCTGGCGATGTATTTTGCCGATGAAGCAGTGGTCGTGACCAACCCTGAAGTCTCTTCTGTTCGGGATTCCGACCGTATTCTGGGCCTGCTTAGCTCCAAGACGCGCCGTGCGGAACAAGGCGGGGAGCCTCTCAAGGAGCACCTGCTGATTACCCGCTATTCCCCGAACCGTGTGACCAGCGGCGATATGCTCAATCTTGAGGATATTCGCGAAATTCTGTCGATTCCGCTGCTGGGCCTGATTCCCGAGTCAGAAGCGGTATTGCGCGCCTCTAACCAGGGGGTGCCGGTAACTCACGATCACGACAGCGATGCTGGTCAGGCGTATGGCGACACGGTCGATCGCCTGCTGGGAGAAGACCGTGCGCTGCGCTTCCATGAAGAGCAGAAACGTGGATTCCTGAGCCGCATGTTCGGAGGGGGTCGTCGGTGAGACTGCTTGATTTCCTAAGGGGTGAGAACAAGAAGTCTGCGTCTGTCGCGAAAGAGCGATTGCAGATCATTGTCGCGCACCAGCGTGGTCAGCGCGGCCAGCCCGACTATATGCCGATGCTTGAACGTGAGCTGCTCGAAGTGATTCGTCGCTATGTCGAAGTAGACGATGACGCCATCAATATGAGCCTTGATCGCGACGCTGACTGCTCGGTACTTGAGCTGAACGTCACGCTTCCCAATCAGGAAGGCTAATGCGCTGGCGATCAGTGCCGATTGCGCTGGTCGCTTTTTCCCGCTTCCCACGTGTTAGGTAGCAAGCTGTGTCAGAGCCTACTTTCCTGTTCCACGACTATGAAACCTTCGGGGCAGACCCGCGGCGGGATCGTCCCTCTCAGTTTGCCGCCATTCGCACTGATGCTGATTTCAATCCGATTGGTGAAGCGGAAGTTCTCTACTGCCGTCAGGCGGAAGATTATCTACCGCACCCCATGGCCTGCCTGATCACCGGTATTACGCCGCAGCAGGCCAATCGCCGCGGCTTGCCCGAGATGGAGTTTGCCGAGCGCATCAATGAGCTGATGAGCGTGGCGGGCACCTGCTCCGTAGGCTACAACTCGCTGCGCTTTGATGATGAAGTATCGCGGCATCTGTTTTATCGCAATCTGCTCGATCCCTACGCGCGTGAATGGCAAAACGGCAATTCTCGCTGGGATCTGATTGATGCAGTGCGCACCTTCTATGCGCTGCGGCCTGAAGGCATTGAGTGGCCGATGCGGGAGGATGCCCAGGGGCGGCGTGCGCCAAGCTTCAAGCTCGATCAGCTCTCGGTAGCCAACGGTATCGAACACGCGGATGCCCACGATGCGCTGGCGGATGTTCGCGCCACCATCGAGATGGCAAAACTGCTGAAATCATGCAATGCCAGGCTGTTTGACCATCTGCTGGGGCTGCGTGACAAGCATCGCGTGAATGGCCTGCTGGATATCGAAACGCGCAAGCCAATGGTGCATATTTCGCGGCGTTATCCCGCTGCTCGCGGTTGTTGCGCGCTGATTGCTCCTCTGGCGCGTCATCCCAATAACCCGAATGGCGTGATTGTGGCGGATCTGTCGGTAGATCCTGAGCCGCTATTATCGCTGTCTGTTGAAGAAATTCGTCAGCGCGTGTTCGTTAGCCGTGAGGAGCTGGCGGAAGGTGTCGAGCGAATTCCGCTCAAGGTGGTGCAGGTCAATCGCAGCCCGGTGCTGCTGCCGATCAATACCCTGGATGCGGCGGCCGCCGAACGTCTGGATATTGACCGCGCTCAGGCGCAACAGCATTGGCAGGCGCTCTCGGGCGCCAGTGATCTGGCTGAAAAGGTTGCGGCGGTATTTTCAAGCGGCTATCAGGATTCACCCGATGATCCTGATCTGATGCTCTATTCGGGCGCTTTCTTTAGCGCTGCCGATAAAGCTGCCATGGCGCAGGTGCATCAGCATCATGGCTGGGATCTGGTCGGCGTCGCGCCGCCATTTCGCGACCCGCGTCTTGAAGAGATGCTGTTTAGAATGCGTGCGCGCAGCTACCCTGAAACGCTGGAAGGTGAGGATCGCGAACGCTGGGATGCCTTGCGCTGGGAGCGTTTCAACTCTTCTCAACTGTCGGCGCTGACACTGCAAGGCTTTGCACGCGAAATAGAACGGCTTAACCAGACGCTGCCATCTGAAGATGAACAGCAGCGCCGTTTGCTGGAAGAGCTGGCGATTCACGTTGAAGCGATCATGCCAGCGCAGGCGTTCGAATAGCGGTTACTGCCGCCGCAGTGCGTCGATGCGCGTGAGTCGCATGGTGACCGGTGTATCGAAGACAAGCAGAGTGCCCTCCAGATGCTGACCATCCTCGGTCAGTCTGAGAGGGCATTCATTGCCTGATTCGCACAGCGTGCCGTTAGCGCCGCGCAGCATCGGGAAGGCGCGCCCGAACTGCCACCACTGGCGCTTCACGCCATCTTCTCCCCGTGCGGTAACCAACGTTGCCATCTGACGCCAGTTGGCATCGCTGGGCTGATCTGCGGTGGCGGGCACGCGAACCGTTTGATCGAGCTGATAGTTGCGCGTGCCCATGCCGCTGTTTTGCCAGCTGATATCCAGATAAACGTAAGCATGTCCCATCGAAGTTCCCGGCACTTCTACCGGCTCATCCAGCTTCCACTGACCGACACGTTGATCGGCACTGATCGGATTACAGCCCGCTAATACCGCGCAGAGCGCGATCCAGGAAAAAGCGTGCCACTTCATAGCATGGCTCCTGTCATCAGCACCATCCCCAGTGCCATCGTCGCCTGAGTCACTTCTTCCAGTACGATCCGACGTTGCCGAAGCAGCCTGATGCCGCTTTTGAGCAGGTAGTAGAGGGTGCCGAGGGTAAATACAGCGATCCACGCCTGCCCGATCCATTGGTGATGGGCCGATAGAAAAGAAGCCGATGCCTGAGGCATGTGGTGATCCCCATGAGAGATCATGTGATGGGAATGCTGCGCCATCTCCCCCATGTTGCTCATCGCCAGCAGCATCCACGCCATCGCCGCCATCATCAGCGCGTGATACCCCATCGACAGGCGTGTCAGATTGCGGTGCGGGTCGTCGCTTGCGCAGCAGCCACCGCTGATACCCAGCCAGACAAACCACAGCAGGGCCACGCTGAACACCACTATCTGTGGCAGGGCTGGCAGTTGATGCCCCCAGGGCCAGCTCATGGCTAACATCGCTAGCGCCATCAGCAGGTGCCACAGATGGCAGTAGCGCAAAATAGAGCGTTCCGGCCTGATAACGCGGTAGGCAGAATCGACGGCGGCGAACGCGAACAGCACCGTTATCAGCCAGCGCAGCCAATCTGATTCGATCATGACAATATCCTCAAGAGATGGCGGGGGAGAGCGTGGCAGGGTGAATATCCCTGGCTCGACGCGCAGTATCACGACGAGCACCCAGGCGCTCCAGATGGATGAGGCCGGCTTCGCGGCGGTTCAGGGCGCTGGTTGATGCGTCCAGCAGCGTCTTGGTCGTTTCCAGGGAAATATCCGCCAGACGCGCCTCACGAATCAGTGCCAGACGCATTTCATCGAGTGCCGTCGCCTCTTGCTGAGGGGCACCTTGCAACAAGCCAATCGCACTATAGTGATCCAGCATCGCGCTCGACACGCCTGCATTGGCAGCCAGGGTTTTCAATGATGTATGGCTGTCAGATAGCGCAGTGTCATTGAGGGGGCGGCCTTCCACTACCTGACTGGTGATCGCCATCGCTCGGCTGATGCGCTGCTCAATGGCATCGAGATCAAGGGCTGAGGCACTGTTTGCATGACGCATCCAGGGCAATGGCTGCGGCAAGGGGATATTCTCCTGAGCGGCCAGCGCCAGCCAGCACAGGCGGCTGATATCGGCACTGCTGGCGAAGTGCTGGGCAGTTTGGTCGAAGCCTTTCTGAGCTGCCACGGCGGTAAGGGTTGCTTCCGGCACCGCGAGCAGGCGCGCTGCATCGGCAAGGCGATAAGGGGCATCATCATGCAGCAGCTCGGTAACGGCGGGCGCACCGGCAAAGGGCGGTTTGAACGGGCGCAGACGCAGTGCATTCAGCACCACCAGCAGGCTGGAGAGCGCCATCACGCAGGCCGCCGCCTGTGGCGACAGCATCCATTCGAAAAAGCTGTAGTAAAGACCCGCCGCAAGCGGGATGCACAGAATGTTGTAACCAAGCGCCCAGCCCAGGTTCTGGCGGATATTGCGCATGGTGGCACGCGATAGCGCAATCGCATTGAGCAGTTGCCCAGGATCGCTTTGCATCAGAATGATATCCGCGGCATCAATGGCGACATCCGTTCCTCTGCCCACCGCAATACCGACATTGGCGCTTGCCAGTGCGGGGGCATCGTTAATGCCATCGCCTGCGTAGACTACCCGATGGCCCTGCGCTAACAGATGTTGAATCACGTCATGCTTTTGGGTGGGATCCAGCCCGCCCCTGGCATCGGCCACACCGAGTGAATGGCCGACAGCCGCTACCGTCGCGGGGTGGTCACCGCTTAAGATCATCGGCGTAATGCCTTGCTGCTCCAGCGCCACCATAGTGCGTGCTGCGGTCGGCAGAATACGATCACCAATGATCGCGAGGGCAACCACCTTGCCTTCCACGGCGATAAATACCGTTGTCAGCCCTTGGGTAGCGGCAGCGGTAACATCTTTTTCGAAGGGGCGGATATCAATCTGCTCCGTCGCCATGGCGCTGTTGCCACCCACCACCACGCGCTGACCATTCACCTGCCCGGTGATCCCCTTGCCGGGCGTTGAAATAACGTCTGTGGCGCTAAAACCGTCGATATTACGGGCGTGGGCCGCATTGATGAGCGCCCTGCCGAGAGGGTGTTCCGAGTGGCGCTCCAGCGCGGCGGCAGCTCCGAGCGCTGCTGCTTCGCTACCGTGATACGCAATCAGTTGATGCAGCTCCGGCTTGCCGCGTGTGAGCGTGCCGGTCTTGTCGAAAATTGCGTAGTTGATGGTTTCAAGCTGCTGAAGCGCAGTAGAGCGCTGGAAAAGAATGCCGATGCGGCTGCCTTCGCCGCTGGCGACCATCACTGATGTGGGCGTGGCAAGCCCCATGGCACACGGACAGGCGATAACCAGTACGGAAATGGCACTCACGATGCCCATCATCCAGGCGACATTGGGCGGCGCCAGCGTTAGCCAGGTAACGAGCGAGCCAATGGCAATCAGCAAAATGGCCGGTACAAAACGGCGCGTGATGCGGTCAGCGAGGGATTGAATGGGCAGCTTGCTGGCCTGGGCACGCTGCACAATCTGAATAATGCGCGATAGGGTGCTGTGCTCACCGACGCGCGTGGCGCGGCAAGTGAAGCTGCTGCCGCAGTTGATGCTGCCACTTTCGATGGATGCACCGCGCTCACGCAGCACCGGCAGGGATTCGCCGGTCAGCATGGATTGGTCGAGCAGGGCGTCGGCATCTTCCACTATTCCATCTACGGGCAAGCGCTCACCGGGGCGAATACGGAGGCGATCATCCGTGTTGAGAGCACTAATGGCGACTTCTTCTTCTCCGGAAGGCGTTATGCGCAGCACCGTGCTCGACTGCATGGCTAACAGCTTCTCAATGGCGCTGCTGGTACGCCCTTTGGCGATGGCCTCCAGATAGCGCCCAAACAGGATCAGCGTGATAATCATCGCCGATGATTCGAAGTAGAGCAGATGGCTATTGGGCGGCAATAGCTGAGGTACAAACAGGATCAGCGTCGAGTATCCCCATGCGGCGCTGCTGCCGAGCATCACCAGCGAGTCCATGTTGGGGCTGCCGCGCCATAGCGCCGGCAGGCCGTGGCGATAAAAACGCCAGCCGGGGCCAAACTGAATCAGCGTGGCAAGAACACACATGCCTATGGCGACCTGCCAATAGGCGTTGGGGGTAAACATCAGCCAGAAGTCGAGATCGTGAATCAGGTGGCGGCCCATCTCGATCGCCATGATTGGCATTGCCAGCACTGCGGCAACCAGAGTAGCAACGCCAAGCCGCCGCCGCTCCCTGCGCGCATCGTCAATGGCATAGTGCGCGCTCTGGCGGCCCAGCGAGCGATAGCCAGCGTGTGCAATGGCCTCTTCCAGCCGCTGCTCATCAATGCCTTCGATGACCGAAAGGTGCACGGTGCCCATGGCCACATTAACGCTACAGCGGCGTACTTCTTCGACGGCTTCAAACTGCTGTTCGATGGTGGTGGCACAGGCGGCGCAGTACATGCCAGCGACCCGTAGGTCGATATCTTCGATGGCAAGCGCTATCTGCTGCGTTTCAAGGCAGGCCAGAATATCGGCGCGACTCGCATTGGCGTTCAGAGTGAGCGTAAGCGAAGTGCGGTCATTGGCAACGCTGACAGCCGTTACGCCATCGAGAGAGGTAAGTGCAGCGTGTATCGAGGCTATTCGCGAGGCATCGAGAGGTCTTGCCAGGGGAATCTCGAAGGAGGCGGAAACAGCGTCCTGATTGTGCATGAGGCTACTCGGACTGCTTTAGAGAAAATGTGGAACAGTAATGCTCATATGGTACCGCGTTTTACGGGAGGTCGAAGAGTGAGAGTGGTGTGTAAAAGTGGCGTGTAAAAACAGACGTTTGCCACCAAAACAGCGCCGAGCGAGTGTAAGAACAGCGCGCGCAGGACGCAACTCTCTTTCCCTATCAATGAAAAGTGAGAAGGGCAGCGGCCTGAAAGGGCTGAGCCGTCGCAGTGAATAACGTGGGTCGTAAGGTGTGGTGATTCAGCGCCCGCTCTAATAAGTGAGAAGGCGCTGAGAGAAGCAGTGTAGCGGCCTAGTTGTCAGTAAAGGGGGTCAGCGTTTGGCTCGCGTTGTAGTCGCGATCATTGGCGGGTACGCCTTTATCGCTGGCAGCCGTGAAGGCAGGTGCCTGCCTGAACGCCTTCCATGCCGCCTGAATGTCAGCCACGCTGAGTTGGTCAACGGCCCGCGCCATGCGCTGACGGTAGTCAAAGTTAAGCTCCTGTAAATTCAGGAGTGACCATTGCGTGCTGGCGAGATCGCTAAGCGTGTGGTCGCGTTCGAGCAGCTGCGACCGAATGGCGCTCTTGTAATGGGCCAGAGTGGCATCATCCAGAGTGTCGATGGTGGGAGAGAACTGCTCCGTAAAGGCATTGATGCGGTCAAACAGTTGCTGGCTCGAATGAGAGGGCGACTGCACCAGCATTACGATGCCACCCGCACGCATGATCGAGGTGTAATTGGCGCTGACGACATAGCCCAGCTGCTGCTCCGTGCGCAGGCTGTCGTAGAACGGTGACGACAGCAGTTGCCCCATCACGGACCAGGCGGCCTTGGTGGCAAGCTCGGTGTTCGGTATCGTTTTTACCAGCAGAGCGCCTGCATCGGTGCTTTCAGTGGTAGGGCGGAAAGCGGGCAAGGTGTCGGTCACGCTCAGGGTCTGCATTGGCGGAATATCCTTGAGCGCCGCGCGCGGCTTGAGCTGATCGAGCACTCTGGCAGAAGTGAGCGTATCTTCCTGCGTTAGATTGCCGACAGCCAGCGCCGTCACATGCAGTGATTTCAGCCAGCGATCACGGAATTGGCGCAGGTCTGCCAGAGTAATGTGATCCAGCTCATCCAGGCCGCGTGCAGAGTTCCAGTCAGGGGTAATCAACTGGTCAGGAATAGCGCGCATCAAGCTTCGGTACAAATAGCCCTGACGCTGATTGTTAAGATCGTCCTTGAACTGCTGGGTCAGGCGATCAAAGGTGGCCTGATCAATAGGGGCATTCTTGAGTTGGTGAATCAGCGTATTGAAGACTTCGGGCTGACGGTCACGCCAGCCTGCCAAATCAATGGTGATGCCGCGACGCTGTGCCGAAGCGCTGGCCGTTTGCCCCGCAAGTGAGGCCGGGTAGAGCGATTCCGACAGGCTATCGTTGAGCCAGCCGGCCAGTAGCGTGGTGAGCAGGCCTTCCCGTACGTCTGTCCCTTGAAGGGGGCTGAACAGCGCAATCGACCAGTTGACGCTGGGCGTGCCGAACGAGTGGTTGCCTTGATACCAGAGGTCCATGCCAGGCTGATTGATCAGACGCCGCGGGCGGGCGTCCTGCACTTGTTTGAGTGTGAAATCCTTGGCAATGAAGGCGTTACGCTCGGGCAGCGCCAACTCGCCGACTACCTGTGCCTGCGGCCAGCGCTCAACGTGGGTAAGCGTATAAGGGGTGTGATACCACTGGCTCACCTGCTTGCCCTTCACCGAGGGGCTGGCATAAACGCGCAGCAGGTTGTCAGGGCGAAGCTGGTCAAGGTAGCGATTGATTAGTGCAGGGTCGAAGCGGTCCATGCGATAGCCCGCGACATTAATCTCGCTGACGGGCAGGCGCGACATCGCCATGCTAAGCGCACTGGCACGGCTGGCATCAGAGTTGTTCTGCTCGAAGGGGTAGTGTTGGCGCAATAACGTTGACTGTTCATCGAAGCGCCACCGTTCAATGCCGCCCTGTCTGATCTTGTTGATATACGCGAATAGCGTCGCTTGCACTTCATCCTGTTGCTGAGCGCCCTTGGGCGTCAGATTGATCGATACCGTGAACAGGGCGTGGTTACCATCGTCGCGCGTGATACCAGCGTTAAGGCTGTCCGCCAGCCCTGCGTGGCGTAACGCGGCAAGTACGCTGCCAGGGCCTTCATGCCCAATCAGGTTGGCAAGGTAGTTATCAGGCTGGGTGCGCGGGTAGCGCTGAGGATCAGGCACGGGAAAGTTGAAGCTTAGGTTGCGGCCATCGGCGTTTGACTGGATCTCTACCTTTTCAGGGAGCTGGCCCTGGCTGAATAAGGGGGCGTCAATGTTGTCCGGTGCTACCTTTCGCTCTGGCACATCGCTGAAGCGCGTGCGCGCCAGCGTTTCCAGAGTATCCAGCGACTGCGGCCCGACCATGGTCAGCGTCATGCGGTCAGCCGAGTAGTGCTGGCGATAGAATTCAAGCAAACGCTCGCGCAGCGGCTGCTTCCCGTCTTTCAGCGTATCCAGGTTGCCTACTGCGAAATGGGCATAGGGGTGGGCCGGGTTGATAGCATTACTCAGTGCATCCCAGGTACGCCGACTCTCGTTGCGTAGCCCCATGTGATATTCGGAGTCGATCGCATGGCGCTCCTGATTCACGTGGCTGGCATTGAAGCGCGGTGCGACAAAAAAGCGCGCAAAGCGGTCAAAGGCACCATTAAAGGCGGCGGGCGGGATATCAAAATAGTAGTTGGTATCACGGTCAGCGGTGAATGCATTCGATTGACCGCCGTGATTGCCTAGATAATCCTGATAATTATTGGCTTCGGGGTAGCGATCAGTGCCTAAAAACAGCATATGTTCGTTGAAATGGGCCAACCCTGGTACGTCCTTCGGGTCCGCTGCTGACCCTGTGCGCACATTCACGGCCGCCGCAGCACGATCCGCGCGATCATCATGGACCAGCAGGACTTCCAGACCATTAGACAAGCGCAGTGCACGGTAGTCCGCCTTGTCGTTGGGGCTTTTATGGACGCTGTGCACATTGGGCGTGTAGGGCGGTAACTGAGCTAACGCCGCGTCAGACGGTTGCTGGGTCTGAGCTTGCTGGGGCACAGCCCAGGCAGTGGTCGACAGGGGCGCCGATATCCACACGCTGACCGCCAGTGCGGGAATGTAGAGAAGTCGACGGTAACGCATCAAGGAAGAGGGCATAGATATTCCTGACGGGTAAAAGAGTCTGTATAGCGGTTGAGTGTTCAAACGACACTTGATGAAGAATTCACGCTGATTGTCATAACATGTTGACGGCCATACTGAACCTTTTATGAAACAGGGCGTCGGTATTAATCATCATGCGAGCGCTGGTATCACTGCGTTATCCGGGCATATGGGTTGCTGGTCTGGTGTTGGGAATCGGGCCTCATTGTTAGGGGAAATTGCGCTATTCTCAACTCATGCGCGTAAGGAATGGTTAATCCTGTAGCGTCAGAAGGGGCATCAGCGACCATTTCTGCCCAGTGAAATAGTGAGACTTTTTGTTTGCCTTTACGTGCTGCATGGATAAGATACGAAAACACTGTTTTATATTACACTAATGTCTCCCTTTCTATCAGGAGTACGAGGATGGCTCGTCCACGTCAACATGCGCCCGAGACTCTGCATGCGCAGGTAATGGCCGCGTGCGACGAGTGGCTTGATTCCCAGCCCGCACAAACGCTCTCTCTACGTTCGATTGCACGCGGTCTGGAGTGCGCTCCCAGCACTCTTCTCAAGCTTTACGGAAGCTTTAACAATCTGTTGCAATATGTAAATGTTGAAACGCTGAATTCCCTGAATGCCGATATCCAGCATGCGGATACGCTCAGTCCCGAGGAGCGGCTGAGAGTCCTTGCGCACGCTTACTGGCGCTTTGCCTACCAGCACCCGCACCGCTGGCAGCTGCTGTTCGAGTACCCGCTGGCGCAGGAAGGTGAGCTGGATGAACGCCAGAACCTGGCTATTGAGTCCTCCTTCGTGCGCGTCGAGCAGGCGCTCAAAGAGCTGCACCCGGGGTTCAGTTCAGACGACGCTTGCCGTCTGGCGCGCACCCTGTGGGGCAGCGTGCATGGTTTGGTACAACTGGGAATGACAGAACGTTTGGGGTTTTACCAGGGCCAGCCTGTTAAGGTAGAAGACCTGCTTGATCAATTGCTTGCCATGACGCTTGCCGCGCTAGGAAATCGTAAGTTCACTCAATGACGCAACATACAGCCAATTCGCCACTGGATTCTCGGCGCGGCCTAATGAGAGAGCGCTTTTTTGCGCCGCTGTTTTGGGCTCAAGCCTTTGGCGCTTTCAGCGATAATTTCTTTAAGCAAGTACTGCTGCTGATGCTCACCTATATCGCCGTGCCGAAGTACGGATGGGATATAGGCATCGTCAATAACGTGGCAGCAGGGCTTTTCATTGTGCCCTTGCTGCTGTTTTCGGGGTGGGGCGGTACGCTGGCCGATGCCATCGACAAGCGCACCCTGATACGCGCCATCAAATGGCTTGAACTGCTGACCATGAGCATGGCGGCACTCTTGATCTGGTATCAGATGTTTGTGGGGCTGATGCTGCTGCTGTTCCTCGCTGGCACTCAGGCGGCGCTGTTTGGCCCGGTGAAGTACGCCATCCTGCCGCAGCAGGTGCCGCGTCGGAAGTTGGTCGTGGCTAATGCATGGGTCGAACTGGCCACCTTCCTCGCCATTTTGCTGGGCATAGTGCTGGCGGGCGTGCTGATATCCCTTTCCGGATGGTGGGCGAGCGTTAGCGTGTCACTGGTGCTGGTCGGAGTCTCCGTAGCCGGTGTAATTGCCGCCTATTTCGTCCCTTCGGCACCGCCGGTGCAGGGGCGCAAGGTCGCGATAGCGCCGCTGCGCCAAAGCGTTGAGGTACTCCGCTCAGCATGGCAGCAGCGGCGTCTTTTCAACACGATCCTCGGTATTAGTACCTTCTGGTTCCTCGGGGTGAGCTATCTCACCCAACTGCCTCAATGGGTCGCTACCGTAGTGCATGGCAGCGGTAGCGTCGTCAGTTTTCTGTTGGCGGCCTTTGCCGTAGGTATTGGCCTTGGCTCGCTGCTGTGCGCACGTTTGTCGGCAGGGCGCATGGAATTGGGCCTGATTCCTCTAGGGGCGCTGCTGATTGGTCTGGCGGGGTTCGATTTTGCCCATCACGCTGCATTTTCCAGCTCGGCGCAGCTCCATTCACTGGCAGAGCTGCTGTTCAGGTGGCGTCTGTGGTGGATGTTTATCGACCTTGCCCTGATCGGTGTGGGTGGCGGTCTTTTGATTATTCCGCTCTATATGCGTCTGCAAACAGAGGGTGATGAAGCGCAGCGTTCGCGGATTATCGCGGCAAACAACATCATCAACGCGCTGTTTATGGTGATGTCGGCGCTGGGTGCGGCATTTCTGCTGGGCGTGCTGGGTGTATCACTTCATCTCTATTTTGGATTGATCGCGGCGCTTTCGCTGGGGTTGGGAGCTTTGCTGGCAGTGAAATATCCGCGTCCGGTGCTGCGTATCTGTATTTTTATTGTGCTGCGCCTTTGCTATCGGCTGAAGCTGTCAGGACGCCATAACATTCCTGATACGGGGCCGGCGCTGGTCATGTGCAATCATGTCAGCTACATGGATGCACTGCTCTTGGGGGGCACCAGCCCCAGACTGCTGCGTTTCATGATGGATACGCCTGCCTACGAGTCGCCCTGGCTGAACTGGTTCTGCCGTATCGCAGGGGCGATTCCGGTCGATCTTGGCAAGCGTAACCCCAAGGATTTGCGTCGTGCTTTGAATGAAGTGAGTGCGGCGCTGCGTAACGGTGAAGTGGTGATGATCTTCCCTGAAGGAAGGTTGACCCGCGATGGCAATATCGCCGAGTTCCGTCGTGGGATAGAAACCATTCTGAAGCGTGATCCTGTGCCGGTGATTCCTGCGGCCATTTCCGGCTTGTGGGGGTCGTGGGGGTCGTACCGTAAAGGGCGGCCATTCAAGCGCTGGCCAACGCGCTTCCGGCGCAAGGTGCGTCTTGGCTTTGGTGCCTCGGTGCCCTATACCCAGTGGAATGATCGGCGTGTGCTGCGCGATCGCGTACTACAGGTAAAAGAGGAGCTGGGCGGCGGTAAGTAGGCTCGTTCAGTATTCCATCATAACGCCCACCGTTATCTATCAACGGCGGGCGTTATTCATTTGGGGCCGTTTGGTGAGAGCGGTAGCTGAATAACGGCCTTTAGACCGCCCAGGCTACTTTCTGCCATATATAGCCTGCCGCCGTGGAAACTGACCACCTGCTCGACAATGCCCAGCCCCAGCCCATGGCCGCTGACGCGCTCATCCAGTCGCGTGCCGCGGTTAAGCACCTGCGCACGTTTGTGCGGCGCGATGCCAGGCCCATCATCTTCGACAATGAATTCGATGTTTTCCTGCTGCTGGCGCAGCGTCAAACGTGCCTGGGCGTTGGCCCATTTCCCCGCGTTATCCAATAGATTACCCAATACCTCCAGCATGTCCTCGCTTTCCCAGGGCAAGGTGCTGGGTGCCTGCTCCGTTGAATAGTGGAAGGCGATATGCGGGTAGATCTCTGCCAGTGTTGAAATCAGCGGCGGCAGCTCCTGTTCAGGCTGGAAATGCGATTTATGCGATGAGTTGCGCGTATCAAGCCGTGCACGCTGTAACTCGCACTGCACCAGGCGATGGATATCTGCCAGCCGAGCGGCAAGGGCGTCGCGCAGTTCAGGGAGCTGGTCAAATTCGCGGCGTGCCAGCTGCGCTTCCATAACGGCGATGGGCGTTTTCAGCGCGTGCCCCAGATTGCTGATGCCGTCACGGGAGCGTGTCAGTACACGTTCGATACGCTCCAACTGATGGTTCAGCTCATTGACGACGGGGGCTATTTCGACCGGCACCGGCGTCTCAATCTGGAGGCGATGGCCGTCGTTCAACAGCTCCAGCTCTTTGCGTACCTGGCCCAGCGGCGCCAGCACTATGCGAATCACATGCTGCTGAATGACCACGAGCAAAATGGCCAGCAGCCCTCCCAGCATCCAAATGGAAAAGCGTAGCCAGTTGAGACTGTCGGCGACACTGGTGTAATCGAGAGCGGTAGTGATGTCGAAACGGTGACCGTCCTGACGGAAGGTGCCACTCCACACTAGAAGCTGTTGCTCTTCCGGGCCAGGAACAAGCCGGCGCGAGAGGCCGGGAGCCACTTCGGGAAGGTGCTTGTCCCACAGGGAACGCGAGCGAATGTCGGTCGCCCGATCCATCTGTAGCGAGAAATAGTGCCCCGAGTAGACCTGATTGTAGTGGCCGCGAAAGGGCAGTGAGGCGAGGTTGAGCTTGCCATTGCGGTCAATGGCATCCTTCATCAGGCTCTGCGCATCTTCCTGTAAGCGCGACCCCAGATAGTCACGGAAAGCGCGATCAAACAGCAGCACGCTGCCGTGAGCGAGCAGAAACATGACGACCAGCCCCGCTGCCAATAGCCCCAGGGCCAGTCGTCTGGTAAGAGAGATCACGCTGTCTCGGGTTTTACACTGCCGCCAAAACGATAGCCCTGCCCGCGCTGGGTGATGATCACGCCGCGGCCCAGTTTCTGGCGCAGATGATTGATATGCACTTCGACCACATTGGGGTTGCGTTCGTGCTCGCTGTCATAGAGGTGATCCAGCAGCCTGTCCTTGGGAATGACATGCTCCGGGTGCAGCATCATATAGCGCAGAATGGCAAATTCGGCGCGTGTCAGCCCAACGGGATCAGTGTTGCTAAGTGTTGCTGCGCACTGGCTGGCTTCATCAAGCACGACACCGCCAACCGACAGTTTGGGCGTGGGGCTGCATCCATGGCGACGGCGCATCAGCCCCTGTAAGCGCAGCAGCAGCTCGTCAGGATGAAATGGCTTGGGAATATAGTCATCGGCGCCTGCACGCAAGCCGGTAATGCGCTCGCTCCAGCTGGTGCGAGCGGTCAGGATAAGAATGGGAGTATCCAGTCCATTCCTGCGCCACTCCTCCAGTAGCTGTAGCCCGGGGCGTCCCGGTAATCCGAGATCAAGCACGATGGCATCGAATGGGATGTTCACGGCCATTACCGCAGCGTCGCGACCATCGGTGCACCAGTCAACAGCGTAACCGTTTTGTGTGAACAGGGTGTTTAGTTCATCGGCAAGGGGGACGTTGTCTTCAACAAGTAACAAGCGCATATCTCAAATCCTGTCGTCAGGGGTTGATACGTTTGCCGCTGACCGCATTGATCAGCAGATCCCATATCTGATCCTGTTCATCCAATATCTCTATCGAGTACACATACCGATGGTGGTAGCGCGCAAGAGATGCTTCGAGCATTTTTCCCGGGTGTGTAACCTGAGCAATGCCAATGACTCTCTCCAGCGGCAGGATGGTCCCGCTAGCCGTCAGTTGAAGCGCCTCATCGTGGTCGATCTCCGTCCCTTTGCATTTTGGCTCGAATGCACTGATGGGCGAGGCAGACAATGCCAGCCATGAACATGCCAACAGGCATGGTGCTGAACCTTTCAACAGTTGGGAGATCATCATGTCGTTTCTCTTTGGCTTCGCTGGCGAATAGTTTAGCAGGTGCCTTGTTTGCGAAGTATCTCGATAACAGCGGGCAGCGTAGGGAACGGTGCCCTGATATATAGAGAAGCGGCAGTAGCGCTCGGGTATCCTGCTGGAGCACCCCAGGTACACAGGGGCGGTGCATTTTGGCACATAAGAGCAGCGGTGGGGCGGAGTCGCCTGTTATGAGCCTTAAAATGGTGAGAGGTGCCGTTTTTGAGCGGGAACCGTTACTGCCGGCATTTCAGTGGTGGGCAAAAATTCTGCCCGGCGCAAGACCAGGCAGCATTCGCGATGATGATAGGAAAAGAGAGCAGGGCTAGGGGGTGGTATCCAGAATCAGGCGACTGCTTATATAGGCAAGTATCAGCACGCCCATGCCGATCAATGTCCAGCGAGCCGCCCGACGCCCACGCCAGCCGCTTGACTGGCGCTGCCATAGCAGCGCGCCAAAAATAAGCCACGCCAGTACCGACAGAAGTACCTTGGAGGTCAGGTATTCAGCCGAGGAGTCGAATACAAACAGTGCTCCGGAGATAATTGCCAGGGTAAGGAAGATCATGCCGAGCGTAATCAGGGCGAACAGCATTCTTTCCATTTGGGTCAGCGGCGGCAGCACCTGAATGATGCCCCTCAAACGCTTCGTCTTCAGCGCGCGATCCTGTAGGGCGATCAGGCAGGCTTGGGCAGCGGCAATTGCAAACAGTGAGAAGGCAAGGATGGAGCCTGCAATGTGCGCCAGTACCCCTGGCGGAAAGTGGCTGTAATTCAGAGAAGCAGGCAGCCCGGCCAGCGTCACCAGGCTGATGGCGCTAAGCGGCAGCAGCACAGCGGTGGCGGCAATCAGTGGCGTCATGAGGCTGGCGAGTAGCGTGAGAAGGGTCATGACCCAGCACACCAGACTCAGCGTTTCGAGAATGCCCAGGTTATAGGTGCCTGCACCCTTGTAGATCATGACGTAAAGAGTGACGGCGTGCAGTGCGCTGGCGACAAGTCCGGTGCTTCTTATCAGCGCGGGGTTGGGCTCGGTCTTGCGGCCCAGCACGCAGGCTTGCCAGATTCCTCCCGCTAGATAAAGAAGAATGGCAAGTAGTGCGCAGGGTAATGCTGCATACATCCCGATAGTGGCCTGATAAATGAGAAAAGAGTGCGTCTGAACGCTCTCACTATAGCGATTCTTGCCGGTTAACGGTAGGTGATGGATGGAGAGACGCCGTTGAAAAAGTTATACTTCGCGACCCAACGCCGAAACAGCCAGACAAGCGCTGTCTTCGGTTACAGAATCTGCCGCGCGGCGCACATGCCGGCGGTCCATGGAGGCGCTCATGTTCGATAGTTTATCCGATCGGTTGTCGGGGACGCTGCGCAATATTACCGGTCAGGCTCGTCTCACCGAAGACAACGTTCGTGACACGCTGCGTGAAGTGCGGCGTGCGCTGCTTGAGGCCGACGTTGCGCTGCCGGTGGTCAAGGCGTTCGTCGAGCGCGTTCGTGAGCGGGCCGTAGGGCAGGAAGTATCCAAAAGCCTGTCGCCGGGCCAGCAATTCGTCAAGATTGTCCGTGACGAACTCGAAAGCGTTATGGGTGAGGGCAATGCGCCTCTCGACCTGAAACATCCCCCCTCGGTCATACTGATGGCGGGCTTGCAGGGGGCCGGTAAAACCACCACTGTGGCGAAGCTGGGCCGTTACCTGCGTGAGCGCGAGAAGAAAAAGGTACTGGTGGTCTCCGCTGACGTTTATCGTCCTGCGGCAATTGATCAGCTTGAGCGTCTTGCTGAAGAAGTGGGCGTTGAATTCTTCCCGTCGGACTCTTCGCAGAAGCCGATTGATATTGCGCGTGCAGCCATTCAGCACGCCAAAATCCAGTTCTTCGATGTGGTGCTGGTGGATACCGCCGGTCGCTTGCACGTCGATGAAGACATGATGACCGAAATCAAACAGCTTCATAGTGCCGTGTCACCGGCTGAAACGCTGTTTGTGGTCGATTCAATGACGGGGCAGGATGCTGCCAACACTGCCAAGGCCTTTCATGATGCGCTGCCCCTGACGGGTGTAGTGCTGACGAAGGCTGATGGTGATGCCCGTGGTGGCGCGGCGCTGTCGGTACGTTATCTGACCGGCAAGCCCATCAAGTTTATCGGTGTCGGTGAGAAAACCGACGCCCTGGAGCCTTTCCATCCCGACCGTATCGCTTCCCGTATTCTGGGCATGGGCGATGTTCTCAGCCTGATCGAAGAAGCAGAGCGCACTGTCGATAAAAGCAAGGCCCAGAAACTTACCAAGAAGATCAAAAAGGGCGAAGGCTTCGATCTGGAAGACTTCCGCGATCAGCTCCAGCAGCTCAAAAACATGGGCGGTATGGGCAAGCTGATGGACAAGCTGCCGGGCATGGGGCAAATGGCAGAAATGGCGCAGAACCAGAATTCCGAGAAGGAATTTGGCAAGCTGGAAGCCATGATCAACTCCATGACGCCCAAGGAGCGGCGCAAGCCCGAGCTTATCAACGGCTCGCGCAAGCGGCGTATCTGTGCAGGCTCCGGTACTCAGGTACCCGATCTTAATCGTCTTCTTAAGCAGCACAAGCAAATGCAGAAGATGATGAAGAAGATGAAAAAGGGCGGCATGCAAAAAATGATGCGCGGTATGAGCAGTATGATGGGCGGCGGTGGCCCCGGTGGTATGGGCGGCATGGGTGGTTTTCCGCGCCGTTGAGGTATGTCCTGAGTGAGCGGGAGATAATTATCTTCCGCTGTGCTGTTTGCAGAGGTTGAAATTTGCCGTAGAATACCGCCTCTTTGCACGAGCTGCATCGCGTATCGGCTCGCCGGTAAAAATCCTGCCTCGGCGCCTTGGTACTGGCGTCTGGGTACCAAGAACGACGGAGAATGCTGGTGCGGCGGGCATGATTGCCAGCCTGGCATTGGATGTCGCGCTCCGGCTTGCGCCGAGAGCATACTGTTATCGAATACAGCTAGAGAGAATTAGCGATGGTTACCATTCGTTTGGCACGTGGTGGCGCTAAAAAGCGTCCGTTTTATCATATTTCCGTAACTGACTCTCGCGTTTCACGCGATGGTCGCTTCATCGAGCGTATCGGCTTCTTCAACCCGATCGCGCGTGGCGGTGAAGAGCGTCTGCGTCTCGATCTCGACCGTGTTGCCCACTGGGAATCCCTGGGTGCACAGGTATCTGATCGTGTTGCCGAGCTGATCAAGTCTGCTCGCAAGGACGCTGCATAATTCGCAGCAGGGTGCCCGCTTGTGCGTCGTTAGTGAGCGCAAGCCGTGGATAGTTTCCATTCATCGAGTCAGATAGGTGTGAAGGCATGAGTATTGACCGTAACGCTGCTGAGCAGTCGAATGATCAGCGCGTGGTCATGGGCAGCCTCACCAGCCCCTATGGCATCAAGGGGTGGCTCAAGGTGTACTCACACACGAGCCCGATGGAAGGTATCCTCGATTATCCGCACTGGAGTATCGAGAAAAACGGCGTTGAACGTCGTTATCGCGTGCTTCAGGGGCGGCGCCAGGGTAAGGGCCTGGTGGTGCAGCTGGAAGGCGTCGATTCTCGTGAAGCCGCAGAAGCACTGGGTGGTGCTACCATCCGGTTGGCAGCAGAAGAGCTGCCGCAGCTTTCCGCAGGCGAATTCTACTGGTATCAGCTGGAAGGTCTGGCGGTTGCCACTACCGATGGTGCCGCACTAGGGCGCGTTGCCTATCTGTTTGAAACAGGGGCTAATGATGTACTGGTGGTCAAGGGCGCTGAGGATGGCAAGGAGCGGCTGCTGCCGTTCATTCCTGACGATGTCATTATTGATATTGATCTGGAAGCGGGAAGCATGACAGTGGACTGGGATCCGGACTTTTGAAACCGAATGTCGCGCTGATTCTGGAAGAGTTGTCATGACGACCGACACACCGCAATGCCAGCCTGGCCTTAGCATTGGCATCGTCTCGCTTTTTCCGGAGATGTTTCCGGCGCTTACCGAGCAGGGCGTTATTGGTCGTGCGGTAAAGCAGGGGCTTCTTGATATCCGCTGCTGGAACCCGCGTGATTACGCTCAGGATCGTCATCGTACTGTCGATGATCGTCCATATGGTGGCGGCCCCGGTATGCTGATGAAGGTTGATACACTGCGTGCTGCCATTCGTGATGCGCGTGAAGCCCTGACCGAAAATGGTCAGCCCCCCAAGGTGATCTACCTGTCGCCGCAGGGTCGGGTGTTTAGCCAGCAAGGTGCCGTCGAGCTTGTTGCTCGTCAGCGTCTGGTGCTGGTAGCGGGGCGTTACGAAGGTATAGATGAGCGAGTGATCGAAAGCGATATTGATGAGCAATGGTCCATTGGTGACTATGTGCTCAGCGGTGGTGAATTGCCTGCAATGGTGATGATCGACGCGCTATCGCGGCTGGTGCCTGGGGTGCTTGGGCATGAGCGCTCCGCAGTGGAGGATTCATTTAGCGATGGGTTGCTCGACTGTCCGCACTATACCCGCCCCGAAGAGGTTGATGGCAAGCGTGTGCCTGCCGTCCTTCTCGGGGGCAATCACGGCGAGATTCGACGCTGGCGGTTGAAACAGTCGCTCGGGCGAACGATGCTGCATCGCCCTGAGCTTTTGGATGCGCGAACGCTAAGCAAGGAAGAGCAGCAGCTTCTTGATGCGTTCGTCAGCGAATACGGCGCTGGGGAAACAGATTCCTCCAGCGACGGCGGTGCCTAAGGCAGCCTCAAGGCGGCCACGGCGTCATCCACTTAACGATCCCCGCTCTCTTGCCGGGGTCACGCTGTCGGAAGCTTCCGGCAACATACAGGAGTTTGAAAATGAGCAATCGTAATAAAGTGATCCAGGCGATCGAAAACGAGCAGATCAACAAGGAACTGCCGGCATTCGCTCCCGGTGATACTGTTGTTGTTCAGGTAAAGGTAGTAGAAGGCAACCGCGAGCGTCTGCAGGCGTTCGAAGGTGTGGTGATCGGTAAGCGTAACCGTGGCCTGAACTCCGCTTTCACCGTTCGCAAAATCTCTCACGGTGTTGGCGTTGAGCGTACTTTCCAGACTTACAGCCCCCTCGTTGACAGCGTTTCTGTCAAACGTCGCGGCGATGTTCGTCAGGCCAAGCTGTACTACCTCCGCGAACTCAGCGGCAAGGCTGCCCGTATCAAGGAAAAACTTTCCTGATACTTGCCTGCACTGGAATCATTCATCGGTTCCAGTGTTTGGCAACGGCCAATCAAAAACCCGTGCCCTTCAAGGGGTGCGGGTTTTTTGCTGTTGGCAGCCGTCATTCTCTGTAGTTCGCTGAAGTGATGAAGATTCATCTCTTGTGCGCAAACATGGCTATTCAGGGCGGTAATTCTTCAGAAACGATGGTATTTTGTGGAGTCTATCCTTGAAATGCGTCCTTTATGTTCTACACCGCACTGATCGACAGTTTTCTCGATTCCCTCTGGCTTGAACGAGGCGCCAGCCCGCATACGCTGGCAGCCTATCGCCGCGATCTAAAGTGTTGGCTGACACATCTGGATGACGCTGCGCTGCTGCTGGCACCGCCGCCGGAGGCATTGGAGCAGCTGCTTGCCGAACGTCGGGCGGCGGGTTACAGCCCGCGCAGTGATGCGCGTCTGCTATCGAGTCTGCGCCGCTTCTATCGCTGGGCCATGCTCGAAAGCCTGATTGAGAACGATCCCATCAGTCATGTAGAGACAGCGCCAGTACGTGCCGGGCTACCGAAAACACTGGATGAAGCCGATGTAGAGAGCCTGCTTGCCGCGCCCGATACCGAGGAGCCTCTCGGCTTGCGCGATCGTGCCATGCTCGAAGTGCTCTATGCCTGCGGATTGCGTGTTACCGAACTGATAGAGCTGCGCGTTGATAGCCTCAACCTGCGCCAAGGGGTAGTACGGGTGCTAGGGAAGGGCAATAAGGAGCGTCTGGTGCCCCTCGGTGAGGAGGCATCGGATTGGCTTGAGCGCTATATGCGTCAGGGGCGTAACCTGCTGATGGCAGATATTACCCGCCCCCCCTTGTTTCCCGGTCGTCATGATGGCTTCATGACCCGACAAACGTTTTGGTATCGCATCAAAAAGCACGCTGTGCAGGCAGGGATTCACAAGCCGCTGTCGCCACATACGCTGCGCCATGCGTTTGCAACGCATCTGCTGGATCACGGGGCGCATCTGCGCGTCGTACAGGAATTGCTGGGCCACCGTGACCTCTCGACCACCCAGATTTACACTCATGTTGCTCAACGGCGTCTTGAACAGCTGCATCAGCAGCACCATCCGCGTGGCTGAGAGCAGTTTCTTTTTACGGAGTCTTTTGTATGTTTGCGTTTGGATTTCACCGCCTTGCAGTCGCCGCTGTGGCGTGTGCCGGTGCGATGAGTGTCGCGCTCCCGGCGCTGGCCGCCAGCGCTCCCGATATTTCCTCGTTGACGATTGGAGGGCGCAAGGTGACTGTCACTGATGCGCGAGCTACCCCTATCGAAGGTCTTTATCGGTTAACATTGGAAAGCGGCGATGTGGTTTTCTCGGACCCCGAAGGCCATTACATGCTGACCGGTGATCTGTATGAAAACGGTGAGCATGGGCTGGTTAACCTGAGTGAACAAGCCGCCAACGAACAGCGCCGTGACGCCCTCGCGAAGCTTGATAAGCAGGATAGCGTGGTATTCCGCCCGGCGGGGGAGATCAAAGGTACGCTAACGGTGTTCAGTGATATTACCTGTCCCTACTGCCATGAGCTGCACAAGGAAGTACCGAAGCTGAACCAGCAGGGGATTGCGGTACGCTATCTGGCCTTCCCGCGTGCGGGCGACCGTTCACCGGCTGCTGCCGAACTGGCGCAAATATGGTGCAGCCGGAATCCGCAGCAGGCCATGACAGCGGCGTTTGACGGTAAAATGCCTGATAACAGCGGTAAACAGTGCGCCAGCATCGTATCGCGTGATTATGAGCTGGGGCGTCAGTTGGGTGTGCAGGGAACGCCTGCCATTATTTACCCCGATGGCAGTCTGGTACCAGGCTATTTGCCCGTCGCCCAGCTAATATCGCACTTCAAGCAACATTCGCAGTAGATCGCCCTTGCCGATGTCCCAACAGGCAGATATCGGTATGGAAATTACATACATTCATTGGATGGCTTTCGCCGTTTCCTCGCGGCCCGCAGTAGCCTAGCCATCCGTTATTGACACATAAGAGAGTCAGGAAATCGTGGATTCCGAGAGCAGCGCAGCGCCATCCCTAAAGCCCGTCAGAGTCGGTATTTGTGGTCTAGGCACCGTCGGCAGCGGTACCTTCAATGTGTTGATGCGAAATGCTGAGGATATTGCCCGGCGAGCAGGGCGTCCCATTGTGGTGGAACAGGTGGGCGCGCGCCGTGATAACCCTGACTGCGATACCTCTGCTGCCAACGTGACGCGCGATATCTTCGAGGTGGCGCGCAATCCTGATGTCGATGTCGTGGTTGAGCTGATTGGCGGGTACGACACTGCCCGGCAGTTGGTGCTTGAAGCGATTGAGCATGGCAAGCATGTGGTAACGGCCAATAAAGCACTGATCGCGGTTCACGGTAACGAAATCTTTGATGCGGCTGCCAAAAAGGGCGTGATTGTGGCGTTTGAAGCAGCCGTGGCCGGCGGCATTCCGATTATCAAGACGCTGCGCGAAGGGTTGGGAGCCAACCGCATTCAATGGGTAGCGGGCATTATCAATGGCACCGGTAACTTCATTCTGACCCATATGCGTGACGAAGGGCGCAGCTTTGACGATGTGCTTGCCGAAGCCCAGGCGCTTGGCTATGCCGAAGCCGACCCGACGTTCGATGTTGAAGGCATTGATGCAGCGCACAAGCTAACCATCCTGGCCTCCATCGCCTTCGGCGTGCCGTTGCAGTTTGATCTTGCCTATACCGAGGGGCTGCGCAGGATTACCGCTGAAGATGTCGAACAGGCCGATCGGCTGGGCTACATCATCAAGCATCTGGGCATTGCACGCCGCACGGATGAAGGGGTGGAGCTGCGGGTGCATCCGACATTGATCGAGAAATCGCGCTTGCTGGCGAACGTGCACGGCGTTGCTAATGCCGTCGAGGTGATGGGCGACGCGGTAGGGCGCAGCCTCTACTACGGCCCGGGTGCCGGCGATGAAGCCACTGCCTCGGCGGTTATCGCCGATATTCTTGATGTGGCGCGCGATACCGCTACAGATCCGCGCTACCGCACACCCTATCTGGCCTTCCGCGGAATCGACCAGGGCCGCCGTGAGTTGCCTATTCTGCCGATATCGAAAGTGGTTTCCGCCTATTATCTGCGTTTGAATGCCGTCGATCGCCCTGGCGTGCTGGCACGTATTTCACGCATTCTGGCGGATCTTGATATCAGCATCGAGAAGCTGGTGCAGCGTGAAGCTGGTCACGAAGGCAGCGCCTCGCTGATTATCCTGACCCACCGCGCCGTTGAAGAGAACATGGACAGGGCAATAACGCAGCTTGAAGCGCTTGACGATGTAGAGGGCAGCATCATGCGTATTCGCGTTGAAGGCTCCGACGACTAACTGACCGCGCTACCATACAGAGAAACGATATGCGTTATATAAGCACGCGCGGGAAGGCTCCCGCACTAGGGTTTGAAGATGTTGTTCTGACCGGGCTGGCGTCCGATGGCGGCCTCTATGTACCGGAAACGCTGCCCCACATCAGCCACGAGGAGCTGGCCGGGTTTGCAGGGCTCTCCTATGCCGAGATTGCCTTCCGGGTCATGAAGCCCTTTGTGGATGGCGCTATCGACGACGAGACCTTTAAAGCCATCGTCAACGATACCTACGCTACCTTCCATCATGATGCTGTTGTGCCTCTGAAGCAGCTTGATGCCAACCACTTCCTGCTGGAGCTGTTCCATGGCCCTACGCTGGCGTTCAAGGATGTGGCCTTGCAGCTACTGGGCAGATTGCTCGATCACTTCCTGAGCAAGCGCGGTGAGCGCGCGGTGGTGATGGGTGCTACCTCTGGCGATACCGGCTCTGCGGCCATCGAAGGCTGCAAGCACAGCGATCACCTCGACATTTTCATTCTGCATCCGTATCAGCGCGTCTCTGAAGTCCAGCGTCGTCAGATGACCACCGTGCTTGAGAATAATGTGTTCAATCTGGCGGTTGAAGGTAACTTCGATGACTGTCAGGCGATAGTGAAGTCCAGCTTTGCCGATCAGAACTTCCTGAAGGGCACGCGGCTGGTGGCGGTCAACTCTATCAACTGGGCGCGCATCATGGCGCAAACCGCCTACTATGTAGCAGCTGCCGTAGCGTTGGGCGCACCGCATCGTGAGGTGAGCTTTACTGTTCCCTCTGCCAACTTCGGCAATATTTTCGCTGGTTTCCTGGCGCGTGAAATGGGCGTACCGGTGCGCCAGTTCGTGATCGCCACCAACGCCAACGATATCCTTCACCGCGTGATTTCAGCCAATGACTTCTCGCGCAGGGAGCTGCTTGCTACCTTGGCGCCCTCAATGGATATCGTAGTATCGTCGAACTTCGAGCGCCTGCTGTTCTTCGCTTATGACCGTGATGCCGAGGCAGTCTCCGAGCTGCTTGAGCAGTTCCAGCAATCGCCCGCCGTTCTGGCCGAAGCGCCGCTTGCGTCACTACGCAAGTTGTTCTCCAGCGCCGCCGTCGATGACGAGGAAATTCTTGCCACTATTCGTGAAGCACACCAGCGCACCGGCGAGCTGCTTGATCCTCACACCGCGATTGGCTATTGCGCGGCACAGCGCTGCAATCAGCATCCGGAAGTGCCGATGATCACTCTTGCTACCGCGCATCCCGCCAAGTTTGCCGAGGCGGTGGAGCAAGCTGGATTCGAGGAGGTGCCGCTGCCCGACAACATGAGTGACCTGCTCTCCCGTGAAGAGCGCTACGAGGTGATACCGGCATCGATTGACGCGGTGCAACGTTACGTCGCCAGCGCGCGCCGCCAATAATGGCCGAGGCAACGACCACTTCCACAATGTCAGACAGCACCCGGCCGCGACTTGTCCAGCGTCAGCGCGATGCTGTCGTTGAGCAGCAGGCGCTCGCGGCGGGACTGTCGCCGTTGCAGGCGAGAGTCCTGGCGGGGCGTATCAGCACGCCGAAAAACGCTTTGGAGGCGTTGATTGAGCCCAGTCTTCGTCATCTGGTCGAGCCTTCCTGCCTGAAGGATGGGCAGCGGGCCGCCGAGCGTATCGCCCAGGCGGTTTCTGAAGGCGAACAGATTGGCATTCTGACCGACTACGATGTTGACGGTATTACTTCGCATGTCGTCATTTTGCGCACGCTGGTAGAACTGTTCGGTGTGCCGCGCAGTCGTATTACCAGCCTGATTGGTCACCGTATCAATGACGGATATGGCATTTCGCAGCCGCTGGTCGAGCGCACGCTCGCCTGCTCGCCGCGTCCCACGCTGGTGATTAGCGCCGACTGTGGCTCTTCCGATGAAGCCCGCATCGCGCGTCTGAAGGAAGGGGGCGTTGACGTTGTGGTCACCGATCACCATGCGGTGCCCGTGGAGGGGCCGCCTCCTTCTGCCTATGCGGTTGTTAATCCATCGCGTCTTGATTGTGATTACCCTGATCGCACCATTGCGGGGTGCATGGTCTCCTGGCTGATTATGGCACTGACCCGCACCCTGTTGATCGACACCGGCGTGCTGCCCGCCCAGACGCCCAAACTATCGGCATGGCTCTCGTATGTGGCATTGGGGACGGTGGCAGATTGTGTGAGTCTCGGTGACAGTGCGATTAATCGCGCCGTTGTCAGCTATGGCTTGCAGATCATCAACCGCATGCAGGAGCCTTGCTGGCAGGTGATGGCTGAGCAGTTGGGGGACGATAGCCTGCCCTTTACCGCCGAAACCCTGGGGTTCCAGATGGGGCCGCGCATCAATGCGCGTTCCCGCCTTGATGACCCTTATGCAGCGCTCCACTTTATGCTGGCGAGCGATACGGCAACTTCACGCCGCTATCTTGACCTGTTGGAGCAGGATAACCAGTCGCGCAAGGCCATCGAAGCCGAGATGGTTGAAGCGGCCAAGCGCCTCGCCATGCCGCAGCTTCAGCAGGAAGCACCAGTGCTGACGCTCTTTCTGGAAGAAGGTCATGCCGGCGTTCAGGGCATCGTGGCCTCGCGGCTGGTGCAAGCCTTTGGCCGGCCTTGCGTGGTGCTCACGCCTGGCTCGGCAGCGGGGCAGCTTGCTGCATCAGGACGTTCGATTGAAGGTGTGCATCTGCGTGATGCTCTGGAGCGCGCCAATGCGTTGTTGCCCGGTGCGCTGGTGCGATTTGGTGGGCATGCGGGAGCAGCAGGCTTTACTCTCGTTGCTTCATCCTTGACTGATTTCGAAGGGGCGCTCAGGCAGGCCATAGGAGAGCAGCTTAACGGTCGTGCGCTCTTTCCGGTCATTCATACGGATGGCGAGCTGGAGGCGACACAGCTGGATCTGGCCCTGCTGGATGAGATCGAGCGTTTGGGGCCTTATGGGCGTGAATTTGAAGCGCCACTGTTTGAAGGGCAATTTGTGGTCAGGCAGGCACGTCTGGTTGGCAGCGATGGCACTCATCTGATGATGGAGCTTGATGCCAATGGGCGAACAGTGCGCGCCATCTGGTTTAGAGCAGTATCAGCGGGGCAGCCAGCACCCTTGGCGGCGGGCATGGTAATGCGCTGCGCCTTCCGACCAGCGCGTAATCGGTTTCGCGGAAGGGAGTCGCTGCAAATGATGGTGGAGTTTGCCCAGGCGCTTCATTGATACGCCGTGGTGTGAACTCAACGAGTCATGCAGATTGAAAGCTAAAAAAAGCCCTTCCGGTCGTAACCGGAAGGGCTTTTCTCTGACAGGCTGAGACGCTATGCCTCTGAGCCTTACGCTACCGGATCAGTAGTTATAGCGGACAAACAGGGTAGTGGCGTCGTGATCGTAGAGATCATACTTGCCGCCACCGTTTTCGGCGGAGCGGTGCCCAGTGTCGTCCATCCACATGTGTTCGAGGGCAACAATAACGTGGCCATCGAAGGAAATGCTGGCAAGACCAAGAATGGAACGCTCGATGGTGTTCTCTTTCTCTTTGCGATCCTCGGCGTAACTGTATTCGGCATAGCCCTGCAGGTCACCTGCCGGACCAAGCAGCTTGGGCCAGGTATAGGACAGGAAGGTATCGTAGTTGCGCCAGGTGTGACCTGTGAAGTCAGCATGGTTACGTGATTCGCCGGCCAGTGCTGCGACCATCCAGTTGCCGGGCGTCCAGTTGGCACCCATCTCCCATCCGTTGCTTGAGGGCGACTTGTTACCGTTGATTGCCGTTTCGCCGTCACCAGCCTTGAACTTGGCATGGTGGAAGACAGCGCCCAGGGTTACGTCATAACCAGGACGGTACTGACCACCCACTTCGTAGAAGTACTTGCGCTTGTAGCCGTAGTCCTGGCCGGGAGTAGCGATCAGGTTGCCGTTGGCGTCGGTATTATTGACGTTGTAGACAGGATCGCCGCTTTTGATATGCCCATAGGAGGTGCCATACATCGCGCCGACCGTGAACTTGCCCAGATCAACCGAGTACTTGATGCTGCGCGAAGGACGAGTGCCGCCTTTCAGATCTGACGCCATCCATGATTGAGCGGTGTAGTCGGTAAAGTTCCAGGGAATATCGGTGAAGACGTCGACGTAGTCATACATCAACGAATCCTGGCGGCCTATGGTCAGGGTACCGTAGGTCGGGTTGCTTACACCCACATAGGTATAGCGGTTGAAGTGGTCGTCATTCTCGCCAGTGGTGAACAGGGCATCGAATCCCTCTTCCCAGCGAGCAAAACCGGTCCAGCCGTTGTCGAAGTAGTGTTCATAGGCCAGGTTGATACGGGTACCGCCGTTGTTCAGGCCGGTATCTTTACTTGTGCCCTGATAGTTCCAGTCGTAGCTGTATGCAAAACGACCGCTGATCGTAAATTTATTGGTTTCGTTCTCAAAGGCGGTGAAGGCGGAAGCCTGATAAGCGATGCCAAGCGACGCGATTCCGATGGCAACGGCAAGGGTCGAGCGAGTCAATAAGTAGTTGGCTGCTGTGCGCGGCATAAAGGCAATGTTCCAGTATTCAAGCGTATTATAGTGAGATGCTGCATATGCGAACTACGCAAGGCAGCAACTTGAGTGCTAAAGGTGTTCCCTCCGAGCTCGCACGCGAGAAGGAGATGAAGCGCCGCCAGCAGCAGAAAACCGATCAGTGAGCAGTATCTTTTTTGTGCACTGGGATGTTGCGCCAACGGTAGTTAATTTATACCGAAAAAAGAGAGCGATCTCACCCCTTAATGAGGCGAGTTCGATTTAAATAAAAGATTAAGATTTTATCTACAATAGATAATTTCTAATTCCACTAGAGGCGGGAGTATTGATAAATCCTTGCGCGCATATCGCTATATGACGCAATTATATGATGCCTCCTGCTTTTTTACGCTGAACGCAAAAAGGAGGCATCCCGCATGATTCAGGCGACGTCGACTTCTTCCAGATTTAAAAAGGCTGCATCAATCAATGCGCGGGTATAAGGCTCTTTGGGCGCGGAGAAAATCTGCTCGGTAGTGCCTTGTTCGATCACGGCGCCCTGTTTCATGACCAGCACATGATCGGCCAGCGCTCTTACCACTGTCAGGTCATGGCTGATAAAGACATACGTCAGATCATACTTGCGCTGAACACTTCTCAACAGTTCAACTACGCGCACCTGCACCGAGCGATCCAGTGCCGAGGTGGGTTCATCCAGCAATAGAAACTCAGGCTTTAGCACCAGGGCGCGGGCGATGGCGATACGCTGGCGCTGCCCGCCGGAGAATTCATGGGGATAGCGGCTCGCCATGCGCGGATCGAGCGCCACCTCTTCAAGCACCTCGACCACGCGACGCTGGCGCTCCTTGCGGTTGAGTTCAGGGTGGTGCACCTTGAGTCCTTCGCTCACGATTTCGCCGACATTAAGTCGTGGTGATAGCGAGCCGTAAGGGTCCTGAAAGATCACCTGCATGCGGGAACGCACCGGACGCATTTCGCTGGTGCTCAAACGCGCAAGATCGGTGCCATCAAACACGGTGCGTCCCTCGCTTTCCAGCAGTTGCAGCAAGGCGCGGCCCAGCGTTGACTTCCCTGAACCTGATTCGCCCACAATACCAATGGTTTGTCCGCGCTTTACGTCAAGGCTGATACCGCGTACAGCGTCGAATTTTTCATCGGCACGAAACCAGTGCTTTTTGGTGGTGAAGGATACCTTGATATTGTCAGCCTCAAGCAGCACCGGGCTATCGTCGGCCACCTGAGCTTTCCTGCCTTTGGGTGTCGAAGCGAGCAGCATACGGGTGTACTCCTCCTTCGGTGCGGTAAATACGTCGGCCACCGAACCGGCTTCAATGCCCTTGCCGTTACGCATTACGCACACGCTGTCAGCAAAGCGCTTGACCAGATTGAGGTCGTGGGTAATGAAGAGGATCGACATGCCCATCTTCTGCTGAAGCTCTTTCAAAAGAGCCAGAATTTGTGCCTGCACCGTTACGTCCAGCGCGGTCGTCGGCTCATCGGCAATCAGCAGCTTAGGTTCACAGGCCAATGCCATCGCGATCATGACACGCTGGCGCTGGCCTCCTGACAGCTCATAAGGGTAGCTCTTGATGCGCCTTTCCGGTTCAGGAATACCGACCTGCTCAAGCAGCGTGACAACGCGCTTTTTAGCCTCTCTTTTCGAAATTTTGCGGTGCTTGAGAATAACTTCGGCGACCTGCTTGCCAATGCGCTGCATCGGATTCAGCGAAGTCATCGGCTCCTGAAAGATCATCGAAATATCATTGCCGCGAATCCGGCGCATCTCACTTGCCGACATTGACAGCAGATTACGGCCTTCAAAGAGCGCTTCACCTGATACCTTGGCAAGCTCCGGCAGTAGCTGTAGCAGGGCGTTGGAGCTGACCGACTTGCCTGAACCTGATTCGCCCACCAGCGCCATGATTTCGCCCTTGGCGATGGTGAAGTGAATATCATCAACCGCGCGGACATCGCCTTTGGGCAGCGAAAAGTCAACGTTCACGCCATTGACTTCCAGGAGCGGGGCGGCGTGAGAGGAGGTGCTGGAAACGTGGGAAGGGGTAGTCATCGGCGTATCTCCTCAGCGTGTTTTAGGATCGAGCGCATCGCGCAGGCCATCACCAAGGAAGTTCAGGCAGAACAGGGTTACCGCCAGAAACACTGACGGGAAAATCAGCATCCAGGGAGCGCTTTCCATCATCTGCTGACCTTCTGAAATCAGTACGCCCCAGCTGGTGAGCGGCTCCTGCACGCCCAGCCCCAAAAACGAGAGGAAGCTTTCCAGCAGAATAACCTTCGGCACCGTCAGGGTGACATAGACAATCACCGGCCCAATGGCGTTGGGGATCAAATGACGGGTCACGATTTTGGAATCCTTCACGCCCAGCGCCTTGGCAGCCTCAACGTACTCCTTGCGCTTCAGCGACAGCACCTGACCGCGCACGATGCGCGCCATATCCAGCCACTCGACGGCGCCAATGGCCGCATAGATCAGCAGAATATTGCGGCCAAACACCACCATCAGCAGAATTACCATGAACATGAAGGGCAGTGAAAACATGATGTCAACGAAACGCATCATCAGGTTATCAATACGTCCACCGAAGTAGCCGGCCACTGCTCCGTATAACACCCCGATCACCAGACTGACGATAGTGGCGACCAGCGCTACCGATAGCGAGATACGTCCGCCATACAGCGTTCTGGCAAGCAGGTCACGACCGTTGGCATCGGTGCCGAAATAGTGGGCACCTTCACTGGAAGGCGCTGTCATGAAGCTATTCCAGTCAACTTCATCCAGCCCCCACGGCAAGAGCCAAGGGCCGCATACGCAGGCAATGGTCAGCACAATCAGCAGCACCAGGCTGGTCATGGCGGCCTTGTTCTGGCGCAAACGGCGCCAGGCTTCGACGGCGAGACTATCACCGGCCTGAAATTCATCGCTGGCAGCGCTTACATCCGTGCCGGCGGAAGGTGTTGTATGTGTACTCATCAATAATTACCGGTTAGGCCAGGGCAACAAATACGCTGTTGTATTGTTGGCGTTGTGTACCCAACGCCGCTCAGTGGCGGCGTCCGTCAGCAAAGGTCAGTCGTAACGAATTTGCGGATCGAGCACGCTATAGAGCAGATCGACAATCAGGTTCATCACGATAATCAAAATGGCATAGAACACCACGACGCCCATGACCAGCGTGTAGTCACGATTGAGCGCGCCTTGCACAAAGTAGCGGCCAATACCTGGCAGGCCAAAAATCTGCTCGATAACGACTGAGCCGGTCACGATGGCCGCAATGGCCGGGCCAAGATAGGAGAGTACCGGCAGCAGCGCGGGGCGCAGGGCATGACGCAAAATGACCTCGGTAGGCGTTAGCCCTTTGGCGCGCGCGGTACGAATATATTGGCTGCCTAACACTTCGATCATGGATGCACGCATCAGGCGCGCAATGGCAGCGATCTGCGCGAGTGCCAGCGCCGCCACCGGCATCACCAGATTGGGCAGGGCACCGTCGTGCCAGCCACCGGCGGGTAGCCACGCCAGAATAACCCCGAACACCAGCGCTAGAATGGGCGCGATCACAAAGCTGGGCACTGCGATGCCGCCCAGCGCTATTCCCATCACCAGATAATCGACTGCCGAATTGCGTTTAATGGCGGCAATAATGCCGAGCGGCAAGCCGATAATCAGCGCCACCAGCATCGCCCAGGCTCCTAGCGTCAGGCTCACCGGAAAGCCTTGCCAGATCAGGTCGGTAACGCTGAAATCCTTGTATTTGAATGAGGGGCCGAAGTCGCCATGGGCAATACCATCCAGGTAGCGTACATACTGCTGCCACAGCGGCTCATCCATATGGTAGGCCGCCATCAGGTTGGCTTCGATTTCCGGCGGTAGCTGGCGCTCACCGTCGAAGGGGCCGCCCGGGGCAAGTCTCATCAGAAAGAATGAAACAGTAATAACGATCAATAGCGTGGGAATCGCCTGACCGATGCGTTTGATTATGTAGCTCAGCATATCGTTATTGGAATCCGCTGCATCAAGGGTCGAAAGTCAACAAGGAAGCGTCACTGTGTCAGGCTAATGTAGCGCAACGGGTGAACATCCAAGGGGTTAGTGTGCCAGCCTTTCACCTTGTCGGATACCAGGTTGATCGAGACATAGTCATAGAGTGGCAGTAGAGCGTAGTCATTCAGTAATAGCTGCTGCGCTTCCGTCAGCAGTGGGGCGCGCTTTTGCGGATCGAGTTCGCGGCTAATGGCATCGACCAACTGATCGTAACGAGCGTTGTGATAGTGACCATAATTGCCTTCCCCACCCGTGACAAAGCTCTTCAGAAAATCCTGCGGATCGTTGACCGTGGCCACGCCGCCATAGCGACCCACTTCAAAGTTGCCTTGTCTCAGCGCATTGAAATGCACCGCTGCTTCGCTATTGGTCAGCGTAGTGGTCACGCCAATTTGCTTCCACATGGCACTGATCGCTACCGCGATACGGCGGTGATCGTCCAGGGTGTTATAGGCAATGCCGAGATGCAGCGGATGTTTCGGGCCGTAGCCCGCTTCCGCCAGTAATTGTCTGGCCCGCTTCAGGCGCTCCTCCATGGGCTGATGGGCGAAGGACATTTCACCTTCAGCACCACCTTCCATCGCTTTGGGAAGATACCAGTAAGAGGGTGATTGCCCTTGCCCCAGAATCCTATGGGCAATGATGTCGCGCCGCACGGCCAGGTTCAGCGCTTCCCGTATACGTTTGTCAGCCAAAGGGGAGCCTTCACGCATATTGAAGACGTAGTAATACTCACCCAGCAGCGGCGCAACCTTGAGTTCGTTGGGGAAGTTTTTCTTCACCGTCGGATACTGGGTAGCGGGAACCCCCGTATAGGAGAGCGTAAGCTCACCGGTGCGGAAGCGGTTAAGCGCTGCCTGCGCATCGTTGATGGGATAAAAGTGGGCAGTGTCGAGCTTTACGCTATCGGCTGCGTAGAATTGAGGATTCTTGCTCAGTTGAATATCGCTTTGCGGTATCCAGCGCGTTAGCTGGAAGGGGCCGCTCACCACCAGCTTGCCCGCTTTGACCCAATTGCCTTGCTGAGACTCAATATAGTGACGCGGCAGCGGCGCGCTCTCGGCCATAGCCAGGGCCTGCAGAAAGAAGGGAGTCGGCTGGGTCAGATAAATCTTCAGCGTGTGTTGATCAACGGCTTCCACCCCTAGGGTATCGGGGGTGGCCTTGCCGGCATTGATCGCTGCGGCGTTCTTGATGGTGTAGTAGAGGTTCGCGTTGTAAGCCGCGGTGGATGGGGCTAACTCACGTCTGAGGGCGAAGACGGCATCATCGGCGGTAATGGGCTGACCATCCGACCATTTGGCATCACGCAAATGAAAGGTGTAGGTCAGGCCGTCGTCCGAGATTTCCCAGCTGCTGGCAAGCCCAGGTACTAGCTCTGCCTTGCTATCGTAGGAAACCAGCGTGGCAAACAGCTCACGAATGATGCGCGTTTCCCAGGTTCCCGAAGCCTTTTGAGGGTCGAGCGTACCTGGCTCATCGCCGTTGGCGATCTTCAGGGTTGCCCCATGAGCAGGCAAGATAGCGGCCGCGAGTGAAAGCGCCAGAATAGCGGTGCGAACTTTAAAAATCGCGATACGCACGCGCGATGCAACCATGGTGAACATCCCTCTCTCCTGACGCTTGCCCCTTGCGGGCTGTTGACGTTGTTATGGCGCCCCATGATGGGATAGCCGTAGAGCGTTTCAGGCGCACTTTTTGTAAAGCGTTTTTGTAAGACGTAGCGGTGATTGTGTCAGTTTTGGGACAAAAAGCCAGCCGTAACAAGAGGGTTCCACGACAATAGGAAGCGAGCCTTCACACTATGCCGTGACGCAGGAGAGTGGAGCAGGGTGATCCTGTGTTGGGCATGCTGAACGCGCATGGGCCTGGCCCGCGCAGCAGAGCGCCGCACGGGGTGGCATTACTCACTGATGGAGAGCCAGCGCGAAAGGTGGCGATTGATGGTATTGGCCTGCCAGCCGTGTACGCGATCAGCGACCAGATTGCGTGACGTATCAAAATAGATCGGCATCAGCGCATAGTCATCAAGGGCTTGCTGCTCCGCACTGCGCAATTGGTAAGCGCGTTGCTCAAGATCGGTGGTTGAGTTGGCTTTCTTGAGCAGCGCGTCGTAGGCGGAGCTGTGATAAGCGCCGTAGTTTTTGGCGTTGGTACTGGTCAACAGATCAAGGAAGGTGTTGGCATCGTCGTAGTCACCCAGCCAGGTAGCGCGGCCAACCCCAAAGTGACCACTGGCCAGGTTGGAGAAGTGCACATTGGCTTCGGTATTGGCCATGGACGTGTGAACGCCCACCGCCTTCCACATCGCCGCAACGACTATCGCCACCGGCTGATTAACGCTGGTCTTGTTGTAATTGAGGGTGATGGAAAGCGGATGATCGCTGTCATAACCCGCTTCCTTCAGCAGCTCACGGGCGCGCTGCTGGCGCTCGCTGAATGGCGTATCAAGCCCCTTCATTTGTGCCGGATGGTAGTTCGACACCCCCGGAGGCACCAGCCCGAGGGCGGGTTTCACCGTATTCTGCATGACTTTTTGGGCAATAATGTCGCGATCAACGGCGATATTAAGCGCCTCGCGAACCCGTTTGTCGGCGGTAGGCTGACCTTTACGCTGATTGAGCGCGTAGTAGTAGGTGTTCAGTTCGGGGGTTAGCTGAACCTGATCCCCCAACTGCCTTTTTAACAGCGAAATCTGATTGACCGGAAAGCTGCGCAGAATATCAAACTCCCTGGCACGAAAGCGCTGTACGGCCGATGCCTCGCCTTCCGTGGGAATGTATTCAACGCCATCCAGTTTGACGTCATCGGCGTCGTGGAAATAGCGGTTCCTGGTAGCGGCAAGATGATCGTGGGGCACCCATGAAGTCGGCGTAAAGGCACCGTTGGTGACCAGCGTGCCAGGCTCTTTCCACTTGTCGCCCTTGCTGCGAATCAAGTGGGTGGGAATGGGCGACGCCACGGAATTGGCCAGCAGAGCGGGCAAGTAGGGAGTAGGGCGCTCCAGCTCGATCACCACGGTATGATCGTCTTCGGCATGAATGCCAATTTTGTCGAGGGGGGCCTTGTTCGATGCCGCCGCCTGGGCGTTCTTGAGCGGATAGAGCAGCGCCGCATAGACCGAAGGCTTCTCAGGATTCAGTGCAGCGCGAAATGCCGAGACAAAATCATCGGCAATCACCGGCTTACCGTCAGCCCAGCGTGCATTGTCGCGCAGCGTGAAGGTGTAGCGCTTGCCGTTGTTGCTGACACGCCACTCGCTCGCCGCACCGGGAATAATGGCGCCTTGCGCATCAACACTGGTCAGACCTTCATAGAGGTCACTGATAACATCACCGTCCGCCACGGTGCCGTTGACCTCACTGGGGGCCAGCGATGATGGCTCGGCCTGAATCGCAAGCCTGAGCGTAGCGGCATCAGCCAAGGGCAGCCATGCAGCACTTGCCACAAAAGCGACAGATAAGAGGGTTAATCGGGCGGGGAGGTGAGCTGTCATTCGTTAACTCGCAAGCAAAAAAACATCAGACATAGCCATCAGACATGGCGAACCCGAGACCATGACGGCCTCGGGTGATAGCACTGGTGCAAGGTTGGATTATTTGTCGAATGAAATCCAGCGCGACGGATGATCATCGCTGATATTGTCTTCCCAGCCGTTGATGTGTGGATTCACCAGGTTGCGCGACACCTGGGTGAGCAAGGGAATAACGGCGTAATCATCCATCGCCAGTTTTTCCGCCTGTTCAAGAAGCTGATAGCGCTTGCCTTGATCCATGGTGGCCGCGGCCTGCTGCATCAGTTTGTCGTACTCGTTGTTGGAGTAGGCGCCGTAGTTATTGCCGACACCGGTTTCCATTAGCGTCAGGAAGTTTTGCGGATCGTTGTAGTCAGCGACCCAGCCTGCGCGCGCTACATCGAAATCGCCGCGAGCGATGGACTGGTAGTGAACGGTGGCCTCGGTGTTATCCAGCTCCGTTTTTACGCCGAGCGGCTGCCACATTGACGAAATGGCAACGGCGTTGCTTCTGTTCCAGTCATCGCTATTAAAGCGCAGATGGAGGTTAAGCGGGTGCTCGGGGGAGTACCCGGCTTCCTTCATGAGTTCCTTGGCTTCTTTCAGACGCTCGGCATACGGCTTGCTGAGTTCATCATTGGACTGCGGCTGATAGCCGTGAATGCCGGAAGGTACGAAGGCGGTGGTGGCATCGAATGCGCCCTGGGAAATCTTCTCGGCAAGAATGTCGCGGCGTATCGCTAGACTAAGCGCCTTGCGTACCCGCAGGTCAGCGGTGGGTTCGCCTTCGCGCTGATTGAGCACATAGTATTCGTTACCCAGCCAGGGCGCGGTATGGGTATCTTCAGGGAGAGTGCGCTTGAGGGACTTCAACTGGGTGACCGGGAAGCCGTGCGAGTGGGCAATATCAAGCTGGCCTCCTCGGTAGCGGGATACCATGGCATTAAGGTTTTCGATGTTGTTGTAAACAATGCCATCCAGTGCCACCTGGCGGGCATCGTAGTAGTCAGGATTCTTGACGGTTTTGATGCTCGACTGCGATACCCAGTCGGTAGGTGTGAAAGCACCATTGGTGACGATATTCGACATTTTCACCCAATCCGTGCCGTATTTCTCAACCGTATGTTTCGGCAGGGGGTAAGCCGTGAAGTGCGTCATCAGCTCTTCGAAGTAGGGCACCGGCTCATTGAGCGTGACCTGGAAGGTGTTGCCGTCATCCAGCGATTTTACTCCCAAAGTGTCGGGTGCCGGCTTGCCTTCATTGATGGCCTTGGCATTTTTGACCGGATAGAGCATGAAGGCATATTTAGAAGCATTTTTGGGGTCCAGCATGTGCTGCCAGCCAAACACGAAATCATCGGCGGTAACCGGCGTGCCGTCCGACCACTTGGCATTGCTGCGAATGCGGAAGGTCCAGGTCTTGCCATCCTTTGATACCACCCAGTCAGTTGCCATGCCCGGCAGCAGATTGCCTTTCGGGTCTTTCTTGACCAGACCTTCGAAGACATCCATCAGAACCTGGGCTTCCCAAACGCCTCCCGCAACCTGCGACGTATCAAATGAAGCCAGCTCTCCGCCGAGGCCCATTTGCAGCGTGCGTGCTTCTGCCTGCTGAGAAGTGAATGCCAATGAAGCGACCGATGCAGAGAACAATAGCGTGCCAAGAAGTGAGGTGGTGGCCTTCATGAAAAGTATCCTGATTGTTGGAATTATAGGGGCTAAAAGTGCAAGCCTCGAAAGAGCGATACATGCCTTGCGTGATGGTAAAAGAGCGCAGATGACTCATCGCATGGCTGCCAATCTACGGGGTTGTGATGTAACCGGCAAGGCGAGCGCGCAAGACATGACTAATGTATAAAAGCCCCGCTTTACAGGGAAAACGGGGCTTCGAACAAGGAGCACCGAGTCGCTTAGTCCTTTTTATCTACCCAGCGTGCCGGGTGAATATCAAGGGCGTTATTTTGCCAGCCGCTGATATCTGTCTTGACCAGATTGCGGGCGGTGTAATGGAAAATCGGTGCCTCAATGTACTGGGACGACAGGCGCGCCTCGGCTTGCTGTAGCAGTGAGCGGCGTTTCGCCTTGTCCATTTCGGTGTTGGACGCGCTAAACAGCTTCCGGAATTCGCTGTCCTGATAGTCGCCGTAGTTGTTGCCGACGTTGTACACCAGTTGCAGGAAGTTCTGCGGATCGTCGTAGCTTGAGATCCACGCGGCACGCCCGATCTCGAAATCGCCACGGCGCAGGGTGCTGTAATGCACGTTGGAATCGCTGTTATTCATGGTGACCTGCACCCCAAGCGGCTTCCACATCGCAGCGATAGCGACCGCAACACGCTGCTGCTGGTCGCCGGAGTTGTAGCGAATTGACAGCTTGAGCGGTTTGTCAGGGCCATAGCCCGCTTCCTTGAGCAGCTCTCTGGCGCGCTGCTGGCGCTCGTCGATGTCATGCTTCAAGCCTGGCTGAACCTGAATGCTGTAGTCGCTGGCACCCGGCGGTACCAGCGAATAGGCAGGTTTAACCGCACCTTCCAGAAGCTGATTGGCGATCACCGTGCGATTGATGGCAATGCTCAGCGCCTCGCGCACTTTTGGGTCAGCGGTAGGGTGCCCTTCACGCAAATTGAATACATAGTATTCGGTGCCGAGATTTGGCGTGATCTTGACCGAGTCGCCAAGACTTTTTTGCAGGAACTTGTACCGTGCCGCAGGGAAGTCGCGCAGGATATCCAGCTCGCCGGAGCGGAAGCGGGTAATGCCCGCTTCACGGTCAGGCATTGGGTAATAGGTGACACCATCCAGTGAGACATCCTTGGCGTCGTAGTAGTTATCGTTCTTGCGCGTATCCAGCTCGGTGCCCTGTACCCATTTGACCGGCTTGAAGGCGCCATTGACCACAATGTTGTCGGCCTTGCTCCACTGATCGCCGTACTGCTTCACCGCATGTTCCGGCAGTGGGTAGAAGGGCGGCAGTACCAGCATCTTCAGGAAGTAGGCGGCAGGCTCGTTGAGCTTGAATACCAGGGTGTGATCGTCAGGGGCAGTAACACCGAGAGTATCAGGAGCAGCATTACCCTTGGCGATGTTCTCGGCATTTTCCAGCGGATAGAGACGCTCTACGCCGGTGGCCGCATTCTTGGGATTAATCATGTAGCGCAGCGCAAACACGAAATCGTGGGCGGTGACCGGCTCGCCATCCGACCATTTTGAATCGCGCAGATGGAAGGTGTAGGTCTTGCCGTCGTCGGAAATATCCCAGCGCGTTGCAACGCCGGGAATGACCTTGCCATCCTCGGAGACATCTACCAGCCCGGCGAAGATGTCGCGCAGTACATCTTCTTCCCATACACCGCCGGTAATCTTGGGCGGGCTTAATGATGCTGGGTCGTCAATAATGCCAACGTTCAGGGTGGCTGCTGATGCGAGTCCCGGCAGGGCCAGAGCGGTAAACAGCAGCGAGGCGTTAATCAAAGGGCGCTTCATCGTGTCTATCTCTTTTGGTTATGGTGCGGCGCATGATCGTCCGATAATGCGATGACGACGCCAGGAATTCGGGGTGTAGCAAGCGGCGGTTTCGTGGCACTGGTGTGCCTTGTCGGTATTGTAGCGGTCAGCCGCTGGATACAGATATTCAGCTTCACTTTAAACAGGTTAGCTCACCAAGAGCCAATAAGCGTTGAATCTTTTCTTATAAGTGTTGGGCTTAGTGAGGGGGTATTGATATTGCAATTTGTGCTGTTCGACGAAGGCTAGCCCAGCAAAGCGTGAATAAAGGTATTGCACGCGCCGCGTTGTCGGAGTGTTGTTGCCACGACGGCGCGCACCTGCTCATCAACGGGATGACGCTAAGCCCCCTAATACCCTACAATAGCGCTCTTTCATGTGCCCTTGGCGCATTCTCTTTTTCCGCGACAGGCGGTGCTGTGCCGCTGTCGCTTTCTTGTTTTGTTGGGGATCACCATGCAAGAGATCAATCCCATTCATAATCAGCTCAAGGACCTGGCCGAGCGCGCCAACGTCCTGAGGGGGTATCTTTGACTATGCCGAAAAGAAGGATCGGCTGGAAGAGGTAACCCGCGAGCTGGAAGTGCCCAGCGTCTGGGATAACCCGGATAACGCTCAAAAACTGGGTCGCGAACGCGCCAAGCTTGAGCAGATTGTGACGACTATCGAGGCGCTGGAAAGCGGCGTGGCCGATAATACCGAGCTGTTGGAGCTTGCGGTCGCAGAAGAAGATGAAGGTACCGTTGACGAGATCATCAGCGACCTGCAACGCCTTGAAGCGCATCTCGACAAGCTTGAATTCCAGCGCATGTTCTCCGGCGAGATGGATGCCAATAACGCCTACCTCGATATTCAGGCCGGTTCAGGCGGTACTGAAGCTCAGGACTGGGGCAATATGCTGCTGCGCATGTATCTGCGCTGGAGCGAGCATCACGGCTTCAATACCGACGTGGTTGAAGTAAGTGCCGGTGAGGTCGCGGGGATCAAATCGGCCACCCTGCATATCAAGGGTGATTACGCCTACGGGTGGCTGCGCACGGAAACCGGCGTGCATCGGTTGGTACGTAAAAGTCCCTTTGATTCGGGTGGCCGTCGTCATACTTCCTTTGCTTCGGTATTTGTCTCCCCCGAAATTGACGACAACATCGAAATCGACATCAATCCGGCGGATTTGCGCGTCGATACGTACCGCTCCAGCGGTGCCGGCGGGCAGCACGTTAATACCACCGACTCGGCAGTGCGTATCACCCACGAGCCGACCGGCGTAGTGGTGGCGTGCCAGTCTGAGCGTTCTCAGCACTCCAACCGCGATCAGGCGATGAAAATGCTGAAAGCGCGCCTCTATGAGCGGGAAGTTCTGGAGCGCAACGCTGAAAAGCAGAAGCTCGAAGACAGCAAGTCTGATATTGGCTGGGGTAGCCAGATTCGCTCTTACGTGCTGGACGATCAGCGCATCAAGGATCTGCGTACCGGCGTACAGTCGAGTAACTGCGACAAGGTGCTCGATGGTGATCTCGACGACTTTATCGAAGCCAGCCTCAAGCAAGGGCTATAGTCTTATTGCACGATGCCCGGCCCCACGGTGGCCTGGCGTCTGCTTCTCTCTATCTTGATATATCTGGCGTCGCTTGCCTCATTCGGCATGGCGACGCTCAACAGGAAATTTGCCATGTCACAGCACACTCCCAATGGGCAACCCGCCGAACACAGTCAGGAATCGGACAACCGTCTGATTCAGGAGCGCCGCGACAAGCTCGCCGCGCTGCGTGAAAAAGCGCGTGAGCATGGCAAGAGTGCGTTTCCAAATGATTTTCGCCGCGACAGTCTGGCAGGCGAACTGATTGAAGAGCTGAACGATAAAGAGAAGGAAGAACTGGAAGCGCTTGACCGTCAGGCCGCCGTTGCCGGTCGTGTCATGACCAAGCGTGGCCCCTTTATCGTGTTGCAGGATGTGAGTGGCCGTATTCAGCTCTACTTCAACAAAAAAGTGCTGCCTGAAGAGATCGTTGAGACCGTTAAAGGCTGGGATATCGGCGATATCGTAGCGGCCAAGGGGCCGGTGCATAAATCCGGTCGTGGCGATCTCTACGTCAATATGGAAGATGCCCGCACCCTGACCAAGGGGCTGCGCCCGCTGCCTGACAAGTTCCACGGCCTGACCGATCAGGAGCAGCGCTATCGTCAGCGTTATGTCGATCTGATCGTTAATCCTGAAGTGCGCGACACCTTCCGCATTCGTGCTGGCGTTATCTCGGCGATTCGTCAGTTTCTGAGCCAGCGTGCCTTCATGGAGGTCGAGACCCCCATGCTGCACCCGATCCCCGGTGGTGCCACGGCGCGCCCCTTTACCACGCACCATAATGCGCTCGATCAGGATATGTATCTGCGTATCGCGCCAGAGCTTTATCTGAAGCGTCTGGTCGTGGGCGGGTTCGAGCGTGTATTCGAGATCAACCGTAACTTCCGTAACGAAGGGCTTTCCACGCGCCACAACCCTGAATTCACCATGCTTGAATTCTACTGGGGCTATGCGGATTACCATGATCTGATCAATCTGACCGAAGAGATGATCCGCGATGTGGCCATGCAGGTGCTGGGCGATACGAATATCACGGTGGGTCATGACGATGCCGCCTTTGACATTGATCTGGCCCAGCCCTTCGAGCGCCTGACGATGCACGAAGCGGTAATCAAGTACGGTGATGGCATTACCAGCGAGCATCTGGCTGACCGTGACAGTTCGGCAGCGCTGGCGTCACGTCTGGGTATTGATGTGAAGGAGAGCTGGGGGCAGGGTAAACTGCTGTCGGAGATTTTCGAGGAAGTGGCAGAGCATCGTCTGCTGAAGCCTACGTTCATTACCGCGTATCCCGCCGAAGTCAGCCCGCTGGCGCGCCGTAATGATGACAATCCCGAACTGACCGATCGTTTCGAATTCTTTGTCGGTGGCCGCGAGATCGCCAATGGCTTCTCGGAGCTTAACGACGCTGAAGATCAGGCAGAGCGCTTCCGTGCTCAGGCGGCTGAAAAGGACGCCGGTGATCTGGAAGCGATGTATTACGATGCCGACTATGTGCGGGCGCTGGAATACGGCATGCCGCCCACAGCCGGTGAAGGTATCGGTATTGATCGTCTGGTGATGCTGCTGACCAACAGCGCATCTATCCGTGACGTGCTGTTGTTCCCGGCAATGCGCCCGCAGGCGGATTAAACGCTCTGCGCATCGCTGTCGTATTGGGGTATCATCGCTCAATTGCTAACTGGAGGGCGTCTTCATGAAACTGGTTAACCGTTCGGCACTCAGCGTCACTCCCACCCAAGCGTTCGTCGATTGGATAAATCTGCTTGAAGCTACCGCTGGCGAGGATGATCTCATCCTTGCCGACGTGGAACATGAGAGCACCATCTATCTGATTCCCGAAATGGACAGCGAAGCAGCGCTGCGCTCTTATATTGATGATCGCTATCTCGATATTCTCGAGAATGAACTACAGGCGTGGGAAGGCGATGAGCGGCTATGGCCCGATGAAGTGGATCGGGCTCTCTTCGATCGTTTTCTGCAAATTGAACACAGCTATCTGGCGGTGGATCTTGATGATGAAGAGACGCTCGAAGCCGCTGAGTTCGCCGACGATGATGACATTTGACCCGAATGCGTTCAGCACGCCAGACCGCTAGCCCCGGCCAGGGGCTACGCTCTCATCAGGAAGGCGACGACGGGCTACCCCCCGAACGTCGCCTTCCTGCACTTTGGTCGATTCTGTTAAGCACTCTGCTGGTGGTGCTCGACGGTTCAATGATGAGCACTGCGCTACCGCATTTGGGGCAAGCGCTCGGAGTCGCGGCTTCGTCTTCCGTGTGGATCAGCAACGGCTATCAGCTCATTGCAGCATCGCTGATTTTAAGCTGTGCCGCGCTGGCTGACCGCATCGGCCCCAGCCGACTCTATATTGCAGGTTTGGCGCTATTTGTCGTGGCCTCACTGGGCTGTGCTCTGGCGCAGGGCTTTAGTTCGCTGCTGGTGTGGCGCTGTATTCAGGGAGTTGGCGCCGCGGCGGTCATGAGCCTTGGGCCTTCCCTTAACCGGCGCATTTTCCCTTCGCGCTTGCTGGGTAGCGGCATTGGCATCGTCGCGATGGTTGTAGCGGCGGCGCTCGCCATAGGCCCGGCCTTTACCGGCATTGTGCTGGCTATTGCTGACTGGCGCTGGCTGTTTCTGGTGAATATTCCGGTAGGTGGTGCTGCGCTGGTCATGGCGTGGCGTTTCCTGCCCCGTGAGGCACCTGACTCGCGAGGGTTCGATGGTATTGGGGCGCTGCTCTCCATCGTGATGCTGAGCACCAGTGTAGTGGGGCTGGGTCTGGTAGGACACGCCGCATCTGCGACGGTTGCATGGGGGTGGCTGGCGGTAGCGGTGATTGCCGCCGTTGCGTTTATCATTCGACAGCGCTGTTCATCGCGACCTCTCTTGCCGCTTTCAATGTTTGCCGAAAAACGCTTCAGTATGGCGGCGCTGGCATCGCTGTTCAGCTTTATTGCCCAAACCATGGCGCTGTTTGCGCTCCCTTTCCTGTTGCAAAATGGCTATGGCTACTCGCCCTTGGCCTCTGGTCTGCTGTTTACCCCCTGGCCGTTGCTGATTATGGTGGTAGCCCCCCTCACGGGGCGTCTGGCTGACCGAGTATCAGCGCCCAGGCTGGCGGTGATCGGGTCGAGCGTCTTCGCCCTGGCGGTGCTGTCACTGGCACTGATGGCGCTGTTCAATTGCGCTAACGTAGCGGTCATCCTGCTGTGTACCGCGCTGTGTGGCCTGGGATTTGCAGTATTTCAATCGCCCAATAACCGCGAACTGATGGGCTCGGTGCCCCGTCATCTCAGCAGTAGAGCCTCGGGGGTACAAGCGACGGTGCGTACCTTCGCGCAGGCCATCGGTGCGGCGCTGGTAGCGCTCACGCTGTCGGGGGCTGATGTCGTGCAACATAGTGGTGCATTGATCAATAACGCATTCTGGATTGCATGGGTCTTCGCGCTGATTGCCGTGCTGTGTGGCTGTATTCGGCTGATGGCGTTGCGTCAGATGCGGCTATAACGGCAGCATCGAGGGAGAGCGCCTGCGTTGGCAGGTCAAATCAACATCTGTGTGGAGAGCGTCATGAATGTGCAGCAGCACATCGAAAACAAGCTGAAGGTGCTGGCACCTCGCTTGATTGATGTCGAAAATGAAAGCCATCGTCACCATGTCCCGCCCAATTCGGAGACCCATTTCAAGGTAACGGTAGTCTCCAGTGCGTTCGAAGGTTTGCTACCGGTCAAGCGTCACCAGCGGGTCTACAGCGTGCTGGATGAAGAGCTGGCCGGGCCGGTGCACGCCCTTGCATTGCACCTTTACACGCCTGCTGAATGGGAGCGCCGCGGCGGAGATATTCCGGCATCGCCTGATTGTCGAGGCGGCACTCGCTCCTGAGCCACGCTATTTCAAGAGAGTTGTCATGTCACAGCATTCACACGGTTTGCCCACGCATCAGCAGGCGCAATATCTCGACGCCATGGGCATTACGCTGTGGGTGCCGCGCTATCGCCTGCCCAATGCGCTTGTTAGTAGCGAGTGCGAATGGCCCGAACCAGAAAAAGCGCCTGAAACCACGGCGACACAGGGGCTTCACCGGCTGGTAAAGGATGCCGAGGCTGCACAGGCATCTACCCCGCCGACTTCCAGCAGTCAGCCGGAGGCCACCGCTCCTGTTCAGCGGCGTGGGGGAGAGCAGCACTCTGCCCAGATTCGGGCGCTGCTAACACCTGATGCGCAGGCGGACGATAGTGCTTCTACCCCTCCCATCGAAGCGCCGTTATCACCTGAAACACCCCAGCCCGCCGCCGCTGAAGAGGCGCAGCCTGCTGCTTCTCCAACCGAACCATTGGAGCCGCTGCGATTCGCCTTCAACGCATTGATGCTGGGGCAGCGCTGGCTGATTCTCACCACTGCTGGCAGCTTCACACCCCAGATGCTTAAGTTTCTGGATGCGGTGCTCTCTGCGTTAGGCGAGCCTGATCGAGCGGCAACACGTCCTGTCGATTTTCATTGGCCGATGATTGATGGCTTCTCCACCGAAGCGCCGCTTGAAGAGGCGCGTGAGGGCATGCGTGCTTTCGTTGAAGGACGCAAGCATCAAGGAGGAACGCCCGAGTGTGTGTGGCTCTTTGCCCATGAGCAGGATGAACATGCACAGGTGCTCTCGGAGGTGCTGGAAATCCAGGAAGGGCAGAGCCAGCTATTGAAGCTGCCGCTGGTGCGCGCGGCGTCACTTGATGAGGTCATGACCAGTGCCGATGCCAAACGTCAGCTTTGGCGGCAGCTATTGCCACTGCAACAGCAGTTGCTCAGCGTACCTGCGGAGCACCCATGATTCAGTGGCTGGCGTCACTTGAGCCTCATTGCGCGCAGCAGCTCGCGATGATCGCCGATGATCCCTCCTGGAATGAAGGTACGCTGCTTCAATCGGTGCAGAGCGAGCATGTCAATATCGCGGTATGGCAGCCTTCTGCCGCAGAAGGTGCCGCTGGTTTTTGTGCCGTATCCATCGGCCCTTTCGATATGGAGATCGAAATGATTGCGGTTGCTCGGCAATGGCGCCGCTGCGGTATTGCGAAGAAGCTGGTGGCGGCGCTGCAAGCACGACTGCGGGGCGGAGAAGGGGAGCGTCTGCTGCTTGAGGTCAGGGCGTCAAATGCTCCGGCCCTGGCGCTTTATCGTCAGTGCGGCTTTGTGCTCGACGGGCGGCGCCGTGATTACTATCCGCTTGTGGATGGCGGGCGTGAAGATGCGCTCCTGATGTCATGGAGTGCAGAAAGCGACGAGGACAAGCCCTAACGTTAATACGTGAACCATCGAGCCTATGCCCGTTATCAAAACGCCCGGCTGTCTCAGGACAGTCGGGCGTTTGTTTTGGCTGGCTTCAGACCTGGAAGCTGTTCAACGTCTGCTGCGTGTCGGCGCTACGGCGTTAAAAACAGGCTCGGACTGCTCATTTACACCGAGTAAACTCTGCGTCTCGGCCTGGTTTTCCTTGCATAGCGCTAGCTCGTAAGACGTTGAATAGGCTATTAGGAGTGATGCGCAGGATTGTGCGATTGCTCGTTGTTGGACGAAGAACCATTCTGAGCGTCGCTTGAAGATGACTGCTCCAGCTGAGAGAAACGCGACAGAATATCGTTAAGGCGTGATTCACCGTTATCCCGATCGCCTTTCAGCTTCTGGTTCTCGTCGCGCAGTTCTTCCACTTCCATGCGCAACAGTTCAATGGTTTCGAGCGCATGGCTGACTTTCTGTTCGAGCTGGTCGAAGAGTTCGGTGCTCATATCTACTAATCTCCTGGGACTAATCGCGATCAAAATAAACGCGGTATTGTAAGGCTGCTGCCCTCCAACCAGCGCAGCAGAAAAAACTGTAGCGATAGCTGAGAGGGCATCTTATTCATACAGTTGGCAGTGCTCAAGCCAATGCTTCAGAAGGAGGCGTTCGCTGATACAGGAAAGCCATGCTTTCTCCGGCTTGTGTGTAGCGCAGTTGTGACCAGTTATCGGGCACCTGCGCAGGGTGACTGGATTCACACTCAAGATAGATCAGCGCATTGTCTTCCAGCCATCCATTGCGCTCCAGCAAATGTGCTGCTGTGCTGGCCAGACCATGGTGGAAGGGCGGGTCGAGAAATACCAGTCCAAAACGGTTGGATGCCGGTGCCGCCAATAGCGTGAGCGCATCGCCCTTGGTGACGCGCAGCTGATCGGCGACGTTCAACCTGTCAGCATTGTGTTTGAGCAGTGCGGCCACCCTGGGCTGCTGCTCGATAAGCCAGGCTTCGCTTGCGCCGCGTGAAATCGCTTCAAAAGCGAGCGCGCCCGTACCCGCGAACGGATCAAGCACACGTTTGCCGGGCACGTCGAACGATAGCCAGTTAAACAGCGTTTCGCGTACTCTATCGGGAGTAGGGCGCAGCCCAGGGCTATCGACCACTTCCAGTTGACTGCGTTTCAGGCGACCGCCAATCAAGCGCACGCGCCCGGTAGCACCGCGCTGGCGTCGAGGGGGAGAAGAGTGTTTGCTCATGGTGCATGATTGTACCCGTGTAGCGGTCGCAAATGGTAGGATGCTGAAAGATTGAATCCATCATAAAACGGCGGTTGTCAGCCTGGTGCTGTAAAATCAGTGCTACCGCACCGTCATTATCTTTACAGGCATGAAAGCTTTCCATGTTCCGTTTTTTCAAGCGCAAGAAACAGCAGCATAACGACGCTAACGATCAGTCGTCAGCGATTGAACAGAACGCACCCGTTGAGGACGCGCCGGAGGTAGCAGAAGAGCCCGCGTCGGGCGAGGTCACACCTGATACTTCGGGCCAGAAGCCTGACGAGGCCAGTGAAGCGCCCGCGGCCCCCGAGACTATCGAGGAGCAGGTTGAGGAGGAGCTGCACTCTCCTCAAACGGCCCCCGTTGAGCCTGAGCCAGTTGAGGAAGAGCAGGCCGTATCCCGCTCAGATGACCTTCACGTTGCTGACGAGGAGCTCACTGTTGAAGAGCCTGCTGCTGAACAGCATGAGCCTGCTCGCCAGCGTGAAGAAATCAGCTCTCCGTCGCCCATGGAGACATCTTCTGAGCCGAGCCAGCTGCAGGAAGAAGCTCCGCTGCCCGAGACGGCGCGTGAATCGCAGCCTGAAGTGACACCAGAGACGCCGCCAGATGCTGCTGTCGCAAGTGCCAGCGAGCACCGTGCCCCGAGCAGCGTCCCTGCTCCCGAGCCTGCGCCCGCCGTGCCGGAGCCCGTTCAGCAGAGCGACGAGAAAGGCTCTCGTGGTGGCTTCTTCTCGCGTATTCGTAAAGGGCTGAGCAAAACCCGTAGCAATCTGACGGGCGGTCTGGCAACGCTGTTCCTGGGTGAGAAAGAGATCGACGATGAATTGATCGAAGATCTTGAGACGCAGCTTCTGGTGGCGGATATCGGCGTAGAGGCGACCACCGAGATCATTGATCGCCTGACGGAACGTGTTTCACGCAAGGAGCTATCGAGTGCTTCATCGCTCTATAAGGCGTTGCAGGAAGAGCTGACCACCATTCTTGCCCCGGTCGAGCAGCCTCTACAGCTTCCGCCCAAAGGCCAGGGGCCGTTCGTTATTTTGGTGATCGGTGTGAATGGCGTGGGTAAAACCACGACGATTGGCAAGCTCGCCAAACGCTTTCGTAGTGAAGGACGTTCGGTCATGCTGGCAGCCGGCGATACCTTTAGGGCTGCGGCTGTCGAACAGCTTAAGGTGTGGGGCGAACGTAACGACGTGCCGGTAGTGGCTCAGCACACGGGCGCTGATAGTGCTTCTGTTATCTATGATGCACTGTCGGCAGCACGCGCTCGTAATGTCGATGTATTGATTGCCGATACGGCGGGTCGTCTGCACAACAAGGCGCATTTGATGGAAGAGTTGAAGAAGGTGCGCCGTGTCATGGGCAAACTGGACGAAAGTGCGCCACACGAAGTGATGCTGGTTGTCGATGCCGGTACCGGCCAGAATGCCATCAGCCAGGCAGAAACCTTCAGCGACGCTGTGCCCATTACCGGAGTGGTGATGACCAAGCTGGACGGTACTGCCAAGGGCGGCGTTATTTTCGCGATGGCCAAGCAGACGGGAATTCCCATTCGCTATATTGGTGTGGGCGAGTCGCTTGAAGATCTTCGCCCGTTCGAGGCCAAACCCTTTACCGATGCACTGTTCGACGAGCGAGCATAATCAATGGCGATCATTAGCTTTGAGCACGTAGGTAAGCGCTATGGAGGCCGTTTTGAGGCGGTCGCCGATCTCAATTTTTCTATTGAAAGAGGCGAGATGGTGTTTCTTACCGGACACTCCGGTGCCGGTAAAAGCTCCGTGCTCAAGCTATTGACCTGCCTTGAGCGTCCAAGCCGCGGCAAGGTGGTGGTGGGCGGTCGTGACCTTAATACGCTCAGAAATTCGCAGATTCCGTTTTACCGGCGTCAGATCGGCGTGGTGTTTCAGGATCATCAGCTGCTGTTTGATCGCACTGTATTCGATAACGTGGCACTGCCGCTCTTGATTCAGGGTATTCCTCCTCAGGATGCGGCGCGCCGCGTGCGCGCAGCGCTCGACAAGGTAGGGCTGCTCTATCGCGAGAAGGCACTGCCTATTGAGCTCTCCGGTGGTGAACAGCAGCGCGTTGGCATTGCCCGCGCGGTAGTGAACAAGCCCGCCTTGCTGCTGGCCGATGAGCCTACCGGTAACCTCGATCCACAGCTTTCTGCCGATATCATGCGGCTCTTCGAAGATTTCAACCGCATTGGTACTACGGTACTGCTGGCGAGCCACGATCTGGCACTTATTGCCCGTTTACGCCATCGTATTTTGCGCCTGCGTCAAGGACGTCTGATAGCTGACGAGGAGGGGGCATGACACAGTCCGATAAAAACAGCGCTGGCAAGTCAGCAGCGCAGCAAAAATCTGCTTCCCAGCCTACGGTGGCCGGACAAAAGCGCAAGCGTGGCGCCAATACCAGCAAACTTTCCCTGGATGCGCGCTATGAATCCTGGCTACGCCACCATCGTCAGGTCGCGGTAGACAGCGCCGAGCGGCTTATACGCCATCCGGTGGCGTCGATTCTCACCATGCTGGCCATTGCGATTGCGCTGGTATTGCCGGCGATGTTGTGGCTGGGGCTGGGCAGCGTTCGAGCGCTTGATTACGACCTGGACAGCAGCGCCCGAGTCACGGTGTACATGGAAAGTGGTGCTTCTGCCAAACAAGTCTCCGAGCTGGCTGATGAAATACGAAATGAGCAGAGCGTCGGTTCAGTAAAGGTCATTACTGCTGACGAGGGGCTGCATGAGTTCCAGCAGGCGCTGGGCGTCAACGATGCTACCTCGCTGCTTGATGCCAACCCGCTGCCTGCCACCCTGTTGGTAACGCCGAAAGAGCGTGAGCCGGGCGCAGTAGATGCTTTGAGTCGGCAGTTGGGAGAGCTGAACGGCGTCGATGAAGCGCGTGTCGATCTTGAGTGGCTCGAACGCTTGCATGACATCGGCGTGCTGGGCCAGAGGCTAACGCTGGGTCTGGCGGTGCTGTTCGGACTGGGCGTGCTGCTGGTGGTCGGTAATACCATCCGACTGGCGGTCGAAAACCGGCGCAAGGAAATTGAGGTCGTTACCCTGATCGGCGCCACCCACGCCTTCGTGCGACGTCCGTTTTTATATAGCGGTGCCTGGTATGGCCTGGGAGGCGGCGTTCTGGCCGTGGCCCTGCTAACGCTGGGAAGAGGCTGGCTGTCGTCGCCCATCAGCGCGCTGGCACAGAGCTACGGTAGCGACTATGTGATGCCTGCGCTGGGCTTCAGCGGGTCGCTGTTATTGCTGATATGTAGTATACTTCTGGGTCTATTAGGGGCATGGATAGCGGTAGGCAGGCATTTGGCCGATATCCGGGCGCGGTAATTTTTCTGCTTAGGTTTTTATGCTTAAAAGGAACTCTCCGCGCCGTCCAATGTCTTATTAGCAGCAGAGTGCAGGCGTATCTGCCTGCACCTAATCGGTTTACCCGTTTTGCTCCACATCTCAGACAGGAAACGTTCGGAAAGACAATGTAAAAGCATAGTGAATGTCTTTCAGGTACCCGTATTCAGTTATTGTCTATACTCGCCTGCCGTTATTTCCCTGGTTATCGGGACTGCGCACAAGCGCAGCATGCAGGCACTTTCAGGAGACAGCTACAGATGAGCAAGAGTCTTCAAACATCAATGGGTAACAATCTTCAGGCTACTGGCATGCTTTCGCCAGGGCACGATCTTAACGGCTATATTCAGACCGTTAACTCCATTCCCGTTCTTTCGGTAGAAGAAGAGCGCGAGCTGGGCACACGTCTGCGTGAAAACGGCGATATTTCCGCCGCACGTCGGCTGGTCATGTCTCACCTTCGTTTTGTGGTACATATCGCCCGTAGCTACTCCGGCTATGGCCTGCCCCAGGCTGATCTGGTGCAGGAAGGCAACGTAGGGCTGATGAAAGCCGTCAAACGTTTCGATCCTACTCAGGGCGTTCGCCTGGTTTCCTTTGCGGTGCACTGGATCAAGGCAGAAATTCACGAATACGTACTGCGTAACTGGCGTATCGTGAAAGTGGCGACCACCAAGGCTCAGCGCAAACTGTTTTTCAATCTGCGTAGCGCCAAAAAACGTCTCGCCTGGCTTAATAGCAATGAAGTTGATGCCATCGCCAAGGATCTCGACGTTAAGCCGCACGTCGTTCGTGAGATGGAAGGCCGTCTTTCTTCCACTGATGCCGGATTCGATGGCTCTGCCAACGATGACGATGATCAGGCATATCTGGCGCCTGCCAACTATCTGGAAGATATGCGTGCCAACCCTGCGCAGCAGCTCGAAGACGAAGATTACGAGCAGGATACAACCCGTCGCTTGAGCGATGCGATGGCGAAGCTCGATGATCGTGCTCGCGATATCCTGCAACAGCGCTGGTTGAGCGATAGCAAGGCGACCCTGCACGAGCTGGCAGATACCTACGGTGTTTCGGCTGAACGTATTCGCCAGCTTGAGAAAAGCGCGATGAAAAAAGTGCGCGATATGATGGGTGAAGAGTCACTCGCTTTCGCCTCTTAAGCTCCTCGCTGCTTCCTATGAAAACAAAATCCGCCGTCCCTGCTGGGGCGGCGGATTTTTATTGGGATGATTTTATTCGCAGTGAAATTACACCAGAGGGGCGGCCAATACACGCCACTGGTCTTGCCACATGTCAGTGGGCTTGCGCCTGAAATTGCTTCTCACATATTGCCCAATACGTCCTTCGACCATGCCCCCCATCAGGTTGGCGTAGGCGGTAATGGTGCAGGGGAGATGCAGGCTTCTGGCAAGCTCGGCTTCGCGCAACAACTGTTTTAGCTGTGTTTCGATGCGCTCATAAAATTGCGCGATTCTGGGGCGAAGACGTGCCACATCACCGCTGAGCATTTCGCCATTGAGCAAGCGGCACAAGCCGGGATTACGCTCCGCAAACGCCAGAATGAAGGTCAGAATCAGGCGCAGACGCTCATCTATCGACACCTCGTCTTCCCGGGTCACTTCAATCAGCCGGTGAATCTGTGAGAATACCGATTCTTCAATGAAGCCAATCAGTGCCTCAAACATCTTCGCCTTGCTGGGAAAGTGGCGATAGAGTGCCGCCTCCGATACTCCGACCTGCCTGGAGAGTGCGGCTGTTGTAATGCGCCCGCTGCTATCTTTTTCAAGCATCTCCGCCAGTGTTTGCAGAATATGCTCGCGACGGCTCTGCGTAGTGGTTTCCTGCGTCATGATCCGATCATTTTTAGTAAAGACAAAAAGTGTGTTCGCTTTAAGTACTGGCTGCTTAGAGAACTGCCGGGCAGCGTATCAGGTGTTGGCAGGCGCTGCGCCGATCAGCGTACCTGCCCCCGCATTGGTGAATATTTCGAGCAGCGTCGCATGTGGCACCCGACCATCCACAATAACGGCGCTATCGACACCGCCTTCAACGGCTTCCAGCGCACAGCGAATCTTGGGCAGCATGCCGCCGTAAATGGTGCCATCGTCGATCAGGCGGTTGACATCAGCCACGCTCAAGCCCGTCATCACCTTGCCTTCGGCATCGAGCAGGCCAGCGACGTTGGTCAAGAGCATCAACCGTTCTGCCTTGAGCGCTTCCGCAACCTTGCCGGCGACAACATCCGCGTTGATATTGAAGGAGTGGCCCTGTTCATCAATTCCGATAGGCGCAATCACGGGAATGTAGTCTGCACCGGTCAGCATCTCGATAAGGTCGGTCGAAATATGGGTGATGTCGCCTACGTGTCCTAAATCAACAGGAGCGCCCTGCTGATCCGTTATCTTCATTGGCTTGGCGTGAATCTGGGCGTTGTCCTTGCCGGTCAGACCGATCGCCTTGCCGCCCGCCAGGTTGATCTGGTTGACGATGCTTTTGTTGACCTGCCCGCCCAGCACCATTTCGACAACTTCCATGGTGTCACTGTCAGTCACGCGCATGCCTTCGATAAATGTCGATTTCATGCCTAGCTGTTCCAGCACGATGCCAATTTGCGGGCCGCCGCCGTGAACCACCACAGGATTCAGACCAACGGTTTTCATCAGCACGATATCGCGGGCGAAGGAATCGACCAGAATGTCGTCGGTCATGGCGTTGCCGCCATACTTCACCACAATGGTTTTACCTGCGTAGCGCTGGATATAGGGGAGCGCCTCCACCAGAATTTCAACGATGGTAGCCGGATCATGAGAGTGTGCTGCCGGAATAGGGTGCTTCATGCTGTCCTCGACTGAAGGGGGAAGGCGGTGGGTGCGGGCGTGAGCTATTGGCGGCCTGAGCTGCCGAAACCACCGGCACCGCGGCTGCTCTCCTCAAACTCTTCAACCACTTCGAGTTCTGCCTGGATAACAGGAACCAGAACATACTGAGCGATGCGCTCGAAGGGTTCGATAGTGACGGTGTTCTGGCCGCGATTCCACATGGAGACCATCAGCTCGCCCTGGTAATCCGAGTCGATCAGCCCGACCAGATTGCCCAATACGATGCCGTGCTTATGGCCCAGGCCGGAGCGGGGCAGTACAACGCCTGCGTAGGCGGGGTCCTTGATATGCAGTGCCAGCCCGGTACGTACCAGTTCGGTAGCGCCTGGTGTGAGCGTGAGCGGCTCATCCAGCAGTGCACGCAAATCCATGCCCGCGCTGCCTTCGGTAGCATAGTGGGGAAGGGGGTGCTGCTTGACCCGAGGGTCCAGAATCTTGACTTCAATGCGAGGCATTGAGGTGTTCTCCTTGCAAGGTGTTTCAGTTGACGCTTACGCTCGGCGTATCTTGGTGCGCCTGATAATGGGCAAAAATAGCGTCGATGAGCTGATGCGCCAGTTGGGGCTTGGGCTGCATCGGGAATGCACGCTGTTGAAGCTTTTGTTGTGCGTCGTGCCAAATAAGCGTGACGGCATTGCTATCCTGATCGAATGCCAATCCTTCGCCTACCTGATTGGCAACAATCATATCGAGCTTCTTGCGCACTAGCTTGCTGCCGGCGTTCTCCAGCAGAGATTGCGTTTCAGCGGCAAAGCCGACACAGAAGAGCGATGAATATTCTCCCGCGATAGTTGCCACAATATCGGGGTTTTTGATCAGTTCAAGAATGGTTGTATTGTCGCTACCTTTCTTGATCTTGTGTTCGGCAACGTGCTGCGGTCGGAAGTCAGCGACGGCAGCGGAGGAGATGAATATATCAGCGTTGCGGCTTTCGCTGCGAGCGGCGCTGAGCATCTGTTCGGCGCTGGTCACGTTGATTACCTTGACACCGGCAGGTGGCATTAGCTGTACAGGCCCGCTGACAAGCGTGACATGAGCACCCGCTGCATGAGCGGCGGCGGCGAGCGCGTAGCCCATTTTTCCTGAGCTGTAGTTGCTGATATAACGCACAGGATCAAGGGCTTCGCGGGTTGGCCCTGCCGTGATGACCACCTTTGTACCGCTGTGATTATGGTGTGATATCTGCCGGGAAGGGGAGGTGTCGTCCAGCAAGCGCGCAACGATAGCCTCCGGTTCGAGCATCCTGCCACTGCCTATATCACCGCATGCCTGTTCTCCGTCATCGGGGCCAAGCAGCTCCCAGCCAAACGTCGTCAGGCGCTCTATATTGGCGCTGACGATAGGGTTGGCCCACATTTGCTGGTTCATGGCGGGAGCCAGCCGTTTGGGTGCAGGACTAGCGAGGCAAATGGTGGTGAGCAGATCATCGGCGTGACCATGAGCCAGCCGCGCGATGACATTTGCCGTGGCAGGAGCGATCAATATCAGATCAGCCCAGCGCGCCAGCTCGATATGTCCCATGCCAGCTTCAGCATCGGCATCCAGCAACGTATCGTGAACGGTATTACCGGTAAGTGCCTGAAAGGTGAGCGGAGTGATAAAAGCGTGGGCGCCTTGCGTCATCACTACCTTTATATCAGCGCCTGCTTTCTTCAGTAGTCGTGCCAATAGCGCGCTCTTGTAAGCGGCAATTCCGCCGCTTACTCCGAGCACAATGTGTTTGCCCTGCAACGTAGCCAGGGCTGCCTGAGCACTCATGGATATCTCCAGATACAAGTGCCGCCAGAGGCTGGCGGCTACTTATGATCAGTCTTTGTCGAGGTAGTACTTGTTCTCAACGCCCAGCTCGTCGTTGAGTTCATATACCAGCGGCACGCCTGTCGGAATATTCAGCTCCATGATGTCATCGTCGCTGATCGACTCAAGGTATTTGACCAGCGCGCGCAGGCTGTTGCCATGAGCGGCGACCAGAACGGTTTTATCATCACGCAGCTGTGGCGCTATACGGTCGTTCCAGAAGGGAATGACGCGCTCAAGGGTGACCTTCAGGTTTTCGCCAGCAGGCAACACACGCGGGTCGAGATACTTGTAGCGAGGATCGTTGGCGGGGTGGTATTTGTCGCTTGTATCGAGCAGCGGAGGAAGTACATCGTAGCTGCGGCGCCAGATGTGAACCTGCTCGTCGCCGTATTTCTCGGCGGTTTCCTTCTTGTTCAGACCGGACAGTGCACCGTAGTGGCGTTCGTTCAGACGCCATGACTTGTGCTCTTCAAGCCACAGTTGATCCATCTCTTCCAGCGCATAGTGAAGCGTCTTGATAGCGCGTTTCAGCACAGAGGTATAGGCGATATCGAATTCGACACCGGCTTTTTTGAGGCGTTGGCCTGCCAGTTTTGCTTCCTTTACGCCCTGCTCAGAGAGGTCAACGTCGACCCAGCCAGTAAACAGATTTTCCTTGTTCCATTCACTCTCGCCGTGACGAACCAGTACCAGCTTGGCCATTATGTGCTCCTTTCTTGGATGAACAGTGTATTGGGTAACGCAATACGTGTGTGATAACAGCACGGGCTGTTGAACTTGCAACGCCCTGAGTATATCAGCCCTGCCAATGGCTGGGGCTCTATACCTTCAGCTGTCGCCACACTTTCTACTTGTTGCTAAAAAAAGTGAAGATGCAGTCGATAAAGAGTCGGTCATTTGCAAGAGGCTGCACGATGAGTATCAAGCACTGGCCCACTAATGAACGGCCACGAGAAAAAGCGGTTAAACATGGCGTGCATGCGCTCTCCGACGCTGAGTTGCTGGCCATTTTCCTGCGGGTAGGCATTAGTGGCATGTCAGCGGTCGATCTGGCGCGTCAGCAGCTCCTTGAATTCGATGGCCTGAGAAGGCTTTTGTGTGCCAATCAGGTCGAGTTCTGTCGCGCCAAGGGGCTGGGCGTAGCGGCCTACGTTACCCTGCAAGCGGCTCTTGAGCTGGGAAGGCGCCACTACCATTCAGAGCTTGCCGCTGGCGAGGCATTTGAGTCGCCAAAAACCGTGCGGCGTTTTCTGGTAGCGCAATTGCGTGATTTCGATCATGAAGTCTTTTCTGCGCTCTTTCTGGATTCCCAGCACCGCATGCTGGAGTTCGAGCACCTGTTCCACGGCACCTTGAATGCGGCAGCAGTCTATCCGCGCGAAATAATCAAGAAGGCGTTGGCTCGCGGTGCCGCTGCCGTTATCTTTGCCCACAACCATCCGTCAGGGTCAGCCACGCCGAGCGAGGCAGATATCCGCCTGACTCGTCGGCTGGTCGATGGCCTTGGTCTGGTCGATATCAAGGTGCTCGATCATTTTGTCGTAGGGGATGGCGAAGTGGTCTCGTTCGCCGAGAGAGGGCTTTTGTAAGAAGGCTCAGGGTTGTGAACCTTTTTACTTTCTGGTATAAAATGCCGCCTTTGATATCTGAGCTTCGATTCGCCGTGTTTACTGCACGTCAGTCAATGCGTGCTTGAATTGTCCGGGCTTGTATGGATATCGGGAACACAGGTTTTTGAATTTTTTCGCTATGTGCAGCAGTCGTTGATATCGCTTGCTTGCATGTGATTTGTCGTCAAGACATTGAACACTGGGCTGCCTGGCGAAGAAATTTGGTAGACGATTTTCTGGTTGGACCCGTCACCCACGAGTTCGATCGGCCAGACTAACGATTGGAGGCACGCATGTCCCAGGTATGTCAGGTCACCGGCAAGCGTCCGGTGACGGGTAACAATGTATCTCACTCCCAGCGTAAAACGCGTCGTCGGTTCGTTCCGAACCTGCACACGCATCGCTTCTGGGTTGAGAGCGAAAAACGTTTCGTCAAGCTGCGCGTATCCACCAAAGGTATGCGTATCATTGACAAAAAAGGTATTGAACAGGTTCTGGGCGAGCTGCGTGCTCGTGGTGAGCGCGTCTAAGCATTTTTTATCTCAATTGGGCAGCGATTCATCGGTATTTCTGGAGCATCATTAAAGTGAACTTCCAGAGCGAACGCCAGTTCGGTGCTCAATACGTGATACATGCCTTAGCGCTCCCCATTGCACCATGTGCGTGGGTATCAGATATCCTGGGCCGGGCTGATTGCCCGACTAATTCGCTCTAACGAGCCGGAGAGTTTTATCATGCGTGACAAGATCAAACTGGTTTCTTCTGCAGGTACCGGTCACTTCTACACCACCAACAAAAACAAGCGTAATACGCCTGACAAGTTGGAATTCAAAAAATACGATCCCGTTGTGCGCAAGCACGTGGTTTATCGCGAAGCGAAAATCAAGTAATCGTATTTATCGCACGCCTTTCACGGTGTGCGAGTGGTTGCTGCCGGGGTTTCCCGAGCGACTGAACCCGGCCTAGTGCCGGGTTCAGTGCGTTTTAGTGCAGTTAATTGTGCATGGTGTATGAGTTGGTCAATGGTTGGTCAATGGAAGGGGATGTGAATGCCTGAGCTACCCGAGGTTGAAACCACGCTGCGTGGTATAGCTCCCTTCGTCGAGCATGCCCGCATTGACGGCATGAATATTCGTGAGCGCCGGTTTCGCTCTACTGTGCCCCTGTCGCTTGAAGATAGCGTGGTTGGAAAGGTGGTGGGCACAATGTCGCGCCGCGCCAAATACCTGCTGATGCCGGTAGGGGAGGGGCATCTGCTCTGGCATCTTGGCATGTCAGGGTCGCTGCGGCTGGTAAAGCCTGGTACTCCCTTGAAAAAACATGATCACATCGAACTCAGTATGAGTTCGGGGTGGTGTCTTCGTTACCATGATCCACGGCGATTCGGTTTCGTCGATTTCATTTCTGGTATTCCAGAACAGGATAAACGGTTAGCGCGACTGGGGCCTGAACCCTTGTCTGAGGCGTTTAACGGTGAGCACCTGTACCTTGCAGCGAGAAACAGGAAGATCGCTGTAAAAGCCTTTATCATGGACAATGCACATGTGGTCGGGATCGGCAATATTTATGCGACCGAGGCTCTTTTTGCTGCCGGTATTGACCCACGACGTGCTGCCGGGCAGGTGTCACGCGAGCGCTATGAGCGCCTGGCGGAAGCCATCAAAAGCGTGCTGGCGGCGGCCATTGAGCAGGGCGGTACCACGCTGCGGGGTTTTGTGAGCGGGCAGGGCGAGCCAGGCTATTTTGCCCAACGCTTGAATGTCTATGGGCGAGCGGGCGCTGAATGTCTCTGTTGCCACACGGAGCTTTGTCACGTCGTGATAGGTCAGCGCGCCACGGTATACTGTCCCAAGTGCCAGCACTAATGCTGGCTTCTCTGTCTATTTCAGGATGTATGTAGTGACTCAACATTTGCGCTTGAAGAAAAACGCGGAACGTCGTCTCAAGGCTGGCCATCTATGGATATTCTCCAACGAAATTGATAACGCTGCCACGCCGTTGAAGCAGGTCGAGCCGGGGCAACAGGTGATTATCGAGGAGTCCAATGGCCGGGCCATAGCGGTCGCGTATGCCAATCCGCACTCCCTTATCTGCGCACGCATCGTGTCACGCAACACGTCGATGCGGCTCGATAGATCGCTGCTGGTACATCGCCTTAACCAGGCTTTAAGTCTGCGTCAGCAGCTTTTTTCAACGCCTTTTTACCGGCTGGTACATAGCGAAGGCGATCTGCTTCCCGGTCTGATTATCGACCGTTTTGATGATGTCGTGGTGGTGCAGCTCAATACCCTGGGAATGGATCTTCTGCGCGATGAAGTCATTGATGCGCTGGAAAAGGTGCTTAATCCTCGCGTTATCGTGCTGCGCAACGATACCAGCGGTCGTCGTATCGAGAACCTCGAACAGCATATTGATGTGGTTAAAGGCGAGTTCGATGGTGTTATTGATGTGGAAGAGAACGGTGTGAAGTTCCGTGCTTCTGCACTTGAGGGCCAGAAAACCGGCTGGTTTTACGATCATCGTCCCAACCGTGCTTGGCTCAACCAGTTGGTGGAAGGCAAGCGCGTACTGGATGTCTTCAGCTATATTGGTGGCTGGGGAATTCAAGCGGCTGCCAAGGGCGCCGAGAGCGTGACCTGCGTCGATAGCTCTGCTGTGGCGCTGGATCGCGTCGCCGAGAATGCGTCACTCAATGGTGTTGAAGATCGCGTCACCATGATGGAGGGCGATGCGTTTGAAGCCTTGTCTGCCCTGCGCTCCGAGGGCGAACAGTTTGATATCGTGATCGTTGATCCTCCGGCCTTTATCCGCAAGCGCAAGGATATCGCCAGCGGCGAACGGGCCTACGCGCGTCTTAATCGTGAGGCCATCAGGCTCATCAAGAAAGATGGTTTGCTGATGTCCGGGTCATGCTCAATGCATTTGGACCCCACGCACCTCACCGATATTGTCAGAGGCGCTGCACGTCACCAGGATCGTAACGCCCAGATCATTTATGAAGGGCGTCAGGGGGCCGATCATCCGGTGCACCCCGCCATACCTGAGACTGCTTACTTGAAGGCGCTTGGCGTGCGTATCTTCCGCGACTAACGTGTCTTGATGAGTGCTGGTACACCGCAGGTCATGCCTTCGGCCGCGAGTGATAGCTTTATCACTATTGGCGCCAAGCGGTGTCCGCATTGAAAACCTTCTGCAAGAGCTAACAGAGTTCCATGACTAAAACGCGCGTTCTTACCGGTATTACTACTTCTGGCACTCCTCATCTGGGCAACTATGTGGGAGCCATCCGTCCGGCAATTGAAGCGAGCCGAGACGATACCGTACAGCCCTATTTTTTCCTTGCGGATCTGCATGCGCTGATCAAGGCGCAGGACCCCAAGCGCGTACAGCAGTCGCGCCTTGAAATTGCAGCTACCTGGCTGGCATTGGGACTGGATACTGACAATGCGCTTTTCTATCGTCAGTCAGATGTTCCTGAGGTGAACGAGCTGTGCTGGATGCTGAATTGTGTCTGTGCCAAAGGATTGATGAATCGCGCGCACGCCTATAAGGCAGCGGTTGCTGCTAACGAGGAAGGGGGCGTTCCTGACCCTGATCGCGGCATTTCGATGGGACTGTTCAGTTACCCGGTGCTGATGGCGGCCGATATTCTGCTCTTCAATGCGAACCGCGTGCCCGTTGGCCGCGATCAGATCCAGCACATCGAGATGGCGCGTGATATCGCTGGGCGCTTCAACCATATCTACAAGGGCAATTACTTCACTCTTCCTGAAGCTCAGGTGGATGAACGGGTTCAGGTGCTCAATGGGCTGGATGGTCGAAAAATGTCCAAGAGCTATGACAACACCATCCCGATGTTTTGTACCGAGAAGAAGCTGCTCAAGCTGGTGCGCAAGATCAAGACCAACTCTCTTGAACCTGGCGAGCCAAAAGATGCCGACAGTTGCACGCTGTTTCAGATATACAGCGCCTTTGTCGATCAGGCCGGCGCTGACGATATGCGCAAGCGCTATGAGGAAGGCATCGGCTGGGGTGAGGTCAAGGATATTGTTTTCGAGCGTCTTAATGCGCATTTAAAAGAACCGCGGGAGCGCTATCAGGCACTGCTGGAAGATCCGGCACATATTGAGTCCATACTTGATAAAGGTGCTGAGCGTGCTCGCGCCGAGGCCGCGCCTTTCGTTGAGCGGTTGCGCTCGGTAGTGGGGCTGGGACGATTTGTATGATGGCCGTTCTAGCGCACATCACTTATCTCAAAGGGAGTGCCCATGACTAAGGACACCCAATCCTCAATGCACAATGAGTCGCCACCCGGTGAGCAGCCTTCCTCCCAGAAAGGGAATAAGCGCAATTGGCCCACCGACCCCTTCAAGGATTTCTTCGAGGATAGTGAAGTCGTCGAGGAGGTGACCCATAACGGTGAAACCGAGAGGCGCAGGGGAATCTATTTGCTGCCGAATCTGTTTACCACCGGGGCGCTCTTTGCGGGCTTTTTTGCGGTGGTTTCCGCGGTCAAGGGTGATTTTTCGACGGCTGCCATCGCGATATTTGTCTCCATGGTGCTTGATGGCTGTGATGGGCGTGTAGCGCGAATGACCAATACGCAAAGTGCATTTGGCGCAGAATATGACAGCCTGGCCGATATGCTGTCGTTTGCGGTAGCGCCTGCGGTACTGGCTTTTAGCTGGTCACTGCACTCGCTGGGCAAGTTTGGCTGGATTTGCGCGTTCGTTTTCGTGGCGGGGGGCGCGCTTAGACTTGCTCGCTTCAATGTGCAACTGGCGCAAACTGATAAAAAATGGTTCGTCGGGCTTCCCAGTCCATCGGCAGCGGCTATCGTGGCGAGCTGTGTCTGGTCGTTCCACAATTTTGAAGTGCACTCGCAAATGCTCGATTTTCTGATCGGCATTCTGGTGGCGCTAGGCGGTATTCTGATGGTCAGTAATATTCGCTACTACAGCTTTAAAGAGGTCGGTTTCAGAGGGCGAGTGCCATTCGTCGCGCTTTTGGTCGTCGTGCTGGCCTTCGTCGTGATCTCTATTCAGCCCTCTGTGGTGCTGCTGATTCTCTTTGGCGGCTATGCGCTATCAGGCATGATAGTGGCTCTGATTCGCGGCACACGCCTGCGTGCAAAGCAGCGTAAACGCAGGGAAAGAAATTAATTTGTAAAAAGCCCTTGCCAAGAAGCGGTATGGTGCGTAAAGTACGCCTCCATCGCTGGGGCAGGGCCTCAACGAGGAAGTCAGCAAGGTTTTCAAGTTGTTGATTTCCGGAAGAAAATCGCTGAGTTGTTGAATTAACGGAAACGTTAACGAAAACAAAAAAGCAGTTGACTTCCACTCAGGATTGCGTAGAATACGCATCCACTTGAACGGAGCAGTTCACCGCTTCTTTCAACGCTCTTTAAAAAATCGATCAGACAATTTGTGTGGGCGCTCGTTTCGATTCGGACGGCAACGTCACTCACCACTGCTCTTACGAGCAACGCCTTTTATTCTGTATCAGGCGGGTGAGATT
>NZ_JAGO01000015.1 GCF_000526695.1 Carnimonas nigrificans ATCC BAA-78
CGCCCACGCCCACGCCCACGCCCACGCCCACGCCCACGCCCACGCCCACGCCCACTGTGCATGAGGCAGAGATGATTGGTCTCTGATGTCAGGTGTGAGTGCCACAGGCTAACTGTTCAAAAATCTGCTGCGCGTTGGCTCTACTACATTAACAACAGGCTCGGCTTGCCCATGCACAACGAGTAAGCTCCGCGTCCTTGCCTGTTTTTGCCGTGCATAGCGCTAGCTCGCGAGACGTTGAGCAGGCTCTAAGGGCTACTCGCCCTTCCTTCCCTTTTTGAAAATTTCCCCTCTAACGCCTTGTTTCCTCCTGTTTTCATCCGTGTTTTCGACAGCCTGTTTTTACCGCCTATCAACGCAGTAACTGTGCATCGCATGGATAACTGCCCATTAAAGTCTATGTTACGTAACGTTTTATTAGTATTATGATTAATTACACAATGGACGAAACAGTGAAAATATGGTGAGCTGATTGTATTAGTGATCATTTTTTATCCAGATCTATTCCGTCAAAATGGTCTTCATCATTGTCATGTGTGAGTGAAAAAATATGCTTTCCGTCTTCTGGGGCAAAAAATAGCTATTTCGCAGATAAAATCCGTGTTTTTGATATGTTTTGAATGTGCCTATAGTTTGTATGGACGGTAGTCGCTCTGGTTTTAGGTGAATTTTTTGGTCATTTTATGACCATGACATCATCAGTCTTGGGGCTGTTTTCTTCAATTTTACCTAGGATTTAGTGCTCAAAATTTATCCAACCAGATTTTTATACATAATATTACGTAATTTATATGTAATGTTGCCTGCAAAAGGGGGGCTAGGTGCCGCATCGAGCGCCACCAGCAAGGCGCTTGCTGTTTTGTCCTCACCTATAGCCGGTGACTCACTTCCTCGAACTGCATCCGTAGGAAGACATCCTGGCCACACGTTTCCTGCGTATATTCGTTAATCAGTGCATGGTTTTACGTTTTAGGCATTGGCAATGGCGTGCACAGTGGTGCGCCGTGTGGAATAAGGGAAGCGTGACGGTCCAGCGCCACGGTGCTCTCAACTTTGTTCGGAAGGAGAAGGTTCAACTGAGGGAAAGGAGGATGTGAACGCTGGTGCTTGGAAGGGCAGGCGTCACGTTCGGGAAGGAGCCGATAAGGCGTTGTTCGTGAATGAACGGCGAGGTGTGAACAGCATGTAGTGAGAAGCCAGCACTGCTAACAGAGGAAGTGGTGTTCTGGTTTTCGCCTTCTCTCAGGAAGCGGTAAAGCCAGTGGCAGAGGGGCAAAGACGTGATGGCACGGCAGGTAACGCCTCACAACGCCCGATGTCTTATGCCGCGCTAATGGGGAAGGCACCGGGCACGCAAATGGCGTTAGCCAAGCGTTGTGTCAGTAGTGATTACTTACTTCTGGTTGCGTAAATAATCAGTGACGACGCTGATATCCTTTTCCCCAAGACCGTCATCGGTGGCTTTTTGCCATATTTCCGCCACGCGGCTCAGACTGGGAAGTTGATCGGCATTGGCTTCATCAAGCGCTAACAGAGCATCCTTGAGACCCCATTCCAGCGCCATCTCGGTGGAATAGTCGCTGCTGTCAATTTTAGCGAGCTTCGGTTTCATGTAAGGCACCGCCAGAGGGCCGCCGTCGAGCACCGACCAAAGGTCATCGCTTGAGAAGCCGAAGTGGTCAGCCAAAATGGATGACTCATTGATCGCCTGCATCAGCATCACCAGCCACGCATTGACCACCAGCTTCATACGACTGCCCGCACCTACAGGGCCAAGCCATTTGGTTCCTTTGCCTATGGCATCGAATACCGGCTGGGCCGCTTTGCCGCGCTCTTCATCGCCGCTGGCCAGTACCAGCACCTGCGCTTTTTCAGCGGGAACCTTGCTGCCGGAAACCGGCGCATCAAGCCATACGATGGTAGGATAGTGCTGTTTTGCCTTCTCGGCCAGACGTAGGGTTGCCTCCTCGCCGATCGTTCCCATTTGCGCTAAAATGGCGTGTTCTTGCATGGCGGCCAGCGCTCCCTGATCGCCAAACAACACTTCTTCGGTCGCTTCTGGTGTGGAGAGCATGCTAATTACCACCTTAGCAGAAGCCACCGCTTCCGTCGCTGAACCTGCTCGTGTCGCGCCCTGGGCCACCAGGTCATCATCCTTGCCAGACGAGCGATTCCATACGTGAACATCAAACCCTTTGGCGATCAAATTCGCGGCGAAGGGATGGCCCATCGTTCCTAGACCGAGCACTGCGACTGTTTGTTGGGTAGACATGAGATGGACCTCTCCAAGTGAGTAAGTGTTCGCTAACAGCGCTGCTGAAATAAGGCATGAGGCATGGCCTGATGCAGAGCTTGCGCTGGTGTGGCAGTGGGGCATGCTCCATTGCTGTTCGCATATGTCAGCTCTGCGTTAGCTACCTTTGCGTCGAATACCGAGGCTTTCAAGCCCGGTGAAAGGAAATCCACGGCATGAACCATCAAGGACGGGCTAACGCCTTGTGCTCACTGCTTCCTGATGAGTGGTCATGCAACGACAGGGAGGGCAGATAGAACGTAACGACAGCAGCCAATTCGCGTGTATATAGATATTTATTGCGTTGAGATCGTGCTGGAACGAAAGCGGGGTTTTCTGACACTCCCTGCTACCACAACGTAGCGTGTAAATTCCGACATTATATGGAGAGGCTCGTGAGCGATAACCTCAACGACCCAAATAGCACATCATTGGACTCTGAGCCTTCGAAGGATACGTCTTCATTCGGTGCGGAAGTCTACCTGCTCAGTACCGCGGGCATCGCGGCAATCGCTGGTTTTCTCTATGGCTACGACACCGGAATCATTTCGGGCGCGTTGCTGCAAATTTCCAACGAATTCAGTCTCTCTCACAACGTTCAGGAGATGGTCACCAGTGCAATCCTGGTGGGGGCTGTTATTGGCGCGCTGGGTAGCGGCAAGGTAGCCAGTATCATCGGGCGTCGCTATACCATCATGGCGGTAGCGGTCATTTTCGTCGTGGGCGTCATGTGCTGCGGTTTTTCGGTATCGGCATTCTGGCTGGGAATGTCACGGCTGTTGCTTGGTGCCGCCGTCGGCGGAGCTTCGCAGATAGTGCCCGTCTACATCGCTGAGCTGGCACCCCCTGACAAGCGCGGGCGGCTGGTCACCTACTTCAATATTTCGATTGGGGTCGGCATCCTGGCAGCCGGTCTGGTCGGTGCTTTCCTTCAGGATGTATGGAGCTGGCGCACCATGATTATGGTGGCAGCCATTCCTGCGGCTATCCTGGCGCTCGGTATGATTAGTCTGCCGGAGAGTCCGCGTTGGCTAGTGGGGCAAAAGCGTCTTAAAGAAGCCCGTCATGCGCTGGGGCTGGTACGAGAGACCAACCGTGAAGTGATGCGCGAGCTGCGCTCGATAGAGAAAACCCGCAAGGCTTCTTCCAAGGCAGAACGTGCCGGCTGGAGCGAGGTGCGCAAGCCCTGGGTACGTCCAGCGCTGGTTGCTGGGCTTGGCGTCGCGGCGTTTACCCAGCTCTCCGGTATCGAGATGATGATTTACTACACGCCCACCTTCCTGTCGGATGCTGGCTTTAGCCACACGGCCGCGCTCTATTCGGCATTGGGTGTTGCAGTGATCTATCTGGTCATGACGGTTCTCGGCAAGCTGATTGTCGATCATGTGGGGCGTCGCACCCTTGCGCTTGTGATGATGCCGCCCGCCGCGCTCTCCCTGTTTGGGCTAGGCGCAGTATGGCTGCTGGGCATGGATGGCCCCAGCACATCGTGGCTGATAGTCGGCTTCCTGTTTGCCTTCATGGTATTCAACGCGGGCGGTATTCAAGTGATCGGCTGGCTGATGGGCTCCGAGCTTTACCCCGTTGCCATTCGAGAGAAGGCGACCAGCCTGCACGCCGCTACCCTGTGGGGCTCCAATCTGATCCTGACCGGCACGGCGCTCACCATGGTGAATTTGCTGACGATTGGCGGGGCCATGTGGTTCTACGCACTGCTGAATGTGCTGGGCTTCCTGTTCATTCTGTTTCTGGTGCCTGAAACCAAAGGCAAAAGCCTTGAACAGATCGAATCCGATCTTCAGGAAGGCAACTTTACGCCGCTTCAGAAAAAGCAGCATAAGGCGAGCGACAGCTAAGCGCTGTGCATGATTGGGAAAAGGCGCGCCGAGAGGTGCGCCTTTTTTGGTGGGGCACTGGTTGGTGAGTATTCAGGCAAGACTCAACTCGCCTTGGCAATGCTCGGCCTACACGCGGTGAGAAAACAGCCTGCTGCAAGGCATTTGCTTCGTCAGAGAAGGGCATCAGTGCGCTCATAAAGGAAAACCCACCACATATAAAACTGCCCCCGAAGGCCGGATAGAGCTCGGTCTTCGGGGGCAGTGTGCGTTAACGCGGCGAATTGCCGGTTAGCGTTGAAGCGCGCTATTTAGAGCGCGTTACTCCGTGTCATCATCAGAGTAGAGAACGCGAGTACGCAGTGTTGCATCGACTTCGCGCAGAGCAGCCAGCGCTTCGGGGCCGTAGGCTTTATCCACATCAATAACGACATAGCCGACACCTGCGTTGGTTTGCAGGTACTGACCAGAGATATTGATATTGTGTTCGCCCAGCACGCGGTTGATCTCTGACATGACGCCCGGCACGTTTTTGTGAATGTGCAGCAGACGGTGCTTGTTGGGGTGCGACGGCAGCTGTACTTCGGGGAAGTTGACCGAAGTGATGGTGGTGCCGTTGTCGGAATAGGTAATCAGCTTGTCAGCGACTTCGATGCCGATATTCTGCTGGGCTTCTTCAGTGGAGCCGCCAACGTGCGGGGTCAGGATCACGTTATCAAGGCCGCGCAACGGTGAGACGAACTCTTCGCCGTTACCTTTCGGCTCTTTCGGGAAAACGTCGATGGCAGCGCCGCGCAGATGACCATCTTCCATCGCTTCAGCAAGCTCGTCGATACGAACCACGTTGCCGCGCGAAGCGTTGATCAGAACGGCATCTTCTTTCATGAGCGCGATCTGCTCGCCGCCAATCATCCATTCGGTCGAAGGAAGCTGCGGTACGTGCAGGCTCACGATGTCAGCGGTGGTCAGCAGTTCATCCAGCGAGGTGGCCTGATGGGCGTTACCCATATCGAGCCTGGTGACTACATCGTAGTAGATAACGCGCATGCCGAGACTTTCAGCGAGCACCGAGAGCTGCTTGCCGATATTGCCGTAACCCACGATACCGAGCGTTTTACCGCGCACTTCGTTGGCACCTGTGGCCGTTTTCGACCAGCCGCCCTGATGCGCATTGCGGCTTTTTTCAGGAATCCGACGCATCAGCATGATGATCTCGCCGATCACCAGCTCCGCTACCGAACGAGTGTTGGAGTAGGGGGCGTTGAAGACCGGAATACCGCGCACCAGCGCAGCGTTGAGATCTACCTGGTTGGTTCCGATGCAGAAACATCCAACAGCCGTCAGCTTTTCAGCGGCCGCGAACACACGCTCGGTTAGCTGAGTGCGTGAACGAATGCCAATGAAGTGCACATCCTTGATTTTTTCGACCAGGTCGTCTTCGGAGAGCGAGGTCTTGAGGTGTTCGATGTTGGTGTAGCCGGACGCTAACAAATGATCAACAGCGGTTTGGTGAATGCCCTCAAGCAGCAAAATCTTGATCTTGCTCTTGTCCAGGGACGTTTTTGCCATCGTTGCCATAACCTCACGAGATGAGTGGGCGCGTCGGGGGAGTTGCCGAGGCAATGCAGTCAAGGGTGCTGGCAAGGTGCTTTTCGCACCAATAGCGCGCCTGAACCGGCCACTTGCAGCGGAGTGATAGGCTTCCTCGACGCCGGAAGAATTGTCGCAACTCATCCTACCATAGGGTGAAGGCCATCGGCGCGGCTAGCATATTCAGGCTGATAGTGAATCCTGTTCAATCACGATGCTGGCTGGGGCCGATGTTGCTTGCTATGCCATAATAACGGCATAGAGCTTGCCTTGCCGCGTTTACTTAGGGATTTCAACGTATGGCCGATCACTACTCCGAGGCGCCGAATCAGGGTGCTTTGCAGGAAGACACTTCGCAAAACTTTGGCACTAAACTCAAGCAGCTTGAAGCAATAGTCGAACGTCTGGAAGGCGGCGATCTTGAGCTTGAAGAGTCGCTGGCTTCCTTCGAGCAGGGGGTGCGTTTGACGCGTGAAGCGCGCAGTCGTCTGGATGCCGCTGAGTTGAAGATCAAAACCTTGCTGGAACGCGACGATAATGCGCCTTCATCGCGTGATGAGGGAGCCAGTAATGAGTGAGCAAACGCTGGTAAATGAAGCGCGGCAGCGGGTCAATACGGTACTGGAGGGCGCATTTTCGGCCACTCCGGGGGCTGAGGCGAAACTCGATGAAGCGATGCGCTATGCGGTGATGGGGGGCGGCAAGCGCCTGCGTCCAACACTCGCTTATGCGACGGGAAAGGTGCTGGGTATCGAGGCTCAGCGTATTGATGCCGGAGCCGCTGCCGTCGAGCTGATTCACGCTTATTCATTGGTGCATGACGACCTTCCCGCAATGGATGATGATGACCTGCGGCGCGGGCGTCCTACCGTGCATCGCGCCTTCGATGAAGCGACTGCCGTGCTGGCGGGGGATGCGTTGCAAACGCTGGCGTTTGAGCTGTTGGCAACGTCGTCAGAGCCGCGTGCAGCCGCGCTGGTGGCGGCATTGGCGCGGGCTTCCGGTCGAAATGGCATGGCCGGGGGGCAGGCTCTTGATCTGGCCGCCGTTGGGCAATCCATCTCCCTTGAGCAGCTGATTCGTATTCATCGCCATAAAACCGGTGCCTTGATTATCGCGGCAATCGAAATGGCGGCGCTGCTTGAGCTTCAGGAAGGCGATGAACGGCTGGATGCGCTGCGTCGCTACGGGGCGGCCATTGGACTTGCGTTCCAGATTCATGATGATGTGCTCGATGTCGTCGGTGATACCGACGTGATTGGCAAGCATCAGGGGGCGGATGCCGAACATAACAAGCCGACCTATCCTGTGCTGCTGGGGCTGGAACAGGCCGCCCAGCGCGCTGCGTCATTGGTGGATGAAGCCTGCGAAGCGCTGTCGGTTTTCGGCGATGCTGCCGAGCCGCTGCAAACCCTGGCGCGTTACATGGTAAGCCGCGATCATTAATGGGTTGTGCCGTGATCGAGAGCGCCGTCTGATTGCCAATATCGCTTTTTATGCGGTCCTTAGGCTGGGGGGCATGAAGCGAGCGTAGCGGCGAGTGCTTCTTGTATAGGGAAACCGGCGTCGAAGCCTGCGGCAGAATCGTGCTGAAATTCACACTACTCTGGTGCCTTTGCCGGTAGCATGGCATCTGGGTGGTGTCACGGTAATGCGCCTTCTTTTGAAGGCGCTGCGTGCCCTTTTATGAGATGTCGCGATAACGTTTGGCATGTGACGTTGCGCGACGCTCTCCTCCTTCCGCGAGCCGAGTGGTGGTATGCAACACTTTTCTCAATTTCCCGAGCAGGCGCCTGCTACGCCGATACTCGATGGCATTGATTCGCCTCGCGCATTGCGTGCGTTGACGCCAGCTCAACTGGTGCCGTTGGCGGACCAGGTACGGGCGCAACTGCTGTTCGATATTGGCCGTAACGGGGGGCATCTGGGCGCTGGGCTAGGGGTTGTCGAACTGACGCTGGCCCTGCACTTCGTGCTCGATACGCCCCACGATCGTTTGGTATGGGATGTAGGGCATCAAGCCTATCCGCATAAAATGCTGACCGGTCGGCGGGCTGCGCTCTCCACTATCCGTCAATCCAGTGGGCTGGCACCGTTTCCTTCGCGCAATGAGTCCGAATGGGACTGCTTTGGTGTGGGGCATGCGGGAACGGCGATCTCGGCGGCGACCGGTATGGCGCTGGCGGCCCAGCGTCTGGGCGAGGGCAGGCAGGTGTGCGCGGTAGTGGGAGATGGTGCGCTCAGCAGCGGCATGAGCCTGGAAGCGCTGGCGCACGCAGGTGGCACGGGGGCAAATCTACTGGTGGTGTTGAACGACAACGGCATGTCGATCTCTTCCCATGTGGGGGCGTTGGCCGAGCGCTTTCCCAGCGCAGAGCAGCCGCTGCCTGCGGATATTGCCGCTTTCTTCGAAACGTTCGGTTTTAGCTATACCGGGCCGGTCGATGGGCATGATCTGCCGAACCTATTGGCAACGTTGGGGCAGCTTACCGCACAATCAGGCCCTCGACTGCTGCATGTGGTGACGCGTAAGGGCGCAGGCTTTGCTCCGGCAGAGGCTGATGCGTTAAGCCGCGGTCACGCACATTCACCCGCTTCAGCAAAAAATGAGCGGCGGGCGTGCCATCACCTGTTCGGCGAATGGGCCAGTGACACCGCGGCTCAAGATAACAAGCTGCTGGTGGTGACGCCCGCCATGCGTGAAGGCTCGGGGCTAACCCGCTTCGCCGAGCGCTGGCCTGACCGGTTTTTCGATGTCGGCATTGCCGAGCAGCATGCTGTCACGCTTGCGGCAGGCATGGCCTGCGAAGGTACTCGCCCCGTAGTTGCTCTCTATTCGACCTTTTTGCAGCGCGCGGTTGATCAGATTATTCATGATGTCGCCGTACAGCATTTACCGGTAACACTGGCCGTGGATAGAGCGGGGCTGGTGGGCGAGGATGGTGTCACGCATCACGGTATTTTCGATATCGCACTGCTGCGCGCTATTCCTGATGTGGTGCTGATGGCGCCATCGACTGAATTGGAACTTAAGCAAATGCTCGATGTGGCGCATCGTCATCCTGGGCTGGCAGCGGTACGCTACCCGCGAGGGGCGCTGCCAGCCGAGCCAATGGGAGCGTCTGCTTTCGAGTGGGGGCGCGGGCGTTGGCTGCGTCGCGGCCAGCGCAATATCGCGTTGCTGAATACTGGGGCGCTGCTTGATGCGGTGCTGGAGGCGGCTGAGCAGTTGGACGTTTCGGTGATTGATTTACGCTTCGTGAAGCCGCTGGATCGCGCGCTGGTGCTGGAGGTAGCAGGCAGTCATCGCTGGCTGGTATCGGTGGAAGATCATGCGGCAGAAGGTGGCGCGGGGAGCGCCATTGCTGAACTGCTGGCGCAGCAGCAGAGGGAGGCTTCCCTGTTGCGATTAGGGGTGCCAGACTGCTTTATTGAGCACGGAAAGCGTGAGGAGCTGCTGGCGCAGTGCGGCCTCGACGCCGCTGGGATCGTGCGTCGGGTCGAAGCATTTGTAGCCAAGTGCTGAGTCATTCAGCACTCGATAATTATGTATTTATAAGCATTCGACGGTAAGTGCTTTCAGAAAGCTGCTTGCCGCCGTGTCAGGGATTATAAGCGTGGCCATTATTCATTTCTTCATCGACTTCATTCTGCATATCGACGTGCATTTGGCACAGCTGGTCGCCGAATACGGCTACTGGGTCTATGCCATTCTGTTTGCCATCGTGTTTTGTGAAACCGGCCTGGTGGTCACGCCGTTTTTGCCCGGTGACTCCATGCTGTTCGTCGGAGGCGCGCTGGCCGCGCTGCCCAGCAATAGCCTGAACGTGCATGTATTCGCACTGCTGCTGATGGTGGCAGCGATATTGGGCGATGCGGTGAATTACCTGATCGGCCGGTTCTTCGGAGAAGCGCTTTTTGCCAATCCACACGCACGCTTCCTGCGGCGCAGCTATCTCGATAAAACCCATCGGTTTTTTGATCGGCATGGCGGCAAGGCCATTGTGCTGGCGCGGTTCATCCCGATCATTCGTACCTTCGCTCCCTTTGTCGCGGGGGCGGCCAAAATGCCCTACCGCCAGTTTGGGCTTTATAACGTGCTGGGGGCGGTACTGTGGGTCGCGCTATTTACCTACGCAGGCTTTATCTTTGGTGATCTGCCGATTATCAGAGAGAACCTGAAGCTGCTGATTGTGGCGATTATCGTGATCTCCATTTTGCCGCCCATTGTTGAGCTGGTGCGCCATCGGCGCCATAGTAAGTAGCGCTTACACGTCATGCAGCGGTGGCACCAACGTCTTCTCATGGCGTTGGTGCCACCGTTTTTTTGTGCTCTTCTTAGCCGTTGATCTCGGGTTCTTCATTGATGGGGCTATCGTGGCGCAGGGTTGTACCCAGGAAAAAGGCGGGGGCGCTGAACTGGGACAGCAGCATCAGTGCCAGCCCCAGTAGTGATATGAAGAACGCAATCACGAAGACCAATCCGATTCCTGCCACTTCTGAACCGCTGCCGAAGGCGGGGTCCCAGCTATCTATGGCGGTCTGAATGAAGATAACGGTCAGCACTACGCCACCAACAAAGGGGCAGAGACCGCGCAGAATAAAATGCCTGATATGGGTGAAGAGCGAGGCGCGGAAGTACCACACGCAGGCAAACGCCGTGAGCGAATAATAAAAGCAGATCATCATTCCGAGCGCAGTAATGGTGTCATTGAGCACATTGTCGCTGAGCACGCGCATCACCGTGTAGAAAATCCCCGCGGCGACACCGGCGCTGATCGTGGCAAAACGCGGCGTGCGATGATGCGGATGAATGCTCGCGAAGCGTTTGGGGACAGCGCAGTAATAGCCCATCGCCAGCAGCGTGCGTGCAGGTGATACGAAGGTGGATTGCAGCGAGGCAGCGGTACTGGCGAGCACGGCAATCGACATGGTGATTGCCAATGGCCCCATTACCGGCCCCGCCAGTTGCGCAAAGACATTGGATTGCACCGCGCTGCTGCCGAGGCCATAGCCGCTCTCGCCGATACCTGCGAAACAGAGCGTAGCAACCGCGGTAAACAGATAGAGCGCCAGAATGATCAGCACCGTCAACGTGGCCGCCACGCCAGGCGTGCGATCGCTGCCCACTGACTCCTCATTGACCGTCAGGCATACATCCCAGCCCCAAAAGATAAAGATAGAGAGTGATAGCCCGGCGGTGAATGCCGAGAAGCTGCTGATGCCAAACGGGTTGAACCATTCGAGGCTGAAGTGTGCCGAGGGAGCCAGCGACGCTTTATGGAAGGCTGTTACCGCAAAGGCTATCAGCACGACCAGCTGGAGCGTTACCAGCACGTACTGCACGCTCTTGGTGGTGGTAATGCCGCGACAGCACATCCATACCGCAATCGCGATAAATCCTAGGCAGGTGATGATATTCACGGTCAAATTGCTGTTTAACGCCTCTATCTCAGGATGGCCGCTGACTTGCGCTAAAAAGAGATAGAAAAAATCCACGGCCACTCCCGCTAGATTGGAGAGCACCACGGTAGTTGCCGTCACCAGCCCCCACCCGCCAATCCAGCCGATTTTGGGGCCGAAGGCGCGCGTTGACCAGGTAAAGGAAGTACCGCTGTCCGGCACATGTGAGTTGAGTTCACGATAGCCGAAGGCCACCAGCAGCATGGGGATAAAACCGACGATGAAAATGGCCGGTAAGTGAACACCTACTTCGCGTACAGTCGGCCCCAGTGCTCCCGTCAGCGTATAGACCGGTGCAATACATGAGATGCCCAGCACAATGCAGCCAAGGAGGGTCATGCGCCCTTTGGCCAGCCCTTTGTCTGAAGTGTGTTCAGTCTGATGTGCGCGAAGAGCAGTGCAATCGGAATGGTTCATAGGTGTATGTCATCTTGTGGGTTGTAATCGACATGGAAGATGTCCATCAGCCGCCCGGAGGGCGATTGCGGGCGCAGGTGAACCGTGCGGTAGCTCATGGTTCAGTAAGGTGGAATATATATATTACAAGTAACGTGTATCCAGAGGTTTGTTAACCCCTCTTTGGTTGTAGGGAAGTGGCTTGTTTTTATAGGTGATTGTGTGCTTCTATCTGATCTTTATCAGTCATGGGCAGGCAGAGGCGAATAATAATAATGGAAGAAATTTCATCCGTTCCTGTTGTCGGTGTTATTGCGGACAGCGGTCTTCACGGTGGGCAGAATAGTCAGAATGTGAAGGACAAATACCTTCATGCACTGGCGCTGGCGGGTGCTACGCCCCTTGTGCTGCCCCATGACGTGATGGCGTCGCCTGCACTATTGAAACGTGCCTTAAGCGTCCTGGATGGCATTTTTCTGACCGGCAGCGCCAGCAACATCGAACCTCACCATTACCTCAGTGCAGATCGCGGTGAAGATCTATCGCCCGAGCCGCACCCCGATGCGGGCCGCGATCAGCTCGCCTTTGCCTTGATTGACCATGCTCTTGAGCATTCGATGCCGCTGCTGGCCGTTTGCCGTGGTACCCAAGAGCTGGTGGTTAGAACTGGCGGAAAGCTGTTTCGGCGCTTGTGGGAGCAGCCCGGGTTGCGTGAGCATCGCGAAGACCCAAAGGCCGATCTGGAGGCGCAATACGCCCCAGCCCATGCTATTTCCATTGAAGCAGGCCACCACCTTCATGAATTGCTCGGCGACATAACACACTGGCGGGTTAATTCACTGCATGGTCAGGGTATCGCGACGCTGGGCGATCGCCTCTGTGTCGAAGGGCGTGCCGAGGATGGCTTGATCGAGGCCGTCTCTGTTACCGGCCACCCCTTCGCCGTAGGAGTGCAGTGGCATCCCGAGTGGAATAGCCGCGCAGATGAACTTTCTCGCCGCTTGTTCGATGCCTTCATTGCTAAGGCCCAGCGCTTTCACGCACAGACTCACTCCCATGGAGAAGCCGTATGACCACATCCTCTTTCCCCTCGCAGTATGTCTCCAGCTATTACGCGGCCAGCGCCAATCAGCACGCTCCATTTACCGAGCTGGAGGAGTCGATCAGCTGTGACGTGTGCGTGGTGGGAGGGGGCTTTACCGGGCTTTCCAGTGCGCTGTTTTTGAGTGAAGCGGGTTACGACGTCGTGCTGCTGGAAGGTGCTCGCATCGGTTATGGTGCCAGTGGCCGCAATGGTGGTCAGCTGGTGAATTCCTATAGCCGCGATGTTGACGTGATTGAAAAGCAGTACGGCGCGGATACGGCGAAAATGCTGGGTAGCATGATTTTCGAAGGCGGCCAGATTATTCGCGACCGTATCAAGCAGTATGACATTCAGTGTGATCTGCGCGACGGCGGCATCTTCGCTGCGCTGAATGGACGCCAGCAGAAGGCGTTGGAAGAACAGCAACAGCTGTGGGAACGCTTGGGAAATCACCAGCTTGAAATACTGGATAGCCAACGTATTGCTGACGAAGTGGGTAGCCAACGTTACGTAGGCGGCCTGCTCGACCGTAGCGGCGGCCATATCCACCCGCTCAATATGGCGCTGGGTGAAGCCGACGCCATTCGTCGCAATGGGGGGCGTGTCTTCGAGCAGTCGCCCGCCATCTCGATTCGTCACAGTGACCCTGCCGTGGTGAAAACCCCGAAGGGGCAGGTAACCGCGCGTTTTGTGCTGGTGGCGGGCAATGCGTACCTCAATGACGTAGAGCCTGAGCTGAAGAAGCGCAGCATGCCGTGCGGCACCCAGATTATCGCCACTGAGCCGCTAAGCGATGAGCAGCGCGCGACCCTGTTGAAAAACAACATGTGCGTCGAAGACTGCAACTATCTGCTCGACTACTTCCGTCTGACGCGAGATAACCGCCTGCTCTATGGCGGCGGTGTGGTGTATGGCGCGCGCGATCCGGCGGATGTGAAGTCGCTGATTTTGCCGAAGCTACTGAAAACCTTCCCGCAGTTGAAGGGCATTACTATTGATTTCAGCTGGACCGGCAACTTTTTGATGACACTCTCGCGGCTTCCGCAGTTCGGGCGGCTGGAGAGCAACGTCTACTACATGCAGGGCTATAGTGGGCATGGTGTGACCACTACTCATCTGGCGGGCAAACTGTTTGCCGAAGTGATCAAGGGGCAGTCCGAGCGCTTCGATGCCTTTGCGACGCTGCCTCACATGCCAATGCCGGGCGGCCGCAGGTTCGCCGCGCCGCTGTCGGCGATCGGCGCTTCCTACTATTCGCTGCGCGACCGGTTGGGGATATAAGGCGAATCCGCCAGCCCTTTACGTAGCAGGCAGGGCGGTTATTCAAGGGAGAGGGTGGCGCTCTTCTGGCGCACTACGACGAATGGCGAAGTGTTGCATCCTCCGGCAAGTATTGTAGGTTGAATGCGGTAGTTGAAGCCTTCTGACCGCTTTCACTCAAAGGAGGGTGCCATGGCAACCCTACGGACTCTAGCGACTTCCCTGCTTACCATTGCTCTTTTCAATAGCGCTTTTGCTGCGGCAGAAAGCATCAATGCGGGGGATATCAAAGCGAGTGATTCCCTGCCCTTTGATATCAAACCGCTCGCCAACTTCGATACGCCCTGGGCGCTGGCCTTTTTGCCGGATGGAAAAGCGCTGGTAACCGAGAAACCGGGGCATATGTTTCTAGTCGATCAGCAAGGAAACAAGCAGGCTATCAGCGGAGTGCCCGAGGTGGCTACCGGCGGCCAGAATGGGTTGCTGGATGTCGCACTGGCACCTGACTTCAACAAGTCGAAGCAGGTGTACTTCAGCTATAACGCGCCCGCTAACGGTGGCAGCAAGGTAACGCTGATGAAAGCGACGCTTGCCACTCAGAGCGATTCGCTGGCGCTCACCAACAAGAAGGTGGTCTGGCAGCAGTCGGAGGCGGCTTCGGGCGGTCAGCCGGGCGGCAGAATCGCATTTTCACCGGATGAGCGTTATCTGTTTTTCACCGTCGGTGATCGCATGGCGCCGGATTCCGCGCAGAATCCGGCTCATCCGTCAGGCAAAATCTTCAGGCTTACGCTTGAGGGCGGTACTCCCGACACCAATCCTCATGCCGATGACGGCGGTGTACGCGCGCAAACCTGGTCTACCGGCCATCGCACCCCTTACGGTCTGGCCTTCTCGTCCAATGGCACCTTGTGGGAAACCGAGATGGGGCCCAAGGGCGGCGATGAGCTGAACCTGATCAAACCTGAAGGTAATTACGGTTGGGGAGATGTCTCCAACGGTGACAACTACGACGGCTCGCCGATTCCCGATCACTCAACCCGCCCCGAGTACGATGCCCCTGCCGTCTATTGGACGCCGGTTATTTCGCCTGGCGGCATTGCGCTATATAACCGCAGCGAATTTCCGGGCTGGAAGGAAAGCCTGCTGATCAGCTCGCTGAGCGGCCAGGGTCTGGTGCGTGTGGGTATCAATAATGATAACCAGATCGGCGAGATTGAGCGCTGGAAGCTGAACAAACGGATTCGCGATGTGGCCGTCGCTCCCGATGGCGCCATCTGGCTGCTCGAAGATTCCAACCCTGGTCAGCTAATGCGATTAACGCTAAAAGCGCAGTGAAAAAGACCTTGCTGAGATGAACGCAGCCCGTCCACAAAGGAAGCGGACGGGCTGTTGGGATAGGGCTACAGGAAGGGCGACGGCGCACGTCTGATGGGCCTCTCTTCCAGAGACAAGTGTTCCAGAGAGGTCTTGCAGAGAGAGGTCTTACAGAGTCAGCGGTGTATGCGCGCTAATCAAGCGTGCGGGCACCTCGCCCCTGTTGGTGAAGGTGTGTGGGATCGCGTTATCAATGACATAACTCTGCCCCGCGCTCACCGTATAGGTTTCACCACCGTAGGTAATTTCGATGCTGCCTTCCAGTACGGTGCCTACTTCCTCCCCTTTATGGCTAAGCCGATCGCCGGTTGAACTTCCCGGCGCATAGGTTTCAATCAGCATGCCCAACGTTGCCCCTTCCTGCTTGCCGTGCAGCAATTCCAGCGAAACTCCCTGCGAGCCAACCTGTACGCGCTCCGATGGTTCAATGACGATAGAAGGGGGGGCTGGCGCTGCTTCCTGTTCAGCAAAGAAGTCAGCCAATGACATGCCATAGACGCCCAGCAGCTTATGCAGCGTACTGATGGAGGGCGATACCTTGTTCTGCTCAACCGTGCTGACGGCGCTGTGAGTCAGGCCGGCAAGCTCAGCCACTTTACGCTGGGAATACTGGCGCTGCTTGCGCAGTTCAGCAAGGCGCTCTCCGATTGCATTCCAATCCGCTCTGCTCATCGACTGTATATTCCTCGAAGCCGTGTGATTACCGTGGGGTAACTGCGGTGCTAAAAAGGCCGCTATGATGGAGCTTAACGGGTGCGGCGTCTATCATGATAAAAGTAAAAAAAGCTGCGGCGGTCTCTCGTCGATCACGTACTGGTACGTGGCGCACAAGGACAGCGCTATACCTATAAGCAAAACAAGCAAAACACCAACGTGCATATATGAGGAATTCAATGCAGAAGCTGACACAAGAGTGGCCGCTCATGACAGGCATTCTTGCCGTCGTGGCAGGGTACTTTCTGGAATCCCTGTGGCTGGGCAATGGGCAGCTGCTGGCGGGAGTGGTGACCGTCGGGTTGGTGCTGATCATTATCGGGGCTGCGATGCGTGTTGCCCATCATGCAGAAGTATTGGCAGAGAAGGTCGGTGACCCCTACGGCACGATGATATTAACGCTGTCAGCGGTGCTGGTGGAGGTGATGATCCTGATCATCATGATGAATAACGAGCACTCTCCCACCCTGGGGCGCGACACCATCTACTCGGCCGTGATGCTCGACATGAACGGAATCATTGGGCTAGCGGCGCTGCTGGGCGGTTTCAAGCATGGTGAGCAGGTATATAACGATGACTCCAGTAAAAGCTATGTGGTGATGATCCTGACCGCCATGGGCGTCACCATGGTGCTGCCCAGAATGCTGCCCGAAGCCAACTGGGTCGAATTTTCGCTGTTTAATATTGGGGCGATGGTGGTGCTCTACGGCGTATTCCTGCGCATGCAAACCGGCCCACACAGCTACTTTTTTGCCTATAACTACCCGGACAAGCGCAAGCCTAAACAGAAAAAGCCCGACCAGCAGGGTGGCACCATGGCAGCACAGCCCCAGCCTGACGCGCCCGCCAATCTTTGGTGGTCAATTGGCGTGCTGGTGGTGGGGGTGTTACTGACAGGGCTATTGGCTGAAGAGATGTCAACGGGGCTGTCGATATCTACCCAAGGGCTGCCGCTGCCTCCGCTGTTTGTCGCTGTTGTGGTGGCACTGATTTCGGCCAGCCCTGAGATATTGACCGCGATACGTGCTGCGCTGGCGAACCATATGCAGTCAGTCATCAATATTGCGCTGGGGGCTTCACTTTCTACCGTGGTGCTGACGGTGCCTGTCATCGAGCTGATTTCGCTGATCCAGGGCGAGCGCATCGTGATGGCTCTGGAGCCTATTCAGATGATGATGGTGGGGTTAACGCTTCTCGTGGCCGCCATTAATCTGAACGATGGTGAAACCAACGCCATCGAAGGCATGACGCACTTCGTCCTCTTTGCCACCTTTGTAATGCTTGCGGTAATGGGTGTTTAGCGTTTTGAAGGTGCGGGGCGAAAGTAACCACTCACTTCGATAGCCATTTTGCTGAGCTTCACTGATGCAAACGGCCCTGTTCTCTCGTCGGGAACAGGGCCGTTGTGTCATGGGGCTGACGAACCAAAAGAGAGTGCCTGGTAGTCAAAGGCAGCGAACCTTTACATCAGCATGTCGGTGCCAAACGGTAGTATCGAGTAGTAGATCGCGAGGAAGTGACACACACTGCCGCCAATCACAAACAGGTGCCAAATGGCGTGGTTGAAGGGCAGTTTCTCTATGGCGTAAAAGAGCACGCCGACAGTGTAGGTGATACCGCCCGCCAGCAGCAGATCGCGTGCGATGGGAGAGAGCTTGGCTACCATTTCTCCAGGGAACAGCACCATCAGCCAGCCCATCACTATATAGATACAGACGCGCAACGCATGGAAGCGTTCAGGCCACAGTAGCTTGCTGCCAATGCCGAGAATGGCGAGTGACCAGGTCAGCCCAAATAGTATCCAGCCTACTTCTCCCCGCATATTGACGAGTACAAAGGGTGTGTAAGTGCCCGCTATCAGGAGAAAGATGGCGCAGTGATCAAGTTGCTGAAGCAGCCTGCGGCGTGAGCACTTACGCGAAGCATGATAGAGACATGAGACAAGATAGAGGGTGGTCAGACAAGCTCCATATACACTGACACTGGCAATCTTCCATGGGTCTACCGCAAGGCTGGCTAACACGATAAGCAGTATCATGCCCATTACGCTGAGTACGGCACCCAAACCATGGCTTGCGCTGTTAAACCACTCTTCCACGGCAGCACGACCGCGAAAAAGCAGCGTGTCATGGCGCAGTTCAATGGCGGATGCGATAGCTGACATGTTCGGCCTCCTTGGCTGTGGCATCGGATGTCTGAACGAGAGTGAGCCAGCATTGCCCAAGAGAGTGGCAAACGTGTGAAAGCCCGACTCTTTTACAGCTTGCAGTGCCTTGAAAGGTCGGCACCTCGCGCATACCACCCCTTTAGTGTAGGAGTGGTGCACTGGGAAATGGTTCCCGCTTGCGCGCAAGGGGACGCTTTAAGATTACTAATCGTCCAGCGGCGTGTAGTCGCTGAGACGCAGCATGTGGCCGAGTTTGCTGGCCTTGGTGGACAGGTAGCGCTCGTTATAGCTGTTCAGGCCGGTGGTGAGCGGCTGACGCTCGACTACTTCAACACCGACCTGCGTCAAGGCATCCACCTTGCGAGGATTATTGGTCATCAGCTTGAGCGCTTTGATGCCCAAATGTTCCAGCATCGGAGCGCACATTTCATAGGTGCGCAGATCGGCGGCAAACCCCAGCTGATGGTTGGCCTCTACCGTGTCCAGCCCCTGATCCTGTAGCTGGTACGCTTTGATCTTATTGATCAGTCCAATACCGCGTCCTTCCTGACGCAGGTACAAAAGCACCCCGCGCCCTTCCTCGGCAATTCGCTTCAGCGCTTCTTCAAGCTGGAAGCCGCAGTCACAGCGCCGCGAAAACAGGGCATCACCGGTCAGACACTCGGAATGCACGCGGCCAAGCACTGGCTCGCCGTTATTGATATCGCCCAGCGTGAGCGCGATATGCTGCTGCCCGGTTTCATCATCTTCGAAGCCATGCATGGTGAATTCAGCAATTGCATTGGGCAGCAGGCAGTGGGATACGTAACGCAGTGTCACAGGTTCCTCGCATCGGGGGCTTTGGCCTTGGTATACGGCATGGCGCCCCCCTTCTTTGATAAATTTAATTGGCACGCACTTTAGCACTGGCCGCTGTTAGCGTCTTATAAACGCTGGTTATATACCCTATTGGCAAGCGCCAGTGCACGATCTCAGTACAGCTATGGGCAGATCCATCGGCATCTATTGATATATCCGCTAGAATACTCCTCATTGCCTATCGCTTGCGCTTCCCGGTGAAGCGCACATTGCCATCCGCATGAGAATTTCCGATGACCTTGAAAAACGACCGTTTTCTACGCGCACTCACTCGGCAAACCGTTGATCGCACTCCCGTCTGGATGATGCGCCAGGCTGGGCGATACTTGCCTGAATATCGGGAAACGCGCGCGCAGGCCGGGGATTTCATGTCGCTATGTCGCAACGCACAGCTCGCCTGCGAGGTGACGCTGCAACCGCTGCGTCGCTACGAACTGGATGCGGCGATCCTTTTTTCCGATATTCTTACCATCCCCGATGCTATGGGCCTTGGTCTGCACTTCGTGCCGGGCGAGGGGCCGCACTTCTCGCATCCCGTGCGGGATAGCGATGCGATTGCGGCGCTTAAAAAGCCTGACGTGAAGCACGACCTGGGCTATGTCACGAATGCCGTTAGCGTGATTCGCCGTGAACTTAACGGTAGCGTCCCCCTGATCGGGTTTTCCGGCAGCCCATGGACGCTGGCGACTTATATGGTTGAAGGCGGCCCAAGCAAGGACTTCCGCCATATCAAGGCGCTGATGTACTCCGACCCCGAAGCGCTGCATGCCCTGCTGGCGCTGCTGGCTGATGCGGTCACTGAATATCTGAACGCGCAGATTCTGGCGGGCGCGCAGGCAGTGCAAATCTTCGATACCTGGGGCGGAGTGCTGACAACTCCTGCGTATTCCGCGTTTTCGCTCGCTTATATGCAGCGCATCGTGAGCGGCCTGATTCGAGAGCACGAAGGACGCCAGGTGCCCGTTATTCTGTTTACCAAACAGGGCGGTCAGTGGCTCGAAAGCATTGCCGACAGCGGCTGTGATGCCGTAGGACTCGATTGGGGCATAGAGCTTGGCAATGCCCGCGCCCGCATTGGTGATCGCGTCGCACTACAGGGCAACCTGGACCCGAACGTGCTGTTTGGCTCGGCAGAGACTATCCGTCAGGAAGTCGCACGCACCCTCGAATCTTTTGGTGAGGGCGAGGGGCATATTTTCAATCTGGGCCACGGCATCTCCCAATACACGCCGGTAGATAACGTAAACGTCATGCTTAACGCGCTTCATGAATTAAGCCCTCGATATCATTTGGGATGAGGCGGGGGAGGTATTGAGAAGTTTGGTACTGTCTGAGCTAATGTGCTCAATAGTCGATTGAAAACCAAACCGAGTGGTTAAGTGGGCTGGGGTTTGAGTGTATACAAATACATTCCTCCCAGCCTTGTTTTTATGCCTATGATGGTCTGGAAGACTCATTCCTATGGCTGTAGCACCGCCATGGAGCTGGTGGGGCATTAGCGTATTGTTGGGGCGGCTGTCCTGTTTGTTGAGTTTGGCTGTCTCGCTTATTCTCCAGTTATATGTTTCCCATTATTATCAGGTAATTAAATAGATATTGACTTGTCTACATTTAATGGGCGAGATGTTCAGAATAATTCACTCACTTTTTTCGCTTAAGTTTGAAATTAATTATTTCCTGAATTCTGAAAAAGAAATGTGCAGCAACGGTGTTGCAATTGATATTCCATCTCATTTGTGGTCTAGTTGCAGAATGTAAAAATGCTTGGGTGGAGCGCGTGGCGCTCACCTGTGGCGTGTCTTTAGCGCGTCTCTGCTTAGGGGGAAGTCAAGATGCCGGTTTCTATCCGCGCGTGTGCTGCTCGTGCTCTTCTGATGTTGGCGGCAAGTGTCGCACTGATGGTCAGCGTAGTGAATGTGAGCCAGGCGCAATCGCAGCGCAGTGTGGCAACCGCTCATGGCGATATCACTGTACCCGAGCATCCGAAGCGTGTTGTAACGTTGTACGAAGCGGCTCTCGATACCTCTATTGCAGTAGGCGTTAAGCCGTTGGGGGCCGTGTATACGCGCGGTGGCTCAAGCGTGGCTGACTACATCAAGGATCAGGCGCAGGGCATTGATATTGTCGGTGGTCCCCGTGATATCAATTTCGAGAAGGTGTTGAGCGAGCGCCCTGACCTGATTCTGGCGAGTCCCTTCACTCCCGATGCGGTATATCAGCGCCTCAGTCAAATTGCGCCGACCATCGTGCCCAAGCATGACCGAGAGAATCCGTTCCCCGAGAATTATTGGCAGAATGAGAGCCGGCTGTTCGCTCAGGCGCTGGGCAAAGAGCAGGAGATCAATGATGTATACGCCAGGCTCGATGAGCGTATTGATCAGATCGGCAAGGAGATCAACCCCGATCGGGATCAGCATTTGGCGCTGGCACGCTGGAATCCGCAAGGCCCTATCGTGATGTCTGAACGTGTGTTTGCGGATGATCTGTTGCGTCGCCTCGGCTTTATTGCGCCGGATATTTCCCGGAAGCTGACCAAACGGCCCCATTCGGACGTGCTGAGCCTTGAAAACCTCGATCAGATTGATGGCGACTGGCTATTATTGGCAACGCTGAATGGCGAGGGCGAAGAGGCTTTGGCCGCTGCAGAAAAACAGCCAGCATTCCAGCGCTTGAAGGTGGCGCAGAACAAGCGCGTAATTACGGTAGATGGTTCGCTGTGGACCAGTGCCGCAGGCCCTATTGCGGCGAACAAGGTGCTGGATCAACTAGAGCAGAAAATGAAGGCCGCTCACCAGTAGATAGGCTGTTGTATTCATGAATGCAGTGACTCCCCGCGCACGATTTGTGCGCGGTTTCGTGTTGTCGATACTGGCGCTTGGAATTGCTCTGAGCGCCAGCCTTGTATTGGGTGCCGGTGATGTTTCCGCTGTGCGAGCTGCCAGGGCGCTGTTTGGCAGTGACGATCCGCAGGCCTGGTTCGTGGTATCGGAGCTAAGGTTTCCGCGTACCTGCGTCGGTATTGTGGTGGGGGCGCTGTTGGGAATTGCCGGTAATCTGCTGCAAACCGTGACGCGTAATCCATTGGCTGAACCGGATCTGTTGGGCATCAGTGCTTCTGCTACCGCTGCTGTGGCGCTCGCGCTTTTGATGGGTGCCGATTTGGTGGCTATCCAGGTATGGGTGGCGGTAGTGGGAGCGCTGGGAGGCTGTGCACTGGTCTTGGCAGCCGCACGAATGAAGGGTGTCGGCGATGATCCGGTGCGTCTGGTGCTGGCAGGGGCAGCGCTTAAAGGGTTGCTGGTATCGCTGGTGTCGCTGATCTTGCTGATTGATCAGCGCACTGCGGATGAAATCCGCTTCTGGACGATAGGCGCTCTTGCTGGGCGTGGTTTTGATCAGCTTGAAAGTGTCCTGATACCGTTGTTGCTGGGGCTGGCGCTGACCATCGCTATCTGCAAGCCGCTGGCAACGCTGGCGCTGGGGGAGAGCGTCGCCAGTTCGCTAGGCCAGCGCCCGCAGTTAACGCGCTGGCTGACGCTGATCGCGGTGGCGCTGCTGTCAGGCGTTGCTGTTGCCCTGGCCGGCCCGATTGCCTTCCTGGGGCTTATCGTGCCGACGCTGGCCCGCGGTATGGCAGGGCCTGATATCCGGCGTTCTCTGCCGCTGTGCGCGCTGCTTGGCCCTGCTGTTATTTTGCTGTCCGATGTGATCGCCCGCGTGGTAGTACCCCCTTCAGAGCTGCCACTTGGCGTCGTCACGGCATTTCTGGGTGCTCCCATCCTGGTGGCGGTAGTGCGGCTACGGCGTACTTCACTCGGTAAAGGCTAAAGGAAGAGCAAATGAACCGCCCCATGACAGCGAATGAGACGCCCGCGCCAAGTGCTCCCCGCGATACCCTTGTGTGGCGCTGGCGAACGCTCAGTGTCACCTTCCCCAAACGCTCGCTAAAAGGGTGTGCACTATTGAGCTGCGTGCTGATCCTGGCAGTGATTCTATCGCTGGGTATCGGCACCATCATGCTTTCACCGGCTCAGGTGATCGCAGCGCTGCTGGGGAAGGGCGATCCGATCAATGTCTATCTGATCCATCAGCTGCGTCTTGAACGTATTGGCGCTGCGTTGGCCAGTGGTGCAGGGTTTGGGTTGGCTGGCTGTTTGCTGCAAACCCTTACCCGCAACCGCTTGGCGATGCCCGATATCATTGGTATCAATAATGGTGCTACAGGCTTTGCTGTTGCCTCTATCGTGGCCCTGCCCATGGGACTGGCTCCGCCGCTATGGGCGCTGGTCGGTGCAGTGACAGCCACGGCGCTTACGTTTGCGCTGGCAGGCGGAGTAGGAACGCGCGGCTACCGCTTTATCATTGTCGGAGTGGGCGTGGGCGCGCTGTTTGGTGCGCTCACCAATCTGATGCTGGCGCGAAGCAGCATCGACGAGGCCAATGCTGCCTTTGCCTGGACGGTGGGTTCGCTTAATAGCACTGGCAGTGGTGCCCAATGGATGATGTGGATAGGGTTGCTGGTATGTCTTCCCGCTGCCCTGTGCTATGCACGCCAGCTTTCGGGGCTGCGCTTCGCTGAGGCGGTGGCCCAGGGCTGGGGGCTGCGCCCCGCTCGGTTGCGCGTGCTGGCCCTGGTGCTGGCGGTCGTATGCGCAGCGCTGGCGGTCGCATTGGCGGGGCCGGTTGGCATGATTGCGCTGGCGGGGCCTGAGTGCGCACGCTGGCTCTCCAGCAAACGCACCATGCCAGTAGTGAATTCGGCCATTGCCGGGGCGGTATTAATGATGCTTGCCGATCTGCTGGGACGCACGCTGTTTTCTCCGGTGGAGATTCCGGTCGGCATTGTGACATCGCTGCTGGGAAGCCCGTTTTTGATTTGGCTGCTGCTGCGCGGACGTATTTCCACCACGCTTTAAGCCGTTATAGCTTCTATCAGCGAGCATCGACGCCATTATGTGGTCGGTGCACTCATTCGAGTTCAGTACGCACACGCTGCGTCAGGTTAAGGTATGGAAGAACTTTTACATACAGCGCATCGCTCGGCGCAGTTGAGCGCGCATGATGTGGTGCTGGGGTATGGCAATCGCACGGTTATCAATGGACTCAGCGTAACGCTGCCGGAAGGCAAGGTCACCGCTATTGTGGGGCCGAACGGTTGCGGTAAATCAACACTGCTATCAGCGCTGGCGCGACTGCTTCCGCCGCGCTCCGGTGAAGTGCGCCTGAATCAGCGCTCCGTGTTCTCAATGGCCCCGCGCGAAGTCGCAACACTGCTTGCGCTGCTGCCGCAGCAGGCGACCGCGCCGGAAGGGCTGACGGTGTCCGAACTGGTACAGTTTGGCCGCCAGCCACACCAAAGCTGGTTTCAGCAATGGTCGCGTGAAGATCAGCACATTCTTGAAGCGGCGCTGCGGGCTGCTGATCTTGAGGCGTTGGCTGACCGGCCGCTGGAGTCGATGTCGGGCGGTCAGCGTCAGCGCGCCTGGCTGGCTATGACCATTGCCCAGGCGACACCGTTGCTACTGCTCGATGAGCCTACTTCCGCGCTGGATTTGGGCCATCAGATCGAAGTGTTCGAACTGATCCGCTGGCTCTCGGTAGAAGGGGGCAAAACCATCGCCATGGTGGTGCATGATCTTGTCAGCGCGTGCCGCTATGCAGATCATCTGATCGCCATGAAGGATGGCGTTATTGTGGCGGAGGGTGCGCCTTCCGACGTGGTGACGCGAGAGCTGGTGCGAACGTTATACAACATTGAGTGCGAACTGATTACCGACCCGCTTTCCAATAGTCCGGTACTGACACAAATCCAGCGCGCCTGAGGCTGGCACTATCATCATGTGCCATCGGACTCTGTTATTCATCGAATGGCTCAAGAGGTTCTCAAGTGAGTAAGTTTTCAAGCGAAGAAGTGCTGACCGTCAAGCACTGGAATGACACGTTATTCAGCTTTACGTGTACAAGAGAGCGTGGATTGCGCTTCAAGAATGGTCAATTCGTGATGATCGGGCTGGAAGTGGAAGGCCGCCCGCTGGTGAGAGCGTATTCCATCGCCAGCCCCAACTACGCCGACGAGCTGGAATTTTTCTCGATCAAGGTGCCGGATGGTCCGCTGACATCGCGTTTGCAGCATCTTCAGGTTGGCGACACGGTGCTGGTGAGTCGTAAGCCCACGGGTACGCTGGTGCTCGACGATCTGCGCGAAGGGCGTCATCTCTATCTGCTATCGACCGGAACCGGGCTGGCCCCCTTCATCAGTCTGATTCAGGACCCTGAAGTCTATGAGCGGTTCGATCGTATTGTGCTGGTACACGGCGTGCGCTGGACGAGCGAGCTGGCCTACCGTGAGTTTATTGCCAGTGAATTGCCGCAGCACGAATACCTGGCTGATGACGTGCGCGAGAAGCTGATTTACTACCCCACGGTCACGCGGGATGAGTTCGATACGCAGGGGCGCCTGACTGACCATATCAGAAGCGGAAAACTGGCTCAGGATATCGGCTTGCCCCAGATGGACCCCGCTCACGATCGTGCCATGATTTGCGGTGGCCCGGCGATGCTTGAGGAAACGTCGCAGGTACTCGACGAACTGGGGTTCAAGGTCTCGCCGCGCATGGGAGAAGCGGGCGATTACGTGATTGAACGCGCCTTCGTTGAAAAGTAGGTCGGCTGCTCTGTACTACTCTGTCGCTCCTGGCTCCCCATTGCAGCTCTGGTAGAGTCTCGCAATGGGGACGGAAGCTGTCTTTTACACCGCGTCTGGGCCGGTTTCGCCGGTACGGATACGAATAACCTGTTCGAGCGGAGCCACAAAAATCTTGCCATCGCCAATCTTGCCGGTGTTGGCGACTGAGGTAATGGCTTCGATCACCTGATCGACCATAGCATCGTCAACCGCTGCTTCAAGCTTCACTTTAGGCAGAAAGTCGACAACGTATTCGGCACCTCGGTACAGCTCGGTGTGTCCCTTCTGGCGTCCGAATCCTTTGACTTCAGTCACGGTGATGCCCTGAATGCCAATTTCGGAGAGCGCCTCGCGCACATCGTCCAGCTTGAACGGTTTGATGATGGCGGATACCAGTTTCATTGTCAGTTTTCCTTGGTTATGCAGTTGTCGGTCGCGTTGTCAGGGGTATGACGCCATAATATGCGGCCATCGTCGAGGTACCTTTAGCATAAATCAATTCGGTGCCTTTTCACCCTGGTCGCTGGTGACGAAATGGGCAATGCATTGATATGTAGGGAGATCCCCGGCGGAACCTCTCATGTTGCCTTGTCTCAGCGCGCCTCCATCGACTGATAGAGAGGAAGGGGGGGCGACCTCCCTCTGACCAGTCGCCTTCTGAAAGCACGTGCAGCGCCCTCAAATGTCGAAAGATACGCTACCGTGACACTACGTGTCTGACGTTAATTCTGCGTTTTAAAAAATTAACGGCAGACATTGTGCCATTTTGGCCTATTGGCTATAAAAATCATGCAGTTGCCAATTTTCCCTGAGGCCGGCAGGCAAGTGCAGGCACTCTGTTAAATGGGCCTTGTATTTTGATGAATCAAAATGGTGCGTTCAGGCAGTTTCTCGCGTTTCATTGCACCATTTTTGGTCATCATCTTCGGCGGCCGGCATTTTGCTGACGCTTGTGGCGCATGCTGGCTGTTTATATTGCGTGATTGGCACTGGAATTTCCGCTCAATAGTGTGGAAGATGTGTGTCTATTGGTGCTTCGCACCAGCAGGAGCGTTATTCAGCGCTCTTTCGCGTTTCAGGCAAGGAGTAGGACACTATGTCCAACAACGATATTTTCGGTCGCATCGCTCAAAATGTTGGCGACAAGCTTTCCAGCGTTTCCCAAGGCCCGGAAGAGCTTCAGCGTACCGTGCAGGGTGCCATGAGAAGTGCCTTTGATCGGCTCGATCTGGTGTCGCGCGAAGACTTTGACATCATGATGGATGTGCTAACGCGCACCCGTTCTCGTGTAGAAGCGCTTGAAGCGCGTCTTGCCGAGCTGGAATCCCAGCTGGCTGCCGACAAGTCTTCTGTGAGCACTGAAGCCGGTTCAAGTGACCAGCCGAACGACTAATGGAAAGTAGTGCGTACTGATGTACGCTCTAAAAGGCTGTTGTCTGCGTGGCTTCCCGCATTCTGCGATGGCATCCTCTGCCGGTAGCGGGTCAGTATGCCGCTGGAATGGGCAGCAGCTATCGGTGTTGCCGCTCGTGCGGAGCACCACTACACCTTCCGCTTGCTTGGCGTGTCGCCTGGGGAGTGAGTCTTGCGCCTCGGTGGCACCTGTCTCAATGCGACAAACGCTCTAGTTGGTTAATGTAATCCTATAAAAAGCCTCGCTTTGAAGGGGCGTGTAGCTGTGGAGCTTGAATGTCTTCCTCATCCTCACCTGTAGAATTGACGCTTAGGGGAGTTATCCTTGGCGCTATCATTACGCTGCTGTTCACGGCGGCCAATATTTATCTGGGGCTCAAGGTCGGGTTGACCTTTGCATCCTCAATTCCTGCGGCTGTTATCTCGATGGCCGTTCTACGTTGTTTCAAGAGTTCAAGCATTCTTGAAAACAATATGGTGCAAACCCAGGCATCCGCTGCCGGTACCCTTTCCGCGGTTATTTTTATTCTGCCCGGCTTGCTGATGATGGGCTACTGGAGCGGTTTTCCGTTTTGGCAGACTTCCTCTATCTGCGCGATTGGCGGCATTCTCGGGGTGCTGTTTACCATTCCGTTGCGTCGGGTCATGGTGGTGCACAGTACTTTGCCCTATCCCGAAGGTGTGGCTGCAGCAGAAATCCTGCGTGTTGGTAGCCCGGGTGAGGATTATGCAGAAACGCCCATTGAGCGGCCCAAAGTGGTTGAGGATGGGCGGGCGGCCCCTGGGGGGCGCGAGCTGCTGATCGGCAGTCTGGTGTCTGGCTTGTTTGCGCTGTGTACCACTGGTTTCAGGGTGCTCGCTGATTCTGCGTCGATCTGGTTGAATGCGGGCAGAAGTGCCTTCCTGATTCAGCCTGGCTTTTCGTTGGCGATGGTGGGTGCGGGTTATCTCATGGGCGTCAGTGCAGGTGTGGCGCTCTTCATTGGTATTGCGCTGTGCTGGGGCGTGTTTGTGCCGCTGGGCATGCTGTGGGCTGACCATCCCACCGGCGTTGCCTTGAGCGATATCGGGATGAACGTATGGTCATCTCAGGTGCGCTTTTTGGGTGCTGGGGTGATCGGCATCGCTGCGGTATGGACACTGATTACGCTATTGAAGCCGATGGTGCAGGGGGTAGTTACTTCCCTGCGTGAAGCGGGTCGTTTTGCGGCTGAAAAGGATCGCCGCGACCGCGATATTCCGATCAGTATCCAGATGTTGCTCAGCGTCCTGATGCTGGTGGCTCTTCTGGTGGTGTTCTATCAGTTCCTTCATGCCGCGGCCCCGATGCTCTCCGCCACTGCGCTGTGGGCAGCGATTATCGGCTGCTCGCTGTTCTCCTTTATCTTTGGCTTTTTGGTAGCGGCAGCGTGCGGCTATATGGCAGGTTTGATCGGCTCTTCCAGTAGCCCTATTTCTGGCATCGGCATTATTGCGGTTGTGCTGGTAGCGCTGCTGATTCTCGGTCTTGAAAGCATCGTAGGTGGGCTGACAAGCAATGGTGGTCAGTTGGCAATTGCGCTGACGCTCTTTACCACCTCGGTGGTGATTGCGATGGCTGCTATCTCCAATGACAACCTTCAGGATTTGAAAGCAGGGCTAATGGTAGGCGCAACTCCCTACAAACAGCAGGTGGCATTGATTATTGGCTGTGTCGTAGGGGCGCTCATCATTCCGCCGGTGCTGGAGCTTTTGTACCACGCTTACGGTTTTGCAGGCGCGCTGCCGCGACCGGGCATGGATGAGGGGCAGGCGCTGGGTGCACCTCAGGCCACGCTGATGACCGCGATTGCTCAGGGAGTCTTCAAGCACGAACTGGATTGGACGATGATGCTCTCCGGTGTGGGAGTTGGCATTGTGCTTATCGTGATTGATACCCTGCTGCGTCGCACCACTCGCACGCTTAGTATGCCGGTTATCGCCGTGGGCATGGGGATCTACCTGCCTTCCAGTGTTAACTCGGCGCTGATTTTCGGGGCTGTCGTATGCTGGTTCGTTAACCGCTATTTCGCCCGTCGTGCCCAGCAGAGCGGCAATACGCTGGAAGCAGAGCTGGATCGTCCCAAGCGTCGGGGTGTACTGCTGGCCTCGGGACTGATTGTCGGGGAGAGCCTGATTGGTATCTTCATCGCGGCGCTGATAGGCGCCACCGGCAGCGATACCCCGCTGGCACTGGCCGGCAATGGCTTTGCGGATGTTGCCCAATGGCTCTCGCTTGCCGCATTCATCGCTTTCTGTGTGTGGTTCTACCGCTATCTGGTGAAGCAGCGTCGCCCCAGCTAATGCGAAAATGACAAAAAGCGCGTAAATGGCGCGCTCGTATTGCCGATATGACTGCCACTTGGCCATTATGCTGGAGGGCAGTCATGTCGTTTTCGGTAGTACGCAGCCGCGCACTGGTGGGGCTGGATGCCTTGCCGGTGCAGGTAGAAGTTCATATTTCCAGTGGCTTACCGGGCCTCGCCATTGTAGGAATGCCGGAAACCGGCGTACGCGAGAGTCGCGAGCGTGTGCGCAGCGCATTACTCAATGCGGGCGCTGATTACCCTACCCGCCGCACCACGCTCAATCTGGCACCGGCAGATTTGCCCAAGGAGGGCGGGCGCTTCGACCTGCCCATTGCGTTGGCGATCATGGTGGCTTCCGGCCAAATTGACGCTTCTTCGCTGGAAGGTATCGAATGTGTCGGTGAGCTGGCGCTTGATGGTTCCCTGCGCTCGGTCGGGGCCATATTGCCGGTGGCGCTGGCTGTGCGTGATGTAGGGGCTGCGCTCATCGTGGCGGCAGGAGATGCAGGTGAAGCGGCGCTGGTCGATGGGCTGAAAGTGTACGCCGCCACTCATTTGCGGGATGTGGTGGCGCATTTAAGAAATGAACGACGCCTTGAATGCGTTGGTCATATTCAGCCTGTAGAACATAACAATGAATTACCTGACCTCGCTGATGTCAGAGGACAGTACCAGGCACGTCGCGCGCTGGAAATCGCAGCTGCTGGTGGTCATAACCTGTTGCTGGTAGGGCCGCCCGGCACAGGCAAAAGCATGCTGGCTGAGCGTTTGCCTGGGCTTTTGCCTCCGCTTGGGTGGGAGCAGCGGCTTGCGGTGGCGGTCATTCGTTCGCGCAGTGGTCATTCTCCCCTCGGGGATTGGGGGCGCCGGCCTTTTCGCCTGCCGCACCATGGTGCCAGCCCCGGTGCCTTGATTGGTGGTGGCAACCCACCGGTGCCTGGCGAGATAACACTGGCTCATCACGGCGTACTGTTCCTTGATGAGCTGCCAGAATTTGATCGCCGTGCGCTGGAGGGGCTGCGTGAGCCGCTTGAAACAGGCAGTGTGTCGATTTCTCGCGTTGGGCGTCAGGCAGTGTTTCCGGCGGCCTTCCAGCTAGTGGCAGCGATGAACCCCTGCCCGTGTGGTTATCTGGGCGATGCGCGTCGCCAATGTCGCTGTAGTGTTGCCCAAATTCAGCGCTATCGGTCGCGCATTTCCGGCCCATTGCTGGATCGCATTGATTTACAGGTAGAGGTCAATGCGGTCTCCACTGAAGAGCTGGCGCACCAGAGCTGCGGTGAGTCTTCTCAGCAGGTAAGAGAAAGAGTGGCAAGAGCGCGGGAATCTCAGACGCAGCGGGGTGCGTTGAATGCAAGGCTTCCGGTGCCGCAACTGGAGGCGGTGTGTAACTTGCCTGAAGCTGAGCGTAGCTGGTTTGCTCATGCGCTTGATCGGTTAGGCTATTCGGCACGCAGCTATCACCGTGTCTTGCGGGTTGCGCTATCAATTGCGGATTTGGAACAAAGCTCTACCTTAACGCGGCACCATTTAATGGAAGCAGTCGGATATCGTCAGCTTGATCGAATGCTGCGCGGAGAAGCGCGTTAGCGCTGGCATGAAGGGCAGTAATGCCTCATTTCTTTATTTACGGTTACCCATTTTTCTTTTATTTATCGCCGGTTTATGAAAACACCACTTGTTATAGCTGTTTCTCTGGTTGCCCTGTTGGCGTCGCTGCCGAGTGTTAGTGCCACCGTTTATCCACCTTTTCAAAGTTTTCAGGAAAGTCCTGGTGCCAGCGCCTCCCCGCGCGTTACGGCCAGTGAGCTTGCCCGCATGGCGCCCGGCGCTGATCCAGAAGTGATTGCGATGGGGCTGGCCGCAATGCGTTGCGCTCAGGCCAGCGGTCAGGGGGAGGACGCTACCCGTCTTGGTATCATTGATTACAGTATGTCTTCCCGGACGCCGCGTTTGTGGGTGTTCGATCTTCCTCGTCGGCGGCTGCTGTTTCATGAGCTGGTTGCCCACGGTTCAGGGTCGGGCGGTGATGTTCCTACGCACTTTTCGAACGTGAATGACACTCACGCCTCCAGTATTGGCCTCTATCTCACGCAGCACACCTATCAGGGAGCCAACGGTTATTCCCTGCGCATGGCGGGGCTTGATAAAGGCTTCAACGACGCAGCCATGGATCGCGCCATCGTGATGCACGGCGCTACCTACGTAAACAAGGATATTGGCAAGCAGTTGGGGCGTCTTGGCCGTAGTTGGGGGTGCCCCGCACTGCCCAAGGATAAAAGCCGGCCCATCATCAATGTGATGAAGGATGGTCAGTTCCTGTTTGCCTATTACCCTGATAAGCGCTGGCTTACTCAGTCGTCATTGGCGCAGTGTGCAGTGGCCCATTTGGGTAATGTCAATCCCGCGAAAAGTCTGGCCAGTTTGCGTTAACGCTGGATCGGTAGCGAGAGTAGCGCTTTATTGGCAAACACCCCGAGGATGACGACTGTTCTGTCGTTCTGTCCTTGGGGTGTTTGAATATGAAGCAGGGTAGTGCGCTTGAATTAGCGGTGAGTGTCGATAACGTCGAAGAGCGCATCCAGCCTGCCTGGCGCTAGAGCATCGGCGACAGCAGTAATGCGCAGAATGTGCCCAAGCGAAGGATGGGGCGGGCGGTGCACGATAACGTCCTGCTCCAGCAGCCTTCGCTGCGCTTCAGCCGCCTGTGCGGTGTTTTCCAGCCTGACCGCCACGAAATTGGTGGCACTGGGGAAAACGGTCAATCCTTTTGACGTTAATAGCTGGGCGAGCCTTTCACGCTGCTCTACAACCTGATCTATATGGGCTTGCACTTCCTGCTGTTGTGTCAGCATGAATTCGGCGGCTGCCAGCGAAACAGAAGCCACTGCGTAGTGAATGCGCACTTTTAGCATCACGTCGATCAGGCTTTTTTCTGCAATGGCGTATCCTACCCGCAAGCCCGCCATTCCATAGGCTTTCGAGAAGGTGCGCAGCCGTATAACGCCCTCCAGTGGGCGGCTCTCTTCTTCATCGCTGAACTCATAATAGGCTTCATCAAGCAGTAACGAACACTGCTCAGGAAGGCTATCGCGCAACTTGATGATGTCCGCGTGGGAATAGCTATACCCGCTGGGATTGTCGGGGTTGGCGAGATAGACCAGACGCGCGTGATGAAGGTGCGCCGCCTCGCTCAGCGCTGCAAGGTCGGGTGCCAGCATCTCATCGGTATCGAGATAGCGCGGCTCGACCAGACGGCAGCCGTTGCCTTGTGCAAAGTAGCTGAAGGTGGGGTAGGTTCCTGCGCTGCACACCACCGTGGTGCCTGGCTCGCAGAGGGTGCGCAGTGAGAGTGCAAGCAGGCTGTCAGCGCCGGCATCAACGACAATTTCACCCTGGTCGATATCGAGATGGGCTGCCAGCAGGCGACGCAATTCATGGCACTCTGCATCGGCGTAGCGACGAGAGAGTGCTGCTACCTGATCGCCAAACTGAGCCTTTAGTGCATGATGGGCCATATCCAGCCCTTCGTTTGAACCCAACTGGTGGTGCAGCTTTTGGCCTGTTTTTCTTTTCGCTGCGGCGAGGCCAGGAAAAGGGTTATGTGGCCCCTTGCGGTAAAGATGAGCAGCAATAGTGCGCATTCGAGCCTCCAAAATGCGTCAAAAAGTCAGTGGTTGGCGAGTCGTTCGGTGCAGCATCGCTGGGCAAACGTTCAAGGGCGCTCGACTCTTGGCACTGAGGTGCCGTCAAACGCTCCCTGAGTCACCATCGAGAGAGGGCGCTTGTCGTTGTGGCCGATACGCAGTTCAAGACGGTAAGGGTAGAGCGTTCGATCACTCAAGGGCAGCGGTGTACTATTGAGCAAGCGCGCATCCAGTACCCAGAGAGAAGCAGGTAGCTCGCTGGTCGAAGAAGGTGCCCAGGTGACAACCCGTGGCGGATGCTTGAGACTTAGCAGCCCCCTGGTGAGCGCGTCGCGCAGCTCGCGAGGGGTAACGTGTAGCGCATCCTGGTTGTCCTCTTCGCTGTAGACAGCGGGCTGGCTGATCAGAATCACCTGCTGTGAGGTTTGGTCATCCCAGCGGGCCTCTTTCACCAGGAACTCGGCAGCATCCTTACCAAGGCGTGTCACCGCGTTTTTCTGCTTCTGCTGGGGGCTGATCTGGCTGCTTCCACATCCCGATAGCAGGCCCGCTGCCACAGTCATGGCTACTAGATAGCTAACGGCGTGACGCATGACGCCACCCGCTAACGGCCAGCGCTACCCAGCCGATGATGAGTAATGTGCCGCCCACTGGAGTAAGGAAGGCGATAGGGCGCACTCCCGAGAGCGCCAGCGCATAAAGCGAGCCTGAAAAAAGTACAGTACCGCCTATCCAGCAGCAGAGCGTGACGCGGGGCAGTGCCGCTCGCCAGCCGCCCAAAAGCGCCATGAGCGCGATGGTATGCCACATTTGGTAGGTAACGCCGGTATGAAACGCATTGAGCATTGCAGGCGACAGGTACTGGCTAAGCGAGTGGGCACCGAAAGCGCCCAGCGCGATAGTGAGTGCGCCGCTGATGGCGCAAACCACCCATAAGCGTTGATGAAAGGTAGCGGACACGTCAACCTCGGTTAGCTGCTCTCGCCTTGGCGAGGATCGAATCATGGTCAATATAGCGGTATCATAGCGGTTTTCGACGATGGAGCCGAATGCTCCGTGCATTGGCAGGACACTCATCATGCAGCTCTATTTGAATGGCGAAGCGCAAGAGTTCAACGTGACGACAGTTGCGGAGCTGGTCGCCTCGCTACAGCTTACCGGAAAGCGTATTGCCGTCGAGCGTAACGAACAGATCGTGCCGCGCTCTCGCCATGCTGAAACAGCACTTGAAGAGTTTGATCGTATCGAGATTGTGCATGCGATAGGCGGTGGCTAGGCGTATCTCGCCAGTGTTAATGCAGTGCGCGTATTTTTCCTCTTCAGGAGATGTTCATGACTTCAGTTCAAGCCCCCGCGGCCTCAGTGGATCAATCGTTGCAGATCGCCGGTCGTACCTTTCAGTCGCGGCTGCTGGTCGGTACCGGCAAGTACAAGGATTTTGCCGAAACCGGTGCGGCCATTCAGGCTAGCGGTGCCGAGATTGTTACCTTTGCAGTACGGCGTGCCAATATCGGCCAGGACGCGGATGCGCCCAACCTGCTGGATGTTGTCAGCCCCGATCGCTATACGCTGCTGCCGAATACGGCGGGTTGCTACAACGCCCGCGATGCCGTACGCACGTGTCAGCTGGCGCGTGAACTGCTCGACGGGCACTCGCTGGTCAAGCTGGAAGTACTGGGGGATGAAAGCACCCTCTATCCCAATGTGGTCGAAACACTCAAGTCTGCCCGCGAACTGATCGACGACGGCTTCGATGTCATGGTGTACACCAGCGATGACCCCATCGTTGCGGCCGAGCTTGAGTCGATGGGCGCTTGCGCAGTGATGCCGCTGGGCTCTCTGATTGGCTCAGGGCACGGCATTCTTAACCCTTATAACCTTGGCCTGATTGTCGAAAATGCCAGGGTGCCGGTGCTGGTAGATGCCGGTATCGGTACCGCTTCTGATGCCGCGCTTGCCATGGAGATGGGCTGTGCTGGCGTGCTGATGAACTCAGCCATTGCCCACGCCCGTCAGCCGGTATTGATGGCGCAGGCCATGCGTAAGGCTATCGAAGCCGGGCGTGAAGCATTTTTGGCTGGCCGTATGCCGCGCAAACTGCAAGGCGAAGCCTCCTCCCCCAACGAAGGACGAATTCAAGCGTGACCAGTAGCAGCGACGATACCTCCCCAGTGAGCGCCAGCACGGCAAACAATAGTGATACTTCCCATCATCGCGCGGTGCGCAGCTATGTGCTGCGCGCTGGTCGCATGACGCAGGCGCAGTCCCGTGGTCTGGAAGAAGTCTTCCCGCGTCTGGGGCTTACGCTCGATCAAGGCCGCCTCGATCTTGATGACGTGTTCGGGCGCAAGGCGCGGCGAGTGGTCGAAATTGGCTTCGGCATGGGCGGCTCGCTTCTGGAGCAGGCGCGCAGCCAGCCGGAAGTCGATTTCATCGGCATCGAAGTGCATCCGCCCGGTGTTGGCAAATTGCTGGATGAGCTCGATAAGGCTGGGCTGACCAACGTGCGTGTTTTCCGTGAGGATGCGATCAAGGTGCTTGATGACTCTCTTCCGGAAAATTCAGTGTCGCTCCTGCAACTGTTCTTCCCCGACCCCTGGCCGAAAAAGAAGCATCACAAGCGCCGCATTGTGCAGGCTGAATTTGTCCAGCGCGTGGCACGGGTGATCGAGCAGGGTGGCAAGCTGCATATGGCGACCGATTGGGAAGCCTACGCCGAGTATATGGTGGAGGTGATGGAGCAGCAGCAGGCGCTGTTTGAAAACACCGCATCTTCAGGCAGCTATGTAGCGCGCCCCGAGAGTAGACCGCTGACCAAGTTTGAAGCACGTGGTGAGCGGCTGGGGCATGGCGTGTGGGATTTGATGTACCGGCGTCGGTAGGCGAGCGGGGCAATCCTCTCGCCGGATTGATGGCCCGTTGGGCATTGTCGCGCTCAAGCGGGCGTTATCAAGGAGATGAAAATGCCGGAGCTACCTGGTGATGCTGAAGTAGATGCGCGGCCCCCCCTGCTGAACTGGCTGATTGGGGTAACGCTGGTGACGATTGTGGCGTCCTGCATTTATCTGGGTAACTACTACCTGGGTGAAAACCCCAGCAGCAAGCCTGTCTGGTATTCGCTATCGCTGTTCTGCTCGCCGCTCGCTGGCACCTGTTCAGCACGTACAGGCGTTAGTGCCTCCATCGGCATGCGTCTTGAAAGGATGAACAACGGCACGCTCGTGGCGTACCCGAGCACTTCCGGCATGAATCCTTCCCGTATGGTTCTTCGCGCCACCAATCTCGATGACCGAGGGGCGCGGCGTCGGGAAGTGGTCTCTACTCAAGGGGAATCTCCGCTGCGTCTTGATATGCGTACCGAGTCCTGCTCCCGCTCCCGCAGCGATTGGCGCATCGAACTCATTGTCACGACACCGGTGCGTACAATGGGTACCTGGAGCGACATGGCGCTTCCATGTGTAGAAGGGCGTCTCGTTCAGTCAGATTAACCCCCGAACGGTAGCGATAAGCATGAATGTCCACAGTTGACATGGATGATTTTTTTAGGGTGTGAATAAGATTGGCGGCTTCGTCATCCCTGTCCAATCCAGTGTCGGCATAAAATAAAACAAAGTAATTTCAATAAGTTAGCGTTAAAATTATTTTATTTTTCCATAAGCTGTATAAATCACCAGTTGATTTTTCGGCTCATGGCTATTCGTGAAATATGGCGGGCCATAAAAATGTCCACTAATTTATCCACAGGGAGTTGTGGTTATTCTGTCAATTACCATGTGAATAACTTTTCTCGCTGATGATCTTGTGCCAACAAAAAAGCCGACGCTCCATGCGCCGGCTTCATTTTTGACATGACGCGCCAGGGCGTTAGTCGTCAGACGGATTGATATCCATCAGATTCACCTTGAAGATCAGAGTGGCGTTGGGGCCGATGGGGCCAACACCACCCGGGCCGTAAGCGAGTTTGGCGGGGATATAGACTTCCCACTCATCGCCGGGCTGCATGAGTTTAAGCGCTTCCTGCCAGCCGGGAATTACTTCCTTTACCTTGAAGGTGACGGGCTTGCCCTTTTCGTAAGAGCTGTCGAATACCTTGCCGTCGAGCTGTTTGCCTTCGTAGTTCACGCGAACGGTATCGTTGGCTTCAGGGTGCTGACCGCCTTCGCCGCTTTTCAGCACTTTGTACTGCAGGCCAGAAGCGGTGGTTTTAACGCCATCCTTGGTGGCGTTGTCCTTAAGGAATGCCTCACCCGCCCTGGCGTTGTCCTGACCTTCCTGCTTCTGCTCATTTTGCTGCTGCTCTTGCTCGTTTTTCTGCTTTTCGAGCATCTGCTGCTGGAAGTTCATCAGCACTTTCTGAGCATCTTCCTGAGACAGCTTGGGATCACGGTCAGAATACACATCGTCGAGCGCCTGCTTGAAAGAGCTGATTTCCAGTTCAGGATCAATCTGCTTGAGGCTCTGAGCAACATTCATGCCGATGCTGTAGGCTACTTTCTGCTCATCGGTTTGAGGCGCCTGGTCGTTGCTGCCGTTATCATCCGATGAATTCGAGCAGCCTGTCAGGGCAAGTACCACAGCGCCTACTGTAGCGGCGCTCACTAGCTTGTTCATGAAAACTCCTTGGGGGAAGAACGGCCTCATGAGGCCGCCGCGCAATATCCGAAGCGCAATGTATCAGATACGCAGGGGGTTATTCGAGAGCAATACGTTGGGCCGCCTGGCGAACCTTCAAGACAATGGCTGCATGAGGGGGGCTTATTTTACCGTGCCAGGTCTGCCACGCATCCTCGCTGGGGGCACCGTCGCCACGTTCAAGGAGGGCCAGGCGGCGCAGCACTTCACGCTCCGATTCAAGCTCCGCTTTCTTGATGGCGTTACGCATATCAGCTAGCTGCGGGTCATGTTCGAGCAGCGGCTTCAGCTCTCTGCGCATGGAGCGTAACGGCGCAGTAAAACGCGCCTGCCAGCGGCGTATCTCCTCAAGCTGGGAAGGCGCTGTCAGGTGCTCATGGCGGCGCTCCAGCCAGCAGTAAAACAGCAGCTCTGGAATATCCATCCCCGCTTCATCCTGAAGGTTGAGCATGCCGCTCTCCTGACCGGGAAGGGCATGTAAAGCGACTGCGAACGTCCATAACGAGCGCACGGCGTGTGGCTGTGTATCGGTCAAGGTAAAAGCTCCGCTGTGCAATGAAGAGTTAGGCCAGCAAGTGATAGAATGCGCGCATTCTGTCTTGTTTCTCAAGAAGGCGCAGCAGCCTTCTTTCACCATGCTGGCGGCGCGACGATCGCTGGTTAAGAGGTAGCCCATGATTGCATTCCGCCAACTCGCGCTGGTGCGCGGTGGTGAACCCTTGATCGAACCTTCTGACCTGATCATTAATGATGGCGAGAAGGTGGGGATTGTTGGTACCAACGGTGCGGGTAAATCCAGCCTTTTTGCCTTGATGCTGGGTGAGCTGGGCGCTGACCGTGGTGAGCTTGCCATCACCAACGGCACTCGTATTGCGCATATGGCGCAGGAGATTGATGCCCGCGACCGTACCATCACTGATTACGTGCTGGATGGTGATCACGCGCTGCGTGCGGTTGAGCAGCAGATCGAGGTGGCGCAAGAGGCCGGCGATGATATGCGCTATGCCGAGCTACTGGGAGAACTTGAGCACCATGATGGTTACACCGCACGCCCCCGTGCCGAGCAGCTGCTGGTAGGGCTGGGCTTTGCTCAGCATGAACTGGATCAGCCGCTGAGCGCCTTTTCGGGTGGCTGGCGTATGCGCGCCAACCTTGCCCGCACGCTGTTTACGCCCTCTGATGTCTTGCTGCTCGATGAGCCGACCAACCACCTTGATCTGGATGCGCTGTTCTGGCTGGAGCAGTGGCTGGTGCGCTATCCAGGCACGCTTCTGCTGATCTCTCACGACCGTGACTTTCTCGACGGCGTTTGCAATCGCATCCTGCACTTCGACCAACGCCAGTTGGTGCTTTATACCGCCAACTACTCTTTATTTGAGCGCATGCGTGCGGAGCGATTGGCTAGCCGTGAAGCTGAGCGCGTCAAGCAGGAAGCGCGGCGTGCTGAGCTTGAAGATTTCGTGCGACGTTTCCGGGCCAAGGCGACCAAGGCGCGTCAGGCGCAAAGCCGTCTGAAAATGCTTGAGCGAATGGGGGAGATCGCGCCGCTGCGTGCCGAGTCGCCCTTCACCTTCTCGATTGATGCGTGGGATAAAATTTCCTTCCCGCTGCTCTCTCTCGATCAGGCCAATATCGGCTATGCCGAGCCGCCGGTGCTGAATCATGTGCGCCTGTCGCTGGCGCCCGGTGATCGCATCGGTTTGCTTGGCCCCAACGGTGCCGGTAAATCGACGCTGATCAAGTCATTGACGGGGGATTTGCCGCTGCTGAGTGGCGAGCGGATCGAAGGCGAGCACTTGAAGCTGGGGTACTTCGCTCAGCATCAGGTCGATGCCCTTGATCTGGATGCTTCCGCCTATCTGCATATTCAGCGCATGTCGCCACAAAGCTCCGAGCAGGAAATTCGCAACTTCCTCGGTGGCTTCGATTTTCGTGGGGATGATGCCTTTGCTGCGGTAGGGCAATTCTCGGGGGGCGAGAAGGCGCGTGTGGCTCTGGCACTGATTGCGTGGCAGAAACCTAACCTGCTGCTGCTTGATGAGCCGACCAACCACCTGGATCTCGAAATGCGTGAAGCGCTCACCGATGCCTTGGCACGCTTTGAGGGCGCAGTGGTGATCGTTTCACACGATCGTCACCTGATGCGCGCCAGTGTCGATCGCTTCTGGTGTGTCGCCGATGGTCAGGTGGCTCCTTTTGAGGGGGATCTTGATGATTACCAGCGCTGGCTGAAAGAGCGCAGCGCTTCCTCGGGCAAGGCAAAGGCTGCGCCTGAAGTTGCACCTGCCGTGGTTGAGGCTTCTTCTGACGCTAATGCCGCCTCTCAAGCGGACAAGCGTCATCAGCGCAAGCAGTCGGCTGCACAGCGCGAGCAGCTCAAGCCACTGAAGAAGGCGCGCGATGCGGCAGAGAAAAAGATGTCGGCGCTGCAAAAGGAGATGGCGGCTATCGAGGAGCAACTGGGCGACCAGACGCTTTACAATGCTGAGAACAAGGAGCAGTTGCTACAGTTAACGCAGCAGCGTGGTGAACTTGGCACAGCTCTGGAAGAGGCTGAACAGCAGTGGCTGGAAGCCGAAGAAGCGCTTGAAGCCGCGCAGCAGTAACGCGCCGGTGAGGGATGTCGCGGCGTTGCCGCCTTTTCTGTAGGAGGCTGTATGAAGAAGGTGATGGGGTCTCTGGTGCTGGCATTCGCCTGTGGGGCAACTCTGGCGGGCTGTTCGAAAGCTGAGCACGAGGGCAGTTACGCAGATACTCACGCCTCGACCCCGCAGATGAGTGCTTGCACGCCCGATCAGCTCAAGGTGACGGAGGGCGACGGAGATGCCGGGGCGGGGTCAGTCTATTTTAGCTATACCTTCACCAACACGGAGGATTCCACCTGTACGCTCACTGGCACGCCTGGGGTGAAGCGTATCAGTGAGGGGCATGGCGAAATTCCGCCAGCGGTAGCGCCCCGTTCAACCGAGCACAGCATAATGCTCAATCCTGGGGAGCACGCCTACCTGACCATTGGCCTTACCAATATGGGGCGCGATGGTTCGCCTTATGTTACCGAGGAGTGCAAGCCCGTGGAGCTGCAAGGATTGGCGATAACCCTTGATGACAACGCTGCGCCGTTCAATGTCGCTCATCAGGGATATGGTTGTCTGACCGGCATTGATAAGCTGGAAGTACAGCCTTTTTCGACCACTGATGGATAGCCCCATCGGCATTAACGACGGTGTAGGGTGCGCAGGCACTTCTCCATCTCAACGGGATACGTGTAAACAAGTGCAATGAGCGCTATCGCTGCACCGCTCGGGCGACGGTAGCGGTGCTCCCAGTCGCGAATATCTTCAGGCGTTACGCGCATGAGCGTCGCCATATCTTCCCTTCCCAGACATAGCTTGATGCGAGCAATCTTGAGTTGAGTGGCGGCATCTATCGGGGCGAGTAGCGTGATGGCTGTCCGGTCATCGACATCGCTCAGCTCTGGCAGCGCCGTTACGCTAGTCTCCATAACGCGCTTCCTCATTGCGATTGGCCCGGCGTACCACTAGGGCGCGAAGGGTATTCCTTTGCACATTCCACACCGTGACATGCAACTGTGGCCCCACATAGCCGAAGGTGATTAGTTGCTCTTCACCGTGCTGTGGATGCGATAGCTGAAAGGAGCAGGTTTCATGCTCGATGATCTCCAGCGTCAGCCATAGCGGTAGATGAAAACGATCCATGTTGATGGCGTTTTTGAGCGGATCAATCTCGAAATGATAGGACATGGTAACCACCAGCAGATATAGAGGCTGAATAGCGCCTTTCAGGAATGCGCAGGAGTGCGACGCAACGTGAAAGGCTATCGGCGGATGGTGATCAGAATTTATGGCAGAGCTATCAGCGCCTTGTTATGCGCAAGAGGCTGAGCGGCGCGGGTCAAGGCGAGCTGACGGCTACACTTCGATCATGAAGGTGACGGGGCCATCATTGATGAGCGCTACCTGCATGTCGGCACCAAATTGACCGCTTTGTGTCTCAGGCAGCCGCTCTCTGGCGGCACTCAGCAAACGATCAAAAACAGCGCGACCATGCTCGGGGGAGGCGCCCCGAGAAAAGCCGGGGCGTAACCCCTTGGCGGTATCGGCCACCAGCGTGAATTGCGACACCAATAGCAGCCCGCCACCGCTCGCTTCCAGCCCCAGATTCATCTTGCCGTTGTCATCGGAAAAAATGCGGTAATGAAGCAGTTTGTGCAGCATCTTCTCTATCTGGGCATCGCCATCGTCCTTCTCGACCCCGATCAACGCGAGTAACCCCGGGCCAATCTGACCAATAACCTGATGATCGACGGTAACGGATGCTTCGCTGACGCGCTGGATAAGGGCTTTCATACGGCTCTCCTGTGATAGCTCAAGATAGAAGGGGAAGTAGGGCGAACAAGGCAATGGCTGGCTAATGGCGCGATGGGCAGCGCTAGTGCGTAGAGGTGGAGGAGAGCAGGTTGATGACCATGACGCCGATAATAATCAGGCTCACGCCAACCACCGCGGCGATGTCGAGACGTTGCTGAAAGATCACAACGCCACTGATGACCGTGAGCACAATGCCGACACCGGCCCATACGCTATAGGCAATCCCGAGCGGAATATGGCGCAGCGACAGCGACAGACAGTAAAACGCAATGCCATAGAGCAGCAGCGTGCCTACCGTTGGAATCAGGCGGGTGAACTGTTCGGTCTTCATTAGCAGGGTTGAACCGGCGACTTCGGCAATGATGGCAATGCTCAGCACCACCCAGGAGATCAGCATTCGAGATTCCTTCATGAAGCAATAGATTACATGGACAAGTGGGCCAGTGTAATTGATTGGGCTTTTAAGGAAAATCGGCAGTCATTGCCGCTTTTATTCTGAATTGACGGATTTTTTCAGCAGCCGTTTTGGCTTCAGGGTAGCTGCCAGTGGCCTTCTTGCTCCCGCATATATGTGTTGACGTTGAAAAAGATGCAGCCCTGCCGGAAGAGTAGCCTCATTATTCTGTCTTGCAGGCTGCTCCTGAATTTACCACCACTGCCAGAAATGGTGCGCAGGGCCATTTCCCTTGCCTACATTAAGCCGCGCGGATTCCTCCAGAGCGCGAGTCATATAGTGCTTCGCTTCGTGTACCGCTTCGGAAAGTGATTCCCGTTGCGGGAGCAGTGCGGTGATCGCAGAAGCGAGGGTGCAGCCGCTGCCGTGCAGGTTGCGCGTGTCGATGCGCGGGGCATCAAGCTGTTCGATAACGCCGTTGTGATAGAGCAGGTCGGCGCTATGCGGGGCCTGAAGATGACCGCCTTTCAATAAAATGGCTGTAGGGCCGAGTGCGTTCAGGGCAGGAAGGAGCTGCTCCATCGCGTCGAGCGAGGTGGGCTGTGGGCACCCCAGCAGGGCAGCGGCTTCAGGCAGATTGGGCGTAATTACGTCAGCGATGGGCACCAGCATCTCACGGACGGCAGCAATGCCGGCTTCATCGACCAGCGTATCGCCGCTTTTCGCGACCATCACAGGATCAAGCACGACGTGGCGCGGGCGGTAGCGTTCGATGGCGTGGCGCAGCACTGTAGCGGTCTTCCGATCAGCCACCATGCCTATTTTGACGGCATCAATACTGATATCGCTGAAGACACTGTGCAGCTGTTGTTCGATCAGCGCGATAGGCATCGGCAGCACCTGCTGAACGCCTTGCGTATTCTGTGCCAGCACCGCGGTGATAACGCTGGTGCCAAAGCCGCCTAGTGCAGAAAAGGTTTTGATATCGGCCATTTGCCCGGCTCCGCCGCTTGGATCGGTGCCGGCGATGCTGAGCAGGTGTGGAGGTGTCATGACGTTTCTCGCTGAAATGCGGGTGATGGTTAGCCCGCACAGTAGGGCACGATCAGCCGTTAAAGGTAAAGTGAAGGGGGCGATTACGGCTTTGATTTATCAAATCATTAGGCTGCGAATTTTTGATAAGTCGTTTGTATTGGTGATTGCCCACGAGTAGGCGTATAAGGAGTGTGGTCTTTATAACGTGGCGGTACCTTTGTTGTGTCGGGCTTCATGCCAGAAATGCCCTTCACGGCCAGTAGCTGCAAGCCTTTTCTGCATTTGAATGCATTTGAACGCGGTCGGTGAGCAACAAGCGCATCGTTCAAAAATGTAGGAAACTTAGGAAAGTTTTTTCCAGTTAATCAGGTTTGCGGTACACTTCGGGGTGTGACATTTCGCCGCGCCTTGATCTGTTTTCCATGCGACGTGGCCGATGGCGGGGTCAGCTCCGTTTGGCAGTACCCATAATTATGCAAATGGTGAGCCTCAGGCAAGGCGCTGAGCGCTCGCATAAGGTCGAATATACGATCACAGGTATACGGCAAGTACCTCGACTTGATGAGTGAAAAACGATGATAGCGCAATACTGGGCAGTGACTGTCTTTGTACTCGCAACCCTCGCGCTGCTGGCCTTTATGGTCGGCGCCGCCAGCGTCCTGGGTGGACGCTCCTGGGGACACGAGAAAAACATTCCTTTCGAATCCGGCATCCTGGGGGCTGGCTCCGCTCACGTTCGGTTTTCGGCCAAATTCTATCTGGTTGCCATGCTGTTCGTTATCTTCGATATCGAAGCCCTTTACATGTTCGCCTGGGCAGTATCGGTACGCGAAGTGGGCTGGACCGGCCTTATTGGCGCCGCCATCTTTATCTTCATTCTTCTTGCTGGTCTTGTGTTTGATGCGCGCATGGGTGCCCTTGATTGGGTGCCGAAAAAAAGCGAGCACATCGCGGATCAGGCACGGCACGAATCCTTTTAAATTCGCAGCGCCCATCTTCGGTGGGTGCTGCGTTTTGCGTTTATTCAATGTCTGCGGTAGTTGGCGCTACTGTGCAGATCAAAGCTCTACGAGGCGATCTCCATGTCGTACAAGTTGACGCGCATCGACCCGAAAACCCCTGCCAATGCTAAGTATCCCATTGGCGATCAGGGCACAGTCGGCGATCCGATGGAGCAGCAGGCCCACAAGAATATATTCATGGGCAAGCTTGAAGATGTACTGAATTCGGCGGTGAACTGGGGCCGTAGCAACTCTTTGTGGCCATATAACTTCGGCCTCTCCTGCTGTTATGTGGAGATGACCACGGCCTTTACTGCGCCCCACGATGTGGCGCGCTTTGGCTCCGAGGTGCTGCGTGCATCACCGCGTCAGGCCGATTTCATGGTCATCGCGGGCACTTGCTTCATCAAGATGGCGCCCGTTATTCAGCAGCTCTACGACCAGATGCTTGAGCCGAAATGGGTGATCTCCATGGGCTCCTGCGCCAATTCGGGTGGTATGTACGATATCTACTCGGTTGTGCAGGGCGTTGACAAGTTCCTGCCGGTGGATGTCTATATTCCCGGCTGTCCGCCCCGCCCCGAAGCGTTCTTGCAAGGGCTACAGCTGTTGCAGGAGTCGGTGCGTGAGGAGCGTCGTCCCCTCTCCTGGGTGGTGGGCGATCAAGGGGTTTATCGCAAGGAAATGCCGTCGCAGAAAGAGAAGCTTCGCGACCAGCGCATTGCGGTAACCGAACTGCGCACACCTGACGAAGTTTAAGTCCCGGCGGAAGACGACATTCAATGAGCGAACATCCTTTCTCTACTTCCCGCGGGCCTGACATGCCAATCGGCCTCGATCAGGCGCCTGTTGTCCAGGCGCTGTACAAAGCCTTTGGCGCAGACCGCTTTCATTTCCAGAACACGCTGACCGGCATGCCGGTGTTGTGGGTGGCTCGGGAAGACCTGCTCGACGTAATGAAATTCCTGCGTCAGGGCGACAATGCTTTCGAAATGCTCTACGACCTGCACGGCGTGGATGAGCGCCTGCGTGCTCACCGTGAAGGACTGCCGAACGCTGAGTTCACCGTGTTCTATATTCTTGCCGACCTCTCCGGTGGCAAGGATCTGATGCTCAAGGTGCCGCTGTTCGAGAGTGATTTGCGCCTGCCGACAGTCACTTCCATTTGGCCTGTGGCTGATTGGTATGAGCGTGAAACCTGGGACATGTTCGGCATTGAATTTGTCGGTCACCCCAACCTCAAGCGCATTCTGATGCCGCCTACCTGGCGTGGTCACCCGCTGCGCAAGGACTACAACGCTCGCGCTACCGAATACGACCCCTACACCATGACCATGGAAGATCAGGATCGTGAGCAGGAGGCGCTGGAGTTTGTTCCTGAAGAGTGGGGCATGACGCGCGGCAAGGATGACCGTGACTACATGTTCCTGAACTTCGGGCCTAACCACCCGGCGGCTCACGGTGCCTTCCGTATCGTGTTGCAGCTCGACGGTGAAGAAGTGGTCGATTGCGTTCCTGATATCGGCTATCACCATCGCGGTGCCGAGAAGATGGGCGAGCGCCAGTCGTGGCACAGCTATATTCCCTACACCGACCGCATTGATTACTGCGGCGGGGTAATGAATAACCTGCCTTATGTGCTGGCGGTTGAAAAGCTCGCCGGTATCAAGGTGCCAGCGCGTGCCGAGACCATTCGCGTGATGATGGCGGAATTTTTCCGCATCACTTCTCACCTGCTGTTCCTCGGCACCTACTATCAGGATATCGGTGCCATGACGCCGGTATTCTTTACCTTTACTGACCGTCAGAAAGCTTACGAAGTCATCGAAGCGATTACCGGCTTCCGTATGCACCCGGCCTGGTACCGCATCGGCGGTACGGCACACGATCTGCCCAAAGGGTGGGATGGCCTGGTCAGGAAATTCCTCGACTGGATGCCCAAGCGCCTGCGCGAGTACGAGAAGTGCATGCACGAGAACGCGGTATTCCGTGACCGTACCAAAGGCGTGGCAGCCTACGACACCAAGGAAGCGCTGGAGTGGGGAATTTCCGGCCCGAACCTTAGGGCTACGGGCTTCAACTTCGACGCGCGCAAGCAGCGCCCCTATTCAGGCTACGAAAATTTCGATTTCGAAGTGCCGCTGTGTGCCAACGGCGATATCTTCGACCGCGGCACCATGCGTATCGAAGAGATGCGTCAGAGCCTGCGCATTATCGAACAGTGCCTGAATAACATGCCTGCCGGTGACTTCAAGGCGGACCATCCGCTGACAACGCCACCGCCGCGTGAGCGCATGAAAGAGCACATCGAAACGCTGATTACCCACTTCCTGCAAGTGTCGTGGGGGCCTGTGCTCAAGCCTAACGAATCGTTGCAGATGATCGAGGCAACCAAGGGCCTGAACAGCTATTACCTGACCTCGGACGGCAGCACCATGAGCTACCGTACCCGTATTCGCACGCCGAGCTACCCGCATTTGCAGCATATTCCTACGTTGATGCGTGGCGGCTTCGTTCCTGATTTGATTGCCCACGTAGCCAGTATCGACTTCGTGATGGCCGATGTGGACCGTTAAGGGAAGGAGCTACGCATCATGAGCAGTCTTTACTCTGACCTGATTACCAGCGATCGCGCTGAAGCGCTCAAGTATGAGCTGACAGAAGAAGAGCGCGCCGAAATCATTGCAGAAATCGGCCATTACGAAAATCCGCGTGCCGCCTCCATCGAAGCGCTGAAAATCGTTCAGAAACGCCAGGGCTGGGTGCCAGACGAAGCGATTCCGGCGGTAGCCGAAGTGCTGGGCATTCCCGCCAGCGATGTGGAAGGCGTGGCGACGTTTTACAGCCAGATTTTCCGCCAGCCGGTAGGTCGCCACATCATTCGCCTGTGCGACAGCATGGTGTGCTTTATCAACGGTTATGAAACGCTGCGCGGCAAGATTAAAAGTGAGCTGGGCATTGATGTAGGTCAAACCACTTCCGACGACCGCTTCACCCTCATTCCTGTGGTGTGTCTGGGTAATTGCGATAAGTCGCCGGCAATGATGGTAGACGATGATACCTACAGCAACCTCAGTCCTGACAACCTGATGAGCGTGCTGGAGGCGTATAAATGAGTTTGATTACTCCTGTAACCAGCGGCCTGACTTCGCTTGGTACCTGCAATAGCATGCCGCGGGCTCCCGAAACTCATCCGTTGACCTGGCGCCTGAACGATGACGCTAGCCCGATCTTCCTTGATGAATATCGCTCCAAAAACGGTTATGAGGGCGCCAGGCGTGCGCTTACCGAGCTGACGCCTGACCAGGTAGCCGCCGAAGTGAAAGAGGCCGGTATCAAAGGGCGTGGCGGTGCGGGCTTTCCGGCGGGTGTGAAGTGGAGCCTGACCATGAAGGGCGAGGGTATTCCACGCGGCTATTTGCTGTGCAACGCCGACGAAATGGAGCCCAACACCTACAAGGACCGCATGCTGATGGAGCAGCAGCCGCACCTGTTGATCGAAGGCATGATCATTGCGGCCTACGCCAATAACTCCTATCGCGGTTATATCTTCCTGCGCGGCGAATACGTACACGCGGCGGCCAACCTGCGCTACGCGGTTGAAGAGGCACGCGCTGCTGGGCTGCTGGGCAAGGATATCTTCGGTACAGGGTTCGATTTCGATCTTTTCGTGCATACCGGTGCTGGCCGCTATATCTGCGGCGAAGAGACCGCGCTGATCAACTCCCTGGAAGGCAAGCGCGCCAACCCGCGTGCCAAGCCGCCATTCCCGGGGCAGTCCGGCGCATGGGGCAAGCCGACCGTCGTCAACAACGTCGAAACGCTGTGCAACGTTCCTGCCGTGATGGCGAACGGCATCGAGTGGTTCCACGGCCTGTGCCGTGAAGGCTCGGAAGATCATGGCACCAAGCTGATGGGCTTCACCGGCAAGGTCAGAAATCCTGGCCTCTGGGAGCTGCCCTTCGGTATTACCGCACGTGAAGTGCTGGAAGATTACGCGGGTGGCATGCGCGATGGCTTGAAGCTGAAAGCATTCCAGCCGGGCGGTGCGGGTACCGACTTCCTGCCCGCCAGCAATATTGATATCCAGATGTGTTCCAACGGCTTCGGTGCCATCAGGTCACGTATGGGTACTGCACTGGCGCTGGCGATGGACGAGACCTGCAGCATTGTGTCGGTTATTCGCAATATCGAAGAGTTCATGGCGCATGAGTCATGCGGCTGGTGCACGCCGTGTCGAGATGGTTTGCCGTGGTCGGTGAAGCTGCTGCGCGCCATTGAAGCCGGTGAAGGCAGACCGGGAGATATCGAGCTGCTTGAAGAAATTGTGCACAACGCAGGTCCCGGTAACACCTTCTGTGCCTTGGCACCTGGCGCTATCAGCCCGTTAGGCAGCGCCATCCGATACTTCCGTGACGAATTCGAAGCAGGCATTCGCTCTTCGTCGGTTCAGGCATCGCCGGCAGCGGCTCACCCTTCGCTGGGTACCGCCTGAACATAGCAGCACCCATTTCAGGGGTCGCAGGGTGAAGCCCACGACCACAGGTTTATAAGAGATTCGGCGCGACTGTAAAGGCTGAATCAGGACCGGAAAGACTAGCCCATGGCCACTATCCATATAGACGGCAAGGAATATGAAGTTGACGGCGCTGACAACCTGCTTCAGGCATGTTTGTCGCTGGGTCTTGATGTTCCCTATTTCTGCTGGCACCCGTCGCTCGGCAGCGTCGGTTCATGTCGCCAGTGCGCGGTCAAGCAATACAGGGACAAGGACGACACTCGCGGTCGTCTGGTGATGTCCTGCATGACCGGTATTCAGGACGATAGCTACATCTCGATCGAAGATGATGAGGCGGTAAAATTCCGCGCCAGCATCGTTGAATACCTGATGCGCAACCACCCTCATGATTGCCCCGTGTGTGCTGAAGGCGGCCATTGCCACTTGCAGGATATGACGGTAATGACCGGCCACAGCAAGCGCCGCTATCGTCAGGAAAAGCGTACTCACCAAAACCAGTACCTGGGGCCGTTCGTCAAGCATGAGATGAACCGCTGTATCGCGTGCTACCGCTGCGTGCGCTTCTACAAGGATTACGCTGGCGGCACCGATCTGGGCGTTTATGGTGCACACGATAACGTCTACTTCGGGCGCGCCAAGGATGGTGTGCTGGAGAGCGAATTCTCCGGCAACCTGACAGAAGTGTGCCCTACCGGTGTGTTTACCGATAAAACCCATGGTGATCACTACACCCGTAAATGGGACCTTCAGTTTGCGCCGAGCATCTGCCATGGCTGTTCCAGCGGTTGTAACACCAGCCCCGGAGAGCGTTATGGCGAAGTGCGTCGTATCGAAAACCGCTATAACGGGCAGGTGAACCAGTACTTCCTGTGTGACCGTGGACGTTTCGGCTACGGTTACGTCAACAATGCTGACCGCCCGCGCCTGGCGCTGCTGCGCGATCCCAGTGCGGAAGAGGCTGATATCACGCTGAGCGTTGATGCCGCACTGGATCGTACCGCTGAGCGCTTGAAGCGCGCCCGCCGCGTTATCGGCATCGGCTCTCCGCGTGCCAGCCTCGAAAGCAACTTCGCCCTGCGCGAGCTGGTAGGGGCAGAAAACTTCTCTACCGGTATCGAAGCGGGTGAGCTGGAGCGTTTGCATCTGATGCAGCGCATGCTGCGTGAAAGTGGCCTGCCGACGCCTTCCCAGCGTGAGATCGAACATCACGACGCGGTTATCGTACTGGGTGAAGATCTTACTCAAACCGCTGCGCGCATCGCTCTGTCTCTGCGTCAGGCTGCACGCGGTGGTGCTGTTGAACTGGCCGGTCAATACAAGATTCCCGACTGGAACGCCGCCGCCATTGATAACTACGCACAGGGCTACAAGCACCCCGTGTTCATGGCGACCGTGACCGAGACCAAGCTCGACGATATCGCTCGCGGCACCTACCACGGCTCCCCCGACGAAATTGCCCGCTTTGGTTTCGGCATTGCGGCTGCACTTGATGCCAGTGCTCCCTCGGTCGGTGATCTTGATGATGATGTACAGCGTCAGGTCGCGGATATCGTGCAGGTACTGAAAAACGCCAAGCGCCCGCTGATTATCGCCGGTGAGTCGCTGCGCTCAAATGCAGTGCTGAAAGCGGCATTCAATATCGCTAAAGCGGTCAAGGGGGCTGGCCTTAACGGTTCGCTGACGCTGGTGCCAAGTGAAGCCAACAGCATGGGACTTGCCATGCTGGGGGGCGAGTCGCTTGACTGGGCCATCAAGGAGTTCGCGCGCGAGGAGGCGGATGCCGCAGTGGTACTGGAGAATGACCTGTACCGCCGTCTGCCTGCCAAACGTGTCGATGAAGCTTTGGATAACGTTGACACTCTGCTGGTGGTCGATCACACCCCGACACCTACCTGCCTGCGTGCCGATATTGTGCTGCCTGCGGCTACCTTTGCCGAGGGCGATGGTACGCTGGTGAGTCAGGAAGGCCGCGCACAGCGCTTCTTCCAGGTTTACGATCCTTCCTACTATCGTCCCAACGACCAGACCCACGAAGCGTGGCGTTGGCTGCATGCCCTGCATACAACCATCGAAGATCGCAAGGTCGATTGGACCCAGCTCGACCAGGTAACACTGGAAGTGGCAAACGCGGTGCCAGCACTCGCCGGTATTGTGGACGCTGCGCCGAACGCTTCGTTCCGTATCAAGGGGCAGAAGATTGCGCGCTCTCCGCACCGCTCCAGTGGCCGTACCGCGATGCGCGCCAACCTCAGTGTGGTGGAGCCGCGTCAGCCGCAGGACAAGGATTCGATGCTGGCGTTCTCCATGGAAGGCTATAACGGCACCCACGAACCGCGTCAGCAGATTCCGTTTGCCTGGTCACCGGGCTGGAACTCGCCGCAGGCATGGAACAAGTTCCAGGATGAAGTGGGCGGCAGCCTGCGCGCCGGTGATCCTGGCATTCGCCTGATTGAGCCGGATGCCGACAGTGATACTCGCGGGCTGGGTTATTTCAGCGATATTCCGAGCGCTTTCCAGCTTTATCACGATCGCTGGCAGGTGGTGCCTCTCTATCATCTGCACGGCAGTGAAGAGACCAGTGCGCGTGCCAAGCCGGTGCAGGAGCGTACTCCTGATGCTTATATCGCGCTGGGCGCCGCTGATGTTGAAACGCTGGGTCTTGATCGCGCCAGCAAGGTGCGGGTACGTGTCGGCAAGCACGAACTGCTGCTGCCGCTGCGTATTTCCAGCCAGCTTCGGCGTGGTGTCATTGGTATTCCGCGCGGGTTCGAGAATATCCCGGTGGATATCTTTGGTGAGTGGGCTCGCCTTGAGCAGGAGGTACGGGCATGAGTTGGCTTACTGGAGAAGTGATCGACGTTATCGTAGCGGTCATCCAGGCGGTAGTAATCATGCTGGTGGCGGTAGTCATCGGCGCCTTGATGAGCTTTATCGAACGTCGTGCGCTGAGTATCTGGCAGGATCGTTATGGTCCTAACCGTGTCGGCCCGTTTGGTTCGCTACAGCTAGCGGCCGACATGCTGAAGATGTTCTTCAAGGAAGACTGGATTCCGCCGTTTGCAGACAAGCGCCTGTTTATTCTTGCGCCGATGGTGTCGATGGGCACCATTATTCTCGCATTCATGGTGATCCCCATCTCTCCCTCATGGGGCGTCTTCGACAACATGAGCGTGGGCCTGCTCTTCTTTATGGCAATGGCGGGACTCAACGTCTACGCGGTGCTGTTTGCAGGCTACGCCAGCGTGAACAAGTATGCGCTGATTGGTGCCATGCGTGCTTCGGCACAAACCATCTCCTACGAAGTGTTCCTCGGTCTGTCGCTGATGGGCATCGTGGCGCAGGTAGGCAGCTTTAGCCTCAGGGATATTGTTGAGTACCAGAGCCATTTGTGGAACGTGGTGCCGCAGTTCTTCGGCTTCGTGACTTTCCTTATTGCAGCCATCGCAGTTGTGCACCGTCACCCCTTCGACCAGCCAGAAGCCGAGCAGGAAATTGCCGACGGCTTCCACATCGAATACTCCGGCATGAAGTGGGGCATGTTCTTTGTGGGTGAATACGTAGGTATCACGCTGGTATCCGCGCTGTTGGTGGTGCTCTTCTTCGGGGGCTGGAACGGCCCGCTGCTGCCGCCGTTTATCTGGTTCGCGCTTAAAACCGCCTTTTTCATGATGTTCTTCATTCTGATCAGGGCATCGCTGCCGCGTCCGCGCTATGACCGAGTGATGAGTTTCGGCTGGAAGGTGTGTTTGCCGCTGACGCTTTTGAATTTGCTGGCCACGGGTGTCGTGGTGCTGCTCAACGCACCGGCTCAGTGAGGTAGGGGAACATGATCATAAAATTGCTGCATGGCACCTGGACGATGATTCGTACCGTCCTGATGGTCGCCAGCCACACGTTCAGAAAGCGCGAAACGCTGCTTTATCCAGAGCAGAAGGTGCCGCTGCCGCCACGCTATCGCGGGCGTATTGTGCTGACCCGCGATCCCGACGGCGAAGAGCGCTGCGTGGCGTGCAACCTGTGTGCCGTTGCCTGTCCGGTAGGCTGTATCTCACTGCAGAAAGGTGAAAAGGACGACGGACGCTGGTATCCCGAATTCTTCCGAATCAACTTCTCGCGCTGCATCTTCTGCGGTCTTTGTGAAGAAGCGTGCCCAACCTCGGCAATTCAGCTAACGCCGGATTTCGAGCTGGGTGAGTTCAAGCGTCAGGATTTGGTGTTCGAGAAGAAAGACCTGCTGATTTCTGGCCCCGGTAAGGATCACGATTACAACTTCTATCGTGTGTCGGGGCTGTCGATTGCAGGCAAGGATAAGGGGGAGGCGCAAAATGAGGCCGAGCCGATTAACGTCAAGTCGTTGCTGCCGTAAGCCACAAGAGGTCCTGATCGTGGAATTCGCGTTTTATTTATCTGCAGCAGTCGCCGTTGCCGCCACCTTTTGCGTGGTGACTGGCGTTAACGCCGTGCATGCGCTGCTGAATCTGGTGGTCTCGCTGATTGCCATCGCGATGGTGTATTTCTCCATCGGTGCGCCTTCGGCGGCAATCCTGGAAATTATCGTCTATGCCGGTGCCATTATGGTGCTGTTCGTCTTCGTTGTGATGATGCTCAACCTGGGCCAGGCGGCGGTAGAGCAAGAGAAGGCATGGCTCAGACCCGGTATCTGGCTGTGGCCGTCGATCATGGCAGCGCTGCTGCTGGCGGTGTTGGTCTTTACGCTGTTCATGGATAGCCGAGGCTATGGCGTGGGCGGTGTGACGCAAACGCCCAAGCAGATCGGTATGGCCCTGTTCGGCCCCTATATTGTGCTGGTCGAGCTGGCAGCCTTCCTGTTGTTGGGCGCGCTGGTGGCGGCGACTCACGTAGGACGTGATGAAGGCCATCAGGATCAAGCGGGTGACCGTCCGGAGGGGCTGAAATGAATAACGCAATCTCTTCCGTGCCATTGGAGCACGGCCTGATTCTTGCGCTGATTCTGTTTGTGATCGGTGCCGCGGGGCTTCTGGTGCGTCGTAATGCACTGTTTGTTCTGATGTGTCTTGAAATCATGATGAACGCAGCGGCGCTGGCATTCGTAGTAGCCGGGGCGGCATGGGGCAAGGCCGATGGTCAGGTGATGTTTATCTTTATCATCACCCTGGCGGCGGCTGAAGCCAGTATCGGTCTCGCCTTCCTGATTCAGCTTCACCGTCGATTCAAAACCGTTGATATTGACGCCGTCAGTGGGATGAAAGGATGAACTACTTATTTCTGGTCACACTCTTTCCGCTGATTGGTGCTGTACTGCTCGCCATTTTCCGCCGCATGCCGGTGAATCTGGCGGCCACTATCGGCGTAGGTTCGATTGGTCTTTCGGCATTGACCACACTGGCGCTGGCGCTCCAGTTCTTTGGCAACGATCAGACCGCCTTTGTTCAACACCTGTGGACCTGGATCTCGGTAGAGGCATTTGAGGTCGGGTTCGATTATCGCCTCGATGGTCTGTCGCTCACTCTGCTGGGCGTGATTACCGGCGTAGGCTTTTTGATTCACCTGTTCGCCTCCTGGTACATGCGTGAAGATCTCAAGGATCAGGTGGATTATCTCTACACCCGCTTCTTCTGCTACATGAACCTGTTCGTGTTCAGCATGCTGGTGCTGGTGCTGGGGAATAACCTGCTGCTGATGTTCCTTGGCTGGGAAGGCGTGGGTCTCTGCTCCTACCTGCTGATCGGTTACTACTACCGCGGTGAAGCCAACGCTTGGGCGGCATTCAAGGCGTTTATCATCACACGCGTGGGCGATGTCTTCCTGGCAATCGGCATGTTCCTGATCTGGATTCAGTTCGGAACACTGGATATTCAGACCGTGATCGCGCAAGCGCCCGAGGTCATGGCGGAAGGTACGCTGCTGACCGAGGTGACCGCGCTGATGCTCTTGGGTGGTGCCGTAGGTAAATCTGCACAGCTTCCGCTGCAAACCTGGCTGGCCGATGCCATGGCAGGCCCAACACCGGTGTCGGCGCTGATTCACGCGGCGACCATGGTAACGGCGGGTGTCTATCTGATTGCGCGTACCCATGTGGTGTTCGAACTGGCGCCGTTCACTGATGAACTGGTGGGCGTGCTGGGGCTGCTGACGCTGCTGATTGCAGGCTTCTCGGCGCTGGCCCAGACCGATATCAAGCGTGTACTGGCCTACTCGACCATGAGTCAGATTGGCTACATGTTCCTGGCGCTTGGCGTTCACGCTTATGGCGCTGCCATCTTCCATCTGATGATCCACGCGTTCTTCAAGGCGCTGCTGTTCCTGGCATCTGGCTCGGTGATTATCTCCTGCCACCACGAGCAGAACATCTTCAAGATGGGCGGACTGCGCAAGAAAATTCCGCTGGCCTACGCTTGCTTTGTGGTCGGTGGTGCGGCGCTGTCGGCATTGCCCATCGTGACCTCCGGCTTCTACTCGAAGGATGAGATTCTGTGGCTCTCCTTCGCCAATGGGCACACCGTGCTGTGGCTCGGCGGTCTGGCAGGTGCCTTCCTGACCTCGATCTATACCTTCCGCATGATCTTTATTGTGTTCCATGGCAAACCGGCCAGCCATGCCAGTGAACATGCCCATGCGCCGCAGGGTATCGCGCACCACCTGCCGCTGCTGGTGCTGATTGTGCTCTCTACCTTTGTGGGGGCGTTTATCACACCGCCGCTCTCGAACGTGCTTCCCGAGACTGAAGTCACCGCGAGCCATGCGCTACAGATTTCGCTTGAAGTGCTGTCGTCAGTGGTTGCCATCGTAGGTTTGGGAATTGCCGCTGCGCTGTTCCTTGGCCGCCGTCGCTTCGTCAAAGGGCTGGTAGAAAGTGATGAAGGTGCCAAGTTGTGGCAATTCTTCAACTCGGCATTCGCTTTCGATGCGATTTACGACCGCCTGTTCGTCAAGCCTTACCTGGCTATTGCACGGCTGCATCGCTATGACTGGATCGACAAGCTGGCAGGGATCTTCCCGGGGCTTGTGAAACTGGGCAACAGCGCCATGTCGGCCTCTCAGAACGGTCAGCTGCGCAGCTATGCGGCTACCTTCGTGCTAGGTGCCTTGGTAATCGTTGCGGCGCTTTTAGTTAGTTGATGACGTTTGGCGCGCGCTGGCTGAACAGTGGTCTGGCTGGCGCGGCGCTACTCTTTAAGGAAAAGGAATCGAGACGCTCATGATTCTTCCATGGCTCATATTGATCCCATTCATCGGCGGCCTGTTGTGTTGGCTGGCCGGTTACATGGGCCACGCTTTGCCCCGCTATGTCGCACTTGTGACCATGGGGCTGGTCACCGTGCTGTCGTTCTGGTTATGGGCCACAGGTGACTTCCAGCTTGGTGCGGTTGGCGCCGTTCCTGCCTGGACCCATGAATTCCAGGTCGGCTGGATAGAACGCTTCGGTATCACTTTCCATTTGGCGATAGATGGCTTGTCGCTGGTGATGATTATCCTCTCCGGTCTTCTCGGCATTCTCGCGGTAGGCTGCTCGTGGAGTGAGGTAACTGATCGTATCGGCCTCTTCCACCTGAACCTGATGTGGATTATCGGCGGTGTGATGGGGGTATTCCTGGCCATTGATCTCTTCCTGTTTTTCTTCTTCTGGGAAGTGATGCTGGTGCCGATGTTCCTGCTGGTGGCCTTGTGGGGGCATCACAGCGACGAGGGCGGCTCCCCGGCCAAGGCAGCCATCAAGTTCTTCATCTATACCCAGGCATCAGGGCTTCTTATGCTGCTGTCCATTCTCGGTCTGGCGTTCGCGCACTATTACCAGACTGGCGTCTTTACCTTCGATTATCAGGCGCTGCTTGATAGCCCGATTGGTGGCACGCTGGGTATGGTGCTGATGCTCGGTTTCTTTATCGCCTTTGCGGTCAAGCTACCGGTGGTGCCCCTGCACGGCTGGCTACCGGGAACACACGCTCAGGCACCTACTGCTGGTTCGGTTGACCTGGCGGGGATTCTGCTCAAGACAGCGGCATATGGCATGTTGCGCTTTGCGCTGCCTCTCTTCCCGGAACAGTCGGCCCTCTTTGCGCCGGTCGCGATGGCGTTGGGTCTGATCGGTATCTATTACGGGGCGGTATTGGCCTTCCCGCAAACGGATATCAAGCGTCTGGTGGCCTGTTCCAGTATCTCGCACATGGGCTTTGTCCTGATCGCCATCTACTCAGGCAGCACGCTTGCCTTGCAGGGTGCGGTGGTGCTGATGGTTGCTCACGCATTCTCGGCGGCCGGCCTGTTCATTATCTCCGGTCAGCTCTATGAGCGCTTGCACACCCGTGATATGCGCCAGATGGGAGGGTTGTTCGGACGAACGGGAGCGTTGCCTGGCTTTGCCTTGGTGTTCGTGATGGCCTCGCTGGGCATTCCGGGTACCGGCAACTTCATTGGCGAATTTTTGGTGCTGTTCGGTGCCTTTGAGGAGTCTCCCTGGGTGGTAGTGATTGCGAGTGGAGGGCTGGTGCTTGCTGCCGTCTATTCACTGGTATTGATGCTGCGGGTCTATTACGGCGCTCCGAAATCAAAAACTGCACTGCCGGGTCTTGGTGTTCGTGAAACGTCGATGCTTGCTCTGCTGGTCGTGGCTCTGCTGATTACAGGCTTCTTCCCGCAACTGGTATTGAATCTTTCGCTGCAATCAATGACCGAAGTTACACAGTGGTTTCTGAATCCTTCCTTGCTTCAATAGACTGAGCCGCCATGAATTTGACATTGACACATTTATTCGCGCTCCTGCCGCTGATTATCGTCGGCATCACGGTCGTCGTGGTCATGCTCTCGGTGGCCTGCAGAAGGAATCACTTCCTTAATGCGACCTTGAGTGGCTGTGGCCTGATCCTCGCATTGCTCTCCGTTTTCTGGGTGCAGTGCAGCGATCACGGGAGCCAACTTCCGACGCTGGTAAGCCCGATGGTAGCGGTAGATAGCTACTCGCTCTTTTATATCGGGCTGATTCTGGTGGCGGCGCTGGCATGTATCGTATTCGCGTATGCCTATTTCGATCGCCTGAAGGTGCACCGCGAAGAGTTTTATCTGCTGCTGCTGTGCTCCACTCTGGGGGCCATGGTGCTGGTCTCTGCGGTACATATGGCCTCACTGTTCATCGGCCTTGAGCTGATGTCGGTACCGCTTTACGGAATGGCGGCCTATATCTTCAAGCGCCAGCAGTCGCTGGAAGCGGGCATCAAGTACCTGGTGCTGTCAGCTGTTGCCTCTTCCTTCCTGCTGTTCGGCATGGCACTGCTGTTTGCGGCATACGGTGAGCTTGGCTTTGCAGAACTTGGCCTCAAGCTGGTGTCGGTTGATTATCTCGATACCTGGACCATCATCGGTGTTGGCATGATGGTGATCGGGCTGGCCTTCAAGCTATCCGTCGCGCCGTTCCATATGTGGACTTCTGATGTGTATGAAGGGGCTCCGGCTCCGGTATCTGCTTTCCTGGCGACCGTCAGCAAGGTGGCGGTATTTGCCGTGCTGGTTCGTTTCTTCATTCTTGCGCCAACCTTCTCGGTGAAACTGCACACGGTAATTGCTGTGCTGGCAGTGCTGTCGATGCTGACAGGTAACCTGCTGGCGCTGCGTAGCCACAATATCAAGCGCCTGCTGGGTTACTCGTCGATTGCCCATCTTGGGTATCTGCTGACGGCGGTTGTCGTATTGCGCAGCGGTGTTTCCGATGGTGCGGGTGAGCTGAGCGAAAGTGGACAGCTGGTGCTCGAAGCTACAGGCGTCTACCTGGTCGGTTATGTACTGACATCGCTGGGCACCTTTGGTGTGGTGGCGCTGGCGACTCATGCTGACAGCGCCAATCGTGATACCTCCGAACTGCGCGGGCTTGCCCAGCGTCGTCCGGTGCTGGCCGTGTGCATGGCCTTCATGCTGCTGTCACTGGCGGGTATTCCTCTGACGGCCGGCTTTATTGGCAAGTTCTATGTGCTGGCGCTGACGGTCAATGGTGAGCTGTGGTGGTTGGCCGCGAGTGTGATCGTGGGCAGTGCCATTGGTCTCTATTACTACCTGCGCACGATAGTAGAGCTGTTCCTGCCAACCGACGATGCTACCGTCACTGCGGCGAATGGCCGTGGACAGGCGCTGGGTGCGCTGGTGGTCGTGATCGCGGCAGCACTGACTCTGTGGATTGGTATTTTCCCAGAGCCCATTATCACTATGGTCAACAGTGCGTTGCCGGTAGGGTTGTAACCGGCACCCTCGCTTATCGAGGGGCGTATGAAAGCCGAGGCGGAGATAACTCCGCCTCGGCTTTTTTCTATCCGTAAAACGCAATTGGGTGAGCGTAATCCACCTAATCCTTCCAATATATGGTAGGTTAATGCGCCTCTTATGCGCTTTTTGAGAAAGGAAGCGCGCCACTTAATAACGTTAAAATCAACCAAGACTTTGCCATGACCACTTCTTCCATTGCTTCCCGTTCAGGTGACGTTTCGCAAGTGAACGCAAAAAAGGTGGATCGTTCCGATCTGCGTTGGATATTGGGGTTATATGGCACTGCCATTGGAGCGGGAACGCTGTTTTTGCCGATCAATGCAGGTATTGGCGGCGTATGGCCGCTGGTGATGATTGCGCTGCTGGCATTTCCGGCCACTTACTTCTCGCATCGCGGTTTGATGCGCTTTGTCTTGAGCGGCGCGGAGCAGGGCGACCGTGATATGACGATGACCTTCAAGCGCCATTTTGGACAGACAACTGGCTCGCTGCTTACGATATTTTATTTCTTCGCGGTATTTCCATTGCTGCTGGTGTATAGCGTCGCGCTAACCAATACCGTGCAGAGCCTGCTGATTCACCAGTTCGGCTGGTCACCGATTCCCCGCGGCTGGCTATCGTTACTGTTGATGGGGGCGTTGGTCTTGATTGCGCGGGGCGGCCAACAGCGCATTCTGAAAACCATGAGCCTGCTGGTCTATCCTTTCATTATTGCGCTTGTTGCACTGGGGCTTTTTCTGATTCCCCAATGGAAAGGGGAGTTCCTGACAACGGCCGCTGAGCCGATTAACTGGCATCACATGACCTATACCCTGTGGCTGGCGATTCCGGTCATGGTCTTTTCCTTCAACCACTCCCCGATGATTTCTGCCTTTTCCGTGGCTCAGTATCGGCGCTATGGTGAACGCGCCGAGCAAAAAGGATCGCGTATGCTCGCGGTAGCCCACCTGCTGATGGTCGTGACGGTGATGTTCTTCGTATTCAGCTGCGTGATGACGTTATCACCTGCCAACCTTGCCGAAGCACGCGATCAGAATGTCACCATTCTTTCCTATCTGGCCAATTACCTGGGCAGACCTGTGATCGCCTATGCTGCGCCCATCATCGCACTGGTAGCGATCAGCAAGTCCTTTCTGGGGCACTACATCGGTGCGGAAGAGGGCGCCCGTGGATTGATTGGCAATCGTGGGCGTGGCGTTGATCTGCTGGTCTCCATCATGATCTTCATCGCGTGCTGGATGACCGCTACGCTTGATCCCAGCATCCTCGATCTGATCGAAAACCTCGGCGGCCCTGTGATTGCCGTACTGCTGTTTCTGGTGCCGATGGCGGCGATCTACTCGGTGCCCGCCCTGGCCAAATACAAGCGTGCCCCCTCCAACCTGCTGGTAATCGCCGTGGGCCTTATTGCCGTCTCCGGCATGCTGTACAAGTTTCTGAGCTAGCATGAAGAGCGCCGCTGGCAGTGACCAGCGGCGCGTTTGGTTGGGGATGATTAGGATGCTGGAGAAAGTGCCGGATTTGCCTCTGTGACAAGGCTCGAAGCAGCCAAGAGACGATGAAAGCAGATGCCTTGAGGTTATCTCGATATCTGCTTCCATACTTCCCGGTGCAGCACGTTAGGCAAGCGTCCCGCGCCGATAGAGCCGATCTTCCTCACGTACTTCGTTAACGTTTAGCAAGCCATGAAAGCCCATCTCCCGATCCAGTTCTGCGCTCAGCAAATGCAGCGCATGAACGAGGCCGCGCCGGCCACCAAGGATGGTGGCGTAAAACAGTGGACGGCCAATCATCACGCCATCTGCCCCCAGCGCGATCGCCTTTAACGCATCCCCGGCACGCCGCACGCCGCCATCGAGCAGAACCGTCAGCTCAGGGCAGGCTGCGCGGATGTTTGGCAGGGCTTCCAGCGGTGTGATGGATGAATCGCTTAAACGGGCGCCATGATTCGAGACAATCACGCCATCGACGCCAATCTCCTGTGCTGTTAGCGCATCGCGTTCGGAAAGAATACCCTTCAGCAGCAGCTTGCCGGGCCACTGTGCGCGAATAGCACGAATATTGTCCCAGTTGAAGTTGGCCGCTCCACCGATCGACCCTGTGTTGGAAGCAAAGATACTGGGGCCACGCTGGGGGGTAACGTTTTCAATGTGCGGAATCCCGCGCCGCAGCAGGGTACGAGTGAAGCGGCTCAGCACCCAGCGCGGATGGCGGAGCATATCAAACCCCAAGCGCGCCGATGCCTTGAACGGCATGGCGTAGCCAGCCCGCGTTTCCGGCTCGCGTCGGGCAGCCACCGGCACATCGACCGTAATTACCAGAGTCTTGAAGCCTGCGTTGCTAACGCGCTCGACAACGCCTCTGATCAGCGCTGCATCGTCTGGCAGATAGGCGGCGAACCACGCCTCGGGATTCACCTTGATTACCTCTTCCATGGGCGTAATGGAGTTGGCACTCAGCTGATAAGGCACATTTGCGTTATATGCCGCTGCCGCCATCGCGATATCAGCGTTATAGCCCAAAACCGCCGCCGCGCCGAATGCCGACACGCCAATCGGCATGGCAAAACGCTGGCCGAGTAGCTCGATGGCGGCACTTCGTGAAGCGACGCCGCGCAGCTGCTGCGGTATTAGCGCCCACTGCTTGAAGGCATCGCGGTTCGCAGCCAGTGTTTCACCGTCGCCTGCCGAGCCTGAAACGTAGGCGAACAGCGCCCGTGGCAACAGGCGCTGTGCAGCCGCGCTGTAGTCGTCCAGATTCAGATAACGCTTTTGATCGCTGCGACGTGGAGTTAGCGGAGTACTCATGGCAATGCTCTTGTTTATTCGGAATAAAAAGGACGTTCGCTACACCACGAGGCTTAGTAGCAGGACGAATACCAGGCCAAACACGGAGATCAGCGTTTCCAGCACTGACCAGGTCGCAAAGGTCTGTTTGATCGAAAGGCCAAATGACTCTTTAATCAGCCAGAAACCGGTGTCATTGACATGGGAAAGGAAGACGCTGCCCGCACCAGTTGCCAGCACCATCAGGGCGGGATCAACCTGGCTTGATTCCATCAACGGCAGCACCATCGCGGAGGTACTGAGCGCTGCGACCGTTGCCGAGCCTTGAGCAGTACGAATCATGGCAGAGATAAGCCAGGCCAGCAGCAGAGGAGAAATCGCGCTGTGCTCAAACAGGGCCTTCACGTAGTCGCCCACGCCGCCTTGCAGCAGCACTTCCTTGAAGGAGCCGCTAATGCCGAGAATCATGACCAGCATGGCAATGGAGCGCACCGCTGTTTCCATCGAAGCGGTCAGCTCTTTCATCGAACGCTGACGCATCACCCCCATGCTGAATATGGCAAACAGCACCGATATCAGCATCACCATGGTGGGCTTGCCGATCATCTCGATTGCGTTGAACAACAGGTTGTTCTCAATGTTCCATGCTTCCTGCATGAACTTGATGATCGTTGCCATCAGCATCAATAGCACCGGCAGCGCGGCGGTAATGGCACTGATTCCAAAGCCAGGCAGTTGAGCGCGATCCAGCTCCTTCACTTCTCCCAGCGAAGTAACATCGCCCACCGATTTGATCACCAGCAGCTGTGGTGCGGTGCGCTTTATCAGCCATACAAACAAAGGGCCGGCCAGCAGCAGGGTAGGAATGGCAACAATCACGCCGTAAATCAGCACCATGCCGATGCTGGCCTGATATTCAGAAGCGATGACAGTGGGGCCAGGATGGGGCGGAAGAAAGGCGTGTGTTACCGACAGCGCGGTAATCATCGGCAGGGCAAGATAGAGCAGCGGCTTTTGCGTCTGGCGGTGAATCTGATAAACGATAGGAATCAGCAGCACTAGTCCCACTTCAAAAAACAGGGCAATGCCGAGCACGAAGGCCGTTATCATCACCGATAGCTGAACCCTGCTTTCACCGAAACGCTCGATAAGCGTGGCCGAGATCTGCTGGGCACCGCCGGCATCGGCCAGCAATTTGCCAAGAATGGCACCGAATACAAAGATCAGGCCCACACCGCCAAGAGTGGCACCAAACCCCTTCTCAATGGCAGGTACTATGGCGTCCAGCGGCATCCCCAGCGCAAAGGCCAGCAGACATGACACAATCGCCAGCGCGATCAGTGTCTGTACCCGCAGTTTCATGATAAGCACCAGAAGCACCAGGATTCCCAGCGCAGTGATGATAAGAGGCATATGTGCAATTCGCTTTTTAGTGGATTAAGCGGCCCCTTATATCAGAATGACTGAGCGCAGGAAGGAGGGTATAGACTTATGTCTAAGAAGGGCGGCTAAGCATGGGAGGCAGCCGGTAGCGCTTTTCCTGAGAGGTAGGTGCTGGGTAGTGTCTGCCTACACTAACACCTTCTTCTGTGGTCGTTTGCCGCTTTCGGTCTGCTCGATACTTTTGATGCACTCAAGCGGCAGTCGAATACGTGCAGCAACGGGCAGGTGGTCGGAGAAGAGCTGATCGAGTACATGGTACTCCTGCACATGCAGGCTCTTGGAGATCAGAATATGGTCGAGGGCGCGTTTGGGCTGCCAGGCGGGGTAGCTGTCCAACGCTTCGATGGGTGTTAGATCCACCGCGTCGAAAAAGTGGGGGTGACTTCCCAGCTGGTGACTGGTGGCATTCAGATCGCCCATAAACACTACATTGTTGAGCGGTGCAATGAGCTTGCTCAGGTAGTCGAGCTGCTTGTATTGCGTTTTCGCGCCGAGGGCAAGGTGAGCGACAAAAATATGCAGTGCATCGTCGCCATTGCCAAAACGCGCATGCATGGCGCCACGTCCGGGAGGGCCAGGCAGCTTGTGATTAATGATTTCAGCGGCAGGGAAACGGCTTAACAGCCCATTGCTGTGCTGGGCAAAGCGCCCAAGATTACGGTTTAGCTGCTGGAAGCAGTAAGGGATGTTCGCTTTATCGGCAAGATAATCAATCTGATTGATATTGCCCGAGCGAAAGCTGCCGCCATCGACTTCTTGCAACCCAATGATGTCGTAGCCCTTTAACAGCTCGGCAATCAGGGTAAGACGCCGGTTGCGCTTGGCGTTGGGAAGAAGATGCTGCCAGCTATGGGTCAGGTACTGATAAAACGCCTGCGTACTGATGCCAACCTGGAGGTTGAAGGTCATCAGCCTGATGTCCTGCGGCACCGTCTCGTGTTTGGGTGCGCTGGTTTCTGGGGAGGTATCGCTGTCCAATTGCGGCATGCTCCATTGAACACTCATCAAGAGAGCGTCCAACGCCTGGGTAGCGCTGGACGCGGAGGGCGATTACTGCGCTGATTTTTCGGCGCGTGCTTTCTCGATCAGCTGATCGGTCACGTTCAGCATATTGTCGAGGCCGCCGGCGGTTTGCGGTGTTACCACATATTTACCGTCTACGACGATCGCTGGTGTTCCCATGATCTTGTAAGCCAGCAGTTCGGAATGAGCGCGATTGACCTGACTTTTCAGACCGAAGGAGTTGAGTGTGTCGAGCACTTTTTCCTTGCTGACGCCATAGTTTGAATAGAAGTCAGCGATATCGTCAGGATCGGTCAGGCGACGATGCTGCTGGTGAATCGCATTGAAGAAGTCTTCATGTGTCTTGTCGAGGATGCCGAGATCCTGTGCGGCATAGAAGGCGCGCGCATGGTCGGTCCAGGTCTTGCCCATGGTGGCGGGCAGCAGCTCGACATCGACATCATTGGGTGCCTTGTCACGCCATGTCTTGAAGCTCGATTCGAGGTCGTAGCAGTGGGGGCAGCCGTACCAGAAGACTTCCTGCACCAGAATCTTGCCGCCGGTATCGTGGCTTACCGGTTCACTCAAGGTTTGATAGCTGTCATCTGCCTGAGCGCTTGAAAGGCACGCAATCGCAGCAACGCTGGCAATCGCGAGCAGGGCCAATCGTTTCAACATCGTGATTATTCTCCTGAATCAATAGGGATGGCGGACGGCCACAGTTGAGGTATTGGAACTTAAAAGACGATTAATGTTCCGAACCATGTGCAGGCATCGCTCGCGCCACAGCGGATATTCGTTAGTCTGACATTTATTTTTTTCGGCGTCAGCCCGCCATGAGCGCCTTGCCTGTGTGTCATGAGTCACTTGAGAAGCAGCCCGCATGAGATCGTCAGCGGATTATCCCGAGCGGAACACCTTCGGCTCTGGGCTGGCTAGAGGGCTGGCGTCAGCGCTTAACGTGTACTGCTTCGTCGCTATTCTTTACACTAGTGGCCTGATTGCTCAAGTGTAGGCATACAGCAAACATTTGTCTGCAACGGCCTGGCCTTCAATGCAGTTGCTGTCTGGAAGCAGGCGGCAAGCGACCATTTCCTCCGATATTTCCGCAAGAGTTCCCGATCATGACGTCACCGCAAACGCTCAACTATCGCAAGGCGCAGTTTTTGACCAGTGCGCCTACCCTGGCTGCCTGTCCTGAAGACAGCGGTGCCGAGGTGGCGTTTGCAGGACGCTCCAACGCGGGCAAGTCGAGCGCCATCAATACCCTGACCAATCAGAAGTCGCTGGCACGTACTTCCAAAACGCCAGGGCGCACTCAACTGATCAACTTCTTCTCGCTGGATGACACCTATCGTCTGGTCGATCTGCCCGGCTATGGCTTTGCCAAGGTGCCTGAAAAGGTCAAGCTGGAGTGGCAGCGCCACCTGTCGGACTATTTGCAAAACCGCAGCGCCCTGCGCGGTTTGGTGCTGCTGATGGACGTTCGCCATCCGCTTACCGAATTTGACCGCACCATGATCGGGTGGGCCGATGAGTCAGAGCTGCCATTGCAGCTATTGCTGACCAAGGCCGATAAATTGAAGCGCGGCGCCGCCATGAATACGCTGCAAAAGGTCAAGCGTGAGCTGGCGGGCTTCTCCGGTGATGTTCAGGTACAGCTTTTCTCATCGTTGCAGCGCCAGGGAGTAACCGAGCTTGAACAGCGCCTCAATGAGCTGCTGTTGGGGCAGTAAAGGCGCAATCAGATGTGATTCTGGCGGGAAGGGTAGCCGCCAGAGCCTATATGCCTAAGAGCCTGTTTGTAACTCAGTAGAACCGACGCGCAGCAGACGTTGAACAGGCGCTAAGCGCTGCTCGCTCTTGCCAGCAGCAGCGCCGGTACTGTGCGTACAATGCTTTGCTTGCTTGAGCGATAGTGCTCAAGGATGGCTAAAGTCTCCTTCGCCATCGTCTCGATATCCTGATCGAACGAGCTTAGCTGATAAGCGTCCCAGGCGCTGGCATCGGTGTTGTCATAGCCAATCACGGCTACATCATCGGGTATTTTGACTCCTAGCGTCTGGCGCAGCGTATCCATGGCCCCCAGGGCCATCAGGTCGTTGGCGCAAAAAAGCCCCTGAGGGCCACTACCTTCTCGCCATAGTTGAAGCGCCGCGGCGGCCCCGCTCTGATAGCTGAAATCACCGCATGCGCTGGCGATATCGTTTACTCCGTGTTCCGCAAGATAGACTGAAAATCCTTGCCAGCGTTGCCGTGCTGCGGGGCTATCTTGCGGGCCGTGAATAAAGCCAAAATGTTGGCACCCTCGCGTCATCAAGTGGGCCGCCGCTTGCCTTCCTGCTGTTTCATTATCCGAATTGACCGAACTGACCCCAGGGGCATTCTGCACATTGTTGAACGCCACTACGGGAATTCCGGTACGCGACAAACTCGCTGCTGTGGCTGGCGTGATGACCGCCAGCGCACTCACGATGGCATCGACGCGGTAACGCATCGATTGGTTGATGGCGTCATCAAGGGCATGATCGCTATCGACGCATGACACCAGCACTTGCTGGCCTTGCTGCTGTAACGCATTGGTCAACGCTTGCAGCACGCGTGCATAAAACGGGTTCTGCATTCTGCCGGTAACCAGCGCAATCATCTGCGAGCGCTGCCCCTGCATGATGGCGGGCAAGGCATTGGGGCGGTAGCCAAGCTGATCCGCGGCGGCCACTACCTTGGCGCGGGTCTGTTCGGAAACACTGCCGCGGCGTGAAAAAGTGCGTGAAACCGCCGACTGGGAAACTCCAGCGAGGCGTGCAACGTCGGTCGATGTGGGCAAACGATGGATATTTTTCACGGGGTTGCTCTGTGCTTCGTTCGACTATCAGCCTATTGATGCAGGCCGAAGAAAACTCCTATTTTGAATGTGTGTGCATAGCTATGCAATTTATTGAATCGTCGAATAGGAGCCACTGATGGCCAATCGTGGGGTGCTCGATACTTTCAACCTTGCGGGTAAAACTGCGCTGGTAACCGGCGGTTATCGCGGCATTGGTAACGCCATTGCCTGGGCGCTGGCAGAAGCAGGAGCGTCGCTGATTATTGCCGCGCGCAATCTGGACAAGGCTGAGCAGGCCGCTGAAGCGTTCAAGGAAGCAGGGCACAGCGCCAGCGCACTCAAGGTGGATGTCGCTGATAACGAGAGTGTGCAGCAGGCCATCGCGCGTATCGAGGGCGATATCGACGTGTTGGTGAACAACGCAGGCATTTGCTACCACGAAGCCGCTGTCGACATTGCGCCCGAACGGTTCACCGAGGTGATCAACGTCAATCTCAACGGGGTGTGGTTCTGCTCGCAAGCGGTAGGCAAGCGCATGATCGCCCAGGGCGGCGGCACCATTATCAATATTGGTTCGATGTCGGGGGATATCGTCAATCGTCCGCAAATGCAGCCTGCCTACAACGCCTCGAAAGCCGCCGTGCATCACCTGACGCGCTCACTGGCGGCAGAGTGGGCACCGCACCATATCCGCGTGAATGCCATTGCGCCCGGTTACATCAATACCGATATGGCGCCGGTGGATGATCCGCGCTTCAAGCGCTACTGGGTCGATGATGCCCCCCAACGGCGAGCGGGGCTGCCCTCTGAGCTGGGGCCGCTGGCGGTGCTGCTGGCGAGTGAGGCTTCTTCCTTCATGACAGGTGAGATTGTGACTGCCGACGGTGGCTACACCCTGTTCTAGCGCTGGTTATTCATTTTCATTGAAAGGGAAACAGGACATGAGCATGTCACAACGATTTCGCGATAGTACGGTGCTGGTTACCGGTGGCGGCGGTGATATTGGACGGGTGATTGCGGCTCGCCTGGCGCAGGAAGGCGCCACGATTGCGCTGCTGGATATTGATCAGCACAAGCTCGACAGCGCCGTTGCCTGGCTGAGCGAGCAAGGGGCCAACGTTGCCGGTTTCTGTGCGGACATCACTGATGTGAAGGCGCTGGAGCAGGCGGTCGATACGATTATCGAGCGTTTCGGCAGCATTGAGCTGCTGTTTAATAATGCGGGCTATCAGGGCGCCTTTCAGCCGCTGCATAAGTACCCCGCCGATGACTTCGCTCAGGTGATCAATATCAACGTGGTGGGCGCCTTTAATGTATTGCGCGTGGTCAGCCAGCATATGGTGGAGAGGCAGTTTGGACGCATTGTGAATACCGCCAGCATGGCAGGCGTACAGGGTACTCCTAACATGGCCGCTTACTCCGCATCGAAGTTTGCGATGGTGGGGCTGAGTGAAACGGCGGCGAAGGATCTGGCGCCCTATAACATCCGCGTGAATGCGATCAGCCCAGGATTCATGGGGCCTGGCTTTATGTGGGAGCGGCAGGTGGAGCTTCAGGCCAAGGCGCATTCGCAGTACTACTCGACCGACCCCGCTGAAGTGGCCGAGCAGATGATTAATAGTACGCCGATGCGCCGCTACGGTGCGCTGGAAGAGATTGCCGGTTCGGTGGCCTATCTGATGAGCGACGACGCCAGTTATATCACTGGCATCAATATTCCGATTGCGGGCGGCTAGTAGCAGTGCCGTGGTTGTTATTGGTTGTGTGGTGATCTTCTTGCATTTGGGTACATCGTAATGAATAGAGAGCACGCGGAAGGCGAGCAATCCGCTAAACGCATTATCCTCGCCATTATCGTGATTGCCGCGCTGGGCGGTATGCTATATGGCTACGATACGGGGATTATCTCTTCCGCGCTGCTGTCGATCAGCGACGATTTCCAACTGACCGACTTCGGCAAGGAGGCGGTGACCAGCGCCATTCTGGTCGGCGGCATTGCGGGAGCTTTTATCAGCGGCCCGATCTCCGACCGTATCGGGCGCAAGCGCACCATTTTGCTGGTGGCGTTGCTGTTCTGCGCTGGTGGTATCCTCACCAGTATCGTGACCACTACGCTGTCGATGATTCTGGCGCGCTTCTTTCTGGGGCTGGCGGTAGGGGCAATTACCCAAATCATGCCGGTCTATATTGCTGAGCTGTCACCTGCGGCCATTCGTGGCAGTTCAGTGGTGCTGTTTCAGGTGATGATTGCGGTAGGGCAGCTGCTCTCCTATGTGATCGGCTACCTGATTGCGGGGCATTGGCGCATCATGTTCCTGCTGGCCATCATTCCTGGTCTGGCGCTCTTTATCGGAATGTTGCGCTTGCCGGAAAGCCCGCGCTGGCTGGTATCAGGGGGAAACAAGCAGGCCGCCTTCAAGATTTTGCAGCGCGTGCGCGGCAGTGAAGACGTTGCGCGGCGTGAGTTGGACACCATCAGTCAGGTGAATCACAACGAGCAGGGCAGCTGGAGCGATCTATGCACTCCTTGGGTGAGGCCCGCGCTGATAGCCGCGATTGGTATCGCCATCCTGTGTCAGCTCACTGGCATCAATGCGGTGATCTACTACGCACCCACCATCCTGCGCGATGCGGGCTTCACGACCAATGCGTCGCTGCTCGCCACCATCGGGGTCGGCGTAGTGCTCACGGCTGTAACGCTGCTGGGCTCCTGGCTGGTTGACAAGATCGGGCGGCGCAAGCTGATGGTGCTGTTTATTCCGGTCTCGATTGTGGCACTGGTCGTGCTGGGGGCTTGTTTTGTGGGCGGCAACCCGGTGGGTGCCGAGAAGTGGATAGCAGTAGCCGCGATGCTCGCGTATATCGCCTTTAATGGCGGCAGTTTGTCGGTGATTATCTGGTTGATCAATTCCGAGGTGATCCCGCTCTTTATTCGCGGCAAGGGCACGGGGCTGGCATCGGTATCGCTGTGGAGTGCTGATCTGCTGGTCACGCTCTCAACGCTGAGTTTGATCAGCGCCTTTGGCGCAGCCGCTACCTTCTGGGGCTATGCGGTTATCTCGCTGTTTGCCTTTGTGTTCGTGCTGCTGTGTGTGCCGGAAACCAAAGGGAGAACCCTTGAGGAGATCGAAGCCTCGCTACGCAACGGTACTTTCCGACCGACGCAGCGTAACGGCTAACCCATTGGTGCGGGCGGGGTGAAGAGGGCAGGCGCTATACGGTGCCTGCCTTGCTGTTGAGGGAGGCAGTGGCTGGTAGCTGGTCTCTGAGGAAACTGACGAGTGCTACGTTACAGGCGGCTGGCACAGATGAATTCTGCCCACTCCCTGACCTGCCCCTAATACTTCTTTCCACGCCTTTATGTCGTTATCGCCGAGACGTTGACGTAACCGCTCGGCGGGATAGGCGTTCAGGGCAGGAAAGTTGCCCACAATGCCGCTTTCACCCGTTTTATGCACAGCCCAGCGAGTGCAATACCTGAGGAAGATCTCGCACATGTTCGATACGGTGAATGCGCTCGGTCAGAGGGCGCGGCTCGTTGAAGAGATCAATCCAGACCGCTTGCATGCCGAGTGCAGCGGCAGGTTCCACATCGCTGGTCCATGAATCGCCTACGTGCATGGCGTGCTCGGGAGCGATATCGCCAAGCGCCTGCAAGGTATGCAGAAAAATGCCGTGATCGGGCTTGGGCATACCCAGTTCGCCGGCCTTGAATATCACATCGAAATGTCTGGCGAGGGGTAGCTGATTGACATCAACATTACCGTTGGTGATGACCGCGAGCCGATAGTGCGGGGCCAGCTCCGCCAGCAGCGCGTCCACTTCAGGATAAGGGGTGACCAGATGGCGCAGCTCCAGCATCTTCTCTGTGGCGCGCCTGGCAAGCTGGTCAGCTGCCGATTCGCTCAGGCCATGCTCTTTCAGTACCTGCCAGGTAACCTGTTCACGCACATAAGTGACGTCACCACGACGCGGGGTGCTCATCAGCTCTGCTCCTAGCTGCATCCGCCGCTGTTGCATTTCCGCTTTCTCTATCTGGAGTGGCTGACCGATTTCACGTTCCAGCCATCGCACCATCTCGCTCTCAAGATGCTGCATAACCGGTACGTTATCCCACAGGGTGTCGTCGATATCGAAGGTAATGGCGTCGAGTCGCATGAGCGCTCCATAGAGGGAAGGTAAAGGCTTCGCCGTGACGAAGGTGGCGGTATTAAGTCGCTAGTGAAGCAGCGGGCGTTCAGCACAGGCTGCTTCACGGCTATTCAAGGCAGGCGCCAGGGCATGCGATTAGGCGTGGCGCTTTTTGCGCTCTTTTACGCGTCCATCGCCGGGGCGTAGTTGCAGGAAAATCAGCGCTGCCAGCATGGCGATACCGCCCACACAGACAAAGGTGGCGGCAAAGGCGCTCAATGTTTGCTGCGCATCGTGATGGGTGAACACATTCAGCAGCGCGGCAGAGCTGCTTACACCCATACCGATCGACATCTGCATCACTACGGCCAGTAGGCTATTGCCGCTGGCCGCGTTATCGCCTTGCAGATCAATCAGGGTCAAGGTATTCATCGCGGTAAATTGCAGCGAATTGACCACGCCGAGCACAAACAGGTGCACCATAATCAGCCAGTGCGGTGTCGTGGTGCTGAGCAGTGCCAGGCTCATAATCAGTAGACCCAGCAGAAGCGTATTGATGACCAGCGTGCGCTTGTAACCCAGTCGCACCAGAATGGACTGGGCCAGCGGTTTGGCGGCAATGGCGCCCAGCGTAATGCCGATCATCAGCATGCCCGCCGTCGCAGGGGAGAGCGATAGCCCCACCTGAAGCACCAGCGGCACCAGAAAAGGCAGCGCGCCATTGCCCAGTCTGGCGAAAATATTGCCGAGAATCCCCACGGTGAAGGTGCGGATGGCAAAGAGTGACGGTGAAAACAGCGGCGCATCCACCTTCATCGCACGAACCCAGTAGGTGGTCAGGCTGGCGACGCCCACTACCAGTATCAGTAATACCGTGGTGATGCCCAGACGCAGATCGGACAGCCCCTCCAGACTGAGCGCAATAGCCAGCATGGAGAACGAAAACAGCAGAAAGCCGAGCGTATCAAAACGCTTTGGATGTTCGCGCTGGAAGCTCGGCACCAGGCGCCATGCGGCTATGGCCCCCACGATACCTACCGGCAGGTTGATCAAAAATATCCAGTGCCAGGAGAGCACCTCGACCAGCCACCCGCCCACAGTTGGGCCAATCAACGGCCCCACCAGAGCAGGCATGGTGACAAAGCTCATCACTTTGACCAACTGAGTGCGCGGATAGGCGCGCAGTATGATCAAGCGGCCCACCGGCACCATCAACGCCCCGCCTACGCCTTGCATAATGCGTGAGATAACCAGCAGGGTGAGGGTGGGGGACATCGCGCAGAGCAGCGACCCCAGCGTGAACAGCCCAATTGCCAGCGTGAAGATGCGCCGTGCACCAAAGCGGTCCGATAGCCATCCGGAAACAGGAATCAGCGCCGCCACCGTGAGCAGATAAGCAATCACCACAGCCTGCATGCGCAGTGGATGCTGATTCAGATCAAGCGCCATTTGCGGCAGCGCCACATTGACAATGGTCGCATCCAGCCCCTGCATAAAGAAGGCGGAAGCGATCAGCCACGGCAGCAGCTTCGCCAGGCGAGGGCTTAGCGTGATTGGCTGAGCGGAGCTGTTGGCCGGTGCCATGCGCGGCTACTCGCGGTTGCGCCGATGGGCGCGAGGGTGGGCGTTGTCATAGGTTTCAGCCAAATGCTGCCAGTCGAGGCGCGTATAGATTTGGGTGGTGCTCAGATGCGCATGGCCAAGTAGCTCCTGCACGGCGCGCAGATCATGGCTCGATTCAAGCAAATGACTGGCGAAGGAGTGGCGCATTCGGTGGGGATGCAGATGCTCGGGAAGCCCGCGCTCGGTGGCACTCCTGGCAAGGCGCAGCTCGACCGCCCGCGGCCCCAGTCGGCCGCCGCGCAAACCGACAAACATGGCGCTATCGGTAGGGGCGGCCAGCTCAGGACGTGTCTTGAGCCATTCGGTGAGTGCCGCCTGAGCACGTCTGCCGACCGGAAGCTGGCGCGGCTTGTTGCCTTTACCGATCACCCGCACCCGCTGTCCGTCGTAATCACGCAGGTCAAGGCCGGTCAGCTCACTCAAGCGCAGACCCGACGAATACAGGAGTTCGAGCATCGCTTGATCGCGAATGCCGAGAGGCGAGCCGTCGTGGCCCTGATCGAGAAAGCGCGCCACCATATCGACATCAATCGGGCGTGGCAGATGGCGGTTAGGTGTCGGAGTGTCGAGCAGCTTGGCGGGGTTACGAGGAATGTGCCCCTGTTCGAGCAGCCAGTCGCCAAAGCGTCGCAGCGCCGCCTGGCGTCGAGCGATCGTGCGGTCGGCCAGGCCGCGTGCGCGTTCACTGCCGAGATAGCGGCGCACGATAGCAATGGAGAACCACTCCCAGCCGTGCATATCGAGGTGATTCTGCTGTTCGATAAACTCGATGAAGGTCGCCAGATCACGGCGATAAGCGTCTACTGTCGCCGCACTGTGGCGCTGGGCCAGACGTGTGATGAAGCGGTCGATATCGGCACGTTGTTGATGGAGTGCTAAGGATTGGGGCATCTCATTCTCCAAAAGGTACTGGCGCTGCTGGCAGCGCTAACCAACATGGTGCTGGTTGGCGTGCAAAACGGCTATTACTCAAAAGTGGCGTCGAAGGCTGTTATCGGCGGGGAAGTGCGGCCATTCGTGCGCTTGATTGCATGGAGCAAACGCCCCACCACTTCGCCCAGATAGTCGACAAAGAGCGTATCTTGCGTAGCGCTAAAACGCTCGGGCTGCGCGGAGGCCAGGATCAGATAGCCGCTGTGCTGGCCGATGGCAAGCCGCGTGATGGCCGCAGAGCCTTGATGCTGTGACGGCGCTTCAAGCGTCGGCAAGAGGCTGGCCCAGTGCGCCTGACCAAGCGGCTTGCAGCGGCAGTGGCGCCCTTCCAGCAAGCGTGATAGCAGATTAGTGCGCGGTTCATCAAGCCGGTATTGCGGCGGCTGCGGCCGATCGTCGGCATCGAAGCTGCGCCATAGCGCCAGGCCCGCGATATCAAAACGTTCTGCCAATTGGTCCGCGAGCGTTTGCAGCAAGGCATCCTCGCTGCTTTCGCCCTCCAGCAACGCTAATATGAGCTGACGAAGCTGGCGGTATTGAGCTTCGGTATCACGCGCCGCGCCCAATAGCCCATGCAGTCTCTCTTCAACGCTGGTGCAGCGCTGACGTGCCACGGCGAGCTGCCGCTCCAACAGCGATACCGCTCCGCGACTGGCGTCAGGATGTGGCACCTTGAGCCTTTCCAGAAGATCATCGCGCCCGACAAAAAACTCGGGGTTCGCCACTAGCCATGCGGCGATATTTTCTTCGTTCAGTGCAGATGAGGAATCCGGTCGGCTCATAGTGCAAGCTTGCCCTCAAAGACAGTGACAGCGGGGCCTGTCATGTAAAGATGATGCCCCTCGCCAGCCCATTCGATACGCAGCGAGCCACCGGGCAACTCGACGTGAACACGCTCTTCCAGCAGCCCGCGCTGAATGCCTGAAACCACGGCAGCACAGGCACCGGTGCCGCACGCCTGGGTTTCGCCGACGCCGCGCTCAAAAACGCGCAGACAAATATGGGTACGGTTTTTGATCTGCATGAACCCGACATTGACCCGCTGAGGGAAGCTGGGATGCCGCTCCAGCACAGGCCCCAACTGCTCTACCGGTGCGCTAGCGACGTTCTCTACCCGTAGCACGGCATGAGGGTTGCCCATGGAGACAACGCCAAACTCAACGTTGGCCAGCGCCTCGGGCAGCGATTCAAGATGAAGCCGGTGCACGGGCTGGCGCTCACCGCTGGTACTGGTGAACGGCACCCGCGAGGCGTCGAGAATCGGCTCACCCATATCGACGGTAATATTGCCATCACTGGCAATATGCAGCGTCAAGGGGTCTGCACCTGTTTCGACGTGAATATCCTGTTTGGGGGTTAGCTGCTGGTCGTACACAAATCGCGCAAAACAGCGTGCGCCATTACCGCAGTTTTCCACTTCGCCGCCGTCAGCGTTAAAAATGCGGTAACGAAAATCCATATCGGGCCGGGTAGGTGGCTCGACCAGCAACAGCTGATCGAAGCCAACGCCCAGGTGCCGATCCGCGAGCCGACGAATCTGGTCATTGCTCAGGCGCGCGCGCTGAGTCACCAGGTCGATCACCATGAAGTCGTTACCGAGGCCGTGCATTTTGCTGAAGCGAAGCTGCATGAATTATGAACCCTCGCTGGAAGGGAGTACGTGCTCACCGGCCCACAGTTGAGCCAGCGGTTCGCGCTCGCGAATCAGATGCAGGGTAGCGCCATCGGCCATGACTTCCGGCGGGCGCGGACGGGTGTTGTAGTTGGAGGCCATGGTGAAGGAGTAGGCTCCCGCTGAACCCACCGCCAGCAAATCGTGCGCCGCCAGCGCAAGCTCGCGATCCTTGCCGAGAAAATCGCCGGATTCACACACCGGGCCGACAATATCGTAGCGAGCGTGCTGACGAGGCTCGCCATCGTCGCGCTCATCGACTCGTTCGATCCGCATCCAGGCACCGTAGAGCGAGGGGCGAATCAGGTCATTCATGGCGGCATCGACCAGCGCGAAGTGCCGTTCTTCGGTCGGCTTGAGAAATTCGACGCGCGTCAGCAGCACCCCTGCATTCGCCGCAATCGAACGGCCCGGTTCGAGAATCAGTTCGAGCGCAGCCACTTTGGGATATTGCGCTAAATGCTGACGAATCGCGGCAATATAGTGCTGCGGCGAGGGCGGTGTTTCACCCTGATAATCGACGCCCAAGCCTCCGCCCAGATCGAGGTGGTGCAGGGCGATGCCATGTTCATCAAGGCTCTCGATCAAGGCCACGACGCGATCCAGAGCATCGAGGAAGGGGGCGATATCGGTCAACTGAGAGCCGATATGACAATCAACGCCCACGATGTTCAGGTGTTCGGCGTTATTGGCCCACAAATAGGCTTCCAGCGCTTCATCAATCGCGATACCGAACTTGTTCTCCTTCAGTCCGGTAGAGATATAAGGGTGGGTGCCTGCATCCACATCAGGATTAACGCGAATCGAAATCGGTGCCTGCACGCCCAGAGAGCCGGCAATGCGGTCAAGCGCTGCCAGTTCGGCCAGCGATTCGACGTTGAAGCACTTGATGCCCACCTGTAACGCACGAATCAGCTCGGCTTCGCTTTTGGCTACGCCAGAAAACACCACTTTAGCGGGGTCGCCGCCCGCTGCCAGGACACGTTCAAGCTCTCCCCCCGAGACGATATCGAATCCTGCGCCCAGCTGGGCCAGTAGATTGATTACCGCGAGATTGGAGTTGCTTTTCAGCGCGAAGCACACCAGATGCGGATGGTCGGCCAGCGCATCGTGGTAGGCCAGAAAGTGGTTGCTGAAGGCCGCTTTGGAATAGACGTAGCAGGGCGTGCCGAAGCGCGCCGCTGCTTCATTCAGCGGCACATCTTCGGCATGTAGAACACCGTCGCGGCGAGTAAAGAACGGCTGCATCAGTTGCTTCCTGCTGCGTTGCTGGAGGACACCGGTGCAGTGCCGCTGGTGCTGGCACGATACGGCGTGAACTGCACGTTATTCCAGCGTGCTGCACCGCGGTTGGCGGCTGGCTGGGCAGGTGCCGGCTGCGCTTCCGGTGCTGCCGTAGTGTCATCGGCGGGCTGCGGCTGTGCCGTGGAAGGTGCCTCAGCCGGTTGCGAGGGGAGCGCCTGCGGTTCTGCGGCGCTTGAGGCTCCCGCTGCCGCACCACCCGCTGCTGCGCCGCTAGCGGCCTCAGGTGTCGCGGAAGTGTCAGCACTTGAATTGGCAGCGGCTTCGGCATCAGCGGCACGCTGCTGCTCATTGGCAGACTGGTCAAGGGCCTGACGCTGCTCTGGCGGCAGATTTCTCAGCGACTTATCTTCACCAAGCGAGCGCGGCGGGGCTTGATCTTCCTCGCTTGAGCGTTCGTCTTCAGGCTCTGTCGGCATGGGCGGTGCAGCGGCAGAGGGCGCCTCATCGTCAGGCAGGGCAGTGGTTGAAGTGCCGCTATTGTCGTTAGCAGGTGAGGCCACCGGTGCCGTGTCGCTATCGGAGCGCGGGGCGTCTTCATCAGGCTGCTGGGCCTGGGACTCATCGGCTGCCTGCTGCGTCTCCTGGTCGTCCAGACCATAGGCGTTACCCGGATCGTAGCGCTCGCGTGCGGCTTGATCGTTAGGCATATACAGCGGGCCGGTTTGGCCACAGCCTGCCAGCAGGGTGAGTAATGCGGCGGCGGCGAGTCGAGTATTGCGGGCGCTCATGCAGAAGTCTCCGGACGATTGGCAGACTGAATGGTTTTCAAGGCGTCGCGGGCGCGCTGGACCGCTGCACGCACCTGATCGGGTGCGGTGCCGCCAATATGGTTACGTGCCGCGACTGATCCCTCAAGGCTTAACACCTCAAAGACATCCTGGCCGATTACATCGGAGAACTGCTGAAGTTCATCCAGGCGCAGTTCTGACAGATCACGGTGCTGTTCGATGCCATAGGCGACCGATTTGCCGACGATTTCATGCGCATCGCGGAAGGCCACGCCCTTGCACACCAGATAATCGGCCAGATCGGTTGCGGTGGAGTAGCCACGACGCGCGGCGTCGTACATGTTGTCGCGCTTGGCTTCAATGGCCGGCACCATGTCCGCAAAGGCACGCAGGCAGCCCTTGACGGTATCAATGGTGTCGAACAGCGGCTCCTTGTCTTCCTGATTATCCTTGTTATAGGCCAGCGGCTGCGACTTCATCAGCGTCAGCAGGCTCATCAGATGACCATAGACGCGGCCGGTTTTACCACGCACCAGCTCGGGGACATCGGGGTTTTTCTTCTGCGGCATAATTGACGAGCCGGTACAGAAACGATCGGGCAGCTCGACAAAATTGAACTGTGAGCTTGCCCACAGCACCAGCTCCTCGCTCATGCGCGAAAGGTGCATGCCCAGCAGGCTGGCAAAGGCGGTAAATTCAATCGCGAAATCGCGATCGCTGACCGAATCCAGCGAGTTCTCCGTGGGGCGCTCAAACTCCAGCAATTCAGCCACCAGATGGCGGTCAATCGGGTAAGTGGTGCCCGCCAGTGCTGCTGCGCCAAGAGGAAGCACATTGACACGCTTGCGGCAGTCGGCCAGACGCTCCTGATCGCGCGCGACCATCTCCTGCCACGCCAGCAGGTGATGGCCGAAGGTGACCGGCTGTGCCGCCTGAAGGTGGGTGAAGCCGGGCATGATGGTGTCGGCTTCCTGGTAGGCGAGGTCAATCAATCCCTGGCGCAGCCGCGAGAGTTCAGCGTTGATCACGTCGATTTCGTCGCGCACGTAAAGGCGAATATCGGTGGCAATCTGATCGTTGCGCGAGCGTCCGGTATGCAGCTTCTTGCCCACATTACCGATGCGCTCGATCAGACGCGCTTCAACATTCATGTGGATATCTTCAAGGGCGACCGACCATTCGATGTTGCCGCGCCCGATATCGTCACGAATGGCCTCAAGACCTTCGATGATGGCGCTTTTCTCTTCGTCGGTGAGCACGCCTACCCGGTTGAGCATGGTGGCGTGTGCAATAGAACCGCGAATGTCCTGTTGATAGAGACGCTTGTCAAAATCAATCGAAGCGGTGAAGGCCGCCACAAAAGCATCGGTAGGCTCACTAAAGCGTCCACCCCACGACTGGTTGGTGGTAGTAGCAGAGCTGTTATTAGAGGTATCGGGTGATGACATCTGTTAATTGGGCCCCTGAATAAACGCGTCGAAAGTGCCGGCATGATGGCGGGTGATCGGTGTTAACGCATATGTTGCAACACCGGTTTGTCGCGAGTGTACCAGACTCGCAGTGCCATTGCCGCGTCGCTGGCGGGATGCGCGAAGCGGGCGTGAATCCATGTGTGAATCCCTGCCATGTCGGGCTGTATTCATGTCGGGTTACTGCGCCGATTGGTGCGATAACCCTTCGCAATGAGTCTATGCGTCGGAAGCTGCTGTCAACAATGCTATAATCTCGGCCATTATGCTCAATACAAGGACTCGGCACGGCTAGGCCGAGTGCCAACAAGGGTGGAGATACCGTGTCTGGAAACCGAGACGTGTTACGTATTGCAACGCGGCGCAGCCCATTGGCGATGTGGCAGGCTGAACATGTCAAGGCGCGTTTGGAAGCGTTGCACGGGGTCAATGTAGAACTCGTGTCGATGACCACGCGAGGCGATCGCATTCTCGATGCGCCGCTGGCAAAAGTGGGCGGTAAAGGGCTATTCGTCAAGGAGCTGGAAGAGGCGCTGCTGGACGGGCGTGCCGATCTGGCCGTGCACTCGATGAAAGACGTGCCCATGCACTTCCCCGAAGGTCTGGGGCTTGAGGCCATTCTTGATCGAGCTTCACCCACCGATGCCTTTGTCTCCAATCACTTCAACTCCCTGGCCGAGCTGCCCCACGGCGCGTATGTAGGAACATCGAGCCTGCGTCGCCAATTGCAGCTGCTTGAGCTTCGCCCCGACCTGATTATCAGCAGCCTGCGTGGCAGCGTTCAGACCCGCCTCGGCAAGCTGGATAGCGGCGACTTCGATGCCATCGTACTGGCTACCTCCGGGCTTGCCCGTTTGGAAATGGAAAACCGCATTACCGAGCGGGTGGCGCCTGAGCTGATGCTGCCCGCCTGCGGCCAGGGGGCACTGGGTATCGAGTGCCGTCAGGATGATGAGCATGTGCTGGCACTGCTCAAGCCGCTGATTGATGCGCGCACGGATGCCTGTGTACGCGCGGAACGTGCCATGAATACGCGGCTGGAAGGTGGTTGTCAGGTGCCGATTGGCGGCTATGCCGTACTGGAAGATAACGACCGTACGCTATGGCTGCGCGCGCTGGTGGGTTCCCCCGATGGTTCTAAGGTACTGCGTCAGGAAGCGCGAGGCCCGGCGGATAACCCGCAGGCACTGGGTATTCAGGTAGCGGAAGGATTATTGGCTCAAGGAGCGGGCGAAATTCTCGCCAGCGTCTATAGTGAAGGTCAGTAAAGGAGCGCGGTAATGCTCACTGGTGTGCAGCATCGTGTGCTGATTGCGCGCCCCGGCGCTCGCCAGCAACTCCTGAAACAGGCGCTGGAGCACCATGGGCTGCTGCCCTGCGATCTGAATATCATGCGGCTGGAGCCATTGCCGATGGATCGCCCGCAGCGCCAGGCACTATATACGATGCCGGTAGATGCGTTACTCTGCGTGAGTCCGTTTACCGTTGAGTGCTTGCGTCGCTGGCTAACGCCGCTGCCCGCGTGGGGAACAACGGCCACCTTGATTGCTACCGGGGCTAGCACCCAGGAAACGCTGGCGCAGGCATTCACACAGCCTAAGGAGCGCGTACTGGCACCTGAGCCAGCCGCAAGGGCGGCCAGTGAAGGGGTTCTGTCGCTGGAGGCGCTCCGCGACGTGCGCGGCAGGAATATCGTGCTGGCACGGGGCGAAGGGGGGCGGCGCTTGATTAGCACAACGCTGCGTGAGCGTGGCGCGCATTTGGTAGAGCTGCCGCTCTACCGACGGCTGCTGGATGCCCCTTCCCCAGCGCTACAGCAGGTACTGGGCAGTGGCGATTATCTGGCGCTGGTGATTACCAGCAACGAGCAACTTGATCATATAGTGCAATGGTGCAGTACCGAGTCGTTCGGGCAAGCTGTGGTGGTCTCCAGCGACAGATTGGTCAGGAAGGCCATTGCAGCAGGATTTCAGCGGGTTTTGCGTGCTCAGGACGCCACCCCGATATCCCTGGCGCAGTGCTGCGCCAGCGTAATGAATAACAGTAATAGGCACGGCGGGCACTGGACGCCCTGATACCTTGGTTTCGGGAGAAGGCAAGCGACTTATGAGTAAAAAAGAAGAGCATAACAAGGGTACCGGGGTTGAGCTTCCCTCTTCACCAAACGATACATCGGTGAAGGCGGATAACAGCTCCCCTGATGCACAGGACGCACATCAGCACCATCATGTGGAGCCATCTTCCGCCAGTGATGCTACTGCTGGTGAGAAGAGCGAGCCTGCCATCTCGTCCGCGTCATCGGTAGCTGCATCGGAAGCAGCGGCATCGAAAGATGCTGATTCACTTAAGAAAGACGCTGATTCAATTAAAGAGAACAGCTCAGCGGATAAACCGGCATCGTCATCGAATACGAACAGTGCTGCTTCCTTCAAGGGAACAGCATTTTCTGCGTCTGCTGGCAGCAGTGCCGCCAAGACGTCGAGTGGCGGCGCTGACAAGCATGGCGGCGGCCCGCAAAAGCCGCTAAAAAAGAGAGGCACCCCCCAATGGTTGCTGGTACTGCTGACCGTGCTGCTGCTGTTGATATTGGTGGCGCTGGGCTGGGACTTGCAGCGTATCAATACTCAGCATGATCGCATCGACGAGCTTACCCAGCAGGTGAACTCACTGCATGGCGAAGGCCTGCAGCGCTTTCAGCAGGCATTGAGCGACAGCCGACGGGCCAATGAGTCACTGGGCCAGCGTTTGGATGAAAACGAAGAGGCTGTTCAGCACGTACTGGATGAGATGAATCGTCATCAGCAGACCGACGCGCGCGAATGGAGCTACGCCGAGGTCGAGTACCTGCTGCGTATTGCCAACCAGCGGCTGGCGCTTGAGCGCGACATCAACGGTGCCCAGCAGCTGTTGCATACCGCTGATGAACGTCTTGTTGAAACCGGCAATCCTGCGTTCATTCCCGTGCGCCGCGCCATCAGCAATGAACTGGGCGAGCTGGAAAGCGTGCCCAATGTCGATCGTGAAGGCATCTATTTGCAGCTGGCTTCTGCGCAGCAGCAGTTCGACAAGCTGCCGCTGGCCCAGGATACCGAAGCGCTCAAGGCCGAGGCCGAAAGCAGTGATGAATTCTCCGGTGGCTGGCGTCAACAGCTTGGTCGTCTTGGCGATCAGTTGAAGGATCTGGTGACGGTACGTCACCACGACCAGCCCCTTGAAGCGCTGATTACACCGCAGCAGGAAGGCTATCTGCGCGAGAATGTACGCCTCCAGCTTGAGCAGGCACAGCTTGCCCTGCTGCGTCAGGACCCGCAAATCTTCAAGAGCGCGCTCGATCAGGCGGCCACGCTGGTAGACAAGTATTACCGCAGCGATGACAGCGGCGTGCAGAACGCGCTGCAACATCTGCAAGAGCTGTCTGAGCTACAGGTGCGTCCTGACATTCCTGATATCAGTGGTTCGCTTGAGCGACTGCGGGACATCCTCTCTCGTCGAAGCTCTGCGGCCGACGCTGAACAGGGGGAGTGATCCATGCGCAAACTGATCCTCTTTGTTGTCATCGCACTGGCTATCGGTGCGCTGTTCGGGCAGCTGATGATCTCGGTGCCCGGCTACTGGCTGGTGCGCGTCGGCGATACGTCGATTCAGACCTCATTCTGGTTTGGTCTGGTCATCATTATTGTCGCCACGCTAGTGTTCTATTTCGTACTGCGCCTGCTGTGGGGCATGCGTCGGCCGTTCAAACGCATCAAGTCGTGGAATCGCCGCACTCGTCATCGTCAGGCGCTGAAAAGAACCGTGACCGGATTGCTTGAACTGGCAAAAGGCCGCTGGCGTCACGCTGAAAAGGTACTCACACGCGCTGCCGATGACTCTTCGGTGCCGTTGGTGAACTACCTTTCTGCCGCCATTGCAGCTCACTATCAGGGGCGTTTTGAGCAGGCTGACGAGCTGTTGCGTGATGCGCGTATCAGCACAGAAGGTGCCGATAACGCCATTGGTCTGATTGAAGCGCAGCTATTGCTGGATCGGGGCAAGCGCGAGCAGGCGCTGGTTGTGCTGAAGCGTCTTGAGAAAGATACGCCGGATCATCCGCAGGTGCTGAGACTGCTCAAGCGCGGTTATGTGGATGTGCGCGACTGGGAAGGTGTGCGTACCATTCTGCCGCGTCTCAAGCGGTTTGCGCTGATTGACGAGCAGGAAACGCTGGAGCTGGAGAAAACCACCTACCGCGAGCTGTTCAGGCAAGCGCCTGCCTTTGGTGCCAGCACCGAGATCAGTAGCATCAGTAATCGCACCGTGTCGGAGCTGGAGCGTGTCGAGGAGCTATGGCGTGACATGCCTGATTACCTGCGCAACGATCCTGACATGCTGCTGCTCTACACATCGGCGCTACAGCATAATGGCCGCGCTGAGCAGGCTGAACAGATGCTGCGTAAAACCCTTGATCGTCACTGGCATGCTGGCCTGGTGCTGCGCTACGGGTTGCTGAATGTCGCTCCGCAGAAGCAGTTGAAATACGCTGAGCAGTGGCTTGCCCAGCACCCGAACGATGCCGACTTGCAGCTGACGCTTGGACGTCTGTCGCTGCGCAACAACTACTGGGGCAAGGCGCAGCAATATTTCGAGAACAGCAATACCCAGCGGCCCAGCGGTACGGCCAGTGCCGAGCTGGCGCGGTTGTACGCCAGTATGGGCGAAACCAACAAAAGCCAGCTGTTCTATAAACGCAGTGCTGAGCTGCTTGATCGTGCGCTGCCTGAACTGCCGCAGCCTTCCCGGGTGCGTTAACAGGCGTATTGCTCTTGCAGAACAGGGCGCATGACTGGACAAGCCGCTTCACCGGAAGCGGCTTTCTTGTGAGCAGGCATATAGAGTGAATCATTCGCGAAGATTCATGCGAAAGGGCCAGAATAGCTTCTCAGAAGGCCATTCACTCTATTTCAGCATCACCATTTGGCTCGCGTGTCTGTGCCGTTCTCTGGATAATGGCAGGAATTCTTCCGACAGGTATCGCCGCGCTCTGCTGCACAGCATGCTTGATATTCATGGCTAACCGAGGCGCTGCACGGCGCAAGTGCTGTTCGGATCGTTCATTTTTCAGATAGAGGCTGCGGTATCAGTGGCCGCATCTTTTTTATTCTCGCCAGCAAGAGGCTCTTCTCATGCGTTTCTCCAAAGCGTTATCGCGCATCAAACCGTCTGCCAGTATTGCCGCTAGCCAGCGCGCCCGTGAGCTTCGAGCGGAAGGGCGCGATATTATTGCGCTGTCGGCGGGAGAGCCTGATTTCGATACCCCTGAGCACATTAAGCAGGCCGCCGAACGTGCCATGGCGGCAGGCAAGACAAAGTACCCGCCGGTATCGGGCATTGCCGAATTGCGTGAAGCCATCGTCGCGAAGTTCAAGCGCGACAATCATCTTGAGTACAGCACTCGAGAAGTGATGGTGTCGAACGGCGGCAAGCAGGTGATTGTGAATGCGCTGCTTGCCACGGTTGATGAAGGCGATGAAGTCATCATTCCGGCCCCTTACTGGGTGTCGTACCCCGAGATGGTCAACCTGTGCGGCGGTACGCCGGTAATCGTCAAAAGCAGCGCTGAAAATGGCTTCAAGCTGACCGGTGAGCAGCTTGAGGCGGCGATTACGCCACGCACCAAATGGCTGATGTTCAATTCGCCGTGTAACCCTTCCGGTGCCGTTTATTCGCCTGCTGAAATCAAGGCGTTGACCGATGTGCTGCTGGAGCACCCGCAGGTAGGCATTATCAGTGATGATATCTATGAGCATCTGGTGTATGGCGATACCCGATTTGCCACTCCTGTCGAAGTGGAGCCGCGCTTGCGAGATCGCGTACTGGTGGTCAACGGGCTATCGAAAGCCTACGCCATGACCGGCTGGCGCGTAGGGTTTGCCGCTGGGCCTGAAGCGCTGATCAAGGCGATGGACAAGATTCAGGGGCAAGTCACGTCAGGCGTGAATAGCATTGCGCAGTGGGCGGCAGTAGAGGCGCTGAATGGCCCGCAGCAATTTATCGCGGAGTGGCAGCAGGTGTTCCAGCAGCGCCGCGAGCTGGTCGTCAGCATGCTGAATGACGCTGAGGGGATCGAGTGCCAGGTGCCGGAGGGGGCCTTCTATGCCTACCCCTGCTGTGCGGCCTTGATCGGACGTACAACGCCAGAGGGCCAGCGCATCGAATCGGATGAAGACTTCACTAAAGCGTTGCTGGAGTCGGAAGGCGTGGCGCTGGTGCATGGCGGTGCCTTTGGCCTGTCGCCCAATTTCCGCGTCTCCTATGCGGCGGCTGAAGAGGATCTGCGCAACGCCTGCGAGCGTATTCAACGTTTTTGCGCATCGCTGTCGTAATCGCTCCGGCGTGTGGCTGCCTGTGAATTGCCACACGCGTTGATATAAAGCCAAGGTCACAGTGTCGGTTACACCGGCGTTGTGGCCTGCCCTTAACTGTTTCTTGCACCCTATGAAATGAGCGGTCTGTTCTTGTGAAGCGGCGGTGCCCAGCCTGGTGCAAACAGCGGCTGTGATGGCCACTTCACAGGAAGACAGAAGGGCAGGCAGTGGCATGTTTCGGTCACATAGAACATGGAAAATAGAGCGCACATGTTTTAGCGTGCGTGGCGCGGCGATTATACTCGCGCTAATCGTCAGGCAGTATTGAGCGCTGTAGCGTTGGCAAGAAGCGTTATGGCGCCAAGGTTCACAGGGTGACGAACAGGCCGGGCGGGCACCCAACCGGCGATTGTCTGCGTGTGCAGTGCATCCCGTGAACGCTGTTTTATTGCTGGAAGCTGCGATTGGCAGGTTTCAGCAGGTCACAACCAACGCTGCTGTTTTGTCGGTGCGCGCACTCAAGACAGTCCGCGCATAATAATTTTGAGGAGCTTGCGATGTCCTTGCCGCTTTTGGCACTGGCAATGGCCGCCTTTGGGATTGGCACGACCGAACTGGTCATCATGGGGCTTTTGACCGACGTGGCGGATAACCTGTCGGTCACTGTTCCCGCAGCAGGCATGCTGATTTCAGGCTATGCCATGGGCGTGGTGGTGGGTGGCCCGATTCTGGCGCTGATTACCTCCCGCTGGCAGCGCAAACGCACGCTGATTCTGCTGATGTCGATTTTCCTGATCGGTAACATCGCCTGTGCAATCTCGGAAACCTACGCCCAGCTAATGATTGCGCGCGTAATTACCGCGCTCTCCCACGGTGCCTTCTTCGGTATTGCCTCGGTGACTGCCGCGGGTATGGTGCCGCCCGAAAAACGCGGGCAGGCCATTGCGATGGTGTTTGCCGGATTGACCATTGCCAATGTGCTGGGTGTGCCAATGGGCACGGCCATTGGTCAAGCGCTGGGCTGGCGTATGGCGTTCTGGGGCGTGGCACTGCTGGGCGTTGTCGCGCTGGTGGGGCTATGGCGCTGGATGCCATCGCGGCTGCCGCTCTCGAAAGGCTCGATGCTGGCGGAATTCGTGGTGCTCAAGCAGCCGCAGGTGAGTATCGGGCTGGGCATGAGCGTGCTGGCTTCCACGGCGATGTTCACTACCCTGGCCTACTTCGCGCCTATTCTTGAGAAGTTTACCGGCGTGCATGGGGTGGGTATCACGCTGATGTTCCTGCTGTATGGCGTGGGGATGACCATCGGTAGCTGGCTGGGCGGCAGGCTGGGGTCGCACCCGCTGGTACCCACGCTGATCAAGCTGATGATCGCCAACTTCATTGTGCTGCTGGTCCTGACGTTCTGCCTGCACTCGATATGGACCATGGTGCCTGCGGTGGTGCTGTGGGGAGCGATTACCTTCTCACCCAATCCGCTGTTCCAGCTACTGGTCGTGGATCGTGCAGCAGAGGCGCCCAACCTGGCCTCTACCCTCAATCAGAGCGCGTTCAACCTGGGGAATGCGGTGGGTGCCTGGCTGGGAGGCATGGTGATTAGCATTGGTGTGCGGGAAGATTTCCTGCCGCTGGTGAGCCTTGCGATCATGGCGATTCTGTTTGTTGTAGCGCTGGCGTCGCGTCGCCTGTTCGCCAATGTGACCGATATTGCACCGGCGGAAGAAGTGCCTGCTCCGCCGCCGGCTGATATACCGATTGCCGTCGATAACGGCGTGGTTCGTCATGCGCACAAGGAAGAGCCAGAGAGTGACGCGCCACAATCAGCGCCTGCTGACATGACCTTCGATCCGAAAGCGTTGATCGCAATGCTGCGCGGCCCGCAAATGGCCGCCAATGCCGACAGCATTGACGATGACGCCCCTTCTGCATCGCCTGACGATAACAGCACTGATATCGGAAAGCGTGAAGAAGAGCAGGATGGCAAGAACGACGACGAGCGCTAGCTGACTTACCCTCCGCGCCGTTATCAATGAAGACGGGAAGCCATAGCGGCTTCCCGTTTTTGCGTTGTGGAGCTTAAGGCTCGTAATGGAACGTGAGTGCCTGGGTATCTTCTACATGGGCGCCAATGTGCAGTTCAAACTGGCCCGGTTCACAGCGCCAGCAAAGATCACTACCGATAAAGCCAAGCTGCTCCGCCGTGATGACAAAGGTGATCCGCTGACACGCGCCGGCGGCGATTTCGACGCGCTGAAAATCAATCAATTCGCGCACGGGGCGGCTGATGCTGGCAACGGGATCGCGCAGATAGAGCTGAACGACTTCCACACCGTCGCGCTCGCCGGTATTGGTCAGCTCAATGGCAAGGGTAATCTGATCATCGGCGCCCGCGAGCGTGGTTTTATCAAGCTGTGGCTGAGCGTAATCAATGTGGGTATAGCTCAACCCATAACCGAAGGGGTAGAGCGGCGTGTTGGGGCTATCAATGTATTTTGAAGAGTAGCGCGGGTCGGGATTCTCCCGGAATACCGGGCGACCTGTGGGGAGCTGGCCGTAATAAAGCGGCAGTTGGCCTACGTTGCGCGGGAAGCTCATGGGCAGTCGTGCACAGGGGGACGCTTCGCCGAGCAGCAGATCAACCAGTGCTTCGGCCCCCTCACTGCCTGGCCACCAACCATGCAGAAGTGCCGCTGGCTGTTGCGCCAGTTCAGTGAGTACCAGCGGGCGACCGCTCAGAGTGACTACCACCGTGGGCGTACCACTGGCGATCACGGCCAATGCCAGCGCGAGCTGCTGCCCTGGCAGGCCGAGATCGGTGCGGCTACCGGCTTCACCACTCATGGGTTCCTTCTCGCCGACCACCACCACCGCCACGTCAGCTTGTTGCGCCAGTGTGGCGGCTTCTGCTATCTCATTGGTGTGTGGCTCGGTGTCGTGAATATGTATCGGCACCCCCGCGTGATAGCTCACTTCGGCATCGCTCAGACGATTCTGTAACGCCTGAAGAATGGTACAGGCATCCTGCACCTGACCATTACCATGCCAGGGGCCGAGCAGATCGGCCTGACTGTCGGCCAGCTCACCAATCACGGCAAGGCGTTTCGGCGCCGGCGACAGCGGCAGCAGACCGTTATTCTCCAGCAGTACCATTGACTGCTGCGCGATCTCGCGCGCCTTGCGGCGATGCTCAGGAGCCAGCAACGTAGCGGCTTCACGCGCTTCGTCGCAATAGCGGTAAGGGGCTTCGAAGAGCCCCAGCACATCCTTCAGTATCAGAATACGCAGAGTGGCCTCGTCGATCCGCGCCGCGCTCACTTCATCCGCTTCTACCAACTCGGCAAGATGATCGAGGAAGTAGCCATCCTGCATGTCCATATCGACACCCGCATTAACGGCTTGACGAGCGGCATCGCGCGGGTCGGCGGCAACGCCATGCTCGATCAGCTCCATGATGGCGGTGTAATCGGTGACCACCGGCCCCTGAAAATGCCATTCATCGCGCAGGATCTGGCGCAGCAGCAGCGGATTACAACTGGCCGGCACGCCATCGACGGTATTGAACGACGTCATTACCGAGGCTACCCCGGCATTGATGGCCGCCTGATGAGAAGGAAGGTGAACGCTGCGCATAACACGTTCGGAGAGATCGACGCTGTTGTAGTCGCGCCCGGCTTCTACCGCGCCGTAGCCGACGTAGTGCTTGACGCAGGCGGCCACGCTGTCCAGCGCCCTGGGGTCACTTCCCTGATAGCCTCGCACCTGCGCGCTTGCCATACGGCTGCTTAGCAGCGGATCTTCACCAGCCCCCTCCATGACACGTCCCCAGCGCGCATCGCGGGAGACATCGACCATCGGGGCAAAGGCCCAATGAATGCCGGCGGCCGCCGCTTCACGGGCCGCGATATGCGCAGCGGCTTCCACGTTGTCCAGATGCCAGCTTGACGCCATCGCCAACGGGATCGGGAAGATGGTGCGAAAACCGTGCACCACGTCGTAGCCAAACAGCAGCGGGATACCGAGCCGGCTTTCGTTGACCGCCAGCGTTTGAAGCTCGCGCGTAAAACCGGCATCGAAGGCGTTGAAGATCGAGCCGACGCGCCCCGCGCGAATATCTTCCTGATATCCTTCGCGAATGGAGGGACCGGTTGTATCGCGGTCGCTGGTAAATTGCGACATTTGCCCGATCTTTTCCGCCAGCGTCATGCGCGCTAGCAGGGTACGGCAGCGCGTTTCGGCGGCAGCGTAAGCGTGTTCATCGAGATTGAAAAAACGCGGGGAAGTTGCAGAAGGTGAAACCATGAGTAGCGCCTATGCAGTAAGAATGATGCCCGCAGTGGGCGATAGCTGAGTCGGCCAGACAGAGCGCAGAAGCGATCTTATGTAAGCCTTTGAAAATTATAGTGTTCGTCGCTTAATACAAGGGCGTAAAGTAATAACGGCCCTGTTAACAAGGCGTGAACATTTGAGGCTGAGCCAAATGCGCTTGCTATATTGTTTGCTATCCAAGGGAACCGCCTGAGTCGCATGGTTGACACTTATTTCCATTGGATGGATATTTCTTCGAGCCGCGTTTTGTCGGACTCTGTTTACACTTTCTCTATCAGAGTAGTTCGCGCCATGTTTCACTTCATTCATTGGCCGCAAGGGCTGCGCCGTGCCTTTTTGCCGCTCACCAGCCTGATCGTTCTATTGATGACCTCTTTTAGCCTGGTCTCGCTATGCGTGGGCACTCTCAATATGCTGCACTGGCCGCTGCATTGCGTACTGTTGGTACTGGTGCCATCCCTCGGCGGTGGCCTGATCTCCGCGATGGTGGAGATGTGGACAGACAGCGGCTCTTAAAGCGTACCGTTACCCCTGCTCTGCCTGGCGCGAACGGCAGAAGTCGATAAAGCGCTCGATAAGCGTGCTTCGATACTTGGCCTTGTGAACGACAATACGAAAATTCCGCTCAATAACGAATGGTTCTCCATCTTCCTGCACGATGGGAAGCGCGACCACTCGACCATCGGCCAATGCGTGCCGCGCTTCACGCTCGGAAACGCAGGTTAGCCCGAGTCCTGCCGCGGTCGCGTTGATGATGGCTTCCGCCGAGTTCAGTTCCAGCGCCGCCGACCAATGGCGCAATCGAGGGGTAAGCGCGCGAATAAACTGCTCTCGCGTTCCTGAGCCTTCTTCGCGTAATACCCACTGCTGTTCTTCCAGTGCGGCTAGTGGCAACCTGCGCTGCGGCTCCGTGGCTGCCAGTAGCGCCGCCAGCGGGTGATCGCATCCGGCGACCACGATCAAGCGATCGCTGCACCACTCGACACTCTCCAGCTCCGCCGACTCAGCTGCGCTTTCGATCAGCCCGATATCCAGCTCAAAGCGTTTCAGCGCTTCGCACACATCTCGGCTGTTTGCCAGCAGCACGCTCTGCTCGCTATGGCCCGTTGCCCTGCGAAAATCACGCAGCATCCACGGCAACAATTGATTGCCGATCGTGTGGCTAGCGCCAATCTTTAGCTCCCCGCGCAGGCTATCGCCCTCGCTGGTGAATAACCCTTCAATCTCGTCGTGACGCGCCAGCAGCTCATCCGCCATCGGCAGCAAGCGCCTGCCGAAGGCATTGATATAAAGGCGATTCTTGTAGCGATCGAACAGCGCATGACCCAGCTGCCGTTCAAGCTCCGACAGCGCCATGCTGACCGCGGGCGTGGTCAGGTGTAACCGTTCAGCCGCCGCAGTGATGCCACCTTCGCTGGCGATAGCGACAAAAATGCTGAGCTGACGTGGCGCAATCTTCATGTCCGGACTCGTTATTCAGGAGATTTGAGGTTAGCGGGGAGCATAGCAGCTTGCAGAGTGGAGGGAGAAAGCGGCTGGGGCGTCAGGGAGCTGTCACAATATCGTCGGGAGCCACTGCCTTCCCGCAGAACGTGTAGTATCCCCTGATTGCTTGTGTTCCAGGCAGCCGCAAAGCCTGCGCACTGAGGCTTCGCGGTGAAGGTGAATAGCGACTTTAAGCAAGCAGCGCGAACGCTTTCCTACGCCGACTCGTTAAATCTCGTACACCAGCTGCGCATGAGTGACATCAGATTCGTTAGTGCCTGTGTTGTGAGCAAACCGGTGCTCGACATTCAGCTGCACTTTATGCGGTAGCTCGAACTTCAACCCCACAAACTGATCGTTGCGCTTATAGGAACTGCTGCGCATGGAAGCGGCAGCGATATAGGGCTCAACATTCTTGACCATAGCCCCTTCGATAGGGAAGTTACGCCCAACATACGCTTCTGCGCCAAGCGTGGAGTTATGGAAGACAGGTTTCGAGGCATCTCCCTCTTCATGCGGTATAAAGTTGCGATAGTGGCCGAGCATACCGGCGATGGTCCACTGCTCGGGCGTCCATAGGAAGGAGCTGCCGATCATGTGCTGCGTGAATTTTTTCTGGCCTTCTTCATCGGCATTGGTAATACCGGCGCGATTGACACTAAACCCCGTCGCCCATGAAAGGTCGGGGGTAAGCTGGGTATCAACGGCGGCGGCAATACCTGTCTTGCGTGAATAGCGAAGTCTATTGAAATCAGGCGTTTCGAAATGCTCGCCGGGCAGCAACAGGCTCACATAGATATTGGTTGCTCCCCACTGCTTCTGGTAGCTGAGCAGACTGTTGGCACGATAGGAGGCGTCATAGGTGCCATGTGGGTCAATCCCCTGGCCCGGCCCCTGTCCAGTCATATCCATGATCCAGATATCTGTCTTCGCCCCCACTGCCGTATAAAAGGGGTTGAGCTGCTGCCCGAAGGTGAGGATACCGTACCGGTCGCTGGCGATGCCCGCATAAAGCTGGTGAGTGAAGGTATCGTCGTAGCCATCCCGGTTGTGGTGGTAGTGGCCCTTGACCCTTAACGCCCGGAAATAGCTGCCTTCCATCTCGTAATAGCCAATCGCCTGCCAGCCAGGGGCAAAGTGATAATTGATACCTGCATGAAAGTCCGAGCCATCGGCATATCCACGTCGTGCCACGCTATCGTCGCTGGCGTGGCCGGTGGCATCTTCATACCCGAGCTTTAATGTACCGCCCACGTACAGATCAACGGGAGAGCCGCTATTGCCGTCTTCATCGCCTAACAGATAGACATGTGCGTTGGCAGAAGGCGCTTCCAGGGAGGTCAAACCAAGTGTTAATAAACACCACGGTATTATTTTGCCGGAACGCTTGTGATTGAAGCGCTGTTGAAGAGGGGAGTTCAATATACATCCTTGGTGTTTATCAGGGTGGTTAAATGCGTATCTGAATAGCCAGATTTATTCTTGGGGTCACGTCTTTACACGCAGGTATCAAGGCGATACGAGGCTCATCTTTCGTTAAGCTCCCAAAGCGGCTCTATGATTGATGCAGGCAAAAGGTTTATCCAATAAGACTTTTGTCGTATTGAACTAGCTTCTTAAGAAGGGAGAAGGATTGATAGGAAAGCGGTTCAGGCTGGAGGGACGCCAGGCAGGTAACCCCGCCCGTTGCTCATGGATACGCCTGATCTCGATTGAAATAGGCGATAGCCTATCCATTCCCTCTTTTTATCAAGGCCGTTCACCGTTAGCGAGGCGGGCGTTGATGTCCTTGATAATGCCTGGAAGATCCTTTAATGAACCCACCACATAATGCGCTCCGGCGGCGTACAATTTGTGGGTGGCGCGCTCTTTACGAGCGGTAATTTCGCCCGCTGACATCGCTTGGTACTCTTCCCACGTCGCACCAAACTCATTGCCGGATACGGCAAGTCCGACGCTCCACATGCCGGCGTTTCTTCCCTCTTCAATGCCGGGTACGGCGTCATCCACTTTTACGCAATGAGCAACGGAATCGACGCCCAGCTCGATCACGTTTTGCAGCGCCATCCATGGGCCAGGGCGGCCTCCCGCTGCGAGATCATCGGTAGCTACCCAGTGATCGGGGGCATAGCCGTGCTCGGCAGCAGCCGGTACCAGTCGCTCCATGACCGCGCGAGGGTAGCCGGAACAGGAGCCAATATTGATGCCTTCGGCGCGTAGCTGGGCAATCGTATCGACCACTCCGTCGATGGGGGCCGCAAAGTCGACCACCTTTTCGATCTGCAAGGGCATAAAGGCGGCGTATATAGCATCGACATCTTCTGAGGTCATGGGGCGGCCAAATTTCGCCTGCCAACGTGCATCTACCGAGGGCACTTTGCCGAGTGCTTCTATGTGTTGCCATTTGCCCAATCCCATCGGGATGCGGGCTTCTTCAAGATTTATCTTGATATCAACAGCCTGCTGGAACGCTTCGACGAAAATTTGCGTAGGTGCAAAAGAACCAAAATCGACGGTAGTACCTGCCCAGTCAAGAATAACTGCGTTAATACGGCTCATGGTGGCCCCTTATTTGTTCCAGTACATGGCATTTTGAACGGCAGCAAGCAGTGCAGTGATATCCGCCTCGTAAACTTCACCAATATTGCCAATACGGAAGCAGTTGCTCTGCGATACTTTGCCCGGATAGATAACAAACGCCTGCTGTTTTAGGCGCTCATAAAATTCTTTAAAACGATACTGCGGGCCTTCTGGAGCTAAAAAGGCGGTAATAATGGGGGAGTGCAGTTCATCATCGAGCAGGGTTTTAAATCCTAGCTCCCGCATACCAGCGACCAGTTTGCGCTGATTGTTCTGGTAGCGTTGATGACGTGCCGCTACACCGCCTTCTTCTGCTAGCTCCTTCAGTGCCTGAGCGAACGCCAATACGGTGTGAGTGGGCGAGGTGAAACGCCATTTACCGTGATGTTCCTCCATGCACTTCCACTGGGCATAGAGATCCAGTGACAGAGAGCGAGAACGCCCTGCGCATTCAGCCAGCTTTACTGTACGGGCAATAACGAAGGCAAACCCGGGGACGCCTTGAATACACTTGTTGGCAGAGCTAATAAGGTAATCAATATTAAGCTCGGCAATATCCATGGGAATACCGCCGAAACTGCTCATGGCATCAACGATATAGGTTCTGCCGTAACGCTTTGCTAATTGGCCCACTTCCTCAATAGGGTTGAGGATGCCTGTGGTGGTTTCACTGTGCACCATGGCGATATGGGTAATAGCGGCATCAGTGTCGAGCAGTGATTCAATTTTATGAATGTCTGGCAGGGCGGTTTCACCACAATCATAAACGTGGTGAGCAATGCCCATCAGGTTGGCCATCTCGGCCATGCGTGCGCCATAGGCACCATTGCTGACAATCAGCACCTTGTCCTGCGGGCCAAGCGCACTGCCGAGCACCGCTTCTACAGCGTAGCTGCCACTTCCCTGCAAGAGTACGGAGGTGTAATCCTCGGATGCCGTTGCCAGTTGGGTAAGCTGCTGGCGAATTTTTTCCACGACGCCGAGATTGTAGTCATCATCCCAGGTGCAGCTATCGAACAGCATCGCCTCTTTCACGCTGTGTGAGGTGGTCAGGGGGCCTGGAGTGAGCAACAGGTAGTTGAGTGAGGTCATGGTTTTCCTTTGGTATATACCAGATTTATATTTATCATGACCAAAGGCTCCTCAATGAGTCAAAGGGAAAGTGGCGGTGCAACAAAAAATTCATCAACGGCTATGTCATTCACATGCGGTGAATGACAGGCGGGTGATGAGGAAGGAAGGGCTGCCCCCATACAATTTGAAACATGGCGAGTATAATCGCGGCTCGCACAGAGGGAACGAGCAGGCATGACATCTATTCCGAGCCATACCCCGCAATATATGTGGATCAAGGCACAGCTGCTGCAACGCATTCAGAGTGGCGCGCTGAAAAAGGGCGACAAACTGCCGTCTGAACGGGAGCTATGCACCATCTTCAACACTACTCGCACCACCATTCGCGAGAGTTTGTCGCAGATGGAGGCCAATGGGCTTATCTGGCGGTCTGATCGCCGGGGCTGGTTTGTTGCTCCTGAACGGCTGTGGCTGGACCCGACCCAAAACACCAACTTCCATCAGTTGAGCCGTGAACAGGGGCGGGAGCCTCAGACCACTTTGCTGAGTGGCACGCTGACGACCGTGCCGGTCGAGGCAGTAGAGGCGCTACAGCTGCATCCGTTTGACCAAATCTATCTGTTGACCCGCTTGCGTTCCGTGGATGGTCGTGCCGTTTGTTACTGTGAAAACCACTGTCTTCCAGCCCGAGTGCCGGAACTGCTGAGTCACGATCTTAACGGCAGTCTCACCGAGGTCTATGAAACTCACTACAAACTGATCTATACCAGTATGCATCTGTCGTTCTATCCAACGGCCATGCCGGCTCAGGCCGCCCAGCCACTGGGTGTGATGGAAGGCCGCCCAGCGCTGCTGCTGCGTCGGCTCAACTACGACCAATATGGCCGCGTGCTTGATCTGGATATCGAATACTGGCGGCATGACAGTCTGCGCATAGAGGTTGATACCCACTAAGTCATTTCGTCATCTTCATGTAATGAAAGCCGGTTAGCGTGGAATGAATCTGGTCTAGCCCAGATCACCAAAACGTACGCTATGAGGCTATCACGATGAAACTTTTCCACCTTGCTCTTTGGTCTGCTTTAACTCTCACCAGCGCCCCTTCCTGGGCAGAGCAGGTGGTGACAGTTTATTCCATTGATGGATTGCATAACGGAAATAACAGCTGGTACCAAACTCAGTTTGAGGAATTTACCAAAGCTACCGGTATTAGTGTGCGCTATGTGGAGGCCGGTGGTGGTGTGGTTGTCGAGCGTCTCGCCAAAGAGCGCTCCAACCCCCAGGCAGATGTACTGGTTTCTGCTCCGCCCTTCATTCAACGAGCGGCATCCGAAAAACTGCTGGAAAGTTTTAAAACTGACGCGGCAGCGGAAATCCCTGACTCCAACGATCTATATTCCCCGCTGGTAAAGAATTACCTGAGCTTTATCTATAACAGCAAGCTGCTCAAAACTCCCCCCGTTAACTGGACGGATTTATTGGACAGCAAGTTTCAAAGCAAACTCCAATATTCTACGCCGGGGCAGGCCGCTGACGGCACGGGCGTGATGTTGCAGGTTTTCCACAGCTTCGGCAGCAAAGAGGCTGGTCTTGATTACCTGAGCAAACTTCAGGCCAATAACGTGGGGCCATCTTCTTCTACCGGAAAACTGACAGGGCTGGTAAATAAAGGCGAGATTTATGTCGCGAATGGCGACTTGCAAATGAATCTTGCGCAGATGGAAGACAACCCGAATGTGCAGATTTTCTGGCCCGCCGACAAGGATGGCAAACGCAGTGCCCTTGAAATTCCGTACACGATCGGTTTGGTCAAAGGCGCGCCGGATAGTGAGAATGGCAAGAAGCTGATCAACTTCCTGCAGAGCAAGGAAGCGCAGGCCAGCGTGAGCGCGCTCTCTTTCGGTATGCCCGTGCGCAGCGATGTTACTCCTACAGATGACCACTACAAGGCCGCTGTTTCCGCCATGGAAGGCGTAGAGAGCTGGCAGCCGGACTGGAATGAAGTAGCGGCATCTCTATCAGAGGATATCTCCCGCTGGAATGAAATGGCTGATGGCGAGTAAGCATGATGTTAATGAAATCAGTCGATCCGCAGTCATCCACGATGCAGGGAACTTCCGGCATCACCCTCGATTCGTTATGCGTCGCCTATCATGGTCATGTCGTACTTAAACCACTTTCGCTGACGATTGAACCGGGTGAAGTGCTGGCACTGATTGGCCCTTCCGGATCGGGAAAAACCACCGTATTGAGAACGATTGCGGGCTTTGTCCAGCCGGTGGGTGGGCGCATTTTAATTGGTGACACGGATGTCACCAGACTGCCGCCTTACAAGCGGGGGTTAGCGATGGTTGTTCAAAACTATGCGCTTTTCCCTCACTTGAAGGTGGAAGATAACGTGGCCTTTGGCTTAAGAGCGCAGAAACAGCCAAAGGCACTGATTAAAGAGCGCGTCACTCATGCGTTAAAAACGGTGGGTATGAGCGATTATGCCACCCGTTATCCCCATCAGCTTTCGGGCGGGCAGCAGCAGCGCGTGGCGATAGCCCGTGCGATTGCAGTGCGTCCGCGAGTGCTGCTGCTTGATGAGCCACTTTCGGCCCTGGATGCCCAGATTCGCCACAGCATGGTGGAGGAGATAGATCGCCTGCACCGGGAGCTGCCGGAACTGACCATTTTGTATGTCACCCACGATCAAACGGAAGCGCTTACCCTGGCAGATAAAATCGGCATCATGAAAGGCGGTTCAATGATCGCCCATGGTGAAACCCACGCGCTGTACCAATATCCGCAAAACCGCTTTACCGCAGAATTCTTGGGGCGCGCCAATATCCTTCCCGCTACCGCTTTGAAACTGGAGGAGGCGCCCGGGCTGATGGATGTCTATTGCGGCAGCGCCATTGTTCGCGCGTTCAATCAGGGCGGCCATAAAAGCCGTAACAAACTGCTGTGCATACGCCCTCAGCACTTAAGCCTGACGCCGCGCTCCGAGCATAGCAACTGTTTTAACGCCACGTTGCGTTCAGTGCACTGGCAGGGTGATCTCACCCATCTGCTGTGTGATGTAGAAGGGGAAACCGTTCGTATGGTGATGACACATATCAATCCGTTGCCGCAGTCGGGGGATAAGCTGACCCTGTGGTTTGAACCCCATGATGCTGTTCTGATTGAGGTATAACGATGCCTCTCTTTCTACCGGTGGAGCAATCCACTCGCCACCTGCGCCCCTTTCTGTGGTTATTGATGCCGTTATTGGTGCTGGCCGTGCTGTTTTTCTGGCCCCTGTCGCTGATTGTCCAGCATGCATTGAGTGATGACAGTGGACATATTGGACTGGGTACATTCTGGCAGGTAATAGAATCCAGGCGTTTTCTTGGGGCGCTGATCAATACCTTGCAAATAGCCTGTTTTGCCACCATCGGCTGTCTGCTGCTGGGGAGTCTGCTCTCGCTTATTCTGGAATTTACCCCGTTTCCGGGCAGCAGGATCATTGGGCGGGTAATAGATACCTTTATTGCAATGCCAACGTTTCTGATTACTTTGGCCTTTACGTTTATCTACGGTTCTGCGGGGTTATTGAACGGGACATTAATGAGCCTGTTCGACTTCGATCTTCCGCCAGTGGATTTTCTTTATTCCATGAAGGGCGTCATCCTGGCCGAAATCACGGTATTTACTCCGCTGGTCATGCGCCCATTGATGGCGGCGCTCAGACAAATTGATAAATCCCAATTGGAAGCGGCCAGCATTCTTGGCGCCACTCCCCTCAAGGTGATTTTGCAGGTGCTGTTACCGGCTGCACTGCCGGCGCTGATGGCGGGAGGAAGCCTTTGCCTGCTGCTGACCACCAATGAATTCGGCATTGTGTTTTTCATCGGTGCCAAGGGCGTGAATACGCTTCCCATGATGGTTTACAGCAAGGCGCTGCTCGAATCTGACTACAGCGTGGCCTGCATGATTGCGTTAATTAATATCGCCTTGTCATTGGGACTGTTCACCCTATATCGCCTGGCAACATCACGTATCGGTACAAGGAATTAATCATGTTGATTTGGTCGCGCAAAGGGCGCGCTGCATTAGGGCTGGTGGCCATTCTGCTATTTGCCCTGTTTTTCCTTCTGCCGCTGGTGGCAATTCTGATGTCCAGCCTTAGCCGGCAGTGGAATGACGTTTTACCCACCGGGTTTACGCTATCGCACTTTACCAATGCGTTTCACGGCGGTTCGAAGGATTCCTTGATCGCCAGTTTAACCGTTGCCTTTGGCTCCAGCCTTTTTGCGCTGTTATATGGGGTTTGGGCAGCGCTGGCGCTACGTCAGTATCATTTCAGAATACAGAAATGGTTGAGTATGGCGTTTTATCTACCCAGCGCTATTCCTTCTGTATCCATAGGACTGGGGGCACTTGTGGCCTTTAGCCAAGGGCCTCTGCAAATGAACGGAACGCTATGGATTGTCATGATTACCCATTTCGTTCTTATCTCCGCATTTACCTTCAGCAATATCTCGACGGGACTTATGCGAGTCAGTGGGGATATAGAGAATGTAGCTTCAAGCCTTGGCGCATCCCCACGCTATCGTCTGTATCACATCACCTTACCGCTGTTACTCCCCTGGATGGTATCGGCGCTGGCGCTGAGCCTGTCGCTCTCAATGGGAGAGCTGGGGGCCACCATGATTATCTATCCTCCGGGCTGGATTACCCTGCCAGTAGCTATTTTCAGCTTGACTGACCGCGGCAGTATTGCCGATGGTGCGGCACTGGCCATCGTTCAGGTAGCGGTTACCCTATTCCTGATGCTAAGTCTGGAAAGGGTCGCTAAACGTTTGGTGCAAAGATAGATACCGCTGAAGGGGGAAGCCGTTTTAGCTGCCTATATATCCCCTACATGGCGTCGCTCTTACTGCTGCCGCTGGTTATATATTTTAAATGTTAGAATTTAAAATATAACGCTCTCCAATCAAACAGAGCAGCATTGCTGCTGCTCCATTCCTTTCATCCTCTCCGTTAAAACGAATATTGGACCGCCAGACGGTTCTGCCAGAAGTTGGTGTGATTAACATCAGGCCGTTGAGCCACCTGAAGACCAAACCAGTCGCCAATGGAGAATCCTGTCAGGGCTCCGCTGAAGTTGTAGATGAAGTAGCCCATGTATTCAGACTGATTCAGGCTTTTGCCGGTGTACTGGGCGTCGCCACTGTTGTATCCGACTAGATCCATAAAGGAGTACTGGGCACCTACAATCAGCTTGCCGTCATCAAAGGCGTTGGAGGTGCTGATCTGATAGACGTTTCCTGCTCCCAGATCCTGAGTGCTGGTAAAGTACGGCTGGGCGAACAGTGGTCCTGACATCATGTTGTGAGCATAGGGCGTCACGAGCGCGCCTCTCATATGCCCCTGACGATGGGAGGTAATGTGGTCGTAGCCGAGCGACAGATTGAATGAGTGATAATCGAAGCCGGTTTGTAGGCCATAAATATGGCTCTGGGCATCGCGCTCTTCAGGATCATTGGAATACCGTGCTGTCAGCGTTTTGCCATTGCTGTGGCCGCGCAGCATTTGCACCGCCAGGAAGGGGCGCACGCCGTCCCGATCAAGTTGCCCCTTGCCCTGAATATAATCCAGGTTGGCATAATCCTTGTAGGCTTGATGCCAGATATCGCCCGTCCAGACCATCCCTTTGGTGTGGTAGGTACCATGCCCGCTCACGCTCCACATGCCGGAGGTGGTTTCATCGGGATCGACAGTACCATCGACGTTATACATCGTTGTCTTGCTGAATCTTCCTGCGCCCCACGTCTTGTAGCGGAAGACCTTGGTAGCTTCCAGATAGTTATCCGCATCGCCATATTTGATATCAATGGCCTGGAACAGGTTGGGGGTGATACGCCAGTCTTCCGTGCTGGCAAAGGGCAGATTCAGGCGCTGATTACCTGCGGTAATCGCGAAACCAGCTCCCTGCCAGCGCAGCCAGGCTTCACCGATATTGGTCTGGTTATTGCCCAGTTCACCGACCAGATGGTCGTGATCCCGATGGATACCGCGCTGCACGTAGCCGCCAACGCCAAAGCTAAAGCCTAAATAGGGCGCACTGTAGAAATTGGCGTAGCCACCGTAGCTGGTGGTGTCCTGATGATAGCCCTTGGCGAAGTAGGCATTATGCGTGGAATAACTGAGTACCCCGAAGGTGCCATGGGTGGCCCCTTTGGTGAACATCTCGGTCAGGCTGTCGGCGCTGTCATCGGCGGGAGTATCCGCAGACTGAGCCACGGCAAATGCCGGTACAGTGGCGAGTACCGCACCAAGCAGCAGCGGGCGATAGTGAGACATGGGCGACTTCATTGGAAGGAGTTCTCCTTGCCTGCCACAGGGATAGAGGCAGGTTGTTATTGTGTAGAGTGCTCGAAACAGGTGTTGATGAATCTTGCGTTAGTGGTGCGTATCAAGGTGTTGTGTATTGATAGAAAGCGAATGAAGACGGCGCAAAGCGTGAGTTGAACAGCATCTTTGCAGGCCCTTCGATGTTTGTGTTTTCTCCTCTGAATCAGTTCTGAATATGCTTTGCCTGGCGATAAAAGGCGGGGCAGGGCTGGCCCCGACGCTGCCTTCCCGTGCTATCGACGCCGGAGATGACAGCTTCGGTAAATCTTGTTCTGATACCTTGCCGTTTGACGATGCGCATACTGCTGCGGCGCATGATATCGCGACCACGACCTGACCACTATTCGAGGCGGCGGGTAGGGGCCAGTTGCATTGCCATGATCTCCCTGAGCAATAGCCTCGATGAGCCGCCTGTTGTTCTTGTATGCAAAATGTATTCACGCGATAAAGAAACGGCTTAATCCCAGCTTGCTTAACGCACGGCGGTAGGCGATGGAGCTGACATCCGCAGGAATATGGGCCTCCATTTTTGGGTCCAGTGGCAGCTGTTCTGGCCTCTGCTGCTCCACCATGGCGGCATCTTCAGCAAACACGCGAGCATTGAAGTCGTAGACATCCTGCACGGGAAGATCGGTATCAAAATTGCGTGCAATAGGGCAGAACAGACGGGTTTTGCGGGCCGAAACAGGTGAAGCGGCATTTAAAATGGACAGTCGCCCTTCATCGGGGAAATGCACGGTGAGTTGCGCGGTGAAGGGCGGAAAACAACGGAAATGGCGCAACCACACGAACCCTTCCGGTGCCGTGTTTTCAACCCCATTGGGATAGTTGGGCACATCGCTGTAGTACTTCGCTTCAAATCCATACTCGGTGGGCTGAGGACGATAATTGGGCACCAGCGGATTCTCTGCATCGGCAAAGGTATCGGTATGAATAAAGGCAAAGTGGGCGACATCAAGGAAGCCTTCGACCTGGCGTCCGGCAAAGCCTGCAATATCAAAGGCAGGGCAGTTGATCTGCTGGAAGCCTGCTTCATCCCAGTGGGGCATAAAGGGCATCTTCTCATCCTGACCATCCGCTGAGGGGCGCAGGCACGTCCACACCAGCCCATAGCGCAGAATGACGGGGTAGGCGGTTAAATGCAGCTTGCCGGGAATGGCGTTGTCAGGGTGGGCCGGCACCTTGATACATTTTCCGTCCTGACCAAATTGCAGGCCGTGGTAGGGGCAGCGTACCCCTAGGCAATCATGGTTGGAGCCCATGGAGAGCGGCACACCGCGGTGGGTACAGATATCGTTGGCGACGACGATATCGCTTCCCGCCTTATAAATGACCAGCTTCTCATCCAGCAGGGTGGCAGACAGTAACCCCGAGGACTCTATATCCCGGATCAAGGCAACCGGATACCAGTGTTTGGCCAGGATGTGCCAATCTTCCTCCTCAAAAGTGCAGCCGCGGGGCAGAGAGTTTTCTGGTGCACGGTGTGGAAACTTAGCAATGGCTTCCATGGCGTTACTCCTGATAGTTATTCTTGCTCGAACGTCATAACGAGTTTGGCGATCAAAAACTTTTCATTTTCCCCGGGTTAAGCAGCCCCTGAGGATCATAGTTACGTTTGGTTGTCAGAATGTCGTGATCGAATCCCGCCGCATGTTTACCCAGTTCCAGAATGTAGGTATGTGGATCATTGATCTGTATCCCCAGCTCACGATGCAGCGCGATAACTTCATTCAAACGGGCCTGGTCGCGATAGCGCAGCAAGGTAAGCCCCGCACAAAAGACCTCACCCTTGTCATTGCGCAAAAGTTCGATATGTTGCAGAAGCTCGTCACCCAACCGCTCGCGCAGGGTCTTCAACGCTTCCAGCTCGTGACCGATGGGAAACATCGCTTGCAGGTAGGTCAGCGAGCTGTCATGGGAGAGTGCATGTAATGTGGTGTGATTCCAGCAGTATTCGTGCAGGGAGTGCTCGTACTGCTTCTCCTCAACACCTGCTTGTGTGGTGATTGCCCGGCCCTGAAATTCGTTCAGCAGCCCCTTGATAGTGCTCTCCGATTGAACGGCCGTGGTAAGGATCAGCGCGTGCTCCGTCTCGGTGAACTGTTCCGCCCAGCTATCGAAAAAGCACACCACCGAGGGTTCGAAATAGCCGATTTCCCGTTTGATGAGGCCAGGCAGCTTGGCTACTTTGAGAGCAAACTGCATGGCGGCATCTTGATCCGGAAAGGCCAGCAGCTGTTCGCACCAGTTCACGCGTGGGGCCAGGGTCAGAGTAAGCTCAAGAATGATGGCATTGGTGCCGTAGGCGTGGGCAATGTGGCTTGCGCCTTCTGCATCCAGCTCAATGATGCGCGGCTTCTCTTCAATCGTCATGATGCAAGCGCCGATCACGGTTCCGGGAGTTGCGAGGGGGCCATAGGTGATGGAGCCAATGCCACCGAAACCGCCGCCGTAAAACCCGCCCAGCGTTGCCATGCGGAAGGTCGACGGCATACAGCGCAGCTCCCATCCGGTAGGGCGCACCGCACTCTCCAGGTCGATCAAACGAATGCCCGCCTGGGCGCGGACACTACCGTTACCGTGTGACTTGATGGCGTTGAGTGACGTCATGTCGATGACAACACCGCCCTGTAACGGTACGGCTTGCCCATAGTTGCCGCTGCCTCCGCCCCTGATCGTCATGGGAATTTGCTGTTTGACGCAGGCGCTGACGAGCTGGGCCAGCTCCCCTTCACTTGCAGGGCGCGCGCCAATCTCGGCGACGCAGTCGGATAGCTGCTCCTTCAGCACAGGGCTGAACCAGCTAAAGTCCTTTGATAGACGCTTCAGCAAGGCGGGGCGTGTGATCCAGGTGAGGTTGGCACAATCCGCCTGTAGCGCCTCCAGAGCAGTAGCGTTGGCATCTTGAGTCGTCATTTCGTGACTTCCTTTGAATTATTGTTACTCACGATGCGTGATGTATCGTGCGACAAGGATTGCATGTTGCATTGAGCATGGGCCGAGGATGCAGCAGGTTCACTGCCTGTGCTCTTGTTCCGTTTCATGCCAGCGTCCAATCACCAGTTTGGATAACAGCGTCATGAGGGCGAACAGGCCAATGCCGATGGCTGAAATCAGCACCAGGGCAGCAAACATCAGAGGAATATTGAGCTGATAGCCCGCCTGTAGAATCTGATAGGCCAGGCCGGTGTTGGAGCCTCCTGTGCCGGCCACGAACTCAGCGACAACGGCACCAATCAGGGAAAGACCTGAGGCGATGCGCAGTGCAGCGAAAAAGTTGGGGAGTGCCGAAGGTACCCGCAGACGTAGCAGCAACTGCAAGCGTGAAGCATTCTGTAGCTTGAAGTAGGCCGAAAGCCCGGGGCTGACGCTGCGTAGGCCCAGTGTCATATTGGAGATGATCGGGAAGATGGCCACTAGCGTTGAGCAGATGGTCAAGGCCACTACGGTATTGTTGATCCAGATGATAATCAGCGGTGCGATGGCAACAATAGGCGTTACCTGCAGCAGCACGACATAGGGAAAGAAGGCGGTTTCGATCATTCTGTTCTGGACAAAGATGAAGGCGATGATGACCCCCAGAACGGTCGCTACCAATAGCGAAAGCAACGTTATTTCAAGCGTGAATAGCGTAGCGTGGCCCAGCACTGACCAGTTGGACACCAGGGTTTTTAGAGTTGCCCAGGGGCTGGGTACTATGTAGGCCGGTACCTTGAAGGCCACAACCAGGTATTGCCAGATCGCTACCAGTACCACACCGATGGTGACCGGGAATAGCATGTGAACGAGCGTTCGACGATTCATGCGCGGACCTCGCTATCCTGGCTTGCTGACAGCAGTGATTGCTGCAATTTCATTGAGTATTCGGCAAAGCGTGAAGAGAGTCGGAACTCATCGGTGCGTGGGTAAGGCTCCTCTATGCAAACCTCTTCAACAACCCGCCCCGGGCGGGCAGCCATGACCACCACACGTTCGGAAAGAAAGACGGATTCAGCGATCGAGTGGGTAACGAATACCACGCTCAAGCCTCGCTCCTTCCACAGGCGCAGCAGATCACTATCAAGACGGTTGCGCGTTATCTCATCCAGAGCGCCAAAAGGTTCATCCATCAGCAGAAGGTCCGGTTGTACCACCAGGCCACGGGCGATCGAGACGCGCATCTGCATACCGCCAGAGAGCTCTCGCGGTAAGGCATTGGCGAAGCCTTCCAGCCCCACCAGCTCCAGCACCTCATCGACCCGCTTATTGGCTTCCGTGGTTGAGATGCCTTCAAGCTCAAGGGGTAAACGCACATTGCGGCGGACGCTATGCCAGGGCATCAGCGTCGCCTCCTGAAACACGAAGGCCAGTTTATGGAGGCTCTTGTGTGCCCGGGCGATGGGTTGCCGCCAGCGCAGCAGCTTGCCATCCGACGGTGCGGTCAGACCGGCAATCATTTTTAACAAGGTACTTTTACCGCATCCCGAAGGCCCTAGCAGGGAGACAAAGTCGCCCTGCTGGATAGTCAGGTCCACAGGCCTCAATGCTTGAGTGCCGTTGGGGTACACCTTCTCGGCGGACAGCACCTCGACAGCAGGTACATTTGCCCTGGTAAGAGGGGGAGTCATTGTTTGAGTCATGGCATTACCGGGCTTTGCTTGACGAATTGAGTGGTGTAGGCCTTGTTCATGGCGTCATGACTGAGCTTCACCAGCCCCAGCTTGTGTGCCATCTGCCAGGTGGCTTCAATCCGCTCGGGAGTAAACGTACCGATCCCCTGTGTGGCCGCATCGCCGCCGGTAAGAATTCCGCTCGACTTGAACGTGTTTACGGCATAATCCAGCAGCCCCTGACTCATGTTCGGGTTGGCCTTTTTGATCAGCTCATTTCCAGGCTGGGGATTGGCAAGGTAATCCTTCCAGCCTTGCATGGAGGCGTGAATAAAGGCCTGCACCTGCTCGGGATGCTGTTCAATGACGCTGTTCTGGCAGGCAATAACATTGCCGTAGGGCGGGAATCCTGCATCACTCAGAGGTAGCACGGTGGCGTCTATGCCCTGCTGCTTCAGTGCATATGGCTCAGAGGTCAGATAGCCCTGTTGTGCCATATTCTTGCCATTGATAAATGGCTGCAGGTTAAAGGTGTAGGGGCGCGTCTGCTCATCGGTATACCCTTGCGTGCTCTTCAGCCACGGCCATGCCGAAAGACGTGTTTGGGAAGAGATCAGGATGGTTTTATCCTTGAGCTGAGCGAAATCCTTTACGTCATTGTGGGCAATCAGCACCATCAATGATTTCTGGAAGGTAGTGGCTACCAGAGTAATGGGTAAACCTTCCTGGATGGCGGTCATGGTGCCCAGTTCATCATCGGTAATACCACACTGGGCGCGCCCTGCGGCCACCAGCTGGGCGACATTGACCTGAGGGCCCCCCATCGAGAGATTGACATCGAGACCGGACTTTTCATAAAGACCTTCGGCCTTGGCCTGGTAGAAGCCGCCGTGCTCAGTCTGTGCATACCAGTTGGTCAAAAAGGTAAAAGGTTGCGTATCTGCATGGGCCATGGCAGGTAGCGCGAATAAAGGGGCCAGCGCGAGGCAGCGTTTCATCAGTCTGGAGGTCATGAGGGGATTCCTTTTCATTCTTGTTGATCCATCACGTGTAGTTAATGCCAAAACTGTGCCAATAATTTGTTCTTAAAGGATATTTTTATTAGTTCAGTACATCGCCGGTGAATTGCCCGCGAGCCCAGGTGGCATCGCTGCGAGCAGGCCACTGAAGACGATAAAACTCTTCGATTGCCTTGGCCCAGTTGCGGGTAAGGTCACCCAGTAGTGCCTCGCCTTGCTCTTCCGTTGCACCACGCGCATCACCGATCACCCCCGTTGGGCCAAAATCGCGCGCGCACCATGCCATGGGAGGCTTGCCATTCCCCAAAGTGGGGCAAGCAATGTTGGGGACGGGGCTGTTGGGGGCCAGCTCCATATTGACCAGCTCAGGTGTAAGCGCACGCATCACTGCCGTTTCATTATGGGAGGCGTGCATGGCTGTGCGCCGTTCCCATTCGTCCATGAAGCTATCATCGTGCTCTACGCTCCAGGCGTGGCGGGAGATGATCACATAATCGCCATGACGCAGACGTAGCTCACGGGCTGCCATTTCTATTGGTTGTGGTTGCCCGCCATGAGCGTTGACGATCAGCAGCTTGCGAAATCCGCTGCGGTACAGGGATTCCCCGATTTCCAGAACGGTGTCATGAAAAATCGTGCCGTTGAGGGTTAGGGTGCCGGGAAAGTGCAGGTGCTCATCGGATTTTCCATAGGTCAGGGGGGGAATGCTGTAGGCAGCCACCTCTGATGGCAAAAGTGCCAGGGCCTTACCGACTACCGCAGCGGCAATCATGCTGTCCACCACGCAGGGCAGGTGGGGGCCATGCTGCTCAATGGCACCGGCGGGCAGCACAATAACCGTGTTCTCCTTGTCAGGAAGTTCAGCCACCTGTTTCCAGCTTAGATAGGGCAAGAAGCGCTCTGCTGGCGTATAGCCATTCAACATGATTGAAACTCCACTCAAGAGTGCTGGGGTAGATAGGCGGTTGCCTCTACCTCGATCAGTATGTCGTCGCTTGGCATCATGCCGCTGACTTCCACGACCGTTGAGGCCGGAGACTGTTCCGGAAAGAAGGTGTGGCGCACGCGGCTGAAATAGGGGAAGTGATCAAGGTTTTTGAAATACTGCACAAGCTTGAATACATCGCTCATCTGGCCCCCGGCAGACTCCACCGTATGCTTGATGGCATTCAGCACATACCAGCTTTGCGCCAGAATAGGACCCTGTTTCATGTCACTGGAAAATTCGCCTGTGCGGCCTATCTGATCGGCGATCTCATCGGGAATATCATCAAAACCACGCACAATTTTTTTCTGAGCAGGATCGACGGCAATAACGCCGGATAAAAAGATAAAGTCGCCTACCCGTCGGTAGGCGGCATAGCGGGCAAGAGGCGCTGCGACATCGCTCATGCATTTGTCCTCGTGGTATAGGGAGAAAGGGGAGTCAATACAGGCTGGTTATTGTTAATGGATAGCCAGTGACGCCCGGGGTCGCTCGGCCAGCTCAGGGCATCGGTGGTGTCGAAGACCAACAGTTCCGCTGGTGCGCCGATTAGCGTCGGCTCGCGGGTTTTGTGGCTGTCGGTGAGCCAATCCGTGCGGCAGATGAATTGACTGGCGTTATCGAATGGCTGTTCCAGTTGGGCAGCGACCACTCCCAGCTGGAAGGCGTTCATGGGATCCTGGCGTCCATAGGGAAAGAATGGGTCCTGGACGTTATCGCTGCCTATCAGCAGGGGGATATCTCGGGAGCGCGCTTCCTTGATCAGGGTGATGCCGCGTGCGAGGGGCGTGTGCTCCGGTACGGCATCCTGCAACAGCAGATTGCAGGTGGGCAGCGCTATCAGGGTGATCTTGGCTCGGGCAAGCTTGTCGAGAAGGGGCAATGCTTCCGCACGCGGCTTGGCGGAGAGCGCACACACATGGCCTGCGCTAATATGCCCTGCGAAGTCCATCTGCCGCGCAAGATCTGCCACTGTCTCGATGCCACAGGCGCTGGGATGCAGCTCTTCATCCACATGCAGGTCCAGGTTGAGCCCCTGTTCATTGGCGGCTCTAAGCAGCTCTGCGACTGCCAGATGGGAGAAATTCGAGGTGTGAATGAAGTCGCCCAGCAGCGCGTCTTCACTCTGGGCCACCTGCGCGGCGATGCGCTGGGCATCCTTGGGGTCGCTGAATAGCGGCAGCGGTACCAGCGCGACGCGCTCAAGGTGAATACGATGGCGCCAGCGCTCTTTCAGTTCAGCAAATGTTTCCCAGGCAGTGGGGGCAGAGGGTTGCCACCAGTCAACATGCGTGCGCAGGTGGCGCACTCCCGCAGACCAGGCTTGCTCCATGGCGCGTTCCGCCCGTGCCAACAGGTCACTGCGGGTCCAGTGGGCATCACGATCTTCGGTAATGGCCTGGATGGCGGCCAGCAGGCCAGGTTGAAGTTCACCTATCCGGGATCGGGTAAACACCTTGTCGAGATGGCAATGCGCATCCATGAGCGGTGGCAGGGCTAGGCGTCCACCAAGATTCATATCAGTCGGCTGGTGATCGTCCGCTGACACCTGGGTAATTCTGCCTTCACTGATATCAAGGCGTGCCAGCGCAGGCCCCTGAGAGGACGAAGGCCACTCGGCCGGGAGTAGCCAGCGCGGTAGGCGGACGCCGCTAATGCTACTCACAGATCCAGCACCAGGCGGGAGGATTTGGCGCGTGAACAGCAGACGGCCATGATGTCGCCGTCGGCCTTTTCATCCGGACTAAGAATAATGTCGCGATGGTCCGGCGTGCCTTTGAGTACCCCTGTCAGGCAGGCGCCGCACATGCCTTGCTCGCAGGAGAGCGAGACCGGCACCTGGTGCTTCATCAGTACTTCGGCGATGGTCTCATCGGTACTGACGGTATAGATCGCACCGGACGAGGCGACTTCGATTTCAAAGCTCTCTTCTTCACTCTCAGCCGCCATCGTCGGTAATGGCTCGGCCTTGAACTGCTCACTATGCAGTTGCTGGATCAGCCAGCCTGCATTCAGCAGGCGCTGCTCAAGGGTTTGCAGAAAAGCGCGCGGGCCGCAGGCCATCACCATCGTGTCGGCATCTGGCGTCAAAATTGACTCGGGGGCTTGCTGGCGAAAGCTTTCACCGTCGGCGCTGATATGCACGCAGCAGTGTTCCTTGAGCGAGCCGCAAGTCATTTCATCGAGAAAGGCGACGCGCGAACGCTGCTGTTCATAGTGGTGCAGTTCGAACTCGGTGCCGTTGGCAAGAAGAGCACGCGCCATGGTAATGACTGGCGTGATGCCGATGCCTGCTGAAAACAGCAGCACGCGCTTGGCTTCCGGCAGGGGAAACAGGTTGCGCGGCTCAGACACTTCAACTCTGCTGCGAATCCGCAAATCCGCATGCAACGCCCGTGAGCCGCCCCGCGAGAGAGCATCTTCGCGTACACAGATGCGATAGTGCTGTCTGTCTTCCTGCGCACCGCACAGTGAGTATTGGCGCAGCGCGCCATTGGGGGCGCGTACATCAATGTGCGCGCCGGGAGTAAATGGGGGTAACTCCTCACCTTTAGGGGACGTCAGCTCAATATCAATATTGTCATCGCCATTGATGCCGAGCGCAGAAACGATGAGTTCCATAAGGGCCTCTCACAAACAGTCAGGGAGCTTGAATTATTCTTTGTACTGATCCTGAGCACCTTTTGTGTATACATCAAACATCATATTCAGCACTATGCGTTGCAAAAAAGAGAACGCAGTTAATAAGTCATTGGTTCTTTAAGGGAGAGAGGAAGTGCAGCCGTTTTCACGCATGTTTCTGTACTTTATGGAAGTCGCGCGGCAAGGCTCGGTGCGCAAGGCATCGGAGCAGTTGAATGTCTCGGCATCCTCCATTGATCGGCAGATTCTCAATGCCGAGGAGATGCTGGGCGTGGCGCTTTTTGATCGTCTACCAAGAGGAATGAAGCTGACCTCGGCAGGCGAGGCGTTCGTTAAGGCGGGTAAAGGGTGGCAGCGCGAATTCGAAAAGGTGCGCCAGCATGTGGATGATCTGGTGGGGCTACAGCGTGGCTATGTGCATATTGCCGCGATAGAGTCCGTGGCACAGAATATCTTGTCCGATGTTGTGGTAGCGATGCGCCGGCAATACCCGGGAATCTTTCTGGATATCGACATTCTGCCCAACCATGCCATAGGGGCAGCGATTACCCGTGGAGAATATGACCTTGGCATCTTTCTTAACCCTCAATCCCACAAGGATCTGACCATCCGGGCCTTTCATGAGCTCGGTTTTGGCCTCGCCCTACCACCTCGGCACCCTCTGGCGGAAAAATCGCAGGCAAGGTTCAGCGATCTGGTAGGGCTTGAGCTTATTCGGCCGGATGAACGCCTTGAGATCGGTGGATTACTGGAAGTTCTTGAAGCTCGACACGACACGCGAATTGACGGCGTGATGTCCTCCAGTGATTTGGACATGATCCGGGAGCTGGTGATGCAAGGCGTCGGCGTTGCCATCATGAGCGAGCTGGAAGTCAGCGAATACGTCAAGGCAGGGCGCATGGCCTTTGTACCGCTGCACGACGCCGCGCTGGGGCCAGCAACCCTGGTTATCGGGCATTCAAAGCAGGCACAGCTCTCCTATGCCGCCGCCCGCTTCCTGCAAATATTCCAGCAGCAGGTGCCGTGGAGTGCGTCGTGAAGAGAAGGGTACCCTCGGCATCAGAGCACCCTTGGAAAGAAAACCTACGAAGCCACGACGCGAGAGCCGCGGAAGCCGTAGAAGGCGATGAACAGATAGCAAATCAGCGGCAGTATAAAGGCGTGATGGATACCGACCGTATCGGCAAGTGCGCCCTGTGCGACTGGTAGGATCGCGCCGCCCACAATTGCCATGATCAGCAGACTCGATGCCTTGCTGGTTAACGGGCCTAGTTTGGCGATACCCAGGGTGAAGATGGTGGGGAACATGATCGAGTTGAACAGGCCGATGGCAACGATGCTCCACATCGCCAGATGACCGGAGGTCAGCATGGTGGTGATGACCAGCAGCGCGGCAACAATCGCGAAGAGCCCGAGCAGCAGACTGGGGCGAATCTTCTGCATCAGCGCCGAGCCGATGAAGCGGCCAATCATCGCGCCGCCCCAGTAGTAGCCCACATAGCTGGCCGCGGAGCTTTCGCTCATGTTGCCGATCTCCGGCAGCGACAGATAGTTGATCATGAAGCTACCGATCGAGACCTCAGCGCCGACATAGCAAAAGATGCCGATCACGCCAAACAGCACATGCGGGTGGCGCAGCGCTTCAGCGGCAGTAACGTTATCGCGGGGGCTATCGTCTCGTACCTGATCCTTGAAGTTGGGCAGCTTCCACAGATAGATCACCACGGCCAGCGCAGCGAGTACGACCGCCAGTAGCAGATAGGGCGTCTGTACGCTATGCGCCTGCTGCACGCGGTAGGCCATGCGATCTGCCTGGGACATCTCGGCCAGTTCACTGGCGCCGAGTACGGCGGCCCCAAGAATCAGCATGCCACCGAAGTAAGGAGCGATCGTGGTGCCAAGGGAGTTGAACGCCTGCGCCAGATTGAGACGGCTGGAAGCGGAATCTTCCGGGCCAAGCATACTGACATAGGGGTTGGCGGCGACCTGTAGCATGGTGACACCGCTCGCGAGTACGAACAGTGCGGTCAGAAACAGGGGGTAGGAAGGTGCCTTGGCGGCGGGGTAGAACATCACTGCACCGATAGCGGCGATCAATAGGCCGAGGCTGATGGCGTTCTTGTAGCCCACCTTCGCCAACAGCTTGCCCATCGGCAGCGACATGATGAAGTAGGCACCGAAGAAGGTGAACTGGATCAGCATCGTCTGGGCGTAGTTCAGCGAGAACACCGCCTTGAGGTGGGGGATCAGGATGTCATTGAGGCAGGTAATGAATCCCCACATGAAAAAGATCGTCGTTACGACGATCAGCGCGCTGCGGTAATGTGTCTGTGGCCTTGTGGACATGATCGTTTCCTGTGTTTTCTCTGATTGCCCTGTCGGTACACAATGCCGATCCAGAGCATTTCGATCGAAGGCTCGGGTCATTCATTGGTAGGAAAAACGTGCTCGGCATCGTGGGTAACGATCACCGATGCAGGGCGCGCATCAAGCGCGTCTTTTCTCATTGACCGCATCGGCGCTGATGGTGCATCGGCGGGCACGGTTATAAGAATGCGTTAATGGTTGGAACAATAAGTGAATCGGCGCCAATGCGCGGTTGTCTCTTGGTGCAATTGACGGGAAGACGGTTTAGTGAGCACTCTTCCTTCAGCGTTTTCATATGCAGACAGGTGCGGCAACGGTGCGGGGGGGAAGGCGTGCTGAACAGCAGTGTTGCTCGTGAATGAGGTGCGGCCTTGTCTACGTCGTTATTCGCTGTTGCGCGCGATATTAATCTACGTTTCATCATCACGTCTATGCGAAGTCAAGAGACGACCGCTGCATCCTCATCCCGCCAGCGAAGCCGCCTCGACAGGTAAAATCCCCTGTACTACCTTGGTAGATGTCGCTCTTGGATGGACGACAGTGATTCATTGTGCCAAATCACCCTCAAGGAGTTGTCGACATGGTTAGGAAGACCGAGATTCACGCGCAGAGCCAATCGCTTCCAGGCAAGGAAGGGCTGATGCAGCCACCGGCGGAGTTCATTCGTCCGGATTATCGTGGCAGTGGCAAACTCGAGGGCAAGATTGCGCTGATTACCGGCGCCGACAGTGGTATTGGACGTTCCGCGGCGATTCACTTCGCCCGTGAAGGCGCCGACGTGGCGGTAATGTATTTGAGTGAAGACGATGACGCCCGCGAAACGCAGCGGCTGGTCGAAGCGGAAGGTCAGCGCTGCCTGCTGATTGCTGGCGACATTCGCGACGCAGCCTTCTGTCGCGCCTCGCTGGAGAAGGTCATCGAGACATTCGGTGGCCTCAACATTCTGGTCAACAACGCGGGCACTCAGCATGTCTGCAAGGATCTCACCCAGCTTGAAGACAGCCAGTGGGAAGACACCTTCGCCACCAACATGCACGGCATGTTCTATCTGACCAAAGCGGCATTGCCGCATCTGGGTGAAGATGATGCGATTATCAACACCACCTCCATCAACGCCTATGTAGGGCCTGAGACGCTGGTCGATTACACGGCTACCAAGGGCGCGATCGTAAGCTTCACTCGCGCGCTCTCCAATCAGGTCGTGGGACGTGGCATTCGCGTCAATGCGGTTGCCCCCGGGCCGGTCTGGACGCCGCTACAGCCGGCGACGCTGGGAGCCTATGACCCGCAGATGCTTGAAGATTTCGGCTCCGATACGCCGATGGGACGTGCTGCGCAGCCCTCTGAGCTAGGCCCCAGCTATGTGTTTCTGGCATCCCTGGATTCGTCCTTCTTCAGCGGTCAGACGCTGCACCCCAACGGCGGTACGGTCGTCAACGGCTAAGCCCGCATCAGGCGGTGTCGAGGATTTATCCAGAGTTCAACGTTTCGGGCAGAGGAGGCCCGTGAACCCATGCCAGGAACTACCCAAAATCTGCCGCCGCGCCAGTCCGTCTGGCTTGATCGACCTGCGCACCACCACTGGCTCGAGAACGAAGGTGCTCGCTTGCTGGCCTTCTATCGGGCGTCGCGCCACCCCGAATGCGGTTTTGGTGCGCTGGATGATGAAGGTCATCTGCCCAGCGATGCCAATCCCGATACCATGATTACTGCGCGCATGACGCACTGCTTTGCGCTTGCCGCCATGCGCGGTGAGCCGGGAGCTGCGCCGCTGGTCGCCCATGGTGTTGCTGCATTGCGAGGAGGGCTGCGTGACGCCGAGTATGGTGGTTGGTATGGCGCACTGCCGAGGGATGGCGAGACTCAGACCAAGCAGGCTTATATTCATGCCTTCGTTGCGCTGGCGGCGTCCAGCGCCTGGCAGTCCGGTGAGGAAACCGCCAAACCGCTGCTCGACGACGTGATTGAGGTCATTGAGGCCCGCTTCTGGTCGGAAGAAGAGGGGCGCATGCGCGAAGGCTTCTCCCGTGATTGGAGTGAAGACGAAGCCTATCGGGGTGCCAACAGCAACATGCACTCCACCGAGGCGTTCCTGCAACTGGCGGACGTGCTTGATGAGCCCAAGTGGCGCGCGCGGGCGCTCTCCATTGTTGAAAAGATCATCCACGATCACGCTAAAGCCAATGACTATCGTGTCATCGAGCACTTCGACAGCGAATGGAACGAGTGGCGCGACTACAACCAGGAGACGTCCAAGGACCAATTCCGTCCTTACGGTGCCACGCCAGGCCACGCCTTCGAGTGGGCGCGGCTCTTATTGCATCTCGAAGGCGGTCTGCTGCGTCATGGTGATCAAGTGCCTGGCTGGCTGCTGGAAGATGCACAGGGGCTGTTTCACCGTGCGGCTGAACTGTCATGGTATGTCGATGGCGAGCCGGGCATCGTCTATACCCATGACTGGGAGAACCAGCCCGTCGTTCATGAACGCATGCACTGGACCCTGGCCGAAGCCGTCTCCACGGCGGCTGCACTGCTCAAGCGTACCGGTGATGCTGCTTACGATACCTGGTATCGCACCTTCTGGGATTACATTGATCGTTACCTGATTGATCGCGAGCGCGGTAGCTGGTGGCAGGAGCTGGATCGCCATAACAACCCCTCCAGCGAAATCTGGAGCGGCAAGGCGGATCTCTATCACGCCTACCAGGCCACGCTGCTGCCGCGACTACCGCTCGCGCCGACCATGGCACGGGCGATTGCGGAAGGCGCGCTGTAACGGTGCCAGGCCCGCGCTGGGTAATGTGAATGAAAGTGGCGGCCATAGGGTCGCCACTTTTGTGTTTGGGATATCGGTTTTCCTGCCGATTCAGCCGCTCTGCTGTCAGGTGGTGTGGAGAGGCGTTGTCACGAAGGCCTTAGCGCCTGCTCGACTGCGTTAAAAACAAGTGCGGACTGCTCATTTACAACGCGCAAACTCCTTACCCTGCCTATATTTTCCTTGCATGGCGCTAGCTTGCGAGATGTTGAACAGGCGCTTATCGCACCGCTGATTGGCGGGGTTGCTGCTGCCCACTTCATTAGGACCAATGAAGGGGCAACGCGCCCACGGCTGATGTGGGTTTCTATCTACTCAGGCGCTTTGGTGGCAGCTCGCAGCTTCTCCTTTCTCTACCCCTGTCGAAGCTGCTTCCCCGCTGGCTATGCTGTGCCACGCAGCGCGAGGGGTATCACGCCCGCTGATGCACCCGCTCGCCGTTGGCCCAGGTGGCAGCCACGGTGCGATCATCACCCAGCATCATCATGGCGAAGAGACGTTCGGCGAGGGATTCGGTTTGCGAGAGTCGGCGTGACAGCAGCGGGGTAGCGTCTGGATCGAGGACGACAAGATCTGCCTCGCGACCCGCTTCAAGGCTACCGATGTGGTCGGCGAGATGCAGCGCGCGAGCGTTACCGAGAGTGAGCCGGTAGAACCCTTGCCAGCCCGTCAACGGCTGACCGAGCAGGGAGCCGACATTATAGGCCCCCTGGAGCGTGGCGAAGCCGGAGAGCGATGTACCGCCGCCTACGTCGCTGGCGAGTGAGGTTGCCAGCCCGGCGTCGCGGCAGGCAAGGCGATCCATCAAACCGCTGCCGAGAAAGAGGTTGGAGGTAGGGCAAAACGCGATACTGGCACCTTCGGCGGCCAGGCGACGACGCTGGGCATCATCCAGATGAATACCGTGAGCGAAGGTGCTGCGCGGGCCGACCAGCCCATGATCTTCGTACACACCGAGGTAGTCGCGGCTTTCGGGGAACAGCTCCGCAACCCAGGCGATCTCGCCGCGATTTTCAGAGAGGTGCGTTTGCAGGTAGAGATCCGGTGCGTTCCGCAGTACGCCACCCACGGCATCGAGCTGAGCGCGGCTTGAAGTGGGCGCAAAGCGTGGCGTCAGCGTATAGCTGAGCCGGTCGCGGCCATGCCAGTCTGCGATCAGCCTTTCACTGTCGCGCACGCCGCCGAGCGTATCGTCGATAAGCCCTTGCGGCGCATGGCGATCCATCAGCACCTTGCCTGCAATCATGCGCAGCCGCCGACGCTGGGCCGCCGCGAAGAAGCTATCAACAGAAACGGGATGGGAGGAGCAGAACACCTGCGCTGTTGTTGTGCCGGCACGCAGCATCTCGTCGAGAAAGCGCTCTGCGACGGCTTCGGCATGCGCCTTTTCAGCGAAACGGCACTCTGCCGGGAAGGTGTAGTCATTGAGCCAATCGAGCAGTTCACGGCCATAGGAGGCCATGATGTCGAGCTGTACATAGTGAACGTGACTGTCGATAAAACCCGGCATCATCAGCTTGCCGCGATAGTCGATGTGCTCGGTATGCTCAGGCACCTGGCCGACCAGCGCAGCGTAATCATCCACTGCCTGAATATGACCATCGACGATCCAGACAGCGCCATCTTCCCAATAGCGGGTGGTGTCCGGCAGCGGTATGTTCTCCTCGCCGGGGTCGTCGGTGCAGGTAAAAATAGCGCCACGCAGCAGTCGGTGAGTAGTGGTCATGTCAATGTTCCTGCTCTGATGGGGAGCCAGCGATCACTTGAGTGATCGGCTCGGGTGGGAAGAAGACATCACACAAAAGCCTTGGCGAGCCAGTGCCGTCGCACGGCGACTTGCTCACCTTCCTCTGTGATACGCAAATGGGATCAGCCAGCGTGCGACGTATATGTAGGCGAGTGTGAAGTCGCTTCAGGGCGCCACTGGCTTTTGGGCGCATGGCAGCAGCTCGTTTGCTGCCAGCAGAGGGTAACGTCTGTTATTCATGTTGTTGTTCATATCGCTATCAGACGCTTGCCCCGCCATTGTAATTACTCCCCTGCTGGCTGTTTTGCAAGGTTTGAGCAGGTTTCCTTCGTGATGTCTTGTTTATGCCTTGCGCTCTGTCTTGTATGCCCAGATCGCCAGTAGCAGGGCCAACAGAGAGATAATGGCGCCTGCCAACGCAGGGCTGGCGAGACCGATGCCCATACTGATGGTCAGCCCGCCGATCCATGCTCCCAGAGCATTCCCCAGGTTGAACATGCCAATATTGACCGATGCCGCCAGCGAGCCACCTCCCGCCGCCTGAGCACGCTCCATCACCAGCTTCTGGATGGGAGAAACGGTGGCAAACCCGAACCCCGCCATCAGCACGACACCTATAGCCACCACGGCCTTGCTTTCAACGAACATCCAGAGAGTGAAAAGGCTTACGCTTTGCAGAAACAGGGTTACGAACAAGGTGGCAAACAGGGATTTATCCGCATAGCGACCGCCCATGATATTACCCACAAAAATGCCGATACCGAACAGCAGCATCAAAAATGCGATGCTGTGCGCCGAGTAGTGGGCCAAGTGTGTTGCCATGGGAGCAATATAGGTAATACAGGTAAAGAAGGCGCCGGGGCCAAGAATGGTAATCCCCATTGCCAATAGCACCTGCGGATCAATGAACGCCTTGAGTTCGCGCCCCAGGTGTTCATCCCCTGTTGATTGTTTCATATCGGGGATCAGCTTAAATACGCCCAGTAATGTGATTAGCCCTATAAAGGCGATCAACAGGTAAACATTTTGCCAGCCCATCAGCTGTGATAACCAGGTGGTTATCGGCACGCCCGCCACGTTAGCCATTGCCATGCCGCCAAACATGAAGGCAATGGCTCTGGCCTTCATGTGAGGTGCCACAAGCGCAGCGGCGACCATCGAACCGACCCCAAAGAAGGCTCCGTGGTTCAATGCGGTGATAACGCGCCCGAGTAACGTCACTCCCAAATTGGGCGCCAGCCCAGTAATCAGGTTGCCGAGGGTAAAGATACCGGCCCCCAGCAGCAGCACTGTTTTCCTTGGCAAACGCAGCGCCAGGGCGCAGATGGCTACTACCGGCGCGCCGACAAAGACACCCAACGCATAGGCGGTGGCGACACTTCCCGCGCTTGCGATTGAAATACCAAAGGTATGGGAAATATTTGGCAAGATTCCGGGGACGATAAATTCAGTCAGTCCTATCCCGAATGCCCCTATGGCCAATGCCCAAAGAGAAATAGGCACCCTGTTCTCCTGTTAATCATGTGATGCAGCTATAGCGTTCGCTATATCGCGTAATAAGGTTGCTAACCACCATCGGAGAGAGCAGAAAGAAGCGGGCAATCGCGTATTATAAATCGCCATCGCTCGCTTCTTTCCCCCTTTTTATCTCTCCAGTGGTGAATTTTCTGGAAACCTACAGTATTTTCCGGATACCCGAATTTTTATGCTGACGTGTTATGAGAGGGTGGGGTAGTCCGTATATCCGCGCGTGCCACCGCCATAATAGGTGTCGCGATCAGGAGTATTCAGCTCTGCCCCTTGGCGAAACCGCTCGACCAGATCGGGGTTGGCTATAAAGGGCTGACCAAAGGCCGGTAAATCAATCAGCCCCTCGTCTACCTGACGCTGAGCGCGTTCAAGAGTTTGAGCGCCCGCCAGCATAAGGGTGCCTGGATAGAGGGCGCGAAATTTCCCTACGAAGTCATCACTGATAACGGAATGTCCCGCCGCCCAGTTATCGTTCAGATGAACGTACACGACTTCCCGCTTGGTCAGCTCCTGCGCCAGATACAGATAGGTATCGGCATTTTCAGCATAAGGGGGCATGTCAAATTGCTGATTGAATGGCGACAGGCGAATCCCGACGCGGGCCTTGCCAATGGCCTCAATCAGCGCATCCACCACCTCCAGCGTGAAACGCGCACGGTTCTCCAATGAGCCGCCATACTGATCGGTGCGAGTGTTTATTTTTGGGTTGAGAAACTGCTCAAGCAGATAGCCGTTGGCAGAGTGCAGCTCCACGCCATCAAACCCCGCCTTTATTGCATTGTGCGCGGCGTGGGCATAATCCTTGACGACCCGAGCTACCTCGTCGGTTGCCAGAGGGCGTGGCGTGGAGGCATCCGCAAATCCCGCACGGCCATCCTCCCTATGGACATAGGGCTTGCCCTTGCCGGTGGCGGGTATATCGGAAGCGCTGACCGGCGCCTTACCATCGGGCTGCAATGAAGTGTGTGAGACGCGACCAACGTGCCATAGCTGAGCGAAGATCTTGCCACCTTCCTGATGCACAGCCTCTGTGACCTTTCTCCAGCCAGCGATCTGTTCCTCCGTCCAAATACCGGGCACATCAATATTGCCCTGGGCTTCAGGAGAGATTGTGGTGCCCTCCGAGACGATCAAACCGGCGGTCGCGCGCTGGCGATAGTAAAGAGCCGTCTCTTCATTGGCGACGTAGTCTGGCCTTCTGGCCCGCGTCATGGGCGCCATGACAAACCGGTTGCCGAGGGTAATATTCCCCATCTGATAAGGTGCGAAAAGAGATGCCATATAATGCGTCTACTCGTCCAACAATATTTTGCATAAATGGTTAATTTCATTATATTGTACTGAAAATCCCCATTTTTAAAGAATGATATGAAAGAAAAAGATAATATTCGGCTAAAAAGCGGACACGCCGTTGAATTGGATGTGATCGACCTAAAAATATTAAGTCGGTTGGCAGAAGATGGTTCGGTCAGCTATGCCAGGCTCGGCGAGATGGTCAGTCTTTCTGCGCCGGCCACGCACGAGCGCGTAAAGCGGCTCAAGCGTGATGGCGTTATACGGGCAACCGTAGCGCTTATTGATGGATGCAAGCTGGGACGTACCCTGCTCACCTTCGTGATGGTGGATACCAGCACGTTAAATGCCACGCGGGAACTGCTGCATGTCTCTCAACGGGCAGATGTGGAAGAATTTCACACCATCGCTGGCGATAGCAGTGTGATTATCAAGCTGCGTGCGCAGGATACCGAGTCACTCGAAGCCTTCCTGATGGAGATTCAGCAGGTGGACGGCGTGAGAGCCGTGAGAAGTTATATCGTGCTTTCGACCTTTATGGAGCATGGCCCTCTTCCTTCTGTACCGTCTGTATAACGCCGCGATAAAAAGCCTTGCAAGAAGCCCTCTCCTGAAATACGTCGGGCAGTGATAGTGAGCGGCAATATCATGCAGGAAAGTAGTGCTCTCACATATTTTTAATAATTTAATCTTCCCCTTCGGTTAAACAGAAGAGGGCTTCGCTGATTTAATATCCTGTCGCGGGGGAAGGCCAAATAATTGCTTATATTCGCGACTGAATTGTGACGGACTTTCATACCCCACCTGATAGGACGCCGTCGCTGCATCGAGGTGTTCATTAATCATCAGCAACCTGGCGGCGTTGATGCGCAATCTCTTTTGATACTGCAAAGGGCTTATGCCGGTGAGCTGACGAAAATGGTGATGCAGGCTTGAGGTACTCATCTGCATCTCATTGGCGAGCTGCTCAATGCTGATCCGTTCAGCGTAGTGCTGCTTTAACCAGCCAATCACTTCAGCGATACGGTGACTCATGCTGCCTACCGAGGCAATTTGCCAGAGGCAAGGAGCAATATCACTGGTTAAGAGCCGATAGTGGATTTCCTTGATGATCAATGGTGCCAACAGGGGCGTGCTGTGTGGCTCCTTCAGCAGCGCCAGCAGGCGTGCCAACGGCTCCAGCAGCACAGTCGATACCTTGCCTGTCGCCACACTGGTCCTATCCTTTATGACATTCCTGGGGGGCCCCATGTGCGCCATCAGCTCTGTAATCATGCCTCTATCAAGATGAAGGGATAGGCCCAGACAGGGTTCATTTGGGGTAGCGCTCAGCACCTGGGTACTGGCAGGAAGATCCAGTGCCGTCACAAGAAAATGGTGCTGATCATACCGGTAACCTTGCTGATCAATCAGCATCTGTTTTGCGCCCTGGGTTACCAGCACAATGCCCGGCTGATACAGGCATGGGCACGCTTCACTGGGCGATTCTCGCCTAAACAGATTCAGCCCCTCAACTGGTGTTGAGCGGTCCTCCTCACCCGGCGTTATATGTGCGATGGCGCGGGATATTTCACCACGTAACATCTGCTCTTTTTCGTGTTCGCTCATTGCTGTTATGAACCATGAATAACAATATGAATGGGTAATGTGCTGATGGCATCAAGTGCTTTATGCAGAGTGGAATTATTTCCCTGTCACGGTCGAAAAAACACTCCTTTGCAGAATTAGGCAATAAAGCCGCTGAATCGTTGTATCGTTTTTCAGGGTGAGCGTGGGAACGTATCGGCTCAATGTCAATTGCAGCGTGCCCTCTGCGTCTTCCTCAAGCTCCCAGCGTCGGTGGGGTTGAGAGTGCAGGGCAGCGTTACTCACGGAGGATGTACCTTCTGCCATGTCGCACCAACGCTCCAATCACTTAGATAGCTCTTCAATCTCGCGCGCGTGGGGAGCGGTATTCTCCATGACGCTGTGCGTCGCAATGTTGATTGCGTCTGAATTCATGCCGGTCAGTTTACTGACACCCATCGCCGAAGGCCTGCACGCCTCAGCAGGCATGACAGGACAAGCCATTTCCATCAGTGGCTTTTTCGCCATGATTGCAGGGCTGATGGTGTCCACGGTGGTGGGCCGCATCAATCGCAAGGTGGTGCTCGTTAGCCTGACGCTGTGCATGCTGATTTCTTTGGTAATAACAGCAGTTGCACCTGATTTCACCGTGCTGATGATCGCCCGTGCTCTATTGGGAATTTGCATTGGCGGCTTCTGGGCATTGGCGACTTCGGTGCTGATGCGCCTGGTGCCGCATGAAAAAGTGAACAAGGCACTCGGGATCATGTATATGGGGCAGGCCATGGCGGCGGCCTTTGCTGCGCCCCTTGGCAGCTTCCTGGGCGGCATGATCGGGTGGCGTGGCGTGTTTTGGGCGCTGGTGCCGATTGTTGTGATTAACCTGATCTGGCTCATGGTGGCCTTGCCGTCGCTGCCTTCAAACGAACGGGTACAGCCGCGCACTTTGCTAGCGGTACTGACGCGCCGCTACTTCCTGTACGGCATAGTGGGCATGTCGTTCACCTTCGCCGGCGCCTTCACCATGTTTACCTACCTTCGGCCATATCTTGAGACTCATGCAGGGCTTCAAGTGGGGCAGGTATCGCTGATGTTCCTGGCGCTGGGCTGTGCAGGATTCATTGGCAGCTCGCTGGGCGGACGCATGGCCAAACGCCATGTACTCGGTTTGGTGAGGCTGGTGCCTTCCGTGATGGGGATCGTGACCTTATGCCTGCTGTGGCCCGATATGTCGATTTGGCTGGTTGCGGTGCTGCTGATGGCATGGGGAGCCATGAATACAGCGCTCTCCATCGGGTGGATGGGCTGGATGTCGCAGAACGTCAGGGATCAGCCAGAAGCGGCCGGTAGCCTGATGGTGGCAGCGATACAAGGTGCCATTTTGGTGGGCTCTGCCCTGGGCGGAAAATTAATGGACATCGGCGGCATTCCTGTCGCCTTCACGGGCAGCATCGTGCTGCTGGCCCTGGCACTGGTCACGATTGGTTCTGGCAGGAAGTTACTGAGGCCAGCGTAAAAGTGGTTTTCGGCATGGGATATAGCGCTTTTTCACACCATCAATGGGGTAGGGAGAGAAGGACATCATGGACAAATACAGCGATCACATCACCGCCACCCAGGAACGCGCCAATGTGCCGCGCCGCCACTTGCTGAAGTTAACTGCTTCAGGCATTGCTGCCGCAGGCGTGGGGGTGTTTGCTTCACGCTCGGCATCTGCGCAGCCGCAAGTAACGCTGGGGTCAACATGGGACAAGACATTTCCGAAAAGCGATAAGGTGAATCATCGCAAGGTTACCTTCAAAAACCGCTATGGCCTTACCCTGGCCGCTGATTTGTACCAACCAAAACATGCCCACGGCAAGCTGGCAGCGCTTGCCGTGAGTGGCCCCTTTGGAGCAGTGAAGGAGCAGTCTTCGGGCTTGTATGCACAAACGATGGCGGAGCACGGTTTTCTGACACTGGCATTTGATCCTTCATATACGGGGGAAAGTGGCGGGGAGCCGCGCAATATTGCTTCACCCGACATTAACGTTGAGGACTTCAGTGCCGCGGTGGATTTCCTTGGCCTGCAATCCAATGTTGATCGTGAACGGATCGGCATTATTGGTATTTGCGGCTGGGGTGGAATGGCGCTCAGCGCCGCTGCCGTGGATAAACGCATCAAGGCGGTGGTCGCCAGTACCATGTATGACATGACACGTCTTATGTCCAAGGGATACAACGATAGCGTCACGCCGGAGCAGCGCACGCACACCCTGGAGCAATTGAGCCAACAGCGCTGGCAGGATGCGGAAAACGGTACGCCCAGCTACCAGCCGCCTTACAACAAACTGGAAGGTGGAGAAGCGCAGTTTCTGGTCGATTATCACGACTACTACATGACTCCGCGCGGCTATCATCCACGGGCGGTCAATTCCGGTAATGCGTGGACGGTAACGACGCCTCTGCCGTTCATGAATATGCCGATCCTGACATATATAAGCGAAATTTCACCACGGCCAACTCTCTTTGTGCATGGTGAAAAGGCTCATTCACGCTACTTCAGTGAAACTGCCTACGCCGCAGCAAGAGAGCCGAAGGAACTCATGATTATTCCCGGTGCGGTTCATACGGATCTATACGATCAGGTTGATATCATTCCATTTGCTAAGCTAACGGAATTTTTCAATCAGCACCTGGCTTGAGTCATAGAGAGAGGCAGAGAGGCTTACAGGAAGGAATGCTCCCAGGTTCGCGGCATATAGACGGGATCACGATCACCCCTCTGGTTTCTCCGCCAGGGGATGATCGTGAGTTGCCGAGCACAGCAACTATAGGCCGTGGGGAGCCAGGCTAGCAGCGAATTCTTGCTTCACCGCGCTAATGGAGGTCTCCAGCTCCCTCCAGGTTAGCCGTTATCATGCGCGGCCTGCGCGTCAGATAGCTTCCAGCTTGATCAGTAGCGCGCTTTCGGGGTCCATCTGCGGGAGCCTTAGCCCCGCCTCTGAAAGCCATGCGCCGGTTGCTTCGATACTCTCCTGAGCCATCCATGGCACCTGATAGCGCATGGTGTGGCTACCGTCGCGGGCAGCTTCGGGGCGGTCGAGTACGGTAACGCGATAGCGCTTGCTGGGGTGAAGGTAGGGAATACGCAGCGCTTCATTCATGGCCCAGCTTGGTGTCGCCAGTTGCGCGACAATTACGATGGCCGCTTCGTCGCCAATGACCGCCTGAGCCTGTAGGCGATCAGCATCGGCGGTTTCCAGCCGAACACTCCGTCCACTATGAAGCAGGGCGCGCCACTCCTTGTGCAGGGAGATGTAGTGGCGTAGCTGCTCAAATTGCTGCTCCGATAGCGTCAGCGGATCAAGCTCGGCGCCCATATGCCCAGGCAGGGCGGTTAATGCCCTGAATCCAAGGTCGTGGCGACGCAGGCTGGAATGGCAGCGTTCGGCACCCACATGTGCGCCCATCACTTCAGGTGGGAAGAAGTAGCTCATGCCGCGCTGAATATGCTGGCGCTCCAGCGCGTCATTGCTGTCGGAAGCCCAGAAACGCTGAACATAGCGTAAAATGCCGTAATCAATTCTGCCGCCGCCCGATGCACAGGATTCAAACTCGGTCGCGGGATGACGTTTGCGCAGCTCCCCGAACAGCGCATAAAGGCGCTCGGTCTGGGCGTGGGAGGACGCCTGCCCCAGATGGCTGGCCTGTATCAGATCACGGTTCATGTCCCACTTCACATAGTCGATCGAATACTCCGCCAGCAGCGTATCGAGCCGTTCAAGCAGGTAGTCGAAGACCTCGGGGTTACATAAATCGAGGGCGTACTGGTGGCGGCCAGTAGGCTGATCATAGCCCGCCAGCCCGAGTACCCAGTCAGGGTGCGCGCGGAACAGATCCGAATCGGGATTGACCATTTCAGGCTCAAACCAAAGCCCGAACTGCATGCCCAGGCGATGAACATGCTCCACCACGGGGGTTAAGCCTTGCGGATATTTGGTCTCGTCCAGGTACCAGTCGCCCAGCCCCGCATGGTCATCAGCACGTCCACGGAACCAGCCGTCATCCACAATGAAGCGCTCAATGCCTAGCCGTTGAGCGGCTTCTGCCATGCGCATGATGTACGCAGGATCATGGTCAAAATAGACACCTTCCCAGATATTCAGCTGCACGGGGCGCTGAGTCTCGACCGGGAACTGCAATAGCTCGGCGCGCACGAAGCGGTGCAGGCGCTCACTCATGGCATTCAAGCCCTCGGCACCGTAGCTTGCGTATAGCCACGGCGTGGCGTGGGTAGCGTCACCAGCGATCTCGATTTCGCCCGCCTGGTACAGCGCTTCGGCCTGAAGGAAGCGGCGGCCGTCACTTTTCGTATCAATACGAATCCGATGATCGCCACTCCACGCCAGATGCGCTCCCCATACTTCGCCTCTGGTCTCCGTAAAATGAGGAGTGCCAGCGATCATGGCCGGGAAGTATTCATGGTGACGCCCGCGCCTGCTCTCCTGGAGATATCCGCCATAAGGAATAGCCAGACGATGGGTCTGAAACTCCTGCAGCCAGCGCCCGTGAAATGCCATTAACTCCGCCGCCCTGTCAGGCAGAGGCAGCGTCACGGCAAAACGCTGGAGCGAGTAGGACGCTTCTCCCTGATTGCCCAGGTGGTGACGGCAACCGAGCACACCACTGTCAGGATCGAGTCTGAGTTCAACGTCGAGGGTCAATTTAGCGATGTCGTCAACGCAGTGAATCAGTAGACGCCCATCATCTTCATGGTGCTGATGCGAGGTCGCCGTAAAAATGGGTGCCCAGTCCTGACCGCGACGGTGGCCTTCAAGCCCCGGGCTTGAAAACATGCCGCGCCCCTGCTCGGGAGAGAGGGTCAGCGGTGCCGTAACGTCGATCCGTCCGTTGGGCACCGGGTAGGTGAGCGTATCAATGAAATCGGGATCGACTTCTGCCAGGCGGCTGCCCCAATAAAGGATCTCCGCATGGGGGCTAACTCTGACAATGACAATGACGGTGGTATCGCCGCCGTCCAGTTTTACGATGTGGTTCTGCATAACAGCTCCTGCTGGGAGGGTGGGAGAAGTGACCGTGCCTTATACCGCGACGACTGGCCGCCGAGGATGCCGAGGGGAGTGATCCCGATGGTTGCCGGAGTTCAGGGTGAAGGCAGCAATAATGGTGAACAGCAGTACGATGAGGCCCATCGCCAGGTAAGCGTCCTGAAAACCGAAGTGGTCATACAGGTAGCCGATGGGCGATGAGAACAGAGTGACGCCCACGCCGCGTGTGAAGACGAAGCCCACCATATAGATCGTGGCGGAGAGGCGTGTGTCGAATACATCCTCGATATATTTGAACATGCCGATGAAAATCAGCGGCACTTCAATGGCGTGAAGCAGTTTGAGCACCACCAGCATTTCTACCGAGTCAGCCAATGATGAACCGAGGATACGCACTGTCATGACCACGCCAGCGAACAGTAGCGCCTTCTTGCCACCAATGCGCTTGAGCAGCAGCGGAATAAAGAACATGGCGCCCGCTACCGAAAATTCGGTGAGCGTGGTAACAAAGCCGAAGACACGGCTGCCTTGCTGGGGATCGGCAAAGAAACTGCGGAAGTAGTTGACGAACTGCTGCTCGAAGACTTCATAAAAGCACGCCACGCCCACTACATATATGATTAATGCCCAGAAGCGGCGATCCCTGAACAGCGCGCGAATGGTCGCGTAGGAGACCGGCGCCGATTTGCCCGCCCGTTCGGGAGGCGCTTCGACCGCTGAATCAGGATTTACCCATAGAAAGAGAAGTGCCAGCACAATGGCGCACCCCGAGCCGAGCCAGAAGATAAGCTGCGGGGAGTCGCTGATTAATAGACCGGAGACGGCAGCCGCCGTGCCAAAACCGACACCGCCAAACATGCGCACTCGGCCATATTGTAACTGGTTGGCGCGGCACGCCTTCTCTATCCACGCTTCAAGGGTGCCTGCGCCGGCGAGAAAAATGGTCCCAAGGTAGATGCCGCCAATCAGCGCGCCCAACAGAACGCTTTTCTCCAAGAGCGGGGCGTAGATGAAGTTCATGAAGGGAGCGAACAGCACCAGCATGATAAACAGGCCCCAGATCAGATGCTTACGGTTATCAAGACGGTCCGTAATCACTCCGAACAACGGCTGGAAAAGCATCGCTGCCACAGCCTGAGCACCAAACATCAACCCGATTTCACCGCCACTGAGATGAATAACGTCACGTAGCCAGATCGCAAGAAAAGGCACCGTGCCGCCAACAATAAAATAGTACAGAAAGAACAGCAGGCCATACTTGAAATATCTACTGACGCGATGACGGTTAACAGGAATATGACTGGGCACGATATCAACCTCTAAATCCATGGATCAGATAGCTAATACGGGTAAACCGTTAATAGTTACTGGTTGTCCAATATAATGAATCAGTTAACTGCTTATAAGCTGCATATAACTTGATACCAGATCGTGATATTCACGTTAATAACGATGGATATTAGCGTGAATGTGATAGTTCAGATATGGACATTCGTGTCCCAGATATGGATAAATAGAGAGCAAGAGACCATGGTATTGTTAATCCAAAGTCTATAATACCAAAGGTTAATTATTGGGCTGAAAAGCCGATTAATTGGCGTTTTCAATCTCTTGAATGGTGTGTTGACTGCCGATTCCCGGGTGTAGTAACGCCTGCATTAATGAGCGCGAATGAGGTGACGTGATGGAAAAATATGTACTTCCTGAGCATATGGTAAATTTCGGTCTCAATATTTACCGCTATGGTCACGAAGCCTGCCAGCCTTCCCATAGCTTCGGGCCGGCCATTAGACGCCACTACCTGTTGCACTTTGTCATCTCGGGGAAGGGAACCCTGCACTCCAGCGAGGGGGATTGGGCGCTTGAGGCAGGCACGGTCTTTTATATTGCGCCCTATCAGATCACCACCTACACCGCCGATCATCGCTATCCATGGGAGTATATGTGGATAGAGGTGGACGGCCTGATTGCCGAAAGAACGCTCGAATTGTTGGGCCTCAGCCGAACGACACCGATATGGCAAGCCAGCAAGGATGACGGCTGGAAGGAAATAAAAGAGCTGTTAAGTAACATTGTCGCCGAGGGTATAGGCAACGTTCTCAAATTGATGGGATTGACATGCCTGTTATTTGATAGCATGACGAATAACAATGGCGCCGAGAGCGCAGCCCATACAGGTAGCGATAAATATAAAAACATCTATGTCAGAAAAGCGATCCAGTTCATCGAAGCGCGCTTCGGGGAAGCTATCGGAACAGCGGATATAGCCGAACACTGTGGCGTGAAACGCAGTTATCTCACCCGACTTTTTCATAGCGAAGTAGAAATGGGCCCCAAGCGCTATTTGCTGGAGTTCAGGATGGGTATCGCCAAAAATCTGCTACAGGAAGGTAGCCTACCCATCAAATATATCGCCTGCTCGGTAGGGTATAACGACCAGCTCTATTTCTCCCGGGTATTCAAGGAGCATGTAGGCGTCTCCCCCTCGGAATGGCGCCGCCTGAACCCAGCGACACACGCGATTGTCGAAAATGAGTACGGGTTTGTGTAGGGGAGGCGATAGTTTGGTCAAAATGATCAGTTTTATAGAGATATTTTTTTGGGCATGCTCTTGGCATAAATAAAAAGCAAAGTTGGGCTACCCATAAGGTGAGACGTGTCCAAAAGCCCCGTCAATATCGACGGGGGAACACTACAAGATGGCCAGGTCAATCAGTTCGCCCAACTCTGTGGCGGCACAACGCATAGCCGGTTCGCATGCACGCAAGTCATCAATGCTTTTGCGTAGCGTGGGGGCGTGTATATAAAGAAAGGCATAGCACCTTCCTTGAGCATCCTTGATCGGCACGGATATTGCGACCATTCCTGCTATAAATTCTTCGTCATCAATTCCCAGTTCTGTCCGGGCAATGATTTGAGTCTCGGCTTCTAGCGCAGCAGGATCGGTAATGGTGCGATGAGTCATCCGTTGTAGTGGCAGGTTTTCAATAATGCGTCTGCGCTGCTCCTGCGGAAGGGTACTTAGGTATAGCTTGCCACTGGCGGTACACCAGATGGGCGAATGACTACCGATGGGCAGATGAATTCTGAGTGGCCAATTTGCCTGAACACGATCGTAATAGATCATCTCCAGTCCATCGGCGAGCGATATACCGCACGTTTCATCTACCTCATCGGCAAGCCGGCGCAAAATAGACTGACGTAGAGCCTTGTAACGACTGGAATGGAGCACTCCTCTCGCCATGATCATCATGCGCTCTCCAGGTTCTATCTGCCCTCGCATGTTGAGCTGAACATATCCTTCAGCTTCCAGTTGCTGAAGAAGTCGATGCACCGTTGGCTTGGGGATTTCCAGTTGGAAAGAGATATCGGCAGGCGAAGGCGGGAGTGATGACTCGGCTACCAGGGTAATAATAGCGAGGGTACGCTCGACAGCCGAACCTTTGGTTCTAGGAGAATTATGCGAAGAAGTTGACTGTGTCACCGGCGATACATCCAGCAAAAATAAGCTTATATAGCCCTCAGTATAGAGGATGATTTTCCGCATGACATGCAAACGACAGCCATTCCTCCCTGTATAACTGCTTCAAGGGAAGAATGGCGCCGGTAGTCTGTCAGCTATGCTGAATCATTAATCGAATGTAGGCATTGAGAACTGGACACCTTCACGAACACCAGCAGAGGGCCAGCGTTGGGTGATCGTTTTGCGGCGGGTATAAAAGCGAACACCGTCTGGGCCGTAGGCAGAAAGGTCACCGAAGAGTGAGCGTTTCCAGCCGCCAAAGCTATGGTAGGCCACTGGTACTGGAAGAGGTACGTTGATGCCTACCATGCCGACCTTGATATGGTCACTGAAGTAGCGGGCAGCCTCACCATCGCGGGTATAAATACAGGTGCCGTTGCCATATTCATGTGCGTCGATGATATCCATCGCCTCCTGCATGGTGGAAACCCGCAAGACTTGCAGTACAGGGCCGAAGATTTCACTGGTATAGCTGTCCATGGAAGTTGTGACGTTGTCTATCAGGGTGCCTCCCACGTAGAAGCCGTCCTGATAGTCTTCAACGGAGGGTGTTCGGCCATCAACAACGATGGTGGCACCCTGTTTCTCTGCGCTATCGATAAATCCAACGACCTTGTCGCGATGCTGGGCGGTGATTACCGGGCCAAAGTCGTTGTTGCTGTCGCTGAATGCGCCGACCTTAAGATTCTTCATGGCTTTGGTCAGGCCAGTAATCAGCTTGTCTGCAATATCATCACCTACGGCAACGGCGACAGATAGCGCCATGCAGCGCTCACCGGAGGAGCCGAAGGCTGCACCCAGCAGTGAGCTGACGGCGTTATCCAGATCCGCATCGGGCATTACAATAGCGTGGTTCTTCGCACCGCCCAGTGCCTGGCAACGTTTGCCATGTGCCGTAGCGGTGGTATAGACATATTCCGCAATGGGCGTAGAGCCAACAAAGCTGACTGCCTGTACACGTGAGTCTGTAAGCAATGTATCTACGGCTTCCTTGTCGCCATTAACAAGGTTGAAAACACCGTCGGGCAGGCCAGCCTGCTGAAGTAGTTCGGCAATCAGCATGGTGGCCCCAGGGTCGCGCTCGGATGGCTTGAGTACGAAGGTATTGCCGCACACCAGAGCCAACGGAAACATCCATAAGGGAACCATGGCCGGGAAGTTGAAGGGGGTGATACCAGCGACCACGCCAAGAGGCTGAAACTCGCTCCATGAATCAATACCAGGCCCAGCGTTGCGGCTATATTCGCTCTTGAGTATCTGTGGTGCTCCACAGGCAAATTCTACGTTCTCGATACCGCGTTGCAATTCACCTGCCGCATCGTGGGAAATCTTGCCATGCTCTTGTCCTATCAGCTCGCAGATCCTGTCGGAGTTGGCTTCCAGCAGCTCCCGGTAACGGAACATGATACGGGCACGTTTGGCGGGCGGCGTTGCACGCCAGGCAGGGAATGCAGCCTGTGCAGCAGCAATCGCATCTTCTACCGTCTCCTTGCTAGCGATGGCTACCCGGCTGCCTACCGCTCCCAGAGAAGGATTCCATACATCCTGCACGCGAACGGCATCTTCAACAGGTTGACCGTTGATCAGGTGCCCAGTGATTGGCAGGTCGTTGGCAGAGTTTGGGGATGTCATGTGTTGGCCTCTTGTCAGTTTTGTGCCCACAGTGAGCGATAAATGTCGATGATCTCGTCAGCATTGGGAACACGGGGGTTGTTACCCGGCGAGCCAGATGCCAGCGCTTGTTCAGCCATTGTTGGGAGCAGCGAGAAGAAGCGCTCGTGTTCAGCACCAAATGCCTCAAGCGTTGGTACCTGTAGCTCATCATTGATTTCGTAGAGAAAAGCGATGAGTTTTTTCGTGGCAGTATCGTCGTCGTCATGCGCATCGGCAGTGCCAATGAAGCGGGCGCAATCTGCGTAGCGCGAATGGGCAGCAGGCAACGACCACTGGGTGACAGCAGGTAATAGCATTGCGTTGGAAAGCCCATGGGGCACATGGAAAAACGCCCCAATGGGTCGGCTCATACCGTGCACCAAGGCCACGGATGCATTGGAAAAGGCGATACCGGCGAGCGTCGAGCCCAGCATCATTGCTTCGCGGGCAGTCTGATCACTACCATCGTGGTAGGCACGGCGTAAATTGGGGCCAATCAGGCGCATGGCAGCAACTGCCTGGCTATCGCTGTAGGGGCTGGCCTTTTGGCTGACATAGGCCTCCATTGCATGGGTAAGCGCATCAATGCCGGTGTCCGCGGTGGTGCGGGCAGGAACGCTGATGGTGAGGTTGTAATCTACCAATGCCGCTATCGGCATGAAGCCAAGCCCAGAGCAGAGCATTTTTTCGTCGTTGGCTTCATCAGTAATAATAGTGAAGCGGGTACATTCCGACCCGGTGCCAGCCGTTGTCGGAATGGCGATGATAGGCAGCCCTGCTTCGTTTACTTGGCGGGGAAACTTGTAATCACGCATGACACCGCCATGCTTGCCAAGGATGGCAATTGCCTTGGCACTATCAATCGGGCTACCGCCACCTAATGCGATGACGGAGTCATAATTGCCGCTGCGCACTTTCTCGACACCTGCGGTGATCGAGGTATCGGTGGGTTCTGGTACGGTGTCGTCGAATACCTCACAGGAAATACCCGATTGCGCCAATACGTCCTGTATAGCGGAAGCATAGCCAAGCTTGACCATTATCTTGTCGGTTACCAGTAATGGGCGGGAACAGCCCAGCTGGGCCAGCACCTCACCTACCTTATGGCTAGCGTCTGCACCCACATGCATGATGCGTGGAAGAATTACTTGCACAGGCATGTCTACCTCCTTGATCTGTATTTCGATACAAAATGTATTATTTTTATTTTTGATTAAATCAGACCAAAGCAGTAAAAGATGAGTTTTTTACACCTTTAGGATAATAAATCCTTTTGTCGTATGGATGTGAAATAGACTATACCGATATAAAACATATCGTTTTTGATATTTTTGGAGCAATGTCTAGGGTCTGTCTGGCGTAGAGGATATCTGCTGGATGAGGGAGGGGCAGTATGACGGATATGTTGATTGATAACGCCAGGTTCACCCTTCCGATGCCGTTTCTAAATACCGTGACCGAAGATTTCGCTGAGATCCTGGTAGCGCAACGTATGCAATCTGTATTGATCCAGGTAGTGACTGCCGGTACTACCGAGACTATTTCAAGGTGTCTAGCGGCTGTCGAACGACCTTCAGAGCATCATTTGAGGAGATGACATGTTGAGTCTGATTGGCCTTGTGGGAGGCCTGGCGCTACTGATATTCCTGACCATGCGTGGCGTTGATTTGCTAATCGCAGCCCCTGTGTCAGCACTTTTAATGGCTATGCTCAGTGGGCTGCCTTTGCTCCCCGGCGCCGAGGGTGGGACGGGGTCATATGTCAGTCAGTACATGGACGGCTTCACAGGCTTCTTTGCCGACTGGTTCTTCATGTTTTTGCTGGGGGCTATCTTCGGCAAGCTTATGCAGGACAGTGGGGCAGCCGAGAGCATTGCTCACTGGATCGTTGGGCATATCGGCATGAAAAATGCCCCGCTGGCGGTGGTTATCGCCTGTGCAGTGCTCACCTATGGTGGCGTGAGCATGTTTATCGTCTCTTTTTCGGTTTATCCAATGGCAGTAGGGCTTTTCAGGGAGGCTGGGCTGCCTCGTCGCTTCATTCCTGCAGCTCTCGGCTTTGGGGTGGGTACCTTCACGATGACTTCGGCTGGCTCTCCCGAAATTCAGAATTGGATCCCGATCGAATATTTGGGCACCTCACCTTATGCAGCGTGGGGGGTGAGTCTGGTTGTGGCGATATTCATGGTGATTTCCGGTCAGCTCTGGCTGAACTGGATGATCAAGCGCGCTGTAGCCAAGGGGGAGACATTCCATGCTCGCGAGGATGATGATAACGAGCAACGCGCTTCGCTGCCGCATCCGTTAATCAGCATGCTGCCGCTGCTGGTCGTGCTGGTGATCACCTTCTTCTTTCATGAGCAGTTTGGTAAGTCTGCGCTTATGATTGCGCTGCTGGGAGGCGTTATCGGGATATGCGTGATTAACTTGCGTCATTTCACCAATATGGGGAGCGCATTCTCAGGCGGTGCACTCGGTGCTCTGATCGCTATTGCCAACACCTGTGCTGTGGTTGGCTTCGGCGGAGTTGCTAAAGCCACACCTGCTTTTGATACTGCGGTAACCTGGATGACTCATTTGCCGGGTAATCCATTGATCGGAAGTGCTCTGGCGATCTGCGTGATTGCGGGGATCACTGGTTCGGCTTCAGGAGGCCAGGCAATTGCGCTGCCGCTGCTGGCGCCGCACTATCTGAGCATAGGGGTGAATCCGCAGGAGCTGCATCGGGTTGCAGCAATCTCTTCAGGTGCGCTGGATTCGCTGCCTCACAGCGGCTATGTGGTGACGATTATTCGTGCCATTGCCGGTGAAACCCACAAGCAGGCTTACCCAGCATTTGCTGCCCTGACGGTAGCCATTCCGCTGCTTGGCGTGGTGTTGGCGGTCGGATTATTCCTGTTGGGAATGTAGTGCTTGATACGATGATGCCAGGGGCTGAGTGTGGGAAGACTCTGGAGCTCAGCGTAAATGAGCATCCATAGGTAAATGAAGGGCCGTCATTTCACGCATAGGAAATCATGCTCCACCTGATGGTTCTCCAGCACAAGGCTATAAGGAACAGAGCCAATTCCGGCTGATCGGGATTGGCTCAAGCTGTCTCAATATGACCCTATGAAGCGAGGTAGCCCCGATTCTGTCTAACCATGTCGCTGTATTTCTTCCTCCAAAACCCCCAACCTCCCCTACAGTCGCCTGACTGACTCTCTTTCGATCAGTGGCATGGCGACACGTTGGCAGGTTGCGTGAGAGGGGGCTGAGTCCATGCTCAGCAGCCTTTCGACCGCCAGCTTGCCCATCTCGTAATAGGGCAGTTGCAGGGTGGTGAGAGTGGGGTGCATGTATCCCGCCAGCGGTTCGTCGTCAAACGAGATGATGCTGATATCATCGGCGACGCGAAGACCTCGCTCGTGAAGGGCACGGTAGGCGCCGAAGGCAATCCTGTCATTGGCAACCAGCAGTGCGGTGATATCGGCACCGCTATCGAGCAGTGTCAGCGTGCCCTGGTAGCCGAGTGATGGCTCCCATTCGTCACCGTGAACTTCCCCCGCCAAACACAGCCCTGCGTTGCGCATGGCGTCATCAATGCCTGCAAAGCGGCTCTCGATGGTAACGGAGTGGTAAGGGTCCTTCGCCTTGTGGTTGCGTCCGATCACGCCGATGCGCTGGTGATTGTGCGCTAACAGGCACTCAATGGCGTTGACGCCGGCGGCATATTCATCAGGCAGCAGGCTAGGTAGCCCATTGCTGACCCCGTTGATAAGCACCGCGCGCTGTTGTTTAAGGTCGGGAATATCCACCTGGCGTGCCTGCATAAAGCCAAACAGCAAGCCATCGACGCGCCGCTCCTGCAACGATGCAAGAGTACGCTGCAATTGGTGACTCTCGGCTTCGGCAATGAGCACCGTATAGCCCTGCTGCTCCGCTGCATTCAGCACACCGCTGATCATGAGCGAGGCGTAGCGCGTGGTAGTGACATTGTTGGAGACAAAGCCGAGCGAGCGACTCTCTCCGGTGCGCAGCATTCGACCGATGGCGTCGGTGGAGTAGCCCAACTGCTGAGCGGCAGCCTGTACCCGCTGGGCGGTAGCTGCGCTGATGCGTGCGGAACGACTCTGATTAAGCACCAGGTTGACCGTGGTGACTGATACTCCTGCCAAACGGGCAACATCGGCCTGGCTCGCTTTCCTTTGCACTGGCTGGTTCCTTTTTGATTCCCACCAAATCTACCTGGACGAAGCACTGACGATGACGGTGTCTGTTATCGGGGCCTTTATATGCTAGGGGGCTTACGACCAAATAGCTAACTACAGCGCTTGCTTCTCCTGATAATCTGCTCTGGTAAATCGATTTACCTAAATGGTTTAGGCAACGATTTCATGTGTCGCTTCATCTTTTGGAGTCGTTATGTCATCCGCTTTCCTTACACACTTAAAACGCCCAGCCTATCTGCATAACTCCACGACCCTGCTGCTGTTTTTTGCGTCATGGGGCGTCTGGTGGTCATTTTTTCAAATCTGGCTCACGTCACCGGAGTCAGGACTGGGGCTGAACGGTCACCAGGTAGGCATTGTCTATTCTGCCAACGCTGCCGCAACGCTGCTCATCATGCTGGTGTACGGCATCGTGCAGGACAAGCTGCAAATGAAACGTCACCTGGTCATCTTTGCCAGCGTGTTAATGAGCCTTGTCGCGCCCTTTGTGATCTGGGTCTATCAGCCTCTGCTGATGGCCGGTGGTTCCTCCTTTATGCTCGGGGTGATCCTCGGAGCATGGGTGCTGGCAGCGGGGTTCATTGCTGCCGCCGGTCTGTTTGAAGCCTTCTCGGAGCGTTTTGCGCGTGCGCATGGGGATGAGTATGGTCAGGTGCGTATGTGGGGTTCGGTGGGCTATGCAATTGCTGCGCTGCTGGCCGGTTTTCTGTTTACCTACGATCCTGCACTGAATTTCTGGTGCGGGTCGCTGCTTGGTGTCTGCTGCCTGGTGGCGAATATTATGTGGAGAAGCCCGGTGGAACCAGCGGGGATGCACGGCACCACTCAGGAAACTCCCGGCCTCAAGGACATTATCCGCGGCTTGTGCTGCCGTCCCATGTTGACCATGGTCATCTTCGTATTGATGTCGTGGACCTTCTACACAGTGTTCGATCAGCAGATGTTCCCCGACTTTTATACGCATCTGTTTGACTCTCCCGCTCGTGGGCAGCGCATGTACGCGATCCTGAACTCGGTACAGGTCTGTCTGGAAGCCGTCATGCTGGGTCTGGTGCCACTGCTCATGCACAGGATCGGCGTCAAGCCGGCGCTGATGCTGGGCATACTGGTGATGTTTTTGCGCATTGCCGGATGCGCCTTCTTCACCGATCCGATGCTGATTTCACTGGTGAAGCTCCTTCATGCGCCTGAAGTGGCGCTGTGTGTACTGCCCATTTTCCGCTACTTCACGCTGCACTTTAATCCAGTGCTGTCTGTCACCTTGTATATGGTGGGATTCCAGCTCTCTTCTCAGGTCGGCAATATTCTGCTTTCTCCGGTACTTGGGGCGCTGCGCGATGACATTGGCTACCAGCCGACCTTCTATCTGATCGCCGGTATTGTGCTTCTGGCGGGCATTTACGGGCTGTGCTTCCTGAAAGGGGACAAGCAGCACTTGTCGCATGCGTCTGATAACAGTGCGCTTTCTTCCTGAAGCGATATTCTTCCGAATTCATCAACGTTAGAGGGGGCTTTCATGTCAGCCAACGACCAAACGTATCACGCTGCCCAGCTTGAGCGGGCACAGCTTGCCAATAATGCTTTGGCGGAAACACGCAAGTCACGCTGGTATCCGCACTTCCACATTGCAGCGGCGGCGGGCTGGATCAATGATCCCAACGGGCTGTCGTTCTTCAATGGGCGCTATCAGACCTATTTTCAGCACCACCCTTACAGCAGCCAATGGGGGCCTATGCACTGGGGGCATGTGTCGAGCCAGGATCTGGTGCATTGGCAGCGCCATCCCATTGCATTGGCACCTGACCGGGAAGAAGACCGTGATGGTGTCTTTTCAGGCTCGGCAGTAGAAGGGCCGGATGGTCTGCTCTACGCCTTCTACACCGGTCATCGCTGGCGTAACGGCTATAACGAAGATGACGGCAACCTTCAGGTACAGTGTCTGGCGGTATCGCAAGATGGCTGCACCTTCGAGAAGCGTGGCACGGTGATTGAGTGCCCTGAGGGAGTTCAGCATTTCCGCGATCCCAAGGTGTGGTATCAGGATGAGCGCTGGTGGATGGTGGTAGGCATTAGCTCGCTTGAGCAGCGTGGCGAGGTGTGGCTGTATGTCTCCAGCAATCTGACCGAGTGGCAGTTTGATCGTGTGCTCTTTCAGGCGCCTGAGCCTGGCGTATTCATGCTGGAGTGTCCTGACATGTTCCCGCTTGGCGATAAGTGGGTGCTGCTCTGCTGCCCTATGGGGCTGCCGAAGGAAGGCTTTACAGGCCGCAACGGCCATAACGCGGGCTATGTAGTGGGAGATTGGGCGCCGGGACAAGGTTTCACGCCGCTCACCGCGTTTCAGCCGCTCGATTGGGGCCATCAGTTTTACGCGCCGCAAACCTTTGAAGCTCCCGATGGTCGCCGCATTCTGTTTGGCTGGATGGGGGCGTTTGATATGGTTCTCCCAACTCAGACTGAAGATGGCTGGTGCGGCCAGTTGACGGTGCCGCGCGAGCTACGCCTTGATGATGACCTGCATCTTTATAACGCTCCCATCGACGAATTCACTCAACTGCGTACTGACACGGTAGAAGCGGGCGCTATCACGCTGGATGCCAACCAGGGGCGCGTGATTGTTCAGGAGTGTCAGCCCTGCGAAATTGAACTCAGCATTAACCTTGCCGAGAGCAGTGCCGAGCGGATCGGGCTGTGGATAGGTCAGGCCGAGGGCGGCGATGGCGTGTTGGTCGCGTATGATGATCAGATGCAGCGTGTCGTGGTCGATCGCGGCAATGCCCTCAATGGCGATCGTGGCTATCGAGCCGCGCCCTGTTCTGCGGAAGGAAGGCTTGAATTGCGCGTGCTGATTGATAAAGGCTCGGTGGAGGTCTTTCTCAATAACGGTCAGGCGTCGGTGACTTCCTTCGTCTTCCCTGTCGAAGGAGCGCGTTCCGTTATCCTGCGTGCAGAATCCGGTGCAGCCACCGTTGATGCCGTGACCGTGCATCAGCTCGGCAGCATCTGGAATAGCTGAGATGCTTCGGGCGTGACATAAAGGCTGTTCTGCTGCCAGGCCAATAGTGCCACTGCTCGTCAATGAATGATGAGGAGAAATAGTACGCGGCAGGAAGGGCAATAGCTCCCATGAAAATAACGCCGGCCAGCGCTTAAACACTGGCCGGCGTCATTTTTTTCACGGCTATAGGGAGCGATTAACGTGCCGTGGGGTAGTCGATATAGCCCTCTTTGGTTTGGCTATACCAGGTGCTGATGTTGTCGTCGGCCAGCGGTAGCCCTTCCTTGAAGCGAGTCACCAGGTCGGGGTTGGAGATGAAGCGACGGCCAAAGGCAATAAAGTCGGCTCCACCGCTTTGCACCACCTGCTGGGCTTCCTCAAGGGTATAGTCCTGATTAAGCCCCAGCGGTTTATGGAAAACCTGACGGATTTTGGGCGACAGCTTGGGCTGATCGGTTTTGCCGAAGGTGCCATCCGGGCCAGGCTCACGCATTTCAAGGAAGGCGATATCCAGCGCTTGCAGTGTTTCCACGGCGGGAATAAATACCGCTTCCGGATCGCTATCAACGCAGCCTACCGTGTCACCGGTGGGCGTCAGGCGCACGCCGGTACGCTCCTTGCCGACTACTGAGATCACGCGCTCGGTTACTTCACGCAGCAGACGAATACGGTTTTCCGGCGAGCCGCCATAGCTGTCGGTACGCTTGTTGGTGCTGTCTTTCAGAAATTCATCAATCAGGTAGCCGTTGGCAGCGTGAATCTGCACGCCGTCAAAGCCAGCCTTCAGCGCATTGCGCGCGGCATTCTCGTAGTCATCCAGCAGACGTGGAATTTCTGCGGCTTCCAGCTCACGCGGTACTTCGTGATCCGCCTTGCCTTCATAAATATGAATCTGGCCCGGCGCGGCGATGGCCGAAGGAGCAACGGGCTGCTGGCCGGTGACGCTGGAGTGCACCTGGCGGCCCATATGCCATAGCTGGCAGACAATCTTGCCACCTGCCTCGTGGACGGCCTGCGTAATAGGCTTCCACGCCTCGACCTGCTCGTCGCTCCAGATGCCCGGCGCCCAGGGCCAACCGAGTCCTTCACGCGAGATGCCGGTTGCTTCGGAGATAATCAGCCCAGCTTCGGCGCGCTGTTTGTAGTATTCCACCATGATCGGCGTCGGTACATGGTCGCGGGTAGCACGCGCACGGGTAAGCGGCGCCATCACAATGCGGTTGGCTGCATGAATGGAGCCAATCTCGATAGGGTCGAACAGGTCTGTCATATCAGTCTCCTGCCTTTGATAAGTCATGATAAAGCGAAAGAGGCACGCCATTTCGCGGCCTCTGGATTGCATGAATTCGACTTTAGCACTATTTTTCGAATGAATAATTGCCTGAAATATAAAACCACTTTTTAGCTGTGTTAAATAATGGATCAACTGAATTTGCTGCGACTGTTTGTGGATATTGCGGAGCGGGGCAGCCTTTCGGCAGTGGCGCGGGCCAATGCCATCTCTCCGGCAACCGTCACTCAGTCCTTGAAAACGCTGGAGGAGCGCGTAGGGGCGACGCTGATTGTGCGTACCACGCGGCGGCTATCGTTTACCCAGGAAGGGGAGCTGTTTCTGGCCGAATGCCGGCGCATTCTGACGGACGTGACCGATGTGCTGGATGGCGTTTCCGACAAGGGCAAGGTACAGGGCGAGCTGCGCGTGACGGCGACCAACGATTTTGGCCGTAATCGGCTCACACCGTTGATTGATCTCTTTATGAAAGAGTACCCCGACGTGCGGGTAGCGCTTCAGTTAAGCGACTCGAATATGGATTTGGTAGCCGAGCGGCAGGATGTGGCACTGCGCATGGGGCCATTGAAGGATTCTACCCTGACGGCGCGCCTGCTGATGCCGGGCAAGCGCTGCGTCTGTGCATCGCCAGCCTTCTGGCAGCGCCATGGCAAGCCGGCGCATCCGCGTGAGCTGGTCAATTACAACTGTATTGTGCTGGCACGTCCCGGTTCGCCGATGAGCCATTGGCGTTTTCGAATAGATGGTCGCGATACCACGGTGCGCGTGTCGGGAGATCGCTCGGTCAATGACGGCAGTGCGCTGGAAAACTGGGCGATGGCAGGGGCCGGTGTGGTGCTGCTCTCCAGCATTGATATCAGGGAAGAGCTGGAAAATGGACGGCTGGAAACGGCGCTCGATGCGTTTTCCCATGAAGATACCAATCTATACGCGGTATATCCTGGGGGGAAACAGCCTTCGCGACGAGTGGCGGCATTCATCCTGTTTCTGGTGGATCAGCTTAATCCGATGAGAGAGTAATCGCTTCTGTTGCCAATGACTTTTCATGAGCTTTCTATAGGCACTTTGTAGCGATTGTTGGAGGGGGAGCGTGGCGTTAGCAGGCTCTTGGATGGATATTAGCGGGAAGAAGGAAGAACAACGTCCCTGCGCATGGAAGGAGGCGCGATGTCGCTATTCTTCTGCGTCGCGTAGCTGTCGCCATGCTTGTGAGGCTGATGCGGTTTTGATCATCGCGGTGACGGCGCTGTAACGACAGCCATGCCGCTCGCGACTGTCAGCAGTGGTGGGGTAAGTACCGGTGCGGTAGTGATGTTGCACTCGCGGCAAAATTTTTTCGCAACAGCGGGAACTATAGCGCGCCTCCATCGTCAGAGTAGATAAGTTCCCTTGCAGTAATCCCTGTTCACCCCGGCTTCAACGCCGGGGTTTTTTTGTGTGGGGAACGCCGATTCAGGCAGTGACCAGCGTAGATGACAGCTTCAGCTCGCGGCATAAACCGGCGCTAAGCCGCCGATATCGCGTGGAATGTCCAGGATGATAAATGGACATGAAAAACATTTGCCGACGACACCTTCCTGTCATTTACTCCGGATGCTTTTGTCAGCGCTGTGCCGAGCGCGCGGTAAATGCGTTCAGATCAAGCCTTCGCTAATATCTACTGGTACACTCTGCTTGCCGATTTTCGCAACTCAACAGGTTCGTACGTGAAAGAGTCTTCCAACAACGATTCAAGCGCTCCTTCCTACAGCAAACTGCGCGCTGCCGCGGGGCTGTTTTGTGTTGCGGTGCTTGCGATCTTCGCCCTTCTGATAGTGCTGGGTGTGGTGATCGAAACCACCGAACACAACGGTGCAGGCTATGTCATGGCCCTGTTCAGTCTGGTGGTTGCGCTGCTGGCGGCGCTAGGGTTGAGCCGCTGCTATCGCGACCTCCTGGCGCTGTTCGGTAAAACGCACTGGCTGGCCGCCAGACGTACCAGTGCAGAACGTAATGATGAAAGAAGTCGCCGTGCCCCGCCGAAGGAGCGCGAGCGTGCTCGGCGCGCCACTCCTTCACCGGCTCAAGCGAAGGCGGCACGTCACGAACCTGCGGTGTGGTCAGCGCCACGGGAGCGCTTTGTGACGGCAAAGGGCGAGGAGCCTTATATTGGTGCTTCTGCCAGCGACGCTGATGATGATGTCGGTGTTCCGATATCAACGCCCCCTGCTCAGCATGACGCACGCTCAGTAGATAAGAGCGAGCGCGAACCGTCATTAGGCAAGGTAGCCGCTGACATTGAGCAGGAGGGGCCGGACGAATCGCTGGCTGCCCCCATTAGCGCTGAACTGCCCGATGAGCCTTCCATGCCGGAAATGACCCTGACGGCAACTCGGCATGAAGTAGCGCCCTGGGTTGAGACAAACAAAACGTCGGATGAAGATGACGTGACGGATTGGGTGCAGATCGTCTCCGAAGATGAAGACGCACTGCCGCACTCTCTCCATCCCTTCGATGAGGTAATGGCACCTGAGCCTGAGAAGGAACTGCCTGCGCCCAGTGCTGCACGCGAGAAACCACGCATTCGGGTGGTGGCAGGTGGTAAGGTAGGGGAATGAAGGATTTGGTAGCGTAACTCTGTACGGCAGCGGGGGCGGGTCATGAAGCGCGTGATGTTGGGCTATATTGATGCTTGGCTGAGGATCATTGATATTTCATTGATCATCACCTTTGTGACCCAGTTCTATCCGCTTACGCAATCAATGCTCGGCTTCATCTACAAGCCTACCGACAGCATTTTCATCCTGCTGGTTGGTCTTCTGTGGGGTGTGTTGGCATCGGCACTATTAAGCTGTCTTGTGGCTTTTGTGACGGCCATTGCTCTGGTAGTGCTGTGCGTGCCGCTTAATTTCATGATGTTTGTCTGCCGCTGGAACAGCTCGCGCCATTACATTGCGGTGGGCGTTATTGGCGGAGCGATTATCTCGCTGCTGGCGTGGTGGCTGTCGCACTATACCAATCTGGTAGTGCCGCTCTATCTCAGCATTGTCTTTATGCCGTTTACTTCCTATACCTACTGGAAAACGGCGCGCCCTGATCTCAACGAAGCGCAATATCAAAAGCTGCGGGAAGCCGAGCGGCGCACCGCTAAAAAGAAAGACAAAAAAGGGGGCGATGCTGAGGAGCACCCTGAGCAGGATGCCCTCCATCAGATCGCCCGGTAGTATGAGTTATTCAACCATCAGTGATCGCTGGTAGTGCTCTGCTGTTTGGCAGCACTTTTCGGTAATTGCTTTTTACCAGCGCTATTGTGCCAATTGGGTTCTGCCTTCCACACGCGATAGCGAACATCCACGTCGGCAGGTGCATAAACCACGATCGGTAGCTGACTGTTATAGGCGACGCTAAAGCTCGCGTGATGCGCAGCGACAAAACGCTGCTTCTCGGACCCTTCCGGGCACGCCATCAGCGTAGAACCGCCTTTTTCAAGGTTTGAAACGCGATAGTACGAATATCCCCAGCCCTCCACATCATGCTGCTCGCTGGAGCCGCTGAGCATCTGCCGGTTGCAGTCAACCTTCAGACGCTTGCCAGGCATCACTTCCACCTTCATATCGCTCTCGTTAGCCTGTTTCGGCACTTCGATAACGTGCACACGTTCGCCCTTGGCAGGGGCTGGATACATGCTGGTATCAGCAGCGTGACTCATGGTGGCTCCCAGCAGTAGGGGCAAGGTAAACAAGTAACGTTTCATATGAATTTCCTCGGCCTAAACAGGTAATGCCTGACGCATTGCGAAGGCTTATTATCGCAATCATTGGGGCAATAAATCTATGGCTACCTCTCGTTTTGCCCCCCAATGTTGCTGATGGGGCTATGTCTAAATCTAGCGTCATAAGGTAAGGGATTGACAAAAAATGCCATCATTCGGGGGCTGAATACTCTATGGCCCTGATTATTTTGGCTATGGAAGTAGAAGTGGTGGGCAGTGCTGGCCAGTACCGCTATGTTCATGGCGATGGTTATACATGTAACACCCTGTGGCAGTATTACTGCCACAGGGTGTGATGATGGTGAGAGATTATCTCATTACATCGAACATGTCTTAACATTGACTTAACGTTGGGTGAGCCATGCTCTTAATATGGCCGCAAACTTTGATAGATATCATTCAATAATTGCCGCCGCCGCTCATGTTTTTCCTGGCGACGTTGCCAATGTTCTTGCTCTCGTTGCCAATGCTCTTGTCGACGCCACTGTTGGTGTTCTTGCCGTCGTTGCCACTGCTCCTGCCGCCGCTGTTGATGCTCTTGTTGACGTTGCCAATGCGCTTGCCGTCGCTGCTGCTGTTGCTCTAGTCGTTGCCTTTGCCGCTCTTGCTGCTGTCGTTGCCGCTCTTGTCGCAGCCTCTGCCGCTCCTGCCACTGCTCTTGCCGCCGTTGCTGATGTTCTTGCCACTGTTCTTGTCGCCGCTGCTCTTGCCATTGATAACTCTGTGCTTGAACTACCGATGTAATTAAAAGGAGCGAAATAAAAATAATTCCCCTTGAAATACAGGCCATAAAATTAACTCTCAAGATAAAATAAGTATTATTTAATTTTTTTGACATTCCTGGTTATGCCTTCACGCTTGAGGGCGCATCAGAGCCATCCAGTTAGTGGCTTTATCAGTTATGCCGTTTGCATATATTCACAAAAATAAACCTGTTGAAACATTGATGACAGTTTGAATGCTATCAATATTCGCCTTCGGTATCTTATCCATCTCCTCTACTGGATGTGTGCTTTCCTGATTGCCGCCGAGCGCAATATATCGTATTGAACTTCCCTATGACCAGAATATTGAAGCACGTATGGGCGAGTCTGGTATTATTTATGGGAGCAAGGTAGAGCCACATTATACTTCATCATGTCATTATTCAAAAGTAGACACGAGCACTCCTGACATGGATATGAGGGATTGCTCGTGGGATGTTTCATCGGCTTTGAGAGAAATAGATACTGGTTTATTTATTTGTAAATATATGTTAAATATAGTTTCCGTATGCATAGGTTTGAATCGTATGTCCAGCACGATTATCGTTATCTTCATAATGTTTCCTGATAATCGGTATCCTGGATTGTTATGTTTATAACCGTGCTCGTAATTTATCTTTATGTATAAGCAAGTTATTAACTGATTACGATTAAGAGGGTCGTATTTACATGACTTCCCTTTTTCTACACACCTTCCGTGCTGTGAGTGTCGAACTGGTCAAGAATGGTAAGGAAGTTGGCGATCAGCGGCGTGGAAGGCTCCTCGCGCATAAGGACTGCTACATCAGAGCTGTAGCGATCGCCTTCCAGCGGGATATAACGAACATTGTCGAAATCGAGGGAATGCAGCGAGTCGGGCACCAGCGCGATGCCTAACCCTGCATTTACCAGACTGACCACGGTAGCCAGGTGCGGCGATGATTGAATGATGCGAGGCGAGGTGCCGCCGCTATCAATACCGATTTGGCGCAGGGTGGCCGCCCAGCCGGCACTTTCATGGGACATTGCCGCTACGAAGGTTTCGTTGACCAGATCGCTCGGCCTCAATTGCGGTGCGTTTGCCAGCGGATGAGTGACAGGCACTGCAACCATAATGGATTCGCGCACTCGCTTGAGCAGTTGCAGCCCTTCCAGTGAGCCGGGCAGCGGCAGCCTGACGAAGCCTACATCAAGGGTTCTCTCGTGCAGGTGCTGCATCTGATCGTCGGCATTCTGCTCTTGCAGCGACAGCTCGACATCGGGCCAGGTGTGACGAAAGCGGGAAATCACCCAGGGCAGGCATTTGGCAAAGGGGGCTGAGCCGACGAAACCGATATTAAGCACTCCCGCTCTGCCCAGCGCTACCTGCCTGCCGACTTCTTCTGCATGATCGAGTTGCGTCACGGCGCGGCGCGCTTCAATGAGAAAGCGTTCTCCCGCCGCGGTTAGCTCGACATGCCGCCGACTGCGGTGGAGCAGTACCGTGCCCAGCGACGTTTCCAGTGTCTTGATCTGGGCGGAGAGTGCGGGCTGCACGATATTCAGGCGGGCGGCTGCGCGGCCAAAATGAAGTTCTTCAGCGAGTATCACGAAATAGCGCAGCGCTCTTGATTCTAAAGGCATTTTTTATATTTAATCAGAAAATGTTATCAATAATCAAAAAGATATTATTTTATTTGTTAAGAAGGCTCAATCACCATAACCGCCCTTGCCGTACTTTCCGTGTTTATCACGAACCGCGAAGTGCGTAATTGATAAATTCAGAAGGTGGGTGGTGTGAGCACCGAATCCAAACAAGCCTCGCAGGATCAGAAGTCAACCTCGGAGCAGCAGGCCGCTGCCGATGCCGCGCGGGAGCAAACGGCCATTGCGCGTAGTTACCGTTTTCAGGTTATTCGCTTTATTACGATCATTGTGGTCTTCCTGCTGCTGTTATGGGGCGGAAGCTACTTTATTGCCTATACATCAGACGCTTATGTTGATGCCAATGTTGTTGAGGTGGCTCCCGAGGTTACCGGCAAGGTTGATCACGTTTACGTACAGGATAACCAGCAGGTGAAGCGCGGTGATCTGCTCTTTACGCTGGATGATTCCGAGTACCGTTTGCAGGTCGAGAGTGCCAAAGGCGCGCTTGAAAGTGCGCGAGCGCAGGTAGCCGTCGATAAGGCAGCCATTGAAAGTGCGCGAAGTCACCACACCAGCGATCAGGCCGAACTTACGCTGGCGAATCATAACCTGACCCGTGCCCAGAACCTGTGGCAGCGCGGGGCTTATGCAACGCAACAGCTAGATCAGCAGCGCGCTGTCCAGCAGCAGGCAGCAGCAGCGGCTTCCTCCAGCAGGGCCGATCTGGATGAGGCTGAAGGAACGCTCAAGTTGCATCAGGCGCAGTTGACTTCGGCGCAGGCGAGCCTAGGGCGGGCGCAGTGGCGATTGAGCCGTACCCGTCTGTATGCGGCTCAGGATGGCGTTATCACACATATGACGCTTGAAGAGGGCGATACCGCAGAATCCCACGATAGCGTGATGGCGGAGGTCTCTCAGGGGAACTGGCGGGTGATGGCTAACTACAAGGAGTACTTTGTACGCCACTTTTCACCGGGTCAGACGGTGTGGGTATGGGTGGATGCTGACCCCTGGCATTTTTACAAGGCGCATGTTCAAGGCATCTCCTACGCCATTTCCCGTGAGCGGCATCGGGAGAAACTGGTGCCCTATGTTGATCCAAGCGTGGATTGGATCAGGCTGTCACGGCGTATCCCCGTCCGTTTGACCTTCGATCAACTTCCGCCTCATGCCGTGGCGGGGTCCGATGCCCGTGTGGTGGCGTTTTACTGATGAAAACGATATGGAAAGAGCTGCGCGATACGCCCGCTGCCTTTCATCAGGAGCTGCGCTCATTCAGTGTCAGGGAAGAACGTTTTCAGTTTGCCTTATGGCGCTGTGCCTCGGTAGTGATGGCTATCGGCGTCGCTACGCTGCTTCAGCTTGATGATCTGGTGTGGGCCGGTTTCAGCGGCTTCATGGTCATGCGTACCGATATCGGCGTGTCGTTCAAACGCGGTGCCCATCGTGTTTTGGGGACTGTGCTGGGCGCTTTGCTGGGGCTGGTGGGGGCTGCATTATCGGCGGATTACCCGATAGTGATGATGGCGTTTATCTTTGTGGTCGCCTGGCTCACCTTCATGCACTGTTTCTTTAGCCGTTACTCCTATGCGTGGCTGTTCTTCTTTTTAACGACCAGCATGGTGATGGCTTATGGGCTGACTTCACCTGATGATGTGTTCAATTTTGCTGAAACTCGGGTAGCCGAGATTGTCATTGGCACTGGTGCCTGCCTGTTGATTGCGGCCATTCGTGCCGGTGCCCAGCCCGCCAGAATTACCTGTCAGTCCACCAGCGGTCATCCTTTCAGAGCGAAATTCCTGTTCAACGAAGCGTGGCTCACGCAGCACTGGATACTGGTCGGTTATGCCACCAGAGTGGGAATTGTCGTGGCGCTGCAACCGCTGATTGCCAGCTTCGCCAATCTGAATCACGACACCAATCTGACGCAGCAGTTAACGACCACCTTTGTGGTGATGATGACAACCTCCGATAACGTCTACAAAAGTGCTCATCGGGTGGTTCATACCCGTATGGCGCACCGTCTGGCGGGGTGCATATTGGGAAGTGCCTTCGGCATGCTGATGCTGGGCCTTTTCGAGCAGAATGCACTGGTAACGCCGCTGGTGCTGACGGCAGGTATTCTGATTGGCTCACAAATCGAGCATGGCGAGGCGAAGATCAATTATGTGGGCACGCAGTTCGCGCTCGCCTTCATGACGACCTACATTCAGATGGGGGCACCGGCGACGAGTATTTCGCTGGGGCTGGACCGTCTGGTCGGGATCATCTTTGGGGCTGTTAGCGTTTACTGCATTCTGGAGTGCTGGCCGGTGGAGTGGTCATTGGCCAGGTACCGAGCGCGCCATGGCGTTCATTCCCAGACATAGGCATGAAGAAGCACGAAGATTGAAGGGCAGGAATCCGAGGGTTGCAGCGTAGCAGAGCTTTCGTCGCGGTTCGCTATACCTGCTGCTCAAGTGAGCTACGGGTAGAGAGCAGAGAGAACGTACAAGACGCGCTTTTGAGGAGAAGTCCAGCCCTTCCAGAAGGTTATTCCGGTCAGGCTGGACGGTAACGGGGGAGAGAAACGCTCGTGACGCCTAGCCGTTGCGCCTGAATAGGTACATCCCCGCCGCTACGCATAGCAATATGGGAATAAGCACCGCCCATAGCGGTGGAAACCCAAACAGCAGCGACGCAGGGGCGAGCAGATCCTGTAGGTACTTCACGCACAGCGCCACGATAATGCCGATGAAGATACGAGTGCCTGCACTTTTGGAACGCAGCGGGCCGAACACCGAGGATGCAGCCACCAGCATGAGGCTGATAAACGAGAACGGTTGCAGGATCTTCTGCCAGAAATAGAGCCAGGCAGAGTTACTGCTCACGCCCTGAGCGTCCTGATAGTGGGCTAGCTGCCACAGGCCGCTGATCGAATGGGTATCCAGGTCCAGAATCAGCTGACTGATAAATTCCGGATCGAAGCGTGTTTTCCACTCGGCGGAATCCTGATGCTCCGCCGTGGTGTGATCGTCATGGAAGCTTGTGGTCTGGATATCTTCGATATGCCAGCTCTGCTTGTCGGCATCCCATTCGCCGCGCGCGCCATAGCTGATGGAGCGCAGCTTGCTGCCGTCAAATTCGAGGCGCTCAATGCCCACCAGCGAGTTATCGAGCCGAATACCGCCGAAATTGAAGAAGGTATCGCCGTCGATCTCCCAGGCGCCGCCGCTGATAGAAGCAACATCGCTGCTTTGCTGCTTCTCGGATTTATAGGACTGCGCGAGCTGCTCCGCGTTGGGCACTAGCCACTGACCCATTGCCATGACGATAACGCTGACCACCAGCATTGGCTTCAATGCGGCTAGCGTCAGTCGGGTGATCGACGCACCTGCGGCGCGCATGGCGGTCAGCTCATTACTGGCCGCCATGTTGCCCAGTCCGATCAGTCCGCCCAGCAATACCGCAAGCGGAGCGAATTCATACAGACGCCATGGCAGTCGCAGGCACTGATAGACGAAGGATTCGAAGACCCCGTAGTTGCCTTCCATACCATCCAGCTTGTCGATAAAGACAATCGCCAGATTCAGCGCCACCAGCGCCACTTCCGTGACGAGCATCGCGGTAAATACATTGCGTGCAATATAGCGATCAAAACGACTGAACATTAACGGGCTCCCTGACGGCCGAAGGTGCGACGGAACAGCCACCAGCCAAGCAGCAGATAAACAAGGTGGATAGGCCACATACCGACCCACGGCGATAGTCGACCCGCCTGGATCATATTGTTGGCGGTAATCAGCGAAAGAATATAGATGACATGCAGAATCAGCGCCGGCAGCAGGGTGGCGAAGCGGCCCTGACGCGGATTCACCTTCGATAATGAAATACCGAGCAGCGCCAGAATCGGGAGCATCAGAATGATGCTGATTCGAAACTGAAGCTCACCGTAGCCCTGATGGTTATCCATCGCGATAAGCTCGGCTGTCGATACCATGGAGAGATCATCGTCATCAATGCTGGCAGGGTTTGCCTTGAGCAGCGACGAATAGGTCGAGAACTGCATCTGATCGGCGCTGGCACTGCCTGGTGTTACCTCGTACCGGTAGCCATTTGCCAACTGTAGATAGCGCGCGTTGGTGGGGGAGGTGTACTGATAGCCGGTTTCAGCGCGAGATATAACGCGCCGTCCATTGTGCTCTTCACTGATAAAGACATTGTGCAGCGTGCTGTGGCGATCACCCAGGCTGGCGGCATAGACCGTTCGCCCCTGTCCAATTTCCTGGAAGCGACCGGGCGTGAGGACGCTGAAATCAAGCCGCGAAGCCTGTTCGTTGAGCATACGGGTATTGCCGGACATACCGGCAGGGGTGAGCCATAGCGAGCACAGCCCGACGATCAATGCAGTGAGCAGACACGGCCACAGCGCGATTTTGAACAGCCGCTTAGGGCTGTAGCCGCACGCTTGCAGTACGGTCATTTCACTATTGAGATAAAGCTGCCCGAATGCCATCAGGAAGCCGAGGAAAAAGGCCATCGGCAAAATCAGCTGCATAAAGCTGGGCAACTGATAGAGCATCATGTTGCCTACCAGGGTGATGGGGAAATCACCATCGGCTGCGTCTGAAAAGAAGCGGATAAACTGACTGCCGACCACCACCAGCACCAGCACGGCTGTTACCGCCAGCATGGTGATCAGGATCTCGCGGACCAAATAACGAAAGATGATCAAATTGGTATCCTGTACTGTCTCATGATGCGTGTGGTTGCGCGTGGCCTGACGCAATACAAGCCGTATCAGCGGTGTAGCGTTAACGGCGAAGTGCGTGCTGGGTACTGTGGCCCGCGCATTCAGCGCGAAAAATTAACATGGCCTTTTTCAAGACAACGCAATGATACAGAAGTGCCATGGCTTGTGTCTCATTCACACCATGAATTGTGAATGGTTTGCGCATGGTGGCCGGTAGAGCGGGGGGAGGGGCATTCCATTTTTCGGCAAATATGCGAAAATGATCGTTTTCTTAAAGCCCACAATGAAACTCGCGTGTGGTAATGCCCTCGACAAAACGTTGTTCGAGCGAGGCGCGAATGGCCTGATGAAAAGGCTGGGCGCATCGCGATACCATTGAAGAACGGTGATCGCCGAGGCATGGAAAGATGGAGAAAGCCAGCAGCAACAGGAGTGGTTACGCCGGTTGTTATGCCCATGCTTTCCGTAAAAGCTATCGCGCGGTCAGGAGCGGGAGCATAAGGTGCCGTGTAATTGTAGGCTAAAATTGGGGGGTTACCCCCTGCTTGCATTATAATAGGCCAATTGAGCCCAGTAGATCCCAGTTGCCATCACTATCCCATCGCCCTAACTGAATAGTTCACAAAGAGTTGACGTTCAACGTGGTAGGGTGATTTTGATGCCCGGTTTTCTACTTTCACAATTTTATCATAAAGGCATGTCGACTCTGGTTTCCAGTAGCGCAAGAGAGCCATGCCATCGTTTTGAGAAGGCATTGCTGAACAAATGAGTTCTGAAGCGTTTTGCGTGTCACCCGCCCAATCGGTGACACCCACTCGTAACACGCTTCCCTTGCGTCGCTCTGATTTTGCGACACTCGCGGAAGCGCTTGACTACGCCGCTAAAGGTGTCACTGGTGCCAATTTTTATGTGCGTGGCAAGCTCGATACGGTATTGCCGTATTCAGAGCTGCGTACCGATGCACAGCAACTGGCGCAGCGATTGCTGTCGCTGGAGCTGCCGCGTGGTGCGCGGGTTGCCATTGTGGGAGAAACCACGCCTGACTTCCTGCGCTTCTTCTTTGCCTGTCAGTACATCGGTTTAGTGCCGGTAGCGCTGCCTGCCACGGTTAACCTGGGAGGGCATGCTGCTTACGTTGAGAAAATGCGCGGCATGTTGAAAGGCGCAGGGGCATCCATCGTCGTTGCTTCCAACGAATTTATCGGCTTCGCTGAAGAAGCGGTGCAGGGCGTTGATATCGCCTTCTGTGGTACGCCCGCAGCCTTCCGCGAACTGCCTCTCAGCGATGCAGCGCTGTCACCTACCGGCCCCGATGAAACTGCCTATATGCAGTTCACCTCCGGCAGTACCGGATTCCCCAAGGCCGCCATGGTGACCGAGCGTGCGCTGAGCGCCAACATGTATGGCTCGTCGATGTACGGTGTCGGCATGAACGAAGATGATCGTTTCGTTTCATGGCTGCCGTTTTATCACGACATGGGGCTGATAGGTTGTCTTCTTACCGTTGTCTCAAGCCAGCGTTCGGTTGATTTCATTGATACGCGCGAATTTGCCATGCGCCCGCGCCGCTGGCTGGAGCTTATCAGCACCAACAAGGCGACCGTGACCTACGGCCCTCCCTTCGGTTACGAGCTGTGTGCCCAGCGCGTGCGTCCGGCGGATGTCGAAGGGTACGACTTTTCGAAGTGGCGTGTTGCAGGTGTTGGAGCGGAGCCGATCAGCCCGGCGGTACTTGATCGCTTTTGTTCGGTATTTGCTTCGTGTGGCTTCAAGCCCGAGGCATTTATTCCTTCCTACGGTATGGCGGAAAATGCCCTGGCGGTCAGCTTCGCTCCCAGAGACAAACCGTATGAGGTCGATTGGATCGACCCTGATGAGCTGACAGAAGAGCTCAAGGTCAAATTCGTGGATGCAGGCACCGGGCGCGGCTTTGTGCGCTGCGGCAAGCCGATTCCCGACCATGAAGTCAAGATTGTTGACGAGCAAGGCACTGCATTGGCTGAACTCGGGGTCGGGCGTATCCTGATTCGCGGGCCAAGCATGATGACGGGCTACTTCGAGCGTCCTGAAGCAACGGCGGAAGTGCTGTCAGCAGACGGTTGGTACGATACCGGTGATATCGGTTATCTCAGCGACGGTGAAATCGTCGTGACCGGGCGTCACAAGGACATGATTATTATCAATGGCCGTAATATCTGGCCGCAGGATATCGAAGCCATTGCCGAACGCCAGCCCAATATCCGCTCCCGTGATGCGTCAGCCTTCGGGATCGTGACTGAACAAGGCAGTGAACAGGCAGTGGTGGTAGTGCAGTGCAATAATCTCGAAGAGAGTGAGCGTACCGAACTGGTGCAGTCGCTGCGTCGCGAAGTGTATGAAGAGCTTGGCATCACCTGTCTGGTGGAGCTGGTGCCGCGTCACACGCTGCCGCGTACATCTTCTGGCAAGCTGTCGCGCTCCGGCACGCGCGTTGGTTATCTGAAGCGTCGCGAAGCAGAAAAGAACGGTGATAAAGGCGCTGACGGTGTACGTCGCGCAGTCTAGCAATGCCTTGCGATAGATATGGAATGGCGATCCATCAGGTATGATCGAAGCGAACCACGACACACGTCAGTTGGTGGCCTTGACAGGGGCCACCGGCTTTATCGGATCGACGCTGATCAAGCGGCTGGCGCAGGCGGGGTATCGCACGCGCGCACTGTATCGCCCCCGACCGGGGCGTGAATATGCGGCGAGCAACGATCTGGAGTGGGTTGCTGGCAGCCTTGATGATGCGCAGGCGTTGGATGCCCTGCTGGATGGCGCCGCTGCGGTGATTCATTGCGCGGGCGCGGTACGTGGTGCTTCCCGTGCGGATTTTGATGCCGTGAATGTGGCGGGCGTGCAGGCAGTGGCAGAAGCCTGCCAACGTGCCAACTGTCAGAGTCTGTTGTCGCTGTCATCGCTGGCGGCACGCGAGCCGCAGCTCTCCCACTACGCGGCGAGCAAGCGCGAGGGCGAGCAGGTGCTGGTGCGGTTTACCGATACGCTGGATTGGATCGCGCTGCGCCCTCCGGCGGTCTATGGCCCCGGCGACCGTGAAATGTTGCCGCTTTTCCGCAGCATGCAGCGTGGCTGGGCGCTAATACCGGGCAGTGGCGCTGGCCGTCTTTCGCTGATTTATGTCGATGATCTGGTCGCTGCCATGCTGGCCTGGCTGGGCGGTGATACCCGCCGTAGCGGTGATATTTATGAAGTCGATGATGGTCAGTCTGGCGGTTATGATTGGAACACTCTTATCGAGACGGTGTCCCAGGTATGTCAGCGCTCCAGGCCAATTCGACAGGTACATGTGCCGGTAGCCCTGCTCAAAGGTATTGCGGCCGGCAATCTGGCGGCTGCTCGCCTGTTTCGCTACGCCCCCATGCTGTCACCAGGCAAGGTGGGCGAGCTTACTCACAATGATTGGGTATGCGATAGCACTCCCTTCCGCCATACCTTTGAGTGGAGCCCGCAGGTCCGCTTTGCGGCTGGACTTGCCAAAACGCTTCAACTTTCTCCTTCCCATGCTTCTGGAAACGTGCAATGAACCATCAAGATATTGTGACAGAGATCATCAAGGTGCTAACGCCGCTGGTCAAAGACAAGGGCGTCGAGCAGATTACCGAAGATACCGAACTTACGGGTGAGCTGGCGCTTGATTCGATGCAGGTAATGAACATGCTGCTGGAACTTGAGGATGCCTTCGATATCTCTATCCCGGTCAATGCAATGGCCGATATCAAAACGGTAGGAGACCTGGCTAACCAGATCGAGCAGTTGATGAGCGGTCATTCATGAAAAGCAATCAGCGTCTGGCAAGTATAGAAGCTGCTCACCAGGAGCTGGTTGAGTTTGGTGTAGATCCGTTTGCGGTAGAGATCGAAGAGATCGTGTCGCCTACCGGTGGCATCATTCAAGGGCGTCCTACCATCCTGGCCGGTACCAACAACTATTTGGGGCTGACCTTTCACCCCGATTGTGTGGCAGCGGCGAAGAAGGCTCTTGAGGAACAGGGTACCGGTACCACCGGCTCGCGAATGGCGAATGGCAGTTACGCATGCCATCGCGAGCTTGAGAGAGAGTTGGCAGCCTTTTATGAAAAAAGCGATGCTATTGTCTTCTCTACCGGCTATCAGGCGAATCTGGGCACTATTTCCTCCATCGCTGGGCCGGGTGACACCGTCTTCATTGATGCAGATAGCCATGCCAGTATTTACGATGGATGCCAGCTAAGTGGTGCCAGCGTTATACGCTTCCGCCACAACGATTATGAAGATCTGGCTAAACGCCTGCGTAGATTGGGCGAGGCTGCCGCTGATGCGCTGATCGTGGTCGAAGGCGTATACAGCATGCTGGGCGATCGCGCGCCGCTGAAAGAATTTGTGCGCGTCAAAAATGAATTTGGCGCCCGACTGATAGTGGATGAAGCGCATTCACTGGGTGTGCTGGGCGAGCGCGGCCGCGGTGTTGTAGAAGAAGCTGACGTCCTTGATGAGGTCGATTTTATCGTCGGTACCTTCAGTAAAAGCCTGGGTAATACTGGCGGCTTCTGTGTTAGCAGCAGCGATAACATGGCGGTACTGCGCTATGCCAGTCGCCCTTACGTATTCACCGCATCCCTTCCGCCCGCCACCATCGCGGCAACGCGAGCGGCGCTCAAGCTGCTTGATAAGGGCAGCGACCTGCGCAAACGGTTGCACAACAACGCCACGCGTCTGCACGATGGCCTGAAATCCTTCGGCTTCACGCTGGGAGCGCCGGTTAACGCGGTAGTGGCGGTGGTGATCGGCGATAAGTCCGAAGCGCTCAGCATGTGGGATTACCTGTTGAAGGCCGGGGTCTACGTTAACCTGATGGTGCCGCCCGCTACGCCGGGTTCGGAGTCACTGCTACGCTGCAGCGTCAGTGCAGCTCACTCGGCGGCGCAAATCGATGCGCTCTGCAATGCGTTTGGTGAGTGGCGCAGCCGTAACAGCTAGCGCCATATGCGGTAGGGAATTATGTGTCCCTACCGCCTCTTTTTGCTGGTTGCGTGCCTGATCATGATGATCCTGTCAGCGCTGGCGTTGAGAACTCCGCGGTTGATATCTGGTCACGTGCTTGTATGAGCCGTGAGAGTCATTCCCCTGTGTTTTATATAACAGCAGCAGCCACGTGCATGTTGCGTCATACGTACTTACGCCTTTTAGCCTACGGAGCCTCTCGATGAGTGCCGAGTCCCGGTGGCAACACTTTCCGCAGCATACGCTTGAGCAGCTATTCGCCGCCATCGAAGTCGATGATGTGGTTGATGAGCAGGTGTCATTGCCTGACAGCGGCGCGCTGCTGTGTGCCAATGATCAACAGATTCGTCAGTGTTACTCGCTGTGTTTGCAGCTCTGGCTCGATGGAGTATCGCGCCGTGCGCTGCTGGAACTGGTGATGTCGTTGAAGCAGCACGGCGACCTGACGCCCGATGAGCGCCGGCGTTTCAAAGCGATACGGGCCAAGTTCAAGCATCTGCGTTTCGCCCAGCGCCTGTTCAGCAAGAATCATGAATGTGGCTGGCGGTTGCATCGCACTACGGTGATGATGGGCAAGCTGCAGGATGCGTTTCGCGGTGGGCATCAGGCTGAGCTGGACCGCTGTATTCGCAAGATACGCCAGCTACTGCTGCCGCCGGTCTGGGCGTTGATGCGGCGTGATGCCTGCCGCTTGCCGCTTGATAGTGCCAGCGCCATTTGCGACTACCGTCAGCGCTGTTTCCAAAGCCTTGCGCCCTCGATTGCATCACCGGTGCTTGATGGCAAGCGCTTCCACGATACCCGCAAGATTGTGAGCCAGCAGGTCGCCTATTACGACACCTTCCGCACGCTCTATCCTGACAATGAGGTGGCAAGGCGCATGTCGCGGTTTATGGCCGCCATCAACGGTTTGATGGGGGATCGTCATGATGAAATTATCGAGGCGACGCTGAAGGGAGAGCGCGCGTATGACGATAACGAGTCGCTCAGTGAAGATGTGCGCTGGCGTCTTGAGCAGCTGGTGGGAGCGATGAGCCGCGACTAGCGCGGCTCGACGGTAATAGCGGGTTAGGCGTTAATGGCTGGCGTGGACAGTGTCTTTTCATACACGCGGTAGGTCTTGTACACCTCACCGCCGATTGATTCGATAATGCCGCGCACGCCGTTGTTGGTTTCGAGAATCCATGACATCTCGATTTTTCTGACACCACGATCAACGAGCTGCTGTTTAACGGCTTCAATGGCCAGAAAGGATAGCGCGGGGCCGAGCGTGTTGTGGTGCTTCTTGCGCACGCCCATCAGCGGTACCCTTGCCGTCGTCGGGAATTTCACCTTGAGTTTCCACAGCAGCTTCGCCCAGTTGAAGGGCAGCAGGCCGCCGTTGAAATCCTTGATGACTTCGTTCAGGTTGGGCAGCGCCACAATAAAGGCGGCCGCTTCGCCATCCACTTCGACAATCTGAATCAGATCCGGCGACAGCAGCATTTTCAGCGTTTTGCCCAGATCGTTGAACTCCTCATCGGTAAACGGCACAAAGCTCCAGTTATCCGACCAGGCATCGTTGAAGATTTCACGTACCGTCACAAGCTCTTCATCGAATTTCTTGAAGTTCATCGGGCGAACGTTGATCTCGCCCGTGGCCTTGCCAAGCAGCCACTGCACCACCCTGGGGGTCTTGAATTCGCTGGTATCGACAATATAAGCGAGCAGATCCATCGCCTTGGTGTAACCGCACTCTTCAACGGCAGGCCCGCTGTAAGGCGCGGTATGGCCCATCATGAACATCGGCGGGGTATCAAAGCCGTCGATCAGCAGGCCGACTTCATCATTGATCGACAGGCTGAAGGGGCCGCGAACGCGCTGGATGCCGCGCTCGGCAAGCCACTGTTCAGCGGTGGTGAGCAGTGCTGCGAAGGTTTCCCGGGAATCTTCAGCGTCAAGCATACCGAAGAAACCGGTCGCATCCTGATGCGTCTCCAGCGCCAGACGATCGACCTGGGCCGAGATTCTGCCGACCGGTGTATTGCCGCGCCACGCGATCCATGCCTGAAAGTCGGCATGCTCGAACCACGGATTGGTTTTGGGGGTCAGGTGCAGGCGACGCTCAAGCGCAAGCGGCGCTACCCAGGCAGGATCGCGATTGAATAGACGGCTGGGCAACGTAATGAACGTCTTGAGATCGGCTTTGCCATCCACAGGGGTTATTCGCAAGGGGGCGTTATCGCTCAAAGGAGACTCCATGTAGATAGTTAGGCCGTTTTCCGGTTTGCAGAGGTGTTATCATGCAGGTGATAGCCCTGCGCTTCCATGACCTTTGTGACTGCTTCTTCGACATCAGCCAGCACTTTATCAAGCGCCTGATTGGTATCAATGTCAGCAATGGGAGCGCCTTTATAGCTGAGCTGGGGGGTAACCTCAATCTTGCGTGCCAGGGCTGCGCGCTGGTGGTCAGGCTTGCGGGCGCAGGCGACATCAAGATCAACGTTCAGGCGTACTACCAGGGTAGGGCGTACACTGGTCATCCAGTCGAAGGCTTTACGCTCATGGCGCGCCAGGGCGCGTACAATGGCACTGCCTTCGTCGCTGCGCGGGAAGCGCGGGCCATCGTAGGCACCGTCAATGGCCGTTTGCGGGTAACGGTCCGCCACGATGATATTGCCTTCTTCACGCAGCTTGAGCATGCGCTTGAAGCGGCGCAAGCGGCGTATGGTGAAGGCGCTCATGACAAGAGCAGGGAGCAGATCAGGGAGCTTGCGCTTATCCATGCTGGTGTTGGCTTTTTTGCTTTTGCTGTCGATTTTTCTGTGCAGAAAGCCGCCAACAATGGGCCATTGTGCGATAGCCCGTCCGACGTTACCCGACTGCTTGCCCAGATGGACCTGCTGAGCGGGGCCGAATCCCTCAATCCATGAAGTGAGGTGTTCGCAGACGGTCGATTTACCCGAGCCATCGCAGCCGATCACGGCAATGATGGGCGCGATTGAGGAATGCATTGATTCTGTCACCGTGCTATTAAGTTTCAACTAAGAAATATATCATTAAGGAACTTTCAGCGATATTGGAGGTTAAACGTTGAAGGCCATGATGAATTGCTGCTTATTGTACCGCGCTTACCTCAAATGAGCGTGGTTTGCTGCGTATTTGACGTTTCTAGAACTATATTGAGTTGCTATGAGTGCTGCGAAGTCTCCTTCTTGCGTGCCGGGTGTCATCGCCGTAACCGGTTGTGATGGCTCGGGAAAGTCGACGCTGACCGCCGCGCTGGAAAAACAGTTAGCGCACAAGTGCGCCGCAGAATTTGTTTATCTGGGCCAGTCATCAGGGCGTATTGGCGAGTGGATTCAGGAGCTGCCCGTGATCGGTGGCCCCTTTGGTCGTTATCTGCTGAAAAAATCCGATAGCGTGCACGAGAAACCGAGCACGCCGCCGGGCAATGTCACTGCGCTGGTCATTTATCTGCTGTCGCGCTGGCGTCTGTTCAAGTTCAAGCGGATGCTGCGCAAGGCGCGGCGCGGCACACTCATCATTGCCGATCGCTATCCGCAGGCCGAGGTGGCCGGCTTCCGTTTTGATGGGCCGCAATTGTCGAAAACCGAAGGGGGCAATTGGTGGGTCGCCATGCTGCGCCGCCATGAGCAGACGCTTTATCAATGGATGGCGGGCCACCTTCCTGCATTATTGATCCGCCTCAATGTGGATATCGACACGGCGCATCAGCGTAAACCCGACCACAAGAGGGAAGCCTTGCGCCAAAAGCTGGATGTGATTCCGACGCTCACCTTTAACGGTGCGCCCATCCTTGATATTGATGGCCGCAGACCTGCGCAGGAAGTGTTGCAGGTATCTCTGGAAGCCATCGCCAGGCTCGACCCCCGTTGCGCCATCTCTACTTCTTCAAGCGTATGAATGATAAAACTGTTTCTGCTTTAGCAGCCGCTACTACCGAGCCTGAGCCACCCTCTTCGCGACCACGACAGATGACTGACCATTGCACAGTGGTAAACGGGCTGGTGGCGGTAGTGGGGTGCGATGGCACGGGGAAGTCTACTCTGACCCACGATTTGGTGGCGCGCTTGCAGCAGGAGCGCCCCACCGAGTGGCGCTATCTGGGGCTGGTTTCCGGCGAGTCGGGCGACAAGATCAAGAAATTGCCTCTGATAGGCACCTGGCTGGAGCGGCGTTTGGCCGCCAAGACCGCCAAGGTGCAAAACCTCCGCACGCGGCAGCCTTCCTGGCTTGCGGTGCTGGTGATGTACGGCTTTTCCAAATGGCGCGCCGGTAATCTGCGCAAAGTGTGTCGTCTTGCTGAAAGTGGCACGCTGGTGATTGCCGACCGCTATCCGCAGGCGCAGATCGAAGGCTTTCGGTTTGATGGCCCTGGCATCGGTATCCAGCGCGTCTCGCCGGGCTGGAAGCGCCGTATGGCGGAGCGCGAGCACCACATTTATCAGCAGCTTGAGAAGATTCAGCCCAGCCTGATTATTCGTCTTGATATTGATCTGGAAACCGCCAGCGCGCGCAAACCCGATCATGATGCTGAAGAGTTGCAGGAAAAGATCTCGGTGATGTCTCAATTGAATTACAATGGAGCGCGTATCATTGATCTCGATGCGCGTGCATCCTATGACGATGTTGTCGCGGGAGCGCTTGAGGCGATTCACCGCTTTGCGCTGAGCGATCATAATAAAGCCAGCTCCTGCTAGATCATTGACTGGAGCGGTGAGAACAGCAAGTAGATAAAACAGGGGGATATCATGAGTGAACGCAAACGTCCTTTCTGGCGCGAGTGGCTGGTCAAGCTGGGCAAGCGCTTTCTGCGCTGGAACGGTGAATTCCAGACTCGTCATTCGCTGGTGCCGACCACGCCACGACTTGATAACAACATATTTGACTGGGTGCCCGAGCTTGAGGCTGCCTATCCGGAAATCCGCAAGGAGCTTGATCACCTGCTTGAGCATCCTGAAGATATTCCTGCGTTCCACCAGCTATCGCCGGATCAGAAGCGTATCTCCAAGGGCGATAACTGGAAAACCTTTGGCTTTTACGTCTATGGCCAGCGGGTGGATGACAACTGTGCCATCTGCCCCAATACCGCTGCGATCCTCGACAAGCTGCCGGGCATGCGTACAGCGATGTTTTCCATTCTCAAGCCGCACTACCATATCGAGCCGCACCGTGGCCCTACCCGAGCAGTGGTGCGTGCGCACCTTGGCCTGAAAGTGCCTGAGCAGGCTGACAAGGTGTGGCTGCGTGTTGATAACGAGTATCTGCACTGGGAAGAGGGCAAGGTGGTACTGTTCGACGACTTCTACGAGCATGAAGTTCGCAACGATACCGATGAATATCGTGCCGTGCTCTTCCTCGATATCGACCGCCCGATGGATAAGGTGGGCACTGTGGTCAACCGCATTCTGTTTGCCCTGATTGCCGCCAGCCCCTTCGTTAAGCAGCCGATCAAGAACGTGGCTGCGTGGAACAAAAATCGCAACCGTCACTGATGGTTGGTATCGGAATGCTATGAAACAGAATTATTCAGGTATTGCGCGCCTTAGGCGCGCATTTATGTATTCATGCTACGGCTTGCGCGACGGATGGCGCTTCGAAGAGGCTTTTCGTCTGGAAGTGGTGCTGTTTGTGCCGCTTTTTATCGCTTCCTTTTGGCTGGCACACGGCGTGGTCGAGTGGCTGATTCTGGTCATTAGCGTGTTGCAGCTAATGGTCTGCGAGCTGTTCAACTCCGCTGTCGAGGCCGTGGTGGATCGTATTGGCAGCGAGCATCATGAACTGTCGGGCCGTGCCAAGGATCTGGCGGCTGGTGCGGTAATGATCAGCATTGCGATTACGCTATTGGTGTGGGGCAGCTTTATTGTCATGCGCTTGATTTAGCGGCATTGCGGTTGCGACAACGTTCTAGCACTAAAACACCGCAGGGCACTAAAGCACCGCAGGGTACGCTACTGCTTTTCTTCGGAATAAGCGGCGATGCTCTCCTCAGAGGAGTGGCGTTTTGCCATGCGTCGCTGCCCCTGGCGGGTCGATACCCAGCACAGAATTGACCCGAGCACGACCAGTCCTGCCCCTTGCCAGAAGGCCGCGGTTAGCGATGCGCTGAGCATAATTGCCGCCAGCAGCGCTGAGATAACCGGAATGAAGTACGACGCTCCCGCCAACAGCGTGATATTGCCACGCAGCATGCCCAGATTCCACGCGCCATAGCCAAGCCCCAGCGCAGCGCCTGCGGCCAGCAGGTAGCCTATGCCATGGAGCGTGACCGCATTGAAACTACTGTTTCCCAGTAAAAATCCTGCCCATAGCACAATAGCGGTAGCGCTGAAAAAGAGCGTAATGCCATTGGCGCCTCCTGACATTCGTACGGTGATGGTGCAGTAGGTTGACCAGATGAAAACGCCCGCGAGGGCCAGCAGGTAGCTGGTAGGGTTACTTTGCAAATGAGCGAACAGAGTGGTGATGCTGAGGCCATGATCGCCTCCCAGTACCTGGAAGACACCCAGCAAGGCAAGCCCGATACCTGGCAGCATCAAAAGGCTGGCACGCTGTTTATTGAAGATTACCGCCATGACCATGGTAACCGCCGGCCACAGATAATTGATCATTCCCGCTTCAATGGCTTCCCGGCTGTTATTGGCGTAACCAATCGAAAGCGACAAACACAGCTCATAACATACAAAAAGTGCGCACCCTACGACTAGATAGCGGCGTGGAAACTGCGTGAGCGCAGGCGGCCTGGCAATCACCCACAGCAGCGCGGATGCCACGGTGTAAACCAGCGCAGCACCACCGACAACCCCCCATTCGTCGGCCACTACCCTGAGGAGTCCCACCAGCAGGCTCCACAGCAGCACTGCACATAGCCCAATCGCGGTATATCGCGTGCTCTGATTCATCAAAATTACCTGCCGCTGAAACGTTATCAATTATTTCGGATGGGAGAGGGGCCATGCCTCATGCCGTAGTAAAAGGTATCACGTTGCCCTGGCGTCCCCAATGCGTGGAAGCGCCGTTTCTCGTGGAAAGGCGTACTGCATTCGTAGTAGTCGCTATTTTCGGCAGCGTCTCAAACGATGGGAACGTTTTTATAACGCTTGCTGGTCACACATCGGCTGAGAAGGGGCACCGCCGCTGCGGTTATCTTTTGCTGAGCAGCGGCAGTGGGGGGAATTCCTTACAGAAGCGACTCGATGGCGGGATCATATTTATCCACCACAAATTCGATGACGCGGTAGTCCGCCATTTTGTGCTTGTAGAAAGGATCTTCGCTGATAATGGCATCCAGCTCGTCACGAGAGAGCTTGCCATTAGCAAGGATAATGCCGCCATCGCGCGGGTTCTTGGCTCCTGACGCAATAAAATGCTGCTTCGCATAGTGTTCATCAAGATAGTTAAGGTGCGGCACTACCTGTGGCTGTACTTCATCAACAGGGCAGGTGAAGGTCAGTTCTATGACATACATAAGCGTCTCCCTCGTTATTGGCTGAATGACAATCGACGTTGCTGCTAACGGTAGCGGTAATCGTGCGGCTCAGGCAACTCATTGATGGCATTAAGCTGAACAAGCAATAGGGAAGGTGGCGATCAGTCGCTGCAATATTGTCACTATTCGCTATCCGCGAGAGCCGTTATGGTGGTAGTGAATATCAGCTAATCGAGAGGGCAACGTGATGCAACAACGTCAGTTAGGCCAGCAGGGGCTTGAAGTATCTGCACTTGGTTATGGCTGCATGGGACTCAACAGCAGCTACGGCAGTGCTCTTTCCAGCGATGAAGCCAATCGTCTGCTGCGCGCAGCCGTTGATCGGGGCGTCACCTTTTTCGATACCGCCGAAGTCTATGGGCCTTTTACCAATGAGAAGCTGGTCGGCGAAGCGCTTGCACCCGTGCGAGATCAGGTCACGATTGCGACCAAATTCGGTTTTCGTATAGAAGACGGTGCTTCAGTAGGAGTAAACAGTCGCCCCGAGCATATCAGGGAGGTAGTTGAGGCATCCTTGCAGCGTTTGGGTATCGAACAGATTGATTTGCTGTATCAGCATCGCGTAGATCCCGACGTGCCGATTGAAGAAGTCGCGGGCATGGTCAAACAGCTTATCGACGAGGGCAAGGCCAGGTTTTTCGGTATGTCGGAGCCGAGCGTTGAAACCTTGCGTCGCGCCCATGCCGTTCAGCCAGTAACCGCTCTTCAGAACGAATATTCGCTATGGACGCGAGATATCGAGCACAACGGTATTCTGGCAGCCTGCGAAGAGTTGAACATTGGGTTGGTACCCTATAGCCCGCTGGGGCGCGGATTTTTGACCGGCGCTCTGTCCGGCAGCCAACCGTTCGATAGCAGTGATTTCCGCAGTCGCCTGCCGCGCTTTACCGCCGAAGCGATGCAGAGCAATCAGGCGCTGCTCGACCTGCTCAAGCGTATCGCCGACAGCAAGCAAGCGACTTCTGCACAAATCGCACTGGCGTGGCTGTTGGCACAGAAGCCTTGGATAGTGCCCATTCCGGGAACCACCAAACTGCACCGCCTGGAAGAGAATCTGGGCGCGGCGGCGCTGGAGTTAAGTGCCAGTGAAGTTGAAGAAATTACTCGGCTCGCCGATGCCATTCCTATCGAGGGCGCGCGTTATCCTGATGACTTGATGAAAGCGACGGGGCGTTAAATAGAGCCATCTGCCTTAACTGCCACTGTGCGGGCATACTAATTTTGGTTTAGGCAGTGGATACTTTCTCGAATTCAGGCATGGCTAGCTTCACGGTGCTAGCGGCCGCTGTGATGAGGTGTATCGCCGGTATCGCGGCTGACGATCTTGGCAGGAATGCCAACGGCAGTCGCGTGGGGTGGTATCTCTGTCAATACCACCGAGCCTGCACCAATGCGTGCTGCTTCGCCAATCTCGATATTCCCCAGGAGCTTGGCATCGGCGCCGATAAATGCTCCTCGGCGCACCTTCGGATGGCGATCCCCTGTATGTGCACCAGTCCCTCCCAGGGTAACACTATGCAGGAGCGTAACATCGTCCTCGATCACGGCAGTTTCGCCAATCACTACACCGGTCGCATGATCCACAAAAATTCCGCAGCCCAGACACGCCGCTGGATGAATGTCGGTTTGAAAAACCTCGGAGGAGCGATGCTGTAGGTAGCGTGCCAGGTGATGACGTCTTTGTTTCCATAGCGCATGTGCGAAGCGATGGGTAGTAAGCGCATGGACGCCCTTCATGTAGAGCAGTACTTCACTTGCCTGATGGACAGCAGGATCGCGCTCCAGTACCGCATTAATATCACTGGCGAGAGCGCCAACGATGTCAGGGTGGTCAGTGAGTAGCCGAGAGAAGAGGTCGAGCAGTGGCGCTGCCGGAAAGTCCGCAGCCGCCAGTCGATGAGCAAGGCGGTGTGCCAGAGCCTCGGGGAGCGAATGGCGGTCAACGATGGCACTCAGCATGAGTGGTGTGAGCAGCGGCTCCTGCTCCAGGGGCGCCAGCGCTTCAGCACGTATTTGCTGCCATAAAACATCAGTATTATTGGAAAAGGACATCGCTGCTCTCGCGCCGCATAATAGGAATATCATTCAGCATAACCCGTGGAAGAGAGCAACGATATGACCACCACTATCAGGGCCGCCAACGCGTCCGACATCGCCACCATTACCGAGATATATAATGACGCGGTAGCTAATACCACCGCGATATGGAATGACCAGCAGGTCGATGAAGCCAACCGCTTGCGCTGGCTGTACGAGCATGAACAGCAAGGGTTTCCAGTGCTGGTCGCTGTGAATGAGCAGCAGCAGACGGTGGGCTATGCGACCTATGGCGCGTGGCGGGCGTTCGATGGCTACCGTTTTACTGTGGAACATTCGGTGTACGTTCACCGTGACGCTCGCGGTGGCGGTATCGGTAAGCAGTTGATGCGGGCCTTGATTGAGCGCGCGCAGGCTCAGGGCCTGCACATAATGGTGGCCGGTATTGATGCCAGCAACCACGCTTCAATCGCGCTGCACGAGCGGCTGGGATTCAAGCAGACAGGAATGCTGCCGGAAGTGGGTACCAAGTTTGGGCGCTGGCTGGATCTGGTCTTTCTTCAACTCATGCTGGAAGAACAGTAGCGGCGAGCCTGGTTGCGCAGGAATGAAGCGATCTTCGGGTCGCTTTTTTTGTCTGTTCACTTCTGGTGCTCGAAGCGCTCGCAGGAGGCTCTCGTTGAGCAGACTTCTGCGGGGGCAGTGGATAGCGCTTCTTCTACATCATGCAGATATATCCGCGCTTCAATTGTAGGGTCAGGCGTCGATATAAATCTCACCATGCCAGCACAAATGGCAGGTGAGGTACGAGAGGTCGGCCACTCTTGATCAAAAACGGTGGCACAATGACGTTTCTGGGATATGCTTGGGCGTATCAATAGCAGGGGGAGAACCTCGTGAGAGAGAAGCGTTACATCGCGGTTGCGCTGGTTGCCGCCATCGCCAGCCTGTTGCTTCAAGGCTTTATCGAACTTCACTGGTTGCCGCGTTTTGTGCTGTCATTTGGAGTAGTGGGCATGGCCTGCTATATCGCGCATAGTCTGCTTCGCAACCGCCCGAAACCAAGCGATAAGGATCATGAGCAGTACTGATGGGAATACTGAAGCGGTTGGGCACGGGAGCTACCGTCACATTGCTATGCCTGAGTGCTGGCTGCGCATCGCTCGATCAATCGAACGGCAAGTTTGCGGCACACGCTGACGTGCATTCGGTGCGGGCCAATAGCCCGGGTAATCTTGATCGTATTTCTCAGGCGCTCTGCCCTTATGGCTATCAGGTGTTGTGGATGGATCGCGACTTTCTTGAGTGGCAGTCCTCCATTCAGTGCAAGCCTGCTCGATAGAGGGAAGGCAGCTTCCCGCATAGCGCTTTCGCGAAGCCTAATCAATCTGCACAGGGTGTGTCCTTGCTAGCACACATAAAAAAGCCGAAGGCGTATGCCCTCGGCTTTTTACGTATCATCTCAGCGAACCGAGACAAGTGGCAACATTGACTACTCTTTGCCTTTCTCAGCCTGCTGTTGCTCTTCAGCCTGTTGCTGCTTATAAAGCTCAGGGTGTTCGTAGATCAGATTGTCACGACGAACTTCCAGGCGTTCGATTTCGCTGCTGATGTCCTCAACCTGTTCTTCGATGGTCTCATGGTGCTCGGCCAGCAGCTCCTTGGCTTCCGCCTTGTCTGCCGCAGCCGGTTTGGAGCCGATCAGGCGTTTGCCTGCGGTTTCACGGGTGCACAGAATAGTGATGGCACCGATGACACCGGCCAGCATCAGATAGAAGGCTGGCATATAGAGGTTGCCGCTTGCGCTGATCAGCCAGCTGGTCACCAGAGGCGTAGTACCACCAAACAGCGATACCGACACGTTAAACGCAATGGCGAGCGCGCCATAACGAATCGCGGTGGGGAACAGTGCAGGCAGTGTCGAAGGCATGGTGCCCGTGAAGCAGTTCAGTGTCAGGCCCATCATGATCAGACCGATAAGAATGAACGCTTCATTGCCGCTTTGGATCAACCATAGCTCAGGCACTGACAGGAGCAGGGCGGCCATGCTGCCGAACAGAATAATGGGCTTGCGACCTATCTTGTCGCTCAACGCACCGACGATCGGCTGCATCACCAGCATTACCAGCATCACGACCAGCACCAGATAAGTACCGTGGCTTTGGCTGTAATTGAGGTTTGCCGACAGATAAGTAGGCATGTACGACAGCAGCATGTAGTCGGTAACGTTGAACACCAGTACCAGTCCAATGCAGACCAGCAGCGGCTTCCAGTGACCGGTTACCATGTTGACGAATTCGTTCTTCTGCGTCGGCTCGGAGGCAGCCTGTTCGGACTGATCCTGGAAAGCGGGTGTTTCTTCAAGCCTGCTACGCATATACAGACCGATGATGCCGAGCGGCCCTGCGACGAAGAACGGAATACGCCAGCCCCACGAATGTAGATCGCCGGTAGGCAGCAGTGTTGTCAGAATGCTGACAATGGCCGCGCCAAGGAAATAACCGCTGGTAGTACCGAATTCGAGCCAGCTACCCATCAGACCGCGTTTGCGGTCGGGGGAGTATTCCGCGATAAAGGTCGCTGCGCCGCCGTATTCACCGCCGGTAGAGAAGCCCTGTACCAGGCGGGCCAGCAGCAGCAGGATGGGAGCCCAGACGCCAATTGAATCGTAGCTCGGGATCAGGCCGATACAGAAGGTACTGGCCGACATCATGATCATGGTCAGGGCAAGAATCTTCTTGCGGCCAACCTTGTCGCCCAGCGGCCCGAATACCATGCCACCAATGGGGCGGATCAGGAAGGCGACGGTGAAGGCACCGAAAGTAGCCAGCTGGCGAATGGTAGGGTCAGCGCCAGTAAAGAAAACATCACCAATAACGACGGCGAGATACGCGTAGACGCCGAAATCATACCATTCCATGGCATTTCCTAGCGCCGCAGCGGCGACCGCACGCTTCAGCGTGGGACTATCAATAACGGTGATATCTTCAAGACGCAACCGCTTCTTGCGGCGGCGCTTTTTATGCATGTTCTTGCTGTCATCCAATGACGCGCTTGAACTCATTTAGTCACTCCTTATGCTGGTTATCCCTTGCAAAGGGGAGAGAGTCAGGGCAAGCGCTTTAGTATAACAGCTTAATATAAGGATTTCATAAGGAAGCAGGCGGCGCTCAACCACGCGCTTCCTGTCAGGTTAGTGGTCACTCAGGATATGCCAAGATCATTGATCAGAGCGTTTTCAACCTGGGTAATGCGCTGCTGAAGCTCCTCATCACTGTCGGCGAGCACCGTTACATGGCCGATCTTGCGCCCGGGTCGAGGTGCCTTGTTGTAGTCATGCAGACGCACGCCGGGAAGGGCCAGCAACGTCTCGGCAGGGGGCATGGCGCCAATGATGTTCAGCATTGCGCACGGCGTGAGCAGATCGGTGGTGCCCAGCGGTAATCCCGCCACGGCGCGCACATGGTTTTCGAATTGGCTGGTTTGCGCCCCTTCGATGCTCCAGTGGCCGGAGTTGTGTACGCGCGGCGCAATTTCATTGGCGATCAGGCCATTGGCCGTGACAAAAAACTCGAACGCCATGACACCGACGTAATCAAGAGCATCCATGACCTGACCGGCATAGCGGAAGGCGTCCTGACGGCAAGGGTGCTGCTGACGGGGAATAGCGCAGTGCAGAATGCCGGAGCGATGTTCGTTCTCGCTGATGTCCCAGAAGCGCGTCTCGCCATCGCGTCCGCGTACCGCAATAACAGAAACCTCATGATCGAAATCGACGAAGCCTTCCAGAATCAGCGGCACGCCACCCAGCTCTTCGAACGTTCCCGCAATATCCTGCTCGTGGCGCAGCACTTTCTGGCCCTTGCCGTCATAGCCTAACGTGCGCGTTTTAAGCACCGCCGGTAGCCCGACCCTGGCAACAGCCTCTTCCAGATCATTCTGGCTATCAATGCGAGCGATGGGCGGCAGCGGAATATCCAGCGATGCAAAAAGAGACTTCTCCAGCAGGCGATCTCGCGAGGTCTCCAGTGCGTTGGACGGGGGGAAGGCGGGACGATGGCTGCTGAGCTGCTCCAAGGCACGCGGCGAAACGTTCTCGAACTCGAAGGTGATCGCATCCGCACGTTCGATCAGCGCATGCAGAGCATCGGCATCGTCCCAGTCGGCGGTGAGCAGCCTGCCGTAGGGGGCGGCACAGGGGGCTTTGGCGGGATCAAGGAAGGTAAATTCGATATTCAGCGGAGCGCCCGCTTGCGCCATCATTTGGCCTAGCTGCCCTGCGCCCACGATACCAATATGCATCGCTCTGCTCCTGTTGTTGATAAACGGCGGTTACGCACTGGTGAGTGCTTTCATGTGAATCGTCAATCGAGTGCGCGACGCTCAGAGCCTTTCAAAGTCTGCTGCGCGTTGGCTCTACTGCGTTAAAAACAGGCTCGGAGTGCTCATTTACAGCGCATAAATGCCGCGTCCTCGCCTGTTTTTGCCTTGCATAGCGTTAGTTCGCGAGACGTTGAGCAGGCTCTCAGGCAGTACGCGGATCAGGATTGTTCAGTACGCGCTGGGTTTGCTGCTCGCGGAAGGTTTGCAGAGCTGTGCGCACGTCGCTGTCAGTGGTTGCCAGTATGGAAGCTGCCAGCAGTGCAGCGTTAATCGCGCCTGCGCGGCCAATTGCGAGGGTAGCGGTCGGCACGCCAGCAGGCATCTGCACAATCGAAAGCAGGGAATCGACCCCCGACAGCGTACTGGATTTTACCGGCACGCCCAGCACCGGCAGCCAGGTCTTGGCCGCACACATGCCTGGCAGATGCGCTGCACCACCGGCCCCTGCGATGATGACCTGAAGCCCTCGGTCAGCGGCCTGTTCTGCGTATTCAAACAGCAGATCAGGAGTGCGGTGTGCTGACACCACCCGCACTTCATGCTCTATGCCGAGCTGTTCCAGCGTGCTGGCGGTGTGGTGCATGGTGTCCCAGTCGGAGCTGGAACCCATGATAATGCCTACTCGTACACTCATCGTTGCTCCACTGATAGTCAGAGTGCCCTGTATGGGGCGGGTGGTGTGTGCATGCACTGATGGCCCCGCAGCCGTAGCCCTGAATGCCGCGTATGGCGGAGCGGGCTGGTTGACGGCTGCCAGGCCAGGGAATCCGCTAGTTTACCACCTGAATTGCGATAACTTCACGCACCACTGGCGGGTTACACCCCCCGTTTTCATACGACTACTCCCTATAAACGCAAGCGCCCCGAGGTATCACCTCAGGGCGCCTGGAGAGCTAGCGGGGAATGGCGTCAGTCATTCTTCATTGAGTCGCGAAGTTTCGCTACGTCGGAAGGTGAGACGGCATTGGCTGCGTTGCCCCAGCTATTGCGCACAAAGGTCAGTACATTAGCGATCTGCTCATCGCTCATGTTCCAGCCAAAGGCAGGCATCGACGGGCCAGTAGGCGCTGCATCGGTGGACCCTGCGCGTGAACCGGCCAGTACCACACGGATCAGTGAAGTGGGATCATCCTGACGCATCAGCGAATTGTTCGCCAGACGCGGGAATAGTCCTTCAACACCCTTGCCATCCGGTGTGTGGCAGCCTGCGCAACGATCCGCGTAGATCTGTCCACCTGGCTGCATGCGGTTGTCGTCGCTGGCAATCGGCTCGGGCGGTGTGGTCTGATGATCACCGTCGCTGCCTTCCTTCAGGTAGGTAGCAACCGCCTGCAAATCCTTCTCGGTCCAGTATTGCGAGGAGTTGGTGACCTCTTCCGCCATCGGGCCTGACGCGATGTCAAACTTGTTCTTGCCATCTCTCAGGTAATCGACCAGATCCTGTTTTGACCACTCACCAATACCCTTGTGGTTATCGGGGGAGATATCCGGCACGGTCCAGTTTTCAAGCACGCTGGCCTTGAGGAACTGACTGTTCTTGTCGCCGCCAATCAGGTTTTTCGGCGTATGGCAGGTGCCGCAGTGACCAAGACCTTCCACAATGTAGGCGCCGCGATTCCACTCGTCTGATTTTTTGGGATCGGGTTTGAATTCGCCCTGATTGAAGTTGATCAGGTTCCAGCCAATCAGCGACATGCGGATGTTGAACGGGAACGGTAGCTGGTTGGCAACAATATCGTTTTCAACCGGCTCGACCGTGTGCAGATACGACCACATGGCGCGCAGATCTTCATCGCTCACCTTGGTATAGGCGGTGTAGGGCATCGCGCCATACAGGTGGCCTACCGGTGCCTTGCCTTCCGTCATGGCGCTCTTGAACTGCTGGAAGTTCCAGTTGCCAATACCGGTCGCCTTGTCCGGCGTGATGTTGGGAGCGACCAGCTTGCCGAACGGCGTAGCGAGCGCCACGCCCCCCGCCAGAGGCTTGCCACCTTCCTTGGTGTGACAGGCAGCACAGTCGCCCAGAGTCGCGATATAGCGGCCTTTTTGTACGGTATCGTAATCGGTCGAGATACCGTAGCCATCTTCGCTACCGGCAGCGCTTGCCGAGGTGGCTGCGGTGAGCGCCAGGGAGCCGCCCAGTAGAGTCATCAGCAGTTTGTTCATCCGATCATCTCTCCCGGGTTTTTCAAGTAAAGACGGCGAATCGCATCGGCGGCTTTATAGGCCAGCGCGCCTACCGTGCCGGTAGGGTTGAAGCCGGGGTTTTGCGGCGCAGCGGAAGCGCCCACCACGAACAGGTTGGGAATACCCCAGGTCTGCAAGTGCTTGTTGACGGAGCTGGTGCTGGGGTCGCTGCCCATCAGGAATCCGCCGGTCATGTGCGAAGACTGATAGCTCAGGTTGTTCCACGGACGAGTACGCGGTGTTTTTACTACCTGATCAGCGCCCATGCGCTCACCGATTTCGCCGATCTTGTCGGTGACATACTGCGCCATGCGCATGTCGTTATCGGGGAAGTCGAAGGTCATGCGCAGCAGCGGATAACCGTGTGGGTCCTTGTAGGTCGGATCAAGCGACAGGTAGTTACCCTGCTGGGCATAGCTGCTGGCTTCACAGCCAACGCTCATGTTGCCGAGGTAATGTTCCTTGACCGCACGCTTCCACTGGCCGCCCCACTTGGGAGTGCCGGGCGGAACCGGAGTATTGCCAATGGGCGCAGCACCGATAGGGGTAACGCGGGTACTGCCGCCACCGAAAAAGCCAAGCCCCGAGTGATCGAAGTTATCGTTGTTCAGCTCGTCGATACCCATGCCAACGGCACCGCCGCCAATGAACGGGTTGAAGTTCTTGTCCTTGAAGAACAGCTGCGCGTTGTTGGCAGTCTGGTAGCAGTAGTTACGGCCAGTGGTGCCTTTGCCTGTGCGTGGATCATAGGGCGTGCCTACACCCGAGAGTAGCATCAGACGCACATTCTCAAGAATGAAGGCGGCGACAATCACCAGCTCGGCAGGCTGCTCCCAGGTACGGCCAGAAGCGTCAGTGTAGATAACGCCTGTCGCACGTTTGCCGCTGCCATCGAGGGTGACGCGGTGCACTTCACTGTTGGTCTTGGCAATGAAGTTGGGCTTGCGGATCAGCGCCGGAAGAATGGTGGTGATCGCGCTGGCCTTGGAGTAGTTGGCGCAGCCGTAGTTGGTGCAGAAACCGCAGTAGGTGCACGGCCCCATGGTAACGCCCAGCGGGTTGGTATAGGCGCGTGATACCAGTGAGGAGGGCACATAGTAGGGCTTGTAGCCCATCTCGGCGGCAGTCTTGGCGAAAAGTGTCGGGCCGTAAGGCTGCTTCAGCGGTGGGTTGGGGTACTCGCCAGAGCGCGGCCCTTCAAAAGGGTTACCCCCTTCCTGAATTTCACCTTTGATATTGCCCGCCTTGCCAGAAGTGCCGGCAATCGCTTCGAACTTGGCGTAATGCGGCTCCATCTCATCCCAATCGGTGCCCCAGTCCTGTAGTGTCAGGTTGGAGTCGTTGTACGCCTGCTGGCCGTAACGTTCGATCAGGTGACTTTTCAGCCGGAAGGTGGACGGGTCGTAGCGGTAGGTGATACCCGCCCAGTGGTTGCCCGCGCCGCCAGTACCGTTGCCTGGGTGGAAAGAGCCCCATTCACGCATCGGTAGCGCTGTCTGTGAAGTGTTGTTGCGCATCGTCACGGTATTCTGACGCGTGCGTAGCATCAGCTCCTGGCGTGCGCTATAGCGTAGTTCGTCAGGTGCCGAGGCGATGTTGAAGTCCTGCGCTGTATCGCGCCAGGGGCCGCGCTCAAAGCCGATGACATTGAGACCTTCTTCGGCCAGTTCGTGAGCAAGAATGGATCCTGCCCAGCCAAGACCGACAACTACAACGTCGGTTGCAGGTAATTTGGTAGCCATTACACGTTATCCCTGATGGTTCCAGTGAGTGCCGCCACCGATACTCAGAGGCTCCAGATCAAGCGTTTGGTTGTGTTTTTCCACGTAGTCGCGGTAGTCGTAGCGGGCGCCCGGGAAGCCGATCATTTTCCACGACACCATATCCTTGTTGCCGCCATACACCGGGTCGGCGAAAAAGCCTTCCTTGGTGTTTTGCAGCACCAGCGCAAAGAAGTCGGCGCTCGGATATTTCTCGAAGTGGATCTCGCCCTGCTCAAGCGCGCTGAGGATCTGATCCTGCTGGTCGCCGTTAAGCTCCTTGAACGACGCCTGATGCTCCGACTGGCAGTACTGCTCCAGCTCGGCAAGTCCGAAACGGTAGCGCTGCTGAGGAACGAGGGGGGACTGATCGCCCTGGGCGGGCGTGCCCTTGCCAAAGGGAGGCTCCATGTAGAGTCGCGCGAAAGTACCGAAGAAACCTTGCAGCTGGCGGTCAATAAATACGGCGCAGCCGGCTTCCTTGCCACCGATGCTCAGATCGTCGGCAGGAATCAATCGGTCAACAATCGCTTCGATGGTGGCCGCTTCATCCGCAGTAAAAAACTGCCAGTGATCACCTGGCGGGGCGGTTGGCGGAGGATTGTGAGCGAAAGGGCTCCATTCCGGTAATTGGGTGAAGGTTAGTGCTGAGGCCTTGCTGCTAGCGGCAGCTACAAATGCAGTGGCTGCACTGGTAGCGAGCACCTGACGTCGTGTAACGCCAGTTCGAGCACCAGAGTCGTTACTCATGGAGCATCCCCTTGCTTATCACGGTAATTGCAGGTTTCCGCATAGCGCGCCAACGCTTGCCAGAGGTGACGAAGCAAAAATTGCTGCGCAGGACCAGCGGCGGAAGTTTGTTAGGAAGGTAATGATTACCAGGTTCTTAAATATAAATTACCTGATTGGCGCCAGTGATGGCAACGCATCCGTTGTGCTGAAGCGCCCAGACTACCCGCCCTGAGCGCTTGATGATGCAGAGATATCGTGTCCGAATTGTTGCTAAAATTCGCCATCCGGGTGCCAAGTTCAATAATAAACTAATACATTGGGCGTATATGCTTATGCTTTATGGTGTGGTAAAGGCCGGAGCATGTTTCACAATTAGGCATGAGAAAGCCGCCAGAAGATGGCGCCTTCTCGCATCACGCCGAGGCGGGAGATCGGTCAGCGATGAAGTCCTGCTATCGGCGCGACATATAATAACTATCGGGAAGAAGGTGATGGCTAGAGTTTCCATCCTTGCCATGTAGCTTGTACCTTGAGTACGGAAATACAGGCGTCTGTCAGGGTGATCGCGCAGACGCCACTTCTTGCCACTCAATGGTGGCGATATTCTTCGATGATCTCTGGCTGGAGGTGTGATGATGGCCGCTGTAGATAGTATTCCTCTTGAGCGTATTGACGGCAGTACGGCGTCGCTGGCCGATTTTGCAGACAAGGTGCTGCTGATCGTTAATGTGGCGTCCAAGTGTGGGCTAACGTCGCAATATGAGGGGCTGGAAGCACTTTATGCACAATACAGGGAGCAGGGGCTGGAAGTGCTGGGCTTTCCCGCCAATGATTTTCTCGGTCAAGAGCCTGGCTCCAACGATGAAATTCAGCAGTTTTGCCGCGCTACTTTCGGTGTGCAGTTCCCGATGTTCAGCAAAATTAGCGTGCTGGGCAGTGACAAACATCCGCTCTACAAGACGCTGATTGACGAAGCGCCCAGCAAGCAGTGGGCTGAGGGCAGTGGTTTCAAGGCGAAAATGGCTGACAAGGAGCTGCTTCCGGCTGATGAGTCTGAAGTAAGCTGGAACTTCGAGAAGTTTCTGCTTGACCGCGATCACCGCGTGGTTGCTCGTTTTGCTCCTGACGTAGCGCCGGATTCCGACACGCTGGTCAATGCGGTGAAGGAAGCGCTGAAATAGGGCGGTAAGCTTAGTTGATCCTTGATTAACTACGGAAGCGGGGCGCGTTTTAAACGCGCCCCGCTTTGCGATGGTGAGGTTGGCTGTCAGGAATTACAGGTTGTAGCCGCGCTCGTTGTGCTGGGACAGGTCAAGACCGATGTCTTCCTGCTCTTCGGTAACGCGCAGCCCCAGCGTTTTATCAATCAGCTTCAGCAGCACGAAGGTGATAACACCGGTGTAGACAATGGTGAAGAGCACCCCTTTGATCTGAATCCAGAGCTGCAACGCGATGTTGGTGACATCACCGAAACCGCCCAGCGCAGGAGCTGCAAAGATACCGGTCAGTACCGAACCGAGAATCCCGGCAACACCATGCACGCCAAATACATCGAATGAATCGTCGTAGCCGAAGGCGCGCTTCATGCTGGTGGCGGTGTAGAAGCTGACGACGCCAGCCACCAGACCCAGCACGATAGCGCCCATCGGCCCACAGGTACCGGCTGCGGGGGTGACGGCGACCAGGCCAGCAATAGCGCCGGTTACCAGGCCAAGCAGGGTAGGTTTACCGGTTTTCAGCCATTCGGTGCACATCCATCCCAGAGCGGCAGCGGAGGTGGCTACCTGAGTGACCAGCATGGCCATGCCTGCGCTGCTGTCGGCGGCTCCGGCAGAGCCCGCATTGAAGCCGTACCAGCCGAGCCACAGCAGGCAAGCGCCGATCATGGTGAACACCAGGTTGTTAGGGGCCATGTGCAGGCTGGGGTAGCCTTTACGCTTGCCGAGCACCAGACATGCCACCAGCGCCGCGATACCTGAGTTGATATGCACCACTGTGCCGCCGGCAAAGTCGATCACGCCGTCGTCGGCAAGCAAGGCGCCATCGCCTCCCCATACCATGTGGGCAATCGGGAAGTAGACGAAGGTGACCCATAGGCCGGTAAACCATAGCACCGCGGAAAATTTCATGCGTTCGGCGAAGGCACCGATAATCAGCGCGGGCGTCAGGATGGCGAAGGTCATCTGGAACATGATCCAAACGCTTTCGGGGAAGGTGCCCTCAAGGCTGTTGAGATCAAGCCCCGCAAGGAAGGCGCGATCGAAGCCGCCAACAAACGAATGGATATTGAGAGTGTCGGCGCTCATGCCTGTCGTGTCGAACGCCAGCGAGTAGCCGTAGATGACCCAAATGATGCTCACCAGCGCTGTGATCGCAAAGCTTTGCGCCAGTACCGAGAGGATGTTCTTCGAGCGTGCCATACCGCCGTAGAAAAGGGCTATGCCGGGTATCGTCATCATGAGAACGAATACCGTAGCCACCAGCATCCACGCTGTGTCACCGCTATTAAGCTGCGGGGTTGACGCTTGCGCCAACGCTGTCAACGGCGTAGCGCCGATTAATCCGGTTAATGCTGCCAGGGCGCGTTTTACAGACATTGTTGGAATCACTCCGCACTCGTGGGGTTCCGGCAGCGCTCATGCCGTTGGAAAGGCAGCAGAGGCGCAGGAATCTGTCTAAGGTATGGTTCGCTGAAGAGCAGTAGCACGAATCCTTCCATTTTTAATAAAGTCTTTCTTTATCAATGGCTTGAGGAATTTAATGAAAGTGTGCGTAAAGTGAATGAACAGGCAGGTGCAAGCGATGGAGAGGGTACGGTTGAAAATGGTGCCCTTGCTTCTTTGTGATGCACATTTTTGGTGCATGGGCGGCAAGCCGGAAAACTGAGGGTAATACCGGTGCACGCTGCTAGTGCACAGCGCAATGCCTTAACCTGTTGATAGATGGGGCGTATAGACGGGGGATATGGTCAAAAGATAGACAATTTGGCCCTTTTAGGGTATTTTCGCGGCATTATCGCCAGTCGTGTACCTGTGTATTCACCGTTGCTCAGCGAGCGCGCGCTGAATCTGCCTGGTATGTGCCCCTGATTCGATTGCTGGTTTTGCACAGAAATTCTGGGCGCTTGGCGAACGTTGCCCTGCTTGTGTTGTCAGGGCTGGTAGCAGTTTTCCAACGGGAATTCTCGACATAGTGACCGCTTTTGTCAGGCGCAGCCAGGATTGTTTATTTATATGTACTCTCATTTATTTAGATCGTTGTTTTCATCTGTCACGGGGCGGATGCTTCCACTGCTTTTTGCAGCTTTATCTTTTCTTGTTATCAGTGCTGCCGCTATTCCTCATGCCGACGCGCAAGAGAATGTCATGAACGGCAGAGCCTCCTTTTATGCAGACCGGTTCGAAGGTCGGGCTACTGCCAGCGGCGATACGTTCAGCAACAGTGACATGACCGCCGCTCACCGTAGCCTGCCTTTCGGCACCAAGGTACAAGTCACCAATCTGCGTAACGGCCGTAACGCGATTGTGACCATCAATGACCGTGGCCCCTACGTGGGCAACCGGTTGATCGACCTTACCCACAGGGCCGCCAGCCGGCTGGGAATGGTCGAAAACGGCGTTCAGCAAGTACGTCTTACGGTGCTCAATTAGAGGTTTTATCAAGGCGCCGTGGTATGACGTGATACTCCATCAAGGTAACCGTGCTGTGTGAGCCATTCAGTAATCATGTGCAGGGTTGGCTCTGCAATTTAGAGAAAGAGATCATGACATTCAGCAAGGGAACGTTGCTCACGACCATGGCGACTGCCGCGTTGGGCATTTACTCCTCATCGGCAGCGGCTGCCGGCAGCTCCATGCTTATTGTGGGCGGGCAGCTCGCCCATAGTCACTACAGTATCCATAACAGCCGTGGTATTGAGAGACCCAGCTACTCTTATGAGAATAAGAGCAAGGGCAGCGGCAATGTGACCGGTTACGGTGGCTTCCTTGAGTACGGTAATAAGTACCAGACATGGAAGGGCTGGCTCGACATCTATAATTCGTCGAACATGCCGATTTTTGATATCAAGGCGAATTATCAGCACGACAAGAACAGCAATTCGACTGACGGTATGGCCCAGCTTGGCTATCGTTTCGGTATTGATCAGTACACTCAGTTCGATCTGCTGCTGAATGGCGGGTATCAGTACATTAATTACGATCACTCGGTCTGGGCCAGATCGGCGCATGCTTGGAAGGTGGGTGCGGGAGCTGGTCTTAATGTGATGGTTGATCGCTATGACGTGTTACGCGCCGAGGTTGGGGCCAACTATTCGGTCAATGGCAAGGTCAAGATGCACGGCGGCGGTGACGTGGATACCGATAACAAGCTGGACCCCTATGCTGAGCTGTCATGGATCAACCAGGCGACTCGCTTCGCTTATATCACCACGCTGTTCTATACACGCCAGACCTTCGATATGGATGGCCGGCAGACGACATCAGTGGGCAGTACGCGCAGATGGCGGGGCGAAGATACCAAGCGTGACATGATCGGTGTGCGTTTCGGTATCGGCTTTTAAGCGCTGCTTGAGCGCGTAACGCTAATACCGCTAGTGCATTGAATAATACGGCCGGAAGTCGCTATAAGCGTCTTCCGGCCGTTGTTGTTGCAGAATGTTGTTGCAAAACCATGATGGCTGCAAACGGTTAGTCAGCGAGTGCGGCAACCGGCTGATTCATGCGTGCACGCACCATGTCGCGGTACTGCTCAGGCGGCTTCGGTGTGAGCGAGTGCGCAGGCGGATCGACATAAATGACCAGCAATCTGGAGAGCCAGTAACGCAGCGCCGTCATGGTCAGCATCGCGGGCCACACCTGGCGCTCGCGCGCAGACAGCGGACGCTCCTGCTGATAGGCGGCAAGGATGGCCTGATAGCGCTCGGTATTTAGCTCGCCCTTTTCATCACTGCACCAGTCGTTGATGACGATGGCAAGATCGAACAAGAGATCGCCGGTGCAGCCATTATAGAAGTCAATCAAGCCGGTTAAGGTGTCGCCTTCAAACATCGCATTGTCACGGAACAGATCGCCGTGCAGTGCTCCTTGCGGAAGCTCATTTGACGAGCGTGACGACGACGCCAGCTTTTCTTCGATGGTATCGAAGGTATCAAGCATTAGCTGCCGGTCGCTATCGCTGAGATAGGCCATGACCTTGGGCATGTTGGCGTCGATCCAGCGCAGGTCGCGAGGATTGGGGCGTGCCCCCGAAAATTCGTGGGTACAGCGGTGCATCTGCCCCAGTACGCCACCAATGGCTGCGCACTGTGCAACGTTAGGCTGTTCAGGGTGGCTGCCTTGCAGACGCGGGAACAGCAGGGCCGGACGTTCGACCAATAGCTGTAGCGCCTTGCCCTGACGGTCGCGCAGCGGACTGGCGATCGGCAACTGATGTTGATCAAGGAAGGTGAGCAGATCAACAAAGAAAGGCAGCTCTTCCACCTCTCCCTGTTCGAAGAGGGTCAGTACAAGCCGATGCTGATCAGTGGTAACGAAAAAAGTCGAATTTTCTGTACCGCTGGCGACCTCTTCGAGTTTTTCCAGATGGCCAACGTCAAAGCGTTCGAGAAACGTGCTGACCTGATCATCGGTCAAAGGTGTAAATACCGCCATCAAGATTCCTGAACGTGGCTGGGTAGAAGTAGGGCGCAACGCCGCCGCGCTTTAGCGTGACCAGATTCTATCATTATCTCTGCTTAACACGGCGATCGCTGGGGTGAATTATTCTTGCAGCAAACATGAAATATAGAACATCGCGCTGCTATTACCAGCTAGCGATGGTCCAACGCGGCACCACAACACGGCTAGTATCATCCTGGCGCTGGAAGTTGCCGTCGCCATCGGTATCGACCAGATAGTAGGCCGGCCCATGGGGCGGTTTGATCCTGATCGCATACAGCTTGCCGTTGACGCGATACTCCTGCACCTCACGTCCATCCTGCTGGTGCGTTGTAATATCAGGCTCCGGTGCATTCTGCTGCTGTTGCTGGGCCTGTTGCGAGGAAGTCTGGGCCATGGCGGCGGGAGCGCTGGCAATGGTCAGTGCAAGGGAGGCGCTGGCGACGAGTGCTGCAAGATGAGTCGATTTCATGGTAGTGGCCTTTAACGTCATACGTTGATTTGAGTGTAGGCCCAATATGTCGGCAAGGCTATCGAGTTTGCTGAAACTCGTGCTCAGATGCGCTTTCTGCCTTTTTATGGTGAGGAAGGTTTATAGCGAAGAAATGGGCTGCTTCCATCAGCAAGTAAGCACCTCTTTGGCGGAGAGCGGATGCCAAAACAGCGCTCGCTAAGTATCATGAGCGGATAGCTTGCGTTTGCGAACGCGTTGCACGCCCTGTTTTGGAGTTTCGGATGTCAGCCAAGGCCGCACCCCCCTTTGTGTTTGTTGATGGTTCAGCCTATCTATACCGCGCTTTTCATGCGCTACCGCCGCTTTCTACCAGCAGCGGGCAACCGACCGGTGCGGTGCGCGGTGTCGTGTCGATGTTAAAAAGCCTGATGCGCGACTATCCCGATAGCCCCATGGCGGTGGTGTTCGATGCCAAGGGCAAAACCTTCCGCGACGATCTGTATAGCGACTACAAGGCGAATCGTCCGCCCATGCCGGATGATCTGCGTGCCCAGATAGAGCCGCTGCACGCCTGCGTAAAAGCGTTGGGGCTACCGCTTCTCAGTATTGAAGGCGTCGAGGCCGATGACGTGATTGGCACGCTGGCGCGCCATGCTACCGAGATGGCACGTGATGCGGTCATTTCTACCGGTGACAAGGATATGGCCCAGTTGGTGAATCAGCACATTACGCTGGTCAACACCATGAAAAACGAGACGCTTGATGTCGAAGGCGTGACCACAAAATTCGGTATTCCGCCTGAGCTGATCATTGACTATCTCGCGCTGATGGGAGATTCCGTCGATAACATTCCCGGCGTACCGGGGGTGGGCAATAAAACCGCGCTGGCGATGCTGCAAGGCTACGGCGCGGGGCTGAAGGCGATTTATGACGATCCTGACAAGCTGGCAACGCTGTCGTTTCGCGGGGCCAAAAGCATGGCCGCCAAGCTCGAACAGCATCGCGAGCAGGCATTTCTCTCCTATGAACTGGCGACGATTCGCACCGACTGCGATTTGCCGGTGTCGCTTAACGATTTGGCGCTGCCACACCCTGACCGTGATGCGTTGATCGCGCTATATAAAGAGCTTGAATTCAAGGGCTGGCTGAATGAGCTGACTGATGGCGATACTGCCAGCACAACCGGTAAGGAAGGTTCAGCAGCGAAGGACAGTGGGCAAGCGGCGGCGAGTGACATTGATGAAACGCTGGTGCCTTCCGACTTCGGTGAAGTGGATTACCGTGCTGTCACCGAGCGCGCCGAACTGGATAAATGGCTGGCGCGTCTGGCGGCAAGCGATGCGTTCTGCTTCGATCTGGAAACTACCAGCCTCGCTTATATGCAGGCAGAAATCGTCGGTATTGGCATGGCGCTACAGCCGGGCGAGGCGATCTATATTCCCGTTGCCCATAGTTATCTGGGCGTGCCCGAGCAGCTTGATCGCAGTGAGGTGCTGGAAGCATTAAAGCCACTGCTGGCGAACCCTGAAATCGCCAAGATTGGTCAGAACCTCAAATACGATATCGAAGTGCTGGCACGCTACGACATTGAGGTCAAAGGCCCGCTGTTCGATACCATGCTGGAATCCTATGTGCTCAACTCGACCGCCAATCGCCACGATATGGATACGCTGGCGTTGACCCACCTTGGGCATACCACCATCAAATATGAAGAGGTGGCGGGCAAGGGCGCGAAGCAGATCACCTTCGATCAGGTGGAGCTTGCCGAAGCGGTTCCTTACGCCTGTGAGGATGTGGATGTAACGCTGCGCCTGCACCAGAAACTGCGGCCACGGGTAGATGCGGAAGGGGCACTTGGCAAAGTCTTGGATACGCTTGAAACGCCGTTGATTCCGGTACTGGCCCGTATTGAGCGTAATGGTGTCGAGATCGACTCGGCGCTGCTTGGGCAGCAGAGCCGGGAGCTGGATGAGCGTATTGCCACCTTGACGACCAAGGCTTATGAGCTGGCAGGGCGGGAGTTCAATCTCGGCTCGCCGAAACAGCTGGGGGCAATTCTGTTCGAGGAGCAGAAGCTGCCGGTAATTAAAAAGACGCCCAAAGGCGCGCCCTCCACGGCAGAAGCGGTGCTTGAAGAGCTGGCCCTCGACTTCCCATTGCCCAAACTGATTATCGAACATCGCGGCCTGTCGAAGCTCAAATCGACCTATACCGATAAGCTGCCCCTGCTGACCGACCCGCAGGATGGCCGCATTCATACCAGCTATCATCAGGCGGTGACTGCGACGGGGCGGTTATCCTCTTCCGACCCCAACCTGCAAAATATTCCGGTGCGTACCGAAGAGGGGCGCAAGATTCGCCGCGCCTTCGTGGCGCGCCCCGGCTATTGCATCGTCGCCGCGGACTACTCGCAGATCGAACTGCGCATCATGGCGCACCTTTCAGGCGACAAGGGGCTGACCACGGCCTTTGCAGAAAACCGCGATATTCACGCGGCCACTGCCGCTGAAGTGTTTGGTGTCGCGCTGGACAAGGTCACTAGCGATCAGCGCCGCAGTGCCAAGGCGATCAATTTCGGGCTGATTTATGGCATGAGTGCGTGGGGGCTGTCCAAACAGCTGCGGGTTGAGCGCAATCAAGCGCAAACCTACATCGACCGCTATTTCGACCGTTACCCTGGTGTGGCGCGCTTCATGCAAAATATTCGTGCTCAGGCAGCGGAGGATGGCTTTGTTGAAACGGTGTTTGGCCGCCGTTTGTACGTGCCTGAAATCAACTCGCGCAATGCACAGCGCCGTCAGGCTGCCGAGCGAACGGCCATCAATGCGCCCATGCAGGGCACCGCCGCCGACATTATCAAGCGCGCCATGCTCGACGTGGATCACTGGCTTGGCAGCGATTGCCCCCACGATGCCATCATGGTGATGCAGGTACACGATGAGCTGGTGTTTGAAGTACGCGAGGAGCACGCCGAGTCCTTTATCGACGAGGTGAAAGCGCGTATGCAGGCTGCTGGTCAGTTGGACGTGCCACTGCTGGTAGAAGCGCAGTCAGGCAGTAACTGGGAAGAGGCGCACTGACATGACGATATGCGCTATTCATGGAGCCAGAGGGCTGTACGCTGCATGAGCATTCAAGCGGTGCTGATGCGTGAAGTGATCCGCTTGACCGCCAAACGGCGGCTGCGTCACAGCGACGATGTGCTGGCCCTGCGTCACGCGCTTCAGCAGAAGAAGCAAAACGCCAAACCTAAACAGTGGCCCGCTGCCATCAGTTCGTTGCGGCTGGGCGAGGTGCCCACCGAACGTGTTGCCACCGTGAGTGCCCCCGCTGCCGAGGCAGATGATGCCGCGCTGATTTATCTGCATGGAGGCGCCTGGGTGGTGGGGGAGCCGGATGATTTCCGGCCACTGACCACGCAGTTGGCGCAGCTTACCGGGCTGCCGGTCTATGTACCGGATTATCGGCTGGCGCCCGAATATCCCTTTCCCGCCGCCCTGAACGACTGCGAAGCGGTCTATCGCGCTCTGCTGGCGAAGGGTATTGCGCCCTCTCGCATCGCGCTGCTCGGTGATAGTGCGGGCGGTAACCTGATATTCGCGCTGGCGCTGCGTCTCAAGCGCTTGGGGCTGCCTCAGCCAGCGGCGCTGGTGGGGTTATCGCCGTGTACCGATCTGAGTGGCGACAGTGCTTCATTCAAGCGTAACGCGCGACGCGACGCCCTTCTGCCTGCCGAACGCCTCAGCGAATGTATCAGCGCTTATTGCCCTCACTGTTCGCTCAAGGAACCTGAAATATCGCCACTGTTCGGTGATCTGGCGAATATTGCGCCAGCGCTGCTCCAGGTGAGTGATAACGAAATCCTGCTGGATGACTCCACGCGCCTGGCGGAGCGTATTCGTGCCGCTGGCGGTGTGGTGCAGCTCGATGTGTGGAAGGGGCTTTGGCACGTATGGCAGAACTTTCCCCAGCAAGTGCCAGAAGCGCGTCAGGCCATCGCGCACATTGCCGAGTTCGTGATGGCACATATGGCCCCGCCTGCAAAGATCAGCGCATGATCTCCTCCCATACGCTAGCCAGGCTGGTAACGCTCGAAGCTCTGGAGCAGGGGGGTTGCGGTGCGCCTTCTATTCTGGATATCAGTGAAGGAAGGGGGCGTGGCGGCAGCGCACTGGAAACTCGTATCGCTGCCTGGCACGCACTATCGGCAGCATCGCTTGCGGTACGTATTCACCACGGCGCTCATGTCGATTTCTACGATGATCTGCGGTTTTGTCGCGCTGCCGCCGCGGTAGATACGGTGCTGTTATCGGCCTGTGAAAGTGCCCATAGCGTGGAACTTTCCGCGATGTCAGGGTGTGCAATCTGGCCGATGATCTCGACAGCGGCAGGCGTGTTGGCAATCGAATCCATGGCGGCTGCAAAGGGCGTTGCGCGGCTGGTACTGTGCGAACAGGCACTTTCCCAGGCGTTGGGGCTGGAAGCGGGCAGCGAGGGCGAGCAGCGCAGCCTGGATATCTGGCGTGCCCGCATGGTGGCAGTGTCATGCGCCTATGGGCTGGCGGCCCCAGTGTTACTGGCCCCCTGTGTCAGGCATGACAGGAGTATCGAACAGCAGCTTCAGTTGCTGGGTGAGATGGGATTTGGCGGTCAAATCGCTGAATAAGCGGCACTTCTCTGACGATTGGAGATTACTGTCAGGGCTTTGCCTCTGCCCGCTGGAGCGTTGATGCGTTATGCTTGCGGTCAGTAGCGTGAGAGGATCAACGAGTACAGTGAGCAGGCAACGCCTGTTGAAAATTGGTTTATTGCACGCATTTAGGTAGTGGGACGGGAATTCTGACAAAACGAGGGTACGCGCTGCGTAGACGCTTTCTCAGAGTTCCCTTGCTATCCGCAGAATCGCCAGGTTAAACAGGAGTCGGCTTGTAATGATCACAGCCAGCGAAGAGCAGAAGAAAGACAGCAACAACGAAACCTCGGTAACCACCAAGCTGGCCGAAAGTCTGGTTAATGCACGTAAAGTGTTCATCACCGGTCAGATCGAGCAGAAAATGGCGCGTGAAGTTGTACAGCAGCTGCATGCGCTCGATTATCTCAGCCACGAGCCGATTCAGGTCATTATCAGCTCCCCGGGTGGGCACGTAGAGTCAGGCGACATGATTTTTGACGCCATCCGCTTTATCGAATCCCCCGTTGTCGTGATTGGGTCTGGCTGGGTTGCCAGTGCCGGCGCACTGATTTTTGCGGCGGCGGCGAAGGAAAACCGCTATTCACTGCCCAACACACGCTTCCTTCTGCATCAGCCTTCCGGCGGCTTCCAGGGGCAGTCGAGCGATATTGCGATCTATTCGAAAGAGATCATTCGCATGCGCGAACGTCTCAACAAGATTTTTGCCGATGCTACTGGGCAGCCGATCGAGCGGATTCGTGAAGATACCGAGCGTGACTTCTGGCTCTCGGCAGAAGAAGCGGTTGATTACGGACTGGTGAAAAAGATTGTCGTATCGGCTAAAGATATCGGCTGATCTGATCCACTCCAGATAAGCGCCCCGCCCCTGAATATAGGGGGTGGGGCGTTTTTTTGGCGTGTTGGAAAGGCGGGCTGCTCCCTGGCAGCGTTGCCTTTAGCCGTTGCCTGGATTGAGCTTATAGCTTCCTTGGCGTAACCTTCCTGCCCATTGGGCGCTCGCATTGTTGCGGCACATGGCCCTCCCTTATCCAACCAGACATCTCCCGATTTTTACCGCTGGAATCCTGAATGCACGCGCTCACAAAAAAATGGCTTAAAGGGTTAATCTTTGCCCTTGTTTTCCTCGTGTTGCTGATTACCGCCATCGTGTGGGGAGTTTATTGGCTTCAAACCGGGCGTTTCTTCCAGTCTACGGATGATGCATATATCAGAAGTGATGCGGTGGCAGTGCGCTCGGAGCTAAATGCGCGGGTGGTGGGCGTGCATGTTGACCATAACCAGCGGGTCAAAAAAGGCCAGCTGTTGGTGACCCTGGATGACCGCGATTACATCGACAGCCTCAATCAGGCCAATGCAAAACTGGCGGAAGCCAATGCGCAGGTCGTTCAAGCGGCACGCAATGTTGATGCAAGCCGCTCGCAGATCGCCCAATATCAGGCTCAGCTCAGTTCGAGCAAAGCGACCGAAGAACAGGCGCTGGCACGTTTCAATCGAACATTAATGCTGAATAGCCGTGGTGTGGTGTCGCGCCAGCAGCTGGACGACGACAGCGCTGATCGCCAGGTGGCCCATGCCAACGTGCAGAGCGGTAGTGCTCAGGTCACCTCGGCGCGGCGTCAGCTTGCTGTCCAGCAGGCAGCGCTCGACTCGGCAAAGGCCAGCGTCGTCTCTGCTGAAGCGGAAGTGCAAACAGCGAAAACCCAGCTTGGCCGTACTCATATCTACGCACCAACTGATGGGGTAGTGGGCAATCGTAGCGTTGAAGTGGGCACCTATGCGCAGCCGCAGATGGGATTGCTGCAACTGGTGCCGGTGGATTCGCTCTATATCGTTGCCAACTACAAGGAAACCCAGATCGAAGCCATGCGCATCGGTCAGCCAGTGGCGATCAAGGTGGATGCCTATCCTGGTATTGATTATCGCGGCGTGGTGGACAGTATCGCGCCAGCGACCGGCACCGAGTTCAGTCTACTGCCGCAGGACAATGCCACCGGCAACTTCAACAAGATTGTGCAGCGTGTGCCGGTGCGCATTCGCCTGACCGGGCCTACCGATCAGTTGGGCCGGCTTCAGGCAGGACTTTCCGTGGTGCCTGAAATTGATACGCGCGAACAGGGCCGTAATCAGCTTTACGTGCTGCCGGACCCCACTCTCAGCCTGGATGGATCAGCAAGCCAGCTTCCTGAGCTGGCACCTGAGCAACCGTCGCCCGATGCCCAGCCCGGTCACTGACCATGAGCCGTCAACATGCTTCCGGGCCGACTTCCATGCCGCCACGCAGCCAGCAGATTGGCTTTTTGGCGGCGATTGTCGGCATGTTCATGGCGGTGCTGGACATTCAGATTGTGGCCAGTTCGCTGAACGAAGTGCAGGCAGGCATTGCTGCCAGTCGCAGTGAAATTTCGTGGGTCCAAACCTCCTACCTGATTGCTGAAATCGTCATGATTCCGCTTGCGGGCACGTTGTCGCGGGTGTGCTCAACGCGCGTGGCGCTGGTGATCTCCTGTGGCGGTTTCACCCTCGCGAGCATTGGTTGTGCGTTCTCTACCAGCCTGACCAGCCTGATTGTCATGCGCGTGCTGCAAGGCTTTCTGGGCGGCGCGCTGATTCCATTGACCCAGGCGGTCAGCTTTCGCATCTTCCCGCGTCAGCGCATGGGGTCGGTGCAGGCAGTGATGGGGCTGGTAGCGACGCTTGCCCCCTCCATTGGCCCGACCCTCGGCGGGTACGTAACCGAACACCTCTCCTGGCACTGGCTGTTCCTGCTGAATGTGCCCCCTGGCCTGCTGGCCTGCTGGGTGATGTGGCGCAATCTCGATATTGATAAGCGTGAAAAGGGAGCGCTGGGCAAGCTCGATTATTGGGGCCTGATCTTTATGGCGCTGTTCTTGGGCGCGCTTGAGTTCGTGCTTGAGCAGGGTAACGACGACGGCTGGTTTGGTGACCGCCTGATTTTCTGGATGGCGGTGGTCAGCGGTGTGTCGTGCGTGCTGTTTCTATGGCGCGCCTTTACCGCTGAAAACCCGATTGTCGATTTGCGGCTATTTCGCTTTTTCAACTTCTCGGTCGGCACCCTGATCGTCTTTGTGCTGGGGGTGGCGCTCTACGGCCTGGTGTATCTGATGCCGCTGTTCTTCGGCACTATTCGTGATTACCCCAGCATTGATATCGGTGAAGTGATGTTCGTCACCGGTGCCGCGATGTTTGTTGCCGCGCCGCTGCTGGGCCGCTTCGGAGATATGGTCTCGCATCGCACGTTGATTGTAGTGGGGCTGGCGATGGTGGCGACCGGTACGATCATGAATGCCAACCTGACGGCTCAGTCGGGGTTCCATGAGTTTCTGTGGCCGCAGATCATTCGCGGTGTGGGGCTGATCGCCTGCATCATTCCTGCTTCTCGTATCACCATCGGCATGCTGCCTGCCCACAAGATCGGCGAAGGGGCGGGCATGTTCAGCCTGATGCGTAACCTTGGCGGTGCAGTGGGCCTCGCGATGATCGACACTCTCCTCGATATGCGCAATCACTATCACTGGCAGCAGCTTATTCCTGCCATCAATGATGGGCGTCAGGCGGTACTGGAGCGCATCAGCCAGTATGAACAGATGTTTCAAGGGGTGACGGCAGACCCGCACACTGCAGCGATCCAGTTTTTGGCGCGCAACGTTAATGTGCAGGCTCAGGTATTGGCTTATAACGACCTCTTTTTGTGGATGGGGGCGCTCTATATCCTGCTGATCCCAGTGGCATTGATAATTCGCTCGCCCTCTCGTGCATGAAAATTTGATCTGCGGTACTCTCAAAGTCTAAGGCAGCCGTGAATGACAGCGGCTCCTTGGATAAAGCAATAAACAAACGAGAGAGAAACCATGTCAACAACTGCACGGGTCAAGGAAATCCTTGGCTGGTATGAAAGTGATAATCCTGGCACCAAGGCGAGCCTTGCGCGCTTTCTTAATCAAGGCAAGCTGGCAGGCACCGGCAAACTGGTGATCCTGCCGGTCGATCAGGGCTTTGAGCACGGCCCCGCACGCTCTTTTGCAGCCAACCCTGCTGCCTATGATCCCCACTACCACTTCAAGCTCGCCATCGACGCAGGTCTTTCAGGCTATGCAGCCCCCTTGGGTATGCTGGAAGCAGGTGCGGATACCTTTGCCGGCCAGATTCCTCTGATTCTGAAAATGAACAGCTCCAACAGTCTGGCGGTGCAGAAGGATCAGGCAATTACCGCCAGCATTGACGATGCCCTGCGTCTGGGCGCTTCTGCCATCGGCTTTACCATCTATCCTTCTTCTGACTATCAGTTCGAACAGTTTGAAGAAATTGCCGAACTGTCGCGTGAAGCCAAGGCTGCGGGTCTGGCGGTGGTGATCTGGAGCTACCCGCGTGGGCCTGAGCTGGACAAGCCCGGCGAAACGGCGGTGGATATCTGCGCTTATGCTGCCCATATCGCAGCACTGCTGGGTGCACATATCATTAAGGTCAAGCCACCGACCGAGCACCTTAGTCTGCCAGCGGCGAAAAAAGTGTACGAAGAGCAGAAGGTTGATATCTCTACACTGTCAGCGCGCGTGCGCCATGTGGTGCAATCCTCCTTCGACGGCCGCCGCATCGTGATTTTCTCCGGTGGTGAAGCAACCGATACGGATGGCCTGATCAATACCATTGAAGGTCTGGCTGATGGCGGTGCTTCCGGCAGTATTATCGGTCGCAATACCTTCCAGCGTCCGCGTGAAGAAGCGTTGCAACTGCTTGATCGCATCATGACGATCTTCAAGGATCGTGCCTGAGTTCTGATCAGCACACGACAAGGAGCGTAGCGCTTTCGGGCGCTGCGCTTTTTTTTGGCCGGAACAGGCTGCCGAGAGCCGTTGGTAGCCGTACTACACGCTGCGCCCGGCAATGAAGACACGCCACGCCACCGCTATCTTTGGCATAATGATGCAGCCTTTCAGGATGGATATGCTATGACGTCACCTAATGCCGAGCTTCACGCTTCGCTACAGCTATTGGATACCCGGCTTGCTTCAGTCGGCTTTCGTACCTTGCTGTGGTGCGATGCCCCCAGTGATGAAACCATTGCGGCGCTACTTGCGCATTATGGTGAGCGTGCGCTGTGGGTCTCCCCGCAGCAGCCTGAACAGGCGCCTCAGATTAACTGGATTCAGCCCGGTCAGGCGCAGCGTCGGCTGGGGGAAGAGACTGACGCCGTACTGTTTGATGCACGCCAGGGGATGGATGCGGATGCCTTCGGTGCGTTATCGGGAACCTTGAAAGCCGGCGGCGTATTTACCCTTATTACCAGCCATGTCAGTTTCATTGGTCGTTCCGGCAAGCGCATGCAGCGTCTGCTCGAACAGTCATCGGCGATTGCGCGTTTACGTTCAGAAGGGCAGCTTGATCTTCCCTCTTTCGATGAAGCACCTGAGTGGCAGTTACAGCGTGATGAGGAAGGGTGCCTGAGCAGCGATCAGCGTCAGGCGGTGACGGCACTTGCCTCGCTCAAGCGTCGCCGCCCCCTGGTGCTCACAGCCGATCGGGGGCGTGGCAAGAGCGCTGCCATGGGGATGGCGGCGGCACAGCGTCTGCGTGAAAAGGGCGGTACGCTGCTGGTGACGGCACCTGCCTTTGCGTCGGTGGAGTCGCTGTTTCGCCAGCTTGAACAACATGCGCCAGAAGGACAGCGAGAGGGGCACAATTTCCTCCATCCCAATGGCGAACTGCGTTTTCTCGATGCGCTTGCTTTGCAGCAAGCCTTGCAGAGCGCGCATCCCCCTGGTGGCGATGGCAGTATGCTGCTGGTCGATGAAGCAGCGGCTCTGCCGGTACAGCTGCTTAAACAGTGTGTTGAGCGCTTTCCACGTATCGCCTTCGCCACGACGACTCACGGCTATGAAGGCAGTGGACGCGGCTTCGCCATTCGTTTCCGCGATTATCTCGATCAGCGTACTCCTGACCGGCAAACGCTCACGCTGAATACTCCCGTGCGCTGGGCTCAGGATGATCCGCTGGAAGCGCTGACCAATCAGCTGCTCTGTCTGAATGGTGAGGTGCCCGAAGGGCCGTTGCTCTTTGATGAAGTGCGCATTGAGCGGATTGACCGCGATCGCCTGGCGGCCAGTGATGCCGCCCTTAATACCCTGTTTGGCTTGCTGGTAACGGCCCATTACCGCACGGCCCCCAGTGACTTGACGCGGCTGCTTGACCAGCGTCCTATCTCCATCTGGATCGCGCGCGACAACACCCAACTGCTGGGGGTCTGCGCGAGCGTTGACGAAGGCGGTTATACCCCTGATATGGCGGAAGCCGTGACGCGCGGCGAGCGTCGTCTGCCGGGAGAGCTGTTGCCTCAATCACTGGCGCTGCATGAAGGACTCAAGCAGGCGGCGCAACTGCGCTGGCGCAGAATCATGCGGATTGCCGTACATCCTGCTGCACAGCGTCGCGGTATCGCGAGAAAGCTGATCGACGCGGTGGCCTTGGATGCTGCCAGCAAGGGTGTCGCGCTGCTGGGAGCGAGTTTTGGCGCTGAAGCCGGGCTGATGCACTTCTGGTCGCGGCTGGCGTGTCTGCCGCTGCGTCTGGGCCTGCGGGCTGAACGTTCGTCGGGTGAGAATGCGGTTATGGTCGGTCGGGCGCTCAATGCAGAAGGAGCCAGTCTGATTCGGCAGTGCCGTCAGCATTGGGCGTTAACGCTTGAAGAGCGGCTGGCGATGGAGCTGCGCGAGTTGGATGTTGCGCTGGTCGATAGCCTGCTGACGCCTGAAGCTATTCCTTCTTCCCCTGAACTGGTGAGCGCTCTCAAGCGGCTTGCCCAGGCCCATGCACCCCTGACTCCCTACCGCACGCTGCTGAAAAGTCATTGGGGCAGCCTGCGAGAGCACCTCGACAGCGATGCCCGTCAGGGCTTTCTTGGGCTGCTGTATCAGGGCAAGGACGAGCGTTGGCTGGCGCGCCGCTTTGAGCAGACTGGCCGCGCAGCAGGCGAGACCCTGTGGCGCGAGTGGTGTGCTCAGATGCTCAAGCCGGTGCAGCCAGAAGAGTCTTGAAGGCAGTGCTGCGCAACCTATTCACGTAACAGGATGCCATTTCGATGAAGGCATCGGTGGCCTCCACGCGTTACAGTAGTAGAACGATATTTTTGTCAGGAGAGTTACATGTCTAACGAAGCCCCGGTCGGGAATCCCAACGAACATCTGGAATCACTATCGCCAGCACCTGTCTGGCATTTTTTCCGACTGCTGTGTAATACCCCGCGCCCTTCTCATCAGGAAGAGGCGATCCTGGCGAAAATCCAGCAGTTTGCCGAGCAGCGTGGCTTCGACACTTCCCGTGATGAGGGGGGCAACCTGTTGGTCAAGCGTCCTGCCACCCCGGGTTATGAGGACGTACCGGTCGTTACCCTGCAAAGTCATGTCGATATGGTGTCGCAGGCTGACGTTGAGCACGATTTCTCGCGTGATCCGATTCTCACCGAAGTACGCGACGGCTGGCTGTGGGCCAAGGGTACAACCCTGGGCGCTGACAACGGGATTGGCGTGGCGGGCGCGCTGGCGGTGCTGGCAGATGATGAGCTGGTTCACGGCCCGCTGGAAGCGCTCTTCACCGTAGAGGAGGAGACCTCGATGGGCGGCGCTTCACGGCTGGCCTCGGATTGGCTGCAAGGGCGCTACCTGCTCAATATGGATACCGAAGAGCGCGGCGAAGTATGTATCGGCTGCGCGGGCGGCGTGCATGTACGGATTAACGAGCACTTCGTTGAGCATGAACTGGATGCTCAGTGGAGCTTCCTGACGCTCTCCGTGAATGGCCTGAACGGTGGTCACTCTGGTGTAGAGATCAACCAGCAGAAGGGCAGTGCCAACCAACTGCTGCCGCGAACACTGCTGTCACTCCTCGATGCCCACGAAGAAGGCTCGGTCGCTATCGCCTCTTATCAGGGCGGCGAAATGAGTAACGCCATTACCCGCAGCGCCCGCGCTGTGATTGCGGTTAAAAATGCTGACGTGGCGGCGCTGTCGGCGCATGTTGCTGAGCTGGAAGCGACCTTTAAGAAAGAGCTTGCCGAAGTCGATGCGGCAGTCGCAGTCACCGTAGGTAGCGATGCGCCACGTCAGGCAACGCTATCAGCTGAGGATTCCGCCCGCTTTATCCGTCTGCTGGGCGCACTGCCTTACGGGGTTGAGCGCTATAGCGACGAAGTGCCTGGCGTTGTCGAAACCTCCAACAACATTGGTGTCGTACAGTTGGAAGGTGGACATCTGAACCTTGATGCGATGGTGCGTTCGTTGCGCGACAGCGCGGCGCTGGCGCTGGCCGCACGTATCGAGGGCCTGGCCCGCCTTGGCGGCTTCAGCGCTGAAAGCACTTCCTTCTATCCGGGCTGGAATCCGATCCCCCATTCGCCGCTGCTGACACGCTTCTGCGATATTCACACTCAGGTCGAGGGGCATGCTCCCGAGGTGAAGGTGATCCACGCCGGGCTTGAGTGCGGCATTATTGGTGCCAGATATCCTCATCTCGAAATGATCTCGTTCGGCCCGACCATCAAAGGTCCGCACTCGCCCAGTGAGCGTGTTGAATTGGATGCCGTGGAGGCTTTCTGGACACTGCTGCGCCGCACTATCGAATCGCTGGCGAAGGAGCCGCTGCCGGCATGAGTCAGCGCCCCGGGCGTCGCAGGGCGTGCCCATCGCTGGTCGCACCCATGACAACGGGGGACGGCCTGCTGGTGAGGCTGGCCCCGTGGCGCTGCGGGGCGTCGGCTGAGCGGTTGGTGCGCTTGGCCGAGCTGATTGACTATTACGGCAGCGGTGACATTGATCTGACCCTGCGAGGCAACCTGCAAGCACGAGGCTTTACTTCTGATAGTGCCAGGCATTTCGCCGCTGAGCTTGATCGTTTCATACCACAGCCTGTGGTTGCACCTGCGGTAACGCTTGAGCCTAATGCCGAGCGCAGCACTCAGCTATTGGCGTTGTGCGATCATCTGATTGACCGCTTGGCAGTAGAGCCGCTGCTGCTCCCCCCTAAGTGCGCTGTTGTCGTTGAAGAGCACGGAAACTATGGGATCGGTGCGCTCAGTGCCGACCTTCGATTACGCATTGCCGATGATGGATATTGGCTTGGTGTCGGCGGTAGTGCGTTCGATGCGCACTGGTTTCACTGTAGAGAACAGAGTGTCGCTTGCCTGCTGGATGCTGGCGTGGCGCTTCTCACGCTGCTGGCAGAGGGCTCCTGCGGCCAGCGCGGTCGTGAGCTTAAGAGAGCAGAGGCGCTGGCCTCGCTGCTGTCACCTTACGGCGTTACGCGAGCACTTCCCGATATTCATGATGAAGCAGTTGTGCTGGGAAGCCGTGCCGATCACGCGCTACTGGTGGCGGCACCTTATGGCGCTCTCAGTACTATTACATTGAAAGCGGTGGGGGAGTGGTGTGCAGAGGCTCAGGCCACGCTGTGGCCGCTGCCGCAGCGCCGTTTGCTGCTGTTGCCCAAGAAGGAAATTGATCCTTCCTGCGCGCTGCATGAACTGAGCGCGCTGGGCCTGATAACCCACAGTGATGACGCCCGACTTGCTATCAGCGTTTGCCGTGGTGCGCCTGGCTGTGCCGCGGCACAGGTGCCGACTCGCCCTCTGGCAAACCGAATGGCGGAGGTCATGGCGGTTAGCGGCAAGGCTGGGCCTGTCCATATATCGGGATGTGCCAAAGGGTGCGCTCGTCCCAACGCCACTGCACTCTGTTTGGTAGGAACTTCCGCATCGACCATCGCCGTGGTGCTCAACGGGCTTGCCTATGATGAACCAGCACAGCGGCTCTCGCTGACCAACGGGAATCTCACCCGGGAAATGTGCGAGCGACTGGTGCAGCACTGATGTTTGCCCGCTGATTCAGTACACTCTCTGTTCGAGCCAGAGTGCCTTTATTATCTGGTGTGGCGCTAATGCCACACCTTTGACAAGAGTTTCCGTTCGATGAAAAACGAACGCTATGAATACGAGCGTGACGGCCTCGCCATCTACGAACGCTCCTTTTCCATCATTCGCAGTGAAGCGAACCTGACCCGCTTCGATGCGCTGGAGAGCCACGTAGCGGTGCGCATGATCCATGCGTGCGGTGTGGTCGATCTTGCCCAGCATATCGAATTCGGCCATCAGTTTGCTCAGCACGCGCGCCACGCCTTGCAGCAGGGAGCGGCCATTCTGTGTGATGCCGAAATGGTTGAGCGTGGCGTTACGCGCAAGCGCTTGCCTGCTGACAATCCGGTACTGTGTACCCTGCGCGATGAGCGTACGGCGGCACTTGCCAAACAGCTTGGGACGACGCGCTCGGCGGCTGCCATGGAACTATGGCATGAGCACTTGGCGGGGGCGCTGGTGGTGATCGGTAACGCGCCAACCGCGCTCTTTCATCTGCTGGAAGCGCTTGAGCGCGGCGCGGCGCGTCCTGCTGCGATTATCGGTGTACCGGTGGGCTTTGTGGGTGCGGCTGAATCGAAGCAGGCGCTGGCAGAAAGCTCCCTCGATTTGCCCTACGCGATCGTACGTGGGCGCATGGGCGGAAGCGCGATCGCTTCCGCGACGGTCAACGCATTAGCGAGTGATGCGCTATGAGTGCTGAAAACGTAGCAACGCTTGCCGTTTGCCCTCAGGCATCGCGCAGCGGCACGCTGTATGGGGTGGGCGTCGGGCCTGGCGATCCTGACCTGATGACGGTGAAGGCGGTCAAGGTGCTCGCCAGAGTTGATGTGGTGGCGTATTTCGCTAAATCAGGCCATTCCAGCCACGCGCTGGGCGTTGCCGAGCAGCACCTTCCTTCCAGCGTGGAGCGGGTGGCGCTTTACTACCCCGTGACTACCGAGATTCATCGCCATCATCCGCACTATCAGGCGCTACTGCGCAATTTCTACCACGAAAGCGTCGAACGCCTGGCGCATGAGCTGGCCGCTGGTCGTAGCGTGGCGGTGATTGCGGAAGGTGATCCGCTGTTCTTCGGCTCCTATATGCATCTTCATACGCGTTTGGCGGGGCGCTTTCCTACGGAAGTTGTCCCCGGCATCAGCGCGATGTCGGCTAGCTGGTCGGCTGCGCAGCTACCGATTTGTCAGGGGGACGATAGCCTGACCGTGATTCCGGGAACGCTTGATTCACAGGCGTTGCGTGAGCGCATCGACGGCTGTGAGGCACTGGTGATTATGAAAATCGGCCGCCATTTAGGGCGAGTGCGTGAGGTGCTGGCGCAGTGCGGCAAGCTGGAGCGTGCGCTTTACGTGGAGCGAATCGCGCAGCCCCAGTCTCAGATAATGCCGCTGGCGCATAAGCAGGACGATCACGCCCCCTATTTCTCACTGATATTAGTGCCGGGGTGGGACGAACTGGGCTTTGATTCGCCACTGTTTCCTGCCCCAGGCGAGCAATCATTATGAGTACCGGGAAGCTTAGCGTGATCGGCATTGGCCCGGGGGCTGCCGAACAGTTGACCGGCGCAGCGCGTGAGGGGCTTCAAGAGGCGGATCTGCTGTACGGCTATGGCCCTTATCTGGCGCGCCTGACTCTGGCCGCACATCAGCGTGCGGTGCCTTCCGACAACCGTGTGGAAGCGCAGCGTGCCCGGCATGCCTTGGATGCAGCCGCTGAGGGTTATCGCGTAGCGATGGTATCGGGAGGCGATCCGGGGGTGTTCGCCATGGCGGCCGCTGTATGTGAGCAGATCGAAGCAGGGCCTGAGAGCTACCGTCAACTGGAGCTTGCAATAGTGCCCGGTATTACCGCCATGCTGGCCGCAGCTGCTGCATGCGGTGCGCCGTTGGGACACGACTTCTGCTGTTTGTCACTGTCAGACAATCTCAAACCCTGGGAAGTGATCGAGCGTCGCTTAACGGCGGCGGCAGGCTGCGGGCTGGCTTTGGCCTTCTATAACCCGATCTCCACGGCGCGCCCCTGGCAGTTGGGGCGGGCATTTGAGCTGTTGCGGCAGCAGCTTCCTGCACAGACGCCAGTGATCTTCGCCCGAGCCATTACTCGCCCAGATCAGCGGATTCGTGTCGCAACGCTCGAAGATGCGCGCAGCGATTGGGCAGATATGGCAACCATGGTGATTGTTGGCTCGCCCGCGACCCGAGTGGTGGCGCGTGACGGACGCTCGCCGCTGATCTATACGCCACGTTACGCCTGAGGCCACACGCTGGCAGGCAGGTCGAGCAGCCAGTCAATGGCGGCCTCGACACGAGCAACGGTCGTGATGTCGGGGCTGGGCGGCCGCTCCACCATCATGACTGGTATGCCCAACTCGCGCGCTGCCGTCAGCTTCGCTTTGACTGAATCCATACCGCTATTTTTGCTCACCACGCGATCGACGGCGTAGTCGTTCATCAGCGCGATTTCGTCCTTCAGCGAGAAAGGCCCACGGCGGCGTAGGCTGGTGACGTGCGACAGGGCAAGATCGGCAGGCAGTGCTTCGATGCTGCGTATGATGTAGTGATGTTGTGGCGCGTGCGTGAAGGCGGTGAGCTGCTGGCGCCCGATGGTTAGCAGGACGGTGAGCGGTGAACTGCCGAGCAGCGCAGGAACGGCCTCCAGCGAGGGAACACTTTGCCAGTGATCGTCTGGCTGTGGTTGCCACGGCGGTGGTAATAACCGTAGCAGCGGCACCCCTGTGTCAGCGGCGGCTTGAGCGGCATTGAATGGCATGCGCGCCGCAAAGGGATGCGTGGCGAGAATCAGCGCGTCGATAGCCTGATCGCGAAGGTAGAGTGCCAGCCCCTCGGCACCGCCAAAACCTCCGCGCCGCGTCGGCACCGGCTGGGGTATCGGCGTGCGTGTTACGCCCGCAAGGGAGAGCTGAACGTCCAACCGCGGCGCAAGTTGCTGCGCGAGCAGGCGAGCCTGCGCAGTGCCGCCAAGAATCAATACGCGCATCATTATTTGCTGCATGACCAAAAGGATAATCAGGCTTGCGTTGCGACTCTTTTCATTCAGCCGGAAAGCCAGCCCATCAGGAGTAAGCGGTAGTGCTCAAGGATAACAGTGCCACAGACACGACGGCGAGCGCCCGTTCGGCATGGTTGACCATTATTGGTATCAACGAGGATGGTCTTGAAGGGCTACGTCCAACGGCACGTCATGCGCTGTCGGCAGCGCGTGTGGTCTTTGGTGGCAAGCGCCATTTGTCACTGGCAGCTCCCTTGATTCAGGGGGATCGTGAAACATGGCAGTCGCCTATCGAGCGCAGTATTCAGCATATTCGGCAGCTCGCGGGGCAGCCTATCGTGGTGTTGGCTTCCGGTGATCCCTTTCTGTATGGCATTGGCAGCTCGCTTGCTCGCGTGATTCCTGCTGCTGAAATGAACGTCTTTCCGGCGCCTTCTGCCTTCAGTCTGGGCTGCGCGAAGTTAGGCTGGGCGCAGCAGGATACAGCGCTGGTGTCAGTGTGCGGCCGCCCCTTGTCGCAGCTCGATCAGGCGTTAAAGCACGGTGCACGCATCATGGTGCTTAGCGCGGGGTCGGACTCTCCCAGACAGATAGCGCAGTATCTCTGCCAGCACGGTTATCAGTGTTCAAGCATGAAGGTGCTGGAAGCGTTAGGGGGCGCGGACGAACGCGCGCGTCATTACGCAACGCTCGATGACTTCGATGAGATAAATATTCATCCCCTCAATATAGTGGCGCTGGAGCTTTCCAAAATGGATGAAGCAAATACAGAAACCGCTGGTAGCGATAGCCTGGCGCCTGGTCGACCACGTGCTGAGTTTTTTCACGATGGTCAAATCAGTCGAGAGGAGATTCGCGCAATTGTGCAGGCCAGGCTGGCGCCGCAGCAGGGCGATTGCCTATGGGATATCGGTGCTGGCTCTGGGGCGGTCGCACTGGAGTGGCTGCTATTGGATAAGTCGCTACGAGCGGTGGCGGTGGAGTGTCATTCTGAGCGTTGCCTGCGTATCGAGGCCAATGCGCGGCGCTTTGGCGTGGCGGATCGTCTGGAAGTAGTGGAAGGCAATGTGCCTGCTGCCATCAACGCTATGACGTCGCTCCCGAATGCGATTTTTGTCGGTGGCGGGGCCAGTGCCGAGGTCATCAATGCCGCTGCTGCAAGGCTAGCGCCCGCCGGTCGCTTGGTGGTGAATAGTGTCACGCTGGAAAGCGAGGCGTTGATTATGGAGTACTATCGTGACCAAGGCGGTAGCCTGTCGCGGTTCAGTATCGAACATTGTGCTCCGCTGGGTGCGCTAACGGGCTGGCAGCCTGCGCGTTCAATTATGCAGTGGTGCTGGCGTAAACCAGATGGCCACACGGAGTTACCGGCATGACCGTCCATTTTATCGGGGCCGGGCCGGGCGCGGTCGATTTGATTACCGTGCGCGGGCAGAAGCTGCTTGCTGAGTGTGAGGTGTGCCTTTACGCGGGCTCTACCGTTAATCAGGAGCTACTCGATTACTGTCCGCCTTCTACTCGTAAGGTGAATACAGCCGCCCTCGACCTTCAGCAGCTTGAGCAAGAGTATGTAAGCGCATGGCAACAGGGCCAGGAGGTGGCACGGCTGCATTCGGGCGATCTGTCGATATATAGCGCGCTTGCTGAACAGCTGAGAGTGCTTGAACGGCTTGGTATTCCTTATACTTTGACGCCTGGTGTGCCGGCATTCGCTGCGGCAGCCGCCGCGATTGGGCGTGAACTGACCATTCCCGAGGTGGCGCAAAGCCTCGTGCTTACGCGTCTCTCAGGCAGGGCCTCCAAAATGCCCGAAAGTGAGCAGCTCGAACGTTTTGCTGAAACGCGGGCAACGCTGGCGCTTCATCTTGCCATTCATCGGCTGGACGAGATTGTTGAGCGCTTGTCTCCTTTCTACGGTGCAGATTGCCCGAGTGTGGTGGTATATCGCGCCAGCTGGGAAGAGCAGCAGATCGTCACTGCGCCGCTCGCCAGTATTGTAGAAGCGTGTATTCAGCACCGTTTTGAACGCAGCGCGCTGGTGTTGGTGGGAAGGGCGCTAGGTGCAGTGGCATTTGATAACAGTGCACTTTATCGCAGCGATTATTGCCGCCGATTTCGCTGAATATGTTCGCTATCGAAAATTCTTTTCCAAAAGGCCTTGCCAAGAGTCGGTGTGGTGCGTAAAGTACGCCTCCATCGCTGGGGCAGGGCCTCAACGAGGAAGTCAGCAAGGTTTTCAAGTTGTTGATTTCCGGAAGAAAATCGCTGAGTTGTTGAATTAACGGAAACGTTAACGAAAACAAAAAAGCAGTTGACTTCCACTCAGGATTGCGTAGAATACGCATCCACTTGAACGGAGCAGTTCACCGCTTCTTTCAACGCTCTTTAAAAAATCGATCAGACAATTTGTGTGGGCGCTCGTTTCGATTCGGACGGCAACGTCACTCACCACTGCTCTTACGAGCAA
>NZ_JAGO01000016.1 GCF_000526695.1 Carnimonas nigrificans ATCC BAA-78
GGGCATTCCGGCAGATGCTCTGGCGCTACCGAATGACACTGAGTCTCAGTCGCCGTGGCAATTGCTGGGACAATGCCCCAACAGAGCGCTTCTTCAGAAGCCTGAAAACGGAATGGATACCAGAGATCGGCTATCCCGATGTTGCTGCGGCGAAGCGATCTGTCACTGATTATATGATCGGTTACTACAGCAGCCTCCGGCCGCACAAGCATAACGATGGGATACCGCCGAATTTGGCAGAAAAGAACTACTGGAATGCTCAAAGCTCGGTGGCCAAAAGCACTTGACCACTACAGACCGCTTTCTCCCACATCTCGAATGATCCTTCTCCGAGGTTTGGGCGCCCAGCCTTATTGTAGGCAACAATAGCATCAGTGCCGCCGAAGCCAGCCGCTGGCGGAGTAGGCAGCGGGGGAAATGCTAAGGGTTTTGGGGTTCTCACAATGGGAATTGAGACGCTCTTCCGTCGAACCATACTGTGAGCTGGCGTGAAGTTGTTCACCGTAATTATTATCAGTATCCGGTTGGAAAGCGTCAAAATTTCACTCTTTCCCAGAACCCGGGCGCTAATGGTGTCTGAAGTCAGGTTGGCAGTCACGTCGTTAAAAGCGCCGACCACGTTATCCAGCACAATCACTCGCTCCCCGCCTGTTGCTATGGCAAGAAAAAGTTTCCACTTTCATGTTTACCTGTCGCAGGCAGCCACAACGACTGCTGTTTTAAAAGACTATGTTTGGTATTGTGGGTCTTGTTGTGGTGCCATAGCCTAACGATAATGGAGGACGGCCTGTCCCTCCGCCAAATCAAGTAAATAAAGCACCTGATTGAAGCCTAGCGGCTCGGCAGGTGCTTTATTTTGTCTGCTGTTTAGTGCCTAGTTTGTGCGTGAAGTAACCACACAACTCCCCTGCTCCGTTTGGCTATCGTAGCCCCTCAGCCGCGCGGCGCTAGCCAGCAGTCGTAACGCTCAAGCGTTGCAAGGCTCACATCTCCCCATAACCCCATCGCTACAAACAGTGCGCGGTACAGCGGTCGCCATTCAGGCAGGTGATGCACCTTTGGACTCGCGCCATAGCCCTGCAAAAACGCATCTCGATAAGCGGCAGGCACCAGTATCTCGATCAGCGCCCAGGCAAACTCTACCGGCGCCCACACCATCGCTTCCCAATCCAGCCAGCGATAACCATCGTTAACGTGCATGAACTGATCTTCGCGCAAGTCGAGCAGCAGCGGCACGGCACTTTTAGGCGGAGCAGGCATTGACGCCAGCAGTGGCTGAATATCCGGCAGGTACGGATGCGGTGAAACGCTTTCCACATAGCGCGCAACGCGGCGATTCCAGTCAGAGAGAGAGAAATCAGCTCGGGGAAAGCGGCCAAAGCAAGTAGATCTGCGCCGCTCAAGCAGCGCACATTGCTGCCCTAGCGTGCGCGCAAACGTGTTTGACCACACGGCGACCTGACCGGTTACCCAGCGCTGCGACCACCATGGTGCCCCCGCCAGTTGACCTTCATAGCGCATCGGTTCGGCAGGCATGGGCAAACCGGTCGGCAAATGAGCGGGAATAGCGGGAAGCCGCTGCGCGTCGCGCCAACGATCCACGCCAAAGAGGGCGTTGGCACCATGCCAAAAGGGGGCATTTCGCTGCGCCTGTCGCGCCAGTTTGTAAACGCGCCCCTGGCTATACCCTAACCAGTTGGCAGCATCGTAAAACCGCAAGGGAATGGGCGTGACACTGTGCCCAAGACGCGCCGCAAGGCGCAAGCCTGCCGAATTCTGGATGCCCTTGAAGGGATGTGCTTTACTAACGCCCATGCAGTGGTAAGCCTGAACAAGTGGCAACTCTGCGCATGAAAGTAGCCTTGAAATAAAAATACCGGATCAATACCGCGACAAGCATCGTCGCTGCTACTGATCATAACGGTACACGAGCACCTGTACCATGCAGTCGGTGCGAGCGGGAAGGCACGCTATGCGCGTTTTCCTCCACATTAAAGGAGTCATTGCAATGAAAAAGAGTTTAGCGGTAGCGCTGCTGTCAGCAGCCGTAGTCACTACCACTCAGGCACACGCCAGCTGTGACAGTCTGGTCGATCGTTTGTCGCAACAGATTCAAGGCAAGGGCATCCCAGAGAGCCAATATAGCCTTGAGGTACTTCCCACCGCTGAAGCAAAACAGGCCGATGGCAAAATCATCGGTACCTGCGAAGGCCAGACGCACCAGGTCGTTTATCACCGCAACGGCGGCGGCCACAGCAGCGATGCCTCCGATAACAGCCAGGAATCAGACAGCGCTCCCAACCCCAGCGATGACCAGGCCGCACCGGTACCTGGCAGCAAACCGGGTTCCTTCAAGGGCAGCGTACAGCCTGCGGGATCAGGAAACGGCTCTTCCACTACACCGATGTCAGGCGAAGCGCCCAACGAAGCGATAGAAAGCGCACACTCCGACGACTAAGCGCCACCACAGCGTCATCTGCGCATAAACACATCCCCCGGTTATCTGGCTTACGGATAATCGGGGGATTTTTATGCGCCTATCCAGTATCCGGCAGGAATAACCGACCGTTTGGCTCCACTTTCACAGCGTAGGCACTCATTCAGGAATAAAGCGCCCACCGGCTTGCTTCATCTAACGTCCTTACAGCCTAACTTTAACGCAATAGAGCCGACCCGCAGCAGACGTCGAACAGGCTCGTAGATGAAAGAGATGATTTCCCTACCCTTCTTCACACAGGCTGCATAGTGAGGGTAAGAGTGAAGCCTTCTTCCTACAGGGCCGCTGACGGCAAACAGCGCCACACCAACACGATGCAGCACTGCCCAGCGCTTTTGATGCGCACAGGAAAATCAGCGGCGTGTCACTTCACGCAGGGTGACGATCTCTTCGGCACTGGTCGGGTGAATGCCAATCGTGGCGTCATACTGCTGCTTGGTAATGCCCGACTGCACTCCAATGGCCAGCCCCTGCACCAGCTCACCCGCATCAGCGCCCGCTACGTGTACGCCCACCACTTTGTCACTGGCATCATCCACGACGAGTTTCATGAAGCAGCGCCCCGGGTCTTGCGCCAGCGTGTGCAGCAAGGGGCGGAACGCTGTCACATAGATACGCAGCCCTTCAAAGCGCTGGCGCGCCTCTTCTTCGGTAAGGCCCACGGTTGCAGCATTGGGGGAACAGAACACCGCGGTGGCGACTGCTTCATAGTTGATCGGCTCGGGGGTGCGCTGCTCGAAGTGAATAGCCACCATATGGATCGCTTCGGCAATGGCGACCGGAGTGAGCTGCGGCGTATTGATGACATCGCCGAGTGCCAGAATGGAGGGCGTTGAAGTTTGGTAGGCATCATCTACCTTGATAAAACCGCCTCCATCAAGGGCAACATCGACGTTATCAAGCCCTAGCCCTTCAAAGTTAGGCTCACGGCCCACGGCGCTAAGCACCAGATCAGCGTCGATGGAAGTGCCATCGTCGAGGGTGATGTGCTTCACACCTTCACTCTTCTCAATGGCACTGATGCTGGCATTGAAATGCAGCTTCACGCCCTTGCCACTGATTTCATCGCGTAAAAACTCGCGCAGTTCGTGATCGAAACCTTTCAGGAACAGCTCGCCGCGATATACCAGGGTGGTCTCTACCCCCAGACCATTAAGAATGCTGGCAAATTCCACCGCAATATAGCCGCCCCCGTAAACCACCATGCGCTTGGGCAGCGTTGCCAGCGTGAACATCTCATTAGAACTGACCATATGCTCTGCACCGGGGAAGTCGAGCTGACGCGGCGTTCCGCCCACGGCGATCAGAATGCGTTCAGCCGTGACCTGCTGCCCATCAACGGTGACCTCATTTGGCCCTTCAATACGCGCGTGCCCCGACAACAGCTCGACACCGGCCTTATCAAGCAGTGAGCGATAGATACCATTCAGGCGCTCGATTTCGCTGGCCGTATTATCGCGCAGCGTCGCCCAGTCGAAGCGATTGTCGCTGTGGAAGCCATAGCCGCGGCTCTGCTCGAAACCTTCGGCGAAGTGAGCCGCATAGGAGAAGAATTTTTTCGGCACGCACCCCACATTAACGCAGGTGCCGCCCAGCCGTGACTGCTCGGCCAAAGCCACTCTTGCGCCGCTTTTGGCCGCCACTCGCGCCGCTCGGACACCCCCGGAGCCGCCGCCAATCACAATGAGATCATATTGAAAATCAGACATTTATCACCTCTTTATCCTACAGGGCGACGCGTCGCGATCCGCCACCGTCGAACCATTTAAAATTACCCGTGAGGCTAACATAACCGGAGCCTGGTAACGCAGCGAAACAGCACTAAAGAGGCGTTCGTGGAAGTCCGTTATATTTGACCCGCTGTGCGAGCCACGGTAAAAGATGCTCCACACGACTTGGCAGAAAGGTGGATATCCTTCATGTGCGAAAAATCCGCACCGCAATCAATCAGTATTTCCGATCTGATCAACAATAATCGCGATTGGTCGCGCCGCATGCAGGAGCGGGACCCCGAATTTTTTACACGCCTGGTGGATGGACAAAGCCCCGGCTATTTATGGATCGGCTGTGGCGACAGTCGCGTTCCGGCAGAAACGGTACTCGACGTACCGCCGGGAACGGTGTTCGTACACAGAAGCGTCGCTAACGTCATTTACAACAATGACGTGAACACCATGGCTGCCGTGGAGTTTGCGGTAGATTCCCTGAAAGTGCGCGATATTCTCGTGGTCGGCCATTATGGTTGCGGCGGCGTTAACGCTTCGATGAATGCGCCCGGCAATGGCGGCATTCTTGATGACTGGCTGCATCCTATTCGTCAGGAATATGTACGCCGCCGTGAGGAACTGTCCCATCTGCCCAATCAAGAGCAGCATGACCGCATGTGCGAGATCAATGTACGGATGCAGGTACGCAACCTTGCCAGCACACGTATCGTGCAGCGCGCCTGGCTGCGCGGACAGCCGCTCACCATTCACGGCTGGTGCCATAGCCTCAAGGACGGCCTGATCAACAACCTTGAGTGCACGGTCTCCGGATTCGACAAGGTGCCCCAGCTTTACCGTCTCGATTAAGTACCTGTTTTACTCTGCTGCCACGCCCTCCGATTGCGGAATCACCGGCGTGGCAGTATCACGCACTACGAATAGAACTCTCGCCCCCCCCTTTACGGTCTTATGCTGAAGTCACGTCGACTTCACGGTAGCTGCTCTACCTTCCAGGACTTGTACGCCGCTTATGGCTAGAACGCTCTTCAATGCTGACTTCGTTGCTCCGCGCTGGTTAAAAAACCGTCAGTTGCAAACGCTGGCCCCGCATTTTTTGTGGCGCAAGACGCCGCGCTGCGATACCGAGCTGCTGGATCTTCCTGATGGTGATGTACTGGAGCTGGGGTGGAGCGTTCCACCCACTGCCAAAGACAATACCCCCCTGCTGGTGATCCTGACGGAAGAAGAGTCGTCGCTGCTACGCTCGCCTTCAACCCGTGCCTTGCTGACCTCAACAGCGCGCAAGGGCTGGCGTGCGGTGGTAATGCACTTCAGAGGCTGCGGCAAGATACAAAACCGTTCGTCACGCGGTTATCACGCCGGCGATACTGCCGATGCCTATTGGCTGATGAGCGTTCTGGCGCGACGCTTTCCCCAGGCACCCAAGGTGGCCGTAGGTTTCTCGGTAGGCGGCAATGTGCTGCTAAAACTGGCTGCCGAGCAAGGCGGTGATGGCCTTGATATTGCCGGTGCGATTTCGGTGAGCGCACCGCTGGATCTCGCCAGCCATTCCGATGCCCTCAATCTCGGCCAGGCACGCCGCCATCAGCAACGTATCTTGCAGCGCATGCGGCGGCGCATCGAGCGCAAGCGTGAAGAAAAAATGCTGCCCCTGGAGATCAGCGCCAAGCAGCTGCAACGCTTTGACACGCTATGGGCGTTTGACAATGAAATCACGGCGCCCCTGTACGGCTTCAGCTCCGCTACCGACTATTACCGCCGCGCCTCCGCCGGCGCCCTGCTCGACCGGCTTGAGCTGCCCACCCTGATTCTGCATGCCCAGGATGACCCTTACGTGCCCGGCGATATCTTCATGCGCCTACCGCTGCCTTCTGCCAATGTACGTATCGAACTGGCACGACACGGCGGCCACCTCGGCTTTGTCGAGCAGCACAAGGGGCTACCGCATTCGTGGATGATTGATCGCATCATGGCGCAGGTGGAACGCTGGGTAGAAATGCCCGAGCTGCACGTGGTTTATCCGTAGTTTCGCAGTGTTGAAGTGAGCTTTCATATCAGAAGCCCTATCAACTATCGAGACCGAAGGAAGGCCCATATTTCACCGGAAAATTAACCGAGCGCGCAATAAAAAAGATCTGATGTATTTTGTGGTGAATAGCTTTAGCGATGGATAAATCCATTCCCTTTTTGATGAGAACGTGAGGTCCAAGAACCACGTCTTCCAACGGCCTTTCAGTCTTCTTGACCAACCGTGTAATAGAAACATGCGGTCTAGCATGCCCATGGATCATTCGATCGTTGAGGTATGGCCTTCAAAATTCAGATGCTGAATGGGGCGGATTTCAACACCCTCCTGATCTTGCCACTGAACAAAGTTCGTTTTACCTCTATTGCTCGCCCCAAACGCCAGGATGACACGCTCATCCGACAGGAAAGGATTGCATGATCCAATCCTGCCAGATTATGGGAACCGCATTGACACATGACATCCTGCGGCTGAACCATCGTATTGTTTAATAATTTGTTTAATAATTGGTTGCAGCTCCCCCCTCGGCGCTTTCACCAGTAACAATGGCGATACCCGAACTCGTACCCAGCCTTGTAGCGCCGGCCTCGATCATGGTCAAGGCTGCGGCACGGTCACGTACTCCACCGGATGCCTTGACACCTACCTTGTCCCCCACCGTTTCGCGCATGAGCTTAACGTCGGCAACCGTGGCACCACCATGACCGAAGCCCGTGGATGTCTTGACGAAGGCAACGCCTACCTCTCTACATATGGAGCAAACCGCCACTTTTTCTTCATTGGTCAGCAGTCCTGTTTCCAGGATAACTTTTAGCGGAATCTTGCCGCAGGCATCATAGACTGCCTCGATATCCTTTTTCACGTCATCAATGCGACCGCTCTTGAGCGCCCCGATATTGATAACCATGTCGATTTCCCCGGCTCCTTCCCGGATGGCTTCCGATGCCTCGAATGCCTTTACCGTCGATAGCTGTGCTCCTAAGGGGAAACCAATAACAGAACAGACAATCACCTCGGTTCCCTTAAGCTCACTATAAGCCAAGGGAACATTGGCCGAGTTGACACATACCGAGTAGAACCGGTATTCGGCAGCCTGTTGGCAGAGTTCCCGGATTTTGTCATCACTGGCATCCGCTAACAGCAACGTATGGTCGATAAATTTGACGAGTTGTGTGCTTGTAAGTGACATTTGTGAGAAACACCTCTAAATTAACATCTTGCAGTGATTGTTTAGTTGCTATTGTCACACGAATTTTTAGAATAGAACATGTAAATGTTATTTTCATTTACATACTGGGGATGCTTCATGGAAATACCGAAAAGTAGAAAATCCGATCGCATCAAATCTCTTACCAACGTTCTCCAGGGCCAGATCGCTATTCATATCAGCGAAGCCGCCGAGCTGTTGGATGTATCCGAAATGACGATCCGCCGCGATATTGCCAACAACCCGGACGGTCTCAGCCTGATGGGGGGATACGTGACCCGTGATATTTCTGCACAGCGTAATGAGATCGGCAAATACCTGGTCAGTGCAGAGAACAGCAGGAATACCGAGGAAAAACGTCGTATCGGCAAACTTGCCGCTGCTCTCGTACAAAAGGGAGACACCATCTTCTTTGACTGTGGCTCTACTACTCCCTTTGTAATTGACTTTATTCCCACAGACCTTGAATTTACAGCCGTCTGCAATTCCCTGAACGTCTTCCTCAAACTTCAGGAAAAACCAAACTGCAACCTGATCCTCTGTGGCGGCACCTACTACCGAGAGGACATGGTGTTTGAATACATTGGCGCACAAGTCCTTGATACGATACGTTTTTCCAAGGCATTTATTAGCGCTGGCGGGGTCAGTGACAGGTTTGGCATAACCTGTTTCAACCTGCATGAGGTACCTGCAAAGACCAAGGTGATGCAAAATTCGCAAACCAACATCCTTCTTGCAGACCACACCAAACTGGATAAGGTCAGGGCCGCCTATATTGCGGATCTCGACCGCTTTGACTTTGTCATCAGCGACAAGCCGTTGCCTAATGCGTATACAACCCTGCTCCTGGAACACGACGCCCATGTTGTTACCGACCAGTGACCTCATGACGACACTGGCCGTGCCATTATGTTCGCTGTCTTCTCTGTATCAAGATACCCTGTGGTCACCTGAAATTGCCTTGTCTCCCCTGAACCAAGCTCAATGACGTTGCCCTTACGTTTCTCTGCCGTGTAGCCTTCCGGCTCACATGTTGCCGGTAACGCAAACGCTGCCACCGTTTGGTCACCGTTATGCAGTATCCATCGCGTGACATGCGGAAACTGCTGTGGATTGCATGCCGTATGGAATGCACCTCCATCCGGATGAACCAGCAGGAAATGGGCAAGACCTTCACTGTCAGCCTCGATGCCATCCATGAAGAAGCAGATTTCCGGATCGTAGAAACGTGGCGTATCAAGGTGAACGAATTTTTCCGGCTCTCTTGCCAGCCCCTGCAGGTAATCCCGCCATTCCTGCGTCGGCTTGACATGGCCAGGAATGCTCTCCCGTACCCTTGTATTACCCTTTTGCAAGTCAACGAACCGGCCATTTGGTATATAGGCGTAGTTCATGTGCATCATGTACATGAGGTTCATTGGCATGGCGCCAAGATTTTTTACATCCATGCGTATTTGCATTTGTGAATCATAGGCACCAAGGCGAACCGACGGTGACGCCCGGTAATGACTGCCAAATCCTTTGACATATTCATACTCCCCGGTTATCTCCATGTAGCCATTACCTTGAGAATGATCCATGCCCACCACCAGGGTAGCGCTATCCATGCGAGCGCATGGCATTTCACCATGCAACGGGTAGTCATCCTCTGGCCCCGGACAACCGTTTGCAAGTAGCCCGCTGTGGAACATGAAACAACCGTAGGTATCTATAATCGAGTCTACCTGCCGTGGTTCATCAAACATGTTTTTCATGGTCAGATCATGACCGTCCAATACCGCCTGCCATATTATCTGCCCCATAAACGGCAGCACGACGATATACCCCCTGTGATTCTCTATCCTTAGTGCCTCTACACCGGACGAATATCGAAAGGCCGTGGCTGCCATTCCTTCTGTTGTGCAGATACTTTTGGGGTTATCCGTGAAAATATCGCGCCTGATCTCAATCCTGACATCCATGTTTCAGACTCCTGCCGTGGTGTTATGTGTATCCATGGCTTGTGTAGCCGGCGCAGGTGTACTGGCGACCTGAGGCCCTGGGTTGCGCAGACAGTAGAAACCGAAGAGGACGACAGCTATGTAGCAGATAAGTGGGACGATAAAGGCTAGCTGCATGTTGCCGTCAGTGTGGTCGGAAATAAGCCCCTGGATCAGCGGAATGATCGCTCCCCCGATGATACTCATCACGAGAATCGAACCACCGTATTCAGTATCCCTGCCGAGCCCCGTTAGTGTGAGACCGTAAATTGTTGCCCATCCCGGCCCCAAAAACAGGCTTGCACCAATGGCTGTATAGATGGCGGTTATGTTGTGTACGCTGAGCGTGTAGGCAAGCATAGCGATACACAGCACGCTATAGACAATCAGTACCTTAGCGGGGCTATAGCGTTTCATGAACAGGTTGGCAGTGAACTTGCCAACGAAGAAGGCAAAGAATGTAAGCAGAAGGTAGTAAGACGCATGACGCTCCGACAGGTCGCCAATCTGCATGGCAAGCCGGATAGTGAAACTCCATATGCCCACCTGAGCGCCAACGTATAGAAATTCAGCAATAACGCCAATCACGAAACGTCTGTTTCTGGAAAGCCTGGTGACTGTTCCCAGTAGGTCAATTTTGTGAGACGCGCCTGAAGTGTTATTCCCCTTGCACGCGGGGTAGCGCGTGAGCGCAAAAATAATGAATACAAGAACCAGGACGGCCACCATCCATTTGTAAGGGGAGAGGGTCGCACGAATCATGGCAAGCTGGTGGACGTGTGCTTCCACTGCACTCATCGCGGCAAGCTGCGCGTGAGATGCATCGCCTTCCTTGAATATAAGCATGCTGCCCATGAAGACACCAAACATGGCACCTACCGGGTAAAACGTCTGGGAAATGTTTATCCTTCGTGTACTGCTGGCCTGGGGGCCGAGCAGCGTCGAATAAGTGTTGGCTGCGGTTTCAAGGAACGAGAGTCCGGCTGCAATAACGAAAAGCGCAATGAGAAATAGTCCGTAGCGCGCAAATGACGCGGCGGGGAAAAACAGTAAGCAACCGCATATATAGAGGAACAGGCCGATAAGAATCGTTTTCTTGTAACTGAACTTCCTGACCACGGTAGCTGCCGGAATAGCGAGAACAAAATAGCCCAGGTAAAAGGCTGACTGGACGAATGCCGATTCAAAGTCAGTGAGAAAGAATGATTTCCTGAACTGAGCGATAAGAACATCATTCATGGTGGCCGCCCCTCCCCAAAGTGCAAAAAGGCAACAGAGGAGAGTAAAGGCAAACAAGGGAGTGCGGTTCAGGTAGTAACCGTCAACCGCTTGACGGATGGGCTCTTTTTTCATGATGTCAGGTATTCCTTGTATCACAAAGTGCCGGAGGCTCATCCGAGTTCTGGTCACGCAAGAAGTCCTCGAAGGTGGCATTGTCTGCATAGGAAGTTTGAGTCCCCATCCCGGTTACCGAGTGAGCGGCATATGCAGATGCTCTCTTCATTGCCTCGGAGACGTTTTTCCTTTCGGCCCAGGTAGCGGCGAAACATCCTATATAGGCATCTCCGGCACCAGTGGTATCTTTCGCATTGACTGACATGCCCGGGATATGTTGAACGTGGTCTTTCGTGACCAGAAGTGAACCGTTTTCGCCAAGCGTTACGATGACCTGTTTCAACCCTCTATCAACAAGAGAACCTGCCGCGACTTTTGCCTCATCAACCGTTGTCACCGGCATCCCTGTCACCATGGCAAGCTCTGTTTCGTTCGGTACGAAAAACTCAACCGTGCGGATACGTTCGAAATCCAGGCTATCAATGGCTGGAGCCGGATTGAAAAGGACAGGAATATCGTGCCTGGCCGCAAACTCAATGGCGTAGTAAACGGTCTCAAGGTCGATTTCGAGTTGCAGGACAATAAGAGAACATTGGAGCAACGTATCTGCCGCATTATCTATATCGGACGGAGTCAGATACAGGTTGGCGCCCTTGACGATAAGGATACTGTTGCTTGAGTCCGGCTCAACGAAGATAGGCGCAACACCACTATTAACATTTTCCTGCCTACTGACATGGGCGGTATCAATTCCCTGTCGCTTCAGGTTGTCGATGGTATTGGCGGCGAATATATCGTCCCCCACCTTGGTCACCATAGCTACACAAGCACCAAGACGTGCGGCGGCTACAGCCTGATTGCTTCCCTTTCCACCGCATCCCAGATGGAACTCAGGCGCCTCGATCGTTTCTCCACGCATTGGCATGCGGGTTACGTAGGTCATGAGATCAACCATATTGCTACCGATAACCGCTATTTTTGCCATCTGTATAGCTCGCATTAATAACCAAGGTGAATGTAAAAATGAGTACCAAATCACAAAATTGATAATATTTTAACTTTTTATGTTTTTTAAGAAGACTTTAGTGTTACGTTTGCAACGTTTTTCTGACATCCGTGCCTGCGCAGTGTGTGGGGGTCGGCCCTGCCCCCATGAATCCACCCAGTAATACCGTGCCTACTCCCCGACGACTATGGCGCCGAGCAGATCCAATGACTGCTGTTTTAGGAGGTGAAATAGGTGGGCATGGCACCAAGGTTAACGATCGTGTCGCGAGATAGTCCTGGAAAAACTGCCAATGTGAATAACGCAGGAGAGGCCGCAAAGCGAGGCGCTATGTGCGGATTGGGTTATGCTGAAGGGACACAGCTTTCATTGAATACGTAGAGATGGGGGTGGCTTGGCCGCGCTCCTGCTCCTGCTCCTGCTCCTGCTCCTGCTCCTGCTCCTGCTCCTGCTCCTGCTCCTGCTCCTGCTCCTGCTCCTGCTCCTGCTCCTGCTCCTGCTCCTGCTCCTGCTCCTGCTCCATGAAAAAGTGAGCTGAGCGATGCTGATAGTCACGCTTGCTGCAGTAGTCTGTGTAACAGGAGCAAAGAAATAAGGTTAGACATCCCACCAATAAAAACGGCTGCACGAGATGATGCAGCCGTTTTCACTTGTTTACCGCTGTGCCTTTTGAACCTGCTTAAATGGCACACGCCACGCCGGTACCTTTCAATCCGCAATAACCATCAGGGTTCTTGACCAGATATTGCTGGTGATACTCTTCTGCGTAGTAGAAGCGCGACAGCGGTTCTATTTCGGTGGTCACTTCGCCCTTGCCCGCTTCCTTCAGTGCGGCGTTGTACTGAGTGCGTGAAGCAAGCGCTGTCTGACGCTGCGCTTCGCTCGTGTAATAGATGGCCGAGCGGTACTGTGAGCCGATATCGTTTCCCTGCCGCATGCCCTGAGTGGGGTCATGCGCTTCCCAGAAGTGCTTGAGCAGGGTATCGAGGGTTATCTGCTCGGGGTCGAACACCACTCTTACCACTTCGGCATGGCCGGTCTGACCACTGCACACCTCCTCGTAGGTGGGATTGGGGGTGATGCCGCCTGCATAGCCAACCGCGGTTACCAGCACTCCCGGCAGTTGCCAGAAGAGCCGTTCGGCACCCCAAAAGCACCCTGCGCCGAATACGATTTGCTCCGCGCCGTTCACCCATGGCGGCAGCATGGAGTAACCATTCACCACATGTACGCCGCTAATCACCAAAGGCTCGCTTCTGCCGGCAAGCGCCTGATCTGGGTCTGGCAGTGAAGTTGAACGTGTCATGCCACATCTCCTTGAAATAGTGATCGCTGCCCTACTGTTCGGTATGAGGGTCAGGCGTGCGACCAAAGCTGAATGAATAAAGCAGATCGAGCGCCTGATTACCGCCGGACACCGCCTGCACATAGAGATTTTGCAGCAGTCGATAGCGCAGCGTCAGTTCCGCAATCGAAGAGAATACGCCCACGCCGTAGCTGATCTTGAGGTTGGGGTTGATATAGCCACTTACAACCACCTGACTGGTATCACCACTGCCTGCGGTATCCAGCGCCATATCCTGAATACCGAAGGCTTCACCCAACGCCCCTACTGCGCGACCGCTCTGCGATACCGACAGGCCAATCAGGGCCGAGGTCAGGGCGTTATCATCGCTGTCGGCATCCGGCGCTCGGCCACGCAGCAGGTAGGAGAGCGCGGTGGATTCGTTCATCGCGGGGTCCGAGAAGATTTTAAGCTGCGGTGCCAGCGCTGTTCCCGTGACCCGAATACCTGCCGTCACGTCATCTTCGGTGGCATCGGGGTTACGAATGGCTTCGAAGTCCAGTACCGGCGTTGAAGGAGGCCCGTTGAAGGTAATCTTGCCGCGATTGATGGTCAGGTTTTGTCCGAAGGACGAGAAGCGGCCATCTTCAAGGCTGATGTCACCAAACATCTGGAGCGCGCCCGCGCCTTGTGAGTTCTCACGAATATTCACCTGACCGGCAAGGCGTGTATTCAACCCATAGGCTGCCAGACGCACGTCATCGCCCATGCGCAGCGCCACGTTGAGATCAAGCGCCATGCCCACCTTGTTGAGATCCTGAGTAGTGGCCCATACCGCTCTGGTGCTCTCTACACTCTCTGCGGCCTGGTCAGGCGCCAGCCGCTGGCGCGCTTCATCCAGTTCCGACGCCTGCTGCTGGGTCAATATCACCTCATCGGTGGAAGGTGCCTGCGCGAAGGCAGGCAACTGGGCCACGGCGATACGCGCCCATGGAATCGTGACCGCACCGGTAATCGCGAGCCGCGCAGGTGTCGCATCAACGTGAATATCTGGCGCAATGCGAACCCGGCCATATTCAAGCGCCTGAGCTTCAAGAGGCGAATTCTTGCCATCAAGAGCGAGCGTGGCATGCCAGTCACCGCTACTCGGCCAGTTCGCTTCACCGCCCAGATTCCAGCGTGCGCGCCCCGACGTCAGGTAGCCGTCGATAATGCCACTGTTACCATTCAACGCCACGGCGAGACGTGCATCGTTAAGCTCCAGCGGTAGCTGTTCGCCCTGCGCGCTCACCTTGTTGAGCACTATCTGACCATTCAATAACGGCTGCTCGGCACTCCCCGCCAGACGCACGTCACCGTTCAATTCACCGGTAAACTTGCGCATGCCCGGCACCAGCGGCCGATAAGGGCCAAGCTGCAAGGCATTGAGCTGCAAGCGGCCGGCAAGGTTGCGCTGCCCTAACGGATCGCGCACATCGGCTTCCAGCGTGAGGCTGCCCGCCTGTTCAAGCTGTGTCGTCAAGGCCAAGTGCGCGTTGCGCTGATCCGCTTCAAAGCGCGTATCAAGCGAGATCGCAGGCACCTGGAAGGCATTGCCGGCGGTATCTTCACCGCTCACCACGAGATTGCCGTTGAGAGCGCCGGTAGCGCTGAAGCGTTGCCCACCGTTAGACCAGCGCGCATCGACATTACCCGCAGCACTGCCCGCCAGCTTCCACGGGGGCGGCAGGAATTGGTTAACGGTCTCGATGGGAATCCGGTTGAGCGCCAAAGAAGCCGACCCCTGCTCGGCTGACGCCTTCATCTGACGGGTCAGACACAAGCCGCCGCCCTGCTGCCGATTGATACAGAAAGGTTCAACAGTGGCTGAACTGTCATTGATGTTAGCGACAAAGCGCAGCGGTGAATCGAGCGCCAGCGTACCCGCCTGGCCGAGATCCGTGGTAAGGGTGCTGAGAGTACCGCGGTAGCGGCCAGCGTTCAGATCGTAACCGCCCGCCAGTTGCGCCGTAAGCCCAAGAAGCGGCCCCTTGCTGTTGCCATCGACCTCAAGACTCAGACGGTGCTGGCTCAAGCGTCCATCCAGATTCGCGTTGACACCGGCAAGCTGCTGCCCGCCCGCCACGATGTTGGCGGCTTTCAGCACCAGCCGCATGCTCGGGTCATCTATACCTTCGCTATGAGCGTTCAGGGCCAGCGAGCCAAGGCGGTTATCGCCATATTTCACGCTACGTCCATTCAGCGTGATATCGCCGCGCGGTTGCTTGAGCGAGCCTCCCAGACGAATCTTGCCGTTAATGGCACCGCCCAGCTGCGGCAGCAACGCCCCCAGCGCAGGCGCATTGATATCCGCGCTGAGATCAAGCTGCTGGTTGACCTGGCCTCTGGCCTGAACACTGTTAGCGCCCTGTCGCACGTCTAGCCGCTCGATCTGTAGCTCCAGATCGCTATTGGCTGCAAAACGCGCATCGGCGCTCAATGGCTTGCCTTCCAGCTGGCCGGTCAGCTTCAAGCCGGGCACGCTGACATTCCAGCCGTTGTTATTCTGAAGATTAAAGGCCACTTCACCGCTGCCACTGATATCGCCCGTTACCGCTGGCGTGAACGTCTGCGGCTTGAGGTGCTGAAGCTCCAGCGCGGCCTTCACCCAAAGCCCCGTGGCCCAGTTGACGGTGCCGCTACTCTGCACACTGCCGCCCTGACCGGCATCCACCTTTAACGGCTGCCAGTCAAAGTGCTGATAATCTCCGCTGCCCGTCAAGGCAATCGCAAGCGGCTTGAGCTGGGAGCCTGACGCCTTGCCCGCCAGCGATAGCGCATAGCGATCAAGATTACCGCTCGCTTCAAGGGCGAGGTCATCGACGCGATAGATCGCAATGGGCTGTCCTTCCTCATCCTCTTCAGGCATGCCGGGCAGCGGCCATTGCACATGGGGCGAGCGCAGGGTCGCCTTGAACGGTAAGCGCTGGTCGAGCGCATTCAGCTGCGCGGTGATATCGGCCTGCTGGGGGCCACTGGCGGCTATCGCAATATCCAGCGCCGCCAGTGAACCGCTGACATCTACGCTTAACTGCTCGCCTGGCAAAGGCGCCAGTTGTGACGTACCCGCCAGGTGCAGGGTAATGGGGTATTGATCCTTGAGGGCAATATCCGCCGTCAGTTCGGCATTAAGATCAGGCCCTGCCAGCGCAAGTTTTTGCACTTCGACCCGTGAATCCTGCGCCTTGAGCGCCAGCGCTATGCTATCGAGTCTGAGCGGTTGTTCCCCTTCAAGCACAAAATCGCTGACTTCCAGTTTGGGCGCTTCGATATCAATCGGCAGCTCAATATCGGGCAATTCAATCTGCTGACTGGCATCCGTAAGAGCGTTGCTCGCAAACGCTGCCAGCGGGTTGGCAATCGCGCTGCCATCACTGCGGGTGGGACGAGCGATAGCATCGGCAACCGTCGTCGCAGCAGCCACGTTAATATCGCTGTCAAGCGTCGCAGTCTCCACGGTATCAGCGGCCTCGTCAGTCTCTTCCTGTTCGCTCTGCGCCAGCGCTATATGGGGCGAGTCGAGGTGCGTTTCTCCCAAACGAAGCTGGCTGTTTGAAAAAGCCACCGAGCTGGTAAAGCGCTGCCAATGGATTCGGGTGCTGTTCTGTGCCGTCGCCGCTGATGCTGTGGTGTCAGAGGTAGTGTCAGTGGTGGTATCAGAGGTAGTGTCAGAGGTGGTATCAGCACGGGTAGCGGCAGGTATCTCCAGAGTGAAGTCGTTGATCGCCAGTTGGCGAATATCAATATCCACCGGCAGCGAGATACGCTCAGGCATGCCTGTGGATTCATCGCTTTGCGGCTGATCGGGGTCAGCAGGGGCCAGCGTAATGACCAATTGATCGGCGCTCAGATTTTCCAGGCCCACCGTGCCTTTAATCAGCGCATTATTCAGCCAGTCAAGGCGCAACGTGCGGGCGCTGATCTGGGTGCCCGCCACCTCAAGGTGCAGGTCATCCAGCTCGAAGTGCTCCAGCAGCGTACCTTCTACCCGAGAGAAGTCGATCAGCCCATGGGATTTGGCCTGATTGAGCGCCCAGCTGGTGCCCCACGGCGAAAGCACCGTACCGAGCAAAATCAACACCACGCCGATAAGTGCTACCAGAGACCAAATGATATATCGCAGTAGTCGCATTAGAACTCCGGTCCAATGGCAAAGTGAACGCGCCACGAAGAGCGATCATCATCAAAGGGGTGCGCCAGATCGAAGCGAATCGGGCCTACCGGCGATATCCAGCGGATACCCACCCCGGCGGAGCGCTTCAACGATTGATCCGACCAGCTATTGAAGGCGTTACCCACATCATAGAAGGTGGCCCCCCACCATGCGCCGGAGAGACGCCGCTGGTACTCAAAGGTACCGGTCAGCATGTTCTTGCCCCCCAGCAGATCGTCATCGCCATCGCGGGGTGCGAGGGTTTCGTAGGAGTAGCCGCGCACGCTTGAATCACCACCGGTAAAGAAGCGCAGGCTGGGCGGCATCTTGGAGAAGGAGTCGGTTTGGGTGGCGCCGATATTACCGCGCAGGAAGAACCGGTTGTTGTCGCCGATGCTCTCTATCCAGCGCGTGGTTGCCACTGCGCGCATGAATGAAATATCCGAACCGAACTGCTTGGTGGTGCCTTCCAGGGTCAGGTCCTGCCGATTCCCATGCATGGGGAACTGCTCATTATCCACCGCGGTGCGGTTCCACGAGACGCCCGGCGTCACCAGAAAGACATTGGCGCTGTCGCTCGCCTGGGTAAAGTTTTCCTGACTAAAGCGCACATAGAGACGCTGATCCCAACCGTTGGCGAAATGCCAGGCTCGCGTCGGGGTAAACCACAGGTTGCGGCTGCGCGTATCGTTGTCATCAATGTAGTCGAAGCCGTAGTTGAACTCGTAGGCATCATCCAGCGGATGTTCAAGAGGAATTCGATACTGCCCTGCCAACGACTGCCGAGGCTGGGAAAAATAGAGGCTATTGGTCAGCGAATCGCCGCGCTCATTCATCCATGGGCGCGTCCAGCCAAACTGGGCATGCGGGCCATCATCCGTCGAGTAGCCAATACCGGTCTTGAACTGATCACGGTCGGCAGCGATCAGATGCACGCTGACCGGTGCAACCGCATGCTGCTCTGCGGCGTTCTGTTGTGCCGAAGCAACCGTCGAATCATCGTTTGAGGGGCGTGTGACCTGATCCTCGTCGCCCTGCTGCTGATCGAGCTGGGGCCGTACCGAGACGCTACGGAACCAGTTGGTGCGCCCCAGGCGGTTGTTGAATTCAGCAATATCACTGGTCTGGTAAGGATCGCCCTTTTTGAAGGGCTGTAGCGCATCAATGCTTGAGCGGCGAATCTGGCTGCCCTGCACCGATACATCCCCATAGCGATAGCGCTTGCCCGACACATAGACCAGATAGATATCGGCGCGCTGCTCCCACGGTCTCACTTCAATACGGTGCAGCGGATAGCTGGCATCGAAGTAGCCGCGGCTGAGCGCCAGCGTGTCGAGCTGCTTTTTCAGATACTCGTAATGCTCATGAGAGAGCGGCTTGCCCTGATCCTTCATCAGCGCACTGTCGGCGAGCAGCTTCTTTACTTCCGGATCATCCTTCGCTTCGCCCACAATCCGCACATCAAGCACGTTGACGTGGGTACGCGGCCCTTTGTCGATATGCACATCGACATGCTGCCGGTCACGGAACGTCACGCCGATGGTCGGGGTATAGTAGCCATACGCCTTGAGCGCGTTGACCACATCAGTGTGCACGCTATTGCTATAAAGCTCTGGACGGGATTCGCTGGGAATCTTGAGCGGTGTCAGATAAGCGACGACGTTATTGCGTACCACGCCATCCACACCGTGCACATGGGCTTCCAGCGCCTGCGCGTGCAGGGGCCATAGCGCGCAGGCCGATAGCGCTCCAACGCCACCCGCCATACGCTTGAGCGAAGAGATTGCCCGCTGATTGTTCAACGTAAGGAATAGCATCATAGTCAGTGAGAAGCGTTATCCGATTCCAGGGAAGAGACGCGCTCATTAAGCGAATGCAGCTGATCTTCCAGCGCCGCCAAACGAAAGCTCAGGGTTTGCTGATGGTTATTCACCGCTTGTTGCGGACTGTTACCGCTATTGTCATTGGTGGTCAGACCAACATTACCTTGCTGCTGTTGCAGTGCGCGCAGCGCTGTACCCAGCGCCCCAAGCTGCACCTCCATCGCATCAAGGCGTTGAGGTTCAATCTCGGGCAGTGCATCGAGGCGATGCTGATGATCGTTGAGTTTATCGGCAAGGGCCGCCTGCTGGCGTTGCAGCGCCTCGATATTGCGGGTCGCTTGCTGAAGCTGCTGCTGATAGTGGCCGTTGCTTGAAAGAAGCTGCTGGCGATCATTGACGTAAAACGCCGCCAGCGCGATAACGCCCGCCAATGCCACGATTCCCAACAGCACGCCCGGCCAGCTTATGCGCTTGACGGGACGCTGACCGGGGCGCGGGCGCGCCATGAGTTCGTCCTCACCCGGCACAATCGCATAAGGATCACGGGAGTGGATATCAGGCTCAGGCATGGTGCTCCTCCATAGATACAGTGCGGCAGCGGCTCGCAAGCTCCATTGGCTGCGTTTTTTCAAGCAGGATGTTGTTACCCGCCAGCCTATATACACTAGACCATTGTGGTGCAAATGAGGGGACGATGATAACGGGTTACCACATTGAAGCGAATAGCAGGATGAAACCAACTGCCTTCGGAGGGTAAACTTGGCCCCAATTATTGAGCCAGCGCGAATCTCTCTGATTTTCCAATGGCAGCCTCATCATTCACGGAGCAGGTTATGACCCTCAACGCTTCCCAGACAGCTCAAGGCGCGCAACGTCCCAGCAACAATTTTGATCAGGCCGAGCTAGACAAGTTTGGCGCACTGGCCCAGCAGTGGTGGGATCGCGACGGCAATTTCAAACCGCTTCACGATATCAACCCGCTGCGCCTTGGCTACATTGAAGAACATAGCGGTTCGCTGGCGGGCAAGAAGGTGCTCGATGTGGGCTGCGGTGGCGGTATTCTCAGCGAGTCGATGGCCCAGCGTGGTGCTGAGGTGACTGCCATTGACCTGAGCGAAGCGCCGCTGGCGGTTGCTCAACTGCATCTGGCTGAAAGCGGTGTTGAGGTCGATTACCAGCTGATTAGCGTGGAAGATCTGGCCGAGCAGCAGCCGGGCAGCTTCGATGTAGTCACCTGCATGGAGATGCTTGAGCATGTGCCCGATCCTGCTGCCATCGTTGCCGCCTGTACCCGACTGGTAAAACCGGGCGGTCAGGCATTTTTCAGTACCATCAACCGCAATCCGAAGTCTTACCTGTTTGCGATTATCGGTGCCGAACGCATTCTCAAGCTGCTGCCCGCTGGCACTCATGAGTACCAGCGCTTTATCCGCCCCTCGGAACTGGCGCACTGGACTCGGCACGCGGGGTTGAATACACGTCATCAGGGCGGCCTTCACTATAACCCGCTGACGCGCCACTACTGGCTGAGCGGCAACATTGATGTGAACTATATGGTGCACTGCCAGCGCCCTCAGGAAGAGGCGTGAGCGAAGGTTTCCCTGCTAAAGCGGTGCTGTTCGATCTCGACGGCACCCTTGTCGATACAGCGCCCGACCTGATTCGTGCTACCAATCAGTTGCGCCAGCGTCATGGGTTAGCGGCACTGCCGCACGATCAGGTACGTGCTGAGGTATCCATGGGCGGAAGAGCATTGACGCGGCTGGCGCTGGGCGATAGCGCTGATGACCCGGCCCTCGATCAGCTTCTGACCGATTATGCCGCTTGCCTGGGGCAGCATAGCCAGATCTTTACGGGCTTACCGCCGCTATTGGCGCTGCTGCAACGGCACCAACACCCATGGGGCGTGGTCACCAACAAGGAGCGGCGTTTCGCGGAACCCCTTCTGGCAGCGCTATCCCTCGCGCCTCCTGTACTGGTCTGCGGTGATGATGTATCTCATGCCAAACCTCATCCTGAAAGCCTGATTGCCGCCGCCGCTGCGTTGAATCTCCCCTGCCAGCAGTGCTGCTATATCGGCGACCATCAGCGCGATATGGTGGCCGCGCGCGCAGCCGGCATGTTCGCCATCGCTGCTGGATATGGCTATCTAAGCCCCACCGATGATATTCGTCAGTGGCCCGCTGACCAATGTTGCGATACGCCAGATCAGTTGAGTGCACTGCTGACTGCTCGGCTTGAGCAACATTATTCGGCACCTCAGCGACATGCAGAAGCGGAGCCTGCTGCGGCAAGCGCGCTCGATAAGTAACGAGACTTGCACCGGCTGGTTGGGATTCCTCAACGCACAACGCCACGCATCATGCGTGGCGTTGTTGTATCGCGGCATTCAAACTGCAATAGCGTGAATGCTTTAGTACGAAAGCGCTCAGCGCCCGTTCTTGCACCGCCTAATTCAAGGCGCGTCCAAGGGTATGGCAGATATCTGCCGGCATCATTGCGGCGAATGTCCAGAAGCAGATACCAGCAACGCCAGCCGCAGGCTGATTGACCAGAAACAGCAGGATCAATGCAGCCGTCACCACGCCCCACAGCCAGCTTGCCAGCAATGACAGTCCAGTATCATGAATACGCGGCACCAGCGTAACCACAAACAGTGGCGTGAGTATCAGCCACACGGTGGTGTTGCTCATAAAGGCTTCCAGCGACTGAAAACCGATCACCAGCACCAGCGCCGCGACAATATTCATAATGGTGAAGGGCAACAGACCAAGCCTGAAATGCCGTAGGGAAGTCATAGGGGTACTCCTCGTTGATGGTATGAATAACGCCGAAATGCGGCGCGCATGAGATTGAGCAGCAATGTCTAAATCACCACCGCCCCGCTCGCCGGATCTTCGGTAAGGGTTGCAGCAATATCGGTCAGCGCGACACCAAGCTCTTCCCGGGAGATGGCGCCCCCCAGTGAAAGCCGTACAGCTTCAGGCGGCACGTCCATTACCGCGAAGCTATCGCTGGGCACCACCGAGACACCGCGGCGCGTCAAATGGTGCGCAAAGGCCGCTCGCGTCCAATTGGCAGGCAGCCTGAGCCATAGGTGGAAGGCATCGCTTTCCCCCGACAGTGCTGTATTGGGCAGCAACTGTTCGGCAATCTCCCGGCGGTAGCGGGTTTCAGTGCGAATGGCTTCAAGCAGCTGCGTAGCCGTACCACTTGCGATCCACTGGCTCGCCAGTGCCGTCGTAAGCGGCGATGCCATAACCGAAGTTGCCCGCAAGACACCGAGCAAGCGCTGCGCTTCAGCGGCTGACGGCGCGACGGTATAGGCAACCCGCAATCCTGCTCCCAGGCATTTGGCCAATCCAGCAATGTACCAGGTGTTATGAGGCGCAAGCGTCGCCACGGGCGGCAGCGGATAGCGCGGCAGCATCCCGTAGGCATCGTCTTCGATAATCGTCACCTGATAACGCAGCGCCAGCTCCGCTATCTGATGGCGGCGCTTGAGCGACATGGTGATCGCGGTAGGGTTATGCAGTACCGGATTGAGATAAAGCGCCCCCACCTGCTGTTGCTGACACGCCCTCTCGAAAGCCACGGGGTCAATGCCATCAGCATCGAAAGGCAAGCCGTAAAGCGGAATATTGAGCTGGGCAGCCGCGCGCTTGACACCGGGGTAAGTCAGCTCGGCACAGTAGAGCGGCCTGCCGGGTGACAGTTTTAGCAGCATGAAGATTGCCAGCAGCGCAGCCTGGGCACCGGGCACCACCACCAGTTGCTCAGGCGTACAGGTGATACATGGCGCAAGCCATTCACAGGCAACCGCCCTGTCCGTCAGCGTTCCCCCCGCCTGCTGATAGCGCATCAGTTCGCGCAGTTGTCGCCCAAGGGCATCGAAATTGTCACGCAAGCGCTGCTGAAGCAGCACATCACAAGGCTCGGGCGGCAGATTCATGCTCATATCAATGGCCGCGCGATCCTCACTGACCGAGCGCTGCGGCTGCGCGCTGCTTGTCTGTTCGATATTGCGTGCGGCCTTTTCGGAAACGAAGCTGCCAGCCCCCACGCGCGCCTCAAGCAGTCCTCGGGCGTGTGCTTCCCTATACGCGCGGGTCACGGTAGTAAAGTGGATGCCAAGCGTTTCGGCCAACTGCCGCTGGGCGGGCAGCTTTTGCAGAGGCGCCAACACACCGCTGGCAATATCCGCTGCTATCGCATTCACGATCGCTAAATATTTGGGACCAGACGCATTCTGGATGACTGGACGCCAATGTGAGGCTGGCATACCTGTTCCCTTCTCTTGAAGCAATCACCCTCGTATGGGCATGAACTCATGTGCCTGAATGAGAGCGGCCTGCTTCTCTTTATGAAATATCTATTGATGCACTAGCTACTGATGAAACACATGCCGACCAAATGCATACAATAATCTAAATAATACATACATTCAGATGCTTTTCGATCTTCAATGCAGGCAATACTACCCCTTCACTAGGCATGAAATCCAGATTTTTACCCTTTATTTCCTTGGTTTTTATATACCCACCCGAATTCCATACAAATCATACAAACAATTGTATGCAACAGGATCAGGCCAGCGGAAGATGACGAAAACGAGGGAGAAAAAGTGGTAATTCCATACAGGAAGAACGGGGAGAAGCAGGATAGAGAGAAGAGAGAGGCTGCGAGCGATCCGGCGAGGTCAGTGCTGTTGGCAGCAGCGACGCTACCGCCAACAATTATGGGGATACGCTCATACGTGTCTGCTAGCCGTTGACCTTGGCGAGGAACGCCTTGGCTTTTTGACCGGCCTCGGAATCGGGATGCTGTTTGATCAGATTATCGAGCAGCTTTTGAGCGCCGGTATCATCGCCCTGCTGCGCTTTAATCATGGCGAGCGCATAGGCAGAGTCCGGAGCCTTACCGCTGTTGGGGTACTTTTTCAGCACCGCTTCAAAGGCGTGCGCCGCACCATCACTCTGTGACTTGTTGGTGTAGATCTGCCCTAACCAATAATATGAATTCGCCAGCAGCGGTGAATCAGGGTAGTTACGGTTGAATGCCTTGAACGCTTGCTCGGCGTCATCGTAGTGCTTGTCACGAATCTGGTCGAAAGCATCGTTGTAGGCTTGACGATCGCTGACGTTCGCATCGCCTGCTCCATTGGCATTGGAAGTGGCGGCTGCGGCTCCCGCACTGGCAGTACCGGCATCATTTGACTCGTCGCCGCCATCAGACTGCGCATCATTATCGGATGCACCGCCATCGCCATTGCCCTCAAGATCAGCCAGGCGTGAATCCAGATCAAGATAGCGTTTTTGCCCCTGATCCTGAGTCTGCTGAAGCTGATGCTGAAGCTCTTCAATCTGACCGCGCAGAGCGTTGATCGCCTGCTGCTGATCCTGGAGCTGGTTGAACAGCGCCAGATTGCCGGAAGCGGTTTGCTGCTGGCCGCCAGTCTGATCGCTGGGAATAGTTGCATTCTGGGCCCATACGGAAAGCGGGAGCAACAAGGCTCCCGCACCGCACAGTTTTTTCAAACTGTGTTTCATGACTTACCTCTGGTTTCAGTAGTCAAATACTACACGACGATCCTGAGCGTAGGCTTCCTGGCTGTTACCAGTGGATGCCGGACGTTCTTCACCGTAGCTGACAACTTCAACCTGTGAACCGTTCACGCCCTGCACCGCCAGGTACTGGCGAACAGAGTTGGCACGACGCTCACCCAGACCCAGGTTGTACTCACGAGTACCCTGCGGGTCAGTGTGGCCCTGGAGCACTACGTGTGCATCAGGGTGAGACTGCAGGTAGGCAGCGTGCTGGTTAAGAACGGATTCAAACTCAGGACGGATGGTGTCGTGGTCAAAGTCAAAGTAGATAGTGCGAACAGAAGGAATTTCGTTCTGTGCACCGGCGTTCCCTGCTCCTGAACCATTACCATAGCCAGTTGCGCCGCCAGTAGTAGCAGTGCCTTGCTGACCAGAGCTCATACCACCGTCGGTGCCCTCTTGGGTACCGCCGCCGCTGGAGCAGCCAGCGATGACAACCACCGAGAGAGCTGCAGCCAGTGTTTTGGCGTAAGTGGAAAATTGCATGGTTTTCTCCTTGCTTTTTAAGAACACTGATGACTGATTTATTCTAGTCATTTATTTAGTGAACGGCGACCAGGAAGGTTCCTGAACATTTCCATCGGGGACCGGAATCTCGAAAGACGCACGGCCATCCGCTGAAGTCGCTCCCAGAATACCACGGCCTCCTTTCTCTGTGGCATATACCACCATAGTGCCGTTGGGCGCAACAGTGGGTGCCTCATCGAAACGAGTTTTGCTCAACACCGTCAGGCGTCCGCTGGCAAGATCCTGCTTGGCTGCCTGGAACCCCTGACTGGTGCGCGTTACGAAGAATATAGCAGAACCGTCCGGAGCAAAATGCCCAGCTGCATTGTATCGGTTTGTAAAGGTCACGCGCTGGGATTGTCCGCTACCAAAGTTGTAACGGTAAATCTGTGGCTGCCCCGACTGATCAGAGGTGTAAATCAGGCTGGCACCGTCAGGCGCGTAGTTGGGTTCAGTGTTGATGGAGCTGCCGTGAGTAAGCTGGCTAAGCTGGCGCGAGCCAAGATCCATCACATAGATGTCGGGCGAACCGCCTTTCGACAGTGACATGGCCAGCTTGCGGCCATCCGGCGACCACGCAGGTGCCCCATTGATTCCCTTGAACGACGTCAGCTTGATGCGATTACCGGTCGCAAGCTGCTGAACGTAGATGGAAGGACGCTTTCCTTCAAAGGAGACGTAGGCCAGTTTGCTGCCATCAGGCGACCAGGCCGGCGACAGGATTGGCTCATTGGAGCTGAGCACGCGGCGCGGGTTATAGCCATCCTGATCAGCCACATAGAGCGAGAAGCTCATGTTGGGATCGACGCCAGTCGAGATAACGTAGGCGATTTTGGTGCGGAAGGCGCCGCGAATACCGGTGATCTTCTCAAAGATCTGGTCAGCAACGTAGTGCGCGCTTTGGCGCAGCTGCGCTTCGCTACCCGTGACATTGGCGCTGATTTCGCGCTTGTTGCCAAATACGTCGTGCAGCTCATAGACGATTTTGTAGCCATTGCCGGTCGATTCGACACGCCCATCCACCAGATAGCTGGCGCGGGTATTCTGCCACGCAGCGTAGTCAATCTGATCACCGGGCGCAGGCGTGGCGATCAGGTTGCTGCTGGACAGCGGTGCAAACTTGCCGCTGTTACGCAAGTCATTGGTGATGATATCGCTTACGTTCTGAGGCACTTGCTGGCCGTTGGCATTAAACGATGTCACTGCAATGGGAATGGCATCATTGCTGCCGCGTGTAATCTGAATGTCTAGATCAGCGCGGGCCACCGCGCTTATCGCAAGCATCAAAAACAAGCCGGTAAAGGCCGCTAAACGTCTCATCAGCGTACGTCCTCTGGGTTGAATGTCAGGGTGAAGCTACGGAACTGGCGCTGCACACTCGCTGGCGCATTGCCCAATTCATTGAAAGGTGCGGCACGTTGCACGGCCTGCACCGCCGATTGATCGAACGAGCTATCCCCACTGCTGCTGGAGACGCTGACATTGATCAGCTCACCGGTAGCCGGTATGAGCCGCACTCGCAGGGTGGTTTTAATGCCTGACGGCAGATTATCGGGTTTGTTCCAGTTCTGCTCTACGGCATGACGAATCACGTTCATCATGCTGTTAGCTGCTTGCGCGCCTTGTGCGGCCTTGGACGAGTTCTTTTCGCCACTACCCGACGCCGAAGAGAGCGCTGAGTTATCACTGGCGGCAGCGGCAGCCATGCGTTTCTTGCGCGCAGCGGCATCAGCAGCAGCTTTTTCCTTGGCAGCCTTTTCTTTCGCAGCTTTCTCTTTGGCGGCCTTGTCAGCCTGAGCCTTCTCGGCAGCGGCTTTTTCCTTCGCGGCTTTCTCTTTAGCAGCCTTGTCAGCCTGAGCTTTCTCGGCAGCGGCCTTTTCCTGTGCCGCCTTCTCTTTGGCTGCTTTATCTGCCGCTGCTTTCTGCTCAGCTTCCTTGGCCGCCTGCTCACGCGCCTGGCGCGCATTTTCCGCCTGCTGGCGCTGCTGTTCTTCCTTTTTGGCCGCAGCAGCGGCAGCGGCTGCTGCGGCCGCTTGTTGTTCTTGCTGTTGCTGCTGGGCAGCCGCCGCCTGTTGCTCCTGCTGCTGTTGCTCAGCGGCTTCCTGTTGCTGTTGTTCGGCAGCCGCTTGCTGCTGTTCCTGTTCCTGTTCCTGTTCCTGTTCCTGTTCCTGTTCCTCAGCTTGCGGCTGGGCCTGGCGCGCTTCACCCTTCGCGGTGTCATTTTCAGGACTTGGCGAAGGTGTGCGCGTCTGCGAGGAGATCAGTGTGGCCTGCACGTATGAATTATCCTGCGGCGGCTCGTGCGAACTCGGCCAGTCCACCAGCAGTGCCACGGCGATAATCACATGCAGTATAACGGCACAGATGATCGGTGCCTTGAAGCGAATTTCCTGGGGCTTGTCGGCCATCAAAAGCCTCCTGACCGGCATGGGAGCGTCAACTGGATGTACATTGGCATGCGCTTATTGATCCCGTTTGGCTGCGCTTGATCTGGGTGATAGAAGACTGCGATACAAAAGCGTATGGAACTCTTCTGCAAAATCGCGGTAGCCCAGCACCAGACGCTCAGTCGTCGCAGTAAAGCGGTTGTATGCGATAACGGCGGGAATCGCGGCAAAAAGGCCCATGGCGGTGGCAACCAGCGCCTCCGCCACCCAGGGAGCAACCGTGGAGAGATCCGCGCGCGTCGTCGAGGAGAGGGTCAGGAAGGAACCCATAATCCCCCACACCGTGCCAAAGAGACCGATATACGGGCTAGCAGAGCTGATCGTCGCCAGCACCGGCAGATAGCGGGTAAGACGCCCTTCTTCCTCCGCCACAGCAATACGCATGGAACGCTCCACATCGACCAGCACCGCCGATGCCTGCTTGGGCGTTACCACGCGGCTCTCCTTGACGATACCGCTGCGCAGCCGCCTGAACGACGCCATGCCCGCCTGAAACACCGCTGCCACACCTTCATGGCTATCGCCCAGCCGCTCTTCAAGCTGACGCACGTCGATGCCCGACCAAAACGTTGCCTCAAATTCGCGAAAGCCTCTATCGGCGCGTCGCAGACTGACTGCACGCTGGAAAATCACCATCCATGACACCATCGAGAAGCCTAGCAATAACAGCAGTACCAGTTTCACTACTATGCCGGCATTCACGACCAGCGAGACGATTGACATCGAGTCTTCCACAGCTACCTCTCGTTTCTTCACTCAGGCGCGACCAGTAGCGTTAGCATGGACGCGGTCGCCTGCCGGTGACGGCTGTTCCTTATGAGTTGATCTCGCGCTCAAGAACGTCACGCATGGCACCAGGCCAGCGCTGCGGACGTTGAGATGACGCACCGATACACGCTATATCGACACTTGCTTCGCACAGCAGTTCGCCGCTGCGCATCACTTGCTGGCGAAATGTCATTCTGCACGCGCCCAGTGCGCTGATACTAACGACAATATCCAGGGCATCGTCGAGCACCGCCGGGCGCAGATAGCGGCAGCTCAGCGAGCTGACCACCAGTTGCACGTCGCTTTGCAAAAGTGCCTGCTGTTCGAACTGATGGTAGCGCAACCACTCGGTACGCGCGCGTTCCATGAAGTTCAGGTACTGGGCGTGATAGACGATACCGCCGGCATCGGTATCCTCGAAGTAGACCCGCACCGGCCACACAAACTCACTCATTCAACACTCTCCTGGGGCACTGCCTTGCTCGTTAGGCTCAACACCAAAATGGCGATATGCCGTAGGCGTTACCATACGACCACGGGCGGTACGCAGGATAAAGCCTTGCTGAATCAGATAAGGTTCCAGCACATCTTCAATGGTATCGCGCTCTTCGCCAATGGCAGCCGCCAGACTATCGACGCCCACCGGCCCGCCTTCAAACTTCTCGATCATCATCAGAAGCAGGCGACGGTCCATGTGATCAAGGCCGTGCTGATCGACGTGCAGCATATCAAGGGCGCGCGAGGCGATCTCACTGTTGACCTGCCCATTGCCCTTTACCTGAGCAAAATCGCGCACCCGGCGCAGCAGACGATTGGCAATTCGTGGCGTGCCTCGCGAACGGCGGGCGATCTCCTGCGCGCCAGCATGATCGGATTCAAGCCCCAGCAGCGCAGCAGAGCGCGCCACAATGCTGGTCAACTCTTCAACGGAATAAAATTCAAGCCGCTGCACAATGCCAAAACGATCACGCAAGGGGGAAGTCAACAGTCCCGCGCGCGTCGTCGCGCCCACCAGCGTAAAGCGCGGCAAATCCACCTTGATGGAGCGCGCCGCAGGGCCTTCGCCGATCATGATATCGAGCTGGAAGTCCTCCATGGCGGGGTACAGCACCTCTTCCACCGTGGAGGAGAGACGGTGAATTTCATCAATAAAAAGCACATCGCCGGGTTCAAGACTGGTCAGCATCGCGGCGAGATCACCGGGGCGCTCAAGCACTGGCCCCGAGGTTGACTTGATATCGACCTGCATCTCTTCAGCAATAATATTGGCGAGGGTGGTCTTGCCGAGGCCGGGAGGGCCAAAAACGAGGGTGTGATCGAGGCTTTCACTGCGCCCGCGCGCCGCATCAATAAAGATACCCAATTGCTCGCGCACCGCGGGCTGGCCCACGTATTCGGCCAGCTTGCGGGGACGAATAGCGTAATCGACCCGCGATTCGCTGGTATTTTTGGTATCGGAGGAGATCAACCGATCCGACTCGATCATCGCTTGCCTCCACGCTCACCGCTGATGCGTGAGGTCAGCGCGGTCTTGATCAGTTGCTCCGTAGCCAGCGTAATATCCAGCCCGTTAAGCATCTTAGCGGCTTCGGTAGGACGATAGCCCAGCGCGATCAGGGCAGATTCCGCATCGGCATAGTTGTCTTCAACGACAGGCGCTGGCGCGTCGTTACCGTCGAAGAGCTGTTCAGCGCCAGCAAGATCGCCAGGGTTAGCGTCACGGGATAGCTCGGGCCATTTCGCCAATCTATCGCTCATTTCGATAATCAAACGTTCGGCGGTCTTTTTGCCCACGCCCGGCAAGCGCGTTAGCGCACTGGCGTTCTGCTCCTTCAGGCAGCGCACAAACTGAATGCGATCCATACCGGAGAGAATCGCCAGCGCCATGCGTGGCCCCACCCCGGAAATACGGATCAGCTCGCGAAACAGGCGGCGCTCCACCTCATCGCCAAAGCCGTACAACAAGTGAGCATCTTCGCGCACCACCAAATGGGTATGCAGGCGTACTTCTTCCCCTGCCGGCGGTAGGCCGACAATGGTATTCATTGATGCTTCCAGCTCATAGCCGACGCCATTGACATCAATCACAAGCCACGGAGGTTGTTTTTCGATCAGCGTGCCGCGTAGACGTCCTATCATCGTGCCGGGTATTCCTTCAGGGTAAAACAGTGCCATGAGCGGCAAATTCCAGGGGGAATCATAACAACGGAAGCACAATTAATCGAAAACAATAGTGTGAGGGAATGTATGCGTGGGTGACCGCCAGTGAGGGCCTCAATGAGACGGCCATGCGGCTATTGAGGTGTGTAGGAGCGCCAGCTGCTGCTACGGCTCTTGCGGCTGCGCGCACTGGAGGCGTTCCCTCGGGTAACAAGCCCGCGCTGGCTGAAACAGTGGGTCAGTGCGATCCCCAGCGCATCGGCGGCATCGGACTGCGGCAGGCCATCGAGCTTGAGCGTAGAGGCGACCATATGTTGCATGGTGGCTTTATCGGCACCGCCATGTCCGGTAACGGTCTGCTTGACCAGGGTGGCGGCATACTCAAACACGGGCAGGCCATGATTGGCGGCGCACACAATGGCACTGCCGCGCGCCTGCCCCAGCTTGAGCGCCGAATCAGCATTCTTGGCTACAAAGACACGTTCGATCGCCACTTCTGCCGGTCGATATTCGCCAATCAGCTCACCGATACCGGCATACACCTGCGCCAGACGCTGGGCAAGCTCTTCGGCAGTAATGCGAATAAAGCCACTGGCAATATAGCGCGGCACCCGCCCCGAGGCGTCGATCACACCGTAACCGGTACGCCGTGAGCCGGGGTCGATGCCAAGCAGAATCACGCCAGTGCCTCCAATACATCATCACTGAAATCAGCATTGGTATAGACGTTTTGCACGTCATCCAGCTCTTCCAGCCAATCAATCAATTTCACAACGCGGGTCGCCAGATCACTATCAGTAATAGGGGTGTAATTGGCAGGGTATTTGCCCACTTCGCTGAACTCAGGCTCAAGCCCCGCCTTGTCAAAGGCATCGCGCACGGCACCGAATGCCGCAGGTGAGGTCACGACCGTGTGTTCGCCGCTGTCGCCCTCTTCCACATCATCGGCGCCCGCCTCCAGAGCCAGCTCCAGCAGCTGCTCTTCATCGCAGTCGCTTGAAAAGCCAATCCGTCCCTGCTGTGAAAAGAGGAAGGCTACTGAGTTAGCGGTGCCCAGATTGCCACCAAACTTGCTGAAAGCATGACGCACATCGGAGGCGGTACGGTTGCGGTTATCGGTCATGCACTCAACCAGAATCGCCACCCCTTCCGGCCCATAGCCTTCGTAGGTCAGCTCTTCAACGTTATCGCTTTCGGTATCACCGGCGCCGCGATCAATCGCGCGCTGCACGGTGTCCTTGGTCATATTGGCACCCAGAGCCTTATCCACGGCAGCACGCAGGCGCGGGTTCGCATCAGGATCACCGCCGCCCTGTCGCGCTGCTACCGTCAATTCGCGAATCAGCTTGGTAAACACCTTGCCGCGCTTGGCATCCTGCGCCGCCTTACGGTGTTTGGTATTAGCCCATTTGCTATGACCTGCCATAAGAACCTCCGCTTATTGCTGCTGGCAGCACCACACATGCTTTACTGCCAGCTTGAAACAGAACAGGCCGCCGACACTGTAAAGCGTCGTCGGCCTGCCATCTATCTGTCATCTATCAACGCCCGTTGCGGGCAACGCTCCGGCCGCTTGCCTGTGCAAACGACCGGTTCACGTTATTCGGCGTTTTTCTGCCGCAGGCGCAAGCCCAGCTCACGCAGCGATTGGGCAGGAACATCTCCCGGCGCTTCGGTAAGCGGATCGGAAGCATTCTGGGTTTTGGGGAAGGCGATCACGTCGCGAATGCTCTTCGCGCCGGCCATCAGCATCACCAGACGGTCGAGACCGAACGCCAGGCCACCATGGGGCGGCGCACCATAACGCAGGGCATTGAGCAGGAAGCCAAACTTCTCTTCTGCCTCTTCTGCACCGATACCGAGAATATCGAACACTGCGCTCTGCATATCCTGATGATGAATACGCACTGAGCCGCCGCCCACTTCGTAGCCGTTCAGCACCATATCGTAGGCGCGCGACAGCGCATTGGCCGGGTCCTTGCGCACTTCTTCAACGCTGCCGGAAGGCGCGGTGAAGGGGTGGTGAATGGCAGAAAGCTTGCCAGCGTCATCCACTTCAAACATCGGGAAGTCAACCACCCACAGCGGCGCCCATTCACAGGTGTAAAGATCAAGGTCTTCACCCAGTTTGGAGCGCAGCGCACCCAGTGCATCGTTGACGACGCTGGTCTTGTCGGCACCAAAGAAGATGATGTCACCATCCTTGGCGTCAACGCGATCAAGCAGCTCTTCAATGATGCCATCCATGAACTTGACGATCGGTGATTGCAGCCCGTCGAGCCCCTTGGCACGTTCGTTGACCTTGATCCAGGCCAGCCCCTTGGCGCCGTAAACACTGACGAAGCGGGTATAGTCGTCGATCTGCTTACGTGACAGGCTGGCTCCACCGCTCACTTTCAGCGCCGCTACACGACCGTTGTCAGCGTTGGCCGGTGCCGAGAACACCTTGAAGTCAACGTTGGTCATCAAATCGGAGACATCGACCAGCTCAAGCGGAATACGCAGGTCAGGCTTGTCGGAGCCATAGCGTGACATCGCTTCCGAGTAGGGCATGTGCGGGAAGTCGGGAAGCTCCACGCCGATCACGTCCTTGAACAGCGTGCGCGTCATCTGCTCGGTAATCGACATGATGTGAGTTTCGTCGATAAAGGACGCCTCGATGTCGATCTGGGTAAATTCCGGCTGGCGATCTGCACGCAGGTCTTCATCACGGAAGCACTTGACGATCTGGTAGTAGCGATCAATACCGCCCACCATCAGTAGCTGCTTGAATAGCTGCGGTGACTGCGGCAGTGCATAGAAGCTGCCGGGATAAACGCGGCTCGGCACCAGATAGTCACGTGCGCCTTCAGGAGTCGCACGCGTCAGGGTAGGCGTTTCGATGTCCAGGAAGCCGTTGTCTTCAAGGAACGCGCGCACGCTGTGAGTGGCGCGAGAACGCAGCCGCAGGCGTTCGATCATTTCAGGACGACGCAGATCAATATAGCGATACTTCAGACGCACATCCTCGCCCACCTTGATGTGTTCATCCAGGGGGAACGGCGGTGTCTGGGCGGTGTTGAGCACTTCTACCTGCTTGGCCAGCACTTCTACCATACCGGTCGGCTTGTCAGGGTTTTGTGTGCCCTCGGGACGCATCCGCACCCGACCTTCAATTTTCAGCACATATTCACTGCGCGCGCGGTCAGCATTGGCAAATGCGTCGGGGGTGTCAGGATCAACGACTACCTGCGCCACACCGTCACGATCCCGTAGATCAAGGAAGATGACGCCGCCGTGGTCACGACGACGATGGACCCACCCACACAGGGTCACGTGCTGGTCGACCAGACCTTCGTTCAACTGGCCGCAATAGTGGCTGCGCATGTTATTTCCTATTACCGAGACATTAATCGAGGCTCTCCGCCTCTTGTACGTTTTGTAGATATTACCAGATATGACCGCGCAGGAGGGACTTGAACCTACCCCGCGTATCGTCCGGCGGCGGCGCCTGCTCACGTTGTAGCGGTATAACAAAAGGCGTGCTATAGCGCAGGACGATATATAAAACAGGCCGATGCCATCTATTGGCACCGGCGTTATGCGTGACCGGCAAAGGCGTTAGTCGCTGCCTTTGCCAGTTGCAGAGGCGCCGCTGTCGCTGGCCAGATTATGCTTGCCCGAGGTTTTAAAATCGGTCTCATACCAGCCGCTGCCGGCCAGACGAAAACCGGGGGCCGACACCATGCGCTGCAATGCAGAGTGGTGGCACCCTGGGCATTCCGTTAAGGGAGCAGCATTCATGCGCTGCAATTTTTCTACATGATGACCGCAATCGCGGCATTCATATTCGTATATAGGCATGATCTTGTACCTGAACACTGATTAACGATCGCTGCGTGCAGCCATCCAGCGATTCCACGGCTCGGCATATGGAGTAGGCACCCCATGGCCAGCCGCTTATATAAGGGCGTTTTGTCGAAATTCCATCTCTGCAAGGCCTCCGCATTATCGCCGGGCGGTTGCATAACACCGCGCCGCCCCATCGCGAACGCTAATGCGCTACAAGCGATGACGCAGACGCGAGTGAGAGCGAGCACTGAAACCCCATCAGCAGCGAGCGCACCGATACCCGTTGGTTGCCGTGAATTCCCCCATGGCACCGCCAGCGATAAAAGCAGTTGCATCGCTCCAGCCGCGCATTATAGCGTGTTGCCACTAGTGACGGGCAAGCCTAAACAAGAGGAAGCAGCAATGAGAGCGGTGATTCTTGATCTCGATACCATGGGCGCAGACATCAGCCTCGACCCACTCAAAGAGTGTGGCGTCGAACTTGTTCAATGGTCCGCCACTTCAGCGGAACAGGTGAAGGAGCGCATCGCCGGTGCCGAAATTGTTATCACCAACAAGGTACCCATCAGCGCCGAGGTCATAAAGGAAGCGCCCGCCCTGTCACTGATTTGCGTACTGGCAACGGGCACCAACAACATCGACATGCAAGCGGCTGAAGCAGCGGGCATCCCGGTCAGGAATGTCACGGCTTATGGCACCCCCAGCATTTCGCAGCACACCTTCGGACTGATTATTGCGCTTGCCAATCGCCTCAAGCAGGTAGACCGCGAGATGGCTGCCGGTGCATGGCAGCGCAGCGCCACCATTTTTGCCTTCCTTCACCCCATGACGCAATTGGCTGGCAAACAGCTCACGATTGTGGGCAGCGGCGAGCTTGGCCGAGCAGTGGCAAAGCTGGCGGAGGCATTTGATATGCAAGTGGTCTTTACCGCACGGCCTGGTAACAACGATGACACGCGACCGCCATTACAGGACGTATTGCCCGACACCGACGTGCTGAGCCTGCACTGCCCGTTAACCGAAGCGACCCGTGGGTTAATCAACGCCGACAACCTGACGCTATTGAAGCCTGGCGCGCTGCTCGTCAACTGCGCCCGTGGCGGCGTCATCAACGAAACCGACGCCCTTGCCGCCCTGCGCAGTGGTCATCTCGGCGGGCTTGCCGTTGATGTACTGCCTGAAGAACCTCCGCGTGGCGGCCACCCGCTGCTCGAAGCACTCAACGAAGACCTGAACCTGCTGGTAACGCCCCACATGGCATGGGGCACACAGGAAGCCCGGCAGCGCGTCATCGAACTGACTTCAGAGAATATTAAAATACACTTGGACGGGTGCGAATAACCGTCTTCCTGAGCGCATAGCAAGCAGCGAGCAACGCCGGTGCCCCCTGACTTCGCGGCCCGATCATGACGATGCCTGCGACGCCCTCGGCAGCACATAATTGTGTTGACGTCGCAGGTCTATACGACTAATGTTCGACCGCCTTTTCTACGGGTGAAACAAGAGACTTTTCTCAATGGATCCTCACAGGCGTAGCCCCGACTTCGCGGTCATTTGCTGCTCCCACATACACCTCGCTACCACGCCGTAGCCACTCCGCCCCGCGAGCGGGTTGATCGCAACGATCCCCCTCGTGTCAGAGTGCCTGTGCGCAGTGATAGCGTGCAGGAGAACACTTATAATGAATTTTAAAGACCTCCTCCCGGACGTGCGCGAGGCCATCGAAGATGGCGATGACGCACGCCTTGACGCCTTGTTCAGCGAAGCACGCAGCGCTGATATCGCGGAGGTCATCTCCCATGAAGATGATGATACCGCGCTGCGCGTACTTGAACGGCTACCGCTGGAACGCCGGGGCCGCGTCTTTTCCTACCTGCCGGAAGGCTATCAGCGTGATATCGCGATAGAGCTGGATGATGCCCAGCTTGCGCAGCTGTTTACCCAGATGGAACCCGACGATATCGCCGACGTGCTGAACTTCTTCCCGCCGGTACGCCGTGAAGCCATTTTGCGTCGCGTCGCCAGCAGTGAGCGTGCAGAAATTCGCCACCTCGCCAGCTATGATGAAGGCACTGCGGGCGCGTTGATGACCACCGATTATGTGGCGGTGCCGCAGCACCTGACCGTATCGGAAGCCCTCTCCCGGGTACGTCAGACCGCCCCGGACGCTGAAACCATCTATCAGATCTATTTCCTTGACGATGCCCTGCACCTGACCGGCACCATGTCGCTGCGTCAGCTGATTCTGGCAGATCCGCAGGCTTCCCTTGAATCGGTGATGATCTCTGATGTGATCTCGATGGGCGTCGATACCCCGCAGGAAGATGTCGCCAAGGCGATCTCCCGCTATGACCTGCTGGCATTGCCAGTGGTCAACCAGGACCGTGTTCTGGTGGGCATTGTGACCTATGACGATGCGATGGATGTTGTCGAGCGCGAAACCACCGATGACTTCCACAAGTCCGGGAGTGTTGGCTCGCTGGTGCGTGGCATCGGGCGTTCCAGCCTGTTCCATCTCTACCGAAGCCGCGTGTTCTGGTTGGTACTGCTGGTCTTCGGCAACCTCTTCTCAGGCGCGGGCATTGCGCACTTCGAAGACACCATCTCCGCCCATGTGGCGCTGGTGTTCTTCCTGCCGCTATTGATCGGCAGTGGCGGCAATGCCGGTTCCCAGGCGGCCACTCTGATGGTGCGAGGGCTGGGCACAGGTGAGGTCAATATTCGCGACTGGACGCGTCTGCTGAGCCGCGAAGTGCTGGTCTCTGCATTTCTGGGTATCACCATGGCGATCGCCATCTCCCCGATCAGCGCGTTCCGCGGCGGCTTCGGCGTCTCTGAAGTGGTCGCCATCAGCATGGTGGTGATCGTGGTGTGCGGAAGCCTTTTGGGCATGTCGCTGCCCTTCCTGCTTGACCGCCTCAAGGTCGATCCCGCGACAGCCAGCGCCCCGCTCGTCTCCACCCTGTGCGACTGCTGTGGTGTACTGATCTATTTCTCCATCGCCTCGATGGTACTGTCGCTGTGATGACTGCTACGTCATGCAACGGTCAGTGGTTGATGCGACAAAAGCGCCTGCTGCTACCTTGTGTTGGTAATTTTAATCGTCTTGATGAAGTAAACTGATCACTTTTGGTGTCACTTATACATCATCCACAATGTGACGGACGGCGGGCTGCGAATGGAAGCGCTTAACCTCTACCTCTTTTCAATGATGAATGCGACACCCCAAAGCCCTCAGTGGCTGCTGGGACTCGCCAATATGCTGGCGGTATATGCGATTTTTCTGGTGCCGCTGGTGATGGTGATTGGCTGGCTGCGCCGCGACGAGGAGCGTCACCGCTTGATGCTCGCTGCGCTGATGGGATGCGGCGTAGCGCTCGCCATCAACGGTGTGATCGGGCTGCTGTGGTTTCACCCGCGCCCCTTCGTGATGCCGGTAGGCTACACCTTCCTGCATCACTCCCCCGACGCCTCCTTCCCCAGCGACCACATGACCATCTCCATGACCGTCGCGCTCAGTCTCTTGATGGCGCGTGAAACCCGCATCATGGGGGCGCTCATGTTTGCCATTGCCCTCGCGGTAGGCTGGTCACGCATCTATCTGGGCGTGCATTTCCCTATCGACATGATGGGCGGCATGCTGGTGGCGCTGTTTGGTGCCAGCGTGGCACGCCTGACCAAACCGCTTTATATCAAGCCGCTCTACCGGCTCGCGCGCGGTGTGCACCGGCGTCTGTTTGCCGCGCTGATTCGGCGTGGCTGGATATCCCGCTAACCTGCTGCTCCGCGCCATTCCTCATGAACACCGCTCGACTGCTGACGCATCGAGCGGTTTTTGTTAAGTGCAACGCTTCCGTGCCCGCCTCGCCCGATAATGCCAAGAGCCAAATGCCGTTGGGCAGATAGTCGGGCGGAAAGAGGCAATCAGTACGCTAACTAATCGTTCGGTGACATACCGAAGAGCGGCGTCGCCGTGGTACTCTTCGCAGTAATTTCCTGAAGGGGCACTGTGCAAGATGATTTACAATTTCGGCTCGATCAATATCGACAACGTGTACCGTGTGCCCCATTTGGTAGCGCCGGGCGAAACCCTCGCCAGCCTCTCCTATTCACAGATTCTGGGCGGCAAGGGATCGAATCAGAGCCTCGCCATTGCCCGCGCTGGCGCAGAGGTCAGTCACATCGGTGCCATTGCACAAGGCGATAGCTGGATAGGCGAACTGCTTGAAGCATCCGGCGTCAACACAGACCATCTGGCCCTGCTGGATGACGTTGCCAGTGGGCATACCTTTATTCAGGTCGATAATAACGCCGAGAACTGCATCGTGCTCTATCCCGGTGCCAACCATGCTGTCCCCTCGCGGGTGATTGATGAGGCACTGGGCAGTGCGAAGGCGGGAGATTGGCTGCTGGCCCAGAATGAATGCGGCGATCTCTCCGCTCTGCTCGACAAGGCGCTGGACAAGGGCCTCAAGGTCGCCCTGAACCCAGCTCCCATGAATGATGCCATTGCGGCGCTGCCGCTCAATCGCTTGTCTGTACTGTGCGTTAACCGTGGCGAGGCGGTGGCTCTGCTGAGCGCCCTCAACGCAACGCCTGACGCCGACACGAACGACGCCTTGCTGGCAGCGCTGATGGCGCGCTTCCCCGAACCTGAAATCATCCTCACCCTGGGCAGCGACGGCGTGCTCTATGGTCACGGCAACTGCCATATCGAACAAGCTATCTTCAAGGTAAATGCCCGGGATACCACGGGTGCCGGTGACACCTTTGTCGGCTACTATCTGGCTGCCCGCGAAGCAGGGCTGGATGCCGCCGCCGCGTTGACCCGCGCCCGAGCAGCATCAGCGCTATGTGTGCAGAAGGAAGGTGCTTCAAGCAGTATTCCCAAATACAACGACGTTGATCGTTTTCATGAGCAGCACAACCAGTAGGCCACTGGGTTACCCTTGAGAACAATCACTACCGCCAACAAGAGACCAGCCGCTTCAATAATGAAGCGGTCTTTATATGGGAGCCATCATGTCTATACCGATTATTTTTGATACCGACCCGGGCGTTGATGATGCGCAAGCAATTGCGATTATCATGGCTGATCCCGAGATTGAGGTGGTCGGCCTGACGACGACGTTCGGTAACGTGCATATCGACACCGCGACGCGCAATGCGCTGCTGCTCAGCGAACTGGCGGGACACGATATTCCCGTCGCACAGGGCGCTGCCGCCCCGCTTTTGAAGAAGCCCTTCCCAGTACCCGACTGGATTCACGGCGCCGATGGCCTGGGCAACCAGGAGCTGCCTGAGGTGACTGGCCGCGCCGTCGACAAGACAGCGGCTGAATTCATTATCGACGAAACCCGCAAACGGCCAGGGGAAATCACTCTGGTCGCCGTAGGGCCGCTGGGCAATCTGGCGACCGCACTACAGCTCGACCCCAGCGTGAAGGATCGCGTGAAACAGGTGGTTATCATGGGTGGCTCGGTCGCCAAGGGCGGCAATGTCACACCAGTGGCCGAAGCCAATATATTCTCGGACCCTCACGCGGCAGCACGAGTGCTGACGGCGGGCTGGCCGCTCACCATGGTAGGGCTGGATGTTACCCTGAAGACCGTGATCGAACCCGAGCGCATGAAGCGCATTGCTGCCCGCCAGGGCAAGCTTGGCCCCCTGTTGCAGCACAGCTACGACTTCTACGCTGAGTTTTATCGCAACGCCATTCAGCTTGATGGCTGCTGCCCTCACGATAGCGTCGCCGTTACCTGGCTACGCCGCCCTGATCTGTTCAAGACCCAACGAGGCTATCTGAGCGTAGTCACCGAAGGGCCGGCAGAGGGCCAGACCATCTTTGCCGCTGAGGATCGCCCCACCCCTGACCAACGCTGGCAGCAAGGCGGGTTGGTTGATGTTTGCGTTGATGTGGATGGCAAGGCTGCCGTTGACTGGATGGAGAGCGTGCTGGTGAGTTAAACCGCACAGGAAAGCGACCAATCTCGCCCCACTAAAAAACCGTGATCTCCGATACTTGGGGATCACGGTTTTTTGCACTCTACCCACCGAGATCAGGCTTTCAGCATATCCCTGGGCAGCTTTTGCAAACGACGCCAAAGCTGCTCTACCCCCGGTTTGTGTACCAGGGAGCAGCGATAGAGGCGCACTTCCAGCGGAATATCCCACTGATCGCCGCCTGCGCGCACCAAACGCCCCGCCTGTAGATCATCGCGGGCGCTGAAATCGGGTATCCAGGCAACCCCACTGCCCTGTATCGCCATCGCCTTTAGCCCTTCCGCCATCGCGGTCTCATAGACAATACGCAACCGACGGCGCAAGGGGTTGTTCTTGAGCATGGTGGCAACACTGCGGCCCAACAGTGCGTCGCTGGTATAGGCAAGATAGGGCACGTCGGTTTTATCGCCTTCCAGACTGAACAGCGGCGCTCCTTCTTCGCTGGGAGCTGAGACGGGAATCATCCGCGCATGCCCGATCGAAAAGGAAGGAAAGACCTCGCTATCAAGCTGCATATTGGCGTCAGGATCGTAATACGCCAGCATCAGGTCGCAATTGCCCTCACGCAGCAGGCGCGTGGCGTCACCTACATTCATCGCCAGCAGGCGGGTCGGCAGCTCGCCCACCCCCTTCTGCAAGCGCGAAATCCACTTCGGATAGAACGCAAGCGCCAATGAGTGCGCCGCGGCAACATCCAGCTTTTCATTGGCACTTTCAAGGCCATGCAAGTGGTGGATACACTCATTGAGCTGCCCGACCAGATTGCGCGCCGTAATCAAGAACAGCTGGCCTTCGGCGGTCAGGCTAACGGGCGTTGTCGAGCGATCCACCAGCCTGGCCCCCACCGCCTGCTCCAGCGAGCGAATACGGCGACTGAAAGCGGGCTGAGTGACATAGCGCTTGCGCGCCGCCGCAGAGAAACTGCGCGCAGCAGCGAGTGCCACTAGATCTTCCAGCCACTTGGTTTCCAAATTCATCTGTTCACTCGCTTACCGCTGCTTCTTGAAAAATGGTATCGCTGCCAACAATAAGCGTAACAATGACACATTCCCGCCATTCACTATTGTTATTGACTGCCGCTCGGGTGGGTCGCATGCACCGGGAAAGGGTGGCGTACCTGGCTTAAACCGTTTATGAACCAGCGGCTGACGCACCCTACTGGCTGAAGCCAGCTACGGCAAGCTCCACGAACATCGACAAGCCTCAGGGGCAAGCTGATCCTCTCTTCACCGCTATATTCGTTACTGTACCGGCGCCAGCAAATAGGCCGCGCGCGACATCAGCTTGCGCCAGATGGGGCGCTCCGAGATTTCACTGATATCCACGCGGCGACTATTGGCAAAATCCTCGCTGAGCATCGCTTCTACTTCAGCGGCAAAATGGTGATCAATCACATAACCGGTAATCTCGAAGTTGAGTCGGAAGGAACGATTATCCAGGTTGACCGTCCCGACCGCACCGGTGTGGTCATCAATCAGCATCACCTTCTGGTGCAAAAAGCCCGGCTGATAGCGGTAAATGCCCACGCCTGCACGAATCATGTCACCAAGAAAGGAGAACGCTGAAAGATAGACCAGCAGATGATCGGGGCGCTCAGGAATCATGATACGCACCTCAACCCCACGCAGCGCTGCCAGCTTAAGCGCATCCTGCACGCTCTGATCCGGCACGAAATAGGGGCTGGTAATCCAGATACGGTGCTTGGCCGTATGAATGGCGTTCTGCACCATCAGGCCCGCGGTATCAATGCGATCCGCCGGCCCGGAAGGCACAATAATCACATGCTGATCGCTTTGCGGCGCGGCCTGCGGCTGCCATTCAAGCGGCAGAACATCACCGGTGGCCCAGTACCAGTCCTCCCAGAATGCTGCCTGCAACCCCAGTACCGAAGGGCCAAGCAGTGACATATGGGTATCGCGCCACGCACCAACACGACGCTTTTCGCCCAGGTACTCAACGCCTACATTAAGACCACCTACCCAGCCCTGACGGCCATCGACCACCATCAGCTTGCGATGATTGCGGAAATTGACCTGAAAGCGATGCCGCCAACCTCGCGACGAACCAAATGGCGTTACTTCAACGCCCGCCGAACGCAGCTCGGTGAAAAAGCGCTCCGGCATCTGGTGGCTGCCAATCTCATCGTAGATAAAACAGACCCGCACCCCTCGTTCGGCGCAGGCTTTCATTTGCTGCTGTAGCGCTAGCCCGAGGCGATCATGGCGAATAATGAAAAACTGAATCAGCACATATTCCCGAGCATTTTCCAGGCCCTGAAACATGCTCTCAAAGGCGGGGGTGCCATCTATCAGCAGTTCAACCTGATTACCGCTGGTGAGTGGCATCATGGCAAGACGCTCTACAGCTCTCACCCGACCATTGTGGGTATGCAGGTGCGGCAGGAACGGCGTAAAGCGCTCGGCCACCCCCTCAAGTGCGTCGCGCAGCTCATTCTCACGCTCTTCACGCGCGCTAACGTAACCGTAAAAGCGCGGCCGTCCGAGAATCCAGAACGCGGGAAGTGCAATATAGGGGAAGGTAATCAGCGAGATAATCCACGCGATTGCGCCTTGAGACGTGCGGCTCGACATAAGCGCACGCATGGCTGAGGCAACGCCCAGCACATGCACTACAAGGATGAATAACCCACCGATAATCGCCGTCATGCACTTCCAGCCGCCGTAAATCACGCTGCACTGACAGCAGCCGAATAAAGATTGCTAGAGGATAACCGAGCTGGTGAATGGAATCACCCTGATTCGCTGGACAGGATGGTATTCTTCGCCGCAGCTCCGTATTGCGGCGAACGCGGGCCGGAAACATTTTTCTCACCGCCGAGTATGAGAATAGCCCTTGGCAGGATGCTTTCGACGCTACCATCGCTCAACGCCGCCCAACGACACCCCTCTTTTTTCCCGATCTCGACTTACAAGACGATGCCCTTCGTCAGCGTTGGCAGGCCGGGCAGTAGTACAGCCGCCGCGTGGCGACATTACAGCGCTGAATGAGCGAGCCGCAGGCGTGGCACGGCTCACCGGCACGATTGAAGACCGCATGACGCCAGCGTTGCCGTGGCTGCCCTGCTGCGATCATCGGCTCACGCCACGCCTGAGTATTGGTGACACCGGCATGGCGATAGGCGCGCCGACAGACGGTAAGGATAATCTCCGCCAACTGACGCTGCTGCTGCGGCACAAGCTCCTTGATGCGATGAGTGGGCAACAAGCCGGCAAAAAACAGGATCTCTGAGCGCAGATAGTTGCCCACACCAGCGATAAAGCGCTGCTCCAGCAGCAGCGGGCCGAACTGGCGCGAGGCAAAACACGGCTGGGTCATATGCGCCAGTAGACGATCCGCATCGGTGTCGGCTGCGAGCGGATCGGGGCCAAGCGCTGCAATAAAGCGGTGCTGGCAAAGCTCACGCTCATCCAGCAGCTCAATATCCGAAGCACTCAACAGCCAGGCATCGTGCCGCTGGGTCGCCAGCAGCAGACGCGGCGAGCGCTTGCCGATAACTTCAGCACCGTGGGCCACCACGCGCCACACACCGTATAGCTGGTTATGGCTATAGATCACCGAGCCTTCATCAAAGTGCGTCAACAGCGCCTTGCCACGGCTCTCTATTCGCAGAATGCGCCGTCCTTGCAGATGGGCAGCGCGTCGTTGAATGCCCTCAAAGGCGCACCACACACGCTCCAGCGGATAATTCGCCAGCACCTTGTCCAGACGATCCGCAAGACGCCGAATTTCGGGGCCTTCCGGCATCAGGGCGCAACGCCTTCAGCGAGCATGCGCTCGTTAAGCTGATGCAGGCGATCACGAAGCTGGGCCGCCTGTTCGAACTCCAGCTGCTGGGCTGCCTTGCGCATTTCATCCTCAAGACGACTACGCTCACGCTCCAACTGCTGCTGTGACATCGCTTCAAGCGGCTGCTGCTCGGCACTTGCCGCGCTGGAGCTGTCGCCGCGTTTCTTGCCTCTTCGAGTACCGGGTGCGCGTGCTCCTTCCATGATATCCGCAACACTTTTGTGCACCGTTTTAGGCACGATGCCATGCTCTTCATTGAAGGCGATCTGTTTGGCGCGACGCCGCTCGGTTTCATCCATCGCTCTCCGCATCGAGTCAGTGATGCGATCACCGTAAAGAATCGCCTTGCCGTGAGCATTACGCGCCGCACGCCCGATGGTCTGAATCAGCGAGCGAGTCGCACGCAGGAAACCTTCCTTGTCGGCATCAAGGATCGCGACCAGCGACACTTCAGGAATATCCAGACCTTCACGCAGCAGGTTAATCCCGACCAGCACGTCAAATTTACCGAGGCGCAGATCACGGATAATCTCCACGCGCTCAACGGTATCTATATCGGAGTGCAGATAGCGGACACGAATATCGTGCTCGTCGAGATATTCGGTGAGATCTTCGGCCATGCGCTTGGTTAGCGTGGTCACCAGCACGCGCTCGCCGACTTCAATGCGCGCACGCGCCTCGGAGAGCAGATCATCGACCTGGGTCGTGGCTGGACGCACCTCCACTTCAGGGTCAAGCAATCCGGTGGGCCTTACCACCTGCTCGACCACCTGCCCCGCGTGCTCCTCTTCATAGGTACCGGGCGTTGCAGAGACAAAGATGGTCTGCGGAATAATGCCCTCCCACTCCTCGAACTTCATCGGTCGGTTATCCAGCGCGGAAGGCAGGCGGAAGCCATATTCCACCAGCGTCTCCTTGCGCGAGCGGTCGCCGCGATACATGCCCCCCACCTGCGGCACGCTGACGTGGGATTCATCAATAAACAGCAGCGCATCATTGGGCAGATAATCGAAGAAGGTAGGCGGCGCCTCACCGGGCTGACGCCCCGACAGATAGCGTGAGTAGTTTTCGATACCGTTGCAGTACCCCAGCTCCAGCATCATTTCGATATCGTAGAGCGAACGCTGTTCAAGGCGCTGCGCTTCTACCAGCTTATTGCTGTCACGCAGCTGTTCGAGGCGCTCCTTCAATTCGTCCTTGATGTGATCAATGGCACCAAGAATGGTCTCGCGCGGCGTCACGTAGTGGGATTTCGGGTAGACCGTCATGCGCGGCACCTTGCTGCGAACCTCGCCCGTGAGCGGATCGAACAGGCTAATGGTGTCGATCTCATCGTCAAACAGCTCGACACGCACCGCTTCATCCTCGGCATCGGCGGGGAAGATGTCGATCACATCACCGCGTACCCGGTAGGTACCGCGGCTGAAATCCATATCGTTGCGGGTGTATTGCAGCTCCGCCAGACGGCGCAGGAAGGTGCGCTGATCAATCTGCTCGCCACGGTTGAAGTGCAGGCGCATCTGCTTATATTGGTCAGGGTCGCCCAGACCATAAATGGCCGATACCGACACCACGATCAGCGCATCACGACGCTCCAGCAGCGCCTTGGTGGCCGATAGCCGCATCTGCTCGATATGGTCATTGATGGAAGCGTCCTTTTCGATAAAGGTATCCGACGACGGCACATAGGCTTCCGGCTGATAGTAGTCGTAGTAGGAGACGAAATATTCCACCGCATTGTCGGGGAAAAACGACTTGAACTCGCCATAGAGCTGAGCGGCCAGCGTTTTGTTGGGCGCCAGCACGATGGTCGGACGCTGCAAGCGCTCCACCACGTTAGCCATGGTGAAGGTTTTGCCCGAACCGGTAACCCCCAAAAGCGTTTGGTGCGCCAGCCCCGCTTCGATGCCATTGACGAGAGCGTCGATTGCCGCAGGCTGATCACCGGCCGGTTGGTAACGCGACTGGATGCTGAAAGGCTTGTTCATCGCTCTCTCCTAATCGAAACGGGATAGACTTGCGTGCTGTCACTTATGTGCGGCACCCACCGCCAAAGCGGATGCCGCACCCAAAAGCACCAAATATAGGGAAGGACTCACTACATATAGGCCGAAACGACCAATTACAACCCGTCGGTGGCTGCCTTTACTACTTTGCCTTGAAACCGGCCTTGTGGACTGCCTTTATCAGAGCATCGCGACGCGCCTGCCCTTCTACCTGCGCCCACTCGCGCCCAACTTCCACGTTATCAACGCCATCCTGTTCGATCAGCGCCGCCGTTACCTTGTTCACGTCTGCTACTGAGGTCAGCCCTTCCAGTGTCAGCGTTGTCGCCATGCCATTGTCCTCTTTGCCAAAAATGTTACCGCCCGCACCGCAGGCACCCGCCCATTTTAGCGCCCCTCTCCTTCCAGAGCGATTGAAATAGGCCGCCCGCGCCCTGATAGTGTGACGCAATGTTTCTACTATTTCTTTCAAGGAGTGCGTAGCGCGATGAGCGATACCACCGCTATCTCTAACGCGAACGAAGTCGCTTTGCTGTCAGGTTTAAGCATTGTCGAAGTCGCCGGCAAGGATGCCGAGCGCTTTTTGCAGGGTCAGGTCAGTGCCAATCTTGCCCACGCCAATGGGCACTATGCTCCGCTGGGGGTATTTTGCACGCCGAAAGGCCGCGTTATCGCGAACGTGCAACTGATTCGGCCTGAGCCGGAGCGCTATTGGCTGCTGTGCGACGCCAGTATCGCGGAAACCCTCAAGGCCCACCTGACCAAGTACGGCGTGTTTTTCAAGGCCACCCTGAGCCTGCGCAACGATCTGTACATTGCAGGCGCCAGCGGTGATCAAAAAGCGTTGCAAACCACTCTGGGAATGACGGAGCTGCCTGAAATGGCGGGCGCCATGACAGCCGAGCAGCACCGCATTGCGCTGGCAGCATTAGGCACGCAGCGCTGGCTGATCATCAGTGAAACGCCGATTGAAACCGATGGCGCTCAGGCCCACTGGTGGTTTGAGGATATTCGCGCAGGCTTCGTGTGGATCGGTGCCAGCCAATCCGATGCCTGGCTTCCGCAAATGATCAACTGGGAGGCGCTGGGCGGTATCAGCTTCAAAAAGGGCTGTTATACCGGGCAGGAAGTGGTCGCACGCGCTCACTATCGTGGGCAGGTCAAGAAGCGTCTGGCGCGCTTCAGTGCCGCCAGCGATGCCATTGAGCGCGATGCCGCCGTGATGGATAACGCTCGGCAGCGCTCGGTAGGTAGCGTGGTCGCGGCTCAACACTATCAGGGCATTACCGAACTGCTGGCAGTGGTTTCGTTAAGCGAGGAGCCTCGTGAGCTGTACGTCGGAGATGTTCTGTTGAGCGAGCAACCGCTGCCCTATGCCATCGAGCGTCTCGACCCCGAAACCAGAGTGGCGGCGCTCGACGAACAGTAGCCTTCCCTGCATGTCTCGCCAGCCCTGTGGCGAGACTTCTTCCTACCAGTCACCAAACACACGCCGCACATTGGCAGTTGTGCATTCGCCCAGTTGCTCCAGCGTTATCTGGCGCAACGCGGCCACCTCTTTAGCTACGATACGCAGATTCGCGGGCACATTATATTCGGCGCGCCCGCGCAGGGAGGCGGGCAGCATATCGGGAGCGTCAGTTTCCAGCACGAAACCGTGTTCGGGCAGTGCCTTGACCACCCGCTTCAGCTTTTGGGCGCGCTCGAAGGTAACAGCACCGCCAATGCCTATTACGTAGCCTTGATCAATGAACCGCTGCGCCTGCACGGGGCTGCCGCTGAAGCCATGAATCAGCCCGCCCACCAGCCGAGGATGGGCGCGCAGCAGCTTGGCTACCTGATCGTTAAGCTGGACGCAGTGCACCACTATCGGCACCCCATACTGCTCGGCCAACCCTAGCTGGGCATCAAACAACCGCCACTGGGCATCGCTTTCAAAACGCTTGTCTACCCCACATTCCCCCACCGCAACCATGGGTGAAGGAGTCGAATCCAACAGCGCTTCCAACGCATCGAGATCGTGATCAGCCCCGATCAGGCGATGCTCGAACAATGGATGCAAGCCAAGGGCGATAGCGACGTTCGGAGCCTGATTCCTCAGCGTCACAAGCGGTTTCCAACTGGCCCTGTCAGTAGCCGCCGACACAAATGCCGAAACGCCCGCTGCCCGCGATTCGGCCAACACCGCGCTGGTATCGGCAAAGGCAGTAAGGTGGCAGTGTGCATCAATCAACATGTGCAGCTCCTAACGCGCCAGGCAAATGATCCATCAGGCTGCCAGCCTATCAGAACCTTTTACACACCCACCATTGGCAGGCGCAATGCACCACATGCCAGTGACGCTGCTCCCCATGATTGTCAGCGACAGGGCAACATCAGCGCTTCCTTCCACTTTTGCTTCATCCATATAAAAGCCGCAGAGAGATGAATCCCTGCGGCGTTGTTGGTTACTGCGCGCTTATCAGCGAGTGAGGTACTCGCCTGAATAGTAGCGGAAACTAGGCCGTGCCAAGCTCGGAAGTGCAGTGCGGGCAGCGAGTCGCTTTGATCGGCACATCGGTAAAGCAATAGCCGCACACCTTGGTGGTTGGTTCGGCAGCGGCGACTTCCGCAGCTTTCTCACGGTGCAGCTTGGCAATACCGCGCACCAGCAGGAAGCAGACAAATGCCACGATCACAAAGGAGATGACCGAGTTGATGAAAAGCCCCAGGTTAATGGTCACCGCGCCCGCCTGCTGAGCAGCTTCCAGGGTCGGGTAGGGGCCTGCTGTCGCGCCCTCTTTCAGGGTAATGAAGAGGTTGGTGAAGTCGATACCGCCGGTCAACAGCCCAATAAAGGGGGTCAGAATGTTCTTGACCAGATTATTGACGATGGCTGTGAAGGCGGCACCGATCACGATACCAATCGCCATGTCGATGACGTTGCCCTTGACCGCAAACTCGCGGAAATCTTTCAAAAAACCTTTCATGGCTGCTCCTCAAGGTGATGTGGAAGACACTCTTTCGTTTTAGTTGTTACCGGGGATTTTCACCCGTTTTTCTCATGCCGGGATGCCGTTCATTTGACCCGAAAACACTGGAAAAACGGTATGTCGCTGTGAACCCCGCTCCTTTCCCTATCCAGGAACGGGAAACACCGATACCTGAAGTTTACACACTATTTCCACGCATCTTAACCTTCAGCGAAGAAACAGCGCACTTCCCCTTGTGCAGCCAAAAACGTAGAGCGTCTTCACTTCAACCACAGTCACCCCACGGCAAACGCATTCGCTCGCCCCCTCTAATCGCGAGACGCATGCCGTGGCAAATAGCCTGTCAATGCTCTCGGGTAGCGCGGAAGTTAACGTCAGGCCAGCGCTCTTCCATCAATTGCAAATTGACGCGCGTAGGTGCCAGATACGTGAGGAAGCCCCCGCCGTCGATGGCAAGGTTCTCACTCGACTTACGCTTCAATTCGTCAAGCTTGCGGCTATCAGCCTGCAACCAGCGCGCCGTGTGCACATTGACCGGCTCGTAAATGCACTCCACCTTGTACTCATTGAGCAAGCGGTGAGCCACCACATCAAACTGCAACATGCCGACGGCACCGACAATCAGGTCGTTATTGTTGAGCGGCATGAACATCTGGGTAGCGCCCTCTTCGGAGAGCTGCTGTAGCCCCTTGTGCAGCGCCTTGGTCTTCAGCGGGTCCTTGAGACGCACGCGGCGGAACAGCTCCGGCGCAAAGTGAGGAATACCGGTGAAGCGCATATCCTCGCCATCGCTGAAGGTATCACCGATCTGAATGGTGCCGTGGTTGTGCAGACCAATAATGTCGCCCGGCCACGCTTCTTCCACATGGGAGCGGTCAGAAGCCATAAAGGTGAGCGCGTCGGCAATTTTCACATCCTTGCCGATACGCACATGGCGCATCTTCATATTGCGGGTGTAACGCCCGGAACAGACGCGCAGGAAGGCCACGCGGTCGCGGTGGCGCGGGTCCATATTGGCCTGAATCTTGAACACGAATCCGCTGAACTGCTCATCCTCTGCCCGCACTTCACGCGCATCGGTGTGATACACCTGCGGCGCCGGAGCATATTCGACAAAGCCGTTGAGCATTTCGCGAACGCCAAAATTGCCCATGGCCGTACCGAAAAACACAGGGGTCAGCTCGCCACGCCGATAGGCGTCCAGATCAAACTCGTTGGACGCACCGCGCACCAGCTCGATTTCATCGCGCAGCTCTTCTGCTGCATAGCTGCCCAACACATCATCCAGCTCACTGCTGGCAAGCCCTTCGATGAATTTTTCATCAGGAATACGATTGCCCTGCCCCTGGGTGTAGAGATAGACGCGATCTTCAAGCAGGTGATACACCCCCTTGAAAGCTTTGCCCATTCCCACCGGCCAGGTCACTGGCGCGCACTGGATCGACAGCACCGTCTCGATCTCATCCATCACTTCGATAGGATCACGGGTTTCACGATCCATCTTGTTGATGAAGGTAAGAATCGGCGTATCCCGCAGCCGGCACACTTCCATCAGCTTGATGGTGCGATCCTCAACACCCTTGGCGGCATCCACCACCATCAGCGCCGAATCGACCGCGGTCAGGGTGCGGTAGGTATCCTCCGAGAAATCCTCGTGCCCGGGAGTATCAAGCAGATTGACGATACGGTCGCGGTAGGGAAACTGCATGACCGAGGTGGTCACCGAGATGCCGCGCTCCTGCTCCATCTTCATCCAGTCAGAAGTGGCGTGGCGATCTTCCTTTTTGCTTTTGACCGCGCCCGCTACCTGAATGGCATTACCAAACAGCAGCAGTTTCTCGGTCAACGTGGTTTTACCGGCGTCAGGGTGTGAAATGATAGCGAACGTGCGACGTATGGAGGCTTCATGCGCCTGAGTTAAATCAGCCATTGATGATGTAGGTACCGTGCGTATGCCAAAAAATCGGAAATAGCCCATCGACATGAGTGCCGGGGCGAGGAATGGCGGAAATTGTACAGCAAGGATACGAGCCAGGCACGGTTCGCATTGAGGGCTTCCGGCCAAGGCTACTGATTTTCCCACATGCGTCCAGCCCTTCTCTATCAGCAAACATACCCGCGCCAATGCGCGACACTTTGCCGCGAAATAAAAGTACGTAACAAATTTACAAGAGCACTACCTTAGTCTAATATGACACCCATCATCACACATCACCCACGCGAGGCTGCCTATCATGAGATGCGCTCACGAAGTAATGCTCAAAGAAGATCAGCGTATGCGCGAACTTCGCGCGGCTGAAAAAGCTGCCAGAGAAGGTACTGCAACGGCCAAGGCCGCATAACACAAGCGTTCTTGCACAGCGCAGCCTTGTTACTACTACCTGGCAGTGCCACAGAATATTCAAAAGCCGATCTCATTGGAGGTCGGCTTTTTTTTGATGGTCTCTCCACCGCGATCATGGAAAGCGGGAACAGGGCATAGATAGACGACCGCTCAGGCAGTGTTGTTTTATTACAACACCGTGACCATTTATTCTTCACGCCACACATTGAACACCACGCCTTGATGCCATGAACACTGGCATTACCCCTTCTTGCATAGCCGCATGATGCAATAGTCTCTACACTGCTCCCTTCGCTCGCGCCCTTCCCCACGCTGCGTGACCAGTGTTAACCCCTTGTCAGTGTCGAGATCATCATGCCGCACATCTCTCCGCCCATTGCCCTTTCAACGCCCAATCAAAACCTGGTGCGCTTGACCATGATGCGCGGCATCACCTGGACAGGCTTTCTGCTGGTGATCACCTTCGGCATCAATGTGTTGCAGTTCCACCTTAATGTGCTGCTGGTGATTACTTGCATCATGGCGATGGGAATTATCAATCTGCTGACCTGGTGGCGTCTGGGCAGGCCCAGTGCGGTCAGCGATCAAGAGTATGAGCTGCACCTGCTGGTCGATATCGCGGGGTTGACGCTGCTGTTCGCCCTGACAGGAGGCGCGACCAATCCCGCTATCAGCTATTTGCTGGTGCCAGTGACCATTGCAGCCGCTACCCTGCGTTGGCGCAGCGCTCTTTTGATCGCGGCTGTAGCGATTCTCAGCTATCTGCTGCTGATGTTTTACTACGTGCCAGTGCCGGAGCTGTCCCGCCAGCTTCCCAATCTACCGTTCAATCTGCACGTTATCGGCATGGGCATTACCTTCCTGCTGAGCACCGCGCTGGTGATCTTCTTTATCTCCAAAATGGCACTGGCACTGCGCGTGCGTGATCGTACCCTCGCACGCACACGCGAAGCGGCACTCAGAAGCGAACAGATTCTGGCGGTGGCCAGTCAAGCGGCCGGCACGGCGCACGAGCTGGGAACGCCGCTCTCGACCATCTCGGTGATTGTCAGCGACATGCTGGAAGACGCCGAAGGGCAACCCCAGTTGCAGGAAGATATCCGCTTGATAAAGCAGCAGGTGGATACCTGCAAGGCGCATTTACGCACCCTTGCCGATAGCGCGCGACGGCAGGCAGGCAGTATGGAAGAGGCTGATGTCAGTGAGTGGTTCAAGCGCGTCATCAATCGCTGGACCGTAATGCGCCACGATATGGAGTTTCAGCTCGATATCGCCAAGGGGCGCGCCCCGCAGATCGAGGTGGATGCCACGCTTGAGCAGGCCATGATGAATCTGCTCAACAACGCTGCCGATGCCGATCCAAGCAATATCGAGATACAGCTTTACTGGGAAAATCAGGAAGTCATCTTTGATATTCGCGATCACGGGGCCGGCGTGCCGCTGGAGATCGCCGATCAGTTGGGGGATACCTTTATCTCTACCCATTCGAAAGGGATGGGCATCGGCCTCTTTCTCACCCACTCTACGCTGGATCGTTTCGGCGGCAGCGTCAGGCTTTATAATCACGAAGGCGGCGGTACCCTGACCGAGGTGAGACTGCCGGTGGCATACTCGGCCCTATAGCGGTGCCATCAAGCGTATACTCATTACTTCGCTCGGCGGCCATCGTGCGGTCAGCGCCTTTTTCTGACGCAGTAGGGCCGACGCGCAACAGACGTTGAACAGGTTCGAAGGATCACGGCAGTTCATCCACCGTTGAGCAGCTGCGTAACAAATGGCAACGCCACTATTACGATTAACTGCTTCTGGCTAACGCGAGGAGACGTTATCTTTCACACGTGAGTGAAACAGTCGAGCGACACACGACGCTAACCGAACGATTACTCTTCCACCGTATGAGTTTTCAGCAAGCACCGGCAGCACGCCGTGCACCTACACCGTAAACGGGCTGGCAATACAAGGATGACTGTAATGGCACCGGAAAACACCTTTCTGATCGTCGATGACGATGAACTGTTCTGTCGCGTACTGGAGCGCTCCATCAAGCGGCGTGGCTTTGAGGTTCAGGTCGCCCATACCGCCGACGACGCGCTTCTGTTAGCCAACCGGCATCCTCCTGCCTACGCCACGGTCGATCTCAAGCTGGAGCGCAGCTCAGGGCTTAAACTTCTGCCTGAACTGCTGCGCATCAGCCCCTACTGCAAGGCAGTGATTCTGACCGGTTACTCAAGCATTTCCACCGCTGTGGAAGCCATCAAGCTGGGCGCTGTCAATTACCTGTGCAAGCCAGTAGACGCGGAAGATGTACTGAATTCGCTGTTGCAGGTCGATCCTGACCCCGATACAGAAATCGCCAGCCACCCTCCTTCCGTCAACCGTCTGACCTGGGAGCATATTCAGCGCGTCCTGCAAGAGAACGACGGCAATATCTCGGCAGCAGCGCGCAGTCTGGGCATGCACCGCCGCACATTGCAGCGAAAATTGCAGAAACGGCCCGTCAAGCGTTAGAAAAACGTTTTCTCGCGTCGCGGCAGACAAGCGGCCACTGTGCCCGACACTCGGTGTAGCGCTGTCGAAGTGAGCGAGCACAATAACCAGCGTGGAAAACGCGACGATTGAGTGAGTGCCTGCGCGCTATCATGCCGTTACTGTGATATCTCCAGACACTGGCTACGACCGCCAGTGGCGAGATTCAGTAATGAAGGAAAACTCTGCTTATGCGACAATTGTTGGCTATCCTGAGGGCCATCAATGGGTCAAGGCAGGTTATTCGTGCATGGATGCAGGCAAGCCGGCCGGTGGGCAACCCAAATAATGCGCCGCCCAGCGTACAGGTGGCGATTTTGCTACTACACTCGCTTGATTAGTCTTCCACATTACCAACAGCACGATATTGCGTACTGCCCTCACTGCGCATACCACATCAAGGATCGACGTTACCGCATGAACTACGCTTCGCCTCGCTACCGTACTGCTTTGCCGGGTAATGCCTTGACTACTGCTACTCAGCGCCTCGTTCGCCCTCTGACAGCGGCGGTTGCATTAGTGACCCTGCTCACCCTGGGGGCCTGTGCAACGTCCGGCGGCGGTCAGGGGCCTGGTGGCTGGTACAGTGTTGAACGTGGCGACACCATGGGCACGATCGCGCGCCGCAATAACATTCCAGCGCTACGGCTTACGCGCATGAACCCCAGCGTTCACCCTGATCGTCTGGAAGTGGGACAGCGCATCAGATTGCCTGATAGCGAGGAGCGTACCCCGGGCAGCGGTGCCTATCGCTATCGCATTCGCCAGGGCGATACCCTTGCCGGCCTCAGCCAGCAATTCTCTTCATCGGTCTCTTCGATCCAGAGTGCCAACCGGGGCCTCAGTGCCAGTAATTTGAGCGTTGGCCGATTGATCTGGATTCCACAGCATGGGGTCAGCAGTGGCACCGGCGCCTCCGCCGCCCGTCAGCGTCAGATTGCGGCATCACGGGCAGCACCCGCTGCGCCTATTCCTGCCGCAGTGAAAAACTGGCAATGGCCGCTGACCAATGCCCGAGTGGTGCGCGAATTCGGTGTCAATGGCAGCGGTACGCTGGAGCCGATGCTGCTCAGTGCCACTTCTGACTATCGCGTCAAGGCTGCCGACACCGGCACCGTCAGATTTGCGGCCAGCATGCGTCAGCTCGGCAACGTGGTCATTATTCACCACGCCAATAACATGCAGAGTGTCTATGCGCAGTGCGATACCTTGCAGGTGTCGGTTGGCCAGAAGATACGCCAGGGCGCGCCGGTATGTTCCATCGGCAGCAGCGGCAGCTATTCGGGCCAGCTACTGTTCGATGTGCGTCACGCAGGCAAACCCGTCGACCCACGTAGAGTGCTGAAAAAGTAATGGCTGCTCATACTGGTACTGGACAGACACCCGGCCCAGCGGTGACAGATACCACGCCAGCGGCGGTGCTTGACGTGTGCTTTGTCAGCGAAACCTGGCACCCCGAAATCAATGGCGTTACCCATACGCTGTCGCAACTGGTCGAGCACCTTCATCGTCACGGCTATCCGCTGCAACTGGTGCGCCCGACCCCGGATGATGGCAGTCACGACGCACGCATGGAGCATGAGCTGCACGTTCGCGCCCTGCCGGTCTTCGATTACGATGGCGTGCACATGGGAGGAGTTATGCCCGGTACGCTGCGCGAGTTCTGGCGTGCGCACCGGCCTGATGTGCTTTACATCGCTACTGAAGGCCCGCTTGGCATGGTGGCAGTGCGTGCGGCACGGCAGCTTGGCATTCCGATGGTCAGCGGCTTCCATACCAATTTTGACTTCTATAGCCAGCATTACATTCTGCTGCGCATGGTACGGCCTTTTGTGCGCAGCTTTTTGCGCCGCTTTCATAACAAGACAGCCATTACCCTGGTGCCTACGCAGAGACAGGCAACGCGGATGCACGATAACGGCTTTCAACGTGTCGAAGTGATGGGGCGCGGCCTTGATCCAACGCGCTTTTCGCCTGAATTCCGTTCATCCTCGCTGCGCCAGGAGTGGCACGCCGGTGACGATGAGTGTGTTGCGCTACACGTAGGCCGTCTGGCGGTAGAGAAAAACGTTGAAGTACTGATTGGTACGCTGGAAGCGCTGAAAGCAGCTCACCCTCATCAGATTGCGGTGATCGTGGGCGATGGCCCGCTGCGTGCGGAGATGGAGAAACGCTTGCCGTGGGCGCACTTTGCCGGTTTCAAGCGTGACGAACAATTGGCGCGCTATTACGCGAGTGCCGACATGTTTCTCTTCCCGTCTCGTTCAGAGACCTACGGCAATGTCGTGATCGAAGCGATGGCAAGCGGTCTGGCAACCGTTGCCTTCCACTATGCCGCCGCCGGTGAACTGATCAGTGACGGTCACAATGGCGTAACGATCCCGCTCGACAATAACGCTGAGTTCATCGAAAGAGCGACACAGCTCGCCGCTGATCCGGAAGCAGTACGCTTGCAAGGGCAGCGTGCTCGCCAGAGAGTACTGGAACTCAGTTGGGAGAAAATTGGTGTATTATTTACGCACTACTTACATGAGGCTCAGGAGGTGAAGGATGCGTGAAAAGATGTATCCCTTGTTCAAGCGCCTTGACATGCTTGAGTGGCGAGCCTGTAACCGCATAGCCCGCCTCGGCGCATACAAACCCTTGCTGTGGATTCTGCGCAAGGCCAGTTGGTTGGGTGACTATCCGGCCTGGATTGCGCTGTGTGTCACTCTGCCCATGATTTATGGCACCCGCTATTGGGCTTTGGCGGTTGGCTGGGGGCTGTGCGCCGCCTTCGGCGGGCTTGTATACCGCTTCCTGAAAAACCTGCTGGCGCGCGAACGCCCGTATATTTCATACAACGTCATCCCCTGCACCATGCCGCCGCTTGATCGCTACAGCTTTCCCAGCGGCCATACGCTGCATGCGGTGATGTTCCTGACCCTGACACATAACTACGTGCCGCATCTGCTGCCGATTGTGGCTCCCTTCGCCGTTATCGTCATGGCATCACGGGTAGTGCTTGGCTTGCACTATCTCACTGACGTGGCTGCCGGTGCTCTACTGGGCTTCGCTATCGCCCATCTTGGCATCTATGCCATTGATTCGGCATTTGTCGGCTGGTTCTGATCTGCCAGCCTGATGAACACACCGCAGCAGGATGCCTGCGCTCTTACCACGCAAACGGCCTTGGCTCCCTGGCCGTTGTGGTTTCTCCCTCAATGGCTACCCGCCACAGACGCCGACCAACTGCTGGCGCAATTCGACCGTGAGCTGCCATGGCAGCAGCCCTCCATCACCCTTTACGGCAAACAGCATCCGATACCTCGCCATCAGGTGTGGGTAGGTGATGCTGGCAGCGCTTATCGCTACTCCGGCACCCACTTTGAGCCTGAACCCTGGACGCCCCAGCTATTGGCGCTTCGTCAACGGCTGGAGGCAATTCAGCAGGAAGTCGCCCAGCGCCAGGGCTGGCACACATTGCCAGCGCTGAATAGCGTGCTGCTGAACCGCTATCAGGACGGCAAGCACAAGATGGGATTTCATCGCGACAATGAACCTGAACTCGGCCCGAACCCTGTGATCTGGTCGCTTAGTCTGGGAGAAGCGCGCGATATGCGCTTCAAGCCCGTCAAAGGCGTAGCAGGAGAAGCCTTCAACGTGCGCCTGACCCATGGCAGCCTGCTGCTGATGGGGCCAGATTCACAACGATTGCTGCAACACGGCATTCCCGCTCGTAGTCGGGGCGGCCTGCGTATTAGCCTGACCTTCAGATCCATCGTCAGCACCTAAAAAAACGCCCATTCGCTGAAGCAATTCCCTCTGCTGAACCTTGCCCACATCACACTACGCACGTTTGCTTGATAAGCGGTCATTCCATTTACTTATATGCACTTATCTCACCCGCCCTTGGCAGCAGACGGCTCCAGCGCCCGCTATCAAGAGCAGGCTCAGGCGCTGATAACCGCCTAACCGCGATAATAATGGGTAGTCACAAAGGGCATCTGGCTGACCTGTACCGGCAAGCGCTTGCCGCGCACCTCTGCGAAGAGCTGGGTGCCCAGCGCTGCCTCACCGGGGTCAACGTAGGCCATCATGATCGGCTTGCCTACCGACGGCCCGAAGGTGCCCGAAGTGACCTTGCCCACTTCATGATGATCGGCGCTGAACAACACCGTTCCCTCACGCACGGGAGCACGACCTTCCGCTATCAGCCCTACCCGACGACGCGCGTCGTCACGCTCAATCAGCCGCGACACGATCACATTAGCCCCCGGAAAGCCCGCTTCACGCTCGCCGCCCTGACGTCGCGCCTTGCCAATGGCCCAGATCAGGTCAGCCGCAACAGGATCAGTGGTCTGAGTAATATCGTTGCCATAAAGACACAGACCCGCTTCAAGGCGCAGTGAATCGCGCGCTCCCAACCCGATGGGCTCCACCTCTGGATGTTCCAGCAGCAGACGGGCAAAACGCTCGGCGTACTCATTAGGCAGCGATAGCTCGAATCCATCCTCACCGGTATAGCCCGAACGGCTCACCCAGATGTCATGGCCTTCATGCTGATAACGGCCGTGCTGCATGAACAGCAGTTGGGTGGCTTCAGGCAGCACTTTCAGCATCACCGCATGGGCAGCCGGGCCTTGTAACGCCAGCAGCGCACGGTCATCGCGCAGGGTGACCTCGACATCACCACCCAGACCGGTGCGCAGCAGCGCCAGATCCTGCTCCTTGCAGGCGGCATTGACCACCAGATAGAGATGATCCCCCGCGTTAACGGTCATGAAGTCGTCGTAGATACCGCCTTCTTCCGTGGTAAAGAACGCATAGCGCTGGTGCCCTTCTGCCAGCCCCACAAAATTTGCCGGTGCCAGCGTTTCAAGACGCTCAGCCGCCTGCTCACCGCGCACCTCCACCTGCCCCATATGCGACACATCAAAAAGGCCACACTGGGCGCGGGTATGAAGATGCTCGCCCTTTACGCCCATGGGGTACTGCACCGGCATATCATATCCGGCAAAAGGCACGAATTTCGCCCCCAGCTCGCGATGGAGGTCGTACAAGGCGGTACGCTTCAAACTACACATAGCCACTCCTATTGTGGTAGCAAGAGGTTTTCAGGGGCGGGAAAAACGCCACCCCAAGCGCAGATCTCAACAACTACTGAAACGAGCGCTCCAGCGAGAGGCCGACGATTATTCTCTATACGGAAAACTCGATACGGCAAGGCGCTAGCGCGAATCACCCTGCCATGGAAACTAGCATATCCGGAGAGCCAGCGCCGTTAAACGTTGCTTGAGCACCCAGGTAACTCGCCTGTCAGCCTCGCCGTTCAGCATAATGGCACCTTCTTGACACCTTCTTGCCCCCCCTTTATACACCACCGCTTCCCACACAATGGCGTGCAACAAAGGCTTTACAGGAACAGTGCAACGCGACATGCTGACAGGCATTGATGTGTGTTCAGCGCTCTTTCTCATAAGCAAAACAATAGCGAAATGACGTTGGCCCAACGAGTGTACCAGCTCGCCGTAATCTGCGTGTTATTCAGTCATGCCAGCACCAGCGGGCGCTTTCCCGCCCCCCGTTGCTCAGGCATAATCGAACCCCATCCACTATTACTTACACCTTCAGTACTGGACTTCCATAATGAGCGAAATCCCGCAGCAGCTCCGTTACTCTGACAGCCATGAATGGATACTTGATCACGGTGATGGCACCGTGACGATTGGTATTACCGACCACGCGCAGCAGGCGCTCGGCGATGTTGTCTTCGTTGAGCTGCCGGAAGTGGGCGCTACGCTGAGCATAGGTGAGGAATTTGGCGTTGTGGAATCGGTAAAGGCCGCCTCCGATTTGTATGCACCGCTGAGCGGAGAGGTGCTGGAAGTCAACGATACGCTTGAAGATCAGCCCGAACAGCTCAACGACAGCCCTTATGGGGATGCCTGGCTGCTCAAGCTGAAAGTGGAAGATACCAATGCCATTGGCGAACTGCTCGATGCAACCGCTTACGCTGAGCTGATCGAGAACGAATAAGCGCTATAGCTGCCGTGGCGCTATACCTTGATGGCGGCATTTGCGAATGCCGCGCCCTTCCTTATTCGGGTCCGCTGCCTTGTCGCTGAGCGGCGCAGGTGGCGGTTTTCACCCTAGCAGGTAATGAACGCCCATGCCCCTCGATACTCGCGCACTGTCCGAGCTTGCCGCTCAGGACGATTTCATTTGCCGTCACAACGGCCCCGGCTCCTCTGACAACGCCCTCATGCTCAACGCTATTGGCGAGCCATCCATTGACGCGCTACTGGATCACACCATTCCCGCAGATATCAGGCTACAGCGCCCGCTGGCACTGAACGGGCCGTGCAGCGAGCGTGACACGCTACGTTATTTGAAAGAGATGGCTGGCCGTAATCAGGTCTTCAAGAGCTACATTGGCATGGGCTATTACGGCACGGTGCTGCCGCCGGTGATCGCGCGCAATGTGCTGGAAAACCCTGGCTGGTACACCGCCTACACCCCCTATCAGCCTGAAATCAGCCAGGGGCGGCTGGAAGCACTGCTCAACTTCCAGCAAATGATCCTCGACTTCACCGGTATGCCGCTGGCAAATGCCTCACTGCTCGATGAAGCCACTGCTGCCGCCGAAGCGATGGCGCTATGCGCGCGAGGCAATAAAAAAGCCAAAAAATGTACCGCCTTCTTCGCTGCCGACAACCTGCTCCCCCAAACCCTGGACGTACTGCGCACCCGCGCTACCTATCTGGGCTTCACGCTGATTATCGACAGCCCGGATCAATTGAACCGCTACGACGTTTTTGGTGCGCTATTCTCCTACCCCAGTGAAAGCGGTGAAGTGAGCGCACAGGGTGAACTGATCGAAGCAGCGCATCACCAAAACGCCATGGCGTGCATAGCGGCTGATCTATTGAGCCTGGCGCTGCTGGAAGCCCCCGGCCAGCGCGGTGCCGACGTGGTATTGGGATCGGCTCAGCGTTTTGGTGTCCCGATGGGCTTTGGTGGCCCTCATGCCGCCTTTTTAGCGGTCAGCGACTCACTCAAGCGCGCCATGCCCGGGCGCGTGATCGGCGTTTCCCGCGATAGTCACGGTCAACCGGCGCTGCGCATGGCAATGCAAACCCGCGAGCAGCATATTCGTCGCGAAAAGGCGACCTCCAATATCTGTACCGCTCAGGCGCTGCTCGCCAATATCGCGGGTTTCTATGCCGTTTATCATGGCGCTGAAGGCATTGCGAATATCGCCAATCGGGTATATCGCCTGGCGCATATCCTCGGTCACGGCGTTAGCTCTCACGGTATACAGTTGCGCCACGCCCACTATGTGGACACGCTAACGCTGGATGGGCTTGATCTTGAGGCAATCAGACAGCGCGCCGAAGAGGCCCGCATCAACTTGCGCTACCGTACCGATGGCGGCATCGGCATAAGCATTGATGAGACCACCTCGGCCCAGGATATTCAGCAGCTATTTGACGTGCTGCTTGGCGAAGGTCACGGGCTGGACATTACCACCCTCGATCAGCAGCTGCGCGATCTCGTTGCGCTGCCCGCCAGCGAGCTACGCAATACCCCCTACCTGACTCATCAGGTCTTCCAGCGCTACCGTTCTGAAACCGAGATGCTGCGCTACCTGAAACGGCTGGAGAACAAGGATCTATCGCTGGCACACGCCATGATTCCGCTGAGTTCCTGCACCATGAAGCTCAACGCCACCAGCGAGATGCTCCCGATCAGCTGGCCGGAATTTGCGCATATTCACCCCTTTGCCCCCGCCGCTCAGGTGGAAGGCTACGGCCAACTGATCGACGAGCTGTCCACGGCGCTGCTCGATATTACCGGCTACGATGCGCTGTCGATGCAGCCAAATTCAGGGGCACAGGGTGAATATGCCGGGCTGATCGCCATTCGGCGCTACCAGCAGGCGCAGGGCGAAGGCCAGCGCGATATCTGCCTGATTCCCAGCTCCGCGCACGGCACCAACCCCGCCTCGGCCGCGATGGCACAGCTCAAGGTGGTAGTGGTGGAGTGCGACGCTCAGGGCAATATTGATCTTGATGATTTGCGCACCAAGGCAGAGCAGCACCAGCAGCATCTTTCAGCGGTCATGATTACCTACCCTTCCACCCATGGGGTGTTTGAAGCCCATGTGCGCGAAGCCTGCGATATCGTGCATCGTTGCGGCGGCCAGGTTTATATTGATGGTGCCAATATGAATGCGCAGGTGGGCCTCTGCCGCCCGGGGGATTATGGCGGTGATGTCTCGCACCTTAACCTGCACAAAACCTTCTGTATTCCTCACGGCGGCGGCGGCCCCGGCATGGGGCCTATTGGCGTCAAGGCGCATCTGGCCCCGTGGCTGCCCAATCATGCGGTCACGCCGCTCACCGGTATCGACGCCAGCAGCCATGCGGTATCGGCTGCCGCTTTCGGCAGCGCCTCGATTCTGCCGATCAGTTGGGCCTACATCACCATGATGGGCGGCGAAGGGCTACGCAAGGCCACCGAGCAGGCGCTTATCAACGCCAACTACATCGCTGCGCGGCTCAAGGATCACTACCCCGTGCTCTATCGCGGTAGCGGCGGCCATGTCGGTCACGAATGCATTATCGACATCCGCCCGCTCAAGGCGACCAGCGGTATCTCCGAGGAGGATATCGCCAAGCGCTTGATGGACTACGGCTTCCATGCCCCCACCATGTCGTTTCCGGTAGCGGGCACGCTGATGATCGAGCCGACGGAATCGGAAGCATTGATCGAGCTTGACCGCTTCTGTGACGCGATGCTGGCGATTCATGCGGAAATCAAGCGCGTTGAAGACGGCGAATGGCCCGCCGACGATAACCCTCTGGTCAATGCGCCCCATACCCAGCGTGACCTGGCCGGCGAGTGGCATCCCCCCTACTCGCGCGACACCGCCTGCTTCCCCACCGAAGCGACCCGCAACGCCAAGTTCTGGCCATCGGTCAACCGCGTTGATAACGTTTTTGGTGATCGCAACTTAATCTGTAGCTGCGCGCCCACCGAGGCATACCGCGACGCCTGAGCAAACGCGCCAGCGCCACGTTACAAAGCCCGCGCCTGCCACGGCAGCGCTCGGCCAGAGACACCCAACAACAGGAGTACAGCATGAGTGAGAACGCCCCCTGGCAACAGTCGCTGCCCGACGAGCAGTTTGAGCTGATCAAGGAAATTCTGGCAGCCCCAAGCCCGGTAGGTCTGGAAGGCGCCATGACCTACGGCGTACTGAAGCCACGCCTGGAGAGCGTCAAGCTGGATGATTGGCACATTCATCAGTTCAAGGGCAACGCGGGGATCGTGCTTGATACCCACCCTGGGCGCGATGATCTGTTTTCGATCATGCTGATTGGGCACGCAGACAAGATTCGTATGCAGGTTCGCTCGATTGGCGAAGATGGCAAGATCTGGGTCAATACTGACTCGATGCTGCCTAATGTGCTGGTCGGCCATGAAGTCTCGCTTTTCAGCGAAGATCCACAGCAGCCCGGCCAGTACCGCCGCATAGATGGCGGCACCGTCGAGGCGCTGGGCGCGATTCACTTTGCCGATGCAGCCACACGCAGCGGCGAACGCGGTATTCGCAAGGAACAGATCTACGTTGACCTGCAAATCTGGGGCGAAAACAAGAAGCAGCAGGTGCTGAATCTGGGTATTCGCCCTGGTGATTCGATCATTTTCAACCGCCCTGTGAAGCGCGGCTTTAGCCCCGACACCTTCTATGGTGCCTATCTCGATAACGGTCTCGGCTGCTATGTCACCGCAGAGGTGGCGCGCTTAATCGCGGAAGCAGGCGGTACTGACAAGGTACGTGTACTGTTTGCCATGGCGACCCATGAAGAGATCGGGCGCTTTGGCAGTCGCGTGCTGGCCGGCAGCTTCAAACCTGACGCGGTGGTCGGTGTCGATGTCAACCACGACTATGTGGCCGCACCCGGCATTGGCGACAAGCGCGTACAGCCGCTGGAAATGGGCAAAGGCTTCACCCTGGCAGTCGGTGCAGTCACCAGCACCACCCTGAACCACTTCATCCAGAAGGCCGCCAACGAGCACAATATCCCGATGCAGCTTGATGTTACCGGTCGCGATACCGGCACCGACGGCATGGCCGCCGCGCTGGCTTCCGTGGATAGCGCCGCCACCTCGGTAGGCTTTCCGATCAGAAACATGCACACCATCTCGGAAACCGGCAACACCCGTGATCTGGTCGCGGCCATTCACGCCTTGACCCGCACGATCCAGCTACTGGATACGCTGCCCGATGCCCGCGCCGCCTTCACCGATGGGCATGTGCGCCTTGATGAAGTCACCACGCTTACTCATCAGGGAAGCAATAAGCCCTGATACCCAGCGTATCGAGCAATCATCCAACGCTCTGCTGATAGTTCGGCAGAGCGTTTTTTATGACAGGCCGCTCAAGATACGCGAGGAACAGCCCTCCGACAGCAGTACCACAAACAAAAGGCCCGGAAGTGTTTCCCGAGCCTTATCAATCAGTACAGCGTCGTTAATGTATCGCCCGCATTACCAGATTTGCACACGCTGCTTGCCGCTGCGCACCATTTGATCGCCAGGCTTGCATTGGAAGGTATCAGCAAAACCTTGCATGTTGGAAGGTGCGCCAATCGCACGCAGCGAGGTGGGCGCATGGGGGTCAACGGTCAGCAGCATGCGTTGATACTGCGGCAGCGCCTTGAAACGCCAGACGGTGGCAAAGTTGAAGAAGAAGTTTTCATCACGGCTATGGCCGCCCACCATGGGGTCCGGCTGCCCTGCTTTCGCTTTTTGCAGCGCGTCATAGGCAGTATTCAGCCCGCCCAGATCAGCGATGTTTTCACCAAGCGTCAGATGACCGTTCACCGGCTGTCCATTGACCTTGTAGTGATCGAACTGCTCGACCAATCCTTGCGCCAGCGCATCAAAGTGCTTCTTGTCCGCAGGCGTCCACCAGTTCTCGAAATTGCCATGGGGGCCAAAGCGAGCGCCCTGATCGTCGAAGCCGTGGGTCATTTCGTGACCGATCACCGCTCCAATGCCGCCATAGTTGAAGGCGATATCAGCATTAGGGTCGAAGAATGGCGGCTGCAAAATGGCGGCAGGGAATACCACTTCATTGGCTAACGGATTGTAGTAGGCATTGACCGTTTGCGGGGTCATTCCCCAATCGTTGGGGTCTACCGGCTGCCCTACCTTGGCCAGATCCCACTTGAAGTTGAAGCGCTGCGCGGCACGGATATTGGCTAGATAATCGCCGTCTGACGTAGTCAGCCCCGACCAGTCACGCCATTTGTCGGGATAGCCAACGCGTGGGGTGAACGCCTTCCATTTCTCGATGGCGCGCGCCTTGGTCTCATCACTCATCCAGTCAGCCGCTTCGATACGCGCTTTCAACGCCTCGGATAGATTGCCCACCAGCGTCTGAATCCTGGCCTTGGCATCACCGGGGAAGGCAACTTCTACATAGCGTTGCCCCATGGCCTGCCCCACGGAATCATTGATCTGGCTCAGCACCCGCTTCCAGCGCGGCGTAATCTGCTTCTGACCGCTCAGTACCTTGCCATAGAAATCGAAGCGCGCATTGGCGAAATCATCGCTCAGATAGGAAGAAGCATCATTCAAGGTGTGCGCCTTCAGGTACGCCTTCCATACCTCGACAGGCGTTGACGCAAGCTCATGATCGAGCGCCTTGAAAAACTCAGGGTTCACCAGCGATACCTTATCCTGCGTATCGACATTCAGCCGCTGCAACAGAGTGGTCCACTTGATATGCGGCGTCAGCGTATCGGCGGCGCTCACGCTGATAGGATTATAGGCCAGCGAAGCATCCCGCGACTGCTGTTCCTGGGAGTAGGATACCCTGGCAAGCCGTTTCTCCAGCGCCACCACCTGCTCTGCCTGCAAGGCCGCCTGGCGTGCTTCTGTACCGGAGAGCCTGAGCAGCCTCGCCAGATACGCCTGATAGGCGTTCAGGTCATCGGCGTGACGGGCGTCGGTGTAATAGTTTTTATCCGGCAGGCCCAGACCGCCGGTATCAATATAGAGAATATTGCGTTTGGGATTCTTGAAGTCAGAGCTGGCCCCCATATCGAATAGCAGGCCATCGCCCTCCTGCAAGCGATCTTCGAGTAGCTGCACCACCTCCGCTGAAGATGACAATCCGTCAATGGCAGCCAGCTCCCCCTTGATCGGGGTAATCCCCAATTGATTGATGTGGGCTTCATTCATGCCCGACCGCCAGAAATCGTGCAGCAGCTTGTCAACGCCTGCGGCATTATCAGCCGCGCCAGCCTGCTCAGCGATCTGCCGCTGAATCCCCAGCGAGCGTTCAGCCAGTGAATCAAAAGCGCCCCAACGGGGCCGATCCGACGGAATCTCCGCTTTATCAATCCATTTCTGGTTAACGTAGGCATTCAGGTCGGTACAGGCACTCAGCCGTTCATCCAGATCGTCGGGAGAGAACTGGATAAGCGCCGGCAGCTTCTGCTGATCAATGTGATAGTCCACCGAACTTTGCGAAATCGGCTGATCGGCCATGCCATTACTCCCGGAATGGCTTTGGCACCCCGCCATGGTCAGTGCAATGGCAGCGCCCAGCGCCGTGCGTTTAATGAAAAAAGCGCTCATCAGTTTTGCGCGAGAACCCCCGTACTTTTAGTGCGGGGAGGGATAGCGCGCAGCCATCAGGCTGCCCAGTATCTCGCTTCCTCCGTTTTGGTTGGCTATCCTTTGGTTGTCTTTTTGACCTACCGACGGGCTGTCGGGATGTTAAGCCTGCGGAGAGGATGTGGGGGACGTGAGGTTGGCTCACCACCGTAAAAATCTCCTCTCGGGACATTTGCGGCGATAACCAGGCCATTTCCCTCGGGCAATCCTCTGTGAAACAGGAATTCCCTTCCTTCAGGGAGAGGAGCAGTCAAGGAAGCATCGTTCCTCTTGTTTTGGATAAACGGTGTTACCGCATGGTCGGGCACGTTTTGCACCAGTCAGCGGCGAGTATTCCTTCCTCTGTGCCCCTTATAAAGCACCCAGCGGTTGCACGCCATAGCACCTTGAGCGTCCTGCCAGTAGCGCACGCCATCTGGCAACAGATTGAACATGTTTATTGCGCGAAGATAGTTCGACTGCAATGCCAGTGCAGCAGTCAGGCCATTGCCTCTCTCCTTGTCCCTTTCCATTGGCCCTCTCATAAAAAACCGCCATTGCCTCGGCAACAGCGGTTTGATGGGTCATGCAAGGCTCTGCATTACTCAGGGCCTGGTAGCAGCACTTTCAGGGCCTGCTGCATCCACCCAACTGGGGTACTGGGCGCGGCGATTCCATACGGCATAGTGCAGCCGTGACAGCATCACCGGATCATCCAGCAGCGCGACCTTGAGCGGTGCAGGAAAGCGCTCAGGCCCAGCGGCCAGCGCCTGACGCACGATCTCCTGGCGCCGCGCATTCAGCAGCTCCGACTCACGGTGGCGGGCAAAGCCCATGGCGCACGCGACGGCATTGGCGACCGGCGATACCACACTGTCAACGAAGCTGGGGCCAAGCCCGCGCTCGCGGCCAAGCTGATTGAACTTCCAGGTGCGTCGCAGCACGCGAGCAGGATGCGCTTCATCGGGCGTCAGGAACAGACGGCGATTGCGCGCACCAATGCCAAGATTGACGCGGCTGGAAATGACCGACACCGGAATCGACAGCACCAGCGCCCCGACAATAGGTGATAGCCACATCAAAAAGCGCGGATCGAGCCACAGCACCACCAGAATCCAGACAATGCCCAGCAGGGTTTGTCCCATATGACGCTTGGCCGCATCTCCCCAACTGGTTTCACCGCCGGCACGGTCGGGCGACTTCCATTTGGCCTTGATGCCAAACAGCGCACCAAAGACGAACTTGGTGTGAAACAGCATACGCACCGGCGCCAGCAGCATCGAGAAGAGCGACTCGATCACCATGCTCACGAACAGACGCAGCCGTCCGCCATATTGATCCGCGCCCTTGCAAGCGATCAACAGCACGCTAAGAATCTTGGGCAGGAACAACAGCGTGAGCGTGGTACTGAAAAGCCCCACCGCACGCCATGGATGCCACTCGGGCCAGCTCGGGAATAGCTGCATCGGCTGGGTGAAGTACTGGGGCGTCGAGAAGGTAGACACGGCCAGCATCGCCGTCGAGAGCAGCAGGAAGATAAACCACAGCGGTGCCGACAGATAGGACATCACGCCGGTTACAAATACCGCGCGGTGAACCGGGTGCATGCCTTTCACGAACAGCAGGCGCACGTTCATCAGGTTGCCGTGGCACCAGCGCTGGTCACGCTGCAACTCTTCCAACAGGTTAGGCGGCAGCTCTTCGTAGGAACCCGGCAGGTCATAGGCGATCCACACGCCATAGCCAGCGCGCCGCATCAATGCAGCTTCCACGAAGTCGTGAGAAAGAATTTCACCGGCCAACGAGCCTTTGCCGGGCAGCGGTGCCAGCGAGCAATAGCGCATGAAAGGATCGACGCGAATGATCGCGTTATGGCCCCAGTAGTGCGACTCACCCAGCTGCCAGAAGTGCAGGCCCGCAGTAAACAGCGGCCCGTATACCTTGGAGGCAAACTGCTGAAGGCGCGCATAGAGGTTGGTTGCCCCCGCTGCGACCGGCGCACTCTGAATCAGACCGGCGTTGGGGTTGGCTTCCATCAACTGCACCAGACGTGTCAGACACGCGCTGGTCATGACACTGTCCGCGTCCAGTACCAGCATATAGCGGTAGTTGGCACCATAGCGGCGCAGCCAGTCATCAAGGTTACCGCTCTTGCGTTTGACCCTGCGACGACGACGGCGGTAGAAGATGTTATCAAAGCCATCCACTTCGCGGCATAGCCGCAACCACGCGGTCTGTTCCGCAACACAGGTATCGGGGTCGGCGGAGTCACTACAGATATAGATGTCGAAGTGATCGAGCTTGCCAGCGTCCTTGAGCGACAGATAGGTCGCTTTCAGTCCCGCGAAAACGCGATTGACATCCTCATTGAAAATCGGCATCAGCAGCGCTGTCTTCGCTTCTGCCGCAATGGGCGCATCGTCGGGAATGGATTTCGCATTGATCGAATAACGATCACGGCCAGTCAACAGCTGATAGAAACCCATCAATGCTGTCCAGAAGCCTGACGACACCCAGGCAAACAGCACCGCGAAAAACACCATATTGGTCATTTCAAGCGCTGTACTGCCGCGATTGGGCAGGATGGTAGACATATAGCTGACCGCCAGCGCGCTCTGGGCAATCACCAGAAACAGCAGAATCCAGCGGCGAATGCTACCGACAATACGCCAGCGTGGGCGTGACGGGCGATCGGTGGACTCACGCTTGCTGCGCCATGGGCTGACCTTGCCGCGACGAAGCTGCACCCCTTTGATCATGCGGGCGAAAACGCCGGTCGTCCACGGCTTGGGGCCCATCGGCAGACGATTGATGGGCGGCAGTGTTAGCAGCTGGGCGCGCCCTGCTGGGTCGGTACGCAGCACGCCTGGCGGTGCCAATGGCGTGGCACCGTAGGCAATTTCAATACGCTTGAGCACCGAAGCGCTGGCCGGGTCGGCGGCATTCAGCTCGCCACCCGCCAGGGTTTGCTGTACCTGCTCGAATGTCTCAACCGATGCCGCTTCACGTTGCAGTGTTTCAGCCTCGGCGCGATCATTCGCCTGCTGAGCAAGACGCTGCAGATAAAGCGCAGCGGCATTATCGGCGGATGCGGAAATGTCAGTCATGAGGTTGCTGCACCATGCTCCAGGTTTCAGATAGACGACGGCCGGTGCCATCCTTGATGAACGCATTCATCTCAACCGGCTTCGACGCATCCTTCGCCGTAACTTTCAGGATAACGCGGAAACCATCACTGACCGGATTACGCAGCACCTGACGATCAACAATATTACCGTTGTCGCCTGCGCTCGCTTCAACGCTCACACCGCTGTTGGCATCCAGATCCTTGAGGTTCGGCCCCTTGAAATCGACGATATAGGCAGTAGAACCATCCGCCTTGCGCACCAGGTTATCCTGAGTGGTCTCACCCACCGAGCGACGGGTCTGGTCAACCCAGGCCAGATCCGGGTTTTTCAGGCGCTGTTCGTTTCTGGTTGCCACCATGCGGTAGTTGAAGTTGATCGGCTCGCCTACCGGCAGATCAGCATCAGGCTTCCAGTACGCAACGATGTTGTCGTTGGTCTCATCCGGCGTAGGAATCTCGACCAGCTCGACATTGCCCTTGCCCCAGTTTTCCAATGGTTTGATCCAGAGGCTGGGACGCAGCTCATAGCGATCGTTGAGATCCTGATAGTTGGCAAAGTTATGGCTGCTTTGCAGCAATCCAAAGCCGCGCAATCTATCAACCGGAATGTCGGAAATGTTCAAGCGCTGCGGATTCGCCAACTGACGCCACTGCCACTGATCCTCACCGTTATCGTTGGCCGTCTGAATCGCCAGACCATCGGCATCGTGAATAGCAGGACGATAATTGACCTGCGAGGTCGGCTGCGCCGGGCTGAACAGGTACATGCTGGTCAGGGGCGCAATACCGATCTTCTCGACGCTATTACGCAGGAACAGCTCGGAGCGCACATCCACCACGGTGTCGGCACCAGGGCGCACGACAAAGCGATAGGCACCGGTCATGCTTCTGGAGTCGAGCAGCGCATAAATGACCAGATAAGGATCATCCTTCTTCGGCTTGGCGATCCAGAACTCCTTGAAGCGCGGGAATTCCTCACCGGATGACAGAGCGGTATTGATCGCTACACCGCGACCGGAGCTGCCGTAGCGCTGATTGCCGCCAATGGCACGGAAATAGCTGGCGCCCAGGAACACCATCATCTCTTGCTTGCTGTTGCCGGTGAGCTTGTGGTTAACGCGAAAACCAGCGTAGCCGTCCACATCCTGAAGGCTGGAAGGGTCAACACCGCTATCGCCGAAGTTGAACTGGTCAGGGCTGTAGGTAAGGGGTTCTACCTGCCCTTCATCCACCTGATTGATCTTGACCGGCGTGTCATAACGCATGCCCTGATGGAAGAAACCAATATCAAAGGGCAAGTCTTCGCTGCGCCACAGCGACGCATCAGGCTTGAATTGAATATCGGAATAATGCTTGAAATCGAGCTGCTTGAGACTATCGGGAAGATTGCTGGAAGGAGCGGAATAACTTTCCTGCGACAAGCTGCGCGCCTGATCGGCAACATCTTCGAAATTGAAGGCAAAAGCCAGCTGGGCGCTAAAAAAACCGGCCAGCCCAACGCACAGCGCCGCGATTCGCGTTTGCCGACGACGTTTAGGGCCAACTTGATAAGATTGAATGTGCACAGGCACGTAAAACTCCTTAACTGAAAACCAAGGCTGCCGCCACGTTGATGCATTTTATTGTAGCGGATCAGACAACCAAATTCAGTTGCTCTAGCCAGACGCAAAGAGCAAGTGGCATATATCGGCAGCGACGGTACAGCATCAAAGGGCCACTTTCACTTGAGTAGCGAGAAATAACCCTCAACACGACTACCGCCAGAACTGCCGCTGCCAATAACAGCGCGTTATTGCCAACCGCTGAACTTCCCAGCAGCGGGTCTGCCTTATATACCCACCGCTACCCTTCCATTAAATTCGCTGGCCGCATCATCATGGGGAGAGCAGACACTGTTAAACAGTTCAGCATAATGACGTGCTGCCTTTATAAATGCCAGTCGCGACAACGTTGGTTTACACAGTTAATACAGGCTGCAAAGACGGTGTTACCCAATACACGCCCATCAGGTACAGCATCAGGCATGCCTGTCTATCTGCAAAACCTGATGGCGTGAGGGCTGGCATGGCATTTCTGCCTCCCCTGCGCTCCCTACGACATTGATTTCCCACAAGGAAGGCTGCCAGGGCCGTGGTGTCAGGGCCATGATGGTGGGATTGCCAGCGCCTTTGTTAAACTAAGCGCTATTTCAACCAGTTACTACGCGACAGGACATTATTGGCATGAACTACACCGGAGCCCACGTCAGCGCCGCTGGCGGCGTTGCCAATACCATTGGCCGCGCCGTAGAGATTGGCGCCAACGCCTTCGCGCTGTTCACCAAGAATCAGCGCCAGTGGCACGCCAAACCGCTTGACCCCGCCCAGATCGAAGCCTTTAAGGAAGCCTGCGATCAGCACGGCTTTGGCCCTCGACAAATCCTTCCCCATGCCAGCTATCTGATTAATCTGGGCCATCCCGATAGCGCGGCACTGGAAAAATCGCGCGCGGCCTTTATCGACGAACTTGAACGCGCCGAACAGCTGGGCATCCATTTGGTCAACTTTCACCCGGGCAGCCATCTGCGCAGGCTATCGCCCAGCCAGTCGCTGACACTGATCGCCGAATCCATTAATCAGGCGCTGGAGCGCACCGCCTTCACCACGGCAGTCATTGAAAATACTGCTGGTCAAGGCAGCAACCTTGGCTATAGTTTTGAGCAGCTTGCCGAAATTATTGATCAAGTCGAGAACAAGGAGCGGGTAGGCGTCTGTATTGATACCTGCCACGCCTTTGCAGCCGGCTACGAGCTTACCTCTACCGCTGGCGCCGCTCGGGTGTGGGATGACTTCGAGCGTATTGTCGGCATGGAGTTTCTGAAAGCGCTTCATGTCAACGACGCCAAAAGTGCTCTCGGTAGCCGCGTCGATCGTCACGACAGCCTGGGAGATGGCAACATTGGGCTGGAGGGCATCGGTGCCTTTATCAGCGATACGCGCCTCGATCAGCTTCCGATGATTCTGGAAACCGTCGAGCCGGCACGCTGGCCCGAAGAGATTAGCTGGATGAACGCGCAGCTTACCCCCAGCGCTGACGCCTGGTCATCACAAAAGCGCCCTTTACCCTCACCATAGTGGACACTTCATGCACGATTTTTTTGCTCAGATAGGCGCAGCCATTGGCGCTGTTTTACGCACGTTGATCGAGTTGTTTCAGGCTCTCTTCTCCTCTGTTGGCGATAGCTTCAAAGGATTTGCCGGCGGCCTGGGCGATGAGCTGGGCGTTGGTCACTCGATTTTCAGTATCGTCATCGCCATTATTGGCATCGCGCTGGTGATCAAAGGCATTCGCCAGTTGATCGGGAAGGCGTTTATCGGCGGCATCATCTGGCTATTGATTGGGGTAAGTCTGCTCGGTTTTGTGACCCACTGAGGCCGACAATGCTCGAAACAGTGCTCAGCGTATTTCGAATGTTGCGTTAAAACGGTTTCAATGGCTAAATGCGCAGTAGTTTATTGCACAATAAAAACAAAATACGACATAAGATTTCAGGAGAGTAGAATGAACCCGGCTGAGCCCACTTTTTCGCTAGACAGATACGACCGTAGAATTCTTGAAGTACTACAGCGCGATGGGCGCATCAGCAACCAGGAGCTTGCCGACCGTATTGGCCTTTCACCATCCCCTTGTCTCAGGCGTGTTCGTGCGCTTGAAGAGAGCGGCCTGATCAGCGGCTATCGTGCTGAAGTCAGCGCCAAGCAGCTGGGCTTGAAGCTGATGGCGCTGCTGTATATTTCCATGGATGAGCACACCCCCGAACGCTTCGCCCAGTTCGAAAAGAAAATTGCCGAGCTGCCCCATGTCATCGAGGTGCTGCTGGTCACCGGTCAGGAAGCCGACTATCAGCTTAAGGTCACGGTGCGCGATATGGACGACTACCACGACCTGCTGTTGAACCGAATCACCCGTATCGAAGGCGTTACCGGCGTGCAGTCCAGTTTCGTACTGCGCAAGGTGTTCGACAATCCTCTGCCGCTGGAATAACCCTTCAACCCGCTATTTTGCAAATAAACGACCCCGCAAGGTTGGCCAACCTTGCGGGGTCGTTTATTTCAATGCGACACCAATCCGTGAAATCCGTTACCCTTCAAGCTCCTGACGCACAATCTCAGCACCGGCGCTCAGCGCCTTGAGCTTGGCGCTTGCCACCTTGCCCGGCAGCGGTGCCATGCCACAGTTAGTGCATGGATACAGCTTGTCCGCATCCACAAACTGTAGCGCCTTGCGCAGGGTATCGGCCACCTCCTGCGGTGTTTCAACGGTGTGGGTTGCCACATCAATGGCCCCTACCATCACTTTCTTGCCGCGCAGCAATTCGATCAGCTCCATGGGCACATGGGAGTTCTGGCACTCCAGCGATACCATGTCGATAGCCGAGCGTTGCAGTTTGGGGAAGACCTCTTCGTACTGGCGCCACTCATTCCCCAGCGTTTTCTTCCAGTCCGTGTTCGCCTTGATACCGTAGCCATAGCAGATATGCACGGCGGTCTCGCATTTAAGGCCGTCGATGGCGCGCTCAAGGGTCTCGATGCCCCAGTCATTGACTTCATCGAAGAACACATTGAAGGCAGGCTCGTCAAACTGAATGATATCTACGCCAGCCGCTTCCAGCTCTTTCGCTTCCTGATTGAGAATAGTGGCAAATTCCCATGCCAGCTTTTGGCGGCTCTTGTAGTGACCATCGTAGAGGGTATCAATCATGGTCATGGGGCCAGGCAGCGCCCATTTGATCGGCTTACGGGTCAGCTGGCGCAGGTATTTGGCATCTTCGACAAACACCGGCTGCTGACGGGAAACCTCGCCCACCACACTCGGCACACTCGCATCGTAACGGTTGCGAATACGTACCGTTTCGCGCTTTTCAAAATCAACACCGTTAAGGTGCTCAATAAAGGTGGTCACGAAGTGCTGCCGGGTCTGTTCGCCGTCGCTGACAATATCAATGCCCGCCAGCTCCTGCTCTTGCAGCACCAAACGCAAGGCGTCCTGCTTGCCTGCGGTCAGTACATCGCCCTGCAACTTCCAGGGAGACCAGAGTTTTTCAGGCTCGGCGAGCCAGACGGGTTTGGGTAGACTGCCTGCCGTGGCTGTCGGTAATAGCTTTTCACGATGGCTTTTCACGCTAGATAATCCTGTGCCGGAGAGTTCTATTCTGGATAATGCTGTCACTGTTGCTCGATCAAATCGTGTAATCGCTGGCCCACTGATCGAGTACCCGCTGATACGGCTTGATAAACTGCTCTTCGGTAAATCTTCCCTGCTGCACCGCCAACTGACTGCGCTCCTCGCGATCATAAACAATGCGGGTCAGCGAAAAATCCTGATGATCGAGGCTGGGCTGGAAACACTTGCTGGCCGCTGCATTGGCGTTATAAATCTCGGGGCGATAAATACGCTGGAAGGTTTCCATGGTGCTGATGGCGCTAATCAGCTCAAGATTGGAGTAATCACTCAACAAATCACCGCGGAAATAGAACGCCAGTGGCGCTACGCCATTGGGTGGCATGAAATAGCGAATTTTCAGCCCCATTTGGGCGAAATAATGATCCGTCAGTGAAAACTCATCCTGACGATATTCCACTCCCAGAATCGGGTGATAATTCTCGGTGCGATGATAGGTTTTGGTACTCGATACACTCAGGCAAATCACCGGCGGCTTGCTGAAATGCTCCCGATAGGTGGATGAGTGTATAAAGCTGTCGAACAGTTTGCCGTGCAAATCGCCAAAGTTATCGGGAATGCTGAACTGCTCTTTGTCCTTGTTATGTTCCAGCAGCACTACGCTGAAATCATAATCACGCACGTAAGAAGAGAAATTATTGCCCACCATACCTTCCAGACGCTGATCGTTAAGGCGATCGTGAATGGTGGTTTTCAAGGTTTCAATAATAGGGAAGGTCTCTCCCTTCCCTTCAATGTCAGCATCTACCGAGAGAATATCCAGCTCCACAGAGTAACGATCACCGTTAGGATTATCCCAGTGCGCCAGCTCATTAAAGCGATGATTGACCATCGCGAGCGTATTGCGCAGATTGGCCTGGCGGCTCTCGCCTCGTGCAAGGTTGGCAAAATTGGTGGTAATGCGGGTGTGATCAGCGGGCACATAGTGTTCATCGAAGCGAACCGTATTCACGCTGAAAGTGATGCCGTTATTCATGTCAGCCAAGGGCCTCTGCTTATATCAGAAATCGTTCCAACTGTTTCGGGCGCTTTTTTGCTCCGGCATCCGTTGTGCCACCTCCTGCTGACAGGGCGAGCATCGCTGAACAGTCGTGATGGGTTCTTTATACAGCCCCACGAACATGAGAAAAAATGATTTATCCTCAAAACAAAGTGAATGTATTTCATGATTTGAATTCAGGCAGTGACAGCGAGCGTACCAACAGTCGCCTGATACCTCTCGGAATGCGCTTCATGCCATGGTGCTACGCCCAAGCGCTGACAGACGCCAGCACATAAAAAGCGCCGCATCGACTCATTCGATACGGCGCTTTCTCTCACTTCATCCTTCTTATATTACTCTGGCGTGGCCTACTCACTGCCAGCCAGAGTGAGCCACATCAGGCTGCGCTCAACGCCTTCTCGACGATTTCAAACAGATTTCGCGACAGCGGCTCACGACGAATGCGTTCAAGCTGCTCGCGCATCAACTGCTGGCGCTCTTCATCAAGGCGTTGGTAGCGCGTTAATGGCACCACCATCCGCGCGGCAATTTCAGGATTCAGGCGATTCAGCTCAATCACGACATCGGCCAGAAGCTGATAGCCCGCGCCATCAATGCGGTGGAAGTTGACCCGATTGGTGGCAAACGCCCCTACCAGCGCCCTCACCTTGTTGGGGTTCTTCAGCGAGAAGGCAGGATGCTGCATCAGGAATTTCACGCGATCAAGCACATCGGGCTGCGGGCGAGTCACCTGAATGCCAAACCAGGCATCCATCACCAACGAGTCGTGACGCCACTGCTCGCCGAAGCGCTTCACGGCATGATCGGCCTGCTCGCGGTTATCGCTATGCACCAGCAGCGTCATGGCTGCCCGCACATCGGTCATGTTGGCATCCGCGTCAAACTGCTGACGCGCCAGCTCAAGCCCTTCATCGCGACCGTTGGCGCAGAGATAACCCAGCGCCACACTCTTGATCGCTCGCTGCGCACTCTGTTCAAAGTCCGGCACATAGGGCGCATCGCTCTGATGCTGACGGTAAAGCGCAAGAAATTCCGCGTAAAAGGTATCGCCCAGCGCTTGATATACAAAATTGCGCGCCTGATGAATGGCATCAATATCAATACGCTGCTGGAAACTCGCCACATACTGCTCACTAGGCAGGGTGAGCATTTCGGCCAGCACTGCGTTGTCATCACTTGGCGTTGACACCAGCGCCGCCACCACATCCGCCAGCAGTGGATCAAGAGTTGGAGTCTGTTGCTGCTGAATGGCGCTCATGGCTGACTCAATGGCGCGCCGCATGAGCTGCTGCCCGGCGTCCCAGCGGTTGAAGCCATCTTCGTCATACTTCATCAGCAGCGCCAGCGCCGCGGGGGAATAGTCATACTGAAGCTGAACAGGTGCCGAAAAACCACGCAGCAGTGACGGCACAGGGCGGCTCGGAATCTGCTCAAACACGAAAGTGTGTTCAGCATCACGCAGCTCGACCACCGTATCGGTGCCCAGCACCTTGCCATCCACCGTCAGCGCCAGCGCTTCGCCCTGCTCACTGAGCAAGCCAAGCCGCAGCGGTATATGCAGCGGCTGTTTGGTATCGGCGGGCTGCCCCGGTGTGGCGGGCGTGTGTTGCCGCACGGTCAAGCGGTATTGCTGCGCCGCTGCATCATACTCATCGCTGACCTCCAGCACCGGCGTGCCCGCCTGAGCGTACCAGCGCATGAATTGGGTAAGGTCAATCTCACCGGCTTCGGCCAGCGAGTCGATAAAGTCTTCTACCCGCACCGCTTGACCATCAAAGCGCGAAAAGTAGAGATCCGTCCCTTTGCGATAGGCCGTTGGCCCCAGCAGGTGCTTGAGCATTCGCACCAGTTCAGCGCCCTTCTCATAAATGGTCAGGGTGTAGAAGTTCGAGATTTCGATAAAGCTCTCGGGCCTGACCGGATGGGCGGTCGGGCCGGCATCTTCGGCAAACTGATGGGTACGCAGGAAATTGACATCCTGAATGCGCTTGACCGGTGCCGAGTTGATATCCGCCGAGAAGGATTGATCGCGGAAGACGGTCAGCCCCTCCTTCAGCGCTAGCTGGAACCAGTCACGGCAGGTCACGCGATCCCCCGACCAGTTATGGAAATATTCGTGGGCAATAATGCCTTCAATGCGCTGAAAGGCAGCGTCGGTCGCCGTTTCGGGGTTTGCCAGCACCGCGGCGCTGTTGAAGATATTGAGGCCCTTGTTTTCCATCGCCCCCATATTGAAATCGCTGACCGCCACAATCATGAAGAGATCGAGATCGTACTCGCAGCCATAGGTCTCTTCATCCCAGCGCATGGCGCGCTTGAGTGCGCCCATGGCGAACTCGGTCTTGTTGATGTCCTGCTGCTCGACCCAGATTTGCAGCGTTACCTTGCGACCGCTCATGGTGATGAAGTGATCTTCACGCTTCTCAAGATTCCCTGCCACCAGCGCAAACAGATAGCTGGGCTTGGGGAATGGGTCCTGCCAGGTCACGTAGTGGCGACCATTGGGCAGATCGCCGGACTCGATCGGGTTGCCGTTGGAGAGCAGCACCGGCAGCGACGCACGTTCACCTTCGACGGTAACGGTATAAGCTGCCATCACATCAGGATGATCGGGATACCAGGTGATGCGGCGGAAGCCTTCCGGCTCGCACTGGGTGCAGAACATGGAGCTGGAACGGTACAGCCCTTCCAGCGCCGTATTGCCAGCCGGATCAATACTCACTTCGGTGGTCAGCTCAAAACGCTCCGCCACCCTCAACACATCAAGGGTCTCCCCCTCGATACGATAATCGCGCCCCTCTTCAAGCGGCTGACCATCGACAGCAATGGCGTGCAACGTTAGATCGACACCATAAAGGCGCAGTGGCAGCCCTGTTTCTCGCGCCGGATTGTGGCGCACGGAGAGCGTGGCGTGCACGCGGGTATCGTGGTCATCAAGCACAAATTTAAGGCGAACCTCATCCACCCAGTAGGCCGGTGGCTGATAATCCTTCAGATAGATAGTGCGCGGTTCGGACATCCAAGCCTCCCTTGATAAATGCAGCAATGCACAATGATGCTGCCATCATAAGGGATTCAGCAGTTGAACGCAGGTCTTGAGCCTGGCGTGCATCCTAAGTCTTTCGGCAGGCTATTGAAGGGGCACAAGAAGAGTGACACCGAGAGAGAATAGAGAAGAATGAGGCTGCTTGCGGTCAGGGCGCTTCCCTCACCTATGGGAGAGCCTTTCTCCCCTCAGCCCAGCGGCTTGATCATGCGCCACGCCGCACAGCCGTCGCTGTAGTAATGCTCAATCCAGCCTTGCGGCAGCCAGCCCAGCCGCCGATACAGGGCCAGTGCAGCACGATTATCGGCGCGCACTTCCAGCATGGCGCTGGTGCAGCCTTGTGCGATTGCGGCGTTTTCAGCCGCATGGAGAAGCTGCCGAGCCAGCCCCTGGCGCTGCGCCCTGGGATCAACGCAGAGCGAATAGAGGCGTGCCTTGCGGCTATTACGACGCAGCAGCAGCATCGCGTAGCCCCACAGGTATTGGCCGGAGAGCGCTTGTTGGCCGGCACTTTCGACCACCAGCGTCATGGCGTTGGCTCGCGTCAGCAGGTGACGCCACTGGCTACGCGAGAAGGCAACGTCATCCTCGAAGCAGTCGAATTCAAGCTCTTCCAGCTCATCAAGATCGGAGAGCTGCGCCTGACGAATGACCATGGAGGAAAGAGCGCTAGCGCTTATGGCAGATAAGGAAGGTGATGGGTTCATCAGGCGGCATCAAACTCAAGCAGATAGCCTTGAAAACGGCGCACATTGATCACGCCGCTATCGAGAATCAGGTACTGCCCCTTCATCCCCAGCAAGGTGCCTTCAAGCAGCGGTGTGCGTTCAAGATCAATGGATTTGACCTTCGTTGGCGCGGCGAGAACAGGATAGTGAAAGTGCCACGCCTGGGTGTCATGGTAGGGAGTAATGGCCCCTTCCCCGAAGCGCTCGTGCAGGGCCTGCAAGCCATCGCGAAAACGCTCGCGCAGTTGAATTGCGGTGGCCGCCAGATCAACATCAAGCTGCTCGCCCTTCAGCATGCGTTGCCAGGGCGTGCGATCAGAGACGGCGCTGCGCAAAAGGTCCTCGATCATGCCGGACTGCTGGCGCGAGGCCACCGTGAAAATCGGCAACGCCTGACTCGCGCCCTGATCGAGCCAGCGCACCGGCATCTGCGAAGGCTTGGTAATGCCTACCTTGAGCGATGCGCTCGCCGCCAGATAGACGATATGAGGAGCAAAGCAGTGGCGTTCGCCCCACTCAGGCTCGCGGCAGGTGCCCTGAAAATAGTGACACTGTTCAGGCGCCATCATGCAGCGGTCACAGCGCGCCAGATGGGTGAAGCAGTACCAGCAGTGGCCCTGCGAGAAGCTTTTGTTGGTGCGCTTGCCGCAAGAGACACAGCAAATCTCCCCCAGATGGCGCAGTCTGATGCGCTGACCCAGCAGCGCATTCAAGTCAATCGAATGCTCCCCCAGAGGCAGCCGGTACTCCGCCACGCTATGGTTGTCGGCAGCCGTGATATCGAGCTTGCGTGCATGGCCTTGCAGTGTCACTGCTTGACCCACTTGATATCGTCACCGTCATCGCTGGCTTCCGAGTGAAGCTGATCCTGCTGCGGATGGCGGCTGCGATCAATATAGCCCGTGCGCTCTTCTTCCTCGAACTGATGGGTATTTTCGTACTTGATGATCGCCTCAAGGCACAGCTCAAGCTGCTCCCGGCTCAGCTTACGGCCATCGGGCCACTTGCGCAGCTCCACCGCCTGCTTAAGCGCCAGATGGGTCGCGGGCGTCATTTGCCCCGCCAGATCATCGAAGGTCATATCACTCATTGGGAACTCCTGGATTGAGAAGCATCAGCGTCGCGCGGCTGTGCTCTCACGATAAAATGCAGCATCAGCGCGGCAACAATACCAGCGCACAAACCTGCCAAATGCGCCCAGTTGGCCATCACGCCCAGCCCCAGCATAGCGGTGAGCGGAGTGAAGCCGAGTACCAGCCACGCCAGCATAAACAGCAGCAGCACCGTTGGCACAAAAAACCGCCACGCGGGGCGTAACTGGTTCAGCAGCCACATATAGCCCAGATAGCCGAACACCACTCCCGACATGCCGCCAAACAGCGGCCCTTCGGTGGCGTATTGAGCCAGATTCGATAACAGCGCCATCAGCACAGTGAGCACCAGTAGATGAATACGCCCTGCACGTAGCTCAAGCTGACGGCCAAACACCCATACCCAGATCAGGTTGCTGAACAGATGCAGCAGCGAAAAATGCATCAGGGCAGGCGTCACCAAACGCCACCAGCCGCCACTTCTGATGGTGTCCAAAAGCGTCGCCTGCGGCTGCCCCATGCTATCGAGGGGCACGATGGAGAGCGCCTGCAATACGCTATCGCCGGACAGTTGCAGCAAGCCATACACCACCAGAGAGGCAACGATCAGCAGCGACGTTACCGGCACCGCCAGCAGCGCCTGAACGAGTGGCGATGCTTCTCCGATACTGCGTTTTGGAAGCCGTGCCAGCAGCGGCTCCCCCGCCTGCCAGCGCTCAATCAGTGCAATGGCATCCTGATAACGTTTGGGGTCGCTCAGAATAACAAGCTGCCACTCGTCGGATGCTCGAAAATCGTGGGTAATGTGCGACTGCCACAACGCTTGCCTGAGCGGAGCTAAATCAACATCAGGGGCGAAGCGCAACACGGGAGTCTGCATAAAGGTTCCTTGGCAGCATTATTGGCATATCTGGCTGCACTGCATATCGGCCTTGCTGGCGCCAATATCAGCGGGGTCATCTACCGATACCCACACCAGCTTGTCGGCGCTCAGGCGCGCTTCACCGTCGAAACGATACGCCACCAAGTGACCACCCTTAACGCCGCTGTAATCAAGACAGGCGAGGTTATCGCTGATCAGCTCGGGGCGCCCCTGACGCCAGTAGTGGCCGAAGAACAGCGGAGGCTGATCGGGGCCATAAAAGACCAGGCGGCGCTTGCTGGCATCATCCAGGGGGCGCTGCGCAATATCAGGGGGCAGCGGATCAGGCTGAAAGAGCACATCCTGATAGCAGCGCGGCTTGCAGGCCCAAAAGCTGGTGCGGAAGGTGCGCCGCGTCACGCCATCCCGTGATGTCATGGAGCGGTCATCGGGCAGTGCAAGCTGCGGCCCACGGGTAAGTCGGCCAAACAGCATATGGGAGAAGCTCTGGGGATCGCAGGCACGCATCAGCATATGGCGATCAATGCGCCCATCCGGGTGATGGTCAAGAAAACGCTCGGCCAGCGTCGCATCCCAGCAGGCGTGTACCGCACGATAGCTGCCCCCGTCGATGCACAGCGGGCATTCGAGCAGCCATTTCAGGGTATCCCGCCAGCGCTCGGGGCAGTTGCGGTATTGCTCGACGGTCTCCTTGTGAATCCGTGGCACCCGCCGTTCATCGCGCAGAAAGAAGGCTGTCAGCGCACTGATTTCATGATTACCCAGCAGCACGGTGGCGTGCCCCTGCTCCGCCATGGCGCGTGCAATCTCGACGGTTTCCACGATTTCCGGCCCGCGGTCGATCAGATCTCCCAGAAACAGCACGCGCCGCTGAGGGTGATGCCACACGCCATCGCGATTGCGCCGATAGCCCAGGCGGTCGAGCAGGCGCTTGAGCAGCGTGGCACAGCCGTGAATATCCCCGATAACATCAATGGCTTCAGCAGATGGCAGCATAGTCACCGGCCATGCTGGGTCCAGCCGAGCTTGCTGCGACAGCTTTCATAGAAGCTATGCCCTTTCGGGTGCAGCAGCTCAAGATAGCTGGGGTTACGTGTAATATGCAGGGAATCGCCCACCTGAGCCGTGCGTACCGACTGCCCATCACAGGCGATGGAGGGATGCTGCTCAATATTTGCGCAGATATCGAGCCGAATGCGGCTGGCCGCAGAGACCACCAGCGGCCGACTCGACAGCGTATGCGGACACATCGGCACCAGCGCCAGAGCGTCCAGAGAAGGATGCAGAATAGGCCCACCCGCCGACAATCCATAAGCGGTTGAACCCGTAGGCGTGGCAATAATCAGGCCATCGGAGCGCTGGCGGTAGACAAACTGGTCATCAATATAGAGATCGAACTCGATCAAGCGCGCCACCTGTCCAGCGTGCACCACCACATCATTCAGCGCCAGACCGTAGGAAACCTCTTTACCGTTGCGCTCAATCCGGCTATCGAGCAGCAGGCGCTGCTCACGGTCGTAATGCCCGTTGAGTATATCGGTCAGGCGTGGCTCCATTTCATCGGCGGGAATATCAGTCAAAAACCCTACCCGCCCGCCATTGACGCCGATAATCGGCGTGTGACTAGCACACAGCGCCCGACCAGCCCCCAGCAGACTGCCATCGCCCCCCAGCACGATCGCTACATCACAGTGCTGGCCCAGGGTATCGAGCGGCGCACAGCTAACCCCTTCTACCGTACCGCTGCTGTCATCCTGCAATAGCGTCGCCACCCCGCTTTCGAGCACCACCTGATGGCCCCGTTCGCGCAAAAAACTGACAAGCCAGCGCAGTGAGGCTTCTATATGCTGGCTACCGGGCCGCCCAATAATCCCGACAGTAGGAAATTGCATCATGCTGGAAGTTCGCTCATCAAAACGGTCATAGCGCCCATTATGCCGATCACATACCGCCGCGCCAACGGCCCGGCAGATGATCTAGGCAGTACGCCGACGGCGACCGCCCCATAAATTGAGCGCCAGCGCCCCGCAAATGACGACACTGCAAAGCGCCAGCCGCCATGGGTCCGTATCGTGATTCCAGATCAAGACATTGACCGCCAGCCCCGCCGGTTTCAGCGCCTCATTCATGATAGCCAGAGTACCGGCATCCACGCGACGCGCCCCCTCATTCCAGAAATAATAGCCCAGCCCCGACGCGATCAGCCCCAGCCATGCCAGCACGCCCCACTGGACTGAGGTGGTAGGCAAACGTGTCCAGTCCCCCAACAGCAGCCACGCCGGCACCAGCAGCACTGCTGCACCAACGTAGAACCACCCGAACTGCTGTAACGCCCCCTTGTGCCCATGACGGCTATCGGCCAGCCCAGGCAAGCGCCGGTAGGCCACCTGCCCCACGGCAAAACAGAGGTTCGAGAGCTGCACCACCACAAAACCGTTCCAGAAGCCTGGTTTAACGTCGAAGGAGGCAATCAGCAGCGCACCGGTTACCGCAATGGCGGCGGTTGCCAGATGAAAGCCGGAAAAACGGCGCGCCAGAGCATCATCAAACAGCGTCACATAGAGCGGCGTCAGCACCGTGAAGAGCAGCACTTCGGGGACGCTCAGCAGCGTAAATGCCTGATAGACAAAAATGCTCATCGCGCCGATCTGGATGGCCCCTACCCCCATCAGCCCCAGCGCCGTCTTGAGCGGAGTGCGGCGTGGCCGCAAGAAGGGTAAAAACAGTACCAGCGCGAGCAAAATACGAATCATTACAGCAAAATAGCTGTCCACACTCGACGACAGGTATACATTGATTAAACTGAACGAAAACGACCACAGGATCGTTACGGCTATTAAATACACCATCCCTGGTTAACCTATTAGAGAAAAGAAAGTTGACTGCAATTATACGCTTGGGAATCGAGATCAACAGCATTTCGCAATTGGAATTTTCCGCTCGCACGCTTAGCGGCTCACGTACCGGGTGGGACGGACATGGCAGCGGGCGCGTTACCGTGCATTCGTCGCTGGAAGAAGAGCGTCGCGTGGTGCGCCTGGAGGAACAGGGCGAATTCGCGCTGGAAGGACAACCGTCGGTTCCTTTTACCAATCACTATCGCTTGACCTGGTACAGCGACTTCATTCGTCTTCATCATGAACGGCGCGGCCAGGAGAACGCCGTATGGCTATTCGATCTGGTCGAAGATCCAAGCGACAGTGAACGCTTGATAAGCCGCCACCCGCACCCCTGCGGTGATGATACCTACGCAGCCCGACTTGCCCTGACCCAGCCCGGTTTTATGCTGTGCTGGAAAATCGAAGGGCCGCGTAAAAACGAGTACCTCGAATACCACTACCGCTAGCGGCGCGCTTGAGCCACTGCCCCCTCACCGCTAGTGGCTCAATTCCCCTTCATCGCCATTGTCCCATATGACATTGGCGCGCTTTTGCGCTTCTCAGACACGCTGGGGTGCTCTTCTCCGGCGAAAGATCAAAGTGCTGAAGCGGCTGATTCCACGCAGATTATTCGCCTCGCGGTTCGCTATTCCTTCCTGTTTGCTTCGGTCAAAACCACCGAACTTTTTGATTATTATTTAAAACAAAACGTAATAAGACTATAATGTTAGTCTGTTAATGGAAAGCGGAGTTACCATGTTAACAACACTCTTGATCGGTGTATGCGCGGGAGGCATTACCGGTGCCATGATGGATAATATCCCGGTAGGCATGGGCCTTGGCGCCATGGTCTCACTTGTCTTTTACTGCACACGCCCCACTGCATAACACGCTCTACGCAATTCCCTCTGTTTGCCTCGACCTGACATGATCTTCACGACGCCTTCATCCTAAACGCCTGTCATACGACGTGGCCCGACGTTAGACCGTACCTCGCATTTGCATCACCTGCTGCTTTCATACTGACCGTTATTAAACCATCGCTTGGCTATGGTGCTTCTTTGTACGTACTGGTTTTCAGGCGCTATATCAGCACTCCTTTCAGCAGGCCCGAAAATAGCGATGGCTCCACCGGTATAGGGCAATCTGCTTCACCAGGCTGAGGTAGTTCCCATAAAAAACAGGCTCTTCCCATGCAGGAAGAGCCTGTTTGCATCAGTAGCGAAGAACGCTATGCGCTATCCACCGTATCAGCGATCAATTGCCCTGTTTGGCCGCCAGCACTTTTTCCTTGATGCGATTGCCAATGGTTTCATCGACGTTGATCCAGTACTGGAACACCCGTTCGAGAATGTCGGGATCTTCAACACCACCAAGAATATGGCCGCTGGCGTTGTTGACCAGACGCTTACGCTGGGCGTCATCCATTACCCGATTGACCAGCACATGCGCCTGGTTATAGTCGCCATCGTCTTCACGCAAGGTATAGGCTTGGCGCACAAACTCACCGTCGGTCGCCCACACGGCGTCTTCCGGGAACTTCTGCTCGTCAGCCACCGGGCCACCCTTGGAATTGGGCGAATACACCGGATCACTCACGTTATTGATGCGCATGGCGCCACCCTGGCTGTAGCTATGCACAGGGCATTTGGGCGCATTTACCGGAATCTGCTTGTAGTTGACGCCCAGACGCGCACGGTGCGCATCCGCATAGGCGAACGAGCGGCCCAGCAGCATTTTATCCGGCGATAATCCCGTGCCTGGAATGAAGTTATTGGGTTCGAACGCCAACTGCTCGATTTGGGTATGGAAGTCGGTCGGATTGGTGTCGAGCACCATCTTGCCCACTTCGATCAGCGGATATTCGCCCTGCGGCCACACCTTGGTCAGATCGAACGGGTTGATGTGATAGGTCTTGGCGTCTTCATAAGGCATGATCTGCACTTTCAGCGTCCAGCTCGGGAAATCGCCACGCTCGATCGCCATGCGCAAATCGCGACGGTGGTAATCGGCATCGGCCCCCGCCATCTGATCGGCTTCATCCTGCGTCATGCACTGGATGCCCTGATCGGTCTTGAAGTGGTACTTGACCCAAAAACGCTCGCCCTCGGCATTCACCCACATATAGGTATGGCTGGAGAAGCCATCCATGTGACGCCAGGTAGCGGGAATGCCACGGTCGCCCATCAGCCAGGTAACCTGGTGCGCAGACTCAGGACATTGAGTCCAGAAATCCCACTGCATTTCATTGTCACGCAGACCGCTGTCGGCGCGACGTTTCTGGGAATGGATGAAATGCTGAAATTTCATCGGATCGCGCACAAAGAAGACCGGCGTGTTGTTCCCCACCATGTCGAAGTTGCCTTCTTCGGTGTAGAACTTCAGCGCGAAACCGCGCGGATCGCGCCAGGTATCGGGGCTGCCTGCCTCACCCGCCACCGTCGAAAAGCGTGCCGCCATTTCGGTTTTCTTGCCCGGCTGCAAAAAGCTCGCCTTGGTGTACTTACTGACGTCGTGCGTTACTTCAAAGTGGCCAAAAGCACCGCTTCCCTTCGCGTGCGGCTGACGGTCGGCAATCATTTCGCGGTTGAATGCTGCCATCTGCTCAATCAGATAGTGATCGTGCAGCAGGATTGGACCGTTTGGACCAACGGTGAGCGAGTCTTCGGTGCTGGCTACCGGAATGCCCGCATCGTTGGTGGCCGTTGTCGGTTTATTGCTAGTCACGGATTGCTACTCCCTTTTGGTCAGTAAGGGTAAAACGGCGTCGCTTCAGTGTTTTACCGCGTTTTTCCTGCTATCGCGGTGTACACAATGGCACTGCGACGATCAATGAATCGTTGTCAGTTCATAGTTATAGAGGGTGAAGCCAGCACTGTCCATGGCAGCAGGCGCATCGTTTTGATAGCGATCAACTATCAAAGGGGAAATTATAATGATTTATAATATAACCTCATCCTAGTTCACCGGTGCCCTGGAGAGGGTCAGGTTGCCATGGATATCAAGCAGGCCAGTAAAATGCTGCCGTTTTGTTGTTAGCAACAAGAGATATAATAGCCAGCCCTTGCATCATTATTGTTCCAGAAAGGGAGTCCATCCATTATCGCTTATTATCGAATGCGTAGGATTCCCCCACCAGCGTTTCGTCTTCGCAGATTTTATCCAACAATTCCGAGAATACTTTACGTTGGACCACTGGAGACTTTCCCGCTAACAACATCGGCAAACCAATAGTCGCCCCTCCATCCAGCGTGCTCAAATTCCATCCGCTGGTTTCGGTATCCTACTGGGATATGGAAATGCGCCCGTAACCAAAAGTTGCCATACTAACCTCTTCATCCAGCCCCTGCCAGAAAACAAGGCCAAGATTAGATGGCCTACCAGGAAAGACAAGGCTAATTTCCCAACAGTTTACAACGTAAGCCGGAACAGTGCCGGCCAATGGTCGTTTATTGATATAAAAAACAACAAAATGTAATTTATTACAACTATTTTAAATAATCAGCGATAAGGATGACTATCATTTTGAAATAGCACTTCCTCTATAGAAAAACTAGACTTCAAAATATCCCGTAGCATTTTCTTTGCTTTTCCCAATAATTTATTTTGTTTTTCAATCTCATTAAGAACATATTCTGCGGTTTCTTGATCACTCCAATTAATACAAACATTATTGTAATCCCTAGAGAAATTATCAAACTCAGAGATAGGCCAATAAAACTTCTCACCTTTTTTCATAGCCCTCTCGACATCATGATACATTTTATCCATATCAACCGATTGCTGGTAACCTTTTGGAAGCTTTACTACAATTCCATGCTGACCGCCTTTATTCTCCCACTGAACACAATTCGTCATGAAATGTAAAAAATCCATTTTTCCCATATATAGAGAGCTACAGCAGTATGCTAAATTAGGATCTATTATTTTCAACCCCTCATATAGCTCATAACTAAGATCAATAAACATATTCGTGGCAAGTTTAATTTCAGTAATGTGATTGTTAAACGAGTTAATGATAGAAAAAGCACTTCTATTATCACCACACTCATTAATATCAGTCAGTACTTCCTGAGTCACATCGTCCAAGGATTGCAAACAAAAATATAATTTAGTTAAGGAACGACAAGCCTTTTTCCTTTTATCAAACGGAATTCCAACAAGCTTTTCGCCCACTTTTTGGCATATAAATACGACTACCTTTCCTACAATGTCTGCACCTAAAATCATCCTTCCTCCACCAGAATAAATCTTTTATTTCAATGACTTTCTAATTTTTCCAACCACTCCCTGTTAGCATCAAACAATAGTTACTTATGGCATTCTATAACAACACTTTACAACCATATGTTAAAAACATTACCATCATAAAACATTTCGAGTTTTTGGTATACATATGCTTACTCAGGATGACATATCAACAAGGCTCTGCTGCTAACGGCGCAGGAGGTTAAAATGGCACATCGTTACCCACTGGTCTGGTTACGATGGGGAGGCATATGCCAAGATACGTGGGCTGAGCATTGGACTTGCACAGCCAATAAGAATAGCGAGTTATCATGTTTTGCAAAGGATTTACGTCGTGAGTTTTTTAAAGCAGAGTAGCTCTGCATCATCGATGCCAGACGGGGACCCTGAAAAGAAGTTCATAATACAATAAGTTAAAAATACAAGACTACACAAGAACTAAGTTCTTATTGTTTTTAAGTTAAAGATTATCCCCCGGGGGCCTAGGTTTGCCAATCCTCTCTTAGGTATTGCGTCCAAAAACTCCGACAGTGGTAGGATTCTCCTTATAGAGGCAACAGCCCCAAAGTTAAGCGACGTGGTAAAGCTAAAGCTCACCCAAATTTCTCAGTGATTGCTCGATCTCCGCCACCCATTTTTCAGGACAAGGATAAACTCGGCTTTCGATGCTAATTCGGTTCGGTGATACACGGCGGGTCAGCCCATGCAAAGATTTAACATGAGCGATCCAGCATGTTTTTACTGTCTTCCCTGTCCTGGATTTAACATCCTCGGCAATTTGACAGTAAGTCGCCATAAATATCGGTGCTCCTTTTTTATAAACCAGAGACGCATCAAGCAGCTATGAGACTGTCATGCCTTCATAAGTCGGATTGCAATATGGGCTGGTGGCGATAATAACCACAGAAAATATTATTACGACAGCTGCTGGAGCAATTGGTAGTGTTAGCGACGCTGATACTGATTTCGCAAACACTATTTCCCAGAGACAACGCAGCGGTCTCAGCTTACACATTGTTGATAAAAAGCAAACTCGACTCCAGAGTATCCTTGGGTAAACCCAACAGCCAGAGAGAAAGCGTATTGCCACTGTTAGCGCTGAGTTCAGTGACGTTATTTAAACGAACCCTCGACATCCAGCTTGGGAAGCTGGCGCTCTACCAACTGAGCTATACCCGCCTGACGCTGAGTGCAGCAAGACGACCTCTGCCCTGCTGCCCTATACATAAAACTACTGAACTGATGCACTATACCGCGTAAGTCAGCCTTGTCGCACTACTTCTGACCAGCATCCGCTTTAGCGTAGTAGTCATCGGCATAGCTATTAAGCTGCTTAGCGGAAGAGTGCAACTTGGACAAGCGTGGATCGTTACGGGGGAGCTGCTGATTGGCATCCTTCAGCTCCTTGTTCAGACGCTCGGACTGATCCAGCACAATGCTGTACGACTGCTCGAAGGAGACACAAATACCGCTGGAAGTCGGTTTGCCTGCTTTGATAGCGCGCGAGCACCGTTCACCAAGATCATTGGCTGAATCAATCGAGAGCTGCATGGTCGAAAAGTAGTGATCGACCTGGGAGGATGAAGGCGCTGCCTGCACTGAGCCTGCCAGCAGCAAGCCGCTTGCGGCGGCGATAACGTATTTCAACATAAGGTCTCTCCAACGAAACGGGGGGCGCCAGCACGCCAGCCTTTTGATAGCCGCTGTGTGGCTCCATTTGCGCTGATGCTACCACAGCTACCCGTTCACAGAACCCTTTTGGCAAAAACCGCGTAAACCCTCGCCCAGTGCCGGTGGAAATATCAGCAGGCAGTGCGATCCGCTTGCATAACCACCGTATGCTACTCATTTGGCGCGTTGCGCCGTATTCTGCGTGATCGCCTCGGTGTTGAATGCAGCGGTCTGATATTCACCCTTCCCTCCGCTCATCAACACGCATTTGCGCAGCACTCAAGGTGCTCTCAAGGCCACTGCTCGGCTTATCTGGTCGAACAAGCGCCTATCTATTTCCAGCACTCCCTAGTCAAGCTTTCGATCAGGTCTTAGAATCCGTGTTCCACAACGATATGGACGAACACTTGAATACCAACGCTGACGGGCCCTGTTGTCTTTCTTGCGCACCCACATCTCTTCCGCCAAAGAGCGCTTCCTTCTGCTGCGCTGATGTTGAACTCGACTGCGTAACCGCCTGCGCTTTGGCTGGCCGCCATGCTTGAGATATTTCTCGATCCTACCGCGTGGGCAGGTCTGGTAACCCTGATTGTGCTGGAGCTAGTGCTCGGCATTGATAATCTGGTGTTTATCGCCATTCTTGCCGACAAGGTGCATCCGTCCCAGCGTGACCGCGCCCGTATCATCGGGCTGGCACTTGCACTCTTCATGCGTATGGCGCTGCTGGCCAGCATGTCGTGGCTGATGAGCCTTACCGATCCGCTCTTCACCGTTGGTGATCTCGCGATCAGCCTGCGCGATCTTATTCTGTGTGCGGGTGGCCTGTTCCTGATGTACAAGGCGACCAGCGAACTGCACGAACACATATCGCCCGCTACCCATCACGCCAGCAGTGACAACCAGACGTTCTCGCCCCTTGCGATGGTGGTGGCACAGATTGTCGTGCTGGATGCGGTGTTCTCCATTGACTCGGTAATCACTGCCGTGGGCATGGTGCAGCAGCTCGAAATCATGATGGTCGCAGTAGTAATTGCGGTGTGCATCATGATGTGGGCGAGCAAGCCGTTGACCGTCTTCGTGTCGAATCACCCGACCATCGTTATTCTGTGCCTCAGCTTCCTGCTGATGATCGGTCTCAGCTTGGTGTGTGAGGCCGTTCATATCGAAATTCCGAAAGGCTATCTTTACGGTGCGATCGTCTTCTCGCTGCTGGTGGAGCTGTTGCAGGAGCTGCGCCGTCGCGGCACTCGTGCCGACGCGCCATACAGCAGCCGCCGCGCCAGAACCACCGCCGCGATTATGCGTATGATTGGGGGGAATAACCTCTCGGTGCAGGCATCCTCGAATGATGGGCAGGCACACAGCATTCCCACCGAGGAGCTGTTCGGTGCCAGCGAGCGGCGCATGGTGGAAGGTGTACTGTCGCTGGCGGACAAGCCGATAGAGGCGATCATTACGCTGCGCCGTGATATCGAAACCATTGATCTGCACGACCCCATCGCCAAGCAGCTATCCGCCATAGCCAAGAGCCAGCACTCCTGGCTGGTGGTGATTGAAGATGGACACAGCGATGAACCCCTCGGCGTAATCAACACCAAGCGCTTGCTTGATCCGCTTATCGCGGCCCACCCGCCTGCCGATCTACGTAGCTGGATCGAGCAGCCGCTGGTACTGCTTGAAAATGTCTCGGTCATCAACGCGCTGGAGCATTTCCGCAACTCGGGCAACAGTATCGCGTTCGTGGTCGATGAATTCGGTACGCTTACCGGCATCGCTACCACCAACGATATTCTCGAAGAGATCGCGGGCAAGCTGCCCAACAAGGGGGAAGAAGAAGCGCCCGTCGTCACCCAGGTGAACGAGCAGAGCTTCGATGTGGATGCCAGTGAAGACATTCATGACATCAACAAAGAGCTGCCGCACCCCTTGCCTATCGGGCGCGACTACACCACTCTGGCAGGATTGGTACTTTACTGTCTTGAAACGCTACCCTATATAGGAGCTGCTACCAGCATTGATGGTTGGGATATTCGCGTACTCGATGTTGAGCGCCATCGCATCAAGCGCGTGCGCCTGACCTTAAGTGAAGTGGGCAACGGAAAGCCCCGCATTTAATAGCCATACTTACCGCTACAGCACTCGATGGCCCATGGACATCGAGTGCTGTCGTCATTTTTAAGGGCAGCCGACAGGTTGCAAGGAAGTGCCCCTATGACAGGCGATCAGAACGAAAAGAGCATCTACCGCTGGTACGCTATCCAGTGCAAGGGCGGAGAATCACTGAGGGCCGCTGAAAACCTGCACCGCCAGGGCTTTGAGATCTTTCATCCCCTGGTGGCTAAAAACGAAAAAAAAGCGCGCCGTGAGCCGCTGTTTCCCTACTACCTGTTTATCAGGTTAAGCCAGGTTGCCAGCAATTGGCGCCCCATCCGCTCAACCCGTGGCGTGCTGCGGCTGGTCAGCTTCGGTGATACGCCGCTGCCCGTGCCCCAGTCGCTCATCGACATGCTCAAGGCACATGCGTCGATGCACGATGGCGACCCCATCAATCATTACATTGGGCTAAAGCCCCGCCTGCAACCCACATCGGATAGCACGAGTGCCAAACTTTCCCAGCTACTCGACAAGCGCAGTGGTGAAGAGCGCGTGATTGCGCTGCTGGATATTATCAGCCGCATCCAGGACCCGCGCGCCCTATAACCGTTACCGCGTGAAATATCACCGACAATAGTATGAAAGTCAGCCTCTAAACAGGGCAGTTGATAAGAGAGTATGATTATCCTGTCTTGATGAGGAGAATGATAAATGTCACATCGCTGTCGGCTACCAGGCTGGGAATCCAAGAAAATGAGTGCCGAACAGGCCGCCACCTTGATCAAGGATGGCATGACTATCGGCACCAGCGGTTTCACCCGGGCAGGAGAAGCAAAAGAAGTACCCTTGGCACTTGCCGAACGCGCCAAAAAAGAGTCGCTCAAGATCACCTTGCTGACTGGCGCCTCGCTGGGCAATAACGTTGATGCGTCGCTGACCGACGCAGGCGCACTCAAGCGCCGCATGCCGTTTCAGGTCGATCGTACGCTGCGCAAGGCGATCAATCAGGGCGAAGTACTGTTTTCCGATATTCACTTGTCGGAAGTTGTCGAACAGGCCCGCCACGGCTATCTGGGCCATATTGATATCGCCATCATTGAGGCCACGGCCATCACCGAAGAAGGGGCCATTATTCCTACTGCCTCGGTCGGCAACTCTGCCAGCTTTGCCAGGCTCGCCGACAAGGTGATCATTGAGGTGAACGATGTCTGGCCTGAAGCGCTGGAGGGGCTGCACGATATCTACCTTCCCGCCATGCGCCCTGACCGTACGCCAGTTGAGGTCACCGCAGCCGATAGCCGTATAGGTACGCCCTATATTCAAGTGCCGCCGGAAAAAATCGCCGCTATCGTGCTGACCCATCGTCCGGACTCCCCTTCCGATAACGTGCCTGCTGATGAAGGCACCCAGCGCATCGCCGATCATCTCATCGACTTTTTCAAAAACGAGATAGCCAGCGGGCGACTCGGCGAGCAGCTGCTCCCCTTCCAGGCAGGTATTGGCAGCATGGCGAATGCGGTACTGGAAGGCTTGGGAACCGCTGGCTTCGAAGGGTTGACCATGTATTCCGAGGTGCTACAGGACAGCGCCATCAAGCTGCTCGATAACGGCACCTTCCGTTTTGCATCCGCTACGTCAATCACGCTGGGGCAAGAGGTTGGCAACCGCTTCTGGCCCAATATTGAGCAGTACAAGGATCGTATCGTGCTGCGCCCGCAGGAAATTTCCAACCTGCCGGAAGTGATCCGTCGCATAGGCATCATTGCCATCAATACCGCGCTCGAATTCGACATCTATGGCAACGTCAACTCTACCCATGTGTGCGGCACCCAGATGATGAACGGCATTGGTGGCTCGGGGGATTTCGCACGCAACGCCCATCTGTCGGTATTTATCAGCAAATCGGTGGCGAAAAGCGGCGATATCTCAAGCATTGTGCCCTTCGTGAGCCACGTCGATCATAGTGAGCATGATGTCGATATTCTGGTGACCGAGCACGGTCTGGCCGACCTTCGCGGTTGCGCTCCCCGCGAACGGGCGCTGATCATCATCGAAAAATGTGCTGATCCCCTTTACCGCCCAGCGCTGCTCGACTACTTCCATCGTGCCTGCGAACGCGGTGGTCACACGCCTCACCTTCTCAATGAAGCGCTGTCATGGCATCAGGCGGTCGTAGAAAGCGGCTCAATGCGCCATTTTGCCGACTCCCCAGCCCAGTCATAATATCGGTATCACTTGTTGAAAAACGGCGTATTACAGTATCAGCAGCATGCCTGTAATACGCCGTAACAAAAAACATACCATTAGGCGCTAAAGTGCGTAGCACGGTGCGCTTGCCTTCAGGTACATTAAAGCGATGATTGAAACTCCCTGAAGGGAATGCTCAAATAAGTGCCATATATCTCGCCATCACGATAGGAACACTTCGCTGATACGCCAGATTATTCACTTAATTTTGTGTCGTCCTGACGGCATGTGTTGTTAACCAAGAGAGAAACTTGATGATTCGCAAAGCGGTTCTTCCAGTAGCAGGCTTTGGCACTCGCTGCCTCCCCGCCTCCAAGGCTATCCCCAAGGAAATGATTACCATCGTTGATAAACCGGTAATCCAATATGTGGTGGAAGAAGCAGTAGCAGCCGGCATCAAGGAGATCGTGCTGGTAACTCACTCTGCCAAGGCCGCCATCGAAAACCATTTCGATCACCATTTCGAGCTTGAACATCAGCTGGAAGCCAAGGGCAAGACCGAGCTTCTGGAAGAGCTGCGCAACATCATCCCTTCCGATGTGTCGATCATTTCGGTACGTCAGGAAGAAGCCAAGGGCCTGGGCCATGCGATTCTGTGCGCCCGCTCGGTAATTGGCGACAACGATCCCTTCGTGGTCATGCTTCCCGATGTGCTGGTGGATGCCGATGGTCATTCGCCCAACGACCTGGCCGGCATGATCAAAGCCTATGATGAAACGGGCAACGCCCAGATCATGGTTGAAAACGTGCCGCAGGAAGTTGCCTACAAGTATGGCATCGTATCCCTTGAAGGCGACACGCCTCAGGCCGGTCAGCATACGCCGATCAATGGCATGGTTGAGAAGCCGAAAAGTGGCGAAGAGCCTTCTACCCTTGCCGTTATCGGCCGCTACCTGCTGCCAGGCTCCATCTTCCCGCTGCTGGCGGAAACCAAGCCCGGTGCCGGCGGCGAAATTCAGCTGACCGATGCCATTGATGAGCTACGCAGCAGCCATCCGGTCGAAGCCTATCGCATGGAAGGCGACACCTATGATTGCGGCTTTGCGCTCGGTTATCTGGAAGCGACTGTCTCCTATGCCAAGCGTCATCCTGCTCTAGGCGAAGGATTCAAGGAAATGCTCAAGAAATACGTCGACTGACAGGCGGTGAGAGGCGTGTAATCCTCGTCTCTTTACGTCACACACTGACAGCCAGGCATCCCCATGGCTGTCAGTTTTATCTCCAGTGCAGAAGAATACGCTGCTACAAGGCACTCAGGTGCTTACTTCCCCTTCTATCAGTACGGTTAATCGCAACACAGTGTCAGCTTGCGCGCTAAACCCTACGTTCTGCACTTACTACGTCAACCTGACGACTATCTTTGATCTCGCACTGCTTCTTGGTACTTTGTGCCAGAATTCATCGGTTATTCGCCATCTGCCAATAACGCGGGATCACATCGTAATTAAATAGCAAAGGATAACAATATGGTCAGTGCTTCCTCCGGTAGTGTTGCTCGCAAAAAGCGCGCGCTTACCGTAGATGATGTAACGCTCATAGAAACAAAATCCCTCAAACGCACCATCACCGCCACCGCGCTCGGTAACGCGATGGAGTGGTTCGATTTTGGCGTTTATGCCTATCTGGCGACCATCATTGGTCGCGTATTTTTCCCTGGCGGCGATCCGACAATACAGTTGCTGGCCTCCTTCGGTGCCTTTGCTGCTGCCTTTTTGGTACGCCCCATCGGTGGTCTGATTCTCGGCCCGCTGGGTGACAAGCTGGGCCGCCAGAAAGTGCTCGCCTTCACCATGATCATGATGGCGGGCAGCACCTTCTGTATCGGTCTGATCCCCAGCTACAACAGCATTGGCGTATGGGCACCCATACTGCTGCTGGCGCTGCGTCTGGTACAGGGTTTCTCGACCGGTGGTGAATTTGGCGGTGCGATGACCTATCTGGGCGAACATGCGCCTGACCGCATTCGCGGATTTTTGAGTAGCTGGCTCGAATTCGGCACCCTGTTCGGTTACGTGGTAGCCGCCCTGCTGGCCGCGGTACTGACCTCTACCCTGTCAGATGAAGCGCTGCTCGACTGGGGCTGGCGTATTCCCTTCTTCGTCGCGGGGCCGCTGGGCATCGTCGGCCTTTATATGCGTATGAAGCTTGAAGAGACGCCCGCCTTCGAAGAGCACAAGAAAACCGCGGAAGTAGAAGAATCGGCTGCCCGCGAACTGGTCACCATGGTATCGGGCCACTGGCGCCCCATGCTGCTGTGCATTGGCCTGGTGATCGTATACATGGTCGGCACCTACATGGTGCTCTCCTACCTGCCCACCTATCTCTCGTCAGAACTTGGTCACTCGGCCGATATGGGCAACTACCTGCTGATCGCCCTGATGGTGGTGATGATGATCATCCAACCGTTTGCTGGCATGGCAAGTGACAAGTGGGGGCGTCGTCCGGTCATCTTTACTGGCTGCCTGGGCTTCTTGCTGTTCTCTATTCCGGCATTCTGGCTGCTGCATTCCGATAGTCTGGTGCTGGTATTCCTGGGACTGTTAATGCTGGGCGTCTTCCAGAACTGCTTTATGGGAGCCATGCCGTCTACCCTGCCAGCCCTGTTCTCGACCAGCATTCGTTACGGCGCCATCGCTATCGCGCTGAACTTCTCCACCTCGCTGTTTGGCGGTACTACGCCGCTGGTCTCCACTGGGCTGATTGATCTGACCGGTTCCGACATGATGCCTGCCTACTACATGATGATCGTGGCAGTCATCGGTATGCTCGTGATCCTGGTAACCGCAGAAAGCTCGCGCAAGCCGCTGCAAGGCTCAAAACCGGCAGCATCGGACCGCGAAGAAGCCAAGGAGCTGCTGGCGGATCACCATCAGGATATTGCTGAGCGTATTCGTGATGTTGATAGCCAAATCGCTGAGCTTCAGAAAATACGAGCGGACCTGGCCGATCAGCACCCTTCCATCCGTTAGGAGGGCAATATGCCAATGGGCACAATCGTCAAGATTGCCCATTGGCAGGGTTGGGTTGAGGTCAAATCAAAGGCAGGTGCCTGCGTGCAGGCTTCCCTTTGGCAGACAGTCACTCATAGCACTATTTGCCAGGGCCTCATGCACTGACATGCAAAAAGCCTGATGTCGGAGATCCCGACACCAGGCTTTTTCGTTGCTTGAGTAATAGTAACTACTCAGGCATTAACAACTTAGTGGAATCTGCTGATAACTGCTCCCAGCAGCCACTTCACCACGAATGCAATCACTGCGATCAGTACCAGCGTAATAATAGTCGAGATCGGATGCAGCACCAGTGTTGCAATCAAGATACCGGCGGCAATCGGCCATATATAACGATCTGTGGCGGCAGTGGTGTCATCCGGCTTGACCGGCTCGGGAACATACTTCTTCACCTGCTTGCCGAAGGTGCCGTCCCAATTCTTATAGCCAAAACCCGCTACCACCAGGAATATTACAATCCAAATCAACGTCCACATTGCAGTCTCTCCCTCCAAGCGTCTACTGTTTACTGTTACTACTTATATCAAAAAGCTTGCCCGTATCATGCGCTACCCGGGCATGGCGTCGCAACTCTCCCTGCTCCCAGTTAGCCGTTAGCGCCCTTCTCCCACGAAGGGGTTAGTGCGCCGCTCCTCGCCAAGTGTAGAGAGCGGACCATGGCCTGGAATAAAACGATAATCATCGCCCAGCGGCCACAGTTTGCTACGAATTGACTGTATCAGGGTGGGCATGTCGCCGCCCGGCAGGTCGGTACGCCCGATGGAGCCTTTAAACAGCACATCGCCCATTTGAATCAGCTTGTGCGCATGATTAACAAACACGACATGACCGGGCGCATGGCCGGGGCAGTGCAGTACATCCAGGCGCTGATTGCCAAAGGTGATGACATCCCCTTCTTCAAGCCATGTACTGGGCACAAACGCCTCGGGCGGCTCAAAACCATAAGCGCGGGCAAATTCGGGGGCGGCTTCAATCAAAAACAGATCATCACGATGCGGGCCAACAATATCAACGTCCAGATAGCGCTGCATGTCTGCCACTGCCCCGATGTGATCAAGATGCCCATGGGTCAGCAAAATCTTCTCGATGCTCACGTCGGCGGCATCACAGGCCGCCTTTAAGCGCTCAGGCTCACCGCCCGGATCGACCAGTACCGCACAGCGGGTGTCAGGACACACCAAAAGCGTACAGTTCTGGGCAAAGGGAGTAACGGTAATCAGCGAAAAATCCAAACGAAACCTCCGCAACAAGGGGCAGGTAGTAATCAATTGCCGTTAATTTTGCCATATCTCGCCACGCCACGTAATTTTTTGCGCTCCCGCCTGCTTCATTTAATCACCGAAAAAAGAAAAGAATTGGGTGGCGGCCTTGAAAACACCCCCAAGCGCGCCCACCCTACTTCTCAGATGCGCAATAAGGCGCACGCCCACCGCTGATAAACACGTTAACGATGGCGTTTATCCAGGGTGAATTGATCAACTTCAACCAAGCAGGTTATTTACTATGCAGATCGCTCCCAACTCAGTCGTGTCGTTTCACTACACCTTGACCAACGACGAAGGTGAAGTGCTCGACAGCTCTGAAGGCCGCGAACCGCTCAGCTATCTCCAAGGCAAAGGCAACATCATTCCTGGCCTTGAGCGCCAGCTGGAAGGGCGTGAAGCTGGTGACAAACTTCAGGTGCGTGTTGAGCCAGCCGAAGGTTATGGCGAAGTACAGCCACAGCTCGTTCAGGAAGTGCCGCGCGCTTCTTTCCAGGGCGTTGAAAGCATTGAACCGGGCATGCAGTTCCAGGCGCAGACCCAGGGCGGCCCGCTGCTGGTCACCGTAACCAAGGTAGAAGGCGATACGGTTACTGTTGATGGCAACCATCCCCTGGCTGGTCAGCCGCTCAACTTTGACGTGGCAGTGGAAACCGTTCGTGAAGCCAGCGATGAAGAACTCGAACATGGTCATGTTCACGGCGAAGGCGGCCACGAGCACTAATCCAGTGCCGGCATAAACGCCCGATCAACGGCGACGCTCCATGCGTCGCCGTTTTTTTATGCCACACGTTTTACTACACGAGCAGGAAGGAGTGCGTGAGGCGCGACACATGCACTGCCATAGCCCTTCTCGGCTGCCCACTGTGATCGCCAACACCTTCCCTATACCCCAAACGCAAACACCCACCCTCAAGGGGTGGGTGCTGCCATTCAACAAAGACTACTGCCGCTTGAGTAACGCCCAGCAGGACGTTTAGTAATCCGCCGAATTCATGTAACCACGGCTTTTGCCTTCAGCCGCATGTCCGCCAAGTACAGCGGCCAGCTGCGAGTCATCCAGTGCGCGTCTGGCGGTCCAGTAATGACGGGACCAATAGACATTATCCAGCCTTGAGATAATCACGCCACGCGAGGTAGAGGCGTGCATAAAGGAGCCATTGCCAACGTAGACACCTACATGGCGATCACCACGATAGGGGCGGAAGAAGACCAAATCGCCGGGGCGCAGATTCGATTTCAGTACGCGCCCGCCTTCGAGTACCTGTGATGCCGTGGTACGTGGCAAGGCATGAGCAAAACCATCGCGGAAGATATGCTGCATCAACGCCGAACAATCAATGCCACCGTGGTTGACACCACCAAGCCGGTAGCGGGTACCCTGCCATTGCGCAAACTGCTCCATCAATACCTTGCGTACCGCTGCCGGTGTAGGGATGGTAGGCTCGGTGTAGTGGGAAAGCCGAGCATTTTGTTGGCCCTGGCTGAAATTTACAGGCTGATTGGCGGCTGTTTTGGCGACAATCAGGGCAGAACTCGTATCAATGTGGGGTGTATAGGATGCAGTGGTGCGCATGTTGCTTTGCTGGGAGGCGCATCCCGAGAGCAATAACAGCATGCAGCAGCAGCCTGTCAATCGGCGCATTGGGCGATTCCTGGATTCTTATAGCGGGCTTATTTAGTGTCGATATGGCGAGGTATGTACGCTTTAACAAGACGGTGGGCACCTGACCTACGGGGAATATTACCCATTGACGCCATGTGGTCAAACTGAATACCGACCTGGAGCGAAAGTTTCCCCATTTTACACGATGTTTGCATTATTTATTTCTTAATACGGGAAATGACACCACCTCAATTCTTCCTCTCTCAGCGCGATCAACTCAGTGAAGCGTATAGTGATCAGCGCTGAGCACATCAATATGCCGCGACGGCCACCCTTGATCGGGCTGGCCTGGAAACGTCAGACAGCTCCAGCAACCGAACCAGGGTGACACGCCGGTCAGCCAGGCGATCAGCGCTTGTCTCAGCTCTGAGATAACGCCCTGCTGTTCGGCCTCCTCGGGCATAAAAAAACCGGCCCCCGCCAGCAAACCGCTCGCATAATCCTGCCAGCCGCTGTAATGGGTTGCCGCAAGTGTTTCAGCCAGGGCCAGATAAGAGGAAAGCTGGTCACGGTCAAGCCAGCCCACGCTCACTCCCGCGCAGGCCAAATCGACCAGTTGAGCAATATCCCAGGCGGCCAGGTCATGATCGTTGCACCCTTCACTGTTCAGCTTCACCCGCCGCAGGCGCTCCAGATGTACCTGCTCGTTTTCACTGCGCGCAGCACTTTCCAGAATCGCGATTTCACCCTCAAGACGCGCATGGTTAAGCGTATAGGGCGCGTAATTGATCTGATATTCCTGCCGGTCGCCTGACGCTGCCAGAAAATCCAGAAAAGCCGTCAGTCCTGCGGCGCTGGCAAGACCATAATGGCTGTCGAGCCAGTCGATCAATGTCGCTGTCGCAGCATGACCGGCTCTTACAGGGAGTGACCACTGCACCGCATTCAGCGGGCCGATCAGCGCCAGCGCGGTAAATTCGCGCAGTGAAGGGCGTTCACCAGGCTCCTGAAAGGCACCCCGCCCCCGCCAGGGCACCCACTTCAGCACTGAACCGGGGTCTGCCAGATGCCACTCAAGTTCGGCCACCAGCGAGGCTTGCACGGGGCTAGCAAGAGCGGTCTCCCATGCCCGCCATGCTTCAATAAGCGGCTGCGGCGACCCATAGAAGCAGCACAGCGTTGCACAGAGAGACTTCGCCAACGAGAGAAAACGAGCGCCGTCGATGACGTCAGCATCTACCGCCATCACCAAATGGAAGGCGTACTTTTCAGCCATGTGAATGGTCGCCGAATAGGGCGCGCCGAAGGCAAGCCGCGCTCGCTCAGCAAGCTCTTCAGGTACAGCACTGCCAATGGCGGTATCCCCCGAGGGCAGCACACCGCGCGCTGCATCCGCCGCACATTGGTTGAGGCAGTGCACCAAGGCTGGCTGCCAGCAGCGCATCAGCGCTTGGTCGTCATCGCCCGGCGCCCATTCGAGCACATCGGCAAGATAACCCCGCGCTTCTTCAACACGTTCGCTCGCACGCTCCATATCTCCGGCGCAGCGCGCTACCAGCGCAGGATCACGTATGGCCGCCAGTGCCATCGCGAAGTGCCACGGCTGGCAGCGCCATTGCAGCATAAAGTCATGCGCGGCCTGACGTTCGCTATCACCGATCAACGTCGTCAGCGGCCTTTTCCAAGGGCTTAACCGCGCCGTTAGCAGCAGGTTCCAGCGTTCACGCTCGGCTTCATCGGGCGGGCCGGAAAGCAGCCACCGGCCACGCTGGCAGGCAGCGGCAAGCTCGCCCCAATTGGCATAGCGCTGCTGCATCAAATGCACCGCATGCACGGTAAAACCGCGCCCTTCCTCCTCACTCAACCAGCCACACCGCACGCCCTGACAGGCCAGCTCCACCAGCCGCAGCCAGTCCCAGGCGGCCCACTCCAGCGGTTGCTGCTGCTCGACCCACTCAATCAGCAGCGCAGTTCGGTGAGGCTCAGTGGGATCAGCCGCCCTTCCCTTGGCCTGCTCTTCTGCCAGACGTCGTGCGCGCCACGCCAGACGCTCCTCGGAGGTAAGCTGCGTCAGGTCGTGGGCGTCCATGTCCCAACTATAGCGATCGCCTTGCGCCGATAGCCAGAGCAGCGTTTTGACAAGGGCATCGCGATCTCTTACATCCCACTGGCTAGCTAGCTGCTGGCAGATACAAGCGCGCCGTGTTTCCGACTCGGCAGACAGCGTGAGCAGCGGTGCAACGCCTGCGCGCAGCCGCCACGGTAACAGAGCCTTGCCACCCCACAGCACTTCATGGGGCACCTGCTCACCAGACGCCGCACGACGCCAGCGTTCCACATCATCCGTAGAAAGCTGCCCATGGCGCAGCGCGGTGTCCAGCACTTGATCAAGGTGATGCAAAGCGTGCCGAGCCTGAGCACCGACGCTGCCCAGACTCACTTCGGATAGGGCCAGCAACCGCCAGACCAGTGCGTCAGGCTCTACTCTTTGTTCCCCTTGGGCAGAGGCATCGGTGGCTTCCGCCCACACTCCCTCATCATCGGGGATAGCATCAGCCACGCTCGCGCCCTCTCCATGCCGTCACCATTATTTCGCTGCTGCCTTGTTATTGGCCGCCACCGACGCAGGAGTGAGATGGGCGATAAGAAAACGCCTTACCCTAACCACAAACTGCTGCTGGAACAGTACGCAAAACAGTACGGTCAGGAGCAGGAACAACGGGTAGAAATAGATGGTAGGCTGCTGCGCCGCGTCAAAGCAGGCACGCCACTCCCCTGCCATGCACAGCTCTGGCTGGCCCGACAGCACCCCTTCAATACGAGAGAAAATCAGGTAGAGCGGCACATGAAGAGCGAACATGGGCAGCGACGCACCTCCCAGATAAGCCGCAATCTTGCGCCATTTCGGTGAGGGGTCGTAAGGCACAATGGCGCACAGGAACAGCAGCGCCAGTTCGGCAGGCATCAGCAGTCCATCATGCAACAGGTAGTACCACACCCCATGAAATCCGAACGACATCAGGTACTCCGCCATCGCCAGTTCGGCCACCACCAGCGCAATCAATGACAGCACCAGTTTGGCCGTCGGCTTGCCGCCCGCCACCGCCCAGCGGTGATAAACACCGCACAGCACGATACCGGCCATGAACTCAGGCAGACGCACAATAGGATTGCGGTGCAGGATGCCCGTTTCCGGCGCGCCATGCTGGGTAAACAGCACAATCAGCACCACCGGTATCAGATAGCAGACATTAATGGCAATCAGCGTCAGCAGCGGTGCCTTTACCGAGCGCAGCGCCGGCGCAATAAAGGGAAACAGCAGATAGAAAAAGAACAGTGCCGATATCGACCAGGAAGGCGCATTAAACGTCAGGTAATAAGGGTTCCACGCATGGGTTAGCGTCAAATTGGTGAAGGTCGCCCAGGCAAGCTGAGTATTATTCATCCACATGCGTAGCTGTTCGGCGGGCGTATCGTTATTGGAGTCGATAATCACATAACGAATGGAGGTAGTGTGCACATCCTCGGGGAATATCGTCAGCGCTTGCAGAATCAGAATGACTGCTATCGTAATGATGATGGCGCCAATATGAATGGGATACAGATTCGCGAAGCGCTTGATCAGAAAACTCAGCTTCGATTCACGCAGACGGAAGGAGTGATTGGGCGCCGGGTCCAGATAGACGTGGGCCAGCAAAAAGCCGGACAGAATAAAAAAGGTGCTGGTCGAGAAGAAACCGATATTGGACACATACTCGGCCCACGGCACGCTATCCTTGTAGTGATGCAGCGTATGGAAGATAACGATATAAAGGCCAAGCAGAAAGCGCAGCCATTCAAGAGAAACAAAGCGCGGCTTGCCAACGGAAACACCGTGTCCATTGGAGGCACCGGCCTGAGAGACTGTTTCCTGGTTATGGGCGTTTGTCGCCATTCAACACTCCGATGTCAGCGCTATATTATTGCCAGGCCAAGTATCGACACTGGAAGTCAGCCCGAAGCCGTCGCCGACTATTATTTAAGAATAATTTAATAATTAAGGCATGGAGCGATACAGATCGCTCATCATTAACCCGTATGCCCTTTTATTTCCCCAGCACCTGCGCAGCGCAAACCCCGCTGCCGGGCACACTGGTAACATTAGCGCCACCTTACCTCATGGGTTTGGCAAACGCCGAGCCTTGCATCCATCGGCACACCCATCCAAATTCGAGACACACGTATGCTGCGCGAGCAATATCCGGGCAAACGTATGGGAGTCGAGTATAGAAGCAGGTTGAGCAGCCAGTGCCGCCGATGATTTTCAGGCACAAGTATAGAGCGATAGCGACAGTATAAGCCCCCACCATAATAAGCAAGTCGAAATGGTAACCATCGGTTACTTCTGTAATTCTGTATGTTCAAGGCTGCCAATACCGCACGCTGGCAAGACTGAAGCGCTATTTGGCGTTGCGGTGTGTAAACTTGCGCCCCAGGGCCGTTGCAGCCGCAGCGCATTAAACACCCCACAAAGTGTAGATCAGCACGCCCTTTCCCCTATGCACCTTCCCTATCGCCACCAGTGGCTAAACCTGCACCGTTGAGGCTACAAGAGCAGACAACACATTCACGAAGCGCTCCACTTTGCCTGACATTCTCGCCAGAAGCAGTTCAGCAGCGACGCCTCATGGAATTGGGAACGTGCGGCGGTGTAGCGTTTGCAATCGCTATCGGGCACATCCTGAAGCTGCCATATCGAACCTGCCGTACTGAATATAAACCAGCGGAAGCGCTTAACGCTCCCGCTGGTTCAAATGGCTGAGGTTGACGGTGCTCAATAAAGGGATCAGGCAAATTTCTCGCGGAAGAAGGCGACACACCACAGCATGATCACGGCCCCAATGATGGCCGTCACCAACGAGCCGATAAAACCGCCATTATTGCTCAGCCCCACCAGCCCCAATAAAGGCCCACCGATGGCTCCGCCCGCAACCCCCAGCGCCAGATTACCCAGCAGACCGAAGCTATCACCGCGAATCAGCTTGCCGGCAATCCAGCCCGCCAAACCGCCGATCACAACCCACAGTAATATTTGCATGGCGTTTCTCCCAAGCGGCGCCCATCAAGAAGATCCCTGGAGATCCATCGGGTGCTGATAGAGCTTTTATATCTAGTGTTCACTCATAATAGGTACGAACGCGTTGATTTCAAGACTCCACGCTCTGGTCATGTGGGTGTAGACTTTGGCCCGCTTCCCTTCACAAGCAGGTTGTGACAGGGTGTGCAGCGTCATGCTAACGCCGTGGCTTGCGCTGCTTTTGCAGCCGAAGCCTTTGAAAGGCGCTGTTTTTTCTGTGAAGCCTGCCGGTCAAGCGCGTTGAAAACGCCTGTGCAACGCTTCCTAACCACGATTTGATCCGTAGCGAGTTGGACATCCCATGCAGTCCTTTGCCACTTCCCACAGCCCCTTCATGCGTTTTGACCGCGAGCAGTGGGCAGCGCTGCGTAACGCAGTACCCATGACGCTCAGCGCCGATGAAGTCAAGGCGCTGAAAGGCATTGATGAAGATCTCTCGATTGACGAGGTGGCGCGCGTTTACCTGCCCCTGACCCGTCTTCTGAATTTGTATGTCAATGCGCATCTACAGCGCGGCAACGTGCTGGATCGCTTTCTGCACACCCACGACAAGCGCCCGCCTTATGTGATTGGCATTGCCGGAAGCGTGGCGGTTGGCAAAAGCACGACCGCCAGGGTACTGCAAGCGCTGCTGAGCCGCTGGCCCGAGCGCCGTACCGTTGAGCTGGTCACCACCGATGGTTTTCTGCGCCCCAATAAAGAGCTGAATGAGCGTGGCCTGATGCAGGAGAAAGGCTTTCCTTCATCCTACAAGACACACGAACTGATTGATTTTGTCGCACGTCTGAAAGCGGGCGAGCCGCACATCGAGGTGCCCCTCTACTCGCACCTGGTGTACGACATTATCGACGAGCGGAAGGTCATCAAGCAGCCTGACATCGTTATTCTGGAAGGGCTTAACGTACTGCAAGGCTCCAACGATTACCCCGAGGATCAGCACCATAACTTCGTGTCGGACTACGTGGACTTCTCGATTTACGTGGATGCCCCGCTGGAACGTCTGCGGGAGTGGTACGTGCATCGTTTCATGAAGCTGCGCCAGAGCGTCTTTTCAGATCCTGACTCCTACTTCCACAAGTACGCCAAAATGACCGATGAAGAGAGTGTCGCCACCGCGCAGGATATCTGGTATCGCATCAACGAGCGCAACCTGCGGGAGAATATCCAGCCGACTCGCGAACGGGCCAGTCTGATTCTGACCAAGGGCGAAGGCCATCAGATAGAGCAGATTCTGCTGCGCAAGTAAGCCACTCTCAGGCGTTCCTCTTTCACCGTAATGCACGGCCATGTAACAAGCATAACCATGTAAAACGCAGCCCTGGCTGCGCTCAGATGGCTGACGAACCCTGTCTTATTTGGCGGGGCTCGTCATTTTTAAGCCTCTGACACGCGCCGTGGTGGGATGTGCGCCTCTCTGGAGCGCTGAACCGCGAAGATCAGACGAGGCATGTGGCAAAGAAGGTGACGAAGAGAGTGGCAAGGAAAAGCGCCAGCGACGAATGCCCCTGACGATTTTCCTTGCTCATAGCTGCGATTATCGTGTCTGCGTGCCGACCTTCAACCCTAGTGAAAGCGACAGATCGAGCACCGCCTCACGAGGCAACTGCCCGACGCCAGAGGGCGTGCCAGTGAGAATGACGTCACCGGGTTCAAGGGTGAAGGTGCGGGTCATCTCTTCCAGCAACGCCGGCAGCGTGAACAGCATGTCGCTGGTCTTGCCGCTCTGCTGGCGTCTGCCGTTGATATCGAGATGGAACGTGACCGCTTCCCAATCGACATCACCGCCCTCAACCTGAACGAAGCGCGACAGCGGGCAGGCGCCATCAAAGGCTTTGGCTCGCTCCCACGGATGCCCTTTCTCCTTGAGCTGAGACTGCACATCACGCAGGGTCAAATCCAGCGCCAGGCCAACACCAACCACACCGCTCATCGCCTCGTCGGCGCTCACCTGACTCATGCGCTCACCGATCAGCAGCGCAATCTCGGTCTCAAAATGCACATCGCCATGAGAAAACTGCCGTTCGATCGGCTCTTCGAGTTCGACCGCACTGGTCGATGGCTTGATGAACAGGAGCGGCGACGCGGGCACCGGATTATTAAGCTCTTTGGCATGCTCAGCGTAGTTGCGACCCACGCAGAGAATCTTGCCCAACGGCAGACCGGTTTCGAGACCGTCGATGAAGCGAGTGGAGAAAGGCATGTCGAACTCCCAGAACCGTAGCGGTGAGCGTGAAAGAAATACTTCCAAACGGCAGAAGAACCGTACCGGAACGAAAAAGCCGCCGTCAGCGGCGGCTTATCGAGTCTACCTTCAACGGCGGCTTGTGGCACCACGCTGGAGTGGGCCTGCGTATCAACGCTCAGCGCGCCGAGTCAGATTGTTGAGGCTCCATTGAGTCGAGTGCGAATATCAATCAAGCTCGAACAGCGCTCTCAGCTTCTTCGCCACCCCCGCCTGATCGTGGTGACCGATCACTTCTCTACCGGGCAGCGCTTCGAACAGTAGCGGGTTGGCGTTTTCCATGATGCAGCCGCCTTCGGCCAGTTCCAGCATCTCGATATCATTGAGATTATCGCCAAAGGCGACGCACTGCGCCGCGGTCATGCCCAGACGCTCAAGCAACTGCTCCAGCGCCCTGCCTTTATTAACATTCAGCGCCATGACCTCAAGGGAGTTGGGCAGCGCATAGGTAAAGTGCACCTGCTTCCCCATCCGCGCGCGAATCAGTGCCTCTATTTCTGCCAACTGCTCAGCCGGCCCCAGATAGAGCACCTTGCACACATCGCTCCGCGCTTGCCCCACAATGGAAGGATCAATCTGATACTTGAAACCGGTGCTGTGGTGGAAGGCTTCAATGCGAGCATCGCCCTGGTCAATCAACCACTTGTCCGGAGTGTACAGGTTGAGCCTGACGCTATCGGGGCGCTCGATGCCCGTCAGTTGCTCCACCAGCGCCGCATCGAGTACATGTTCAAAGACCAGCCGGTCATCCGGCTCGTGCAGGCAGGCACCGTTGGAGCTGATAATGCTGGCACTTACACCCAGTTGAGCGCGCACCCGCTGAATATCCAGAAAATGGCGGCCTGACGCTATCGCCAGCGTTACTCCGCGCTCTTCAAGCTGCTGAAAGGTAGTAATGGTCAGTGGATCAAGCTGATGGCTACTGTTGAGAAGAGTGTTATCAAGATCGCTGACAACCAGCGTGCGCATAGCCATAAAACCTCGCTGAACATAAAAGACAGACAGTAAAATCGTGCTGTTCATTATGCCCGATTACGCTGCTGGCGTCCGTTGCATTCCCCCTTCATCACCGCACACAAGACCCATACCTTGGTCTAACTTCCCTGTTTCAATTCCGAGCCATGGGCAGTCGATTGGCAGCAGCAAGGGTTATTTTCCTTGCTTCACTCTTTATCCACCGTGTCGGAGTCCTTATGATGTGTGGCTTGACTCGCCAACTGACAGAATTCAATGTTCTCTGATAATCCCCTTCTCGCTCAGCTCAAACAGCAGCTGCACGAAGAAACACCCCGAGTGGCTGGCTCCATCAAAGGCACCGACAAAAGCTTCGGCTTTCTCGAAACCGATGACGGTCAGTCCTACTTCATTCCGCCTCCCGCCATGAAACGCGTGGTGCACGGTGACAAGGTCGAAGCGACCCTGCACACCCAAGGGGAGAAACAGAGCGTCGAACCCGAAACGCTTGTCGAGCCTTCGCTGGAGCGTTTTATTGGCCGTATCAAACGGCGCGATGGACGCCTGGGCGTCGCTCCCGATCACCCCTCGATCAATCTGACGCTGAATGCGCGTGCCAAGCGCAGCCTGAACGAAGCCGATCTCAAGGATGGCGACTGGGTGGTAGCCACGCTGGTACGCCACCCTCTGCGCCCCGACGATCGCTCGTTTCTGGTACAGGTTGAAGAGCTGATTAGCCAGACAGGTGATCCGCGTGTGCCGTGGCGAGTAACGCTGGCACGCCATAACCTCGAATATGCGTCACCGGTCGAGGATGCCCCCGTCGCGCTGCGTGATGAAGGGCTGAAGCGCCAGGATCTCACTGCGCTGCCGTTCTTCACCATTGATAGCCGCACCACCCGCGACATGGATGATGCGCTGCATATCGAAGCGCGTGAAGAAGGCGGCTGGCGGCTGCGGGTTGCCATTGCAGACCCCACCGCCTACGTCGAACAGGGCGATATCGTTGATAATGAAGCCAGACAGCGCGCCTTTACGGTCTATCTGCCCGGCCAGAATGTCACGATGCTGCCCGAGAAGCTGGCCGACGATCTCTGTTCGCTGCGTGAAGGCGAAGATCGTGCAGCGCTCGCCTGCACCATCAACATCAGTGCCGCCGGTGAACTGCTCGATTACGACTTCTACGCCGCTACCGTGCGCTCCCACGCCCAGCTTGCCTACGACGACGTTTCTGACTGGGTTGAAGGTATCGGTGAGTGGAAACCAACCTTCGAAAACGGCGAGCAGCAGCTCTCGCTATTGGCAGAGTTCACCCGCGCGCGCCATCAATGGCGGGTCGAAAATGCCATTGTGTTCAAGGATATGCCCGACTACGCCTTCGAACTTGATGAAGCGGGCAACCTGCTCAACGTCAAGGTAGAGCCGCGCCGCATTGCCAACCGCATGATCGAAGAGTCGATGATTATCGCCAACGTTGCCTGCGCGCAGCTACTGAGCGACAAGGTCGGTCTCGGGATCTTCAACATTCATCGCGGCGTCGCGCAAGAGAAGCTCGATCAGGCACTGGCGTTTCTTGCCCAGCACGAGATCGAAGCCAGCCGTGAGCAGCTCACTGATATTGCGGGCTGGCGTGAACTGCGTCAGCGCCTCGATCAGCGCGAAGATGATCCGTGGTTTGAAGCGCGCCTGCGTCGTCTTCAGGGCTATACGGTGATGGAAACGACCCCTGGCCCCCATTTCGGCATGGGTCTGGCAGCTTACGCTACCTGGACATCGCCGATCCGCAAATATGGCGATATGGTCAACCACCGTTTAATCAAGGCTCTGCTGCTGGATCGCCAGCACCCCTTGAACGATACCGATGCGCTGACCGCACACCTCTCCGATCGTCGCCGCCTGAATCGCATGGCTGAGCGTGATGTCAAGGATTGGCTCTATGTTCGCTACCTGACACCGGCGGTGGAAGCAGCGACATCCTTCGCTGGCGATGTGGTGGATATTCGTCGCGGCGGTATGCGTGTGCGCCTGACGGAGAACGGTGCATCGGCGTTCATTCCCGCCTCCTTCCTGCATTCTGATCGCAGCGCGCTGGCCATCGACGACAAGGAAGGCACCATCGCCATTCAGGGCGAACAGCGCTACCGTCTGGGCGATAGCGTCAAGGTGGTACTGGTGGAAGCGCGTGAAGATACGCGTTCACTGATTGCACGACCTGCCAACGCCGAGTAGCGTTAGCCAGCAAGGGCGCTTTCCTGCATGGGAAGGCGCCCTTCGTGTATCACATGAAATGCCAATCTGACGGCAGCTAAATCTCTCTATATAATTGGCTGCCGTCAAATTGACACCGTTATATGAATACCGCACTCGCCGCCCGCTGTGGCGTCGAGGCAACAAGACGCGGCACGCATTCCGAGCGTGCCCACAGGAGGTAGCGGCAACGTGCATATTGCCGATGTGACCATGTTTTACGCGCCGTCCAGCGGCGGTGTGCGTACCTATCTGGACGCCAAGCGCCAACGGCTCAAACAGCTGGAAGGCGTGCGGCACACCCTGATGGTCCCCCTTACCGAAGGTGCAGACCCCTCACCGTCCGATGACGTTATTCGCGTACCCTCCGCGCCACTGCCTTTCAGCAATGGTTATCGCTTTCCGCTACGCCGTGGGCCGTGGATCGAGCGTCTGGTGAACCTGCGCCCTTCGCTCATCGAGGCAGCCGATCCCTATGTGACCGGCTGGGCCTGTCTGGACGCGGGGCGCAAGCTGGATGTGCCAGTCATTGGTTTTTACCACTCCGACCTGCCCGAGATGATCGGCAGCCGTTTCGGCAACTTCACGCGGCGCAAGCTCCAGCGCTATGTGAATAACCTCTATAACCGCTTTGAGCGCGTACTGGCCCCCAGCCGGGTGATGGCAGAAACCCTCTCCGATATGGGAGTGCGGAATGTGCATGTGCAGCCACTGGGGGTGGATTCCACGCTGTACTGCCCCAGCAAGCGTGATCCGCGCATACGTGAAGCCCTGCAACTGCCCTCTGAAACCCGGCTGCTGATTTTTGCCGGACGCGGTTCGCATGAAAAGAACCTGCCGGTACTGCTCGACACCATGCGCCATCTCGGCAGCGGCTATCATCTGCTGATGATCGGCTCCAACATGCCAGCGCAAGTGCCCGACAATGTGTCGGTCATCAACCACTTCGTATCGCAGGAAGATCTGGCGCGCTACTTCGCCAGTGCCGATGCCCTGCTTCACGCAGGCACCAACGAAACCTTCGGGCTGATTGTGCTGGAAGCGATGGCCAGCGGCCTGCCTGTGGTGGTTGCACGAGCGGGTGCGCTACAGGAAAACGTTACCGAGCAATTCGGCAGGCTCAGCCGCCCCCATGATGCCACCGACATGGCGGCTGCCGTCAGTGATCTTTTTGCCCACGATGTCGCTGAACTTGGCCGCCAGGCCCGCCTTGAAGTTGAGCGCCGCCACGACTGGTCGGCGGTGGTCGATAGCGTGATGCAGCAATACCGTAATGCACTGGGCATCAGCGAAGTGCAGCCCATGCCAGAGGTCTACAGCTCATGAGCACACCCTCTTCCGAGCAATCATTTATCGTGGCCCTCCACGATATCGCCCCGCAAACCTGGCAGGATTACCGCCCCTTTGTGGAGCGCATGGATGCGCTTGGCAATGTGCGCATGAGCTGGCTGGTGGTGCCCGACTTCCATCACCAAAGCGCGACATTTGAAGACCCCGCCTTCCTCAATATGCTGGAGAGCCGTCTTGCCAAGGGCGATGAGCTAGTGCTGCATGGCTACTATCATTGCGACGACGCTCCAGCGCCCAAAACCCTGCGCGACTATTACATGCGCAGGCTCTACACCTATGAAGGCGAGTTTTACCCCATCGACGAGCAGCAGGCGCGCGAGCGACTGGAGCGCGGAATCGAGCTATTTGCACAGCGTGGCTGGCCGCTTGATGGGTTCGTTGCCCCCGCCTGGCTGATGGGTGAAGGCACACGCAATGCGTTGAAGCACCTGCCGTTTCGTTACACCAGCGACCCTGGCCACTTCTATGAGCTGCCGTCGTTTACCGCCCACCGCGTACCGACGCTGGTATGGAGCGCTCGCGCTGCCTGGCGTCGCGCCATGTCGAAAGTCGTCAATGATGTCTCGAAATGGCAGTACCGCCACCTTCCTACCATACGCATGGGTCTGCACCCCATTGATATGCGGTTTGATTCGTCGCGCACTTACTGGCATCGCTGCATCGAGCAGTTGCTCGATCAGGGCTATCGCAGTGAAACCAAACGCGACTGGTTCGATCGGTGCATAGGCGCACGCACGGTATGATGACGGTCGCGAATAACATCGCCTTCACCCCATGTTTTGGCTATACCGTTTTTAATCGCAAATAGGATCTGCATGCATCGCACACTTTGGCTGCTGCTCGCTGGGTTAGTGCTGGTTATCAGCATTCCGCTGATACTTGGTGGCGGCCAGCTTTGGCATGAGCTTGTAAACTTCCCGCCCGGCATGCTGGTACTGATGATCGCGATGATCTTCGTCTGTTGGTTCCTGAATGCCGCCAAGCTCAAGGTACTGCTGGCGGGTCGTTCGGGGCATCTGACCCACCGCGAAGCGATGGGCGTGGTGATGGCGACCGAGTTCGCGATCTGCGCCACACCGGGCGGTGCCGGTGGGCCGCTGACGCTGATTGCGCTGATGAAGCAGCGCGGCATGCGTCCTGCGCAGACCACCGCAGTGTTTGCCGTCGATCAGATGATTGATCTGCTGTTCTTTTTCACCTCGATGACCGCGATGCTGATCTATATCACCATTCGTGCCATCAATGTGGAATTTGGCTGGATGCTGGGGATGCCGGTGATCCTGATGGCGACAGGGCTGACGCTGCTGGTGCTGCTGGGGCGTTACCAGACCAAGGTCATTCGCGGCGTGGCCTGGCTATTGCAGCGACTGAAATTGCGTGAGGATCGCCGCCGTCGCCTGCTTCGCCGATTGCTGGTATTCCGTGATGCGCTGGCAGAGACCCTACGGATGCCCCGCCATCTGCTGCTGTCGGCATTCTTCTTTGGAGTGCTGCACTGGATCGTGCGCTACAGCGTGCTCTACTTCACGCTGGTGGGATTGGGCAAACCGCTGGATTGGGGCTGGACCTTTCTGGTGCAAATGCTGTCGATGGCCGCAGGGCAGCTCACCCTGCTGCCCGGTGGCGCTGGCGGTGCCGAGCTGAGTTCACTGGCGATGCTGTCACCGCTGGTGGGCCAGCACGTTGCTGCCGCCGCGATTCTGATCTGGCGCGCGGTCACCTACTACTTCTATTTGATCGCGGGCGCGCCGGTCTTTTTGATGCTGGCAGGCAAGCCGTTGATTCATCGCGTATTCAAGTTCGGCAAGAACAAACAGGCGGAAGAAGAAGGGCCGCTGGAAGAGCAGCGCTAGCTACTGTCAGACGGCAGCCGCACCGCATGCAGGTGCGAGGGCACAGCTTACTTGCCCACCCTCAGCACCTCTTCCAGCCACTGCCGCCCCTCCACCACCGCCAGCTTGTCACTCCGCGCAAGCTGCTTGAACGCATACTCACGCTTAAGCGCCGTTGAGCGATCTCCTACCCGGGTTGAAAAGCGCAGCGTTAGCGGCCCCTTGCCACGCAGCGCACGAGCACCACGCTTGCCTGCGCAATGCTCGCCAAAACGCCGCTCAACATCAGTAGTGATACCGGTATAAAGCCGACCGGCGGCGGTTTCTACCACGTATAACCACCACTCACCGGTCGCGGCGACGCCTTCAGACATTCGCCAGTTTGGCCTTAAGCTCACCGATGATGGTATCATAACCGTGGGCATCAGCGTCTGAATGCGCACCAAAGATAGCGGAACCGGCCACAAAGGTATCGGCGCCTGCCGCTGCAATATCGGCGATGTTATCGAGTTTTACCCCGCCATCCACTTCGATATGAATCTTCCTGCCGCTGCGCTCCACGATTTCCTTTGTCTGCTTCAGCTTGTTCAACATCTCAGGAATAAACGCCTGACCGCCAAAGCCGGGGTTAACACTCATAATCAAGATCATGTCGATTTTATCGAGCACGTAGTCAAGATAGTGCAGCGGCGTTGCAGGATTGAAGACCAGCCCCGCCGTCAGGCCGCTCTCCTTGATGAGCTGGAGAGAACGGTCGATGTGCTTGGTTGCTTCTGGATGAAAGCTGATATGGCTGGCCCCCGCGTCGATAAAGGCTTCGATCAGACCATCCACCGGACTGACCATCAAATGCACGTCGATAGGCAGCTCAACTCCTGTGCGCTCCATGTGCTTTTTAAGCGCCGCACACACGGAAGGCCCGATGGTCAGATTAGGAACATAGTGGTTATCCATCACATCGAAATGGATAAGATCAGCCCCACTGTTGATTACCGCTTCGACTTCATCTCCAAGCCGTGCGAAATCGGCCGACAGAATGGAAGGAGCAATACGATAGGAAGTAGATGCGGCCATCAGAGCCTCCGAGTTGGGTTGTTGAATCGCTGAATAAGCAGGAAGCTGCTGATCGACATCAGCGCCTCCACACTTCCGCCAGTTTACTGGATCAGGCGCTGCCGCGCTCGCCCAGTACGTTCTGTTCAAGCCAATAGCGACGCTCTTCGACACTGCAATCAATGCCACAGCACCAGTAGAGCTTTCCAAGCGCCGCCTCACGAGTCATCCTGCCAGCGCCGATAACGCCTGCCCTGACAAGCCGGGAGCCTGCCGCATAGGTATCAAGCACCACGTTGCCCTGTGCACATTGTGAAATTGCCAGCAGCAGCGCACCACGCTCCGCTGCTCGCTCGAAGGCAGCCATCAGGGCTTCATCCTCGCTGGGCGCAGTACCACTGCCGTAGCACTCAATAACCAGGCCATCCACCGTATTCAGCAGCGGCTCGACGCAGGCCACCTGAATGCCGGGAAACAGCGTCAGTGTCGCGACCTGCGGTGTTGAACCAGCATCAGGCAGTTCGGGCAGATCACGGCCCCGACGCGATACCGCCTCTTCCCGAGCAGGCAGGAAGGCGTGACGACCGGCACTTTTCACCTTGCAGCAGTTCCAGCCCGGCATGCGCCTGCCATGGAAAAACACCTCAACGGCTGGCTCGGCCATCTGCTCGACAGCGGCGAGCGCACCAAAGAAGTTCTCCCAGGCGTCACTTCGGGGTGCCCCCGCAGGCAGCATGGCACCTGTTATCACCACGGGAATCTTCAGCGTTGCCAGCAGAAAGGCCAGTGCACCCGCGGTATACGCCAGCGTATCGGTGCCGTGCAGTATCACGATCCCTGCCGCCCCCTGCTGCTGCGCCTCGCGACACTCCTGCGCCAACCGCTGCCACTGGTGCTGGGTCATGTTGGCGCTATCAATCAGCGGCACCAGCTCTTTCAGTTGCCAGTCAGGCAGCCTGTCGCTATCGCTGCGCTGCGCCTGTGCCGTGTGCGCCAAGGCTGCGAATCCCGAAGCGGGCACTAGCCCATCGGCGCTCGGCTGCATCCCGATGGTGCCGCCCGTATAGAGAATATGAATCATGGGAACTGCCTTGTCATAAACATCGCCTCCTGTCGCCTCCACCATCCAGGCCGTGCCCTCAAAACGGAAGGTGGTGACAAGAAAACAAAGAAATAGCCGCCTTCCCAACACCGCGACAGCGTTATTGAAAAGCGCGCGTAGTGTAACGCACAAAGTCACGGCGAGCGCCGCGATTGGCAAGCATTTCAGCACGCAAGGATAGCGCTCTGCCGGTGGAGGAATATCAAAAACGCCCATCCGTAACTACCGGACAGGCGTTGTGTTGCGCTTATCGCCATCGTTATCCGAATGCGGGTGTTCCCATCACGGATGAAGCAGCGGCACCTCAGCTTTTAGCGTGCGGATTCACCATGTTTTCAGGACTCATGATGCGGCTAAGCTGCGCTTCATCGAGCAACTGCTCCTCTTTGACCAGATCGAGCACACTGCGACTTTCATGCAGTGCACGCTTGGCAAGGCGCGTTGAATTTTCATAACCGATATAAGGGTTAAGCGCCGTTACCAGCCCCACTGAATTTTCGACCAGATGGTGGCAGTGCTCGACATTGGCGGTAATGCCATCAATGCAGCTGGTGCGCAGCATCTCCATGGCGCGGCCTAATAAGCGCACGGAATCGAACATCTTGTAGGCGATCAAAGGCTCCATGACATTGAGCTGAAGCTGCCCCGCTTCGGCGGCCATGGTGATCGCCGTATCGTTCCCGACCACTTCAAACGCGACCTGATTGACCGCCTCGGGGATCACCGGATTCACCTTGCCGGGCATAATCGAACTGCCCGGCTGGCGCGCTGGCAGATTGATCTCATTGATGCCGGTGCGAGGGCCGCTTGAGAGCAGACGCAGGTCGTTGCAGATTTTCGACAGCTTCACCGCCAGACGCTTCAACGAGCCAGAGAACAGCACGAAAGCGCCCATGTCCCAGGTCGCTTCAATCAGATCGGCTGCCGGTACTACCGGCTGTTGGCTGATGCGTGCCAGCGCTTCAACGGCCAGCTTCTGGTAGCCGTCGGAGGCGTTGATGCCGGTGCCGATAGCGGTGCCGCCCAAATTCACTTCAACGAACAGTTCAGGCACCTGGCGCTTCATCCGTCCAAGGTCTTCGCGCAGCGTGGTGGCAAAGGCGTGGAACTCCTGCCCCAGCGTCATCGGCACCGCATCCTGTAGCTGGGTGCGGCCCATTTTGACCACACCGGCAAACTCCTCGCCTTTAGCGGCAAACGAATCGCTCAGCAGCTCCAGGCTCTCCCACAGCCCTTGCTGGCCCAGCAGCATCCCTAGCCGGATGGCGGTGGGGTAAGCGTCATTGGTGGACTGCGCCATGTTGACGTGGTTGTTGGGGTGGAGATGTGTGTATTCACCCTTGGCATGGCCCAGATACTCAAGGCCGATATTGGCGATCACTTCATTGGCGTTCATGTTGGTGGACGTACCTGCTCCCCCCTGAATCATGTCCACCACAAACTGATCGTGATAATTCCCCTCAATCAACTGCTCGCACGCATAGCGAATGGCTTCGTAGCGGCGATCATCCAGATCACCCAACTGATGATTGGCCTCAGCCGCTGCCAGCTTCACCATGCCCAGCGCCACAATAAAGCGCGGATGGTGGGATAGCGTTACCCCCGACAGCTTGAAGTTGCGCATCGCACGCAGCGTTTGAATGCCGTAATAGACGTCCGCGGGCACATCCAGCTCCCCCAGCAAATCGTGCTCTCGGCGAAAGTCATCCGGCCTTGCAGCCAACTGTTCACCTTCATCCAGCACCTCTGCGCCGGGCCGTGTCATTTCCTGCTGGGATTGATCGTTTACGTCTACCATGGCATCCACTTTCTTGTTGGGAAGGATAACCGCTGCTAAAAGCGGTCATAAATGAGTCACCAGCGAGGGTAACGCCGGGCTGACAGCCATGCCTAATGCAGGATTGGGTTACGTTATGCACAACCGGCATCGCCACATGCAGCGAGTCGTTCCAGCGAGTTCGTCGTCATCACTGCACGGCGCTACGCCCCGCCCGCTGCGACCTCTCTCATCTACCTGCCCACGCGAAGGCCCACAGAAAACAATGCGCAGCGCGGCGGTTAATCCTTCCATGGGTTGCCCGCGCAAGAAATGTGTTCAGACTATGTTCAGCCACAAAAAAAGCGCCTACCCAACGGCAGACGCTTTGACCGGCAAGGTCAAGAGGAGAATAGCCCCTCTTCCCGCCAGAAGAGAGAGTGCTGGCCTAGAACCAGTTGCTCTTGCGCTTTTTGCGCTTGGGTATCATGTTCGGCAGCACCAGCCCCAGCAGCAGGCCGATGCCTCCCACACTGCCGCCATACGCGAAGTAGCGCATCAATACCTGCTGACGCTCGTTACCCACCTGCGCTTTGGCATCGCGCTCATCTGCCTGGGCGTTTTCAAGCTGCTCATTCAGACGGCTGCGGGTTGCTTCCAGCTCCGCAATATAGTTCTTCTGGCCGTCGATATTCTGCTGCATCGACTGCACCTTGTTTTTCCACTCATCGTCGATGCCTTCAAGACGCTGTGAAAGCTCTGCCACCTGCTGCTCAAGATGCGGTGCTCGGGCGCTGGCACCTTCATTCTCTTGCAGCTGATCGCTGGGAATCCATACACTATCACCGCTGGCAGTACGAATCTGGCTATAGTCGTTTTGGGTCGAAAGTACCGTGACAGGCTGCCCTGCGGTTACCCTGCCAACGATACGATAGCCGTCAGTGGGGCCGCTGCGTACAAAAGTGGAAAGATCATCGGTTACCCAACGATCGGCCTCCGCTGCGCTGGCCTCGCTGACCACCCCCGCTGCGGTAGCGGTCAACATAACGGCGGCGACATAGCGAGAGAGTGCGAACCTGGCGCGCGAAGTACGTGGGGTATCAAAAATGGGCATCATAAAAACTTAGTATCAATAAAAACGAATTCAATTATAAAACAACAGGCACCGAAGCACGTAAAACGGCGTTCCTATCAAGACGTCCTTCGCCAGAGAGCACCAGGCAACCCCATTGAGACAGCGGAAGCGCAGCCCGACCAGAACCCATGCCATCTGGTACGCCGCACTCACCATTTTTCACTGTTTCCGCCTGCACATGCAGCTCTGCGCGGGCATAAGCGCCCCATGCTGCTATTCCTTCAAGCGCCTACAGCAGCGAGAGTGGCAAATACGTCAATATCTCACCCGCCACAAGGCATGCCCATGTAGAAGGCGATGTTGATCAATCGTCCGAAGGCTTGCGCGGCCACTGAGCCGGTTGGGGAAAACTGGCAATCTTGCCGTCGCTTTTCAGGGTTTTGGCTTCACCCTCACGCTCTACTTCATCAATGCGCACAATCATATTGACGGGAAGATAGCTGCGCTTCACTCCCTCAAACGTGCGTCTGAGCTTATCGGTGGAAGTGTCGATGACGAGTTTAGCGTTATCACTGAATACAAATTCTTCTACTTCCAAAAAGCCCCATAGCTCGCTTTGGTAAATTTCGCGTGCATAAAGCTCCCACACTTCGCCCTGCTGGTGAACAGTAACGCGATAAACAGGTTTTACTGACATGCTCTTTCCATCGTGGTTAACGCCAAAGGCAAGGAGTGCGCGACACCCGAACGAGCCTGCACCTCGCCTTTCGCTGCCTAATGCCTGCTTCTGCTGATACCACCGCCATACTGAAAACGCACTTTTGCGGCAATCACGGCGGCGGCACCAATGTCGGCCCGAGCGCCACCGCAATATAAGTGACGCAACAAAGGGCGCACAGCGTAACATGGAGCAGGGTTTGGTCGCACAGGCATAATGACCGTATAATATGGCCCCCTGGCGCGATCGCATCACGCATGTGGAGAATTTCCCTCAGTGACGCAACGCCCACCAGCTTCAGCAACGTTGGCATCAATGCGCAGGCAGGCACTGCTGGTCATCCGGGCAGCGAGAACTTTCTTGCCCTGTGGCTGGCGCACAAGACCTGGCAACGAATTGCGGCCACCTTTTCACCGTCTATCCGCTGATATCTCCAGCGTAGATAGCTCTGGCTTGGCACTTATTGGCAAACGGCATGGCAAAAAAACTCTTCATCAAAACCCACGGCTGCCAGATGAACGAGTACGACTCGGCACGCATGGCAGATCTGCTTGGCGAATCACACAAGCTTGAACTGACTCACGACGAAAGTGAGGCGGATGTCATTCTGCTGAACACCTGCTCCATCCGTGAGAAGGCGCAGGAGAAGGTGTTCCACCAGTTGGGGCGCTGGAAAAAGCTCAAGGAGAAAAACCCTGATCTGGTGATCGGAGTGGGTGGCTGTGTGGCGAGTCAGGAAGGCAGTGCCATTCAAAAGCGTGCGCCTCATGTGGATCTGGTGTTTGGCCCTCAAACCCTGCATCGCGTGCCCGACATGATTGAAAGCCGCAGCACGCCCATTGCCGGCAGCGGTGGCATTCAGGTGGTCGATGTCACCTTTCCTGAAATCGAGAAATTCGACCGTTTGCCCGCGCCGAAGAGCGAAGGTGCCAGCGCGTTCGTTTCAGTGATGGAAGGCTGCTCGAAGTACTGCTCTTTCTGTGTGGTGCCCTACACCCGCGGCGAGGAGATTTCGCGCCCCTTTGAAAGCGTGGTCGATGAGTGCGTTCACCTGGCCGGTCAGGGCGTGCGCGAAATCAACCTGCTTGGGCAGAACGTCAACGCCTACCGTGGCCTGGATGAGTTCGGTGACGAGGTGGATCTGGCCGAGCTGATCGCGACGATAGCCGGTATTGATGGCATTGACCGCATTCGCTTCACCACCTCGCACCCGGTCGAATTCAGCGACAGCCTGATTCAGGCTTATGCTGAAGTGCCGGAGCTGGTCAGCCATCTGCACCTGCCGGTACAGTCAGGCTCCAACCGTATTCTGAAAGCCATGAAGCGTGGTCATGAGCGCGACATGTATATCGAGAAGCTGGAGCGCATTCGCGCGCTACGTCCCGATATCAGCTTCTCTTCCGACTTCATTATCGGCTTCCCGGGTGAAACCGAGGAAGACTTCGAGCAGACCATGGACCTGATTGAGCGGATCGGTTTCGACCAATCGTTCAGCTTCATCTACTCGAAACGTCCCGGCACCCCTGCTGCGACACTGCCCGACGACACCTCCGAAGAGGTCAAGAAAGCGCGGCTGGCGCGGTTGCAGAAAACCATTAACCAGCAGTCACAGCAGATTTCACGGCGGATGGTCGGCAATACCGAGCGCATTCTGGTTACCGGATTCTCACCCAAGGACCCCAGCGAGTTATCGGGCCGTACCGAGAATAATCGGGTGGTCAACTTCAAGGCGGCCAATCCCATTGAACTGATCGGCTACTTCGTTGATGTTGAAATTACCGAAGCGTATGCCAATTCATTACGTGGCGAACTGATGTCGGGCGAGCGCTACTAACGCTCTCCTGTCGCATTCATGCCACTACGGTGATATGGGTCTACACTTTTCTCAATAGACGTGTGGTTGTGCAGTCATACAGCCGCACGTGTACACTCTTCCTGTACCGACCATCGCCGTTCGTTGTTGCGAATGCAGTGCGCCGAATACTCCGTTTTCCTTCATTTGGAGACACCAACCCTTGAGTCAGGATACCGCTACCAACCATCGTGTTTTGCAGCTTTCTCTTGAACCCAACGACCCCATGCGCCTTGCCACGCTAAGTGGTCAGCAGGATGAAAACCTGAAGCTGGTCGAAGAAGGCCTCGCGGTAACCATTCGTAATCGCGGCAATACCTTCCAGCTGGCAGGCCCCAACAAGCAGGTAAAATCGGCTGCCAATATTCTCGAGCAGCTTTATCACGAGACCGAAGGGGGCGACCTTACCCCTGATACCGTGCATCTGTTCATCCGTGAATCCGGTATGGAGAGCGCTGAGGATATTGAGGAGCATCAGCGTGGTGATGTCATCCTTCGTACCCCCAAACTGATGATCAAGCCGCGTGGTCTCAACCAGCAGGACTACGTGCGTGCGGTGCGCCAGCACGACATCAACTTTGGTGTAGGTCCTGCCGGCACCGGCAAGACCTATCTGGCTGTCGCCGCGGCGGTCGAAGCGCTCAACCAGCAGCAGGTGCAGCGTATTCTGCTGGTGCGCCCTGCAGTGGAAGCCGGTGAAAAACTGGGCTTTCTGCCGGGCGATCTAGCGCAGAAGATCGACCCTTACCTGCGCCCGCTTTACGACGCTCTTTATGAGACGATCGGCTTCGAACAGGTCAATAAACTGATCGAGCGGCAGGTGATTGAGATCGCGCCGCTGGCCTATATGCGTGGACGTACCCTCAATAACGCCTTCATCATTCTTGATGAGAGCCAGAACACCACGCGCGAACAGATGAAAATGTTCCTGACCCGCATTGGTTTCGGCTCAACCGCCGTTATTACCGGTGATATCACCCAGATTGACTTGCCGCGCGGCTCGAAATCAGGGCTGACCCACGTACTGGGTGTACTGGATAATGTCGCCGGCATCAGCATTACGCGTTTCCTGTCAAAGGATGTGGTGCGCCATCCGCTGGTGCAGCGCATCATCGACGCCTACGACCGTTTTGAAAGCGAGAGTGAAGCCGAATCGTGAGCCAGCTTTCCCCTATCGGCGAGGTCGATGTACAGGTAGCGGTGGATTTTTCACCGCTGCCCGATCCTTGCGCACTTGAGCAGTGGTTTAGCGTCGTACTGGCAGCCCACCCCGACGATGAGCGCACCGAGATGACGGTGCGCTTCGTGACAGAGGAGGAGAGCCGCACGCTGAATCACACCTATCGTGGCAAGGATTCATCAACCAACGTGCTCTCCTTCCCCTTCGAAGCGCCCCAGGGTGTTCCGCTGCCATTGCTGGGTGATCTGGTGATCAGCCCCCATGTAGTGGCGCGCGAAGCCGACGAGCAGCACAAGCCTTTGATTAACCACTTCGCCCATATGGTGGTGCATGGCACCTTGCATTTAATGGGCTATGACCATATTGAAGACGATGAAGCGGAGGAGATGGAAGCCCTTGAGCGCCAGCTACTGGCCCAGCTCGATATTCCTGACCCTTACGCGCTGGATACGCCCTGATCTCCTGACAAGGCGCCATGCGCTGCGTCAGGCACGGTACAGACACCGTATTCCGCTTGATAGCCAACCCCAGACAACGCCCCATTATCAATAAAGAGGACAAGAGACCGCCGTCATGAGCGACGACCGATCGGCTGACCACAGCAGTAAAAACTGGCTTGAACGTGTGATCCAAGCGTTTTCCAACGACTCCGACGAGCCCACTAGCCGCGCTGAACTGCTGGAATTCCTGCGTGAAACAGGACCAAGATTCGATCTCGACAGCGATGGACTGGCGATCATCGAGGGCGCTTTCGCCATTACCGATCAGCAGGTGCGCGATGTCATGATCCAGCGCTCGCAGATCGAGATCATTCGTGCCAACCAAAGCGTCGATGATTACCTTTCGATGATTCTCGAATCGGGCCACTCCCGCTATCCGGTGGTTAACGACGATCTTGATGACGTTATCGGTATCCTGCTGGTCAAGGATCTGCTGCCGCTAATCAACAAGTCGCAGGCCGAGCGCGACAATTTCAACCTCAGCGATATTCTGCGCCCGGCGATCTTCATTCCCGAGTCCAAGCGATTGAACAGTCTTCTCAAGGAGTTCCGCGATACGCGCTCGCACATGGCGATTGTGGTCGATGAATATGGCGGCACCGCTGGCATTATTACCATCGAAGATATTCTTGAGCAGATCGTGGGGGATATCGAAGACGAACACGATATCGACGACGACGATGAAATTCGCGAACTGGACAGCGACACCTATGCGGTCAAGGCGATCCTCACTATCGAGGACTTCAATGAACGCTTCGGCACCGCCTTCCCCGATGAAGAATTTGATACCGTGGGCGGTCTGGTGATGCAGAGCTTTGGTCATCTGCCGGAACGCGGCGAGTCTACCAATCTGGGCGGCTGGAACTTCGCCGTCACCAACGTCGATAATCGTCGGCTGCACTGGCTCAAGGTATCGCGCAGCAGCGACGCCCAACCACTCTGACGCCAGCCATTTTGAGCGCCTTACCATTCGTTGTACCAAGACGTGGCAAGGCGTTTACTTTCCCATTGCGCATATGGCATGACCGCCATCAAGAAGGAGCAGTACGTGGCTCGTTTATGCACTTTTCCCTTTCGCAGCCGCTGGGCGTGCTGTCTGACAGCGCTGCTGCTGGGCGCGTTGACCACGCTGACCTTCGCCCCCTTCGGCCTGTGGTGGCTGGCGCCACTGCTATGTGCGCCGTTGTTCGGACTTCTGCGCGGCACTACCGTCAAGCGCGGCATGCTGCTGGGCTACTGTTACGGTTTTGGACTTTTTGCCAGCGGTGCTTCGTGGGTGTACGTCTCGATCCACGACATTGGCGGCTCGCCCATGCCGCTGGCGCTGGTAATGACGGCGCTGTTTGTTGCTGGGCTGGCGCTGTTCTATCTTATTGTAGCGGCCTTTTATCGGCTGTTATCGCCTCGTGTTTCCTGCCTTGAACCGCTCACCTTCGCTGCCGCCTGGACACTGGGCGAAGTATTTCGCGGCTGGTTTTTGACCGGTTTCCCCTGGCTGTTGCTGGGTACTTCGCAAGTAGAAGGCCCGCTGGCAGGGTATGCGCCCCTCGGCGGTGTTTTCCTGATCAGTTTTATCATCGCACTCAGCGGCGCCCTGCTCTGGCAGCTATTTACTCGACGCCGTTACTGGCTGGCGCTTCCGTTGATCGCTCTATGGGTCGTGGGGCTGGTGCTGCCAGCGCGCTGGCTTGATGCCGAACCGCGTGCGCTTTCCGTTGCACTGGTGCAGGGAGATTTACCGCAGACCATGAAGTGGAGCATCGGCGGTGTGCAGAATGCGGTGAACCGCTATCTCGATCTGACCCGAGAACAGGCCAGCGATGCGGAACTGGTGGTATGGCCGGAAGTTGCGCTGCCGATGACGGAAGATGACGCACGTTCCATCTTTGCGACGGCCCAATCAACCATGCGCCCCCACTCCACTCTTATCAGCGGCATTCTGACCCGTCAGGCGACCGGCACCTTCAACAGCGCCGTGGCCTACGATCAAAGCGCGCCGCAAGGCATGCTGCGCACTGAATACGCCAAGCACCGGCTCGTGCCCTTTGGTGAATATGTCCCGCTGCCTGGGCTGCTTCAGCCGATCATCCAGCTTCTGGGGCTGCCCGCGCCTTATGTTATCCAGGGGCCTGCCAACCAGCAGCCGCTCCAGGCGGATGCCCTGCGTATCGGCATGGCAATCTGCTATGAGATCGCCTACCCCGATCTGGTGCGCGATCAGGCGCGCCGCTCCAACGTACTTATGACCATCTCCAACGATAGCTGGTTTGGTCACTCCATCGGGCCGCTCCAGCATATGCAGATGGCGCAGATGCGGGCGCTGGAAAACAATCGCTACCTGCTGCGTGATACCAGCAACGGCTGGACAGGCGTTATTGGCCCTGATGGCAAGCTGATCAGCGATATACCGCGCTTCGAGCCGGGTGTGCTGCATGCACAGATACACCCGATGCAGGGCGAAACCCTCTTCACCCGCACCGGCAGCCTGCCCATTATTCTGTTCAGCATCGTGCTGGCCGCAGCCGGCGCTGTCGCATCGCGTCGTCGCTCGCGCTCCGAGCAAGCACCACAAGATAAAGTGGCGTCATAGTGACCACGACTACCTTGCTGGCCGTCTTCAAGGCGCTGATCTTTCCGCCCGGCGGTGTGATTGTCGGGCTGGCGATGGCAACGCTGATAGCTCGCGGCTGGCCACGTGTGGGAATAACACTCGCCGTGATGATAGGCGCTGCCTTTTTGATTTTGTGCATTCCCCGCGTCAGTCTCTGGTTAAGCGCCCCCATTGAACGCATCACGCCCGCTGCGCCAGCCCAGTGGAGCAATGCCGGTGCCATTGTGGTGCTCGGCGGCGGGCGTGCAGCGGCTTCATCGAGATCGCCGGAACGCATCAATCTGGACAGCTTCGCCCGAGTAGCAGAAGCCGCTCGAATCGCGCGGATCACCCACCTTCCGATACTCCTGACCGGCGGTGCACCGGGCGGCGAGCGCGCTTCCGAAGCACAGCTGATGGCGCAGGCGCTGAGTGACAGCTTTGCCCAACAGCCACGCTGGCTGGAAAACGACAGCCGCAATACTGCCGAAAATGCGTGCTATAGCGCGGCTATCCTGAAAGAGAGAGGGATTGAGACGGTGGTGCTGGTTACGACGGCTTTTCATATGGCACGCGCACAGCGTGATTTCGAGCGAGCGGGTATCAAGGTCATCGCAGCGCCCACTGGGTTCTCCAGCGCGCCCCCTGGGCTACTGGGGTGGCTCCCTTCAACGCTGGGGCTGGCGCAAAGTCAGCGTGCATTGCATGAAGCCGTCGGCTGGCTGGCCGGGCGCTAATCCAGCACTCCCCTGTACGCCACTGCCGGCGACGCGCCAAGCGCTATCTGTCGCCGTCTCGGTAAGGTATGCTAGCACCACTGGAATTTTTATAACGCTCGCGCCATATATAGCTGGGCGCCACTGGGCAGCACGTCTGTCTGTTCAGCAGCGCGTCCACGCCGAGCGACGATGGACCCATGGCAGCCACGCATTGAGCGCGGCCTGCGATAACAACTTCACGGTGTAGAAATCACACAATGGAAGCACAGTACTCACCCGCCAGCGTTGAGCGCACAGCACAGCAGTTTTGGGAAAAGAATCGCTGTTTCAAAGCGATCGAAGATGCCAATCGCGAAAAATATTACTGCCTGTGCATGTTTCCCTACCCCAGCGGCAAACTGCATATCGGCCACGTTCGCAACTACACGCTTGGCGATGTGATCGCTCGTTTTCAGCGCATGCAGGGCAAGAACGTCCTGCAACCGATGGGCTGGGATGCATTCGGCATGCCCGCCGAAAATGCTGCCATCAAGCATCAGGTAGCGCCCGCCAAGTGGACCTATTCGAATATCGCCGATATGCGCGATCAGTTGAAAGCGCTGGGCTTCGGCTACGACTGGGATCGTGAATTTGCCACCTGCGACCTCGACTACTACCGCTGGGAGCAGTGGTTTTTCACCAGGCTGGTCGAAAAGGGCCTGGTCTACAAGAAGAACTCTACCGTTAACTGGGACCCGGTCGATCAGACCGTACTGGCTAACGAGCAGGTGATCGACGGTCGTGGCTGGCGTTCCGGCGCCAAGGTCGAGCGGCGTGAAATTCCCCTGTGGTTTTTGAAGATTACCGATTACGCTGAAGAGCTTCTGGCGGATCTTGATAAGGTCGAGTGGCCTGAACAGGTCAAGACCATGCAGCGCAACTGGATCGGTAAATCGAAAGGCATCGAGCTGGACTTTGAAGTCCCGGATGTGGGTGAAGAGCTGCGCCGTCTGACAGTATTCACCACGCGCCCCGACACCCTGATGGGCGTCACCTACGTGGGTATTTCAGCCGACCATCCGATTGCCAAGCGCGCGGGCGAAATCGACCCCACGATCATGGAATTCTGCAAGGAGTGCCGTTCTGGCGGTACCTCCGAAGCCGACCTTGCCACCATGGAAAAACGGGGCATGGACACCGGCTATGTTGCCCGCCACCCGATTACCGGCGCGGAAGTGCCCATCTATATCGCCAACTTCGTGCTGATGGAATACGGCACCGGTGCTGTCATGGCAGTGCCCGCCCACGATCAGCGTGACTGGGAATTTGCCAAAAAATACGACCTGCCCATCCAGCCGGTTATCGCCGATCTCGACGGCAACCAGCCTGATGTCAGCGAGGGTGCCTACACCGAACACGGTCAGTTGATTAACTCGGGCGAGTTCGACGACATGCTGTTCGACGACGCCTTCACCGCGATTGCACGTCAGCTTGAGAAGGAAGAGAAAGGCCGCGTGCGCATCAACTTCCGCCTGCGTGACTGGGGTATCGCCCGCCAGCGTTACTGGGGTGCACCGATTCCGGTCAAGTATGGCGCCGAAGGCGAAACCGTACCGCTCACCGATGATGAGCTGCCGGTCGCTCTTCCCACCGAGGTTGAAATCGACGCCAGCGGCTCGCCGCTCAAGAAAATGCGCACCTTCTATGAGATGGGCGCTGGCTGGACCCGCGAAACCGACACCTTCGACACCTTTATGGAGTCTTCCTGGTACTACGCGCGCTTCTGCTGCTCGGACAACCAGGAAGCAATGCTCGATGGGCGCGCCAACTACTGGCTGCCAGTTGATATCTATATCGGCGGTATCGAACACGCCATTTTGCACCTGCTCTATGCGCGCTTCTTCCACAAGCTGATGCGCGATTTCGGCATGGTCGAAAGCGATGAGCCTTTCCAGCGCCTGCTCACCCAGGGGATGGTGATTGCCGACACCTACTACCGTAACAACGAAGACGGCAGCAAGGAGTGGTTCAATCCCCTTGATGTCACCGTTGAGCGGGATGAAAAAGGCAATGTAACGCAAGCCACGCTGATAGCCGATGGCGAGCCGGTTACTATCGGCGGTACCGAGAAGATGTCGAAATCGAAGAACAACGGCGTCGATCCCCAGTCGTTGATCAACCGCTTCGGTGCCGACACGGTGCGTCTCTTTATCATGTTTGCCGCGCCCCCCGAACAATCCCTTGAATGGTCCGATTCAGGCGTTGAAGGTGCTCACCGCTTCCTCAAGCGTCTGTGGAAAATCACCTTCGATCATATCCAGCACGGTGAGCCAGGCCATATCGTCTCCGCTGAACTGAACGATGCACAGCGCGAGCTGCGGCGCAAAACCCACGAGACCATCAAGAAGTGTACCGATGACATTGGTCGTCGTACCACGTTCAATACGGCCATCGCTGCGGTCATGGAGCTGACCAACGCGCTTGGCAAGCTCAACGACGATACCCTGCAAGGGCTGGCGGTATCCCGTGAAGCCGTTGAAGCGTGCGTTATCTTGCTGTCACCGATCACTCCTCATATCTGTCACACCCTGTGGCAGGAGCTGGGCCACACCACCGCACTGATTGATGCGCCGTGGCCGCAGGTCGATGAAAAAGCGCTGAAACGGGATTCGATGACACTGGCGGTACAGGTCAACGGCAAGCTGCGTGCCAAGCTGGAACTGCCCGCGGATGCCGATCAGGTCACCATTGAATGTGAAGCGCTCTCCCATGAAAACGTGCGCCGACACGTCGAGGGCAAAAGCATCAACAAGGTGATTGTCATTCCCGGCAAGCTGGTGAACATCGTCGCTAGCTGATGCCATCGGACAAGCTGTCCAGTGTGGCTTTAATCGCCTTGTGCAACGGTATATCTAGCGGTCGCCCCAGCGCGGCCGCCAGCAACATTCAAGGAGACGTCGCTTGACTCGATCAACTCAACATCGCCGCAATTCTCTGGTGGCCGCGGTATTGGCAGGATCACTGTGTACCCTCACCCTGAGCGGCTGTGGTTTCCAGCTACGCGGTGTCGGTGAAGGATCAGGGCCTATCGTGCAGCATTTGCAGCTCAACATTCAGTCAGACACCCCCCAAAACCAGCTGGCGCGTGAGCTGCGTCAACGCCTCGAAACCGCTGGCGTCAGCATCGACGATTCAGCCAACCTTGAGCTGAACGTGGGTACACCCTCCTACGATGAAAGCCAGATTGGCTACGGTGGTTCCGGCGGCAATCAGGAGCGTAATATCGCACTGCGCGTGCCCTACTCGGTACAGCGCATGTCCGATGGCGCCTATGTCATTGACGGCCAGGTCGTGCAGGTCAACGGCACCTATAACACCAGCACCAGCCAGCTACTGCAGCGCGATCAGGAGCGTGAGCAGTTGCAGCGCCGCTTGTCCCGTGAAGCCGCCAGCCAATTGGTAGAGCGTCTGCGCGCTATTTCTGCCAGCTCCAACGCGCAAGAATCAGCAGCCTCCACCTCCACGGCCCAATGAAGGTATTTCCTGACAAGCTTGGCGATCAGCTTTCCAACAAACAGCTCGCACCGGTGTTTATCGTCGCCGGTGACGAGCCGCTCCTGCATATGGAAGCCTGCGACGCCATACGTCGTGCAGCGCGTGACAGCGGTGCCGACGAGCGCGAAATTCTTGAGGTCGAGTCAGGCTTCAACTGGGGCCAACTGGTCGAAACCTCGCAGTCGCTGTCGCTCTTCTCTTCCAGACGCTTGATTGAGCTACGCCTCGGCACTCACTCACCGGGTCAGGAAGGGGCCAAGGCGCTGGAAGCCTACGCTGCCAATGCCAAACACAGTGACGACGTACTGTTGATCAGTGCTGGCCGCCTTGATTACCGCACCCAGCAGAGCAAATGGTTCAAGACGCTGGATGCACAGGGCATTTTTGTGCCGGTCTGGCCGATTGACTTCAAACGCCTGCACTACTGGATTGCCGATCGCGCCCGCCACTATCAGCTGGAGCTATCCAGCGAGGCGTGCCACTCGCTGGCCGAGCGCTACGAAGGAAATCTGCTGGCACTGGATCAGTCGCTGATCAAGCTGCAATTGCTCCATCCCCCGCACAGTCGTCTGGGGCTTGATGAGATCGAAGGCGATACGGGCGACGGTGCCCGTTTTGATGTTTTCACTCTGACCGACGCCTGTATCAGCGGCGATCGCGGTCGTGCATTGCGCATTGTGGCCGGCTTGCGTGCTGAAGGCATCGAAGCCCCCATCGTGCTGTGGGCGCTCACTCGTGAATTGCGAACCCTGCTCTCGCTGCGCCAGCACATGGATCAGGGACAGAGTTTCGAACACGCCTGCAAGCAGCATAAGCCGATGATTATCGAGCGCCGCCGCCCGGCCTATCAGGGCGCCCTGAAACGTCTACCGCGCATGCGTTTGCACCGGCTGTTAACCTTCTGCCAACGGCTCGACCTGGCAGTGAAAGGGGCAACGTCCATTCCGCTGTGGGACGGGCTGTCAGATGTCGCGCTAACGCTTGCAGGCGGGCGAGGGTTGCTCTGTGAATGGCGCGAAGCCTATCGAAGCACAGGCTAATGTCATTCCCATGATCGTTACGCATGAACCAAATGCTGTCACAGCACTCAATATGAGAGTCGGCAAGGTAGCGTTACTCGCTACCGAACTGCCTTAAGGCTGGCGTATCAGGGGAAGCACGCCCCCCTTCGCTATTTCGCAGTGTCTTGAAAGGTACTGGCAGGCATAAGCCGGATGAGCCTCAATGTAGCGATTAAGTACCTCTGACATAGCTTCGGGCAAGAACTAAAATCAAGACACATACACAGTTGTTACTATCCTTGATGCACATGGATTATGACCAGTTCTCACGATAGCCGCGCTGCCAAAGCGGAAAAAATTGGCCAACACATCGCTCGTTTTCCACGCCAATGGCGTGCCGTGCTGGATAGCAAACTGGCACCGCTGGGGCTGACGCAAACCCGCTGGGTAACGCTTTACTGCCTTGCCAAAGGCGGCGAAGGCGCTGTCCAGCGTGAATTGGCCGCCATTATCGGGGTCGAAGCGCCTTCACTGGTGCGCACACTGGACCAGCTTGCCGAGCAGGGGCTGATTGAACGTCGCCAATGCGGCGATGACCGACGTTCAAAGCGCGTCTACCTGACCGCCAACGCCACGCCCTTGATCAAGAAGATGGAAACCATTGTGCGCACTACCCGCATGGAGCTGCTGCAAGGTCTCGATGACGAGGATATCGACACACTGATCAATCTCATTGATAAGCTCGATCAGAATTGCGCGCAGCTGCTCGACCACAAACGCTAGGCCGTGCGTGCCGTACACGCAGACAGATCACTTCCCGCCATTGGCCCCTTCTTTGAGGGGCCGATAGCCCGCACACTTCCTGCATATTGTCAGGAACCCAGCGCATCCCAGTTTTCAGCAACGGATGGAAAAAGCTCCATGACCTCTCTTTATCAACATATCGCCGTTGCCGTCGATCTTACCGACGAATCGCGCCATGTCATTGATCAGGCGATCATGATCGCCCAGCGCACCGGAGCCAGGCTCTCGGTAGTGCACACCCTGGGTGAAGTCAGCACCACCTACGGCGCAGACGACTCGATAAACGTGGATACATTGCGTCAGCAGCTCACCGAGCACGCCCATGCACGCCTGCAAGAGCTTGCCTTTCCCTATGGCATCAATACCGATCAGCTCTATATTCTTGGCGGCCAGGCCGACACCGCCATCAAAACCTTTGCCACCGATCATCAGGCAGATCTGATTGTGGTGGGGTCTCATGGACGCACGGGGTGGGCACTTATGCTCGGCTCGACCAGCGCTGATGTGCTACGCAATGCTGAGTGCGACGTGCTGGCGGTCAAGGTGCAAGGTGTTCAGCAGGAGCCGGTCGATTAAACACACACTGGCGTATCTCGCAGCAGTGACAGCGGCCCCTTCTCTGGCCCATAAAAAGCGGTCATAAAAAACAGGGCACGGCCCCCTTGGGTAACCGTGCCCTGCCTTTCTTGCCGTTCAGCCTGCTACTCTTCGCCGGTCCTCATCTCTTCCAACGCCATCCAGCGCTCCATGCGCGTTTCGAGGTGCGCTTGCCGCTCACCCAGCGTTGCCAGCGTGGCCTGTACGGCCTCCTGATCGTTCTGATAGAAGTCAGCAGCGCCGATGCGCGCTTCCAGTTCAGCGATCTCGGTTTCGAGTGCTTCGATTTCAGCAGGAAGTCCATCCAGCTCCCGCTGTAGCTTATAGGAGAGCTTGCGCGGTTTAGCAGCAGTACTATTGGCGCTCTTGGCCGGTGGCTGCTCGGCAGCCTTGCGTTCGCTCCCTTTATCGGTAGTCAGAGAGGCATCCGCTGAGGTTTTGCCGCTTCCCAGATCACCGGGAGCCGGAGGAAGACGCCCCCCCTGACGCTGCCAGTCGCTGAAGCCGCCCACGTAATCACGCACCACGCCATCGCCTTCAAAGGCCAGTACGCTGGTGACCACGTTATCCATGAAGGCGCGATCGTGACTGACCAGCAGCAGCGTGCCATCAAAGGTGAGCAGCAGCTCTTCCAGCAGCTCAAGCGTTTCGACATCCAGATCGTTGGTCGGCTCATCAAGCACCAGCACGTTCGCCGGCTGGGTAAAGAGTTTCGCCAGCAGCAGACGGTTGGATTCCCCCCCTGACAACGCGTGCACCGGCTGACGAGCACGCTGCGGGCTAAACAGGAAGTCTTGCAGGTAGCTCATGACGTGGCGCTGACGACCGCCCACGGTGACATGATCGCTCCCCTGTGCCAGGTTGTCGTACACCGTGGCGTCCATGTCCAGCCCCGCGCGCAGCTGATCGAAATAGGCCACCGACATTTTAGTGCCTAGCTGCACCTTGCCTTCGCTGGGCGCCAGTTCCCCCAGCATGATCTTGAGCAGCGTCGTTTTACCGGCACCGTTGCGCCCGATCAAGCCAATGCGATCACCACGCTGCACTTCAAGGCTCAAGTCGCGAATAACGTATTCGCCCTCGTTGCGCCCAGGCACGCGGAAGCTGACGTTTTGCAACTCGACCACCCGCTTGCCGCTACGCTCGCCGCTATCCACTTCAATTTTTGCCGTGCCCTGACGTTCACGACGCTGTGAGCGCTCCTCGCGCAACTGCTTGAGCGCACGCACTCGGCCTTCGTTGCGGGTACGGCGCGCCTTGATGCCCTGCCGAATCCACGCCTCTTCCTGCGCCAGTTTCTTATCGAACTGCGCCTGCTCACGCGCTTCTATTTCAAGCTCGTGGGCGCGGGTCTGCTGGTAATTGTCAAAATCGCCGGGATAGCGTCTGAGCTGACCACGATCCAGCTCAAGAATAGCGGTGGCAACACGGTTCAGGAAGGCGCGGTCGTGGGTCACGAACAGCACCGCACCGCGAAATGCCTGTAGCTGCTCTTCAAGCCAAACGATGGTGTCGAGATCCAAATGGTTGGTCGGTTCGTCCAACAGCAGCAGATCAGGCTCGGCCACCAGCGCACGCGCCAGAGCAACGCGCCGCCGCCAGCCGCCGGAAAGCCCTTCCATCATCGCGGCACCAGGCAGCCCCAGGCGTTCCAGCACGTTGTCGATGCGCTGATGAAATGACCAGCCGTCGAGCGCTTCAAGGCGCTCCTGTAGCGTTGCCAGACGTGTCATGTCGGGTTCGGCGGCGGCCACCAGCTGATCGTATTCGCTCAACAAGCGCCCCACTTCAGGCAGCCCTTCAGCGACCACGTCAAAGATGCGTCGCCCTTCCGCGGCGGGCAGATCCTGGGCCAGCACACCGACACGCAGCTCGGCACTGCGGCGCACCAGACCATCATCAGGCTGGATCGTGCCGTCAATCAACGCCATCAGCGTCGATTTGCCGGCCCCATTACGGCCAATCAACGCCAGCCGCTCGCCGCGCTCAATGGTCAAGGCAGCGTTATCAAGCAGTACATCGGGGCCATAGGCAAGATGTACCGCATCGAGTTGGAGCAGGCTCATCGCGAGCGTTCCTCTTGGTAAGTCATGATAAAGGGCATGGATTGTACCTGATCGCGCCCCCAAGCCGAACCGTAAGGTGTAGAATCGGCGCCCAAATCAAGGCAACGCTACCATGCGCCAGCCTCATGTTGTCGATCCAACCGTCTGCTGCCGATCAAGGAGAAATATGTCACCGCTCGCTGAGGAAAACCGCATCGTATCCCCTGCTCCCCTGGTCGATATTGGCGCCAACCTGACCCACGAGAGCTTCAGCGATGATATAGAAGCGGTGCTTGAACGCGCATACGCTGCGGGGGTAGAGACACTGGTGCTGACCGGCACGGATGCGGCGAGCATCGACGCTTCCATTGCGCTGAGAGAACGATTTGATGATAGCGAAGCGACGCTGCCTGCGCTGCGCTCGACCGCGGGCGCGCATCCTCATCATGCCAGTGAATGGACTCCGGCTCTTGAGCGCCAGATTCGCGATGCAGTGGCGCAGCCGGGAGTGATCGCGGTAGGCGAATGCGGGCTCGACTTCAACCGTAACTACAGCAGCGAGCGGGAGCAGCTCAACGCCTTTGAAGCGCAGCTACAGATAGCCGCTGAACTCAAACTGCCGCTGTTTTTGCATGAACGCGACGCCAGCCGCCCCATGTTCGATATTCTGAAACAGTGGCGCGATGATCTTTCACGGGCAGTCATTCACTGCTTCACAGGGGACCGCACAACTCTCTACCGCTACCTGGATCTCGATCTCTATATTGGCGTTACCGGCTGGCTGTGCGATGAGAGGCGCGGCGGTGATCTGCGCGATGCACTTCCGGAAATTCCGCCCAACCGCCTGATGATCGAAACCGACTGCCCCTATCTGCTGCCGCGTCACCTGCCCGGCAAGGTAAAGGCTCGCCGCCACGAACCCGCCCTGCTGCCATGGATATGCCGTGAAGCCGCTCGGTTACGAGGCGTGTCGGAAAAAACGCTGGCTGAATCCACTACCGCCACGGCCAGCGACTTCTTCGCGCTATAACCCAAGGTGCGCAGGCTTGCGTTTGCTCACCCAGCACGGTGACAATTCGTTATTCGCACCGAGCCGCTTCAGCCGTCGTTACCATGCTGAGCCAGTGCACCGGCCAGCCCTCAACAGCACCCAGATGCCGTGTTATCGACAGCCAGGCGGCTGGCGCTCTATTGGCATCAACCACATTGCAATCGCCTCACTATGGCGGTCACCACTTACGCTATCGAAGGATTTCATCATGCCCTCTAGCCGCTCAGGACTGCCCGGCTTTCTTCATATCGCAACGGGCGATGGCGCTCTGCCGGTTGCCATTGCGTGGAGCCTGAAGGATGGCCGCATCAAACACACCTTGATTCAGCCACTGGAAAGCTGGCTCGAAGAGGAAGATATCGGGCTGGAAGGCTTCGATGAATCGAACCTTTATGGCATGGGCGTAAGCCCGCTGGATGTGATTCGCGAGCTGGAGATGGATCACGACAGCGAAACGCTCTACGTCACCGGCACCAGCGATGAAGAAGGCGCGCTGGAGCGCATCTACACGGAATATGGGCTAAACCCAGTGGTGGAGCTGGCTAACGCCTGGCAACTTTACACCCAGCTTGACCGCGAACAGTGGGAAGAGGAGCGTCGCGAGCTTTTTGAGGAGCGCGGCCTCAGCCCGATGCACCCCGAGCATGAAGTCGAAGCGATGCTCTTTCTGCACCAGCGCTTTGCCGACGAATGGCCCGAAGATGCCCCGCCCCGCGAGCAGTAAGAGATTATCCCAATCTAAAACGTTATCAGGGCGGTGTGCCGCGTTGCGCAAAGATCGCGTGTGCCGCCTGTAGCGCTTCCGCCTCGCTACGCTGCTGCCCAAAGCGCAGCTTCAACGCTTCGCACAGCACGGCGACCCTGACCGGAAGCCCGTACTCCCGCCGCTCTCTGGCGCGTGCTTCCACCTTTTCCAGAAAAGCATCGCGATCGACTTCCACGTCAGGATTCAGATTATCCACGCTAACGTTGAAGCGACGCCCACACGCCTGGGTCAACAGCAGTTCAATCGCTTGCGGCTCTACTTCTGCCTGCTCAAATACTTCTTGCTGCTGCTGGCTACGCCCATCCGGAATGTACCAGTAGCCGAAATCCTCCTGCTGGCGGCGAGCCGGCCCCGCTACGCACCAGTGGCTGATCTCGTGCAGCGCGCTGGCAAAATAACCGTGGGCAAAGATAATCCGGTGATGGTCGTGTTGCGCATCGGCAGGCAGATAGATCGGTTCATCCTTGCCGCGCACCAGACGCGTGCAATAGCGCTCAGCAAACATCGCATCGAACAGCGATATCAAACGCTCTACCTGCGCGCTCTCATCTTCGATGTCGTTGCTCATAACCTCTTCCTCCTACATCCTCCCAAACAAGGCGCAGCAGTATAGCGAACCCAGTTCGCTTCTCACATGGCAGTAACGCTTCGAAGATAGCGGGCGAATGAAGTCGCCCTGCTCCTTGTCCTCTCCTGGTCTTTGGTCATGCTCCTGGGGTAAGCGTTTGATCACACGAACGCTCAGCACCTCTGGTACACTGCCGCCCTCGATATTTGCCTGAGTTTTCCCATGTCAGCACTCCCGGATTTCAATCGTAAAGCAGCCAGCGCGTCGCTGATTCGCATGAGTTTGCCTATTTTAGTGGGGCAGCTTGCCCAGATGGGCATTAGCACCGGCAATGTGATTCTTGCGGGGCACTCATCGACGGTTGATCTGGCTGCGGTGTCGCTGGGGGCCAGCCTGTGGGTGCCACTGCTGGTGCTGATGAACGGCATTCTGATGGGGCTGACACCAGTGATTGCCCAGTTGTTTGGTGCGCGACGCTTTGCCGACATGCGTGATCCGGTACAGCAAAACTGTTGGATTGCCCTGTGCTGCGGCGTGATTGCAGCGCTACTGATTTACGCCGTTGCGCCTTCGCTGCTGGCACTGATGTCCGTGCCTGATGAGGTGCAGGAGGCCGCCACCCGCTATTTGCATATGGTGGCCTTTGGCATGCCGGGGCTGGCCCTCTATTTTGCGCTGCGCGCCTGGTCAGACGGGCTCAATCACACCAGACCCGGTTTATGGATCAGCCTGCTGGGGCTTACGGCCAGTGTTGTAGTGGGCATATTGCTGGTCTCGGGCGTGGCGGGCTTGCCACGCTTCGGTGCGGTGGGCTGTGGCATCGCCAGCGCCGTGTCGATGTGGGTAAGCTGCCTGTGCATGTGGCGTTATGTTGCCAAAGTGAAGGTATATCGCCCTGTCGAGGTGTGGAAGGATGGCCTGCATCCGCCGCGCCTTTCAAGCATTATCGCGCTGTTGAAGGTGGGGCTGCCCATCGGGGTGGCGGTCTTTTCAGAAGTCACCATGTTCTCGGTGATTGCGCTGCTGATCTCGGTATACGGCACGGTAACCATTGCCGCCCACGAACTGGCGCTGAATATCACTGGCGTGCTGTTTATGGTGCCCATGTCACTGGGCATCGCGCTGACCATTCGCGTCGGTACACGGCTGGGGGAACAGCAGCCGCGTGTGGCGCGCAAGGAGGCGTGGAACGGTATGCTTTTGGCGGTGCTGGGAGCGCTGATCAACGCGTCGATCATTTGGTTTTTTGCGCGGCAAATTCTGGCGATCTACACCAGCAACGCCGACGTCATAGCGCTGGCGATTAACCTTCTGTACCTGACCATGATTTTCCAGCTTTCCGACTCGCTGCAAGCGGGCCTGGCGGGCGCCCTGCGCGGCTACAAGGATACCCGTGCGGTGATGCTGATTACCCTGACCGCCTATTGGCCCATTGGCATCGGCAGTGGCGTGCTACTGGGCTACGGTGTCGGTAGCGCCTTTGAAGGTTTCGGTATTTACGGCTTCTGGACCGGCTTTATTATCAGCCTGACGTCAGCCGCCATCATGCTGGCGTTCCGTTTGCACCGTGTGGCTCGCCGCCATGCGCCGCCCTCATGGCTGCTCAAGGAAACTCCTGCTTCCCAGAGCTATCCTCAGACAAAACTGTAAAAACCCTCTGGGCGCAACGCCAAAGGTGTGTTAATAGTGACGTGTGAGGAAAATCGGCCCTGCGCCGAAATGCCTCGCAATATCGTGGCCAACGCGCAACCGCTCAAGGAGTTCGAGCCTGCAGCACGGAGCCATGACCCCGCGCCAAGCGCTGCCGAGAGCGGCGCCTGGCCCAGGCGGAACAGAGCGCACCGAGTTGTATGCCCGCAGCCTTCGGCTGATGCCCGTTGCTCATTCGCACCAAGCGTAATGGCACAAACGCGCCTTCCTGCGGCGCTTTGATCATTATGGCCTGGTCATCGGCAAGCACATCGTTCGACACCGTCGAGGAGGGCTTTCATGGGCACCCCACTTCCCCGCACCGCCAAGATCATCGACTTTTCCAGCGTCCGTGACAGGTTCAAGGCCAATCAGCGTGTTATTCGCATGGCGCCTGAGCATGATGGCATCGAGATGATCTACCGAATTGCATCCGACGATGAATCACTTTACGCCATGCCGGTGCTGGCATGGGCGCTCAGGCAAAATGGGGATGTCGCCGGCATGGTGCCGTGGATGAACAGACTGGCGCCGTGCCATGAGCTGGACGACCCTGAGCATGGCACCTTTGTTGGCTATCGTGACCCCGAAACCGAAGAGCTGCTGGCCGAGCCTCCCGAACACAAGGTGCAGGAGCTGGAGCATGCGGCGAGCTATTTCGATTATGAGCCCACCGCTGATGTAGCTCTGATTCAGCAATTGCCCGATACCCTCGGCACCCACGCTCTGTGCATGAACGATTCACATAGCCCATGGCTGCTCAAGCAGGTATATGGCTGGCGCCTGTTCAGCGATGGCACCATTGATGTGCTGCTCTTGGATGAAGAGAAAATGATCGACACGCCGGTACTGCCAGGCGACGACTGCCTCTACTCAGGCAGCCAGTATCACAGCGCGCTCTATTTCTTCCAGCGCAGCATTGCTAACCGCATCAAGCGTCAGGATCCTGAAACCCTTGAAGCGCTGACCATGATGGTCAACGACGACTAGCTGCTCTTTCCAAAAAAGCAAAAAGCAGAGACCCCGACATGCACGCCGCGTGTCGAGGTCTCTGATTGTCTTGCCAGCGATACCCTTCTAGCCGATTTCGATCAGGTAACGAAAGATGCCATCAGCTTCTGTCTGGCTGGCCAAACGGTGCCCAAGAAAGGAACAGAACTGGGGAATATCGCGCTGAGTGGCGGGATCGGTCGCCACCACTTCCAGCCACTGTCCGCTTTGCAGGTCACGCACCTTGTTGTGCATCATCATGATCGGCTCAGGGCAATAAAGCCCTTGAGTATCCAGTACATCATCTGGCGTAGGGGTATCGTCACTCATCACGTTTTCCTGTGCTGCCACCAAAAGTTAAAGCCTAACAAGAGATCACCGCACCTTGCAGCAAACGCAGCGCACGCTTGCCAGCCATTCTTCAGCGCAGCACTTCCACAAAAACGGTTACTTCCTCACGGTCATGGTAAAGCTGCCGACAGCGCAACTGGTAGCGTAGCCCCGCTGCATCGAGTCGTTCCCGCAGCTGACCAAGGCATTCGGATACTTCCTGCCAGCGGCGTTTCATCGGTAGTTTCAGATTGAATACAGTGTAACGGCAATGGCCGCCCGTCAGCCACGCCGCGATCGTCTCAATGACCCGCGATGGGCGCTCCACCATGTCGCACACCAGCCAATCGAGGGGCCACGGGGGCAGCCACTTAAGGCCATCTTCTTGCAGATGCTCGACCATGCCGCTGCGCATCAATCCCTTGTCCATCGAGCCGTTATCGACGGCGTAGACCTGCATGCCTTTATTGACCAACTGCCATGTCCAGCCACCGGGAGCCGCCCCCAGATCAGCCGCCGTACTCCCCGGTGCCAGCACCTCTTCCCAGCGTTCGGCAGGCAGGAACTGATGCCAGGCTTCTTCCAGTTTCAGCGTCGAACGACTGGGCGCACCGTGAGGAAAGCGCAGCCGCTGAATACCGTTGGGATGCTCGCTGCGATTACCGCGAAAGCTCAACCCAAGCTGCAAGCTGTTGCCACTGGTCATGAATACGTGAAGACGCCGCGCACCGGCCCGCCGACGCAGAATCTTGCGCCGTTTCAACTGGCTGGTCAGCGGCCGTTCAAGCGCCCTGGCCAGTGATGTCAACGCCTTCCCTTCGTTGGTATCGGGCGCTTCAAATACCAGCTCCTCCGCGCTCCACCCCGCAGCACTCAACTGCTCGATGATAGGCGTCAGGCGGTCGCTGCGCTCCAGCTCATCCAGCGGTGGCAGCGCTACCAGTGACTGACGCGCGAAGACCAGCGATGCCAGGCTGACCTGACGCTGCACATCATTCAGCGCCTGCCCTTCGGTCGAGATAACGCGCACATAGCCGCCGTGAGGAAGCTCATCAATTTCCACCTCAATGTTGATGCCGGCATCCGTAATGCGGTCTGCCAGTTCAGCAGCAAGGTCTGACTCAAGCGCGGGGCGACAGTACAAAAGCCATTCACTGGCGGGAAGGGAGGGGCGCTGCTCGGACATGAAATACCTGCTGTTACTGAAGATGCGAGAATGCGCCCAGTGTAGCGCATCCCCCTGCGGGGCCATAGCAAGGCATACCATCAGGGCCAACATTCGGGCGATACAAAAAAGCGGCGTACCGCCTATTGCGATACGCCGCTCTGCTTAAGTCATGCTTGCCGTGATCACGGCAGGCGACTTAGTTCTGCTGCTGAACCATGCCCTGAACACGTTTCAGAAGATCAGGGTTCTGCTGCAGAGACTGACCGATCTGGTTGAATTCATCCACTTTCAGGTGGTTGTCCTGAACAGCCTTGACCATTTTGCCATTCGCTTCCTGACGGATGCTGTTGACCTTGTCGCTGTCATCACCAGCAGCCTGAAGCTGCTTGGTGTAATCCTGGGAAATACCAGCAATGCTCTGAGAGGCGTTAGCGAAGTTTTTCAGCTGTGCATCGCTGAAATTCTGGGCACTGGCGGACGACGCTTGGGCTCCACCCTGCTGAGATGCTGCGCTCTGCGCGAATACGGCAGGAGATGCGATCATGCCAGTAGAAACCAGGGCAGCTGAGATAATAGCGGTAGTCCGTTTCATTAATTCCTCCGAGGAGTCGCTTTTGAGTGTACCAATCTTGGTCAACACGAAATTTATTTAGTTCCCGACCCATCGGCCGAAAGACGAAAAAGCCCTGAGTACCTTTTACGGTGCAGGTGTGGTGCAGGCAGGTTTCCTTTATGGAACAGAAACCTGTTCCGCCTTTCGCCATACCGCCTAACCTGCTGGCGTACCCAAATCTTTTCAACCCCCAGCAAAATAAAAAACCCTTTTCATGTAACGAAATGAAATGTCACTCCTTTCTGGCTACACATAAAGGTGGCGCATAACATTTACTGACAGTTTCAGCTCACCAACTGACACTCTCTCTTCGCCAGCGACAGTGATAGACTCGCTGACGCTCTTTTTATCTGCCGGAGGTTGTCCATGTCCCCCCACCTACTCTCTGTCGATCAGCTCGACCTTGATCGCATCAGCAACTTGTTCTCGCTTGCCCAGCGCATGGAACCTATCGCCCGACGCGAGAAGGTATGTCGCGTGCTGGAAGGCGCAGTGCTCGGCAACCTCTTCTTTGAAGCCAGTACACGTACCCGCGTCAGCTTTCATACTGCCTTTTCACGTTTGGGCGGTTCGGTATGCGACACCACCGGCTTCACCTTTTCCTCAATGGCCAAGGGCGAAACCCTGACCGACACAGCGCGAGTACTGGCAGGCTACTGCGACGCTATCGTCATGCGCCACCCTGATCTCGGCTCGGTCAGCGAATTTGCCAGCGCCATCAACGTGCCGGTCATCAATGGTGGCGATGGCCCCGGCGAGCACCCTAGCCAGGCACTGCTGGACCTTTACACCATTCAGAAGGAGTTCAAGCGTCTCGGCCGCTCTCTGGAAGGTGCCCATATCCTGATGACGGGCGACCTGAAATATGGCCGCACCGTGCACTCGCTGATCAAGCTTCTCACCCTCTATCCGCCGCTGCATATCACGCTGGTGGCCCCAGCAGGACTTGAAATGCCGACTTACCTGCTCACTCTTGCTGAAGATCGCGGGCACAAGGTCGAACTGCGCACGACCTTGCAGGAGAATTTCGAACCCATCGACGTGGTATACGCCACGCGCATTCAGAAAGAGCGCTTTACGGAAGAGATGGTAGAAAGCTTTGCTGGCGTTACCGATGAATATCGCGTCAACAAAGCCTTCCTCGACCAGCGTTGTACCTCTCACACCATTGTCATGCACCCGCTGCCGCGCGATAGCCGTCCGGGGGCCAACGATTTAAGCCCTGACCTCAATAGCGACCCTCGCCTGGCTATCTTCCGCCAGACCGATAATGGCATTCCGGTGCGCATGGCGATTTTCGCCGAACTGATGGGTATCAGCAGTGACTTCGACAAAGGGCTGCCCCCCGTCAACTGGCGTGTGCCCGCCCAGTACGGCGTGAATGACACCACATTCTGATCCACACCTCGCGGCGTCCCGCAGTCGGTGGCTGTGCTGAACTTCACCACGGTCACCGCATAATAAATCAAGAATAATTCAGGAATCCCACCATGGAGATCATGCTGGACGGAAGCACCCTTGCCATGCTGGCGCTCGCGGCACTGTGTGCCGGCTTTATCGACACCATTGCGGGCGGTGGCGGGCTGATTACCGTGCCCACCTTGATGCTGGCGCAAATTCCACCGGTACAAGCGCTGGCAACCAACAAGCTGCAAGGCAGTTTTGGCACCCTTACCTCATCGCTGACCTTCTGGCGGCGCGGGCACCTCTCCTTCTCGACGATAAAAAAGCCCTTTCTGTTTGCACTGATAGGAGCCGCACTGGGCACCTTGCTGGTGCAGCAGGTCAATACCGATGCCTTGCAAGTGCTGGTGCCGATAGTGCTCACCTTTATTGCCCTCTACTTTCTGCTGGTGCCCAGTGCCGGTAAGGTAGAGCGAACGCCGCGCTTGAGCGCTAGGATTTATGACGCCACCGTGGTGCCATTGATCGGCTTCTATGATGGATTTTTCGGGCCAGGTACCGGCTCGTTCTTTTCCCTCTCGGAAGTTGCGCTGCGCGGTCGCCAGTTGATCCAGGCCACCGCTACGGCCAAGGCGCTCAATCTGGCCAGTAATATTGCATCGCTGCTGATCTTTATCATTGGCGGGCACGTACTCTGGACTGCCGGCATTGTGATGCTGCTGGCCCAACTGGTGGGGGCTTATCTAGGCTCGCTGGTGGTATTGGGGGCAGGTGCGCGCATTATCCGCCCGCTGATTGTCATCGTCTGTATTGCCATGCTGATACGTTATTCATGGCAGAACGGCTTGCTTAGCGGATGGTGGTAAGCAGGGAATATCGATAAACCCAAAGGGCGTCGTTGAATATCAACGACGCCCTTTTCTTTTTACTTAGATCTTCGTTACGTTGTAGCTATATCAGATTTCATACTTCCTGCAACTTAATGCCCACGAATGGTGCGGGCAATACACATGGCAGCGAAATAGAGTGAGCTTGCTACCAGCCCCCATACGGCCCAGGCAGCGTGCACGGGGCTGGAGAGAATCAGCGCTGTCATGCAAACGCACCATGCAACGGTGACCGCGATATTAATCGGCATCAGCAGTTTGACGCGGAAAGGATGCAGGAACTTGATCTGCGTCATGGTCAGGCCAGCCATCACCAGAATAACGGCGAACGAGACCCAGGGCGGCAGCTGGAACACATAGAAATAGGCCGCCACGATATTCCACGCAGCAGGAAAACCGACAAAGTAGGAATCTTCACTCTTCTCATTGACGTTGCAGTAGCAGAACATTGATGAAAGAAGAATGATCGCCACCGAGAGCGCGCTTAAATAAGGCGGCAGCGGAATAAACTGGAAGATAAAAATGGCGGGAATAAACGACCAGGTAAGGTAATCGACCATAACATCGAGGATAACGCCATCGAAGTTTGGCAATACCGATTTGATCTCGTACTTGCGCGCCAGATTACCATCAACACCGTCAATCATCATGGCTGCTCCCAGCCATAGCAGGCATGCCACCACATTGCTGTTCAACAGCGCCATCAAGGCCAGCATGGCAAATACCACACCGCTGGCGGTAAACGCGTGGATACTCCAGGCCCGTAGCACTGATACGCGCGATCCGGCGGAAGGCGTCATTGATTGCGACACATCAACTCCTTGGTTGCGGGAGAACTCCCGCTCATCGTGTTCGTTGTTCATTGAACGATACCTCACCTGCAAAAAACATCAGAACGGCAAACGAGAGATCGTTATATCAGTGAAGAGTATCAAGATATCGTATTCCGCCCAACTGTCTCATCTGACGAATTACCCAGCGCGAATGGTTGGCAACCCGTGCATTGGGGCGGCTGGCGCTCCACTGGCGCGGGGCGGGCAATATCGACGCAAGCAGCGCCGCCTGCTGCGCATTGAGCGCTGCCGCATCGGTATGGAAGTAATAGCGCGCCGCGGCCTGAGCCCCATAGACCCCATCTCCCCATTCCGCCAGATTGAGATAAACCTCAAGAATACGCTGCTTCGGCCACAGGTTTTCAATCAACAGCGTAAACCACGCCTCAATGCCTTTACGCGCAAGATCGGAGTGGGTCCATAGCCACACATTCTTGGCAGTCTGTTGGCTAATGGTACTGGCACCACGCAGCGCAGCCCCGTCACGCCAATCACGCCAGGCCAGGGCCATTTGCTGCTTGTCAAAACCGCGATGAAACGGAAAACGCTGGTCTTCGCTGGCGATCACTGCCAGCTTGAGCTGCGGTGAAATTTCATCATAGCTCACCCATTGATAGCGATAGTTCACGCCATGCCCCGTTACCGCTGCCACGATCTGCCGCTCCACCATCACCGAGGAGACCGGAATCGGCAGCCAGCGAAACAGCACTACCGTCAACACTGACAGCAGCACGAAAGCCGCGATCGCAATCGCGACAGCTCTGCGTGCGATACGCATGGTACTGGAGAGAGGTGAAGACATGGGCGTTTATCAAGACTCAGGCGCTGATGAGTAGGGCGAATCACCAGTATAGCAGCGTTCTGCCGGCAACCTGTTACTCCGCTGACACGCTGCCCTCTCTCTGCTCATCGCTGGCCTAGATGACGGGCGTGGAATCGCAGGTGATCTTCGATGAAGCTGGCAATGAAGAAGTAGCTATGATCGTAGCCCGGCTGCATTCTCAGCTCGCAGGCAACGCCCTGCTTCTGACAGGCTTCCTCTAGCCGCTGCGGCATTAGCTGCCCTTCCTCAATGAAACTATCGGCCTCGCCCTGATCGACAAGCATGGGCGGCACCGTGCGGCCCGGCGCGTGTGATGCCAGCAGCGCTACCGCATCATACTGTTGCCACTCATCGCGATGTTCGCCCAGATAGTGCGAAAACGCCTTCTCACCCCATGGCACCTGCGACGGATTCACAATCGGCGCGAAGGCTGACACCGACGCGTAGCGATCAGGATTACGCAACGCCAGCACCAGCGCGCCGTGACCACCCATGGAGTGGCCGCAAATCGACTCACCTTCACCGAGTGAGAAATTATCCCGCACCACTCTGGGCAATTCATCAACCACGTAATCGTACATGCGATAGTGCTGATTCCAGGGAGCGCGCGTCGCATTCAGGTAGAAGCCTGCTCCCGAGCCAAGATCGTAACTCTCATGCTCGTGGGGAAGATCGGTGCCTCGCGGACTGGTATCCGGACAGACAATGGCAAGCCCAAGTTCGCTGGCAAGGCGATGAGCCCCCGCCTTCTGCATGAAATTTTCATCGGTACAGGTCAGCCCCGATAGCCACCACAGCAGATTGGGCTGAGGGTGCTGGCGCTGGTCGGGCAGGAAAATACCAAAGGTCATCTCACAATCAAGCACCTGAGAAGAGTGGCGATAGCGCTGATAAAGGCCGCCGAAGCTCAGGTGTGATGAGACCAGTTCAAGATGGGAAGGCTGAGCATTGCTCATCGCGAGAGAGTCTCCTTGAGAATGAAACAGTACGGGGCCGATCAGTACAGCATTGCGCTGGTAAATGTAAATAGCGCCGCTACTCTGCGCCATTGATTCGCGCCGTGCCTGGCCCGCAAGCCAGACAGCCATTACCAACGGCTGCCGTGCCTTTATCGGATCAGCCCGCGCTCTGGTGGCTCGGCTGCATTAAAAGTGCAGCACGCTGCGAATCGACTTGCCTTTGTGCATCAGATCGAAGGCTTCGTTGATCTGCTCAAGTTTGAGGTCGTAGGTAACAAAATCATCAATGTTGATCTTGCCATCCATATAGCGCGACACATAGCCAGGCAGCTGAGTGCGCCCTTTTACACCACCAAAGGCGCTGCCTCGCCAGACTCGGCCAGTTACCAGCTGGAAAGGACGGGTGGCAATCTCTTCACCTGCACCTGCTACGCCAATGATGATCGACTCGCCCCAGCCTTTATGGCAGCACTCCAACGCCTGGCGCATGACATCGACATTGCCGATACATTCAAACGAATAATCAACGCCGCCATCAGTCAGTTCGACAATCACTTCCTGCAAGGGCACATTGTAATCGGCAGGGTTGATGCAATCCGTTGCCCCTAGCTGGCGCGCAAAGTCGAATTTCTGTGGATTAAGGTCAATCGCAATAATGCGCCCTGCATTGGCAAGCTTGGCCCCCTGAATGACCGAAAGACCAATCGCGCCCAACCCAAACACCGCGACCGTTGCGCCCTCTTCCACTTTAGCGGTATTGAAGACTGCGCCGATGCCGGTAGTAATACCGCACCCCAGCAGACACACACGGTCGAGGGGAGCATCAGGGCTAATCTTCGCCAGCGAATACTCCGAGACAACGGTATATTCAGAGAACGTTGAGGTGCCCATATAGTGATAGAGCGGCTTGCCTTCGAAGGAAAAGCGCGAGGTGCCATCAGGCATTACGCCTTTCCCCTGAGTAGCACGCACCGCGCCGCACAGGTTGGTTTTACCCGACAGGCAGAATTTGCACTTGCCACACTCGGCGGTGTAAAGCGGAATAACGTGATCCCCGGGAGCGACTGACGTTACCCCCTCACCAACCTCTTCCACGATACCAGCACCTTCATGCCCAAGCACAGCGGGAAACAGCCCTTCAGGATCAGCCCCCGACAGCGTGAAGGCATCGGTGTGGCACACGCCCGTGGCGACGATGCGCACCAGCACTTCGCCCGCCTTGGGACCTGCAACATCAATTTCTTCAATGGAAAGCGGCTTGCCCGCCTCCCAGGCAATAGCAGCACGAGATTTCATTAGGCTCTCCAAGGACAAGGATGAATCAGCACCGCGCCATTCGCGACCAAACCAAAGCCACTTCGCAGCGTCTGGCGCACGTATTACCGATAAACGAATGGGGATCACACGATGCTGCTTTATGACGAAAGCTTAATGCCCAGAGCGATGGATGAAAAGGCTGGTGCCTGCATTCGGATAGCGCACCTCATTGATTGTTATAAAGTAACCCGTCGAAATGTGGCGCACAAAAAACGCCGGACCCAAGCCCGGCGTTATGATATGCCGATGACGAGCAGCCACAGAAAGCGTGGGCTACCAGCCGGTAGCGCGTTTCAGACCGGCACCAATGCCTGCCAGTGAACGCACCGTTACAACGCCTGCGGGTTCCAGCGCGGCATACTTGCCTTCCGCAGTCCCTTTACCACCTGAGATAATCGCTCCAGCGTGGCCCATGCGCTTGCCCTTTGGCGCGGTAACACCGGCAATATAGGAAACCACCGGTTTGCTGACATGGTGACGGATGAACTCAGCCGCTTCTTCCTCGGCAGTGCCGCCAATTTCCCCGATCATTACAATCGCTTCGGTCGCTGGGTCCTGTTCAAACAGCGTTAATATATCTATAAAGCTGGTACCGGGGATCGGGTCTCCGCCAATCCCTACACAGGTTGACTGACCAAAACCATCATCGGTGGTTTGCTTCACGGCTTCATAGGTCAAGGTGCCCGAACGCGAAACGATCCCTACCTTGCCGGGCTTGTGAATATTGGCGGGCATAATGCCCATCTTGCACTCGCCGGGAGTAATGATGCCCGGGCAATTGGGGCCAATCAGACGCACGCCCAGTTCATCGCAGCGTATCTTGCACACCAGCATGTCGAGGGTAGGAATGCCTTCGGTAATGCAGACAATCAGCTTGATACCCGCATTGGCTGCTTCAAGGATCGAATCCTTGCATAGCGGCGCGGGTACAAAGATGAGCGTGGCATCAGCCTGAGTGTGGGCCACTGCCTCGGCAACCGTATTGAAGACCGGCAGCCCCAGATGCAGTTCACCGCCCTTGCCTGGCGTAACGCCCGCCAGCAGTTGAGTGCCGTAATCGAGCGCCTGTCTTGAATGAAAACTGCCCTGGCTGCCGGTAATTCCCTGACAGATAACCCGTGTGGAACGATCAATCAAAATACTCATTCGCTGCTTCCCCCCGCCAATGCAACAGCGCGCTGCGCTGCGTCTTCCAGTCCCTCGGATGCAATGATATCCATGCCGCTCTGATCCAGAAGACGCTTGCCTTCAGCCGCGTGCGTACCTTCAAGACGCACGATCACCGGCACCTTGAGATCAATCTCCTTGATCGCACCGATAATGCCTTCAGCAATCAGATCACAGCGCACGATGCCGCCAAAGATGTTGACCAGCACCACCTTGACCGACTGATCGGAGAGAATGATCTTGAAGGCTTCGGCGACACGTTCACGGGTAGTACCGCCCCCCACATCAAGGAAGTTGGCAGGACGCCCGCCGTTGAGCTTGATGGTGTCCATCACCCCCATCGCCAGGCCAGCACCATTCACCATACAGCCGATATTGCCTTCCAGCGCTACATAGTTGAGCGACCATTCGGCAGCGCGCACTTCGCGCGGATCATCCTGGGTGGTGTCATTCATGGCCTCAATGTCGGGCTGCCGGAACAGCGCATTGCTATCTACATTGATTTTGGCATCAAGGCAGCACAGCTCGCCGTCATTGCAGATAACCAGCGGATTGATCTCGACCAGCGACAGGTCTCGCTCGGCAAAAAGCCGTGCCAGCGCGGTAAATATCCGACAGAACTGCTTGAGCTGGCTGTTATTCAGGCCAAGCTGGTAACCGAGCGTTCTTGCTTGCCAGGGCTGGGCGTCAGTGAGAGGGTCAATGGTCGTGCTGAAGATACGTTCGGGATGAGTGCGAGCGACTTCTTCTATATCCATGCCGCCTTCCGACGAAGCCATGAACACCACGCGCTGACTGGAACGATCGACCACAGCGCCAAGGTATAACTCGCGGTCAATGGTGGCAGCCGGTTCAAGCAGAATACGGTTGACCGGTTGCCCTTCCGCACCGGTCTGATGAGTGACAAGCCGTTTCCCCAGCCAGCGCTCGGCAAACTGCTCGGCCTCCTGCGGGGACTGGGCAATGATTACACCACCCGCCTTGCCCCTGCCCCCTGCATGCACCTGTGCTTTGACGACCCATCGGCTCCCACCCAGTGCGCGGCACGCTTCCGCGACTTCCAGGGGAGATTCAATTGCGCGGCCATTGAGTACCGGCAGGCCATATTCCTTGAATAACTGTTTACTTTGGTATTCATGCAACAGCATGGAACCACTCCACAATCAAACCAGGTCTGTGTCGCCAGACGTCAGCCGATAGCACTATGCCACTCACCTCGCCACCGGGCCTGCCTGACGATGCGGCTCTGGAGGTTCTACTCTCCCAACGCAAACAGGGCGATGTTTTCACATCGCCCTGTCTAGTGCAGGGCCCTTGGAAAGCTTACTTCCAAAGACCCTCGCTGAGTATTCAACCTAAGACTGGTTTCAGCGCTTTTTACGGTTCGCCATATGAATAGCGTGACCGTCCACCGCCAGCGCAGCCTCATGAATGGCTTCAGAAGTGGTGGGGTGAGCGAAGCAGATCAGACCGATATCTTCAGCGCTGGCACCGAATTCCATCGCGATAACCGCCTGTGCAATCAGCTCACCTGCATGCTGCGAAAGAATATGCACACCCAGAATGCGATCAGTGTTGGCATCGGCGATGACCTTCGCCATACCTTCCGGCGCATTATTGGCAAGCGCACGACCGTTGGCCGAGAACGGGAAGGAGCCGGTTTTATATTCAACGCCCTCTTCCTTGAGCTGCTGCTCGGTCTTGCCTACAAAGGCTACTTCCGGCGCGGTATAAATAACGCTAGGAATAGCGTCATAGTTCATTTGCGCCTTGCTGTGCCCGGCAATGATGTCAGCCACCATCACGCCCTCTTCGGAAGCCTTGTGAGCCAGCATCGGGCCACGCACAACGTCACCAATGGCATAAACACCGTCAACATTGGTGCGGCACTGGTTATCAACGTTGATGAAACCACGTTCGCCCAGCTCAATGCCTGCATCGTCGGCCAGCAACTTCTCGGTATAGGGTTTGCGGCCAACGGCCACGATCAGCTTATCGAAGGTTTGCGTTTTTTCGCCTTCGCTGTCGGTATAGCTGACTTCCACTTCGCCATTGTTGACGCTCGAACCGGTGACCTTGGCTCCCAGCTTGATAGCAAGCCCTTGTTTACCCAGCAGTTTCTTCGCTTCCTTGGCAACCTGTGAATCAACCATTGGCAGGAAGCTGTCGAGCGCTTCAAGAACGGTGACTTCACTGCCAAGACGGCTCCACACCGAGCCGAGTTCGAGACCAATAACGCCAGCGCCAATCACGCCAAGACGCTTGGGTGCTTCGGTGAATTCCAGCGCGCCGGTGGAATCGACAATGATGTCGTCAGTCAATGGTGCCGGGGGAATGTTCACCGGCACCGAGCCTGACGCGATGATCACGTTGGCCGCTTCATAGGTGGCGCTGGAGCCATCGTGGCCGGTTACTTCCACTTTCTTGCCTGCCAGCAGCTTGCCGGTGCCTTCCAGTGCGGTGACACCGTTGGCCTTGAACAGCATCGAAATGCCGCCGGTATTTTTGGTAATGACCGACTGTTTGAATTCGAGCATTTTGCTGACATTGGTGGAAATATCGCCCACCTCAATACCTACGTCAGCGAAATGATCGCGCGCTTCGACAAATTTGTGAGAGCTTTCGAGCAGTGCCTTGGAAGGAATACAGCCAACGTTCAAGCAAGTGCCACCGTGAACGGTTTTGCCTTCCTTGTTCACCCACTTTTCGACGCAGGCGGTTTTCAGCCCCAACTGTGCAGCCCTGATCGCGGCGACGTATCCACCGGGGCCAGCACCAATGACGATCACATCGAATTTATCGGCCATAAAATCGTTCCATCCGTTAAAGGAAAAGATGTGGCACAGGCACGGTTGCCTGCCTGAACACTATTGCGCTGTCACAACGAAGACCTGTGCCAAAAGAATAAAGGCCGGGCTGACCTCCTGGGTCACCCGGCATGAGCGCTATTCCACGCTCTGTTTACACATCCAGCAAGAAACGAGCAGGATCTTCCAGCAGCTCTTTTATGGCAACCAGGAACTGTACCGCGTCCTTGCCGTCGATCATGCGGTGATCGTAAGAGAGCGCAAGGTACATCATCGGGCGAATGACGACTTCGCCATCGACAGCCACCGGACGCTGCTGAATGTTATGCATGCCCAGAATAGCCGTTTGCGGCGGATTCAGGATCGGCGTTGACAGCATCGAACCGAAGATACCGCCGTTGGTGATGGTGAAGGTGCCACCGGTCATGTCTTCGATGCCCAGCTTGCCGTCACGGCCACGCTTGCCGAAATCAGCGATCTGCTTCTCGACATCTGCCAGTTTCAGAGTGTCGGTATCACGAATGACCGGCACCACCAGCCCGCGCGGCGTAGAAACCGCCACACCAATATCCTGATAGCCGTGATAGACGATATCCGTGCCGTCGATGGAGGCATTAACGTCCGGGAAGCGCTTGAGTGCTTCGGTACAAGCTTTCACGAAGAAGCCCATGAAGCCCAGCTTGATATCGTGTTTTTTCTGGAAGACGTCACGATACTGGCTACGCAGGCCCATGACCGCGCTCATGTCGACTTCGTTGTAGGTCGTCAGCATCGCAGCGGTCTGCTGCGCATTCACTAGTCGTTTGGCGATGGTCTGGCGCAAACGGCTCATCGGTACGCGCTGCTCGGGACGCTCGCCCTGCGGCAGCTCGGCACTGCTGGCGGCAGCGGGAGCCGCTGCTGGCGCAGAGGTTGCAGCACTGGTGGTTGCATTGCCAGCCTTGAGCGCTTTCTGGACATCTTCCTTGAGGATCACACCGTTGCGACCGCTGCCGGAGATCTTTTCGACATCCAGATTGTGCTCGGCCACCAGCGGACGTGCTGCCGGAGAGAGCCATTTGCTGCCCAGTTTGGAAGCACCTTCTTCTTCGCTTTGCGCCTCGCTGGGCGCAGCCTTTACGCTTACTTCTGAAGCACCGCCAGCCGCACCCTCGGTAAAGATAGCCAATACCTGCTCAGAAGCCACCTGATCACCTTCGCTGGCTTTGATCTCACTGATCGTGCCATCGGCAGGCGCTACGACTTCAAGCACTACCTTGTCAGTTTCGATATCAACCAGCAGCTCATCACGCGCAACCTGTTCACCAGGTTTCTTGTGCCAGGTAGAGACAGTGCCCTCGGCCACCGACTCCGGGAAAGAGGGAGCCTTGACTTCATGACGAGCGCCGCCTTCGACAGCTGCCTGGTTGGCCGTTGCTCTGCTCTGCTCAGCACTGCTTTCATGCTCAGCGGCCACTACTGCCTCAGCGACACCAGCGCTGGCTTCTTCCGCTACACCCAGCAAGCCCAACACCTGCTCTGAATCACAGGTATCGCCTTCCTGCACCTTGATTTCGCTCAGCACGCCAGCGCTGGGAGCAACCACTTCCAGCACCACCTTGTCAGTTTCAATCTCAACGATGAGCTCATCGCGTTCGACGCTATCACCGGGCTGCTTGTGCCATGCAGCGACTGTTCCCTCCGCTACGGATTCAGGAAAACTGGGCGCTTTAATCTCGGTAGACATGTTGTTTGGTTCCTTAACACTCGTGTCTGTGACAATCGGTGTGGAGCGTTCCTTCAAGGAGCGCACCTGCGCTTTCTACAGCAGCGCCCCTTTATTCATTAAATGCATCGTTGATCAGCGCTTGCTGCTGCGCCAGGTGATCGCCCATATAACCTGCTGCCGGAGCGGCTGACGAAGCACGCCCAGCATAAGAAAGTACACGACCCAACGAAGGATGACTCTGGGCGATGGCCTCATCAAGCTCCTCCTTGATCATGAACCATGCGCCCTGGTTGCGCGGTTCATCCTGACACCAGCAGACGCTCTCAAGCTGATCGAAACGTGCCAATGCGGCCTCTAGCTTGTCGGCCGGGAACGGATAGAGCTGCTCAAGGCGAATGATGGCCACATCATGCCGCTGTTGCTCTTCCCGGTATGCCGCCAGATCGTAATACACCTTGCCGGAACAGAGAATGACACGTCGAATGCTGCTCGGATGCTGGCCGCTCTGATCGTCGATCAGGCTCATAAATTGACCGCTGGACAGCTCTTCCATCGAGGATACTGCCGCCTTGTGGCGCAGCAGACTCTTCGGCTGCATGACGACCAGCGGTTTGCGCAGCGGGCGCACAACCTGACGACGCAACAGATGGAACATCTGTGCAGGGGTCGTGGGCTGTACTACCTGCATGTTGTTTTCTGCCGACAGCTGCAGGAAGCGCTCCAGACGTGCAGAAGAGTGCTCGGCACCCTGACCTTCATAGCCATGTGGCAACAACAAGGTGAGGCCGCACAGGCGCTCCCACTTGGTTTCACCCGATGAGATGAACTGATCAATCACCACCTGAGCACCGTTGGCAAAGTCACCAAACTGCGCTTCCCAGGCCACCAGACCATCAGGCGCCGTAGTCGCGTAGCCATATTCAAAGGCCAGCACGGCTTCTTCTGAGAGCAGTGAATCGTAAATCCAGAAATCCGGCTGCCCTTCCTTGAGATGCTGTAGAGGAATCCAGGTCGAGTCATCATTCTGGTTATGCACTACCGCATGGCGATGCGAGAAGGTGCCTCGGCCACTGTCTTCGCCGCTGATGCGAACGAAGTACCCTTCATCAAGCAGCGTGGCATAGGCCAGGGTTTCAGCGAAGCCCCAGTTCATGGCCACTTCACCGGTAATCATCTTGCGCCGGTCTTCATACACCTTGGCAACCTGACGCTGCACGCTCACGTCAGTCGGGATGGTGCACATACCGTCGGCAAGCTCGGCAAGGCGACCAGCATCGAATGACGTATCGGCGTCATCGCTCCAGCGCTGCCCCACATAGGGGCTCCAATCGACAAACAGCGCGGTGTTAGGCTCTTTCACCAGAGCATTGACCACCTGATCGCCCTCATCAATCTGGGTACGATAGGTGTCCACCATGCCCTTGGCCTGCGCGTCGCTGATCACGCCTTCTTTAATCAGGTGCTCGGCATACAGGGCGCGCGTGCTTTTGTGGCTCTTGATGGCCGCATACATCGCAGGCTGCGTACCGGAAGGCTCATCGGCTTCGTTATGACCACGACGGCGGTAGCATACGAGATCAATCACCACATCCTTGTGGAACTGGCGACGATAGTCGATGGCAATCTGGGTCACCAACTGGACGGCTTCAGGATCATCGCCATTCACATGGAAGATGGGCGCCTGCACCATCTTGGCAATATCGGTGCAGTATTCAGTGGAACGCGCATCTTCGCGAATCGACGTGGTGAAACCGACCTGGTTATTGATCACGATGTGCACGGTACCGCCGGTTTTAAAACCGCGAGTCTGTGACATCTGGAAGGTTTCCATGACCACGCCCTGACCGGCGAAGGCCGCGTCACCATGTACCGAAATCGGCAGGACAAGATCACCGCTCTCATCACGGCGACGATCCTGACGTGCGCGCACCGAGCCTTCGACTACCGGCCCTACGATTTCCAAATGGGAAGGGTTGAACGCCAGCGCCAGGTGAATTTCACCACCCGGCGTCATGACGTTGGAGCTATACCCCTTGTGGTACTTCACATCGCCCTGACCGCTGTGTTCGGGATGCTTGCCATCGAACTCGTCGATCAGATCAGCGGGGCTTTTACCAAGGATATTGACCATCAGGTTGAGACGGCCACGGTGCGCCATGCCGATGACCACTTCCTTGGTGCCATAGCTGCCGGCACGCTGGATCATCTCATCAACCATCGGGATGAAGGATTCACCGCCCTCAAGACCAAAGCGCTTGGTACCGGGATAGCGGCTGGCAAGATAGTTCTCAAGCCCTTCCGCAGCCGTCAGGCGCTCCAGGATATGTTCACGCTCGGTGACCGAATAACCGGGCTTGCCCTGCACTGATTCAAAGCGCTCTTCCAGCCAGCGCTTCTCGTCGGTATTCACGATATGCATGAATTCGCAACCGATCGAGCGGCAGTAGGTATTCTTCAGCGCAGCAACAATTTCAGACAGTTTGGCTCGCTCCTTGCCAATAAAGAGCGAGCCAGTCTGAAACTCGGTATTCATGTCGGATTCGGAGAGCTGATGGAACGCAAGATCCAGATCGGGCACCGACTCTGTTTTACGCAGGCCGAGCGGATCAAGGTTCGCGTGCTGATGACCGCGAAAACGGTAGGCGTTGATGAGTTGCAGTACGCGCACCTGGCGACGGAACTCTTCATCGGAAGAGCCACCGCTGGCAGCTTTGGTACGTTGCCCCTGACGGCCAAGACGCTCGAAATCATCGCGTACCGGCGCCAGCGGCACGTCGTGTGCCGGCCCACCATCATAGGCGGGCAGCGTATCGAAATAGCGGCGCCACTCATCGGGAACCGATGAAGCGTCGTTAAGGTATTGCTCGTAGAGCTCCTCAACGTAATGAACATTCGCCCCACTCATGTGCGACGTTCGCCACATCAAGTCCATGGTGCCTTGTGACATGGTTACCTACCCTAAATCCTGTTACAGGCTATTGTTCGGGCTGCGGCGGAGATACTTCGCCCTCGCAGCAACTCTCTCGACTAACAATTATGTTGATCAGTACCGCCTCAACAGCCTCTATGCAAGCGACGGTACTGAACAGGGCGCTGTTCCGCGCCTATGGAGACTCGGCTCAGGTGGCCTGAGTCATCAGCATTTCCCGAATCTTGCCAATGGCATGAGTTGGGTTTAGCCCTTTCGGACACACACTAACGCAGTTCATGATGCCACGGCAGCGGAACACACTAAACGGGTCATCAAGACGCGCCAAACGCTCTTTCGTGTATTCATCGCGGCTGTCGGCAAGGAAACGGTACGCTTGCAGCAGGCCAGCCGGCCCTACAAACTTGTCAGGGTTCCACCAAAACGATGGGCACGACGTCGAGCAGCACGCACACAGAATACACTCGTACAGGCCATCCAGCTTGTCACGATCTTCGGGTGACTGAAGACGCTCAATGGCCGGCGGCGTAGTGTTGTTTTGCAAATAAGGCTGAATGCTTTCGTACTGACGATAAAACATCTGCATGTCTACGATCAGGTCGCGAATAACCGGCAGGCCGGGCAGCGGACGCAGCACCAGCTTGTTGTTCTTCACCACCTGGGACAGAGGCGTGATACAGGTCAGGCCGTTGCGCCCATTCATGTTGACACCATCCGAACCGCACACCCCTTCTCGGCAGCTACGGCGGAATACAACACTGGCGTCCTGTTCCTGAATCATCATGATGACATTCAGTACCATCAGGTCGCGCCCTTCGGTGTCGACCTGAAAATCCTGCATATAAGGTTTGTCGTCGGTATCCGGGTTATAGCGGTATACCGAGACGGTCAGCATAGTCATTATCGGTCTCCCCACTTTTAATAGTGACGTTCAACAGGCTTGAAGTAATCCACGGTGCGCGGCGACATGTTGACATCGCGTTTGCGCAGCTCTTTTTCCTGCGGGAAATAGAGCGAATGCTTCAACCAGTTTTCGTCATCTCGATCGGGGTAATCAGGGCGTGAATGCGCCCCACGGCTTTCGCGACGGTTAAGCGCGGCAAACGCCGTTGCTTCTGCTACTTCAAACAGGTTATCAAGTTCAAGCGCCTCAACACGCGCAGTGTTGAAGGTCATGCTCTTGTCAGGCAAATAGGCGTTGGCGATACGCTCACGCATGGCGTCGAGCTGCTCCAGACCTTTCTGCATGTTCTCTTCTTCGCGGAATACCCCGAAGTTGTTCTGCATGATGTTTTGCAGTTCACGCTTGAGCTCGGGTACCGACTCGCCACCAGTCGATTCGTTCCAGCGGTTAAGACGCTTGAGCGCCTGCTCGATATCGGATTCGGTTGGCTCAAGCTGCTCGACACCCTGGTTAAGCGTCTCTTCGATATACATCCCCGCGGCACGTCCAAACACCACCAGATCAAGCAGCGAGTTACCGCCCAGTCGGTTACCGCCGTGAACCGATACGCACGCCACCTCTCCGCAGGCGTACAGACCGTTGACGACCTGATCGTTGCCGTCCTTGTCCTGCGTCAGCACCTGACCATGCACGTTGGTCGGCAAGCCGCCCATCATATAGTGACAGGTAGGCACCACCGGAATCGGCTCCTGCACAGGATCGGCATGAGCGAAGGTCTTCGACATTTCAACAATGCCAGGCAGACGCTTGTGCAGCACTTCCGGGCCAAGGTGATCCAGTTTCAGCAGGATATGATCCTTGTTGGGACCACAGCCACGTCCTTCAAGAATTTCAATGACCATCGAACGTGCTACCACGTCACGCCCTGCCAGATCCTTGAAGTTGGGCGCATAGCGCTCCATGAAACGCTCACCATCGGCATTGATCAGATAGCCGCCTTCACCACGACAGCCTTCCGTCACCAGACAGCCGGCGCCATAGATACCGGTCGGGTGGAACTGCCACATTTCCATGTCCTGCACCGGCAGCCCCGCGCGCAGCGCCATGCCGACACCGTCACCGGTATTGATCAGGGCATTGGTGGTGGAGGCATAGATACGGCCCGCGCCACCGGTCGCCAGCACTACCGCCTTGGACTTGATCAGGCAGGTTTCGCCGGTTTCCATGCTGAAGGCGATAACGCCAACAATATCGCCGCCGGCATTTTTCACCAGATCAACCGCGTACCACTCATCAAGGAAGACAGTGCCGTTTTTCAGGTTGTTCTGATACAGCGTGTGCAGCAGCGCATGGCCGGTACGGTCAGCGGCAGCACAGGTACGTGCAGCCTGGCCGCCCTTGCCGAAATCCTTCGACTGACCACCAAACGGACGCTGGTAGATACGGCCATTATCAAAACGTGAGAACGGCAGCCCCATGTGCTCCAGCTCGAACACCGCCTTGGGGCCTTCCATACACATGTATTCAATGGCTTCCTGGTCGCCAATGAAGTCAGACCCCTTGACGGTGTCGTACATATGCCAACGCCAATCATCATTGGGATCAGCGCTCTGGATGGCACAGGTAATACCGCCCTGGGCAGAAACCGTATGAGAGCGGGTAGGAAATACCTTGGAAAGAACGGCAGTATTCTTGCCGGATTTTGCCAGTTCCAGACCTGCGCGCAGGCCAGAGCCACCACCGCCAATGATGATGGCATCAAAACTCATTTCATGAAGATCAGACATTTAGATCATGCCCCCCAGAGCACTTGTACGGACCAGATCACAAAGGTAAACAGCGCAAGAACAACAACCACCTGAAGCACTAGGCGCAGGCGGGTGCACTTGACGTAATCAGTGAAGATTGTCCACAAGCCTATCCACGCGTGCGCAGCGATGGAGAGCAGCGCGGCCAGCGTAAAGATACGCATGGCAGTGCTTTCGAACAGCGCCGACCAGGTGAGGTAATCAAGCCCGGGGTGAAACAGCACATATGCCACCAGGAACAGGGTGTAGAGAGCAAGAACAACGGCCGAAATACGCTGAACCAGCCAGTCGGAGAGACCACTGCGCCCAAGGTTTGTAATCATGGTTACCATACCCACACCCCCGCTAGCACAATGAGAACAGCCGATACGACCACCACGATTTTAGAGGTACGCATACCTCCTTCACGGTCATCAGCGTAGTGAAGGTCCATCGCCAGATGGCGAATTCCGGCCACGAAATGCCATGCCAGTGCTGAAAGCAGACCCCAGGCGACCAGTTTGGCGAAGAAATTGTGCTCAAGGGCGTGCCTGACACTATCAAACCCCTGCTGGGACGATAGCGATACATCAAATGCCCATAGGGCAAAGATGAGACCGATAAAGAGCATGACGCCTGTCACACGGTGGGTAATGGAAACAAGGGCGGGGAGCGGCTGCTTTATAGTGCCAAGATCCAGGTTAACTGGACGTTTAGCAGCCTTTATAGGCTTTTTGCTAGTCACGGTGATCACTCTCTCGACCTGACCGTCGCACGGCGCGAAGGTGAGGGTTAGCGTTGATTTACTGCTTTTCAGGTTCTGCACTCGCAGTCACAGATCGAGAGACACGCCAAACCACTGGCAAACTGCCGATTGACTGGGAAGCGAGAGGCAGCCCAAAGTCTTTATTTGACGGACGAAAAGTATATGCCTGCAAAGGCAAGATGACAAATTGCCTTCACCCTTGCACACAGGCACGCTGTACCTGAAAACGGCCCTGCGGTTACACCGGTGACAAGCCCTTGAATACCGCATCAGCGCGGCTGTCATGCTCGCCATGCTGTGGTACGGCAGTTGAAGGCGAAGGTCGATTGGCCACGGCGGCCTACTACCAAAGTGGATGGTGTACACACAAAAGGGTCACGCAGCGTTACACTAGCGATGCAAACATGAGAGAGAAATGATTCCTTGCGAGCAACAGCGCCACCTTATGGCCCCATTTGACTGAATCGCTGCCTCCCCTTGAGCGGTTGAGCGCGTTTTCTGCCAATGCTTGCGAGATCAACCAACGACTAAAAACGAGGAGTTCAACATGGCTGACAATACTGTGTCCTTAAGCCTAGAAGGCACTGACGAGAAGGTAGAGCTGCCGGTCTACTCGGGCACCGTAGGTCCACACGTCATCGATGTAAGGGCTCTAACCAAGGCTGGCTACTTCACCTACGACCCGGGCTTTGTAGCGACAGCGTCCTGTAACTCTGCGATTACCTACATTGATGGTGACAAGGGCATGCTGCTGCATCGCGGCTACCCGATTGATGAACTCGCGAAACACTCCAACTACCTTGAACTCGGTTATCTGCTGTTTTATGGCGAACTGCCCACCAAGGAGCAGTATGAGCAATTCGCTCATATCATCCGCTACCACACGCTGGTGCACGAACAGATCCACCACTTCTTCAAGGGATTTCGTCGTGATGCCCACCCGATGGCGATCATGTGCGGCACGGTAGGTGCGCTGGCCGGTTTTTATCATGATGGTCTGGAAGCCAGTAACGAGCGTGACCGCAGAATCGCGGCGCACCGTCTCGTGGCAAAAATGCCCACACTGGCAGCGATGACCTACAAATACAGCATTGGTCAGCCCTTCTCCTATCCGCGCAACGATCTTGATTACGCCGCCAACTTCTTGCACATGATGTTCAGTACGCCCTGTGAGGAGTACAAGGTCAGTCCTGTTCTGGCTCGCGCAATGGATCGCATCTTCATGCTGCATGCCGATCACGAGCAGAACGCCTCCACCTCCACTGTTCGTCTGGTAGGTTCCACAGGCGCCAATCCGTTTGCCTGCATCAGCGCGGGTATCGCCGCACTCTGGGGGCCTGCTCACGGCGGTGCGAACGAGGCAGTACTGGCCATGCTCGATGAGATCGACGATGACTCGGAAGAGAACATTCAGCGTTTTGTCGATCGCGCCAAGGACAAGGAAGACCCCTTCCGTCTGATGGGCTTTGGGCACCGCGTCTACCGCAACTTTGACCCACGCGCCAAGGTGATGAAAGAAGCCTGCGACGAAGTACTGGGAGAGCTTGGCATCGCAGATGATCCCAAGCTGAAGATTGCCAAGCGCCTTGAGCAGATTGCGCTGGAAGATGACTACTTTATAGAGCGCAAGCTCTACCCCAACGTGGACTTCTATTCCGGTATTATCCTGCGAGCAATGGGTATTCCCAGCAACATGTTCACGGTAATTTTCGCCATGGCTCGCACCATCGGCTGGATTTCCCACTGGAATGAGATGGTCAGCGCGGGCAACGTCAAGATTGGCCGTCCACGCCAGCTTTACGTAGGGGCCGATTTCCGCCATTACCCCACCGACAAATAAGCCCCTGCCATTTGCACGTCCCAACGCGCCAGCCTTGAGCTGGCGCTTTTAGTTTCAGACATGCTGCAATCATGCCAAAATAGCGCCACTTTGCCGACGTATCCCCTGACGATTGCCAACAGCATTTCCGGTACGTCGCGATCACCTTCTTTTCAGAAGTATTCATCATTATCATCAAGGTTCTGTTCCATGACCGTTCGTACTCGCATTGCACCTTCCCCGACGGGCGACCCCCACGTAGGCACCGCCTATGTAGCACTCTTCAACCTGTGCTTCGCTAAACAGCATCAGGGTGAATTTATTCTGCGTATCGAAGACACCGATCAAACCCGCTCAACACGCGCTTCTGAGCAGATGATTTTTGATTCGCTGCGCTGGCTGGGCATCGAGTGGAGCGAAGGGCCTGATGTGGGCGGCCCACACGCCCCCTACCGTCAGAGTGAACGTGCGGACATCTATCAGCGCCACGTTCAGCAACTGCTCGACGATGGTCACGCCTTCAAGTGCTACCGCACCACTGAAGAGCTCAACGAGCTGCGTGAACAGCGCAAGGCAGAGGGCAATTTCTCCGCTCTGAAACAGGATGACCTGCTGCTTGATGAGGCCGAAATTGCGCGTCGTGAAGCGGCGAATGCGCCCTATGTGGTACGCATGAAGGTGCCCAGTGAAGGCACCTGTATCGTCAAGGATTTGCTGCGCGGTGACATTGAGCTTGATTGGGCGCAGGTGGATGCGCAGATTCTTATGAAGTCCGATGGCCTGCCTACCTACCATCTGGCCAACGTGGTCGATGACCATCTGATGGAAATCACCCACGTACTGCGCGGTGAAGAGTGGATCAACTCAGCCTCCAAGCACCAGCTTCTATACGACTATTTCGGCTGGGAAATGCCGGTTCTGTGCCACCTGCCGCTACTGCGCAACCCCGACAAGACCAAGCTGTCCAAGCGCAAGAACCCGACATCCATCAATTATTATCGCAAGATGGGCTTCCTTCCTCAGGCAGTGCTCAACTATCTGGGCCGGATGGGCTGGTCAATGCCCGATGAGCGTGAAAAATTTACGCTTGAAGAGATGCAGGCCGAATTCGATATTCAGCGCGTATCCCTGGGCGGCCCGGTATTCGATCTTGATAAGCTGAGCTGGCTGAACAGCGTATATCTGCGTGAAGATCTTGATGACGCTCAGTTTATAGAGGCAATGCAGCAATGGGCGTTCAATAGCGACTATATTCACCAGCTGCTGCCCGAAATCAGGCCGCGTGTGCAGCTATTGTCGGACGTTATGCCGCTGGCCGGCCATTTCTTCTCGGGTATTCCCGTGCTTGAAGCCGACGATTTCGAAGCAATCAAGATCGAGCAGGAGCGCCAGGTTGCCCTGCTTCAGTTCTTGATCTGGCGCCTCGAACGGCTTCCGCAGTGGGACAAGGAGTCGATCATGCACCAGGTTCAGCAGCTGGCTGCTCATTTCGAACTGAAAATGAAGGTGATACTGGCGCCGGTATTTGTCGCTATTACAGGCCAACTGAGTTCTACTTCAGTGCTGGATGCCATGGCTATTTTAGGCTCGGACATCACCCGCGCCCGACTGCGCAACGCTGTTGAGGTGCTAGGCGGTATCTCCAAGAAGAAAGCCAAGGCACTGGAAAAAGAGTATCAGGGTATCGCGTTCGAAGAGTGATAGCGGCCTATTCAGGCAACAGTCTCTCCTTTGCTGCTGAAAAGAGAGACTGGGCACCGGCACCACAAGGAGGCCGGTGCCACCCGTTTTCACGACAAACACCCTATATACAGACCTAAAACCGGCATATTTGGCGCACGTTCAACGACGTTACGCCCCATCCCTTCGTGATTGAATTCACCCCTATTTGGGCTTGACAAGCGAATACTTTTCCACTGAATGCACTTTTCTTAAACATTCTGCGTAAACCTTCTCTTCTGTCATAAAAGATCAACAAATTCCTACTATTTTCTTTTAAATCAGTAACTTAAATATGGTCAAAAAATAAACAATTTGCTGCTACCCCTTTAATGATGCACATCAGAAGACAAATACAAGTGGTTTTGCACAGGGTTATCCACAGAAAGTGTGGACAACGGCACATTGCGTTGAAAATTTAGCCTTAAGCAAAAAAGTCAAGCTATAAAACAGAATCAGCCAGAGTATAAACGACCACCTTCCAGCCCCACCCTTGCCGCAATTTAATGGCCTGTGCGACAGATCGCCTCGCCCGCTCACCACAACTATCCATTACACTGGTCAGCCTGATGGGGAGTTCCTATGACAACATCCGTAACTGACCGTACTACCGAGCCAGCCTCGACGCCTTCGCCACCCATTCAAGATGCCAAAAAGTGGCTCCGCAGCAAGCTGCCCTACGCAGGCCGGTGGCCCAAAACCGCTGTTGCGATGGGAACGCTCTCAACCCTGCTGATGTTAGTGCAGGCCTATGCCATTGCTACCATTGCCCAGCGTCTGGTGATCGAGAGTGCCTCTTTCGCGCAGCTTTACCCTTTTTTTATTTTGCTGCCCGTGACATTAGTGCTGCGCGGACTATGCCTGCGGGCCAAAACTATCGCCAGCGCCCGAGCCGGTATCCAGGTGCGCCAGGCAGTGCGCGCCCAGCTTCTGGCGAGTATTTCAAAACGTAGTCCCATGTGGGTGCGCGGACAGCACAGTGCAACGCTTGGCAGCCATTTGTGCAACGACGTTGACGCCCTGGATGGCTACTACGCTGACTACGTGCCGCAAATGTATTTGTGCGGTCTGATTCCTCTTGTGATTATCATTGCCGTCATGCCTCTCAACTGGGCCGCCGGCGTGATTCTGCTGATTACCGGCCCGATGATCCCGCTTAACATGGCGATGGTGGGCATGGGTGCAAAAAATCTTCAGCAGGCTCAGATTGTCGAGATGGGAAGACTAAGCAGCCACTTCCTCGATACGCTGCGCTGTCTTCCTACCCTCAAGCTGTTCGGCCTCGGGAAACGTCAGGCACGCAGCGTCGAACGCGTTTCCGAAGATTTCCGCAAACGTTCGATGAAGGTGCTGAAACTGGCTTTCCTTTCATCGACTGCACTGGAATTCTTTTCAGCGGTCTCTATCGCTATCCTTGCGATCTATATTGGCTTCGTCTATCTCGGTCAGTTTCATTTTGGCAACTGGGGCGGCACCCTCACCCTCCAATCGGGCCTGTTTATCCTGATTCTGGCACCTGAGTTCTATCAGCCGTTGCGTGACCTGGGCACCCACTACCACGCCAAGGCCGCTGCCGAAGCTTCTGCCGAGGTGCTGATGCCTCTGGAAAACGGCGCAGCCGATAACGCCGAAGACGAGTCATCGTCTTCCTGGCAGCCGCAGGGAGCTGTATCTGTCACCTTCGATAAGGTTACGGCTCACTACCCCAATCGCGCCAAGGCTGCGCTGGAGGAGGTCTCCTTCACTCTCAAGGCAGGACAAACCCTCGCCGTTATCGGTCCCAGTGGCGCAGGAAAAAGCACCCTGCTAAGCGCGCTGATGGGATTTCTGCCGCTATCAAGCGGTGCAATACGGTGCAATGACCAGCCCCTGACAGCTCTTTCCCGCGAACAGTGGCACCACTCGCTGGGCTGGGTGGGCCAGCACCCCGCCATCATCAAAGGTTCACTGGCCGATAATCTGCGCATGGGCGCCAATGCCAGCGTTAGTCAGGCATCCCTATGGGACGCTCTGGAAAAGGTGCACCTGAAAGAGTGGGTAGAGCACCTTCCTCAGCAGCTCGACACCCCACTAGGGGAAGGCGGCCAGCCGATCTCGGGCGGGCAGGCAAGGCGCTTGTCGATGGCGCGTGTTTTCATCAGAGATGCGCCACTCACGCTGCTGGATGAACCTACTGCGAGTCTTGATAGCGACAATGAACGTCTGGTTATCGACGCACTGGAAGAACTCAAGCAGCGGCACTCGCTGGTTATCCTGACGCACCGTCTGGAACTGTTGAAACTGGCGGATCATATCGTGATGCTGGATGACGGTTGCATCACAGCGCAGGGCAGCTTCGATGAACTCAGCACAGCAGGTGGCCCGCTCCACGCCGTGCATCACTCCACAGGAGGTGCCCCATGAAGCCTCGCCGTGAATCATGGCGCGACCTGGCGCCCTATGTGGCAATGATGAAGCCCTTTTTGCCGCTGCTGATAGTCGGGCTATTGTTAAATCTGCTGGCGATGCTTTCCAGCGTTGGACTGGTGGCGGTTTCCAGCTGGTTCCTCAACGCTTCAGCACTGGCAGGCACCAGTGTCGCAACAGCGTTGGCGTTCAACTATATGCTGCCGTCGTCGGGCGTGCGCTTTTTTGCCATATCGCGCACCATCACCCGCTACGGCGAACGGGTCATCACCCATCAGGGCACCTTCAAGCTGCTGTCACAGCTGCGCAAACGCACCTACCTGCTGATTGAACCGCTCTCGCCGCCAGCGCTGCAACACTATGGCAGCAGCGAGCTGAGCACCCGTTTGACCGCCGACATTGATGTCCTGGATGCTCTTTATGTAAGAGTGCTGGTGCCTTCCATCGTCGCCCTGCTGACCATCATCACTCTCGGTGTGCTCATTGGGCTGCTCGACCCCGCCATTGGGCTATTTGTCGCGCTCTCTCTGGGCTTTGCCGGTACATTGGGGCCGTGGCTCGCCTGGTTTCGAGGACGCCGGTACTCGGCTCATTACCAGCAGCTCGACACTGCCTTGCGCGCACGCATCGTTGAACGACTCGACTCATTTGCTGAATTGAGCCTTTATGGTCAATGGCAGCAAGAGTGCGAAGCGTTGCTGGATCAACAGCAGCAGCGCGACCAGCAGCAGCTCATCCTGGCGCGACAATGGGGAGATGCCTTGTGGTTGTCACTGGCATTGCTTGGTATCAGCGTGACCGGCGCGATGGTTCTGGCGGCCTACAGCGCTACGCACTACGGCCTGCCAACCACGCTGGTAGCCGCTATCGCACTGACGGTGGTTGCTGCCTTTGAAGCGATCATGCTACTGCCCCAGGCGTGGCAGCAGTTGGGCAAAGTGCAGCGCGCGGCGCGGCGCTTGAATGAATTGCGTGACAATGTGCCCAGCAGCTCATTTCCCGACCATGATGAAGCGTCAGTCACAGGCCACCAATTGGAGATAAGAGAGCTGTCAGTCTCCTTCCAGAATATTCAGGTGCTTGATCGGCTGAATTTCTCACTCGGTCAGGGCGAACATTGGCTATTAAGCGGTCCCTCCGGTACAGGGAAAACCACCCTTCTCAATAGTCTGGTGCGTTTTGTCGATCCCGATGCAGGCGACATCCGAATTGGCGGTGTCGATATTCGCCAGCTAAGCGAGCCGACCCTCAGACAGCTCTTTAGCGTAGCGCCGCAGCAGGTACAGGTGTTCAGCGCCAATTTCCGCGACAATCTGCGTATGGGCAGGAACGCCATCAGCGATGACGACATTATGGAAGTGCTCGAAGGGCTGGGGCTTGCTACGTGGGTCGCATCGCTGCCGGAAGGGCTGGAGAGCTGGCCCGATGAGTCTGGCACCTCGCTCTCCGGCGGGCAGCTACGCCGCTTCGGTATTGCGCGTGCGCTGCTCAAGGACTCCCCGATCGTGCTGCTGGACGAACCTACCGAAGGGCTGGATGCGGCAACTCAGCGGCAGGTGCTGGCATTCATCAGGCAGCGCTGCCAAGGCAAGACACTATTGGCCATCAGCCACCGCGCCACTGACCTTGAATGGTTCGACCGCTATGCGGTGATGGATAACGGCAGCATTGTCGAACAAGGACTCACCCATCAGGCCATAAACAGCCAGTATCTTCATGCCATGAGCGTGTAGATAGCCTGACACTGCACAAGCCCTCATATGACGAACAAGGGGGAAGTCGTTGGACTTCCCCCCTTTCCAGCAATCAACTGCTGATTATGTATTCGAATGTCTTGAAGACTAGAAAGTGGCTTCGATACGGCTGCCCAATACCCAGCCATCATCCACTGAACTGGCACCGGAAGGGTTGGCTACATACTGGAGGTTGGGGCGCACGCTCAGATAATTGGTAATCTGGAAGCCGTAATAGATTTCAGCGTCTATTTCATGGCCCTGGTGCAGGTAGTGAGTACCGTATCGGCTGTTGGACCAATTAACGAAGTCATTAATGTCATTATTGAAGTGCAGGTAAGCGACACCAATGCCCATGTCATCCTTGGGTCGAGCATCAAACAGACCTTTATAGGTCAGGCCGCCCGAGATATAGCGATCAACACCCGCGGTATCACCATGGTTGATATTCCCCTGGCTGAAGAGCGTAAGGCCACGAGCATCATCACCGTTTTGACGAGTTACCTGCTGCTGCGCGACGTAATAAAGGCCAGAGTTGGAATCATTGGTAGACGGCGCACGCGCGCCCCAGCTGCGAGAGTCCGCATTATTGTAGTAGTAACCGAAGCGGTACGTACCCTGAAGGCCATTAATCTTCGGCGTATAACCCACCTCAATGGGATAATGAGTGCCCTGTGAGCCGTTGGTAGTCATGTTGAAGCCATGACCATATTCAAGGTTACTGTCATTTACGTTAAAGGCGCCCACCTGGAAATAGGCATTCGGCACGAAGTTATAGCGAACAATGGCCGCCCACTGCGCGATAGGCGAGTTGTATATATTATTGCCCCAGTTGCCTACCTGGTTGCCGCCAAACGCAAGGTTCTGGAAATGGTTGTCGATAACGCCAAAATCGTCGCCGGCAGGAATACGACCAAACTTCAGTTCCAGAGCATTATTGAAGAGACGCTGGTGCCACCAGAGTGACGTCAGGCGAGTTACCGGCCCACGCCCTTCGACTTCCTGAGTGGAAGATCCTGATACAAGAGAGTCGGGAGAGTTGAGACGCGAACCGACATTATGACCATTACGGTTGGTAATACTCATATGTACGTCAGCGCCCGATACACCCAGCAGCTTCTCAAGATCGAACCCGACCCCTGCGCCAAACTGGTCGGCAAATTTAGTGGTGCTGCTGGAGCGATCACCGCCACCAATATTACGTGCGCCTTCACCGGTAAAATCGAAATCGAAGGTAATGCCTGAGTCTGCGAGGCGCGTACGCTCACCGCCCCAGTCACCAAACATGTATTCAGAATCTGGATCAAAGGCCGAGTAAGCCTGCGCTTGTGAAGATAGAGCGGCGCAGCCGACACAGAGCGTGCCCGCCCAAACTACCATGAATTTTCCCATTGAATCATCACCTCGAAATAGAGTCCGGAATTTATTATGAGCAGGGACTCAGACAGGAACACCAAGCGTACACCTGAGGTTCCCAAGAAAATATTAAGCAAAAGACTAAGATAGCGTTTTTACCGCTAACATCACAGCGCAGACAGCCAAAAGGAGCCATAACGGCTCCCTTCAGCATGTGAACATTGCAGCTTGCTTTGAGTATTACACCAGGAACAGAGCGATCAGCACCAGCGCTACAAGGGCAACAATATAGATAGCGAACCTTGCCAACGGCTTGTATTCCAGTACAGAAAGTGACGCCAGCGAAATATGCGAGCAGCGCAGCACCAGCAGCAGTGCGCCAAGCACGACAAGGCTAATAATGAACACGATAATGTTGGAGAAGAAGAGCTGCTGCCACAGTGTCATGTCGCTGCTCTGGCCGAGAATCACGGTGAGCAGATACCCACCGAAGGCAAACATGCCGAGATCGAAGGTAGTCGCCAAAACACGAGTAGCGACCAGGCTCAGCCCTCTTGCAGCCGCTTTGGTGCCGAAAAAATCACGCAATAAAAATGCCAGTACAGTGAAGAACAGCGCTACCAATCCAAGCGCATTCCAAAAGGATGGCTCACTACCGTCCGTTTGAGACATCAGCGCCAGATGAGTACTGTCAGGCATGATCCACTGCACCAGCATACCAATCAAAAGCCACAGCACGAGCTCGAAAAAGAACTCACCAATGCGGCGCCCGCGATGCGTGACGGGCTTTTCAACGGTGTTATCTGGTGAATGGGCAACCATAGGGAGTCTCCTTGTTGAAATTCTGAGTTGGCTCTAGGGTAGCACTGCTTGCCGCCGAGCGCTCAAATGTAATGTGACTTTCCAGGCACATATTATCCTGTCGCTGGAAAGCGTTTATTGAAAGCGGTATGCCATCAATGCGCCGCTGAGGAGCTGGCACTTATTCAGCGATAGTGCGCGCTTACGGGGAAATCGAGAGCCGCCTGAGCGCATTCCCGCCCCACCATGGATAACCTTCAAGGTGGTGTTCACTCTCCTTTCACATAGCGCGGTGCCGCAACGCCATTTTCCGTAACACCATCCCCCTAGCAATGTATAACCATCCACATTGATAAAGAGAAAGACCATAAAGGGAAAAACCATCTAGCGCTGGCCTGCATAACGATACTTGTGAATAGGCTCACCGGTTTGCGCGTGCACCGCGAGAACAGGATAGGCAAAAGGCCCCTGAACGCTAGGGTCCATGGCCCGTGCATACTCCTCGTCGTTTTTAGGCAGATTGTTTTCAGGGCATAAATAAAAAATCATTGGCGCGCGAATGCTGAACTCACATGGAACCAGCAGATAGTCCCGCTCAATCACTTCCTGCTGCGCCTTGCTCAAAGCCGGATTGACCACAAAACGCACCGGGATCGTGACTTCCCACGCCGTATCTTCCGGCGGCGGCGCTGCCGCTGGGGCAACCGGTTCGGGTACACCCAGAAAACGCGCCAGGACAAAGTCTTTAAAAATCCGGCTCCCCCAGTCATAGGCACGCACATGCTGGCGTCCATTGACAGTGATGATAACCGTCGGGGTGAGCATACGCGCCGTGCCTTGCGGATTTTCCATTGACGCATAGACCGCTTGTACCTGGGCCTGCTGCTCAATCGCTGACAGGAAAACAGCCAGTATATGGCTAGGGACCGCCCGATGGATAATCGGAAGCTCCTCCACATGGGCCGCCTGGGGAGGTTGAAATTCAGCCGTCGCACGCCAGACCAGATCATTATCCCCGAGCAAAACGGGCGAAAATGTCGCGCTGGGGCAATAGCCCTTGCGCCCGCCCTCTTGCTCAAAAACGTTGTCTGGCGCTAACGACAGGTAGGCTCGAACGTCGCTCCGGGCCTGCTGTGGCGAGATGCCAAACTCCTTCGCAATCATGCGCGATGTCACTTTTCGCTCCCACAGCAACTGCCGCTCAATATAGCGCAAACGTAGCCATTGCGCGTGGCTGAGAGAGGCTTGGTGCTTCTCGAGAAATGTTGAGTAATGCATATCACTTTCATTCTGCGTTGGCTGACCACTGGTTATTCAGCTTGATACAAGAAACCAGTGTAGAGCGACCAAAAATAGCGAAAAAAACCTTGGATCATAAAAACATCAGACAAAGTTAATTTGCCTGATGAAAGTATTAGTTATAGTCGCGCTCTATCATCTGGAGAGCGCCATGTCGCAAGAGTTTCTTGAGCAGACCCGCAATGAATCCATGGCACGCCGAGAGCTGACCATTCAGTCTCAGGCGCTGCTGGTCGTGCGAACACTGGATTCAATCTATAGCGCTCTACAGCGCAAGGTGTTTGAAGGAGCCGACCTTGATGCCCTCGCGGCCATTATGCACCTCTTCGACACCATGCTTTACTACGCCGACCGTGAGCATCAGCCTGGCATGACTCGCAAGGAAGCAGAGCAGTGCCTGGTAGAACACTTGCAGGAGGCATATCCGGGCCAGGAGGCGCTGAGCTATACATGGGTAGCCAGCAGGATTTTCGCTGCGATCAAGGACTCCTTTCGCCTCCGATACTACGACTTCATAAAACGAGCACATTCCGATGAGCAGATAGTCCGTCTGATACGCCACGACCAGATGCCCGGCACTGACGAGATTCTCTGGTCCCTGACCGATGAAGGAATGCTGTTTTATACCCTCCGCCTGGACGAAACGCCGGTCGAGCGAGCGGCCATTCTTGCCTGGCGAACCCTTAAAACCATCCGCCGCGGTGAAATTGACAAGGCCGTACAGCAGATCCAGTCAACCCAACGGCAATTGGAACAATACCTGACGGGAATGCGGATCAAAGTACGCGCCGCCCAGTCAGGCGATTTGAGTCCATCCTACACGGACGATATTCACACGGTCATCATCGAGTCCTTCGACAAGACGCAAGAAGTACTGGAACACATCCAAGGCTCCCTGGCGACCATCACCGAAATGCTGGCGGACAGGCACTCGGACTTACATCCCGACAAGCTACACAAACTGCGCAAGGCGCAGGAGATTTTTGCCGACGTCAGTGCCTTCACACTGACCTACCAGAACCGCCTGCACGATATAAACAAGGATTTTGAGCAGGCCCGGCTCAATCTCATCATTCCCCGAGACAATACCCTGTTTCGGGAGACGCTGGAAAAAGGTGCCCTCGCTCCTTTGCTGGCTCATGCGCCCACGGTCGCAGAGCAGGAAATGGATGCGCTGGTGGCCTGCCTGCTGGCTCCCCGCAGACAGGATGATGAGCTGCATATTCTCCTCGATATCGAGACAGTGCTGAACCTGTATCTCGATAAGTTTGAACAGGTACTTCCTCGCGAAATACAGACGCCCACCGACCAGCCCGTTGCGATTGAAACCATCCCGCGCGCCATTCCCGAATCAGTAGTCACGTACGGCAGCAACTGGGTGAGTGACCAATTGCATGTTCAAGGACACGTCAGTTTTGCTGATGTATTTAACGCCTATGCGAACGGCGAACTGTCCCAGCAGGAACAGCAGGTCTGCCTGCTCCGCATCGGCAGCCTGGCGACCAGCAACGACCCCGCCATCGAGGTGGACATCGGCGCGCCTATCCAAACAGCGCTCTGGAGGGCTGACAACATCACCCTGCATATAGCCGCTCCTACGCCTTCCTTTGAGGAATAGCCATGTACGACATACATCAGCAGGCCAAGCGCCACGCTGAAATCGCCACCCAAGCGATCATGAATTCATTGGGATACAAGATGGGGGATGAACCCATTCAGCACGCTCTGGAGCTGCAAGGCGACGTTCTGTTTGCTGAAATTATCCGTGGCATCGCTTCCGGCATGAAATTGCGCTACCTCGGCATCCACGAGACATACGGGGTATTGCTGACAGCGGATAGCCGTGGCCCTTATACCCCCACGCTAAGCTGGCTAAACAAGCGCCTGTTGCCTGAACAAACAAGCAAGGAGCGCAAGGAACAACGCCTCTTCGCAGGCTTGACCCTGATCGCGCTGCTGGCCGACATGTTTCCTACCCCTGATACGGTGCGCATCGAGTCAGGCCAAACCAGGGGCACCAATGCCGCTGCCGTCGTGACTCGGCTTAACGACGTGGCCGGTCAGGTGATCGCGCAACGCAAGGCTGAGGATGACGCGACAGTGGACGGCCTGCTCCTGGCCGCTCGATTTATACAGGAAGAGCGCATCCCCCGCATTCACGATGAGAAGGTCGGGCGTATCTCCAGTCTCCGCTCGCAAACCGAAATGGCGATGCGCTGGATAAAACTTCTGCAAGAAGAAGGTTTTCTGGCCGAGGACAGCAGCCTGTCGGGAGAATCCGACTGGTATCCGACCCCAAAGCTCAAACACTATCTGCGCCATACCGGCATTGAAGAAACGGTACGTCTTGTCATGGATATCGCCCCTGCTACAGGGGAGCCTCCATCCAACCTGTAGTGGTCAAGTGCTTTTGGCCACCGAGCTTTGAGCATTCCAGTAGTTCTTTTCTGCCAAATTCGGCGGTATCCCATCGTTATGCTTGTGCGGCCGGAGGCTGCTGTAGTAACCGATCATATAATCAGTGACAGATCGCTTCGCCGCAGCAACATCGGGATAGCCGATCTCTGGTATCCATTCCGTTTTCAGGCTTCTGAAGAAGCGCTCTGTTGGGGCATTGTCCCAGCAATTGCCACGGCGACTGAGACTCAGTGTCATTCGGTAGCGCCAGAGCATCTGCCGGAATGCCCGGCTGGTGTACTGGCAACCCTGATCCG
>NZ_JAGO01000017.1 GCF_000526695.1 Carnimonas nigrificans ATCC BAA-78
TTTTTAATATTGCCTTCTCTTCTTCCACTCGCCGCAGCTTGCGCTTCAGTTCCTGGATCTCACGCTGTTCCGGCGTCAGAGCCTCACCTTTCAGCGGCGCCTTGCCTGCCCGCTCAGCGCGAAGCCTGCGAACCCAATACTCCATGGTGGATTTGCCAACCCCCATGGCCTCACACGCCGCCTTCAGCGTGTAGCCCTGGTCGACCACGAGCTGGGCCGCTTCCAAGCGAAATTCCGGGCTAAACGTTCTCTTCTTCGTCATCATCTGCACCTGATTGTCTCTGTGAGCCATCATACACTCAAAGTCAGGTGGCCAGATTCACTGTGCCACTACACTTGGTGATCCAACGTAAACACTAAACCTTTGTAGGACGGAGGTTTTGACCCTTCCTCCCTACTGCCATTTCTGGGTTTCGGAGGGCGTCGCTGAAGTTCCATGAGATAAAGCGCTTGACCTAACACATGCACCTTGATGACAAGTACCCCGCGAAGAACCTTGGTCTGAGTATCCATATAGACCCAATTGGCCACGGACGTTTCTACCTCATCGTCTGTGCCGAAGGGTTCGAGGCTAATTAATCGAGGATCAGGGGACGTGCTGAAGCCGTCTTCAAAGGTATGAATCGCCCCTAGTTTCGTAGACACCTCTAAGCCTTAAAATGAGGCCCACTAGGAGGTGCCATGAGCAACCAGCGTTATTCCGAAGAATTCAAAATCCAAGCGGTCAAGCAAGTGACCGAAAAGCAGCTGCCTGTCTCGGAGGTGGCTGTACGATTGGGTGTGTCCGCGCACAGTCTCTATGCCTGGATTAAGCGCTACATTAAGCCCCAGAAACAGCGCGTCGAGGAAGATAATCAGCGCGCTGAGGTTCGTCGCCTACGTGCCGAGTTGAAACGGGTAATGGAGGAGCGAGACATCTTAAAAAAGGCCGCCGCGTACTTTGCCAAGGAGTGCGGCTGAAGTACGCCTTTATTAAACAGCAAGCGGGTCATTACGCGATTAGACGGCTTTGTCTGACGCTCAAGGTGCATCCTAGTGGCTACTACGCGTGGCTATCAAAACCAACATCTGAGCGAGCCAAGGACGATCAGCGACTGCTTGGGTTGATTAAACACTCTTGGCTAGAAAGCAGTGGTGTCTATGGTTATCGCAAGATCCATGATGACCTGCGAGAGGTTGGTGAGAGCTGTGGTCGTCACCGTGTGGCTCGGTTGATGCGCCTTGAAGGTTTACGTTCTCAAACGGGGTATCGCCGGAGGCCGGGGAAATATGGCGGTAAACCAGCCGTTGCCGCACCGAACTTACTGAAGCGCCAATTCGATGTCGGAGAACCGAACAAAGTCTGGGTCACAGACATTACCTACATCCGAACATATGAAGGCTGGCTATATCTGGCCGTGGTACTCGATTTATTTTCACGCCAGATCATTGGTTGGTCAATGAAGCCACACATGACCAGCGCCGTAGCGATTGATGCACTGCTGATGGCGGTTTGGAGACGTAAGCCAAAGCAAGAGGTGATGATCCACTCGGATCAGGGCAGTCAGTACAGCAGCTCAGACTGGCGAAGCTTCTTGAAAGCTAACAATCTAGTCGCCAGCATGAGTCGTCGAGGTAACTGCCACGACAACGCTGTGGCGGAGAGCTTTTTCCAGTTGCTAAAGCGGGAACGGATCAAGCGTAAAATCTACACTACACGCCAAGATGCTCGGGATGATGTATTCGATTACATCGAGATGTTTTACAACCCAAAACGACGCCACAGTTTCAACAATCAGCTGTCACCGGTAGAGTTTGAAAAACGTTACGTAGCGACCCTGGAGAGTGTCTAGAAAATCCGGGGCGATTCAATTCGTTGAAATGACACAACATCAATGATGTGAGTTTTCTCGCATGTTGAATCCACATCCTGTCGTTCTATCTTTAGAGTCTTTGCGCATAACGCCATTTGATGTGTTTTCAACAACTATATCAAATCTCATTTTTAAACCATTATTTGCGTGGAGTTAATTCCTCGTAGGTGATGAAATATGCACGGATAGTGTAATGCTTTACTATATTCATCCGCCCTAATAAAGGACAGCCAAGTATTATTTTCTTGGCCAGAAACGAGGGTAGGCACGATCACTTGGCTGCTATCTCATTGGAGGCTGGCTTCTAGCTAGGAAACTAAGGTGAGGGGCAGTATGTGTCCATGCGGTGCTATATATTCATATCCGGTAAGATGCACTCATATAACCCGTACGTCATCGCCTTCCAGCGTATGTCGGAAGTAAGGCAGATTGCCCGGTACGCGATCATTCAAAAACGCTGCCATATCGTGACGCACATCGGGATCAGCGTTCTCATTCAGCGTCAGTGATGCCGAGGTATGCAGAATTTGCACATGCATCAGACCGGTGGAAATGTTTCTGATTTCCGGAAGTTCATCGACAATTTCACGGGTGATCAGGTGAAAACCGCGACGTTTCGGGGCAAGTGTCAGCTGCTTGCGGAACCACATGGTGTGCTCCTGATGATAGGCATGGAAAGGATGGTCTCATCTTGAGCTATTTGCCGCTGTTATCAAAGTCATGTGCGCTGCATTGGCAACAATGGTGCTGTAATAGCCTGATGGGCTATCCCCTCTTAAGGCTCAAATGTGGTACAACTGCGCCCTCGAAGGACCGCGGTGGCCAGTTGGTTAGCGTTAGCGCCCTCTTACTTAATTATGCCGCTGCGCGTTGACGCAACGGTGATCTGTCCAACTGCTGCGATCAACCATGACTGAAAGCTCTACTTCCTCCTCCCATACCTTCCAGCGTCGCCTCAAGAACCGGCATATCCAGCTGATCGCGCTGGGCGGGTCAGTGGGCACCGGGCTGTTTTTAGGCACTGCCCACACCATTTCTCTGGCGGGGCCCTCCATTCTGCTGGGCTATGCCATCGCTGGCGTAATTGCCTTTCTGATCATGCGCCAGCTGGCCGAGATGGTGGTCGAGCAGCCAGTGGCCGGCTCCTTCAGCCATTTTGCTCACCGCTACTGGGGGCCATTTGCCGGCTTTGCCGCAGGCTGGAACTACTGGGTGCTCTATATCCTGGTGAGCATGGCTGAGCTGACGGCGGTGGGCAAGTACATGCAGTATTGGTGGCCCGAATTGCCGTCGTGGATATCGGTAACGGCGTGCTTCGTAATCATCAACGCGATCAACTTTCGCCACGTCAAACTGTTTGGCGAGATGGAGTTCCTGTTCTCGTTGATCAAGATCATCGCGATCGTGGCGATGATGGTGTTTGGCCTCTATCTCTTGATCAGCGGTACTGGTGGACCGCAGGCTTCATGGTCGAACCTGTGGGCAGTTGGGGGCTTTTTTCCGCATGGCGTGAGCGGCCTGCTGCTGGGCCTGGCAATTATCATGTTCTCATTTGGTGGCCTTGAACTGGTAGGCATTGCAGCGGCAGAAGCCGATGACCCGACGCGGACCATTCCGCGCGCAACCAATCAGGTGATCATCCGTATTCTGATCTTCTTCATCGGTTCACAGGCGGTACTGCTGGCGCTGTTCCCGTGGAATCAGATCGCGCAGGGCGGTAGCCCCTTCGTCATGATCTTTGCGGCGCTGCATTCGCCATGGATCGCCACTGCACTCAATATCGTGGTGTTGATCGCAGCGCTATCGGTCTATAACAGCGCCACCTATTCGACCAGCCGCATGCTCACGGGGCTAGCGCGTCAGGGCGATGCGCCTCACTTTTTAGGGCGCTTGAATGCCAAGGGGGTGCCGGTCAATTCTCTCTGCGTCTCTGCGCTGGCGAGTGCCGTTTGCGTGTTGATCAACTACCTGATGCCTGATCGCGCCTTCGAAGTTCTGCTAATGCTGGTCACGGCTTCACTGACGCTCAATTGGCTGTTTATCAGTATCACCCACCTGAAGTTTCACCACGCCATGCAGCGTGGGCGGCACTCCACACGGTTTCCCAGCCCGCTACAGCCGTGGACCAACTACCTGTGTCTCGCTTTTCTGTGCGGAATTCTGGTGATCATGGCCTGTAGTGAGGAGATGCGTTTGGCTGTGTGGCTGCTACCGCCCTGGCTGGTGGTGCTGGGCGTCGCCTACCGCCTTCGCGCTCGCGGGGCTTCTGCCCAGGGGTAGGCACATCTGGGCCTCCTTCGCTGTCGGAATATTTACTGTCGAAAGGACACGCTCGTTACAGGCGGTAGTGGGGGAAGGAGCGGGCGGTGATGTTCTCCGCCCGAAAGCAAGCAGAGGGTCAGTGATCTTTGAGCTGGCTGTCCTGTGACCACAGCGCCGAGCGCACGTCCACCTTGCCCGGCAGCAAACGGGCGGCAGTGAAGGTGTCGGCCACCTGCTGCTGTTCGTCGTATACCCGGTTGCTCATCCGCTCGACACCAAAGGGCGCGTGTCCCAGAGCCTTCTGCCAGATAGCGGTTTCGAGTCCGGTCGCTTTCGATAACAGTGTGGCGACTTCGCTCTGATGGCTATTGGCCCAATCGCTGAGCGACTGTAGCTCGCTGATGAAGGCTTTGGCCGTATCGGGGGAGCCATCCGCGAAGGTGCGGCTGGCGAGATAGAAGCTGTAGTGGGGTGCCAGCCCCGTAGCGTTGGTAATTGGACGCGCCCCCGCGTGAGCTTCGGCTTCGCTGAGAAAGGGGTCCCAAATGGCCCAGGCATCAACGGCACCGCTTTGGAAGGCGGCGCGTGCGCTGTCGGGTGTCAGATAGACCGGCTGAATATCACTGTAGCCAAGTCCCGCCTTTTGCAATGCCTTCAGCAGCAGATAGTTGACATCCGAGCCTTTATTGAGCGCCACGCGCTTGCCCTTCAACTCCTTCACCGAGTGAATATCGGAGCCTTGAGGCACGATGATCGCTTCGGTTTCAGGATTGGCCGGTGAATGCCCCAGATAGACAAGATCCGCCTGAGCAGCCTGTGCAAAAACAGGTGGGGTATCGCCTGTCGCGGCCACATCAATGCTGCCAAGATTGAGCGCTTCAAGCATCTGCGGGCCTGCCGCAAACGGCACCCATTTGACCTGAATACCTCGCTTCTGGAAGGCTTCATCCAGCGTGCCGCGGGATTTCAGCAGCTGGAAGATATTGGCCTTCTGATAGCCCACGGTAAGGGTATGCGGGGGTGCGGCGAGGGCGGAGCTGCTGCTCGCTCCCATCGCGATAGCGAATAATCCGGCGGCGACCGGAGCATAGTGTTTAATGCTGACGTTCATAAGCGTCCTCCTGACCATTTGCTCTAGCCTGGGGGAGCGCGCTGTCGGTGGGAAATATAAAAAACGCCGCTGTTATGCAGTTAAAGAATATGCCGCTATCCAGGCCATTTTTTCTACCCGATTCTGAATTGTTGTCGAGTTGCTGGTCGCGTTAGGTGAGCTGAAGGAGCCATAAGGAAGTTCGGGCCGATAATGTTCCCATTCCTTCCTTGATTATGTAGCGAATAATCAACAGCGCCTTGAACGTGGGCTATTGGCGTGCAAAAGGCAGCCTTACCGTGCTTCCTATCTACTAAGGTCGCTATCAATGGGGAGTACGGTGGGGCAGCGCATGAGTGGCGCAGGGTGTAACATAACCCTGTTATACGCTCTTGAATTGCGCGGCTTCGGTATCACGCTTTGTTAGCGCGTACGGCTACAAGCAGGGTTCGCTGGAGTGGCGGCAATGCCATTGAGCATCACAGGATTTTGATCACCACGAAAATACCTTGGTTAGGGGGATAAGATGAGCAACACCCGCATTGAGAAGGACAGCATGGGCGAACTGGAAGTGCCTGCAGATGCGCTATACGGTGCCCAGACGCAGCGCGCGGTCGATAACTTTCCCATCAGCGGTCAACCGCTGCCGGCTGAGCTGATCAAGGCAGTGGCGCGCGTCAAGCTGACCGCTGCGCAGGTGAATCTTGATCTGCAACTGCTCGACAGTGCGCGCGCTGAAGCCATTATCAGCGCTGCCCAGAATATCATTGACGGCCAGTACGCAGACCAGTTCCCGATTGATATCTTCCAGACCGGGTCAGGTACCTCAACCAACATGAACGTCAATGAGGTGATTGCTCATCTTGCCTCTACTGATGACGTGACGGTCACTCCCAACGACCACGTCAATATGGGGCAGAGCAGTAACGACACCATTCCCAGCGCGATTCACATCTCTGCGGCCCTGTCGATCGAGCATCAACTGCTCCCAGCGCTGCAAACCCTGCATGCTGCCATCGAGAAAAAAGCGGCCAGCGTCGAGCATGTGGTTAAAACCGGCCGTACCCACCTGATGGATGCGATGCCGATTCGCATGAGCCAGGAGCTGCTGGGCTGGGCCGATCAGATTGCCCAGTCGATCAATCGCATCAAGGATGGTCAGAAGCGCTTGCTGCGTCTGGCCCAGGGCGGTACTGCGGTAGGCACCGGTATCAATGCGCACCCTGAATTTGCCGAGCGCTTTGCGAACCGTCTGAGCGAAGCGACCCAACTGTCATTCGTGCCCAGCGACAGCTTCTTCTCGGCACTGTCGTCGCAGGATGCGGTGGTAGAAGCCTCGGGTCACTTGAAAACGCTGGCCTGCGCAGTATTGAAAATCTCCAACGATCTGCGCTGGATGAACTCCGGCCCGCTGGCGGGTCTGGGTGAAATCGAACTGAAAGCGCTGCAACCGGGCAGCTCCATCATGCCGGGCAAGGTGAATCCGGTGATTCCTGAAGCCGCTGCTCAGGTGGCTGCCCAGGTTATCGGTAACGATGCAGCCATTACCATTGGCGGTCAATCGGGCAACTTCCAGCTCAACGTGATGCTGCCGATGATCGCTCATAACCTGCTGTCGTCGATTACGCTGCTCTCCAATACGCTGCCGCTTCTGGGCGAAGCGATTCTTGAGTTCACCGTGCGCGAAGAGAATATTGAAGCGCCGCTGGCGAAAAACCCGATTCTGGTGACTGCACTGAATCCGGTGATTGGCTATTTGAAAGCGGCTGAAATTGCCAAGAAAGCATACAAGGAAGGGCGCCCCATCCTTGAGGTGGCGAAGGAAAACTGTGATGTGTCTGAAGAAGATCTGCGTCGTCACCTTGATCCAGCCTTGCTGACCAAGGGCGGCATTCAGGATTAACGAAAGCCTCTCGCGTTAGCAAACACTCCGTCTCTGTCTTTCAGAGCGGGGTGTTGTTGTATTCCGTTATCGCACTTGCCAGACCGTGTGTTCTCTCGTGGCAATCCTCCACAGTGAACGTTATGCGAGCGGTAGCTATCAAGACTATTAGGGAAGCAGCTCACCCCTCGTCAGTTTGCGGTACAGAATGCGGTACAGCAGGGAGGGAGTGCCAAAAAGCCTCACTGGTCAGCAAAACCAGTGAGGCTTTTTGATTGATAACCGCGCAATCTGAATACGCTGGAGGCCAGCGCCCTGACACTTCAATAAAAGTGCGTTTTGTGGCGGTTAGCCGCTCTAGCGTTTCTTAGTGAACCGAGGCGGCTGGTTGTGCTTCGCTGCTGGCGATTTTCTGGTGCAGGTAGTCGGCGACGCGCTGCTGCGCAGGCCGGTCCAGATGCACCTTGAGTTTGGTGCGACGCCACAGCACATCGTCCGCTTCTCGTGCCCACTCGTGTTCCACCAGATAGTCTATTTCGGCAGCCGTCAGGCCGGCACCGAAGCGCTCTCCCATGGCTTCTTCGCCGCGCTCCAGGAAGGTTTCGCACAGACGACCATAGCTGGCCGCAAAACGCTCGGCGGTCGAGGTTTCCAGCCACGGGAAACGGCGCTGCAAATCGCGCGCGTAGTCGAGACGGTTGCCAATGTCTCCGCCCGGCATCACGGCGTCGGCGGTCCACGGCTGGCCCATGTTGGGGAAGAAGGGCGCCAGTTTTTCCAGCGCCGATTCCGCCAGCTTGCGGTAGGTCGTGATCTTGCCGCCATACACGGCCAGCATCGGAGCACGGTTATCGTCGCCGTCGAGATCCAGCGTGTAGTCACGGGTCATCGCAGAAGGATCAGAGGATTCGTCATCGCACAGCGGGCGCACGCCTGAGTAGCTGGTTACCACCTGGTCACGCGTGAAATCGGCCTTGAAGTGCTCGTTCAGTACCTTGATTAGATAGTCGGTCTCTTCATCACTGATGGTGATCGAAGAAGGATCACCGTGATAATCGACATCGGTCGTCCCGACGATGCTGTACTCCTGCTGCCAGGGCAGCACGAAGACAATGCGCTTGTCGCTGTTTTGCAGAATATAGGCGCGATCATCGGTGTTGATGCGCGGCATGATCAGGTGGCTGCCCTTGACCATCTTGATGCCAAGGTTGGGCTTGCGCGAAGAGTGTTCGCGAATGAATGAGGTGACCCATGCGCCGGCGGCATTGGCGATGGCGCGAGCGCGACGCTCGAAACGCTCGCCGGTGACCGTGTTTTCGAGAGTCAGATGCCACACTCCCTCCTGTTCACTGGCACCCACACAGCGGCTGCGGGCGAGAATTTCAGCCCCTTTCTGCTGTGCTTGCAGCGCATTCAGTACCACCAGGCGCGCATCGTCTACCCAACAATCAGAGTATTCAAACCCCTTGGTGATCGAATCGACCAAGGGGCTTTGACCGCCGAATTCGCGGGTGAAGTTCAGCGTTTTGCTTGAAGGCAGCGTGGCGCGGGGGCTGAGGTGGTCATACAGGAAGAGGCCAGCGCGCAGCATCCAGGCCGGACGCAGGTGCTTCTGATGAGGCAGGATGAAGCGTAGCGGCCACACGATATGGGGCGCTTTCTTCAAGAGCACTTCACGCTCGTGCAGCGCTTCGCGTACCAGGCGGAACTCCTTGTATTCCAGGTAACGCAGGCCGCCATGAATCATCTTGCTCGATGCCGATGATGTGTGGGAAGCGAAGTCGTCCTGTTCGCAGATCGCGACACTCAGGCCGCGGCCAGCAGCATCGTTGGCGATACCGACACCATTGATGCCACCGCCAATGACAAAAAGATCAAGAAGTTGACTGTCTGACATAAAAGCATCTCCACACGGGATTCGGCAGGCGGCGGTCTGGCAAAGCGGTAGCGTTAACGACCTTGAAAGCGCCTGATCACAAGAGTGAGTGCGGTTTAAACGAACGTCTTTGTTCGTTTTCGAACCACAATGGTTTCGAAAGCGAACATAAACCAAGGCGATAGCGTTATCAACCCTCTATTGGGGGAATAGATCGCGCTGTCAGTCGGCAATATGCAGCTCGACTTCGCTTGCCTTCAGCACGCGCAGCAGGGAATCGGACGGCATGGCATTGGTGAACAGCGCGTCGATCTGACCAATGTTGGCCTGCCTGACCAGCGCGCGGCGGCCAAACTTGGAGTCATCGGCGACCAAAAGCCGCCGCCGCGAATTGTTGATGATGGCCTGGGCAACGCGCACTTCCCGATAATCGTATTCGAGCAGCGAGCCATCTTCGTTATCAATGCCGCTGATTCCGATAATGCCGAAATCCACCTTGAACTGGTTGATGAAGTCGATGGTGGCCTCGCCAATAATGCCGCCGTCGTAGCTGCGCACCGTGCCGCCAGCAATAATCACATTGAAATCGTCCTTGGGTTGCAGAATGGAAGCGACGTTCAGGTTATTGGTGATGATCTCCAGGCCGCGATGCTCCAGCAGCGCGCGCGCTACCCGCTCGGTGCTGGTGCCAATGTTAATGAAAAGTGAAGCGTTATCGGGAATGGCCGCAGCGACCAGCTCGGCAATACGCTGCTTGGCATCGCTGTTCTGGCGCTGACGTGACAGGTAGGGCGCATTGGTGGTGCTCGACTCATCTCTTCCCGCGCCACCGTGCACGCGACGAATACGCCCATGGCTGGACAGATGGTTCAGGTCACGGCGGATGGTTTGCGGGGTGACTGAAAAGTGCGATGCAAGCTGTTCGATAGTGGCGTAGCCGCGTTCACTTACGATCTCGATGATCTGCTCATGGCGCGCTTCCTGACTTAGGCTGCGTTCGTGCATGGTCTCTCCACGGAGGGGCGTGCATGTGCGGTATGCACAGCTTGCCCGGCGAGTAATGAAGGGGGCTGCCCTGCTTTGAGCGGCCTTCGTTGCCGGTTGCGCAGGCTGCACATACCGGCAACGAAGGCTTGGGCAGCCGCTATAGGAAGAAGCTTATCGCTATTTCGGAAAACAACAAATAGTGAACGTGGTTTCAGTGCCCGGCACTGGCAGACCAGAGGTGGCCGGTCTTGTCACGCTGTGATGGTGCTTTTTTTAACTATCTGTTTTTGAATGATTTATTTTTGCGTAATGTGGCTTTAAGACCAAAGTATGTCGCTAAATGGGCGTTTATTACTGTGCTGACCCGAGCGGTTAAGGTAATTTCGTATTCGAAAAACAAAGCGGCTTCATGTTGCGGTAATGAACATTTGCGCAGCGCTCTTCTATCGGTTCACCCATCGTTCTTGCGTCATATGCAATGTCACAGCGAATAACGGTGAGGCTCAGTCAAAGAGATATAGCGCAGTCGATGTCAGGCCCGCCGCATCAAGTCATGGATCGTGGTTACGAGATGCATCTGCACGGGCGCCAAGGGTGCGCAGCAGTGAGGAGCAGTAATGAACAAACAATTTTTGGGCGAATTGATCTCGGAAGCAGTCGCCGTCTTCATCATTATTTCGTTTGGTGGGTCGGTTGCCGCAATGCTGATTCTTTATGATCCTAGTCCCTACGTGAATGCCTATTGGGGGGTCGCCATGTGCTGGGGGCTGGCGGTGACCATGGCCATTTACGCCACCGGCTCGGTAACGGGCACCCATGCCAATCCGGCAGTGACACTGGCGCTGGCGTTATACCGCAACTTTTCGTGGGGCAAGGTGTTACCGTATTGGGTGGCACAGGTGATTGGCGGCGTGATCGGGGCGGCATTGGTGTATGCGCTTTACTTCACCGTGATTGATCACTTCAATGAGACGCATCAGTTGACGCGTGAAGCTGGCGGTGCTGCGGGCGTGTTCTTTACCGCGCCTGGGCCTGCCATTACACCGATTCATGCGTTCTTTAATGAGATATTGCTGACCGGGTTTTTGGTATGCGGCGTTTTCGCCATTACCGAACGTTTCAATGAAGTCGCTCCTTCTGCGAACATGGGCGCGTTGATGATCGGTCTGCTGGTGGCGCTGATCGGTGCTTCGATGGGGTACCTGGAAGGCTGGGCGATCAACCCTGCTCGCGATCTTGGTCCGCGTATCTTTGCCTGGTTTGCTGGTTGGGGGCCTGCGGCGTTCCCGGCGGCCGGAAACTATTGGTGGGCACCGATTGCCGGGCCGTTAATTGGCGGCGTGCTAGGGGGGGCTGCCTACCAGCTGCTGATCTATCCTTTCTTGCCTGCGCGCCAGCGCGATTTGCTGCAAAGCGGCGCTACACACACCGCCGGTAATGTCACCGACTTTGGAGACCAATAATGGACAAACGTTACATTCTTGCTATTGATCAGGGCACCACTAGCTCTCGTGCCATTCTGTTCGATCACTCCGGTACGCCGATCGGCTCTGCGCAGCGTGAATTTACCCAGCATTTCCCCCAGTCGGGCTGGGTCGAGCACAACCCGCGTGAAATTATCACCAGCGTTTACACCACCATTACCGAAGTGCTGAACAATTATGACGTTCGCCCGGGTGATCTGGCGGGGGTCGGCATCACCAACCAGCGCGAAACCACCGTGGTGTGGGATCGCAAGACCGGTCAGCCAATCCACAACGCCATTGTTTGGCAGTCGCGCCAGACCAGCGGTGTATGTGACGAGCTGAAGGAGCAGGGCTACGAGGATCTGGTGCGCTCCAAAACCGGCCTGCTGATTGACGCCTACTTCTCCGGCACCAAGGTGAAGTGGATTCTCGATAACGTGGAGGGCGCTCGTGAGCGCGCCGAGCGCGGTGAGCTGCTGTTCGGCACCATTGATACCTGGGTGATCTGGAACCTGACCCACGGCAAGGTGCATGTCACCGATTACTCGAACGCCTGCCGTACCATGATGTTCAACATTCACACGCTGGAGTGGGATGACGAACTGCTGAAAATGCTCGATGTGCCGCGCGAGATGCTGCCGGAAGTACACAATTCCAGCGAAGTTTACGGCAAGACGCGCGGTGAGTATTTCTTCGGTGAAGAAGTGCCGATTGCCGGTATCGCCGGGGATCAGCATGCGGCGCTGTTCGGTCAGGCTTGCTATGACCCGGGCATGGTCAAGAACACCTACGGCACCGGCTGCTTCATGATGATGAATACCGGTGAAGAACCGGTTGAGTCGAACAATGGGCTGCTCACCTCGATTGCCTGGGGCATTGATGGCAAGGTCGAGTATGTGCTGGAAGGTTCCATCTTCGTCGCGGGATCGGTGGTTCAGTGGATGCGTGATGGCATGCGCATGCTGGGGCGCGCCAGCGACAGTGAAGAGTACGCACTGCGTGCTGGCGATAACGGCGGCCTCTATATGGTGCCGGCCTTTGTGGGGCTGGGGGCACCTCACTGGCGCAGCGATATTCGCGGCGCGGTATTTGGCATCACTCGCGGCACCAGCAAGGAGCAGTTCGTGCGTGCCGGGCTTGAGTCGATGGCCTATCAGACGCGCGATGTACTCAATGCGATGCTGGCAGATTCCGGACTGTCGCTGAAAGAGCTGCGCGTTGACGGCGGTGCGATCAGCAACGACTTCCTGGGACAGTTCCAGAGCGACATTCTCGATGTGTCGGTGGTGCGGCCCAAGGTGACAGAAACCACGGCGCTGGGTGCCGCGTATCTGGCCGGGCTGGCAACGGGCTTCTGGAAAAACCGTGATGAAATCAAGGCGCAGTGGGCGGCTGACAAGGTATTTGAGTCGGAAATCAGTGACGAGCAGCGCGACAAGCTCTACAAGGGCTGGCAGCGTGCGGTAGAAGCGACCAAGCTGTTTACCGTCGAAAACTGAGCATGTGCAAAGCGCGGTGTCGTTGATGCGGCATCGCGGGTGTATTGTCATGCAGGTCATTGCATTTCAACGAAAAACAAGTAGAATAGCGCAGCGCTCGCTTGGCCCCATATACGTCTGTATCGGCATTTGGGAAGAGCAGGCAGCAGCCATAGGACCATAGCTCAGTTGGTTAGAGCGCCACGTTGACATCGTGGAGGTCAGCGGTTCAAATCCGCTTGGTCCTACCAGCGCTTCATGGGTTTACCCACAGCGCCATAGGACCGTAGCTCAGTTGGTTAGAGCGCCACGTTGACATCGTGGAGGTCAGCGGTTCGAATCCGCTCGGTCCTACCAGTTTTCAGCCCCTTGCAGCCACACGGTTGCAAGGGGTTTTGTTTTGCCTGGGGATTTTGTTTTGTCCCGAGGATGCGCCACATTCCGGCTGAATGAATGGCCCCGCTACCTTTCTCCCGCGCATTCAGCGACAAACTGATCACGGAAATCGAGTAACCATTGGCGTCGCGAAAGAGCGATGTCCATGGCGGTTTCAGTGTGCAGGCTCTCCGTCAGCGTCAGCAGCTTGGTCTCGATATGATCGAGCGTATAGCGGCCATCGTCGAGAGGGCGATGTTCGGCAAGCGGGTCGGTGGGGTGGCTGAGCGCGCGTTGAAGTGTGCCACTGACGTAGAACATGCGTGCCAGGCCAATCGCGCCAAGCGCATCGAGCCGGTCAGCGTCCTGCACGATGTTGGCTTCGAGGGTGGCGGGAGCGATCCCTGCCGAGAAGCTGTGCGCTTCAATTGCGTGGGCAACGTCATCGAGCAGTTGGGCAGGAAAGTGATGTGCTCGCAGCACTCGCACGGCCTGCTGGGCGGAAAGACGCGACGCCTCGGCTCTATTAGGGTGATTCTTGGGCAGATTGACCAGATCGTGCAGGTAACAGGCTGCCAGCACCACCAGCGGCACCGCTTCGGGATGGGCGTGCAAAATGTGTTTGGCCGTCGCCCATACCCGCTCCAGATGGCCTGCATCATGGGCCGCATCACCATCAGTGTGTTGCGCCGCCATGGCTCGCAGCGGGGCTTGCCAGCGTGCCTGGGCCGCAGCGATATCATCCATGCTGACACCTCATTATTGCGCAGTACCTGTTCGTTGGATCAAAAGCCATGACTATACGAACAGCGGCAGCCGTGTCGCGTTGATAAATACCTCGCACAACGCTTCGATAGTCGCCTGATCTTCCTCGCTGAAGCGCTCAGGCAGCGGGCTATCAATATCGAGCACTCCCCATAGCTGGCCTTCGCTCACAATAGGAATCACCAGTTCAGAACGGGAGGCCGAGTCGCAGGCGATATGGCCGGGAAAAGCGTGTACATCGGCTACCCGCTGGGTACGGCGCTGAGTGGCAGCGGCTCCGCACACCCCTTTGCTGAAGGGAATGGGGTTGCAGGCGGGGTTGCCCTGGAACGGCCCCAGCGTGAGTAGCTGCGGCGAGCGTTGCAGGTAAAATCCTGTCCAGTTGAGCGACGCGATATTCGTGTGGATAAAGGCTACCGTTTGAGCGCTATTGGTGAGCCAGTCGTCGCTGTCCAGCAGCGCTTCGAGCTGGCGTGTCAGCAGGGTGGAATCCATTGCGTACCTCATGGGAAAACGTTTGGAATGCTGTCATGGCACGGTTGCCAAATAACAAAGGCCGCTCGATAGCGGCCTTCTCAGAGAAGCAGGCGGACGGCATGGAGGCTGCCCGCTGCGCTGAATTACTTCCAGCCGGGGATAGCCCCATCGCCGAACAGGTCGTGTGCCTTTTCGGCCACGTCGTCGGTCTGAAAGGCATCGACCAGATGGCGAATTTTTTCGTTCTCCTCATCACCCTTGCGCACGGCAAAGATATTGACGTAGGGCGAATCGGCATCTTCCGCGATCAGCGCGTCGCTAAGCTGTAGCCCGGCAGGTTCAGCGAAGGTGTTGTTGATGAACGCGAGATCCACGTCGTCAAGGGAGCGCGGGATCTGCGGACCTTCCAGCTCTTCAAACTTGAAGTGATGGGGGTTGGCAGTGATGTCATCGACCGACGCGGAAATATTGTTGGGATCATTCAGCTCGATCAGACCGGCTTTTGCCAGGATCAGCAGGCCGCGTGCGCCGTTGGCGGGATCGTTGGGGATCGCGATGGTCGCGCCGTCAGGCAGGTCACTGAGCGAATCATGTTTGGTCGAGTAGCCACCAATCGGGTAAATGAACGTGTGACCATTGGGCATCGCGGTCAGATCGAGGCCGCGATCCTTGATCATCGCATCCATGTAGGGCTGGCTCTGATAAGCATTGGTGTCAATGCTGCCGTCCGCCAGTGCCGAGTTCGGTGCAACATAATCGTTGAACTCAACGATATTCACGTTGAGGTTGTAGCGCTCCTTGGCGATCTGCTTGGCAACTTCCATCAGCTCTTCTTCCGGGCCGGCGATAACGCCAACGCTGACGGTGTTTGAATCTTCACTCTGACTGCCACAGCCGCTCAAAAAGGCGGTGATGGCCAGCGCTCCCGCGCCCAGTGCAATTCCCTTGATGGTCCTGTGCATGTGCTGTTCTCCCCTTGGGTGTAAAGCGTTATTGATCGTGTACTACGTGTGATGTCTTCTTCAGTGGCGCGTTCGGCGCACCAGCCAATCGCCCAGCATCTGGATGGCCTGCACCATAATGATAATGATCATTACAGTAACCAGCATCACCACGCTGTTATAGCGACTGTAGCCATAGTTAATCCCAATGGCGCCGAGACCGCCAGAGCCGACTGCTCCTGCCATGGCCGAATAGCCGATCAGCGTAATCAGGGTGATCGTGACCGCCGTAATCAGCCCGCCGCGCGCTTCCGGCAGCAGCACCTTGAAGATGATTTGCGCAGGTGTGGCGCCCATGGATTGTGCCGTTTCAATCAGGCCGGGCGAGACTTCATTCAGCGATCCTTCCACCAGTCGCGCCACGAAGGGAATGGCGGCAATGGTCAATGGCACAATGGCGGCACTCATGCCGATCGAGGAGCCGACCAGCAGACGAGTGAAGGGCACGATAGCTACCATCAGAATGATAAAGGGCACCGAGCGGCCAATGTTCACCACAATGCCGAGGATCGCGTGCAGCAGCGGCTGTCTGAGAAAACGGTCGGGGCGCGTTACATAGAGCGCGATACCCAGCAAGATGCCAATCACAATCGACATCACGCCGCTAACGGCGACCATGACAAGGGTATCCAGCGTCGCCTGGCCCAGGCGATTCCACATCGCTTCACTTAGTCCCAGCCACATGACCAATGACCTCCAGCGTAATATCCAGGGAAGACAAGTGATCAATCACTTGTTGCGTAGTGTCGGCATCGCCAATCAGCTCGGCGATCATCAGGCCCAGCGTCCAGCGCTGAATCGACTCGATGCGTGCTTCAATAATGCTGATATCAATATCGAAGGTGCGCGAGATATGGGAAATCAGCGGCTTGCTGACCTTGTCGTTGGCGAAGGTCAGACGCACCACCGGATGGCTGTGTTGAGGGGGCGCGCCATCAGGCAGCAGACGCTCTTTCAGTGAAGCCGGAATATCCAGCGACAGTTGATCGCTGATGAAGTGGCGCGCCGCCTTGCTGTCGGGAGAAGTGAAAAACTTGCCGACCGGTGCCGTTTCCACCAGCTTTCCGCCCTCAATCAGCGACACCTGATCGCAGATCGCTTTGACCACCTCCATCTCATGGGTAATCAGCAAAATGGTCAGGCCCAGACGCTGATTGATCTCCTTGAGCAGCTCAAGAATCGAGGTGGTAGTGTGCGGATCGAGCGCTGAGGTGGCTTCATCGCACAGCAGTACCTGCGGCTCGCTGGCGAGAGCACGGGCAATCGCGACGCGCTGCTTCTGGCCGCCGGAAAGCTGACTCGGGTAGCGCTCGCCCATCTGTTCAAGGCCGGTCAGCGTGAGCAGCTCACTGACCCGCGCCTTGATGGTAGGCCGAGGCGTTTTGGTCAATTCCAGCGGCAGCGCGATATTGGCCGCCACGGTGCGTGACTCCAGCAGGTTGAAGTGCTGGAAGATCATGCCGATGCGATGACGTGCCTGACGCAGACCAGCGGCGCTGAGCGATGTCAGCTCCTGACCGTTGACGACGACACTGCCGGAAGTGGGGCGCTCAAGCAGATTGACGCAGCGCACCAGCGTGCTTTTGCCGGCACCTGAAAGTCCGATAACGCCGCTGATGCTGCCGGCGGGAACTTCCAGATCAATGCCCTTGAGCGCGCTAACGGTGTGTTCACCACGGCCGTAGCTTTTTACAACATTGGATAGGGTAATCATGGGCCTTTATAAGAAGGACGCATAGGTAGGTGGCGTGATGCCACGACTGACAGGGCCGAAAGTACGGTGCAGGGCGGGATGCGCTGAAGGTGACGGTGAGTCACCGCGCGGAACGGAAAGCCATTCCCCGTTTAGCGATATTTACTGTGGCGCCCGCAAGCTGGGAACAAATCAGCGCCTGTCTTGAATGGCTAGGGATTGTAGGTATCCGTCTACGAGTCGTCAATCTGGCGACAGTGACTCGCTATGCCAGGGCGCTTTTGATCCATCAAATGGCGATGCCCTGACACGAAATCGGCCAGTCGTGCCACAATAATGGCATTCGCCCCTCTGGGGTTACGGTTGGAATATCAAGGAGGCACCGTGTTTACTGGCATTGTGCAGGGTATTGGCGAAGTGGTCGCCATTGATAGGCGTGACGGTCTGCATCACATTACGGTCGCGTTTCCCGACGGTCTGGAGCAGGGCGTCGAGCTGGGCGCGTCGGTGGCGCACAACGGCTGCTGTCTGACGGTAGTCGAGGTCAAGGGTAATCGCGTGGGCTTTGATGCGATGATTCAAACGCTATCACTGACCAATCTGGGCGAGCTGGAAGTGGGCAGCCGGGTCAATCTGGAGCGTGCCGCGCGTATTGGCGATGAAATCGGCGGCCATCTCACCTCCGGGCATATTGCAGGCACTGTCACGTTGAAGGAGATCGTCGAGCGCCCCAACAATCGCCGCCTATGGTTTGCGCTGCCGCCCGAGTTTGCGCCCTATGTGCTCGATAAAGGCTTCATCAGCATTGATGGTGCCAGTCTGACCATCAGCGAGGTGGATGATGGGCGCTTTAGCGTTGATCTGATTCCGGAAACCCTGGCGCGCACCACGCTCTCTACCCGCGTGCCGGGAGATCGCGTCAACCTTGAGCTTGATCCGCAAACGCAGGCAATTGTCGCGACCGTGGAGCGGGTGCTGGCTGGTCGTGCATCGTAATCTCTGATGAACGGGGTAGCGCGCGGCGCTGGGGAATCCTCATGAAGATACTTAAGCGTCGCCGCGTTTTCGCGTAAACTTGCCGCCATTGCGGGTTCTTGCAAAGATCGCGTTAAAGAATCAGCCACGCCACCTGGTCGCGGCGACCATTATTCGATGTTGAAGGCACGTCGTACGGTGTTTCCGTGCGTGCAGGAGAATTCTGTTGGAAGATACAAAAAGCGTCTACGGCGATTATATAAAGTCGGTTATTCGCACTGTGCGGGATTGGCCGGAACCGGGCGTTAACTTTCGCGACATTACGCCCGTACTGCAAAACAGCGCCGCATTCCGCAAACTGATTGATGGCTTTGTGCATCGCTATCAGGAAATGGAGATCGACGCGATTGCGGCGATTGATGCGCGCGGCTTTATTATTGGCGCACCGCTCGCTTATGAGCTGGGATGCAGCTTTGTGCCGGTGCGCAAGAAAGGCAAACTGCCCTTCAAGACCATCAGTGAAACCTACAAGCTCGAATACGGTGAAGCGACGGTTGAGCTGCACTCCGACGCCTTCCGCCCCAACGACCGCATTCTGGTCATGGATGACTTGATCGCTACCGGCGGCACCATGCTGGCCGCTGCCAGCCTGATCGAGCGTACCGGCGGCGTAGTGGTCGAGACGGCCGGTATCATTGATCTGCCCGAACTGGGTGGGTCAGACGCTATTCGTGCAGCAGGTCATAGTGTGTTTGCTGTGTGCAGCTTCACTGAAACGGAGTAATCGGCATGGCTAAAAGTGATCGTTATCAGCAGTATTTCACGGTCTCCTGGGACCAACTGCATCGCGATGTGCGCGAACTGTGTGAGCCGCTGTTGCATCACCACTTCAAAGGTATCGTCGCCATCGCACGTGGCGGTCTGATTCCCGCCGGTCTAATTGCGCGCGAGCTGGATATTCGGCTGGTCGATTCTCTGTGTGTCAAAAGCTACGACAACATGGAGCAGCACGACGACGTTGAGGTGCTGAAGGGCGTTGATCACGACGGTGAAGGGTGGCTGCTGGTAGATGATCTGGTCGATACCGGCAAAACCGCTGCGGCTGTACGTCGCATGTTGCCCAAAGCCCATTTCATTACCATCTATGCCAAGCCCGAAGGGCGAGCACTGGTCGATCAATACCACACCGAAGTGGGCCAGGATTGCTGGATTCAATTCCCCTGGGATACCGGTTTTTCCTACGTTGAGCCGCTGGTCGAGCGCCACCGTCGCGCTGATGCAGGCAAGAGCGGCGTCTAGGAGTGTCTATGTCCGTGCCGATGAGTGCCGATTGGCAAGCCGCGCTGCAAACTGAATTCGATGCGCCCTACATGGCGCAGCTACGCGCCTTTTTGAAAGCGCAGAAAGAGCAGCATCGGGTGATTTTTCCTCACTCCAGTGACTGGTTTCGTGCCTTTGAGCTGACGCCTTTGCATAACGTCAAGGTGGTGATTCTGGGACAGGACCCTTACCACGGGCCGGGCCAGGCCCATGGGCTCTGTTTTTCGGTGCGTCCCGATGTCACCATTCCGCCTTCGCTGGTCAATATCTACAAGGAATTGGCGGCTGATGAAGTGAACTTCACCCCGGTCAAGCACGGCTTTCTGGAAAGCTGGGCACGTCAGGGAGTGATGATGCTCAACAGCGTGCTGACGGTAGAGCAAGGCCAGGCGGGGTCGCACCGCAACCGCGGCTGGGAAACCTTCACCGATCGCGCCATAGAACAGATCAATCGCGAGTGTTCCCATGTGGTGTTTCTGCTGTGGGGCAGCTACGCGCAGAAGAAGGCTGCCTTCGTTGACCGCGAGCGCCATCTGGTTCTGCATTCGCCGCACCCGTCGCCGCTCTCAGCGCATCGCGGCTTCTTTGGTAATCAGCACTTTTCGAAGGCCAATGCTTTCCTGGCGCAGCATGGCATTGCGCCTATCGAGTGGCAGCTTCCCGCTGAGGTGGGCGCTGCTCGCTAACATTGGCGATTTAACAGACAGCCGGTGCGCTGGCGAGCTTCGCAGCGGCACCGTCACTTTATTTCAATAACGACGCGGCGTGATCGTCCGGTCATTCATCGGGATAGATGTCGAGCATTTTTTCGGAAAGTATCGAATTTCGGAAAGTCTCGAATGTTGCTTCACAAAGCCCCATGATGGATCGACGGTTCGCCGCGTCTTCCAGATTTTTCAGGATATCCTCATGAGCGTTCATGATATTCAGCACCCGCTGATCAAACACAAAATCGGACTGATGCGTGCCGAAGGCATCAGTACCAAGCATTTCCGCGAACTTGCCAGCGAAGTCGCGACGCTTCTGACCTATGAGGCCACCAAGCATCTTGAACTTGAAGAGCGCAGCATTACCGGCTGGACCGGTGATGCGCTGACGGTTGACAAGATCAAGGGCAAAAAGGTGACCGTGGTGCCGATCCTGCGTGCCGGCATCGGTATGCTGGAAGGTGTTACTACCCTGATTCCCAGCGCGCGTATCAGCGTGGTAGGGCTTTACCGCAACGAAGAGACGCTTGAACCAGTTCCTTATTTCGAGAAATTCGTCTCCGATCTGCACGAGCGTACCGCGCTGGTGATCGACCCGATGCTGGCGACCGGCGGCTCGGTGATCGCCACTCTCGATATGCTGAAAGAGCGCAACTGTCGGGATATCAAGATCATCGTGCTGGTGGCGGCGCCTGAAGGCATCAAGCGAGTGCTGGAAGCGCATCCTGATGTCGAGATATTCACCGCGTCGGTGGACGATCATCTTGATGAACACGGCTATATCGTGCCAGGGCTGGGCGATGCCGGTGACAAGATTTTCGGCACCCACTGATAAGATGGCCGCAGTCAGCGGCCGTTTTCATTCCTGCACTCTGTCATTTCTGAGCGATGAAGTGCTCAGCCGCTAATGGCCTGTGCAGTGCTCCTTCAGTGCCGCGTGGTAATTGCGCTGAATCCAGTTTTCTCGCTTAGAGGCGTCAGCAATGTCCTCGAACTCCCTGCTTTCATCACAGCGCCCCAGTATCGCCGCTGTTGTGCTGGCAGGGGGCGAAGGGCGACGCCTGGGGCGTGGCGAGAAAGCGCTGGTAGCGTTGGCAGGGCAGACCTTGCTGGAGCATGTCATTGCGCGAGTCGCGCCGCAGGTGGATAGCGTGGCGGTCAGTGCCAACCGAGCCTTCGAGCGCTATCGAACGCTGACAAACTATCCGCTCTTGCCCGACGCAGCAGGTGAGCAGCACCAAGGGCCATTGGCAGGAATTGCCCGTGCGCTCGATTTTTTTCCAGGCGTTGACTGGGTGTTGACGGTGCCGTGCGATACGCCGCTGCTGCCGGTCGATCTGGTAGAAATGCTGCTGGCGCAAGCCGCGCCTGAAAGTGAGTTGGTGTATGCCTGCGATGCTCAACGTGCGCACTATACGGTAGCGCTGTGGCGCCCCTCTCTTGCTAAACGGGTGCATCAGGCACTGGCGGGCGGTGAACGGCGGCTGTACCGCGTGATGGCGCAGTGTCGTGCTGTAGCGGTGCAGTTCGACGACAGTGCCGGTTTTACCAATGTAAACAGTGTCGAAGAATTGAACGCGGTCGCCGCACGTTTGGCAGCCGCAGGGGTGTAATCATGTTGGAAGCTACTCACCATCGCTCCCTCCCTCCAGTATTGGGCATCGCCGGTTTTAGCGGGGCGGGCAAGACAACCCTGCTGGAAAAGCTGCTGCCGCTGCTGCGCGAAGCCGGCGAGCACTGCGCGGTAATCAAGCACGCCCACCATGACGTTGATGTCGATACACCCGGCAAGGATAGCTATCGTTTGCGCAAGGCAGGCGCGATACCGATGCTGCTGGCCTCGGCGCAGCGCTATGCAGTGATGGTGGAAACCCCTGAATCGGGCGAGCCGTGCCTGAATGAACTGATCGGGCAACTGCTGCCTCATGCGCCCTCGCTGATTTTGGTGGAAGGCTTCAAGCACGCCGATATCTCTCGTCTGGAAGTGTTTCGGGCCGCGCTTCACAAACCGCTGCTGGCGCTTCACGATAACCGCATTATCGCTATCGCGGCACCTACTGCGGAAGAAGTGGCAGAGCAAGCGCTGTTAACTGCCGCCGATGCGCAGGAAGAAAAGCAGTGCGGGATAAATTCCGCAATTTCACGCTGCTTCGGTGAACGTACGCTATTACCGCTGGATCAGCCTGCACGCATTGCCCAGTGGGTGCTGAACTGGGCCAGCCCGCAGAGAGAGCTGCCGTGATGACCCAACAACGCATGAGCGTACCCGAGGCGCAGCAGGCGCAGCAGGCGCTGCTGGCAGCGATAGGCGCACCGCTGTCAGCGACGACGCAGCAGGTGGTGCTGGCACAGGCGGTTGGGCGGCACTTGGCCCGTGATATCACCGCGCCTCTTGATGTGCCGGAAGCGGATGCATCCGCCATGGATGGTGTCGCCTTTGCTGCACATCTGGCGAATACCGAACAGCCGCTGACCATCGTCGGGCACAGCCACGCAGGGCACCCGTGTACTCAAAGCGTTGCAGCGGATGAAGCCGTCGGGATCGCGACCGGTGCGTGGTTGCCTGAAGGATGCGATAGCGTGATGCCCATAGAAGCGTGCCGCTTCGACAACCATCGCGTCTGGTTGCAGCAGTCCCCGATAGCGGGGCAGCATGTGCGGCGTCGCGCCGAGGTAGTGGCGTGTGGCGAGGTGGTGATCAGTGCTGGCGAGCGCATCGACTTCCGCCATATTGCGATGCTGGCCGCACTGGGCATTGAGCAGGTTGAAGTCGTTCGGCCTGTACGGGTGGCGCTCTTCTCTACCGGCGATGAGCTGAGTGCGGCGTCTGCTACGTCATCCGGCTTGCCGCGGGACCGCGTGCGCTTTGATGCCAACGGGCCGATGCTGGCAGCGCTGCTGGAGCGCTGGGGCGTGCAGGTCATCCTGTGCGGCGTGCTTGAGGATAGCTGTGAGGCGATTGCCGTGCACCTTGATGCAGCGGCGCAGGAGGCGGACCTGCTGATTACCAGCGGCGGCATTTCGCGAGGCCCTCATGACCATGTGCGTGATCTGCTTGCCCAGCAGGGCATCGCTCCGCAGCGCATGGCCCACAAGCCAGGACAAGCGGTCGCCTTTGGACGCTGGCAGCAGACGCCGCTGATCGCGCTGCCAGGGAATCCATTGGCGGCGCTGGGCTGCTGTGTTCAACTGGTCCGGCCCGCACTGGCACATTTCAGCGCCACTATTACCGCCACCACCAGGCTGCCCGCTACGCTGGCGTCTCCAGCCAGCGGTCGTGCTGGACGCAGCGAGCTGCTGCTGGCGCACTACTGGGCGAATGACGCGGGGCAGCTAATGGCGCTACCGCTACCTAAACAGAATTCCCATCAGCTTGATGCACTGTTGCAGGCAAGCTGTCTGATCGAACTTGATGAGCAGACCACCACCTGCGACGCGGGGCATCGGGTGTTGATCCATCCGCTGGTGGCGCTCTCTGGAGATAATCATGCCCGATGAAGCTCTCTCGCATCTGGATGAGCGCGGTCACGCGCATATGGTCGATGTGGGCGACAAGATCGTTACCCAGCGTACCGCGGAGGCTTCCGGCCATGTGCGCATGGCGCCGCATACACTGGCGCTGCTGGCCGATGACGCCATGCCCAAGGGGGATGTGCTGGCGACTGCGCGGATTGCGGGCATTCAGGCGGCCAAGCGTACTTCTGAACTGATTCCGCTGTGCCATCTGCTGGCGCTCTCATCGGTCAAACTCGACTTCGCCCTTGATACAGAATTGCCGGGGGTGCGCATTCGGGCGCGTTGCCGCGTGGCCGGACGCACCGGCGTTGAGATGGAAGCACTGACGGCGGTATCCGTGGCGGCGCTGACGCTGTACGACATGTGCAAGGCGGTCGATAAGGGCATGGTGATTGGCGCTGTTCAGCTTGAACACAAGGAGGGCGGGAAATCCGGTGATTGGCATCGCGAGCCTGCCACCCTTGAAGCTGAACCGCCTGCTGCGCCTGTTGCCCAGCGGGATAGTATCAAGGTGCTGCTGTTTGCGGCGCTGCGCGAAACGCTGGATACCGAGAGTATCGAGGTGCCTTTCACTGAGCTGGCATCGGCGACGCTGAGCGGTTTGAAAGAGGCGCTGATCGCGCGCGATGCCCGTTTCGCGCTACTGCATGAACAGCAGGTGTTAAGCGCGGTAAATCAGCGCATGTGCAAGAGCGATGCACCGCTCAGCCCAGGAGATGAAGTCGGCTTTTTCCCACCGGTGATGGGCGGATGATCTATATCGCCGTACATCCTGAACCGTTCGACGCGGCGCAGATTGAGCAGCGCCTGTTGGCAGGGCGGCATGATATTGGCGCCGTCGTGTCCTTCAAAGGCTGCGTACGCGATTTCAGCGAAGCCTCCAACGTGACCGCCCTCACGCTGGAACATTACCCCGGCATGACCGAACAGATGCTGACAGAGCTGGCGGAACAGGCCAGCGAGCGCTGGTCACTGAGCGGTGTTGCGCTGGTGCATCGGGTGGGCAAATTAGCGGCGGGCGATGGGATTGTGCTGGTGATGACCGCCGCTGCCCATCGCCGCGATGCGTTTGCGGCGTGCGAATTCCTGATTGATCGGCTGAAAACCGCCGCGCCATTCTGGAAAAAAGAGCATGTAGGCGACACCGCGCATTGGGTCGCAGAGCGTCATAGCGATCTCGATGCCAGCCGTCGCTGGGAGGAGTAATCATGGAGCGCGAGGCGAGCGAATCAGCCAGCAGCGAACTGGTGGATACCTTCGGGCGTAAAATTCGCTATTTGCGGCTATCCATTACCGATCGCTGCGATTTCCGCTGCGTATATTGCATGAGCGAGGAGATGAGCTTCCTGCCGCGTCAGCAGCTTCTCTCCATTGAAGAACTGCTGCTGGTCGCACGTCGCTTCGTCGCCCTTGGGGTCGAAAAAATTCGTATTACCGGCGGAGAACCGCTGGTCAGGCAGGGGCTGGCAACCTTGATGCACGGGCTGGGCGCGCTCAAGCAGCACGGTCTTAAGGAACTGGCGATCACGACCAACGGCTCACAGTTGCCGCGTCACGCAGTCATGCTTAAGGAAGCAGGCGTTGATCGCTTGAATATCAGCCTCGATTCACTTAAGCCCGAACGCTTCAGCAAATTGACCCGTACCGGTCGGCTTGAGCAGGTGATCGCCGGTATCGAAGCGGCTCAGGCGGCAGGTTTCACCGCTATCAAGCTCAATGCCGTGGTGCTGCGGGGGCGCAATGACGACGAAGTGCTTGATCTTGTCGAATTTGCCCGTGAACGTAACCTCGACATCAGCTTTATCGAGGAGATGCCGCTTGGTGACGTGTCGGATCATGGCCGCGGAGAAACCTATTTTTCCAGCGATGATGTGCAGGCCGCTATCGAAACCCGCTATCCGCTGTGGCCCACTGCGCAGTCAACGCTTGGGCCGTCGCGCTATTTTCGTATGCACGGCAGCGCCACCCGCGTAGGCTTCATTTCCCCCCATAGCCATAACTTCTGCGCCTCCTGCAATCGTGTTCGCGTAACGGCAGAAGGGCGTTTGCTGCTATGTCTTGGCAATGAGCATTCGAAGGATTTGCGCGCCGTGCTCAGGCGCTACCCCGGCGATGGGCAGCGGCTGGAGCAGAGCATGAAGGAAGCGATGCAGCTGAAACCGTGGCAGCACCACTTCACCACCGACGGCGATGTACAGGTGGTGCGTTTCATGAACATGACCGGCGGTTAGCGTGCTTATGCCGAGCTTATGTCGATATGAGAGAGCCACTTATCGAAATTCTCTTGGCTAGGCTGATACATCCACCATATCAAGATAGACGCGCCCAGCGCGTAGACTGCGATTGGCCAGCCAGTGAGTAAGCCGATCACTCAGCAGAGCGCGCACTTCCCGCAGAGGCAGGGCGTTCAGCGCAGGCAGTTGGTCATCAAGCCAGTCGCCCAGCGCATCCTCATCAATCGCGACACCGGGCGGTGGATCGACAATGGTGCGCCCCACCCGTGACCAGCCGTTGTGATCACTCAGTACTGAAATCACCACGCGCAGCCCGTGCCGGGTATCGCGGCGCACCTCGCGCTGCTGGTTAATCAGACGAGGAGAGAGGCTGAGCTTCTCTACATGCTCAAGGGTATCGCCGGTCCAGCGCAGCCAATCGCCGTCGCTGGGCATTTCCTGACCGCTAATGCCAAGCGCCTGCGCCAGCGCCAGATGCGCCCGCTGGTGTGCCTCGGTGCCATGTACCGGTAGCAGGTAGCGGGGCTTGATCCAGTGATAGAAGGTGCGCAGCTCCTCCTGTGCGGGGTGGCCCGAGGCGTGAAGATCAGGATGGTTGTGTTCATCCATGACCTGAATATTGCGCTGCTTCAGGGCAGCGATCAGCGTCGCGATAGGTTGTTCGTTGCCGGGAATGACCCGCGAAGAGAAGATCACGGTATCGCCTTCTTCCAGCTCCAGATCGCGCATGCGGTTATGGGCCAGACGCGCCAGTGCAGCCCCAGGCTCTCCCTGACTGCCGGTTGCCATCAGCAGTACCTCGTTGGGCGGCAGATAACCGGCATCCTTGAGCGGTACGATGGTAGGCAGCTCTGCCAGATAGCCGCAGCCCTGAGCGATATGCACCATTCGCTGCATGGCGCGTCCGGCCAGCACCAGACGGCGGCCAGTGGCGCGCGCAATAAGCCCCGCCGAGTGAATGCGGGCCAGATTGCTGGCGAAACTGGTGATGACCACTCGGCCAGTCAAGGGCGCAACGGCCTCGTGCAGCGCGCTGAGCACTTCAGCTTCACTGGCGGAGTGACCTGGCTGCATGGCGTTGGTGGAGTCTCCCAGCACCAGATCAATGGCACCCAGCGAGCGAAACAGCGCTTCATTGATCGGCGGGCCAAGCAGTGGCGCAGGGTCGAGCTTCCAGTCACCGGTATGAAGGACGCGATGGCGCCCTGCGCTGATCAGCAGCGCCGAGCTTTCAGGAATCGAATGGGTTACCGGTAGTGGCCGAATATCGAATTCGTCCTGCTCGAATGCCTCGCCCGGCTCGAACACGCGAATCACGCTGGTATCCAGGCCATGCTGGGCGAAGCGATGCGCCAGCAAGTCTGCCGCCAGCGGTGATGCCCATACCGGACAGCCCCAGCGTGGCCACAGCCACACCACCGCACCAATGTGGTCTTCATGACCATGGGTGATAATCAGCGCGTCCGGCGTGATGCCGCGCTCCTTCAAGGCTTGACCATCAGGAATCTGTAGCGGTGAATCCGGCAGGTTCTGATGAATCATCATGCCGCAGTCCACCGCGATCCAGCTATCGTTATAGCCATAAAGCGTAAGGTTCATGCCAATTTCGCCGCATCCCCCCATCACCAGAATATCGAGGGGCGGGCGTTTGCGAGGACGGATGGATACCTGATGGTCGCTCATGGAGTGCCTTATTGCTGTGCGGATGCCCGGGGCGTCAACGTCCTTGTGAACGCAGCCCACCCTTAAGGCGTTGCCTTTACTATACGCAACAGGGGCCTTGGCAGGGAAGGCATGGTCAACGGGCAGGCGCAAAGAGAAGCAAAAAGGCGCCAGCGACGATCTGCCAACAGGTGCTGATCTCCTGGCGACCCAGTGCTGATCGCTTAACATGCACATGAACAGGCGAGAGCAATAGAGGGAAGGCGTGGGGCAGTGCCCACTATCGACGAATGCCTTGAGAGACCAACCGCACGTCGCTACCCACATACACTCGGTTTAGGGGGGCGTTAGGCGGCTGTCCGTCAGAGGGGAGCGCCAAACAGCGCTAGCTGCCTGCTGTGTTCAGCGTCAAGCAGCCTGATGCCAACGCCCACCAGCCGTACCGGACGCTGGCCGCGCTGCCAGGCGCGCTCGAACAGTTCAGTAAAATTGGTAATGGAAGGCAGCATAGCGCTGCTCTCCAGGGTGGTCGTAGTGAAGTCATCGAAACGCAGCTTGATGAAAATCTTGCTGGAAGCAGGAGTGCCGTGACGGTCGATGCGCGCTGCCAGCTTATCGACCATGGGCGTCAGCTCTTGCGCTATGACCTGCGCCGGAGTGAGGTCACGCTCAAAGGTATTTTCGGCACTGATGGATTTGCGCTCGCGGTGTACCTTGACATCGCGGCGGTCGATGCCGCGACTCAGCTCATACAAGCGATGCCCGAACTTGCCGAAGCGATCCACCAGTATCGAAAGAGAGCAGCGGCCAAGTTCAGTACAGTCAGAAATATTCATCTGCTTGAGGCGCTGTGCCGTGGCTGGCCCCACGCCAGGCAATTTATCGACGCCAAGTTCCGCTACAAAGGCATCGACCTGCTCGGGAGTAATCACAAACAGGCCGTCGGGCTTGTGCCAATCGCTGGCGATCTTGGCGAGAAACTTGTTGGGCGCCACGCCAATGGAGACGGTGATACCGGTTCGGCGCAGCACCTCCGCCTTCAGCCATTGGGCCATCCAGGTGCCGCTGCCCTTGAAGCGCTCGACGCCGCTGATATCAAGATAGGCTTCATCGAGTGATAGCGGCTCCACCCACTCGGTCAGCTCCCTGAAAATCGCCATGATTTGGGCGGAGACCTCGCGATAGCGCTCGAAGTCAGGTTTGATCACTGTCAGGTGAGGGCACAGTCGCAGCGCCTGGGCACTCGACATGGCCGAGTGAATGCCAAAGGTGCGGGCAGGGTAGTTGCAGGTTGCAATGACTCCTCTTCCTTCCGCGCTGCCGCCCACGGCAATAGGGATGTCGCGCAATTCAGGATTGTCGCGCATCTCTACGGCAGCGTAGAAGCAGTCACAGTCAGCATGAAGGATCTTTGTCATGGCCTCATGATCTCGCGAGCATGGATGTATGTCCAGTAGTTGCCGCAGGGGCTGGTCGAAGAAGGGTGCTTTGTTATATGCAAAATATATGGTAAAGACAGTACTTGTTAATTGTCTGGCGCTCATGTGCGTTATCACAATGCGCTTATATTGATGGGGACTCTAAAAATACTTCTCCCATTTGAAGATGATGATGTATACTATTTTCCGTTAATGAATAGTGGCTGTTAAGCACGTAACATCCTTGCGTGCGATTACCCACATACATTGTACTGTTACTGTTTATGCAATCCGGTTGGAGTTATAAGAATGTCGTTATTGAGTGATTATCTTCTCAAGGAACAGCAGGTCAAAACGCTGCGTCAGGAACTACAGCGCCTTGAGCGCGACGAGCGCTTGCAGGCTGAGCTTGAATTCAAGAAAAAACTCGAAGACCTGATGGGGGAGTTCGACAAAAACATCTCTGATGTTATCGCTATTGTCGATCCGAAAGGTGATCTTAGCTCATCAGTCAAATCTGCTTCCACCAAGGCAACCAGTGGCACTCGCCGCAAGCGCAAATTGAAGGTGTATCGCAACCCTCACAACGGTGAAGTCATTGAAACGCGCGGCGGCAACCACAAGGTGCTCAAGGCGTGGAAGGAGCAGTACGGTAGCGATACGGTGGAAGGCTGGCTGGAAGAGGGTCAGGCGTAGTCAGGCCACCAGGATCGCGTGAAGCAAGTCGCGCATTCCTATAGCACTTATCAAGTGCCGCACCTATAACCGCTGGCGATCATCGCTGGCGGTTTTTTCGTTTTTCCACTGCTTCTTTCATGCAGGAATGCGCTTGCGCGCATGGTTGATATTCAATAGCCAGCGTGATTAAACCCTCTGATAATGAACAGTTATAGCAACAAGGCCAACCGGCATCATTATAAGGAAAGAGTGCTACTCTGATGCCCGGATAGCGACATGGTTTTCCACATAACATGGATTTAAGGATTAATTGCGGATAATGTTTCAATTTTCTGATCAATTACTTAAGCAATGGCAGCACGCATTGGCCGAGATCGCCTGGCAAGCGGGTAAGGCAATACTGGATATCTACCGGAACAAGGCAGTTATAAACGTCAGCGAGAAAGAGGATCACTCCCCTGTTACCGAGGCGGATATCGCCGCACACCGGATAATCGTCAGCGCTTTAGCGCAGCTTGATCCTGCCTTGCCGATCCTCTCAGAAGAATCTCCCGCCCATGACATCGAGAAAAGGCGGCAGTGGCAGCAATTCTGGCTGGTCGATCCGCTGGATGGCACGCGCGATTTCCTGCGTCGCAATGATGAGTTCACGGTCAATATTGCGCTTATTGAGCGGGGGAAGGTGGTGCTTTCAGTGGTGCTGGCACCAGCGTTGGAGGAGGGCTATACCGCGCGTCGCGGTGAGCAGGCGTGGCGCTTCGAGCCGGGTCGTTATCGTGATAGCCGCCTTGCGATTGCCGCTCGCCCCTGGCGCAGTGAGCATACGCTGCGTATTGCCGAAAGCCGCTCCCATGGCCGCGGCCTTCCTGAAGCCTGGCTGCAGAGGCTGCCGGCACATCAATGTGTCGCCATGGGAAGTTCATTAAAGTTTTGCGCCATTGCGCGTGGCGACGCCGATCTCTACGTGAGGTGCGGCCCGACCAGCGAGTGGGACACCGCAGCGGCCCAGTTTGTGCTGGAGCAGGCAGGCGGCGCAGTCAACGCCCTGGAGGGAACTCGGTTAGGCGCGGCACTCGACTACAACCAGCGTGACACGCTGATTAATCCCTCTTTTGTGGCGTTGGCGCCCGGCGTTAGGGCGCTGTTTGAGACTTGCCACTAGCCGGTATATTGCGCGCAGGCGTGTGCTGTTTGTAATGACCCGCCCGCGACGGCGGCGCGCATAAACCACAGCGGAAGTTTCCTTGTGGCGCGTTGGCATCATCAATGAACAGGCAGTCGCAGCAGCTACAGCGCCGCATGTGTAGCAGATGGCTTTCAAGGAAGCGCAGCAGTGTCCAGGCACGGGTGATCGACAGCAGCGCCTCGCCAGCGGGTGCTGCCTGCCAGTTCAGATAGTGGCGATAGCTGCTCAGCAGCAGTTCAGTACTGCCTTGAAGGGAGAGCGATTCAAGGCAACGGTGATAGTTAAGAAAGACCGACGCATGCATATTGGCACGCCACTGCAAAAACCAATCGGTCGCAAAGGGCAGGGTGCCCTTGGGCAGCGGCCTGCCGGTCATCTCGCGATAGAGGCGAGTGATACGCGCGTAGGGCATGTTCAGGCTGTGCAGAATGACCGCTGGGCGAGCGCCCAGCTCGATCATCTCAATCGCCAGCAGTTGATCGTGGGTCTGCCTGACCAGCGAGGCTCCCGGTCTCTGACTTGAGTCGCTTTCACCGCTTTCCCTCGGTTCGCTGCACGTATTGCCGGTGAGATACAGGGTGCGCTGGGCGTGATAGATCTCCTGATGCCATGGCGTATTGTCGCGCCACTCCAGCAAACGCTCCTGATCGAGGGCAAGCGTGCAAATCAGCCGGTTGGTGCGGCTGATGGCGATTATCTGTTCGATCGGCATCGCAGCAATCAGCTCGGCAAGGGATTCATTCATACCCAACTGGAGCAGCGCCAGAGATTTATCCTTGATAATGAGTTCGCGTGCCAGCATCAGGTAAGCAATATTGTGATCATGGATAGCGCTTGGTTGATCGTCATCAGTGGAGTGTGAAGTCATATCAAAACTGCCAAGGGTAATAACTCAACCATAAAACGGAGTGTGTAATGGCGCGGTTCATGCTCTGGTGCCCCTTCTACCGTCAGGAGAGCGGGGGCTGACCTGACGCGATGGCGCAAAATTTCCATTATGAGGTGCATTGAGCGCCCTCACACGCTTATAGCCAGTATCATCACTGGCTTCCTCTATCATGTCGGCCTTTTTCTTAAAGCTCACGACAGCTTTTATGCCAATGGCTTGTCGTATGGCTTGTTTTAAGTGTTAAGGTGGCGTTTTGCCTTGAAGCGTGCGCGCAATGCATCGCCAATGAAACTGACGAGAGCCTGAAATGGAACTGGTAGCGAAGCCGTTTTTATTTATCCGCCATGGCGAAACCTTCCACAATCGCGCGCGCGTTATTGCCGGCAGCCGGGATGTGCTGTTAACGCCGAAAGGTCAGCAGCAGGCGATCGCGGCCCGCGCTGCGCTGCATCACTGGCAGGGAGAGATCGTTGCGGCCAGTTCACTGCGGCGCGCTGTTCAAACGGCAGAGTTGGCGCTGCCGGCGCAGCGGATCGCCACCTTCGATGGCTTGCGCGAGCGCAACTGGGGGCCTTTGGAGCTTGGCCCGGTGCTGGCCGAGATGCCCTATCTAGATCCGCCCGCGGGGGCAGAGCCGTGGGTGCCGTTTGTCGAACGGGTAGGCACTACGCTCAACCATCTGCTGGAGCGCTATCACCATCCTGTTGTCGTGGCGCATTCAGGAGTATTCAGAGCCATTCGGCAGCTTGTTCATGGTTCTCACCGTGGCGAGAGCGCCCCCAATGCGCTGCCCATTGCCATCCTTCCCCCTGATGCCAGCCATGCTGAGTGGCGCTTTGGAACGCAGATATAAAAGACCAAAAGCGGATGGCGGTTGCGCCAATATCGGCTATTCTTTTTAAAGAAGTGCACGTAATGGTTGATGACGGCATATACCGTCCCCATTGCAGTAAAGGTAGCCCATTCAAGTAACGTACTGGAGAGATCATGACGATTAAAAAAGCAGGTTCAGCGCACTGGAGTGGCTCTATCAAGGAAGGCAAAGGCACTGTCTCTACCGAGAGCGGCGCTTTGAAAGAGAACCCCTATGGCTTTAATACTCGCTTCGAGGGTCAGCCCGGTACCAACCCCGAGGAGCTGCTGGGTGCTGCGCACGCCGCCTGCTTCTCGATGGCATTTTCACTGATGCTGGGCAACGCTGGGTATACCGCTGACAGCATTGATACCAAGGCTGAAGTCTCTCTCGATCAGGATGGCGATGGTTTCACCGTATCGGGCGTTCATCTGATTACTGAAGCCGCCATTCCCGGCATTGCCCAGGATGAGTTCGATTCCATCATCAACTCTGCCAAGGAAGGCTGCCCGGTCTCCAAGCTGTATGACACCGAAATTACCCTCAGCGCAACGCTGAAAGGCTAATCGGGCAGGGTAGTCGTTCTGGTGTAACAGCACCGTTTACTACCAGCAACAAAGGAGGCGATAGCACATGCTACCGCCTCCTTTTTAGTGCCTGACTTCTTGCTACCTGACTGCTTATGACCCACGGCGCGGCTCGCGTGATGGCTACATCGAGTAGTGTGCCAGCGTACTGCCGTCAGATTGCCTGAAGTCTCTAGGCGTGGGTCATGGCTTCGCCGATCTGCTGCATCAGGGTGTCGGCCTTGTCGAGCTGCTCCAGCTCAAGATATTCATCCGGCTTATGGGCTACGGCAATATTTCCCGGGCCGCAGATCACCGCACTGAATCCGGCGCGCTGGAACTGGCCCGCTTCAGTGGCGAAAGCCACGGCGCCCGTGGTGCCGTTCTCCAGCATCGGCAGGATAAACCTGAGCGCGGGCGCATCATCCAGACTGTTGAGGCCCGGCACTGTTTCCACCACCTGGGTAGTGGTGATGGATACCGAGGGCGCGCGGGTGCGTAAGTCGGCTTCCAGCTCCGAGGCGTAGGATTGAAAACGCTCGAATACGGTATCGAAGCCATATTCGGGCAGGTCACGAATTTCCCATTCGAAGGCGCATTGACCCGCCATGATGTTGACGGCGGTGCCCCCTTTGATGGTACCTACATGGAGGGTGGAGTAGGGCACGTTATAGGCAGGATTGAGGGCGTCACCGCCGCTTAGCTCCTCCATGATGGCGTCAATTTTGCTGATAAGCTTGCCCGCGACATGAATCGCTGATACGCCGTCAGGAATCTGGCTGGAGTGCGCTTCCAGCCCGGTGACGCGGGTCATCAGATCGGTGATGCCCTTCTGGCGATTGATCGCTTGCAGCATGGTGGGCTCGCCGATAATTGCAATGGCGGGGCGATCGCTGCGCGCTGCCAAACGTTCGATCATGCGGGGAGCGCCCACACAGCCGATCTCTTCGTCATAGGAGAGTGCCAAGAGAATCGGGCGTTGCAGCGGCAACTGACGCCATGTCGGCACCTGCGCCAGACAGCAGGCGATAAACCCTTTCATGTCTGCGGTGCCGCGTCCGTAGAGGCGCCCCTCGCGTTCGGTGACCGTAAAGGGATCGCTGCTCCACTGCTGCCCCTCCACGGGCACCACATCGGTGTGGCCCGACAGTACCACGCCACCTTCCACATCAGGGCCGATGCGTACCAGCAGGTTGGTTTTACTGCCGTCGTCATTGGGAATCCGTTCTGTGGTCAAGGGCTGACCGGGCGTCGCGGCAAGTTCGGCAAGGACGGTATCGACGTAATCAATCAGGGCCAGGTTGCTGTTGCTGGAGACGGTATTGAAGCTCACCAGCTGTTCAAGCCATGCACGGCTGGAAGAAGGGTAGCTAGCGGTGCTGCTCGACATGAGAATTCCTTCTGATGGATGGAAGAATGAATGGAAGATAAGATCGGAATAGGCCGCTGGTGAGTGTAATGTATTGCGCTTAATTAGCCAAAAGCACTATATATTTTTTGTTTTTTTGGTATGCTTGGCAATTCCTGCTCAAAAGCGTTACCCCTGCTGGAGCCTGGGTGCTGGCCTACAGAGCCTGAAATGTACCTGAATACCTTGATTCACCACTGGGCGATCCCCGTTGAGTGCCAGTATATCGAGGTTTATGTGCGCCGTGGTCGGCTATATCAGTGTTGCTGATAATAGCGGCCGAGCGCGTGGTTTGTATCTTTGGTGTTCCGTGAGCCTTCAATGACCGAGTTAGCTGCCAGCAGTCGTTCCTTCTCCGATGAATCTCCCGATCAGCGGCGTCCGCTGGGTGCCTCCGATGTGCGCATTCTGGCGCTTTCAGCGCTGGGTGGGGCGCTGGAATTCTACGATTTCGTCATCTTCGTGTTTTTTGCTGCCGTGATGGGGGGGCTGTTCTTCCCCGCCGAACTGCCCGAGTGGATGCGTCTGGTGCAAACCTTTGGCATTTTCGCTGCCGGCTATCTGGCCCGCCCCCTCGGCGGCATCGTCATGGCGCATTTCGGCGATATTCTGGGGCGTAAACGCATGTTTATGCTCAGTATTCTGCTGATGGCGCTGCCCACGCTGGTGATTGGCCTGCTGCCTACCTATGCCACCATCGGGGTGGCCGCGCCGCTGCTGCTGCTGCTGATGCGTCTCTGTCAGGGTGCCGCCATCGGTGGGGAAGCGCCAGGGGCCTGGGTCTTTGTTACCGAACATGTGCCGCAGCGTCATACCGGTCTTGCCTGCGCTTCCCTCACCATGGGGCTGGTGGCGGGTATCCTGATCGGATCGCTGGTGGCGTCAGCGCTGACCCATGTCTACAGCGATGCAGAGCTGATGGCGTGGGCGTGGCGCATTCCCTTCCTGCTGGGTGGTGTATTTGGCCTTGTGACTCTCTATCTGCGTCGCTATCTGCACGAGACGCCGGTATTTGCCGAGATGCAGAAGAACAAGGCCGCTTCTGAGGCGCAGGAGATGCCGGTCAAGCAGGTACTGAGGGAACACCGCGGCAGTGTCATCCTGTCGATGCTGGTGACCTGGATTCTCACCGGCGCGGTAGTGGTGGGGCTACTGATGATGCCGACCCTGCTACAGATGTCGTTTGGTCTTGAACGCAGTGCCAGCCTGGCCGTCAACAGTATAGCCATCGCCCTGACCGCACTTGGCTGCGTAGCGGCCGGTTGGCTGGCGGACCGCATCGGTTTTGGCAAGGCGCTGGTATGCTTCGGACTCGGTTTTGGGGCGAGCTTTGGAGTGATGGGCATCGCGCTGCACCACAGTATGGCGTGGCTCTATCCTGCCTATGCCGTGGCAGGTTTCTTTGGTGGTATTACGGGGCTGGTGCCGGGCGTTATGGTGCGTGCCTTTCCGGCGCAGGTGCGCTTCTCTGGTGTGTCGTTCTCCTACAATCTGGCCTATGCGGTGTTTGGCGGCCTGACTCCGCTGGTTATCTCGCTGCTGGTCGCGCAGTGGGATTACACTCCGACCCTCTATATAGCGCTGCTGGGCCTGCTGGCGTGCGTGCTGGGTGTGTGGCTGAATATCCGCGAAGCGCGTCAGCGTCGCTAACGGCGCAAGGCTTACCAAGAAGAAGCACTGGAAGTAGAACTGAAAGAAGCACTGAAAAGCAGCAAAGGCGGGCAGCTCTGGAACATGAGCTGCCCGTTTTGCATTGGATGTGTAGTGGCACCTCGGCGCGCTCAGCGCTCTTTCCGCCTCGGCACTGCGGATTCACGCCTGCTCAGGTAGACTGTAGCGATTTCTCCCTTCGGCCCGGTAAGTGCTCATGTTCAGTGTCATTCATGCCAATCATATTGAGGATCTGCGCGACCTGGCGCTGTCGCTGGCTGAACGTCATCCGCTGCCGCCCTTGACCGCCGAGACCTTCCTGGTGCAGTCGGCGGGCATGGGGCAGTGGCTCAAGCTGGAAATTGCCGAACGCTCCGGTATTGCCGCCGCGCTTGAGTTTGAACTGCCTTCCAGTTTTATCTGGAAGGCGTATCGCGCGGTGCTGGGGGACGATATTCCACGCCGCTCTCCATTCGAGCGCAAGGCGCTGGTGTGGCGCTTGATGGCGCTGCTGCCAACTCTGCTGGATGAGCCGCAGTTTGCGCCGCTGGCCGATTATCTGCGCGATGAGCGTAGCGCTCCTGAGGCGGTGACTGACCTGCCCAGCGACGCCACGCCAGAAGCGCGGCATCTCTACCAATTGGCCGAGTGTCTGGCGGCGCTGTTTGACCAGTATCTGGTCTACCGTCCTGACTGGATGGCCCGTTGGAGCGCAGGCGAAAGTGCCGCGCAGCTAGGCTTGCCGAGCACTCAGGCGTGGCAGCCGGCGCTATGGCAGCGGCTGTTGGCGGCAGCCGATGAAAGTGAGCAGCCGTTGCAGCGCGCCGCCTTGCAGGAGCGCTTTCTGGCACGCCTCAAGCAGCTCGATCATGCACCGGCTGGGCTGCCGCCACGGCTCTTTGTCTTTGGCATTTCATCCTTGCCGCTGGCGGTGATTGAGGCGCTGCACGGTCTGGCGCGCCATATTGATGTGATGCTGCTGCTCACCAACCCATGCCGCTTTTACTGGGGCGATGTGGTCAGTGAGCGTGAAGCCTTGCGCGAGCAGGCGCGGGCGCTGCGTCGCCACCCTGAACGGCCTGAGTTGAGCGGACTTGACCCTACCGAGCTGCATCTGCGTGCCAATCCGCTGCTCGCGGGGTGGGGGGCGCAGGGGCGTGATTTCATTCAGGCACTTTATGACATCGAACAGCACAGCCCGCAGGATGCCGAAGCCGATATCTTCCGCGACTGGATAACGCCCGATGAAACGCCGTCGCTGCTGCGCCAGCTTCAGCAGGATGTGCTCGATCTGCGCCATCCGCTGGAACATGCCGAGGAGGAAGGGAAATGCAGCGTCGCGCCGGAAGATGATTCGATCCAGCTCGTCACCGCCTATTCAGCGCTGCGCGAAGTCGAGATTCTCAACGATAAGCTGCTCGCCGCCTTCAGTGCAGATCCTGAACTGAAGCCGCGTGATGTTATCGTGCAGGTGCCGGATATTGATCGCTACGCGCCTTTTATCGAAGCGGTATTTGGGCGCTATGACACGAATGATCCGCGCTATATTCCGTTCACGATTACCGATCGTCGCGCCACCCGCGCTGATCCTCTGCTGGCGACCCTGCTGGAACTGCTCGATTTGCCCGAGCGGCGCGTCACCATTGGCGAAATGCTCGATTGGCTCGATATTCCCGCGCTGCGTCGGCGTTTCGGTATTGCCGCCAATGAGCTGGCGCTGCTGACGCGCTGGGTGGAGCAGAGCGGTATTCGCTGGGGCCTGTCGGAAGCGCATCGTGCGCAGCTCAAGCTGCCGCCGCTTGCTGCCAATAGCTGGCGGTTCGGGGCACGGCGTATGCTGCTGGGCTATGCGATGGGCGATACCTTGCCCGCGTCGGACGCTGGCTTTGATGAGATCGAGCCTTACGATGAAGTCAGTGGGCTTGATGCTGCGCTGGCGGGGCGGCTGTTGCAGTTGGTCGATACTCTGGAGCAGGCGGCGCGTGAGCTGAGCGAGCCGCGCAGCGTGGCGCAGTGGAGCGAGCGTATCGAGGCGCTGACCGAGGAGCTGGTGCTGCCCGATAGCGATGCCGAGCACGATAGTGTCGGGCGCTTGCTAGGAGCCATTGCGCAGTGGAGCGATAGCTGTGATGCCGCAGCCTTCGAGGGGCCGCTGCCGCTCTCCGTGGTGCGCGAAGCGATCGCTGCGCAGCTTGATGAAAGTGGCCTGTCGCCGCGCTTTCTGGCTGGGCGGGTGAACTTCGCAACGCTGATGCCGATGCGTGCGATTCCTTTCAGCCATCTCTATCTGCTCGGCATGAACGATGGCGAATATCCGCGGCCGCGGGTGGAACTGGATTTCGATCTGATGGCCGCCTATCCGCGCGGCGGCGACCGTTCGCGGCGCGATGATGACCGCTATTTGATGCTCGATGCGCTGTTGGCAGCAAGAAAGAAACTGGTGATTAGCTATGTGGGGCACGATCAGCGCAGCAATCTGCCGCGCCCGCCCTCGGTGCTGGTCAGCGAGCTGCTGGATACCATTGCCCAGGGCTGGTGTCTGGCCGGTGACGAGCAGAGCGATGAGCAGACGCAGCGGCAGCATCTGGAGGCGCATCTGTATGAAGAGCATCCGCTTCAGCCCTTCTCGCTGACATATTTCAGCAATGCTCAGCCTCAAGGGCAGGAAGGAAAGAAGGCGCTCTTCAGCTACGACGACCAGTGGCAGCCGCAGCCGGTGGCAGCGCCTTCTTCCGCAGTGTCCAGCGTCGCGCCGCCGCCGGTGGAGATAACGCTGCCGATGCTGAAAACGCTGCTGCGCGAGCCGTGTTCGGTATGTCTGAAGGAGCGTCTGGGGGCGCGGGCGATCACTCCCGAAGAGCTGGCCCCCGACGCTGAGCCGTTCGACTTCGATGGGCTGGCCCAGCACCACTTCAAGCGTAAGCTGCTCGATGCCCTGCTGGCTGGGCAACCGCTGGCACAGAGCGCCACTCGCTTGCAGCACGCTGGGCAATTACCGGCGCTGGGATTTGGCGATGCGCTGCTGGCCGAGCAGCTTCCCGTGGTGGAGAAGCAGTGGCAGAAGTGGGGTGAAGCGACGGCTGAATTGCCGGATTTCGTCACTTTGAGCCTGGCGGTCAACATGGGCGATACCAGCATTAGCGGGCGGCTCGACAACCTGGTCGATCACGGCGATTACGCTGAACTATGGCGGCTTGAGGCGGGCGTTTACGGCACCTTGAAAGCTGACCGTAGCGGGCGGCTGACGCATCTGGGCAAGCCGCATCGACTGTACCTTTTGCATCTCGAACAGTTACTGGCCGCTGCTGCACTGGGCAAACCCGTGGCGCTGCAAGGGCTGTTTGAAGATCGCCAACTGAGTTTGCCGAGCGTTTCAGCTTCGCAGGCGCGCCAGCTGCTGAGCCACTACCTTGAGTGCTATCGCGCAGCCTGGGCAGAGCCGATGCCCGCGCTGGCCGAGCTGTCGCTGGAGTGGCTGGCGGGCGAAGGCGATGAGAACGTGCGCGATACGCTGCGCCAGCGCTATGAAGAAGGTGGCGCGTACAGCCCCGCGCTACGTGAGCGCTACCCGCAGCTGGGCGATCGCTGGCCGCAGTTTGTGGCACTGGAGGCCGCCGGTTTCGAGAGCGCCAGTCAGCACCTCTATCAGCCGCTGTTTGAGCTGCTTCATGCGCTCTTGCCCGGTGGCGACACCCAATCCCAAAGGAGTCATTCATGAGCACAGCCTATCCGGGCAGCCCCCCCCAACGAGCGTACCCCGCACGCCTGGTGGTGGGTATTTCAGGGGCTTCGGGCGCCATCTATGGGATTCGATTGCTAATGCTTCTGCGCGAAAGCGACATCGAAACGCATCTGGTGATGTCACCTTCTGCGCGACTGACCATTGCGCTGGAGACCGACTACTCGGTGAAGCAGGTGGAGGCGCTGGCCGATGTGGTGTATCCCAGCGCCGATATTGGCGCGGCCATCTCCAGCGGCTCCTTCCGCACGCTGGGAATGATTGTGGCACCCTGTTCGATACGCTCGATGTCGGAAATTGCCGCAGGTACAACCGCGTCGCTACTGACGCGGGCCGCTGATGTGGTGCTCAAGGAGCGCCGACGGCTGGTGCTGATGGTGCGGGAAACGCCGCTGCACCTGAACCATTTGCGCCACATGAGCGAACTGACCGAAATGGGCGCTATTGTGGCACCGCCGGTGCCCGCCTTTTATGCTCGCCCTGAGTCGATCGAGCAGATGGTGGATCATTCGTTGGGGCGCGTGCTCGATCTGTTTGATATTGAGGTGGGGGCCGTGAAGCGCTGGCGTGAAGCCACTGAACAGGAATCTCGCCGCGATGACTGAGCAGCGCCTTGATATTGCCACGCTACCGCTGACGGGGCGGCGCTTGATTGAGGCGAGTGCCGGCACTGGCAAAACCTTCACCATTGCCGCGCTTTATGTGCGGCTGGTGCTGGGCCATGGCGAACTGGTGTCGCTGACGCCGGAGCAGATTCTAGTGGTGACCTTCACTCGTGCGGCAACCGAAGAGCTGCGCGAGCGGATTCGGCGGCGTCTGCGGGAAGCGCGCGATATGCTGCTGGGACGTGCCGAAGGCGACGCTATCCTGGCGGGCCTGCTGTGTGACTACGACGAGGAGCAGCGCCGTCTCAAGGCGCTCCAGCTCGATAGTGCGGTGCGCATGATGGATGACGCCGCCATCTTTACCATTCACGGCTTTTGCCAACGAATGCTGAAACGCCACGCCTTCGATAGCGGTGCCCGTTTCAATGTCGAGTTAACCTCCAACGGTGATGCGCTGCTGCAGCAGGCCGTCGAGGACTACTGGCGACGCCACTACTATCCGCTGGATGTTGAAGCGCAGCGTCTGATTTTCGAGCAGTTCGAGTGTCCGGCAGCGCTCGCCGAGCGGGTGCGCATTGCGCTGAACGCAGATGTGGAAGGGCGCTTGCTGGAGGGTGATACGCTGCTGGAAGTGCCCGCCAGTGCTGAAGGAGCGTTGGCAGCGACACGGGAAGTGTTGGCCCAGCTTGAGAAGTTGACCCAACGAGTACGCGATAACTTCGGTGGTGCCGCCATTGAGGCGCTGAATGAAAGCGCTCACAGCAAGGCGTTCAACGCGACGCGCATCAAGCCGGACGCGCTGCAAGAGCGTATCGCATTGCTGGAACAGTGGTGCGCTGGCGGGGCGACCACGCTGCCCACGACGCTTCTGGATAGCAAAGGTAGCGCGTGGCTGGGGCAACAGCGCCTCGATGCCTCGGTCAAGAAGGGCTTTCAAGCACCCCAACATGCGCTGTTTGAAGCTCTGGACGCGCTGGCCGAGGCGCAGCAGCGGGTGCCTGACCCGGCGCCCGCGTTGATTAGCCACGCCCTACAGGTCATCAGTGACGACATTAGCGCGACCAAAAGGCGCGCTGGTACGCTGGATTTCGGTGATCTGCTCAGTGAACTCGATAATGCGTTGCAGGGGGCCCAGGGCGCGCGTCTGGCGGCGAGTATTCGTCATGAATTGCCGATTGCCCTGATTGATGAATTTCAGGACACCGATGCCCGCCAGTACCGCATTTTCAACATCATATATGCGCGTTCGGACGACACGCCCGCTACAGGGCTGCTGCTGATCGGCGACCCCAAGCAGGCCATCTACGCCTTCCGCAATGCCGATCTGGCCACCTATCTGAACGCGCGCGACAGCGCCGATGCAGGCTACACGCTGGATCGCAACTTCCGCTCTACCAACGGTATGGTGTCCGCCGTTAATGCGCTCTTTGCCCACAATCCCAACGCCTTCATGGAGAAGAAGCTGCACTTTGCACCGAGTGCCGCACAAGGGCGGGCGCAGCAGTTAATGGTGGCGGGGCAGCCTGAGCCTGCGTTGAGCTGGTGGCTGCCCGAGAGCAGTGAAAGCATGAGCAAGAGCGACTATCAGCGCGTCATGAGTACGGCGGTGCGGGCGGATATTCAGCGTTTGCTGGAAGGTGGCGCAGCGGGGCAGATCGGCTTCGGCAATGAAGAGGGCGTGGAGCAGCCGCTACAGGCGCACCACATCGCGGTGCTGGTGCGTACCGGTCGTGAGGCGCAGCTGGTGCGCGACGCGCTGGAAGCGGGCAACATCAAGAGCGTTTATCTAAGCCAGCGGCAGTCGGTGTTCGAAAGTCATGAAGCCTGGTGGCTGCTGCAACTGCTGGAAGCGGTCGGTCAGCCGCGCCGCGAAAGCAGCCTGCGCGCCGCTCTGGCAAGTCGCCTGCTCAGCGATGATCTCAGTGAAGTAGAGCAACTGGTAGCAGATGAGCGTCGCTGGGAAGCGATGGTGGAACGCTTTGAAGGCTATCAGCGCGATTGGCGTTATATCGGCGTGCTGGCGATGGTGCGGCGCGTCATGCTGGATTTCGCGGTGGGGGCGCGGCTGCTGGCGAGTGCCAGTGGTGAGCGTAGCCTGACCAATCTGCTGCATCTGGCCGAACTTGCGCAAACCGCCAGCCATCTGCTGGATGGTGAACAGGCGCTGCTTCGCTGGCTGCATCGTGCGCTGGATGGGCGCTTCGAGGAGGGCATGGACCCCGATAGCCTGACCCAGCGGCTGGAGAGCGACGAACAACTGGTGCGGGTGGTGACCATTCACGGCTCCAAGGGGCTGGAATATCCGGTGGTCTATGTACCTTTCCCGTGCGACTACCGGGAGCAGGATCGGCGCTCGCCCGCTCAGTTGGTGCAGCATCCACGCTATGGCCGCGCGATCAGTCTGGCGGTGAATGAGGAGCAGCGCGAATGGGCAGAGGAAGCACGCCACGCTGAGGATGTGCGACTGCTGTATGTGGCATTGACGCGCGCGAGCTACGCCTGCCGAGTGGGCGTGGCGCCGCTTTACAAGGGGCGCAAGCGCAAGGAGGACGCCGCTGATGCGACCACCATCGGGAAGAGTGCGTTGGGATGGCTGCTCAAGTCAGGCCCCGAGGATGCGCTGAGCGGTACGCGCTTGCGCGAGGTGCTCAAGCAGCTCGCCGCATACAGTGACATGTGCATTTTGCCGCCGCCTGAGGCACCTGGCACGCCCCTTGCCGATCAGCTTGCCGCCCCGCCCGAGCGACGTGCGCGCCCCTTCGAAGGCCATATCGACCGGCGCTGGTGGATCGCTTCCTACTCGGTATTGACCAGCGATACCCAAACGCTGGGTGCCGATCCTCCGAGTGCCGAAGAGGCGGCGCTTGATCTTGAAGTTGCCACCGAACGCACCCCGGTGCCTGCACCGCCGCTGGGTAAAATCAACGACTTCCCTCGCGGCCCGCGGGCAGGCACCTTCCTGCACGGTATTTTGGGCGCGATTGATTTCAATCGTATCGGTGAATTTGACTATTCCCATGAACTGGAAGCGATGATCGAACGGCGTCTGGCGCGGTCAGGTTTTGATGATGGCTGGCAGACTCCCTTGTGCGAATGGCTGAAGAACCTGCTTGATGCGCCTTTGATGGAAGAAGATGCCCCCACTAACAGCGCGCTGCGGCTGGCCGCGCTCGGCGAGCAACAGGCTGCTGGAAGCCCAGCATCATGGGCCATTGAGCTGGAGTTCTGGCTGCCGGTGGCTAATGCCTCAGCGCAGGCGGTGGATCACCTGATTCGACATCATCAGCCCCTCGCGCGCAGCAGTGATTATCCAGCGCTGGCACCGCGTCAGTTGCATGGCATGCTGCGCGGCTTCATTGATCTGGTGTTTAGCTGGCAGGGGCACTGGTATCTTCTCGACTGGAAATCCAACTATCTGGGCGAGCGGGGCGAAGAGTACGCGCAGGCGCAATTGGCTGCCGCCATGCTCGATCACCGTTACGATGTACAGTACGTGCTTTACGTGCTGGCACTGCATCGCCACCTGGCGCAGCGCCTTCCCGATTACTCCTACCAGCGTGATATGGGCGGCGTCTTCTATCTGTTTTTGCGCGGTGTCGATACGGCACGGCCGGGGCAGGGGATCTTCCACGCGCGTCCGCCGCTTGAGCTGATCGAGGCGCTGGACAACATGCTGCAAGGCGAAGCTGTCACCCTGCCTCAGCAGGAGGCTCAATGAACGAGCAATCATCGCAACTGTCGCTGCTTGATGAAGATGCACCCGCCTCCGCAGCGGTACGTCATAGCACTATCTCCCTGAGCGAGGTATTCGATGCCTGGCGTGAACTCGGCTGGCTGCGACCGCTGGATGTCTACTTTGCTCACTTTGTGGTGGGGGATCGGATTACCGAACATCCAGCGCTTGCTCTCGCCGCTGCACTGGTCAGCCATCAGTTGGGGCGTGGTCACGTATGTCTTGATCTGGCCCGTACGCTGGCTGACCCTGCCAGTGTGCTATCGCTGCCGCCACAGGATGGCAGACGGACTGACACCCACGCCATTGATGCGCGTGCGCTGCTGCGTGGATTGGGCTTGTCGTCGGTAGAGACGTGGCTGGCGCTTCTCAGCGCGGCACCGCAGGTGGCGAATGCGCGTCAGCTTGAGTCGAAAGAAGCGGCACCTGCGCCCATGGTGGTGGATGGTCAGCGCCTCTATCTTTACCGTAGCTGGCGCGCCGAAGGCGATGTGGCTGCCTCGCTGGTCAGCCGCATGGGGGCGTTACCACCTGCTGATGAGCAGTTGGGCGAGCTGCTGGCGACATATTTTCCGCACAGCATGGCACCGCAGGATGGCACACCCGACTGGCAGAAGGTGGCGGTAGCGCTGGCCGCCACGCAGCGGCTGGCAGTCATTTCCGGTGGCCCCGGCACCGGTAAAACTACCACCGTAATCAAGCTGCTCGCGGTATTGCAGCGTCAGGCGCTCAACCAGCAAGGGCGGCCTTTGCGTATTCGGCTGGCGGCTCCCACGGGCAAGGCCGCGGCTCGGCTGAGTGATTCGATTTCCGGTGCGCTACAGCGCATTGTGACCGACGACGAGCTGAAAAGTGCGATTCCCTGTGAGGCCACCACCCTGCACCGTTTGCTGGGGGCGTTACCAGACACGCGCCGTTTTCGTCACAATGAGCAGCAGCCGCTACCGCTCGATATGCTGGTCGTGGATGAAGCCTCAATGATTGACCTCGACATGATGCGCTCCCTGCTCGCGGCGCTGCCGAGTGACGCGCGTCTGGTGCTGTTGGGGGATCGCGACCAGTTGGCGTCCGTCGAAGCAGGGGCGGTACTCGGAGAGCTGTGCAGCGAGTCGGCGGGCTTCTCAGCGCCCATGCACGCACGGCTAGAACAGCTTGGCGGCACAGCGCTGCCGCAGCGTTCGCCCCATTCCCCGCTGGCGGATAACGTGACCATGCTGGAGCGCAGCTATCGCTTCGATCACAACAGCGGTATCGGTGCCCTGGCAAGGGCGGTCAACAATGGGGATCGCGCAGCGGTAAACGCGTGCTGGGAAGCGGGCTATGCAGACATCGCGCGGGTGGATTTGACGCAGCAGGGCGATGGGCAATTGACCGAGCTGGCAGTAGACGGCTATCGCCACTATCTGGAACCACTGGCGCAGCTTGATCCGCTGGAGGCGCTGCAACGGTTGGGCGAGTTTCAACTGCTGTGCGCGCTGCGGCGCGGCAGATGGGGTGTTGAAGGGCTTAACGACACCATTGCCCAGGCGCTTAAACGCCGCCACCTGATTAGCCATACCCGCGGCTGGTTTGCCGGACGCCCCGTGATGGTCACCCGTAATGATCCGCGCCTCGGTCTGTACAATGGCGATATTGGCCTGACGCTACCCGACCCTGATGACGCCTCCCGACTGCGCGTATTTTTTGCTGCACCTGATCGGGAAGAAGGGGTACGCAGTCTTGCCCCAGGGCGTCTGACCTCCGTAGAAACCTGCTTCGCCATGACCGTACACAAGTCGCAAGGCTCAGAATTCAGTCGTGTAATGCTGGTATTTCCCGAGCAGCCTAATCCGATTCTTACCCGTGAACTTTTGTATACCGGCATTACCCGCGCCCGTCATCACTGTACGATAGCATCCGCCGCCCCCACACTGATCGAAAGCGCCACCCAGCAACGTATCTGGCGCGATGCCAACCTGCGTGAGCGGATTTCGCGTTTGCAGGGGTAGGGGAGTCTTATTAAGAAGGAGATTCTGGAATTTGCGCAGGACTTCACTGTTGGCGTGTTTGCAAACATTGGCCTATTGATGTCGAAGGGGAGCTTGCAGGCCCCCTTCACCCCCGCTGTCGTCAGGCGCGTCAGACCATCCGTTTGCAAAAACGCGCTGCAAGCGGATGATCCCGCGCCTTCCTTGATAAGGTGCTCAATTGTGCCTGTTTTAACAGTGGCTTTGCTTAGGGAAGGAGGAAACTGCGCAGAACTTCACTGTTGGCGTGTTTGCAAACGTTGGCTTCTTGATGTCGAAGGGGACCTTGCAGGCCCCCTTCACCCCCGCTGTCGTCAGTCGCGTCAGACCATCCGCTTGCAAAATCGCGCTGCAAGCGGATGATTCCGCGCCTTTCGCGGTAAGGTGTACGGTTGCTATGTTAGTGGCGTTACGCGTATCCAATAACCAAAGCATGATTGCCCATTGAATATATGCGCGGTGCAGAGTGACTGGATAGCGGTACGCCCCCCACGACCCTATAAGGACATTCAGAATGTATCTACTGCTCATCCCCATTGTGCTTCTGGTGGCTATCTATCTGGGCATGACGACACTGCAGGAGAGAGTACACAAGGAAGAAGCGCAGCAGCACGAGCAGCAGATCAATCACGATGCCGAGCACCGTTCAGGCGACGATAGCTAATCGCCGGATGTGAAGCAGTGGATAGTAAAGGCGATATTGTGAGCGCTTCTTCTAATGGAAGCGCGAGAGGGGAAAGGTGCCTCTCGCATTAGGCGAAACAAGCCGCGGACAAGAGCGCCAGCCCAGCAACTTCGCGCAGAGTTCAGCCTGATCTTTCAATAAAATGCTCCGGAAACTCGCTTCTCTAGCCTGTTACCCACTCAAGCGCGGCGTCGTATACGTCAATGCCCGCATCGGGCAGATGGGCGTGCTGGGAGAGATAGCGGCGGAAGGCGCGGCCACCGTGCTGACCTGCGCAAAGCCCCAGTATATGGCGGGTAATATGATTGAGCTTAACGCCTTCGGCCAGGCGATGCTCGACATAGGGGCGGAAGGCTTTTAGCGCTTCGAGCCGGCTCGACACCACGGCGGTGCTGCCGAATAGCTGCTCATCGACAGACGCCAGCAGCCACGGGTCGTGATACGCGGCTCGCCCGAGCATAACGCCATCAAGGGTATCCAGGTGCGGAAGTGCATCAGCCAGAGTGGTGAGGCCGCCATTAAGCGAGATATGAAGCTCAGGACGGCGTGCCTTCAGGCGCCGCACGCGCGCATAGTCGAGGGGCGGTACTTCGCGGTTCTGTTTGGGGGAGAGCCCCGCCAGCCACGCCTTGCGGGCATGCACGATAAAAACGCGGCAGCCACCTTCATCAGCTACCTGGTCGATAAAGCGATCCAGATCGGCTTCGGTATCCTGGTCATCAATGCCGATCCGACACTTCACCGTGACCGGAATCGAGACAGCATCCTGCATCGTCTTGATAGCACGCGCCACCTTTTCAGGCTGAGCCATCAGACATGCGCCGATCTCGTTATTCTGCACCCGATCACTGGGGCAGCCGACATTGAGATTGACCTCATCGAAGCCCCATTGCTGCGCGATGGCCGCGCATTCCGCCAATTCCCCCGCATCACTGCCGCCCAGTTGCAGCGCCAGTGGGTGCTCCACCTCGCTATGGCCTACGAAACGCTCGCGAGGGGTGCCGTGCAGCAGTGCGCCGGTCGTCACCATCTCGGTGTAGAGCAGCGCTTCACGGGTCAGACAGCGTGCGAACGCTCGGTAATCGCGTGTCGTCCAGTCCATCATCGGGGCCACGGAAAAGCGTCGTGCACGGTCAGTAAGGGATTCTTCTTTAATATCAATCATTTAAAAATATATTATGCTGTCTGAATGAACAGTGTTTTTACCGCTGTTTACCGCAAAATACCGCCAAAAATCGCTGTTACTGTACCACCAGAGTACCAGGCAGGTAGACCAGTCTTCTTTCGTGAGAAGGCTGGTACACAGTGGCGACGTGTCAGAGATGCGGGTAGGCGTGGCGGGTGATTATCCGTAAAACAGGGCGCTTGGTGCAAAGCAAAATCTTCGCTGTGACGGTCAGGCTATAAACAGCAGCGCCAGCCCTCCGTGTTTACTCACGTTTGAACTGGCGCTGAAGTGATGCCAGAAGGAAGGCTAGATAAACAGCCCCGCAATGGTAGCCGACAGCAGGCTGACCAGCATGGCACCGTACAGCAGTTTGAGGCCAACGCGAGCGACTTCGACCGCCTGCTTATCACTCAGCGCCTTGATGGCGCCAGCAATAATGCCGACCGATGAGAAGTTGGCAAACGAGACCAGGAAGACCGAGGTGATCCCGATACTGCGTGGGCTTAATTCATTCAGGTTCTGGAGCTGCAACATGGCGACAAATTCGTTGCTGAGCGTTTTGATCGCCATGATGCCTCCCACCTGAATTGCATCGCTGAATGGAATACCGATCAGCAGCGCGAATGGCGAAAATGCATAGCCTGCCAGATGCTCGAAGGTCATGCCGAAAATCCCGTCGAACAGGCCATTGACCATCGCGATCAGCGCAACATAGCCCATCACCATGACAGCGACAATCACCGCTATTTTGAAGCCATCCAGCAGATATTCGCCGAGCATATCGAAGAAGTGCTGCTTGCGCGGATTTTCGAGTTCGAGCAGATCCTCTTCGGGGGCCACCGTGTAGGGGTTGATGATCGAGGCGATCATAAAGCCGCCGAACATGTTGAGCGCTACCGCAGTGACCACGTAGCGTGGATCAATAATCTGCATATAGGAGCCAACAATCGACATGGAGACCGTCGAGATGGCAGAGGCATTCAGGGTATAGAGGCGCTGCGGTGTCAGGTAATCAAGCTGCTTCTTCATTGAAATGAAGACTTCGGACTGGCCCAGAATCAGCGACGCGATGCCGTTGTAGGACTCCAGCTTGCCCATGCCGGTAATCTTGCTGAGCAGCCATCCGACAATGCGCATGAACCATTGCAGCACGCTGATGTATTGAAGAATTCCGATCAGTGCCGACACAAAGACGATGGGCATCAGCACATTGAAGAAGAAGACGAAGGTGTCTGGCTTGACGATACCGCCGAATACGAAGTTCACGCCGACAGCCGCATAGCTTAAAAGCTTGGCGAAGGCGCTGGCGAAGCCGCCAATGAACACCGCACCGGCACCGGTATTAAGCAGTGCAAAGGCCAGAACCAGCTGGATGACCAGCATTACGGCCAATGGGCGAAAACGAATACCGGAGCGATTGCTGGAGACCAGCAGCGCCAGCAGGAAGATAACAAAGACACTCAGCAGAGCGACCAGATAGTGCATGAGGGGTTCCCGGTTCTTGGGTTATATGGCGGCGCTGGCCGCATGGGATAGGCTCATCAAGGTGTCATGTCGCGTGCGGCAAAGGCACCTGGCAGCAGCTCGCTGATGGTGCATTCACGCACATCACCGGTCAGATTGGTGAGCAAAATTCTGGTGTCGGCATCGCAGAACTCCGCCAGCACCTGACGGCAGGCACCACACGGTGATACCGGTTCGCTGGTATCCGCTGCGACCGCGATCGCTGCAAACTGCCGTTGGCCCTGGGCAACCGCACTGAATATCGCGGTGCGCTCTGCACAGTTGCACAGGCCGTAAGAGGCATTTTCAACGTTACAGCCGCTCACGATATTGCCGGAACGCGTGAGGAGGGCGGCACCTACGGCAAAGGATGAATAAGGGATATAGGCGTGATGGCGTGCGTCGATGGCGGCATCGAGCAGCGTTTGAATCTGTTGCTCACTGAGCATGTTGGTTCCTTACGATATGACGTTGCGGTGCAGTTTACCGGCATTGTCGAGATTCAGCATCCGTCCGGACAAAAACCTTTAGTCGCAGAGCAGAATAGAGTCAGCTCCCATGGCCTTGTCCAGAGTGTAAGCAATATTCGTGCCGCTCTTCTGGGGCCGAAAGCAAGGGCGCTTTTTCCGGCGTAACGCCTATTGGCAGCAGCAGGCAATAGCCGTAAGAGTTCGCAGGCGAAGCCGATCATGGGTGCGATGAAACATTCTATTGATCGCTGTTGTCAGAGAAAAGTATGGGCAGGAAGGCAACGGTGGTGGATGCCGAGAAGGTATAAATGGGAGCGCAGTGGTGCCTTTGATCTGGGCGTGCGTCAGAAGGGTGCAATCAATAGGGTGTGAAGAAATAGGGTGTGAAGAGTGCTGCAACAGATGATGCTGGTAGCAGCATGAAGAAGGGCAGGGGGTTGTACTGTGAGAGCAGAGCGTGAAGCCGGGAGATTAGGCTGGTGAGAAGATATAAAAAAACGCGCAGCTAAAAAGCCGCGCGTTTTGCATCATGCCTTGAAGGGCGTGATTAGAACTGCACACCAATGGAAGCTTTGGTGGAGTCGATTTTGAAGTCACTGTTGACCGGAACGCGATCATACTCGAGACGAGCAAATACGGGCCATTCTTCGAACGGAAGCTGGTATTTAACACCGGCGCCATAAGAAGGAGCCCAGTTGCGAGCGCCTTTGCCGCTAGCGTCAACATAGTTGAAGCCACCGCGAGCGAATACGCTGAAACCAGCGCCAACGGGCAGTTCAGGCAGGACGCTCAGGCCAGTAGTGCGAACACGGTTGCCGTAGTCGTCATAGCTCAGTTCAGTGGAGAGCCAGGGAGCATATTTGAAGCCGACGAATGCACCGCCGCCCTGCTTGTTGTGGTGTTTGAAGTCACCGCCACCATTGAAGTTGGTGTTGTTGCCGGAGATACCAGAGTAGATGCCGGTTTCAGCACTGGCAACGTTGATGGCCGCCAGCGAAGTAGCGAGAACTACGGGTGCTGCAATAAGAGTGGCAAATTTCATGACCTTGCTCCTGTCAAAAAAGTCGTTGCAAGCTTTATGAGTCTGTGTTGCTCGATGCGTTGTCGAACAGTGTTTTTTAATATGATCTCTATAGAGGAAAAAATCAAGAAAAATTTTTTCTTGAGGGAACTTTTTCCTAATCACTCACTATAGTACATCATATTCCTTTACAGGGCTCTTTTATATAGTTTGAAAACGGTGTTCGCAACCGCTAAGCGCGGAAAATGAAGAAGTTCTGCCTTTTTCCTTTTTTCATTTTACCGCTGCAAAGACGCCCGCACGCCTTGTTTTCAGGCGTACGGGGCGTCCTGTGGGGGTTACGCTTCTTCCAGAGGAATGGTCGCCGCTGCTTTCTGGTATTCGGCGATTTCATGGAAGTTCATGTAGCGATAGATATCGCCCGCCATAGCATCGAATTCACCCATGTAGCCCTGGTATTCATCCACGCTGGGCAGACGTCCCAGTACCGCAGAGATCGCTGCCAGCTCCGCTGAACCAAGGTAGACGTTAGCGCCATCGCCCAGGCGGTTGGGGAAGTTGCGCGTCGAAGTTGAAACCACCGTGGAGTGGGCCTCCACACGCGCCTGGTTACCCATGCACAGCGAGCAGCCCGGCATCTCCATGCGTGCACCGGCGTGCTCGTAAATGGTGTAGTAACCCTCTTCCTCAAGCTGGTGCTTGTCCATTTTGGTGGGCGGTGCCAGCCACAAACGGGTTTTCAGCGATCCCGGTGGCTGTTTCTCCAGCAGCTTGCCGGCTGCACGGAAATGCCCAATATTGGTCATGCACGAACCGATGAATACTTCGTCGATTTTCTCACCGGCCACGTCTGACAGCAGACGCGCATCGTCAGGGTCATTAGGCGCACAGAGAATCGGCTGATCCACCTGATCAAGATCGATCTCGATCACTTCTGCATATTCAGCGTCGGCATCGGCACGCATCAGGGTCGGGTTTTCCAGCCACTCTTCCATGCCCTTGATACGGCGCTCGATGGTGCGCACGTCGCCGTAACCGTTGCTCAGCATCCATTTCAGCAGCGTAATGTTCGACTTGAGATATTCCGTCACGCTCGCTTCGGAGAGCGTAATGGTACAGCCTGCGGCACTACGCTCGGCAGAGGCGTCGGAAAGCTCGAAGGCTTGCTCAACGGTGAGATCCTCAAGCCCTTCGATCTCCAGAATACGGCCCGAGAACGCATTTTTCTTGCCGGATTTCTCTACCGTCAACAGACCCTGCTGAATGGCGTAGTAGGGAATGGCGTGAACCAGATCGCGCAGGGTAACGCCAGCACGACGCTTGCCTTTGAAGCGCACCAGAATCGACTCGGGCATATCGAGAGGCATTACGCCGGTAGCAGCGGCGAAGGCCACCAGACCGGAGCCTGCCGGGAACGAAATGCCCATCGGGAAGCGGGTGTGTGAATCGCCACCGGTGCCTACGGTATCAGGCAGCAGCATGCGGTTAAGCCATGAGTGGATAATGCCGTCGCCGGGGCGCAGCGACACGCCGCCGCGATTCATGATGAAGTCGGGCAGAGTGTGCTGCATTTCGACATCAACGGGTTTCGGATAGGCTGCCGTGTGGCAGAACGACTGCATCACCAGATCGGCCTGGAAGCCGAGGCACGCCAGATCCTTCAGCTCGTCGCGAGTCATCGGCCCGGTAGTGTCCTGAGAGCCTACCGTGGTCATGCGCGGTTCGCAGTACATGCCAGGGCGAACGCCCTCCATGTGGCAAGCCTTGCCGACCATCTTCTGCGCCAGCGTATAGCCCGCGTTGGTGCTTTTGGGCTGTTCGGGAGTGGCGAAAACGTCGCTGGGAGGCAGGCCGAGATATTCACGGGCATTGTGGGTCAGGCCACGGCCGATAATCATCGGGATACGGCCACCTGCGCGCACTTCGTCGAGCAGCACATGAGTTTTCAGCGAGAAGGTGGAGATCACTTCATCAGAGTCGTGACGAGTGACTTCGCCTTTATAGGGGTAAACATCAATGATGTCGCCCATCGCCATTTTATCGACATCCATTTCGATTGGCAGGGCGCCGGCATCTTCCATGGTGTTGAAGAAAATGGGAGCGATCTTGCCACCGAAGCAGAAGCCGCCGCTGCGTTTGTTCGGCACATTGGGAATGTCGTGGCCGAAAAACCACAGCACGGAGTTGGTAGCAGATTTACGCGAGGAGCCGGTGCCCACCACGTCACCCACGTAAACCACCGGGAAGCCCTTGCTGCGCACTTCTTCGATCTGCGTCAGCGGGCCTCGCGTGCCAGGCTCGACCGGCTCGATACCGTCACGCGGGTTTTTCAGCATGGCATTGGCATGCAGCGGAATATCCGGACGTGACCACGCATCAGGGGCAGGGGAGAGATCATCGGTATTGGTCTCGCCCGGCACCTTGAAGACGGTCAGGGTAATCTTCTCGGCCAGTTTGGGTCTATGGGTGAACCACTCGGCTTCCGCCCACGATTCGATGGTGGCCTGCGCATGCTGGTTGCCATTGCGCGCACGCTCGGCGACATCGTGGAAGGCATCAAACATCAATAGCGTGCGTTTGAGCTGCTCGGAGGCTTCCGCTGCCAGCGCTTGATCGTCAAGCAGCTCGACCAGAGTGGCGATGTTGTAGCCGCCCTGCATGGTGCCCAGCAGCTTCACGGCATGAATCTTGTCAATCAATGGCGATTGAGCTTCGCCCTTGGTAATGGCCGCGAGGAATCCTGCCTTGACGTAGGCCGCTTCATCCACCCCTGGGTTAATGCGGTTGGTCAAAAGCTCAAGCAGGAACTCTTCTTCACCCTTGGGCGGGTTTTTCAAAAGCTCAATCAATTGAGCGGTCATTTCTGCGTCGAGCGCTTTCGGGGGTATACCCTCTTTTGCACGCTCTTCAACCTGCTGACGATAGGCTTCTAGCACGGTGATCTCCTCGCGGGATAAAAAGTAGCGATATGGTAGCGTTGAATGTCGACAATGTTAAGGCTAAAGGGATAGCCCTTTCGCCTAAGGCTGCCCATTGTGACACGGCTCACGTATGATTTGCGCAGCGCCGATGCGTGACGATGTGCTGTTATTGAAGAGGAAAATGTAATGGAAACGCCTGCTTACCTGACCATGCTGCCGCAGCAGTTGATCGACTTCCTGCCCTGTTTGACGCCGCCTGAATGGGTGGAAGCAGCCCTTGGCAACGAACGCTTGCTGATGATCGATCATGCGCAGTGTGAGAAGAAGGCCGCTTCCACGGCGATGAACCTGATGTTCCGCTACACTGACCGCACTGAATTGTTGACAAAGATGTCGCAGTTGGCGCGTGAAGAGCTGCTGCATTTCGAGCAGGTGGTGGAGTTGATGCGTGAACGCGGCATTGCCTACGAGCACCTCAGTGCGTCTCGCTATGCCGAAGGGCTGCGTGCCCATGTGCGTACCAATGAGCCGGGGCGTTTGATTGATATTCTGATTGTGGGGGGATTGATCGAGGCGCGTTCATGCGAACGTTTTGCCGCGCTGATTCCTCATCTCGATGAAGGGCTGGCGAAGTTCTACCGCACGCTGGTGCGTTCGGAAGGGCGTCACTTCGAGGATTACATTGCGCTGGCCGAGCAGTACGCCGAAGAGCACGGGCTTGGCAGCATCGCGGAACGTATCGCGTTTTTCTGCGCCCGCGAGCGCGAGTTGATCGAAGGCCCCGATGATGAATTTCGCTTCCATAGCGGTATTCCGCGCAGCGCCTGATGAATGCTGCCCGTCAGCGGTTTAATGGAGAGAGATCGTTGTCAGGCGAGCGACGATAGGCAAGAAGGCGTCCGCCGGTCATGTGCTGCTTTTCAAGCGCGTGCAGAATCGGCGGACGTCTGGAGATTAGGGCCGGCGGTGGTAATCGAGCCTGTAGCTATCGTTCAACCGAGACCCGAGGCAGCGCTGTAGCAGGGCGGCTGACCTTCTCGCTCGGTGCAATCACCAGAGCCTCGCCGCGCAATACCTCAACACCTTCCTGATTATGCGCACTGCATTTCAGTGTAACCCGACCGCGCCGTCCTTTCTCGACGACTTCTACCGTGGCGGTAATGGTGTCGCCGGGCTTCACCGGTTTGCGAAACTGTAGACTCTGTTCGAGATACACCGCGCCTGGCCCGGGCAGTTGGGTACCCAGTACGGCGGAGACCAGCCCCGCTGTCCACATACCGTGCACGATAACGCCACCGAATGAGGTGTTTTCTGCATAGTCGGCATCGACGTGTGCCGGGTTGATATCGCCAGACAAGTGCGCGAACAGGGCGATATCGTCATGGCTGACGGTGCGTGATAGCGATGCTTGCTGGCCCGGCTGTAGTTCGTCGTAGCAATGGTTTTCGAGGGTGTCTGATGGCGACATTGGGAATCCTGAACAGTAACAAGAGGGTGGAAACGTACCCGCTGGGGCAGGCGCACGAATCCAACGCAAGACGGCACCCGCAGATACCGCCCTTTGAAAAGCATCGCCTTTTCATAGAAAAAGTTTTAATAGAAAAGGCACGCAGGAACAGCAAGAACAAGAAGAGAAACGCAGCACTAGCAGGCGAACATTCAAGCGCCGCGCCTCTTTTCAGCGTTAGTCGTAGGCCAGTTCGCTAAGGCTGAACTCTTCCAGCGTCAGGGCCAGACCGTCGTGGCGTATCTCCCAGCCAATATCGATATCCTGATCGTGATCAAGACGCCAGTCGCCCACTACGTAGCGGCGCATCAGCTCACCGTTGACATCGAAATCGTGTACTTCAGGACGATGGGTATGACCGTGAATCAGGGTGCGCACCTGATATTCGCCCATCAGCTCGGCAACCGCCTGCTGGTTAACATCCATGATGTTTTGCGGCTTGTTGGCATTGGCATCGCTTGAGTCGGCACGGAACTGCTCGGCAATGGCCTGACGCGCCTCAATCGGCATCTCCAGTGCCTGCTGCTGCCACTGCGGATTGCGCATCATGGCGCGAAACTCCATGTACTGCTCGTCGTCAGTGCACATGGCATCACCGTGCGCGAGCAGCACCGGTACATCTCCCAGCATGATCAGCGAGGGGTCATCCAGCAGCGTGAGGTGCGCTTCATTCGCGAAGGCTTCGCCGATCAAAAAGTCGCGGTTGCCGTGAATGAAGTACACATCCTTGCCGGTATCGGCGTAAGCGGCAATTTTGGCCGCCACTTCATGCTCGAAGTCGCCCATGGCGTCGTCACCTATCCAGTAGTCGAACAGGTCGCCAATGATGTAGAGGGTGGCTGCTTCTGCCGCACGATATTCAAGGTAATCGTAGAACGCCTGAGTCAGATCGGGATGCGACGGCGACAGGTGCAGGTCGGCAATGAAAAGCGTTGTCATAGCGTCTCTATTAATGGGGAATCATGGGCTAAGCATACCTGCTGCCATGGCGAGTGCAATGCCACTCTTGACGGAAGAAAGCCCCATGAACCGTGGCGCTGGGCCACGGTAAAAAAGGGCAAGCAAGTACGCCAGCGAGAGGCATTGCCGATGCCGTCATCAGCACCGCCCGACAAGATTCAGCGGTGCCTGATAGCGGCGTGCTGGTTACTCTTCTTCGATGGTAGCGCTTTCGAGCACTACATCTTCCTGCGGAACGTCAGCGTGCATGCCGCGACGACCGGTTTTTACGCCTTCGATCGCTTCGACGATCTCCATGCCTTCAGCCACTTCACCAAAGACGCAGTAGCCAAAGCCTTGCGGGGTGGGGGCGCTATGATTCAGGAAATTGTTGTCAGACACATTGATGAAGAACTGTGCGCTGGCGGAGTGCGGATCGGGGGTACGTGCCATGGCCAGGGTGCCGCGCTTGTTGGCAACGCCATTGGTAGCTTCGTTCTTGATCGGTGCTTCTGTGGGCTTCTGCTCGAAATTGGTATCGAAGCCGCCACCCTGCACCATGAAACCGGGGATAACGCGGTGGAAGAGGGTGCCGTCGTAATGACCTGAGCGCACATAGTTCTCGAAGTTCTTCACGGTTTCCGGTGCCTTGTCGGCAAACAGGCGCAGCTTGATTTTGCCTTTCGAGGTATTCAGTACAATCATGCGGAAGTCCTTGTTAGGTGCGAAGGCCGCTCGAAGCGAACGGCTCTTCGCTGAAGAGGATACGGGCAAGGTGCGTACAGGCAGCTCGCGGATCGTTATAATAGCGGTTTATGTCGATAGCGGGAAAGTCGCGTCAAAGGTCGGTACAATGGCGCCATGTGTATGTCGATGTGGGGGAAGGTGGCGTCAGCGCCGCTGAAAACCCCGCACACGTTTTTTACTTGCAGGCTTTGGCAAGACGTTAAGCCCCGCTATTCCAATATTTCCAGGCAAGCCTTCGCTTCGCCGTTCGATCACGAGGTTCAGCATCGCCCCATGAGTGTTGAAAGCAGCAACGCCCCGAATTTCCTCAGCAATCAGATTCGCGAAGAGATCAGCAACGGTCAGACGCAACACATCGTGACGCGCTTTCCTCCTGAACCCAACGGCTTTCTGCACATCGGTCATGCCAAATCAATCTGGGTGAACTTCAGTCTTGCCGAGCAGTTTGGCGGGCGCTGTCATCTGCGTTTTGATGACACCAACCCGGCCAAGGAAGAAGAGCAGTTTGTGCAGTCGATCCAGCAGGATATCCAGTGGCTTGGCTATCGCTGGTCGGGAGAAGTGCGCTACGCCTCCCAGTATTTCGATCAGCTCTATGAATGGGCGATCCATCTGGTCAAGCAGGGGCTGGCCTACGTGGATGACCTGAGTGCCGAGCAGATGCGTGAATATCGCGGTACCTTGACCGAACCCGGACGCCCCAGCCCTTATCGGGAGCGCTCGGTCGAAGAGAACCTTGATCTGCTTGAGCGGATGGCAACGGGTGAGTTTGGCGAAGGTGAAAAGGTGCTGCGCGCCAGAATTGATATGGCGTCGCCCAACATCAATCTGCGTGATCCGGTGCTTTACCGTATTCGTCACGCACACCATCACCAGACCGGCGACAAATGGAAGATTTACCCTTCCTACGACTTTGCCCACGGTCAGTCCGACGCTATCGAAGGCATTACCCATTCGATCTGCACGCTTGAATTCGAGGACCACCGTCCTCTCTACAACTGGATGCTGGAACATCTGCCGGTGCCTGCCAGGCCGCGCCAGATCGAATTTGCCCGCATGAATGTCAACTACACCGTCACCTCAAAACGCAAGCTGAGGCTGCTGGTGGAAAAAGGCATCGTGAATGGCTGGGACGATCCGCGCATGCCGACCATTTCCGGGCTGCGTCGCCGCGGTTATACCCCTGCATCGCTGCGGCACTTCTGTGAAATGACCGGCGTAGCGCGTTCAGCCAACGTGGTGGATATCGCGATGCTCTATTCGGCGATTCGCTCCGACCTGGAAGAGAATGCGCCGCGCGCCATGTGTGTGCTGAATCCGCTCAAGGTGGTGCTGACCAATGTTGCCGAAGATCACGAAGAGCAGATTGAAGCGGCAGGGCACCCTGCCCGTGAGGATATGGGCACGCGCATCCTGCCGCTGGCCCGCGAGCTTTACATCGACGCCGATGACTTCATGGAAGAGCCGCCGAAGAAGTTCTTCCGCCTGGCCCCTGGCAAGGAAGTTCGCCTGCGCAATGCCTATGTCATCAAGTGCGATGAGGTGGTGAAAAATGATGATGGCTCGATCAAGGAGCTGCGTTGCAGCGTCGATTTCGACACCCTGGGTGCCAATCCCGAAGGGCGCAAGGTCAAGGGGGTGATTCACTGGGTCAGCGCCGAACATGGCGTGCCGGTGGAAGTGCGCAACTACGACAACCTCTTTACCGTTGAAGCGCCGGACAAGTTCAAGGACGAGCAAGAGTTTCTTGCCAACCTTAATCCCGAGTCGCTCTCGGTCACCGAAGGTATTGGCGAGCCTTCCCTGCGGGATGCTCAGCCGGAAGATCACTTCCAGTTCGAGCGGGTAGGCTACTTCTGCGCTGATCGCTTCGATCATGGCGACAACGGCAAGCTGGTGTTCAACCGCACCGTCAGCCTCAAGGATGGCTGGGCCAAGGCGCAGAAAAAGGCCGCCCAGGCGGGGCAGCAGGGGTGATGGCATGAGCGTGCAAATCTTCAATACCATGATGCGGCGCAAGCAGCCCCTGGCGCCGCTTGATCCTGAAGCGGTACGCATGTACGTGTGCGGCATCACCGTGTATGACTACTGCCATATTGGTCATGGTCGCGTGATGGTGGCCTTTGATGTGGTTACGCGCTACCTGCGTGCGCGCGGCTATAACGTCCAGTATGTGCGCAATATCACCGATGTTGACGACAAGATCATTCGACGGGCGGCCGAGAACAACGAATCCATCGGTGCGCTTACCGAGCGCATGATCGACGCGATGCACGACGACGAACAGCGCATTGGTGTGCTGCCGCCCGATGAGGAACCGCGTGCAACGGCGCACATGCACGACATTATTGCCATGGTGGCGACCCTGATCGAGAAGGGGCACGCCTATGCCGCCGATAATGGCGATGTTTACTATCGTGTGCGCAGCTTCACTGACTACGGCAAGCTCTCCAATCGTAATCCTGATGACATGCGCTCTGGCGCGCGGATCGAGGTTGAGGAAGCCAAGGAAGATCCACTCGATTTCGTGCTGTGGAAAAAGGCGCGGCCAGGGGAATCGAGCTGGCCTTCGCCGTGGGGCGATGGCCGCCCCGGCTGGCATATCGAATGCTCGGCGATGTCGAAGTGCTGCCTGGGCGAAAGTTTCGATATTCATGGCGGCGGTGCCGATCTGGTCTTCCCGCACCATGAAAACGAAATTGCCCAGAGTGAAGGGGCCAGCGACAAGCCGTTCGTGACGAACTGGATGCACGTAGGGGCGCTGCGCATCGACGGTGAAAAGATGTCCAAGTCGCTGGGCAACTTCTTCTTTCTGCGCGATGTGCTTGAGCACAATGATCCGGAAGTGGTGCGCTATCTGCTGTTGGCGAGCCACTATCGCAGTCCGATCAACTATGCGGGTGACTCGCTGGAAGAGGCGCGCCGTTCGCTGCTGCGTTTCTACACTGCTCTGGATGGCATCGAAGCGCAGCAGGGCAGCGTCAGCGGCGACTTCGCCACGCGCTTTTTTGCTGCGATGGATGATGATTTCAATACGCCGGTGGCGCTGGCGGTACTGTTTGATCTGGCGCGCGAGCTGAACCGGGCGCGCAGTGACGATGCCCAAAGCGCACCAGCGCTGGCGTTCGAGTTGAAACGTCTGGCGAATATTCTGGGCTTGCTTGAGCGAGCGCCTGGCGAATTTCTCCAGGGCGGCAGTCAGAATGCGCTGCCACTGCCTGCTGAAGAGATCGACGCGCGGATTGCTGCGCGTACCGCCGCCAAAAAAGCCAGGGAGTTTGCGGAAGCAGACCGTATTCGCGCTGAGCTTGAAGCGCTAGGCATTGTACTGAAGGACAGTCGCGAAGGGACTCAGTGGGTATTCGACAAGCGTTGATACTCCCCCTTGGCTGATTCGCGGGCAGCTCCATGAGGTGGGGCGGCCCGTGCTACTTTCATTATTCAAGGAATTTCCGATGGCACGACGTGTTCTCTGCGCGCTGGCACTGCTGGCAGTATCCCCCTTGGCTCTGGCCCATGCCCATCTCTCCTCCAGCTCGCCCGCCGATGGTGCCGTGCTGGAACAGGCACCTACCACGCTGACAGCGTCCTTTACTGAAGGCGTGGAAACTGCACTGAGTTCGCTGACCCTGACCGACGATAATGGCCACACCACATCGCTTGACAAGCTGAGTGCCAGTGCTGAGGGCAATAACACCTACCAGGTGGCGCTGCCCAGGTTGGCAGCGGGGCATTACAGGATCGACCTGCATGTCACTTCAGTGGATACCCATCGCGTAGAAGAGCAGCTACAGTTCACCGTTAAATGATGAGTGCGCCGTTGATTGTGTCGCTTCCGATGAGTATGACGAAGTCGTGTTGTCGTTGATCGACGCCGCCTTCAATGGCGGCGCTTTGTCGATGCTGCAAACAGGCGTGCGAGCGCTTGGAATCAGTAGCCTTGCAGTGGCATTAGGTGGTCTGGTGGTGGGTTGGTGGCTTGTGCCTCAGACCAGCATCAGCCGACCCCTGATTGCTCGCTTGCAGAGGGTGGCGGGTATAGCCATGTTGCTGGCACTGGCGTTTTTTGTGGCGTTATGGCCGTTGGTTGCGGCGCAAATGGCAGGAGCGACGACGCTTGCCGACACCGTGCCGGTGCTGAAGGTGGTGCTGACTGGCACCGCATTTGGTGGTCTGGTACGGCTGGTGTGGGGGTTGCTGGCGTTGGCCCTGTTGCTACTGTTAATGCTGCTAACGCCACTTCAGCGCGTCGCCCTGAAAGAGCTGCGCGGTAGCATAGTGGCGCTGCTGGGCATGGTGGCGTTACTGCAACCGCTGATGGGGCACGGCGCCACTGTCGGTGCCGGCTACCTGCTACCGATGACCACTCATGTGCTGGCGGCATCGCTGTGGATAGGGGCCATTCCCGCACTGATACTGGGCTGTGTCGATCAGGCGCTTGATAGCCGATTGTTGCTGAAGCGCTTTTCGTGGCTGGGTATTGCGTGCGTGGTGGTGCTAGGGCTGTCAGGGCTGGTGCAAACAATTACGCTGGTCGCGAGCTGGCAGGCGTTATGGCAGACGGTATACGGCCAACTGATTGTGGTCAAAACCGTCATGCTGGGAGCATTGCTGGTGCTGGCGTTGATCAATCGCTGCTACTGGACGCCGCGTGCACTGGGCCGTCAGCGTGGCGTGGTGATCACCATGGGGATTGAGTGGGCGCTGGCGCTGTGCGTTATCGTGATCGCCGTGGGGCTTGCGGGGCAGCCGCCGCCCGGCATCATGGGTGAGATGGCGCACTAGAAGGGTGTCATAAAGAATGGCGCCATAAAAAGGCCAGGGGCAGCTATGAACTGCACCTGGCCTTTTTCTTTGCTGTCAGGAAGCAAAAGAGACGCGCATCATGGCACCTTCCGCTTCAGCAATAACGCTAGTCGAGCTGTTCCAGCATCGAAGCGACCATCTTCGCAGAGTTGGCGGCTGCCGTTGCGAGGAAGGTTTCGAAATCAACGTTATTGCCCTCTTTCTCGGGAAGATCCGAAATGGCGCGGGTAACAACGAAGGGACAGCCGAAGCGCTCACAGGCTTGGGCAATGGCAGCGGCTTCCATTTCAGCAGCAATCAGCTCAGGGAAGCGGCGGCGCAGTGAGGTCACTGCTTCCTTGCCCGCCACGAAAACATCGCCTGAGCCAATCGCGCCTTCATGAGCAGCAATGCCGAGGCCGTCGATTGCCTTGCGTGCGAGGGCGATCAGATCGCTATCGGCGCTGAAGCGTGCCGGCATGCCGGGAATCTGGCCCGGCGCATAGCCGAATGCCGTGACGTTGGCGTCATGATGGAACACCTGTGACGAGACGACGACATCGCCGATGGCAAGCCCTTCTCCCATACCGCCTGCCGAACCAATATTGATAACGGCATCAGGCGCATAGCGCTGGAAGGCGAGGGCGGTGGCGACGGCGGCGTTGACCTTGCCGATGCCTGATTCCAGCAACACGACCTGCTTGCCCTTGAGCGTGCCGCGATGAAATACCGAGCCGCCCACTTCAGTTGTATCGGGAGGCGTGTCGAACAGCGCGAGCAGCGCCTCGACTTCCTGGGCCATTGCGCCAATAAGCGCAACCTGTACCGACTCGGGCTGGGCATTATGTGTGCTCATCAAGCGAACACCTGATCCCACTCATCGCGCTTGGCCAGCAGATCACGGGCCAGCTCTTTCGCGCCTTCCAGACTATGGCTGGCGGCCCAGCCACACTGGGTCGGATTGCAGGCCGGCACCTCATCGGCTTCGAGGACATCCTTCAATGTCTTCTCGATAATATCGAGCACATCGTCATAGTCTTCGTGATTGATCAGCGACCAATAGAAGCCGGTTTGGCAGCCCATCGGGCCGATATCCAGAATCTTGTCGGTGTGGTTACGCGCCAGCTCGGCCGTAAGGTGCTCAAGGGAGTGGAGCGCAGGCATTTCCATGTGCTCCTTGTTTGGCTGGCTGATACGCAGATCGTACTTGAAGATCTTGTCGCCGTGGATGCCTTCCTTGACGCCGGCCAGGCGAACATAAGGCGCTTTTACCTTGGTGTGATCCAGGTTGAAGCTTTCGACATTCATCTGTTTCTCGCTCATGGGGGTCTCCTAAGCGTTGGTCGGGCACCCGCTGCGGCAGGTGCGATGAAAAGAGCAGGTGAAAACCGGCAGGCGTCGCCCGCATGATTCACGCTACCTGTGACGCTCCAGGTTCAGCGTTGAGCATCATGCAAGATGGCGGCGGTCAGGGTATTTTCCAACAGGGAAGCAACAGTCATCGGGCCAACTCCGCCGGGCACCGGCGTGATCCAGGCGGCCCGCTCGCGTGCCTTGTCGAACTCCACATCACCGACCAGGCTGCCATCTTCCTGTCGGTTGATGCCTACATCAATGACGGTTGCGCCTTCACGAATCCAGTCACCCTTGATCAGATGGGGAATGCCCACACCCACCACCAGCAGCTCGGCACGCCTTACATAGCTTTCCAGATCCTTGGTAAAGCGGTGGCACACCGACGTAGTGGCGCCAGCCAGCAGCAGCTCCAGCGCCATGGGCCGCCCAACGATATTGCTGGCCCCGACGATGGTGGCATCAACGCCACGTACCGCGATCTGATAATAGTCGAGCAGCGTCATGACGCCCTTGGGAGTGCATGGGCGCAGCTCGGGCTGGCGCTGTGCCAGGCGGCCAAGATTGTAGGGATGGAAGCCATCGACATCCTTGTCCGCTGCAATACGCTCTAGAATGGGATTTTCATCGAGGTGGGCAGGGAGGGGGAGCTGCACCAGGATGCCATCAATACGTGCATCGCGGTTAAGCTCGTCGATCAGCGTTTCAAGCTGGGATTGGGTGGTAGCAGCAGGCAGTTGATGCTTGTAGGACTGAACCCCGGCCTCGGCACAGGCGCGCTCCTTGTTGCGCACATAGATCTGCGAAGCGGGGTTGTCACCCACCAGTACTACGGCAAGACCGGGAGCAGCCAGCCCTTGCTGCTGACGCTGGGCCGTTGCTTCAGCTACTTTGGCGCGGACATGATGGGCAACTGTCTTTCCATCAATCAATTGTGCGGCCATTGATGGCATTTCCTCTGGCAATGATAAGGATGGTCGATATCTGGGCGTCGATTGTCGCACGCCCCGTCTGCTAGTCAAAGCGCCGTTGGTGTGGAGCGGGGCTTTCAGTCTCGGGGCGCGTGGGTGTGCTTTTGACGGGAAGGTGCAGCTTATGAGCTTGCGGGCTGTGCTCCTTCTTTATGTACTTCTCTGCTATTTCGGCTGCTTCATGGATAGAGGGAAGGGCGTAGGCGCCGGTTTTTCCTGCTGCCTTCCCTTGTTGATGGCGCCTGCGGGCAGGATTTGGCGGGGCACGTGATCCGGCTGACGCAGATTTTGTTCAAGCTATTGATAATTATGCTTGACCCACGCCGCAAAGACAGTAAAATGCGCATCGCATCATCAAACACGGTGCTTGGAACGGGGTATAGCGCAGTCTGGTAGCGCGCCTGCTTTGGGAGCAGGATGTCGGGGGTTCGAATCCCTCTACCCCGACCAACCTATTGATTTGGAAAGAATTTTTCCTTTTCTGGGGTTGACGGTGTTGGAACTCGACCGTATTATGCGCCTATAGCTCAACCGGATAGAGCAACGGCCTTCTAAGCCGTAGGTTGCAGGTTCGAGTCCTGCTGGGCGCGCCATGTGTCAGTTGATTTGGCAGTGGGTGTTCGGTGTTAATGCTCTGATGTTAGGGCAAAAGGCAAATTGATACTCGTTGATAGTTGAATGTTTCGATATTGATTATGCCAGTTTCGGTTATGGTGGATGTAGCTCAGTGGTAGAGCCCCGGATTGTGGCTCCGGTGGTCGAGGGTTCGATCCCCTTCATCCACCCCATTCCGACAGAATTGTTAAAGATCGAAGCATCGGTCTTGTAAAGGCACCCAGATAGGGTGCTTTTTTTATGCCTGAAAAGTGTCACTCTGTATTCAGCCAGGTCTGGAAAACTCCAATAATGTCAGCGAGCTAGCGTAATTTTTGCTGATTGGTCTTGAATCACTGACACTTGGCCCCATGATGACTGGGAGCCAAACGCTTGTCTTAATGCGCTGGTATTCTTAGAATCTTCGCCTTCGCATTAACCTGCGCACTACATTTTTAGTCGTTGCGGCCTGTCTCCATAAGTTAAGCAGGGCGCTGCAACTCAACACGTAACGCCCCGCACAGCGGGTAGAGGATCATCCATGCAAGTGTCTGTCGAAACGACTTCTACAATCGGGCGCCGCCTGACTATCCAGGTACCGGCCGCACAGGTTGACCAAGCAGCAGATGCGCAACTGAAAAAGTTTCAGGGGCGTCGTATGAATGGCTTCCGCCCGGGCAAGGTGCCTGCCAAGGTACTGCACAGTCGTTTCGGTGCAGAAGCGCGTAACGAAGCAGTCAGCGAAATCATTCGTGAGAACTACGTCAAGGCGCTCTCCGAAGAGTCCCTGAATCCTGCCGGTTTCCCTGAAATCGAGCCGACCGTCAACGAGCCGGGCAAGGATCTGGAGTTTGTTGCCAGCATCGAAGTCTATCCGCAGATTGAGCTGAAAGGCATTGAAGGCACCTCTATCGAACGTCCCAAGGCGTCCATTACCGATGCTGACGTAGATGAGATGATCGAAAGCCTGCGCAAGCAAGCGGCTGACTGGTCAACTGCTGAGCGCGCGGCTGCCGAAGGCGATCAGGTGAAAATCGACTTTGAAGGGTTCCTCGGTGACGAGCCGTTCGAAGGCGGCAAGGCTGAAGGCCATGAGCTGGTGCTGGGTTCCAACAGCTTTATCCCCGGTTTTGAAGACCAGCTGGTAGGCGCCAGTGCAGGTGATGAGCCGACGATCAAAGTGACTTTCCCTGAAGATTATCAGGCTGAGCATCTGGCAGGTCAGGAAGCGACCTTCAAAACCAGGGTTCATGAAGTCAAGGAGCAGGCGCTGCCGGAAATCGACGCCGAGTTCACCAAGCGCTTTGGCGTTGAAAGCGGCGATCTCGCTGAATTCAAGGCAGAAGTACGCAAGAACATGGAGCGCGAGCTTGATACCGCTGTTGAAAACAGCGTCAAGCAGCAGGTGATCGAAGCGCTGAAATCGGCTAACCCGATTGAAGTGCCGAAAAGCCTGATCCAGCAGGAAATTGATGCGCTCAAGCGTCAGGCTGCACAGCAGTTTGGTCTGGGTGAAGACTTCGATGTAAGCCAGCTGCCCAACGAACTGTTTGAAGAGCAGGGCAAATCGCGCGTGCAGGTGGGGCTGCTGCTGGCAGAAGTGGTCAGTGCCAATAGCCTTGAAGCTTCTGATGAAGAGCTGCGCGGCTTCGGTGAGAAAATTGCCCAGCAGTATCAGCAGCCCGAGCAGGTTGTCGAACAGTATCTGAACAACGAGCAGATGAAAAATCAGCTCAAATCCGCTGTTCTTGAAAATAAGGCGGTTGAAAAACTGGCTGAAAGCGCCAATGTTTCTGATAAGGAAATGTCTTATCAGGACGCACTGGCTGCCGCTCAGGCTAATCCGGCTGCCGAAAGCGAAGAGGCATCCGAGTCAGCTGAAGCCAAGGATGAGGAAAACAGCTAAGGCGTTCCTCTCTGCAATGCGGTGCTGAGCGCCGCAGGCAGCCAATAGTGCGGCTCGGCTTCGGTCGGGCCGCAACTGTTTAAGGAATAGGGCACCGCTACTGGCGCGATGAAATGACGTGCGCCGGATATTGTGTTTACATTGATGACTGGTGCCGACTGACAGCGGCGTGTCCGACTGTCAATGCAGCAGTTTGGTTCTACAGGATTTAAGGGCAGGGTCACGATGCGCAGCGAGTTTGATATTAGTAGTGCCGGTGGACTGGTCCCCATGGTGGTGGAGCAGAGCGCACGAGGCGAACGCTCTTACGACATTTACTCCCGACTGCTTAAAGAGCGCGTTATCTTTCTGGTAGGGCCGGTCGAGGACTACACTGCCAATCTGGTAGTGGCACAGTTGCTCTTCCTGGAGTCTGAAAATCCTGACAAGGATATCCATCTTTACATCAATTCTCCCGGTGGCTCGGTAACGGCAGGGATGTCCATTTACGACACCATGCAGTTCATCAAGCCGGACGTTTCTACCCTGTGCATCGGCCAGGCGGCGAGCATGGGCGCGCTGCTGCTGGCAGGTGGTGCAGCAGGCAAGCGTTTTGCGCTGCCGCACTCGCGGGTCATGATTCATCAGCCGCTGGGCGGTTTCCAGGGGCCAGCCAGTGATATCGAGATTCACACGCAGGAGATCCTCAAGATTCGCGAGGAGCTGAACCGCGTGATGGCGCATCACACTGGGCAGCCGCTTGAGAAGATTGAGCGCGATACCGATCGCGACAACTTCATGAATGCGCAAAGTGCGGCGGATTACGGCCTGATTGACGCTGTGCTGGATCGCCGCCCGCAAGCCTGATTCCGTTTTTCGGGTGCGAGCAGGCACCCGAAGCTTGATTCCGTAAGAGCGGTGGTGTTTGACACCATCGCATTGAAAAGAGGTACTCGTATGGCAGACGGCAAAGATAAGGACGAAAGTGGCAAGCTTTTGTACTGCTCGTTTTGCGGCAAGAACCAAAACGAAGTACGCAAGCTGATCGCAGGCCCGTCCGTCTATATATGTGACGAGTGCGTAGACCTCTGTAACGACATTATTCGTGAGGAAGTGCTCGAAGCTGAATCTCAGGAAGAAGGGCAGGAACGCCTGCCGACGCCTCATGAGATTAGCGGAACACTCGATGATTACGTGATTGGGCAGGAACGTGCCAAAACCGTGCTGTCAGTGGCGGTTTACAATCACTACAAGCGTCTCAAAATGGGCAACGGCGATGTTGAGCTGGGTAAAAGCAACATCCTGCTGATTGGCCCTACCGGTAGCGGTAAAACGCTATTGGCGCAGACCATGGCGCGTCTTCTGAACGTACCGTTTACGATTGCCGATGCGACGACTCTGACCGAAGCAGGCTATGTCGGTGAAGACGTTGAAAACATCATCCAGAAGCTGCTGCAATCGTGCGATTACGATGTCGAGAAGGCGCAGCGCGGTATCGTCTATATTGATGAGATCGACAAGATTACCCGCAAGTCGGAGAACCCTTCGATCACCCGCGATGTTTCCGGTGAAGGCGTGCAGCAGGCGCTGCTGAAAATGATCGAAGGCACTACCGCTTCGGTGCCGCCGCAGGGTGGACGCAAGCATCCGCAGCAGGAATTTTTGCAGGTGGATACCAGCAATATCCTGTTTATTGTTGGCGGTGCTTTTGCCGGTCTTGACAAGGTGATCCGCGATCGCTCGGAGAAGGGCGGCATTGGCTTTGGCGCTACTGTCACCAGCAAGGCTGATCAGAAGGGCGTGGGCGAAACCCTGGCCGATGTTGAGCCGGACGATCTGGTCAAGTTCGGGCTGATCCCTGAATTCGTAGGGCGTTTGCCGGTGGTCGCTACGCTCAATGAGCTTGACGAAGATGCACTGGTACAGATTCTGACCGAGCCGAAAAACTCGCTGATACGCCAGTACGAACGTCTCTTCGAAATGGAGAACGTCGAACTCGATTTCCGCAAGGAAGCGCTCAAGGCAGTGGCTCACAAGGCCATGGAGCGCCGTGCCGGTGCGCGCGGTCTGCGCTCCATTCTTGAGGCGGTGCTGCTCGACACCATGTACGACATTCCTTCGCAGAGCAATGTCTCGAAGGTAGTGATCGACGAGAATGTGATCGCCGGTACCAGCGAGCCGATCATCATTTACTCGCAGGATGACGAGACGCTCAAGCGTACCGCTAACAAGGACGGCTAATCACCGCTGACTCAATCTCCATGCTGTAGGCACTGGCATGGAGTGAGCAGCAGCGGTTATCGCGCAAGGGGCCTTCGGGCCCCTTGTTCGTTATAGCCTGCCGAGCAATGCCGGTACGGGGTTGCATTTCGTGATTGTGCCCTCATCCAAGAGGGCAACGATGGTGTTCCAGCCGCTTGCGAACACCCTGATTTCAAGCAAGAGGAAAGTCTGGATGGCAAGTTCCACCGAACAAACGCAACATCTTCCATTGTTGCCATTGCGTGACGTGGTGGTGTACCCCCAGATGGTGATCCCACTGTTTGTCGGGCGCGAGAAGTCGATCAACGCCCTTGAAGCTGCCATGGCGTCTGACAAGCGCGTGATGCTGGTTGCCCAGCGTGAGGCGACCCAGAACGAACCGGAGCATGATGATCTGTTTCGGATGGGTACCGTGGCAGAAATCATGCAGCTATTGAAACTGCCGGATGGCACCGTCAAGGTGCTGATCGAAGGGCAGCAGCGTGCTGATCTGGTCGCACTCGAAGAAGATGACCAGATGGTGCGCGCCGAGGTCGCTGTGCGCGATAGCCAGCCGCTTAATGAGCGTGAGCGTGAAGCGCTGGTTCGTGTGCTGCTTGAGCAGTTCGAGCAGTACGCCAAGCTCTCCAAGAAAGTGCCCAGTGAAGTGCTCTCGTCGCTGAAGGGCATTGATGATCCCAGCAAGCTGGTCGATACCATCAGTGCCCACCTGTCGCTGGCGATTGGTGACAAGCAGCAGTTGCTGGAGCTGGATAAGGTGCGTGAGCGCATCGAGCATATGCTGGCGCTGATCGAAGCTGAAATCGACCTGTTGCAGGTCGAAAAGCGCATCCGCTCTCGGGTCAAGGAGCAGATGGAGAAGTCGCAGCGCGAGTACTATCTGAATGAGCAGATGAAGGCCATTCAGAAGGAAATGGGCGAACTTGACGACGTTCCCAACGAGATCGAGCAGTACGAAAAAAGCATCGCTGACAGCGGTATGCCCAGGGAAGCCGAAGAGAAGGCGCGTCAGGAGCTTAACAAGCTCAAGATGATGGCGCAGAACTCGGCCGAGGCTACTGTCGTGAGAACCTATCTCGACTGGGTGCTGAGCGTGCCGTGGAAAAAACGCACCCGCATCAAGCATGATATCGAGCGGGCCGCGCGCATTCTCGATGAAGATCACTACGGTCTTGAGGAAGTGAAAGAGCGCATTCTTGAGTATCTGGCGGTGCAGAAGCGCGTCAAAAAGCTCAAGGGGCCGGTACTGTGCCTGGTGGGGCCGCCCGGGGTGGGCAAAACCTCCCTGGGGCAGTCGATTGCGCGTGCCACCAACCGGAACTATACCCGTCTGGCGTTGGGCGGCGTTCGTGATGAATCCGAGATTCGTGGGCATCGCCGCACCTACATCGGCTCAATGCCGGGCAAGCTGGTGCAGCGCATGGCCAAGACCGGAGTGAAAAACCCTCTGTTCCTGCTCGATGAAATTGACAAGCTGGGGCAGGATCATCGCGGCGATCCCTCTTCGGCGCTGCTTGAGGTGCTTGATCCTGAGCAGAACAGTACCTTCAACGATCACTACCTTGAACTTGATTACGATCTGTCGGATGTAATGTTCATCTGTACTGCCAACTCGATGAACATTCCTGAGCCGCTGCTGGATCGTATGGAGATCATTCGGCTGCCGGGCTACACCGAAGATGAAAAGCTGGGAATCGCCAAGCGTTATCTGCTGCCCAAGCAGTTGGAGGCCAACGGCCTTAAGAAAGATGAGCTAACCCTTGATGAGCCTGCGCTGCTGGAGCTGATTCGCTACTATTCGCGTGAAGCGGGCGTGCGCGAGCTGGAGCGGCAGATTGCCAAGGTAGCGCGCAAGGTGGTGCGTGAGCGTGTCGAGCAGGAGCGTAGCAAAAGCACGGCTGAACCGCTGGCGCTGGGAGCTGCTGATATCGAGCGTTATGCCGGCGTGCGGCGTTACAGCTTTGGCCTGGCAGATACCGAGGATCAGGTCGGGCGTGTTACCGGGCTTGCCTGGACATCGGTGGGCGGTGAGCTGCTTTACATCGAATCTGTCACGTCTCCCGGCAAAGGACGCATTGAAAAAACCGGTTCGCTGGGCGATGTGATGAAGGAGTCGGTCAGCGCCGCCTATACGGTAGTGCGTTCGCGCGCCGAGGCGTTGGCGATTGATCCTGAATGCTTTGAAAAACAGGATCTGCATATTCACGTTCCTGAAGGTGCGACACCCAAGGATGGCCCCAGTGCCGGTATTGGCATGGTCACAGCGATGGTATCTGCCTATACTGGGCGCGGTGTGCGTGCTGACGTGGCGATGACCGGTGAGGTCAACCTGCGCGGTGAGGTGATGCCGATTGGCGGCTTGAAAGAGAAGCTGTTGGCGGCGCGCCGTGGCGGCATCAAGATCGTGCTGATTCCTGAAGAGAACCAGCGTGATCTCAAGGAAGTGCCCGATGCCATCAAGGATGCCCTCGACATTCGTCCGGTCAAATGGATCGACCAGGTACTTGAAGTTGCCCTGGGCGAGCGCCAGCATGATGCCAAGGCTGAAAGTGCGCCCAGCGAATCGGTCGCCGCCCAGCCCTCATCGGCAAGCACCCATTAATTCCGTTTTCGCGCCATAAAACTCGATTTATTCAGTAATGGCGCGGTTTCAGCACTCAATTTACTTGACCGAATTTAGGCGCGTTGCTATACAATGGCGGTCGATGCAATATCATATTGTGCATTGGTCACCGCGCATACGCATGGTACTTATTTGTTAACCCAAGGGGTGAATAGTGAATAAATCTGAACTGATCGAAGCCATCGCGGCTTCTGCCGACATTCCTAAAGCGGCAGCTACTCGTGCACTCGACGCGTTGATCGATTCTGTCACTGACAGCCTCAAGAAAGGCGACTCTGTTGCTCTGGTGGGCTTCGGTACTTTCAGCCTCAAGGAACGCGCTGCACGTACTGGTCGTAACCCCCAGACTGGCAAACCGATCGAGATTGCTGCGGCTAAAGTGCCGAGCTTCAAGGCTGGTAAAGCGCTTAAGGACTCCGTCAACTAAGACGTATGTTCTGAAGCGTTGATAAAGGTTAGGTTGGCTAAGTTCAGGTGCGGTGCACCGGTAAGTCATCCCGTTATCGAACAAAAGGCGCATCACCGGATGCGCCTTTTGTTTGCGCGCAAGGCAGGGCTGGCGTAGCGCTTTCAGCATTCGGCAGGTAAAAATACGTGCATTTGCTCGCTATACCAGCCTCCTCGCGCATGGCGTGCCGATGCCTGTAAAAGGTATAATGCGGCGCCATCCAAGACCGTTTGTGATCAACCGAGGTTTCAATGCTGCAACAAATCAGGGAACATTCTTCCGGCTGGATCTCCAGGGTAGTGATTGGCGTAATCGTGGTCGTGTTTGCGCTGTTTGGCCTTGAGAATCTGGGCAGCTTGTTTTCCGGTGGCTCGTCGAAAAATGACGTGGCAACCGTTAATGGGGATGGGATCAGCCGCCAATCCCTTGATGAACAAGTCATGCGCCTGGCGCAGTCGGGCAATCTGCCGCCGGAAAGGCAGGAGCAGGCACGCGGTCAAATCCTTGATCAGTTGATTCAGCAGAAGCTGCTTGACCAGTACGCCACCAAGGGCGGCATGACGGTCTCCGATAATCAGGTCGATCAGCTGATTCTTAATCTGCCTCAGTTCAAATCAGGGGACGGCAAGTTCTCGACCCAGCAGTTTGTCGAAAGGCTGCGCCAGATTGGCTATACCCCCGACACCTTCCGTGACTATCTGAAACGTGATCTCACCACTCGCCAGCTACAAAACGGTCTGGTGCTGGGCAGCTTCGCTACCAGTGCCGAGCGTGAAAGGATTACCGCGCTGAGCAATGAAACGCGTGATTTCCGCTACGCAGTGCTTGATAGCAGCAACCTTACTGCGCCGGTAGAGGCCAGCGATGAGGAGCTGCATCACTACTACGATCAGCACAAGGAACAGTATGTGCGTCCAGAGCAGGCCAGGCTTGATTATCTGGTGCTCGATAAAAGCGCACTTGCCAAAAACGTGAGCGTAAGCGATAGCGACCTGCGTGCCGAGTACGCTAACCAGGCCAAGGATGCTGCCCGTCAGGTTTCTGATATCGTGATCTCCGAAGATGACACGCAGCAGGCCAAGGAGCGCATGCAGCAGGTGCAGCAGCAGCTCGATAACGGCGCCTCATTTGCCAGCGTAGCGCGTCAGTTCTCTGACGATAAGGCATCGGCCAGCAACGGTGGTGATCTGGGTAACGTTACGTCCGGCATCTTTGGCGAGCCTTTTGATAGCACCGTGGCCGGGCTTGACGAGGGAGAGGTATCGAAGCCGTTTGAATTTGATGGTGCGCTGCATCTGGTCAAGGTGACCGGTATCGACATGCCTTCCTTTGATGAGCTGAAACCGCAGATTACCGAGCGCTTGCAGCTGCAGAAGGTGAACAGCGCATTCGATAGCGCCGTTGAAGAGCTTGGCGACAAGAGCTTCTCGGCTGACAATCTTGATGGTGTTGCCCAGGACATGAACCTGCCGCTTCAGCATAGCGATTGGGTATCGAAAGAGAGCGATAGCGTTGAAGGCGTGCTGAGTGAGCCGGGCGTGCTCGATGCTGCATTTGCCAGCGATGTGCTGAATAACGGTTACAACAGTGATGTGCTCGATCTGGGCAATGATCGTCGCCTGGTGCTGCATGTTAATCAGCATCGTGAGCAGCAGCAGCTACCGTTTGATCAGGTCGAGGATCAGGTGCGTCAGGCGGTGATCGCCGAGAAGACACGCACCGCGCTGAACGAACTGGCTCAACAGCGCGTCGCGTCACTCAAGCAGGGTGAGCAGGTAACGCTTGGCTGGCGTTCGGCTTCTCAGGTAAGCCGTGATGCTGATACCCCTGACAGCGCCATCATCAATCGCGTCTTCGCGCTGCCGCGTCCCGAGCAGGGCAACCATAGCTTTGGTATTGCTGAGCTTGGCGGCAACCGGGTTGCAGTGCTCGATCTTGCCAGCGTCGGTACTCAAAGTGGCAAGGGTGATGAAGGCAAGGTCGCTAATACGATTCGTGATGCACAGGGGAATTCTGTCTCCAAGGGGCTCTTGGATCTCCTGAACGAACGTGCCACTATCGAGCGCCAATAACGCGTTCAGGTGTTGCCACATCATATAGCCCGGTGCCTGTCAGGTGCCGGGCTTTCTTTTACAGGTAGGTACGATGACTTCTTCCTCTTCAAGCGAACAGCCGCTGACGGCCCCCGATGCCAAGCAGCACTCCCATACCGTAACGGCTCCCTTTGGAGCGAGCCGCGACGATGTGTATTACTGGATGCGTGACGACGAGCGCAAGGCTCCGGCCATCATCGACTATCTCAATCAGGAAAATGACTACGCCGACCAGCTATTGGCGCCTCTCAGCTCCTTCCGTGACACCCTTTACGAAGAGCTGGTGGCGCGCATCAATCAGGAAGAGTCATCGGTACCATATCGCAAGCGCGGTTGGTGGTACTACAGCCGCTTCATCAAGGGGCAGGATTACCCGCTGATGGCGCGCCGCCGTGATAGCGATGGACTCAGCGCTCAGGTGCTGATGGCGGCCCATGCCGAACAGGATTTCTCCCACGAACAGATATTGCTCGATCAAAATCAGTTGGCGGAAGGCAAGGAATTTTTCAGCCTGGGCGCGGCGGCCATTAGCCCCGATACCCGGCTGATTGCGTGGGCCGAAGACGATAGCGGGCGGCGCCAGTTCCGAATCAAGGTCAAGGAAGTCGGCACTGATGAGGTGATCGACACCGGCATTGCTGGCGTATCGGGTTATATCGTATGGGCCAACGATAGCCGCACCTTTTTGTATATCGAAAACGATCCTGACACGCTGCTGACCAAACGTGTCAAGAAGCACGTACTGGGTAGTGCCGCTGCGGAAGATCAGGTGATCTATGAAGAGCACGACAACAGCTTTTATCTCGGCCTGAGCAAAACCCGCGATGAGCGCTTTATCACGCTGGTGCATTTCAGCACCGATACCACTGAAATGCGCTACACCTCAGCCGATCATCCCACGGAGCTGCAACCCTTGGCACCGCGCGAGGAGGGGCTGCGTTATGACGCTGATCACTACGCAGGGCGCTGGGTAATTTCGACCAATGCCGACGGCGCTGACAATTTCAAGCTAATGAGTGCGCCCTCTGCCTGCACGTCGCGCAGCGAATGGCAGACGTTGCTCGATTACGATCCGGAAGTGGTCATTGAAGACGTAGAGCTGTTCGATGGCTTTATGGCTATCGCGGAGCGATCCAATGGCCTTGAACGGTTGCGCCTGTTATTCGATGACGGTGAGCAGCGCTATGTCTCTGCCGACGAACCGGCCTATTCGATGGGGCTGGCGGCCAACCCTGAACCTGAGTCAACACTGCTGCGTTATGGCTATACCTCGCTGACGACACCTTCCACCGTCTATGAGCTGGATCTCGTGAGTGGCGAGCGGCGGCAGCTCAAGCAGCAGCACGTCGCAGGCTACACTCCCGACAATTATCACACCGAACGCCTATGGATTACCGTTCGCGATGGCACCGAAGTGCCGGTATCGCTGGTCTATCGCAAAGGCTTTGTGAAGGATGGCAGCGCGGCGCTGTATCAGTACGGCTATGGCAGCTACGGCATGCCGATGGACCCTGGCTTCTCGTCAACACGTATCAGCCTGCTCGACCGTGGCGTGGTATTTGCGATTGCGCATGTACGCGGCGGCGCAGAGCTGGGCCGTCAGTGGTACGACGCAGGGCGGCTGCTCAACAAGCAGAATACCTTCAATGACTTTATTGATATTACGCGTGATTTGGTCAGGCAGGGCTACGCGAGTGCTGAGCGTGTCGCGGCGGCAGGGGGAAGCGCCGGTGGCCTTCTGATGGGCACGGTCGCCAACCAGGCACCCGAGCTCTATCGCGTCATGGAAGCACAGGTGCCGTTTGTGGACATCGTGACGACCATGCTCGACCCGACCATTCCGCTGACGACCAATGAATATCACGAGTGGGGCAACCCTGAGCAGCCAGCCTACTATGACTATATGTTGAGTTACTCGCCCTATGACAACGTGAGCGCGCAAGCGTATCCGGCGCTCTATATCGGTACCGGCCTGTGGGATTCTCAGGTGCAGTATTGGGAGCCTGCCAAATGGGTCGCAAAATTGCGTGACATGAACACCGGCAAGCGACCGCTGGTATTCCGCACCAATATGGAAGCAGGACACGGCGGCAAGTCAGGGCGCTTCAAGCGCTATGAAGAGCTGGCTGAATCCTATGCGTTTGTGCTGGCGCAGCTGGATGCCGTGTCGCTTATTCATGAGTAGCCAGCGCGTTAATCTTTATCTGGAAATGCCAGGATAGCGGGTATATATCCAGCAGCGGCTAGTGGAAGCCATAACGCCACACGGATGTGTGAAGTGAAAAGCAGGCGGGGCGGTTATCTCGCACCGTCTCGCTGTGTTGTGCTGCTCACTTTTGCGGCGAAGATACGGAGAGGGCAGCGTTTTGTATGCCAATGCAGTGCCGCCTTCTGATTCGATACCTTCTCATCGCTGCTTTTCCCAAGGCCGTGTTTAAGACGAACAAGGGCAGGCTGCCTTGCCTAAACATCCGGTTGCGGGCATATTGTCCCTATTTTTTATAGGGGAATAAGCATGACAACCTGGCTATGGCTACTCTTCTCGGCAGCCACTCTGTTCGGCGTGATATTGGCGATTTCAGCAGTAATGAATCGACCACCCTCCAGACTGTTGAAAATGGCGCATGGCGGCTTCGTGGTCGCGGGATTGGTGATACTGGGCAGTATCGCCTGGGCAGGCAAGCATGGTTTATGGGCAGCACTGATATTAGCCCTGATTGTGGTTGCGTCGGGCGTGATTACCAGCATCAAGCGCACGCGGCAGAAAGCATCAGATATGCCCGTCGCCATTCACTCGATATTAGCACTACTGTGGTATGTGTCTCTGGTGACACTATTGGCGCTGGAGTAATGTGATGACCTTTGGGTTCCGGGATGATGCGTTTGTCCAGACTATTATTAGGAAGAGAATAGATAACTGCTAATTGATGCAGGAATTTACGATAAGGCCGCTTGGGCATAATTATATTGCAAGTGATTCATATTATATAGGGGATAAAAAATGATAGGGAGGGAGTCATGACAATACATACATGGTGGATATTTGCGATTACCGTTTTTCTCTTGAGCGCAACCCCAGGGCCAAACATGCTGCATGTATTGTCACGCAGCGTACACTGGGGGCTTCGGCGCAGCATATCCGCCATGGCTGGGTGTCTTACAGCCCTTTTTGTTGTGCTAATAATATCTGCGGCAGGAATGGGAGCACTCTTGTCTGCAATTCCAGGTTTGTTTGAGGTCATCAAATACCTGGGGGCTGGTTATCTCATCTATCTCGGGATCGCTGCATGGCGCGCCAGAAAAGATCATTCAGCAACAGACCCTGAAGCAGAAGAGATTACTTCAAGGGCTGGCTTATCACGGCTCCAGCTATACCGAGGTGGTTTCTTCGTCGGAATTAGCAATCCAAAGCTGCTGCTGTTTACAGTGGCGTTTTTTCCTCAGTTCATCACTCTCAATGCAGAGGTAGTCCCTCAATATGCCATTCTCATTTTAACCTTTATGGCCTGTGAGTCCTTCTGGTTGGTGAGTTATGGCCTTGGAGGACATGGCTTGTCTCGTATTCTTTCGGGAGAAAAAACGGGGTATCCGGATTATCTGGTTGCTATGCGAAATTGAAAGGTGGGCGACAAGCAAAACTCACAACGGATTAACTGGTTGATAGGCCCTACATAACCACACTTGAAGCCATAGCCGCTTACTTGGCCGCCGTTGATAAAGCGAAGGAGAACCGGACTACCTGGTTCATGCTCGGGAAGCTGTGGAATTGGCCAGGACAAGAGGGACTACGCTGGGTGATGGCTCGCCAGGCTACCCTGATCACGTAGCTTCTCGGCTAGGCGTTGACTTTCAGATCACGCATTGAGGCCCGTGTTACAGGAACACGGGCCGATTTTATTATTCGGGGAACCTGTCCCGTGTGTTGTTGGCGATTCTGACCAGCATGAGCATGATTGGCACCTCCACCAGCACCCCGACCACAGTGGCCAGCGCCGCGCCGGACTGCAGGCCGAACAGGGCAATGGCGGCGGCCACGGCTAGCTCGAAGAAGTTGCTGGCACCGATCATCGCTCCCGGGGCGGCGACATTGTGGGGCACTTTCCACGCCTTGGCCCAGCCGTAGGCAATGAAGAAGATCAGGAAGGTCTGGATGATCAGCGGGATGGCGATCAGCACGATGTGCAGCGGGTTGTTGAGTATGACATCGCCCTGGAAGGCGAATAACAGCACCAGGGTGATAATCAGGCCGATGGGCGTGATCGGTCCTACCTTTTTCATGAAGACGTTGTCGTACCACTCGATGCCGCGACGGGCGATCAGGGTGCGCCGGGTCAGGTAACCGGCGGCCAGCGGGATGACGATGTAGAGCACCACCGACAGCGCCACCGTGTCGTAGGGTACCTGGATGTTCGACACGCCGAGCAGCAGGATCACGATGGGGGCGAAGGCGAACAGCATGATCAGGTCGTTGACCGCCACCTGGACAAGAGTGTAAGCAGCATCGCCGCGGGTCAGGTAACTCCACACGAAGACCATAGCGGTACATGGCGCGGTCCCCAGCAGGATGGCACCGGCAAGGTACTGGCTGGCCAGCTCTTCGGGAATGAAGGGCCTGAACAGCACCATCAGGAAAAACCAGGCGATGGCGAACATGGTGAAGGGCTTGATCAGCCAGTTCACCGTGGTAGTGATGACAAGCCCCTTGGGCTGGCGGCGCACACCGAGCACAGCGGTAAAGTCGATCTGCGCCATCATCGGGAAGATCATCGCCCAGATGAGGATGGCTACTGGGATCGACACCTGGGCGACTTCGAAGCGCGAGAGGGTTTCGGGCACCGCCGGGGCGAACTGGCCCAGCAGTACGCCGGCGACGATGGCCATCGCCACCCATACCGAAAGATAACGCTCGAAACGACCCATGCCCTCGGTGGCGCTTGGGGCTTGGGATTCTTGGAGTGCGGTCATGGTGTGACTCCTATCAGATGGCACATTGATTCACGCGCCGAGAAACGTCTTCCGCGCTTTCCACTCGCTCAGAGTAGCGGTCTGTCAAGTAGTCGCTTCGTCCTCGGATCATCAGGGTGAACTTGGTCAGTTCCTCGCAAACATCCACTATGCGGAGGTACAGAGGAGAGGGCTTCATGCGGCCATCTTCGTCGAATTCATTGAAAGCTTTCGGTACCGAAGACTGATTGGGGATCGTCACCATGCGCATCCAACGACCGAGGATGCGCATTTGGTTAACCGCGTTAAAGCTCTGGCTCCCGCCTGATACCTGTATCACGGCCAGGGTCTTCCCCTGAGTGGGACGAATGCCGCCTAGTGACAACGGAATCCAGTCGATCTGGGCCTTCATGATGGCCGTCATGGCACCATGGCGTTCGGGACTGACCCACAGCATGCCTTCCGACCACTCGGCCAACTCGCGTAACTCCTGAACCTTGGGGTGGTCAGCCCCCGCATCATCCGGCAAGGGCAGGCCGCTAGGGTTGTAAGTCCGCACCTCGCATCCGAACCAACGCAGCAGTCGCCCGGCTTCCTCGGCAACGAAACGTGAGTAGGATCGTTCTCGCAGGGATCCGTAGAGCACCAAAATACGTGGCGCATGCTGGGGGGCCTCGGGGCCTGCCAACAGTGTCGTGTCGATGGAACGCAACTGGGAAGGATCAATATTGGGGAGGTCTGCCGGCATCTTGATGTCTTTCATGGCGCGATTCCTGGGTAATGGATGACTTCACCATCTTCCTTGATGAAGTGCGCTACTGGGTGGTCAAGGAGATCCAGCACCGTCTCCGATGGTCGGCATAGCCTGGCACCCTTCAGTGTCACCACGATCGGTCGATTGATCAGAATCGGTTCCGCCAGCATGGCATCGATCAGCTGATCATCCGTCAACGCCGGGTCGTCCAGCCCCAATGCCTCGTAGGGGGTTCCCTTGCGCCGCAGTAGATCCCGAGGGCAGATACCCATCTTCGCCAGCAGCTCCACGATGCGTTCCCGGCTTGGGGGCGTATTGAGATATTCGATGATCTCGGGAGGTTCACCAGAGGCCCTCATCATCGCCAAGGTATTGCGTGATGTGCCGCAGTTCGGGTTGTGATAGATCTGGGGAAGCATACTGTTTCATTCCTTATCTTGATTCGGAGTGTAACCGATCAGGGACTCCGCTAAGGGGCCACACACCTCCGGATGCCCCGCGCAGCAGTCGCGCACCAGGAAGCGGATGGCTTCCTGCATGTGGTTTAGATTCGCCCGATAGATGATCGAGCGCCCCTGACGACGGGATACCACCAGACCTGCCCGCGACAGCACAGACAGGTGCGCCGACATCGTGGCATGGGGCACCGATAGCTGCCGTGCGAGCTCGCCGGCGGCGAGCCCATCCGGTTCCTGGCGTACCAGCAGGCGAAAGACCGCCAGGCGTGTCTCCTGGGCAAGAGCGGAAAAGCTCTCGATTACGTTTGATGTTTCCATATTTCCAAAATTATGGAATTATTGGGGGCGTGTCAAGTCGTTCACTCAAGGTAGAAGCGTAGAACGTCCTAGCAGCACGCAACATCTTTCTATCCGCACATATGCAAGCCCGCATCAATGAGGGTCAACTGATGAGACTGCGACGTGTTCTGTTCCTGTGCAATGCCAACTCGGCCAGGTCCCTGATGGGCGAAGCCCTGTTACGTCACCTGGCGGGAGACCGCTTTGAGGCGTTCAGCGCTGGTTCCGAGCCGGATCGCCCCCATGAGATCACCTTGGCTACCTTGAGCAAGCTAGGTATCGACACTCAGGGGCTCGCCAGCAAGTCCCTGGGCGATTTCGCCGGTGAGCATTTCGATTCGGTGATCGTGCTTTGTGACAAGGCCCAGCAGGCATGCCGTGACTGGCAGGGCAGCAGTGATGAGTATCTCTACTGGGATATCCGCGATCCTCGCCTTATCGAGCGGTGGGATGCCTACGAGCAGGCGCTGGCCGAAATCCGTCATCGGCTATTGCTCTGGCTGGAGATCCAGGAGCGCGACGACATCGAGCGCTGAACCTCGATCCATCGAGACCCACGACTAAATTCAAAGCGAGGTAACTATGACTCTGCGTATTGGTATCAATGGCTTCGGACGCATTGGCAGATTGACGCTGCGCAGCCTCTGGCGCTCCGTCGAATCGGGCGAGGTCGAGATCGGCTTGATCAACGATCCGGGCGGTGACGCTGCCACCTTCGCCCACCTGCTGGAGTTCGACTCGGTGCATGGCCACTGGGCACCGGGAAAGGGAATCGACGCCACCGAGGCGGACATCCTCATCGACGGTCGGCGCCTGGCTTTTACCTCCAAGGTCGCCACGGCCGACAGCGACTGGTCGGGCTGCGACGTTGTCATCGAGTGTTCGGGCAAGATCAAGACCCGCGAGAAACTGCAGGCCTACCTGGACCAGGGCGTCGGTCGGGTGGTGGTAAGCGCGCCGGTGAAGGAAGAGGGCGTGCTGAACGTGGTGATGGGGGTCAATGACGACCGCTACGATCCTGAGACACACCGCATCGTCACCGCGGCGAGCTGCACCACCAACTGCCTGGCGCCGGTGGTCAAGGTTATCCACGAGACCTATGGCATCCGCCACGGCTCCATGACCACCGTCCACGATATCACCAATACCGAGACCATCCTCGACGCCCCCCACAAGGACTTGCGCCGAGCCCGTGCCTGCGGCATGAGCCTGATTCCCACCACCACCGGCTCGGCCAAGGCGATCACCGCCATCTTTCCCGAGCTCGAGGGCAAGCTGAACGGCCACGCCGTGCGGGTGCCCCTGGCCAACGCCTCGCTCACCGACATGGTCTTCGAACTCGAACGCGAGGTGACGGTGGACGAGGTCAATGCTGCTCTGAAGGCCGCCGCCGAGGGCCCGCTAGCCGGCATCCTGGGCTACGAGGAGCGCCCGCTGGTCTCCATCGACTACCGTACCGATCCGCGCAGCTCGATCATCGACGCGCTTTCGACCATGGTGGTCAACGGCACCCAGCTCAAGCTCTACGCCTGGTATGACAACGAGTGGGGCTACGCCAACCGGACCGCCGAGCTGGCGATGAAGGTGGGGAGTGAGCAGGTGGGCCATGTCTGAGGCAGGGAAGCTCGGGATCCGCTTGAAGGGGCTGCCCTTCGAGGTGCGCCAGTACCTGCTGATCACCGGCAACTACTGGGCCTTCACCCTCACCGACGGTGCCCTGCGCATGTTGGTGGTGCTCTACTTCCATCAGTTGGGCTACTCACCGCTGGAGGTGGCGCTGCTGTTCCTCTTCTACGAGGCCTTCGGCGTAGTCACCAACCTGGTGGGGGGCTGGCTGGGGGCACGCCTGGGCCTCAACCGCACCATGAACGTGGGCCTCGGCCTGCAGATCGTCGCGCTGGTCATGCTGATGGTGCCCGCCGCGGCGCTAACCGTGCCCTGGGTGATGGCCGCCCAAGCGCTCTCGGGCATCGCCAAGGACCTCAACAAGATGAGCGCCAAGAGCGCGGTCAAGGTGCTGGTGCCCAAGGACAGCCCTAGTGCCGGCAGTGCCCTCTACCGCTGGGTAGCGATCCTCACCGGTTCCAAGAACGCGCTGAAGGGGGCCGGTTTCTTCCTCGGCGGCCTGCTGCTGACTCTGATCGGCTTCCGCGGTGCGGTCATCGCCATGGCATTGATGCTCGTCGCGGTGTTGACGCTGTCGCTGATAAGGCTCAAGGCTGACCTGGGTCGCCAGAAGCGCAAGCCCAAGTTCACCGAGGTGTTCTCCAAGTCCCGGGCCATCAACGTGCTCTCGGCGGCGCGGCTATGCCTGTTCGCCTCCCGGGACGTGTGGTTCGTGGTGGCGTTGCCGGTGTTCCTCTACGACCAGCACGGCTGGAGCCATTGGACGGTGGGCGGCCTGCTGGCTATCTGGGTGATCGGCTATGGTGGGGTGCAGACCCAGGCGCCGCGCCTCACCGGCCTGGTCAAGGGCGGGGCGCGGGCCGTCACCGTGTTCTGGGCGTTGGCCCTGGCCGGCTTGCCAGCGCTGCTGGCCCTGCTGCCCCTGGCCGAAGTGGGCTGGTTGGTGACGGGGCTTTTGGCCTTCGGCGTGCTCTTCGCCGTCAACTCCAGCTGGCACAGCTACCTGATCGTGCACTATGCCCGCGCCGATGGCGTCTCCATGGACGTGGGCTTCTATTACATGGCCAACGCCATGGGCCGCCTCGCCGGCACACTACTCTCCGGTTGGGTGTACCAGGTGTATGGCCTGGCCGCCTGTCTGTGGATCTCGGCCGCTCTGGTGGCGGCCAGCGCCCTGATGGCTCTTGCGCTGCCACAGGAGGCGTCTGGGGAATGATGTGGGGCTACCCGACGCTGACCTTGCCCCACGGCTATCGACTGAGCCCCAGGACCCTCTACCCCATGCTGCATTCGATGGAGCGCAAGGGGGCCTGCCCTCCGTGATTAGTACAAGGGAAGCACACGACGCAGGCTCTACCGTCGCTGTTCGCGCTGGGCGCCGCCGTGCTCAACGGTCCCCTCAACCAGGGGATCATCCACGGCCTCAAGGTCAGTGGCGGCATTCTCGTCACCATGTAGCTGGCATCGTCCTCAATGCCAAACAGGCACTATCCCGATAAACATACTTGCCACGAAAACGCCCAAGATATGACGCACTTTTCTGACAACATTCTCCACCTGCCGGAATACCACGTCCTGGGCACCAAGGTGGAAGAGCATGATCTCCACTACCAGATCGAAGCTCCTGAGCCTCTAGCTTGCGAGGAATGCGGCGTTGAGAATGAGTTTGTCAGGTTCGGCAAGCGCGATGTGGCCTATCGTGACCTACCCATCCACGGCAAGCGGGTCACCCTCTGGGTGGTCCGTCGCCGGTACACATGTCGAGCCTGCGGAAAGACATTCCGTCCGACGCTCCCCGAGATGGTGGACACTCATCGCATGACGCGGAGGCTTTACAGCCATGTTGAAAAGGAGGCCTTCAACCACCCCTACGCCTATGTAGCCGATACCACGGGCCTCGATGAGAAGACCATACGCGAAATCTTCAAGAAAAAGGCTGAGTTCCTGGCGATTTGGCACCGCTTCGAGACTCCTCGTTGCCTGGGCATCGACGAGCTGTACCTGAATCGCCGCTACCGCTGCATCCTGACCAACTTGGAGGAGCGTACTCTGTTAGACCTGCTGCCCGGTCGTCAGCAGGACGCGGTGACGAAGCGGCTCATGAGCATGACTGAGCGCGACAAGGTCGAGATCGTCAGCATGGACATGTGGAAGCCCTACCGCCGTGCCGTTCAGGCGGTGCTGCCACAGGCCCGCATTGTGGTCGATAAGTTCCATGTGGTGCGTATGGCCAACGAAGCCCTGGAGAAGGTCCGCAAGGGGCTCAGGAAGGAGTTGACGGCCAACCAGCGACGAACCCTTAAGGGCGACCGGAAGATCCTGCTGAAGCGGGCTCACGACGTCTCAGACCGCGAGCGTCTCATCATGGAAACCTGGACAGGGGCCTTCCCCCAGCTCCTGGCAGCCTATGAGCACAAGGAGCGGTTCTACCACATCTGGGGCTGTGCCACCCGGCGGGATGCTGAGAAGGCGTTGGCTGCCTGGGTTGACGGCATCCCGCAGGGGCAGAAGGAGGTCTGGAAGGATCTCGTTAGCGCCGTCAGTGGCTGGCGTGAGGAGGTGCTGACCTACTTCGAGACCGACATCCCAATCACCAACGCCTTCACGGAGTCGATCAACCGGCTGGCCAAGGACAAGAACCGCGATGGCCGGGGCTATTCATTCGAGGTGATGCGGGCCCGGATGCTCTACACCACCAAGCACAAGAAGAAGACGCCACAGACCAAGGAATCTCCGTTCCTGGGCAAGGCCACCATGACCTACAGCATGGGTCTCCCCGAGGCCGAGAAGAACTACGGCGTCGATCTATCAACCTTCTGGGAGGATTAAGGTTTTGGTGGATCAGAGGGGATCATCAACCACTTAATCCGGATACCCGAAATTTCTCTGCATCTACTTCGACGACCGAAGTGTCATGATTGCTGACTCCTTCCGCGCACATGAAAACGTCGCCGCGTTCTTCAGTGCTGATGCGAAAAATCGCCCGCTTTCCGAAAGAATGATTGATGATCTGGTGAAGCGACTGCATTCCTGATCCTGTTCCAGGTGTCATCAAGATGATGACCCCTTCCTTGATTCGCCGTTGATTTTTGAGTGCGCAGACGATTGCAGCATATGTGAATGACATCTACCATCCTAACGGAGAGCACAGACCCGGACAAGGTATGCCTACGTAACACATTCGTGTCACTCCCGGTCGCGGCAGTCGCTACGCTCCCTGGCGGCCTCGGCACCTTGCTCAGGGCTCCGCCCCGAGACCCCATCTCCCATTCGCTACCGCTCACGGGAATACCATGTCATCACCACAGGAACGCCCAGCCAGGATCCATCGCGATAAGCACCTAAGCGTGCGCCTCACTCAGGACGAGAAGGAGCGCCTGGAGGCGCTGGTGAAAGCCACCGACTGCCGCAGCCCCTCGGAGTTTGTGCGCAACACCGCGATGGGCTACCCCGTGAAGTCTGTCGTGACCCATGAGGCCATCAACGAGCTGCGCCGGCTGGGCGGCTTGATGAAGCACTTGTTCCTGGAAGGCGGCAGGGACGATCCGGACGGTCAGTACTTGGCGACACTGCAGGAGCTGAAGGCGGCGATTCATCGTTTGGGGCGTGAGCAGTGATTGCGAATGTCTGTGATCGTCGGCGTGATGGTAAATCGAGCTTCAGGACGCTGAAGGAATATCTTGTCGACAAGCTTCGTTCCGATGAGCTGGGTGCCGAAGACCAAGAGATGTTGAAGCCTGATGGGACTGTGATCGCCCAGCTGTCTACCGGCGTGAGCGTCGAGCACAATGGTTTTGATCTCGACACCCTGGTTCAGGAGTTCGAGAGCGTGGTGGCCATGAAACCTCGAGTCGAGGATCCCATTTACCACTTCGTTATCTCCTGGGCCGAAGGTGACGACCCCGGCGACGAGACGATGTTTTCCTGTGCGCGAGAGGCGGTAGAACGTTTGGGGTTTGGTGGCCACCAGTATTTAAGTGCCATCCATCGGGATACCGATAACCCCCATGTTCATGTGGCCGTGAATAGGGTCAATCCTGACACGTACAAGGTGAAGAATCCCTACAACGACTTCTACACTCTCGGGCAACTGATGACCGAGCTAGAAGACCGTTATGGATGGGCTTCTACACCCCAGGGTGGGCCGGACGTCAAGCTTGCTCAGCGAGCAGACGCGCACGGGGATTTGACGTTTGAGGCGTGGTGCAAGACGCATGTGGTGCCGGTTCTGAAGCTCCTCCTGGAGCAGTCGGCAGCCTGGGCGGAGATCCATCAAGCCATAGACGCCCTCGATGTGGAGCTCGTGGAGCATGGCCAAGGGCTGGTATTCCGCACTGCCAGTGATACCGGTACCGCCGTGGCCATCAAGGCCAGCGCGGTCCATGAGCGATTTTCCAAGACTCGCCTGGAGCGAGTGCTGGGGGCGTTTGAGGCAGCCCCAAAGGAACCCCAAGACCGACGCTACCCGGAGGATCCGCAGGCCTTCGCAGCGGCTGTGAAGGACGCTCTGGGCGAACGTATCACCCGGTGGTCGGGGCGCTCGCGCAGTGACTGGGCCTCACTGCATCGCTTGATGGATGAGCACAGCCTGCAACTGACGCCCTACGGCCAGGGACTGGCTATCTCCCCAGCGAATCGCGATGGCCCGCAGATGGCAGCGAGCAAACTGCACCGTGCGCTGGCCAAGAGCCAGCTGGAAGCACGGCTGGGACACTATGAGCCGCCCGAGAAGGCTCCTGACAGCGCTTATGCGCGAGATCGCCAGGTTACCCCTCGGCGGACAGCTCTGGACGCGACAGAGCGCCTGCAGCGGCGCTATCGGGCATATCGTGCCGAGAGACCAACGTATCGGTCATTGCGTCGTGACATCGGGCGTTCTATCCGGGCCATCCGGGCCGAGGTACGTGCTGAGCGACAAGAAGTCTACGAGCACATGCCGCCAGGGCTGGTAAGAGCCGCATACATCCAGGAGCTGAACTGGCAGCAGGCGCGGCGGATCCAGGGCGAGAGGCTGCGCCTGCTTCGCCAGTTCAACGCCCAGCAGGAAGCAGACGCTACGCTCGAGTGGCGCGAATGGGTGGAAGAACAGGCGAAGCGTGGCGACGGTGATGCGATCCAGCAGGTGGCCACGTGGCATGACCCGCGACACAGGCCCAGGAACGATAGCGTGGGGCCAGCAGGGGCAAGTGTCGGCTACATCGAGCTGGCCTCTGGTGCCGAGGCGCTGTTGGGCTGGGAACGACGCCGGCGAGGCAATGGGCTCTGTGACTTCTACACCAGCGGTGGTGAACGAGTCGCTACCCAGCAGCGGAATGGCCTCAAGCTTCACCGAACGGACGACACGACTGTGACGGCTGCGATGCAGCTGGCTATCGACACCTATGGCCCAGAGCTCCGCCTGACGGGTAGCGATGAGTTCAAGCGCCGTGCCATCGACGCGCTGATCACCCTGGAGGTCCAAGGTGGAAGGCGTGTGCGTCTCACGGATCCCGAGTTGGAGCAATGCCTTGAGGAACAGCGAACGGACATGGTAAGTAAAAGGGGATATACAAGAATGAAGTGATTTCAATAAATACAAACTTTAAGCTTTGGATTGTATTCGCTTTTGTTTCTTTAACGCAAAGGGAGCTTGTTATGGGGGCGTCTAGTAATGGGTCTCAATGGCGGCGCTGGGACTTACATGTTCACACTCCGGATTCCATTTTAGAAAGTCAGTACAAAAAGGACTGGGATGGCTATATAGATTTTATTGAAGGAAAAGGAGGTGAAGTTGCTGTCGTAGGGGTTACTGATTACTACAGCATATCCGGTTACAAAAAGATTCTTGATTATAGACATCAAGGCCGGCTTGCTAACATAAAAGAAATATTTCCAAATATTGAACTAAGGATTACGCCTGAAACAAAGAGATCTAAAGGTATAAATATACATCTTATTGTGGATCCTCGTGATGAAAATCATGTTCGACATATTGAGGGTGCGCTGGGCCGTCTTATATATAGCTATGACGGGCAAAAGTATGGATGTGAAGAACAGCAGCTCGTCGATCTAGGTAGAGCAATAAAAGGAGACCTTGGGAGGGAAGAAGCGCTCAAGGAAGGTGTTAATCAGTTTAAGCCATCTTATGACACTTTTCGGGAATGGTATCTTAGCGAGCAATGGCTGAAAGATAATTCGGTTGTGGTGGTGGCCAACTCTTCAAAAGATGGTGCGTCAGGGATAGCAGATAACGGGCTTTATGCCACGAGAAAAGATATCTATAGATTTACTGATATGGTTTTTTCTGGAAACCCCAATGATGCAGAACATTTTATGGGAGGAGGGGAGAGAAGTCGAGAAGATGTTGTAAATGATTACGGAAAAATAATTCCATGTATCCATGGTTCTGATGCACATAGTCTGGAAAAGATTTTTGAACCTGATTTAAATCGATATTGTTGGATAAAGGCTGATACCAATTTTGATGGTTTTCGGCAAATTTTGTATGAGCCGGAACGTGTCAAGATTCAAGAGTTACCGCCGGAGAGAAAGCCAGGGTATCAAACTATAAAAAGAGTAAGATACGTGGATTCCTCGGGTGAGGACTTGTTTTCGGATAGTTGGATACCTCTTAATGAGGATCTTAATACTATCATCGGAGGTAAGTCATCTGGAAAGTCGATGCTTCTCTACCATATAGCGAAATCAGTAAATCCTGCAGAAGTTGAAAGCAGCGTCCTTAAGGCAAAAGCGTCCACATATGATGATCTTAAAGGCATAGATTTTGAGGTAGAATGGAACAATGGTGAAGTTGTAAAGATTTCTGATGGCGCTGGTGATGTACAAGAACCTAAAGCCATAACTTTCATACCTCAGCTTTATATCAACCAACTGGCTGATAAAGACGGGAAAGATGACCTCAATGAGTTGATATCAAAAGTATTGATGCAAAATCCCGGTTATAAGAAATTTGTTGAGGATGCTGAGGAAGAAATTAGAAACATTAGGTCGGTCATTGCAGAAAAAATAGACAACCGTTTTGCTCTTCTTGGGCAGCATAAGAAGTTAAAGGATGAAATAGCAGAAATAGGTAGTGCTAATGCTGTTCAGAGTGAAATAGATAAAATTAAGGCGAGTGCTGAGCAGCTTCGTAGAAAGTCTGACTTTACGTCAGAGGATGAGAGGGAGTTCAATCGTCTTTCAAGGATGAAGTTTTATAATGAGAAAGCCAGAAATAAGCTTTCTTCATTTGGGTTAAAGCTAGAGTCTGTGTTGGAAGCTGTTGCAGATAATTCTGATAAGTGGAAACAAAGTATACATAATGATATTCGGTTGAAATCTGGGTTTTCTGAAAGATCAACCGTTTTTTCTGACTTAAGATCAACTCTTGATGGCTATTTTTCGGAGGCAGTTGAATCGTATCAGGAAAAAGTTAGAGGTAAGCTGTCCAGCATTCCAGATAGAATTCATGCTATTGAAGGAAAACTGGGAAGTATAAATGGTCTTCTCCAACCTCTAGAAGCCAAGGTGAAAGATAAGAGTGAACTGGATCGCCTTAATAAACTTTTAAAGTCAGAAGAAGAAAAGCTAAAGTTGATAAATGAGAAGCAAAAGTCTATAAATTCTGTGGTCGAGAGTGGTAAGAGATGTCGAAGTGAAATTGATGAAAACTATAGAAATATGGTTGGGTTGTATCGTGCGCTATGTGGAAAAGTTGCTGATTATCAAATAGATGAAGATATAAAAATAGAAGCTGATTTGTCGATTAACCATGAAAAATTTGAAAATTTTGTGGGCTGCTTTAACCGCACGGGCAATATGAAGCCTTTTCTTGGCGACTTGATGGGGGAGGAAGGGTATAATTTAGACCCAAGCTCTATTGAGAGCAATGTTTACAGCATTGCTTCTAAAATAGCTAGTGAGGAAACTCCACAGCTGAGAAAGCATGCTAGCTATCAAGACGCTTTTAAGTTGCTGTATGGTGATTACTTTGATGTGGACTATATCGTTACTTATAAGGAGGATGATATTGTCCATATGTCTCCCGGGAAAAGGGGGCTGGTCCTTTTAAGCTTGATGCTGGAGCTTAGTAACTCAACGCACCCTATTCTTATAGATCAGCCAGAGGATAATCTAGATAATCGTACTATTTACTCTGAATTGAAAGATTTCGTAAAAAGGTGCAAAGGAAAGCGCCAGATAATAATGGTGACGCATAATGCAAATCTAGTCGTTTCGGCTGATGCAGAGTGTGTCATTGTTGCTGATCAAAAGGTTCAGAATAGTGATAGCTTGATTGGTGGAGATTATCGGTTTGATTACTTTGGTGGAAGCTTGGAGTTGAGCTACGAAAATACAGAGGGTGAAAAATACGAACGTCTTAGTGATATGGGCATAAGACAGCATGTATGCCATGTTCTGGAAGGAGGTGTAGCAGCGTTTAGAGAGCGAGAGAGAAAATATAACCTAAGCTGATGTGAGAATAAGCCCTGTTTTTCAGGGCTTGTTGATGTTCTTATAAAGTGTTTTGAAGAATAAGTGGCTAGAGGTCTGATTGCATCTATAAGGGGCTCTATTTAATCTTCCCAGACTGGCTTGAATGGCTCGTCCAATTCAATGACGCTGCCACGTAAGCGCTCGAGGGGAGGCCGTGGATCGGCCCGGTATCGACACACCTCGATTACAGGCCTTCCCTTATCCGTGACGATGATCGACTCACCCGAGGCTTCAATCTGACGGAAGACTTCGAGCGCATGGGCCTTAAACTGTGATTTAGATACCTGGCGCATACATACCCCATCGTCTTGATTTGAAATGTATTTCCATCGCAGTATTGTGAAAAATCCCCTCCGTATCGGGGCTCTGCTCAAGTCAATATTTCGGGTAAGCGGATTAAATGGTTGATCTTACCTTTGCATGAGAGTGAGACAGACCGGCATCTCATCGGATTATCTGGTTGATGCTTCACCTACTGCTGGTGCATGTTTCCTTCGCTTATTCCAGCAAGAACCCCACACGCCTCAACTTCCCGGTCATCGTTGCAACTCGCTCTCAGTGAAACGAGTTGTTTCTCAAGCGCTTGCAGAGCGGTTATCTGCGACCGCACATGAGAGATGTGATCATCGAGCAAGGCGTTGACGGCGGTACAAGGCTGATGAGGGTCGTCCTGATAGCTCTGTAGTTCGTGAATCTCAGCCAGTGACAGGCCCAGGATTCTGCAGCGACGGATGAAGGCCAGCCCCTCACCATGCTTCTCGGTATAGACACGGTAACCGTTGTCCTGCCGATCAGGCGGCGGCAACAAGCCCTGCTGTTCATAGAAGCGGATCGTCTGTGTTTCGACCCCTACCAACTGCGCCAACTGACCAATGCGCATCAGCCTCCTCCCCAACGGATTCTTTACTCTATTGACCTTATAGTAGCTTTATAGTTTTAAATGGTACCACAACATTGTTCAAGTGGAGTCGTATCATGAGCAAATCCTGTGGTGGCGCCTGTGGCGGTGATGCAACGTCCGCAGCGGATACCGATATACAGGCCTCCGAGGCGCCAGGGAGATGGGTCAGTGTTTATGCCGTGCCGAAGATGGACTGTCCATCAGAAGAACGAATGATTCGCCTAGCCCTGAACGGCTTTGAGGAGATTCGGGCGCTGTCCTTCGACTTGTCGAACCGCCGGCTGAAGGTCGTGCATGACGGCGAGGTCGAGCCCGTCACCTCGAAACTGAAGACCTTGGGGCTAGGCGCCTCGCTTCAGGAAACCGTCGCTGCAAATCCGGAGACCATCAAGGCCGCCGAGTTTTCGGCAGCTTCTGCTAAGCAAGAATCCGGGACCCTGCGCTGGTTGCTCGGCATCAATGCACTTCTGTTCGTGGTGGAAATGACTGCCGGTCTGATCGCCCAGTCCACCGGCCTGATTGGAGAATCCCTGGACAATTTTGCCGATGCGGCGGTGTACGGGCTTGCCCTTTATGCGGTTGGACATAGCGTGAAAATGCAGGTACGTGCCGCGCATCTTGCTGGTGTACTGCAACTGATCTTGGCTGTGGGCGTGCTCGTAGAGGTGGTGAGACGCTTTGTATTCGGTAGTGAGCCTGAATCGCTGGTGATGATGGCTATCGCATTCGTCGCATTGATTGCCAATACCAGTTGTCTGCTGCTCATATCCAAACATCGGGAAGGCGGGGCGCACATGAAGGCAAGCTGGATATTCTCGGCCAACGACGTGGTGATCAACCTGGGGGTCATCACCGCCGGCGCCCTGGTCGCGTGGACCGGTTCCAATTATCCGGATCTGATTATCGGCACCATCGCGGGGGGCATTGTACTTAACGGTGCCAGACGCATTTTGGCGTTGAAGGGTTAAATAATGCTCATTATTGGCAAAAAGCTCTCGCCGTATGCCCTATTGTCCATATCGGGCCTGCTGGCAGCGTCTGATCAGGCTGTAAAGTGGCTGGTGCAGCAATCAATGGCCTATGGCGAGTATGTTTCGGTGACCCCGTTCTTTAACTGGGTGCACCTATGGAACACCGGTGCCGCATTCAGTCTTTTTGCGAATGGTGGAGGCTGGCAGCGCTACTTTTTTATCGGAATCGCGGTAGTGGTCTCGATTTTTCTGATCAAGCTGATCCTTGAAAATCGTCATAAAGGAGAAGCCATCGCTTACAGTCTTATCCTCGGTGGCGCCATGGGCAACCTGATTGACCGGGTCTTTCGCGGCTATGTTGTGGATTCCTTTGATTTCTATTGGCGAGACTGGCATTGGCCGGCCTTCAACCTGGCTGATATTGCAATTGTCCTCGGTGCCTTACTTTTCGTTTCCAGCAGCTTGTTGGGTAAAAAAGCAAACACCAATGCCGAGCCGGATGGATCTGACTGACACCTACGCCTATACAACACCATGACCGAACTTCCCGACAACATCCTTCACCTGCCGCAATACCAAGTACTGGGCTGCAAATCAACCGACGACGAAATGCACTTCCAGGTGGACGTGCCCGATCCCATCGCCTGCGAGGAATGCGGCGTGCAGGGTGAGTTCGTACGGTTCGGCAAGCGTGACGTTCCCTATCGTGATCTGCCCATCCACGGCAAGCGGGTCACTCTCTGGGTGGTCCGCCGCCGATACACCTGCCGGGCCTGCAAGACAACATTCAGGCCCCAGCTACCGGAGATGGTGGACGGATTCCGTATGACACTGCGGCTGCATGAGTACGTGGAGAAGGAATCCTTCAACCACCCCTACACCTTTGTGGCGGCACAGACCGGCCTGGACGAGAAGACGGTGCGCGACATCTTCAACGCCCGCGCCGAGTTCCTGGGGCGCTGGCACCGCTTCGAGACGCCCCGCATCCTGGGCATTGACGAGCTATACCTGAACAAGCGCTACCGCTGCATTCTGACCAACATTGAGGAGCGAACCCTGCTCGACCTGCTGGCCACCCGCCGCCAGGACGTGGTGACCAACTACCTGATGAAGCTGAAAGACCGGCAGAAGGTCGAGATCGTCAGCATGGACATGTGGAACCCCTACCGGGCAGCGGTCAAGGCTGTGCTGCCCCAGGCCCGTATCGTGGTCGATAAGTTCCATGTGGTGCGCATGGCCAACGATGCCCTAGAGAGAGTGCGCAAGGGCCTCAGAAAGGAGCTGAAACCGTCCCAGAGCCGGACTCTCAAGGGAGACCGGAAAATCCTGCTGAAACGCGCTCACGAAGTCTCAGACCGGGAGCGCCTCATCATGGAGACCTGGACAGGCGCGTTCCCGCAACTGCTGGCCGCCTACGAGCACAAGGAGCGCTTCTACGGCATCTGGGACGCCACCACACGGCTCCAGGCAGAAGCCGCCCTGGACGAGTGGATAGCCACCATCCCGAAGGGCCAAAAGGAAGTCTGGAGCGATCTGGTCAGGGCAGTGGGAAACTGGCGCGAAGAGACCATGACCTACTTCGAGACGGACATGCCCGTCACCAACGCTTACACGGAGTCCATCAACCGACTGGCCAAGGACAAGAACCGTGAAGGGCGCGGTTACTCCTTCGAGGTGATGCGGGCACGAATGCTCTACACCACGAAGCACAAGAAGAAGGCACCGACTGCGAAGGTCTCTCCTTTCTACAAGAAAACCATCGGTTACGGACTGCCGGACTTCGCAGAGGAACTCAACTACGGAGTCGATCTATCAACCATCTGAGGGTGGTATCAGATTGATGGGGTGAAGGTGCCCCATCAACCATTAAATCCGTATACCCAAAAAACGAAACAGGTATTTAACCGAATTACGGGCACCATCTATATTGCATTTGGATGTGCAATTCTACGTTTAAGATAGAGGGCATGGGATTGGCTGTTAGTATGCCTTTGGTATAGCAGGCACTTATCATGCTTCTTTCTTGCTGGTACTGCTCATTTTGAAACCGTGCATGAGGCGCGTATTGACCAGCTTACATATCCAAGCGTTCATGCTTCTGATAGTAACTAATGGCACCCAGAAGCATGAAAGCAGTCTGTAAAACGGCCCGCCAGGTGCCCCCACGATATGCAAAGATAGGCTAAACGTGCCCTGAAAAATCCGGAAAAGAGAGTAGCCTGAGCAAATAGCGAGTATGGCGCAATCGTTAGTGACATGCTGCTGGATGGGAGCTGTGCGGGGTGACGTGCTCCGCTTTCGTTGGAAAAGAAGCGAGGCAAAACGGTTCCATCTGAACAGAGACAACCGCTAGCCGGTACACTCTTCGAGCCAGCGGATATTCAGCAGGGCGCTGTCGCGGTGATCGCCGCACAGCTCGGCATCATAGTCGAAAGCGAGGCACACGTTGGGGCGTTCGGGTTTGCCGAATAGCCTGCACAAATTGCTGTCGTCCAGCTGAATGCAGCGCACGCCCGCAGGTTTACCCTGCGGCATGCCGGGAATGGACGACGAGATCGAAGGCGCTATACAGCACGCGCCGCAGCCAGCCCGGCATGCACTCACCGTTTGCCCTCGGCAATCGCTCCCTTGCCAATGCCTTCAAACGCCTGCACGCGAATGCGGCCATCTTCGGCCAGAGCGATCTCATTGGCGAGCCACTGTGCAATCTGTTCTACGGTGGTGGCGGTAGGCATCACAATCACCTTCTCTTTGGGCAGCGCAATACGGAAGTGCCCCTGGCTGGCCTGATAAGCGAAGCGCAGCGTGTCGTCGTGCTCGCTACCCACCAGATCCTCACGGTCGGCCAGATAGATATTGGCGAGCCGCTCGCTCCAGTGCCGAATCAGTTCATCATCCAGTTCGCCGTCGCGCCAGATGCCCAGTCGCGAGCGGTGGCCGTGGGCGATACGCTGACAGTTGCCCTGATGGCGCTTGAGACCATGGGAATAACCGTAGCCATAGCCCTCCTGGATAGATTCTTCGCGTAGCGTGACCTTGATGGCAGTCACATTGGCCGGTGGGCGTTTCATTAGCTGCTCGCTGAGCCATTCGCCCAATCGCTGCGGCTCAATGGTAGACCACGGCAGTAGTGCAAACGCCTGGCGCGGCGCCCGAACCTCCATGGGCCACGGCAGCGACGCATGGATGCACAGCCCTTCGACGCATTCGCTGACACGCAGCCCCGGCATCTGGGTGGGAACAATCAGGGTGTGATCCACGGTGGCATCAATATACTGTTTGATCCATGGCTTGATATTGCCGAAATCAACCAGCATACCGTCTTCGCCAAGCTCGCCTTCAAGCTCGATATCAACCTGCCAGCTAGCGCCTATCAAACCGCGTTCCGCGCACCAGTAGGAAGCGTCCAGCGCGGTCAGTGAATGTACAAAAAGACTCATTAATCTATGCCTGCAATTTTGTGCATCTGTATCGAAAGCTGCCAGCGCGGATGGCTCATGCAATAGGCCAGCGCCTGATCCAGAGTGTTGCCTTCGCCGCCACTGGGGGCAAGATCCATTCCCTGAAGGTAGAAGTGGTCAAAGGCGAGGTGTTCGAACTGCGCCGGCGTGTTATCACGCTGAGGATACACCAGCTTTAGCTCATTGCCGCCGCTGACCGCCAGGGGCGCGGAACCCTTGGGACTGACGCACACCCAATCCACTCCAGTAGGGGGCGTGATGGTGCCGTTGGTCTCGACGGCTATCTCGAAGTTGCGCTGGTGCATCTCGTCAATCAGGGCGTCATCGAGCTGTAGCAGCGGCTCGCCGCCGGTGAAGACCACGTAGGGCGTGATACCTTCACCGCGCGTTGGCCATAAATGGTCAAGGTGATCGGCGAGCGCCGCTGCGTCGCGAAAGCGCCCGCCGTTTTGCCCATCAGTGCCGATAAAATCGGTATCGCAGAAGCGGCACATGGCACTGTTGCGATCCTGGGCTCGGCCGGACCATAAATTACAGCCGGTGAAGCGACAAAAGACAGCAGCGCGGCCGCTGCGCGCTCCTTCTCCCTGTAGCGTGTAAAACGCCTCTTTGACAGCGTACATCAGCGCACCCCCTCCACATAGGGCAGAGGATCACGCATCTGGCGAGCAGCGAAGGCGGCAAGCCGTTCGCGGCAGCTACCACACTGACCACACGCCTTCTCCCCACCTTCGTAGCAGGTCCAGCTATTGGTGTAGTCAAGCCCCATCTTTAGGCCATCGCCGAGGATATCTTCCTTGCTGGCGTGAAGGTAGGGGGCCAGCAGCTCGATGGGCTGATAGTTGGCGATTGCCGCCACGCTATTCATGCGTGCGACAAATTCAGGCCGGCAATCGGGGTAGATGGCATGGTCACCGCCATGCGCCCCGTAGTAGCAGCGTTCCGCACCAATGTTGACGGCGTAACCGATCGCCAGCGATAGCAGAATCATGTTGCGGTTGGGCACTACGGTGGACGCCATGTTGCTGTCATCGTAGTCACCCTGCGGCATCGCCTGGGTAGCATCGGTGAGGGATGAATTATCAATCAGCGAATGAATGGCACTGATATCGACAATCTTGTGCGATACGCCAAGCTGCTTGCACACGCGCTCGGCGACATCCAGCTCGCAGGAGTGGCGCTGGCCGTAGTTGAATGACAAGGCGTATACCTCATCTTCTGCACGCAGCGCACGGTGTAGAACCGTGTAGGAATCCATTCCGCCGGAATAGATCACTACGGCGCGTCGGCTGGAGGTAGAAGCGGCAGCGTTGCCGCCCTGGGCAGGTGTTGTCATAACGGAGAATTTTCCCGTGGTCGGGCCCGGGTTCCGGTCCGGGGCATGAATGAAGATGGCGTATTGCCATGGATGAAGGGCGCATAGTCTAGCGCGTTGGCGCGCACTTCACTAGGTTCTGGCGGAAAAGCGGGTGGCAGTGGCCCTATGCGGCTAGCGGCGATACCACACCTGGGTGCGGCCAAACAGGGAAATGCCGAGATAGCCGCGCACCTCCATGGTCTTGCCATCCTTTGAGGGAATCAGCTTGACGCGATACACACTGCCGCTGCCAGGGTCGAGAATGTGCCCACCGTTCCATTCATCGCCATCCCTTTTGACGCCCCACAGCAGCGTCATGCCCTTGACGGGTTGATTGGCGCGCTCGCCATCACACTTTTTGCACAGCGGGTTGGGATTTTGGTCAGGGCGCCGAATCAGCTTGATCGGCCTGCCTTCCAGGGTATCGCCGTGCTGAGTGATCTCGACGATTGCCTTGGGAAGTTTGGTTTTATCGTCCACCATGCGCCAGGTGCCTACCGGTGTGGGCTGCGACGTTGTGCTGTCAGGCGATGGCGCCGCCACTGCGCTCAGCGAGGTAGTTAACGTCGCCAGCAGCAGCGCGCTGCGCCAGAGCATTCGAGGATAATTCATATTGGAAAACTCTCTCTTGACCATCAGGTATTAATCACAGAGTAGCAGTGAACGCGCTACCGCAAGCGATTGGCATGCTAGCCATTGGCGGCAATGCTGTGCAAGGGAGGGCAGCATTCAGGCACGGGGGAAGATGGAAGGCGTGGCAAGCAAGGCTCAGAAACATGATAGCAGAGGGCAGGACACTGATTACGCGCCACAACCTTTAGTCATACCGACGCTAGCGTGTATCATAGCGAGATCCAATCTGAATGGGTTATCCAATAACGTAATTCTCATGAGGAGCAACCATGTCGCTGACAGAGATTCGTCACCAATACCGCGAAGCAACAGCAGGCCGTTCGGCTGATACCAGCGGTTTTGTTTTCAACCACACCATGCTGCGCGTCAAGGATAGCGACAAGTCACTGGCGTTTTACAACAGCGTGCTCGGCTATGAACTGATCGACGTGCGTGACTTCCCCGAGGCGGAATTTACGCTGTTCTTCCTGGCACTTCTGCCGGAAGGCACTCAGGTGCCAGAGGATGACGACGAGCGCCGCCGCTGGATGGCGGGACTGCCCGGTGTGCTTGAGCTGACGCACAACTACGGTACCGAGAAGGAAGAGGGCGCGGTGTACCACAATGGCAACGCCGAGCCGCAAGGGTTTGGTCATATCTGCGTCTCGGTCCCTGATCTCGAAGGCGCCTGCCAGCGCTTTGAAGAGCAGGGCGTTACCTTCCAGAAGCGTTTGTCCGATGGCCGCATGAAAACACTGGCCTTTATCAAGGACCCCGACGACTACTGGATCGAAATTATCTCCAATAGCTAATTGGTCAGCAGCGCACAAATAGATACTGAACGTATCGGCATGGGCATTCCGTACAGCGGAGTGCCCATTTTTTATGGGCATTATGCAGCGCGCTTCGTCCGAACAACGGCTGATTATTCATTTTCCTGCTTTTATGATGATGATCTCTTGGCAATGCCGTTATTGTAGTGATATCCCCTTACACCGAGTGGCTATAAACACTTTCAATGAATGAAGCAACATCAGGGCGATCACTGCATGAACATTCAACGCGGGCTATTTTCAATAAATAAAAAACACGCTGTATGGGGAGTGCTGGGTATTGGCGTTATTCCCTTGGCATTCGCTTCCTTTCCTGCACACGCCAGCCAGAAAGCAGATTCCCATTTGGATCAGGTGCTTAACAGCCATCAGTTGCGGGTATGTACAACGGGGGATTACACGCCTTATACATTCTTGGATGCCAACCAGCACTATCAGGGGATAGATGTTGCGATGGTGCAAAATCTGGCTGATAGCCTAGATGCCCGAGTGGCGTGGCAGCCGACCAGTTGGAGTCAACTGATGCCCGATATGCTGGCTGGCAAATGCGATATTGCGGTAGGGGGTATCTCCGTTACCTTGCCGCGCCAACGGCAGGCATTTTTCAGTAATACGCTTGATAAGGATGGCAAGATTCCTCTGGTGCGGTGCGAAGACAAACAGCGCTATCAAACCATCGAACAGCTCAATCAACCGAGCGTCACACTGATTGAGCCGAAAGGGGGCACCAATGAGGCGTTTGCGCAATCCAAACTGCCCAAGGCTCAACTCACCTACAGTGATAATGTTTCCATCTTTGACAAACTGAAAAACAAGCAAGCGGATGTCATGATTACGGATGCCTCCGAAGCGCTTTATCAGCAGAAACGCCATCCGGAGCTATGCGCACTTAATCCGCATCAACCGTTGCAATATGGTGAAAAAGCCTATTTGCTGCCTCGCGATGATAGCGCCTGGAAGTCATACGTCGATCAATGGCTGCATCTTGCCAAGGCGGATGGCACCTATCAGCAGGTGATCGAGCAGTGGTTAGCCGCTCCGTAACGAACGCTGTGCTTCATGCCTCGCAACGCGGCTATTGCTTCGCTTCTATGCCGAGCAATGGTCGCGTTTTTTTGTCTGGCGATGGGAAAACTGCGCTATTTCCTGCAAACAGGCAGCAACCGCTTTTCTTCGCGTCAACAGAGCGGCCCCGATGCCATGTTCGGGCGATGATAGAGACATCAGCCCCTTCTCCTTTAGGCGTGAAGACACGGTTGTGTATTTACATTTAACCACATAAGAAATATGGATATTATGGTTCAGTCAGGCGGTGGGAGCGCCTGATTGCTTCAGTAGTCATTAAGTTATTTGCCTGAGGAGAGTGGTCATGAGCACTACCGTTAAAGACAAGATCGTTGTCATCACTGGTGCAGCAGCGGGTATTGGACAGGCAGCGGCGGTGTCATTTGCCCAGCAAGGTGCCAAGGTGGTAGCAACCGATATGAATGCGGAGGGGCTGCAAGAAACGGCGTCGATTATCGCCAAGGAAGGAGGAGATATCCTGACGGTGGTGCATGATGTGTCTCAGGAGGATCAGTGGATCGAGGTATTCAAGCAGACAGAAGAGAAGTTTGGCGGCGTTGATGTACTGGTCAATAACGCGGGCATCTACATCATTTCGCCTGTCACTGAGATTACGCTTGAGACATGGAACAAATTGATGGCGATTAATGTGACCGGGGTATTCCTGGGCGCCAAGCATGCGATTCCCTACCTTGAGAAGCGGGGCGGTGGTTCCATCATTAACCTGTCTTCCATCGCTGCCTTGAGGGGTACTGCCGGTCATGCCTTGTACGGGGCGAGCAAAGGGGCGGTTAGAACGATGACCAAGGATCTCGCCGCCGAGTGTGCTTCCCGCAATATCCGCGTGAATTCGGTGCATCCTTCCTATGTGCGCACTGCCATGGCAGATTATGCTGAAAAAACCTTTGGGCGTTCGGCAGAAGAACTTGGAAAGGCCAACGTTCCCCTTGGCCGTATGGCCGAGCCCGCAGACATTACCAACATGGTGCTGTTTTTGGCCGCCGAAGAGTCCTCTTTCCTCACGGGGTCGGAATATATCGTGGACGGTGGGCAGACCCAGATCACGGGCGTATAGGCACAAAAAGGTATTAAAGGTGCTGGGAAGGAGAAATATGGGTTATTCCCGCCGACGGAGTTTCAGCTCAGACAGTAGTGTCACCCTTGAATAATGCCTTCATGGCAAGATTCGGCTGCGATTCTCCGCGGGGAAGCGATATTTTCCTCCATGCCCTCCATGAAAAATGAAAAAGCCCGGTCGCTTGAGTAAAGCGGCCGGGCTTGCTTGCATCAGACAGGCTTACTGGTCGTGGAAATCCAGACCGTTGTGGGTCGCCTTGATAACGCCTGCACGAATCACGAAGTCGCCGAAGTACTCGCCCTCATTACGCTCTTCTGCATAGCGGTAGAGTAGGGGCGTCAGCTCTTTGAGAATCGTCTCTTCATCAATGTTCTCGCGATACATCTTGTTCAGACGGGTGCCCTCGAAATTACCGCCCAAATAGAGGTTGTAGCGCCCGATCGCCTTGCCCACAAAGCCGATTTCAGCCATGAAGGGGCGGCCACAGCCGTTGGGGCAACCAGTCATGCGCAGCACGATGGGAGTGTTGGCAAGTCCGGCGTCACGCATCACGGCGTCGATTTTGTCGAGCAGTGTCGGCAGGTAGCGCTCGCTCTCCGCCATCGCCAGCCCACAGGTGGGGAAGGCAACACACGCAATCGAGTGCTGACGCAGCGGCGTGATGTTCTTCTCCATACGGTATTTGGCCAGCAGCGCATCAATGGTCGCCTTGTGCTGTTCCGGCACATTGCTGATGATGATGTTCTGGTTGCAGCTCATCACGATATCGCCATCGAAGCTCTCGGCGATGGCGCGCAGGCCGCTTTTGATCTGCATCCCCGCGTGGATCGGTGAATTGTCGGGGTAGTCCTTGATACGACCATTTTCGACAAACAGCCCGTAGTGCCATAGGCCATCCTCGCCCTGATACCAGCCGAGGGTGTCGCCGGTATCCTCGAAGCGGTAGGCACGCTGCTCTTCCAGCGCATAGCCAAGGTAGTTTTCAAGCGCCTTCCTGAAGCCGTCAACCCCCATGGTATCGACGGTGTACTTGAGGCGCGCATGCTTGCGGTTATGGCGATCGCCATTGTCGCGCTGCACCATCAGCACCTTCTCGGCCACGTCGATCAGCTTGTCCTTGCTGACATAGCCGAGCACCGTTGCGATACGTGGGTAGGTCTCCGGCTCGCCATGGGTCGAGCCCATGCCGCCGCCCACCGCCACGTTAGCGCCGATGATCTCGCCATCTTCGACAATCGCGATAAAGGCGAGGTCGTTGATGTGTACGTCCACTTCGTTATGCGGCGGCAGCGCCATACCGATCTTGAACTTGCGCGGCAGATAGTGCTGGGTATAGAGCGGTTCGACCACTTCACCGGGGCCGCCGTGCACACGTTCTTCGCCCAGAAAGATTTCATGGTAGGCACGAGTGCGCGGCAGCAGATGATCGCTGATCCTGGCTGCCAGCTCATACAGCTCATAATGCAGTCGCGAGCGGTTGGGGTTAGCGGTCGAGGTGACGTTACGGTTAACGTCGCCGCACGCTGCAATGGTATCGACCATGACATCGTTGATCGTTTTCAGGTGCTGGCGCAGATTGCGCTTGAAGACACCGTGATACTGAAGCGTTTGGCGTGTGGTAACACGCAGGGTGTTGTTGGCGTAGTGGGTCGCCACGTCATCAATGACGCGCCACTGCGCAGCACTCAGGCGGCCACCGGGAATACGGCAGCGCACCATGAAGGAGTAAAGCGGCTCAAGCTTCTGCTGGCGACGCTCGCTGCGCACATCACGGTCATCCTGCATGTAGAAACCGTGGAATTTGGTGAGCTGCGTATCCGCCTCGCGCACCGCGCCGGTAACGTCGTCAGCCATATCTTCCTGAAGATGGCCGCGTAGATAGTCACTGTCTACCTTGAGCTTCTCGTTGGCGGCGTAGGTGGTCAAATCCTCGTCGCGAAGCCTGGTGATGATATCGGTCATTAGTATACGTCCCGCTGGTAGCGTTTGGACTGCTGCAATTCGCGCAGCCAGGCGGCAGCGGCTTCTTCGTCCATGCCGCCGTGAGTGTGGGCAATTTCCATCAGGGTGGCGTGCACATCGTTTGCCATGCGGTCGCCATCGCCGCAGACATAGAAGTGTGCGCCCTGCGACAGCCACTCGAAGACTGCCTGGCCATGTTCACGCAGGCGATCCTGTACATACACCTTTTCGGCCTGATCGCGCGAGAAGGCGACATCAAAGCGCGTCAATAGCCCCTGTTCGCGCATTTTCAGCCACTCTGACTGATACAGGAAGTCGGTGTTGAAGTGCTGGTCGCCAAACAGCAGCCAGTTATCGCCAGTGGCACCTTCTTCTTCACGCTGTTGCAGGAAGGCGCGGAAAGGCGCAATACCGGTGCCTGGCCCCACCATGATGATGGGCGTGCTGCCATCTTCCGGCAGCTTGAAGTTCTTGTTGTGGTCAATATAGATCGGGATGGTATCGCCCGGTTTCACGCGATCGGAGAGCCAGGTGCTGGTCACGCCACCACGGGCGCGGCCATGGGTTTCGTAGCGCACAATGCCGACGGTCAGATGCACTTCGTCGGGGTTGGCTTCCAGCGAAGAAGCGATCGAATAGAGACGCGGCGGCAGCTTGCGCAGTGCACCCACTAATGCCTGCGGCGTCAGCCCCTTGATGGGGTAGTCGCGCAGCACGTCGATGATCTGGCGACCGTACAGCCACTGCTTCAGCTCTTCACGGTTATCTTCTTCCAGCAACCGCTTAAGCTCGGCGGAATCGGTCTGCTCGGCCCAGTGCTTGACCAGCGGGCGGGTCAGGGTAGTGACTTCCAGCTCTTGCAGCAGGGCGCTGCGCAGCAGGCGACCGTCGCCCAGGTCGTGATCGGCATTGAATTCGAGCAGCTCGATGATTTCATCGACATAGCTCGGATCATTTTGCGGCACGATGCCCAGGGCATCTCCCGGCTGATAGTCAAGCCCCGAGCCTTCCAGCGACAGCTCGATATGGTGCGTCTCCTTGGCGGAGCCGCGTCCGTTAAGCTGGATCGATTCGAGCACTTCTGCCTGGAAAGGATGCTTGCGCGACCAAGTGGTGGCGGCTGGAGCGCCAGCGACTGCCTGCGGCGCACTGGCAGCAGCAGTGGAGCCAGTATCGCCCTTCAGTGCATCGAAAGCGTTCAGTGCAGTGTCGATAAACTGCTCGGCAGTGTCGTCGTAATCGACATCGGCATCCACGCGGTCGTGAATGCGCTGGGCGCCAAGCTCGGCAAAGCGCTTGTCGGTGCGTTTGCCCATCTCGCAGAAAAATTCGTAGCTTGAATCCCCCAGCCCCAGCACCGCGAAGTGGCTGCCGTCGAGCTTGGGCGCCTTGCGGCCATCCAGCAGCTCATAGAAACCTTCTGCGGTATCAGGCGGCTCGCCTTCACCCTGGGTGCTGACCACAATCAGGTAGTGGCCGGGCTCCTTGAAATCCTTCTTGCTGATATCCGCCATGTCTACCAGACGGGTGGTGAAGCCACGCGCCTTGGCATGCTCCGCCGCTTGTTCGGCAACACGCTCGGCGTTGCCGGTTTGCGAGCCATACAGCACGGTCAGCGTGATCTCTGCGGCAGGTGAAGCTGCTGTGCCAGCACTTGCGGCAGGGGCGCTCGCCACAGTGCCATTGGCAGAGAGTGCGCTCACATAGCCAGCCAGCCAGGTCAACTGGTGAGCGTTGAGTCCCGCAAGTGCCTGATTCAGCCGTTCGGCCTGGTCAGCGGTAAGCGGACTATTGGTGTCGAGCAGCGGCCCATTCGACATTGGAAATCCTCATCGTGTTCTTCTCTACAGCGCGGGAAGCATGCTAGCGATGCCAAAGTAGAAATAAAAGGTATGAAAACGAATCTGCTTATGCGTTCCTGTGCTTTGAAGTGGGATCAAACTGCCGCACAAGCGCATACAGAGGGTTTTCGCAGTGCTTCTATCATAGGCTCCAATAGGTTCAGTATCTATTCAAGGCTTCTTAGGAAGGGGTTAAATTTTATTTATAGTTAATGAGAATGCCCGCCGCGCCACTGCCAACAGGCCAATGGCACAGCGATAGTGCGCCATCAGACGCCGCAGCGTGGTGCCGACAGAAGTAACAGCAAGAGTAGAAGAGGGTGCTAACTCGGCAGGGCTGGCTCCGCCAGCCCCAGCGTTTGGCGCAAGGTGCTCGGCTGATTGCTGATGGCAGCAAAGAGGCCGCGCCGCCGCAGTTCGGGCAGCAGGTTTTCCGCGAGCTGGTGCGCCCCGCGCTGGCTGCTGATCTGGATAATGAAGCCATCGGCAGCCCCGCTGCGCTGCCACTGCTCCATCTGGGTGGCAATGTGCTGAACGCTGCCGGCAAAGACCAGCGCCTTGAGGCGAAACAGTTGCTGGAGCGCCTGGCCCATGGTGGCGCCGCGCTGCCGAGCTTCACGCAACGGCTCCGAGAGCCAGGTGCCTTCATTGGCATGGGCATGAAGGATGTCAGCTTCCGTGATCGGCGTCAGATCGGCTTCTGCCGTTGTCAACGAACGCTGCACGGCACGCCCGACCCGCTCGCGCAGTTCATCCAGTACGCAGTGCTGCGCAGCATAGTCGGCGAAGGCGCATTCAGGCGTCACATCGTCATCCGTTACATGCAGCATCAGCTTCATCAGCAGCACCGGCGGCTGGCGCTCAACTCCCAATTGCCGCTGATACGTCGCCAGGGAAGCACGGTAGGCGAGTGCAGCATTCATATCGGTTTGCATCCCGAACACCACATCTGCGCTGCGCGCCGCCAACTGCTGACCGTGTGAGGATTGCCCCGCCTGAAAGATAGCCGGCTCGCGCTGGCAGGAAGGCTCGATATTGAGCGGGCCTGCCACATGGAAGAAGGTGCCGTGATGGTTGAGCGCCGAGATCTTCTCTTTATCGACGTAACGGCCACTGTGCCGGTCGCGCGACAGCGCATCGGGCGCATAGCTATGCCACAGGCCGCGTACCACATTCAGAAACTCTTCAGCTCTGGCGTAGCGGGTATGATGGTCATGCTGACTATCAAGGCCGAAGTTGCGCGCCGCCCGATCCCCCAGTGACGTGACCAGGTTCCAGGCGCAGCGCCCCTGCGAAAGATGATCGAGGCTCATCAGCTTGCGCGCCAGATTGTAAGGTTCGTTGTAAGAGGTCGAGAAGGTGCCCACCAGCCCAATGCGCTGTGTACGTGCCGCGAGAAAGCTGAGCAGCGACAGTGGTTCGAAGCGGGAGAGATAGTGGGGCGGCCCGTCAGGATCGGCAAATACTGCATCAGCGATAAACAGAAACGACAGCCCCGCGCGATCAAGGCATTGCGCCACGCTGCTGTACCAGTCGGGATTGATGGAAGCGTTGGCTGGCTCCTGCTCATCGAGCCACGCACGCTCATCGTCCGGCGCCCCTGAACCGGTCAGCATGGCGCCCAGGATAAGCGGGGAGGAGTGTGCAGGGTACATAAAAGGAGAACTTCCACTGAGATGAGAGGGGGTATCAGCGCCACGATATTGCCATGAGAATAGCCGAAGGGGCCCCTTGCTGCCAGCGCGTGATAGATAGCTCTCCCCTTGATAAAGGATAGCGTCAGCACGTTGAGCATTCATTGCTGTATACGACCCAGATCCCGCCGTGACTACCATCGTCATCTCGCCCCGAGCGCTGGCACTATCGCCGTATAGTGCGATGGCTCAGGGCCGTTTGGCTTGACGTGAGGCAGCTGATGTTGCTTATGGATGGTCAAACGTTGATGCTTTATGTTTCCAGTATCAAACAATGGAAAGCGGGGTTGCACGGCTCAACGTCACCATGACTCAAGAGCGTATTATGGTGCAGGGTTAAGAACAGCGCTTCACCAACATATAGAACAGGAGTCGGAGTATGTTCGAATCCGCTGAAATTGGCCGCAGCGTTGACAAGGCGACCTTCAAGGCTGAAGAAGCGTCATTGCGCGAGGCATTGCTGGAAGTACAGTACGAGCTGAAAGAGAAGGCGAACTTTCCGGTGCTGATCCTCATTAACGGGGTGGAAGGGGCTGGCAAGGGCGAGACGGTTAAACTGCTTAACGAGTGGATGGACCCGCGCCTGATTCAGGTCAACACCTTTGATGCACCGACCGAGGAAGAGCTGGCGCGGCCACCCGCCTGGCGTTACTGGCGCGCATTACCGCCAAAAGGGCAGATGGGCGTGTTCTTTGGCAACTGGTACAGCCAGATGTTGCGGGACAGAGTGCATGGTAATGGCAAGGAAGCGGCGCTGGATCAGGCCATTGACGATGCCGAGCGGCTGGAGCGCATGCTCTGCGATGAGGGAACGCTGATCTTCAAGTTCTGGTTTCACTTGTCCAGAAAAGAGATGAAGAAGCGTTTCAACGCGCTCAAGGATGACCCGCAGCGTAGCTGGCTCCTCACTCCGCTGGACGTGCAGCAGTCGAAGTCCTACGGCAAGTACGTGCGCCATGCCGAGCATGTGCTGCGCCACAGCAGCCGCGACTATGCGCCCTGGTATGTGATTGATGGCTTTGATCATTATTATCGTAGCCTGGCCGTGGGGCGTATCCTGCTTGAAGGCTTGCAGGCCGCCCTGGAGCGCACGGGGCAGGAGCAGAACCAGAGCACGCCGCATACCGCACTGGTGTCGAGCCAGGATAATCGCGGCTTGCTGGATAGACTGGACCTGAGTCAGGCGCTGGAAAAGCATGAGTACAAAAAGCAACTGGCCAGTGAACAGGCACGGCTCTCCAGCTTGATGCGCGACAAGCGCATGCAGCGTCATACGTTGATCGCGGCCTTTGAAGGTAACGACGCCGCTGGCAAAGGAGGGGCCATTCGCCGTGTCACCGGTGCCCTCGACCCACGCCAGTACCATATTGTGCCGGTGGCAGCCCCCACCGAGGAAGAGCGCGCCCAGCCCTACCTATGGCGCTTCTGGCGCAATATTCCGGCACGCGGCAAGTTCACCATCTTCGATCGTACCTGGTATGGCCGAGTGTTGGTGGAGCGGGTTGAAGGCTTTTGTTCCGAAGTCGAATGGCTGCGCGCCTATAACGAGATCAACGACTTCGAAGAGCACTTGAGCAATGCCGGTGTCATTCTGGTCAAGTTCTGGCTGGCCATTGATCAGGACACCCAGTTGCAGCGCTTTCAGGCGCGCGAAAACATCCCCTTCAAACGCTTCAAGATCACGGAAGAGGATTGGCGTAACCGCGAGAAATGGGATGACTACGCCAACGCGGTAAGTGACATGGTAGATCGCACCAGTAGCGAAATCGCGCCCTGGACGCTGGTGGAAGCCAATGACAAACGCTTTGCTCGGGTCAAGGTGCTGCGCACCATCAACGACGCCATCGAAGCGGCGTTTGACAAGGAGTGAGCGCATCGCCTGCCGCTATAGCCTGACTATCACCAAGCGATAGGCGGAACTGCCAGTGTATGCGCACCCTCCATGTTCTTCTCGCCAATAGTGCAACGAAGAAGCCCCGTGAAGGCCGGGTAAAAGCCTGACAGTTCGAATACAAGCCGAAGGTATGCCTCCATCAATGGATGGAGGCATTGTTGTTTCTGCTACGTGGGGTAGTTTGATAAACCTTGATGTTGTGGCGGGTTGACTGGATAACTTTGAATGAATACTATGAGTATCATTTAATTGATTGTCGTCGAGAAACAGTGCTAATGACTCCAGATAGATATAGCCACGTTGAATCAAGGAAGAAAGAGGGAGCACACTATACTCCTACTATAATTGCAGATTTCATATCCCAGCGTATTTTGGCTGATGTTAAACTCGGCGAAAAAGTGCAGATCGCTGATCCTGCAGTGGGAGATGGTGAATTACTGGTTAGTTTAATCTCTGCATTAAAACGACGGTCAATGAATCACATTGAAGTGCATGCGTTTGATACGAATGAGAAGGCCCTTAACATCACAAGGGAACGTCTAAAACAGCTGCATAGTGATGTGCCTATTGAAATTCATCACAAAGATTTTTTACAAGTTTGCTTGGAACGAGAAACGTTTCTGGGAGAAATGGATGCATCAATACCCTCTTTTGATATTATAATAGCTAATCCTCCTTATATTAGAACTCAAGTTCTTGGAGCCGACCAAGCTAAACTACTAAGTCAGAATTTTGGCTTGAAAGGACGGCTAGATGTATATCAGGCATTTTTGGTAGCAATGAAGTCTGTTATGAAGCCAAATGGTGTCGCTGGCGTTATAGTCTCGAACCGTTTTATGACAACAAAGGGAGCTGGGGAATTTCGTAAAACGCTTTATGATGAGTATTCTATTAAAGGAATATGGGACTTTGGTGATACAAAGGTTTTCGACGCTGCTGTTTTGCCTGCTGTGATGGTTATGGGAGTAAATAGCTCATCTAGAAATGATTCTGTCCCCTTTTCTTCGATATACTTCTATGAAAAGGAGCTAAATAAGAAAAATTTACCGCATGTGAGTAATCAAATTGAAGCGCTTTCATTTTCAGGTCTTGTTACGAATCCAAAATCCGCGTATATGGTTAAGCATGGCCATCTAACTTTTGACTCGAAATCATCGGACATTTGGCGCCTTCAAGATGAAAAATCTGAAAAATGGCTAGGTAAAGTTGATGCTAAAACTTGGTGTAGATTTAAAGACATAGGGAAGATTCGGGTTGGAGTAAAGACTACGGCGGATAATGTTTTTATCCGCACTAATTGGGAAAAGGAAGTTGGTTATATTCCTGAACTTGTCGAGCCTCTAGTTACCCATCTAGTCGCAGCTAGATTTAAATGCAATGATAATGAAAAAAAGTCTATCCTTTATACTCATCATGTGGTCAATGGGAAGCGGTCTGTGTATGATATTGAAAAATTTCCGATAACCAAAAAATATCTTGAATCCAAGAAAGAGCAGCTTTCTTCAAGGAAATATATTGCTAAAGCAAAGCGTCTTTGGTATGAAATTTGGGTTCCTCAGAACCCTGCATTATGGGGTACAGATAAAGTTATTTTTCGCGACATAACTGAACAACCAACTTTCTGGTTGGATCTCGATGGCTCCATCGTAAATGGAGATTGTTATTGGATGATTCGCGAAAACGAAGCTATGCCAGAGGATATTTTATGGCTGCTCTTGGCGGTTGCCAATTCGGGCTTTATAGAAGAGTTCTATGATTTAAAATTTCAGAATAAACTCTATTCAAATAAACGGAGGTTTATTACCCAGTATGTTGAGCAGTTTCCTGTGCCAGATCCTAATCGAGAGGAGTCAAAAGAAATAGTAAAATTAACTAAAGAGCGTTATCATGAAAATGATAAAAGTAAGCATATGCAATTGGAACAGAATATTGACCAATTAATATGGTCAATATTCGATGTTCCACATATTGAAAAAATTCTCAAGGATTGAACACTGAAGTTCCTTTGTGTCTTTCAAAAAATTCCATAGACATTGATCTTTGACATTTAAAATTTTTCTCCGGAACGTATGTGAAATGCAATCCCAGACGGCTTCCAGGGCAGAGCACGATGCCGTCTATGCAGTATGTATCAGGATTGGTAAGAACTATTAGATAGCGTATATTTTGGGTAGTAAAGCTTTCGCAACCTTTAATCGGCTCTTCGAATTCGGGACTATAGAGCCCAAGGTCAACCGTCGGAGAGTCTTGAAGTTTTACCTCTAGCGCCTGATTTTTGATATCAGGTAGTCCACCTGCTAAAAGATCGCCTTGGCTAACAATGTACCCCAATGCCCGAGCAACCATTCCTTCAAGAGTTTGCCCCCGAGTTTTAGTGGACGCTGGTGGTATATGCTGTCCCATAAGTTTTTCCAAAACAATCTCTTTTATTGTCGAAAGCGGGAGCAGAGACTCGGGACTTGGATCTTGATGGATATTGTATTGAGAAAGGTTTTTTTGATTACCTGACGCACCTATTTGAATTTCATCATCATAGAAAAGTATAGAACCTGGTTGAGCCAAAACGTTCTGACGTGCTGTTGAAGAGATAATCATCTGGCTTTTTACGGTTGGTTTTCCAAATTTTCCGTATTTTTCAACGATATAGTTTGGCGTCAGCACAGCAATGCCAGATACCACTTTTTGCTCTGGGTCTATTTTTACGAATACGAATCGAACTTCGTTGGCTAAAAGCTTACTTCCGTCATTATATTGGACTTGGACGGATTCAATGTTAGGGTTTCGGTTCCATACCTGCAGGTTATATGAAGTACCGGTTGTAACAATGTAAGTATCTAGGTATTCGAGTAGAATCTTTGGCACGCCCTTACCCCTCGGGGGCATTATGCGGTAGGAGCCCATTGAGGCGCTCTCCGGCAAAGCGCCATTAGCGAGGGTTTGAGCAACCAACTTCCTAATGTTGGATCCATCGGTTCTAGACTTATAAGTTAACTCGAAAGGATGTCCTATTAAACAACTCAGTCGGTTTGCAATTTCTTCGGGAGGTGTTAAACAATTCTTTGATTGTGGCGGCAGTTTGAACTTTTTATCCATGTAATATCTACTCCAGTGGTTTGCTCAGAAGGCTGGGAACATCGACACATAAAGCTGAAGCAATCACTTCCAATGAGCTTAAAGAGATATTACGTTCCCCGCGTTCTACCGCACCGATATACGTTCGATGTAATCCAGATTTGTCCGCTAGTTGCTCCTGCGACAACCCTTGATTGCTACGCAAACGTCTAATATTCCTGGCAAGGGTGGTAGTAATTTCTTCGCTAGGTTTTCGCATTGATACTCCAAAAGAAACTTTCTCGGAATTACAACTCTATGATGCCTATAAATCTACAGACTATAAGTAGCTAATGATCAGCAAGGCGCTGAGGTAAGGGGCATTACCTAAGAGTGATTGGAGGAAGATGAAGTTTATGTTGGGTTGGAGACATGAAAAGTTTGCCAGGGCGAGATGGGGGCAGCAGATCAGTTTATAGAATGAGGCATCAGACTAGGTTCTGTCTGAAAAGTCATACATGTTAGCCTTTCGCTGTTGACGAAAGGAGATGGCCTGATGGTGGAACGTTACGCGGTACCTGATCATCAATGGGATATGATTGCCGATATAGTTTCTCCCCCACAGAAAATGGGGCGTCCACGGCGAGATGACCGCCTGATGCTTAATGGCATCTTCTGGATTCTCTGTTCGGGAGCACAATGGCGGGACCTGCCCGAACGATTTGGCTCCTGGAAGACGGTATACCAGCGATTCCGCCAGTGGCGTGATGATGGTACTTTCGAACAAGTCCTAAGCCGGCTTCATTTACGTCTTCGACAGGATGGTCTCATGGATTTGGATACATGGATGATCGA
>NZ_JAGO01000018.1 GCF_000526695.1 Carnimonas nigrificans ATCC BAA-78
GTGCTAGAACACTCTAATCTCGATTATCTTAATCTCACCCGCCTGATACAGAATAAAAGGCGTTGCTCGTAAGAGCAGTGGTGAGTGACGTTGCCGTCCGAATCGAAACGAGCGCCCACACAAATTGTCTGATCGATTTTTTAAAGAGCGTTGAAAGAAGCGGTGAACTGCTCCGTTCAAGTGGATGCGTATTCTACGCAATCCTGAGTGGAAGTCAACTGCTTTTTTGTTTTCGTTAACGTTTCCGTTAATTCAACAACTCAGCGATTTTCTTCCGGAAATCAACAACTTGAAAACCTTGCTGACTTCCTCGTTGAGGCCCTGCCCCAGCGATGGAGGCGTACTATAGAGGTTTCCCCGCCCTTACGCAATAGCTTATTTCAAATTTATGACATTCAATTCATTCAGCTCAGCTTGGGTATCAATGCGGAGAGCAAAACAAGCACGACCAACGGGATGGCAACATAGCGAGTCACACCTACCCACACTCGGTATCCCGACTCTCCTGCCCCCAGCGCACTCACTGCTTTATGACGCGCCAGTACATTGGTAGCAAACCAGGCGATCATCAACCCACCAAGCGGCAGAAAGATATCAGGTGGCACGCTGGTCACCAGATCAAAGAAGGTCATCCCTGCGATGGGCCTGACATTCGCCAGCGTCGAAAAGGAGAGCGCCGGCAGCAGTCCTGCGGCCCACACACAAATACCCACAATAAGTGCCGCGACAGGACGCGAAAGCTTGCCAGCACTAAGGGAGGCCACCATCGGTTCAGCGAGATTGATGGAAGAAGTCCAGGTCGCTAACAGCAACAGAAGGAAGAAGGCTGCCAAAAGCGGCACACCGAAAGGCATGGATGAAAAGGCAATCGGCAGCGCCACAAACATCAGACCTGGCCCACTGGTGGGATCAAGGTGGTGCGAGAAAACCACCGAGAAGATTGCAATGCCTGACAGCACTGCGACCAGCACATCCAGCGCCGCCACAATCACCACCGCCTTCACAAGGCTTTGATCCTCCGGCATATAGGCACCGTAAGCCATCAGCGCGCAAGCGCCGATCGCCAGCGTGAAGAACGCATGCCCCAGCGCATTCACCACAACCAATGGCGTCAGATCCGTAAATTTAGGCGAAAACAGCCACGTCAATGCATGAGCAAATCCTGGCGTTGTCGCTGCATAGACCACCAGAACAACCAGCAACAGATACAGTAGAGGCATCAGCCAGTTGTTCAGCCGCTCCAGCCCCGACGAGACGCCCATCGCTACTATCACCATCGTTAAGATCATGAACAGCGAGTGATTCAGCACGACCAGCCAAGGGTTTGCCAAGAAAACATCAAGCGCCTGACTTATCACATCAGGGGATGCACCGGCAAACCTGCCACGCACTGCACTCAATAGATATTCAATCGACCATCCCGACACGACTGAATAGAACGATAGCACCAGAAAAACCGTAAGCAGCCCAAAGCCTGCTACCCACGACCACTTGGCAGAACGCCCTTGCTCTCTAGCCAACGCGGCCAGAGCCTGAATGGGAGGACGTCGCCCCGCTCGCCCAATCATGATCTCGGCGATCATCACAGGAAGCCCCATGGCGAGCACAAAGAAGACATACAAAAGGAAGAACAGCGCTCCCCCGTTTTCACCGGCCACATAAGGGAAACGCCAGATATTGCCGAGGCCGACTGCGGCGCCTGTTACCGCTAAGATAAAGGCCCGCCGGGAACTCCAGCGATCAACCACTTCACTCATGACGTATCCTTGGATATTTGTATGCTTCTATATGGGCGCACAATTTATCAGAGGCTCACGCGAAACGCTGTATTCGCAGGGCAATGTAATTGAAAGCGACCCCATTCAGCCCCATGTGACCTTAAACAGTCACGTATACATGAGGAACAGCAATGTCCAGCAACCCTCTACTCGAACGCCATGAACTACCGCCTTTTGACGCGATCAAGCCCGAACATATTGAACCCGCTATTTCGCAGTTGATTGATGCCCATAAAAAAGCGGTAGATGACATTGTTGCGAGCGGTCAGGTGAGCTGGGATGCGCTGGTCAAGCCGCTGGAAGATGCCGGAGAAGAGCTTGCCCAGGCATGGTCACCTGTTTCCCACCTGAATTCAGTGGCCAATTCACCTGAATTACGTGAAGCGTATCAGGCCTGTCTTCCCAAACTATCCGAGTTCAGCACCTGGATGGGGCAGCACGAAGGTCTTTTTGAAGCGTACAAGGCACTTCGTGAAAGCGACGAATTTGCCACCCTTGACGAGGCACAGCGCAAGTCGATCGACAACACGCTCCGCGACTTCCGCCTGGCGGGCGTTGATCTGCCTGACGCCGACAAAAAACGCTACGGCGCCATTCAGACGCGCCTTTCCGAGCTTTCCAACACCTTCGCCAATAACGTCCTTGATGCCACTCAAGCATGGCACCTCGATATTGGCGAGAACCAATTGGCGGGGCTGCCAGAAAGCGCCCGTGACGTGCTGCGCGCCAATGCCGAGGCCAAAGGCGCAGATGGCTATCGCGTCACACTCGACTTCCCCAGCCTGCTGCCCGTATTAACCTACGCCGACGACCGCGAGCTGCGCCAGCAGGTACAGGAAGCGTTCGTTACCCGTGCGTCAGACCAAGGCCCCAACGCGGGCGAATTCGATAACTCTGAGGTTATGGCGGAAATCGTCACGCTCCGTCAGGAGCTGGCACAACTGCTCGGTTTCAAGACTTATGCCGACCTATCGCTAGCGACCAAAATGGCGGATTCGCCGCAGCAAGTGCTTCACTTCCTGAATGATCTTGCCAAGCGTGCCAAACCGCAGGCGGAACGTGAATATGCTGAGCTGGCGCAGTACGGCAAAGAGACGCTCGGTATCAATAAGCTGGAAGGCTGGGACTCCACCTACGCCGCTGAAAAACTGCGCGAGGATCGCTATGCGATCTCCCAGGAGCAGCTGCGCCCCTACTTTCCTGCCCCCAAGGCCATCGAGGGCTTGTTCAAAGTCGTTCATCGTCTCTACGGCATTGAGTTTGCGGAGCGCACTGATATACCTGTCTGGAATGACGACGTGCGTTACTTCGAAATACGCGATAACGGCAGCTTGATTGCTGGCTTCTATCTCGACCTGTATGCCCGCGAAGGCAAGCGCGGCGGTGCCTGGATGGATGTTTGTCGTACCCGGCTACGGCGTAAGGATGGCACCCTACAACATCCGGTTGCCTACCTGACCTGCAACTTTACGCGCCCGGTAGGCGATAAGCCCGCGCTACTCACCCATTCGGAAGTGACGACGCTCTTCCACGAGTTCGGCCATGGCCTGCACCATATGCTGACGCGCCAGGAGATCGCGGAAATTTCCGGCATCAGTGGGGTGGCATGGGATGCTGTCGAACTGCCCAGCCAGTTCATGGAGAACTTCTGCTGGGAGCGTGAAGGACTCGACTTGATTACTTCTCATGTGGATACCGGAGAAACGCTGCCGGACGAGCTCTATCAGAAGCTGCTGGCCGCGCGCAACTTCGAATCCGCCATGCAGATGATGCGCCAGCTTGAGTTCTCGCTGTTTGACTTCCGCCTGCACCATGAACTACAGCATCCTGACAGCGCCGCTATTCAGAAAATGCTCGATGACGTGCGCGCTGATGTTGCGGTAACACCGCAAACCTCATACAACCGCTTCCAGCACGGTTTTGCGCATATCTTCGCGGGAGGCTACGCTGCGGGCTATTACAGCTACAAGTGGGCGGAAGTACTCTCCGCTGATGCCTACTCGGCCTTCGAAGAGGCGGGCGTTTTTGACCAGACGACCGGTCAGCGCTTTAGAAGTGAAATACTTGAGCGCGGCGGTTCGCGTGATGCCAAGGAGCTGTTCGAGGCTTTCCGAGGCCGCGAACCCAGCATTGATGCGCTGCTTCGCCACTCAGGCATCAACAACGCGGCCTAAGGTAGCCACGGCACAAGGCCCGCACAGTGCGGGCCTTCGCTTTTACATGCAGGAAATCATCATGACCGCCAAAAAACGCTTTATTGCCGGTGCCGTGTGCCCGCGCTGTGCTGCGATGGACACGCTAAAAGCGTGGGAGCAAAACGGTATTCGCTATAGAGAATGCGTGGATTGCGACTTCTTTGAGCAGCTACCGCTGGAGCAACAGCAAGGCGTAGAAGAGCTGGAAACGCGAGTGAACAAGCCAGCGCCTGCTGAACCCGCCGATGAACTTCAGACGGTTCGTATTCTTGACCCAGGCACGATCACCCGCCACTGACCCTACCCAGTGCCATTAGCGGCCAAGCGTTTCAAGAATTTTCAGGGTAGGTTCAGACTGATTCAACGTATAGAAGTGCAACGCAGGCGCACCGCCCTCCACCAAACGCTCACACAGTCGCGCCACCACGTCATGCCCGAAGGCGCGCACGCTCTGCTCATCATCAGCGTAGGCTTCCAGCTGTTTTTCGATCCAGCGAGGAATGCCCGCGCCGCATACCGAGGAGAAGCGCAACAGGCTCTCCACTTTGGTGATCGGCATGATCCCCGGGATGATCGGTTGATCGACGCCATGGGCTTGTGCACGTTCTACAAAGTGGAAATAGGCTTCTGCATCGAAAAAGTACTGAGTAACAGCCCGGTTAGCCCCCGCCTTCATCTTGTTCGCGAAGAAGTGCAGATCAGACTCAAAGGTTTTCGCCTGCGGGTGCATTTCAGGGTAAGCCCCCACCACGAGATCAAAGTAGTCACCGTGCCGCTCACGAATCAGCTCGACCAGCTGATTGGCGTAACGCAGCTCCCCCGCGCCCATCTGTCCTGATGGCATGTCACCGCGCAGCGCAACGATACGCTTGATGCCCTGCGCCTTATAGTGATCCAGCAGCCCACAAATCTCATCCTGATCGCTCGATATGCAGGAAAGATGCGGTACCGTATCAATGCCTGCTTCACGCAGTGCGAGGACGGTTTCCAAGGTCCGGTCACGCGTCGATCCTCCCGCACCGAATGTCACGGAGAAGAACTCGGGCTGCTTGGCTGCCAGGGCGTCACGCACCCCATGAAGCTTTTCGCGCCCGGCATCGGTACGCGGAGGAAAGAATTCGAAGCTGACGTTGAAGGACGAAGGCATGACAAAACTCGTTTGGTTCAAAGACATAGAGACGCTGGAACGGCACTGCACTCACATTCTGCCGACACACCTCATATAAAAGCCAATGGAAGATGGTCGGCATTGACTGACGGACAATCGCCCCCTCTAGCAAGAGCCGGAAGTGGGCACTTCCAGCAACAGCGAAACGGCATCAAGGCGCCAGCGTTACCTTGCTGGTCTGCCCTTTGCCAACGCTCACCTCTTGCTGGATCACCTGCTTGCCACGAGAGTAGGAATCTCCCTCGCTAACGTCCTTGTTGGCCGTGGTAATCAGGTAGTAGCTCCCCGCTGCCAGCCTATTAAACTCGAACTTGCCGGAATCGCCTCCCAGCGTGCGCACCGTATATTTCTGCGCGCGCGGATCAGCCGCAGAGATCTTGCGATTCTGCTGTAGGGCTTCATAAGCCTGACGAGAGTAGCTGGTAACAGGCACTGCGAGAATTTCCGGGCCGGTCATAGCGTAACGCTTGCCATCACGGGTAGAGAATACCTGCCCGACAATGCTGGAGGAACCAGAGCGCGCAAGCTGCTGATATTCATCAGCCGGGAAAGGAATACGCTGTACAGGCCCGGTAGGCGCCGGAGTTTCAGATGACACAGTGCTCGTCGTTGACTCGTCATCTGAGTGAAATACCGAGGAGACACTCTGACATCCGGCCAACGCTGCCAGTGAAACGCCCAGCAGCACCATGCGAAAGATGTTTTTCATCGTTTGTTACATCCCTGTCGACAACAATCATGAATCACGATGCAAGCATACCCGAGCACGAAGAGGATGTGTGGCTGAATTTTTACACAATATTGTTACACAACGGGCCGGAAGGAAGTACTGCGAGCAGGTAGAGATAAGGGAGGGGCATAAAAAAAGACCGCCACTCTGGAGAAAGCGACGATCTTAATGCCAATGGCTCGCTCTGCGGCGAGCGCTTAACTTCTTGCGCCTCATCAAGCGAAGAATTCTGTCGACAATCCTACCATTCAGCAGTAGCACATTCCAGATATAAGCACGCAAAAAATCCCTCTCCAAAGAGCGGAGAGGGTAAAGACCGTGACTAGCTTGATGAGGAGATGTCTTCGATTGACCCATGTCATTCGAGGACAAATGTGATGCTTGGCAACATCACAGGAGCCATATTACAGGCGTATAAATGAAAAAACAACACTAATGATAAATATTCTCATTAAATTGCCCAGCCCTATCATATTGCGGCGGACAAGCCAGCGCGCTAACGGGAATTCAACTCGGCCCACCACTTCGCATAGGTGCTGTTACGAGGATGCTTGCCTGTTTCATCCTCGGCACCATCTTCCCACCACACCGGCCCGCGCTCCCCCAGCGCTATTTTTGCCTCATTCACCGCATGCCGCGCCTGAGCTAAAGCAGTTGCACTCTCAGCATGCTTTGCTTCCTTGACTGCACGCCGCGCCCGCATCAGCTCATTCACCCACTGCTGTCGCGTTGCCTCATCAAGACGCGGATCGGTTTTCCGCCATAGCTTGTCCTTGGCGACAAAATAGCGGCCATCGGGCGTGGTCGGGTAAGAGGAAGGCGCCATAATCGAGAGGCTCTCCACCCAGAGTAGTGAAGGAGGAGTATAGGCCGGAAGCAGCAGCCAGCGACAATCTGCGCATGACGCTGTTATCTTCGGAAACAAAAAAACCGCCCCAGGTGGGGCGGCATAAAAGACCGTGACTAGCTTGATGAGGAGATGTCTTCAAAAGGTCAACGCCAGTTGATGACAAATGTGATGCTTGGCGAACATCACAGGAGCCATACTAGGGCCTTCCAAAAGACAATGCAACTCTAATGATAAAAATTATCATCTAAACCCATCATACTTCAGTCTCGTATCAGGTGCGCCCTTGAGCGTCGCCCACCTCACCTTGCTGCCCACAAAAATGCCGGTGCCATTCATTCTTAAGGGCACCGGCATTTGAGCGCTGTAGAAGCATGACCACTCAGGCGTTGAGCAACGCCTCTATTTTGGCAGGAGGCACAAATCCCGGCAGTCGTCCGACCTCTTCTCCGTTCCTGAACAGCAGCAGGGTTGGCGTTTGGCGTAACCGATGGGAGAAAAAGAATTCCTCACCGACGGTTTCCAGCTTCACCTTCCCTAGCGTAACGCCTTCGGTGGCAGCGCTATTAGCTACCTTGTCCAGCGATACTTCGAGCATTTTGCAGCCGGGGCAATCATCCTTGAAGAAGTCGACCAGCAGCGTAGGGTGATCCTTCAACGCCTGGGCGAACGCCTCAGCGGATGTGATCTCGACAGTGTTCATTACTCGCGGCGCTCCTTGCGGCCAGGACGCGGTGCGTCCATTCGATTATGGCATCACGATCACGCTGACCGTGCGGCATCTGTTCTATTTTAAGCAGTGGGTACGGTGATTCGAAGAAGGCAGCCATGCGCCTTACCGCCCCGCAGTAGTGCTCAGCTCCCCACTGTGTTTCACCGGTGCCGAACACAGCGGTATGGCGGGGCTTGCCCACCTGCTGATACAGCTCGGCGATAAATTCCTTCATTTCAGGCGGGGTGCGCCCATAGTTGTGCGACCAGGAGCCCAGCAGATACAGATCAAACTCGGCTTCCTCAAAAGGCTCGGGAACGACATCCTTCAACGACTCGATAGTGACGAACACCGCCGTGACAGAGTGCCCTGCCCCTTCCGCCTCATGCTGGATCAGCGCCGCTACCTCGCGGGTATTGCCGCTTAGCGAGTCATACGCCAGCAGGATTCTCATCACTGATCCCTCTTGCCGATCCCTTTTTACCAATCCCTTTTACCCAAGGGAGCTACGTGCCTTCGTTACTTCCGCCAATCGACTCACGCTGGCATCGCCTGGCGATACATCAATAGGCATGAAAAATCAGAGACAGCGTATGAACACGCCTCGCTCCTCAGAGGTCGTCAAAACCGTTATCCAGATTGGTCTTCTTGTAGCTTGAGTTACGCATTTCAAAGAAGTCGGTTTTGGTTTCGGTAAAGTTGTCAGCGTAGGCTTTGATCCAGGGCATCACGTTCTCATTGCTCTGGCTGTATATCTTCTCGATGCCGAGCATGCCTGCCATTTTATTGGCACGGTACTTCACATAGGTAATCATCTCGTCAACGTCGATGCCTTCGATGCCGTCAAGCACCTCCGCTGACCAGTTGGTTTCCAGCTCAATCGCGTGCTGGAACGCCTTGTGGGTGTATTCGGTGATCTCTTCACCCTGCAAGAACTGGTTCTCACCGATAATTGCGCGGATCAGCTCACTGATGAACTTGGAGTGCGCCAACTCATCGCGGTTGATAAAGCTGATGATTTTACCGGTGCCGGTCATGCGGTTTTGGCGCACCAGGTTGTAGAAGTACGCGAAGCCTGAATAGAAGTTGATGCCCTCAAGAATAGAGGACTGAATCAGCGACTTGACCAGATTGATCGGCGTTTTATCGAGCATGAAGTCGTTGTATGACTGCATGATCGGCTCGTTACGCTTGATAATCGTGGGATGGGTACGCGCCAGCTCGAACACGCGGTTCTGGTTCTGCAAATCGGTAATGGAGGCGAGCACATAGGAGTAACTTTCGTTATGAATCACCTCCTGCTGACCGATGATAGCCGCATTCGCGTGCGCCGCGGGGTCGGTGATGTACTCGGCCACGTTATAGATGAAACGCGTTTGCGGAGAATCCAGGGTAGCCAGCAATCCGATGATCGAATCGTAAGCGTTCTTCTCACGCGCCGACAGCTCGCCGTACTGCTTGGCATCCCCTTTCATATCAACTTCGTCGGGAATCCAGTAGTTGGTCGATAGCTCTTTATAGGCTCGGTAGAACGAAGGGTATGGAATATCGTTCCAGTTGAGCACACCGCTCGCCTTGCCATTGATGATGCCAGTGGCGCGGTTGGGGTTAAGCGGTTCGAGAATTTTGATGCGATCGAGCTGCGAGCTAGCGTTTTCAGTGGTCATGAAAAAGTGATCCGTTGGAAACAGCAACAGTGCCAAGGCGATGCCGGCACTGAAGAGATGGTGTCAAAAATGAATACGAGCAATGCCCCATTATGGCGGCGTCCTGATGACACATGGCTCATGACAGAGCGAAGGACGCACTACCTGATGGGTAAAAACCGGTTCGAGCATCAGGCAGAAAAACTGCGCTGCCGGGTCAGGCAAAGCGCAGCCATAAGCGTAAACAGCGCGGCTCGTCTAGTAATTACTAGTTGGCCGCGCCTTTGCTCCACTCCGTTAGCTGGAGCACCATTCGCATTCTTCGATATCCATGTCGTTGGAACGCACGTAGTAGGTGGTTTTCAGCCCTTCCTTCCACGCGGTCATATGCAGATCGAGCAGTGTGCTGGCGCGAATACTGCTGGGCACATAGAAGTTGAAGCTGATCGACTGGTCAACGTGACGCTGACGGCGGCCGTTCTGGCGCACGCTGGCAAACTGGTCAATCTTGTAAGCGCCCTCTTCGTAGAACGAGTAGGTATCCACCGAGAGATCGGGGGCGACGACCGGACGGCGATAGTCTTTCTTCTCTTCGTAATAGAAGACGCTGTAAATCGGGTCAATCGACGCAGTAGAGCCGGCAATCTGGGCGGTACTCATATTCGGCGCTACTGCCAGCAGGTACGCATTGCGCACGCCAAATTCAGCCACATTGGCCGCCAGTGTTTGCCACTCACTGCTGTCGTAATGACGACGCTCGAAGTATTCACCGGTATGCCAGTCGCTGCCCTTGAAGACCCTATAGGTGCCCTTCTCTTTCGCCAGCTCCATGCTCGCCTTGATGGCAAGGTAGTTGATGCGCTCATACAGCCCGTCGCAATACGCTTCCGCTTCCGGCGAGTTCCAGGTAATGCCCTTGAGCGCCAGCAGGTGGTGCCAGCCAAAGGTACCGAGGCCAATAGCGCGATATTTGCGGTTGGTAATCGTGGCCTGCGGCACGGGCAGTGAGTTGAGATCAATCACGTTATCGAGCATGCGCACTTCGATATTAATCAAGCGCTCAAGCACATCTTCATCCATCAGGTCTTCCGGCTCTGCGGTAACTGCGCGCCCCAGGTTGATGGAAGAGAGGTTGCACACCACGAAATCGCCCGCTTGCTTGGAGGTCACGATCTGATCGCCACTGATCACTTCCTGGATCATGCGCGTCGGGCTCATGTTCTGCAGGATCTCGGTGCACAGGTTACTGGAGTAGACCATGCCTTCATGCTTGTTCGGGTTCATGCGATTGACTTCATCGCGGTAGAACATGAAGGGGTTACCGGTTTCCAGCTGGCTGATCATGATGCGCTTGAAGATATCAATCGCCTTGACGATCTTGCGGCTGATGCGTTCGTCGGCCACCACTTCTTCGTACTTCTCGCGGAAGCTACCTGAGCCACGCTTTTCGTCGAAGAAGTCCTGAAGATACCAGCCTTTTTTCTCTTTCACTTCGTGCGGATCGAACAGATACCAATCACCGCGGCTTTCCACTTTTTCCATGAAAAGGTCGGGCAGGCAGACGGAGATAAATACGTCGTGGGCACGCAGGCGCTGATCGCCATTGTTCAGGCGCAAATCGAGGAACGCTTCGATATCGCGATGCCATACGTCGAGATAGACCGCGATGGCGCCTTTACGCTGTCCCAGCTGATCGACGCTGACCGCCGTGTTATTCAGCTGCTTGACCCACGGCACCACACCGCCGCTGGAGTTGGGCACGCCACGAATGGAGGAGCCAGAGCTGCGCACGTAGCCCAGGTAAGCGCCTACGCCACCGCCGTGCTTGGACACACGCGCAACGTCAGTGTTGCTGTCGTAGATACCCTGAAGGCTGTCGTCCACGGTGTCGATGAAGCAGCTTGAGAGCTGACCGCCGATTTTACCGGCATTGGCCAATGTCGGCGTTGCAACGGTCATGTAGAGGTTGGAGAGTGCCCAATAGGCTTCCTTGACCAGCAGCATACGCTTGTCGCGCGGTTTCTCGTCCTGCATCAGATAGAGGGCGATGGTCAGCCAGCGCTCCTGCGGCAGCTCATACACATTACGGGTGTGGTCAGTGGCCAGATAGCGGGTGGCCAGCAGGTAAAGGCCGTTATACGCGAACAGCTTGTCACGCTCAGGCTCAATCATTTTGCCCGCTTCGACCAGCTCATCCTTCGAATAATTGCGCAGAATGTCGCCCGAATAGATACCGCGTTCGCCCAGACTCTCCTGTAGACCAACGTAAGAGCCGTACTTGTCGTCGTCGTTGTAAAAGCGGTTTTTACTCGCCTTCTTGTACAGACGATTCAGATAGAGGCGCGCTGCAAACTTTTCCCACTCAGGGGTTGCCACATCCGTGCGCGATTCGGCCTCACGGATGAGATGGCTGACCATATCATCAGCAGCAATCTGCTCCTTACGCTCGATGAAACTGAACACCTTGCGCTTGTAGTCAGTAATATCGAGATCAGGAAATTCGCTGTGTACGCCATCCAGATAGCGCTCAAGTCGTGCGCGCTCGTAAGGCATTTGCCGCTTGCCGCCATCCTTCACCACTACCGTAGAAAAAGTGAAGGTGTTCGTATTTTGCTCAACGGTAGTTGATGTCATGGCGTAATGAGATCCTGTAAATCGAGTACTGGCTAGGCACACTGCGGCGTGGCGTCAGAGGTCGTAGCGAGGTTATGGGACAAGCGCCGACGTCGGTAAAGAAACACTAAAAAAGACCGAATCCGAGCTTGACAAACAACGTCGACAGCGCTTGTGTCTTGATCGCCCAGATACCAGATATGGTAATGAAATCTGCCGCCCATCACAATATGTAGTATCGCGACGGAAGGTAATGCTAAATAATGTAACTATCCACAGCGTATTTCCTGCCACTTCACTGCAACTCCCGCTGTCATGCGCCATGGTTCTTGGCATGTTCCAAAACGCCCTATTGTTACCCACCTTTTATTCCAGCTTTTGAAACACCTAATCCACAGGGTTATCCACAGATAGAATTGATTAATGGCAAGCCGATCGGTTTGAACAAAGGAGTCATTGGAAAGCGAGCAAGATGGTGCGTGGGAAGAGATAGCGTGATCGCTTTTCACCGCTACCGGCCAATAAAAACCCCGGCGCATGGCCGGGGTAGGGAGTACGGGCTTCAAGCCAGGAAGAAGCTACTCAAGATTCTCGGTGCGAGCATGGCGCTGCGAGTACGTGAAGTAGAACAGCAGCCCCACCAGCATCCATATGATGAACGCAACCCACGTCAGCCAGGCCAGGCTAAAGGCCAGAATCAGGCAGATGAGAACCGATAGCGGTCCCAGCACAAACGGCATCGGCATTGAAAACGAGCGTTTGATGTCCGGGCGACGCAGGCGCAGTACCGGCACCGCGACTGACATCAGAATAAAGGCCATCAGCGTGCCCATGTTAATCAGCTCTGCCAGGGTGCCGAGCGGCACAATCCCAGCGATCAGCGCGGCCAGAATACCCAGTCCCCAGGTAGACGTCACCGGAATCTGACGGTCATTTACCTTGGAGAGCACGGGCGGCAGCAGGCCATCGCGTGACATCGCGAATACCAGACGAGTCAGGCCATATGTCATCACCAGAATAACGGTAAGCATGCCGAGAATGGCTGCGATATTCACCAGATAGAACAGCCAGGTGACACCGGTACGCGAAATGACCAGCGCAATGGGGTCGTCTACGCCCACGAACTGGGCAAACGGCACAATACCGGTGGAGACCAGCGCTACCGACGCATACAGTACCGCACAGATAGCCAGCGAGCCGAGCAACCCGACCGGCAAGCTGCGCTGCGGATCGCTGACTTCCTCGGCGGAAGACGAGACGGCATCGAAGCCAATAAAGGCAAAAAACGCCAGCGCTGCACCGCTTACAATGCCTGACACACCGAAGGGCATGAAAGGCGTGAGGTTTTCAGGCTTCACATACCAAACGCCCACGATGACCACCATCAGCACCACGGCTACCTTGATCAACACCAGCAGGTTGTTGAAGCGCTTGGACTCACGGATACCGAGTGAAAGGATCGTGGTAATGAACAGCATCACCAAGCAGGCCGGCAGGTTAAACAGGGTTTGCTCACCGTTGGCGTTGATACCCGGAGCGCTGGTCAGCATGGCAGGCAGATGTATTCCCAACCCGCCTAGCAGCGACTGAAAATAGCCCGACCACCCGACTGACACAGCCGCCGAGGCCAGCCCGTATTCAGCAATCAAGCTCCAGCCCACGACCCAGGCCGCAATTTCACCCAGCGTGGCATAACTATAGGTGTAACCGGAGCCAGCCACCGGAATCATTGATGCGAATTCAGAATAGCAGAGCGCTGCAAGCGCACAGGCCGCAGCAGCCAACAGAAACGAGAGCGCCAGTGCAGGCCCTGCACGTTCCGCACCTAATCCAGTAACAACAAAAATGCCTGTGCCGACCATGGCTCCCAGCCCAAGCAACACCAGATCCGTGGTTGTTAGCACTTTCTTAAGCTGAGCGCCCTTTCTGGCATTGGGGCCTACCATTGTTTCTATTCTTTTTCGGCGTAATAAATTCATTGATGTTCCACGCTCGATTCCTGCGTTCCTTGATTCGGTTTAACCATATTTTGCCCGTGCGGCAACGACTACCTGCCACTGCACGGCAATTTACCGGCAGAGAACCACCACAAAGGGAATGGCAAGAAGTAGCCATAGAAGGCCAACTGGCGACAGTCGCAGCGAGCACCGTGTAGTGCTAGTTGATATTTTAGCCGCAGCGTGCACTGCCGCCAGCTTACCACTGCTTTAATTCTACTGTCGCTTGTTGGACTGAAATAACCTTCCCGATAGATGCAGGAAAAGAGCCGATATCATGCGGCCTATTTCCCTGGGAAGCCTGAAATATTGGGAAGAAGGCTCTCCTGCCAGACTGTGGATAAGCCTCCGGATAACCGTGAATCAAGCACTTACCGCATGCTGCGAATTAAGCTCCATCATTCCATCGAACGCTGCCGCATAGCGTTGTAGCGCGAATGGTTGTCACGCTAAAGCTTTCTGGTTTTGATTCCCCAATATCCGGGTTGGACATAGGCAGGCCGCTCAGACAGACCCAAACACAATGGCCCCACTCACCAGAGCGGGGCCATTATTATGCGGCTGAAGTCGCCGGATCAGATACCAGCGCTTTTACGCAACGCCTCGGCTTTGTCCACTTTCTCCCAAGGGAAGGCGGTGAAAGTTTCGGACTGACGCTCGCCCTGAGTATCAACCCACTCATAGGTGTGCTCGAAAGGCTCGCGACCAAAGTGGCCATAGGCGGCAGTCAATTGATACATCGGGTGCAGCAGATCAAGCATCTTGGTGATCGCATAGGGGCGCAGGTCAAAATGTTCGCGCACCAGCTCGATAATGCGCGCATCAGAAACCTTGCCGGTGCCAAAGGTATTGACGGACACCGATGTCGGCTCGGCCACACCGATGGCGTAGGAGACCTGAATTTCACAGCGATCGGCAAGCCCTGCGGCTACCAGGTTCTTGGCTACATAACGGCCTGCATAGGCAGCACTGCGGTCAACCTTGGAGGGGTCCTTGCCAGAGAACGCTCCACCGCCGTGACGCGCCATGCCGCCGTAAGTATCCACGATGATTTTGCGGCCTGTCAGACCGGCATCGCCCACCGGGCCACCGATCACGAACTTGCCTGTCGGGTTGATATGGAAGCGCGTATTCTCGGTAATCCACTCAGCCGGCAGCACGTCACGAATAATCAGCTCTTCTACCGCTTTTTTAAGCTCATCCAGCGAGACACTGTCATCATGCTGAGTAGAGAGCACGACAGCATCGACGGCATTTGGCTTGCCATCTTCGCCATAACTGAAGGTCACCTGACTCTTGGCATCAGGACGCAGCCAGTTCAGCGTGCCATTCTTGCGCAGCTCTGACTGGCGCTGCACCAAACGGTGAGCGTAGTAGACCGGCGCCGGCATATAGGTGTCGGTTTCATTGGTGGCGTAACCAAACATCAGCCCCTGGTCACCCGCGCCCTGGTCTTCAGGCTTGGCGCGGTCAACGCCCTGGGCGATGTCCACACTCTGCTTGCCGATCATGTTAAGCACGCCACAGGTATCGCCATCAAAGCCTACCTGCGATGAGGTATAGCCGATATCGGTAATAACCTTGCGCACCAGCTCTTCAAGATCGACCCAGGCGTTGGTGGTAATCTCGCCCGCCACGATAGCAACGCCCGTTTTAACGAGGGTCTCACACGCTACGCGCGCTTGTTTGTCGCGTGCAATCAACGCATCCAGTACAGCATCGGAAATCTGATCGGCAATTTTGTCCGGGTGCCCCTCAGACACAGACTCAGACGTAAACAGAGAATACTCACTCATTAAATTCTTCGCCCTTATGTGGTTGTTAGCTAGATGATGCGGGGTGCACACAAGACGTGCTTAAGCACTGAGCGCTTTAGAGCAGGCAGCCTAACGATGGCAAGAGGAACAAGAGTGATCCAGAAAATCCACTGGCAAGCTGTGCTCAATAGAGATGGTTGTGGGTCGCCATCCATACGCACTCTAACATCATTGATAGTGGCGCCAGAGTCTACACCCAGCGCCAAAATGTGCCTAGCATGCGAACGGAATGAGGTTATTCATCGAGGTTGTCAGCTTTCTGGAAATATTACATTTTCTGGAGCGAATAGCGCGCGTTTTACCCTGCTTTTTCTCTGTCATTTCTCTTTTACTGCTCATGCGCCCTTCCCTCTTCTCACACCCGACGCGTAAAAAGAGTTGAAAAGAGCAACAGGGAGACGCATCAATAAGGGAGACGCTCAGCCATCAAGAGCGGGCCAGGTCGGTAGGTAAAAGTGACGATCGCGTGAAAATCGCCTTGGAAGCTACACAGTCACGACATTCACCTCTATTCTAGTAAAACTTGATCGACTCGGCAGTGCCGCGGGTTTCAACGCCTGTGAGCACCTCTTTGATCAGCCCTGACACCAAAGGCCCATGGTAACCTGCGGCAAAATTGCGTAAGTTTACTAACCAAACCGATCATTGGTGCAGAGCCTCATTCGTCACTCACTGTGAATATCAGGAGTTTGTAAGTCATGCCATCACATCGTCAGCTAGCCAACGCAATTCGCGCGCTCTCCATGGATGCCGTTCAGAAGGCCAATTCAGGTCACCCCGGTATGCCGATGGGAATGGCCGACATCGCTGAAGTGCTGTGGAACAACCACCTCAAGCATAACCCCAGCAATCCTCACTGGGCTGATCGCGACCGCTTCATTCTGTCCAACGGTCACGGCTCCATGCTGCACTATTCGCTGCTGCATCTGGCTGGCTATAACCTGTCTATCGAAGACCTCAAGCAGTTCCGTCAGACCGGCTCGAAAACCCCAGGCCATCCTGAATATGGCTACACCGACGGTATCGAAACCACCACTGGCCCGCTTGGACAAGGTCTGGGCAACGCCGTGGGCATGGCGATCGCCGAGCGTACCCTGGCAGCGCAGTTCAACCGTGACGGCCACGAGATCGTCAATCACCACATCTATACCTTCGCTGGCGACGGCTGCCTGATGGAAGGCGTTAGCCACGAAGTATGTTCGCTGGCGGGCACCCTCGGCCTCGGCAACCTGACCGTTTTCTATGATGACAACGGTATCTCGATCGACGGCGAAGTTGCCGGCTGGTTCACCGATGACACTGCCGAGCGCTTCAAAGCCTACAACTGGCACGTTATTGGCCCCATTGATGGCCATGATGCAGACGCCATTGATGCTGCCATCGTTGAATCGAAGAAAGTGACCGACAAACCGACGCTGATCATCTGCAAAACCGTGATCGGCTTTGGCTCACCCAACAAGTCTGGCAAGGAAGAGAGCCACGGCGCAGCACTGGGCGAAGACGAAGTAGCGCTTTCGCGCAAAGAGCTGGTATGGGAATCTGCAGCGTTCGAAATTCCACAGGAATACTACGACGCATGGGATGCCAAAGAGAAAGGCGCCAAGCTTGAGAAAGAGTACGACGAAAAATTCGCCGCCTATGCCAAAGCGCATCCTGAGCTGGCGGAAGAGTTCAAGCGTCGTGCCAGCAAAGAGCTGCCGAAGGACTTTGACGGCACCGCGCTGATCAAGGAATTCCAGGAAAAAGGCGAGAAGGTTGCATCACGCAAGGCGTCGCAAAACGTTCTGAACGAACTCGGCCCGGTTCTGCCCGAATTCCTCGGCGGTTCTGCTGACCTTGCACCGTCCAACCTCACCTTCTGGAACGGCGCCAAAGCGATCACCAAAGATGACTTCGCTGGCGGCTACCTGCACTACGGTGTGCGTGAATTCGGAATGGGCGCCATTGCCAACGGTATTGCCGTACATGGCGGCTTCATTCCTTACGACGCGACCTTCTTGGTATTCGTTGAGTACATGTTCAACGCCGTGCGCATGTCCGCGCTGATGCACACTCAGATGGTGCATGTATTCACTCACGACTCCATCGGTCTTGGCGAAGATGGCCCGACGCACCAGCCGATCGAGCAGCTCGAAGCCATGCGCGCCATCCCGAACCTCTACACTTGGCGTCCGGCTGACGGCGTTGAAACTGCCGCAGCGTGGGTCGATGCCCTGCACCGCAAGGATGCGCCCACCGCACTGGCGCTCTCTCGTCAGGGTCTCGCGGTACAGCCGCGTACCGATGAGCAGCTCGCCAATATCCGTCGGGGTGGTTACGTGCTGCGCGACAGCGAAGGTACTCCGGAGCTGATTCTGATCGCAACCGGCTCAGAAGTGGGTCTGGCGGTCGATGCTGCCAAGGAACTTGAAGGCAAGGGCCGCAAGGTTCGCGTCGTTTCCATGCCGTCTACCAACGTGTTCGACGACCAGGACTCTGCCTACAAGGAATCGGTACTGCCGAAAGAAATTCGCGCGCGCGTTGCCGTAGAAGCGGCTTCTGTCAGCGGCTGGTACAAGTACGTTGGCCTCGACGGCAAGGTACTCGGCATGAACAGCTACGGTGAATCCGGCAAGGCTGAAGAGCTGTTCAAGCACTTCGGCTTCACCGTCGAAAATCTGGTCAAGATTTCCGAAGAGCTGGTCGGTTAATTGCGCTATTCGCGTGACTGATTGATTTCCGCCCCGCTGGTCACGCACCATCGGGGCGGACGTATTTCTGGGCCTCTATACAGAGAGCCTTGGATAGAAACGAAAGCACCTTAGGAGCATGAGTATGACAGTGCGTCAATTGAGCGATATTGATCTCGCCGGAAAACGCGTTCTTGTTCGCGAAGACCTTAATGTGCCGATCAAGGATGGCAAGGTCGCGTCGGATGCTCGTATCCGAGCAAGTCTCGACACTATCAAGCACGCGAGTCAGGCGGGCGCCAAAGTGTTGCTGCTAAGCCATCTGGGTCGCCCGACCGAAGGCGAATTCGAGGAGCAGTACAGTCTTGCTCCCGTGGCCGAGCGTCTTGGCGAACTGCTGGGCCAGCCCGTGCGCCTGGTACAGGATTACCTCGATAGCGCGCCGGAAGTCAGCGATGGTGAAGTCGTGCTGCTGGAAAACGTGCGCTTCAACAAGGGCGAAAAGAAAGACGACGAAGCGCTTTCCAAAGCCTACGCAGAGCTTTGCGACATCTTCGTGATGGACGCCTTTGGTACAGCACACCGTGCGCAGGCGTCCACACACGGCGTAGCACGCTTTGCACCGGTGGCTGTTGCTGGCCCGCTACTGGCCTCCGAGCTGGCGGCACTTCACAAGGCCCTGGCCGAACCCAAGCGCCCGATGCTCGCCATCGTGGGTGGTTCCAAGGTATCGACCAAGCTGGAAGTGCTCAATGCGCTGTCGGAGAAATGCGACAAGCTGATTGTGGGAGGCGGCATCGCCAACACCTTCATCGCCGCAGCCGGCTATTCCGTCGGCAAATCGCTCTACGAAGCTGATCTGGTCGATTCTGCCAAGGCGCTGATGAGCAAGGTTGACGTTCCTATTCCTGAAGATGTTGTTGTCGCCAAAGAGTTTTCCGAGAGCGCCGAAGCAACGGTCAAGCCTGTCGATCAGGTCGCAGAGGATGACATGATCCTCGACGTAGGCCCTAAAACAGCCGCAACCTTCGCCGCGAGCCTCAAGGATGCCGGTACGATCCTGTGGAACGGCCCTGTCGGCGTCTTCGAAATAGACCAGTTTGCCAACGGCACCAAAGCGCTGTCGGAAGCGATCGCGGCCAGCGCAGGCTTCTCTATCGCAGGCGGCGGCGATACCCTTGCTGCCATCGACAAGTACGGCATTGCCGATCAGGTCTCCTATATCTCTACCGGCGGCGGTGCTTTCCTTGAATACGTGGAAGGCAAAACGCTTCCCGCAGTAGCAGCACTCGAAGCGAAGGCCAACTAAGCCGCCGCTCAGCATTGTCGCTATTGCGCACCAACGAACAGGGGCGTTCCACATGGAACGCCCCTGTTTTTAGCTATCGGTTTACCGTTGCCCGGTATTATCACTACCTTGCCTTAATGGTCGTGACTTCCCTTCATTGCAGCCACCATCTGCTCAGTGTTGTAGCGCATCATCGAGAGATAGTCGGCGGCTGGCCCCTGTTCAGTCGAGAGTGATTCCACGTAAAGCTCACCGCTGGGTTTGGCACCTGTGGCAGCCGCAATCTGCTTCACTAGGCGCGGATCGTTCGCGTTTTCAAAGAAGTAGGCGCTAATATGCTCGCGCTTTATCTGGCTGATTAAGGCTGCCACGTCACGCGCCGAGGCTTCAGATGAAGTGGAAAGCCCCTGCGGGGAGAGGAAGCTTACACCGTAGGCGTGCCCGTAATAGCCCAAAGCATCGTGGGAAGTCAGCACCTTGCGCTGTGCCTGGGGAACACTCTGGATCTCACTGCGAATATCACTGTCGAGCTGGTCAAGCTGATGACGATAGCGTGTCGCATTGGCCTTGTAGACTTCAGCACCGGCGGGGTCTTTTTTCTCCAGCGCTTGCTCGATGTTATCGACCCACAGCTTCACGTTCGCCACGTCATTCCACACATGGGGATCGCTACCGCCGTGACGGTGCTGATGATCGTCATCCTCTTCCGCAGCATCGAGAGGCTTGATGCCTTCCGATACGGTAATGGCGTGGGATTTGTAACCCGATGCCGACACCAGTCGATCCAGCCAGCCTTCCAGCCCCAAGCCACTCAGAAATACCAGATCAGCGTTATTCAAGCGTCCGGCATCCCGTGGGGTCGGCTCGAACTCGTGTGGATCACCGTTGGCCGGCACCAGAGAGCTTACCTTTACGCGGTCGCCCCCCACCTGCTTGACGACATCGGCCAATACGGAAAATGATGCTACAGCATTCAGCTGCGCGGCGCTGGCGGAACCAATGCTCGCGGCCAATGCGCCACACATCAGCACCATGGAAAGAACGGCTTTTCTCATCACGTTGACCATCACTTCTCGAAAGCTTGATTTAAAAATGTTATGAAATAACATTATCAAAAAAGAAGCAAGCCCTCGTTCACAATAAGCGCGTTACCGATGCTGCCGCCCCAATAGCCCGCCGGGGGAAATCACCAATGAAATCAGATAGAAAGCGCCCGCCGACAGCACAATGGCAGGACCGGAGGCAACGCCTGCATTGAACGACACCACCAGACCAATAAGAGAAGCGGCGCAGCCGACAAGCACAGAGAGCAGCATCATGCTGCCCAGCGCCGAGGTCCATAGCCGCGCCACCAGAGCAGGTAGCATCATCATCCCCACAGCCATCAACGTACCAAGCGACTGAAACCCGGCGATCAGATTAAGCACCACCAGCAGCAGAAAAGCGTGATGCGCCCAACCACCACGCCCCTTCACAGTGCGTAGAAACTCCGGATCAAAGCACTCCATCACCAGCGGCCGGTAGATAACGGCCAACACCAGCAGCGTGACGGAGCTGATTCCAGCAATCAAATAGAGCGTATTCGCATCAATAGCGAGAATGGTGCCGAACAGCACATGCAGCAAATCAATACTGGAACCGCGCAGGGAGACAATCATCACCCCGCCGGCCAGCGAAATAAGATAGAAACCGGCGAAGGAGGCATCTTCACGCAAGCGACTACGGCGACTGGTAAAGCCAGCCATCATCGCCACCAGCAAGCCCGCCACCAGGCCGCCAATGCCCATTGCCCACAGCGACAGTCCCGCGACCAAATAGCCGATGGCCGCCCCCGGCAACACCGCATGGCTCAGCGCATCTCCCATCAGGCTCATGCGCCGCAGCAGCAGCAATACGCCCACCGGCCCTGCACTGATGCTGAGCGCGAATCCCGCGATAAGCGCACGCCGCATAAAACCGAAATCGGTGAAGGGCATCCATAGCGTTTGGTCGAGCCAATCAATCACAAGCGACTTCCTTCACTCTGTTCAGCACTACCGCTCATTCCAAGCGCTTGTTGAAGATGCTCGGTGCTGAGCACCTCTTCGCTGTTGCCCCAGGCGATCTGGCGCCCTGCCAACAGCAGGGTCGCGGGAAAATGACGCACCACCTGATTGATATCATGCAGGACGGCGACAATGGTACGGCCTTGTTGGTGCCACTCGCACACCAGCGCCAGCAGATCGCGCGTGGTTGCCGCATCCACACCGGCAAAAGGCTCATCGAGCAGCACCATCTCGGCATTCTGAAGCAGCAGACGAGCGAACAGCACCCGCTGAAACTGCCCGGTGGATAACGCCCCAATCGAGCGCTTGCTGATATCGTCGAAGCCCACCCGAGCCAGTGCCTCGGCTACCTGCCGTCGCCATTCACGCTGCTTCAGCGCACCGAATCCCCCCACTCGCTGCCAGGCACCCATCGCTACCACTTCGCCCACACTGACAGGGAAAGAGTGATCAATGGCCGCTTGCTGCGGTAAATAGGCGATATCCAGATCATGGGGCGTGCGTATTACCCGGCCCTGAGCGCTGGGCAACAAGCCCATCACGCTTTTGAGCAGCGTCGATTTCCCCGCCCCGTTAGCGCCCATAATTGCCGTCATGCTGCCCCGCTCGAAGCAGCCATGAATACCGCTGAGCACCGCTCGCCCACCGCGCTTCACGGTAAGATTATCAAGCGTTACCAAGGCTTCACTCATGGTAGCTGCACCGCCCAGTAAACGGCGAGCCACAGCGGCAGGCACAGCACAATGGCTGCCAGGGAGCGCGCAACCACCGAGAGAGTGAGCACCGAAATGGGTCTGCCACTAGGCGTGGTGCTGCGCTGCTGCGAATGTTGGGAGTCAGAGGTCATAAAAGATAACGTTATACTATATCTGTCAATTATCGTGAGGCGGGGCCGATCCATTACCACCACCGCTAATGATGTCACTATCTGGCTGAAAGCCATGCCGCCCACCAACAGGAAGGCGCGCTTCTGGCGTACAGCGCAGGGGTTACCCCACTATGGTAGCAAGAACCACTGCGCCTCGCCCAAGATGTCAGCGCCAGCGACTGCCTGGCTGTTTTAGTAGCCGCGCATGTTCACTTGCTGCTTTTGGAAGCAGGTATCAGCCGCCATGTAATGCCCAGCAGCACAAGCCAACCGATGCCAGCATAAAGTGCTACACGGGTATCGGCAGCGTAACCGATCAAGACAATCGCAAGCACCATAAACAGCAGCGCAAAGATCGAACTGGCCGGGTAAAGAAACAGAGGAAATTCCAGCTCCCCGCGCTCCTCGGCACTTAGGCGACGCCGCATCGCCATGTGAGCAAACAGAATGGCCATCCAGACCCATAGGGTCGCAAAGGTAGCCAGGGATGCGATCACTTCGAAGACCCGATCGGGGATCAAGTAATTCAGCAACACTCCCACCAGCAGCGCAAGGGCCATGGCAGCCACCGTGACCCATGGTATTCCCGCTGAGGAGATCGACTGGAAAGAGCGCGGGGCCTGACGCTGACGGCTGAGGTCATACATCATGCGGCCAGCGCCAAACACGTCACTATTGATCGCCGATAAAGACGCACTAATCACGATCACGTTGAAAGCGATAGCCGCCCAGCCGATTCCCAAATGCTCAAACATGCCTACAAAGGGGCTGCCATCTGAACCTATCTGCTGCCACGGCTGCACAGACATCAGCACAAACAGGGTGCCCACGTAGAAGATCAAGATCCTGAACGGCACCGAATTGACCGCCTTGGGCAGCGCCTTGCGCGGATTGTCGGTTTCTCCCGCGGTAATACCGATTACTTCGATGCCCCCAAACGAGAACATCGCCAGCGGCAATGCCAGCAGTACGCCTTCCCAGCCGAACGGTAACAGGCCGCCGTGCTCCCACAGGTTGGAAATGCCGGTTGGCACACCATCGGAGGTGCCCACGCCCCATACAATGACGGCGCAGCCCGCTGCAATCATGGCGATAATGGCCGCTACCTTGAGCGCCGAAAGCCACATTTCCAGCTCACCGAATACCCGTACACTGAGCAGGTTTAGCGCCGCAATGAAGAACACGACCGAGAGCACCCACACCCAGCGCGCAACTTCAGGGAACCAGCTACTCATATAAAAGCCGAAGGCAGTCACGTCGGCGATGGCAACGATCACCATCTCAAAACAGTAGGTCCACCCCGTCACAAAGCCTGCAAAGGGGCCGAGGTAATCGCTGGCATAACGCCCGAACGACCCTGCCACCGGATGATGCACGGCCATTTCCCCGAGCGCGCGCATCACCACAAACACCGCCGCTCCCGCGACCATATAGGCCAGCAACACCGCAGGGCCAGCTAGCTGGATAGCCTCCGAGGAGCCATAAAAAAGCCCGGTACCAATGGCTGAGCCGAGCGCCATGAAGCGAATATGGCGCACCTTCAAATGGCGTTTGAGTGATTCGTTTTGCGACATGGGTTTCCACTGCAACAGCGCGACGACAAGGCAAGTGATCACTCGACAAACACGCAAGGCGCCCGAGTGACCTCAGAAAAACCTGCGCATACTACCAAACCCTGCCGCAGCTCACCACGATGCCGCGCAAACCCCATCAATCAGCGGGAAGAACAACGCGATCTCCTGCCTTGATATGGTGCTGGGAAAAATAACCGCCGGCCATCTCCAGTGCCGCTACATAGGGCGCCTGGGGGCGGAAAATCGGACAGTCCTGCGCATTGGAAGCCTGACATGGCGGCATCCTAAAGGTATCGGTAATCCTGCCGTCACGATCAATGAAAGCAATATCCAAAGAAATCAGCGTGCGATACATCCAGTAGCCATTCTCGGCAGGCTGCTCGTGACCTGCGTAGCTGAACAACATGCCATGATCATCGGCAAGCTCAGTCCGTTGCATCAACCCTATCTCACGCTGTTCAGGCGTCGCGGCAATTTCAGCCGTCACCTTATGCGGGCCATGCGCCGTGATGATCGTCACGGAGTCGGTTGCAGCAGCCTGCGCCGCCCCTGCGAGCAGCGACCATAGCAGCACGCCTGTTAGCGTGCCTTGAAGCCCCGCTCCGATAATACGTTTCCCCTTCATGCCCTCTCCTGCTACCGCCAGCCCTGACGACACCGCCAATGGCCGATTGTTGTTTTTCCGCCCAACAAGAAACAGCTCCCGATACCCTGGGGTATTGAGAATAGACGCTTACCCAAGTGCCACCGTTGCGATTTTGCGTTTCAGGCTGCTTCGGTGACCACTAAAAGTCGTTTGCCGAGCGCCAGTAAGGCATTTTCGACCACTTCTATTCGTGATGAATAGAGAATAGAAGCAAGACGCCCTGCTGATGTTGCCGATACTCCCAGCCGCCGGGCCAGGCTGGCCTTGTTGATCCCCTGCCCCACCATTTCATTCCACAACGCGATCTTTGCAGCTTCCAGTGTCGGGATATGAATGAGCACCTCGCCAGCTTGAGGCTCTGAGGCAACCGGCATTTTTTGAGATCTATCCTGATAAAACGATAACGCAGTTATCAAGCCATCGACGGCATTGGCAATGGTTTCTGTGTCACCGTTTCCAGCTGTGTTGAACTCCGGTATATCCCGCGCAGTGGCCCATGTGCCGTTGTCATGCAACCTGATCGGATATGCGTGCATTGAAGACTCTCTCGTATTTATCAAGATGCAGTGAAGGCGCTCGATTAGGCCGCTATTTCCCGCCCAACAAGAAATACCTCCCGATACCCTGCGATACCGAGAGGAGGAAACCACTACTACTATTTGCGCGGTTGTCTTATTCCTTGAAGCCAATACCTTCGAAAATTGTCTCTTCGACAGGGCGGCGGTCACTGGGGGCTTCCTTGGCTTGCAGCCCTTCGGGGAGTGCGGCCTTATCGCCCTGCTTGCCCACGGCAATCATCGCTTCAACGGAGTAGGTTTCCGGCACCTTAAGCGTCGCGGCGATTTTCTCCTTGTTGATGCCTGTCATGCCGTGAGTGACCCAGCCCAGCTTTTCTGCCTGAAATGCAAGACTCGCCCAGGCAGCCCCTGTGTCAAAGGCGTAGCTGGGAAATTCGACTTCCGCCTGCGAGGTCATGGTGATTTTTTTAGCCAGCACCACAATCAGCGCCGAGGCATTTTTGGCCCAGCTCTGGTTGAATTCGACCAGAAAATCCAGATAGGTGCTGAAGCTCTCGCTGTCATTTTTGGAATAAGAGAAGCGCCATGGCTGAACGTTAAAGGCTGAAGGCGCCCAGCGGGCAGCTTCGAACAGGGTCAACAGCGTCTGGTCATCAATGGCTTCACCGGTAAGCGAGCGCGGCGACCAGCGATTTACAAATAGCGCATCAGCGGGATACTGCGGTTGACGTTCAGACATGGCATGGCCTCATGGATCAGTGCGAAGAAGGATGTGCCGCTGCATCAGCGACGATAGAACCACTTAAACATGGCGCACCGCCGCGCATAAAGTAAAGACTGTTTTGCCACTGTTTTTATTCCATTACGGCCACTGCTATGCTCACGGGCATACATTCAGCAGGTAATTCCGATGTCATCGTTAAAGGATCAATTGCAGGGCCACTTTGGATCACGCTCCGTGTACTCTACCGAGCATGGTGATCTGCGCGAAAACGAAGCGGATCAACAGCGACAGGCGCGTGATCAGCAGCGGCTGGACGAACTTGATGGAATTGTACGCATTCGCCGTGAAACCTCCGGTCGCAAGGGCAAGGGCGTGACCACCATCGAGGGGGTGCCACTTGCAGAAGATGGCCTGAAATCGCTCACGGCTACTCTCAAGAAACGCTGCGGTAGCGGCGGCTCCCTGAAGGGGTACATTATTGAAATTCAGGGCGATCACCGCGACACCGTCAAGGCACTGCTTGAAGAACAAGGCTTTAAAGTAAAACTGGCCGGGGGCTGAGCAGCCTCCTGACACACCACGCTCGGCTCCGCCTACTCTCGTCATCTTAATGGAAATTGCTATGCACTCGATGATTCGCCCCCGTCAACTTCGCACGCTACTACTGGCAGGTACGCTGGGCTTACTGGGAGGCTGTTCATGGATGCCTTTCAGCGGCGGCCCCGACTGGCAAACCCTGAACGGCACCGTAGGACTCTCCGATTCATCCCAGGTGCAGCAGGGGCAGATTCATCTGTCGCTGGTTGATCAGGACGACGGCGGCAGCCGCGTGGCCGTGACCCAGCAGCGCGTCACCGGCACCTGGCCCGAGCACTTCGAGCTGATGTACGACCACAACGGCATTGATGAAAGTCACCATTACGCGCTGACCGGCAGTCTTGTCATTGATGGCAAGCTCCGCTATGTAGAGCACGAAGCGGTTCCGGCACTCACTCAGGGTGCTCCCAGAAGCGCCGTGCAGCTGGTATTGGCACCTCGCTAGCCACACAGACACCAACGGCACCTCAGGGTGCCGTTTTGGTTCATGCGCTCTACTCTTCAGTAATCAGCCCGACGATTGTTTTTCCCAGTGCTCTGATCGCTTCATCGCGCTGCGCCATCTGCTGACCAACGCCGGTCATGTAGATGGTAACGATAACCGGCTTGTGATGCGGCGGCTGCAAGAGCGCCACGATATTGCGCGTATTGTGAAGGCCGCTTCCCGTCTTGTCTGCTACCTGCCACTTCCGAGGCACTACCGCTCGCAGCAGTTCATCGGCAACCTGATCGTTCTCCATCCAGTGAAGCAGTTGCTGACGCTGCGCTTTGGGTAGCGCATCACCGAGCAGCAATCGTTGCAGCGACAGCGCCATGGCGCGCGGGGAAGTGGTATCCCGTGCATCGCCTGGAGCGGCTTCATTCAATTGTGGTTCGAAACGATCAAGGCGCGTCACCTGATCCCCCAGAGTGCGAGCATACCGGGTCACCTGCTGCGGGCCGCCTAGCTGGTTCAATATCAGATTGGCCGCGGTATTATCGCTCACGCTCAAGGCAGCGCTGCAAAGTTGCGCCATGGTCAAACGCTGCCCGACATAGCGCGACGTTATCGGCGAATGAGCCACCAGCTGCTTTTCGGATAGCGGCGGCGCTTTGGATTCCAGCTGCTGACCGTCATGGCCGTTGTTATTCAATAGCGCCGCACACATGAATACCTTGGAGGTGCTCGCCATGGGAAAGCGCTGATCGGCCTGATAGTGCCAGGTGCGCCCGCTTTCAGTGTCCATCACGTAAGCGCCCACACGACCGCCTAAGGTCTGCTCAATACGGGCTGCCTGCTTACTCAGCGGATCAACGGGAGCGGTATCGGCATGTGCGCTGCCTAACCACACGAAAAAAGTGCAACAAGCCAATAACCATCGCATCTGCATAAGTGTCCTGCCTGTTTTATAGATTCACGTTACGGTCACAGCGCCCGCGCCCCGCCTGACCAAAGCTGCTGCTGGCAGGAAAGTTATCCAGCTGATTGCCTTTGATACCAATCCGCAGCTCGGTAAGACGCCCGCTACGGTCGCACATCAGCATCAGCGCCCTGCTGCTGGTATTAAACGTGGAGCCAAAGGTGGCAAGAATATCCTGACGCGCGACCTGCTGACCACGGTGATTGGCGAGCCATTGCCCGAAGCGGCTGCCTTCCACCTTATGGAAGAGCGTGATGGCGTGATCAAAATACCGGTCAGCCGAAATATTGAAACAGGCACCATGCTTCGCGTATTCGTGGCGATCGAGACAGCTTTTCTCACCGGGCATCACCGCTGCCAGCGCCGAGGAAGTGCCACCTTCCAACGCCGGTTTTGAGAACGAGCAGAAGCTGCCGCTGTGCTGACGATCAACCGCGAAACAGCCGTCACGGTTCCACTCAGAGCGACGCACGCCTTGCTGCGCCAGTTCGTGTGGCACACCGGGCCATAGTCCATGCAGCACCAGCGCATGGCTGCTGTCGCTACGACACTCAGGGCGTTCTTGATGCCCCTGACAGAAGCCGGGCTGCCAACTGAGCGCCAGCGTAAAATCATTCACCGCAGCGAAATCCAGCTTTCCATCTTGCTGAAATGAAGGTGCCGATTGCTGCTGGTTGTTGCCAGAATGTGGTGAAGAGCGCGGTGACGAATGCGAGCCATACTGATTCCACACGGCTCCCACGCCAAATACCATGACCCAAATCACCGCAACGGCAATTTTCCTTGTATGTTTCTTGTTCATCTTGCGATCCTATCGGTGCAGAATAACGCCCTGCAGGGCGAATGCCGATGCGCTACTGATAGCCAGCAGGCGCCATATGAAATGGCCGTAGCGTCTTCCTTCATGACATGGCTTGAACAGGGCATACGCACAGGCATAAATTGACCATAACAACGCCCCTGCGAGTCGGCTGTGTAAGCTCTATCTCTATAAGTGCTTATTATCCTTCAGCGTCTTATCTTCAAGGAATCCTGCGACCGTGTCCGATACTCACTCTTCTTCATTTGATGCCGTGGCGGATCAACCTGATACGCCGCAAGAGCCGCAGCAAAGTACGTCGAGCCCTTATCGCCGCGCCTCCATTGCCTTCTTTTTCGCGCTGTCCGGGCTGGCGATGTCGAACTGGGCGGTGCGCTTGCCTGATATCCGCCGCACGCTCGCCATCAATGATGCGCAGATCGGTCTGCTGCTGCTGTGCCCCGTGGTAGGTTCACTGGGACTGACGCTGCTCTCCAGCTATCTCATTGGCACCTTCGGCAGCCGTCGTACCACACGTATCGGCTCTTATCTGATCGTGCTGTCGCTGGTGCTGATCGGCTGGTCGCCCAACCCTTATACATTGGGCGGTGCGCTGCTGGTGTTTGGGGCGGGCATGGGGCTGATGAACATTTCGATGAACGATCAGGCTTCCAGTCTTGAACGCCGCTACCGGCGCTCGATTATGTCATCGTTTCACGGCGTCTTCAGCCTGGGTGGCATGGTCGGCTCGCTTAGCGGCGGCGCGCTGGCGAGTATTGGCCTGATTCCTGCCTACCACCTGACGCTGATCGCGGCCCTGCTGTTTGTCGGTATTCTGGTCAGCAAACGGTTGCTGATCAAACCTCAGCCACGTCAGCAAACGGCCAAAGGGCCGCTGTTTGTGGTTCCCAAAGGACGACTGTGGCTGATCGGCGGTATCGCGGCAGCCACCGTCTTTGTCGAAGGGTCGATGGCCGACTGGTCTTCGCTGTTCTTGACCGAGGCAGGCTCCTCAACCGGCTTTGCAGCGTTAGGTCTGGCGGTATTTACCGGCTCCATGGCGGTGGGACGCCTGCTGGGTGACAAATGGATTGATGCCGCTGGCCCACGGATTGCTCTACAGGTAGGTGGAATATTAGGCATTGTCGGGCTGGGCATTGCAGTGATCTTTGCCACTCCGGTTGCCTCGTTGATCGGCTTCGTACTGGCAGGACTCGGCATGGCCTCGCTGTTCCCCTGCCTGATTGGACTGGCCGGCAAAACACCCGATATGGAGCCTTCCCAAGCGATTTCGTCAGTCGCCATGATGGGCTATGTCAGCATGATGGGCGGCCCGCCGATGCTGGGCTTTCTTTCTCATGCGGTAGGCTTGCGCCTGGCCTTCGTGGCACTGCTGCTGTCATCCATTGTGATTGTGGCACTGGCAAGCCCCGCAGCACGCAGCAAAAGCAACCAGTAGCTATTTTATAGCGTCTGACTGGCGTATCAGCGCAGGAATGAATGGTCATTCATATCGACGAAGGAATACTCGACTAAAGAGAGTTTGGAGCAACATGGTTATCGGTCAAGATACAACCAAACCAATAACCGAGAAAAACACGCCCGATGCTCTCTTACACCTCCTGCCGCTCGAAGGCATCAATATTCTCTCTCTCTTCTACGCTGGGGCTGATGATGGTCAGCCCTGTGGCGTTGGCTAAAGCTCCTACCATTGAAGAGCGTTTGGCAGCCCTTGAAGAACGTGTCAGCGCCGCAGAGCAGCGCGCCAAATCCGCAGAACAACGCGCCGATGCTGCCGAGCAGCGGGCCTCACAGGCACAGCAGGCGCTTGTTCAACAGCAATCAACTTCCCACTCGCTTGAGCTGGCTACGGTTTCTGCCCCGTCAGCGCCTGGCAGTGAGTCCCCTCATGCGGCGTCACACAGTGAATCGGAACCGCCCTCCGATTCAGGCGCTCCCGAGGGCAAGATCACCTTCGGCGGTTACGCTCGCTCCGGTGCGCTGTTCAATAACCACCTGGAAGGCGGCAAAGGCGGCCCTTACATGTCGCCAGCGGGTATGGTGGGTGGCTCTATTGGGCGTCTGGGCAATGAGCAGGACACCTATGTCGAGGCGGTGCTTGGCTATGAGCAGCTCTTTAGCAACGGCACTCGTGCCAACTATACGGTCATGCTGGCCGATGGCGTTGATACCCTCAACGACTGGACATCAGAGGACAGCGACCTGAACGTGCGTCAGGTCTACGCTGAACTCTCGGCGCTACCCGCCTTCAGCAACAGCAGTATGTTCAAGGACGCTACCTTCTGGGCCGGCAAGCGGTTTGATCGCGACAACTTCGATATTCACTGGCTCGATTCCGACTTTGTCTTCCTGGCGGGCACCGGTGGCGGTATCTACGATATTCAGATCACCCCCGACTGGCGCAGCAATGTCTCGCTTATGGGCAGAAGCTTTGGTGATTTCTCAACCGCCGGCGGCAGCGATAATGTGCAGAACTACATTCTGACCCTCAACAACTATTTTGGCCCCTGGCAGTGGATGATCAACGGCATGCATGCCAACGACAACGATGCCAATTGCCGCGTCGGTGGTCATGCCGGGCTGTCTCAGGAAGAGTGTACAGAGCAGACCGTTAACAGCCGTTCCGGAAAAAGCACCGAAAATGGCGTACAGACCATGGTCGCCTATCACGGCGACAGCTTCTTTGGCCTGCGTGAAGGCACCTTTGAGGCTGCTGTGATGTATGGCAAGGGGCTAGGGGCCGAGGTCAAGTCGCTGGGGTCTGATTCGGAACTGCTCAGCGATGCCCAGAGCGTGCGCCTGGCGCTTTACGGCACTACTGCCTTGAATGACACCTGGAGTATCGCCCCTATGGTGATGGCCGAGCATAGCGAAGATCGCTACGTCAAAGGCGACCGCTATGACTGGGTAACGCTGAATGCGCGCTTTGCACAGGCGATCAATGAAAACTTCGAGCTACAGTATGAAGCCGCCTGGCAGAACATGGATCTATCTCCTAAAGGCTGGGCCAACCGCAATAGCACCAACGGCAGCGTTACCAGGCTGACCTTCGCCCCAACCCTGAAGCCCATGACCGGCGACTTCTTCCTGCGTCCCGAACTGCGCGCCTTTGTCACTTATCTTGACTGGAGCAAGAAGCTCAACGGTTATAGCGACAGCGACGCCTTTGGACTCAACGGCTTCACCGGCAGCGAGTGGCAATTCGGGGTACAGATGGAAACCTGGTTCTAACACGATTCAAGCCCCGCCCCTTCTGCGCGTAACTAGCCAGAAGGGCGGGGCTTGTGAGTGTGGGGAAGAGTGAGTGTGTAGAGAGTGAAGGTGGAGAATGTGGATGATAATGCTGAGCGGGATTTCCCGCTCAGCCAGTCATATCAGAAGGGTTTGCTTCAGAGAGCAGCTTGTATCAATCGCTATCCTTCGGTGCAGCAATCTCAGCGCGTCTCACCAGCCTTGTCATGTCACGTTCAAGCCTTGAAATGGCATCATCCACCGAGGTCTCGCCGCCCAATACGCTGTGGGTGCGATTGAAGATGGAGTTGGTGTAGCGCGGATAAAGCGTTTTCACCACACTGGCGGGGCGCACGATGGCCTCTTCCACGGCCGTCTGCACGTACGCGAAATAGGGCAGCGCTTTCAGGATATCCGGGTCCTTGTACAGATCAGTGTAAGAAGGCATGAACGAGAGTTTAAGCGCGCGCTTTTTCTGCTCCTCCTTGCTGGAGATCAAGGCCACCAAATCCGCGGCCTCCTTCTGATGCGTCGAATAGCGTGGAACCGCGACACTCCAGCCTCCCAGAGTAGAGCGATGCGTGCCTGTTTCTCCAGCCGGCATGGGCGCTACGCCAATTTTTCCTCTGACCGGGCTACTGGGGTTTTGGGCCAGTGCCCAGGCATAGCTCCAGTTACGCATGAACACTGAATTTCCTGACTGGAACACCCCGCGCGACTGCTCTTCTTCATAACTCAGCGCACCCTGGGGAGAAATACCGCCGATCCAGCCACGAGCACGTTCAAGGGAGCGTCGCAAGGCGGGGGTATCCACCTCCGGTTGCCCATCCTCATTGATCAGTACACCGCCACCTTCCGATGCCGTCCATTCCAGCAGGTTGCAGGTCAGCCCCTCATAGGACTTGCCCTGAAACACATAGCCCCATATCCGGTTACCCGCCTGACGCTCTTGCTGCTGAATATAGGCGGCGGTCTCTTCCATTTCATCCCAGTTTTTCGGCACCTCACGGTGATACTTGTCGAGCAGATCCTTGCGATAAAACAGCAGGCTGGAATCCACATAGGCAGGCAGTGCCTTGATTCTGCCCTCCACCGTATTGTTATTGATCGTATTCTCGAATTGACCACTGCCAAGATCTCCCGGCAGCAGCGTATTGAGATCGGACAAATGCGCATCCAGAATCCCGGCCCAGGTGGTATCAATCAGGATCACATCCAGATCACTCGAACCGGCACTCAACAGCTGCTGATAAAGCGAGAGCTTTTCGTTGGCGGAAGAGGGAAGAGAAACGAAGTTAACCTGATTACCGGTACGTTTCTCCCACTCCTGCACGGCATCCAGACAAGGATCATTGCTGGAACCATCACCACAGGTAATATTAAGGGTTACTCCTTCGGCGGCGGCATTAGAGGCCGCAAACAGAAGGCCCAGGGTGATACTGCTGGCAACAATCCAGCGGTGAGTTAAAAGCCTCATGCCACTTTCCTCCTACAGCATCCATGTATTCAACACTCGATAGCAGTCACACCGGGGCGAGGTAACGCCTGACCGTCGCCATCGAAAAGGTGCGCGTGTTCAACCGAGAAGGAGACAGCCACCTTGTCGCCAATCGCCAGCTCGTTACCGGCGGGGGCACGGCAAACCGGGAAATTCATGTCAAGATTGCTGGTGCCATCGGGAGGAAGCAGATAGACATAGATCTCATTGCCCAGATATTCAATATTGCTGACCGTAAAGCTATGTTGATCGTTGCTTGGCGTTAGCTGCATATGCTCAGGCCGAATGCCAAGCGTGAGCCTGGAAGTTCCGCCCGTTGATGCAAATGGCAGCCTGATCGCACTGATGCCCTTGCCTTGAATCTGAACACCCTGCTCATCGCTGGTGCTTACTTCAACATCGAAGAAGTTCATCTTCGGTGAGCCAATAAAACCTGCCACGAAGGTGTTGGCGGGCCGTTCAAACAGCTCGCGCGGCGAGCCAGCCTGCTCGATATGGCCTGCGTTCAGCACCACAATCTTGTCGGCCAGCGTCATCGCTTCGGTCTGGTCGTGTGTTACATAGATCATGGTGGAACCAAGCAGCTTATGAAGCCGCGCAATTTCAACGCGCATACGTACACGCAGCGCAGCATCCAGGTTGGAAAGCGGCTCATCCATCAGCAGGATGTCCGATTCACGGGCGATGGCTCGACCAATCGCCACACGCTGACGCTGACCGCCGGAAAGCTGCTTGGGCTTGCGCCCCATCAATTCATCAAGCTGAAGAATCTTGGCGGTTTCCATCACCCGTTGACGTACCGCTTCCTTATCCTGACCCGCCAGCTTCAGGCCAAAGGCAATATTGTCGAAAACGGTCATGTGCGGATAAAGCGCATAGGACTGGAAAACCATGCCCACGCCACGCTCACGCGGCGGCAGGTCATTGACCAGCTGTCCGCCGATGTGAAGCTCTCCATCACTGATCGACTCAAGTCCGGCAATCAGCCGCAACAGGGTTGACTTGCCGCACCCGGAGGGGCCGACCAGCACCGCGAATTCACCATTTTTGATCTCAAGATCAACACCCTTGATGATCAGATTGCCGCCAAACTCTTTTTTTACCTGCTGAAGCCTGACATCCGCCATCGTTCACTCTCCCTGCCATCCATTCATTAACGCATATGTCTCGGGCCAGCCCTGGCATTTCTGCAAGGTGACTGCGACCAACCATGCGGCGTCAGATATCGTTTGGTGGGCATCCCCCTGCAAAAACCTGTCCCTTGTGCAGCAGTTTCTGCCTGGCCTGATCAGCGCCCACCCTTGTCAGTGTCTAGCCTTTAACAGCACCCGCCGTCAGGCCGGAAACAATACGGCGCTGGAAAATCATCACCAGCACCACCAGAGGCACCGTCACTACCACTGAAGCCGCCATCAATACTCCCCACGGCAGCTCAAACTGGCTGTTACCTGAAATCATCGCGATTGCCACCGGCACGGTGCGCTGCTCGTTGGTCAGCACGAACGTCAGGGCAAACAGAAACTCGTTCCACGCGGCAATAAAGGCCAGCAGCCCGGTCGTCACCATGGCCGGCACCATCAATGGCAAGAACACACGGGTCAGCGTTACCCAGGGCGTCGCTCCATCCATGATGGCCGCTTCTTCCAGCTCATTGGGAAGCTGACGTATGAAGGTGGTCATCACCCACACCGTAAAAGGCAAAGTGAAGATGCTGTAGGAAAGCACCAGCGACCAGGGCGTGTTGTAGATGCCCAGCCAGCGAATGACTTCAAACAGTCCTGACAACACGGCAATCTGCGGAAACATCGAGACGCCCAGCACCACCACCATCACCATGCCGCGCCCGCGAAAGCGCACCCTGCCAAGCGCATAGGCTGCTGCCAGCCCCAGTAACAGCGCCAACAGAACCACCAGCACGGCAACCAGCGCCGAGTTAAAGATGCTGCGGCTAAAGGTTGGCTGCGCAAACAGGGTACGATAGTTGGAAAAATCCAGCGCTGTCGGTAATGCACTGACCTCGAACAGCGCGCTGGAAGGCTTAAACGATGAGATAAGCGCGTAATAGAAAGGGAAAATAGCGTAGAAAGTGAGCGCTATGACCAATACCCAAAATCCCGCCCGCAAGAGCACGCGCTTAAAGGCCGCAGCCTTGTCTGGAGTACGTTCACGGTTCATGAAGAAATCCCCAATTGACGACGACCAAGATAGAGATACACCACTGCTATCAGCGAGATCACCACGAACAGGATGGTGGAAGCGGCACTTCCGTAGCCTACATCCTGGAATTCAACCAGCTGCTGGCGAGCGTAAACCGACATGGTCATGGTGCTGCTCGAATTTGAGGTAAGCACATACACCAGGTCGAAGACGCGCAGCGCATCCAGCACACGGAAGATAATGGCGACCAGCAGCGCAGGAGTAATCAGCGGCAAAGTAACGCGGAAGAAAACGCGCATCGGGTGAATACCATCCACTTTCGCGGCTTCATAACAATCGGAAGGCAACATCTGCATCGCCGCCAGCACCAGCAAGGCGACAAAGGGGGTGGCTTTCCAGACATCAACAATAATCACCGCCCACATCGACAAGGAAGAGCTGGCCGTCCATGCCAGCGGCTCGCTGATAATGCCTACTCCCATCAGCAGATAATTAATGATTCCGAACTGATCATTAAACATCCATAGCCACATCTGCGCCGACACCACCGTGGGAATAGCCCAGGGAATCAGGATGGCGGCACGTACCCACACTCTTCCCTTAAAGTTTGCGTTAAGAATTAACGCAACAATAACTCCCACTACGACTTCAAGTGACACCGTAATAACGGTGAAGAAGAGCGTGTTATAAACAGAGTTCCACCAGTCAGGATCAGCGAGAACGCCATAGAAAGCGCCATCCTGATAATAGAGATAGTTCTCCACCCCAATCCACTGCGCCTGATCGAGCTGAGTCAGGTTGGCATCCGTAAAGCTGAACCACAGCGTCCGCAGCAGCGGCCAGCCGGCCACCACCAGCAACCCCACCAGCAGCGGAGAAAGGAACAACCAGGCTGAACGCACTCGCTCACGGCGAACCTGCGTTCCTCGCGCTGAACGGTTACGCCGCTCAGACGTAAGCAATGATGCTTTCCCCATGCTTAATTACTCCCTGCAGAGTATTCACCATACGCTACCTTTGAGTGTCTGTAGCACGGCAACTTAATTATTAAAGGTACAGGACATTAAAGATCGAAAAGGCAGACGAGGCATCTAGACCTTAGAAGCAAGACTAAAGAATAACTATTTGATTTAAAAAGGAGACTGAGCACTTTCATCAGGCATTTCATATGCCTGGTTAATATCTTAAAACAATATTAACGGGCTGGTTCACGTAATAGCGGAAAGACAAGCAAGGCCAAAATGAGAAGCGAGAATACTCAATGACAGAGTCGCGATCATTACCTGCCAGATACAGCACCCCGCCCATCAACATCATGGAAGTCGGCTATCCGTGTACGTTAAGGGCAAGCAGGCATATCTGCGTCGCAAGAGCTGCGTCGCTCTAACGTTCAGCCAGGCAACAGAGAAACAAGAAACAAGAAACAGCAAATCGTCAGCAACAGCACTGCCACTGCGCTCCAGATACGTTTCAGGTCAGCCCCTTCATACCCATGGATAAACAGGGGGGGCAGCGGTTAACGTGCCATCGCCCCGCGCAGGCCATCTTCCGGCCCGACGGGGTGCACACCACTTCACAGGGAAGGCGCAAAAAACTGCCGGCGCATCTGGCGTCGGCAGCTTCTACTTAACGCGGGTGATTAACCGCGCTGGAACCATATTCCGGTATTGCCATCGAGCTCGCTATCCGATGACTGCGCATGGCTGGCAGCCAGCACCTTCGCATCATCCCAGGGCAGTTTGACCGCAGATTCGCCGAAATTGACCATCATATAAACGTCACCGTTACGGGCCAGCAAGGTATCTTCTGCCGGAGCATCCAGCCACTCCAGCTCGCCCTGGCCCAAATGATGCTCAGCGCGTACCTCCAGCACCTTGCGATAAAGCGCCAGGGTCGAATCGCTGTCGGCTTCCTCGACATCGACCGCGTAGCGCGCGAATGCCTGCGGTTGTGGCAGCCAGGTTTGATCACTGGGGCCAAAGCCAAAGGCAGGGGCATCCGCCTTCCAGGGCAGAGGCACACGGCAGCCATCGCGCCCGATCTCTTCACCCTTGGTGCGCCAGAAGGTAGGGTCCTGACGGTACTTGTCTTCCATGGTGGTGTGTTCAGGCAGCCCCAGCTCTTCGCCCTGATAAATGTACGCCGCTCCTGGCAGGAAGAAGGTCACGAAGGCGAAGGCGCGCGCACGCTGCAAGCCAAGAGCTTCATCGGGCTGCTCACTGTCGCGGCCGATACCGTTGGGGCGGTCGCCGGGATTGCTCAAACCGAAACGTGATGTGTGCCGCACGCTGTCATGATTGGACATGACCCAGGTGGTCGGCGCCTTTGCCAATGCGGTCTGCGCCAATGATTCGTCAATCAGATGGCGAACCTCGGCGGCATCCCAGTGGGCCAACAGATAGTCAAAGTTGAATGCCTGCTGCATTTCGTCGCTACGAATATAGAGCGCCAGGCGTTCCTGCGGCTTGACCCAGGCTTCGGCTACCATCATCCGATCGCCATCGTATTCATTGAGCACCTTGCGCCAGTCACGATAGATATCGTGCACGCCATCCTGATCCCACATGGGGCCCTGGTTTCCGCCTTCCACCATCGACTGCTGGTACTCTTCATCGAAGTCGGGCAGCCCCTCCTCCTTAACGAGACCATGCGCTACATCGACACGGAAACCATCTACGCCGCGATCAAGCCAGAATCGCAATACCGACTCAAATTCCGCCCGCACTTCCGGGTTTTGCCAATTGAAATCGGGCTGTTTGGTATCAAAAATATGCAGATACCACTGTTTCTGCCCTTCCGGACGAGTCCAGGCATCGCCACCAAACACGCTTTGCCAGTTATTGGGCGGCAGCTCGCCATTCTCGCCTTTACCATCGCGGAACATATAGCGCTCGCGCTCGGGGCTTCCCTCGGGAGATGCCAGCGCCGCCTTGAACCATTCGTGCTCATCGGAGCTGTGGTTGGGCACCAGGTCCACAAGCACACGCAGACCGGAAGCGTGGGCCTTGTCGAGCATGGCATCGAAGTCATCCAGCGTGCCAAACAGAGGGTCTACCTGACGGTAATCGGCCACATCGTAGCCGGCATCAGCCTGCGGAGATTTATAAAACGGCGACAGCCAAATCGCATCCACACCCAGCCTTGCAAGGTAGGGCAAACGTTCGGTGATTCCTTTCAGATCCCCCATGCCATCGCCATTGGCGTCAGCAAAGGAGCGTGGGTATATCTGATAAATGACCGCCGAACGCCACCATTCACTACCGCTTTTGCTCTGATTGTTCTCTTTGTTACCGCTAAGGATGGATGTTACGGACATGAAAGATTCTCCTGTGCAAAATCATCGCCTGTAGGAAGTCAGTGTTAAGTGACTGAGTGGGTCATGCGGGGGTATCACACAGCGCGTTTGCCGCCAGTATGTTATTGACTCTGAGGTTCCCTGATGCCACCTCAATTATCAGACAGCATTGCCGTATGGCTGCCTATTGATCTTTAGTGCCATATCCCCAGCCGTGTCAGCGTTCCTTAAGTATTTGCCAGACAAAAGAAATTTCCTTTCACGGCGACTTGAAACATTGCTTAAATCTCGCATTCAATTTCAATACAGATTTATGCGCGCAAAGTGCGTTGGTTATTTTTTATATAACCGGTAACGTTCCATAAACGATGGTCAGTCAATTAGCGAAGTGATGACGGCGCTGATTGGCGACAAGGCAGAGATCACCCGCTCGGGGGATTTGCATAAGTTGTGCCGTTATACCCCAAGAAAGGAGCCTGACCTTGCCTGAATAAAGAGAACACCAGGAGTGCAGAAGTACGGTGAGCATAAGTGCAATATCAGCTTGCAGCTCCTTCCCCCGACCCTGGTTGCGCCATTGACTGAAAGAGTGGGTGCAGATTCTGAGTCGAATGTGCAGCCAACTCATTCAACACATCATTCAACGCATCAAACCCTTCGCCCTTCCACATCAAAGAAATGCAGGTTTTCTCTTTCAGCTCCCAGATATAGCTGCGCGCTTTCCTCTAAAGGGTGAATACCATCCAGGCGCACGACGATCTGCTCGGCGATCCCTGCGGCATGACCATACACCAGTGTGTCGGCGCCTAGCGGCTCGACCATCTCGACCTCCAACCTGAAAAGCGCCTGCAGGGGGTCGGTAATGCGCAGATGCTCAGGGCGTATACCTAGGGTGGCCGCTTTCTCCATAGGCTCGGCGGGCATATCACGTACCAATGGGTGTTTAGCCAGAGGGCTTGTTGTGGCTTCCAGAGTAATCAGATTCATGGAAGGAGAGCCGATAAACCGCGCCACAAAGCGGGTTGCGGGGCGACTATAAAGCTCCAGCGGCGCTCCGACCTGCTCCACCTGACCGCCATTCATGACCACCAGACGGTCAGCGAGGGTCATGGCCTCAACCTGATCGTGGGTAACATAGATCGCGGTGGTGCCCAGGCGTTTGAGCAGACGCCGGATTTCCAGACGCATCTGAACGCGCAGCGCAGCATCCAGATTGGAGAGCGGTTCGTCGAACAGGAATACCTTGGGGCTGCGCACAATGGCTCGGCCCATGGCGACACGTTGGCGCTGGCCGCCGGAAAGCTGGCGTGGGCGGCGTTCCAGCAGTTCCTCAAGCCCCAATAGTTTGGCCGTCTCGCGCACCTTCTGCTCGCATTCCTGCTTGGGGATACCGCGATTTTTCAGCGCATAGGCCATATTGTCGAAAACCGTCATATGCGGATAGAGCGCGTAGTTCTGGAAGACCATGGCGATGTCGCGTTGGGCAGGCTCCTTATCGTTGACGCGAGTGTCGTCAATCCATAGATCCCCTTCCGTAATGCTTTCAAGCCCCGCGATGCTACGCAGCAGCGTGGACTTGCCACAGCCGGATGGCCCCACAATCACGATCAGTTCGCCATGCGCCACTTTCAGATCAATGCCGTGCAGCGTGAGGTGGCCGTTGGGGTAACGCTTCTTCAGCGCATTCAATGTCAATGTTGCCATGCAAATCGTTCCTCGGGTGCGAGAGTGAGGCTATTTCTCGCTATCTACCAAACCTTTAACAAAGTAGCGCTGCATCACGATGATGACGACGACAGGTGGAATCAGGGCCAGCAAGGCCATTGCCGTCACCAGTTGCCACGGCACCAGCGCATCACTGGCTGAGGCCAGCTGCTTGAGGCTCACCACCACGGTTGTCCAGCTTTGGTCCGTAGTAATCATCAAAGGCCACAGATACTGGTTCCAGCCATACAGGAACATGATGACGAAGAGCGCCGCGATATTGGTCTTCGACAGTGGCAGCAGAATATCCCACAGAAATTTCCACGGGCCTGCCCCATCCACCCGCGCGGCTTCCAGCAGTTCCGGCGGTACGGTAAGAAAGAACTGGCGGAACAGAAATGTAGCGGTGGCACTCGCCATCAAGGGAAGTATCATTCCCGGATAGCTATTGAGCATATGAAGATCGGCCACCACCTGATAGGTCGGCACAATCCGCACTTCCACCGGCAGCATCAGGGTCATGAAGATCAGCCAGAAGCACAGCGCACGGCCCGGGAAGCGGAAGAACACCACGGCATAGGCGGCCAGCATCGAAATCGCAATCTTGCCGAACGCGATACCCAGCGACATCACCAGCGAGTTCAACAGCATGGTAGAAGCGCTGGCCCCGACGCCGGGAATAGGCTCGGTCAGCACGCTGATGAAGTTGTGCAGTCCTTCGCTACCAAACCATAGCGGCGCAATGCTGGTGTAGAGATCCGTGCGGGAATGGGTAGCGGCGGTGAGCGCCATCCAGACAGGAAAGAGGAAGGCGATGACCGCAAGGATCAGCAGTAGATGGCTGAACACATCCAGCCCGGGGCGACGATAGCGCATCAGTAGTGCGCCTTGCGTTCGATATAGCGGAACTGAACCAGTGTCAGGGCGGCCACCAGAATCATCAGAAGGACGGACTGTGCAGCGCTGTGCCCCACATCCAGACCTTTGAAGCCATCCTCATAGATCTTGTAGATCAACGTTCGCGTAGCGCCGCCCGGCCCCCCGGCCGTCGTGGCATCAATCGCGCCGAAGGTTTCAAAGAACGCATAGGTGGTGTTGGTAATCAGCAGGAAGAACATGATGGGAGAAAGCAGCGGAAACGTAATCGTCCAGAAGCGCCGCCACGGGCCTGCCGCATCAATGGCCGCTGCTTCGAGCAGGCTTTTGGGGATGGCTTGCAGCCCCGCCAGAAAGAACACGAAGTTGTAGCTGACGTGCACCCAGACACTGGCAATAATCACCAGCGCGAGCGCCTGCCCGCCATTGATGTGGTGATCCCAATGCACCCCGACAAGCTCAAGAAAGTGGCTGATGCGCCCAAGGGAAGGATCGAACAGGAAACTCCACAACACGGCAGCCACCGCGGGCGCTACCGCATAGGGCCAGGTCAGGAGCGTGCGATAGAAACGCGAGCCTTTGATGACGCGATCTGCCAATACCGCAAGCAGCAGGGCAATGCAGAGTGAAGCCACCGCGACAGACAGCGTGAAGAGAATGGTGACCGTGAACGCCGCAAGGTATTCAGGGTCATGCAGCACATCAATGAAGTTCTGAAGCCCCGAAAATGTCGAGGCAAGCCCGAAGGGGTCCTGGGTAAACAGGGATTGATAAATGGCCTGCCCGGCAGGCCAGAAGAAGAACAGGCCGACCACCACCAGCTGCGGCGCCAGCAGCAGCCAGGGGGTAAGGCGTTGATGTTGAAAGGTTGCCATGATGTTCCAGCAATAATGTCAGCGCAGGCGCTTCATCGGTTATGAACGTGTGGCGGTCTGAAAGCGTTTCAGCAACTGATTACCGCGGGTCACGGCGTTATCCAGCCCCTGTTTGGGGGTTTCCTGCCCGTTGAATACCTTCTCAAGCTCTTCTTCAATGACATCACGGATTTGGGCCATATTGCCAAGACGTAGACCGCGGGAGTTATCCGTCGGCGTGCCGCTGGTCAGCTGCTTGATCGCAACATCTGTTCCGGGATTCTTGTCATAGAAACCGGACTCCCTGGTTTGCGTGTAGGCTGCTGTGGTGATGGGCAAATAGCCGGAGAACTGGTGCCAGTCAGCCTGCACCTTGGGCGACGAGAGATAATGGAAGAAGGCTGCCGCCGCTTTCTGCTTCTCTTCACTCTGGCCAGACATAACCCACAGGGAAGCGCCGCCAATGATGCTATTCAGCGGTTTATCCATGTGCTTGTCTTTCAACACAGTCGAAGAGTACGGAAGCTGGGCAACTTCATAGTCAAAGTTTTTCGCATTGTCACGCACGTTGGCGAGCGACGCAGAGGAAGCTGCCACCACAGCACACTGGCCGCTGTAGAACAGCGACATCGCCTTGTCGGCACGGCCGCCATAACGGAAGCGATTATCCTTGGACCAATCCGCCAGGCGCTGGACCTGATTCACCACCTCCGGCTCGTTGAGTTCCAGCTGGGTATCGGTGCCCTTGAAGCCATTGGCATTGCTGGCAAACGGCAGGTTATGGCGCGCGGTGAAGTTCTCGATCATGATCCAGGAGGGCCAGGTCGAGGTCATGCCGCAACTGGCCGCGTTGGAAGATACGACCTTCTGCAAGGCATCGTCCATCTCTTCCCAGGTCGCAGGCACCTGCTTGATGCCCGCCTTCTCAAAGGCACTGCGGTTGATATAAAGCACCGGCGTTGAGGAGTTGAACGGCAGCGAGAGCATCTTGTTATCAGGCGTCGAGTAGTAGCCCGTCACGGCAGGAAGGAAGGCGTTGGGATCAAAAGGCTCGCTCGACTTTTCCATCAGCTCATAAACTGGCTCGATGGCCCCCTTGGCCGCCATCATGCTGGCCGTCCCCACTTCGAAAATCTGCACGATAGTGGGAGCCTTGTGGGCACGAAAAGCGGCGATGGCACTGGTCATCGACTCACTGTATTCGCCTCGATACACCGGCTTGACCTGGTACTCGGACTGGCTCTTGTTGAAGTCAGCGGCAATCTGGTTGACCTTGTCATTCAGCGAGCCATTCATGGAGTGCCAGAACTCGATGGTGGTCACCGCATCGGCATGGACAGCACCGAAGAGACACATGGCAGCGGTCACTGGGACGCAGGCATGACGAACAATCGACCGAGGATAAAGAGCGCGCATTCCGATTCCTTTTAGGATCCCTTTGGAAGAGAGGACAAGAGGCAAACTGGCTCCACTCTATTAACCATCCATGAAGGTTATGTGTCGCTTTTGTGCCATCTTTATGACGCAGGGCAATCGCGCCATGAAGCCCTATAGGCTGACGGAATATAGACTGGGCAGGAAATAGCGCCCTCGGTAGGCGGGCGGGACTGGCGCAGGGAGGGACTCCTGCGGCATCGTCACTCTTGCAGGCACGGCGGCTGCCTGCACCAAACAGCACCTCCGGCTGCCGGTATTCGGCTCCGGAGGGAAGTTAAAACACGTTATCTTTCAATCAATTGGATAAAACCAGCAACCGCTTTCTCACGCCTGCTTCAATAACCACTCCAGCTCCAGCGTAGTAATTTCGCGCTCGAAGCGATTCAACTCGTCTTCCTTGCACAGTCGATAACTCTCAATGAAGGAGTCGCCAAGGTACTGTTTTAGCGCCGTACCTTGTGCCAGCCGTGCCAGCGCATCGCCTTCGCGAATAGGCAAGGGAATACCGGGGCTATCGAGGCCGTTACCTTCAATGGGTGCCGGTAATTCCAGCGGGTTATCCAGCCCGTACAGCACCGATGCCACCAGCGCTGCCACCACCAGATAAGGATTGGCGTCGGCACCGGCCACGCGATGTTCGATGCGATAGTCACGCTGACCACTGCACGGAATACGCAGCGCCACCGTGCGGTTGTTATGCCCCCAGCTGGCCTGGGTTGCGACATACATGCCTGGCTGGAAGCGACGGTAGGAGTTTACATTGGGCGCGAACAGCGCCATCGACTCGGGCATCAGCGCCAACATACCGGCCAGCGCCCGCTCCATGATGCGAGTATTTTCGAGATCGCCATCACTCAGCACATTATTGCCCTCGTCATCCACCAGACTGATGTGGATGTGCATGCCGTTACCGGCATGTTCGCTGTAGGGTTTTGCCATAAAGGTAGCCTGCAAGCCATGACGCTCGGCCACCTGACGAATCAGGCGCTTGAGCAACAGCGCATCGTCACAGGCTTTCAGCACATTTTCAGAGTGGTGCAGGTTGATTTCGAACTGACCCGGCGAGGCTTCAGCGACCGCCCCTTCTGCCGCCAGCCCCTGTTCGGCGGCCAGACGATCAATTTCTTCCAGTACGCATGAGAATTCATCAAGGTTATCCAGCGAATACACCTGCGCCTGCTCGCTGCGTTCATTGGTAGTAGGAGAACATGGCGGTTGCAGCGCGCCATCATCGGAGCGCTGGCGGTCCAGCAGATAAAACTCAAGCTCGACCGCCACCACAGGATACAGCCCGCGTGCTTTAAGCTGCTGCCAGACATGTGCCAGCACATTGCGCGGCTCATGATGATAGGGCGAGCCATCTTCTTCCTGCATGGTCAGCAGTACCTGTGCATTGTGCTCAGGGTCCGTTGCCACTGGCACCAGCGTGCCCGGCAGCGGTTTGCACAGCAGGTCAGGCTCGCCGACATCCAGCCCTAGTCCCGTCTCCTCCACTACATTGCCCAATAGGTCCATGGCGAAAATGGAGGAAGGCAGATAACACCCCTGATCCAGCTTTCTGACGGCATCCATAGGAAGACGCTTGCCGCGGAAGATGCCATTCAGATCGGCAAGCAGTACGTCAACATGGCTAGTGGCAGGGTGTCGCTCAAGATAGCGAGCCATTTCCTGCTCGAAACTGCCGGTGGGTTCAGGAGCTTCCTGCTCCTTCGACATGGCAGCAGGGGCGCTGACCACTGATGAACTTGATGGCATGACAGCTCTCACTCTCGTTGTTTTTTGGAAAAAATAAATTCCAATTAACGCCAGCATAGAGCGCATCGCGAGTATCACACAAGCACAAATTCGACTAATTTACGGCCTCTGGATCACTAGCGCCTGAATATAAATGGACGATATTTATTCCAATACAGGTCGCTTTTCATCGTCACAGAGAGAGCCATTCCCCGCCGCGGAGCCTATCAGTGCGTGCCGCTTTCTATCATCCTCTTCATCCCTGCTTTGGAATAAATGTACAAACAGCCACCCTCGTGTAGGATGTAAGCCTTCCAACAACAACAAATTGTGGCTTACTCCTCTCCCGCAATAGAGACGCTGTTCATGGCAACAAAACGCATAAAGGCACCGGGCCTCGCCTGGCAAATCCTGATTGGCTTGATTCTGGGCATCGTGCTCGGAGCGCTGCTACATAATCACCCTGGCACTCGCGACTGGGCGGTAGGTTCTATCCTGCAACCCGCTGGCGATATATTCATTAGCTTGATCAAAATGATTGTTGTGCCGATCGTTATTTCATCGCTTATCGTCGGCATTGCTGGCATGGGTGACGCCAAGAAGCTGGGAAGAATAGGTCTGCGCACCATTCTCTACTTCGAGGTGGTCACGACCATCGCCATTGTGCTGGGGCTACTGCTGGCCAACGTTTTCCATCCTGGTGCTGGCATCGACATGTCGTCGCTATCGACGGTCGATATTTCAAGCTACGAAGCAACGACCAAGGAAGTTGAGCAAGGCCATGGCTTTGCCGACACCCTGTTGAGCCTGATCCCCACCAATGTGGTGGCAGCGCTTGCCAATGGCGACATGCTGGCGATCATCTTCTTCTCGGTTCTGTTCGGGCTGGGGCTTGCCGGGCTGCCCAGCGAGCTGCGCGATCCGTTTTTGACCATTATGCGTGGCACGTCCGAGGCCATGTTCCGCGTTACCAACATGATTATGCGCTACGCACCAATCGGGGTATTCGCGCTGATTGCGGTCACGGTGGCCAGCTTCGGCTTCTCCTCTCTGGTGCCGCTAATCAAGCTGGTAGCGCTGGTATATGCCGCCATCCTGTTCTTTGCGCTGGTGGTACTGGGCGGCATTGCCTACCTGTGCGGTATCAATATCTTCACCCTGATTCGTATCCTCAAGGATGAGCTACTGCTGGCCTACTCCACCTCCAGCTCGGAGACCGTACTGCCACGTATCATGAAGAAGATGGAAGACTTCGGGGCGCCCAAGGCCATTACCAGCTTCGTGATTCCTACCGGCTACTCCTTCAATCTGGATGGCTCCACGCTCTATCAGAGCATCGCGGCGATCTTCCTGGCGCAGCTCTACGGCATTGATCTGAGCATCATGCAGCAGCTCACGCTGGTATTAACGCTGATGGTCACCTCGAAGGGCATCGCAGGCGTGCCAGGGGTCTCCTTCGTGGTACTGCTGGCGACGCTGGGCAGCGTCGGCATCCCCCTTGAAGGATTGGCCTTTATTGCAGGCGTTGACCGCATCATGGATATGGCGCGTACCGCCTTGAACGTGGTCGGCAATGCCCTTGCCGCCATCGTTATCGCCAAGTTGGATGGCAGCTATGATGCCGACAAGGGCGAGCGCTACTTCGAGACCCGCGCTCAGGAGAAGGCCGAGCGACACGAACAGCGTGAAGCCCGTCGCCACGCTCACGACTGAGCAAGAGCGCAGCAGTGCCAGCATGTTATAGGGCTGGCACTGTGTGAGCCGCTTCCGTTAAAAACCAAAAAGCGCTTTCCGATCCTTGTTTCGGAAAGCGCTTTTTCTTGCGCGAGTCACTCGGGAAGCCGCTATTGCCATGTGCCGAGAAGAGCACGCGCCCGCTGCATTGAGAGCTGCGCGGCAAATGACCAGCCAGCGCTAATCGCCGCGTAAACGCCCGCCCATCTCCTGCGCCAAATCCACCGCATAGTGATCGGTCATACCGCCGATAAAATCGAGCATACGGCGGTAGCTGGCATAGAGATCCCAGGAGGGCTGGGGAGTATTTTCACCAATCAGCATCAATACGCGCTGATGCTTGTAGTTGGTCATGCCGGTGGAATACAGCTCGTAAGCGGCGCCAATAAAGGCTTCCAGCAGTGTGCCCAGCGTGGTGTAGGCCCCTATTTCCAGCTTCGCCTTCCGGGCATTCTTGAAGATGCGCTCACGCGCCATCTGCTTGGCGCGCATGACCCCTGAACGCAAATGCTCCTGGCAGTAGCGCAGCAAATCGCCGCTCAGGGTGCCCGCCAGCAGCCGCTGCTCATTGCTGACAAAGGCGTCTGCGACTTCCATAACGGCCCGGTCCATCGCCACACCGCGCATCATCGCCATGCGCCTGCGCCGCGATACCCCCGCCGCTTCCATACGCGCCAGCTCGGTAAAGAAGTCATCGTGCGGCGCAAGTCCTGCAATTTGCCCCAGCACCTCGGCAACTTCATTAAAGCCGAGGATATCCATCTCGACGCCATCTTCCAGATCGAGCAGCGCGTAACAGATATCGTCAGCGGCCTCGACCAGATAGGCCAGAGGATGCCGTGACCAGGCCGATACGTCGGGCGCCTGCCGCTTCAGCCCCACCATGTCAGCAACCTGGGCGAGCAGGTCGCGCTCCGACTGATAGGCCCCGAACTTGCCCCCTTCCAGCGCATGTTCGACGGTCCATGGGTACTTGAGCAACGCGCCCAGAGTTGCGGCAGTCAAGCGCATACCGCCGCTGAACTGGTTGTATTCGATTTGGGTGACGACACGAAAGCCCTGAGCATTGCCTTCGTAGGTGAGCAAATCTTCCATTTGCGCACTGCTCAGCCCCTCGAATAGCTCGGGCGTTCGCTCACGCGCTGCACGGAACCAGTCGCGGATAGCATATTCACCGGCATGTCCAAACGGAGGGTTACCGATATCGTGGGCCAGACATGCGGCCTGAACAATCACGCCCAGATCGGCAGGAGTGACATGCTCGGGCATGTGGGCGCTCAACCGCTCGGCAACCATCATGCCCAGCGACCGCCCCACGCAGCCTACTTCAAGGGAGTGACTCAAGCGGGTGTGGATATGATCGTTTTCAGTGAGGGGATGCACCTGGGTTTTTCGCCCCAGACGGCGGAAGGAGCCAGCAAAAATGATGCGATCATGGTCTTTATGGAAAGGGCTGCGGCCGACTTCATCGACAGCGTCCTTGCGACGCTCTGACAGGCGGGTTGGCGCTAACAGGCGTGACCATTGCATCTGACTCATTAACAGCTCCACAGCGGCAGCCACGGCTGCCCGATTGAGTGATCTAAATGCGCTCAGTGTAGCGTGTTGAGCGCCCGCCTGCCTTAGCCGACGCCCGCGGCCCTACAGATACCGAAGGATCAGCGTTATTCCTTTTTTTGTGACTCCTGTTGCTCTTGCTGTTCTTTCTTTTCCTGCCGCTCCTGCAACTTCTCCACCTTGTTATTACGCTGCCGCTGGCGATAGCCGTAGGTCGCATTACGCACGACCTCTTCGCTCTCAAGCCCTGCCCCCAGTGCTCCGGCAAAGGTAGCCACCGATGTCGCCAGCCACGCCAGCAGCATGAAGTTGGACAAACCCACCGGCTGATGCAGGGTTTCAGCCATGAACCCGGTAGGTACAAACACCACCACTGCGGTCAGAAACAGCAGGTAGAGGACAATGAAATAGACACACACCCCAATGCCCAGCGTCACCACGGTCGCTGCGTTATAGAGCCGCGTGACAGCCTTGCCATGGGTATATTGCTGTGGCTCCCACAGGCCATGGTCAATAATCAGCCAGGCCACCATCGAGCCAATCGCGGCCAGCATGAGCACCACAAAGCGCGCGATGGAGTATTCACTGCTGAGAATCCACAGGGTGGTGAAAATCAGTCCATACGCGCCGGTGCCGAATGCCACTGCAAAAATATGGCGGAAGGCAGGCATCATCGACCACGGTCGGTTGGCGCGCACCATTCCGCCCAGCAGACGAATGTAGCCACGCCACGTCGAGGTAAACAGGAAACGTACATCGACGTCCGCGTTGTCCTGAGGGCAGGTAACGCGCCTGAAGGAGACCAGCAGCTCCGCAAAACGCAGGCCCAGCAGCGAGTGCGCATCCCTGTTGCGCAGCCCATGCTGCTGCCGCTGGGGCTTACGCTCGTCCATGCGCTGCTGCTGCTGTGCGCGCTCTTCGTGACTTCCTCCCCAGTGCATTTCACTGACCAGATGGAGAATGGCCTCCCGCATGCGTTTGCGCAGCGGTGAAATGCCGAGAGTCGGTTGCGAAATAACAGCGACGCCGCGCTGGTCGCTGGCTTCTGCGACCGCGATATAGCCATCGCGAAACAGCGGCAGGTCGGTGATACACACCACATAATCCCACTGCTCGCGCTCCCGAATGGCCGCCGCTCGCTCCATGACCTCGGAAGCACTCCCTTCACCGCCGACCAGCGGATCAACCACGATATCAATCTGCCAATCCGCACCTTCATCCACATGCCAATGCAGCAGCTCGCCGAGTTCATCGACGCAGCGGAGAATGATCTTCTCAGGCAGCTCAGGTGCTGGAATCAATCCCAGGCGCAAAGAAGTGGATGAGCGCGAATCGGGGCAATCGGATGAATCTGACATAACTGGCGCTCACTATCGAATGGCTGCAAATAACCCCAAAAAGCGCCCTATTCGGCGCTCTGTGAATCGTTGATGGCAAACGCTTTCAGTCAGGGTGGTGGCGACGCATCGCCAGCATGTTGAACAGCACGCCCGCTGACATTAACCCGCAAGAGATGATAAATACGGCCTGAATATTCAGATGGCCGCCCACATAGCCACCTGCCAGCGGCCCCAATACCTGGCCGATATAAAGTACCGAGACCGATACGCCTAATACGCTACCGGTCATGGAGGCCGGCACATGGCGACGGATCATTGAGGAAATGCACGGTAGCAGACCGCCGAGAGCCAGCCCCATCAAAAAGCGCAGAATCACTAACTGCCAGGCCGCTGTCACAAACGCCTGCGGGAGCATCAGGAAAGCGCCGGTCGCAAGACAAAACACAATGGTCCACCAGGGGCCAACGCCCGACTTGTCGGCAAAGCGCCCCAGCCAAATGGCGGAAAAAACGCCACCGCACGCCGTGGCAGCCATGACAATGCCGGAGATCGGCATCACCGCTTCAGGTGCTACCAGATGCCCCACATACAGCGCCACGATAGGCTCGATCGACATGTTGGCCATCATCATCAGCAACCCGCTCATCAGCATGGCCGCCAAAAGCCAGCGATGCTCAATGCGTTTCCACCCACCCTTGTTGGCTGCCCGGTCACGGCGTCGCTCGGCAATGCCCTCCCGATCTTCCTGCATACCAAAAAGCGTGACCAGAAAGGTAATGAAGATAAGCCCTGCCGCCACCATGAAGGTGCCGCGAATCCCAATCATCGGCGGCAAGAAGCCCCCCACCAGGGGGCCAACCAGATTGCCCAACAGTATGCCTGCGCTCAGCAGCCCCAGCGCCCACCCCGTTCGATGCTCAGGGGTCTGGGTTGCCACCAGCGTATTGGCACCCGATGAATAACCGCCCGCAAGGCCCACCAGTAGCCGCAGCGCCACCAGCTCCCACACGTTATGTGCAAACCCCATCATCGCCATCACGATGGTCATTCCCAGGCTTGCACGTACCAGCATCAGCTTGCGGCCAAACCGGTCGGACAAACGCCCCCACAATGGGGCCACCAACGCAGCAGAAAGAAAGGTTGCGCCATAGGCGATACCTGACCATTGGCTGATCTCCGCCATATTGCTGATGCCCAGCTCCTCAATGTAGGCAGGCAATAGCGGGATCAAAAGTGTCATCGCAATAATAGAGGTGAAAGCGCCAAATACGCTGATGGCAAGATTACGCTTCCAGTAAATGAATGAAGAAGCAGCTACGGCAGAGGACATTCGTTAAACTTCATGGTTACAGTAAAATAGTTACTCAAACCTTAAAGCACTGAACACGCGGCGTATAGCACCGAGTGGGCCCGAAGACGCAGAAAGCGGCGTATGGCACCTATTTACTGCCATTTTTCACCCCACGGACTGATTTTCAACGACCGATACCGTCAGCGTTTTCCTGCCCGCAGAGACAGGCCCGCTAACTCATGCATGGAATATGGAATAAAACATATAAAAAAAGCCCACCAGAAGAAGGTGGGCGAATCAGGGATCATGCAAGGGAACAGGGAAGATTGCCTTCCCGCTTACTATGACGCTTGCTGTTAATAGGAGTTCCCGATCACACTAAAATTTATTCAGCATCGGCAAATTCTGGCAGCAACACCTTCAATTTGCGCGTCAGCGTGTTCCTTCCCCACCCCAGCAGTTCGGCTGCATCGCCCTTGCGGCCACCGGTATGCTTGAGCGCCGTCTCGATCAAAATGCGCTCGAAATCCGGAGTTGCCTCGCCCAGCAACTGAGTGTGGCCGGCGCTGAGTGCGCGATCGGCCCAGCTACGGAAGGCACCCCGCCAATCATCGGCCGGCACTTCTACTCGCTCGCTCGGTGATGTTTGGCGAAGCTCGGGAGGCAAATCGGCAATCAGCACCTCACGACCGGAAGCCATGACCGTCAACCATCGGCAGGTGTTCTCCAGCTGGCGCACATTGCCCGGCCAGGAGAGGGACGATAGATGCTTCTCCGCCTCGGGCGTCAGCACTTTAGGTTCGGTGGCAAGCTCCTCTGCCGCCGCAGCGAGAAAGTGGCGAGTCAGCCGAGGAATATCTTCGCGCCGCTCGGCCAGGCGCGGCAAGCGCACGCGAATCACGTTCAGGCGATGAAACAGATCTTCACGAAAGCGGCCATCTTCCACCAGCTTTTCGAGATTCTGATGGGTGGCCGCAATAATGCGCACATCGGTTCTGACCGGCGTATGCCCCCCGACGCGATAAAACTCACCGTCCGACAGCACGCGCAGCAGCCGTGTTTGAGTGTCCGCCGGCATATCCCCGATTTCATCAAGAAACAGCGTGCCGCCATCTGCCTGCTCGAAGCGCCCGCGCCGCTGGGCACTGGCTCCGGTAAAGGCACCTTTTTCATGCCCGAACAGCTCGGATTCCATCAGCTCTTTTGGAATTGCCGCCATGTTCAGCGCAATAAAAGGGCCGCGTGCGCGCGGACTATGCTGATGCAGCGCACGCGCCACGCGCTCCTTGCCGGTGCCCGACTCACCGTTGATCATCACCGTAATATTGGAGTGCGACAGACGCCCGATGGCGCGAAACACCTCCTGCATCGCAGGCGCTTCGCCAATAATTTCGGCAGAGATGCCTTCCGGCTGCTGCGCGGGCACGTTGCTTTCACGAACGTGAGCTATCGCACGCCGTACCAGCGACAGCGCTTCATCGACATCGAAGGGCTTGGGCAGGTACTCAAAGGCACCGCCCTGATAAGAGGCGACGGCGCTATCCAGATCCGAATGGGCCGTCATTACAATGACCGCCGCGCTGCTGACCTGCTGGCGCACTTGCTCCATCAATGCCAGGCCATCCATTCCCGGCATGCGAATATCGGTCACCAACACATCCGGTGGCTGCCGCTCCATGGCCTCCAGCGCATCATCAGCGCGCTCAAAGCTGTGTACGACAAGATCAGGCTGCGCCAGGGTACGTTCCAGTACCCACCGGATCGCTCGATCGTCGTCCACGATATATACGTGTGCTACATCGCTCATGATGCCTCCTGACCTCACTTCTTGAATGCCATACGTCCGCTCCAGTGAGGCTGCTGGCAGCCAATATGGCGTTACGGGTTATCGCCAGCGGTATCGGTCATGCGGCGTTGGGAAAGTGCCCAGGGCACTACCAGTCTGAATTCGGTACGTCCGGGGCGGCTATCGCACTCAATCAGGCCCTGATGCTGATGCAGGATCGACTGCGCGATTGACAGCCCCAGCCCAGAGCCTGAAGCGCGCCCCGAAATCATCGGGTAAAACAGGGACTCATGCAGGTGCTCGGGGATGCCCGGGCCGTTATCTATAATGCTGATCTCGCACATCTGGCGATGCCGCTCGGCGCCTGGGTTGAAACGACGCCCCGCCCGCGTTTTAAAGGTCAGGCAAGGCGCTGGCGTATCGCTCTCGGTCATGGCCTGCACCGCATTGCGCGCAACATTCAGCACGGCCTGAATCAATTGCGCGCTGTCTCCGCCCACGTCCGGCAGGCTCGGATCGTAATCGTGCACGATGCGCACGCTGCCTGTTTCGGCACGCAGCAGCCGCTCGACGCGCCCCAGCACTTCATGAATATTGACCGCTTCGTGACGGGGCAGGGTATTCGGCCCAAGCATACGATCGACCAGATCACGCAGGCGATCGGCCTCTTCGACAATAATGTGCGTGAATTCGGTCAGCTCGGGGTTGGGCAGGTCACGCTCCAGAAGCTGCGCCGCCCCGCGAATGCCCCCCAGCGGGTTCTTGATTTCGTGGGCCAGCCCGCGCGTCAGTACCTTGATCATTTCCTGACGCGCCAGCAGTGCTTCTTCACGGGCAATACGCAGCAGCAGATCAATCGGATCAAGCTCGATCAACAGCTCATGGCTCGATAGCGGCGTGGCGGTGTAATCGACGGTAATTTCATCCCCCGATGACAGCATCAAGGTGGCTTCTCGCTGAGTGAAGGGGTGCTGGTCATCAATCGCCTTGCGCAGCACTCTACTCACCTGCCCCTCATGGCCGGTCAGACACTCAAGTTGCGTGTTTAAAACACGCGCGAAGCTCAAGCCTGTCAGCGCTTCGGCAGCAGGATTCATCCAACGCACGCGCAGCTCATCATCCAGCAGGATTACTGCGGTGGTGAGGTGCTCAAGCAAGCGGGGAAAAAAGCCTTCTACCATGTGGATATCCAAAACGCTGAAATCATGACTTTCACTCTGCAAAAAACGCGCCACTCCAGCACTTCCGGCCCGAGGAACGCCGAATGCTGTATCTGCCAGAGATTCGCTCACACCGCTCATGCACCAAAAAAGTGCGCCCGACTATAGTGCCCCTTCCCAAAAGAAGAAACCCCGCCCACCCAATGGGCGGCGAGGTTCTATAAGGGCTGTCGGGATGGCTATCGGCGTGCAGGTGAATGCGTTGCACTCACTCCGACAGCGATCTCGATCGTCCGAATTACAGGCTGTAGTACAGCTCGTATTCGACCGGGCTGGGCACCATGCGGACTGCTGCCACTTCTTCCTCTTTCAATGCAATATAGGCATCAATCATGGAATCAGTGAACACGTCACCCGCCGTCAGGAAGCTACGATCAGCGCTGAGCGCTTCAAGGGCTTCTTCGAGGCTGCCTGCCACGGTTGGCACCTGGCTCGCTTCTTCAGGCGGCAGGTCATAGAGGTTTTTATCCAGCGCATCGCCAGGATGGATCTTGTTCTTGATGCCATCAATGCCTGCCATCAGCAGCGCAGAGAACGCCAGATAGGGGTTGGCAGTCGGGTCAGGGAAGCGGGTTTCGACACGCTTGGCTTTCGGGCTGGAAGTATACGGAATACGCAGTGACGCCGAACGGTTACGCGCGCTGTAAGCGAGCATGACCGGTGCTTCAAAGCCAGGAACCAGACGCTTGTAGGAGTTGGTCGAGGCATTGGTGAAGGCGTTCAGCGCGCGAGCGTGCTTGATTACACCACCGATGTAATAAAGCGCTGTTTCAGACAGCCCGGCGTATTCATCACCAGCGAACATGTTTTCGCCGTTTTTCCAGAAGGACTGGTGAACGTGCATGCCAGAACCGTTATCGCCTGCCATCGGCTTCGGCATAAAGGTCGCAGTTTTACCGAAGGCGTGCGCCACGTTATGGATCACGTACTTCATCGACTGCACTTCGTCAGCCTTCTGTACCAGGGTGTTGAAGGCCACGCCGATTTCACACTGACCCGCGTTGGCTACCTCGTGGTGGTGCACTTCAACACGCTGACCGATCGCTTCCAGGGTATTTGCCATGGTCGCGCGCAGATCGTGGAGCGAATCAACCGGCGGTACGGGGAAGTAACCGCCTTTCACACGAGGACGGTGCCCCATGTTGCCGCCTTCGAAGTTGCCGTCGGTTTCCCAGGCACCTTCTTCGGAAGAGACCTTGAACGACACTTCATTCATTGAGTTCTTGAAGTGAACCTGATCGAACACGAAGAACTCGGGTTCCGGACCGAAGAAGGCGGTGTCGCCCAGACCTGTCTGCTGCAAATAGGCTTCAGCGCGCTTGGCGATGGAGCGCGGATCACGTTCGTAGCCCTGCATGGTGGCCGGCTCGATGATATCGCAGCGCAGCACCAGCGTAGCGTCTTCAGTGAAGGGGTCGAGGAAGGCAGTACCATCTTCAGGCAGCAGAATCATGTCGGATTCGTTAATGCCCTTCCAGCCAGCGATGGAGGAACCATCGAACATTTGACCGTTTTCGAAAAATTCTTCGTCTACGTCACGAGCAGGAATGGAAACGTGCTGCTCCTTGCCCTTGGTATCGGTGAAACGAAGGTCAACCCACTTGATGTCATGTTCTTCAATCAGGGCAAGCGTCTTATCTGACATTTTTCTCTCCAAAGCACAGCCACAGGAATTAAGGGGACCGCCACAGCATGGCACAGAGTCCTCAACTACCCAAGATGATGCATGGAGCGTGCCAAAATGATGCGCAGCCTCAGTATGGAAATATAACCTGATGATTCTCGGCAATTATCAATGGTCGAATAGCAGAAGCGGCCTGAAGAAGCCGCATTTTTAGACGCAATTGATCTTTAGCCGGGCTGCTGACGCCCCTTGTTTTTGCACCAGCGTGAATCACTGCACATAAATGGTGCAAAAGTCATTGTTCAATGTGCCGCCCTTCACACGACTGCAACCCTGGTGGCTGACAATCGTCTTTGTAGTAAGCACTTTTTTCCCAGAGCCTAGGCGCTGGCGCTGCTTGCGGGTACAATGCCCGGCCTGATACCTATCGCGCATTTTCCGCGTCCCGCTTTCAAGCGGTGCCGTTAACAAGGCCAGTGGGATGCGCGATCACCTGCCTCAAGCCCCGGCGCTACCTTTAAGCACGTACCCCGTCGCGCCGACATTGCCTTGCTGCCAGGAAAACACACAGCTTGTGCAGGCAGGCGATAAGCAGACTACGGACCTTTATTGAATGACAGAGCAAACGCTTGATCCGCGGATCGCACATATCCGCAACATCGCTATTATTGCGCACGTTGACCACGGCAAAACGACCCTGGTTGATAAACTCCTGCAACAGTCCGGCACCCTTGACCGTCGTAACGAAGGTCAGGAGCGCATCATGGACTCCAACGATCAGGAAAGAGAACGCGGTATTACCATTCTGGCGAAAAACACCGCGATTCGCTGGAACGAATACCACATCAACATCATCGACACCCCTGGGCACGCTGACTTCGGTGGTGAAGTAGAGCGCGTCATGTCGATGGTCGATTCAGTGCTGCTGCTGGTCGATGCGGTTGACGGCCCGATGCCGCAAACCCGCTTCGTTACCCAGAAAGCCTTCGATCTGGGCCTCAAGCCGATTGTAGTCGTCAACAAGGTTGACCGCCCCGGTGCTCGCCCCGACTGGGTCATCGACCAGATTTTCGATCTGTTCGACAACCTCGGTGCCAGCGATGAGCAGCTCGACTTCCCGATCATCTATGCGTCTGCCCTGAACGGTATTGCTGGCCCTGAGCCTGACAAGCTAGGCGACGACATGAGCTACATGTTCCAGTCGATCGTCGATATCGTTGAGCCGCCCAAGGTTCAGATCGACGAGCCGTTCCAGATGCAGATCTCGGCCCTCGACTACAACAGCTATGTAGGCGTTATCGGAGTGGGCCGCATCAAGCGTGGCGCAGTGCGTACCGGCCAGCAGATCACCGTGGTTGACCGTGATGGCAACGAGCGTCGCGGCAAGATTGGTCAGGTCATGACCTATCTTGGTCTTGAACGCGTGCAGGCTGAAGAAGCCACTGCCGGCGACATCATCTCGATTACCGGTATCGACAATCTGGCGATTTCCGACACTCTGTGTGACCCCGCAGCGGTCGAGAAACTGCCCACGCTGACCATCGACCAGCCGACCATCTCGATGACCTTCCAGGTCAACGATTCGCCCTTCTCCGGTCGTGAAGGCAAATACGTCACCAGCCGTAACATCAAGGATCGTCTTGATGAAGAGCTGATCCACAACGTGGCGCTGCGTGTCGAGCAGGGTGATACACCCGAGAAATTCCGCGTTTCCGGTCGTGGCGAGCTGCACCTGTCGGTGCTGATCGAATCCATGCGTCGCGAAGGCTACGAGCTGGCCGTTGGCCGCCCCGAAGTGATCATTCGCGAGATCGACGGTGAGCAGCAGGAGCCTTACGAAGAAGTCATCATCGACTGCGAAGAAGAGCACCAAGGCGCCATCATGGAAGAGCTGGGCTATCGCAAGGGCGAAATGACCAACATGCTCCCCGATGGCAAAGGCCGTATTCGCCTTGACTTTCTCATTCCTGCACGCGGCCTGATCGGTTTCCGTGGTCAGTTCCTGACCATGACATCCGGTACCGGCATTCTGACCAGCCGTTTTGATCATTACGGCCCGCTGCGCCCCGAAGCCACGATCAAGCGTCGTAACGGCGTGCTGGTATCCATGGCAACCGGCAAGGCACTGGCCTATGCACTTTATACTCTTCAGGATCGCGGCAAGCTGCTGGTCGACCACGGCACCGAAGTGTATGAAGGGATGCTGATCGGTATCAACAACCGTGCAGAAGACATGGTGGTTAACCCCACCAAGGCGAAGAAGCTCGACAACATGCGTTCTGCCGGTGCTGATGAAGCGCTGGTGCTGACGCCGCCGGTACGCTTCACCCTCGAACAGGCCGTCGAATTCCTCGACGACGACGAGCTGGTCGAAGTAACACCTGAGCACATTCGTCTGCGCAAGAAGTACCTGACCGAAAACGAGCGTAAGCGCGCTCGCTCCGGTCGCAACTAAGCGCGACAGCTAGTACGGCGAATGCCGCCTACGCCCCGCAGATGGATAACCTCCGTCTGCGGGGCGTTTTTTTATTGATGATCTTGATAAGCGTGGTACAGCCTGAATAAACGGCCATCATCTCCCAAGAACAGCGGGGCTAAAACAAGGCAGCATCATAGGTGAGATAAAGCAGCAGCAATGCCCTTTCTTCTGCCTAAAAGGCTCACGCCCACACCCTTTACGAGAGGCATTCTGAAGGGGAGTCACCGGTGCTTCGACTGGCTGCCGTTTGCGCACACATCAGTTTATCCCGAGGCCGCGCCTGTTTATCAGGATAATCGCGAACCTAGTGGAGAAGTAAATAAAAGAGGGAGCCTGGCGGCAGTCAGGGCCTTCCCGCTGGAAGGCCCTGGGTGAGGGAGCCATGAGTGCTACTGAAAGTTGCTCTCCTGCACATCCTGAGAGCGCTCCTGGGTCGGCTGTTCGTTCACAGGCGTACTGCTGAAATGGAAGATAAAGAAGCCAATCACTCCAATGATAACAATGGCTGCAACCAGATAAATAATCTTGTGTGGACCCATGATCACTCCTTTTCAAACGGCTTGGAAGAAGTACATTTTCAGTGTAGCGCATAATTCGCGCCTGCCCAGTATGAAGCCTTGCACTGCTTATCCCCCTCACTGACAGGAGTCTGCTGCGATATTACTGCCTTCTAAAGCATTCGGGAGATAGCGTTAGCGCCACCTGCATTACGGTGCTCGTACAAGCAACCCCATTCACTGCAAATGTAGCAGGCTTTCTTCCGCACTACCCACAGCGGCACTACATTTTTACCTGATGACGTTCCTTTATATGCAGCGCCTCAATATGCTCAGCGGCATCGCCAAACGTTATTGAGTGCGAACAGTCTCCATAAAATCATTTGTCGTGATATTTTTATCACACTTGTTGTCTACCATCATGAATGGCAGAAGAACAGTCTGCATGTCAGCACAAGGCCCACAGGCACTACGCCTTCGGCCCCAACAAAAACGTTAGGTTTACGCACAGTATATGGATGTACTACATACAATTGCTCTGGCGATCATCCAGGGCCTTACCGAGTTTTTGCCGGTCTCCTCATCGGCGCACCTTATCCTTCCTTCCCGACTATTAGGCTGGCCTGATCAAGGCATTGCCTTCGATATCGCGGTGCACATCGGCACCCTGTTGGCAGTATTACTGTTCTTCTATCGAGATATTGCCGCGATTACGGCGGGCTGGTGCCGCCGTATTACGGGGGGAGCACCCAGTGATGAAAGCAATCTGGGCTGGGCGATTATTATCGCGACACTGCCGATCATGCTGGTGGGAGAGCCCTGGTCGCACTGGGTAGAACCCTACATGCGCTCTACGCTAGTCATTGCTGCCAGTACCATCGTATTCGGCCTGGTGCTGTGGTGGGCCGATCGCCGCGATGCCAGACAACGCACGATGGCGGAGATGAACTGGAAGTCGGCTCTGGCGATTGGATTGGCGCAAATTCTGGCGCTGATACCGGGAACCTCACGCTCGGGCATTACCCTCACCGCGGGGCTTATGCTGAACTTCTCGCGCGAGGCCGCCGCACGCTTCTCGTTTCTGCTATCAATACCGACCATTCTGGCTGCCGCTCTTTTGAAAAGTGCTGAAATGGCCAGCGAAGGCGGCCCTCACGACTGGGGAGCCATGCTGCTTGGCGCGCTGGTCTCCTTTGTGGCTGGCCTTCTCTGTATCAAAGCCTTTATGGCGCTGATTCAGCGCGTGGGCCTCCTGCCCTTCGTTATCTACCGGCTGCTGCTGGGCGTACTGCTTTTGATTTTCAGCGGCGCGGCTTTCGCATGCGGCTGACCACCCTGTCGAAACAGTCAAAACACTCTTGCCGATTCCTGCATAGACACTCAGCGCCAGCGAACTCATAGTGAATCCATCCTTTGACCAGGCCCGTATAGAGCGCCTGGTCACTCTTCACTTTGCAGGGAGAACCCTCATGGCAAAAGTATTGGTGCTTTATTATTCGATGTACGGTCATGTCGAAACCATGGCGAACGCTGTAGCTGAAGGCGCACGCACGGTGGCAGGCACCACCGTTACCGTTAAACGTATTCCTGAAACCATGGATGCCGACACCTTCGCAGCCGCTGGCGGAAAGACCGAGCAGCCCGCGCCGGTCGCCACCCCAGAAGAGCTGGCTGAATACGATGCGATTATCCTTGGCACACCTACCCGCTTCGGGGGCATGTCAGGGCAGGTGCGTACTTTCCTGGATCAGACCGGAGGCTTGTGGGCGAAAGGCGCACTGCGCGGCAAGATTGCCAGCGTCTTTACGTCAACAGGCACGGGCGGTGGGCAGGAGCAGACCATCACCTCCACCTGGACCACGTTCGCGCACCACGGCATGCTGATCGTACCGATCGGTTACGGCCAGCCCTCGCAGTTCGATGTTTCCAGGGTCAAGGGCGGCACACCTTATGGTGCAACGACTCTTGCCGGAGGTGATGGCAGCCTTCAGCCTGCTGATGAAGATCTGGCGCTGGCACGCTTTCAGGGAGAATACGTGGCCGGATTTGCTGCTAAATTAGCCTAAAAGCATAGCGGCAATGCTGCGAGCCACAAGTCCATCTTAATGATGGACTTTTTTCATGCGTGAGTAGCCCTAGGGTGTATAGGCATATACACCATATATCGCTAGGATGCGGGGCAACCGTCGGTACTCAATGCAATACCGTGCCGATCCCCCCTGTATTTGGAGCCTTCATGACGGTTATCTCTTCTCTCCATGAGCAGCCCGACACTGATCGAGTGGCGGACGCGCGCCGCTGCCGTACAGCGCTGTTTACGCTGTTTTTCTGCACGGGACTTGCGGTGGCGTCATGGGTGACCCGAACCCCAGCGGTGCGCGATCAACTCGGCGTATCGCTGGCGCAAATGGGCATGCTGATGCTGGGAATTTCAAGCGGTGCCATGTGTGGGCTGCTAAGCGCGAACTTTATGATCAGCCGCATTTCAACCCGCTGGGTAGCCGCTGGCGGGGTTGGTCTGCTTGCGGTTGGGCTGGCTGTCGTAGGGCTGGGCGCATGGAGTCATCTGCTGAGTGTCACCACCATGGGGCTTTTCATGATGGGCTTCGGCATGGGGGCGCCGGAAATCGCCATCAATATCGAAGGCGCTAGCGTGGAGCGTACTCTGGCGACGCCGGTACTGCCCATGCTGCACGGTTTTTTCAGTGCCGGCACCCTGTGCGGCGGTCTGGTGGGGATCGGGCTGGCCGCCATCGCTTTCCCCGCCAGCGCCCACTTCATACTGGCCGCTCTCGTCATGCTGTTGGCACTTACCCGAACCATTCAGGCGCTGCCCAAAAATTACGGTGACGGCCACTCCTCCAGCAGTCATGACGAACACTCTTCACGAGCCACGCGCGTGTGGCAGGACCCGCGGCTATGGATGATCGGCATCGTGTGTCTTGCCATGGCAATGGCGGAAGGCTCCGCCAACGACTGGCTACCGCTTTTGATGGTCGATGGTCACGGGGTGGACGCCGCCATGAGCTCGCTGATTTTCACCGGCTTTGCCGCAGGCATGACGCTGGGCAGGTTTGCCGGCAACGCTATCGTTGCGCGCAGCGGACGCGGCAAGGTGATTTTCTTCAGCACTCTGTCATGTATTGTGGGAATCAGCCTGGCGGTCTTCTCCGACAGCAGCCTATGGGCAGGGTTATCGGTCATTTTCTGGGGGCTGGGCGCTTCGCTCGGCTTCCCGCTGACCATCTCGGCAGCGGGCGCTTCAGGAGCACATCCCGATAAGCGGGTGAGCTTTGTAGCCCTGATCGGCTATCTGGCATTTTTGGCCGGACCACCGCTGCTGGGCTTTGTCGGTGAGCACCACGGGCTGCGTGATGCGCTCATGATTGTGCTCGTGCTGCTGGCTATTGCGACGGTGCTTTCGCCTTCAACCCGCAGCTTGCCGAAAGCCTCTTCATGACTATATAACGCATAAAGCAAACGCCCGCTGTAGCTCAACACTACAGCGGGCGTTTTAATCTGCCTTAACGGTCGCGACTATTTCTTGTCGAGAGCGACCAGGCGCAGATAGGATTTTTTCTCTTCCCAGCCCTGCGGGAACAGTTTTTCTGCATCTTCGTTGCTCACAGAAGGTGCGATGATAACGCGCTCGCCCGGCGTCCAATCGACCGGCGTCGTCACTTTTTCCTTATCGGTGAGCTGGAGACTATCCAGAACGCGCAGAATTTCCTTGAAATTGCGCCCCGCGCTGGGCGGATAGGTGATCGACGCACGGATTTTCTTGTTCGGATCAATGAAGAATACCGAACGCACCGTGGCAGTAGCATCAGCGTTAGGGTGAATGAGGTCGTAAAGCTCGGACACCTTGCGATCAGCATCAGCCAATAGCGGGAAGTTAAGATTGGTGCCAGAAATATCCTTGATATCGGCATCCCACTTTTCGTGATCGCTAAGGCCATCTACCGACAGACCGATCGGCTTGGTATTGCGCTTGTCCCACTCAGGCTTAAGGTGCGCCACTTGCCCCAGCTCGGTAGAGCATACCGGTGTAAAGTCGGCGGGGTGAGAAAACAGAATCGCCCAGCTATCGCCGATCCAGTCGTGAAAGTGGATGTCGCCTTCGGTACTTTGCTGGGTAAAGTCTGGTGCGGTGTCGCCCAATTGCAGTGACATACTGTTTGCTCCTGATTGCGGTGATAACCCGTGGCCTGACAACCAATGCCGATACGCACTGCGGCCACTACCTACTGAATAGCGTTGGTCTTCATCATGCGACTTTCAAGAGCGGCTGCCAAGAAATGAGATGACCTAAGATAAGATCACGAGCGTCTAATCATGCTCACCATAAAGAGACATTAAGCACAGGACACCTTCCTGCATGAAGAAATTTCAATGGGCTGAATAAGCCAAGGGCCTGTCAGGAGGTTCTGACAGGCCCTTGCAACCATGGAGGTAACACCACTGTTGGTTAGTAGCGTACCACCGCTCTTTTGCTGTCCGGCACCAGTACGGTATCGCCTTCATTCAAGAGAATGCGCGCGTCGTCGCGATCCTCCTGAGTATCGACACCAATCACCTGCGCGATAGAGCTTTTGTCGCCATCGCGATCAACCACACGCAGGCGCACGTTGGTACCATGGTAACGAGCGGTGATAATACACCCGGTCTTGGGCTGTTTCCGCGCTGGGCGGCGAGCAGATGACAAACCAATCGCTGCCGCTTTAGCGGGGCTGTCCCAGTCAATTTTGAGCGCATCCATCAAACATCATCTCCCGCTATGCGATCACGGTTTATGGTGGAAAACTTGCCACGCTTCAGCGCGCTTTATCTTTACCAAAGTTTAGGAACGCGAAGATACTCCTGGCGTTAACGACCTTCTATGCTTAAATGCTTAACTATGCAAGATTCGCATAGGGTACTCATTTTGGTTATAGCGTCGCGCATTAACGACGCTGATGCTGACGAGAGACCAGCAGCATTTCAAGCGTTGGCGAATCAGCCATGGATATCGTAAGAAACGCTCTCCAGACACGGTTAAAAGACCTTTTAGCGCGGTATTAAGGCGCGCGCGAATGGGCAATTCATCACGCGCTCAAGGGCGGTATCGGCAGTATTGCGTTCATGGCAGATAGCGTCGCCAAAGCGGCACATTGCATAATATTAGTCTGCTATGAATACTGGTTGGCAGACTCCTTATTTATCTTCACTTCAGTAAAGGGCTTCGCGTGCGCACGATCAGACTCCCCCTGTGTCTACTCTTCATATGGGTGCTGCTTGCCGGATGTGCCGGCCACCCCACTCTGGACACCGATGACACGCCGCTTACCAAAGGACTCAGTTCGCAGCGCATGCAGATTCTGACGGTCGCCAAGAGAAACCTGGGCGTCGGCTATAAATGGGGCGGTACTACGCGAGCGGGCGGTCTCGATTGCAGCGGGCTGGCGGCGCTGGCCTATCGTGCCGCGGGCTATACCCTGCCCCGCTCCTCGAACGATCAGTTCCACCGTATGCCCAGAGTAAGCAAGGCTCGCCCCGGTGATCTGATGTTCTTCGGCTCGGGTTCACGCGCAAATCACGTCGGCATCTACATGGGCAATAACAGGATGATTCATGCGCCAGGCAGGGGGCGCCGCGTCCAGGCCACCAATGTTACCTACGGCTACTGGCAGAGCCACTATTTGGGAGCCGGGTCACTAGCGCCCTGACCTGAGCGCGCTTTCTGCATGGCGCGGCGCGAAGCTAGCTTGCCTGAGCTTCTCCCATAGAGGCGAGGGCAGCTCCCCCTCCTTCTTCGATACCCGCATTTCTTCTTGTTGCGTAGACGAGCGCTATGTCGTTATCGGCAGCACAGCCAATATGTCAAAGCAGAGCAAATCCCGACTCAGCCCCTCCCCAATGCAGGCAAGATTGTCTACAATGTTTGGCGATAATTTTCACATGCCGGTTTGTATCTACAAGCAAACCTGGTTGCACTACCGGAACAGGATTTGACCATGACTCAGAAGATCGCAGTAATTCGCGGCGACGGTATCGGCCCCGAAATTATGGACGCCACTCTCGAAGTACTCGACGCGCTGGACGTAGGGCTTGAGTACGATTTCGTGGAAGCGGGCACCACTGCACTGGAGTCTCAGGGCGACCTTCTTCCCCAGGCAACGCTCGACAAGATCAAAGAGCACGGTATCGCGCTGAAAAGCCCGCTGACCACGCCGGTCGGCAAAGGCTTCTCTTCCATCAATGTGCAGCTGCGTCGCCATTTCGACCTGTATGCCAACGTGCGCCCCGCCATCAGCTTCCCCAATACACAGTCGCGCTATCAGAACATTGATCTGATTACCGTGCGTGAAAATACCGAGGGTGCTTACCGCGCAGAAGGTCAAACACGCGACGATAACGAAGCGCGCTCGGAAATTGTCGTTACGCGCAAAGGCTGTGAGCGCATCGCACGTTACGCGTTCGATCTGGCCCGCAAACTTGGCCGCAAGAAGGTCACGATTGTTCACAAAGCCAACATCATTAAAAGCGCATCAGGGCTGTTTCTTGATATCGCCCAAGAGGTGGGACAGGAATATCCCGAGATCGAAGCCAACACCATGATCGTCGACAATGCGTGCATGCAGTTGGTGATGCGCCCCGAGCAGTTCGATGTGATCGTTACTACCAACCTGTTCGGCGACATTCTCTCCGATCTGTGTGCGGGTCTGGTAGGCGGTCTGGGCCTGGCTCCCGGTGCCAACATCGGCGAAAACGCTGCCATTTTCGAAGCCGTTCACGGCTCCGCGCCTGATATCGCCGGTAAAGGGCTGGCTAACCCCTGTGCCCTGCTGCTGGCCGCCGCACAGATGCTGGATCACCTGAAGCAAAACGATGCCGCCGAACGCCTGCGCAAAGCGATCATCGACACCCTGACCGCCAAGGATAGCCTGACCGCTGATCTGGGAGGGGAAGGCAACACCAAAAGCTTCACTCAAGCCATTGTGTCGCGCGTTAAAGGCTAAGCCCTTCTGCACAACGCCCTACGGCACTCTCAAGCCCCTCTTCATGAGGGGCTTTTTGCGCGTTGTTTAACTGTGCTTACCGCATCTCAGGATAGAGGCAACGCCAAATTCACCCTGGCATCAGGGTGGAAGCCTAACGGAAGGGAGCCAGACCATTTCCTTTAAAATTCAATAGGCTAGGTTGGAAGTAAAACACCAAGAAACCCACCATGCCCCTCAATAGCACGTTTACCGCAAATAAACGTTGACTTGCGCCAGCGAACAGCACAGAGTAGCCGCATAGTTCGCAAGTCATATGTTCTTTGTGTCGATGGGTTCCTCGACTCCAAGTGCACATTCCTTGTTTGCTAACACAGAACTTGGTTTGTCACCCGGTTTTTAAATTAAACGCATCTGCGTATCGAGGTATCTCACATGGCTACTGGAACAGTTAAGTGGTTTAACGATCAGAAAGGCTTTGGCTTCATCACTCCTGACAACGGCGGCGATGACCTTTTTGCTCACTTCTCCGAAATCAAATCTGAAGGCTTCAAATCCCTTCAGGACGGCCAGAAAGTAACCTTCGACGTTACTCAGGGTCGCAAAGGCGAACAGGCATCCAACATCGTTGCGATCTAATTGCCTTTGATCGGAGCTAGTACGCTCTGATTGATAAAAAGCCGGGGTGACATCACTGTCACCCCGGCTTTTTTGGGCCTGTTCTATCGAAAAGCGGTCTTAATACCCGAATACAAGCTCGCGCCTGACCATCGCGCACCGAACCGCTGCTCTTGCTCCCTTCAATCTGCCGCCACGGCATTCATCCGGCAGATCAAATGAGATAAGCGCGTGCCAATACGCTCAGCCTTGAGCACTCCACAGCACCGACCTGGCCGTGATCAGAATAAAAAGGCAGAAGGCACTTCGACAACACACGTCAGGCATGACAGCGCATCATTCCGTCAGATAGCCAGCGACTGCACATCCAGCGGCACCTGCGTTTTACTCTGGGTACCACCAAAGGCCAGCCGCACGCTATCAATGGCGCGCGACACAATATTTTCCTGCTCTACCGGCTCCGCGGCAAACAGTGGCCCATGTGAAATGACATGGCCCCCCAGCGTTACCCGATATTCGCCAATTTCATCCCCTGCATTCAGCGGCGCGACAAGAGGTGCCTTATTAGCCACCAATTCCGCATTTAGGCTATTGACCGGCACATCATTTGGCATTGAGAGCACGATATCCTGATTTGGCGTAACGCCCACATTGCTGCTGGCCCCCTTCCACAGCGGGAATTCCCCCATCGGAATGCCGGCACTTCCCAAGTGAACGTCGTAGAAATTGTTATAGCCGTAATCGAGCAGGGTGCTGGCGTCAGTAAAGCGCTGCTTGTGGGTCGCGGCCCCCAGCACAATCGCATAGAGACGGCGCTCGTTGCCGCGACCATCAGGGCGATGCTCGGAAGCGATCACACAGCTACCCGCTGCCTGGGTATATCCCGTCTTCATGCCATCAATGGCGGAATTTGTCCTCACCAGACGGTTAGTGGCGTAGCCGTGGAAGGGGCCAAAACGGAAATCCGGCAGTGACGACAGCTTGAAATAGCCGGGATACTCCTGCGCCACCTGCTGCGCCAGTTTCCCCAAATCACGGGCCGTCGAGTAGTGCCCTGACTGGGTAAGGCCATCCACGTTCTCGAAGTGGGTGTTGGTCATGCCCAGGCTGGCCGCAGTTTCATTCATTTGCTGCACGAAACCGTCGAGACTGCCCGCTTCAGCAACGGCAAGCGATATTGCGGCATCGTTGGCGGAGACAATAATCAGCCCCCGCATCAGCGTATCCACGGAGACCTGAGTGCCGGGCCGTACAAACATGCGGGAAGTATCAGAGCCTAGCTTGCTGACAGCATCCGGAATCGTCACCTGATCGTCCCAGTGCAGCTTTCCTGACTCCAGCGCACGGTACACCACCAGCGTCGTCATCAGCTTGGTCAATGACGCAATGGCACGCTGATCGTCTGCGTTGTGTTCCGCCAGTACCTGGCCTGACTCGCCATCAATCAGCATCCACGCTGGAGAGTTCACGCCCTGAGGCGCGGGAAGCGCTTGGGCCGAAACCGCCTGAACGCTGATCACGACGGCTGACAGAAACGCCACCACCCCTTTACAACGAACACCAACAATACGAGAGAACACAGAGAAAACAGCGGGAGGCATGTAGCGATCAACTTAATTATTAATTAAAAGGCCCGCTATTCTAGCGCGAGCCAAGCGATCGCTTCGAGTAAAGAATCAGCAACGAGAGGCAGAAAGCCGCCAACCATGCCTAGAACTTGAACTTCAGCTCCTTTTCTTCCTCTTTCATGATGGTGGAGAACGCTTCCTTGGAGATATAGCCCTGTGACAAGGCGTGGCGTGCCATGGTCGCGGTGTCTTCAGCCAGCACGAGCGTACTGCCCGCTTCAGAGACCTCCTTGGCAAGCTGCTTGATCGACTCATCACGCTCGCTGTCGTTGCTGACCGCACGAATATACACCGCCCTCACCCGGGTGGGATTCTCACGCACGATGGTGGTGTACACCTCTGGGTCATGCTGGCCGCTATCGCCAATCATGATGAAGGGAAGGTCGTCATAGAGCGCCAGCATCCGACGGATCACGATGCGCTTGTGATCCTTGGAGCGGCGAGGGAAGGGACGCGTCAGCGACATGCCCCATTCACGCAGAAACAGCACTGGCCCCGCAGGAATGCGGTTAATGCGGAAGAACTCTTCAAGCATCTCGTAGATGCTCCAGGGCGCGCGGGAGACATACAGCAAGGGCCGCTCGCTATCGCCCTGATCGCCTCGGTAAAGCGCCTGATAAAAGGCCGCTACCCCCGGGAAGGCGGCACGTCGATCCGCCTTTTCAAGGAACAGGCGATACAGCATGAACGCCTTGTTAGCGACACCGGTGTGCATCACGGTGTCATCAATATCGCTGATGACCGCAAAATCGACATTAGGGGGCGGAACGTAGACCTCGGTAGTCGCCTTGATCATCTCACCGAAGTCATCCATCAGCCGCAGTTCGGCTTCGTACCAGATGCGCCCAGGCTCAAGCGCATCATCCACCGATACCGTGGCGCGGAAATAACCGTCGTCGTCAGTGCTGACAATGGTGTGAGAGTCGTTGAAACGTACTCCAACATTGACCCCGCCCATCCCCTGGCGCAGCAGCCGCCTCAGGCAGTCGACAATATCACGACGCAGGCTGCCCGGAGCGACGCTGGCACCGAAGCCGTGCTGATAGAAGACGCGTCCCATAATGAAGACTTCGCGGCTTGATCCCACCCCACGATAGGGGTTGATGACCAGACCGCCACGCCCATTGTCGCCCCGCATTGGTCGGGCAAATACCGCCAGACAGCGGCGCAATGCGTGGAAGGGATTTTTTCCTTGGCGACCCATCAAGGACCTCAAGTGATATTGACGACATAACGCCAGTGCCCTGCGTATATGTTGGACAGCATCCAACGCAGGTACCATGCGTTTCCATAACCCTGTAATGACTACCGTGGCAGGGGCGGTGGGTATCTGCCCCACGGCCACCTGTCGTAATCGACCTTCACTTACAGCAATCAACGCTTACAAGAATGCGAAATATTCCCTTGTCATTCGCGCGAGGTCAACTCACTCGTGTCACTTGATCGGGTATCGTTCCGCTGCTAAATCCCGAGATACTCCAGGGTTTTCGCGATAATTTGCTCGGGCGGATGCTGTGAATCAATGATGACGCCGGGCTCATCGGCTTCCAGCGGCTCCAGCGTTGCCAGCTGAGAATCGAGCAGCGACGCGGGCATATAGTGGTTTTCACGATGCAACATGCGCTCTTTCAGCACCTCGCGGTCAGCATCAAGCAGCACGAAACGCACATCGGCATCGGCCTCTTCCAGCAACACCCGGTAACTTTTCTTGAGCGCCGAACAGGTCAGCACCACGCTGGTTCCCTCATGACTTTTTTGCGAAATCCAGTCGCGAATATCACGCAGCCAGGGCCAGCGGTCATCGTCGTTCAGCGCGATGCCCTGAGACATCTTGTCAACGTTGGCCTTGGGATGAAATTCGTCCGCTTCAGCGAATGGCCAGCCCATTTTTTCGGCGAACGCCTGGGCCGCCGTGGTTTTCCCTGATCCGGACACTCCCATAAATACCAGTGCATAAGGCTGGGACATCGTCAAACTCTCCATGATGAGGTGGAAGGCAGTTACAGCACCTTGATAAATAGCGTGCAAGGATAATACTCGGCAAATGGCCTCCTGCCGAACACGCACGATCAATTTAAGTGGTAGAACCCTATCATTATCCTGATGTGATCGCTGCAACAGGAGCACGCATAATCACGGCGCATCCACATTCGCTGCTGCTGACGTATGAAAACGGCGGTATGCTGGCACTGGTTTGCCATGCGAGATGGCTTTCTTTCTGATCGAACCCTGTTTTTGCTTTTGGAGTATCCATGACTGACTTGACTATTCCGCAACGACTCGCGGCCTTGCGCGAACAACTCAAGATACATCAGCTTGATGCATGGATAGCCCTCTCTTCCGACCCGCACATGTCGGAGTACCTGCCCGAACACTTCTCACAGCGTACCTGGCTATCAGGATTTGATGGTTCAGCAGGTACGCTGGTGGTGCTCGCCGATGACGCCACGCTGTGGGCCGATAGCCGCTACTGGGTACAGGCTGACAAACAGCTCGCGGGGAGCGGTATTCGCCTGGAGAAATTCATTCCCGCCAAGGGGCGCGAGCATGTGACATGGCTGGCGGCCCAGCTTCCTGAAGGCGCTCGCGTGGGCATTGATGGCGCTGTTGTCTCGGTAGCGGCTGCGCAGCGGCTGGAAGATGCCCTCGCCGATAAACAGATCGAGCTGGTCACGGATATCGACCCCGTAGCACCCATTTGGGCAGATCGCCCTGCCCTGCCCAATGCGCCCATCTATGCGCACGATGCGGAATACGCAGGCAGAACCCGCAGCGATCGACTGACCGCGCTGCGTGAATCTCTTGCCCAGCGTGACGCGGATTGGCAACTGCTCTCCAGTGTTGATGATATTGCCTGGCTGCTGACCCTGCGCGGCAGCGATGTCGAGTACAACCCGGTATTTCTCGCCCACGCCCTGATCGGGCCGGATACTGCCCAGCTATTTGTCGATAAGCGCAAGATCGACGCCGCGCTGGCCGCCGAGCTCGAACAGGATGGCGTTACCCTCAGCGATTACGAGAGCGTGGTGGATGCGCTCGGTTCGCTTTCCGACGACGCGACCATTTCCCTCGATCCCGCCAAACTCAGCCTGAAGCTCTACCAGGCCCTGCCCAAGCAGGCGGAGATCGTGGCGGGCATCAGCCCCACCACGCTCGCTAAAGCAATCAAAAGTGATGAAGATCTACAGCATGTCCGCCATGCGATGGAAGAAGATGGCGCGGCGCTGTGCGAATTCCTCTGCTGGCTCGACCGTGCCCAGGCCGCTGGCGAAGCCTTTTCCGAACTCACCATCGACGAACGCCTGTCAGCACGTCGTGCCGCACGCAAGAACTTCGTCTCGCTGAGCTTTCCTACCATTGCCGGCTTCAACGCAAACGGCGCACTGCCCCACTACCGCGCTACGCCGCAGGAATATTCCTCCATCAGCGGCGATGGCCTGCTGCTGATTGATTCCGGCGCCCAATACCTCGACGGCACCACCGACATTACCCGCGTGATCGCCATCGGTACGCCAAGCGACGCCCAAAAGCGCGACTACACCCGCGTGCTGAAAGCCACCATCGCCCTGTCCCGCGCCAGCTTTCCCGAAGGCATCTCTTCCAGCGCCATTGATGCGATCGCGCGTGCCCCACTGTGGGCGGCAGGCATCGACTTCGGCCACGGCACCGGTCACGGCGTCGGTTACTTCATGAATGTTCATGAAGGCCCTCAGGTGATCGCTTACAGCGCCCCTTCTGCCCCCGAACGCGCGATGCGCAGCGGCATGATCACTTCCATCGAACCCGGAGTCTACCGCCCCGACCGCTGGGGAGTACGTATCGAAAATCTGGTAGCCAATCGTCCGCTGGAGAGCGCCGATGGTGAATTCGGCGACTTCCTGACCTTCGAAACGCTAACCCTATGCCCCATTGATACGCGCCCCATCGAGCTATCCCTGCTGAATGCAGAAGAACTTGAATGGCTCAACGATTATCATGCCAACGTCAGAAAGCGCCTCGCCCCCAAACTGGAAGGCGAGGCAGCCGCATGGCTAGAGCGCGTCACCCAGCCGCTCAGCCATTAACGCAACGCGCCCTGATCTGCTGTCGGCCCACCCCGACAGCAGTGCTATCCTTAGCGCGCCGCTCATGCTGAAATAGCCGCCGTTTTTACTCTCATCACAGGACTCATCACAGGATGTTGCCATGACTGCCCCTACTCCCTCACAGCTCGCCTCGGTCGGTTTCGCGGCGCTCGCCATTGGTAAAGCCTTCGAAGCCCTTGAACACGCAGGCTTCCCCCTCGATAACGAACAGCAGGCTCGCCTTTCGCAAACAGTAGGAAAATGGCTACGAGAGCAGGTCGGCGATGCCGAAGTTGACGCGGCCAAGCACGCGCTAGGAGAAACCCTGGGCGGCGAGGACGCTGATGATGAAGAGATCAGCGCAGCCATCAACGCCGCAGGCAGCAGCATCGCGCTCATTTTCAGTGCGCTGGACGACGCCCCCGCTGAAGCCTTTGATGCCGCCAGTGAAGCATTGCACCACGCACTGGTAGACGCCTATGGCGAAGAAAGCATCGCCGCGCAGCAAGCTAACGCCACGCCCGAGTAACGTCGGTCACAATCAGAGGCGTACAGGTATAAACTGCTGGGCGATAGCGCCGAACACCGACAAGCGCCAAAGGTCGGTATAGTAGTGCGCGACTAGCTGAACCGCAGAATTCCAGGCAACACCAACAAGAAGCGCCCCAGCCGGAGTTAATGGCTGGGGCGCTTCTTGTTGATACTCACACTGCCCGTGAGGCGAATACGGTTGGATAATACTAACAAGCCTCAACCCATCGAACAGGGTGAGCCAACTATCTCTCACTACCGATGATATGCCCGCTCGGCATTAGGCAACGTTGCCGTGCAGCGATGCCGTCATGCGCTGGCATACAGCGTCGGCTTCTTCACGAGTGGGATAGCACCCCAACGAGGTATCAGCCGCGCTGGAGCGCTCGACCACGCACCAGCCATCAACGCGAGTGGGTTCAGCTTCATTGTAATGAGGGACAACACAATAACCGATGACCATGACGTTACCTCTGACGTTAAACAAGAACACTTAACATTAAATCATCCACTGCTCACCTCAGCAGCGTTGTTCTACTTTAGTACAAAAAATCCTGAACGCCAGTCCTGTTGTTAACCAAATCGTCATTAATTGGTAGTGAAAAGGTAACCGCATGTGAGTTGGCCAGCGTTTTTGCAGTGTTAACACTCTCTCTTTCCGCTTTCTTTCCAGGCTGATTTCGATGGCGAATTTAAGCCCGGCGCAGCATCCAAGGCATGAAGCCGTTTCTTCATACCATCGTCGTTGCTACGGGAGACATATCAATCACGCAGGAGAGGGGGAAATCTCAACAGCAGTACTGATTGGGAAGGGAGGCATAACCCCCAAAGCGAAGGAGACAGCTTCCCTTGGGGAATATGTAACGAGAGCGCCACGCCACCGCTAACTACCAATTTCATGGCGACAGAATTTACTTAATTCGGTTATCCGGCACTAACGGTAGCGCCAGAGAGTCTTCTCTTACCCAACCAAACGCCATCAACGAATACGAACGGGGCACTCGAACACTTGCTCGGGGGCCTTCTGCTGCTCTTTCGCATCGTGATAGACAAGGCGCAGCGTGCCGGTACTGGCGCCATCAGCGGTAAAGCGCCAATCAAACACCAGCGGCTGATCGGTGTGATCGTCCTGGCTGGCATCCTCTGCACGCGGTGGGCTAAGCAGGCGCAGGCCGTCGGGTCGGTCATCAAGCTGCCAGGTCAGGCCGCTATCAGGGTCGGCGGGCAAACGTACTGCCACACGCTGATTGCGCTGTAGCGTCAATGGCGCGCAAGCGCTGGTATCATCCGCATTAATGGTGACATCAACATCTTGCGTAAACGCTGTTGGGTCGGGCGTTCCTGCGCCGTTGGCCTGGTTGGCCAGATTCGGATTCGCGAATGCCGGGCGCGGCGCGTCCCCTACTGTCGTGCTGTCTCCGCCACTCAATATTGAGCAACCGGACAGCCACATAGCGCCGCCAGCGATGGCCGCAAGTTTTATGATGCTACGCTGACCGCGTTTTTTATCTATTGCCACAACCCTCATCCTATCCTCGACATGTTTCCGCTCACCCAACCACTGTGATATGAAACCCGAAGAGTAAGCGACGATAGCGGGATCGTCGATATTAATATTTTTTAAGTATCAAAAAAGCAACTTTGCAAAGTTTTTCGTATAGGTTCATTCTAGTAAGAACTTTGATACCTATTTCCTGTTCAGCGGAGCATTCATCGTGAGTACACGTCAGGCATCCGCCTCGAAACTGTCAACCGAGGCTCGTCAGCAATTAATCAACCGTCTTGGCAGCATCGTCGGTAACAAGCACACGCTGAGCGATGAGCGCAGCACCAGTCGTTTCCGCAAAGGATTTCGTTTCGGTGATGGCCCCGCGCTGGCCGTTGTGCAGCCTGCCTCGCTGGTAGAGCAGTGGCGGGTGCTGAAAGCGTGTGAAGAAGCCGATGTGATCGTGATCATGCAGGCTGCCAATACCGGCCTCACTGGCGGCTCGACCCCGGATGGCGATGATTATGACCGCGACATCGTGATTATCAGCACCCTGCGCATGGATCGCATTCATCTGATTCATGACGGAAAACAGGTGGTCTGTCTGCCTGGCGCAACGCTTTATAACCTTGAAAAAGCTCTCACGCCGCTGGGACGCGAGCCGCACTCCGTGATCGGCTCCTCCTGTATCGGGGCGTCGGTATTTGGCGGTGTCTCCAATAATTCCGGCGGTGCATTGGTAAGACGCGGCCCCGCCTATACCGAGTTCGCGATTTACGCCCAGCGCGATAGCGAAGGCGAGCTGCGTCTGGTCAATCATCTGGGCATTGCGCTGGGTGACGATCCCGAAGAGATTCTCACTCGGCTGGAAAACGGCGATTTCAGCGAAAGTGATATCTCCGACAACGGCGCAGCTTCCGATCACCACTATCAGAACCACGTTCGCCACGTCGATGAGGACACCCCCGCGCGCTTCAATGCCGACCCTACGCGTCTGCACGAAGCGTCGGGCAACGCCGGCAAGCTGGCGCTCTTTGCGGTGCGCCTGGATACCTTCGAAGCGATATCATCCAAGGTGTTTTATATCGGCACCAACTCTATCGACAAGCTCACAAAGCTGCGGCGCGAGCTGTTGGCTGAAGGTCGTGAACTGCCGATCGCCGGCGAATACATGCACCGCGAGTGTTTCGATATCGCCGACGTATACGGCAAGGACACCTTCGTGATGATCGAGAAATTCGGCACCGACAAGATGCCGCAGATTTTTGCGATCAAAGGCGGGGTTGATTCATTTTTATCGCGTTTCAATATTCAAGGCTTCACGGATCGCGCCAGCCAGTGGCTATCACGGTTGTTTCCCGATCATCTGCCAAAGCGCATGCGCGAATACCGCGACAAGTATGAGCACTACCTGATGCTGCGCGTAGCGACCGATCAGCTTGAAGAGACCCAGGGGCTACTGAAGGAGCTGTTTGCCGACGGTGATGGCGACTACTTCGAATGCACCGAGGAGGAGGGAAACAAAGCCTTCCTGCACCGCTTTGCTGCTGCGGGCGCGGCTATTCGCTACCGCACCGTGCACAAGCAAACCTCCGAAGGCATGGTGGCCCTCGACGTGGCACTGCGGCGTAACGATACCGACTGGTTCGAGCACCTTCCCAAGGAGATCGACGACAAATTAGAGAAAAAGCTCTATTACGGCCACTTCCTGTGCCATGTGATGCACCAGGATTATGTCGTCAAGAAAGGCAACGACTGCATGGACGTTGAACATGAGATGTGGAAGGAGCTGGACGCCCGTGGCGCCGAATACCCCGCCGAGCACAATGTTGGGCATCTGTATCACGCCAAACCCGCCCTCGCCGAGCACTATCAGCAGCTTGACCCCTGCAACTGCTTCAACCCCGGCATCGGCCAGACCTCGAAGCTGAAGTATTGGGGCAAACAGTCGCAGCAAACGCAGGCCAATCACCAGCAGAGCTGAATAGCCTGAAGTGAACTCGCCCATACACAGCGGCGCCGCAGTAATCTGTGGCGCCGCTGTTTTGTAGAGTAGATGGAGCTGGGGAGAAGTGTTGAGAACTTAATGCCTTATCGTCTGGCGAAGGAGTTTCAGGAAATCAAACCTTTGGGCTGAAAATAACCAATACAGGTAAGAATAATGCGCGTAGGGATAACGTCGGCCTTGTATAAGAAGAAATATGGCTAACAAATAGACTTCGACATGCGATAGTTATGAATCGCTACCCCATTCATTGTGAAATCATGGCGCGCATCCACTCGAAAACCGCGACGTTCGAAAAGGCGTTTGGCCGCCTCGCTCGCTTCGACAAATAAGCAGGTAATACCTGCCTTTCTGGCAATATCTTCTAGTGCGGCGTAGAGCGCCGATCCCACGCCCTTTCCGACCCGATCAGGGCTGACGTAGAGATGGTCGATATGCCCGTTCAGCTCTATATCACCATACCCAATAACTCGACCATTAGTGGCGACTGCCACCAATATCGTGCGGCTGTTGGCCTTCCGCACATATGTTCCAGGGTCGGGTCTCGACGGGCTCCATGCCTCGACCTGCTCAGGCGAATAATCGTGAATACCCGCTTCCCGCACCGATGCGTGAAAAATATCGGCAAGTGCGCCCGCGTCGGCCAATTCAAATGGACGAATGAACATCAGAGAATTCCATCCATAATAAAGCCATCAGTCGAGGGCAGAAGTAATGTGAGTGATCTCACAGACAATCGCCATGGATAAGGCCGCTCAGCATTCACCAGTTTCATTAAGCCAACGCGGCACTCTTGCCGGGGCTGCTGCCGAAATAGTGCTTGTACTCGCGGGAGAACTGCGAGGTTGAACGATACCCTACCGCTAGGGCCGCCTGCGCTACCTGCCGATCACCACCGAGCAGCATGGCGCGTGCCTTGAGCAGCCTCAGGCGCTTCAAATACTGCAACGGTGATTGCTGGGTAGTGCGTTTGAAGTGGTGATGGAAGTGCGACACGCTCATGTGGGCGGAGCGTGCCAGTTGCTCAATGCTCATCGCGTCCATGTAGTGATCGTGCATGAATTGCAGCGCTTCCGCGATACGCACGTAGTGCCCCTGGTCGGTAATCAAGCGCCGCAGTGACACCCCTTGAGGCCCGCACAGTGCCGCAAAGATCACCTCTTGCAGCCGGCCACTGCCCAGCGCACGGCATTTAACGGGGTCGCTAAAACACTCTGTCAGACGCAGCAGGGCGTCACCAAAGTTATCGTCAATCGGCACCGCCGCCATCGGTGTGGGGAGCTGTTCACTCGGTTGCGGCTCATTGGGAAATTGCGCCACCAGCTCCCCCAGCGCCAGGCGATCCAGCGTGATACTGATGCCTAACAGCGGCTCAGTAACCGAGGCAACGGTTTCACATTCGAACGGCAGCGGCATGGCCTGCACCAGATAGTGCCCGGCGCCATAGTAGATCTCGCGATCTCCCAAATACCCCCGCTTGCCGCCCTGCACCACCACCTTCAAACCCGCTTCATATATCAAGGGTTCACGCGGGCGATGGCAGTCACTGAACATCAGCTCTACCCCTTTAATACCTGTGGCGGAGAATCCTTCCCTTAAAGCCAGCGGGCCCAAACGCTCGGCCAGCGCTCGCGCGTAGTGGCCTGCGGGTTGTTCCAGGTCTGTAGAAATTGAAGTGACCGACGGTGTACGCGAAGAGATCGACATAACAGCAACACTATTCAGATAACGAAGAAGACGCCAAACGAGTTACATAATAACATTGTGCATGAAATCCGATGAATATTGGATGCTTTAGCATAAATGTCACAGGATTAGGCAACTATCACACAGAATTCGCGTGGCAATCTGCGGCCCGCTCCTGCACACTGACTACCGCTATGTCGGTATGGCTGATGTGCCGGCTTCCCTATTCAGTCAAGGAGACTCAGAGATGGCTAATACCCAAGGCTATGCAGCACAGTCCGCGACCTCGCCCCTGGAGCATTTCGCGTTTGATCGTCGCCAGCCGCGCCCCGATGATGTTTCGATCGAAATTCTTTACTGCGGCGTATGTCACTCGGACCTCCACTTCGCTCGCAACGAGTGGGGCAATGGTGTCTGGCCGGTCGTGCCGGGTCACGAGATCATTGGCCGTGTTACCGCAGTTGGCCCGGAAGTCAGCAAGTTTGAAGAAGGCCAGATTGTCGGTGTGGGCTGTATGGTCGATTCGTGCGAGCACTGTAGCGCCTGCGAACAGGGCCTGGAGCAGTACTGCCTGGGCGGCATGACCCCCACTTACGGCGCGCCTGATCCCATTGACGGCACCCTTACTCAGGGTGGCTACTCGACTCAGGTAGTGGTCAAAGAGCGCTTCGTGGTCAACGTACCCGATAGCCTCGACTTCACCACGTCTGCACCGGTGCTGTGCGCAGGCATTACCACCTACTCGCCGCTCAAGCACTACGGCGTCAAGAAAGGCCACAAGCTCGGCGTTATCGGTATGGGCGGCCTTGGTCATATGGGTGTGAAACTGGCGCTGGCAATGGGCGCTGAAGTGACGCTGTTCACCCGTTCTGAAAGCAAGATCGAAGAAGCAAAACGCCACGGCGTGCATCACGTTGTGGTATCAACCGACGAGAGCCAGATGGAAAGCTACGCCGGTTACTTCGACTTCCTGCTCGATACCGTACCGGTTCAGCACGATCTCAACCCTTACCTGCAACTGTTGAAGTTTGACGGTATTCACATTCTGGTAGGGCTGATCGAACCGATTGAGCCACCGATTCACGCAGCAAACCTGGTGATGAGCCGTAAGGTGGTAGCAGGGTCGCTGATCGGCGGTATGCCTGAAACCCAGGAAGTACTCGACTTCTGTGCCGAGCACAAGATTGGCTGTGACGTAGAGATCATTACCATGGATCAGATCAACGACGCCTGGGAGCGCATGAAGAAAGGCGATGTTAAATATCGCTTCGTCATTGATATGAAGAAGTCGTTCCCGGAAATCGCCTGATCCCAGACGCTTCGGAGTGAACGCCAAGGGGCTGCCAATAGGTAGCCCCTTTTTGCGCGTGGCCTACTTTCATCCATGACCTACTTTCATCCAATGTCCAGCCATGGCTACCGCTGCTAGGGTCGAAACGGTGGCTATTTATTTCAGAATCATTCCAGTGCAGGAGAACACATCATGAAGCGTCATTTGATCATCGCCTCCCTGATGATGGCTGCGGGAACTTCTACCGCCTTCGCCGCAGAAGAGATCACCGCACCGCTGCTGGATGGACACGACACCAATATCGGTCAGGTAACGGTGAGCGAGATACCCAGCGGGGTCATTTTGCGGGTGGAAGCCAAAAACCTGACGCCAGGCTGGCACGGTATGCATTTCCATGAGCAGGCGGAATGCAAGGGGCCGGATTTCACCAGCTCGGGTTCTCACGTACATAACGCTGACAAGGTGGTACATGGGGTACGCAACGCCGAAGCCAATGATAACGGGGATCTGCCCAACCTGTACGTGAACAAGGACGGCAGCGCGACCGTGGAGCTGTTCTCGCCGCTGGTTAGCCTGACTCCAGGCGACTCGGGCGACACCTCACGGCCAGCCTTGCTGGATAGCGATGGTTCGGCACTGGTCATTCACGCCCAACCTGACGACTACCAAAGCCAGCCAATCGGTGGCTCCGGGGATCGGGTCGCCTGCGCCTCGCTTAATGGCGATAACAATAACGATAACGAAGAATAAACGCTGCTATTGCCGCGCCCTTCATTCGGAGGGGGCGGCTATTTATTGGCATGGTCTAACTAGCTGCTAACGGCAGCACCCAGCGTCAGACTCTGCTGTTTGGCTTCCAGCGCCAGCAGTGTGCGTTTTATCTCGATGCCGCCGGCAAAACCGGTCAGGCTGCCATCGCTACCGATCACTCGATGGCACGGCACAATGATGGGCAGCGGGTTACGGCCATTGGCCGCGCCTACTGCACGCACGGCACTGGGCGCATTGATAGAGGCCGCCAACTGCCCATAGCTGCGCGTTTCACCGTAAGGAATTTCTGTCAGCGCCTGCCACACGCGATGCTGAAACTCGGTGCCTTCAGCAGCCAGCGGCACGCTGAATGTAAAACGTTCACCGTTAAAATAGCGCTCTAGCTCACTCCTGGCCTGCGCCAGCACAGGGTGTTGCAACTCATCATCAGGCTGCCACTCGGCGCCCACCTCGCGAGGGCGTCGCGCGGTCGCAAACTGAACCACCGCCAATCCACGATCACTTCCCGCCAGCAGCAGCTTCCCTATCGGGCTGTCCAGATAGCCATAATGCATCGCCTTCTTCCTCTCTCTATTCCATGTGAAGAACTGCTCGAAAAAACTGCTGCCGCGCTCACTATAGCTCGTCCGGAAACAGCACATCGGTAAAGCCAAACGAACGAAAATCGGTGATCCGGGAAGGGTACAAGCGCCCGATCAGGTGATCGAACTCATGCTGTACGATACGCGCATGGAAGTCCTCCGCCGTTTGATCAATGGGATTGCCATCAGGGTCGACCCCTTGATAGTGAATACGCTTGTAGCGCTCCACCTGCCCGCGCAGTCCAGGAATCGACAGGCACCCTTCCCAGCCCGCTTCGCGCACGTTGTCCAGCGGCGTCACCATCGGGTTCAGCAGCGCCTGCAACGCGACGGGCGCACGTCCCGGGTAGCGAGGGCTGGCCTCAAACCCGAATACCATCAGTTGCAGGTTCTCGCCAATTTGAGGCGCCGCCAAACCCACGCCATTGGCCTCGCGCATGGTCTCGAACATATCCTCGACCAGACGCTTAAGCTCGGGGCTGCCGATCATCTCGTCGGGCACCGGATCGGCCACCTTCAGCAGCCGCTCATCTCCCATGCGCACAATGTCACGAATCATGGCGTTCCTCCTTCAAGGCTGTACCTGAGAGTCACCGCTTTAGAGATCGCTCTAAAGAGAAGTGAGAGCTTCCACCATATCCTGTTCGCCGCCCACGAAGTCGATCTCTTTGCCAATACTTTGGTCGATGTGAAGGGCTGCGACCGCCGCTGCCGCAACATCCTGACGGGGAATCTGACTGCCTTCCCGACTGTCAGGATAGCCCACCGCGATACGGTGCGTCGGCGCTTCATCGCTCAGCCTTCCCGGTCGCAGAATGGTGTAATCAAGCCCGCTCTGCTTCAGCCATTCATCGGCATAATGCTTGGCAACATAGTAAGGCTTGAGCGCGTCGTTCCAGCGCTCGCGCTTGTCAGCCCCCAGAGCACTGACCATGACAAAACGGCTGATACCTGTTTGCTGCGCGGCCTGAATGCTTTTCACCGCCCCATCAAGATCAACCAGCAAGGTTTTATCCTCACCAGTGCTGCCGCCGGAGCCTGCCGAGAAAATCACCGCATCGGCCCCCTGCATTGCTGCCGTGATCTCTTCCAGCGGAGCTTCAAGATCAATCAGGCGTGTCTCGATGCCCTGCTGACGATATTCATCGGCCTGATGCGCATGGCGCACCTGCGCAATGGAGGTATCCGACGAGGCGTGCAGCGTCGCTACAATATGTTTGCCAACGTGACCGCCCGCGCCGATGACGACTACCTTCATCTCATTCTCCCGTTGAGTTATTACCGTACTGGCACCACCCAAACGCTAATGACAGCGCAACCTGTCGGGTGATTCGCTATGATGTGATGACGTTTTTCTCACAAGGTGGAAGCTTTGCATGCCTTTTGACGCTACTGCCCTCAAGCGCCTTTCAACACTGCGCCGCGCTGCTCTTGTCGAGGGCACGACGCTACTGCTGCTGTTATTTATCGCGGTGCCGCTCAAACACCTGGCCGGAGTGCCTCAGGCGGTGTCGATCATGGGCCCGATTCATGGCGTCGCATTTATCTGCTATATCGTACTGCTGCTACGCTCACAAACGATGCTTCGCCTCGATGGAGCGCAGTTGACCAAACTGATCGTCGCGGCGTTCATTCCTTTCGGTGCGCTTTATGCCAACCGTTTTCTACACGGTAAGGAAGCATCCCGCTAACCATCGACTGTGGTGTTTACCGTCCGATTAAACAAGCGTATTTCCTTTATTCTTGAGTTTTATCGCTAGGAGAGCTTCATGAGCGACAGAAAGATTACTTCTTGGCTGACCGATATGGACGGCGTACTGATCCGTGAAGACAAGGCCATTCCCGGCGCAGCCGAGCTAATCAAGCAGTGGCAGGATACAGGCACGCCGTTTCTGGTGCTGACCAATAACTCCACCTACACCCCGCGCGATCTCAGCGCGCGCTTGCAGCATATGGGGCTGAAAATCCCCGAGGAGCGTATCTGGACATCAGCGCTGGCTACCGCCACCTTCCTGGCCGATCAAAAACCCAACGCCACAGCTTATGTGGTGGGGGAAGCGGGCCTGACCACGGCCATTCATGAAGCCGGGCTGATCATGACGGAAACCAAGCCCGACTACGTGGTACTGGGGGAAACCCGCTCGTACTCCTTTGAGGCCATTGCCAAGGCGATACGGCTTATCAACAATGGCGCGCGATTTATCGCCACCAACCCAGATGCCACCTCTCCCACCCTCGATGGCCCACTGCCCGCCACCGGCGCTGTGGCGGCGCTGATCAGCAAGGCCACCAACCGTTCGCCCTACATTGTGGGCAAACCCAACCCGATGATGTTCCGCTCAGCGCTTAACAAACTGGGCGTGCACTCCGATGGCACCGGCATGATTGGTGACCGCATGGATACGGACGTGATTTCGGGCATGGAAGCGGGCCTGCATACCGTACTGGTGCTGAGTGGCATTTCGGATGCCCAGGAAATTGAGCGCTACCCCTTCCGCCCCAAAGAGGTGATCGACTCAGTGGCCGATCTGGTGGATACACCCGTCGCAGCGCCCAAAGCCAGCACTGCCAAGAAAAAGTGAGGCCCGGCCCGCCATCCCCTTGAGCTGCCAGCCAAAAAAGCCGCGACACCCCGATCAAGGGGGCCGCGGCTTTTAGCGTAAACGCAGTGGTGACTTCAGCTTAGAGGCGGGTAAACACTTCATCCGCTGGCAGGCGTGACTTGGCAACGCCATAGTTGAAGTCCTCATCGCTGTGATAGCCCACCGAGAGCAGTACCTGCGACGCCATGCCTTTCTCGGCCAGACCGAATTCAGCGTCTACGCTCTGCATATCAAGCCCTTCGATAGGGGTTGAATCCAGCTTCAGCGCCGCCGCCGTGTACATGGCACCACCCAGTGCAAGATATAGCTGACGCGCCGCCCACTCAGGCACATCGCCTGCATCGCGATGAAGGCCAGTGAAGAACTGTCGGCCACCATGTACGCCAGCTTTTGCTTCTGCCGTGGGGAACCGGCCTGCTGCTTCTTCCAGCTCAGTAATGTGCTCCAGATACTCATCGGAGATCGACTGCCGCGCACAGAAAATAATGGTAAACGACGAATTGAGAATCTTCGGCTGATTGAACGCGAACTGTTCGCCGATGGCCGTCGCCAGACGCTGCTTGGCTTCTTCGCTTTCTACTATGACGAAGTGCCACGGCTGGGAGTTGACCGAGGAAGGCGCAAGGCGAATGGCCTCAATCAACTGCTCCGCCAGCTCACTTGGCACCTGCTTGCTTTTGTCGTAAGCCTTGGCGGTATAGCGGGATTGGATACTATCCAAAAAGCTCATGGAAAAACCTCAATAATCATGGTTTGGGAATGGTCCCATGGTACCCGCGTGGCCCTGACAATTCATCTCCCGGCTAACTCCTCTGGTTGACCTCAATTCCGCCTGTATTGGGCGCGCAGGCCCGAGGCAGGCAGTTATTCAAGCCTTGCTATCGCGTCGATAAGCTCACTCCATTGCAGAAGGGCAAGTCTGTGGCCCAGGTAATATGGAGCAAGGTCACAAGGCCGATGAATATATAGCGCTTTCGGAACTCGACCGCTGCGACCAAATGCTGGCAGAACTGGAACAGTGGTTATGCAAGGATGCGTAAATGGAGTAACCATTCCATAGGTCGCCCTCCCCATGCACACGCAAGCAAATGGCAAGCCACTATGGGAAGGCATGCGGCGGCTGTACAGGAGGAGAGAAGCAGACACATGAAGCCTTGGTGATACTCCTTGTTTAAGTACCCCAACGCATTGAATCCGAACGCTGAAGAATGGCGGGGTTCGACGATCAGTAATATGGTTACAGGCCTCAGCTGCACGCCTGAGATGCCTGCAGCAACTGCTCGGTGCATGACAAGCACTCCCACCTGATTCAGAGGATGTCCAAATGAGCAAGACATGGTTTATCACCGGCGCATCGTCCGGCTTTGGCAAAACGCTGGCTGAACTGGTTCTGGCCAAAGGGGATAATGCGGTTCTGACTGCTCGCCGCCTGGCACCGTTACAGCAGATTGCCTCCAACTATGGTGAGCGCGCTCTGGCGCTGGAACTGGATGTCACCGATGCCGCCTCACGTGCTAGAGCGCTGAAAACCGCAAATGAACGTTTTGGGCATATCGACGTGCTGGCCAACATCGCTGGTGCCGGTTCTTCCGGAGCCCTGGAGGAGTTCTCTTCCGAACAGATCCGTGCCCAGATGGAGCTGAACTTCTTCGCCGCTGCGGAACTATCGCGCGAAGTATTGCCGCAGATGCGGGCGCGCAAGTCTGGCCACATCCTCAATCTGACCAGCATTGCTGGCCTCGTCGCCTTCCCCAGTGCGGGCCTCTATAACGCATCGAAATTTGCCCTGGAAGGCTTCACCGAAGCGCTGCATCATGAAGTCAAACCCTTCGGCGTTCGCGTTACGCTCATCGAGCCAGGCGCATTCCGCACCGAGTTTGCTGGCTCCGCTCTGTTGAAGGCTGATAACCGGATTGCCGACTACGCGCAGCTGAATGCCAACATGGACGAATACTACGCAACCCAGAACGGCCAGCAGATGGGCGACCCAGTCAAGGGTATGCAGATGGTTATCGACATGGTGGATGGTGATACTGCACCAGTGCGTCTGATGATGGGTGAGGACGCCTATCAGCTATGGGAAGCTGCGGTTGATTCACGCAACCGCGACCTTGATCAGTGGCGTGAACAGGGGATGAATACAACCCTCCCAAATGCCCAGAAAAACACCGTCCAGGCACTTTAATTTGGCAGTTCAAAAGTCTGCTGGAGTCTTCCAGCAGACTTTTACTCATATCGAAACCCTACTAACATATTTATTTAAAAGGCAATTTGTGAAAATTATAGATAAAAATGATAACTATATCATAGCTATAGCGTTATGAAATTATGCAAGAGAGTTGGTTGTGACTCGCTGAATTACGACGCTTGATGTATTCCCATAAGGTTTTCCAACAGACTCTCCATATATCTGCCACCTCTCGTCAAAAGTACAATATAAATCATAAATTTCTGCCGTTTAAATTTAGATCAATGTGGACGAGCGCCCACTTCCTGGCGAAAGCAGAATTCTATCAGTTCGGCATCAAGCTTGAGGTCAGCCAATCTCCCTCTGATCATATTTTCATTATATTTAATATTTGAGCGAGAGGCTTCAATGTAAAATGGCGCAGCTTCGGCCTTTTTGCCGAACCGTAGTAATTGAGCACCAAGCCAGTATGGCTCAATGTCACGTTTAGGCATACCTGCAAACAATTCTCTGGAAAGCTCACGGAATCCAAGTGCGTCCAGACAGTCTATCGCTTCCAACTGAACCAGAGAGTCACTGTTATAGCCATTCGCCGCATCAGAAATCAGTTTAAGCGCCCGCCTATCACCATGTGCCTCGAGGTACTCCTTTGCACACCAGAGCTGTTCAAAAGGATCATCGCTATTCATTATTTGGGCAAAGGTCGTTTCATCTGCGTCATCTTCGTCCAGCACGCTTTCAACTAACGCCTTATCTGTTGGAAATATTCTCCCTTTAGTAGTAAGGATGGAAGCATCTATATTCTCTACAAGGGCTTTGGCCTCGTCTATACGACCACAACTATGAAGAAGATTGGCCAGCTCCCAGCGATCATCTGGCTCATCGGGTAAATTAGCGAGGCACAAATCCAACCAATCCCCCACCTCAGAGGAATAGCCAGCGTACCGCAGTTCCCATATGATCGTGATCCAAACTTGGGAGGCCAAATCATTCTGGCGAAACTGTGAGAGCAGATGGAGAGCAGCCGTGTGAGCAAGGGAGCCGTTGCTCGCATAGCGCATCACCAGCACGCAAGCCTTTGCTCGTTCGGTTACCTCGTTGCCCTTGTTCTCGGCAAAGGCGATCAAGGCTTGGTAGTCTTCAAACAACTCCTTTTTTAGAAGCCGGCTTGCCTGATACGGCCACCCAGAATACTCACCGTCGGTGGGAGTTTGAAGGGCAGTACATAGCTCTTCGATAATTGGCGCCGCCTTCTCCAATGCCGCCTCTTTACCAACAAGTTTGGTTAGTGCTTCCAGAATATCAGCAACCGCCCCCCAGTTTGTGACGTTGGAAAACAAGAGCTCTTCCAGTCTGCTGACAGCCAGATCTCGATTCAGCTCAGCGGACAATTGAATGCCCTTGATAGCTGTTTCTAAATCCTCTGTATTTTCCAGGACGACGAGGGGCAGCGAGAGTAGCTCTTGGAGTATCTGTTCAGCGCCGGCCTCATCGTCAAACTTCCGACATAATTGGGCTAGTTCAACCATCTCCCATATTGATAGTGGCCGGTTATCCTTGGCGGATTGGATTACCAACGTGATGAGAGTAGGTATTTTTAGACGATGCGCAACCTCCACCATTTTCTTGCGCTCCCAGAAAGTCAGACCAGCCATACAAGCTATATCGCTAAGGATTTTCGTTTGTTCCACCAGACTATTCTTTGGGAGGTCTTCCAAGGCCGAAATTCGTGTATCAAGGTGAATGGAAGCATCTCCAGCCAAGTAAAGCAGGGAGATTAATCGAAGGTTAGGAGCTCGCTCTTTGGCCGCTTTCAGTCGCCAGGCTGGTGGAATTGTGGCGTCCTGGACGATTTGATCGAGAAAGTCCTGCGCCTCAGGGTTGTCATACCGCCAGATGGCAGCGATCGCCTCGAGCGAGAGCTCTATGGATGCGTCAGGATGTTTGGCAATATCGAGTAGAAGTGATGCCACTTCAGCATTTCTGCCGCCTCGGCCTAGAGCGCGAAGCACCGGAATTTTGGTTGGTGCATTTACGGCAGCTGAAGTCAGCGCCTGTTGCAAGCGTGGTATTTCATCGAGCGACCAACCAAACTCTCCGAGTGAACGACCAACGCATAAGACATCTCGATAAGAAAGCTGATCATCATCCAATATTGCGAACAGTTTGGGATAAACGAGGTCATCGTAACCATCTTCGCCGTCGATATGGACCAGAGCCTCAGCTACCTCCACACGATCTACAACTGGTCGGGCACGATCCTCGAGTATCTCCATCAGTGGAACCCAAACGATATGGTTTCTCTCGTGCTCCAGCTCATCAAAAGAAACGGCTGCGCAAGCGCGTAGCTTCACTTCAACACCTGGGTCTTGTGCAATCCGCGCAAAGCCAATTGCAGCATACCGGAAAAACCCGACTTGTTTGAGTGTCTCAGCAGCTGAGAGTCGGGTGCGTGCTTCGATATCTTTATTGCAGATAATAGCGCGAAGCTTGTTCCGCCCAAGGCGAGCATCTCCCAACTCACACAATTTACCTGCAGCCCGAAAGCATAAGCCGATATCCTCGCCCCGCAAAAAATCCGCCAGCAGAGAGCGCCCTTCTTCCGGGACTCCAAGAAGAGCCAAGCTATGTGCGAGGCCGGGCTCCTTTTTAGCGCGCGCTCGCGATAGAATCTGAGCAGCTACCACTTCCTTATTCAGAACTGGTAATGCATGTTTGATAAGATTGACAGTTTCATAGGTGCCCAGATGAGTGACCGCAGCCTCTACGGCAGAACGCACTTCACCCTCAAAACCTAGGCGAATTAGCAGATCGACAGTGAACCATTCAATCTTAAGTCCAGTTTCTTGGAGACTGGAACGAAGAGCTGACTTTGCTTCCTGCTCAAATCCCAAATCCGCCAGTGCACTGGCAATCTCGGCTTTCTCACGGAGAGCACCGCATGATGCGAACATCCGCTCCAGAATCTGCTTCCCTCCCACGCGGTTATGATGAGCAGCAATCAATCGAGCGGCCTCAATCGCATCTCCGCGCGAAAGCACATCATGCTCGTTTCTATCCGATAATTGTATTGCGGCCTCAAGGTGAGGAAGCGCCAATTCATCCTCGCCGATCGCCATTAATCTGGAAAGCGTGCTCAAACATATATTGTCCAGAGGACTACCGCCATCGATTGTACATAGGTCAGCGAGCATCTGTCGGTTATCCGAGGTTCGCTCGTTTTCGTAGAGAATCGACGCAGCGTCAACTATTACCCAGTATTCGTCGCCAGATTTAGCTACATTTCGGAGAGCTGAAAGAGCTTCGTCCCGATAGCCATATTTTAAAAGAAGTTCTGCCGCGTTGATTAGATCAGGTGCATAGCCGTCACACCTTTGAGCAACCCAGAGAATATGATTCAGAGCCTCATCCATTTGCCTAGTATCAAGCAGACACTCCGCAATGAAGGTATCTGATAGGAAATCGGCGGACTCAAACTGCTCAACCAAAAACTCCTGAACAGCAGTACTCTTTTCTGCTAGGAGCGTTATAGTGTTCTGAATGGTAATTATTAGGCCAAAGTCTTTGGCTTTCTGGAGGAAACGCTCGGCAATATCACAAGCTATTTTATCGTATCCATTATCACTGGTTGTAGTGGCACAGTGAATCTGGCCACCTGACTTTGAGTGTATGATGGCTCACAGAGACAATCAGGTGCAGATGATGACGAAGAAGAGAACGTTTAGCCCGGAATTTCGCTTGGAAGCGGCCCAGCTCGTGGTCGACCAGGGCTACACGCTGAAGGCGGCGTGTGAGGCCATGGGGGTTGGCAAATCCACCATGGAGTATTGGGTTCGCAGGCTTCGCGCTGAGCGGGCAGGCAAGGCGCCGCTGAAAGGTGAGGCTCTGACGCCGGAACAGCGTGAGATCCAGGAACTGAAGCGCAAGCTGCGGCGAGTGGAAGAAGAGAAGGCAATATTAAAAAAGG